>CAVREG010000019.1:0-1644203 GCA_963720075.1 uncultured Acidobacteriaceae bacterium | reverse complement strand
ACAAACGTGCCTTCCCAATCGCCCGCGTGGAAATCAAGTTTGGGGTGAAAATAGAAGATCTGCAATGCCCGTTCACGCCGAGCATCAGGAACGACAGACGCGCGCGTTTATACAAAATAGCAATCTTCAGGCGATACACCCCGCGCGGAACGTTTGGCAGCGAAAATCTTATTTTGAATGGGTGCAAACGCGCGCCGGTCATGCCATTGGCGGGTCCTGGCTGAAAGCGATACCAGTCCCGATCGTCGCTTTGACCCACCACAAATACGAGATCACTTTTCGGATCTGCGTAGTCAATACCCTGGCTTTCTGAAAACGGCCTGAGGACTTATCGAATGATCCGATCTTCCAGAGAGTTCTTTCCTGCGATTGCGCCAACGCTGTCAGCATGGTCAGCACCAGCAGTCCCGTCCCTGCTGCTTTTGCCATGCCTTTCATATTTACCATTTGGGCTGCGTGATCACCGCACCCGGGCGACGCGGATCGTCCGTCCATGTGCCCATCTCCTGACGTTTCGAGAGCTCGTGATAGCGAGCCAGTTTGTCGCGATCGAGCGTCACCCCAAGCCCTGGACCGGTCGGCACGGCCATCGCTCCATTCTTATATTACTCTTGCCGCCCTCGATAATGTCGTCCGTCAGATGGTGGTAATGCGAGTCTGGGGCCAGCACCAGATTCGGCAGGCTTGCCGCGAGGTGAAGCATGGCTGCCTGCGAAATCCCAAATTCTGCTCCGCTGTGCATGCCCGGTCACGCCCATCGCCTCGCAGATCTGGCCTGCGAGCTTGGCGCGATGGATGCCTCCGTACCAGTGCGGATCGAGCAGAACGACATCGAGCACATTGGACATCACGGTGGGGGCGAGATCCTCGAACGCGAACACCGACATGTTCGACGCCAATGTCACCCATGGCGCGCTTGCATTCACCCGCTGCATCGCACGCAGGCCCCACACCGGTATCTTCCAGGTACTCTACGTTGTAATCGTGCAGCCGTCGCGCGACGTCAATGGCGGTCGTAATCGTCCACACCGCGTTGGGATCCAGCCGGATGCGGTGTTTGGGGAACTCCTTGCGCAACGCGATGAACGTCTCTACCTCTTCGTCAGGAGGGAGCACGCCGTCTTGTATTCAAGGTCTTGAAGCCGTATTTGCTGACGAGTGCTTTGGCAAAATCAACCATCTGGCGGATGTTGATACTTCGCCAGCCCCCTCGTCATTCGGATAGCGATAGAAAAGGTAGGCGGAAAACGCAATCTCGTCGCGAATCCGTCCGCCGAGCAGATCGCACACCGGCCGATTCAAAGCTTTCCCTTGAATATCAAGGATCGCGAACTCAAGTCCGGCGAACCCCAGAGCGTGGCCGAACAGTTTTACCGAACTCGGCGCTGCCAGCTTCCAGCGAATCCGCTCGAGGTTCATCGGATCTTCGCCGATCAACAGCGGTTTCAGGTCCGCGAGCTGTCCGGCACGGCTTGCGCCTGAATAACACTCGCCCAGGCCGGTGATGCCTTCGTCGGTTTTCATCTCGATAATGATGCGTGAAATCCGGATGCGATCCGACTGAATACCGCAAGGGTGCTTCAATCGGTATAAAGGCGGGAGTCCAGCCTATGTCGGTAATTTTCATTGATTCTCCGGGCAGCTAGCGCTGGTTGGCAAGCGGTTGCCCCTTGATTCCAACCCGAGCCCGGCAGATATGCCAGCGGCTCAAGTTGGCAAAATACATTTCATCGAAGTTCGTGCCCCCGAACGCCAGGTTGGTGGGGCTCGCGATCATCGTTCCTTCCCGATCCGCGGCAAATAGCGAGACCTTCCCATGCGGCGTGACCCGGTACACGTTGTGTGAGGCATAACAGGTCACATACAGATTGCCCTGCGCGTCGAGGGCTGCGCCGTCCGGCACATTGTCAATCCCGAAGCATAGACTCGTGCCTTTCCAATCGAACCGGATTTCAGGATCGGCACCGCCAGCACGTTGTCTTTTGTGCTTTGCACAACGTACAACGCCTTTTCATCGGCGCTCAGAGAGAGCCCGTTGGGAAACGCAAGATGATCGAGCAGTTGCTCGATCTTTCGTGCGGTCGAAGAACGAAGAGAAATCCATCGTTTTGGTTGAACGCTCCGGAATCGCTGAAATAAATATTGCCTTCGGTATCGAACACCGAGAAATTCGGATTGCGGAGACGGTATTGCCCTGCTCTCCCATGATCGGATGGTTTTCCTGAGGGCCGAGTGGTATCGAGGCGCCGAACTTGAACTTGCAAACGAATAAGTCCTGCTTCGCGGAGAATGTGAGGCCAAGATTAAAGCCTCCAAGCGTGACGACGGTACGAACCTTGCCCTTTGGACTGATCCTGTAGACCTGCCCAAGTTCGCCACCCGCCCAAAGGTTTCATCAGCATCAAAGGCGAGTCCCTCCGGATGATCGAGTCCCTCGGCAATATCTCGAACTGTTCCAGCGGAATTTGAGGCCGCATCTCAGGCTCTTTTTGCGGACAATGAGTGTTCGCCACTTGTTTGTCAGACATTCGCACATATATAGTGATTTGCGTCCCAAGTCAACGCCGAATCAGTGATGTTCCAATGCCATGAAATGGACTGAAACCTCGTGGTAGTGCGCCGCTCAGGGCTTTGGCTGAACCATTCAGGCGGCGAAAGATTCAATCGAATTCGTGCAGTGAATCGCGTTCCGGCTGATTCTTCCGGAACGCCGGCAAAAATCATCATTCCCCGTGCGCGACGGACTGCGCACATTTAGGATTTCCCAATGCGAAAGATTGTCAGATGGATCGTTCCTTTTTTCGTTCTATTTTCCGCGATTTCGGTCTTCGCGAAAGACCTGCCTCACTTCGACTGCGCTCCATCATTTCCTTTTCAGCAGGGGTGGGTCGGAGCCGACGCCGCCTACTCGATTCCGATGCAAGATGGCCGTGACGTGTGGATCTTCGGCGACACCCTATATGGCGATAAGCGGCAAGTCACGGGAGATGTACCGCAGATGGTACACAACACCATCGGGATTTCCACGTGCAAGAACGGTCAGTGGAAGATTGACTACACGATTCGACGCGATGCCAAAGGCGATCGCGATAGCTTCTTTAAACCGCAGCAGAATAACGGCACGTACTATTGGGCGCTCGATGGCGCAGAGCATGACCATGAGTTGTGGATCACCCTGCTCTGCGTTCGCAATGCGCCAAATTCAAATGCGTTCGCGCTGGGGTTCGAAGTTTGTGGAACCGACATGGCGCGCGTTACCGGGCTAGAGGACAATCCGCAGAACTGGAAAGTTTCCTACTTCCCGCTCGTGCCGGAGAGCGTGCACGCCAATCCCTCCGCTTCGGCGCTGATCGCGCACGATTATCTATACATCTTCACTTTGTACGAACAGGGAAGCCGGCCGCAAATCCTTACGCGCATTCCTCTGAAGGGGCTCGACGATCCGAAGAAGAACTTGCAGTACCTTGGCAGCGACGACCAATGGCACGATGGGATTGAGCCGGCGAAGGCGAAAATCATCATGAGTAAAGGCGCCTCCGAGATGTCGGTGCGCTACCACCCGGAACTGAAAAAGTGGATCGCAGTGATGGTTGATCCGCAGATTTTTTCCGACAAGGTAATTCTTCGCACATCGCCGGACATGACCGGGCCGTGGAGCGACGGCGAGGTCATCTACCGAATCCCTGAATTGCAGAAGAACTCTCCAGGCTATGACGCCGATACCTTCTGCTATGCCGGTAAGGAGCACCCTGAATTTGAAAAGCCTGGGGAGTTGATGTTCACCTACGTCTGCAACACCATGAAGCCGAAAAAACTGGAGGCGAATACCGGCATCTATTTTCCGAAAATAGTTCGGATGCCGATGCCGGCGTTCGCCGTCGGTGCGGTGAAATAGGTCACTAACCGGAGAGAACAACCTTACAGAAGGCGAGCGTCTGACGAACGTGCTCGGTCCAATACGGCCAATCGTGGCCGCCAGGGAATTCCTGGTACTCATGACGCACATTCATTCGCGTCAGGGCGCGATGAAGTTCGCGATTGGCTTCAATCAGAGGATCGCCGGTTCCGCAATCAAACCGTAAGGGGGGAATACGCTCGTGGTTGATTTTCGCCCAGTGCAGCAGGTCCGTATCCAGTTCGCCCGCATACTGAAATGCCGCAGGGGGAAAGGGAATGAACTGGGAGAGTTGAGCGACCTGCGTGATCGAGGAATGCCCGGAAATCCCTTGCACCCGCGACGGATACTTCATGCCTAACCGCATCGCGCCATAGCCGCCCATCGAAAGCCCCGCGATAAAAAATTTCTCAGGATGCAATTGCGGAAACAGCTCGCGCAAGCAGCACGGGACATCGTCTACAATCCATTTTTCGTAGTTAGCGTTCGCGTGAGGAACGTATCCGGTTCCGTCTCCCCAAAGGCCGTCTGACGGCATGGCGATCATCATCGGAAGCATACTTCCATCGCGGAGCATCTCCAGCGCGACCGAAACGACATCGCCATTCAGCCACCAATTCCACTGGCAGCCATACACTCCGTGTAATAGCAACAGCAGCGGCACACGCTCGAGGGTTCCGAATTCCGGGGGTGCGAACAGCAAGACATCGCCACGATGCGCGAGAGCGTCGCTGCGAAAATTTAAGAAGCGCAGGTTCTCATTTCCAGGCAACGGACGCGAAACCTGAGCATTGGGAAACTGTTTTGTCATGCGCGATTACACGGTTCCTGTCAGCAGCGGGACGGTTCCGAAAAGGCCGGCATCGTTGCCCAATTGTGCGGCCACGACCTGCACCTTGCCCCAGGGAGTCCATGCATGCTTATTTACGTAAGCTTGAATATAAGGAAGTATCAGACCCGCGCGGCGCATCACGCCACCACCCATTACAATCCGTTCCGGATCGTATGCATGGATCAATCCCACCGCTCCGGTTGCCCAGACTTTCAAACAGTAATCGCGAATCTCGCTCGCGACCTGATCGCCTGAATCTGCCAGTTCGAAGAGCGCCCGGAAATTTATCGTCCCGGCCTTGGACAACGCACTGGCAGTAAAGCCTTTCCAGTCCCGCGCCATAATTGGCAACGCCCATCCGGAGGCTTCGGCCTCCAGGCATCCGATGGCACCGCAGGTGCATGGTCGGCCGCCGACTTTCGCTGGTAAGTGTCCACCCAGGCACCCGGCCTGTGCGTGCTTTCCTCGCAGCAGTTTGCCTTCGATCATGGCCGCGCCACCGATACCGGTGCCCAACGTGATCATGACAACATCGTCGCAACCTCGTGCAGCTCCGGCATGACGTTCGCCCAGCAGTGCCATCCGCGCATCGTTCTCGATGGCGAAACGCAATCCGAACTCGCGATTGCACCAGCCGATGAAGTCGATCAAAGGCGCATCTTCGTACTTCTTGTTGGTTGACACCACGCGGCCAAGGCGCGCATCGGCAAGCCCACAGAATCCGAGTGCCACCCCTTCGCAATCAGCAGCGTTCATGTGTAGTTCGCCCAGCAGTGCGCGTATTACCGTTGCAAAAAGAGCGAGCGAGGGTAGAAGTGCCAGTGAGGAGTCGAGCGAAACTTGTTGGGATGCCAGCAGTTTGTCGTCCTCGACGACGGCAATCGTTGCGTGGCTGCCCCCTAAATCAATACCAATCGCAGGTCGTGTCATATTCAGAGAAACAAGCGCTTTAGCTGTAGAAAAGCTTCAATAATAGTCGTTTTAGGCATCAAAAGACCAAAATTATGTTCTTTTTGGTTTGCATTTGAGAACCTGGTTCGATTAGCGTATTTCATTATGAACCCTGTCTTCGCGTTCGTGAACTGGGCCGACGGCGCGATGCAAGTGTCCGGTCTTCGCTCGTCCGAAAAGAAGCTTGGACAACTTAAAGGAATCTTCGAAAATCAGCAAGCCTGGCAGCTGCTCGATCCCGAGACAATAGTCTACCGGGTCTGGTGGTGGGAACCCGTTCCCCCCGGCACCGAGGGCGGTTTGTTCTGGGGAACCACCGAAATTCAACCCGGCCGCATCGGGAAAGAATACTTCATGACCCACGGGCACCGGCACGTCATCGGCGATCGAGCGGAGTTCTATGGCACGGTCGCCGGCAGGGGGAAACTAATGTTGAAGGACAGTGCCGGGCACACCTGGTTTGAAGACATGAAGCCCGGGAGCCTGCACTACATCGCGGGCAACGTCGCACACCGCGTGGTAAATACCGGAGACGCCCCCCTTCGATTCGTCGCTTGCTGGCCGAGCGATGCTGGCCACGACTACGAAATCGCAGGCGGCCGCGGATTCGGTGCGCGAATCACCGAAGAACAGGGTGTTGCCGTCTTTACGACTGCAGGGACGAACCCGTGATATCCCTTGGCCCGCTGGCTTCGCCCAGGTTCGATCCAAAGCTTGGTGTGCATAGCGCCGACGATAGCCTCCGATTTACCTATGGCGACGGCGTCTTCGGGCCGAAGCCGGAGTTCCGCCGTCTCGACGACATACGGGCCAGCTTGCGTGATCGCGAATGCCAGGGCCCGGACCCGGTTTACTCGATTGTGATGGACGTCGGCCGCCAAGAACACCGCGAGGAGTTAGAGCGACGCATGCTCTTATTCGGCGTCGTGGTGTATACCGGTGGGCAGCTCGGAGATGAACCGGTTGGAGCCAGGGCCATGTCCATGCCGTCGCGCCCCACTGCGGGTGGTCAACGCCGGAGTTGTTCGAAATTTGGGAGGGGCGCGCAATTATCTACGCGCAAGAGAGCGCCGGCGATGATCCTGGCCGCTGTTTTGCAGTATCGGCTGACCCCGGAGACAAGGTAGTTGTTCCTCCAGGATGGGCGCATAGCGTCATCAATGCCGATCCAGAACACCGCATGATGTTCGGTGCATGGTGCGATCGTCAATACGGGTTTGTTTACGACGCGATTCGAGCGCACCATGGTCTGGCTTGGTTTCCTGTTCTTGATTCTGAGCGGAACATCCACTGGGAATCCAATCCTTCTTATCTATCCTCCAGTCTTGCGATTCGAGACCCGCGCCTCTACCCGGAACTGGGCCTGGATCACAACACACCCATGTATGAGCAGTTCGCGGCCGATCCTGATAGCATCCAGTGGGTTTCTGAACCCGCGCGTGTCGAAGCGTTGTGGCCCGCCTTCGAAATGTAGGTTTTCACCACTATTCATTTGACACCGATATCTGATTACGTTGGTGACGGTGACAGGTCGGCGAACAATTCCGGTGAGACGCGAGCCATTTACTCATCCTCACTGAGCCTCCAAAAGCTTCACAAATCCAGGAGCGGAAATTCTTAAGCTTGAAATCACGAATGCTCGGTCTTGAGAGATACCTGCACCCTGATCGTCAAGCTTGTCCAATATCATCTGTTCGCACAGGTGGTATTGGTGAATCAAGAAATCATCCGCCGTCTGACAAAGCACTCCGTACTTGTCAAGACATTCCTTCGGAAAATGCCTCGTGTTTTGTGTAACGATTGCGTCCGCACGTGCCATGATTGCAGCAGCTAGCACGTGTCTGTCGTCTTTGTCTGGAATACACTCGACCGCTCGGAGCAATTCAGGCGGCACAGTAACCGTAGCCTCTGGAAACGCTGCATTCATTTGGTCGCGCCTATGTTCGGCTTCAACAACGGTACGTTTTAGTTTCGTTCGCAGGGTCTTAGTCATCTCTGCCATTATCTGCTCGCTCCATAACGGTCGGTACATTGCTGGTTCTTCCGCAAGCCGCAATAGAAGATCGCAAAGTGAGGCTGGCACAAGAACACATGCATCTAAAACCGCGGAATATTCATTTTCCTGAGTGAAAATCATCTGGGATTTTGTCGTAATCCCCTTTGGCGAATTCTCGCTTGGCTAAGTTGTTGAGGGTATCCCGACGCGTAATGTCACGTTTTGCCTTGTACGCGATTACATCACGCACATACATACGACGATGCGTGCCGACTAAATGAAAGGGGATTTCTCCTTTCTCTAGGAGAGTGATGAGGAACTGTCTTGACATTCCCAAAATCTTGCTAGCTTCGACAGTTGTGAGTTCATGCTTGCTCTGCAAGATGGTCACGGAGTGACCTGCTCGCAAATCAGCCAGCAATCGAAGCAGGAATGAGTAGAGGTTGTTAGGCAGAATCTCGGTCTTGCCATCCGGCCCGATCAGCTTCGCTTCTGCTGCGCGAAGCTTTGCATAAATCTCGCTAATCTCTCGTTGCTCTTGCGGAGAAATGGCGATTGCGGGTGCTTCGCTGTTTGGTACCATCGTGCTCGTACCTCCTTGAGAGGGTTTAGAACCTAACAAGAGTTTAACCCGTAGACGCCATAAATGCAATGTCTGTATTGCGATTACGACCTAATGTTGCATTTAATCCACTTGTTTTGGTAGCGTTTATGTATGAAGGCCGACAAAGGCCAATTCGATGAAGCGCTCCGGGCGGATGCTCAACAAAAGAGCCATAAAGAAACCTGAGATAAAGGCTAAGAAGAAGCCCTCTAAGCCCTTTTCGGAAGTCAATACCCTAAATGTCCGCGGCGCGAAACCTGCTAATCGGCGAACCGTTTCCATGAAAGCATGATCATCTTGCGGACGATTGAACCTATGTGAAAGCTCATCCAGATAAACGCTGCAAATGCTCTATCGAAATTGAATGGAAGCTTGTGTCAAGTCAATAGCCGTAATTTTTGATCGGATCAGTCCGCGAGTCCGAGCCGCTGTTCCAGTTTCTCCAACGAGACTCCCTTCGTCTCCGGGTAAATCGCCGCGACGAGGACGATGTCAATCAGCATCATGGCTGCAAAAAAAAAGAAGGGCGTCGCGCTCGACTTCTTGGCGAGCACAGGGAAGATAAAAGAGATCAAAGCATTCATCACCCACAAAGTTGATGTCCCAATCGCTTGCCCTTGGGCGCGAACCCGCGTCGGGAAGATTTCGCTGATGTACACCCATACCACCGCGCCCTGCGACATGGCGAAGCATCCCATGAACGCCATTACCAGCCAGATCAGCCAGCCCTGATGCGTGCCACTGTGGAAGATCTCTCCTATCGCGGCGAGAAAGATGAAGATGCCCGCGGTTCCGGCGAGCAATAGCTTTTTGCGGCCTACCAGATCAATGATTGACATGGCAATCAAAGTGAAAATCAGGTTGGTGCATCCAATGACGACCGATTGCATGCCGGCCGAATATTTGCTGGCTCCGGCTGCGGCAAAAATGTCATTCAAGTAGTACAAACATGCGTTGATGCCGGTGAGTTGGTTGAAGGCGCCGGCGGTTACCGCCAGGACGATCGGCAGCAGGTATTTCCGTTGGAAAAGCGGCTCCGCCGCGGAACTGCGCTCCAGGTGAATGGAGGCCGCGATCTCGCTTAGTTCCTGCTCGGCGTTTTCGTTGCCGGTCAGGCGCAGAACGTTGAGAGCTTCGCTCGTCCTATTTTTCATCGCCAGCCACCGCGGGCTGCGGGGAATGAAAAACAGCATCAACAGGAATAAAAGTGCAGGCAGTGTAGCAATCCCCAATTGCCAGCGCCATTCCGCGAGACCAAAGTTCATCCGGCCGATCAAGAAGTTCGACAAGTACGCCAGCAGAATACCGAGAACAATATTGACCTGGAAGAAACCAACCAAGCGGCCGCGCCACTTCGCAGGGGACAACTCAGCGATATACATGGGAGCAAGCACCGACGATCCGCCGATGCCCAAACCTCCGATGATGCGGAAGGCGAGCAACGATCCCCAGCTCCAAGCAAACGCGCAGCCCAACGCCGAGAGGAAATAGAACACCGCCATGATGCGCAGGCTGTCGCGCCGCCCGATCCGCTGTCCGGGGTATCCCGCGGTCATCGCTCCGACAACCGTGCCCCATAGGGCACTGGAAACGGTCAATCCCAATAAATAAGGAGTAAGGCTATAAACCTCGGTGAGTTGGTGCGTTGTCCCGGCAATGACTGCGGTATCGAAGCCAAACAGCAGCCCGCCGAGAGCGCTCACGAAGGTGCTCTTCACCAGGTATCGGTTTACGCTCATGTGTCACTTTCGCTTACAACAGTGAACGAATACTACCGAAAAGAACAAAATTGGTCTATGGAATAGATCGGTTAGAAGCTATAAACTTCCGCTAGGAACTTGTCTCTCAGACACGCACTACCTCGATGCCAAGCTTTTGGAATGGCGCGACCATCTCGTCCGTCGCCGCCGCGTCGGTGACCAGAATGTTCAACTCGGTGGCTTTGCAGATTCTCCAGTTAGCCACCACTCCAAGTTTGCCGCTGTCCACAACCGCTACACGGCGTCGCGCCAGCCTCATCATCGTCGAGTTGAGCTCTGCCTCATCCGCATTGAAGCAACTCGCCCCCCACGTGGCATCCATGCCGTCCGCGCCTATGAACATGGTGCTGATCAACATGTTTTCCAGCGCCTTCAACGCCGCCGAACCTACCAGCGAAAACCATTCTCCGTGCAGATGTCCGCCGGTCACGAAAACGTAGACGTCCTTGCGCTTGGCAAGCTCCATGGCCACGTTGACTGTGTTCGTCACTACCGTGATGTTGTAGTTCATGGGCAGCCCACGGATGACCTCCGTCGTTGTGGTGCCAGGCGTGAGCGCGATCGTTTCTCCCGGATTGATAAGCGCGGCGGCGGCACGCCCGATCCGGCGTTTTTCGTCTGCGGCGCGCTCTACCTGCGCCAAAAACGATTGGTCGCGGCGGAACAGTTCGTAAAAAAGGGGCTCGATGGAAATTGCGCCGCCATGGGTACGCCGCAACAATCCCTTCTGCTCGAGCTCGTCTAGGTCTCGCCGAATCGTCACCACCGAGACGTCCAGCTGCTCGCTCAGCGTCTCTACCGAAACCCGCCCGGTCTGCTGGAGATCTGTCAGAATCGCTGTAAAGCGGACCTGCTGCTTATCCTGATGAACGGTCCCTTCCGCCGAGTGTCCTGTTGGGGACATCCCTCGTGGCGATGGCGCCCGGAGTTTGCCCATTCGGTTCTCCTGTCCTTCGAAGCACTCAAAAAGAAATTCCTGGCTGGCTTTCACTTTCGGTTCTTGACGAAACGAAAGCTTTCGCCAACATAGCTCTTCCGAAATTCTGATCGTGCAAAAAGATCGTATCCGTATTCAGAAAGGATAAATCTTGCATTACGCCGTTTTCGACAGAAACTGTTTGTTTATACTCAGCATAACAATACCAGAATGATTGATTGCCGAATCCTTGAGCGCCCATTCGGCCAGCATAGCCCGCATCGCTAAGCTTGGACCCCGGCGCTTTGGAGTTTCGCGAGGAAAGCAAATGACCCTGGATCGCCGTCAATTTGTCACTGCCTTGGTTGTCTCGGGCGCTGCCACAGCCGTCCGGACGCACGCTATCGAGAATTCGCCTGCCGCTCTTCCTCTTTCTGTTTCGCCGCAAGAACCTTCGCCTGCGGGTGGACACAACACGCAGGTTGACTTCCGATTCGCCCCCCATGCTTCGCAGTCAACGATCTGTTTTCCCGACGATCCCATGAAAACCATCGTCGGCCAGGCTGGCGACTTGCGTTATGGATTCGCAAAGTCGCTGTCTGTCGGCATGAAAGACTTTAATACCTTGATTGAATTCTCTCTCGCCGGTTTTCAGGACGACACGGTGCTGCGCCAATGGATCGAGGCCCCGGGCATTCCCATCGTGCACACCTTGATTGATCGGCCCGCTGCCACGCTGGAACTCACTGCCTTCGCCACCCGCCATGCTTCGGAAGGGCGTGTTGATAATGTGCTGCTATCAATCAAGTCCAAAAAAGGTGCCGTCGCGTTGGTCCCGAAGATTCACATCCGCACCTGCGAAAAGCTTGAACTGGAGTCCTATTCCACTCCAGCGGCGACGGTGGGCACTCACGGAAGCAAATCGCCCGTGCTCATTGCCGGACAACTGAACAACGCTCTCGGCACATGCACGTTGTGGGAGGAAGAAGGATTCACCCTTTATCTTCCCCATGGCCAGGCGACCGAAGAACAGGAGGCGCGCTATTTCGTGCGGCTCCCGCAGGAGAACCAGTCCGCCGCAACACTGCGCGAACACTTACAGGACGCCGAAATGCTGCTCGCCGGGGCGCGAGAGTTCTGGAGCAACTGGACGCCGTTCGGCACCACCGAATGGAGCTACCCACACCGGCAGGGAGAATTTCTCACGGCATGCGCTCGCAATATCCAACAGGCGCGCGAGGTGAAGAACGGCCAGCTGGTTTTCCAGGTTGGCCCAACGGTCTATCGCGGTTTGTGGATCGTCGATGGTAACTTCCTTCTCGAAGCAGCGCGTTATCTCGGCTACGACCAGGCCGCCGACGAAGGCCTGCGTTCCGAGTGGTCCAAACAGGCGGATAGCGGACAAGTCATCGCGGCCGGTGGTGGCGAGCACTGGAAAGACACCGCCATTGCCATGTTCACGCTCGTCCGGCAATGTGAACTGAAGCAGGACTGGACGCTCTTCCACGACCTTGAGCCAAACGTCGTGCGCGCGATGGATTTCCTGATCAGCCTGCGCGACCAGGCCCGCGTTGGAACGAGTACGAATGGACGCTATGGCCTGCTCACGCCCGGTTTCGCCGATGGTGGCATCGGTGGCGTCCGCTCCGAGTTCACCAATACTGTTTGGACGCTGGCGGCACTCCGCGCTGTCGCCGATGCCGCCGATGAACTGAAGATGCCGTCCCTCGCAAAGGCCAACCTGTTCTTCCTTGAACTCTACGATGCCTTTCAGCAAATGGCAAAGAAGGAGATGGTGCGGCATCCCTCGGGATTCGAATATTTGCCGATGCTGGCGCACGACGATCCATCCCTGAGGGATCCCGACCCGTGGAACCGGCCTCGTCCGCAAACTGCGCAATGGGCTCTCTCCCACGCCATCTATCCCGGCGTCGTGTTCGACAAAAACGATCCCATCGTTCGAGGACACATTGCTCTCTTGCAATCTTGCACGGGGGAAGACGTCCCGATTGAAACTGGTTGGCTTTGGCATGACAGTTTGTGGACCTACAACGCTTCCTTCGCGGCGCACGTTTATCTCTGGGCTGGGCTCCGCGGCTGGGCGCACCGCACATTCACCGGTTTTCTCAACCACGCATCTCCTTTGTACTGCTGGCGCGAGGAGCAGCCACTTCAGAATGCACTGGTTGGACAGGACTGGGGAGACATGCCGCACAACTGGGCGAGCGCCGAGTGTGTGCGCTACCTGCGTCACATGCTTGCGCTGGAAGATGGTAAATCTCTGCGCCTGCTCAACGGCATCACCGCGACGGAATTGGTGCCGACGGCGCGATACACCCTCCGGAATTCTCCGACGCGTTTCGGAAGGATTGATCTCGAACTCGAATCTGCGGGAGCACGTGGTTGGCGGCTGCGATTCAATCGTGCAGAGGGACCGTCCCCATCTTCCCTTTTATTGCCCAGCGCAATCGGCGCGTTGAGAGTGAATGGTGTCGCCGGGGCCAATTTCAAAGTCGCAGCCAAGGTTGTCCAAATTGATCCCGCTGCCAGGAAATGGGAAGCATTTCTCACATAAGACAATTTCGCCGCACAGCGCCGCAACAGGTATCTGTTCTAAACGTCAGAATCAGGCGTTGTCGCGGCCGACGTGCTTTGGAATCAGCGGGCCATTTTTAAGGCCGACGGGTCCAGGTCCCGGCAGGTCCGCCATGTAGTCAGGGTGAAGGCACACTACTCGCGAACACCAGGTCCTGAAACCAGTTCACGTGCTAACACAGTTCGCCGCCTGAATCATGCGGAACCATCGCCCGTTCCGTAGCCGACAATATGCCGCGGGCAGAGGACAATTGCAAGCTTTTATACCCTCCACGGTATGGAATACGATACAAAGTTCTCGCAATCGAGGGTTCGTCACGTTATGGGACAGTAATGGGACACTAAGAACAGTTCACGCGTAAGGAAGGCAGAGAATCATTTTGACCTAAATTATTGCAATTACAAATGTTTGGCGGAGAGGGGGGGATTCGAACCCCCGGTACAGCTTTTGACCGTACAACGGTTTAGCAAACCGCCGCCTTCAGCCACTCGGCCACCTCTCCAATTTTATTTATCAACAATTTACTGACGTGTTATCAAAGAGCCGTCGCATGAACGTTGCACAATCGCTTGCGCCGTAGCTTGTCGAAGGCACATCATTGGCGACACCAACGAGGGCAGGTCTTTGAGCAACACAGCGGCATTTCATGTGCGATATTACACCACGGAACTGGTAGGCGACCAGCCGAAACCGAAACGCATTTTACGTCAAGCCTACAAACTGCGGCCGTCGAGCGGATGAAGATCGGTTGCAGAGACACTGGCGAATCGCAAGGCCTGAAGGCGGGGGAGGGCCAGTGAATGAATGTCTCCTTTAGAGCCTTGGGTAAAGAGTCACCTTGCGGTACGAAGCGGCCTCAACGGTGTATTGTTGGCCGGTACTATCGCTGTAGACCCTCTCAATACTAGATTCGTAACGAGCTCCCATTCGGCGCCTCCTGGCGGGCTCGACTTGCCCTGAACACCCGCGATCAGCGCCTTGAATGCGTATTCCGCCAATAAGGTCTGAGACATTTGGACGGTCGTTAAAGGCGGAGTGGTGAAGCTCGAAAGCCGGATGTCATCGAAGCCTACAACTGATAAATCACGGGGAATGATAATGCCGTATTCGTAAGCCTGTCGCATTACACCGATTGCGGTCATGTCATTCGAACAAACGACCGCTGTTGGCCGGTCAGAAAGGCCGACTAGCTCCGTCAAGGCCCGCATGCCCCCCTCCATTGTGTGGTCTGCGGTGACCATCAATTCAGCGGGCAGCTTCCTTCCGATCTCGTGCATTGAGCTCTCAAATGCTGCCTTTCGGGCCATTGCAGATCTGAGATGTTGCGGCCCGCCAATAAAAGCAATTCTTACGTGCCCAAGTGCTGCCAAATGCTGCACAGCCTGGCGGATACCATGCTGGTAGTTGATGCGGATATTGCCCACTCCGCGAACGTGCGGTCCGACATCTACGAATACTAAAGGGAGTTTACGATAGCGGAGATCTTGAATCAGAGAGTCTTCCATACCAAAGGTCAGAATGGCGACCCCATCAACTCTGCGCTCAATCATGCGGCGAACCGCCAGCTCCATTCGCTTGGGATCATGAATGGTCGAAGTCAGCAGGATTTCGTAATTGTGGCGGACCGCAATGTCTTCAAAGGATTGGACAATCTCTGGGAAAAACGGATTTGTTATTTCGGAAACGATCAGACCAAAAATCCGGCTCTTCCCGGAAACCAGCGCCCGGGCCTGCGTATTTGGGTAATAGCCGAGTTTCTCAACTACCCTCCAGACCCGCTTGGCGAGTTGGGGGTCTACACTTGGAACGCGATTAATAACTCGCGAAACCGTCGCGGTGGACACCTTCGCATGTCTCGCGACTTCGCGCATATCCATAGGCTGAGAACCCAGTTGACGGATCGCTGCTGACTACCGACGAAATTTGACCGAAAAAGATTTCAACCCTCAACTGTCTGATATAAGCGGTAGTTTTCGCTCATGATCGAAGCGAAGGGACGAAGAACGAGGTTCCCCGCATCGGTCTGAACCAGCCAATCCTGAGACGTTTGCGAAAACGGCTTCGCAGTCAGCAACCGAGCCCGCGTCATATGCGCGGGAATTTCGCCGACCGAGAACAGCGCGATAGGACCGCGCATCAAGGCAACATTGTTCGGATTTTGATCGTCTACAGCTTCCAGGTTTAGCGGCATCTCCAATTCCATTTCGACTCTGTCCCCATCCTTCCACATTCTTGTAAGGGTTAGAAAATTTCCTGATGTGATTCCGCCCACCGCTCCTCGACCGTTCACCGACACTCTCGTCTTCGCACCTGCCCATGCTGGGATACGCAAATACACGCTGAAAGTCTCAGGGCGATCCAGCTTGAAGTCGAATTGCGTAGTGTTCTCGGTGGGGTACTGAGTGGTCTGGGTCAGAAAACATTGAGTGTTACCCTGTGGCCATGAGACGCGCGACGGCAGGAATAGATTTACATAAATGCCGTCCTGACTCTTGTAATAAGAGCTGATACCGTAGTCCGCAGCCAACTGCGGGAATGTCCCCGAGCAGCAAGGCCACTTATCTTTGTAATGAGCTTTTTTCGCTGAGTTGTTATAGTCCGAATAGTAGAAGCTCGTACCATCCGCAAGAATTGGAGTAGCGCCGGCGATCGTGTTGTAGAGCACACGTTCCATACTGTCGCCATAGCGGGAGTCGCGTGTAACTCGCAACAAATAGCGCGAAATCTTGAAGTGACCGTAGGCACCGCACGGAGTCTCGAAACTGGAGTGGGTGAATCCCAGGCTTGCATCGAGAGCGCCGGTCCCGGGAACGACAAAGGCTTCATCGGGTCCCCATCCACCTGTGGCATAGCTTTGTTCCTGCACCATACGGAAACCATTGCTCGCCGCGCGAAGATACTTCTCGTCGCCGAGCACTAGATAAGATTGCATCGCGGAGCTAAGAGCATTGACATGACTGTAGGCATGTTCGCCGGGAAGAACGTTGTGTCCTTCAGAAAGAGGATCAAAATATTCTTTTTCAATGAAACGAATCGCGAGATCGCGATAGCGTGAATTCCCACTTCGTTGATAGGCAAGGAATAAATTTTCCGGCAGGGTGTAGGTCTCATCGAAAGTAAAAGAAACATCCTTATGAGGGCGGGCTCGCTGCTCGGCGCGGCTCAGGGCTTTTTCGGGCAGATGCGGCATGACCGCTTGTGTGGCGCGCCAATGTACGTCCATCGCATTTGGATCCCCGGCGAACTCGTGTGCATCAATGAGACCACAACTGGTTTTGTCGTATGTGTACGCGGGAAGGCAATAGTCCACATAAAACTTTCCTTCCGGATCCACGGTTTGCGCAAACGCACGAACCAGCCTGTTCACTTTCTCCTGTGTGGGTTTTGATCCGGTGATTGCATACGCGCGAGCCAATGCAGAAAGATATTGACCGAAGCTATGACCCGGAATGAAGCCGTGGAAATTTTCCATGGGAGTGAAGTCACTGGAATTGTCGTACCAGCCGCCCATGTCAGGACCGGGAGCGGCCATACCTTCGCGCTGCCGGAATGGCTTTAATAAAGCATCCTCATCAAGATGCAGGAACAGATCGTGGTTCTGATCGAACTGCTCCCGAAACGGCCCGTCGAGTAACTGAACTTGGGAGTACCCAAATACGGAAAGTGGCGGCGTGATCGCGACAGTCGCGGAAGAGGAAGCCCAAGCGCGAGGGATAGAACGCGCCGCCATAGCGGCGCCAGCAGTGGCTGCACTTATTTTCAGGAACTGACGCCGGGGTATACTCTTCATTTTGGCTCCTTCCCAAGCTCTGGCTAGTTTTGATTCCCACTCACGGTTTCGATGACTATAGCTCCATTAGTGGATAATGTATACGGTAAACGATTGCGCGAACTTCGTATACTGTCAGACTAGCGTGTTTGTCAAGCATATAGGGACTGTCGGGCCGAAATCAGAATAAGTCTTATGAAAGTTACACGCCGCGGGTTTGTTTATTTTTCACTACTGGCCTCGGCTTGCCGAATGCTAGGACAGGGGGTAGCCTCCCGCAACGTCAAAGCACAGCCCAAGCCAGTGCCATCTGGGCGTCCCTTTGACGCACATTTCTTTGACATTGCCCACGAAGCCGGTCTTACTTCGCCCGTAATCTACGGCGATGCGGATCATAAGGATTACATCCTAGAAGCGACTGGATGCGGTTGCGCTTTTTTTGATTATGACAACGACGGCTGGATGGATATTTTCGTGCTCAGTGGAACACGAATCGCGGCTCCGCCCCAAGGCACCACGAACCGTCTCTACAAAAATAATCGTGACGGTACGTTTACGGACGTGACGGAAAAGGCAGGCCTGCACGAAGTGGGATGGGCGTCCGGTGTGTGCGTCGGCGATTACAACAATGACGGGTTTGAGGATTTATTTTGCACGTGCTTCGGCCAGAATAAACTTTACCGGAATAATGGCGACGGCACTTTTACTGACGTCACCAAGGCCGCAGGCTTGTGGAACGATAAGCCGCGATGGGGCGCGGGTTGCACTTTTCTGGATTACAACCGCGACGGTCATCTCGATCTGTTTGTTTCCAACTACCTTCAGTTTGACTTCGAACATATACCGAAACCCGGTGCTAATAGCAACTGTAATTGGAAAGGAATTCCTGTTGAATGTGGGCCGCGCGGACTGCCACCAGGGTTTCACTCCCTATACCGAAACAGGGGCGACGGCACTTTTACCGATGTGAGCCGTGAGGCTGGAATATCGGGCCTGCGCGAGAGCTATGGAATGACCGCGATCGCAGCTGATCTCGATGAAGATGGCTGGCCCGATATTTATGTGGCCTGTGACTCAACGCCCAGCCTGCTCTTGATGAACAATCATGACGGGACCTTTCGGGAAGAGGGCGTGCTTCGCGGGGTTGCGCTGAGTGAAGATGGCATGGAACAGGCCGGCATGGGAGTTGGAGTGGGAGACTATGACCTCGACGGCCATCTAGATTTGTTCAAAACACATTTTGCCGACGACACTAACGGTCTTTATCACAACGATGGCAAAGGGAATTTCGAGGACGTTACGCGCGCCGCACGGATCGGTGTCGAAACCAAATACATAGGCTGGGGAACCGGGATCGTTGATCTCGACAACGATGGCTTCCCCGACATATTCCTCGTGACGGGTAATGTTTATCCTCAGGTCGAAAAGGTGCTTCCGCAATATCCAGCCAAGACCCCCAGGGTTGTATTTCGCAATCTAGGCAATGGAACTTTCGAAGAATTGGGGGAAGAAGCCGGACCTGGCGTTACTGCGGCGCACTCCAGTCGAGGGTGCGCGTTCGGAGACTTTGACAACGATGGCGATTTGGACATATTGATCGTGAACTTAAACGAACCGCCTTCGTTATTGCGCAATGATCTGAAAGGGTCTCATCACTGGCTCAAGGTCAAGCTGATAGGAACAAAGTCAAATCGTAGTGCGATTGGCGCCAGAGTTCTGGCGCACTATGGAAAGAAGACTCAAGCTCAGGCAGTTTTAAGTCAGTCGAGTTTTTACTCTGCAAATGATTCACGCCTGCACTTCGGTTTGGGATCGGAAATACTTGTGGATCTCGAAATTCATTGGCCCAATGGATTGCAAGAGAAATTGAAGGGAATTGCAGCCGACCAGTTGATCGTGATTAAGGAAGGCCTAGGAATACTGCCGGATAGTGGCTGGAGCAAGTAATACTACGGCGTACCTCGCGCCGAACTCCGTTCCCCTCTGACCTGAATCTACTCGAGAAACAGCACTATTTTTTGCGCTTGACAGTTTCTCGCCGCGAATGTTACTGTCCTGCCCCTAGCACAAACATACTATATACAACTCTTTAACCGGAAAAGTAAACGTTTGCTATCGAAGGAAAAATACTCCACAATCGCATCGCAGTCAGAGGAGAAAGCTATGACGACAAGAAAATTTGCGCCCTTTCGCGCCGTGGTTTTGGGCATGACCGTTCTGGCCGCAAGTTTCTGTTGCGCTCAGTTTAGCGGCAGTATCCAAGGAGCGGTGCAGGATTCTTCTGGGGCCGTGGTACAAAAAGCCTCTATTCAGCTTCAGAACACTGCCACGCAAGTAACCCGGGTGACCACAACCGACCCCGACGGCAACTTTCGCTTTGTAAGCCTGGAGCCGGGATCTTACAAAGTAACCGCTTCGGCTGGCGGCTATACGAGCTCCGAGGTAGACGTTACGGTGCTGACCGAGCAGACTTTGAACGTACCAATCACCCTGAAGGTCGGCTCAGTGTCGGAGGCCATTACTGTCACCGCCGAGGCTCCAGTGGTTGATACGTCGGACAGTCGCACTCAACTGACGCTCGACAATCAAGCGGTCGCGCAGTTGCCCCTCGAAGGCCGCAACCTGGTAACGCTGGTGACGCTGGCGCCAGGAGTGTCGGGACTGGGAACAACGGGTTCCGGCAACGGCACGCCCGGATCCGGTGCGGACAACTTTTCCACGGAAGAATCCATTGACGCCAGTGCCAATGGCCAGGGATCGGATAACAATCAGTATGTGATTGACGGCCTCGACGTGACCAGCGGAATCCGGCAGGGTGTTTTGAACCTGACCCCGACTCCTGACTCTATCCAGGAAACCAGTATTCAGGTGAATACGTTTTCGAGCGAGCACAGCCGCGCCGCCGGAGTCATAACGGCCTTTACCACGAGATCAGGAACGGATCAATTCCATGGTTCGGCGGCGGATTATTTCAATTACCAAGGGATGTACGCGCACCAGCACTTTGCAGGCTTAACCTATAAGCCTTTTCACTCCAATGATTTTTCTTTTGCAGTCGGCGGTCCCGTCATCAAGCGCCATCTTTTCTTTTATTTTGCTGCTGAACCATTGCGTGGCTCAAGGAGCGCTGGAACAAACATTACCTTTGCGGCGCCTGAGTTCCTAAACTTTATTTCAAATCCCGCCAACGGCCTGTCAAGCACCGTGGGAACGCATATCCTCACTACTTATTTGCCTCAGGGCTTGTCGGGGGTAACGGTAAGCCAAACCGCGAAGGGTGTCCTCGGCGCCCCAGCATCCGCCGGAGGCACCAATCCAAACGGTTGCGGTACTGCGGCCACTAACTTCATTCCTTGCGATTTGCCTATGATTGACAACGGAGCCTTCGGCGCCACCGCAATTCGTAACGGAACTCAGTATTTTGCCCGCCTTGACACTGACTTTAAGAACGACCGAGTCTACCTTAGCCTTTACAGGACTTTGCTAACCAGCGGTGCCGCGACGCCTTCGCCGCAATTCTCGAGCCTCAACCCTACCTGGGAAGTCGCTGGGCAGGCCACGTGGACCCACACTTTCTCGCCAACCACGCTGAACGATGCCAGCGCCGGACAGAGTAGGGTGGAGGGCCAATTAGCAACGGGGGCCAAAGATTACACGGTTCCCAATATCAATGCGGGCATCAGTCAACAGCTCGGGGCCGGTTTCTCGCAGGGAGACTTTATTCAACACAACTATCACTGGCGCGATGTCCTCACGCATATTCAGGGGACGCATACCCTGAAGTTTGGTTATGAAGGTTGGTACGGGGACGATGTTGAGAACTTCCAAGGTCCGTGGTCAACGCCAACTTTCAATTTCAATAATATTTTGGCCCTGGCACAAGATGCTCCCAATAACGAGAATGGAGTGTTTTACAATCCGGCGACCGGAACACAGCAGTTGGCCAATTGGGATGCGGCTGCCAGGACGTTTGGGCTATTTGTTGAAGATACATGGAAGGCGAAAAGAAATCTGACCCTTACATTGGGCCTGCGTTATGACGACAGCGGCAACCCGTGGTCGAAAAATGCTTCGACGGTTTTCGGAAACTTTTACCTGGGTACCGGCACAACCGAACAGGAGCAAGTTGCGAACGGCTACGCAAAGGCTACCCATAACGCTCTGCTTCACTCGGTCAATGACCTGTTCAGCCCGCGCGCCGGTTTCGCCTGGGACCCCACGGGAAATGGCGACTGGGTGGTGCGCGGCGGAATCGGCGTCTATCAAAACTGGCTAACCTCGGCGAACGTTCAGGAAGAATTCCGCGGGAGCCCTCCCGGAGAGGTTGCGCCGAACTTTGTAGCGGGTGGAACAGCGACAGCGCAAGCTCCGATTTTCCTCCAGGGGAGTTCCAGCAAGCCGCCGTTTGGATTTACCTTCCCGACTTTTGCGGGAGGCCTTAACTCGCAAGGCGGAGTTGTGGGGGCCAGCTTCGGCATTGGTGGCATTAATCCGCTCTTGAAATCCCCGGTTTCGGATGTCTGGTCTTTGGGGGTGGAACGGAAGATCGCAAGTAATTTCGCGGCCAGCGTGGGTTATTCGGGGTCGCACTCCTATAATATTGTCGGAAACGAAGGCGTTACGAATGGCGTTTCGTATGGAGTTGACATCAACAACTTTCCTAACGATCTGATCATCAACGAGAGTACGCAACCGACGCGACTCAACCATAGCTTCGGTTCTATTAACTACGCGCTCAACGACCGGCACGGTAATTACGAGGGAATTTACGTTGAACTTAAGGGACACTTTTCCCGGGGCTACATTGATGGCTCCTATACTCATTCTCAGTCCCGTGACGACGCGGGAGGTCTGGCTACCCCAACAGCACAGGTAGGTTATCCCACGGCTTTTGATCCTCAAACCTATTACGGACCATCTCCCTGGGATGTACCCAATCGCTTCTCGCTCAGCTTCAATTATTCGTTGAAGGGTTTGCATGGTGGAGTCGGACCGCTTGGCGTTTTGACCGGTGGGTGGGGAATCAGCGGCGCTAGCATCTACCAGTCCGGCGAGCCATTCACAGTCTTGAATACGAACTCCTATCAGCCTGTGTGCGCAAATGCGGGAGCATGCCCATCCTTTGCGAATCCGGCGATAGGTTATGGCCCATCAAGCGGGGATTACAACGCTGACGGCGTTAATTTGGACTTCCCGAATGTCGCCGCTTACTCGGAGAACACGTCGCGCAGCGCTTTTCTCACCAGCGGAGCCATTTCCAAGAGCGAGTTCTCGGTTCCCACTTTCGGTTCGGGGCTGACCGGAAATGAGAAGACGGGCCAGTTCCGCGAACCGAACTATGCTGACACAGATGTGAACTTCTATAAGGACACCCGCATTACGGAAAGGGTCAATCTCGAACTGAGGTTTGAGTTTTTCAACATCTTCAACCGAGCAAACCTGATAAACGTGGATAACAATTTCCCGGATGGAAACTTCGGTCTAGCTACGGGGTCACACCTTCCAAGATACTGGCAAGTGGGGGGCAAGATTTCGTTCTGAACCGTCCAGAACGGCCATAACCGGCCGGCCTGCTTCCTGCGGAGCGGGCCGGTTTTTTTATTGAGTGGCAGGGGAACAACCCCGGTTGATGGGCACGCACGCGAAGATTTTTTCGGGCATTGACGACGCTGATTGTTCCCCGCGGTGGCATGGAATATAAAGGGGTGGGGAGAGACCGATCCGGAGATGATAGGAATACGTCCGATCCGAAATATCTGTCTGTTTTCCGCTTCCGCCTTTTTTCTCCTTCTTCCTGGGATGCTGGCTCAAACCGCGGATCGGTCTGGCCCGATAGCCTCGGCATTGCAGAACAAAGAATTTGAAAAGGCATTGGATCTGGTTCGCCCCGCACTGGAAGCATCACCCGGAAACGCTCAATTGTGGGCGATGCAAGGCGCAGCGTATTCGGGCGAAAGACGCAAGAAGGATGCGCTTGCCTCGTTTCGTCACGCATTGAAGATATCCCCGGACTATCTCCCCGCACTGGAAGGCGCAGTCCAAATTGAGTTCGATGAAGGCGATGCTGGTGCAATTCCCCTCCTGGAGCGTGTGCTGCGTCTGCGGCCCAATGATTCAACCAGCCATGGCATGCTCGCGGTGTTGGAGTACCAACAGGGGAATTATGCCGCGGCCGCCGGACACTTCGAAAAGAGTGGGACACTGTTTGACTCAAAACCTAGTGCGCTGAATGCATACGCCATCTGCCTGGTAAGACTCAAGCAATTCGATCAAGCGGCAAAGATCTTCCAGCGCACGGTCGCTCTTAACCCCGACGACGAGCGTGAGCGCCGATTGTTGGCCGCCATTCAGATCATGGCCCACCAACCGGCGGATGCTCTGGCAACTTTGCAGCCGCTCTTGGAAGCGAAGAGTCCCGATGTCGGAACGTTGGAACTAACGTCTAGAGCCTACGAAGAAGCGAAGGACACATCGCGAGCGGTCAGTATTCTTCGGCAGGCGATTTTGCTCGATCCCCAGAATGTGAATCTCTACCTGGATTTCGCCAGCATTTCCTATGAACATGGATCGTTCCAGGTGGGGATTGATGTTATTGACGACGGCTTGGGCTTGCAGCCGAAGGCAGCTCCGCTTTACTTTGCGCGTGGCGTTTTGTACGTGCAATTGGCCCACTACGAAAAAGCCGAGGCTGACTTCGAAAAGGCTTATGAATTGGATCCCAATCAATCTCTCAGTGCCGCGGCCCAAGGATTAGCGGCGGCGCAGCAAAACGATTTCGATCGCGCACTGGCAAAGGTGCAGGGGGCCCTTGCGAAAAAGCCTAACGACCCTCTGATGCTTTATCTGCAAGCAGATCTTCTCGCTGCGAAGAATACCGATCCCGGCTCCCCTGACTTTCGACTTGCTGTACGTTCCGCCCAGAGGGCCGTCGCATTGCAGCCGACGATGGGCGTCGCCCGGGGGGTACTGGCGAAACTATATTTGCAAGGGGGCCGCAATCAAGAAGCCGTCGAGCAGTGCCGGAGGGCGCTGGAAACCGATCCGAGCGATCAAACGGTGGTATATCACCTGATTCAGGGGCTTCGGAAAACCGGAGACACCAAAGAGATTCCGGACTTGTTGAAGCGGCTTGCGCAGCTTCGTGAGCAGGCCTCAAAAGAGGAACGGGAACGCTACCGTTACAAACTCGTCGAGGGAGATCAGCAATAAAGTTGGGTGAAGACTCATTTCAGGAGTAGGGATGCTTCGACTACCTGAGCTTCGGCGAGCGGAAGCTCAGGCTCAGCATGACAATAAAATAAAAACCATATAAAGTTTGTCCTCCTGAGCGCCTATTCTTCTTCGCTGGCGAAGAAGAACCAAGTCGAAGGACCCCTATATCCACTATGCCCTGGGTTGATCGCCACCGTAGCTGCTTGCCCGCAGACCCGCTGGCTCGATCTTAGAAATCCTTCGGTTAGTTAGTCGGGCCTGTATCGTTCGTTCCCGAAGTGGCTGGCTCATACAACTTGTACTTATTTTCGGAAGCTTCAGTCTTTCGCGATTCCGCTCGCAAATCTGCCAGGCGTTTGACCAAACCAGGGATTTCGCTTTTGGGATCTTTCCCACTTCTTCGGAGTGCCTGTATCAGATGGTAGAGCGCTTCCTGGTCGGAAGGATTGCCCTGCAAGGCCAACCGGGATTCTCTGATGGACTCATCTAGTCGTCCTGACTTTAAATACAGGTTGCCCAGCAGATCTTGCGCAAGCACAAAGTCTGGTTTTAATTGTGCTGCCCGAGAAGCGGCGGCAATCGCCTCCTTAAATTGCGGAGTTCCGGCATCGGCGCCATTCTGCGTAATGACCTGGGCTTCGAGATAATGCAGGAAAGCATCCTCAGGGTGGGTTTTTAGCTTAGATCGTATGGTCGCAAGAGCTTGGTCCAGATTGCTTTGTTGTATCTGTGCCAGCCCCTCCGCAACGGCGCCGGAAGTTTGTCCGGGGTCCAGACGGTTGGCGGTTGCAAAGTCAGCTTCTCCTTTTTCAAACTGCTCAAGTTGGATGAACAACACGCCCCGCGCCACATACAGGGAGGCCACGCCGGGAAGTTCCTTGATCCCCACATCAATCATGTCAATGCCGACTTGAAACGAGGAGTGTTTAAATGAAAGAGCGGCAAAATCGAGGTAATACTTAGCATTCTTTGGATTCGAAACAATCGCCTGGCGAAGGAGACTTACCGCGCGTGGCGTGTCCCCGGAATCTTCATAGGCTGACGATGCCAGGTCAAGTGCGTCAGGGTCAGGATTTTTCTCTTCTATCAGCGGTGTGAGAGTAGCGATCGCCTCTTTACTATGATTTGCCGTTAGCTGGGCGACTGCGAGATTGTATTGCGCGTGCGGATCATTCGGCATGAGCCTTAATATTTGCTGGAATTCAGCTATCGCGTCATCTGGTCTCTCTAAACTCATCAAGCAACTGCCGTATTCTGCGAGCGCTACTGGTTGAGAAGAGATCATATCGGCGCTCGCGTGAAAGTGCTCGACTGCCGTGGGGCAATCGTGTTGTTTGTAGGCAAGAACTGCCAGCATTGCATGGCTGGTGGAATTGTCAGGCTGAAGTTTCAAGATGCGATTCAGTAGAGGAATCGCCCGCGCACTCCCCTCCTTGTATTCCAATTCGGCTGCACCCTCAAGGGCGGCAAGATAGTCTGGCGATATATTAAGTGCGCGGTGGTATGCAACCAGTGCTTCCCGATTATTACCGAGGCCGGAAAGAGCGATTCCTTCCATGGTCCAAAGTTTGGCATCCTTCGGCGATTCCCGAAGTTGAGATCGAATAAGTTGAAGGGCTTGCTCGTAGTTGCGGGCGCGCAAGGCCGACCCGATTGAACTCTTGTTGCTGGCACTCCCTTGCCCTTGACCTGCCGCAAGCAAGACACACGCCACAATGAACAATGAAGATACAACCGCTCGCTGAATCATGGAAATTCTCGATCTTGGGGGCTAGCCTGGAAAGAAATCGAAGAAACGGTACCATATTCCCCAGCTTGACTTCACAACCCTTCGCGGCTTTGTCAATTCCGCCCGGGCAATACAAAAATTGGCGAAATTATCACCTTCACAAACCAAGGCAAGGAAAACGCAGGATTCGAGTTTGTAGCGGTCAGATTCCTAGTCTTTATAGGCTTCTTCGATGCTTTCAATAACCCGCTCTACCTGCCGTTTAAGCTTCTCCAAGTCCTCCAATTTGTACTCTCCCGTAATGGAGATTTCCGCCTTGAGGTTGCGAGGAATAGAAATATCAATGGGGTACTTGCGAACCGTGGGACTGGCAACAAACTTAAAGTCAAGAGCTGCTGCGCTGAGGGGCTGGGCCCTCTTATTCTGTGTGGGTTTGGTGGTTTCGGGCTGTGCTGAGGTATTCATTTCATCCTCACCAGTAGAAGGTAACACGGAGATGTCTGATAAACCAGCGAATTCTAAACTGTCCCTAAAATCCTTTACGAAGCCTGCTACTGCGTTGGGATTGAAGTTCTTGTAGGTGACTAATTCGGCTTCCATAGCTTCGGCAGCAGGCAAACCGCGCTCCCTATTCTCCTCGATAAGTTCGCGGTAGATGGGGGGCGAAAGGGCCGCATCTTTAATCGCCTGAATACGTCTAGCATCGTCGGCACGGAGATTTAGAATCTCAAGTGCTCGTTGCGACGGATAGACTCTTCCATTTCCTTCTTCGACCAACCCAAATTTCTTAAGCGCGGACAGTACGCTATGGGCCTGCCCGTGCGCGGTCGCAAACCCAATCTGCTTGGCCGCTATATCAGGAGGAGACCCTGCTTTGCCAGCGGCAGTAAGTAGCTTCTTTGCTCGCTCGATAGCTTCAGGAAGTCCAACGGTGGGATAGTTGGGACTGCGCTGCCTCTTTTTCTTTTCAACGTTTGCGGTGACATTCCCTGTGGCGCTCATTGGATGCTTCCTCCAGCCAAGAGACTACCATTCGCATTAGGCTAATGCAATAGTAATATTTTGATAAAAGTTATTGGACTAATGCATTGCCATCTGATATATTGCTCCCAGTGAGAAGGGCCAGCCGGGAAGTGCACCCAGACTGGCCCAGAAAGCAGGTGAATAGCAATGCCGCCACCACCACCATAATCTCTCGAATCGCTAGTTGTTAACCCTCAACCTAAACAATGCCCCGGCTTCTGTTTCAGCAGGAGTCGGGGCCAACCGACACGCGGGGTAAGCCGCAATGCCGACTGTCAATCACATTATCGGCCTGCTCTGCGAGAAAAGGCAAGTCGATAATGAACGAGACTCCTAGCCTTAATCTTTTAAAGCTTATTGAGAAAATCGGCGATGAAGAGAACGCAAGAAAACTGCTTGAAGCTGTTCGCTGGCCCGAAGGTCCGGTGTGTCCCCACTGTGGGGAGATCGGCAATGCGGGTCAACTCAAGGCACGTCCTGATTCGAAGAAACCTGTCCGTAAGGGTGTCTGGAAGTGCTACGGATGCTGCGAACAATTCAGCGTCACCGTTGGCACCGTTTTCGAGGACAGCCATATACCGCTCCATCGCTGGCTTCTTGTCTCGTACCTGCTTTGTGCCAGCAAGAAAGGGATGTCGTCTCACCAAATCCACCGCATGACTGGAATTAGTTATAAGAGCACGTGGTTCATGACGCATCGCCTGCGTTTCGCAATGTCACAACACGGCATGATTGAAAAGCTACGGGGAGTGGTGGAAGTTGACGAAGTTTGGATCGGACCGAAGGAGCGCGGCAGGGCCGGAGTGCTTGGTGCTGAAAGCAAAAAACGTCCCATTGTCTCCTTGATGGAGCGTAGCGATAAGGGCAGCCGTGTACGCTCGTTTCACGTGGAGCGCGTGACGCTAAATAACATCAGGCCGATCATGAAAGAGCATGTCGAAGTCGGCACCACGATCCAAACCGACGAAGCAACTGTCTACCACTACATGCACGAAGATTTTCCGAGTCACGATGTAGTCACCCACAGCAAGAAGGAATATTCCCGCTACGAGAATCGGCGTCACATTACAGCGAACACCGTTGAGGGATTTTTTGGATTAGTCCGACGCGGCGTGTTCGGAACCTATCGCCACTGGGGTCGCGGGTACTTGCAGCAATACTTGAATGAGTTTGATTTTAGGTACAACCATCGCAAGGTAAACGATTCGGAGCGCACCTTACTGATGTTGAAAGGAATCGAAGGGAAGAGGTTGACACTACGGGAACCAAAAAGCGCTTCGGCCTAGATTCAGGCAAATACAAAACGCAAATGCACCTCTTTAGGCACTGGCGCAGAGGTTATTTGCGGAGAGATGCTAAAGGGGAATGACTCTAATGACAACTCAGAGCAGCGACCCACTTGGTACCAAGTCAAACGCAAGTTGCCGATGCTCCTCGAATTCGGAAACGAAGATGACGTCATTACCTTGGCTAAGCTAATCGATCCCAAGGTGTCTGAAGAGCAGCAGAAACGTATTGCTAAGCTCTTTCACGACGCGAAGCTCGCTCGCGCACACCCTCAATAAACGCATCGGCCTTTCGTTCCCGTTCGGCCAATTCCGCTTCATCAACCTTATCTGCCGCGCCCTCAATTAGTGCATCGAATTCCTTAGTCAAGGCGTCCAGTGCGGGGTTTGCGTTTGCCATTTGCGGTCCTTTTTTCTTCGTCATGGCGTAGCTCCCTAAAACTAACTGTACACGCTACCAGATCGAAGGTCTAAAATTCAGTCCCATCTTGACGTTGTGACGTCAGAACGTTATGACGTTACAATGTCACAACGTCAGAACGTGCGTCAATAAGAAAGTTGATTCGGGTGCCTAAAGAGCCACACGTTCCTAAGAACGCAAAGGGAACCACGGTCCGGCTATCGCGCGAAGAGTATGAAGCTTGGCATCAAATTGCCATCGCCAGAGAGGCAGGTAGTGATGAGGGTTTCCGAACCCGCGTTCGACTCAACGATGTCTTGGTAGACGGATTGTGGGAATTGCTAAAGAAGGAGACAGGAAAAACTAGAGAGCAGATTCGCGCAATGTTGCCGGAGAATTTACGCACTCCAGAGCCAATCATCCCATCACCGAACAAGATCGCGCAAATGCCGGGAAAGAAAAAACGCTAAAATGAACACATGTCTTATGATCGGTACGAACGGGAATACCACCTTACCCCATCGGGCTGGATGTTAGGCACTTTCTATTTTTACGGTCACACTGAAAAGCTAATACCGCCGCCCTCAGATCGACTTCTGACCATCGTCAAAGAGGTTGAGCAATCCTCTGGGTATTCTCCAGAAGACATTTCATGGCGGCAAGAATGGCGATCCCCTGATGCGACCGACGCGCAGATCGCACAGCTACAGAAGAAATTCGGAGACCGCCCGACCCACGAGGAATAAAGCACTTGGTTTGTGAAGGTGATAATTTCGAAAATTGGCGACCAGAGGTGGTTAACTGTACAATTCCGACAGTAAACGTTACCTATTGTTCGAGCCCGGCAAAGGAGAAGCAAAAGTCACTCCGCTTGACATGGTTTTATTACTGGCTGGAATATCTGCCCTCGCCATATATTATATCCATCGGGAGAGCTAAGGACTTTGAAGGGGCTGGGAACCACTCGTTTTTTTGAACAAGGCCAGCAAACGTTTGCTAAACGTCCGACGTACCGGAAGAAATCGTCGTCGAAGGATTTACCATGCCCGCAAGCAGCGATCTATTCGAAGTGAACGGACCGAATTTGGATGCGACGAATACCTTTGCATCGCCGAACAATGTCGGCATCAAAACATTGTCAGATTTCCGGCATAAGTCCGAAGTTTGCGCAAACTTGCGCCGCTCATTCAGTGACGATGATCGCGATCAGTGATGATGATCGCGATGACATGATGGGCAAAGTACAAAGAGTATTGGACGGTGATCTATGAATTTTAAAAAAGGGTTGTCTCGGCGGCGGTTTCTTTCCACTATGGCGTCATCAACTGCGGCTTCGCTTGTGGCTCGGCCAGCTCTTTCTTTCGCGCTTGGGAGCCCTCAAGCATATTCCGCGGGAATGAACGCGGCGGAGATTAATTCTGCCACCGGATTATTGCCATGGCGAGATCAAGGCGTGCTGAACCTCGCGAACTCGCCCTATGCGAAGCTGCATTCTGTGCCCGTTCGCGCTGTCACCATCGAGGAGGGCTTTTGGTCCAAGCGCCGAAAGACCAATGTAGAGCGCAGCATTCCGACGATGCGTGTCGAACTTGAAGAACATGGCCGCATGGATAACTTCCGACGCCTGGTAGGAAAAAGCTCCGCCCCGCAAATCGGTCCTTATTACTCCGATTCTGATATCTACAAGTGGACTGAAGCCGTGGGCTGGGCTTTGCAATCCGGCGACAGGCCTGAGTTGCATCAGGTGACTCAATCAATGATTCGGGAAGTTGTCGCAGTGCAGGAACCCAGCGGATATTTGAACACGTATTTTCAAGGCGACCGTGTTCCCCAGAGGATGCTCCCTCACACTCAGGAAGTCGGCCATGAACTCTACTGCCTTGGCCACATGCTGCAAGCGGCAGTCGCCTATTATCGCGCGACCGGGGACGCGACTCTGCTAGAGGCGGGCCAGAAGTTCGTGGACAATTTCTTGATTCCAAATTACGGCCCCGGAGCGAACCAGAAGCCGATTATTGCTGGCCACCCGGAAATTGAGATGTCGCTGATTGAACTCTATCGTACGACGGGCAAGCGCCAGTATGTTGATCTCGCGGGCTATATCCTGCATGGAGATGAGCGTGTGCCACTGGAGCCCCGGGCGATCGTATACATGTTCTGCGGAATTCCGTTTACTTCCCGCACCAAGCTCGAAGGACACGCCGTTCGGGCCATGTATGCGTGCTGCGGCGCGACCGATTATTACCTGGAAACCGGCGATCCGGCATATTGGAAGACGCTCAACGTGCTTTGGGATGACCTAAGCAAGCGACAGATGTACATCACCGGAGGAGTTGGCGCGCGCAGCCAGGGTGAATCGTTTGGCGAGCCGTACGAACTACCGAACGCGCAGGCATATGGCGAAAGTTGCGCGGCGATAGGCAACATGATGTGGAACTGGCGCATGTTGGCCGCCAGCGGAGAGGCGCGCTTTACTGATGTGATCGAGCGCGCTCTCTATAACGGAATCAATTCCGGCATGTCGCTCGATGGAACCACTTATTGCTATCGCAATCCCCTGGCTTTCGACCCGTCAGCTTTTGATGGCTTTCGCGGAAGCCCTAACATTCGCAATCCCTGGTATGACACGACCTGCTGCCCGCCAAATCTTGAACGCACTTTCGCTTCTCTCCCGGGCTACTTTTACGGCACCAGTAAAGACGGAGTGTACGTGCATCTTTATGACAACTCTGTTCTGGATTGGCATCTGGAGAATGGAACTCCGCTCAAGATTCAGCAGAGGACGAACTATCCATGGAGCGGAGAAGTGCAACTCACCATTTCGCCCGCTCAAGCGGCGGACTTCACTTTGCACGTTAGGATTCCCGGCTGGGCTAGACATGCCAGCGTCGCCGTGAATGGAAAAACTGTTGCCGCGGAGGATGCTGGTCAATACTTGCCCATTCAGCGCCGATGGAAGCCCGGCGACACGGTTAGTCTTAGTTTTCCGATGACGGCGGAAATCGTTGCCTCCAATCCGCGAGTGGCGGAAGATACGGGACGAGTTGCAGTGCAGCGCGGTCCGATCATTTACTGTATGGAACAGATTGACCAAGCGAACGGAAATTCGCTTTCCGACCTTTCTATAGCTGTCGAACAGAAGCCGGGCAACGAGTTCCAGTCCGAGTACAAGAACGATCTGCTCGACGGCGTGGAGGTTCTGCATCACAAAGGGGCGGCATACGAGGTTTCATCCTCGCAGGAAGCTCTGTACTCGGAGGCGAGCTTCAGCGCAAGGAAAACGCGGCCGGAGGATCTGACGCTGATCCCATACTATGCGTGGGCAAATCGCCAGCCGACTCCCATGCAGGTCTGGGTTCCTTACGTGCGCAGTTAGTTTTAGTCCGTCACATGCAGTTTGGTGGCACGGAGAGAGACATCAATGCTGCGTTGGCGTATGGCGATTCTAGTGAGCGGGGCCATCGCCATCAGTTATCTAGATCGCCAGACTCTTCCGGTCGCAATCAAAGCAATCGGAAGAGACATCCCGCTTTCCAACCAGCAGTTTTCCTACCTGCAATCAGCCTTCCTGCTTTCCTATGCTTTCATGTATGCGGGCGGTGGCAAGCTGACTGACGCATTGGGCACGCGCCGTGGTTTCACCTTGATCATGCTGTTTTGGTCGTTGGCTTGCCTGAGCCACGGCTTTGCGACAAGTTTTGCCATGTTAATGGTGAGCCGATTCCTGCTCGGAATGGGGGAAGGAGGTGGATTCCCAGCAGCAACGCGAGTAGTCGCGGAATGGTTTCCTATTGATGAGAGCGCCACAGCTATGGGCATCATCAATGCCGGCACTGCCGTGGGGGCAGTCGCCGCGCCACCGCTGATTGCGGTCATCCTTATATATGCGAATTGGCGATGGATTTTTTTCCTGACGGCTGCGATCGGGCTGCTTTGGACATTGTGGTGGAGAATGACTTATTTCCCGCCGGAAGAGCATCCGGCGCTGAGCGCCGGCGAACGCGAACACATACAATCTGCCGCGCAGTCCGCTATTTCGGGGGAGAAACTTCCTTGGTTAAGATTGCTTGGGATTCGCGAGGCATGGGGATTGGTAATCGCGAAATTTCTGAGCGATGCAGCATGGTATTTCTATCTTTTCTGGCTGCCGAAATATCTTTACGACGCGCGCGGATTCGATATCAAGAGTGTGGGCGCGCTCGCATGGATTCCTTATGCTGCGGCGGGAATCGGTTGCCTGGTTGGCGGAAGTTTCTCAAGCTACCTGGTGCAGCGCAGTTTTTCCCTCGGCGCAGCGCGTAAAATTGCGCTCGGCCTGAGTGCCGCAGTCATGCCGTCTATCCTGCTTGTTCCGCACGTGCGCATTTCGTGGGCGCTGGCGATATTCAGCCTCGCGTACTTTGGCCAGCAATCGTGGTCAACTCTGGTAATGGTTTTGCCGGCGGATTTGTTTCCCCGCAGCGTCGTAGGCTCGGTCGCGGGACTGGTGGGTTTCGGCGGAGCGATGGGCGGCATTGCCTTTGGGCAACTGGTAGGCTATTTGCTCGACCATGGCTTTGGCTATGGCATCGTTTTCACGCTAGCCGGAACGTTTCACGTGATTGCTCTGCTTGTGATTCTCATCACGATTCCGATGGTTGGACCTTTGCTGATTCCATCAAAATTACGCTATGAAGGAGTGATTTGAAGATTAAAGAAATTCGTACCCGAGTGGTGGAATGGCGCGGCAAGACAGTTCCGTTGCCTCCGCACTTCTGTACTAATCCAATGGATCTGCTGGCGCTTCCTGAAGCTTCCATGCGAACGTTCACTTTCCATGGCTGGCTTGTGGTGGAGATTTTTACCGATGACGGCACAGTTGGAATCGGGAACGCAGCGCTAGCGCCGCAAGTGACCAAGCAAGTGATTGATTTGTATCTGAAGCCGATCTTGATTGGCGCCGATCCCTGGGACATCGAATTCCTTTGGCAACACATGTATCGCAAGACGATAGCGTTCGGCCGCAAAGGTATTGGCATGGCCGCCATCAGCGCCGTGGATATTGCGCTGTGGGACCTTCTCGGCAAGTCCGCGAAGCAGCCGGTCTATCGGTTACTGGGAGGAAGGACGAAGCCACGGATTCCGGTCTACGCTAGCCGTTTGTACAGCGTGGAATTGAGTGAGTTGGCAGCCGAAGCCAAGCGCTACAAAGATGAAGGATACAAGGCGATGAAGCTGCGCTTCGGTTGGGGGCCCACTGACGGGGTTGCGGGAATGCAACGCAACATCAATATTGTTCGTACTGTGCGGAAGGCGGTCGGTGATGAGATTGATGTCATGGCAGACGCCTACATGGGCTGGACTCTCGATTATGCCAAGCGGATGCTACCACTACTGGAACCATTTCATTTGCGCTGGCTGGAGGAACCCGTCATTCCCGACGACGTCCACGGTTATGCCGAGTTGAAGTCCTATGGGCGAATTCCCATTGCCGGGGGCGAGCACGAATTCACGTTGCATGGTTTTCGTGATTTGCTTCAGGCTCGCGGGCTCGACTACGTCCAATTCGATACCAATCGCGTCGGCGGCATCACGCAAGCTCGCAAAATCGCTGCCCTGGCGGAGGCTTATTCCGTCCCAGTCATTCCTCACGGCGGTCAAATGCACAATTATCACGTGGTGATGGCAAGTCTGAATTCGCCTATGGCCGAATACTTCCCGTTGGTTGATGTTGAGGTTGGCAACGAATTGTTCTGGTACATCTTCAACGGCGAGCCGAAAGCGAAAGACGGGTTCGTTGATCTGGATGAAAATGTCCCGGGACTAGGCTTGACGATCAACGAGAAGGCGCTTGAAAACTTCAATGTCACCGGATGATTCGCGTTCTGTAATTTTGATTTATGGAGAGACTTATTCAAATTAGGAGGGGCGATACTCGCGCTGTTGCGCTGGTGGACGAACCGCATCTGCGACTTCTGCGAGATTGTGCCTCGATCTATTCATTGGCCGAGTTGGCTATTTCCAGCAACGTAACGCTGACCGAGGCTGCCCGACAGAGAGTTACCGGCGATCAACTCGATTATGATCCGATCTACAACGGCAAGTCGGAGTGGCGAGTGCTGCCGCCGATTGACCATCCGAAGGATCCCGCACGGTGCATGGTTTCCGGAACCGGTCTCACGCACCTGGGAAGCGCTAGAGATCGGCAGACAATGCATGCCGCGATCACCGAGGATGTTACCGACAGCATGAGGATGTTTCGCTGGGGAGTGGAAGGAGGCCGCCCGGCATCCGGAGCCATTGGGACTCCTCCGGAGTGGTTTTACAAGGGCACCGGAACCACGCTCCGCGCGCATAACGAAGCGCTGGATGTGCCGTCGCACGCCGAAGATGGCGGCGAGGAAGCAGAGATCGCCGGCATATATTTCATTGATGCCGACGGTCAACCACGCCGAATTGGAATGGCCGTTGGCAACGAATTTTCCGATCATCGTTTCGAGAAGCGCAATTACTTGAACCTCGCGGGCTCGAAGCTACGCACTTGCGCACTCGGTCCCGAACTGGTGACGGACCCTGAATTTCAATCCGTGCCGGGCGAAGTAATTATCGAGCGTGCCGACAGTGTGCTGTGGTCGAAGAAAATTCGTACTGGTGAAGCTGAAATGTGCCACAACTTGCAGAATATCGAACACCATCATTTCAAGTTTGAGTCTCACCGGAGGCTGGGAGATGTGCACGTGCATTTCATGGGAGCGGACTGCCTAAGTTTTGGCGAAGGAGTTCAGCTTGCCGACGGAGATGTAATGAAAATCAAATTTGAGGGCTTTGGTCGCGCTCTGCAGAATCCGGTGCGGGTGAAGGGAGAGAAACCGGAACTTATCAGCGTCATTCCATTGAGGTGAATCAAATTATGGCAAATCCCCGCGTAGCAATTTTGGGCCTTGGGATCATGGGCTCAGGTATGGCGGGCCGTCTTTTGTCCGCGCATTTTCCTTTGACGGTCTATAACCGGAACCGTGAAAGGGCCAAGCCCTTTGAGGATGCCGGCGCATTCGTTGCCAGTTCGCCGCGCGAAGCTGCGGCTCGGTCCGAAGTCGTTATCAGCATGGTCGCCGATGATGCAGCTTCACGAGCGGTATGGTTTGGCTCAGAGGGTGCATTAGAGGGAGCAGCTCCAGGCACTGTGTTAGTCGAGTCGAGCACCCTCACCGTTAGCTGGATCAAAGAGCTTGCAACCGAAGCCGCGGGACGTGGATGCGAACTGCTCGATGCGCCGGTGACAGGCACGAAACCCCACGCTGCGTCTGGCGAGCTGATCCTGCTAGTGGGGGGATCGGACAAAGCGCTCGCTGTTGCAAGGCCCGTGTTATCCAGGCTGAGCCGTGACATTCTCTATCTCGGGCCAATGGGCAGCGGCGCGTTGATGAAGCTAATCAATAACTTCATGGGCGCAGTCCAAGCGGCGTCTTTTGCCGAGGCGGTCGCTTTCATCAAAGCCAGCGGCCTCGATCAAGATACAGCGGTGTCGGTGCTCACGAATGGCGCGCCCGGCAGCCCATTGGTCAAGACCATGGCTGCACGCGCCAAGGCGGGTGACTTCACCCCCAACTTCACGATGCGCTTGATGGCTAAAGATATCGGATATGCGCTCGACGAGGGCAGCCGCCACGGCATTCAATTGCAAACCGCGGCCGCGGCTCTCGCGGTATTGAAGCGGGCGATCGCGTCGGGCTATGGGGACAAAGATTTCTCCGCGGTCATTGAAGCCTGTTCAAGCCTCGGTAACAACGTTTCATCGAGATAAATAAACCGCCGACGCATCCGGAGAATTCTCGCATTGCTGGCGACGAGGGCGGCCAACATTTGTTGACGGAGGCAGGGTATGAGGTATCTCAAAAATCGCTTTCTGCTGAACTTGCTACTCGGCGGTGCATCAAACGACTCTGGTATTCCACGCCACTATCCCAGCGAAGACGCGAGCGCGTTTTGCAGGAATCGTCGGCGATCCACAGTTCATTCACCTCTGTTATGTCGGTAAAAAATGGATTTCTTTGAGCATCACGTCCGATGCTTGCTGGACTCAACCCAACGAAACCTCGAGTGGATTCCCGTCGAACTCCACGTTTCGCACCTTGTCAGAGAGTTTAACTTCGAGCTTGCGGCGCAATGGCGGTAGCATCCGCGATCCCGGGGCCAAGCTTAATTTCAGAGTGTGCCGAGCTTCGTTCCATGCCATTTGTATTCCCATCCATTGGCCTTTGCGATAGTCGAACGAGATGCCATCGTCTTCATAGACTAGGAATGACCCATCGTGGCCGGGATATATCGTGACCGATATTGGTTCATCCACCTTTTCGTCTGCGTATTGCTTAACTGGACCGAGGGGAAGAATTGATCCTGCACGAACGTACAGCGGCATCGTTTCCAGCTCAACCGCGCGGCTGATCTCGCGACCGCCTTCGATGCGCTCCCCGGACCAGAAGTCATACCATGTGCCTCGCGGGAGATACAGCCTGCGCGAAGTTGCTCCCTTTTCTACAACTGGAGCAACCAGAATGTCTCTACCCCACAAATATTCGTCGCTGCGAGAAACCGCCACAGGATCATCGGGATAATGCAGCCACAGTGCCCGAAGAATCGGCATACCAGTCGTCGCGCATTCGCGCACCGCGCTGTAGAGGTAAGGCAACATGCGATAGCGGAGTTCCAGATATTTGCGGCAAATGGGCTCAACTCCAGTGTTATGCAACTCACTGACATCAGGAACGGCAGCTTCGGAATAGCGGCTGATCTCAATCGGTCCGAGATCGCCGGTGTCCCATCCCCACGGAAGGCGCAATTTCCATGTGCGCCCATGAGAGCGAAAGAGCGGACAGAACGCTCCGAACTGAAACCAGCGCACGAATAACTCAGCAGTGAACTCCTTGGTGGGAACGAATCCACCAATATCAGTACCCCAATAAGGAATTCCCGTGAGGGCAGTGTTGATGGCGTTCGGAATATGGACAGCCAATGTTTCCCATGTGGAGTAGACATCGCCCGACCAAAGGAACGATGCGTATCGCTGCATGCCCGCATATCCGTTGCGGTGAAGGGCATACGGACGCTCATTAGGACGATCTATCTGTGGACCTTCCCAATACATTCGGTTCCGAACCAGACGGGATTCGATGTCGAGGGGATCGCCTTCATCGGGCCACCACCCGCCCACGCCTTGCGCGAAAACCTTTCGATGCGCATCCCAGTAGCAGCCCGCTTGTTCTTCGTCGAACCGCTCCAGATCACAACGGTCGTGAACCGTGCCACGCAGTTGGTCCGCCAAAATAACTACATGCAGCACAGTGCGAAAGTTTTCTTTGCGGAGTTCACCAATAATTTCTTTCGGATCGTCGAACACCCGAGAGTTCCACGAAAACGAGCCGTTGTCGGTATTCCAACCTGAGGGACAGAAACCGGTGCCGAGATAAATCAGTGCATCGCAAGGTAACTTCTTTTCGCGGAAGGTCTTTGCCTCGGAAAGAACCTCTTCACGACTGGCGAGGGTCCGGTGAGATTGTTGATACCCGAAACTCCAAAGCGGAGGCAGTTCAGCGTGTCCAGTAAGTCGCGCATACTCCGCCATGAGGATTCGCGGTTCGCGCGCGCCAACGACGAATATGTCCAATGGAAGCGCGTTGTCGTGGGCAGGTAGAAACTTGCCTTCCGCACCAGAGAGGTCGAAGGTGCCGAAGGGCTGGTGAAAATAAATCGCCCAACCTGCGGTGCCGATCAACCATGGAATGGGCACCCGGCCTCCGTGCGTTCGCAGTTCGTACCCTCCCTGGCCGCTGCGCATGGGATCCGACGATTTGCGACGGTCGAATTGAGGCCCGCCCTCACCAAGCCCGAGCAATGGCGAAGTTCCGGTTGCGAATGAAACCGCGCCCGTGACCTGATCCCACGTGAGCGTTTGAATCGTGCTTCCCTTCAAGTCGGTGATTGCAAAAGTAAGCGGGTCAGAAGATACCTTTATTCTTAGATTGCCGGCGGTGACCGTTTGCGCGGCGATCTCAGCGCTCAACTTCCGAATCGGCGGTCCCCACGATGCCTTGATCAGCGAACCATTCATGGTAATAGCAGCGGGTTGACCGTGCTTGATTGGGACAATGCTTAAACGAACGGTATGCGAGCTGACGGAAGCAATTTGGATTTCAAAATCGTCACCGTTGTGAGAGGGTTCGGTGGCATGTAACTGCGTGGGTAAAAGGAATGCCGCTGAAGCGGCGCTCATGGTTTTCAGTATTTCGCGGCGATTGTATTGTTTCGACACGGAGCGGATATAATATACAAGATTGGAGGCACCTTAACTCCTTTTTTGCAAATTTCAGCGCGCGGATTCTTTGGAACTTACATACAATCCCGGCTCCCTGCATCATCAGGCGGGTTCGCCAAAACAGTAATGGAAAGAAAAAACCTTGAGACGGCTTTCGAAGTTAACTTGGATCCTGCTACTGGCTGTTTTTTCCCCAGTATCAATGGCGCTTTTCACATTTGCGAATGATCTCCCAGGCGCGCCCGGGAGTTTTGTTGAAACTCTGACCCCGGCTCCGGGATTTTTTACTGAGCCCTCTGTCGCAATCAACCCTCGCAACCCGAATCAAGTGGCGGTTGCGTTTCAAGACAATGCTCACATCGCCTATTCCATGGACGCGGGAAAAAATTGGCAAATCGCGGCCGGCACGGAGCCTCCGAACTACCGCGTTTCCGGAGATGTTTCCGTGGCTTATGACAATCAAGGTCACGCCATCCTTTGTTATATGGCGTTCGATAAACTCGGGACATTCAATTATTGGGGACACAATTCGTCGCGAAACGGTCTGTTCGTGCGTCGCTCCCTGGATGGTGGCAAGACCTGGGAAGCTCAGCACATCCCGATTATTGAACACCCGACCGAGCCGGGAGTTCCGTGGGAAGACAAGCCTTACATTGTGGCCGACAGCACTCAAGGGACTTTTGGTGGAAATTTATATGTCGGCTGGACCCGTTGGACGCTGACCGATTCCGAGATTCTGCTTTCCCGTTCGACCGACGGAGGGACTACTTGGTCGAAGCCTATCGAAATTGACGATCATCCAGGGCTCCCTCGAGACGACAACGGCGCCGCCGAGGGATTTGAAGGAACTGTTGGCCCGGATGGAACGCTATATATAGTTTGGGCCCAGGAAAATAAAATCATGTTCGTAACTTCCCACGACGGCGGGGCAACGTTCTCTCATGTGCGCGAAATCATCCCGACCGCGCCAATCATGTTTCAGATTCAGAGTCTTGAGCGCACAAACGGCTTTCCCCAGATTGCGATTGACCCGCGTGGCGGACAACAGGGTGGCAAATTGTACGTAACCTGGAGCGACTATCGAAATGGCGACAGCGATGTTTTTTTATCGAGTTCGAATGAACATGGAAAAACCTGGAGTCCGGTAGTTCGCGTAAATAACGATCCCGTCCACAATGGCTCCGACCAATTTTTTCAGTGGCTCGCTGTTGATCCGACTGATGGTGCGGTGAATGTTGTGTTTTATGACCGCCGGGGAGATCCTTCGAATCGAAAACAGATTGTAGTGCTTGCACGCTCCACCGATGGCGGGCACTCATTCAACAACTTCGCCTGGACCAGCGAACAATTTGACGCAAGCGGCGTCTTCTTTGGCGACTACACCGGACTCGCCGCGCTGAATGGCCGCGTCTACGGAGTTTGGACGGAGAAACCCGTGAACAATGTCCCGCTGAGCGGTTCGGGGAGCGACGTGCCCTCAAAAGAAAAAGCGCGCCCCGGAACGATTGTCCGCGTGGGAGTTGCCGACTTCAACGTTCCGAAGCGACCAATGTGACTGGCGTTTTCCAAAAGCTTGATCCAGATTGTGCACTGATGGAGGGAACGGGGCTGTCATGGGGCTGAAGGCTCCAGCTCTGGCTGGGATGCTGGCTTGGCGAAGATGGCGTCATCAATCGGAATATTTTGCCGTATCTGTTCCAACTGAATTGTCGAACTCCCGCCGGGGCGTGCAACTCTCCAACGGAAGGGAATCTCCACACCGTCGGCATCGCGGTAGTCGCCGTAATCTATTTGCGTGGGATCGCGTCCGAGCGGCGACTCCGCATAGCGCACGAGTCGCACGAGCAGTCCCGACTGTTCATCGAAATAAAATTTCACGGGCGACTGTCCCTGTCTTCTGCCCGAAAGTACGTATGTTTCGCGGTCGCCAATCTTTTCTGGATATTCAACACGCAGCTCATCAAATACTTGCTTCATGTGCAGGGGAAAATGCAGATCTGCATCCATCCGAGCCGCATCAAGGTCCGAGCCGTGCATGTCGCGCACAGGACGATCCCGCACACCAGACCAACCGTAGTGGCCATTGAACACGGTGACGCCGTCTCCTACTGGCATGTGCTGGAGCACGGCCTGTTTGTCCGGTTCCCGGTCGAAAACCTCTACGCCAATAGATTTTCCGCTTAGAGTCGTAGTGCCTTTCTCCTCGCGGCTGGTGATTTTCTCAATCGCAGCCGCCCCGCCGAGCGCTTGAATATACTTCTCGATGATTTGGCTGGCAGTAGGCAAGTTCGTGGGAAGCTCTTCCTTGAGAGTCGTGGTTTGAGTCGTTTCCTGCTTGAACTGGGTTTCATTGTCAATAATCGGAATGCCCTGCGGTTTAGGCGAACCTCTGTGGCAGGAGTAGCAGGTCACCTCTCGATTACCTTCGAAACTGTCTTTATCAATCGCCAACATCATTCGCATCATCTTGCGTGCGATCTGTTTCGGTTTCTTGTCATCTTTGTCGAAATGGCCCGGCACATGGCAATAGGCACATTCCACGCCTAATGAAGCGGTGATGAATCGCATGGCGGGAATTAACTGATCGGAGGAAACACCCTTTAGCACCTGGATATTTTTATAGACTGCCTCGGCCATTTTGGGGGGACCTCCGGGTAGGGTCTGCGCGGTTACGTTTGGCACGGATTGCCTATCCATTGCGGCGGTGATTTCCTGAGATAGCTCAGCGGCCTTTGCCACGTTTCCCTGTTGTTTATAGAGATTGATCAACGGGGCGACGGCAGGCAGATGCATGGGATCGAGTGCGACGGCGCGCTCTAGGTGTGCAATCGTTTTGTCAACGTCTCCCGCTTGCAAATATGCGGATGCGGCATTCGTTTCCGCGATGACCGAGTTTGGGTTCAGTTGCACTGCACGATCGAACGCAAATTCCGCTTCCGTTGATTGTTTCGATAAAAGCAGCGCGTTCCCCATGGACGTGAAGATATCGCTATCGGTCGAGAATTGGTTTTGGACCTCTGTCAGGAGGCGATAGCCGCGGACAAGAAATGGCTGCGAACGACGCTCCATGCCTGCATTGATGTAGGCGATGCCGAGATCTCGCTTTCGCAAATAGGGCGCAGGCTCGCGCCACGCGGCAATGTCGGTATTTACCGGGAGATCGGATTGGGGTTCGGGGCGGCGCTGAATTCTGTGGTCGGTAAACGCTGTGTGTCCTCCGTCTTTGGCATTGCGGCGAGGCATGTGGCAGCCGATGCAATTGCTGTCTTTGCTGGGATGAGAGGCGGCGAATTTCGCGACGTGGCAGGAAAGACATTTAGACCGGTAATACGGCACTGAGTCAAGCGGCTTGTTGTGTGGATCGTGGCAAGTCCCGCACCACAACTGGTGGTTGCTCTCGCGGGCGCAGGTGCTCCGGGCGAGTTGCTCCACATGGCTGATGACCTTGAATTTGCCAACATCGGAACCCGCGGGCAAGGCGTTGACGTAAGTGGCAAAAACATCCTCCGCCGGCTGCCCCGGCCTAAAGTCGTTCAAGGTCTTTCCTGGATTGAGTACCTTGCCAACTCCCAACAAGTGGCACTGCTCGCAGATGCTGTCGCGAGCGGCAGGCTCAAGCTTTGCGGGATTAATGATCGTGCCCGCCCTTGGATCGCTGAGATGCTTTTCAGCCGAGCCATGACATCGCTCGCACGTGATTGCTTCTGCGGAGAATGGCGGGGACCGATACTCGTTCGCGGTGCCGGAGATGGGTAACGAGGTTCCTGAGTGGCAAAAGACACATCCATCCACGACGGGCCGGGTGAAATCCGGATCAGGCCGTCCCTCGTATCCAGGCGCCAAATCGTAAGCATGGCGACTCTTGTAGTAAGCGACCGGAGACTGAAAGAGGTGATCGCCAACGTCGAGCAAGTATCCGGAAGCGTGGTTCCCAGAGCCGATTACGTAATCAATGCGATAGTTGATTACTTCTCCGCGAGCCTGTAGTCGCTGCCAAAAACCAGTTGGCGTTGAATCCATCGTGATCTTTGCGTCGGGAGTAGTTTCTGTGCCGTCCGGCTCATTGCCAGCGTCGCGCAAGGAGTGTGCCATGGCGGAGCGCTCATATCCCTCGACTTCGGAGCTATGGCATACCTTGCAGCGGCTCGCTCCGGCGGGCTCCTTCAGTTGGGGCACAGGGGCTTGTCCGGATGGGGGCGCCGCAATTCGGTCACTCGATTGCCGTTGCCCAGACGAAACGATGCTAAGGAGAACAAACCCAAACAGAAACGACAGATGGGGACTGCGTCTCAGCAACATGAATCGGACGCACGCATGGTTCGCCTGCAACGACATTGTATCCGGTTATTTTTTGGCTTAGCGATATTCGTTCGAGTGTGTAGCCATTATCGCCGCCGGCCATTACCGGCTAATGCTTGCCGATCCTCTTTAATCTCGAAATGGTTTGGCGGAGTCACACCCAGCAAATACTGAACGAAATAATCCCAGCGCCTCCGCACAGGATAGGGTGCGTGATTGCCGCTCTCCGTGATACACGGCGAATCGCATCGTCTCGACCGAATGCACGTTGTCATCAACGTAACCGGCTTCTTTCAGGCCAGTCGCCACCAGGGCGTCGGCGGTGCTGCGAACAGTTTTGTCGTCAATGCGGTTTGCAAAATGGTTCCAACGGTTCCAACCCGTGGACGGTGTTAGCGCAAGGTTGTTCTGCGCTGCGGCAGCGGATTGAAAGATTGAAACGCAAAGAAGCGTGAGGAACAATCCAGTTTTGTTTGGACCAGGCATCTTTTTATTCTTTCGCGCTCAAACGGCGATGCTCTGAGGAATGGAGTGTCAATGGATCACAGCACTATCAGCTTGCCCGAATTGCAAGTGGCTCCGAAACTTGTTCTTTTGTGATTTCCCCGTCAAGCATCCGCCAGATATTCAGCGGATTGCTTTCCTTCAGCTCGGGCGGAAGCGCCGCGTCGGGGAAGTCTTGATAGCAGACAGGTCTACAAAAGCGGAAAATCGCCTGACTCCCCACAGAAGTGGATCGGCCATCGGAAGTCGCCGGATACGGCCCCCCATGCACCATCGCATGAGAAACTTCCACTCCGGTCGGAAAGCCATTGAATACCAATCGTCCAACCTTCTCCTCCAGAATTGCAAGCAAGTCCGAGAACTCGCGCAAATCTTCTTCGGTGCCATGAATCGTTGCCGTGAGATGTCCTTCCAATCCGCGCGCAACCTGAAGAACCTGTTCCCGATTGGAGTACCGTACCAACAGAGTTGCGGGGCCGAAAATTTCACTTGCGAGGCCGGGATCCTCAAGAAAGGACTTGGCATCGGTGTCGAACAATGCCGACCCGACGCAAAAGCCAGTGCTGCTCTGTGCTGATTTTTCCGCAACCGTCTTCACATTCGTGTTGGCTTTACGAGCCGTGATGCCCGAACCATAGGAAGACCGGATCACGTCAGTCAGCAGATGAAACGGCGACGACCCGACCACTGATTGCTCGAGCTTACTCACCAACCCGGAGGCCGCTTCGCCGGCAGGCAGGAAGACCATTCCCGGTTTTGTGCAAAACTGACCAGCTCCCAACGTAAATGAAGCATACAGAGCAGCCGCGATACCGTCGGCTCGTTGCCGCAGTGCTCCCGGCAAAATGAATACGGGATTCGTGCTGCTCATCTCGGCGTAGAACGGAATGGGCTCGGGACGAGAAGCGCACACATCCAAAAGTATTCTGCCTGCGGTCCGGGATCCCGTAAAACCACCCGCCTTCACCAAGGGATGTTTCATCAGAGCGATACCGACGTCTTTGCCACCGCCGAAGAGAAGTGAAAAGACTCCTTCGGGCAAACCACACTCCCGAACCGCTTCCCGCACAGCATGGCCTACAAGCTCGCTTGTACCGGGATGCGCGGAGTGCGCCTTAACGATGACGGGATTGCCGCTGGCAAGGGCGGAGGCTGTGTCGCCACCCGCCACCGAGAAGGCCAATGGGAAATTGCTGGCTCCAAACACGACCACCGGCCCCAACGGGCGCAACATGGATCGCAAGTCTGGTTTAGGAGCAGGTTTGCGATCTGGATCTGGGCGGTCAAGCCGAGCCGTCACCCATGAACCTTCTTCCACGACTTCCGCGAACAAACGGAGTTGCCCACAGGTGCGGGCTGTTTCGCCTTGCAAGCGCGCCTTCGGCAGGGCCGTTTCTTTCTCCGCGCGTTCGATTATTTCAGCAGCGTTCGCTTCGATATTGGCCGCAATTTTGCGGAGGAATGCGGCCTTGTTGCGGCCCGAGATCCGGCTGTAGATTTGAAACGAATGGTCCGCCAAGGTCACAGCTTTATCAACTTCCTCTGTCGTCGCGGTATGAAAGCTGGGTTCCATGCGCTCGCCGTTGGCGGGGTTGGTTGCGTGGAAAACCTGGCCCCCAGCTTCACCTGTTCGAGATCCGATAATTGACTTGCCTGAAAGTTTCATCGTTCACTCCAAATTCGTATTGCAAAAACTATTCTGCATACGGCTCTGCTGGTATGCTTTGCGGTTCTCCGGATCTAGTGTCCTGACTCATGCATGCGCCTCACTCAAAATGGTTCTTGACGGCAAATATGGCTCGAAAGGAATCGCAGACTTTCTTTCTGTAACCTGATCCACCAGGAGCCGCGCGGTCGCAAGCGAAGTTGTTATTCCCAGACCTTCGTGTCCGGTCGCGAGGCACACGGTCGAATCTCCGAACCAGGGACCGATTAACGGAAGCTTGTCCGGAGTCGCTGCACGAAATCCGGTCCAAACGCGAATAGCGGAAAGCGCTGCCAGACCAGGCATGTACTCTTCGGCTCGCCGCATCATGCGAACCAGAATGTCATTGTCAACCTCTTTGTGTTCGACGCCGTACTGGCGCGAAGACCCAATCAGAATTTGTCCAGTTTTTCTCGGCTGCACATTGAACGCGACCGAATCTCCAGTGGTCGAATGAGCGCCTTTCAAATAACCCAACTCAACCAGTTGATGACGCACAAACCCGGGATAGCGGTCGGTAATAACCAGGTGACCTTTCCGCTTCTTGATTTCAAGCCCCGGCGTCAGTTCGGGCGCCCATGCCCCAGTTGCATTCACGATCTTTTCTGCCGAAAATTCCTTCCCGTCCGCGGTACGAACGCGTCCCTCACCCATGACCATAACAGGGGAACACAGGCAGAGTGTTGTCTGGCGCGTTTGCGCCCGATCGAGCAAAAATCGGGCTGCACAGGGAGGATAGAGAACGCTGTCTTCTGGTACAAGCAACCCGCCCGCCAGTCCCTTGCGCAAATTCGGCTCAAGGTATTCTAGCCGCTTCGCGTCGAGCACCTCGACAGGCACTCCGCGCTTGCGGTAGTAGTTCTCCTTACGCCGCACTTCGACCATTTCTTCGTCGTCCGCAGCGACCCAAATCGTCCCGTACTGTTCGAATTCAACATCGGAAGGCAGATCGGCTCGCAGTTCCAACCACAACTGTTGCGAGTAGCGAGTCAAAGCGAACTGGGCGTCAGAATCGTCCATGACCACGATGTGTCCCATGCCGGAAGCGGTCGCCCCGCCCCCAATCACGTCGCGGTCTAGGATCGCAACTCGCATCCCCTGGCGGGCAAATTCGTCCGCGCACGCAGCACCCACTATGCCGCTGCCCACAATGACCACATCGTACTTGGTTGCGCTCAAGCGCGAATGCCCTCTGAACCAGTGATAATGTTATAGATTAACTCGGACGAGTCCTTGCCTGGCTGAGTTACAACAATGTTCAACGGCCCAGGATCACTGGCCAATAATTAGTTGGCTCGGGTTGAACGGATGCCATTTCTTCGTTTCAATGTATACGGAATTAATATTAACGCTCCCATATATTATGGATACAATATCCAGTCGTCAAGTTTCCTATAAATCGAATAAGTGCGGTCCTGATTAAAAAGGAGATATGTCATTTCACAAGTATGCCTTTTGTTGTCTCGGCTCGGTTCTCCTCCTCGGATCATCCTTATTAGGAGCGCAGCCGTCGGATTCCAAACCCAAGCCTTCCTTAAGTGGTGCGAAACTTTCCACTTTATTGAATGAAGAGTGGGAGTATGAAATCAGTGCTCACCCGGAGACGGCAACGGAGTTAGGTGACAACCGCTACAATGATCGTCTCGACGATCGTTCTTTACAGTTTTATCAATCCGAAATAAAACAAGACCGCAAATTCCTGGCACATACCGAAGCGATTGATGTTAGCGGTCTCTCACCCCAAGATCTCCTTAGCCGGGAATTAATGATCCGAAAGTTGCGTCGGGCCATTGAGGGGGCGCAATTCAAGCCATGGGAAATGCCGGTGGACCAAATAAATGGTCCGCACCTTTCGTTGATCGAACTGGTCACCCTGACTCCGTTCAACAATGCCGAAGACTATTCCAGCTACCTGTCGCGCCTTCACCAGATTCCCCTATTGTTTGATCAAGTGACTGCGAACATGCGGCAAGGAATCAAAGACAGGCTTATGCCTCCTCGTTATCTGCTTGAGAAGGCCACAGTCGAAATCGAAGACATAGCGAGTAAAGCCGGGGAAGATAGTCCTTTTGCCGAGCCATTGCGGAAGTTTCCAGCGGGCATCCCGGCCGCCGAACAGGTCCGGTTGCGGTCCGCGATACTCGCCGCAATCGGGAACGAAGTGATTCCCACATATCGTAAGTTCGCAACTTTTGTTCGGGACGAATACGCACCCCACGGGCGCTCTGATTTCGGCATTTGGTCCCTGCCCGATGGCGCTGCCCGCTATCGTTTCCGAATTCGCGAGGTGACCACTACCAACCTATCGCCAAATCAAATTCATGCGATTGGACTTAAGAGTTTGGCCGAAACCGAATCGGAAATGCTGAGTCTTGCCCACAAGCTCGGCTTCAAAGACCTTGCGAGCCTGAACGATCACATCAGGACTGATCGCAGCATGTACGGAACTTCGGGCCAGCAATTTCTGGATCTGTACACAAAGTACAGTTTCCAAATGGAAGCAAAGTTGCCGCAACTATTTCGTCTTTTGCCGAAAAATAAGCTAACGGTGGTTCCGATGGATCCCTTTCGCTCACAGAATGCGGTACCAGCAGACTACACCCCAGGATCAGCCGATGGCTCGCGTCCGGGCCGCATCAACGTGAACGAGTCGGATCCAGAGCATCGCCTCGTACTAAATGTGGAAGCGATTGCCTACCATGAAGGCGTCCCCGGTCATCACCTTCAGATCTCGATCGCCCGGGAACTGCCTGATTTGCCCGCGTTCCGCCGTTTTGGCGACTACACAGCGTTCATTGAAGGATGGGCATTCTATGCCGAGGGTCTGGGCAACGAAGTTGGATTCTATCAAGATCCGTACAGCGATTATGGGAGGCTTGAAAATGAAATGTGGCGTGACATCCGCTTGGTAGTTGATACGGGAGTACATAAAAAGCATTGGTCGCGCGAACAGATGGTCCAATACTTCCATCGTTACACGGCAATGGACGAACCCAACATTCAGAATGAAGTTGACCGTTACATCGCATGGCCGGCGCAATCACTCGCCTACAAGTTGGGTCAACTCGAAATCCTAAAGCTGAGAAAAGAGGCTCAGCAAGAACTTGGCGCCAGGTTTGACCTTCGAGCATTTCACGACGAGGTGATAGGCAGCGGTCCGTTACCGCTGGACGTCTTAGACTCGAAAATCAAGGCATGGATCGCGCAAGAGGCAAAACATTAGGGGTTCCGGAACATAAGTAAGCGTAATCAGTTCTAGAGTGCTGCGAAGGCAGAAGCAATTTTTGAGTCAGCAATCAGGGCAGAGGAGTTGGCGGCTTGTCTGCTAATCAACCCAAGACCGACCATGAATTTTCGCGAGGTCTGGGTCTCTTTGACTCGGTCATGTTGGTGGCTGGGGTCATGATTGGCTCAGGAATATTCATCGTTTCGGCGGACATGGCCAGAAACATTGGAAGCGCAGGCTGGCTGCTTGTGGCGTGGGCAATCGCAGGCATTCTGACCATATCTGGAGCGCTATGTTACGGAGAATTGTCCGCGATGATGCCGCAAGCAGGCGGAATGTACGTGTACCTGCGTGAAGCCTATTCTCCTCTATGGGGATTTCTCTACGGGTGGACGCTGTTCACCGTCATCCAGACTGGCACGATCGCGGCCGTCGCCGTCGCCTTCGCACGATTTTTGGGAGTGCTCTGGCCTTCCATCTCGGAAGACAAATACTTGGTTTCACCAGTGCGATTTTCCACTCATTACGCATTATCCCTGTCTACGGCTCAATTTTTAGCGCTGGTGGTTATTGTCCTCCTCACCTTCACCAACACTCGAGGGTTGCGTTATGGAAAAATCGTTCAAAATGTATTTACGGTGTCGAAGATAGGAGCCCTCGCTGGGCTGATATTGTTGGGCCTTTTTGTGGGACGAAACGCGACCGCGTTGCATTTGAATTTCAGCAATCCATGGCACGCCAGTGGAGTTGACCCCGTTTCTGCGGGACTTAGCGCGACCACGCTGTTTGGCCTGTTCGTGGCAATCTGTCTTAGCCAAACCGGATCGTTGTTTTCCGCTGATTCCTGGCACAACATCGCATTTGCTGCAGGCGAAGTTAAGAGACCGGAGCGAAACGTGACTCTCGCCATGGTAATTGGAACGACCGTCGTGATCGCGCTCTACCTGCTCGCAAACGTAGCTTATTTAGTCACTCTTCCGCTGCAAGCGATTCAACATGCGCCTGCGGACCGCGTCGGCACGGCAACGCTTCAGGCCATCTTCCCTCGTCTGGGCGGACCCGTGATGGCCGCAGCGATTATGGTTTCGACCTTTGGAACCATCAACGCGCTCATCCTAACTGGCGCTCGCGCCTACTATGCAATGGCTCGGCAAGGATTATTTTTCGCGTTCGGCAACAAGTTGAACCGGGCAAAAGTACCGGCGGCATCTCTGTGGGTTCAGGCTCTGTGGGCCATGGTGCTGGTTTTGCCACGCACATACAACCCGACAACAGGCGCATGGGGAAATCTCTACAGCAATTTGCTGGACTATGTGATTTCCGCAGCTCTGATTTTCTACGTGTTGACAGTTGCGGCAGTGATTCGGCTCCGTATAACGCGTCCCGAAGCTCCGCGACCTTATCGCACCTTTGGATATCCATTTATTCCGGCGATCTATATCCTGGGAGCCAGCACGATTCTCGCGGTCCTGTTTATTTATCGTCCGGCGACGACGTGGCCGGGATTGATTATTGTTTTGCTCGGAATTCCTCTTTACCTGCTGATTCGCTGGGCAAGAAATGGGCCGCAGGGTCGGCTTGCTGAATAATCCTCTGGCGTAAGATTCCGGCTTCAAACCGCAATGAAAGCCTCAGTAATCAAATATGCACTGGATGCGCGTCGAAAGAGTGGGAGCTTGAGTTGGATTGCTATACTGCTCATTGCCGCAGCCGACCGGCGGTATACTATCCATTTGCCATAACGATCGTCGCGAAGTTCCGAGTGCAAAGTTTTGAGATGATGGCCATAGACGACGCTGCCGGATCTGCAATTCCCCGCCAATCGCTGACCTCCGCGGTAGCGGATAAGCTTCGTGAACAGATTATTCGAGGAGAAATCCCGGAAGGCTCGCAATTACGTCAGGATGTGATTGCGGCCAAATATCATGTAAGCCGGATACCGGTTCGGGAGGCTCTGCGGCAACTGGATGCCGAAGGCTTGATCACCATTGTTCCTAATCGCGGCGCCATCATTCCGGAGTTATCACCGAATGACATTGAGGAACTGTTCGCCATCCGCGCACTGTTGGAACCCGAGGTACTGAAGCTCTCGATTCCGCTGCTTACTGCGTCCGACTTTGCCGAAGCCGAAGCGATTTTAAGCAAGTATGTCGGTGAATTGCAGCGCGAGTCACACATCGCGAGTTGGGGGCAACTCAATTCGCGGTTTCACTCCATGCTCTATTCCCGCGCTGATCGCCCGCATTTCATGTCCATCATTCGCAATGTGAATCACACCGGGGAAAGATACACACGTCTGCAACTTTATTTGACGCATGGAATGAAACGGGCGAACGAGGAGCACTACCAGATTCTGGAACTGTGTTGCAAACGCGACGTCGAGGCAGCTTGCGACCTACTTCGACAGCACATCCAATACGCCGGCCAGTCGCTCAAGCAAGTCTTGCAGCAGAACCGTCAGATGGCACCCTCTTCGCCGCGCAAGACCGTTCGACGACAGCGAGGATGATCTTTTCTTCAATTCTCATTGCTTCAGTGTCACCCATGTCACATTCTTATCGAGCGGGATCACGTATGCGCCGCGTTCCTGCTTCACGCTCCCGGCGAAGCGATATTTCCCCACCCCATTTATCTTCGCTGGTTGCTCCACTCTCAGGAACGCAGTTGGTGTGGCTTCCGTCGCCGCGGCAAGCTCCAGCCGCACCGCCCCAGTTTTCAACCTCATTTCTACGCTCGCGAACTTGCCTGCATCGAGTGTGAGCCAAAGGCCAAGCGGAGCTAAATAAACGCGCGAGCGGAATGAATCGAGGGGCGTGATTTTAGCCGTATTGTTCTCTACCTTAATATTGCCGCCGAAGACCAGCCAGCCAAGTTGCGACGAATGGACAATGTAAGTCGCGGTGTTCCAGGCATGGCCGAAAAAGTTCGGGCCATAATCCCCAGACAGCGGATCGAGCTTTAGCATGTCGGGGAAGGCGTGGAACGCAGCGGAGGCGAATCCTTCCTGGTCAATGTCCGTCAGCGCACCCATGGTCCCGCCGTACCCGACTCGCAACAAATAAAGATCATCGGGATGCTCGCGATATTCGGCGAGCAGCGGTATCGCGTTTAGTCCTGAGCCGTAATGATGGAGCTGCCGTTCGAGCCGGCGATCCTTGGCGGCGAAGATAAAATCCCAATATCGGCGGGCGCTGCCGTTGTATCCCCAGGAGGGAATTGTTGGGTCGTAGCCCAGAATAGCATTGAGAGTTACGTCGGCCTTGTCCTGGTAGCCGAAGTATTTTGTCCATGCATAAACTTCTTCCTGACCGGTAGAGTCCCACGGCATCTCACTGCCGAACGGGTAAGCTTCTTTCCTCCAAACGTCTGTACGCGCTCGCATCTTGGCTTCCAGATCGTCCGCCTGTTCCTTCATGCCTTCGCGTTTAAGATCATTCAGAATTCCCAGGAAGATGTCACCTTCCATTTGTCCGAACACAGCCAAACCGGGAGCATATTTGGTCATGGCAATCGAGGTTTCGTAAGCATGCGCCAGATACCACTGCCAAGGATGGTTGGTGATCAATCCTCGATTATTCCGTGCCAACCGATAGAAGACCCAATAAGCCGCGGCAACATGCGGATAATCGTACGAGCGGTCAACTTGTTCGGAAGCCTGCTTGTTCCAACTCGTCCAGCTTTTCCAATTGAGGTCGCTGCGATAATAGTCGGCGGGCATCTCATCTGGCTGATAGTAGAAAAGGCTTTTGCGCACCCCGTACTGATGAGGCCCATCTTTATATTGCAACCCACCCCATAACACACCATCAATAAACTGCTGAAGTTTTTCGATTTCCTCCTTGTCGGGCTGGACAAACTCCTTCATCATGGCCGAAAGCCAGGCACCCCCGCCACCTTCGTCTCCCAAGCCCGCGATCCATGCGCGGCTGTCCTGCATTACGATCTGATTGGCTTCGCGGTCGTAAGTCATTACTGATGGACTGCGATGAAAGGGATCGTTTGGCTCCACAAACCACTGCTTCGTAGTGAGAAAGTGGCCCATGTCGGCTACCACCTGAGTCTCGGGCTTAGTCACAAAATATTGAATGGTCTGCACCAAACCGTCTTCGTAGGTGACAGTCAGGCGGGACCGTCCCCAAGTCTTGCCATCCACCGTATAGGCGAGCCACCCAGGGGAAGGGGATGTATCTTTCCTGATTGCGAGAGACCCATCAGGCTCGACCTTCATGGACTTAACATTCTCGGAATATTTCAGAAACAGTCGTGCATGAATATCCGTTGGTAGAACATAACCGGGGACGCCGATCGCCACAGGCCGACGATTGTCGGCAACGGTTTTTTCGATATCCCGAATCGAGTCGGAAACGAGAAATTTCAGCCCGTAGGTCTTCGATTCCCCAGGCGCGAGTACTAACGCCGTCGGCGGATTCCATGGTTGAGCCTTCTTCCACTGATTCTCAGCATAGGCTTGGCTGTGGACCATCCATTGGTAGAAGCCCTCAAACGTGATGCCGCGTGGAGTAGGGTCGGTGAAAATCGGCATTGCGCCCCAAGATCCTGGCCTGTCCAGGATCGGATTGTAGGCTTCAAAAGGAGTTTCGCCATCGGGCACTACTACGAGCGCGGGACCGTGCCCGGTGAGCCGCGTAACCTGCAAGTATCCGGCGTCTTCCCCAATATACGGATCGTAGAAAGAGCACTTAGCATGTGCTTCTTCCAGCGAACGATTGTTGAGCACATTGTTGAAGACCATCGGGATGCCGAGCGCGCCGATTTCAACGGTTTTCGCAGTTTTATTCTTCAGCTCAAATCGCAGGACGAGCTTACCGTTTGCAAGGCCCCAGGTGCGTATAAGCAGCAGTGGAAAATCTGACGGAAGAGTTGGAGTAAGATCAGCAGCCGCAAGAACCTGTTTTGAAGTTGAAAGCGGAATGACCGGCGCCCGGACGGCGGCTGTCGAATAGTTCTTCCACTCGCTCCCACCTGCAGTGCGAAGGCGAAACGTAATGTCTCCCAAGTGAAAATAACCATCCTTCGAGCGCTCGATCAGCAGATCTCCGGGCGTGAAATCAAATCCGTTTGCCCCCTTTGGCTTGAGTGCGGCGACCGTCTGCGACGATCTCACCAGACTGAGTGTGAAGTCGGGAGTATCTACATCGAAGGTCCCTTGGGCCAGCATCGGACCTGGAATTGGAGCAGACTTGTGCGATTCTGTCTGCGCGAACGCACCTTGCATGAGTATCGGAATCAGGCTGAGTGCGACTGCACAGCAAAGGAGTGCCGTGCCAGATCGCGAGCGGAACGTTGCTATTCTTATCGCCATTTAGCACTCATTCGACGCAGGGATTCGGGGTCGTCAAGAACTTCATAGAGTGCGGGTCATAGCTCCAATCGAGAAAGATCGCGGAGTTACTTGCCTTTCTCTCACACCAATTTTGTGTTGGGCACCGATTGCCGGGTCAGTCCCCGAGGACGACTGTGCAGGGCATCTTTGATGATGTTCCTCATCCGGTGCAAGTCCTCGCCGGCCAATTCCAGGCGCGGAGCACGGACGCGGGCGTTTCCCATCCCCACTTCAGACTGCACCAGCTTAATAAGCTGGACAAAATTGGGAACGGTATCCATTCGAAGTAGTGGCAAAAACCAGCGATATAACTCAAACGCTTTTTCGCGCTCGCCCGTGATCGCGAAATTGAAAAGCTCGACTGATTCGCGAGGTAGGGCGTTAGCTAATCCCGCGACCCATCCCACGGCACCCACCCCGATTCCCTCGATGATCGCGTCGTCCACGCCGACACAAAGCTCCAGCCGGTCGCCTAGGAGGGCTCGAATGGCACTGACGCGCCTCGCATCCGTACTTGATTCCTTCACTGCCTCCAGATTCTCGTGCTCTTGCGCCAATTCCTGTATCTGTTCGGGGACGAAATCTGTTCCGTAGGCAACCGGATTGTTGTACAGCATGCACGAGAGTGGAGTAGCTTCAATCACCGCGGAGACATGCGCCTTCATTTCCCGCCAATCGCCTTGATATACGTACGGCGGCAAAACCATCAACCCGTCACAGCCAGCATCGGCCGCCGCTTTTGCTAGGGCCACTGCTTCGCCAGTGGCAAGCCCGGAAATTGATGCCGTGACCGGAGCGCGTTCCCGAACAGCAGCGACACAAGTCTTAACAATCTGCAATTTTTCTTCGAAGGAAAGCGTGGCGCCTTCTCCGAGTGATCCCAGCGTGACAATGCCGGTACAACCGTTCTCCAGGAGCCAGCGGCAGTGATCGGCCATGAAACCATGATCAACGGCGAGATCCTGATCAAAACAGGTTGTTATCGCCGGCATCACACCCTTCCAATTCATCCCATTCCTCCTGTCACTTCGCAACTCTCCGTTACTGATTGCGAAGACAACGCGCCCAGGTTCTGCAAGCTTGTGGGAAAGATGGGCGGGCGCACGGAATCTGGCAACCACCCGTACAGAAACTTAGTTGCGGGCCCACAAACGCGTCCCTGACAGGCGCCCATTCCACAACGTGTATCCAGTTTTGCCGCGCGCCAGGAAGCATGCCGTGTGAGACGGGAATAACCAACATCTTCGCAACGGCAAACAATTGTTTCTTGCGATGGCAAACTCCGCAATTCCGGGCGCAACGCAAAGGTCTTATCAAGCACGTCCGCAAACCTGCGCATCTTGGCTCGTGTCTTGAAAAGCCTTCTCGCCTCACTTTTATTTCCTGCGGCGGCGTAACCCGCGATTTGCCCCTCGGTGATGGACAAATCCAAACCTCCAATGCCGGTTGGTTCTCCTGCGCAGAAAACATCAGCCCGGGAAGTTTGCTGGAATTCGTCTACTTGGACATAATCATTTCGAATCTTACACGCCAGCAGTTCGGCTATCTCTGTGTTAGGAACCAAGTGGAATCCACACGCAAGATAATCGCAAGCAATCGTCTCAGTCTTACTGTCTCGCCGTATCACAACTCGCTCCAAGGAATCTTTTCCGAGGGCTTCTGTAGCCCAACAATTCGGCTCGAAAGGAATACCTGCGAGAGCGCGTCGCAGCGACAATGCCTGACCAATCTTTTGCCGCTGACGCAATAGCTCAATACCAAATCGCGCCAGGGCCGGCCACGATTGCTGCTCGCAAACCATAAGAACTTTCGCTTGATGATGGCGAAGATATGCGGCGACGGCCACTAACAAAGGCCCAGTGCCAGCAATAACGACTCGTTTTCCTACAATCGGAAGTCCTGACTTCACCAACGCTTGCAAACCCCCCGCACCCATGACGTTGGGCAGTGTCCATCCTGGAAACGGCAAGAATCGTTCTCTTGCACCAGTGGCCAAAATTAATTTCCGATATTTCAATTCGCAAACGTCGTCACCTCGCTCGGCCAGCAAAATGCCTGTCTCGGGATGGCCAAAGACTCGTGTTCCACAAGCTACATCAACATTCGCCGCTGCTAGCCTCTGAGACCAAGGCGTTGCTTCCACAGCGGAGTTGACAGTGTGGCCTCGCCAGATTTGACCTCCGATTCCAGGGTTGTCATCAACCATGCCAACATGCAATCCAGACTCAGCGGAACAAGTTGCGGCCGCTATACCAGCTGGTCCGGCACCCACGACGAGAACATCAAAGGTTTGCTTTATCACGCTATTCACCGGCGCGAATGTTCATTCCGGACTGGCACACGATTTGACAGCCGCGGCAGTGTGGCATCCCGTTAATCTCTACCCGGCATTCAAAACAAATGCCCATCGCGCAAAGGGGTCCACGCGGCTGTCCAGATACAGACCTGCGGCACGCGGCCTCCCGAAGCATAACCGCCACTGCGACGGTGGTGCCATAGGCCACTGCCACAGGGGTTCCGTTCACGTTAACGGTGACCTGCTCAGTCATGGAAGCGTTCCTCGCGAAAACGACTAGTTGCGCTCATTCTCGAATGCCCATGCAGAACGGATCGTTCTCATTCAGAATCAGGTCCGATTCGCCATTTACAAACGCCATCCCTTTGATACTGGGATGAACTTGCCCATTGCGAATGTTAACGCTTCCCTCGAAGACACTGCCGACAATGCTTTCCTGCCGCCAAATATCGCCTTCTTGCAATTTTCCATCGGCATAAAGACATGCCAGCTTCGCGCTGGTTCCAGTACCGCATGGGGAACGGTCATAGGCCCCGCCCGGGCATAACACGAAATTCTTGCTGTCTACTCCGGGAACCACGGAAGGACCAAATAGTTCGATATGGTCAATTTCGTGTCCATCCTGTCCGGTTATTCCATTGGCAGCCAGCGCCCGGCGTACGGCCCAGGTGAAATCTGTCAATCTCTCAATGTTATTCAACGATAAATCCTGCTTGTGATCTTCAATCAGAAAAAACCAGTTTCCGCCCCACGCGATATCGCCGTGAACCTTGCCCACCGCCGGTACTTCGATCGGCACTCCGGCGGCCGCGCGATAGCTCGGAACATTTTGAACCGTGACTGAACCATTCTCATGCAGAATGGAAGTTACGGTGCCCACTGGAGTCTCTATGCGGTGTTCGCCGCACGCGATGCGCCCCAGGAACGAAAGCGTTGCGACTAATCCAATAGTCCCATGCCCGCACATGCCCAAATAACCAACATTATTGAAAAAAATCACACCTGCCGCGCAATCAGGATCCACCGGCTTGCATAAGAGCCCGCCAACCATTACATCGGACCCACGCGGCTCGTTCACGACAGCGGAACGGAAGTCATCATGTTTGCGACGAAATTGCTCCAGACGATCGGGAATTGGACCTTCGCCAAGCTCCGGGCCACCACTGATCACCAGCCGAGTGGGTTCACCGCCAGTGTGCGAATCAATTGCTCGAACCCTCTTCGGATTACCGACCTTCATGTCCAAGAATTTTAGGTTAAAAAGAGGCGCTGTCCTGCAAGTATGCTCAAAAACCGCTTCGCTGATTTTAAGGATACAATATCCAACCGTCAATCCAATTTACCAGCCTCAATGGACACACTGCTCAATCTCGGCCCTTCACATTGCTAACTGCAAGAATGACTTGCGCATTGACAGTATTGAATTCAGCGGAAGACCCTGCGTTGGGAGGACTACTCGACAACGGCGATTGATCCAAGCGACGACTGTTCGTTCTGGTACGTTGGCGACTATTTTAAGTTGGGTGACACAGGCTACAGAACCAGGATCGGATCATTCAAAATACCCGGGTGCTAGAAATCCCCAGTCACCAAGCAGTTTCGAACTGTTGAGGTTCGAAACCTTTCTAATATCTTTTTATTTTTCGGAATTGCGCTCCTTTGCCTCAAGGACCAGCATGGTCTTCCCGTGGGAAAGCACCGCCCGTACGTCGCCTTTTTTGTAAAGTGCAAAGGACGAGACACTCGCAGCTACGACAAAAAGCCACACAAATAACGCAAGATTCCCCGAAATACCTGAAAACGTGGCGATGATCATTTGGGAGCCGCCACGCCGACGGGCTAGCCGATCGTCCGAGGAACCGGTCTTAGATGAGACCTTATAGGCGGCCAGGTAGCGGCTGCGGTGAAAAGTGCGGCGGAGACACCGCCGACTGCTAAGACCTTCGAGCCTGCGCCGCAGCGGGTTCTTGCCGAAGGAATATCAGCGTACTGAGAACGATCCTGACGGAATTGAACTTCCCGACCCGTTGTTTGCATTTGACGTGGTCGGCGTCATTGTGTTGGCCTAGAGAAATCGAGACGCGCCATTTTAAGCTAGCGTCTTCACAATTTCTTTGAACGTCTTGCCGCGGTGCTCATAATTCTGGAACTGGTCGAAGCTTGCGCAGGCCGGGGCTAAGAGGACGATGTCGCCGGCCTTTGCCGCTCTTACGGCGCGGTTCACGGCTGCGTCCAGAGTTTCGGCGTGAACGATTTCTACCGTGCCTTTAATTTGGGATTCGATCTTTTCGGCCGCTGCGCCAATCGTGTAAACGGCTTTCACTCTCTGGCGAAGCAAATCGTTCAAAACGGAATAGTCGCTGCCTTTATCTTTGCCGCCGAGAATTAAATGAATATTTGCCGGGAAAGATTCGATGGCCTTGATAGTGGCATCAACGTTGGTTGCCTTTGAGTCGTTATAAAATTCCACGCCGCGAATTGTGGCAACATATTCCAGCCGGTGCTCTACGGCCTTGAATTCGCGAATCGCTTTGCGAATCTTGGCGGAATCGTAGCCCATGAGCATGCCCGCCGATGCTGCGGCGAGAACGTTTTCGATGTTATGCGAACCCTTGAGCGAAACTTCGGAGATCGGCATGATTTCTTTTTCATCATCCAGACCTCGAAAGTAAATGCGCCCGTCGCGAACGAAGGCACCCTGCGAAACATCTTGTTTTCGACTGAACCAGAACAGCTTTGACTTGACGGAACCCGCTAAATTAACGCACGCGAGATCATCGGCATTCAGCACGCCAAAGTCATCCGGCTGCTGATTCTCGAAGATGCGAGCCTTGGCGGCGGCGTATGCGGCGAACGTGCGATGGCGGTCCAGATGGTCCGGCGTGATATTCAAGATCACAGCGATGTGGGGTCGATAGGTTTGAATAGTCTCAAGCTGAAAGCTGGAAACTTCCAGAACCGCTACGCTCTCGGGCGTCGCCTTTTCAACCAACGAGATCGCAGGAGTGCCAATATTTCCGCCGACTAGAGTGTGGAACCCGCCCGCCGAAAGGATTTCTCCGGTCAGCGTGGTGGTAGTGGTCTTGCCATTCGAACCCGTGATGGCGATCATTCGTCCGGGAAAAAATTGGGCTGCGAGTTCGATTTCGCCGATCACGTTCTCGCCCATCGAGCGGGCCTGTTGGAGAAGCGGCGCGTCGAAGGGAACGCCCGGGCTGACGACGATCAAATCTTGTTCGCGAAAGGTGCGCTCGCCGTGTCCGCCGGTTTCGATGGAGATGCCGTGATCAAGTAACAGAGAAAGTTCATCGCCGAACTGCTCTGTCGGCTTCGAGTCAGAAACCGTGACGCGAGCTCCCCTGGATTTCAGGAACAGGGCGGACGCAATGCCTGATTTGCCCAGGCCGACGACGAGCACATTTTTGTTGGCGACGTCCATAAAATTGTCGAGGTTTGCTCGACCGGACAGCCGGAAGCGCTGGCTGTCCCTACGTGATTGTTTCCAAGATTATCTTAGTTTTAATGTGGTCAGGGCGAACAAGGCAAATACCAGCGACGCGATCCAGAAGCGGACGATTATTTTGGATTCGGACCAGCCCAGCAATTCAAAATGATGATGGATTGGCGCCATCTTGAAGATGCGTTTCTTGCGCAACTTGTATGAGCCGACCTGAAGAATGACGGAAAGGGCTTCAATCACGAAAACTCCGCCGATGAAAGGCAGAAGCAATTCCTGCTTAATCATGACAGCGACCGTGCCGATTGCACCTCCTAAAGCGAGAGAACCTACGTCCCCCATGAATACTTCGGCCGGATGAGCGTTGTACCAGAGAAACCCGATGGAAGCTCCCACCATCGCCCCGCAAAAAATCGTGAGTTCGCCAACCTGAGGCATGCGTTGCAATTCAAGATAAGTGGAGAACGTAGCATGCCCGCTTACGTAAGTAAGCACGGCGAGGGCGCCCGCGGAAATCACGGTGCATCCGATTGCGAGGCCATCCAGACCGTCGGTGAGGTTCACGGCGTTGCTGGAACCGACGAGCACTATGACGACGAACCCTACGAAAGGAAGAAATGCAAGCGGCCACATAGCGGGATTGTGCAGCAAGCTGTCAACCACAAGGTCGGGTTGGAACTGTTTAAAGAATGGCACCTGCAAACGCGTTGAGTAAATGCCCACGTTCTGCATCGCGATTAAAGCCACTGCAACCAGAATGCTGGTTAGAATCTGAAACCCCATCTTCGATTTTGCGGTCAAGCCGAGATTTCGCCGATTAACGACTTTTGTGTAATCGTCGGCGAAGCCGATTGCTCCGAAGGCGCACGTTGCAAAGACCGCGATCCATACAAAACGGTTGCTGAGATCTGCCCACAGCAATGTCGGAATCACGATCGAGATCACGATAAGAAGGCCGCCCATAGTTGGCGTCCCAGCTTTTTTCTGGTGGGCTTTCGGCCCCTCTTCGCGGATGTATTGACTGATCTGAAATTCGCGCAGCCGATTAATTACCAGTGGGCCGACGATGAGTCCGGTGAACAGCGCGGTCAGACTGGCGAACGCGGTACGAAAGGTCAAATAGCGGAAGATTCTAAACGGCGGAAAATAATGAAAAAGTTTCAGGTACAGCAGCCAATAGAGCAATTATCCTCCGCCGATGTTTCCTAATTACGATGTGCCAAAGCTTCGATTTGCGCGCGCCAGATTTCGAGGGCGCGCTCGAGTTTCACCCCGCGAGACGCTTTCAACAGCACAACGTCTCCGTCGCGGGTCTCCCGCGCCAACCATTCTCCGGCTTCTTCAGCCGTAGCTAACGAATTCCGCTTGCACACCTGCCTGCTGCGCGGATTCGACCATGTGCCCGCCCTAATCCCCGAACGCCGAGCAGCACATCGATTTTTCGCGCTGCCATGTGATGTCCTGACCTTTGATGGGCTTCCTTCGCTGTTGGCCCCAACTCAAGCATCTCGCCGGCCACGACGATCCGGCGTTTGGCCGGCATGCCGGCCAAGGCATTGACCATAGCTTCCAGCGCCTTCGGATTCGAATTGTAGCAATCGTTTATCACGGTGATGTTACCGACTTGAATGACCTCGCCACGCTTTTCCGGCGCCGTTAGGTCCGCGAGGGATTTTGCGGATTCCGAAAGGGCAACGCCGCACTGTAATGCCACGGACACGGCTGCTAATGAGTTGAGAACGTTGTGAGCTCCAATTATGGGCAGCCGAACTATCTCACGCTGGCCCGCCGCCACTATGTCGAATGTTGTTCCAGCGGCGCCTTGCGACTCGATATTTTCCGCCCGCACGTCCGCCGATGGTCTTGTTCCGTATGTCACAACTTTCCCCTGAAAGGACTTGCCGAATTTAAAAACCAACTCATCATCAGCGTTCAATATGGCGGTTCCATGAGACGGGAGAGCGTCAATCAGTTCTCGCTTGGCGCGGGCGATTCCCTCGATAGAATCAAAGAACTCCAAATGGACGGGAGCGACGTTGGTGACGACGCCTATATCCGGATGCGCGATCTTCGCGAGGGCGGCGATTTCTCCCGCATGAGACATGCCCATTTCGATCACTGCAATATCGTGGTCAGGCTCGAGCTTTAGCAGCATGAGGGGCAATCCGAAGTGATTGTTGAAATTTCCCTCAGACTTGAGCACGCGGAATTTGGTCGAGAGCACGTGAGCTATGGCTTCCTTAGTAGTCGTTTTTCCGGCCGACCCTGTAACGGCTACCAGCCGTTTTCCCCAGAGTCTGCGAACGGCGGTGGCGAGCTTTTGTAAGGCAAGCAGCGTGTCATCTACGAGCAAGAGCTGTGAGCTATCTCTATATCGCGCCGCTTCATCTGTTCGTACGACAGCGGCAATTGCCCCCTTTTCGAGAGCCTGGTCTACGTAATCATGTCCGTTTAGTCTCTCCCCGATGACCGCGAAGAAAAGTTCGCCGGGGCGGATGGTACGAGAGTCTATGGAGTAGCCTTGCGCAATAGCGGTGTCATCAAATTCTCCGGCGGAAGAAATAAATTCCGCGATGCGCGAGAGAGGAAGTTTCATGGATTGTTCCGAACCGCATTGGCTGCATCGCAAGCATAGCCGAGTTCTTCGAGGAATTGGCGCGCGACCTCGACATCATCGAACGGAACCGTTCCTTCTCGCGTGATCTGAATCTTTTCATGCCCCTTGCCGGCTATGAGCACAATGTCACCTGGTTTTGCTTCGTGAATCGCAATGGCGATTGCGCGCTTGCGATCTGGCTCCATCTTATATTTGGCATTGCATCGCTGGAGTCCCACGACAGCGTCATTCATAATCGCGAGCGGATCTTCGCTGCGCGGATTATCGGAAGTCAGTATCACCAGATCGCTATTTTGAGCAGCGGCTTCTCCCATGAGAGGACGTTTCGACCGGTCTCGATCTCCACCACATCCGAAGACGGTAATTATTCTGCCGTTTTCTCTTGCGACAAATTCTCTGGCTAACGACGTGAGATTGCGGAGCGCATCATCGGTATGGGCATAATCCACAACCACGGTAAACGGCTGGCCGCAATCCACGGGTTCAAAGCGTCCGGGAACCCGGGATAGATTTGCGATGCCTTCCGAAATGGCAGCCGGCCCGACAGAGCGAGCGTAGGCCGCAGCAGACGCAGCGATAACGTTGTACACATTTACTTTCCCAATCAGGGGAGAGAACAGAGGGACGGCTGCTTCTGGCGTGATCAGATCGAAGCGCGTGCCTCGCAAGCTAACGTCAACCTTATCCGCATGGAAATCGCCATCCGCAAAACCGAATGTAACCACTGAGGAGCCCCGACGTTTGCTGAATTCGGATAGCTGGCGGCCGTGGGGGTCATCAACGTTGATTACCGCGACGCGTGGCGGATCGGTCCCACACCCCTCAAACAATATCTGCTTGGCCGCAAAGTACTCGTCCATGGTGTGATGGTAATCGAGGTGATCGCGCGTCAGGTTGGTGAACACAGCGGTGTCGAACGGAATCCCGAAAACCCGCTGCTGCGCCAGCGCATGCGAAGAAACTTCCATCACCGCCTCGGTTGCGCCTTGACTAATGGCATCTGCGAAGATTGCGTTCAATTCCAGAGATTCTGGCGTGGTATGAGGCGCCGAAAGCACTTTGCCGCCAACGTGATATTCAATTGTGCCGATGAGCGCGCTCTTGCGACTTGCGGCCGACAGGATGGATTCCAGCAAGAACGCAGTCGTGCTCTTTCCATTGGTGCCGGTGATGCCGGTAATCGCTAGTTTCTCGGCGGGACGCCCATAGAAATTTGCGCTTAATCTCGCAAGCGCGCGACGTCCATGTGGCACGTGAGCCCATGCCAGATTCGGGCGCGGCTTCTCTGTCGCGGAATCGGTCACAACGGCAACCGCCCCGGCGGCGATTGCGCGATCAATAAATTTATTCCCATCGCTGGACTCTCCGCGCATCGCCACAAACGTATCTCCGGGCTTTACTTTGCGGGAGTCATATTGCAGTCCGCTAATTTCAGGATTGCCGCTCTCAGAGAGGACCTCCGCGCCGTCAAGAAGTTCGAGGAAGGTCATTGCATCAATTCTAGTGCAGTTCAGTGAACACGCAAATTCTGGCTATTCCTTCAGCGGCTGAACTGCACGGTTACCCGTGTTCCGGTGGCAACGTGCGATCCTGCGGAAGGAACCTGCTGCTGGCCTAATCCGCTGCCAACGACGTCAACAGTAATTCCCGCCTCCTCCGCCGTCTCAATTGCCTCTCGCACACTCTTTCCGAGGAACGACGGCACAACAATTCCTCCTTGCTCCATATCAATTACAACCGTGCCGCCAGGCGGGAGTTGCACAGACGGCGAAGATTGGGATTGAGCAGGCGCGGCGGCTTCTTCGTCTTCAGTTGCGCCACTTTTCACGCGCTCTCGCTCCGCGGCTGGAACTATGCTGGGCGACCACGGCGCGGAAGGTGCAATTGAAGCTTGAGTTCGAGAATCTGCCTTCTCGATGGGAGTGCTCTCGGCCGTCTCCAACGGTTCCCCAGGATGATCTGGCGAGCCTTCATCATTATCGTCTTCTTTCCCGATGCGCCGCGCAGCCAAAAGAACCTGCCGGCTCGGCGGCAATTCAATGTCATGCGGCGCGTGCATGTATTCCAAAACCTGCTGCGCCACGCGCTGAAAAACCGGCGCGGAAACATCGGCGCCGTAATAATGCGGACCCTGAGGGTTGTCCACAACCACCACGACCGTGATTTGTGGATTGTTTACCGGCGCGAAGCCGGCGAACGAGGCGATGTGCATTCTATGGGAATACGTATGAGTGGCAGGATCAATTTTTTGAGACGTGCCCGTCTTGCCCGCCGAGGAATAGCCTTCCAGAATTGCCTTACGCCCTGTTCCTTCCAGCACGACTTTCTGCATCATCTGCTTCATCTCGGCAGCGGTCATGGTGGAAACTACCCGTTGGCCCGCCGCAGGATGGTAGGCGATGCCCTGCGGACCAGATTGCGGTTCAGCCGCGCCCGCAACAATACGTGGCGCCAGCCGGACGCCGTCATTTGCGATGCTGGAAACCAGGGCGGCGATCTGTAACGGCGTGACGCCGATCTCCTGCCCCATTGAAATGGCGGCGATAGATACTTTGGACCAACGGCTGACCGGCTTGGTCAGGCCTCTTGTTTCTCCCGGCAACTCGATTCCGGTAGGCTGCCCAAAGCCGAATTCACGAATATATTTGTAGAAGCGATCGTCTCCGAGCCGCAGTGCGATCTTGATGGCTCCTACGCTGCTCGAATGCTCCAGTATCTGCGTGACAGAAAGATTTCCCCACGGCTCGGCATCGTGAATGCGCATGCCGTTGACCACAATCGAACCCATCTGGCAGTCGAATACTTCATTGGGATTGGTGATTTTTTCTTCGAGTGCTGCTGATAGAGTTACCAGCTTGAATGTGGACCCAGGTTCATAGACATCGCTTACCGCGTGATTCTTTAGCCTCTGCGGAGTAATTTCACGGGAGAGATTCGGATTAAAGGTCGGCCAATTTGCCAGCGCGAGAATTTCCCCGGTGTGCGGATTCTCGACCACGATGGTGCCTGCTTCGCCATGCGTTTGCTCCATCACGGTTTGCAGTTCGCGTTCAGCGATGTATTGAATCTGTTCATCAATAGTGAGAACGACATTTTCGCCGGCTTCAGGCTGACGCTCCACGCTGCCAAACCATTTTTTCCGGGCATCTACGGAAATCAACATCGTGCCGGGCTTGCCCTGCAACTCATTTTCGTATTCGCGTTCAATTCCGCTGAGACCGCGATCGTCCATGCCGACGTATCCAAGGATTTGAGCTGCCAATTCGCGCTTTGGATAAAAACGCTTCGACTCTTTCTGGAAATAGATTCCCCGGAGATTTAGTGATCGAATCCGGTTTGCTACGTCGGCGTCTGCCTTCCGCGAAAGCCAACAGAAACTTCTGGAAGCTTTGCACTTGGCCAGCAACTCACGCGGATCGGCCTTGGCGATGTGCGCGATCAGCGAGATCGTTCCCGCGAGGTCGGGGATTTCAGAGGGAACGGCAAAAACCGACTCCACCGAGATGGACATTGCCAGTTCGCGCCCCGCACGATCGTAAATAATTCCCCGTCTTGGCGATAGCTCTTCGGTTCGCTGTTGCTGATGCTGCGCCCGCTCTTCAAAACTGCCGTAGCGAAAAATTTGCAGATAAGTCAGGCGAATACAAATGCAACAACACCACGCCGCCAGAATGGCGGCCAGTGTGTATAACCTGCGGTTCGCGGACAATCGGGAAGAGGTCACGAAATAAGCCCTATTCGATTGAGCGTCGGGTGTCCCCGCCCGACACGACTGGCGAAGGCGCCCGTCTCTCCATTGATCTCTTAGACAAAGTTGGCGGCCGACTTTTCAGTTCAGGCCGCCAGTTCGATCCGTCTAATAACGGTTTCGTTCACGATGCCAAAGATCCCGCTGCGTTTACTGCGCCGAGATTACTGAAACCGGATTTACGCTCGCCATAACCGGAGTAGAGTCGGGCAATGGGTTGTCCATGCGAATCACCTGACCTGCTTGCGGCGATTGCAATCCCATTTTTTTCGCGAGCACATCAATCCGCTGGGGATCCTGCAACGATGCTTCCTCCAAACGAAGATCGCGGCTGAGTTCGGCCAGTGAATTTCGTTGCGATTTCAGGATCTCAATTTTGTATCCGTACTCGATGGCTTTGAAATGCTGGAAGGCATACGTCATGACCAGCAGAAACAGGCAGCACAGTGCGATGCCGAATTGCTTCATTTCGCGGCCGCTTCTGGGATCCTCAACTTTTACGAGCCGGGAATTATCAATGCTCTTGCTAAAGTACACTTCCGGAGTTCCCGTCCAACACGGAACTCGCCTGCTCGAGGAGGTGAGGGTCTGAATCGCCGCCGCTGCCGCCATTAGGCCACCTCAGAGAAAGCCAGTTCCATGTGCGCGATTTCGCGTTGCGCGACGGTATACCAGTAGGCAAGTTTGTCTTCCTGCGAATGCATGTTTTGCGGAATGCGCTTTTCAGTGTTTTCGACTGCGTTCATCAGGTCGTTGATTAATGTTCCGGTGTACATATATTTTTCTCCTAAGCTTTGACTTCTAAATTCTTTCGACAGCTCGCATCTTGGCGCTGCGCGATCGCGGATTGACTGCAATCTCTTCTTCATTCGCCGTGACGGGCTTCTTCGTCAGCAGCCGGTAGAAACCTTGCTGCGCTCCTTCACGAAATTTGTCTTTGACGATTCGGTCTTCGAGCGAATGAAAACTTATGATTACCAGCCTGCCTCCGCGTTTCAGCAACTGCGGGGCGGCGTTCAGCAACGACTCAAGATCTTTCAACTCACTGTTTACGAAAATTCGGAGTGCCTGAAAAGTTCGCGTCGCGGGATGAATCCGTCTTTCATGTTTACCTTCGAGCCGGTTCATTGGCCGGGCCGCGGCTGATATGATCTCCGCAAGTTCAGCGGTAGTTCCTATCGGCCGCGACCGGACAATGGCTCTGGCGATTCTCCGCGACCTCCTTTCGTCACCGAATTCGTAAATCAGATCAGCGAGTGTGACCTCGTCGAGCTGGTTTACCACCTGATCAGCGGATTGCCCGGCTTGCGTGTTCATCCGCATGTCGAGCGGTCCTTCCGCCTGAAAACTAAAGCCTCGCGCGGCGATCATCGAGTTGCAGGCTGCTGACGCCAAGATCGGCCAAAATTCCGTCGTTGGTCGTTCGTCGCTGGTCGTTAATCTGGTCGTTGGCAAAATCTGCAAACGAACCGTGGATCAATTCGACCGTCGGCCATTCCCCAGGATCAATGGAGCGATGGGCGTCCCCGCCCGTCAGCCTCTCTCGCGCGATTTCTAGCGCCGCCGGATCCTTATCGACCCCAATCAAATGTCCCTGTCCGCCGAGGCGTTTTGCGATTTCTAAACTGTGCCCGCCCGGGCCGACCGTGGCATCGAGATAAGTCCCACCGCGCTTGATAGCTAAAAATTCGATCGCTTCTTTTAAAAGAACCGGAACATGGCGTCCACCATGCCCACCCCGCTCGGGGATGTCTGTCAAACTTTCCGCCACTAGATGCCCAGCTTGTCCAGCGTGCTCTCATCCTCAGGCGTAAACTTTTCTTCTTCGATCTGCTTACGGAACACTTCGAGATTGCGTACTTCCAAAAACGTCAGGTTGCCCAGCACTGCAACTTCGCCTTTGATCTGCGCCGAGTCGCGCAGCAAACTCGGAATTAGCAACCGTCCCTGGCCGTCCATCTCGATCACCTGCCCGTAGTAATTCACCCGCTCCAAAAACTTTTTCTTGGTGGGATTGAACGTCGAGAGCTCCGCCAGTTTCTGCTCGATCCGTTCCCACTCCTCGAAGGGATACACTTGAGCAACCTTTCCATCGAGGCTGGTGATGTAAAATTGCGTTCCGTACTTCTCGTCTATGACGCGCTTGAAGTCCGCCGGAACCTTGAGGCGTCCTTTTTCGTCTACGCGAGTTGGGTGATTGCCGCGAAACATGTGCTCGGCCCTTTACCGGGGGCGAAAGTCTTTTTGCAGCTACTGCCACTACGAGGGAGGTCAAAGCGGCCAAAATGGTGGTCGGTTCTGGTTCGTTGGGACCAATTTTCTGGGGGTCAGTCGTTAAATCCACTGGCACCTCTCGAATATCAGTTATTGTCCACGAGCCCTACTGTTGAGACCACTTTCTACCACTTTTGTCCACAGTTTACGCCTAAACCGTTTATTGTCAACGAGAAAGTTATGGGTTATCAATATGAGATTGGACCTCTCTCGAAAAGCACTAGATTTTGTGGTTTAGAAAAGATGGGACCGCTATAAGTTGGGTTTAGGCTTATGGTGCAGAGGAGATAAGTTTCGCTGTTTGTTCGCTTTATGGGATTTCCGCTGCCCGTAGCGCTTTCAACGTTGCGATAGAGATCGAGACAGAGCAGCTTCCAGCCGCACACTACCATATCGTCTGGGCGACCTTTGCCTGACGAATCTGTTTGTCGGCGGTGACCAGGGGCATGCCTTCGGCAATTGCCGTGGCCCCGATGATCCGGTCGGCGGGATCGCGTGGGTATGTGCTGGGCATCCGAACGGCGACCGCAGCAATGGCCGGCGTCAGAGGCCGGAGAATGACTCGCGATACTGTCTCACGAATAAACGATTCCACTGCGACCGATATCTGAACCCGTCCATTCTCCGCCAGCCACGCCAATTCCCACAGCGTGATGGTGGCTATCGCAACTCCGGTGTTTTCCTTGGCGTGGCGAATCGCATCCCGCGCCTTTTGGGAAAGCCGCTTTGGGTCGCTCGACATCCAGATCAGCACATGCGTATCGAGCAGAATCATTTGCTTTCCCAATCTTCCAGCGGAGTCACCGGGCCCACGATGTCGCCGACGACTCTTACTTTCCCTGCCATGTATCCGAAGATGTCGTCAGCGTTGTTTTGCGCTGGCACAAGCTTGGCCACGGGTTTGCCGTGTTTCGTGATCAAAACGGGTTCCCCGGTTTCGAGAACCTGATCCATAATCGCCAGGCATTGCGCTTTAAACCTTCCGGCTGCCATATGCTTCACAGGACGCCTCCAACAGACAAATGACTATGGTCATAATATCATGACCAATCAGGTTTTGATGGCGCAATCTTTAGTAAGGGGATTTTGTATGGATACCGGCGGTCGGCGAGACTTTTGAGGATTTGTCATTTGGAAGCGCTTTGCGCGAGGAATCTGCTGGTCGCTCTCGAAAAGCAGATTCCCTTCGGCTACGCTTAGGGCAGGCTCTCACCGATAAATCGGTTTCGGAATGACAAGGGAGTTTAGGTTAAGGAGGGACAGAAAACCGATTCGAGTAAGTGAAGGGAAGGGCCCTTAGGGCTTTGCGGACGGCGGCTCCCACAGCTCAATCTTATTTCCATCCAGGTCATAGATCCAGGCAAAGCGACCGAAGGATTCATTCATTCGTTTGTCGTCAATCTTTACTCCCTCTTGTTTTAAGCGGTCGAGCAAAGCATCCAGATCGTCCACGATGTAGTTGATCATGAGCGGTTGGTTGGGAGCGAAATAGTTGCTGGAGGCGGGAAAAATCGTCCACACCGTAACGTGTTCCTTTTGCGGGTCGTCGTGTTCGCGCCACGGAAGCATCGCGCCTTCGCCTTTGTCAACGAGTCCAAGATGCTTCGCATACCATTCGCGCATCTGATCGCGATCAGCGGATTTGAAGAAGACGCCGCCGATTCCAATGATCCTGCCGGGCACGACGCGCCCGCGCTGCTCCACTTTGACCGGCGGCTTCGACTTTTCAGTTTGCGGAGATTTCACTTCCTGTCCTCCCATTGCGCCGGCCGAAATGAGCAACAGCGAGCCGAGCGCAAATGTGCCGCACGGTAGTCCTCGCATGCGTGCATTATACGTCTAAAGACCACGATCAAGGCTTCAGACGCAGAACAACAACAGGTATATTCACGATTATGGAGTGGCGAGGGGTTTGTAAATAAGGCCGATGACTATTCCGACGATCGTCCACTGAAAAAAGTAAGCCACGGCCTGTCCCAGAACGAGCTTCAGCCCGATGTTCAGGTTCACGTAGTTGTGCAGCACAAATGCGCAAACCACGAAAATGCCAATGAGAACGCCCAAGCGCGCACCTGCCATAGCGCCCGATCCGCCAGGATGCAGCATTGCGAAAATTATCGCGACGACCAGGATCGCTATCAAAGTAGCGGCCATTCCGATTGGCATAACAGCCATCATTTTTTCCTTAGGTCGGAATACGTCCGGATACTTGTGGGCTTCGTTGATAAGAGCCGGCACCAGCCAAAACACTAAAAAACCCAGGGTAAAATACGCGATCGTGCTGCCAAGCGCCGCCAGCGCGAGACGTGAATAGTTCATTTGCACTCTTTTACAAACTGCGGATCAAAATCACAGTCGGTCCGGCAGGACTGGTTCGCCCAAACCTGGTATGCCAAACAACGATGATTTTGGTAGGGCGGGATTTCGATTCGAATGGAGAAGACGGTTCGGTCAAGCTTCGGCACGATTCACGCACCGCAGCGCGTTGAGCAATGAATCAGCCTCCAACAGCCCCACTCTAAATTTCGCAAAGAACGCGATATTTAGAATGGGCCACCCGTCCCGCCCGGTATTTGGGCGGTAACCTAGGAGCGCATCGGGAATGTGCTGACCCAGGTTAGCGTCAAAAACCGACGCGAACCTGGGGCACCGGGCACTTCTTCGGATGCTGCGCGTAATTTTGCTATGATCTCGCCGTGTTGCTAGTGGAAGGAGCCGCCCGATGACCCTGCTTCGATATTCAGCTGCCCTAATTCTTGTGGCACAGTGGTTCGCCGTTGCGGCCAACGCACAGAGTGACAAGCCCTTTCCGAGTGACGAGGAAATAGAACTCGTACTCACGCAGACCGAAAGGGCCCTGCAGCAGTACAAGCCGCTGATAGACCAGGAAGAGATTCAGATGGGTAAAGGCTACGCAGAGGCCGCTGCGAAGGACCGACGGGTGCTGAATGCATTGGAAATGGCCGTGAAGGCTTTCAAAAGTAAGCCTCAGGGTTTCAATGGGCCGTTAGGTTTCGCTTTCTTCGAGTGGCTAGATGATGCGGATCGAAACGCGTTGTTGTGCAGCAGCGGTGCGTCAACTCAATTTACTCTTCACATAGTAGCCGGAGAGAAGGACAGGGCTGACGCTCTGCTTCGTTTGTCTCAGAGTTGCACAGACGTGTCAACGTTGATTTACACCGTGAGCGAGAATGCTGGTTCCTTGTACCAAAGGTACGCCGAGGCAGAGGGTGAGTTGGCGGCCCAGAGCGCCGAAGTCGCGCGAAAATGTACCGACATCGTAAAAAGAAACAACCTACAACCTAGGAAGTAGTCGGTCTGGGAGGGAAGCCCGGGGACAGACGGAACGTTCCCAATCCCTACTTTGAATCGCAACCCAGAGAAAAGCGCACAGCGGCACACGCCTCATTCATTCGTGCGGGACTAAGTTGGTCCACGCGTTTTCCCCACGCGCTGTTGCGACACCGTCACTGCATTGTGCAGGGTTCACCGCGCACGGGGACTTCATGCTGGTTGCGCCAGGGTCCAACATCCCCACTCTAAATTTCGCAAAGCAAGCGAAATTTAGAATGGGCCACCAGCCGCCCCCAGTCGAGTCGAGCCACAGGCATTTGTATTCGGCGTTATGTGGAGAACAACATAACGCCGATTATGTGACGATAGAATTTATGTGACGAAGCGGTGGAACAGGACGGAGTAGGTGGGCTTTTTCTTTGAGGAAGGTCACATAACAGGAGTGGGTGATTATTCTCACAAGGCACGAGCGTCGGAGATAGGCTGCATTTACCCACAGCGTTAGCTCGCGGACGAAGTTCGATCCTCATTTTCGCTTCTATTGCCACAGTGTGGCGTCATAGATCCGGTTTGGGTAGAGAACTCCCAGAACCTTGTCTATCATCTGATGTCCCACATCCGGACCATTCGTAAAGATAATGGCGCCGGTCTTGCGTTTCGGGATGAAGAATGCGAAGGTCTTCACGTCGCTGTCCGCACCAGTGTGGTCAAGAATCGTCTCATTGTTTATTTTTACGGTCCGCCAACCCAGTCCGAAGCCCATGGCCACCTTGCAATTCGCAGGGTCTGTGGCATCCTCGCACAGCACGGATTCGACTTCAGGAGCGATTAGATTGCGCGTAATGTTCTGGCGCTGGGCGGCGATTTCCTGACTAACTCCTTCATTGTTCATGACGCTGATCATGAACGTCGCATAGTCCCTGACGGTCGTACGCAGGAGGTCAGCTGCGGACCATTTGGTTCTCGGGTCCGATTCCACCGGTTTGGCCTGCCGGCCCGCCCACCATTCTCGGGGAGTGTATGAAGTATCTTTCATCCCGATGCGATCAAAAACGTACTCTTGCGCCAGCTCCTCAAAAGGGCGCCCTGTCTTCTTTTCCGCAAACCGGGCGACGTAATCAAAACCTTCGCCCGAGTATCCGAATTGCGTTCCGGGTTGCCACTGAAATTGCAGCACGCCCTTCGTCTGGTACCGCCAATTAGGGAACCCTGTTTGGTGAGACAGGCAGAGACGAGGTGTTAAGAGCTGGTTCCATGCGTTGCTTTTTACATCAGGATCGATCCAGTATTCGGCAATCGATTCGTCCAAAGATAGCTTCCCAGCCGATGCCAACCGCAAGATAATTTCTGCCGTTATGGTCTTGGTCAGAGAGGCGACGCTGTAGAGTGTTTTTTCATTGGCGAGCGGGCCTCCGGGAACCTGATCGCCGTAGAAGGACGTCCAGGCAATTTTCCCGTTTTCAATGTATGCCATTCCAACTCCAGTGACGTGAAATGCCTTCAGCCAAGTGGGAGCTCTTTCGTCCAAGCGGCGCTGCGCGTCAGATTGATTTACCGCCTGAGTATTTGTTTGGGCGAAACCACAGATCGATGTGCCGGTTACGGCAAGGAACAGAACTAGCCAAACACGCAATGATTTCCTTTCAGAGATTACTGACAGCGGTGACTGCAACGGATAGACGAGCCTCGCAACAAAACGTGAGCCCATCTGCGTAGAGTCCAAGCATTGCGGGGAAACCGGGGGCCACATCGACTCGGCACTCCGTTCTGGTTATCCCGCACCCCACTTTCTCTCAGGCCTGGGTGCCCCATCCTACGCGGTTTTCGTAGGGTGGGGATTTTTCGACCACTCCTAACGCCCTGTCATCCTGAACGAAGCGAAAGCCTTGCGCAGAAAAAGGCTCACGCGCAGTCGAGAGCCTGCCTGACCTTGCCGAAAGGATAGGTACCCCAGGGATTTAAGATTTGCTCAACGCGAATGCGCGGCAGGTGGAGACCCAGCCGATTGAGCTTTTCCGTTGACAATTTGCGCGAACCGAGCGTTAATCAACGCGGCGCTGCTGGAATATCCTCCTACATCCCTGATCCGCGGGCGGGCTGGCGCACCTTTGTGAGGTTTTGATTTCGTCAGTGCCATAGAGAACGAGGCTGCCCCATCCTTGCGCTTTTGCAAGGGTGGGGATTTCTGCCGACGGCATCGGGGGGATTTCCTGCACTGGAAGTTCGCTTTCCGTACCGGGATGGTTGCTGACGCGGGCGCGTGAAAAGAAATCAAGACCCTCCTCTGCTCGCAGCACAAATACCCACCCTTGCGAAAACCGCGCAAGGATGGGGCAGCCACTTTAAATCTGGAGCTAGCAAGATTGCGCGGACGGTCCTCCAAATCACCTGTGGTTGTTGAACCAGTCGAGAGCGATTTGAGTATATTGGCCGACCTCGATGAGGTAGCCGTCGGGATCACGCATATAGCAGCGCCATTCCCAGCCGTCAGGATTGGGTAATGGCTCGGTAAGAAAGAATGCTCCTTTGTCGCCCCATTGTTTGTAGCAGGCCCAGATGTCGGCGACACGCAAATTAAGGAAGCTGTTTACCCGGTTCAGATCCGACGGCGTTTCAAGAAGGACTTCTGGCTTGTCAGGAGTCGGACCACCGCCGGAATTGAGAATGATCCAGCTATTAGCCAGCTTGATGTAGCAGGGATTTTCCGGCTTGATCAGTTTCCCGCCAAGAATTCGGACATAGAAGTCCTTCGATTTCTCCTGGTCGCTCACGGTAAAAAAATGAGTTGCGAAGAAGCCTTCGTGTGCAATCGGCGCGTCAGGTAGATTCATGCGGTGCCTCCTGGGCCATGAATAATGTTCTGGTCGGGATGACAAGTTTGGAGATCTGAACATCCCACTCTAAATTTCGCACAGAACGCGAAATTTAGAATGGGCCACCAGCCCGGTGCTGCCCTTCTCAGTGTTGACTTCATTTTTCAAATCACTCATAACTAGCTTAGGCATCCACAAAGGAGGTGCAAGATAAGTCTTGGCTTGCCTAAACTAGCCAAGAAGCCCGTAACTCCTTTGGCGGGCATATTTTACCCGCAACCTCTTCATAATAAGAGATCGCAAAATTTCGCGTCGCCTAAGTCTATGATTCCAATATATCGGCCTAAGGGGGGAGGGGGAGGGCAAGGGAAGGATAGTAAAGAAATTCGGAAAAGAAATTCGGGAACAGCTGGAACGAAGCCAAAAGATGGCTTGAATGGGCCACTGCGGGCCCTTTCGAGCGCAATAACGAAGTGATCGCGGGCAGTCTCGCTTCCCGGCAAAAGCGCCGATGATAGCAGCAGGAGGCGACAGCGTCAGCTAACGCCCTGTGGGCGAGTGGATCTCGGCGACATACCCACCCGGAAATTGCACGAGAGTGCCGCATCGCGGTGATCGGAGGTGTAGGGTGCGACCAAGATCGTAACTCCCGCGGCTTTGGCTTTGGCGAGGGTATCCGCGAGGTTCGGGACCTCATAGCCCGCGATCTCGCGTCCATAGGGATAAGGTAGATGGCCGTCGGTCACAAGCACGGTCACCTTGCCGAAATTCGATTGGATCCGGATTCGTCGATAAGTGTCAGTTGGCCGCCCGATCTCGATGCCCGGCGCATGCGTATCATCGGAGACGACATTGCCATCGGAGAAGGCAACGAAGCTGCGAATGAAGGCGTCCGCCCTGTCGAAGGAGACATAAACGCGGTTCTCTGGAATGGTCTGGAGCGGGGCCGAAGACGGTGCGGCCCGATGCCAGTAGAGTTGCATATTCACGGCGCCGGGCCATTGGATTATGACATCCCGCCCGATCGGATCGTTGAATGGACTGACAAGGACGTCGGCGCCATCAGCGCGCGCGGCTTGGGTCGCGGCGTCCATGTCAGTCACCAGATAGCCTGTCCTCTCCGCGCCGAACGGATACGGGACAGGGGTCTCGAAGCCGAAAACTGAAAAAGCCCCCGCGGGCGTCGAAACTGCCTGCCACATGGTGCTGCTCGGGGTTGGGGTGATAGTGATGACGCTCTGCCTGGAGGTTGTGCCGCCGAAAGTGGCTAAAAGGCTGGCGATGAAGCGGTCAAAATCCTTAGGCTCTACATAGACGTGAACCGTGGCGTATTGCGGACCTACGGCCACGCTCGGCTTGTCTTCGGCGGCGTAGACGACCTCCGGAGCGACAGCCGGAACGAGAGATGGATGACCGCTTCCGATAATCAAAGTGGCCACGACAGCGGTCATGGCGAGGAATCTGGTTAGACGCATCGCAATCTCCTTGAACGCTCAAGAGGTTCCATCTGGCGAAGAATATATCAATGGTCACGGAAAATGCATGTGGAATGGAGTGCACAGGTCCTTCGCTTCGCTCAGGATGACAACGCAATAAATTTGGATCGCACACGAGGGAGAAGCGAAGAGCGGCAGACACCTTGCCCTATCCATTGCGACGATATGTTCCGGACGGATGACAAGTTGGGAGATATGGACATCGCCCACCGTACATTTCGCCCAGACTGCGAAATTTAAAATGGGCCGATTCGCTTACGTTTTGCCGATACCGAGCCTTGCTCGGCTTGGACGGGCAAGGAGTGCCCGTCCCACATAGGCAAAGCCAAGGAAGGGATCTGGCGTTGAAGTATCCTTAACCGTTAACTAGCGGCCGCCATGGATTGGAGTCTTGCGCAAAATATTCTCAAAAGCGCCTCGCAGGTCACTGTACTGGAACTCATACCCGCTCGCGACTAGCTTCACAGGCTTCACTCGCTGACCCGCGAGTAAAATCTCGTCTGCCATCTGTCCGAACATCAGTCGCATGGCAAAAGCGGGCAGGCGAAGTATGGCGGGACGCGACAATACCGCCGCTAATGTCTGAGTGAAGTCCGAATTCCTGACTGGCTCCGGCGCAACTAAGTTCACAGGGCCTTCTATCGAATCAGTATCGAGAATATGGAGGATCGCGCCTACGAGGTCTTGCACGTGAATCCAGCTCATCCACTGGCGTCCATTGCCTGTTGTCGCTCCGAATCCCATTCGGAATGGCGGTAACATTTTCTTCAACGCTCCGCCCTGCGCGGACAACACGATGCCTATCCGAATTTGAATCGTGCGAATTCCTGCATCAGCTGCCGGCTTGGTAGCAGCTTCCCATTGGCGGCATACTTCGGGAAGAAATCCGGCGCCAGAGGGGCTATCTTCGCGCACAACTTCATCGCCCCGGTCGCCGTAATAACCAATCGCCGACGCCGAGATCAATACACGAGGAGGGTTTGGAGCACTGGTAAGCGCTTCACACAAATGCGCCGTCCCAAGAACGCGGCTGTCGAGGATGCGTTTCTTTTTCGCTTCGGTCCAACGTGCCGCTACAGGTTCCCCCGCCAGGTGAATCACGGCATCAAAGCCGGAAAATAATTCAGGACGCAAGGGCTGCGTCGGATCCCATGACAGTTGTCCGTCGCGGGATTCTGCCGCACGCACCAGCCGAGTGACTTTATATCCGCGTGATTCGAGCGCCGGAATTAGCGCAGATCCGATGAGTCCCGAACTGCCGCTGATAAGAACGCGCATTCAGCCCAATCTAGCAGGATGAGCCAGCTTTATGTGTGGCGGACACTCCTGTCCGCTGTCTTTGACTTGCTCGTTCAACCGAAATCAAAAGTCAACTGCGGCGGACAAGAGTGTCCGCCCCACACTTAGCCTTAACTTTCGCGGCCTGAAACCCGCTTTCGCTATAATCGAAGCAACAAACAGGCTGCGGAATACGGCTTTCGTCCCTTCCATTCCTGGCGGCTCATAAACAAATGGGAACGCTTCGCCAACAGTTCGCGACCAACGTACTCACAGTCACTAAGTTCCGTGATCTGTTGCGCACGATGCGGGAGAACCGTCCTGGCGACGATTTGGAGTTGGTTCGCAGAGCATACGAATTTTCGCAAACCCATCATGCTGGGCAGACGCGCGCATCCGGGAAGCCGTATCTGATACATCCTCTAGAAGTTGCGCTGGTATTGGCGGATATGAAGATGGATCCGGTCGCCATTGCGGCTGGCCTGCTGCACGATTCCGTTGAAGATACATCCGTTACGATTGTTGATATCCGCAAAGAGTTTGGCGAACAGGTTGCGCACATCGTCGAAGGCGTGACCAAGATCAGCAAGATTGATTTCGCCACACATGAGGAACAGCAAGCCGAGAACCTGCGCAAGATGATGCTGGCGATGGTGGATGACATTCGGGTAGTGCTGATCAAGCTGGCGGATCGCCTCCACAACATGCGCACTCTGGAACACTTGCCCCCAGACCGCCAGACGAAGATCTCGAGGGAAACTCTCGACATCTATGCGCCAATCGCGCACCGGCTAGGTATGGGAAAAATTCGCGGAGAACTCGAAGACCTGGGATTTCGTTACCTCGATCCGATTTCCTATCAGCAAGTGTCAGAGTCAGTGGAAGCGAAGCGGAAAGAAGGCGAAAAGTTTCTGGGGCGGGTGCAACAGTTTCTGCAAGACAAGCTGAAAGAAGCTGGAATCACGGCGCGAGTCGAGAGCCGCATCAAGCGCGTGTACAGCATCCACAAGAAACTTCAGCGGCAGCATATTGCCGTCGAACAGGTTTATGACCTTTACGCCATGCGTGTAGTCACGCAGTCATTGCAGGATTGTTACGGCGTGCTCGGGATCGTGCACAACGTTTGGCGGCCAGTGCCGGGACGAATCAAAGATTTTATCGCCATGCCCCGGCCGAATTTTTATCAGTCACTTCACACCTCCGTGATTACTGAAGACGGCACATCGTTCGAAGTCCAGATACGAACTGAAGAAATGCATCGGATCGCGGAAGAAGGCATCGCCGCGCACTGGAAGTATAAGGATGGCGCGGTTTCGGCGAAGGATGAGCAGCGCCTCGCATGGTTGCGGCAGGTGGTCGAATGGCAGCGCGATGTTTCCGATCCTAACGAATTTCTTTCCACGTTGAAAATTGATCTTTATCCGGAAGAGGTTTACACCTTCACTCCCAAAGGCAAAGTTGTAGTGCTGCCTCGAGATGCCACGCCGATTGATTTTGCTTATTCGGTTCATACCGAAGTCGGGCACGCTTGCGTTGGTGCAAAAATAAATGGCCGCATGGTTCCGCTGCGCCACAAGCTGCATAGCGGCGACATCGTTGAGATTATGACCCAGGCGGGACACACTCCCAGTCGCGATTGGCTTTCAATCGTCAAGTCCTCGCGGGCCCGCAACAAAATCAAGCACTGGCTCAATATTCATCAGCGCGAGCGCGCCGTTGAAATTGGGCGCAAGCTGATTGAAAAAGAAGCCCGCAAATATCACGTAGCCTTCAAAGAGATCAAGGACGAAGTGCTGCGGAAAATTGCGTCCGACTACGGCCTAGGACAAATAGACGATCTGATGGCCGGCATCGGATATGGCAAGTACTCCGCGCGCCAGGTGATCGCACGGTTAACGCCCGCAGCGGCAGAAACGCAAGCCCCGCCTGATGACAGCAAACCCGGCGGATTTGCGAGCGCGGTCAGGCGTGTTTTTGGCGGAGATAATAACAATGCCATCCGCGTGAAGGGGCAGGGAGATCTGCTGGTCTACCGCGCACGCTGTTGCAATCCCATCCGTGGTGAATCCCTCGTAGGCTATGTAACCCGCGGCAAGGGCGTCGCCGTGCATTCGGTGAACTGTTCAAATGTCATGAACTTGATGTACGAACCTGAGCGCAAAATTGATGTGGAGTGGGCCAGCGATGAAGAAACACCAACTTCGTATCAGGTAAAAATCACCGTTTTCTGCGATGACCGTTTCGGAATGTTAAAGCAAATCACCGCGGTCATCAGCGACACAAAAACAAATATCCGCAACATCGAAGCCCGCACTTCAAACGGCCAAGCCAACGTGGATGTCGTTCTGGATATCGCCGACCTCAAGCACCTTGAAAACATCATCAACGGCGTGCGAAAAATTCCTGGCGTGCACGACGTGCAAAGAATTCAAAAAATCTAACTCATAATAGCGGCGGATGGTTCTAAAACTGAACAAACCGAGTCCAGCTTTTAAGATCACAGGAGTCGCCCTTCTTTTATTTTTTATTTTTATCCAGTTGGCCTTATCGGTGCACCAGGAGTCGATAAGCTGGGACGAAGGCGATCATCTCTTCAGCGGGTACATGTCCTTGAAGCATGCTGACTTCGGTTTGAATCCCGAACATCCCCCTCTCGTGAAGTTCGTTGCCGCGCTCCCCTTGCTTCCGCTCAAGCTCGTTGTTCCAAAGCTCCAGAACCGTAGTTTCAAAGTGGAAGCATTCCTCGATGGCAAAGAATTCGCTTCGTCAAACATCGGTCAAAATATTCTCTTTCGCGCGCGCATTGCGGCATCTATATTCTCGCTGGTCCTAGCTCTGCTCGTCTTCTTCGCGACTAGAGAAATGTTCGGGACGGTTGCGGCGTTCATTGCGCTTGCGCTGCTGGCATTTGATCCAAACATTCTGGCGAATGGTGCATTTGTCACGACCGATGTGGGCGTTTCGTGCTGCATGTTGGCGTCTATTTACGCCTTTTACCGCTACGCGAAATCTCCTTCGGCGTGGCGGCTGGTCGTGGTGGGCGTGGCAACCGGGCTGGCGCTCGGCGCAAAGCATACCGGCGTGCTGCTTTTACCGATGATGTTTTTGCTGGCAATCATTGAAATACGGAGAAGAGTAGCCGAAAGCGCGAAACTTCCGTGGCGACGCGAGGCATTGCGATGGATAGGGATGTTAGCCGGGACGACCGTCATCGCTTTTACCATTTTGTGGGGCTTGTATGGGTTTCGCTATCAGGCGCGGCCAGCGGGACTATCGCTCAATCCCCCCATGGGGCAATATTTGGAAAAGCTCTCGAAGCCCAGCGAGCGATATGTTCTCGGAAAAGTGGCCCGTTTGCACCTGCTGCCGGAATCCTACCTTTACGGAATGGCTGACATTCAGATGGTGGATGACTTTTACACGTCCTACTTTTTTGGCAAGGTGTATCCGCATGGAGTCTGGTTCTATTTTCCCGGCGTCATCGCCATAAAATCCACGCTGCCATTTTTATTGTTATTGGCCCTTGCAATCGCCGCGATGGCAACGCGGCGGTTCACGCAGTGGAGAGAAATTCTCTTCCTGGCAGTGCCGGCTCTTTTTTATCTGGCGATCGCTATGAGTTCGCACATGAACATTGGCGTGCGGCATATTTTGCCGATGTATGTCTTTCTCTATGTACTGGTAGGCGGCGGAGCATCAGCACTCATCAGCAAAAACCGGCGCTGGGCGTATGTTGTGTTGCTGCTGGTTTTGTGGCAGGCAGTGGATGCGGCGCGCATTTTCCCCAATTACATGGCATTCGCCAACGAGCTCTGGGGAGGGCCCGCGAACACGCACAAGTATTTGAGCGACGCGAATGTTGATTGGGCCCAGCAACTCATTGCTACCAGACAGTATTTGGATAAGCGAGGGATAAAAGACTGCTGGTTTCTATATTTCGCAGGTGGAGTAGTCGACATTAGTTCGTACGGAATTCCCTGCAAGCTGCTGCCGAATGTCGAAACCTTGTGGTGGCTGGACCAGCAGACCCATGTTCCCGAGGCAATGGACGGTCCGGTGTTGGTCAGCGCCGGCGATCTCGCAGGCATGGAATTTGGACCAGCGCCGCTGAATCCCTATGAGCAATTCAAAAACCTTCATCCAACCGCCGTCATCCAGTATGGAGTATTTGTCTATGACGGACACTTCCGAATCCCACTGGCCTCAGCCCTGAGCCATGCCCAAATATCTCAAGATCTGATGAAAGAGCACGAGACTCAGCAGGCATTGACCGAAGCCGAGCAGGCAGTCAAACTCGCACCCGAGGCCCTTGTGCCCAACACTCAGTTAGGAGACGTGTTGACCGAGATGAAACGTCCAGCCGAAGCGCGACCGTATTATGAGAAAGCGCTCAGGCTCTGCAAGACAGTGCAGCCCGAGTTTCAGCAAGGATATGTCGCTGATTTGGAGAAGAAATTGGCAGCAAAATAGACGAGGCTACTTCATCACGCCGCGCTGCGCGATACCGATGTTATCGCGGGTCGTGTTCTTCACCAGATACATCATCTCGTCCGCCTGCCGGATGATATCGTGCGGAGACTTCGCGTCGTGCGGATATGTCGCGACGCCCATCGAGGCCCGGACGTTCAGGTTCAATCCCTCTTCCTTGCAGAACATGCTGGTGCGCAGGCTGTCGCGTAACCGGCGCGCTACTACGAGAGCCGAGTCTTTTCCCGTCTGCGGCAATAGCACCACAAACTCGTCGCCACCATACCGGAAAGCGTAATCAATCAACCGCAGCTGAGCTTTCACCAGGTACCCAATCTCGGCGAGCAGTTTGCTTCCCACCAAATGCCCGTGAGTGTCATTGACTTGCTTGAAGTGGTCGAGATCAATAAACACAACTGCGAATTCATATCCGAAGCGGGACGACCGATAAACCTCCGTCTCCAAGCGTCTTATAAAGATGCCGGGCGTTGTAGAGCCCGGTGCAATCGTCGGTGATGGTCAGTTCCTGAATTTTTTCGACGGAGCGAGCGTTTTCAATCGCGATCGCCGCATAGTCACAAAGCGCTTGCAGAAAAAACTGTTCCTGATCGCCAAAATTCTGCATGTCCACATTCACGAGCTGAATCACTCCAAGGACCCGCAACTTCGACCTCACCGGCACACAAATGACGGAGTGCGTCTCCCACTTGGTCATTTCGTCAATTCGCTTGGCAAAGCGCGGATCCGCAGCGACATCCGGCACGATAAGCCTCTCTCCGTGCTTGGCCACATAACCTGCGATGCCCTCCCCAACTTTAAGCCGCACGTTCGTCAGCGATTCCGAAGCGTCTCCCACGGCTATGGCGAAGTACAATTCATTTTTTTCGTGATCGAGCATGAGCAGAGACCAGGTCTCTGGGCGGAAGTATTCCGCCATCTTGTCCATAATGGTTTGCAGAATTGAATCCAGGTCAAGCGATGAGGTCAGGGCCTTCGCGACGTCATGAAAAATCGTCAGCTCTTGCGACTGACGGCTAAGCTCGGCACCGGCGGCCTTATGCATGGGGGAGTCAACCTCGAGTGTCGGGCGAAAGTGATCAAATTATATCCGCGCCGTAAATCATGGGCAATCAACGATAGTAACCAGCGTGGTAATGTGACTGGCCAAAATCAGCCCGGATTACGGAATTTTCCGACTGCTCGACTATGCTGGTTGAAAGGCTGGGGGCCGAGGGCAAAAAATTTAGAGAGTCATAACCGATCGGAAGCTAAAAATCGCTCGGCATACGGCGACGGCTTTGGGACGCAGCGGACTTGGTAGCTCTCTGGGAAGCCTACGAGCAGCGGAGGGCGGAAAGAGCGGCATGATTCATGACAATTTGTTCCCGAATTCTCAACACTATCGGCCTTGTTTTGGTGGTGATTGGCTGTTTGCTGCTGTACCACTTTGGCCTCCCCGCCCCTATTGACCCGACCGGCGCGGTTCATCTTCAACCTAGAGCAACCAGACCAAGCAGAGATTGTCAAAGGCAAACGTTATCGCAGGTGGGGCAGGTTCGGTATCGCTCTTGTTGCTCTCGGTTCGACGTTTCAGATTTTGGCCACTTGGGCATAGAAATTCAAAGTAGCCCACTACCGAGAATAGACTCCGGTTGACGATGGGGCCTTCCATTGTTATATTTGTAAGGTTCCACGAATCATCCTTAGGGTCTATCGTGTCCGAGTGACACGGGTGACCTGAAACGTTTTTGTTAGAATGCTGTCAAGCTTTTGAAAATATCAACGTCTGCGAATTCAGTTTCTGCGGACGCCCTCGCTGAAAACGTTCTGCGAATATCTTCCAACGTTGGAAGGCTATGCGGGACGGTGTTGACGAAACGGAGCGCCTTCGAATTTTCCTGGATGTAAGTTTCAAATCGGGAATGAGGCTTGGCGTCACCGTCGTTAGCGTCAGTTAACGGGAAAATCCTTAAATTTCTCGCCAGCGAATCCGGCGGGAAAGTATGGTTGGCAGATCGCCATCCAGCCCCTTCATCGGGAAAAAGCAGATGCGCGTCCACTTTGGTGCGGCTTGATGTGGGCGGGGAGAATGCGCGCCGCAAGGAGTAATAAAGAGTGCCCACTTTTAATCAATTAGTGCGCGATGGACGCAAGCGTCCGCGTTACAAGACGGCGAGTCCCGCGTTGCAGGGATGTCCGCAAAAGCGCGGTGTCTGCACTCGTGTTTACACTCAAACGCCGAAGAAGCCGAATTCGGCGCTGCGCAAAGTTGCCCGCGTTCGCTTAACCAATGGAATCGAGGTCACGACTTACATTCCCGGCGTCGGCCATAACCTGCAAGAGCACTCAATCGTGCTTATTCGCGGAGGTCGCGTAAAGGATCTCCCAGGAGTCCGCTATCACGTGGTCCGCGGCACATTGGACGCTGTAGGCGTGGCGGGGCGCAAGCAAAGCCGTTCGAAGTACGGAGCCAAAAGGCCGAAGGCGTAAGAGTGGTCGTTGGTCCCCGCCGTTGGTCCTTGGCAATAGACAAAAGCAGGTCCCGCAGCTCTAGCCAAACGCTAAGAGCCAGGAGCTAAAAACAGAAATGCCGAGAAAAGGATACATCGCGAAACGAAAAGTGGAAGCCGATCCCGTTTACGGATCGGATCTGGTGACAAAGTTCATCAATTCCATGATGTGGCAAGGCAAGAAGAGCACCGCGGAAGGCATCTTCTATGAAGCGTTGACCCGCGTCGCCGCGAAAGCCGGCGATGAGCCGTTAAAGCTCTTTACCAAGGCGGTTGAGAACGCGAAGCCGTTGCTCGAAGTGAAGACCCGCCGTGTAGGCGGCGCGAACTACCAGGTTCCAGTCGAGGTCAATGCCGATCGCCGAACCTCATTGGCAATTCGCTGGCTGATTACCTACGCTCGCGGTCGCGGCGAAAAAGGCATGATTGACAAGTTAAGCAACGAGTTGTTTGACGCCTCTTCGGGAAAAGGCGCCGCAATCAAGAAGAAAGAAGATGTACACAGAATGGCGGAAGCGAATAAGGCCTTCGCACATTACAGATGGTAAACAATCTCCTAGCTAGCTTCTAGCTAGGAGCCAGAACCTAGAAGCAGCATTTCAGAGCGCCGGAAAGCAGCTGAGAACACAGTGCCCAGACAAGTCCCATTAGAACGTTGCAGGAACATCGGCATCATGGCCCACATTGATGCCGGTAAGACCACTACGACGGAGCGCATCCTGTTCTATACAGGCAAAACGCACCGCATTGGAGAGGTCCACGAAGGCACTGCGACCATGGATTGGATGGAGCAAGAACAGGAGCGCGGCATCACCATCACCTCTGCCGCGACTACGTGTTCCTGGCGCGACATTCGCATCAATATTATTGACACTCCCGGCCACGTTGATTTCACCGCCGAAGTCGAGCGGTCTCTGCGTGTTTTAGACGGAGCGGTCGCAGTATTCGACGCGGTTCATGGCGTACAGCCGCAATCTGAAAAAGTCTGGCGTCAAGCCGATAAATACGGTGTCCCGCGAATTTGCTTCATCAACAAGATTGACAAAATGGGTGCTGATTTCGAGCATGCCATAGACACCATCCGCAAGCGCCTCAACGCCAAGCCAATCGCGATTCAGATTCCTATTGGCCAGGAAGATAAATTCAAGGGCGTCATTGATCTCATCGAAATGAAATCAATCACTTGGGCGGACGACACTATTGGCGCTGAGTACATCACCGGCGCGATCCCCGCCGAACTTCAAAAGAAAGCCGAAGCGTTCCACACTCAATTGGTCGAAACTGTTGCCGAGAATGACGACGAGATTCTGCACAAGTTCCTCGAAGGCGAAACGATTTCTGCTGAAGAACTCCGGGCGTCTCTGCGCAGATCAACGATTGAATTGAAGTTGTTTCCAGTTGTTGTTGGTACGGCTTTCAAGAACAAAGGTATCCAGCCATTGCTCGACGCCGTCGTGGATTATCTTCCATCGCCGCTCGATGCCGGCGAGGTCACAGGCACGAATCCAGACAATGGCGAAACCATCGTCCGCAAGCCCGCCGATAACGAACCCTTCTCGGCGCTGGCGTTCAAGATCATGGCTGATCCTTTTGTCGGCCAGTTGACTTTCATCCGTGTTTATTCCGGGCAGCTCAAATCTGGCGAAGCAGTATTAAATGCCGGCCGTAGCCGCACCGAACGCATTGGCCGCTTGCTCAAGATGCACGCCAACAAGCGCGAAGACATCAACGAAATTCTGGCAGGCGACATTTGCGCTGCCGTCGGATTGAAAAACGTCAGCACCGGCGATACCATCTGCGACGAGAAGCATCCCATCGCGCTTGAAAATATCGTGTTCGCGGTTCCCGTAATTTCTGTTGCGGTCGAACCGAAAACAAAAGCCGATCAGGAAAAGATGGGCATGGCTCTCGGACGGCTCGCGCAGGAAGATCCCACTTTCAAAGTTCATACCGATCCCGATAGCGGACAAACCATCATCAGCGGTATGGGCGAACTGCATCTCGAAATCATCGTTGACCGCATGATGCGCGAGTACAAAGTCGAGGCCAACGTGGGCAAACCGCAGGTCGCGTATCGCGAGACCATCCGCAAGAAGTCCGAGGCCGAAGGCAAATACATCCGTCAAACTGGTGGACGCGGTCAATACGGCCACGCGAAAATTCGCCTCGAACCGCAGGCGCCCGGCATGGGATACGAATTCGTCAATGACACCACGGGCGGCTCGGTTCCCAAGGAATTTATTAAGCCTATCGATCAGGGAATTAAAGAAGCTATGGAAGGCGGCGTTCTCGCCGGCTACGAGATGGTTGATGTCAAAGCCATCCTCTACGACGGCAGCTATCACGACGTTGATTCCAACGAGATGGCGTTCAAAATCGCGGGCTCAATGGCGTTTAAAGAGGCGGCGAGAAAAGCTTCTCCAGTATTACTGGAACCAGTCATGTCGGTTGAAGTCGTTACTCCAGAAGACTACGCGGGCGTAATCATGGGCGACCTGAGTTCCCGCCGCGGACGCATCGAAGGCATGGAGCATCGCGCCGGCTCGCAGGTAATTAAAGCAATCGTGCCTCTGGCCGAAATGTTTGGATACGCAACGCACATGCGTTCCAGCACCCAAGGCCGCGCTGAATACTCGATGCACTTCGCGCGATATGAAGAGGCGCCCAGGTCGGTGTCAGAAGAAATTATCGCGAAAGTGCAGGGCAGCGCTGCGCCGAGGTGACTGGAAGCGCCGCGGTTCGTCGTCGACCGCACATTTTGGGTGGTGGATGGCAGGCAGACGGATTTTGAAGGGATGTTTGGGTTAGACGGAGTTTGGACAAGGTTGCTGTATAAGGCAGACGGCTACCTGATGACAGAAGTCTGGTGCGAGTCTCCGGGATCGCGACAGTATCGGGTGAAAGATTTCTGGAACTGGCATCGAAACTTTGAGACTTTTCGAGGACGCTTTCAGCAAGAATACGAGCGATTCGAAAGCTGGATCGTGACCGAAGGATTGATTGAGAGAGAGCAATTCCTGGGCGCCTACTATGAGCGCAAGGATGAAGATGGGGAGAAGACCGAATCAGTCCCCGGCTAAACCAGCCCCGAAGAGGCGGCATAATGCAGCCCGGGACGTAAGTCCTGGGTCGGCTAGAAAATTGAAACACGCGGGCGAGGGCGCCCGCGCCACACAGGACTAAGAGGAAAGATCACGACATGGCGAAAGAGAAATTTGATCGCAATAAGCCGCATGTGAACGTTGGCACCATTGGTCACATTGACCATGGCAAGACCACATTGACAGCGGCTATCACCAAGGTGTTGTCGAAACATAATCCGAAAATTCTGTTCCGGTCGTTTGATTCGATTGATAACGCTCCGGAAGAAAAGGCGCGCGGAATCACCATTGCAACCGCGCACGTCGAGTATGAGACGGCGAACCGTCACTACGCGCACGTGGATTGCCCGGGCCACGCCGATTACATCAAGAACATGATCACCGGCGCGGCGCAGATGGACGGCGCGATTTTAGTCGTCGCGGCTACTGACGGTCCGATGCCGCAAACTCGCGAGCATGTGCTGCTGGCGCGGCAAGTCGGTGTTCCCTACATCGTCGTTGCGCTCAACAAATGCGATGCGGTAGACGATCCCGAACTGCTCGACCTGGTTGAACTTGAAGTGCGTGAACTTTTGAAGGCATATCAATTCCCTGGCGACGATCTTCCGGTGATGCGGCTTTCGGCGCTGGGCGCGCTGAATGGCGAAGCCAAGTGGGAGAAGGCTCTGGACGAATTGATGGAAGCGGTGGACAAAAATATTCCGCAACCAGTGCGAGAACTCGACAAACCGTTCCTGATGCCTATCGAAGATATTTTCTCGATCTCCGGACGCGGCACCGTGGTTACGGGAAGAATCGAACGCGGCAAAGTAAAAGTAGGCGAAGAAGTAGAAATCGTAGGCTTCCGCGAGACTCGGAAAACAGTTGTAACCGGAGTCGAAATGTTCAAGAAGCAGCTCGACGAAGGCCTGGCGGGAGACAATGCGGGACTGCTGCTACGCGGCATCGCGAAAGAAGATGTCGAGCGCGGTATGGTGTTAGCGAAGGGCGGATCCATCACGCCGCACACCAAGTTCAAAGCCGAAGTTTACATTCTGACCAAAGAAGAAGGCGGACGGCACACGCCATTCTTCAAAGGATACCGTCCGCAATTTTATTTGCGGACGACGGACGTGACCGGAGTAGCGGAGTTGCCAGCGGGCACGGAAATGGTGATGCCGGGAGACAACGTCAGCTTGGTCATCGAACTGATCACGCCGGTAGCGATGGAAAAAGGCTTGCGATTCGCCATTCGCGAAGGCGGCCACACGGTGGGAGCAGGAACGATTTCAGAAATCGTGCAGTAAAAGTGACGGAGAACTAATATCTGGGAACTAAGAACTGATCCTAGTTTTCACGTCTCGCTAGCTAAAAGCCAAAGGCTGATAGCTAAAAGCAGGTAAGCGGCTCGCACCATGCCGCAAGTTCTTTCCTCCGGACAGCCGGAAGGGGATCGAGAGAGACAATGATAGGAAACGAAAGAATTCGCATCCGGCTAAAAGCCTACGACTATCGCATCCTGGATCAATCCACGGGCGAAATCGTTGACACGGCCAAACGTACAGGCGCGCAAATCGCCGGCCCGATTCCATTGCCGACGATGAAAAACAAGTATTGCGTCCTGCGCTCCCCGCACGTTGACAAAAAGTCGCGTGAGCAATTCGAAATTCGCACCCACAAACGTCTGTTAGACATACTGGATCCAACTCCACAAACCGTGGACGCGCTAATGAAGCTCGATTTACCGGCAGGAGTAGACGTAGAAATAAAAGCCTTCGGCAAAGAGCCGCACAAATAAATAATGGAGAGGCGGGCGTCCCGCCCGTCAAGCCGAGCAAAGCTCGGCAGCAGCGAGAGAAATTATGGCAAGAGTAACCGGAATTCTCGGCAAAAAAGTCGGCATGACGCAACTGTTCGACGATCGCGGAGACGTTCATCCCGCGACCGTCCTGCAAGCCGGTCCCTGCGTGGTCACGCAACACAAAACGCAGACCCGCGACGGATATGTTGCAGCGCAAATCGGCCTCGTCGAATTCGTAAAAGAGTCGCGCCTGACTAAGCCGATGAAAGGACACCTGGGAAAGCACAATCTCCCGCCGGTAAAGTTCGTGCGCGAAGTTCCGATTGAAGTAGATCCAAAAGAAGATGCGACAGCAGGCAATGGCCTGAAGGCCGGCGACCGCGTGCTGGTAGATATTTTCGATGGAGAGAAGTTTGTAGACGTCGTCGGCATCAGCAAAGGCCGCGGCTTTTCAGGCGTAGTGCGCCGTCATCATTTCGGAGGCGGGCCGAAATCGCACGGCTCGATGTTTCAGATCACCGGCTCGATTGGCTCCTCCGCATTTCCGTCGCGCGTATTCAAAGGCATGAGAATGTCGGGACATATGGGCGTGGACCGCGTGACCGTCCAGAACCTTCGCCTTTTAGGTGTAGATAAAGAAGATAATTTGCTGGTAGTTGAAGGCGCAGTGCCAGGTCCGAATGGTGGATACCTGATCATCACGAAAGCGAAAAAGCCGCCAAGAGAGCGACGAGGATTTGCAGGTTCGGCTACGGTTGATCCGTTAAAGGCGGCCAAGAGGGCAGCGAAAAAAGGATAAGTCAAAGGCCGCGGACAAGAGTGTCCGCGCCACACGAGCAAAGCTTATGGCAACTATAGACATCCACGATTTGACCGGAGCCAAGGTCGGCACGCTCGATCTCGCCGACGAAATCTTCGGCGCGGTCAACGAAGACCTGCTTTGGGAAGCGGTGAAGCATTATCGCGCCGGACAGCGGGCAGGCACGCATGCGACTAAAAATAAGAAACTGGTTTCTGGTGCCGGCAAAAAACTCTGGAAGCAAAAAGGCACAGGACGTGCCCGTGTAGGCTCGATCCGCTCGCCGCTGTGGCGGCACGGAGGTACGGTACACGGCCCACAACCGCATTCCCATGCGTACACGTTTCCGCGGAAGAAGTTGATGGGCGCGCTCCGCTCCGCACTGGCGTCGAAATTAGCCGACGGAAAGCTGATCGTCGTGAATACATTCGCGATGGATGAGCCAAAGTCGAAAGCCTTCCGCATCGCACTCAACGCCTTGAAGGTGGACGGCACCGCCCTCATTGTCGAAGTCCAGCAACATGAGAATCGCAATTTAGAACTCAGCTCGCGCAATCTGGCAGGAGTGAAGCTCATCGCCGGAAACGAAGTGCATGCTTACCATCTTCTTCGTTACGATCGCGCTATCTTCTCGCAGCCTGCGATTGAGAAATTGCAACTTTCGTTGAAGAACACGTTGTCAAAGCGTCAAAAAGAAGCAGCCGAACACGAAGGCGAGAAACAGGAAGCGAAAAAAGCCACACGTTCTCCGCGAAAGCGCGTCAAGCATGAAAAAGCCGCGGAGGTCGCCTGATGAAATCCGCATACCAGATTCTTCGACGCCCGGTGATCACGGAAAAGGGTCTTGCGATCAAAGAAAACCAGAACACGCTAGTTTTCCAGGTAGCGCCGAAAGCAACAAAAACCGAGATCAAAGAAGCAGTGCAGGGAATTTTCAAAGTGAAAGTCCATTCGGTACGCACCGCAAACTTCCCGGGCAAAGAACGCCGACGCGGAAAGTTTGCAGGATATCGTCCCGATTGGAAGAAGGCTTACGTCCGATTAAGAGCCGGCGAAAAAATGCCGGAGTACGCGCAGAATTTATAAAGGCAGTCGTTGGTCGTTGGTCGTCGGCAAAATCACGACAAGCGGTAATGACCAGGCTAGAAGCTAGCAGCCAGAAGCTAAGAGCTAACAGCTAAGAGCAGATTTATGGCAATCAAGACATACAGACCGACAACACAAACGCTGCGTTACCGGACGACCATCGTCAATGACGACATCACGTCCACTACGCCGCATAAAGCGTTGCTTCAGCCCAAGCGCCGCACCGGCGGACGCCGCAACAGTGGCGACACCACCATGTGGCATCACGGTGGCGGCCACAAGCGCCAACTCCGCATCATTGATTTCAAACGCGACAAGATTGGTATCCCCGCGACCGTGGCAACGATCGAGTACGATCCGAACCGTTCCGCGCGCATCGCGCTGCTGAGTTATGCCGATGGCGAGAAACGTTACATCCTTCAGCCCGAAGGTTTGAAAGTTGGACAGAAAATCGTCAGTGGACCGGAAGCTGACATTCTCGTGGGCAACGCGCTGCCGCTAAAAAATATTCCTCCAGGCACCACGATTCACAACGTCGAATTGAAACCGGGCAAGGGCGCGCAGATGGTGCGCTCGGCGGGCGGATCGGCGCAGCTGGTTGCCAAAGAAGGCGAGTACGCGCTGGTGAAGCTGCCCTCCGGCGAAACTCGCAAAGTCGCGCAAGATTGCATGGCGACCATCGGACAAGTCGGCAATCTCGATCACGAAAACATCACGATTGGAAAGGCGGGACGCAATCGGTGGCTGGGATGGCGTCCAGTGAATCGCGGAGTCTCGATGAATCCGGTTGACCATCCGCATGGTGGCGGCGAAGGAAAAACCTCGGGCGGACGTCATCCTGTAACGCCTTGGGGACAGCCGACGCGCGGTTATAAGACGCGAAATAACAAGCGCACAGACGCGTTCATCGTGAGCCGGCGGGCGAAGAAATAGTCGTTGGTCGGACGTCGTTGGTCGTTGGCAAAAGCAGATTCCTCACCGCTAAAGCGGGGCGGAATGACAAAGTGGTTTAGCTAGAAGCTAAGAGCTAGAGGCTAAGAGCATTTATGGCACGTTCGACAAAAAAAGGTCCGTTCATTGACGCTTACCTGCAATCGCGGGTCGAAGGCATGAACGCGCGCAATGAGAAGAAAGTGCTGCGTACGTGGTCGCGGCGCTCGACAATCATCCCCGAGATGGTGGGACACACCATCGCGGTGCACAACGGCAAGAAATTTATTCCCGTGTACATAACGGAAAATCTGGTTGGCCACAAGCTTGGCGAGTTCAGCTTCACCCGCCAGTTCAAGGGACACTCGATGAGGGCGGCAACCGAAACCGCTGCCAGGCCAGCCGGAATTCCCGGAGGACCAGGAGCGGCTGCACCAGCAGCGCCAGCAGCGCCGAAGGCATAAAACCGCTTCTGGCTTCTAGCGACTAGCTAGGAGCCGGAAGCTAGAAGCGAATCAAATATGGAATTTCGAGCTCAAGCCCGTTACATGCGCGTCACGCCGCAAAAGGCGCGCTTGGTGCTGGATCTGATTAAGGGACGCCGCGTCGAAGATGCGCTGAACACGCTCATCTTTACCAAGAAGCGGGTTGCGGCGACAATCGAAAAGCTATTACGGTCGGCGCTGGAGAATGCCAACTATCTCAGCTCCGAAAAAAATATTGACGTTGACGTGGACCAGCTTTATGTAAAAAGCGCGATCGCGAACGACGGGCCGCGAATGAAGCGCATCCGCCCCGCGCCAATGGGACGCGCGTTCAGATATGTGCGGCGCATCTCGCACATTGAGTTGGTTTTGGCCGAACGTGGCCGCAAAGATCATGAAGGCCTGGCCACCGTAGTTGGAGATGAGTCGGAGCATACGGCAAAAGCGCCAGCACGAAAGAAGAGCAGCGCCACCAAACATACACACGCCAAAGCAAAGGGTAAGGCGAAGACTGCCAAAAGCAAGAACAAGAAGAAAACAGCAGCAAAGTAGCAGGAGAAAAAATGGGACAGAAGGTTCATCCATATGGTTTCCGCCTCGGCTATACCAAGCCGTGGAAGTCGCGCTGGTTTGTCGAACGCGATTACGACAAGCTCTTGCTCGAAGACATCAAGCTGAAGAACGAACTCAAAGACAAGCTCAAGTCGGCCGGAGTGAGCTCCATCGAAATTGAGCGTCCGGGCAACAAGCTGCGGGTCATTATCAAGACGGCGCGTCCTGGAATTATCATCGGACGCAAAGGCGCCGAAATTGACAAGCTGAAGCTCGACGTGCAGAAGCGGACTTCGCGTGAAGTTTTCATGGACATTCAGGAAGTACACAAACCGGAACTGGACGCGCAACTGGTGTCTGAAGCGATCGCGTTACAACTCGAAAAGCGGGTAGGATTCCGCCGCGCCATGCGCAAGTCGGTAGATTCGGCGCTGCGTTTCGGATGCAAAGGAATCAAAGTTCGCGTGAGCGGCCGCTTAAACGGAAACGAAATCGCCCGATCCGAGTGGTACTTGCAAGGACGCCTGCCGTTGCATACGCTGCGCGCCGACATTGATTACGGCTTTACCGAAGCGAGAACAACCTACGGCGTAATCGGCGTAAAGGTATGGGTGTACAAGGGCGAAATTCTGCCGGCGGCGAAGAAGCGCGACACATTGCAACCAGTAGGCGCATTTTAAGTCTAAAGATAAAGATTAGGTAGAGACGTAGCGTGCAACGTCTGCTTTAAGAGGTTTGGCTAAAAGCTGATAGCTGAGAGCGATTTTTATGTTAATGCCAAAAAAAGTTAAGTACCGCAAGCAGCAGCGCGGACGCATGTGCGGCAAAGCCTGGCGTGGGAGCGAACTCTCGTTCGGGGACTATGGACTAAAAGTCCTTGAACCAGGCTGGATTACGGATCGTCAAATCGAAGCCAGCCGCGTCGCTATGACCCGGTTCGTGAAGCGCGGCGGCAAGATCTGGATTCGGCTTTTTCCGGATAAGCCGGTGACCAAGAAGCCAGCCGAAACCCGTATGGGTAAAGGCAAGGGAGCGCCCGATCATTGGGTGGCGGTGGTCAAACCGGGCAAGATTTTGTTCGAGATGGAAGGCGTAACGTTGGCGGATGCGACCGAGGCCATGCGTTTGGCTTCGCACAAATTGCCGTTGCGGACCAGATTTGTGAAACGCGAATCGGTAGTGCGATAGTCGTTCGTCACCTATTTAGGTATTTGTCACTCCGGGCCGGAGTGAAGCGCAGCGGAGGAATCTGCTTTTAAAGGCAGCCAGGAAATATGAATAGCGATAAAGTACGAAATTTGAGCGACGAAGAGCTTCGCAATCAGGAACACGAGCTCAACGATCAGCTTTTTAAGTTGAAGTTCCAGCTCAATATGGGACAGACCGAAAGCCTGAAAAAGATTCGAGGCCTTCGCAAAGACATTGCTCGCGTCAAGACCATTTCCCGGGAGCGTGAATTGTCCGCAACCGGCACAGAAGGCGTCGCCACAACACTAGTAGCGCCAAAAGCGGTAGCTAAGAAGGCGGTACAGAAAAACGCCGTCGCCGTGAAAGCAAAGCGCAAAACGGAGAAGAAGTAATGGCAGAAACGAATCCGAATCCAAACACGCCAGTCGCAGTGGCCGGGCGCCGCAAAGAAATCGTAGGCGAAGTGGTCTCGAACCGCATGCACAAGACTATTGTCGTTGAAGTTGTGCGCAAGAAGTCGCACGCCTTTTATGGCCGCGTGGTTTCGAAAGCCAAAAAGTTTTACGCGCACGACGAGAAAAACGAGGCGCACATTGGCGACGTCGTCCGGCTCGAAGAGACACGTCCCTTGTCGAAATTGAAACGATGGCGGTTGAAGCAGATCGTTCGAAAAACCGCGCTGGTGCCGGAAGCAACCGTGGTAACCGATGTGGCTTCGTAGCATTTGATGGCGCTCTAAGGGAGATTGAATTATGGGCGTAATGATGAGAAGCATGCTCGAAGTCGCCGATAACTCCGGCGCGCGCAAGCTGCAGATGATTCTGCCGCTGGGTGGTTCTACGGGATTGCGTGCCGGTTTGGGCGACGTGGTTACGGCCAGCGTGAAAGAGGCTTCTCCCGATGGGCAGGCAAAAAAGGGGACCGTGGTTAAAGCTGTGATCGTTCGTACACGCAAAGAGTATCGGCGGCGCGATGGCACATATATTCGGTTCGATCAGAACGCCGCGGTTCTCATTAACGAGACTGGCGAGCCGGTAGGAACCCGCGTTTTCGGTCCAGTCGCGCGCGAATTGCGTGAGAAGAAATTTTTGAAAATCGTGTCGCTGGCCCCGGAGGTTATTTAAGAGTCGAGTGCGCATTCTTGAGCGATGGGTCAGCAATTCCATAGGTCCTTCGCTGCGCTCAGGATGACAAAGGATGAGAGTTGCGAACTAAGTGGGATTTAGTTAGGAAGAAATTATGAAGACCGTAGTCAGAAAACACATCCGAGTTGATATCCGGCACAACGACACCGTGAGGGTCATCACCGGACGCGATAAAGGCAAAGAAGGCCGCGTATTACGGGTGTTTCCAGATGAGGGCAAGCTTCTGATTGAACACGTCATGCTCGTAAAAAAGCACGTGCGTCCCAATCCGCAGCGCAACATCAAGGGCGGAATCGCCGATCAGGAAAGCCGGATCGCAATATCGAACGTGCAACTGGTCTGCCCGAGCTGCGGCCCGGTGCGGGTAGGCCGCGAAATTCGCGGAGATCAGAAAGTCCGCGTTTGCAAGAAGTGCGGAACCACACTGGAGAAGAAATAAGCTTTTAGCTTTTGGCCGTTAGCTTTTAGCCAAAACGCGAGGTGCGTGACGTTCCCGGGCGGGGAATTGAAGAGTTCAGCCAACAGCTAAAGGCCAAGGCCAAGAGCGACGACGCGATCGTTAATGACTAGAAAAGGGTACGACCATGGCAAAAGAAAAAAAAGAGCGCCAGGACGATAAGAAGCAGGAATCAAAAGCTCCCGCCGTCGCCCATCACAGCGCCAAAGAAACACCCCGGCTGAAGGAGCGCTTCGACAAGGAAGTTGCGCCCACGCTGATGAAAGAACTTGAGCGCAAGAATCCGATGGCGGTGCCGCATCTGCATAAGATCGTCGTCAACATGGGAGTAGGCGAAGCCACGCAAAACGCCAAGATTATTGACCCTGCGATCAATGAACTGGGACAAATTACCGGGCAGAAACCGGTGATCACTCGCGCCAAGAAATCCATTGCCGCTTTCAAGGTTCGTGAAGGCCAGGCCATTGGGGCTATGGTTACGTTGCGTGGCGACCGCATGTACGAATTTTTTGATCGCCTGGTGAGCATGGTGCTTCCGCGAGTCCGGGATTTTCGCGGCGTTTCGACCAAATCGTTTGATGGACGCGGAAACTATACCCTTGGCCTTCGCGATCAGCTTATTTTTCCGGAAATTGACTATGCGAAGGTTGACAAGCAAAAGGGCATGAATGTCACCATTGTGACAACCGCTCGCAATGATGACGAGGCGAGATCGTTGCTGCGTCATCTTGGTATGCCGTTCCGGGCGTGAGGCATTTGATTTCAATATTGATATTCAGACGATAAGGACTCAATGACCACTGCAAAACGAGTAAAGGACGCGAAGATCGAGAAGAAGTTTGACGACGCGCGTGACAAGAAAGAAAGACGACCAAAATTCTCGACCCGCAGGCATAATCGCTGCAAGCTCTGCGGACGGCCGCGCGCGTATCTGCGCAAGTTTGGCCTCTGCCGCCTGTGTTTTCGCGGCCTGGCATTACGGGGAGAGATTCCAGGGGTTTCGAAGTCGTCCTGGTAGATATAAAGAGGTACGCGGGCAAGGGCGCTCGCGTCACACGACGAGCCGCTGATAACCGGCGGCCTAGGAGAAGCAAAGCATGAATTTGACCGATCCGGTGGCAGACATGTTGGCGCGAATTCGCAACGCGATCAACGCCAGGCACCAGAAAGTGGATATTCCCGTTTCCAAGCTGAAGCTGGAGATTGCCCGCATCCTGAAGGAAGAGGGATACGTCTCCAATTTCAAAGCCACGGAAGAAGATGGCCACAAGGTCTTGCGCGTTTATCTGAAATACGGCAATAACAATGAAGCGGCAATTTCGAACGTTGCGCGTGTATCCAGGCCCGGCTGCCGGGTATATGTGCGCCGCACCGAAATTCCGCGCGTGCTCGGAGGAATGGGCATCAATATTTTGACGACGCCACAAGGGGTTATGACGGGTCGTCAGGCCCGCAAGCAAGGCTTGGGCGGCGAGTTGTTGTGCGAAGTATGGTAGGGAAAGCTGTCAGCTATCAGCCGTCAGCTTTCAGCTAAAAACGAATGTTGGAATTTGAGAGTTTTTTAAACTGAATGCTGCGAACTGACAGCTGAAAGCGATTTTGAACTTATGTCCAGAATTGGGAAAAAACCGATCCCGCTGCCCAAAGGGGTAACGGTCAAAATCGAAGGCAATACGGTCGCCGTACAGGGACCTAAGGGCAAACTCGACACCGCGCTTCCCGCTGGGATTCGAGTCGAGCAACAGGATGGGCATCTTCTCGCAATCCGCGAGAACGATTCGCAAGCAGCCGTCCATGGCCTTGCTCGCGCACTCGTGAACAACGCAGTTGAAGGTGTGACTAAGGGATGGACGCGGGATCTGGAGATCGTCGGCATCGGCTATCGCGCCGAGATGAAGGGCAAAGGAATGGTCGTCTTTACATTGGGGTACTCTCATCCCATCGAGTATCCGCTGCCCTCGGGCATCGAAGCGGCAGTGGATGCGAAACAAACGAAGTTAACGGTGACAGGAATTGACCGCCAAAAAGTAGGTCAAGTAGCGGCGGAAATGCGCAGCTTACGTCCCCCGGATCCATATAAAAATAAGGGTGTTCGTTATTCCGGAGAACGCTTGAAGAAGAAAGTCGGTAAGACGGGAGCGAAATGACCGCCGTGGGTCGTTGGCCAAACCCGGTGGTTGACACTTAGTTGGGTTTTTTGTTCAGCCTACGACGAATGACGAAGGACCGACGACGCAGTTAAAGACCAAGGACAGATTTAATGCTTACAATTTCATCCAAAAACACGAACCGGCGGCACGTGCATGAGCGCATCCGCAAAAAGATTCTCGGCACCGCCGAGCGACCGAGGCTCAACGTCTATCGCTCCCTGAATAATGTTTATGTTCAGCTGATTGACGATGTCGAGGGTACGACTCTGGTCGCCGCACATTCAGCGGAAGGCAAGAAGGGTGAGCGCCATAATGGCGGTAATTTAGCGGCAGCCAAAGAAGTAGGCAAAATGATCGCCGAGCGGGCCCAAGCCAAAGGAATTACAAAAGTCGTATTCGATCGCGGCGGCTACATCTACCATGGCCGAGTGAAGGCGCTGGCAGAATCCGCTCGCGAAGCGGGACTGAAGTTCTAGCATTGAGTAATTTAGTATCGGGTAATTGAGCTATTTGAGCTCTAACCTTTTGACTTTTCAACTACCGATTACTCAATTGCTCAATTAGCAAAACTAAGGAAAGAATGCCAACAATTATTAAGAAGCTCGACGCGAACTCCTATCAACTCAAAGACCAGGTAGTCTCGATTAACCGCGTCACAAAGGTGGTCAAGGGGGGCAAAAACATGTCCTTCGCCGCTTTAGTGGTCGTAGGGGATCCGAGCGCGGCGGTTGTCGGCTACGGCTCCGGAAAAGCTAAGGAAGTTCCGCAGGCGATCCGCAAAGGAATCGAATCGGCCAAGAAAAATTTGATGAAAGTTAATCTTACCCATACCACCATTCCCCATTTAGTCCTTGGCCGTTACGGGTCGGGTAGAGTCCTTCTCAAGCCCGCGCCAGAAGGTACTGGTGTAATCGCGGGCGGAGCGGTGCGCGCGGTCATGACTTCAGTCGGCATTCAGAATGTGCTCACAAAATCTATCGGAACCACGAATCCGCACAACGTGATCAAGGCGACCTTTGATGCTCTCAAGCACTTAAAGAGCAGGGCGGACGTGGCCGCCATGCGCGGCAAGACGGTCGAGGAATTGAATTAATGGTTAAGACATCAGCAATAAAAGCAACAAAGAAGCCGCACAAAACGGCCGGAAAGCTGCAACTAAAGTGGGTGCGCTCGGCCATTTGCGCCCCATTCCAGCAAAAGCGGGTAGTGAAAGGTTTGGGATTTACCCGGCTCAATCAAGTGATTGAGCGTCCCGACAACCCAGCAATCCGTGGGATGGTTGCGAAAGTCCCACACTTGGTAGAAATCGTGGAGCAGTAAAAGAGTTTGTAGTATGGCTCTTAGCTAGGAGCCAGAAGCTAGAAGCGATTTTATGAATCTTTCAAACATACGAGCTCCGAAGAAGGCTAACGAAAAAAAGAAGCGTGTCGGGCGCGGCATGGGCTCCGGCATGGGCAAGACCTCCACCCGCGGACATAAAGGTCAGCGCTCCCGCAGCGGCTCCCGCATGATGCGCAGGCTTTGAGGGCGGTCAGATGCCGCTCCATCGCCGGATGCCGAAACGCGGCTTTACCAACATTTTCCGCAAGGAATTTAACGTAGTGAATCTCGAAAAACTTGTAGCGCTCGGCGAAACTACCATCACGCCTGACGTACTTCGCAAGGCTGGCATCATCAGCACCAAACATCCCGTAAAAATTCTTGGCGACGGCGAGCTATCCGCCGCTCTTACTGTGCACGCTCACAAGTTTTCCAAATCGGCTCAGGAAAAAATCACAAAAGCCGGTGGCACATTTGAGGTTTTACAGTAATGTTTGAGAAATTCGCCAACATCTTTCGTATCCCCGATTTGCGCAAGCGCATCTTGTTTACGCTTGCCCTTCTCGCGGTTTATCGTCTAGGTGGGCACATCCCAACACCCGGCGTAAACGCCTCTAAGTTGTCGCAGTACTTCCAGCAGAACCAGGGTTCATTTCTCGGCTTGGTGGATATGTTCTCGGGCGGCCAGTTGCGGCGGCTGACCATTTTCGCATTGGGGATCATGCCGTACATTACGGCTTCCATCATTCTGCAACTGCTCACCGTCGTTTATGAGCCTCTCGCCAAGCTGCAAAAAGAAGGCGAACTGGGACGCAAGAAGATTACCCAGTGGACCCGCTATCTGACCGTAATGTTAAGCGCGGTCCAATCGCTCGGCATTGCCATTAGCCTTGAAAGGGGCGGAGGCTTCGTGATTGATCCCGGCGTGGGATTCATCTTAATGACCATGCTGACCTTAACGACCGGCAGCGCATTCATTATGTGGATCGGCGAACAAATCACCGAGCGCGGCATTGGTAATGGCATGTCGCTGCTGATATTCGCCGGCATTGTGGTTGGCTTGCCTCGCGGCGTCGCCGACATATATGACAAAGTGGCTAGCGGCGCCTGGGGAGCCCTTGCTCCGTTTAAGGCGTTGCTGCTGATCGCCGTCATGATTGTCGTAGTCGCCTTTATCGTCTATGTGGAGCGGAGTGAGCGGCGCATTCCCGTGCAATACGCCAAACGCGTGGTCGGAAGAAAAGTCATGGGCGGCCAATCCACGCATCTGCCGCTGCGAGTCAACGCAGGCGGAGTGATGCCGGTAATCTTCGCGTCTTCAATATTGACCATGCCGCAGATGATTGGGGCCGGCTTTAAGAACAACCGCTACTTCGGTGATCTGATTCATGCGCTGGGATGGGGCGAACCGCTCTACACTTTGCTCTACGCTGTCGGCATCATCTTCTTTGCGTATTTCTACGTCTCCATCGTATTTAATCCCAATGAAGTCGCCGACAACATGCGGAAGTACGGCGGATTCATTCCGGGCATTCGTCCCGGCAAACGTACCGCCGACAATATCAACGAGATTTTGACTCGCATCACGCTGGTCGGCGCTTTGTATCTAATCATCATTTCCTTCATTCCGGAATGGATGATCACAGGCATCCACTTGAACCATCTCCCAGGCGCTCTGGGCGCTTTCTTCGAGCGTCTTCCGACCTGGGTGACGAATGGTTTGGGCGTAAGTTTTTATTTCGGAGGCACGTCCCTGTTGATCGTTGTTGGGGTGGCGATGGATACGGTGACACAAGTGGAAGCGCAACTTATTATGCGACATTATGACGGCTTCACACCGCGCAGCGGGCGAATTCGCGGGCGCCGCACCTGGTAAATTAGTTTGCCAATGGAGCGATGGCGTTCGTCGCCCGTCCGAGATGCGGTAAGCAATATACGATAGGCAAGATTGGAAATGGAGACAGCCTGGAGCGAGTTCGATGGCAGAGGAAGCATTGCGCAACATCGGACCGATTGTGCTGCTAGGGCCGCCCGGCGCGGGCAAGGGCACTCAGTCCAAGCGGCTGTCTGACCGCTACGGCATTCCGCAGATTTCCACTGGGGACCTACTGCGCGAGAATGTGCACCGTGGTACGGATTTAGGATTAAAGGCGGAAGCCCAGATGGCGCGGGGGGATCTGGTGCCCGACAATCTGGTCTGCGATATGGTGGCCTGGCGTTTGCGGGATATGGATTGCGAGCGGGGTTTTATCCTTGATGGCTTTCCCCGCACCGCGACTCAAGCGGCATGGCTGGACGCTTTTTTGAAGCATCAGTTCCTTGAAAATCCGAAGCGCCACATGTGTTCGCCAATTGTGGTGCGGTTTGACGTGGATTATAATAAGTTATCGCTCCGGCTTACTGGACGTAGAACCTGTCCTTCCTGCGGTCGAATTTATAACGTCCACCTCCAGCCACCTCTGGTTGATGAAATTTGCGACGTTGACGGCACCAAGCTGATCATCAGGGATGATGATCGCTACGAGGTTATTCAGGAGCGGCTTGCCACCTATGAGCGGCAAACGATGCCTGTGGCGGAGTACTACCAGAAGCAAGGACGCCTGATCTCGGTAGATGCCGACCGTCCGGTGGACGAAGTAACGACGGAGCTTTTGCAGGACATCGAAAGCCACGCAGCCGCAACTGCGAGCGGTGATTAGCATGGAATGTGTAGGGAGGGCGCCTTCGCGAGCCTGCCCTGAGCGTAGTCGAAGGTTCCAAGCGGAACAAGCTCCGCTCGATTTTTTGGTTGAAACGTAATTTGACTGAACACAATATGCCAATAGTGTGTAAATCCGCGGCCGAGATTTCCAAGATGCGGCAGAGCGGCCACATCGTCCGGGAAGTGCTTGATGCTGTGCGCGCCATTGTCGCGCCCGGCGTCACTACCATGGATTTGGAACGAGTCGCTGAGCAAAAGATAAAGGATCTGGGCGCGAAGCCTGCATTCAAGGGATACTACGATTATCCCTGCGTGCTTTGCACTTCCGTTAACGAAGAGATTGTTCACGGAATTCCCTCAGAAAAGAGGGAATTGAAGGCCGGAGACATTGTTTCGATTGATTGTGGAGTCGTTCTCGACGGCTATTATGGCGATGCCGCCATCACTGTTCCGGTAAATGGATACTTGAAGCCGGAGATTGAGAAGCTGCTCAAAGTTACAGAAGCATCGCTTTACAAAGGCATCGAGCAGGCAAGAGTTGGCAACGCCGTTGGGGACGTGGGCGCAGCCGTGCAGGAATACGTCGAAGCAAATGGATTCAGTGTGGTCCGCGAGTTTGTGGGACACGGCATCGGCACCAAACTGCACGAAGAGCCACAGGTCCCGAATTATGGAGCCAGAGGGCAGGGTCCGCGCCTCCGCGAGGGCATGGTGCTGGCAATCGAACCGATGGTAAATTTCGGCGACCCAGGCACCCGCGTGCTGGACGATAAATGGACGGCAGTCACGGCCGACGGCAGTTGCAGCGCCCATTTCGAACATTGTGTCGCGGTCACGAGAGATGGCCCGATGATTTTGACGCAGTAAGGCTTTTAGCTTTTGGCTCTTAGCTCTTGGCTATAGCGAAAGGCAAAAGTTGTTTAGCTAAAAGCCAAGAGCCAACAGCCTTTTAAGGAGCTAATGAGTAAAGAAGACGCGATTGAGGTCATGGCAACGGTAGTAGAACCATTGCCCAATGCCATGTTTAAGGTGGAGCTCGAAAATAAGCATCAGGTACTGGCGCATGTATCGGGGAAAATGCGGAAGAATTTCATCCGTATCCTCCCCGGAGACAAAGTGGCAGTCGAACTTTCGCCCTACGACCTGAATCGCGGCCGAATCGTGTACCGCTACAAGTAACACGTAGGGACAGCCGCTCTCGGCTGTCCAGTCGAGCAAAGCTCGACAGTTCTGTTGGCCAAGGACCAACGACGAACGACCAAGGACGATTTTATGAAAGTACGAGCATCAGTAAAAAAGATTTGCGACAAATGCAAGGTCATCCACCGCAAGGGAGTAGTCCGGGTGATCTGCGAAAATTCCAAACATAAGCAGCGTCAAGGATAAGGGACAAACTATGGCACGTATCGCAGGCGTTGATCTTCCGCGCAACAAACACGTGGACGTCGCGCTCACCTATATCTACGGCATCGGAAATCCGCGGTCCGCAAGCATTCTGAAACAGGCAAATGTCGAACCGATGAAAAAAGTCCAGGATCTGGGTGAAGACGAAGTAAACCGCATCCGCCAGGTCATCGAATCCGAAGGCATGGTCGAAGGCGACCTCCGCAAAGACATTACGATGAACATCAAACGGCTCATCGAAATCGGCTCTTATCGCGGATACCGTCATCGCCGCAATCTTCCGGTTCGCGGACAACGTACGCATACCAACGCGCGCACCCGAAAAGGCCCGCGCAAAGGCACCATCGCGCAGAAGAAGAAAGCAGCGGCAAAAACCTAAATCAGCTTTTGGCCTTTGGCTCTTGGCTTTTAGCTAAGAGCCGAAGGCTAAGAGCCAAAGGCTAAGACTCATGGCAAAACCGGCAGCAGCAGCGGCAACTCCGGGAACTCCGGAAAAAAAGGGCAAGAAGAAGACTTTCAAGAAGAAAGAGCGCAAGCATGTCACGCACGGCATCGCGCACATTCAGGCCTCTTTCAATAACACAATTGTCACGATTGCCGATCAATCCGGCAACGTGCTTTCATGGAAAAGCTCCGGCTCGCTCGGATTTCGCGGATCGCGCAAAGGCACACCATTTGCGGCTCAGCAGGCGGCATCGAACGCGGCCAGCATGGCCCGCGATCACGGCGTCCGCAGCGTCGAAGTTCGAGTTAGCGGTCCGGGTTCTGGACGCGAGTCCGCAATCCGCGCGCTAGCGGCCGCAGGAATCGAAGTTCGTAATATTAAAGATTCGACACCAATTCCGCATAACGGCTGCCGTCCGCCGAAGCGCAGAAGAGTGTAAAGCAAGAATTTCAGGTTCCACGTTTCGGTTTCGAGTCGCCGAAGCTAGGAACTCGAAACTAGGAACTGGAAACTTACTTTCATAATGCAGCCGGTTTAAAGTTTCGAGAACGTGGGTAAGCTACCAGTTCCGAATCCTCAGAAACTCTGAACCTGAAACTGGAGACTGATTTTCGTCCGGGACGAAGGGTTGAAGCCATACCCGTAAACCGGTCATCTAATATAAGGAGAACAAATTGGCACGTTATACCGATCCCGTCTGCCGTCTATGCCGCCGCGAGGGCATGAAGTTGTTCCTCAAGGGCACAAGATGCTTTTCTGATAAGTGCGCCATTGAAAAGCGTAACTTCGCTCCCGGTCAGCACGGTAAAGACCGAAAGGCGAAAATCGTTGGATACGGCCTGCAATTGCGCGAGAAACAAAAGACCAAGCGCATGTATTTCACCCAGGAAGGCCAGTTCCGCAACTACTTCGAGAAAGCCGCCCGCTCGCGTGGGGTTACTGGCGAAATCCTTCTCCAGCAGCTCGAGCGCCGTCTCGACAACATCGTTTACCGCCTGGGCTTCGGAATTTCCAGGCGCCAGGCCCGGCAGTTGGTGCGCCATGGCCACGTCCATGTAGATGGACGCAAAGTGAACATTCCGTCCTATGAGGTTAGCGTAGGCGAAGAAATCTCAATCCGTGAAGCCAGCCGCAAGCTGACTATTTTGGAAATCGCGAAAGAATTTGCCAGCCACCAAAATCCGGTAAATTGGCTGGACGTTAATCGCGACAACTACAGCGGGAAAGTTCTCTCGCTGCCAAAGCGCGAAGACATCAACCTGCCAGTCAATGAGCAGTTGATTGTGGAGTTATACAGCAAATAGTTTCAAGTTTTGGGTTTCAAGTTTCCAGAAACTCGAGACCTGAAACTCGAAACTAGATTTTTCCCGGTCTAACACATTTCGAGCCAGCACAGCCTTTCCGGCGCCAGACCTGAAACACGGACCGTTTCAGGGAGCCGGGACGAGCCAAATGGCCGAAGGAGAATAACAAATGTTGTGGAAAGGTTTTCAAAAACCAAAGCGTCTTGCAGTTGACACTTCAACCCTAACTGACCGCTACGGAATTTTCTGGGCGCAGCCATTCGAGCGAGGCTTTGGCACCACCGTCGGCAATGCCCTGCGTCGCGTGCTGCTCTCTTCCATCGAAGGCGCAGCCGTAACCGCAGTGAAGATCGAGGGCGTGCTGCATGAGTTCCAATCCATTCCCGGAGTGGTCGAGGATGCGACCGACATCATCCTCAATCTCAAACAAGTTCCATTCAAGTTGAGCGGCGACGCGCCGAAAGCGATCTATCTTCGCGCGGATCAGCCCGGCGTCGTCACTTCCGGAATGATCGAAGCCGATAGCGATGTTGAGGTTTTAGATAAAGACGTGTACATCGCCACCGTCAGCGAAGGCGGCAAGCTGGATATGGAAATGCGCCTCAAGCGCGGCCGCGGTTACGTCTCGGCCGACAAGAATTTCGACGAGGATCTCGGAATCGGATTCATTCCCATTGATTCCGTGCACTCGCCCGTCCGTAAGTGCAACTACACCGTCGAAGCCGCGCGTCTAGGGCAAATAACCGACTACGACAAGTTGACTCTTGAAGTGTGGACCAATGGCTCCATCTTGCCAGCCGATTCGATCGGCCTGGCAGCGAAGCTACTTAAAGACCACATGAACATCTTCATCAACTTCGAAGAAGACATCGAGACCTCGAGCTCAAGCGAGGAGCGCAAGCCTGAAATCAAGAACGAAAATCTCAATCGTTCCGTGGAAGAGCTTGAACTCTCCGTGCGTAGCTACAATTGCCTGAAGAACGCGAACATTCAAAGCATCGGCGAGCTGGTCCAGAAAACCGAAGCTGAGATGCTCAAGACCAAGAATTTCGGACGCAAGTCTCTAAACGAAATCAAAGAAATTCTCGGCACGATGGGCCTGAGCCTGGGTATGAAGATTGACGAACAGGGCAACGCCGTACCTGGCCCAACGTCAAACCAAATTCTCCCAGCCTCAGCCTACGGAGACAACGAACTATAGAAAGCAGCTTCTAGTTTCGGGTTTCAGGTTTCGAGTCGGCTCGACTTGAAACTCGAAACCTCGAGTCGGCTCGAACTTGAAACTCGAAACCTGAAACTTGAAACAGGGGTTTAATCATGCGCCACAAAGTAGCAGGATGGAAACTAGGACGCAACACCAGCCACCGTCGTTCATTGCTTCGCAACCTGGTCACCTCCATTATTCTCGAGGAACGGATTGAAACCACGCTGCCGAAGGCCAAAGCCATGCGTCCCATCGTCGAAAAGATGATCACCCTCGGCAAGCGCGGCAATCTGTCTGCTCGCCGGCAGGCCCTCGCCTACCTCATGACCAGCGCCGCGGTTGACAAACTTTTCGATACCATCGGCCCCCGCTTCGGAGATCGCGAAGGCGGATACCTCCGCATCATCCACACCGGCTGGCAGAAGGGCGATGGCGCCGACAAAGCCATCATCGAGCTGTTGGGCAGCGAAAAGCTACAGGAAGAAAAGCGCGAGAAGCGTGCCGAAATCCGCTCCAAGCGCGCCGAAGAGACCAAGAAAGCAATGGAAGAAGCCGAGGCCAAGGGCGGAGTCGAACATCCCACAGATCACGCCGAAGGCGAAGACAAAATCAAAGAAGAAAAGTAAAACTGAGAGAAGCAGAAACAAAAACTGAGAACTGATTCTTAGGCAGGGCTACTTCCTCTACCAGCCACGGCTCTGTCATCTTCGCGCGATGCCGAGAGACCCTGCTTATTCATTCCAAAAAAGGGCGGCTTTCGCCGCCTTTCATACAAAACATTCGCGGGCGAGGGTGCCCGCGCCACACCAGCAACTTCAAAGGCCGCGGACAGGAGTGTCCGCGCCACATAATCTAAAACTACGTCCCTTCGCTCCAGCCCGCTAGATATTCTTCCTGCTCCGGAGTCAGGCGATCAATCTTGATCCCCATGGATTCCAGCTTTAACTTTGCTACTCGCTTATCCAAATCTACCGGAACGGTATAAACCTTCTTCTCCAACGTCGAATAATATTTCACCATATATTCGACCGAAAGAGCCTGGTCGGCAAAGCTCATATCCATTACTGATGGGGGATGTCCCTCGGCTGCGGCGAGATTGATCAAGCGTCCCTCGCCGAGCAGGTTGATTTTGCGGCCGTCGCGCAAGGAGTATTCTTCGACCGACGTTCGCGTGGTGCGCTTCGATGACGACATTTTTTCGAGCGCGGGGATGTCAATTTCGACGTTGAAGTGTCCCGAGTTCGAAATGATTGCGCCGTCTTTCATCAACTCAAAATGATCTTTTGTGAGAACGTTTTTATTTCCGGTCACGGTGCAGAAAACGTCGCCTAGCTTTGCTGCCTCGCTCATGGACATCACCCGGAATCCGTCCATCACGGCTTCGAGAGCCTTTGTCGGATCAACTTCCGTGACGATTACTTCAGCCCCCTGGCCACGAGCACGGCTGGCAAGGCCGCGTCCGCACCAGCCATATCCGGCGACCACGAATTTCGACCCCGCAAGCAGGAAGTTCGTAGCGCGGATGATTCCATCAATCGTGGATTGGCCCGTGCCGTAACGGTTGTCGAACAGATGCTTGGTGTCAGCGTCGTTGACGGCAACGATAGGGAAGCGCAACACGCCTTCCTTCGCCATGGCGCGAAGACGAATGACTCCTGTGGTCGTTTCTTCAGTTCCGCCAATCACGTCGGCTAATGCGTCCTGGCGCTTGGTGTGGAGAATGGTGACGAGGTCGGCACCGTCGTCCATGGTGATGTTCGGCTTGTGGTCAATGGCGGCAAGAATGTGGCTGTAATAAGTCTCGTTATCTTCGCCCTTGATGGCAAACACCGGAATGCCGTGGTCGCGCACCAGGCTGGCCGCGACGTCATCCTGCGTGGAGAGCGGATTCGAGGCGCAAAGGACAACGTCGGCTCCGCCATCCCGCATGGCGATTGCGAGGTTGGCAGTCTCGGCCGTGACGTGCAGGCAGGCGGAAACGCGAATGCCCTTCAGCGGCTGGTTCTTGATGAATTCTTTGCGCAGAATCTGCAAGACCTTCATGGACTGGTTTGCCCAGTCAATCCGTTTCTTGCCAAGATCGGCAAACTCGATGTTCTTGATGTCGCATTGCACTTGCGTCGGCGTAGTTGACATGAATCTCCTGTGATTTGTCTCGATGATTATGACGAATTGCTTTGAAAGGGCATGGCTTTCAGCCATGCCGTAAACAGATTTATCTTATGACGGCGCAGCTTCAGCCGCGCCCTTTCAAACCTCGACAAAGAAAAGCGGGGCACCCGGCGCGAGATTTACTTCCGCGCTCCCGCTCCGACCGTTTCTCGCACTCCCGCCGCACTGGCAAGCTTCGATGCCTTGTCCGTTGCTTCCCAAGTGAAATCCGGATCAGTCCGGCCGAAATGACCGTATGCCGCCGTCTTGCAGTAAATCGGCCGCCGCAAGTTGAGCGATTCGATGATCCCCTTAGGCGTGAGCTTGAAATTTGAGCGTACGATATCGGGAAGAGTTGCGGGATCAACCTTGCACGTCCCGAATGTGTCTACCAGGACGCTCACAGGATCGGCCACGCCAATCGCGTAAGCCAGCTGCACTTCGCAGCGCTCGGCTAGTCCAGCTGCGACTATGTTCTTGGCGATGTGCCGCGCCATGTAAGCCGCCGACCGGTCAACCTTTGTCGGATCTTTTCCGCTGAATGCTCCGCCGCCATGGCGTCCCATGCCACCATAGGTGTCAACGATAATCTTGCGGCCGGTTAGTCCGGTATCGCCCATAGGGCCGCCGATTACGAACCGGCCAGTAGGATTGATGTGATATTTGGTGTCAGCGTCGAGAAGATGCGTGGGAATAGTGGACTGAATAACATGCTTCAAAATATCAGCGCGAAGTTCGTCATTGCCAACGGTCTCAGAGTGCTGGGTTGAGATAACAACCGCATCTACGCGCACCGGCTTATGATGTTTATCGTATTCCACCGTGACCTGCGACTTACCATCCGGTCGCAAATAAGGAAGTTTCCCATGCTTCCTCACTTCGGAAAGCTTCATTGCCAGCTTGTGCGCCAAAAGAATCGGCGTAGGCATTAACTCGTCATTCTCATCGCAAGCATACCCAAACATCATTCCCTGGTCGCCGGCTCCGCCTGTGTCAACGCCCATAGCTATGTCGCCGGATTGCTTATTGATGCTGGAGATGACCGCGCAGGTATTGGAGTCGAAGCCGTAGAGCGCGTTGTTGTAGCCGATGGAGGAAATCATTCCGCGGACCAGAGACTGGAAATCTACGTAGGCCTTGGTGGTGATTTCACCGGCGATAACTACGAGGCCCGTTGCCGTAAGGGTTTCGCACGCCACGCGGGACATCGGATCGTCGGTGAGGCAGGCGTCGAGGATGGCGTCGGAAATCTGATCAGCGATCTTATCGGGATGGCCCTCGGTTACGGATTCGGACGTGAAAAGATAGGGATTCTTGGATGACAATTAACTTCTCCTTTTAAAGCGATCTGGGTGGGGGTATATAGCGCACGGCAGCCAGAAATGAGCTTTGGCGGGCTATTAAAAGTTATCAGAGACTGGGGTCGAAGGCAACGGTTTTGGGCTGGATGGGGACCATTGGCAGTAAGCGGTAAGGGCACCCGGTTGGAGGCGTGCGCCGATGAAAAGCGAAGGTCTGCGCTGACTCCAGATGACAGCTTTATTCGTAGCGGAGGCTTTCGACTGGGTCTAGCTTCGCGGCTCTGGTCGCGGGCAGGGTGCCGAAGAGGATGCCTACGAGGGACGAGACCACGATCGCGATAATCGCGGACAATCCGGAGACCGGAATGCGAAATTCCGTAAGAAAGCGCACGGAATATGGAATCGCTAATCCAATGACCACACCGATTAATCCTCCGCCCACCGAGATTAAGATGGCTTCCGCCAAAAATTGGCAAAGAATCTCGCGGCGAGTTGCGCCGAGGGCTTTGCGTATTCCAATCTCGCGAATCCGTGCGCTTACGGTTGCGAGCATGATGTTCATAATGCCGATGCCGCTTACCAAAAGGACAATTGCCGCCACTGCCAACAGCACCATGGTTAACGCATTGGCGGTTTTTTCCGCCACGGCTACCAACTGGGTCAGGTTGGTCACGCTATAAACCGACTCCGCGCGATGGCGGCTTTGAATCACCCGCCTGACCTGATCCGTGGCTGGCCCCACCATGGAGGGGTCGGCCATCGAAAAGTAAATCTGCTTTACCGTGTTCGTGTCCGTGAAAAGCCGGGCAGCGGTATATGGCACAACCATGGTGTTGTCCGTCACTTCGGTTTGTCCAAAGGTGTTGACCCGCTCTCTGAAAGTGCCAATCACGGTGAACGGGAGGCCGGTCAACTTGATCACTTTGCCGATCGCGTTTTCCGGTGATCCGTAGATCTCGCGAGCCATTGTGTCCGTGATCACGGCGACCTTATTGTGTGCCTGCTCATCCTCGGCATCGAAGAATCTACCGGACGGAATCACCAAATTACGCACGATGAGATAGTCGGGGTAAACGCCAAGGATTTGAATATCGCGCTCTCTTCCGTCTCCGATCGGAATACGATCCCCGAGGGGAACTACGGGAGATGCGGCCACGATGCCCGGCACGTCTCGCATCGCAGCCGTCATGTCATCGAGAGTAAGCGGGTCGGGCGCGGAGTTCGTAATGGGCTGACCGCCTCCCTCATACTCGGCGTAGACTTCGTTGGCGCCAATGGACTGAATCAGATTCAGAACATACTGCTTGCCAGTCATTCCAATAGTTACAACGAGAATGAGAGAAGCTGTTCCAATTACCATTCCCAGGCCCGTGAGGGCAAAGCGTAATTTGTTGCTGCAAAATGTGTCGTAGGCGAAACTCAACATCTCGCCAAAGACGAGAGTGGGCTTGTGGCGGGAGGCGAGGGCTGTCGTCGTAGCCATCTTGAAATTAGATGCTACGCGGAATGAGTTGGAGTCGCAATTGGCAGTGCCTAAGAGCCTTCCTGCAATATTATTGCAACAATAACTCTTATGGTCGCACGGGCTTTTCGCGGTCGAGGGCGCCCGCGCCATATTGAACCGGAATTCGCTGGTGGTCTTCCGGAGAGCAAGAAAAGAAGAAGGACAGCCCGGAGCCCCCCAAAGCTGTCCTGAGAACCCTCCCGGTTAGAAGGGTGTGTTACTGGCATGAGAGTAGCGGGTGCGAGTTTCAGGAGTGTTGCGGGATAATAAATGTTTCGTGAATTTGAGTGAGTGCTTGTAGGCACGTTCCAACTGGGCGGGCGGGCGCCCGTTTCACCATCGCATCAGTAGAGTTGCGGCCAGATGGTATAGTCTTTTGGATTTCCTGCTTAGGTCCGAAACATCTTGATAAGGAGGCCGATGGCTCGCTGTGTTGAGCAGTCCCGCAAACTTCAAAAGCGCGCAGAGGGGATGATTCCCGGCGGGGTCAGTTCTCCCGTGCGCGCGTTTGGATCGGTGGGAGGCGACCAGCCGTTCATTGTGAGGGGACAAGGGCCGCATGTGTGGGACGCGGATGGCAACCAATACATTGACTATCTGGGATCGTGGGGTCCGCTGATTCTAGGTCATGCACCTAAAAATGTTGTGGAGGCAATTATAGCTGCCGCGAAAAATGGAACCAGTTTCGGGGCTTCGATTGCGCAAGAGGCGGACCTGGCTGAACTGGTGATTTCGGCATTCCCTCACATTCAGAAAGTGCGTTTTGTCAGCTCGGGTACGGAGGCGACGATGTCAGCAATTCGCCTGGCGCGTGCTCACACGAAACGCAAATACATTGTAAAGTTCGAAGGCTGCTATCACGGCCATACAGATGCCCTGCTGGTCAAGGCTGGATCGGGCATTGCTACGCTGGGGATTCCTGGATCGGCTGGCGTTCCGCAGGAATTCACGCAGTTCACGCTGGCTCTGCCGTTCAACGACGCCGAAGCTCTGGAGCATGCCTTCAATAAATTTAAGCATCAGATTGCTTGTGTGATTGTGGAACCGGTGGCAGGGAACATGGGCTGCGTGCCGGCATCGGGAGGATATTTGGCTTCTCTGCGGGCCATCACGCAACGCGAAAACACCGTGTTGATCTTCGACGAAGTGATGACGGGATTTCGCGTGGCCTTTGGCGGAGCGCAGGAGCTTTATGGAATCCGTCCCGACCTGACAACGCTGGGAAAAATTATTGGCGGAGGACTGCCAGTGGGTGCGTATGGCGGGCCTTCGGAAATTATGGATTTGGTCGCTCCGCTGGGGCCGATGTATCAGGCGGGGACACTATCGGGGAATCCGCTGGCGATGGCGGCGGGAATTGCAACGTTACAGACATTACGGGATAAGAAGGCGGAGATTTATACGCAATTAGAGAAACTTAGCGCGGAACTGGTGGACGGAGTCGCGGCGGCGGCGAAGGATGCGAGCATTCCCATCCGGGCCAATCGCGTTGGCTCGATGTTTACTTGGTTCTTTACATCCGATGCAGTGACGGACTGGAATTCGGCTTCAAAATCAGACACTGAGGCATTTGCGCGATTCCATCGCGCCATGCTCGACAACGGAGTTTATCTTCCTCCTTCACAATATGAGGCCGCGTTTTTGAGCGCGGTGCACACGGAGGAGAATGTTGAGGAGACGATCGCCGCAGCTAAAAAAGCGCTAGCGGTAAAGACTTAGTGGCCTCTTGCCGAAGTAAAGAACCCGCCCTCTCGCGAAGAACGCGAGAAGGACGGGGCACCCGTGGAATCAAATGCACGTTGCCGAAGGCTATGCTGCTGTCTGCGCCGCCATGCGGCGTTTCATTTCGTCGGCCGATACGTCTTCGACGTGGGTTGCGACCGTCCATTTGTGACCGAACGGATCACTGATCACGCCCGAGCGATCGCCGTAAAATTGGTCCTTCACCGGGCGCAATTCTTTCGCCCCGGCTGAGACCGCCTGTTTGAACACGTTATCAACGTCTGTGACGTAAACCAGCAGGCTAACGGGAGTGCCTCCAAAGGATTGCGGGGCACGCGCATCCATCTCGGGATGCTCATCTGCCAGCATGATGATCGAATCGCCGATTTTAATTTCGGCATGTCCAATTTTTCCGTCCGGCCCTTGCATTCGCATGATCTCTTGGGCTCCGAAGACTTTTTTGTAAAAATCTATGGCTTTTGCGGCTCCCTGGACGACCAGGTAAGGGGTAACAGCATGGTAATTTTCTGGAATCGGCTTCACTGCGTTTTTCATAATTCACTCCTTTAGATATTCGTCTCCTATCATCTGTGGAATGGTTACAAATTCGTAACCAGCTGATTTATATTTCACGATTATTTTATCGGAAGCGGCAACGGTTCGCGAGCGGTCGGCACCGAATTGCTTGTGACCGCCATCGTGCAGAAGGATCACATTTCCGCCTCGTATTCGTCGTGCTACTTTGAGCTGAATACGTTCAGCGGAAGGCGCATTCCAGTCGTAGCCAGTCACGTTCCACATTACGGGTTCAAGCCCAAGTTGGCGGGCGATGCGGAGCACGGCTGGCCGGCGTCCGCCGAAAGGGGGACGAAAGAGATTTGAATGTGCGCCGACGGCATCGTTGATGGCGTCCGTACATTCGTCGAGTTCACGCTTGATTTCTCGATCGGGCTGGAAAATGAGCAGCGGATGAGTGAAAGTATGATTTCCGATTACATGTCCTGCTTGCGCGATTTCGCGAACGATATCTGGATGCTGCCGCACGTATCGGCCAATCAGAAAAAATGTGGCGCGAACATTATGATTTGCCAGCACGTCAAGAAGGCGAAGTGTGTGCGGATCGTTCGGGCCGTCGTCATAGGTGAGAGCGAGCTGCTTCGAGTTGGAACCTGCACCGGTGAAAGTTTTGCCGTACCATTGTGCCGTTGGCGACATGGATTGGTATCCCGCGGTAGCAGCGAGACCAGCGCCAGCGGCGGTCACCAGGGATCCAAGCATGGAAGCGATTGTAATGGATTGGATATTGGCGATTGGAGATGCAGACCTGAGATTGCAGATTTAGATTGCACTCACAACCGGGTGTTGTGAGGGGCCGGCTGAAGTTAGTGCCCCGGACGCGACTCTCTGCTAAACTACGCGGCCATGAAAAAATTTCTTATCCGAACCCTCTGCGCTGTGGTGTTGCTGGCGACCCTGGCGGCGGCCCAGGATGTCATCCCTCTCTACGCCTCCACGCCGCCTGGTTCGACGCAGGCGAACTATCCCCTTGGGAACTATCCGGAGAAAGAGTACTTCTCGAAAATTTGGAATACGGAAGTCGTCGCCAATGTGACCAAGCCGAGCCTGACGGTTTTCAAGCCTTCTCCGGAGTTGAGAAATGGTACCGCGCTGGTGATCTGCCCGGGCGGCGGCTTTATGGCCCTCTCCATTAACAGCGAGGGCACCGATGTCGCCAAGTACATGGTTGCGAGAGGCGTGACGGCCTTTGTCTTGAAGTATCGGCTCGCGCACACCGGCGGGGACGCCACACAAGAATTTTCCGCGTTGATAGGCGACAGGCCGAAATTTCGGGAGACGGTAGCGAACGTGATTCCCCTTGCCATCGCCGATGGATTAGCGGCCGTCACTTATGTTCGGCAGCACGCGTCGGAATGGGGAGTTTCACCCGACCGAGTCGGCATTATCGGATTCTCCGCCGGTGGAACGGTCGCAGCCGGAGTCGCCTTCCACTACCTGCCTGAGGGCCGGCCCGCTTTCGTAGCCCCGATCTATGCGGGCGGGGAGGATTTCAAGGATGCTACCGTTCCAGCGGACGCACCCCCAATGTTTATTGCGGCTGCGACCGATGATTCGCTCGGACTCGTGCCGACAAGCATTCTGCTGTACGAGAAGTGGGCGGGCGCCCACAGATCGGCCGAACTGCACATCTACGCGAAGGGTGGTCACGGCTTCGGAATGCGAAAGCAGAACCTCCCGGCAGATCATTGGATTGACAGGTTCGCCGATTGGCTGGAGTTTCAAGGTTGGTTGCAAAAGTAATTGCGGCGAGTGGTGTTAAGAATACTGTTAAGAGACGACGGGAAATTATCTGGACCGGGGCCCGCTAGACTGGCGACGAGGCGGGCCGATCTCATCTGGCGTAACATCGCCGTAGCACCCATTGGCGGGTGCTGAGCGTAATGGCCTGATTTCGTCATTTGACTAGAATCATCACTGCACTCAAGGCGCATTGCTCTAGTACGTTTTGCATTTGCTCCTGAAACCAGCAATCCTAGAATCGCGAGGTAATCGTGAAATCACTTGCTTACTTGTTGCTCGTGCTCGCCACATTCTCAGGACTGTCCATCGCCCAGGATGATGCAGGTAAGGCGACACCGAAACAACTTCCAACGAACAAAGCAGAATCATCGGCAGTTCTCGAAAAGGCTAATGCGGGCGACGTTTCGAGCGAGCATCTTGCGGGTTTGATGTATCTCAATGGCAGCGGAGTACCGAAGAACCTCCCCTCCGCTCTGAAGTGGTTCACGAGGGCTGCTGATAGCGGCTATGCCGATGCTCAATATGAATTGGCAGTGATGTACGAAAACGGCGAAGGGATTGAGGCAAGCTGCGCCGAAGCTGTCAAATGGTACTCAAAAGCAGCGCAACAGAACCACGTTTACGCCATCCAGAATCTGCTAGGAATCTATGAAGGTGGCACTTGTCTGAAGCAAGATGACGCGGAAATTGCGCGTTTAACGCGACGCCTAGCCGAGTTGGGCAGTCCCGATGACCAATTGAATCTGGGTTCGTTCTACGCCATGGGACGTGGTTTCCCAAAAGACGAGACGGAAGCGGGCAAATGGTTTGCTTTAGCAGCGGAGCAGGGTCAACCCGTGGCGCAGTTCATGCTTGGTCAGTGGTATCGAGACGGCAGGGGCGGAATCACCCAGAATTATGTGACCGCGTATAAGTGGTTCACGCTTGCTGTAGCTGGCGGGAACCAAGTTGACGGACGTAACTTCCTCAACCCCAAGATGACCTCGAAAGAAATTGCGGAAGCAAAGAGGCAAGCGAAGGAATGGACAGCGACGCACGCTGCTCCGCAAAAAACGCAGCACCAATGAAGTCGGGCTCCGTCAATTGGTGAAACATCGCCATTACGCTCAGAACCCCTCAATGAGCGTTACTGCCTGTTAACGTCCGTTGACCAAACGAGCGGCCCGGCGAGAAACTGATGTGGTGTCAAAAACGAAGCGTAATTTCATAGTTGCTTTCGGGATTTGCTGGGTAATCACGTTCGTTGATGTTCATTTTCTTTCCTTCTTCCCTTTGACAATCAGAGAGCCTCTTTCTCTCGGCATGTCCGCAATGGTGGCATCGCTTGGCGGGCTTCTAGCGGTCCTTCTTATGCTGCGGAACGGGTCTTAAGAGTAATGGCCTGTTCTCGTCGGTTAACCTGCTGCCGTAGAATAACCGAATGAAAGCGGGAGATGTTGTGAAGCTGACGGGTATTCCTCCAAATCTTAAGGATGAGGAAGACTTGCCGACTCGCACACTGTTCGCAAAGTGCTTGGGACAACTGTTCGTGGTCGCCGGCATCGACTCGGTTGACGGCCTGCCGGCTCCTTTGGCCAAGCTAGACGTTGGTCACGTCGTTGGGGTGGAATCTTGGAAGCACACCATCTGGGTGGAACCGGAGTATCTCCAGTCCATTGATCCCTATCGGGTAGTTGTTGTGCTTGATCCGGATTACGGTGAACGTCTTTCCCAACTGGCTGGCCAAGCACCAGTGTGGATCGTTGACACCCCGAAAAATCGTGCTGAGGCACAGAAAATATGGGCGGCTGAGCCGAACCGTAGCCACTTGGATGGCGTAACCACGTTCAAGACCAACAGCGACTCGTCACCGGAAGATGTACTCATTGATGAGTTAGACACGATTGACGATCATCACGGCATCCACTCTGCAAATCCACCCTATACGGTGGTTGAAGTGATCGGTTCGAGTATAACCGACAGATTAAAAAGCAAATTTTCTCAGTTCGGCTTCAATCAATTCGAGTCGACACCACAAGGTTTTTACGCAATCCGTCCACTGCCACGAGACTGGTCCCCTGATCGTTGGCGATAAATCGCCATATCACTCATCGACCCGGATCGTGAGTGGAAGGAGCGAGCTCGGTGGCTATGCTCAGGCGAGCTTTTCTGGTTTGCCGAGCGAGATACCGATGATTCTCTCATTCATACTTTCAGCCAACCTCCGGGCGTCGGCGATCGTTGCGCCGCTGAGTAAATCAAATTGGATCACCATTCCCTCTAAGTGTGACACCGTCCTATGGAACAGTTCCAATTGGAGAACAGGCTTTCCATCCGCTTTTGGTTTTACAGCGAACCGGCAACCGCTACTCTCGATGTTGGTACTCTTATTCTGCATACTCGACATAGGACAACTAACATATCGTGCTAAAGATAATTTCAACTGTTCGATACCTAACACAACGTTACCTCGCAAGTTTCCATCTCGTTTCGTGTCAAGGTCACAACCAAACGGGGATCGTCCCGCGATGAACCCTATCGCCAGGATCACGGCGGCGATGATCCATCCGCGGCTGCGTTCGATTTCGGGCATCTGGAATTCGCTGCTGGGGAATGCAGCCCGGAGACGCGCCTGGTAGCGGCGGGGGGGACGGTCGCCAATCTTCTGCAGTTGTCTTTTGCAGAATTCGCGGCCATGCGCCGCATTGTAGCAGCGGACTCAAGGAAGGTGCCGGAGCGGTACCGCGAAGGCGGCTTGTGGCAAGGTTTACCGACGCCTTGGCTCAGACGGCGGTTTTTCCGTTTGCCTGACAATTGCTGCTGGCGGATGCCGACCGTCCACCGTCTATTGCCGCTGCCGGCAGACGGCCGGTTCGGCGCATGGTTCGGCAGTCAAATCCGTAGGCCGTCCCGCAGACGAGACAGACCTGATAGTCCTGGCCGTGGGCTCCAGTATGTGGCCAGGAAAATTGGTGGCGGCAAAACATTTCCGAGATTCGAGTTAACAATGGGGGAGTCATGCTGTCCTGTTCCTCTGCGTTGATTAGGTGACCTTGACGTATCAGTTAGGACGTGGCCAGTCATTCGCTCGACGCATATTGAGTCTCCTGGCTTTTGGACGCGCCGTCCGTTCGGAGTTGCTTGCCAAGAGTGTTCGCCAGGGAGCTCAAATCCTTGGCAAGTGCCTGCCGCCACTGTCCCACGGAATCCTGCGCCAGTTCCTCCATAGTTTGTCCGAAGGAGAGCAGCGCTCCCGTAACCTCGGTCTTCAACAACTGGGAGATGGAGCCTTCGATCCCTTTCTGGACGTTCTTCAAATGTTCACAGGCATCGTCGCGCTGCTTGCTGAGTTCCTGGGAATTGCGTGTTCCCAGTTCCTTGAGAACCGCGTCTAAAGCCTTTTCCAATTGCGTGCGAGCGCCGGAGATAATGTCACTGCCCATTTGCACCAGGCGGCCATCCAGATCTGACTCGAGCTTTCGTGCTGATTCGTCCAGCTTGGCCATGCGAGTGGCAAGGTCTGCGTTTTGTGCTTGCAAGCGCGACGATTCTGACCCTACCTCTGCCTGGACATTCTGCATTTCCCGGCGGTACTTATCATGCTCGTCGCTCAGGCGCTGCTGGAGGCTGCGTAAGAACTCCTCGCTGCGCCGCTCAAGCCTGATTCCTGATTCCAAGACCTGTTGCTGAAACCTCTCCGCTCCAGAATCGAGATGCTTCTGGACTACTTCGGTGATTTCTTTCGAGAAGCCGTGAGCGCGTTGCTCAACCGCCTGGAGGTCCTGAGCGATTTGCTCGCGAAAGTCGTTGTGGGCCTTCGTGATCTTTTTCCCAATGGCTTCCTTGGCCGCCTCAAGGACTTGTTCCGACTGCTGGCTCGTCTGGCGCAGAACTTGCGCGCCCAGATCGTCGCGCAGGCGTACCAAAAGTTTTTCTTCTATCTCAGGGGGAATGTGCGATAGCGATATATCGAATTGGCTATGCTTGGCTGACGCTTGCGCCAGCTTTTCGCGGAGTTCTTTAATTTCCGCTTGCAACGGCCCAAGGAATTCGGCAAGTGCAACTCGTAGGTGACCGTTTTCGGGCATCTGCTTTCCCCGTGGCGGTTTCTCCGCGCGCGGCGACACTTCTGATAGTTTTGACCAATCGTCAGGCGAAGTTTCGAGCCCCCAGAAGTTATCCGGCTGATCCAGCCTCGCGCCCAGCTTCCAGCCCTGTTGATCAGAGTCCATCGGTTGGCAGTCAACGATATGGGCCATAGTCCAGCGGCCGTCTATGCTCTGGAATTGCACCGGAACTCCAGCGTCCAGCTTCATCGAAGAACGCATGGCACAGCCGTGAGCGCTGACGACTAATGTCTCACATACTTCGGAGAAGCCGGATTCCGGCTCAAGGCTGGTGACAAGAATCGGGAGGGCGATCGGTAGCCTCGAACTGCGGCGTATATCAGACAGGTCCGGCGCATGCATGATGGTCCCTTCTGGCGATGTGTGCGCGCTTCTCGTGCCCATGGCGTGGACTCTAGTTCTCTATTAAGGTAACGCTAGATGGCCTGCAAAGCTTGACACGATGGTGTCTTTTCGTCTGTGCGATTGGACACTGCCCCCTCCCTGATCGTGAGGGGTGGGGGAGCCTCCCAAGCCGGATACGAACTGCGCGACTCGCAGGATTTCGTGAAAGCCGACGGCATAGATTGTTTTCTGATTCACTGCGAAGCCGGATTAGGGGGAGGCCTCAGATTCCGGTTTGTGACTAGGCGGAAGCTGGAGATCTCGCCAGCAAATTTTCTCTAGCCCGTCCCTCGGGGAATCGGACAATTCGACGAGTCGAGGAAAGGAAGCGGGTTACTTTTTCAACTCCGCCGGCCAGTTCTGTACCAGCGTTAGGGGTTCGGTGCCTTCCTTCAGATTCCCGCTGTTGATGAGAAACTTCTTCCCATCCGCAGTCACGTCGTAAGGACCAAAGTCACGCTGGATTCCAACCGCCTGAAACAAAGTGTGAGGCGCGCCCAGCTTCACAGCGTTGCCGGACGTATTCACGTCGACCGCAACTATATAGTCGAGCGGATCGAGAAAGAACAATTCCTTGCCATCGCGGCGCCATTTCGGCGTGATCCCGCCATTGCTCGAGACCTGCCACTTTGCACCGCTGGCGGGAAAGGCAGTAATGTAAATCTCCGGCCGCCCCGACTCGTTAGTTTGGTATGCCAGCCACTTTCCATCGGGAGAAACTGTTGGGGCCCTCTCGTCAAGAGCGTCCTGCACGATGGGAAACGGCTTCCCCTCACCAGACAAGGGCAGCGCCCAGATTTGATCGCCGGGTTCCTTCCCGTTCAGCCGCCTGTCATAGACCAGGTAGCGGCCGTCGGGTGAAACGCTGCTGGGATATACGGTAGCATCAGCGCTTTCCAGGACGAGGCGCTCGGTGCCGCTGCCGTCGGCGGCCTTGGCGTAGATTTGGAACACTCCTTTGGAGACAGAGGTGTAAAAGATGGTCTTGCTGTCCGGCGTCCAGGTCGCCCCGCCCACGTTGGCATTGGTACCGACGCCGCTGCTGAAGGTCAGGCGAGTGCGGGTTGAGCGGGCCAGGTCGAAAACCCAATTGTCAGCGATTCCCTGATTTCCAACGAAGATTGTGACTGCCAAGCGGGTGCCGTCGGGCGACAGTGAGGGTCCGATGTAGCGAGAGGCCTGCGCGGCCGTCTCCATTTGCTTTCCGGCTCTACCCCACCATACAAGGTCCCACCCGGTGGAAGCCTCGCCGGACTGGTACACCAGCGTTCCCGTCTCTGAGGCCGAGAACATCGCCCGGATGCTCGCTCCATTCACCGCGATGTGTTCCGCAATCGGTTGTGGCTCGCCGCTGAGTTCCATCCGTCCCAAGTTGAAGGGCTGCGCCATCAAGGTCTGGTCGCGGAGGAACAGAAGATGGCTGGAGGCATACTGGGCCATGGTTTCGCTTTTGGTGAGTAGTCTGGCCTTCAACGATCCGAGTTCGCCAATATAGAGCACCGGAGACTCGCCTGGACGGGAGGTTCGCGACCAATAGAGAAAATGTTTGCCATCGGGCAAAAACCAGGGCCAGCGATGACTGTTCTCGCCTTTGGCCACATCGAGCTTAGAGGCGGGTACGGGCGTTCCGCCCGCAGCTGGTACGCTGAATAAATTCTGATTCGAAGATGGCGTAAATACGATGACACCGTCCTCACTCCAAGTGCCTCCACGCCCGGTGGCGCTGTCGCATATGTCCTGCGCTGGCCCACCGTCGGCATTGATCTTCTTCAACTTGCCGGCCGCGAAGAAGCCAATCTGCCGGCTGTCCGGCGACCAGAAGGGATAGATGGCATCGTCAGTCCCTGGCAAAGGCTGCGCCGTCAGGGAGGTCAGCGATCGCACATACAATAAGACCTTGCCTTTCTCGTCGCGCGCCGTGAATGCCAGTAGAGTTCCATCGGGCGAGAGTATTGGTGGACCGGAGGCCGGCACCATGGTCACGAACGAAGTATCTGTGGGCGGCAGAATAGAAGAACGCACGACCTGCGCGGACTTCGGCGCCTGCAAGATGTAGGCTGCCGCTACGCTTATTGCTAGCAGCACCGCGACTCCTGCGATCAGCCATGGCACGCGCGAACTGGGAGATGCAGGCTTCGAGGGTGGTCCTTGAAGACTCGCGACTTCAGGACCCTCAGCCAATGCTTCCAGCTGAATTTGCACATCGTGCATGCAGCCGTAGCGCTGGTCGGGAGTTTTCGCCAGACACCGCCATACGGTTTCATCTAATCGTGGATGCGACTCGGGAAGGACGGTCGAGATACGCTCTGGCTCTTTGTCCAGGATTGCGCCCAGAACGCTGAACTGTGACTTTCCCTCAAATGCGCGTCGACCGGTGAGCATTTCATAGAGCACACAGCCAAAACTAAAAATGTCGGAGCGCGCATCAGCCTCGGCGCCCTTCAAAACTTCCGGCGCCATGTACTGAAACGTTCCCACCACCGTGCCCTTCTGCGTCAGAGGCGAAGCCGAAGCGGTCAACGCTGCGACGCTCATTGTTGGAGTGCTCGGCGTCAATGGGCTGGCCACGGACCCCGGACTCACTCCCGGCGACGGCTTGGCTAAACCGAAATCCATCAGCTTCGGCCCATTCTTTGTAAGCATGATGTTTCCCGGCTTGAGATCGCGATGCACAATTCCACACCTGTGCGCCTTGTCGAGTGCCTCGGCGATCTCCCTTCCAATCTTCAACGCCTCCCGCAGCGGGAGCGCTCCCCTTTGCAGGCGGTCGGCCAGGGTTTCGCCATCCAAGTGCTCCATGACGAGAAAATCGATGCCGTCCTGCGAGCCGACATCGTGAAGGGTGCAAATATGCGGGTGGTTCAGCGACGAAATCGCCTTCGCCTCGCGCTCCATACGCTGCTTGAGGTCGGGATCAGAGGAGAGATGCGCAGGCAGAACCTTGATTGCCACATCACGTCCCAGCCGCGTGTCGCGAGCACGATAGACTTCGCCCATGCCGCCTGCGCCCAGCAAAGACTGGATTTCATACGGACCAAGCTTTGTGCCAGGGGTCAGTGTCATCGGTGAGCGCCATTATACGTGCGTCGGTTGCGGCACTCGGGGCGATTCTGGATGGATTGTCCGAACTCGGGAACCATCCAGAAACGGGCTTCTGGGAAGCGAGAAAGCGAGGCTTTGTGCGGTGTGTCGGCAAACCGGAAATTATCCGAGTTCTTACCCGTGAGAATCGTCTCAAGTGGTGAAAAATCTGCATTTCACTCGTTGACCGGGCAATTCGGGTTCGCAATCCTCCGACAAATGTCCAAGAAGTCACTCCTGTACAGTTCCTCGGCATGTGAAATCTCCACGTCTTTTTCTTTTAAGGTGGACGGAGCCCATAGTTTGCGGACCTCTCCAACCGGCAAATGGTCAGTTTCGCTCTCAATCGCAATAATGAATCTCCGATCCTCCGCGGCGGCAATCGCGTCCGTGCGGGCCAGAGAAACTAATGCTCTGACTCGCCCAGCCAACACGGCCTGTGCTACATCGCTCGCCCGACGATGCTCAGACTCCAATGCCCGTCGGTCGATAAACGTTCTGTCCATGAAGGGAGTATATGCCGGCGGTATTCGGCCAAGGTGATTGTCGAAACATCGCGATTGCGCTGATTGGCAATGGCGTCTTCATCCAAGGTTTTGTGGCATACTTCTGTGACCGTTCGTAAATTCTCTTCCCATAAATTTCAGGAGGCCCATGCGGCGATCACTGCTTGCCCTGTTTGTAATCGGAGTATTTCTAATCCCAGCGAACGCAGACCGGTCCGAACCTAATTGGTCCGAACCCAAAGTAGACGCTCCTCTTGACGGATTTTCATTGCCCCATGCGCGCATTGAGCGCGAGTGGGAGAGCAAATTCCGCACCCTTCCCGATCCCCAGAGGCAGAGGCAGTATATGCAGTTGCTGAGCGCTCGTCCCCATCACGTGGGGTCTGCCTACGATAAGCAGAACGCCGAATGGATTCTCTCGAAATTCAAAGAGTGGGGGCTGGACGCCAAGATCGAAACCTTCAAAGTGCTTTTTCCTACGCCCAAACGGCGCTTGGTCGAGCTGTTAGAGCCCACGCATTACATGGCGAAATTGCAAGAGCCCGCGTTCGCGGAGGATCCTACTTCCAACCAGCAGGACGAGCAGCTTCCCACATACAACGCTTACTCCCGCGATGGAGATGTAACCGCGCCACTCGTATACGTGAACTACGGCTTGCCCGAGGATTATGAACGCCTTGACCGGCTTGGCGTCTCGGTGAAGGGAGCGATTGTGATTGCGCGCTACGGACACTCATGGCGCGGCATTAAGCCAAAGGTTGCGGCGGAACATGGCGCGATCGGATGCATCATCTATTCCGATCCGAAAGACGATGGATACTTTGAGGGCGACGTTTTTCCCAAGGGCGCGATGCGGCCCGATCAGGGTGTGCAGCGGGGCAGCTTGTTGGATTTTGCTTCTTCGTATCCCGGCGATCCTCTTACTCCCGACCGGGGTGATCCTAATGCTCCCCGCATGACCGTGAGCGACGCTCCCAGCATCACCAAAATTCCAACCATGCCGATTTCTTACGGCGATGCCCAGCCGCTGCTTGCCGCACTCAGCGGCCCGCTTGCGCCCGAGGAATGGCGTGGAGGCTTGCCCATTCCTTATCACGTTGGACCGGGGACGTCCAAAGTGCATCTGGTGATCGAATCCAATTGGGACATCAAAGAAGTCAACGACGTTATCGCCCGCATTCCAGGAACCGGCGAGCCCGATGAGTGGGTGGTACGCGGCAACCATCACGACGCTTGGGTGAACGGCGCTGAGGATCCTATCTCTGGCCAGATGACTCTGCTGGAAGAAGCGCGCTCATTTGGCGAACTGCTGAAGCAGGGCTGGAAGCCCAAGCGCACTGTTATTTACTGCGCGTGGGATGGCGAAGAGCCCATGTTGTTGGGGTCAACCGCCTGGGCTGAAACCCACGGCCGTGAGTTACAAGAGCATGCCGCCATCTACATCAATAGCGATGGCAACGATCGCGGCTATCTCGCCATGGAGGGATCTCACTCACTGGAACACTTCATGAATGACGTGGCGCGAAACATTGAGGATCCGGAGAGCAAACTCTCGGTGTTTGAGCGCGAGCGCCTGGCAGGGATTACCAAGACCAAGTCCGACGAGGAACGCAAAGAGCTACGACAGAGACCTGACTTGCGCATGAACGCTCTCGGTTCCGGCTCCGACTACACAACTTTCATTGACCACCTAGGCATTGCGTCCCTCAATCTCGCATACGAGGGCGAGGACGATGGAGGAATTTACCACTCCATTTACGACGACTTCTATTGGTACACCCATTTCTCTGACACCAATTTTGTTTACGGCGTAGCGCTCTCGCAAACCATTGGCACAGCCGTCATGCGGATGGCCGACGCCGATGTTTTGCCGTATCAGTTCACTGATCTCGCCGACACTATGCAAAAGTACACTAAAGATCTACAAAAGCTCCTGCAAGATAAGCAGGACGAAGCCCGCGAACGGGCGGAGGAATTGAAGGAGGGCGCATTTTCTGCCGCTTTCGATCCGCGCAAGCCGACCGTAGCTCCACCTTCGGAGGACATTCCTCCACACCTGAATTTTGCTCCGCTCGAGAATGCTCTCGATGTGCTGAGTAAAAGTGCAGAGCATTACAAGGCCGCCTTCGACAAAGCGCAGACCTCGGGATTTTCTGCGAGCGAAGCGCAAATGGATGCGCTGAACCAGAAACTTATCCAAAGTGAACGCGGCCTCACCGATCCAGCGGGTCTTCCGCACCGTCCCTGGTACAAGCACATGATTTACGCTCCTGGCGTCTACACGGGATATTCGCCTGAGACTATGCCCGGGATTCGCGAGGCGATCGAGCAACGCCGCTGGCAGGAGGCTGACACGGAAATCGCGCGCGTCGCCAAAGTGCTCGAGAACGAGGCGGCCATGATTGATTCTGCGGCGGCGGATTTGGGTGGGTTTAAGTAAGTAGAATTAGGTAACTTTGCAACATCGCAATTTGATATTGGCCAGCGGATGAAATTGCCGTGTTCTTAACGGTTGATCGTGGGCACATGTTGGCTGGGTATCCCAAGATATGACTGGACGAATCATTCTGTATATCCTCACGTGCGGACCCTTTGTACTTGTGCTCTTCGCGTGGACAAAACTCTATTTGGCGCGACAACGGCAGTGGCCACGCCCTATGGCACTAGCGGCACTTGGCATAGTTAGCGCAAATGCAGCTTTTTCCGCAGGAACATTTCTCTATTATCAGGCTAGGCCCTCTACTATTTTTCTGCCGCCCTGGAAAGATCCGGAAATCCTTACGCTTGGCTGGTTATTTCTATTGGCTCCTATCGGCATGGTTCTCGGCGTTATAGCGGGAGTACAGGGGGCCCCGAAATGGCTCTTCTGGATTGTAGAGATAGCGTCACTGCCGCTGCTCGTGGCTGGCAGTATGGCTTGTATGGCGGTTTGAACCGAAGACAATTGTGGCAAAACGCTTTTACACTTATTGAAAAGGGGACGGAAGGAATACCAATCACATCAACGCACTTTAAGATCTTATTCTCCAATCCGCCATCCTGTCTGTTACTCTTCCCTCAATTGCGTTGAGGACTGTGGCGGGATACGTGTTACTCTTCGGCCGATGCAATTCCTGAAGATACTTTGTGTCTTGGCTGCATGCAGTGGATTCGCCGCGGCGCAGACAGAGCAGCCCGGAGTTTTCCATGAGCCTACTACAGGGTTGACGATGCGCTTCCCCGTCGAACTTGAGGTGCGCGATGCACAGAAGAGTATCGACGAAGGCCATGTTGCAGTGTTCGGCTCCATGCAGAACCAGGCGAAAGAGCATGAGCTTGCAAAGCAGTGCATTAAACCAATCTTGTTCGCCGAACTTCCCGACGAGTCGTCCCGGGAAAACCAGCCATCGAGTGCAAGCCACGCAGCGCTGTTCCTGTTCGAGTTCATCGCCAGCAAGAAATGCAAAGCAGGCTTCAAGTACAAGGATGACGAAGCAATAGCTGGAGGTGTTGCCCAGATTGCGGTCCACCTTCCCGCAGTGACCCCCCTAAGTCAGCCGCTTTGGTTCGATTTCGGTAAACAGAAACTCCACATGACGTTTTCAGCCTTCGGGCTCCATAACACGTCCCCCGATCAGCCCCATGCCCTGATTGCGATGGCGGCGATGCAGTATCGCGGACACATTCTAGGTTGGATGATGTTCGCGGACAAATTGAACACCTTCAATGACCTCACGAAGACTTCCATCGAGTTGGATGATGGAAAAGTCTATCCGCTGGCTCCGTTTAACCTGGATGACCACCTGCGGCTTCCAGTTAACATCGTGAAGTGAATAGGGCTCCGGAGTTGGTGCGGCGGGATTATTTGATTAACAAGCCGCAACTCCCATGTTGTCGGACCGGAAGAAACGTCCTCCCTTGCCCACCCGCCGTCGTTTTAATTTTCATTCCGCAAACTTCAATCTGCGATGCTCTCTGTTAACTCTTCCCTCAATTGCGTCGCGGGCCGTGGCGGGATATCCTGCGATGTCGAAGTTTAGCCCTCGAAAACATGGCCAATCTTTTTGAACTGCCCCGCTATATTGCTATCGAAGGTCCGATCCGGGTTGGAAAGAGCACGCTGACGCGCATTCTGGCGGAACGCCTGAACGCCCAACGGGTAACGGAGCCGGAAGAAAACCCGTTTCTTCGCGCTTTTTATGACGGCGAAAGGGGCGCTGGTTTTCAGGCGCAGTTCGCATTTCTTATCCGCCGTTTTGAGCAGCTACGCGCGCTCGATCTTGGGCCTCGCTCGCAAAAAACCGTGATCACCGATTTCATATTCGAAAAAGACAAGCTATTCGCTTGCCTGAATTTGAACGACACCGAACTCGATACCTATAACCGCTTTTACAACTATTTCCGCGAGCAACTGCCCACGCCCGATCTGGTGATTTATCTGCAAGCGACGCCTGAAGTGCTGAAGAAACGGCTAAAGAAGAAAGACGCGCCCGCGGAAAAAGCCATTAGCGAAGATTATCTGGAAGAGGTAATAAAAGCTTATGAGCATTTTTTCTTTCACTACACGTCTTCCGACCTGCTGATCGTGAACACTTCGGAAATAGATTTTGTCGAACGCAATCAGGACTTGCAGGAATTGTTGCGGAAAGTGTCCGCGCCGATTAAGGGGACGCAATACTTTTTGCCGCTGGGAAGCCAGGAAGCCGCCAGCGCCTGAGTCTCGAGAGCGGCATTTTCCTGGTCGTCAAGCTCTGCACGTTGGAAGTGCCGAACTACTCACATATAAAACAAACTCAATCTGGGAAGCTTGTATTTTTCCAGAAGTCTTTTGTGCAGGTATTGTTTTTGCAATTGTTGGATTTGGGCTGCTGGCATTCGGTTGCGATATGGGGATAGTTCGCGGTCCGCTTCAGCACGCACGATAACAATTTGCTCATCCGGAGTTGCGGCCAAGAGCACGGCAAATAATTTCTCTTCCAGAACAGTAAGCAGCCGCTCCAAGTCCTCCAATCGTGGAGCACGGTTGCTGGCCTGAATTTCATCCGCAAGCTTACATAATGTAGCGGCGGTCTCGGAAGCTACCGCGGGGCCGGAAATACCAACTGCGTCGGGCAAATCCGGCGATTCGAGCTGGGCGGCGTTTCGCTTCAGAAACGCTGCGATTTCGGCGGTTTGAAATCCTCGAGTCACCTTATTCCCACCGTCATCTTGCGATACCCCTACCGCCGCTTCTTTCATCTCTTCAGCCGCGCTCAGAACTTCCTGTGCGCAGTAGGCGAGACTATTCACTTTTCGTGGCTGCGTGGGACGTTTCTCGTGCCGTTCAAACGCGGAATCAATTCCGCGAAGGACTGCCTCCAGTGGAATGCCGGCATCCTTCCATGTCTCGATCAATGCCCAATCGAGAGTGGAAAGCAGGAGACCGCCTCCACGGCGGCGTTGGAAATGCTCTTCGATTTCTGTGAAGTAGTTGAAATAATTTTCCACGAAGGTTTAGCGAGAGCGCAACTTGCTGGCGCCGGGTCGAGTGCCAGAGCGTTCGCTAGCATTCGAACTCGGATGGTTCGTTCTTGGGGGAGAGTCCGCGCGATTTGTTGGCATGTTGCGTTCCCAAATTATTCTTAGCCCTTCCAGGGTCAGCAAATCGTCCACGTGTTTAATGTATTTTGAGCCTGCACCGATCAGCGAAGCTAAACCGCCGGTTGCTACTACCACGGTTCCCTTGCCTAATTCCGATAACAGAAGCGCGAGGATTCCGTCAACCAAACCCAGATATCCGTAATACAAGCCGGACTGCAAGCTGCCAACCGTCGTGCTTCCAATCACGCTGGCGGGCTTGCGGATATCAACACGCGGCAGCCTCGCCGTGCGTTCAAATAGTGCGTCCGCGGAAATTCCGATGCCTGGGGAAATCACTCCACCGAGGTATTCCCCCTTCGATGAGACGCAATCGAAAGTAGTGGCAGTACCGAAGTCAACGACCACGCAAGGTCCGCCATACTTTTCGAACGCCGCAACGGAATTCACAATACGATCCGCGCCCACCTCGGCGGGATTGTCATAATGCACCGGCATTCCGGTCTTCACGCCGGGCTCGATGAAAAGCGGCGTAGTTCCAAAATACTTCTCGCAAACCTGGCGAAGGGTGGAATCGAGCGGCGGCACAACGGAAGAAATCACGATACCGCGAATGGTTTTGACTTCGACACGGTCCATCGCAAACAGGTTGCGAAATAAAACACCATATTCGTCAACCGTCTGTGTGGCAACGGTTGCAACCCGCCAATTTGCAGTCAAATGGCTGTGCTGAAGGGAGTTTGAATCGCCACTCTCCTCTACGCGATCAAAAACTCCGAGCACCGTATTTGTATTACCGACATCAAGAACCAATAGCATTTATTCCTTCGCCCTTACCGTTCCACTCAAAATCGTGCGGACTTCGGTCCCAGTGCTTATCCTCAAAAATCCGCGATCGTCCAAACCGTCAGTAATGCCCTCGAATCCGCCACTCTCATCTACTATTTGTACCTCTTCGCCGCGCACCATGGATGATCGTTCCTGAAACCTCTGAAGAATCGAATCGCGCGCCCCGGGGGCGTCTATTAATTGGCGATATTCGCGATTCAGCGATTTTAGCAAAGCGGCGCACAATTCAATCCTCGACCACTCGGTACCGGTTTCAAGACGCAGAGACGTTGCGACCGATTGCAAGTCCGGCGGAAAACTCGCCTGGTTTACGTTGATTCCAACTCCTACCACGATGTACCGAACGCGAGTAACTTCGGCGTTCATCTCAGTCAGGATGCCGCAGAATTTCTTCCTTTTAATGAGCAAATCGTTCGGCCATTTCAGATCGGGGACGACCCGCGAATCAACTTCCTGAACGGCGTCGTAAACCGCTAATCCGGCGGCGAGCGAGAGAATCAGAATTTCAGATGGAGGCAGCACCGGCCTCAATACAACCGAACAATAAACGCCGACGGATTGTGGAGAATGCCATTGATGAGCGCCACGTCCGCGGCCTGCGGTTTGCTGCTCCGCCAGGGAAACGCTGCCTTCGGGGGCGCCTCTGCTAGCGGCTTCCATGGCGGCTTCATTCGTGGATCCAATCTTGTAGAAGTGCGAAACCGTGCCGAAAATTGTGCCGCGCAACAAGGGTAAGAGCATATCGGGAAGCAGTAAATCCGGCACCGCCTTTAGCTGGTACCCTGTCGCCGGATGGCCTGCGATATCCACGCCGATCTCCCGTAATTGCTCAATCAATCGCCACACCTCGGAACGCCCAACGCGGAGTTCTTCGGCGATCCTGGTTCCGCTGACCACAACCGTAGCGTTTGATGTCAGGAGCTTAACAAGACGACCGAGACGTGCGTCTGTCTGCGGCGTTGGGGCCTTGGAGTGCGATCTTCGATTTGGAAGTGCTTGAGAGATGCTGGAATTATGAGCCTATAAAATCGAAACAACAAATATTGCTGAATGCGATACATCCTTTGATGCTTTGATCGTGAGCGCAACTGAGCTTCGCTCGACCTGGACATTAATTGAAGGATGCTATTCGGGGCTTACCCGCAGGCTCATATCTACAGCGATGGCGGAATGCGTGAGGGCCCCCACCGAAATAAAATCCACGCCGGTTTCGGCATAGGCTCTTACGTTTTCGAGAGTGATGCCGCCCGAGCTTTCCAGGGGCACGCGCCGCTCCAAGCGAGAGCAATGTTCAACTGCGAGTCTAACGTCAGCGACTGACATGTTATCGAGAAGGATGGCTTCGGCCCCGTGTTCGAGCGCTTGCTTCATCTCTGCTAAGGAGCGAACTTCAATCTCGATCGGCTGGGCGCCGCGGCGATTGCGATTCGCGCGTTCCAGTGCGGGCACAATTCCGCCAGCGAGGGCGATGTGATTGTTCTTTATCAGAACGCCGTCGGAAAGGTCCAGGCGATGATTCTGGCCGCCTCCGCAACGAACACCGTACTTATCCAAAACTCGAAATCCAGGGACGGTCTTTCTGGTATCGAGGATGCGAGCTTTCGTTCCCGACACGGCTTCGACAAACCGGCGGGTAAGCGTGGCAATACCGCTGAGCCGCTGCAAAAAGTTAAGAATCACACGCTCGCAGGAGAGGATTACGCGAGCGTTGTGGCGGATGACAGCGACAGTTTGGCCTTTATGTAATCGTATGCCGTCGAAGATTTCGGGATGGCTGGTCACTTCGTAGTGGGAAAGCACGGCACCGTCGAGGACAGCGTAAACATCGAGAATGCGGGGGACGCATCCAAGGCCCGCGAGAATGCAATCCTGTTTGGCGAGGATTGTTGCGGAAGCTCGTTGCGTTGGATCAATACACGCGTAGCTGGTTGCATCGCGCGTGGCGCGGTCTTCGAGCAGCGCGTTCTCGATGATGCCGGTAATGCGTCGGCTATTCCAGTCCATGCGCTTCACGTAGGGGCAGGTGTCCTCACCTGCCCGGGCGGGTCAAAGGCCCTCCAGTTTTTAAACTGTCGCGCTTCGCACGACTGCCCAGACGAGGACGTCTGAGCCTACGTAGGCTCCCGTTCCCTACGTGAGCGCCTTTAATGCAGTTTGCGCCTTTGTTCGCAAAACTTCCAATTCGTCGGCCCGTTTACGAATTCCATCCACGACTTGTTTCGGAGCCTTAGCCAGAAATTGTTCGTTCTGCAATTGACGTTGGCCGCTCGCGATTTCCTTTTCATAGCGGTCCAACTCTTTTTGTAGCCTCTCGCGCTCCGCCGCGACGTCAATTTTCTTTTCGTAGATCAGGCGCACATCGAAACGAGGTGTGCTACGTGCGCCAGAAAGGTTCGTCAAGGAACTTTCGCTGAACGCAATTTTCTCCACATTCGCCAGACGCTCCACCGCACCTTGGTTCTGCTTAATCAAATTGCGAATTGCGGAATCTGCCGCATACATCTGGACCGGTACTTTCTGCTTCTGCTCGACCTTCAATTCCGCGCGCAAATTACGGATATTGACGATCGCGTATTGCAGGATCGCCATATCATTCTCTGCACCGTCATCCACTTGAGCACTGTCAATCTGCGGATAAGCCGCCAGTGCGATTGATTGCAGGGGCGGATTGCCATCGTAAATCGCATGCCAAATTTCTTCCGTAATGAATGGCATGATCGGATGCAACAGCCGTAGCGACGCCTCGAATAACGAAACTAAATTCGCGCATGAAGTTCGCAGTGATTCGGCGCTGGCCTCCCCTTCCGCGAGCAAGCGCGGTTTAATCAACTCGATGTACCAATCGCACACTTCGCCCCAAAAGAAATCGTAGATCGCTCTAGCCGCATCATCGAAGCGATAGGCTTCCAAAGCTTTATCTACTTCGCCCGCGACGCGATTGAATCGGGAGAGTATCCAGCGGTCTTCTAAGGCGGTGGGAACAAATCCCGCAATCCCTGTAGACGATTTGGAACCATCACGAGCGAAGCCTGCCCTGAGCGCAGTCGAAGGGGCGCCCGCGCCACACGAGCCTATGCGGTCCACATTCATGAACATGAATCTGGCGGCGTTCCAAATCTTGTTGGCGAATGCGCGATAGCCTTCGGTTCGGCTTGGATTGAATGCGATATCTGTTCCCGGCGAAGACATTGACGCGAGGGCAAATCGTGTCGCGTCGGTTCCATATTTTTCGATGACCTCGATCGGATCGAGGACGTTGCCCTTGGTTTTCGACATCTTTTGCCGGTCGGCGTCACGCACCAGAGCGTGGATATAGACTTCGCGGAATGGCACGCTTTGTCGCAACGCATCTTCCGGGGAAGGTTGTTCTGCTCCGTCACGCAAGGGGAGGTGAGGAGGGCTCATAAACCAGCAGCCCAACATGATCATTCGCGCAACCCAAAAGAAAAGAATGTCGAACCCGGTCATAAGCAGCGAAGTCGGATAGAAGGCGGCCAGATCAGGAGTAGCATCTGGCCATCCCAGAGCGGTGAACGGGAGCAGTCCCGACGAAAACCAAGTATCGAGCACGTCTGATTCCTGCTCCAGATTCGAGCCTGGACACTTCGTACACTTCTCCGGCGTCGTCCTGGCGACAATCATCTCGTTACATTCGAGACATCGCCACGCGGGAATTCGGTGTCCCCACCACAATTGACGCGAAATGCACCAATCGTGGATGTTATACATCCAGTTCAGGTAAATCTGTTTATAGTTTTCGGGCGTGAAGCGAATGTATCCCTTCTCCACCACTTCAATCGCACGCTTCGCCAAAGGCTCAACCTTGAGGAACCACTGCATTGACAGGCGTGGCTCAACCACCGTTCCGCAGCGATCACACTTGGCTAGAGCAACGGTGTAGTCTTTTTCCGCGACTAGAAATCCTTGCTCTTGCAGGTCTCTTATGACGAGAGCACGAGCAGCGAAACGATCCATCCCCGAATACAATGAACCCGCGTTTTCATTCATTACGCCGCGCTCGTCTATCACGTCAATCTGAGGCAAATTGTGGCGAAGGCCGGCTTCGAAATCGTTGGCATCATGCGACGGAGTGATTTTGACCGCGCCGGTACCAAACTCGGCTTGCGCGATTTCATCGGTGATAATCGGAATTTCCCGATTCATCAGCGGTAAGCGAACCTTTTTGCCATGCAGATGTTTGTAGCGTTCATCGTTTTCATTCACCGCTACGGCGGTATCGCCCAGCATGGTCTCAGGACGAGTGGTCGCAACTGTGATGTATTCGTTTGAATTAACGACGGGGTAACGGATCTCGTAGAGTTTCCCGGGAACTTCTTCGTGCTTGACCTCGAGATCGGAAATCGCCGTGCCGCAGCGAGGACACAAGTTGACAATGTACTTACCGCGGTAAATCAAGCCGTCTTCGTACAAACGAACAAAAGCCTCGCGCACGGCTCGCGAAAGGCTCTCGTCCATGGTGAAGTACTCGCGGTCCCAATCAACCGAGGCGCCGAGACGTTTCATCTGATCCTGAATTGCGCCGCCGTAAACGCGCTTCCATTCCCAGACACGTTCGACGAACGCCTCGCGGCCAATATCCTGGCGCTTCTTCTTTTGGGTCGCGAGTTGCCGCTCCACCATCATCTGAGTAGCGATTCCAGCGTGATCGGTGCCGGGCAGCCAAAGCGTCAGAAATCCGCGCATGCGATGCCACCGGATGATGATGTCCATCTGCGTCTGGTTGAGCATGTGGCCCATGTGGAGGCGGCCAGTGACGTTCGGGGGCGGGAGCAGCAAGCTGAATCGAGGACGAGGATCGCTATGCTCGGGATTTGGCGTGTGGAAGAGCTTTTCTTTTATCCAGTATTCCGCCCATCGCGCCTCGATGGCGCCGGGTTCATACGCTTTTGGCAAATCGTGGGGCATGTTTAGATTCTGCTGCCTCCCTATTTCTGATTTTGAGTTGATCTTCGATGTTAAGGCGTGATCAAACGGCGGTCAAATTCGGGCGGCGGTAATCTACAGTGACGCAAAATTGGACTGCATCCCTGGTTTGACCTTTCTGTGTGGTGAAAACCTATGGGATGATGTCGATGCAAATCGCTGGATAAGTTCTCGCAAGTCGGCTATATTGGACGGCGAAATGTCGCGTGCCCTGGAACTGACCATCGGTAACCTGCGTAAACCAACGCCCTGAGATCCTGAATGCTCTGGTTCTACGAATCTTTCTTTCCCGTGGTCTGGATCGCCTTCCTTATCTACTGGCAAATCAAAGCCACCGATACCAAAGCCACTCAGCGTCTCGAGCCCGCAGCCTCGCGCATTTTCCGCGTCCTCACCTTCCTGATGGCGATCGTTTTACTGTCGATACCTCGCATCCCGCTGCCCTGGCTTTACGTGTATCTCTGGCCGTCGGGTTATTGGCCGTTCTGGCTGGGAGCCGCCCTCACCGTCGCCGGCCTGGTTTTTGCCGTCTGGGCGCGCGAGCACCTCGGCAGGAACTGGAGTCGCTCCGTCACCATTAAGCAGGGCCACGAGCTGATCACAACCGGGCCGTATGGCGTGGTCCGTCACCCCATCTACACTGGCATTCTGACCGGTTTCCTTGGCATGGCGATTGCCATCTCCCAAGTGCGCGGGTTCATCGCTTTCGTTCTCGTCTTCCTCGCGCTCTGGACGAAGCTCCGCAGGGAGGAACAGTGGATGCGTTCTCAGTTTGGCGAGACGTATGCCGCTTATGCCCATCAGACTGCTGCCCTCGTGCCTTACCTCATATGATCGCTGCGTCACGATCTCAGCAAGAGCGAGTTGAACCAACCTGAGGAAAAAATCCGAGATAAATTCTCGGTTCCGGTCGAGTAACGGGCAAACCGGAGGTAACTGTTGCTAACAGGCCATTGCGCTCATCAACTACACTCAAGGATTTGGAGGTTTAGGATGGTGAGAATGCTGCGAAACTTTATTTTCGGTCTGCGGCTAGTTTTTTGGCGATCTCTTCCATTAGCTTGGGCTTTAGCTCAGCGAATACGCTATCCACGATTCCGGCAATTGTGGATGCCTCCGCGGCGGCTCGATTGGAGGCAGCAGCTTCTGTTTCCTGCTGATCTGACGGAGGCTTTTCTTCCCCGCGTATCTGTTTGAACCCGGCCGAAGCAGCCTCCGCTATTTGCGAAGTTAATTGCGGGCCCACGATGGATTCTCGAATCTGTCTCCAGTTCTGCCAGGCTGCAGCAAGCTGAGACTCGCGTTCTTGATTTCCGGAATCTGAAGCTGGAACCGCTAGAGGGACCAACTCGCTGGCTGTTTCCACGCCTTCGGGCGATTCTGCCGGCGCAGCGATGTCTGTGGGGACTACGCTAGCGGGTTCTACCCCCAAACTTTCTGTGACTTGACCTGAGCTGACGGGTGGTTCAACGGCAAACGAACTAACGTCCCGTCTGGTTTCAACGGCGCTCGATGACCCTCCTGAAGCGGCAGCGGCATATGCGATCTCGCGATAGCCAATGGATGTTATCTCTGCAGGAGCTGCCGTTTCCGCTGATTCTGCTTTGACTTGAACGGGTTCGGAGACACCATTCGGATTCACCAATTCATGCGCCACAGAGTCGGGCAAAGCTTCCGGCGCGGCTTGGAATGGGACGTCGGAATTAGCAGAAACAGCATCGTTCTCAGACGCAGCAGCCTCGCCAGCCTCGGGACTAACGTTCAACTCCTGGTTCGGAAGGTCGGGAGCCGATTGCGGTTCTGCGAAACTTTCGACCGAGGAGCTTTGCACCGAGGACACGACCGGAGCACTCTCAATCGCGTTTGCCTCGCCTGACGCTTCAGCCACTGCGACAGTCCTGGCGCTCTCGGCTGCCGCGAAGGCGGCATAGGTTTTTTCCATCTCCGATTCAAGAATCAGATGTGAATCGCCGTCAGATAGGGGAACGGGTTCCGCAATCCAGCGTGGTCCGCCGCACACAGCACCGACGGCGGCCAGAGCGGCGGAGAGCGCGGTTACAGGCGCATTTTCGGCGGCTGGATTGAATTTCGTTTCTTCAGAAACCGGAGAAAGTGAAGCGAGGGCTGCCGTGACCTCGTCCTCGGTCGGCGATCGTTCGCTCTTGGCGGATTCTGATTTTGTAGCGGGCGCAGGCTCAAATGAGACCGCCTCAAGTTCAGGCGCTTCGGCGGTTGCCGGCTCAACCTTAACTTCTTCGGGCAAATTCACTTCACCGGCAGGAACGTCTGTTGCCGTCAGTTCCGGCTTGGTTTCAACTTCTGATAGCGAAGTAGGCGCTTCCGCGGAGGGCACGCTGGCTTCAATCGCCATTAGACGTTCGACCATGAAACGGTCGAATGGTATGACGGACTCCGTTTTCTCGACCGTCAGAGCGGCTTCTTGAGGAAGCACAACCTCAGTCGCTGGTTCTGGCAATTCTGGCTTCGCAGCTTCTTGATCATCCCCCCTGCCGAGATCGTGGAATGCGGTGCTGGCGGGCTTGGGCTCGCTTTCTACAGGTTCTGGCACTGGCGCGCTTCGCGGAATACTTAGACGTTTCCTCCATCCTGACGTCGTTTCACTTCCGGGATCTGCCGACTTGTCGCGGCCTCGACGCGGGGTTTCTGTGCTACTACCTGCCTTCGTGGAACGTCCCTGCTTGCCCGCAGCTGCCTGCGGAACAATCTTGTCTTCCAGTTTGATAATCGCTGCGAGGAGTTCGGTAGAGTCAAAGGGTTTTACGATGTGAGCATCGGCCCGCACGCGCCGGGCCTCATCAACTTTGAAAGGTTCCAGCTTTCCAACGGTAAGCAATACTGGAATGCGGGCCGTGGCCTGCGATTCCTTGAGGCGCTGGCAAACCTCGAGCCCGCCGTATCCCGGCATGTACACGTCGAGAACGATCAGATCGGGCACGATTTCGGCAATTTTTTTGAGCGCCGCAGAGCCGTTATTGACAGTAATGACTTCGTAACCCGCATCGCTGAGGATTCTGCGGCCCATATTTTGGGCTGTCACGCTGTCGTCGGCGAGCAGTATTTTCCGCGCCAAATTGATTCCTTTGATGGAACGGGGAGATAACGCGAAGTTAGCTGGTCCGGAAGGCTAAGTCAATGAAGATAGGACGGTAACACGTTACGCTCGGTCAATGGAGGCTGACCTAAAGTTACTTGGTGAATTTTCGGGTCACCTTGGGCGGCTGAGTTGTGTCGCACTGCACTTTCGCCTTTTCAGGGCTCGCTCATTTCCCACTTTGTCGCCCAAGGCGCCGCCTTTGGGCCGATTCTTGCGCCGCGCCGGGGCTATTTTTGCCCGTAGCACTCCACTTTCAAATTGAAATTGGGTTGCGGCGCGGCCTCGGTTGTCTCTACGCACCTTAGCTGTAGTAAAGCTCTTCCATCGCCGATTGTACTTTCGCAGATAGTTTATCCATGTCGGCTCGGCTGTACCCGGCAGTTGAGATGGGCTGGCCGATTCGCATCTCTACCGGGCGGCATTTTATGTGGTACGTGTCCATGGGAAGCAATTCGAACGTTCCTACAAGCGCCACCGGAACTACTTCCACTTTCGCTTTAATTGCAAGGAAGAATGCGCCACCGAGGAATGGTTTGATGTCGCCATCAGGAGTTCGTCCACCCTCAGGGAAAATTACCAGAGGTGTGCCTTGCTTTAGTGTCTTCAATGCTGCACGAATGCTGCCGATTGCCGCAGCAGGGTTCTGTTGGTCTATGCAAATTTGGCCCGAGCGCCGTAAGTGCCAACCCACAATCGGATACGAAAGCAATTCCTTCTTAAAAGCGATTCTGAACTGGAAGGGGAGATACGCGTACAGCAGCGGGATATCCAGCGCGGATGCGTGATTGACGGCATAAATGTAGGACTTCGTGATGTCCAGTTTTTCGATACCTATGACTTTGGCTTTCGAGCCAATCGTTTTCAGGATCAGCCTGGACCAGAACCGCGCAAAGCCATGCAATATCCGTTCCTTGTCGCTGGAAAGAGAAACAGGAATTGAAATAATTCCGAGAACGACTGTGAACGCCCAAATCAGGGGATCAAAGAATAGGTATGAACGCAGGCGACTGGCGAGGCCGTATTTTCGCGAGTCTATGAGCGCGTGTTTTCTCTGGGAATGCCTCGTGCGGCCCTCGGGCGAAGATGGGCTGACCTCAAGCTGCGATGGCGTGTTCACGGATTCTGCCTCTGCATTTCTCGCCCTACGCACGCCTCTCCGACCTTAACTCCGAGAGCCTGCATGGCCTCTCCCACAATGTATATTGATCCCGTTACTACCACTAACCCGTCCGGTCCCGCGACGATCTTCGCACGGGTCAGCGCGGAAGCGACATCCGGCGCGCCTTCGATGTTTGCTGAGGCTCGAACCGCCGCCTGGCGAATCTCAGCAACCGTCGCAGCGCGGGGATTATCGGCTTGAGTCGCGATCACGGTCTGTGCCAGTGGGAAAAGGATTTCGGCGATTTCGGAAATCGCTTTGTCACGCATGGCTCCGAAAACAAATACCAGCCGGCGATCCTCATAGCAGGCCGACAACGTTGATCGCAGCGCCCAAGCCCCGGCGGGATTGTGGGCCACATCGAATACGTACTCAGGAGCGTCGCGCTGCGCGGGTAAGATTTGAAAACGCCCTGGCCATTTTGTCTCGCGGATGCCTTGCTCGATTGATTCAGGAGTCACGGGATAGCCTTGGGCGGCGAGCTCGACTGCGGCCGCGATTGCCAAAGCGATGTTTCTTAATTGATGACGTCCAATCAAAGGCGTTTCGACCAAGATTTGCTTGCCCATCACCTGCATCGGATAGCGCGAAAGGGATTGTGAAACGTCAGCTTTCCTAGCTGCCGAATTCCCTGAGTTACGAATTCCAAAGTGATCCGCGCTCCCCGGACTGACTGGAGGTACATACGGTACTGCGCTCACGGCCTTCGCGCCCACTTCAAGAATCTTGTTGCCAATCACGTCATTAGCATCGGGATGTTGAGGCAAAGTTACGACGATTCCTCCCTTCCGGATAATTCCCGCTTTCTCCTTCGCAATCTCAGTCACCGTGTTGCCGAGGAATTTTTGGTGGTCCAGGGAAATGTCAGTGATAACGCTGACTAATGGTTCGATTACATTTGTGGCATCGAGCCGGCCGCCCATCCCAACTTCCAATACTGCAATATCAATTTTGTTTTGCGCGAAGTATTCGAAGGCGATGGCGGTCAGCATCTCGAACAAACTCGGATGCCACGGCAACTGCCCCTCAGAAACGAGCCTCTCGGCGGTTCGATCCACCACATCGTGATAAAGCGCAAAATCATGGTCGGTGATTTGCGTGCTATTTATCCGGATACGCTCGTTCATCCGCAGAAGGTGTGGAGAGGTGTAGAGTCCGGTTTTTAATCCCGAAGCTCTCAGAATCGAAGCGAGAGTTGCGGATGTGGATCCTTTTCCATTCGTTCCCGCAACCAAGATTCCTGGTACGCGCTGCTCAGGGTGATTCAACGCCGCGAGCAATATCCGCATGTGCGCCAAATCAAACTTGTGCGATGGTGTATGGGCCAGTTCGTGGCCCAATGCGTACATTCTAGTAATCGCCTTTTCGTAAGACATGGATTCAGTGAGGATGTTCATGCGACCGCGAATTGAACAACTCTAGGGTATCAGCTTCGGGCGGGAGCTAATCACGCCACATCGCTCATGCCGGGGCTTCGCAGGGCGAGTTTGAGCCGTACTTTTTCTTGTAAGAGAGTTTGCATGCGTTCTGGTTGCTCACTGCGCAACCCCTGCAATTCGTTTTGAATTTGCTCTAATTGGCGGCGCAGTTGAATGCGGCGCAACGCCCGCACCGCTCCTTCGATACGTTCCGCAGTAAGATCTTCTTCTTCTTTCATCAGAATGGCCGCGAGCTGGGACCGGTCGGTGTCCGGCATTTCCAGTTCCAGTATGTTGGTGGAATCAGGCGGGGCGCTTAACAAAACTTCAATCAGCGACTCGGTAGCCAGCCCTTCATGCAAGCGCTCGGAATGGAGAGCAAACTGAGCTTGCCGCGCCGGATCGAATTCCTCATCGGCGCCTTCGCGGGAGGAAGTCCGTTCTTCGGAGGTAATTATTTCCGTTGCCGAGGCGAGAGCGCGAATGAGGATCTTCTCTGCGTCGGTAGCCTGATTTTCGGCTGGTACTTTGAGGGCCGCAGTGGAACGCTTGGTTACGGCATGCTTCAGTTCCTGCCGAAGAACAGCCGAGTCAATGCCGAGCTTTTGCGCGATTTCGTGCGAAAGTTCATCGCGGACGATGCGGCTTGGCACTCTCTGAATGTGAGGCAGCAAATAATTGACGGCTTTAACCTTGCCGTCAGCATTGCGAAGCGGAAACTGCGTCCGGGCGCGTTCAATCAGATAATCAAAGTATCGCTGCGAATTGCGAAGCGCCTCGGCGTAAGCGTCTTTTCCCTTTCGCCGAACGTACAGGTCGGGATCAAAGCCCGCTTCAAGAGTGAGCACTTTGATCTGAAAATCCTCTTCGGTTAACAAACCCAAAGTTCTCTCGGTAGCCTTCGCACCAGCCGTGTCGGGATCGAAGTTTACGACTACATTCTTGCTGAACCTTCCCAATAACTTCGCTTGCAATTCAGTAAACGCAGTTCCTGAGCTGGCGATTACGTTATGAAATCCAGCGGCGAATACCGAAATACAATCCATCTGACCTTCGACTAGGATGGCGTAGTCCAGTTTGCGAATTGCCTCTTTCGCGTGGCTAAGATTGAACAACACCTTCGACTTTGAATAGATGCCAGTTTCCGGTGAGTTCAAATATTTGGGTCCGGCTTTTTCGTCGGACGAAAGCGTGCGACCGGTGAAGGCGATCACGCGTCCCGCTTCGCTGGCGATGGGAAACATCACCCGGTTGCGGAATTTTGAGTACATCGCTTGGAGGGCGGCTTCTGGCTTCTGGCTGGGAGCTTCTGGTGGCGCGGGATCTCCGGAAGCGGCTTCATTTGGCTGATCGCTGACGACTGACGGCTGACGGCTGTCCTCTTGCTTCCACGAGAAAAGCCCGCTTTCCCTCAGTACTTCTTCCGAGTATTCTCCGCGCAAGCGATCTTTCAGCAGAAAGCCCGAATCCGGCGCGAACCCAATGCAAAACTCGCGAATGGTGGCGTCGTCCAGACCGCGTCCTGCAAGATACTCGCGGGCGCGGCCACCCTCCGGACGCTTCAAACATTCCTGAAAGAAAACGCAGGCGCGCTCTTGGATCTCGAGCAACACCGTGCGCAGCTTTGCTTCCCTGGCTTCGGCGGGACTGCTAAAGCTGATCTGAGGGACGGCGATGCCAAACTTTTGCGCGACCGCCCTAACGGCCTCCGGGAAAGTGATGTTCTCGAGCTTCTGGATAAAGGTGAAAACGTCCCCGGACGCGCTACAGCCGAAACAGTGAAAGAATTGTCGCGTGGCGTGAACTGAAAACGACGGAGTGTTCTCCCCATGAAAAGGACAGAGCCCGATATAGTTCGCCCCCGCCTTCCGCAGCTTTACATACTCGCCAATCACGCGGACGATATCCGCCTGCTGTTTGACCGTGTAAGCGAAATCGCCAGGATTAGCCATGAGGGATCATTGGAAGTGTGAGGCCACAAGCTTCGTTTGTGAATATAAATTAACGCCTTGCTGTGGAGAACCTGTGGGAAGTTCGGGGCAAAAGTCGCTGTCGGGTATAGGAATGCTTCGATTCTCTGGGCCTCCGCATGCGAAAGTCCAACAGCCCTCGGCAGGACTGTACGGGTTGTGCAGATTTTTTAATCATCCATTCATCCGCGATTGATTTTTCCGTAACGTCTCCAAGGCAAAGATGCCATGACCCCGAATGGGGAACTTAGCACATCTTTCCGGAGGATCCCATGCAGCTTCAAACCGTACGCCATTCCGCCTGGCGCTACTTCGCCCTGGCTGGAGCGTTGCTATCAACAATGTCGAATTTGATAGCGCCTCAAGCCTTTGCTGCCTCACCTACCCCCCCAGCCGCCCTAACTCCCATCAAGCACGTCATCGTGATCATCGGAGAAAATCGTAGCTTTGATCACGTGTATGCGACTTACAAACCTAAACGGCATCAGATGATCTCGAATCTGCTCTCGCGCGGCATTATCAATGCCAACGGAACGCCGGGCGAGAATTACTTACTCTCGGCCCAATACAGCGCCGTAGACACTGCATCTTTCGAGATTTCTCCTGATGGCAAAGCCATTTATGGGAACATTCCCCCACCGGAAGCGGGCGGAGCCAAGGTTCCCAGCGATACCGATCCAGCGCCGTTCGTGACGCTGAAGCTGGCGAAGCTCGCCGAGCCGGATCTCCCTCCCGCATATGACAAGTTCCTAACCACGGGCGCGACCGGGCTCACTTCGGGAACTGTCGACACCCGCATCATTAACGTTAACAATCTTGGACAAGGCGCGTTCCAACTTACTCCGGGCGTCAAATACGACGACTACGCAGCCAGCCCCGTGCATCGCTTCTATCAAATGTGGCAACAAGAAGATTGTTCCACCGAAAGTGCAACAAAAGATAATCCCAGCGGATGTCTGGCTGACTTGTTTCCATGGGTTGAAGTCACCGTGGGAGCCGGAACCAATGGCAAGCCGCTGCCGACGCCGCTGAATACGGGCGAGGGATCGACATCAATGGCGTTTTACAACGTCGCAAAAGGCGACGCTCCTTACATGAAGCAACTCGCGGACGAATACACGTTGAGCGACAACTTCCATCAATCGGTTATGGGAGGCACGGGAGCCAACCACATTATGTTTGGCTTCGCCGACGCGCTTCCGTATAGCGATGGGCAGGGAAACCTCGCCACTCCACCGACCAATCAGATTGAAAATCCGAACCCGCAGGCCGGTACCAACAATTGGTGGGATCAGGATGGATACAGCGGCGGCAGCTACAGCAATTGCAACGACCTGAGCCAGCCGGGCGTGCCGGTAGTCATTAATTACCTGGAATCGCTCACCCCGCCAATCAAAGCTAACTGCGCTCCCAATGCTTATTACTTGCTTAACAATTACAACCCTGGCTACAACGGCGATGGCACTTTGGCGTCACAATATTCGGCGTTCACCATTCCTCCCACTTCACAAAAGCATATCGGCGACGTCTTGTCTGCCGCCGGACTCTCTTACACATACTTCGGCGAAGGATGGGACCTTTACCAGACTGATCCCACCGGCGCTAATCCTTACAATCGCTACTGCAATATCTGCAATCCGTTCCAGTACGCGACCGACATCATGACCAGCCCTACTCAGCGTGAGGCTCATATTCAGGACACCGGCACATTGTACGAGGACCTGGTTACTGGAAATCTGCCGGCAGTTTCAGTAGTGAAGCCGAGCGGGTTTACCGACGGTCATCCAGCTTCTTCGAAGCTCGACCTGTTCGAAGGATTCGTGAAGAAGATCGTAACCAAGTTGCAGGCGAACCCAACGCTATGGGCAAGCACCGCAGTCTTCATAACCTTCGACGAAGGCGGCGGCTACTATGATTCCGGTTACGTGCAGCCCCTCGATTTCTTCGGAGACGGCACGCGCATTCCGCTGTTAATCGTTTCTCCTTACACCAAGGGCGGAAACATCAACCATAGCTATGGCGACCACGTTTCGCTCATCAAGTTCATCGAGCGAAATTGGGGATTGAGCACCATCACGGCACGTAGCCGCGATAATTATCCCAATCCAAAAACCAAAGCGAATAATCCCTACGTACCGACGAACAGCCCGGCGCTTGACGATCTGTTCGACGCGTTCAACTTCAACTAGTCATTGCTGGTGCCGGCCAGGTTCCCCCTGGCCGGATTATTTTTGTCATGCTGAGGCACCGTGCTCCCATTGTCCTAATCACCCCTTTTTGTCTTCCTGCGCAAAGCGAAGGACTTATGTACTCTGTCGCGGGTGGCAATGGCCATCCAATTTCACAGATTCGTGATGGGGCCCATATCGTAATTGCGGTGAAAGGGTTGCATAAGTCCTTCGCTGCGCTCAGACGACAATATTTTTTAACATTCCTTTCACCCAGCGTGAGTCGAACCGTAGTTCAATATCCAAGTGAACTTGAGAGGCGGTGCTGGATGCAAAAGCAAATGATTGGGATTCTGCTAACCCTAATTTCCGGATGCCTATCCATAATGGCGCAAAACTCGGCTGCCGATACGAACGTCGGGGGTGCCTGGCAGATTTCGTGGGAGGCGCGTATCGGAACGGAACGAGGCACGCTCCAGCTTCAGCAAAACGCGAGCCACATTGTCGGCAAGCTTCAGGATCGCCTCGGCGATCCGTCATTTTCCGGCAACATTCATGGCCAAAATATCGATTTCAAAATCCCCTTTGAGAAAGCCCATCCGTTCACCCTGTCCTTCACTGGCAAAGTCGAGGGCAACAAGATGAGCGGAAAATTTGAAATTGAAGGTATGGCGGACGGATACGACTGGCATGGCGAGAATGCCCATCCCACTGATTATTCATGGGCGGCAACCCGTGGTGCCGAACCAAGCGACCACGCAAAACAAAATTCTGCAGCGGCGATGGGAGCATTTCCATCGGCCTCAAAATAAGAAAGTAACCAGGGAAATTTGACTATCACCAGACGCGATTTGCTTCAGGCTGGATTTCTCACAGCCGCGGGATTCGCTGCCCGCAGATCTACATTGCTTGCGGAGGCGCAGCCATCCTTCCCGTCCCTTTGCTTCATGGCTCAGTCGAACCCACTCCCCAGGGAAAGACCTGCGCTCACTGGCTTCGTCGATGCGCTGCCAATTCCGCCAGTAATTCGCCCATCGAACTCAGGCACCGCCGTCAACATTCGTATGGGCCAGTTCATGCAGAAAGTTCATCGCGATCTGCCCCCGAGCAGCCTTTGGGGATATAACGCCACCTGGCCTGGACCAACTTTTGAGGTGCGCAAGGGGCAACCGCTATCCGTGAAGTGGACGAATGGCCTTCCGACGAAACACTTTCTTCCCATTGACACGACGATTCACGGATCGGAAGCCGATGTGCCGCAAGGACGCACAGTGGTACACGTTCATGGCGCTCGCGTCCTGCCCGAAAGCGACGGCTATCCCGACGCCTGGGTCACGTCCGACGGCAGGGCTGGAATGGTCCATGCGGCGAACCCCTGCCATTACCCCAACGAGGAAGAAGCGCGCATGTTGTGGTATCACGATCATGCCCTCGGCATCACGCGGCTCAACGTCTATGCGGGACTCGCAGGGATGTACATTATCCGTGACGACGAAGAAGATGCCCTGAATCTGCCGCGAGGGGCGTACGAAATTCCGCTGTTGATTCAGGACCGGCTATTCAATCCTGACGGATCGTTGCTTTATCCCGTAGCTCAAAATGGCACACACCCAGTCTGGATTCAGGAATTCTTTGGCGACACAATTTGCGTGAATGGCAAGGCGACGCCGTTTCTGGAGGTCGAGCCGCGAAAATATCGCTTCCGCATCGTCAATGGATCAAATTCCCGCTTCTATCACTTAACTCTCGCTTCAGTTAATTCCAACGGCAAACCTGTGGGCGACGCCGACGGTCCTCCGTTCCATCAGATTGGCACCGATAGCGGCCTATTGCCAGCGCCCGTTACCTTGCACTATCTAATTATTTCTCCGGGAGAGCGCTTCGACCTGATCGTTGACTTCTCGGAACATCAAGGCCAGAAAATTGCGATGCTGAATGACGCCCCTGCCCCCTACGCGCGCGGCGGCGAAGTCGTGCCATCAGACGTCATGCTGTTCAAAGTTACGAAGCCGCTATTGGGAAAAGACGAGAGTTCGTTGCCGGATACGCTCGTGCCCTGGTCTCCACTGAATCCGGGCGACGCTGTGCGGGAACGAATTCTCGCCCTAACCGAAATGGACCGGCCTTCCGACGGCTACACTGTCCAGGGACTGCTTGGTCAGAAGCATTGGATGGATCCGGTCACGGAAGATCCCAAAGTCGACTCAACCGAAATCTGGACCTTCGCCAACGCGACCGGCGACGTCCATCCCATGCACGTGCATCTGGTTCAATTTCAGGTGCTAAATCGCCAGCCGTTCGATACGAAAACTTACATGCAGACCGGAAAGCTAGTTTTCACCGGCATCCCCATGGCTCCGGAACGAAACGAGCGGCCAGCCTGGAAGGACACTATAAAATCCTACGCCGGGTACGTCACGCGTGTGATTCAACGATTCAAATTGCCCGCGGGAACAAACGCGCATCTTGGACAGGAATTCCGCTATGTCTGGCACTGCCACATCCTCGAGCACGAAGACAACGAAATGATGCGTCCGTATAACGTCATTGGATAGGTTATTTGAAGAGAGGGAGCGTTCCCGCTCTCGTCAGTCGGGCACGGTCCGAAGCGGCTCCTTTCATTTACGTAACGCTACAGACAGGCGACGATCAGGACGATTTCTGGCGGCTGTTACCTTTCGATACGTTTGCCTTTTGCGTATCGCTGACTTTGAAGCGAGGCTTCCCATCACCAAGATTAAGAGGCACAGAAGTACAAGTGCTTTCATACGAAAGCTATTTAGGTCGTTTTCCCCTTAAATTGAAATCCAGCCAGCCGGAGTGTTTCGGGCAAAACCCGATACGAGGTAGCGTGGACGAAGTTTGGAGAACATTAATCGGCGACAATAAGCAGGGCCGGTTTACATGTTGTCTCAGTTACCTTCGAATCCTGCGCGTTTGCTCCGCATCCTTTATCCTATAAGCATATTCTTATGGCGACTCCTCAAAGAAAGGCTGCCGGAGGCTCCGGTAGCACCGCACTCATAGACGCGCCTGACAATGAGCGGGACAGAGTTTTCGATTTGTTCCGGCGATGGGGATATCTCGAAGCACGCCTTGATCCCCTGCAATTTTTGCAATCCGAGGCCCATCCCGAATTGCAAATCGAGGGGGAATTTGCTCAAGAAGCTCGTAGTTTTTATTGCGGTAGCATCGGCGCGGAGTTTACCCACATCCCAGACCCAGAACGGCGCAGTTGGATTCAGCAGCGCATGGAGGCCCCTTCACTGGACCTCGATCAAAAGTACGTTTTGGATCAACTGATTCGCGCTGATCTTTTTGAACAAGTTTTGCAGCAGCGTTATCTCGGCAGCAAGCGCTTTTCGCTTGAAGGAGTAACCGCACTCATTCCCTTGGTAGATGAAATTCTCGAAGGAGCCGGAGAGCACGGAGCCGTTGAGCTAGTGATGGGGATGAGCCATCGCGGACGCTTAAATGTCATAACCCATATCGCGAGGCGCGATCCCGCGGAAGTTTACGCTGGCTTCGAAGATGTGGACCCTCGCAGCACCCTCGGCGGCGGCGATGTGAAATATCACATGGGTGCCACGGGTGAATATGTGACCCGTAGCGGAACGAAAATTCATATTCACTTGGTTTCAAATCCCAGTCATCTGGAAGCAGTTGACCCTGTAACCATGGGGCGTACTCGCGCGAAACAAGATCGAGCCGGGCGCGGCGGAGTTCAGAAATTTCTACCGCTTTTGGTGCACGGTGACGGCGCGTTCGCGGGGCAGGGGATTCTTGCCGAGACCCTGAATTACGCCGATCTCTCGGGCTTCAGCGTTGGCGGAACCGTGCATGTGATCGTGAATAACCTCATCGGATTTACCACGACACCGGGTGAGCTGCACTCTGCTCATTTTGCCGCTCAACTGGCGCGCCGACAGAACATTCCAATCTTCCACGTCAATGCCGAGGATGTTGACGCTGTGGTACGGGTTGGGCGCATGGCTCTTGAATATCGGTACACGTTCGGTAGCGACGTTGTCGTGGACCTGATTGGTTATCGTCGCCACGGCCACAGCGAAGTGGACGACCCTACCATCACTCAGCCGTTGCTTTACAAAGCGATTAAAGATCATCCGCCATTGTGGAAAATCTACGCAGGAAACATCGGCGCGATGGATGTTGACACTCGTGTTCAAGAGATTAAGGCGGAACTCGAAGCCGCTCAGCAGACGGCTCGGTCAATCAAGAAAAAACCGACTCTGCGTGACTTGCCAGGCTACTGGAATGCTTACAAAGGCGGCCGCTACAAGCCTGAGTATGAAGTGGGAACAGCTTTGTCCGCTGAGCAATTACACGAGATTGCGTCGCGGCTCGCAACTTATCCGGAGAATTTTCACATCCACCCCAAGGTGAAAAAACTACTTGAACAGCGGGCGGAAATGGGCTCAGGCAAACGTCCCGTGGATTATGGCATGGCCGAAGCCTTGGCCTTTGGAAGCTTGGTGAAGGCTGGCGTTCCCGTGCGCCTCAGTGGTCAGGACAGCCGCCGTGGAACTTTTAATCAACGCCACTCTGTGCTTCTCGACATTGAGAATGAAGAAGAATATGTGCCACTGCAACACATTTCTGACGATCAGGCCGCGTGCGCAATTTACAATTCCACGCTCTCCGAGGCGGGCGTTCTTGGATTTGAATACGGATACAGCCGAGATTATCCGGAGGCACTCGTGTTGTGGGAGGCGCAATTCGGCGATTTCGTGAACGTCGCGCAGGCGGTGATAGATCAGTTCATTAGCGCGGGCGAAGATAAATGGGGATTGCTTTCGGGTGTGGTGCTGCTCTTGCCGCATGGCTATGAAGGCCAGGGACCTGAACATTCCAGCGCTCGGATCGAGCGGTTTCTCCAGAGCGCAGCCAGAGATAATTTTCAAATTGCGCAACCTTCGACTGCGGCGCAATACTTTCACTTATTGCGACGACAGGCGTTGCGCCAGTGGCGTAAGCCGCTGGTGGTGTTTACGCCGAAGAGCATGTTGAGGCACCCCGACGCTTCATCGCCTTTAACCGATTTCACCGATCAGCGGTTTCGAACTGTTCTTCCCGACGCGGAAGTGGGCGATGCCAAACGCATCCTGCTTTGTACCGGCAAGATTGGGCACGAGTTGCGGGCGGAGAGAAAAAAGAGAAACGACAGGTCCACTGCTATTGTGTTTCTTGAGCAGCTTTATCCGTTTCCGGAGGCCGAACTGACTGCGGAGTTTGATCGCCATGGCAAGAGTGAGATTGTGTGGGTACAGGAAGAGCCGGCGAACATGGGCGCGCTATCGTACATTTTGCCTCGCTTGCGCAGGATCGCTGGCGGACGCCCTGTGCTCTCGGTAAAGCGTTCTGCGAGTGCTAGTCCCGCTACTGGATCGGCCAAGGCTCACGAAATGGAGCAGAAAACGCTGCTCACGCTCAGTTTCCCCAACGGGCATTAATCCTACTTTGACTGGGGCCGCTCGGTAACGGCGGTGTTACCGGATCGAGGGAGAGCCGTTTTGGACCCTCCAGACAACTCTCCTCTAAGAAGCTCTTCTATGCTGGCATAGGCGTAAATTGTTGCCGCATGGTCTTTCGGTAATCCTCCAGTGTCAGCGGTTGGCCCGTAGTTGCTGTGGATCGTGCGTCCCAGCATGCGCAGCATCGCCATCAATTGTCCGCGATGATGCGAGGTATGAGTCAATCGCCGCGTCACTACCCATGCTCGGGAGCGCTCTACCTCGAAGAATTTTGTCGCCTCTTCCCACCAGACATCTTCTTTTTTCTGCAATTCAGCCGAGCGCTTCCCGCTGTCTTCTGCATACTGCTTCATAAATTCGAGCCGAGTCTCCTGCTTCGGCAACGGAGGCGCGGCTACATCAATTCCGAGCATTTTTCGGAACCATGTGTCCTCACTCATGCACTGGTGCACCATGTGCTCATGAACGCTGCGGCCCGAAGAATCGCCTTGGCGGGGGCGGACGGGAAGATCTTCGTCCTTGAATTCGCTCCAAACGCTTATGACTTTGATTCGCTCGGTTTCGTAGGTTTCGGCAAGGAAGGAATATTTCATGGAATGCTCTGGTGTTCTCAATTCAGGGGTCAAATCTCGCTCACTGAAGAGCTGTACAAACGCACAGGCTTTTCACGGGCGAGGGCGCCCGCGCCACTCTTGACCAAAGTCTTTTTAACTCATAAAAGGCGCCTTCTTGCAGGTTCTGCACCAGAGGCCTTTGCCGACAGTGCTCCACGCCATGAGGTAGGCTCCTATGATCGCCAGAAAAGTGCCCGGTATCCAAAACCATGCGGAGATGAAAACGGCAGCTAGCGAGGCGATCATAAGCATGCCCACACTAAATAACAGAGGCTTGCTCTTTTGCGTTAATTCGGTATTGCAGATCGAACATATTTTGATTTCCTGCATAGAAGTGGCTAGGGCTCGGAGACTTGCGCAATTTCGTGATCTCGTGTCGGATCGAACGATAAATAGAGCTATTTCAAATGCACCGCTGCCTCAGTGCGTTTCACGAAGCCTGAGCGTCTCATTTTCGCTTTCGGCATTGCGTACTTTGGTTTTATGTCGTGGCATCCATTCTCGCAATACACGCCGCCTGCCGCCGATTCTGGCGTCGGCATTGGCGAGTTCACGGCAATGTCGCGCTCTGATTCCAGAAACTGCTCTACATCAGCGATGAGCTTCTGATTCTCTTGAGGAGTCAAATATTTCTTAACCTTGACCAAATAATTTTCAAAGCGAGCGATGGGATCGCGCTTGCGCCAATACTCGAACATTTTTTTGGGAACATAATCCGCGCTGTCGTGAATGGCATGGCCTTTCATGCGCATCATCTTTGCTTCGATGAGCGTTGGTCCTTCGCCGCGTCGCGCCCGTTCACAGGCTTCGTGAGCAGCGTCATAGACTTGGCAGGCGTCGGTTCCATCCACGATCACTCCGGGAATACCATAGCCAATCGCTCGTTCCGCTAGATCTTTCACGCGAAATTGCAATTCGGACGGGGTCGAATATCCCCAATGATTATTTTCGATAATCAGCACCAGGCCAAGATCCTGCACTGCGGCGAAGTTGATACCCTCGTAGGTGACGCCTGTGGATTGGCCACCGTCACCAATGTACGTCATGACCGCGATGTTCCGGCCCTGAAGCCGCGCTCCCAGCGCGACCCCAGCCATCACCGGAACCAGATCGCCGAGCATTGAGATTGGCGAAACTATGTTGCGTTTCTGGATGTCTCCAAAGTGCGAGGTTCCGTCGCGGCCGCCGGTCGGCGAGTCAGCCTTCGCCATGTACTGCATCATCATGTCGCGCGGAGCGAAGCCGCGAACCAGCAGCGACCCCTGGTTGCGAATCATCGGCGCGAGCCAGTCGTCTTTCTGCAATGCATAAGCGGAAGCGCACGAGCACGCTTCCTGGCCCAGGCCGAAGTACACTCCGCCTACAACTTTCCCCTGCTTGTAGAGGTTTTCAAGAGCAGTTTCCATCTTGCGGTTGAGAACCATCCAGCGATAGATCTCGATGCATTGTGGCTTGGTCAGTAGCTTCGACTCGCGGATGGCAGGAACCGGCGCGTCCAGATCGCCGGTGACTTCGTAGCAAATCGTCGAGTCTTCGCAGTTTTGCCGCACGGTGAACGCGGGCTTCTCAAGCCGATAGTCTGGGACGGAATAGGTTCGCTGTTGAGGATTCTTAGGCTGCGTTTTTCCAGAGCCGTTGCGGTTAGAATTCGGCGCGGATGGCGGGGATTTGGGTTTGGACTGCTTGCTCTTGTGAACCATGATGTTTCAGTTATCGGTTCAATCCTAGCCCTGATGGCATTTAAAACCAACGGCTGCTGGAAGAAAAATTGCGGGACAAGTCTGTACGCACCAAACCTAGGCCCAGAAGATTTCTTCTTCCTTTTGCAGCTTTCGTAGTTCCGCAGGTGGTTTCATGGGAACCCCGACTTTCTTTCCCAGGAGAGCATCCAGATCTTCGAGCCGGAGCATTTGGCTTTGAAAGACTTCACCGAGATTTCGAATGGTAGAGTTTGTGACGTCGGCAACCGAAAGGCTATTGCCCAATTCCTTCTGCATGGACGTGACAGGTTTGGAAGTAATTCCGCAAGGGATAATCAAATTGAAATAACTGAGGTCTGTATTGACGTTGAGCGCAAATCCGTGAGATGTAACACTGCGCGAAACATGCACACCGATGGCAGCGATCTTGGCCTGTTTGCTCGTGTGGGAATGGGCGTCCCCGCCCGTCGGAGCCGAGCAAGGCTCGGCCTCGTTTCCCTCCACCCAAACGCCCGTCAGACCGCAAATTCTCCCGCTCGCGATTCCAAAGTCCGCGCATGTGCGCATAAGCGCTTCTTCGATGCGCCTCACGTATTCGATCACCCCTAACGTTTTTCGCCTGCTGTCAGAAGAAGGGAAGGCACGTAGATCGAAGATTGGGTAGCCGACAAGTTGGCCCGGGCCGTGGAAAGTCACGTCTCCACCGCGGTCGGACTCGAAGACTTCGACACCGCGCCGCGTAAGTTCATCGGAGGAAGCGATGATGTTGGAGGCCTTCGCATTGCGTCCGAGAGTGATGACAGGCAAGTGCTCAAGGAGAAGAAGAACGTCTCCGATGCGCCCTTCTTTGCGAAGTTCAACAAGCTTTTGTTGAAGACGTAGGCCAGTGGCGTAATCGAGCGTACCGAGTTGGAGGACGGAGATCATTCATTCAACGAATTAAGAGTCCAACGTCATGAGCTGCACTACGCATTGATTGCCAATCCGTACACACTATTCGATGCATCGAGCATGGCTTCCGCGAGCGTGGGATGCGCATGGATTGTCCACATTAGATCTTCCACCGTGGCTTCAAGTTCCATCGCTGTTACCGCCTCGGTAATCAACTCCGTCGCCTGCGGGCCGATAATGTGGACGCCGAGAATCTCACCGTACTTCGCATCGGAAACAATCTTAATGAAGCCATCGTGTTGGCCGACGATTGAAGCCCGCGAATTGGCTGTGAAGGGGAATTTGCCGACTTTCACCGCGTGACCCTTCTCTTTAGCTTTCGCTTCCGTCAGGCCCACGCTGCCGATTTCAGGATGGCAGTACGTGGCGTTGGGAATTTTCTGCGGATCAATCGGCTTGGCTTCTTTGCCAGCGATTTTGGAAACCGCAACGATGCCTTCCATTGCGCCGACGTGCGCCAGTTGCGGGGTTCCCATTACGATGTCGCCAATGGCATAAATGCCAGGCTCTGCGGTCTGCATCCACTCATCGGTCTTGATGAATCCGCGTTCGGATTGGACGCGTGTTTTTTCCAGTCCAATGTTTTCGGTGCGTGGCTTGCGGCCAATGGCGATCAAGATTTTCTCAGCTTCTATCTTTTGCCGCTTGCCATCCACACTGAAAGTCACGGTGATTCCGTCTTTTACCTTCTCAACTTTCTCTACTTTCGCGCCCGTGAAAAATTCGATGCCCCGCTTGCGATAAACGCGCGCTAACTCCTTGGAAACATCTTCATCTTCGACCGGAACGAGGCGCGGGAGCATTTCGAGAATCGTCACTTTCGTATCGAACGAGCGGAAGATGGAAGCAAACTCAACTCCCACAGCCCCAGCACCGACGATCACCAAAGACTTGGGAATCTGGCCTATATCCAGAATTTCTATGTTCGTCAGAATTTGCGAGCCCGGTTCAAGCCCCGGAATCATGCGAGCTTCGGAACCGGTGGATAGAATGATGTTCTTTGCTCTCAGTTGGCTACTTTTACCATCGCTGGCCTTCACCTCGATCGTGAATACACCGTCTTTGGCTGGACCGGTGAGCTTGCCGTAACCCCGAATGACCTCGACTTTATTCTTTTTCATCAGGAAATCGAGTCCCTTAGTATGCTTGGCGACAATCTTCGACTTGCGGTCCTGAATGGCGGCCCAATTGAGCTTGCGGGAATCCACGCCTTCGATGCCAAACTCTTTCGCATCTTTCAAGTGGTCCCAAATCTCCGCATTAAAAAGCAGAGCCTTGGTTGGAATGCATCCCACATGCAGGCAGGTCCCGCCCAACACGCTATCCTTTTCGATAAGGACGGTCTTCAAACCATATTGGCCTGCGCGGATGGCTGCTGTGTATCCGGCCGGACCGCTCCCAATGATTGCAATGTCGTACGTAGTTTCGGGCAAATCATGCTCCTCGCCAACTAGAAAGAGATGCGCAAAGACGAAGGCTGGATTCTAGAACAGTGACGGAATATCTGTACCACAATTCAGTTTGTCTCGGTTGCTGCGCAGGGAGATAATGGCAGGAACTTCCAGTCGATGGACAACGTAACATTTACTGTCAGGAGGAGTGTATGCATCTGCTAGGGTTCTTCTTGTTTCCATTTTTCGGATTCGGATTTGTGCTTTACTTCTTTCCCACGATCGTCGCCCTGATGCGCGAGAAGCACGATAAGCTTTCCATTTTTTTGCTTAACTTTTTTTTGGGGTGGAGTATTTTGGGTTGGTTCATCGCCCTGATCTGGGCATGCAAGAGCGAGCGGATCGTATACGTGCAAACTCCGCAGCGGTATTAGCCTAGCAGCCTGGCCGCTTCTTTTGCATAGTACGTCAGAATGATGTCGGCCCCGGCACGCCTGATTGAAGTCAGCGATTCCATCATTACGCGATCGCGGTCAATCCAGTTATTGCGTGCAGCGGCTTCTATCATTGCGTACTCACCCGAAACCTGGAAGGCGGCCAGCGGCAAATCGAAGCGCTCCCGCGCCGTGGCAATAACATCAAGATACGGTAGCGCCGGCTTCACCATGATCATGTCCGCCCCTTCTTCTATGTCCGCTTTAATCTCGCGCATGGCTTCTCTCAGGTTCGCCCCGTCCATCTGGTAAGAGCGGCGGTCTCCAAACTGCGGAACAGAACCAGCAGCTTCACGGAAGGGGCCATAGAACCCGGAGGCAAACTTAGCAGCATAAGACAAGATCGGCGTGTTGTTCAGTCCGGTTTGGTCCAAGGCCTTGCGGATCGCGCCCACGCGTCCGTCCATCATGTCGGAAGGTGCGACTATATCCACGCCAGCGCGGGCGAGCGAGACAGATGTGCGGGCAAGAAGCTCTAAAGTCTCATCGTTGACAATTTCAAACTCCGGATCAAGAGTCCGCGTAGCGACGGCGGCTAAATCTTCAATCGCCTTCATGTTCTCTTTCGGATGTTCGGCCGCTATCGCCGTGGCGTGCATGGCAGCCGCTCCCAGCGAGCTCGGCGTCTGTAGTTTCCGCACAACCCCGCAATGCCCGTGCGACATGTATTCGCAGAGGCAAACATCACCTATAACGACCATCTGCGGGAGTTCGCGTTTAATTGCGCGAGTAGCCTGCTGAACGATCCCGTTTTCAGCCCACGCGCCGGTGGCAACGTCATCTTTCTTTTCGGGGAGGCCAAAAAGGATGATCGCAAGAATGCCAAGCGAGAATGCTTCACGGGCTTCCTTTACTACTTCGTCCACGGAAAGATTGAACACTCCCGGCATGGAGCGGACTTCCTTGCGAATGCCCTTGCCGGGACAGACAAATAGGGGATAGACCAATGCCTCCGGGGTTAGCCGAGTCTCACGAACCAACGAGCGCAAGGGCTCATTCTGTCGAAGACGGCGCAGGCGGGTAATGGGGAAAGCCACGGCGTAATTCTAGCAGGGAGGAGAAATGGTCAACTACTTCTTCTCCGGAAGTGCTGCAACCGCTGGCTTGGCAAATCTTGAGTCATCAATCGGAACATTTTGCTGCATTTGTTCTATTTGAATTGTGGAGCTGCCCCTAGGCCGGGAGATGGTCCATCGAAACGGAACTTTGACTCCGTCCTCATCGCGATAGTCGCTGTAATCAATTTGCGTAGGATTCAGCCCCAGCGGCGATTCCGCGTAACGCACCTCTCGCACTAACAGTGAGGATTGCTCGTCGAAATAAAGCCGCATAGGTGGCTGTCCCTCAATCGCTCCTAACACGACCCAGGTCGAGCGGTCGCCAATTTTGTCTTCACGCTCCACGTGCAATTCTTTGAACACTTTCTTCGCGTCAGCGGGGAACTGTGGATCAGCATCAAGCCGGGAAGAGGCTACATCGGAACTTGACATCTCACGCAACGGGCGACCCGGGGCGCTGGACCATCCCTCCTGGCCATTCGATGCAGTCACATTTTCTCCGTTGGGCAAATGCATCACTACAGCCGTTTTATCGGGGCCTTGAACAAAAATGTCCACCGGGAACTGGCGGGGACCGAAGCTAACTTTACCTTGCTCCACGCGGCTTCGCACTTTTTGGATTGCCGCCAAACCGCCCACGGCCTGAACATACTTGTCGAGAATTTGGTCCACGCTCGGCAGATTACTGGGTGGGGCCTCCTCATCCAAACCTGCCGGAAAAGGCGGAGTTACTTCGGCGCTGATAATCGGAATCGCCACGGGCTTCGGGGACCCGCGATGACAGGTGAAACAAGTTACCTGGCGGTGACTGTCGAAATTCTCCTGGTTGATGATGATCATCATCTGCATCATTTTGCGCGCGATCTGCTTAGGCTTTTTGTCGTCCTTGTCGAAGGAACCTTCCATGTGACAAAAGTCGCACTGCACTCCCAGAGACGAAGTCATAAACTGCATCGCCGGAATGAGTTGATCCGACGGAACGTCTTTCAGAACCTTAATGTTCTTAAACACCTGTTCCGCTGTCTTAGAAGGCGAAGGTTCTGGCCGCACCTCGCCAGATTCCGCGTTACCAGATTGCGCTTTAGAGGATACGCCCGCAAGCAACAATAGCCCTGAAGCCAAAATTGCGAGAATCGCTGCGATTCTATTTTTGAGCATAGAGAAGAGACCAAATACGCCTGCCACATTCTATTGCAAAATCAGATGATTTGCGGACGTCCTTAATGGTCGGAATTAAACTCGACATTTCGGCCTTTCGGTCTATACTGCGTCGTTAGTTTCCATATTTTTGACACGTTGCAAGGTGAGAAAAAACAAATGATTTTCATTCAATGGAAACAGGGAAAGCCTCGGTTGGCCCCACTTACCTGGGTGCCGGTTGTGCTGTGCATGTTGATGGGCCTCGCTCTTGCTGAGCCTTCTCCCTCTAACCTGATTGCCAACATCCCGGGGCGAACTGCAACCAGCTTGGACGGAACATGGAACACAATCGTGGATCCGTACGAGGGCGGAGTTGGGGCTCGGTTTTATCGAAACGCGAAGCCGCGCGATAAGAGCGATTTAGTGGAATACGATTTCGATACGTCGCCAAAACTTGACGTGCCGGGAGACTGGAATTCGCAGCGCGAGTCGCTGTTTTTCTACGAAGGCACCGTCTGGTATCAGCGTTATTTCCCCTACGCCAAGCGGCCTCATACTCGTTTGTTTCTCTATTTCGGCGCAGCCAACTACGTGGCCCGCGTCTGGTTGAATGGCGAAAAAATCGGCGAACACGTTGGCGGCTTCACGCCTTTCAATTTCGAGGTCACGAGTAACGTCACCGCGGGTGAGAACAGTCTCGTGGTTGAAGTCAACAATGTCCGGCAAGCGGATGGAATTCCTGCGCTGAATACTGATTGGTGGAACTATGGCGGGCTGACAAGGAGTGTTCAATTGGTCGAAGTGCCGGAAGCTTTTATACAGGATTACTTCATGCAGTTGGCGAAAGGATCACAAGATCAGATTGCCGGATGGGTTCAGCTCAATGGCAACCTGCAAAACAGAGGTATTACAATCGAAATCCCCGAAGCGCATCTTAAACAGGTCGTCACGGCCGATGCGAATGGACGCGCCGAGTTTCGTTTCCCTGCAACACTTCAACTATGGTCGCCGCAGAATCCCAAACTTTACGACGTAATCATTTCTGGGGCCGGGGATACGATCAAGGATAAGATCGGGTTCCGAACCATCGAGGCGCGCGGACCGCAGATTCTGCTTAACGGCAAACCCATATTTCTTCGCGGGATTTCGATGCATGAGGAGGCAGCATTTCGAGGTGGGCGCGCTTTCTCCGAAGAAGACGATAAGGTGCTTCTCGACTGGGCCCGTGAACTGGGATGTAATTTCGTTCGGCTCGCGCACTATCCGTACAACGAAGCCATGGCGCGTCTGGCTGACCGCATGGGCATCCTTGTGTGGTCAGAGATTCCTGTTTACTGGAGCATTGCGTGGGAAAATCCGGCAACGCTGGAAAATGCAAAAGAGCAGTTGCGGGATGAAATCGCGCGAGATCACAATCGCGCATCGGTCGTTTTGTGGTCGCTGTCCAACGAAACACCTCCCTCCGAAGCTGGAAGAACAGAATTCATAAAGTCTCTCGCGTTGTTCGCCCGCCAACTCGATTCAACTCGGCTGCTAACTTCTGCCCTGAACCATACGGATAAGTCAGGCGCCGATGTCAGAACGTTAAGCGACCCTCTTGGCGAATACCTCGACGTTCTGGGATTGAACGAGTATGTGGGATGGTATGAAGGAAGGCCGGAAGACGCGGACCGTATTCAGTGGGAGAGTGCCTACCAAAAGCCGATGATTCTGAGCGAATTCGGAGCCGGCGCACTGGCTGGAAAACATGGCGATGCAGACACGCGATTTACCGAGGAATACCAGGCGAACGTTTTTGAGCACCAAATTAACATGTTAAAAAAGATTCCGTTTTTAGCTGGAATGTCTCCCTGGGTTTTAATGGATTTTCAGTCGCCGCGACGTCTGCTGCCGGGCATTCAGGATTTCTATAACCGCAAAGGCTTGATTTCTGATCGCGGCCAGAAGAAGCAGGCTTTTTACGTGTTGCAAAAGTTCTATCAACAAAACCAGGCCGAAAAGTAACGGCTTCGATTCAGATTGCTTCGCGAGTACGCGGCTCAGATTGTTTTCTCGTTAAAAATTCACCAATTATTAATATTCTCGCAATCTTCCTGCAACTGCGCTGCCACATAATTTGAGACGCGGGATTGTGTCTCTCACAGCAATGAACCTTGCAGGAATGGGTCTTAAACTGTCCGATGTGGAGATGAATGCGCCCCGGCGAAGCATCTTCGTGGTGGAAGACGACGCGGATATTGCCGGGCTGGTTTGCTATCACCTGAACAGCTCGGGATACTCTACGAAGTGGATGTCTAATTCCGCATCGGTCATCGAGGAAGCCGAAAGGGAACACCCGGCGTTGTTTCTGTTGGACATCATGATACCCGGCAGTGACGGTATTGAACTTTGCCGCTACATCCGATCAAATAAGCGGCTTGCGGGAACGCGAATTATTTTTCTTACCGCAAAAACGGGAGAAGCCGATCGTGTCAGGGGCTTCGAATTGGGCGGCGATGACTACATCACAAAACCGTTCTCGCCGCGAGAACTGGTTGCAAGAGTAAAAGCCGTCCTTCGGCGCGCGGACCAACCGGAGCAGCCGGAGATTTTAAACCTCGGTCCAATCGAGATTGACGCTTCTTCGATGATCCTCAGGGTAGCGGGGGAGACCGTTCTCACCACGGCACGCGAATTCCGGTTACTGCATTACCTTGCATGTCATCGTGCGCGTGTTTTTACCCGGGATCAGCTACTCGATGCCGTGTGGTCAGCAGGATGCTTTGTGACGCCGCGTTCGGTGGACGTTTATATGCGGCGCTTACGAGAGAAGATCGAACCAGATCCAGAAAATCCTGTTTATCTAAAGACAGTTCGTGGAATTGGCTACCGTTTTGATTCGCCGAGACCTAACATTCCCAGATAAGAGGGGTTCATGCACAGCGCGGGGACTTAGAATCCGGTGCGGATACTCCATCAGCCTGTCTGTTTAACGATCCTTCAGTCGTAATTCGGCTTGCTTTCGATATTTCTTTCGCGATATCCAACGCGGATTGATTCCCACGACTAGGCTCATCCGCTGCGATCACTGAGCTCGCCGCGAGGGTAAAAAGCAAGGCATCTTCCTGCCTGTCGAAATAGAGAACAACTTGACTAGCCGCCATAGTGATGACCTCCCGCCTGGCGATGGTGATTCGATTCTTCATGGCATCATAAAGCCTCTGCGATGAGATCCGTGGGTACTCTCTTGGTACGGGGCGACTCGAAGGTTCTGCGCCGACTTTTTCGGAAGATTTGAGATAGCCCGTATTTCCAATCGCGACCGAACAATTTCGCGGCGAAATGCTACATTGAGAGTCCATGGCGGCTCCAGAGGCCCGTTTTGTCAAAGCTTGCAGATCTGAGGCAGTTGATCGGACACCCGTATGGTTTATGCGCCAGGCGGGGCGCTACATGGCCGAATATCGCGCTCTTCGGAAGCAATATTCTTTAGTAGAAATCTGTAAGAAGCCCGAACTGGCCGCAGAGGTCACGATTACCGCTGCTGAGGCACTGGGCGTGGATGCGGCAATTATTTTTGCCGATCTTCTCCTTCCGCTTGAGGTTATGGGTCTGCCGTTTCACTTCTCCCTGGGGGAAGGCCCTGTGATCGAGAAACCATTGCGCAGCAAACGGGATATAGGCCGCCTTCAAACTAATCGCGCTGCCGATCTGGGATATGTTTCAGACGCCATCACTCTCGTGTGCGCACATTTCGGAAGTTCGCTGCCCGTGATTGGTTTTTGTGGAGCGCCGTTCACTCTTGCCAGCTACATGATCGAAGGTGGTGGCTCGCGCAATTATCTCAACACCAAAAAGATGATGTACTCCAGTTCTGCGTGGGACGAGCTGATGCAAAAACTGGTGAAGGTTGTTTCCGAATTCGCAACGCAGCAGGTGCGGGCAGGAGCCGATGTAATCCAGATTTTCGATAGCTGGGTTGGCTGCTTAAGCGTAGACGACTACCGCACTTACGTACTCCCTCGAACTGCTGAACTTGTTCGTAAATTGCACAAGACTGGAGTCCCAATCATTTATTTTGGTACCGACAGTTCTGCCTTGTTGCCGTGGATGAAACAGACTGGTGCGGATGTCATCGGACTCGATTGGCGTGTTCCTCTTGATGAGGGATGGGGCAGTTTGGGATTCAAGGGCGCGGTGCAAGGCAATCTTGATCCGGTACTGTTGTTTGCGGATTGGGAGTTGCTGAAGTCGCGCGCTACTGACATTTTGAAGCTGGCTGGCGGACGCCCTGGACATATTTTCAATCTTGGTCATGGCATCCTTCCCGAGACCCCGGTCGAGAACGTGAAGGCGCTCACAAAATTTATTCAAGAGACACCGATACAGATGTTTTCAGCTACATCATGATGAATCGGAGCCAAGGATTGGCAGCGAAAAAGACAGCGGTGCTGCTTTTGGCGCACGGTAGTCCGGATTCGGTGGAAGATGTTCCGGAATTCCTGCTGAAGCTAACAGGAGGGCGAAGGCTTCCAGGAGAAGTCGTCGAAGAAGTTAAACATCGTTACAGTCTGATTGGACGCTCGCCCCTTACTGCGCTGACCATGCGCCAAGGAGAATTACTGTCGTCTGAACTCGGGCTGCGGGTTTATGTAGGAATGCGAAACTGGAAGCCGTTTATTGCCGAAGCGGTGCAAAAAATGGCGGAGGATCGCGTCGAACATGCTGTAGTGATTTGCCTGGCGCCGCAGAATTCTCGCACCAGCGTGGGTCTGTATCGCTCGGCGCTTGGTGCAGAAAGCGATCTTCCGTTTAGCGTGGACTTTGTCGACTCATGGCACGATCATCCTCTGCTGACCAAAGCTTTTGCGGAGAAGCTCACGCACGGGTTGATAAGTGCTCGCTCCGAAATGCGAAGCACGGTCCCGGTTATCTTCACGGCACATAGCGTGCCGCAGCGCACTATTGCCGACGGGGATGCTTACGAGGCACAGGCGAAGCAGACGGCAGAACTAGTCGCAGCCGAAGCGCCGCTCCTTGGCGAGGATTGGAGATTTGCGTTTCAGAGTCAGGGAATGTCCGGCGGTCCATGGCTTGGGCCAACGGTCGAAGAGACCATCCTCACGCTGAAGGCCAAAGGTTATGGCGGAGTATTTGTCCAGCCTGTGGGATTTCTCTGCGACCACGTCGAAGTCCTGTTCGATATTGATATTGGGTTCAGAAAGTTCGCTGAGGCCGAAAACATACATCTTTGGCGGGCGGAATCGCTAAATGACTCTCCACTGTTAACAGCGGCGCTTGCGGATATCGTTAGGTCTCGCATAGCCGAAGCGGAACAATCTGGCTTCGTCCCAATGAGCGTCAGAAGTTAGTCCGATCGCAACTCAATGAAACGCATTGCAATTATTGGCGGCGGGATTTCCGGACTGTCTGCGGCATTTTTTCTCCAACTGCGTCGAGAGGCCGCAATGCCTCTCGAATATGTTTTGTTTGAGGCTAGCCCACGGTTTGGTGGCGTGATTCGCACCGAGCGCGTGGATGACTGTATCGTCGAGGCGGGCCCTGATTCGTTTCTCACGGAAAAACCCAGCGCTGCTGAACTGTGCCACGAACTTGGACTCGCGGATCAGCTTATTGGGTCGAATGATTCACGACGGCGAACTTATATTTTAGTACATGGGAAATTGATCCCCATGCCGGACGGGCTTGCCTTCATGGTTCCTACCAAATTATTGGCGACCGCGCTCACACCATTGTTTTCGCTCGGTTCAAAAATCAAAATGGCTCGAGAGTGGTTCTACCCGCGACGCGAAGTGATGGCTGACGAGAGTGTGGCTTCGTTCGTAGAACGCCATTACGGCAAGGAAATCGTGGACCGGCTTGCCGGTCCACTTCTTTCGGGGGTCTATGGCGGAGATGCAAGCGACCTCAGTGTCAAGGCAGTCTTGCCAAGGTTTGCAGAAATGCAGGTACGCCACGGCAGCCTTGGCAAAGCCATGGTCGCGAATCGCAGACAAAAGGCCAACAAAGACCAGCGCCCCGTGTTTACCTCTTTGAGAGATGGAATGCAGCAACTCGTTGATGCCATGTTGCTGCGGCTTCCCGCGGCGTGCGCTCGTTTGAATACCGCGATTCAATCACTGAGTCGGATTGACAGTGGATGGCTCGTTTCGTCGAGCGCAGGAAACGAACGGTTTGATGCGGTGATCATGGCAGTTCCGGCGCATGCTGCAGCCAAATTGCTGAATGTTTCAAGCGCAAAACTTGCTTCTGAGCTGCGCGACATTCAATACAGTTCCTCGGTCACAGTATCTCTTGGCTATGATCAAAAAGTTCGCTCGCTGCTGCCCGCAGGCTTCGGATATCTGGTGCCCCGAAGTGAGGGCAAACGCGTTCTGGCTGCCACTTTCGTGCACAACAAATTCTCACATCGTGCGCCGGAAGACCGTGCGTTGATCCGCTGTTTTTTAGGAAGTACTCGGGACGAGGGTGTCCTGGAATTGTCGGAAGAGGAAATCTTGCGCATCGCTCGGGGGGAACTCCGACAGATTCTCGGCATCGAAGCCGAACCGCTTTTTGCGTGCGTCTACAAATGGAGAGCCGCAATGGCGCAATACAATGTCGGGCATCTCGAACGACTAGAAAGAATCGAACGATTGCTTCAAGGCGAGTCGGGATTATTCCTAGCCGGAAACGCCTATAAAGGCATCGGCGTTCCTGATTGTGTACGCTCGGGCAAGCAGGCAGCAAGCGAAGCGCTCGCCTTGATGGGATTTCCCGAATCCAAGATACCGGTGACGTAGAGGCTTTTTAGTCCGAGGCGCGCGATTGTTACTCCCGTAATCTGCAATGACTTTTCAGTAATTGCCATAACTAATTGCCTCGCTCAGGGTTATACAAAAGGGGAGATCGCTCATGAAATCGGTCATGAAAACATTCACGTCGTTTCTATTATTCGTTCTCTTCACGCTGTGCCTGGCTGGGGCACAGCAACAAACCTCTCAAGGCTCGGGAGATATGTCGAATATGGATATGTCTTCTCACGAAATGTCCAATAAAGACGTGAGCAACGATGGAAGTGCCTCCGCCATGCATGCGATGGAAGGGCACATGGATATGGGTCCGCACATGGCGATGACTGCATTGCGCAAGCCGCAACCTGGCGATAAGGAAAGGGCCGAGCAAGTCGCGGAGGCGGCGCGCAGAGTCTCGGAGAAATATCAGGACTACAAAGTCGCGCTGGCTGATGGATTCAAGATCTTCCTGCCCAACGTTCCGCAAAAGCAATATCACTTCACGAATTATTCATACGCCTTCGAAGCAAGAATGCATTTTAATCCCGATCATCCAACCTCATTGCTTTATCAAAAGAATGGCGACGGCTATAAGTTGATTGGAGTGATGTACACAGCTGCCAAGGGGGCCAGTGAAGACGAGCTTAATTCACGCGTTCCTTTGAGCATTGCGCAATGGCACAGGCACGTCAACTTATGCATGCCACCCGCGGACAAGAAGAGCGAAGCAATTGGTCCGAATGCGAGGTTCGGATTGTCCGGATCTATCGCGTCCAAAGATGCTTGCGATGCGGCGGGCGGAAAATTTATCCCGCAGATCTTCGGATGGATGGTTCACGTCTATCCCTTCGAAAAGAATCCAGAAGACATATGGTCGGTTGAGCGACAAGCTCCTGGTCACATGGATTGAGCTCAGTCTTTCCACGAACCATTTCTCACAGTAGATGAGCTATTGAGCGCGTGTAGAATCGCCACTTGATGGCGAATTCCTCAGGCGGTCCTGAATCAAAGCACAAGGGCGGACTCTTGCACCGTGTGCTGCGTCAGTTTCGGCCATCCCATCAGCACACCGCTTTTTCCGCAACATTGCTTCTGATGACTACGGTGATGCTTTCGCGCGTGATCGGCTACGTGCGCGAGCTTTACGTTGCATGGACCTTCGGAGCCGGGGTGCAAACCGACGCATTCTATGCGGGATTTACCATCCCTGATTTCCTGATGTATCTAGTCGCGGGTGGCGCAACATCCATCACGTTTATTTCCATATACACGCGGTTCTTGACCGACGACAAGCGGGAGGAGGCTCACCAGGCGTTCTCGGTCGTGATCACCGTGATGTCAGCCATTTTGGGGGCTGGCGTTGTTCTCATGGAAATCTTCACGCCACAGATCACTCACTGGTGGTTCGACAAATTTAATCCCGAGCAGTTGCGGCTGTGTGTGCACATCACGCGAATCATTTTGCCGATGCAGATATTTTTTTACATCGGTGGTGTACTGTCGGCGGTCTTGTATTCTCGCCGGCTTTTTCTGCTGCCGTCGCTGGGTCCGATTCTGTACAACGCATTCATCATCGCGGGCGGCGTGTTGCTTTCCCGGCGGATTGGCTCGTCATCACTCGCTTGGGGCGCTTTGGCTGGGGCGTTTTTTGGGCAGTTCGTGCTTTACGCCATCGGTGCGGCACGAGCCGGGGCGCGCTACAGGATTTCTTTTGATGTGCACAATCCGGCATTTCGCGATTGGGTGCGACTCTCGGTGCCGCTGATGCTCGGACTGTCACTCGTCACCGTGGATGATTGGTTCATTCGCCGCTTCGCGTCGGGTGGTATAGGAGACATTGCGCGCTTGAGTTTCGCCAAGAAGCTTTTCAATGTGCCAATCGCCATCCTGGGTCAAGCGGTTAGCCAGGCTTCATTACCATTTTTCGCGCGGTTATTTAACGAGAAGCGGCTGCGGGAACTGACTGAAATTGTCAATGCATCCGTGTATCGCACAGCCGCCCTCTCGCTGCTGGCAACAAGTTTCATGATGGCAACAGCTCTGCCGCTTATTGATCTGGCATATCGCCATGGCAGCTTCCGATTCTCCGACAGCAAAGCAACAGCGACCTATTTTTTCTGGTTCTCTTTGTCGTTGGTTTTTTGGTCGGCGCAAGGCTTGTACGCACGGGCATTTTACGCCACTGGCAACACGCTCACGCCGATGATTGCGAGCACGCTTATCACAATCGCGTCCTATCCCATGTACGCCGGTCTTTACCGTGTGTACTCCGTGGTGGGCCTTGCCATTGCTTCCGATCTCGGTATCACGGCCAATTGCATAGTCATGGCTGTCTTGCTGAATCGGCGCAAATTGATTCCAGTCGCTCAGTTGCCCTGGAAGGAATTGGGAAAGGCCGCGATAACCGCTATTGTCGCTGGCATTTTGAGCTCTCAAGTCGCTCACGCGGTGCGGATCAATGGCAGTCGAATGGCCGACCTTCAAGCCGTAGCATTGACGCTAATTACCTGGGCAGGAACCGTGGCGGCGGGCCTTTGGATCACTGAATCAAAGTTACTGCAAGAACTGCAGCGCCGTAAGGGCACGATAAACGGCCTTGAGACCTAAGGGCCGAAGTTATGGAGAGAAGCTTTACTGACTTTCAAGGGTGTCGTCGAGAGTGACTTTACCGCCGCGGGTTACTGTGACTACACGGTGGGCTGTCTTGTAGCCTGTCAGTGTTATGTCAATCACATATGTTCCGGGGTTCAGATAAAAATCCACCGGGGAAAGCTTCTCCAACAGGCGGCTATTCACGGCAATTTGTGCTCCCTTGGGTTGAACCTTAATGCTGACGATCCCCATGCCAACGGGATCACTGCTACCGAAGAACTTTTTTAGCTTTCCTACTGTCCTGATGTCCTGAGTTTCTCCGAGAGCGACCAAGGTTGGTGAGTAATGGAATGTCTGGCCCGGAGCCAAGGTTGCAGTTGTGTTTTCTTCCAAGTAGCCCGGCTTCTTCACAAGAAGAATATGGCTACCCGCCCTGTCCAGCGAAATTTGCGCTGGGGTCACGCGTCCGGTATCTTTTCCGTCCACGAAGATGGAAGCGCCAACTGGCGCGCTTACGAAGAAGACAGTCGCCGGCAACTGGTTGAAGTGAACCATGACTGTAGACTGGCCGCCAGAAACAGCATCCACGGTTCTAATCTCCGGAGCAAAGCCTGGTTTGCTGATGTAAACGGTGTGTTGACCTGGGGGCAGCCCCGAAATGTTGTAGGGGGTAATCCAGTTGGGATCGCTGCGGCCGTCAATCTGGATCTGTCCTCCAGCGGGGTTGGAATTCACCATTAACTGGGCCGGAATAACAGCCGGGAGCAATGGCGCTTCAACCTTGGCTTTCGATTTTTTCCTTGTCGCGTACCTGCCTTTTACTGAGACAGGCGAGGTTTCATTGTTCGGCGACTGAGAAGCAATAGGTAATTGCATTGTTGATTGGCTGACGGGCGAGCGGTTGCCGTTGCCCCCAGTCGTATTCGTAGAGGCGCTCGCCAGAGGAGATTCAGCCGCCTGCGACGTGCTCTGATCGTCTGTATTGTCGGAGTGAATACGGAGGGTAATGATGACTGAGATCGTCAAAATGATGGCAATTGCCGCGCCGATCGAGTACAGGAACATCTTCGGCGGGGTCTTTTTAATCTCGATGACAGCTTTTTTTGCCATCTCCCGGACGGGTAGGGACGAGGGAGCCGTTTCTGATTTCGCATAGGAACGCACCACAGGCTCATCCACCAATATATCGTCTGAGCCAACCGGTACCGTCGGAGGAGGAGGAGATACATACACTTCCTTCAGCGGAGGCAACTCATCAATTTCTGAGAAGCTACGGCCTTGAGTAGCGCCAGCCTTCCTGCTTTCATCCATCATCGGATCAACCGCGATTTTCGGCGCCTTGACCTGGGGTTCGAGGGTGGCTGACGACATTTTCGCTTCAGGCTTTGTGACGGCGTCAATGGAGGCCTTGATACATGTGCTGATGAATTGCTGCGAAGAATCCATCTTTGCCGCCTTCAAAGACTGAAGGGTAGGGGCTGCTGCTTGTGGCGTACCCGCGCCAGCGGCCGCAGCGGCCGACCGGGCATTTGCAGGAGCTTGAACTTCCACCCGGGGAGCAGTTGAAGGAGCACCCGGCGCATCGCGTTTCTTCTGTGGTTCGGGGGCGACCTGAGCGGGTCTGCCCTGCGAGGCTTTGACGGTTGCGGCGGGTTGCACTGTCTTGTTAGCAGCTACCGTCTTTACCGGATTGTTCTTGCACTTTTCGAGGTCGTTGATGAGTTCCTGGCCTGACTGATATCGCTCAGAAGGAGCCTTGGCCAGCGACTTCATGATCACGTCACTCAGAGCCGGATCAATTTTGGGATTAATTTCGCAGGGCGGCGCGGGCATCATTTCCAGCACCGATTGCTGCACTTGATCCGGATTTTCGCCGTTAAAGGCTTTCTGCTGGGTGACCATCTCATACACGATCGCGCCGAGGCTAAAGAGATTCGAGCTTGCGTCGAGCGGTTGACCCTGAATCTGCTCGGGAGACATGTAATGAAGAATCTTGGGGATGCCCGGACAAAATTCAGCCGCAGAAACCCCCATCATCGAAACTCCGAAACCAAGCATCTTGACAATGCCGTCCCACTGAACCATCACTTTTCCAGGCTCGAGACTGTAGTGAAGGACTTTGTTTACCCGCGCATGGTCCAGGCCTTGGCAACATTGACGCGCAATGTCCTGGACATCCCAAATCGAGAAAACTTCTTTCCTCTCCAGCATAGTTTCAATGCTGTTGCCCTGAACATATTCCATCGTGGCGCAGAACTTGCCCTCAATCTCGCCGGCTCCAAAAAGCATCGCGATGTTATGGGTATTGAGAAGTTTTGAACTCTCGGCCTCTTCCAGAATGCGCTTTACGATTGGCGCAGCATTCGCTCCGAAAGGCTTCAAGTCCACGACTTTCAACGCAACGATCTGACCACCGGCCGAATCGCACGCCTTATTCACCGATCCGGTGGAAGAGTGTGAAATCTGAGCCTGTATTTCGAAGCGGCCAATCTTAGTGGACATTCTTTTCGAGCCTCGTGCAAAAACGTCGTCGGATCAAAAGACGCAGGATTACAACTGTGAGGAGGAGTGCAACTAGGATAATGCGGAGTAACTAATTAAGGGAGTTACGAAAGTGACTCAACTAGTGCGAGGCGCGGATCGCTCCTCTTAATTATCGAAGAAGGTGTTCGACCAGATTAGGCGAATTGAGAATCATCCGGGCAACGCAAGCCCTACTTCAATCCGGTTACAACGTACGCCTCCGAAAGCACCCGGTCATAGACATATGCATAAGCGGTACTGCCTGATGACAGACTGGGCGGGCCTACATCGGTAACTCCCGCAGCCATTTCTGCCCCGAAGGTCCTCCATAATTCCATTTTCCCGGTCTGGATATTCACTTGGTAGACTTTCGCGGTCTTCTCGCTCGCTTTGGTGGAGAACGCATAGACCGATCCGCCGTCTGGCGACCATCCAATCACAGAATCGCTTGATTCCAGCCCGGGGATTGGGCGAAGGCCGCCGCCGTCGTCAAGCGGCCAAATTCCCCACTTTCCATCGGGGCCAAGCACCGCCGTACTTTTGCCATCTGGGGAGAGATGCACACCTGCGATGCCCTCAGGCGTAATGGGTTTGGAATCGCCACTGCTGATATCGATCAGGTAATCCCGTGCTGCGTGTCCCGATTCGATGCCTTGGGCGAGTAGGTGTTTCGCGTCCGGTAGCCAGCGAACTGCAGCATAGCTAACAGCATCGTGCGTAAGGTGCCTCGCCTCGCCCGCTCCTGTCGGCACAAGGTTCAATGGTCCGCCCCTTGGAAGCTTGCTGATCACCCATTTCGCATCGGGTGAGATTGCGAGGGCGAGCCCTTCGCCTACGCGCGCTGGAGGCGAGCCATCCGTATCGCGCACGAAGACCGTGTAATTCGGTCCGCCGCCATTTCCTTCCTCTTCAAAAACAATCTTGCGGCCATCGCGGCTTATATCGCGCACAATGGACCATCCGAACCACCCCAGTTCGCGCTCTTCTTTTGCGCCAGGCGCCATGCCCCGAATGCCGATTCGTTCCTGATGGGTAATCATCAGCGCCGTTCCGTTGCGAATGTCTTCGAGCCACATGCCTCCAGGAACATTGGTGATCGTTCGCTGCTTTCCCGAGAGAGTTACGGCGCTCGGATTCGTGGCGCTGCCGCCGACGGCTGACGTAAACCAGATCTCATCGCCCGCCGGAGACCATAGAATCCCCTCGATCGTTTCCCACCCGGAGGAAAGTTTTCTTTCTTTGCCGTTGCCATCAGAGCTAATCACCGCGACCGAACCCTCATCGTCGCCACCTGGATTTTCATGATCGGCAAAAGCTACCCATTTGCCATCCGGCGAAATTTTTGGTTGACTGATCCAGTTGATGCTGTCAAAAAGCACCTTGCCGATGGGATATTCCAAACGCCAGTGGTTGTTTTCCGGGGCGTACCGAACAATCGCCATACTTTCTCCGTCAGCCGCCCAATCCGCGTCCTGCACATTGTCGAGAACTTCGCGGGGCGTGCCGCCGCTGAGAGGAACCCGCGCCAACGTTCCGGCCCGCGCGTAGCCACCGAAGACCACGGTGTTCAGTCGAACCGCGAGTTCTCCGTTCTTGGAGATCGAAAGCAGCTCCGCATCTTTCAGCCCCAGCTCGCGGGAGCCGGGGTCGTCGGTGCGAGACATATAAAGCTGGTTGTCGCCGCCTTCCCACGCGGCGCTGTAGACGATGCTGCCGTCCGGAGTGAACCGGGCGTTGCCGATCGACCCCGTGCGGAAGGTGATCTGCTGATATTGGGCAAGTGGTGCGTGTGCACTTCCCTTACCGAGCCACCAGCCGAGGCCGAGCATTAGCAGCGCGAGGGCGATGCCACCCGCGATCCCGGTGGCCAGTCGGCGCCGAGGCTTTACTACTTCGACCGAGGCTATTCTTGCCGTGCTGCCCGAAATCCCAGAAAGATGTTCGAGATCGAACGCAATATCGCTTGCGGAATGGAAGCGGGCCTCGGGCTTCTTCTCCAGGCAGTGTTGCACGATACGTTCCAGAGCCGGAGAGACATTGCGATTGGTTTCGTTCAACTCGGGAGGGTCTTCTTTCAGGATCGCGCTCATCGTATCGGCGGGTGTGTCTCCATGAAACGCCCGCTTTCCCGAAAGCATCTCGTAAAGAATTGCGCCAAAGCTGAAAATGTCGGAGCGCGTATCGAGGGCAATCCCGCGCACCTGTTCCGGCGACATGTACCCGGCTGTCCCCATCACCGAGCCCGCCTCGGTGCCCTGGGTCGCAGTCGGCGGCGAGGTGTGGGCGCCGGCTTCGTTCTGGGTCAGTTTCGCCAGACCAAAGTCCAGGATTTTGATGCGCCCATCATTGGTGAGGAATAGATTCTCCGGCTTCAGGTCACGATGAATGATTCCTTTTTCGTGAGCCGCCGCCAGCCCGTGGGCAATTTGCAAGGCATAATCCAATGCCTTCCGTATTGCGATGGGTCCGCTGCGCAAGCGCTGACGGAGAGTCTCTCCTTCGAGCAATTCCGACACTACGTAAGGCGAACTCTCGCTGGTGCCAATATCGAATACGGCCAGAATATTAGGATGGTTCAGGGCGGCGGTTGCCAAGGCCTCCTGCTCGAAACGGCGCAGCCGGTCAGCGTCCAGAGAAAGTGCCTGTGGAAGGACTTTAAGCGCGACCTCGCGTTTGAGGCGAGAGTCACGAGCACGATAGACCTCGCCCATTCCGCCCGCGCCGAGCAGAGCGACAATCTCGTAGGGTCCGAGTTTAGTACCGGAAGTGACAGCCATGTGTGGGCGCAATTATAGCTTGAGCCGCATTTTGCGGCGAATGAGACGAAGTGGATGTCTTGGCAGCAAATCGAAACTTTCGATCGGTTGTCACCAGCCCGTATCAGCGACCTAAGCGCAATCACCAAACCAAGGCACATCATTGTCCACTGACTGCGCGTCAGTGGTAGCAAACAGACTCTAATGCCTTATTAGAACGGCAAGCACTCCGTTCAATGAATCCTGCCATGCATGGGCGATCATTCCAGGACGAACACTGCCGCGCCAATACGCCAGAATCCCGAACATTGCTCCGTATAGACCGATCAGGATCACCATGCGGAAACCCTGGTACGCGTGAGCGGCACCGAATGCGGCAGCAGAAAGGAGAATGCCAGCGGGAGCACTCCCAGTCAGTGCCATGAACTGCCGTTGCAGGTAGCCTCGAAAGATTGTCTCCTCGCAAATACCGGCAGTAACGGAGAGTGCTATCCAAAATGTCAGTTCGATACCTCGCTGGGGGAGCATGGACACATTGCGACCCAGCGCGGCGATGCGCAGGAGCCAGCCGAATATCCAAAGGAGCAGCGCCGCAACGATCCAGAACCCAGCGGCAATTCCAACATCCCGTAGCACCTGGTGGACGGAATGCCAATGGTCTCCGAGAACGATGAGAACAGATGCGCCACTACGATGCACGCCCGCCAATACTAGAAGGAACAAGAGCCATTCAAAGAAAAGAGTGACCAGATAAAAGCGCACCCGGTTCGGATTAGCCGCCGCACTCAATTGATCCGCAGAAATCTTATGCCAGAAGGCCCAACCGCCCAACACGGCGAGCACCAAAATCGTGTGGATTGGGCTAGCGACTTGGGGGTAACGGTCTGACGCGGACTGAGCCACAGCAGAAATCTTCACGATTACGCCTCTAACCAGAATGCCACCTCGCACAGTGTACTCGTCATTGGACGCACGAACCTTGTGTTTTCAGCGATGCCGGGGTGCGAAGCGTGGCTGCACGTAAAAGCCTTAAACACAATTCCGAATGTCTTGTCGGTAAGACGGGAAAACTGTGACCGCACCGGCGGCTTTTCTTCTGACGAGCAAACCAAATCGCCGGCGACCTGACCCCAATTGGAATCCGGGAATGACATTTGTCATCACACTGGTGTGACTATCTCCACTACATCTCTTTACGCGAATGAGAGACGATCATATTCGGAAGCGGTGGTTGTCCAGCGCGGCTCCAATCGTCTATTCTGGTTGACGATAGCTTGAGTTCATCGTCTATTCTGTTTCGCGATTGTCTGAGCGGCTTTTGGAATTCTCTGAGTTTGTAGTTTTTGGCAGTTTAATTACTCGAGTTTTCATATGACACTGGTTAGTTTCGTCCGCAAGAACTCATTCCGAAATAAGCGCCGCAGCATTCTGACAGTTTTCAGCATCGGCGGCTCGCTCCTTCTACTTACGTTTCTAATTACCATCTGGCGCAGCTTTTATGACAGCAAGCCGACAGAACAATCGGCGCAGCGCCTGATTGTCCGCAATAAGGTCTCGCTGGTTTTCAGTTTGCCGAGCTCTTACCGCCAGAAGATTCAGGCTATTCCTGGTGTGAAAGAAGTGGTCAATGAGCAGTGGTTCGGAGGCCAATACATAGACGACAAACCGGCACATTACTTTGCGCAGTTCGGAACCGATCCGCAGGAATTTTTCAAAGTGTATTCGGAATTCAAGATACCGCCGGACCAACTCGCTGCCTGGCAACATGATCGAGCAGGGGCCATCGTGGACGTGGGGCTGGCGAATAAATTTGGCTGGAAGATCGGCGACCGCTTGAACATTACGGGGAAAATCTTTCCGGTCAACCTGGAGTTGACGATTCGGGGAATCTTTACGCCGCCGGATCCAACCCAGTCAATCTATTTCAATAAGGATTATATTGACGAAGGCTTCCCCAACCTCAAAGGAAGCGAGGGTTTCTTCGCGGTCCTAGCCGATTCACCGGAGTCCGTCCCCAAAGTGGCGCAAGCGATTGATGAGGAGTTTCGCAACGCTGATCGTGCCACCAAGACCGAAAGCGAACATGCTTTCCAGTTAGGCTTTATTGGGATGCTGGGCAATATCAAAGCCTTCATCATGAGTATCTGCCTGGCTGTGGTTTTTACCATCCTGCTGGTGTCGGCGAATACTATGGCGATGTCCATTCGCGAGCGTACGCGGGAAGTTGCAGTGCTGAAAACTCTCGGCTTTACCCGAAACAGCATTCTGGGATTGTTCGTCGGGGAGGCAGTTTCGCTTTCGCTGATAGGAGGTCTGGTGGGAACGCTGCTCTGCTTCGTCATCGTAACTGGGATGGCGAGCCAGGGCGGTTATTTCACGGGCATGAAAGTCACTCCACTTACCATGCTGGCGGCGTTGATGGTTGCAGCGGTGGTGGGGTTCGTCAGCTCATTTGTGCCTTCTTATCATGCTGCGAAGGTGAATATCGTGGATGGCTTGCGTCATATTGGTTGATTCAAGGCTAGCGTTAAAGGACAGGAATAGAAATGGCAATCCCCCTTAGCTATAACGTACGCAATCTGCGGCTTCGCAAGAGCCTGACCATTATGACTGCGCTCGGAATCGCGCTCACGGTTGCGACGGCAGTTTTCATCATGGCGCTTCTTGCCGGCTTGGGTCGCGCATTTGGCAGCACAGGCGATCCTCTGAATGTGCTGATGCTGCGAAAAGGGTCGGACTCGGAACTCGCCGCCGGCGGAGTATCTCGCGATGCCGTGCAGATAATTAAAGACTTGCCAGGCGTCGCGAAGGACAGCAAAGGCGAACCTCTGGTTTCAGGCGAAGATATCCTCGTGGTAGTGCTACCGCGCAAAGGTGGGACCGGCGAAACCAATGTTACGACCCGCTTCCTCTCGCCTATTGGAATTGAAATGCGACCCAAGATTCACATCATCGCCGGTCGTTGGTTCGCGCCCGGACAGAGAGAAGTGGTGGTCAGCAGTTCGATCAATCGCCGCTTTGAACACGCAAACATCGGGGATACAGTCCACATCGGGAAGGGTGAGTGGCCCATCGTGGGTATCTTTGATGGCAGCGGTACGGCGCATGATTCCGAAATTTGGGGCGATGTCAATCAATTGGTCACCGACTTCGAACGTTCGGTGTTTTCCTCGGTTTTGGTACGGGCGACCGATCCCGCGGCGGCCGAAGCGCTGAAAAATCGCGCCAATGACGATCAGCGGCTGGAACTCAACGGCATGTTGGAAACTGACTATTATGCTTCGCAGACCAAGTCGGGCGCCCCGATCAAGGTTGTGGGATGGATTGTCGCCTTCATTATGGCGGTCGGTTCCTGTTTTGCAGCCGCGAATACTATGTATGCCGCGGTCGCATATCGTGGGCGAGAGATCGCTACTCTACGCGTCATTGGATTTTCGCGTCCCAGTATTTTGACTTCGTTCATGCTGGAATCGCTGCTGTTGTCATTAATGGGGGCGGCGCTCGGCATCTTGCTGATGTTGCCATTCAATGGCATGACGACAGGGACGCAAAATCAGGTGACGTTCAGCGAAGTTGTGTTCAGCTTGCAAATGACGCCATTAGTGATCGTCAGCGCGATTGGGTTTGCGTTGATTATGGGAGTTTTGGGAGGGTTCGCGCCGGCGTGGCACGCGTCGCGCAGAGATATTCTGAGCGCGCTGCGGGATTAGATTTAGACCAGGACAGCCGAGGGCGGCTGTCCCTACGTGAATCATGGCTATAGATACAAAACACGAAGAGCTGCAAAGCTTGCGAATTGATCGCAACGCAGCTGGCGGCGAACCTGCAGGCTGGGCGCGGGGCTACATTCTCATCGGAATCGGCGTGTTGGTGCTCCTTGGCATAACCGCCATAGGTTATCGTCTTTTCTCGCATGACGTTCCGGAAGTACAAGTGGTTCGCGCATCGGCGCAAAGCACGGATGTCGGTGGCGTGGTTCTTTCCGCCAGCGGCTATATTGTCGCCCATCACAAGATCAACTTGAATTCGAAGGTCACGGGCCGGGTGAAGTGGATCGGCGTTGAAAAGGGAGACAAAGTGAAAGAAGGCCAGGTTCTCGTGCGCCTTGAAGATGACGAATTCCGCGCCCAATACGAGCAAGCGAAAGGCGCTGCCGACAATGCCCGGGCGTATTTGGAAGAGCTGGAGCATGGATCGCGGCCGCAGGAAATTCAACAGGCCCAGCACAATCTAGATGAAGCTCGGGCCACACTTGTAGATGACAAACTCACACTCGATCGCACGCGAAACCTGTTTACACAGGGCGTGCTCTCGAAGCAAGCCCTGGACGACGCGACCGCAAAGTTTGACGCTGACCAGCAGCGGGTCGATTCGTTGGACAAGGGTTTTCAGCTGACCAAGATTGGTCCGCGTGCAGAGGAGATTGCTCGCGCGCGGGGGGCTCTCGAGCAGGCTCAGGGTCAGGCGGATTATGCCAAATCTTTGCTGGATGCGACCGTAATCCGAGCGCCGGTGACGGGAACGATTCTCGAGCGTTCCGCCGAAAAGGGCGAGCTTGTGACTTCAGGATTTGCCAGCACGGCCGAAGGCGGCCCTCAAGGCATGGTTGTCTCTCTCGCCGATCTGAATGATCTTCAGGTCGAACTCGATATCGCGCAGGACGATTTTGCCAAACTTGGTCCCAGGCAAAAGGGAATAATCACGACGGATGCGTACCCGGACCGCAAGTACGACGGCGTGATCTCCGAAATCTCGCCGGAGGCAGACCGGGCTAAGGCGACTGTCCAGGTGAAAGTGCAAATCCTCCATCCCGACGCTTATCTGCGGCCTGACATGAACGCCACGGTGAAGTTTCTGGCGAACGAATCACAGCATCCGAACTCTCAACCTCAGGGCGTTTTTGTGCCCACCGCGGCGATTCGCGACCGGGACGGAAAGAAAGTTGTCTTTCTCTCGTTTGACGGCAAAGCAATGCAGCGGGAAGTGAAAATTCTGTCGCAACGAAGCGGCGGCGTGCTGGTACAAGGGCTTAACGGCGGCGAAGATGTAATTACAACAGCACCAGACAACTTGAAGGACGGCGACAAAATCAAGATTAAGGGACAATCATGAGCACAGCTACTCTTCCAAATACCGCGACTCAAACGAAAGTTGTCCGAGCACATAACGTAAGCAAAGTCTTCAAGCGCGATGCCTTCGAAGTGAAGGCTCTGGACGATGTCTCAATCGAAATCGCCCAAGGCGAATTTCTTGCGCTGATGGGACCATCGGGCTCCGGCAAGACCACGCTGCTGAACATGATTGCGGCGATAGACCGCCCGACTGCGGGCGAATTACTGGTACTGGGAGAAAATATCTTCCGCTTGAGTGATGCGCAGTCCGCTCACTGGCGCAACGTGCATATTGGTTACGTCTTTCAAACGTTTAATCTTATACCGGTGCTCACGGCATTTGAGAATGTGGAGCTTCCGCTTCTGCTCACCAAGCTCAGCTCCCAGCAGCGGCGCGATCATGTCATGACCGCTCTAAAATTGGTTGGACTCGAAGATCGCGTGAGCCATCTGCCCAAACAGCTCTCGGGCGGACAAGAACAGCGGGTTGCTATCGCACGGGCGATTGTCAGCGATCCGACTTTGCTGCTTGCCGACGAACCCACAGGAGATCTTGACAGCAACTCTGCCACGGAAATTCTGGACATTTTGAAACGGCTAAATGAAGGGTTTAAGAAGACAGTAATAATGGTTACACACGATCCGCACGCGGCGTCGTACGCTCACGTTACAAGGCACTTGGAAAAAGGCATGTTGCTGCCGGGTTAGTTTGGATTACCCGGGCGTTGCTCGACTGGACAACCGAGGGCGGTTGTCCCTACGCGATCTTAAGTACGGCTTTGCCGAAGTTCTTTCGTTCCAGTAGTAGGCGATAAGCATTGGCGGCTTTTTCCATCGGAAAGACATCGCCTACCATCGGGCGTAAATGCCCCCGCGCAGTCCACGCCGAAAGATGTTTCCAGGCTTGATCCATCAACTCCTGTTTAGCGGAAAGATAAGTAAGCCATAATCCGTGAACGCTCGCTCCCTTTGTATAGAGCGCTCCAGGGTCAATTTGCCCTCGTTGACCTGTGGCCGTCCCATAGACGATCACTCGGCCAAAATCCCGCAAACATCGAACGCTCTTTGCAGTGTGTTCTCCGCCGAGCATTTCAAAAACTACATCCACCCCTTCACCCTTGGTTAGATCTTTGATTGCATCCTCGTAGTCGCGTTGCTTGTAGTTGATTCCGTGATGAAGTCCGAGTTCTTTCACCCGCGCCAATTTTTCATCAGACGAAGATGTGCCGTACATTTCCACGCCAAGAAGCTTCCCGATCTGCACGGCAGCGGTTCCGACTCCTCCGGCGACCGCGTGGATCAGCACGCGAGGAGGCGACTTTCCGGCGGTTTTCAGGAGCGTGGCACCTACCTCAGCGGGAGGGTCAAGCAATCCCGCCTTCCAAAATGCGAAGTAAGCAGTGAAGTAGTTAACAGGAAACGCCGCTGCTTCTTCGGCGCTCCAATGGTCGGGCACGGGCCAGAGAAGATTGGGCGAAGCCGCGATCTGTTCAGCAAATGCCGCCCACTGGGCATACCCCATTACTCTCTTTCCATTCGTTTGCGATATTCCGGAAAACTCACGGCCGGCGATTAGCGGAGGTTTGGGCGCCCCTGGATATCCGCCATTCGCGGTCATAATATCGGCGAAGTTGATGCCTCCTGCTTGTACGCGCACAATTTCTTGTGAGGCGGCTGCTACCGCATCTGGAACTTGTTTCACTTCGAGAACTTCGGGGCCGCCGAAACGACTGATGACTACCGCTTTCATGGTCGAAGTGTAGCAGGAGGTTGGGCCACTTTTTGCCGCCAAGAGGCGTTTGGATCGGATCTTTACGTCAGGTATATACTTCATGGGGCACAGAATTGCGATGCCGTTGTTTCGTTCAGCGGAGCATTCCTATTACTCTATATTCATAGCTCCGCATATTTATCGCCAGCCTGCCGGATGCTTGTGGTTGTAGCTGGTGCGGGCTTGATCCGTCACAAATCGGACAAGCTTGAGGAGGTTCCTCCGTGGACTTGGCATTGATTCGCCTTATATTTATTGTTTTTGTTTCGATTACTTGCTACCTTGTCCGGCCTTTCTCGCTACCCGCCAACATAGACGCCGGCATCGGGGTACTCATCGGCGGCGCCATCGTGATTTTTGAGAGGCGCTTACGATTTGCCAGCCTCACGCGGTTGATCGGGGCCGCCATCGGCAGCGTTCTAGGCATTTTCGGCGCCTACCTGTTTGCGGTCGTAATTCGAGACAGCATTCCCTCCGGGCCAACCCAAAGCTTTCTGCAACTGATGGTCATGTTTTTGATGGCTTATGTTGGATTGGTTGTCGGGGCCAACAAGGGCGATCTGCTCAATCTTTCGGCGCTAGGCGGAATTTTTGGCGGAGAAAAGCAGGGCAAGAAAAGCTACAAGATCCTCGACACAAGTGTCATCATTGATGGACGCATCGCTGACATCGCGGAAACCGGATTCCTTGATGGAATCATTCTTACTCCTCAATTCGTCCTCCGCGAGTTGCAATTGGTGGCGGATTCGGCTGATTCGTTGAAGCGCAATCGGGGACGCCGCGGGCTGGACATTCTTCAACGCCTGCAGAAAATTGCCTGCGTGCAAATTCAGATTGTGGAAGATGACTTTCCGGCGGTACGAGAGGTGGATTTAAAGCTCATCGAACTAGCCAAGCTGTATGAGGGAAAAATCATTACTAATGACTTCAATCTGAATAAAGTGGCCCAACTCCAAGGAGTCGAGGTCCTCAATATTAATGAACTCGCCAATACGCTCAAACCGATTGTCTTGCCTGGGGAGAGCATGAAGGTATTTATCCTGAAAGAGGGGAAAGAATACAACCAGGGGGTCGCGTATCTTGACGACGGCACTATGGTTGTGGTGGACAATGCCCGCAAAATGATTGGAAAGACGGTTGACGTATCAGTCACTTCCGTTTTGCAAACAACAGCGGGAAAGATGATCTTCGGAAAATGGGATGAAAGATTGCCGCGATCGGACTCCCGGCCCGCGATTGCGGCGGTCACCGCAGTTAACTCAACGACGCAAAGTGACGTGAAAACATCCCCGGCCTTGATGGAGATACGTCCGGCAGAGCACGGGTGATTGCGTTCGCTTCTAAGGATGTTCCGCAGTAACAGAGACTACGTTTAGGTTTGTTCCCTGGAGCGTTCCTGTAACGGTGGCTCGGTGTCCTGCCAACCTATCGAGCGCTAAATCTTTTCCGATTAGCGTATAGACGATGTCTCCGTTGAGCAATACATATCGCGATCCATTCAACGCGCACATTTTCGCGCATTCGGAAGCGCTCTTTCCTGGGTATCTATCATGTTTAGCGCCACAATGTTCGTCGGTAACCATTCCTGAAAAACTTGTTTGAGGTGCGGGCTCAGCAGACTGTCCAGCGGCGAACGTGACAGTTGCGCCGGCTAACACGACTGCGAGGCATAGCGCTGTACCGAGGACTAATGCCGTGCAGTAACCGATCAGTCGAAGCCAAGAACCATTGCGCAAGGGCATATTGCGTATATCCTGCCGACCCACCGAGTATCGCCCGTTTGCTGTTTATTGGACATCGCTTTTGGCATGTATGACCGGATAAAAGTTCCTGTAGGCTCACAAAATGGGAATGGATCCTGTGCATTCAGCACTTCAGCGTATTTGAAGTGGACGTGGCAGCCTCGTATACTGATCGCCCCATGAAGGTGATTGTCATTATTCCCGCTGCGGGACTGGGCACTCGGATGGTTTACACGTCTGACTCTTCTCGTCAGAAGAAAGTTCCTTCGAAACAATTTACTGAACTCGGTGGAAGTCCGATTCTGATTCACACGTTGCGTAAATTTACCGCTATCCGGGATGTCTCGGAGATTTACATCGCACTGCGCAATAACGAAATTGCGTCTTTTAGAGCACGATTGGATAAGGAAGGGATGACGAAAGCTACAATCCACCTAGTTGAGGGTGGGGATCACAGACAGCATTCTGTTTCAAGAGCACTGACTGCGATTGCGGCCGCACCCGATGATATTGTTCTTGTGCATGACGCGGTACGCCCGTTCGTTACACGTCAGATTATTCAGGATGTAATCCAAGGCGTCCGGAAATACGGCGCGGCAATCGCTGGAATGCCAGCTGTTGACACGGTGAAGCAGGTTGATCGGACGGCGGGCGGCGCGATTATTACCGCTACAATGCCCCGCGAGCGATTGGTCATGGCGCAAACTCCCCAGGGTTTTCGTTATGATGTGCTCAAGAAGGCATTTGATGAAGCGAATGCGGATGGGTTCCTGGGGACTGATGAAGCTTCGCTCGTCGAGCGATCCGGGCACGAAGTCGCGGTGGTGATGGGATCGCCGAGAAACATCAAGATTACTAGTCCCTCGGATTTAGAGCTTGCGGAGTTTTATCTTCAGAGCGAAATTCGTTCCAGTCAATGAATTACGCCTGTAAGAAAAGAATAATCTGACCACAGGAATCGTCACTTGAAACCACAAATTCGTATCGGCTATGGCTGGGACTCTCACGAATTCAAACGTGGCATCCCGCTCAAGATTGGCGGCGTCACGCTTCCACATCCGAAAGGCTTGGGAGGCCATTCTGACGGCGATGTTTTGCTGCATGCGATCACCGACGCATTGCTCGGAGCAGTAGCGGCTCCAGATATCGGTTCATTGTTTTCGCCATCTGATCCGAGGTGGCGCGACGCGGACTCGGCAGTTTTTTTGGCCGAGGCAATGAAGCGAGTTGAAAGAGCCGGCTACGTCATTGGCAATCTTGACAGTACACTTATTCTCGTGGCGCCGAAAATCGGTCCGCACGCGTCCGCGATTCGCGCTCGCATTGCGAAATTACTACGAATTCCGGGGAGCTGCGTTGGGATAAAAGCAAAAACGCCGGAAGGTATGGGAACTGACAACGCCGCAATTGCCCACGCGACTGTTCTGCTCAGTTTGGAATCTTCGAGACAGGATCGAAGCAAGCTTCGGCTGGCAAAACGGAAGAAATAAGTACCTAATCGGAGCCGAAAAACTAAAATCCTCGCGCAAACGGCGCTGCAACAAGACACTCGCGCCTTGTCTTCCTATCCGACTGTTCAGATTCGTGCTAACCCCAGCGCGCTGTTTCCGTCCAAGAGTGTACGCAGTGTTCCATCGTCGCAATTTGACTGACGGAGTTGCGTATGTAACACGTGGATAATTGCGACGAGAAATACGTCGCTAGTCGAGAAAACTTCGGGGCGAAAGGATTACATCACTCTCGGTTTGACGGCCAGGTGAACGTAATCCCAGTGAAGAGCGGTCGTTGGATCACTCTTTGCTTATCCCCGGCGACATTGTAGGCGTTTTGCAATTAAATTAAGGTTTTCGGGCATTTGGGCCCTGGCCGCCAAGAATCGCTTCCCGGTGGTTATCGGGAAAGAAATGGAGTTCCATGAAAATCTCGAGGTTTGCGAAAAGCTTTGCACTCGGACTTGCTTTGCTCTTGAGCTCGGCTGTATTTGCTTCCAATAAAGGTTCACTAATGGTTAACACTCAGGTTACGGTGAATGGAAAAGCACTGGCTCCTGGCGAGTACTCAGTTACATGGGACGGCGCGGGCCCTGATGTCCAGGTCAGCTTTATGAAGGGTAAGAAAGTAGTTGCCACTGCCCAGGCCCATTTAGTTGACCTGAGTAGCCCGCCTGCCGGCGACTCAGCTATTCTCGAGAAAAATAGTGATGGCACGAGTTCGCTGGCGCAAATTCGCTTTGGAGGGAAAAAGAAAGCGTTATCTCTCGACGGTGCGATGCCGGAAAGCTAATGAAGGTGGATAAGTGAATCTAACGGGAAGCCTCTGCTTCCCGTTTTGTTTTCTCTGATCGTGCGAGAAATGCGTGTTGACGGATTGGAAAAGTCGCTTACGACTACTTCCAACAAGCTATATCGGCAAGACGATTGCTGTCCACAGATACCGGAACCACTGGGCGTTCGTCAATAGTCTGCTGCTAGAATAGTGGTGCGATGGTGTTGCCATTCGTCCGCGATCTCTTTGCGGACGCGGAAAATCTGCCAGAGTTTAAGCGTGTAGCCTCCCACATCAAAGAGGGCGCGGGGCGGATTGGTGTTTCTGGCTTAAATCCCACCGCAAAAGCGCTGATCACCGTTTTGCTTCAGAAATCTGCGGGACGCCCCCTAGTTTTAGTCGTTCAGGACAATAAAACCGCTGACGAATTCGCTCCCGTATTGCGGGCCTTTTGCGAACTCCTGGGAGCGCCACAGCCGGATTCGATCATCGTTTTGCCCGCCAATGATGTATTGCCGTTTCAAAATCTTTCTCCTCATCCCGAAATTCAGGAAGAACGCGCCGTAGCGCTTTGGAAGATTTCAACCGGAGCGGCCTCTATTATAGTGACGCCAATTGCGGCCGCGGCGCTGCGCTTGCGCTCTTCCGAATACTACTCGGACCTAGCGCGCATAGTGAAACGAGGAGAGACATTTGATCATGAGACGCTGCTGGCTCACCTGAACACCGTGGGTTATAGCGCGACCGATGTGGTCGAAATGCCGGGCGAATATGCTTTGCGCGGTGGCATTCTGGATGTGTACTCGCCCGAAGCCGATCGCCCCTTGCGGATCGAGTTTTTCGGCGATGAAGTTGAGTCTGTTCGCAAATTTGATCCTACAACTCAACGCTCTTCCGATACCGTGGACGAAGCTGTGCTGCTGCCTTTGACCGAGACTCCGGTAACCACAGAGTTGCTTGCCGCTATTCATTCCCGGCTTTCAGGAAAGCGGATCTCCGGACCAGAGGAGGTTGTGGAACAGGCGGTACGATCCGCAGGCGTTACGACCTTCCCGGGGTGGGAGCCGTACGCTGCAGTTGCCGGTGCGAATCATAGTCTGTTTGATTTAATGCCGAATGCCGCTGTTCTGATTGACGAACCATCTGCTCTTCATCCGGAATTCGAACATCTTTGGACGCGAATAGAGACCGCGCACGAATCGAGCGGAGTGGGCGCCCTTGTCGAACCTCGCGACTTATATTTCTCGCCGGAGGAATGGTGGGAACAAATAGCGGCTCTTCCCGGCGCGGATGTGGAGCATCTTGCAATAACGAAGGCTGAGGGAGTTCCGTCTGTTTCGTTTCATTCGCAGCCGGCCGATCGCTTCCATGGTTCGATACCCGCAATGCTGGAAGAAGTAAAAAAACAGATTTCCGAAGGCAGGCGAGTTTTGATTGCCGTTCCGAATACAGGCGAGGTCGAACGCCTGGCGGATCTCTTCAGCGAATATGGGGTTTCCTTCCGTCTCGGCAGCAGAACTCGCGGAGGCGAGAGCTATGCCGACGAGACCGCTTATTTCGCGGGCGAAATCCTAACAAGCACATTGGCCAAGGCCTACGTGCCGGATGGATTTGTGCTTCCCGATGCCAACCTTGCCGTATTTGGCGCCCGAGATCTTTTCGATGAATCTGAATCCGTAGTCACGCGTCCGCAGAAACAGAGATCGAAAGTTTCTGCGTTCTTATCTGACTTCCGCGATCTACAGGTTGGCGATTATGTTGTTCACGTCGAACACGGCATCGGGCAATACCAGGGCTTAAAAGAGATAAATCAGGGCGACGGGAACGCTGAATTCATGCTCCTTGAGTATGCAGAGGGCGCGCGACTGTATGTTCCTTTAACCCGTTTAGATCTAATTCAGAAGTACCGTTCGTCGGAAGGGGCCAAGCCTGCGTTAAATCATCTTGGCACCGCGGCCTGGGGAAAGACAAAGGCTAGAGTTCGGAAGGCCATGAAAGATATGACCGACGAACTGCTGAAGCTATATGCTCAGCGCAAGACGGCGCAAGGTCATGCCTTTCCTCCGAGTAATGAGTGGATGCGCGAATTTGAGGACGCATTCGAATACAACGAAACTGACGACCAGGATTACGCTATCGCCGATGTAAAGCGGGATATGGAATCGCCGCAACCTATGGATCGCCTGCTGTGCGGCGACGTTGGATACGGCAAAACTGAAATCGCAATGCGTGCAGCATTCAAAGCGGTAAGCGACAATAAGCAGGTAGCCGTTCTCGCGCCCACTACCGTTCTCGCTTTCCAGCACTACGAGACCTTCAAGCAGCGCTTCGCCGCTTTCCCGGTTGCCATTGAAATGATCAGCCGCTTTCGGACCGCCCGGCAGCAAAAAGAAATTCTTCAGAAAGTTGAAGCGGGTAAAGTTGACATTCTCATCGGCACGCACCGCTTGCTTTCGAAGGACATCAAATTTCCGGACCTTGGACTACTGATAGTGGATGAGGAACAGCGATTCGGCGTCCGACACAAGGAACGCCTGAAACAGATGCGAAAAGAGGTGGACGTTCTCACGATGTCGGCCACGCCGATCCCGCGCACATTGCACATGTCATTGGTTGGATTGCGCGATATGAGCGTAATCGAAACGCCTCCGAAAGATCGCATTGCGATTCAAACCGTAGTTGCGAATTGGGATGAAAAACTGATTCAATCGGCCATCGAGCAGGAACTTGACCGCGGCGGACAGGTTTATTTCGTACACAATCGCGTGGACACGATATGGGAAATTGCGACGAAGCTCCAGGAATTTGTGCCGCGAGCCAGAGTGCTTGTTGGTCACGGCCAAATGTCCGAAGGTGAGTTGGAAAAAGTTATGCTGAAGTTCATGCATCACGAAGCGGACATCCTGGTTGCGACCACGATTATCGAAAATGGTCTCGATATCCCGCTGTGCAATACGATTTTGATCAATCGCGCGGAGCGGCTCGGCTTATCCGAGCTTTATCAGTTGCGCGGCCGTGTGGGACGCTCGAATCGGCGGGCCTATGCATATTTACTCGTACCGACGGAAATCGAGCTTACGCCAATCGCGCGGAGGAGGCTGGCAGCGCTAAAGGAATTTAGCGATCTAGGCGCCGGATTCAAGATCGCCGCGCTCGACCTTGAACTGCGAGGCGCCGGCAATCTGCTGGGCGGCGAACAAAGCGGGCACATCGAGGCGATAGGATTTGAGCTTTACACTCAAATGCTCGACCGCGCGGTTCGCGAAATGAAGGGAGAAGCATCAGGCGACGAGCCTGAAACTCAGCTCAATCTCGGCATGAACATTCGCATTCCCGCGGAATATATCGGCGAGGAGAACCAGCGTTTGCGAATGTACAAGCGAGTTGCCGCGGTGGAAACTGAATCTCAATTGAATGACGTGGGAGCCGAACTGCAAGACCGCTATGGCGAACCGCCTCCGGCTGTGCGCAATCTGTTGGATTATGCTTCGCTCAAACTTCTGGCAATCGAGGTTGGAGCAACGGTTATTGAACGAAAGCGGGACTTCATGACGATCAAGTTTCGTCAAAACGCCGTGATTGATCCAGAAAAGCTGGCGCGCTTCGTTTCCACCCATCGGGGTACGCAGTTCACTCCCGACGGAACGCTCAAATTTCCCATGAAGGCGCACCAGCCCGCGGAGGTTCTCGATCAAGTAAAAACCTTGCTGGAAGATTTAGCCGGAAGCGCCGTGATACCACCAGTGCTATCGTAGAAAATCCACCGAAAGTTGTACGTTATGAAAATGAAGGTTCGCAAGGCAGTCATTCCAGCAGCGGGCATGGGCACGCGTTTTCTGCCGGCCACCAAGGCGCAGCCTAAAGAAATGCTTGCTCTGGTGGATAAGCCAATCATTCAATACGGCGTGGAAGAGGCCCTAGCCGCGGGTTGTGATCAAGTCATAATCGTCACCAGTCGTGGGAAGCAATCCATCGAAGATCACTTCGACGTCAGCTACGAGCTGGAGAAAATGCTCGAAGCACGTGGCAAAACTGATCTGCTTCGTATGGTCCGCGAAATTTCGGATATGGTTCACGTCGCCTATGTGCGCCAAAAGGAAGCCCTGGGTCTAGGCCACGCCGTACTTACGGCTCGCGAATTAGTTGGCGATGAGCCGTTCGCGGTGCTGCTGCCTGACGACGTGGTTGACGCCCAGGTTCCGTGCCTGAAACAAATGATCGAAGTGTTCAACGAAACACAGAGCTCCGTAATCGCGACGCAAATTGTCGAGGGCGAAGCGATTTCCGCCTACGGAGTGCTCGACGTGAGACCGACCGATGGACGGTTCAAGGGGATATTATTCGAGATCCACAATTTGGTCGAAAAGCCCGCCCTGAAAGATGCTCCTTCCGATCTTGCGATCATTGGCCGCTATGTGCTTACTCCAGCAGTCTTTGAGGCTCTATCGAAGACTCAACGAGGGAGCGGCGGAGAGATTCAACTCACCGATGGCATCAAGTTGCTACTCAAGAAAGAAAAGGTTTATGCCTACGTATTTGAAGGAAAGCGGCACGATGCGGGAGACAAATTAGGATTCTTGAAAGCCACGGTTGAGCTTGCGCTAAAGAGAGATGATCTTGGGGATTCGTTTCGGCAGTATCTAAAAAGGCTCGATCTTTGCTAACCAAAATACGGGATCGGAAGGCGCATGCCCAGACGTCCTCGTCTGGGATGGGTGAGCGAATAAGCTCACCGATGGGTGGAGCTACGCTCCACTGGGCGGATGAAGACATCCGCCCCTAGGTGAGTGGTGACCAGTCACAAGTTTAAGCTGCTTTTCAGTTTCTTCGATTTCTCTTCAACTCCGCTCGCAAGCTTTTTCTTGTGATCGTCCAATTTTTTGGCGATGTCGCGATCAGACAATCCTAGAATCTGCGCGGCAAGGATTCCGGCATTCGTGGCGCCTGGTTTGCCTATAGCAACGGTCGCAACGGGAATGCCGGCCGGCATTTGCACGGTCGCCAAGAGCGAATCCAAACCATTCAGTGAGGTGGACGGAATGGGCACACCGATCACGGGAAGAGTTGTGTGTGCCGCAATCACTCCGGCCAAATGCGCCGCTCCACCAGCGCCGGCGATAATCACGCGCACACCGCGTTTCGCTGCGCCTCTGGCATACTCCGCCGTACGGTCGGGGGAACGGTGAGCGGAAGTGACGTCTATTTCATAAGCGATGCCGAAACCTTCCAACGCTTTGGCCGCCTCTCGCATGATCTCAAGGTCTGAATCACTTCCCATCACAATTGAAACCAATGGTTCGTTCATAAGATGATCTTACCTTGTGTCACTTCTTGAGTGCTCTTGCGGCAATGTCTTTGCGATAATGTGCGCCTTCGAAGCTAACTTTCGAAACAGCATCGTATGCCCGTTGAACCGCCAAACTGAGTTCCGAAGCACGAGCTGTCACGCCTAAAACACGGCCGCCCGCAGTGTAATACTCGCCTCCAACGCGGCTCGTGCCGGAATGAAATACTTTCACTCCTTCAATTGCCTCAGCATCTTCAAGTCCAGTGATTTTCTTGCCAATTTCGAACACGCCAGGATATCCCCGAGACGACATCACAACACAAACCGACGCATCTTGAGACCAGCGAAAGTCGCCGTCGCTGACACGCCCATCTATCGAGGCTTCGACCGCGTCCAACAAATCGCTCTCCAGACGCATGAGAATGGGCTGAGCTTCGGGATCGCCGAAGCGGCAATTGAATTCCAGCACCATCGGACCGCGCGCGGTCATCATCAATCCGCAATAGAGAATGCCTTTGTACTCCGCATCCTCGGCCTTCATACCTTCAATCACGGGTCGGGCGATGTGCTGCACCAACCAGGCCTGCATCTGCTCGTCCACGAGTGTGCTCGTCGAATAAGCGCCCATTCCGCCAGTATTGGGTCCACCATCCCCGTCGCCAATACGCTTATGATCCTGCGCTGCAACTAATGGCGCTACACGCTCCCCGTCACTCAACACAAGAAAAGAGATCTCATCGCCGTCAAGATATTCCTCCAACACGACACGCGATCCGGCTGCGCCCACCACCTTGCCAGCAAGCATCTCGGCTGCAGCCGTTGCTGCCTCATCCTTGGTTTGGCATATTAAGACGCCCTTACCAGCGGCCAAGCCGTCCGCCTTCACCACGACTGGAGTGGAAAAGCGGGGTAACGCCTCCCCAACTTCATCAAGCGAATTGCAAATGGCATAGAGCGCGGTTGGAATACGGTGCCGCTGCATGAACTCCTTGGCAAAACTTTTACTCGACTCCAGTTGCGCTGCGGCTTTGGTGGGGCCGAAAATCCTCAAACCGCGGCGCTGAAATTCATCTACGACACCAAGTTGAAGAGGCAACTCGGGACCCACCAATGTCAGGTCAGGCTGAATGCGGTGCGCGAGTGCGAGCAACGAGTCGAGGCTTTTTTGATCCACAGGCAAACACTCGGCCTCGTTCCCGATCCCTCCATTCCCTGGAGCGCAATACAATTTCGAAACACGCGGAGATTGGCTCAGTTTCCACACAAGTGCGTGCTCGCGCCCTCCACTTCCAATCACCAGAACCTTCATAGTTTTGAGAGAACAGGTTAGGAGGCCGGAACGCCGATGTCAAATTCTGCTGTCGACATCGGGCATCTGAACCTCTTAGAGCCGATGGCGGTTAACTATACTTAACTTGCCGCCGTATAATTCTGGCAGATGATCACCGTCTCCAAAGAGGATTACCTAAAGGCAATATTGGAAGCCGAAAGTGAAGGCGAGACAGTAATCTCAGCCACGCTCGCGCACTGGCTTTCGGTGTCGCCGCCGGCGGTAACCATGGCGATGCGTCGTTTGAAGAAAGACCGGCTGGTGCGGGTACAGGGAGACGGCCACGTGAGTCTCACCCCAATGGGCCGCAAGATTGCCCGCAAGTTGACATTGCGGCATCATTTGATCGAAAGAATGCTTTCTGAAGTTTTTGGGATGGAATGGTACAAAGTGCATGACGAGGCTGAGCGCCTGGAGCACGCGGTTTCCCCCGACTTTGAGGCAAAGCTGCTAGGAAAGCTAGGGCGCGGAGGCTCGTGTCCACACGGGAACATGAGCGAATTGGAGAGCCCCGCAAGCCGTCGTCGTCGCGGTTTGCTGCTGCTCGCCCATGCCGAAGCGGGAAAGAATTATCTGGTTAGCGGCATCTACGAACGCGATCGCCGGTTGCTGGAATTTCTTGAACTGCGCGGCATTCGCCCCGGCGCAATCGTGCATGTCTCGGGGCGCAACTACGACCAGACATTGAATTTGACAACCGACGCGGGGAGCGTTGCCCTGGGGCGCTCGGCTGCGGAAAAGGTATGGATTGCGGTCCTATCAGGACGCCGTTCACGAATTTCAGTGGGAAATGCCAGTAACCGCTCCGTGTGATTCGCGAAGGGCGCAAGCTTTAACTGCTTCGAAATTAATTTCCCGCTGCACTCTTTTTGGCCTTGTCGTCGTTCTTTCTTGCCCGCGCTCTAACCAGCTTTTTTATCAGAGTAATCGGAAGGTCTTTCTCTAGAGGAAGCTGGATCGTTGCTTGATGAGTTTTATAATCGCTTAATTCTTTCTTATGCTCATCAACGACAGGGGTTGGGATGTAAAGCCTAATATGCTTTTTTGCAAGGCGGAAATAAACTAGCCTTCCTTTGTAATCGTAATAAGGCATTCCATAGCTGATGCGCTCTTCCGCTTTCGGGGCAGCGGCTTTGATAGCTCTTCGAAGCTCTTTCAGTCTTGCCCGCACTTCTTTGGAGGTAGAGGCAATATACTCATCAACACTTTTCGGGCGGTTCATGATTAAAATATAGCAGCGGATTAAACGTACATTTTGTGTGAATGCTAAGTTTCGCGAACCTCAACCTAATCTGACGGACTGCTAAATCGAATACAATAAACCGCGTCTCATCAGGGCATTAATTCCGACATGCCGCAGCTCACTTATCTCGAAGCCATTCGCCAGGGGATCTGGGAGGAAATGGAACGTGATCCCACAGTTTTTTGCCTGGGTGAAGACATTGGAATTTATGGGGGAGCCTTCAAAGTCACGGATGGCTTCATAGATCGCTTCGGCCCCGAGCGCGTCATTGATACGCCGATAGCCGAATCTGCCATTGTCGGCGCGGCTTTTGGCGCATCGCTCACCGGCTTGCGCCCCGTCGCCGAATTTCAGTTCATGGATTTCATCGGTTGCGCCTTTAATCAGATCACGAACATGGTTGCAAAAACTCATTATCTCTGGGGACCACCCGCTCCCCTAGTGCTTCGCGGGCCCAGCGGCGGCAATGTTCACGGCGGCCCGTTTCACTCACAAAATAATGAAATGTATTTTGTGCACACGCCGGGACTGAAAGTCGTCTGCCCCGCGACCGCTTATGACGCTAAGGGTCTTATCAAAGCCTCCATCCGCGACAACAACCCAGTTATTTTTTTTGAGCACAAGTATCTTTATCGTCGCATTAAGGATGAGGTTCCCGCCGACGACTATATCGTTCCTCTCGGGCAGGCGCACGTAGCCCGGGAAGGACGCGATCTGAGCATCATCACTTATGCTGCTATGGTGCATGTAGCACTCGAGGCAGCAGAAATTCTTTCTAAGGACGGAATCGAAGTCGAAATTTTGGATCTGCGAACCTTGTCGCCGCTAGACCGCGAAGCCATTGTCACCACGGTGCGCAAGACCAACAGGGTGATTCTGCTTCACGAAGACGTCCGCACTGGGGGAATAGCAGGAGAGCTCGCAGCCATCATTAACGAAGAAGCGTTCGATGATCTCGATGGTCCTGTCACGCGTATTACGGCCATAGATACACCAGTTCCATTTTCTCCTCCCCAGGAAGAATATTTTCTTCCCAAGGTGAGTGATGTTGTTCGGGAAGCGCGTAAGCTAAAAGCCTATTAACCAAACGCCACACCCGCTGCGAAACCTGGTGTGGAATACTTGCCGTCAGGGAATTGCACTACAATATCTTCGCGCCGGCTACCCCATTCTAGGCAGCTTTCTGGCTGACTGTGGCGACACAGGAGACTCAATGCGCAACTTTATTCTCGGAATCATCGTGACGTTGCTGGTACTTGTTCTCGGCGGCTTGGCCTTTCTTTCGTTCGGCCTGATGCCTACAAATGCTGATGCCGCACCTTCCAGTCTTGAGCGGCGTATCGCGACGAGCGCGATGGACGCTTCAATGGATCGCCATGCGCCCCAAATTAGCAACCCAATACCCCCCACAGACGACAATCTGGTCCAGGGCATGAAGATTTACACCATGAACTGTGCGGTTTGTCACGGCACACTCGATGAGAAACCGAGCTTGCTTGAAAAGTCACTCTACCCCCCGCCTCCCCAACTCATACTGAATCCTTTAGACGACCCCGAATGGCATACTTTCTATGCGGTTCGCACTGGTCTGCGATATACCGGCATGCCCTCGTGGAGCAAGGCTTTGAGCACTGAGGATATGTGGAAGGTGACCGCATTCCTCTCGCGCATTGAGAAACTTTCGCCGGGAGTGCAGGATTATTGGAAAAAGGCCTACGGAGCATCGCCTCAACCCGCTGCCGATGAACATGATCAGATGAAGTAAATCGGACGCGCGAGAACCTCTTCGCTTCCTTATATAATGATGAGTTCGCTGGGCCCCGCAATTACTAGCAGGCCCTCATGGAAGGAATTATGCCGACAGACGTTGTGATGCCTCAGATGGGAGAGTCCATTGTAGAGGGAACAATTACGAAATGGCTGAAAAAGCCGGGCGACAAGATTCAACGAGACGAACCGCTGTTTGAGATTTCAACTGACAAGGTGGACGCTGAAATTCCTGCGCCCGCTTCCGGCATATTGCAGGATATCAAGGTAAGCGAAGGCGCCACGGTGCAGGTCAACACCGTCGTCGGCACGATCGCCGCAGAGGGCGAAGCAAGAACCGCAAGTCCGGCGACGGCTGCACAAGCAGTGCCCGAACCGTCGGAGAGAAAGAAAGAAGCGCCAGCGAAGCAAGAGGCGAGCGGCGCTGTTGAAAAAGAGACCGCGGGAGATGAAGAAGATGAGCATACACGCTCGTCTCCTCTGGTCCGCAAAATGGCTCGCGAACACAGTATCGAGCTTTCTCAAGTAGCTGGTACGGGTCTCGGTGGAAGGATAACGAAGCAGGATGTTCTGGCCTTCATTGAGGGGCAGGAATCAAAACCCCGTTCTGCGGCTGCGAGCGTGGCATCCGCATCCGCGCCTTCTGCGCCCCGGAATGTCGCGACTTTCCCTGGCGACCTGGTCCCCTTAACGCAGATGCGCAAAATTATTGCGCAACGAATGATCGAATCTCGCCGCACCAGCGCGCATGTTCATTGCATGTTCGAGGTGGACATTACTTCAATCGTGCACCTTCGCAATAAAACCAAATCTGCGTTCGAGCGGCGCAATGGTGTGCGGCTTACCTTCATGCCATTCTTTGTTCGGGCGGCCATTATTGCATTGCAGCAATTTCCCATCGTTAACGCCTCCATGGAAGGCGAAGGCATTCGCTATCACCGCAATGTCAACGTGGGAATTGCGGTTGCTCTCGATTGGGGACTCATCGTTCCCGTGCTCAAGAATGCTGGCGACCTGAACTTTCTCGGATTGCAGCGTGGGATCAGTGACCTCGGCGAACGCGCCCGATCCAAAAAGCTGAAGCCCGAAGATGTCGAAGGGTCAACTTTTACCGTCACCAATCCTGGACAATTCGGCGCGGTGTTTGGCTTGCCAATCATCAATCAGCCGAACTCTGCGATCATGGGCGTGGGTGGCATCGCTAAAGCTCCAGTCGTCGTGACTGATAAAGAAGGAAATGATTCCATCGCCATACGATCACTAGTTCATCTGACTCTTGGATACGATCACCGTATAATTGATGGAGCAGTCGCCGATCAGTTCATGGCGCTGGTCAAGAAGACGCTGGAAAACTGGAGCGAAGAGGTCGGCTAGAGAGTCGGCGTTGCGGCGGCTTGTGTGGGGGCCTTTGCCCACGCCGAGGCATTGAGGCACTCAACCACGCCGTCAATTATTTTCCCTAGGCCTTCCTTGAATTTGCCCTCGTCAACGATTTGGCGATTCATCACAGCATCGCCCATGGAAAGCGCCGCCTCCAAAAAAGATACCGCGGCATTCTTTTTCTCGACGCCCGGTCGCCCTCCGAATATATTTTCGATTCCGCTTACAATCGCGGGGACAAAAGAAATCCCCTGCAATAACGTAGACAAGAAATTCATAGGCCTGCTCTCCTAGATAAGATTTTGTGATTTTGGAAACGAAGAGGGTGCGAGAAGTACTGCCGATGTTCAGAAAATAACAGCCAAGCGCTCGACGCTACTTGATTCCGAACCGTTCGTGCATAGTAATTGCGACGCTGATGGCGACGGTGATTACCGCGTTCAACAGACGGTCATACACACTGCGCTTTATGTCGTTTCTTTCCAGGATCACAATCCGGTCTTCGGCATTTTTCATTCGGCCGGGCTGGCTGCCGCCAACCAGCATGTCCATCTTTGCTTCCAGCCGCCCTAGTTTTTCAAGCACGTCCCGCTGGAAATCATTGTCGGTAACCCGCACCACGAGGGGCTGCTGTCTCCCTGCACTGCTGTGATGTATGCAACCGCCCGAATTGTCTTCTTCATTTTTCATAACGGATAATCTAGATGTAGCGCCGCGGAGTACCGCGAATATTTTGGTGGAACTGATGCGTCATACAGGCGTAAAAAATAATTTTGTATGCGGGCCAAGCGCGGAAGCGTAAAAGTTTGGCTGTTGAAGCGCCCGGCCAAATTGCGGTCGTTGCCTTGTCCCCACCCGTCGTCGCTCCATCGGACCTCGATTCCTCCTCCGACCATCGGTAGCACGCCGGTATCAATCGTCACGGTCGTGGACGAGGTTCCGGTAATCTCCGCTGCAGTGAGACTGGCTAAAAAAACTGCTCCTACTTGCGTATTAGTTAGAGCTACGACGTCCGGCAAACTGGCGATTTTCGTGGAATTAAATTCGAAAGCTAAGCTTTTAGCGGCCTCATTAGCGAACTTGATCTTGTAAATGCTGTGCTCGCCGGCTGCGTCCTTTACCTCGATATCCACTTCTCGCACGATGGCTTGAAATATTGCCGAGCGAGAAGGAACGTTTATTGCTAAGGCATCGCCGGGGAAAATATCAGCCGCGTTCCCCGGCAAGAAGTCACTCCATGTGTCGTATTCGCCCGTCCATGCTGGGGTGATCAGGTCATCCAGCATAGCTAATGCGGCATTCTCGCAATCCGCGGCGGTTCGCGATAGCGGCTCTTTCACATGCCGTACAGTTCCGTGCGAGCCGTTGTCAATACCGCGAGCCTGCGCCGCGGTGCTTGCGGGATTCGTAACCCGCGCCAGGGCTTGTCCATGACTACGATAGCGAACCGTGATCGCCTGATTCGGTGCAGGTACGTACGCAGTAAAGAAAGTCAATTCCGAACTGGAGGTATTGCACTCCGCTCCCTCAGACAGCGCGCCGACTAGCTGCGTGATGTAGCTTTGCCCCGGCAGCGCGCTGCGGACTTCCGTATCAGCCGCTTGTATTAACCGTGTGAACGCGATGGAGCATTGCATGTTCTCCGCGTTAACCAGCGCATAAGAACAAAAATTAAAAGATGCTGCGATCACTCCGTCATAGAGCACAGTCGAAGGCGTAATCAGCGTTGCCGGGTTGACGGGATCAATATCTTGCACTTCGAGTACAACGCGAACCCCTGCATTCGTCATAGCTCCGCCGACCCCATTTCCTGCGGGATGAATTGACGAATGAAATATCTGCTGACACTGGTAAATTTCAAAAGAATACAAGCGGGTGGTGAAGATGTAGTGGTGTCCAGGCGTTGTAGTAACCGCCGATCCGCTTGCCACGCCATTTATCAGTGCCTGAATGTTCGATTGTGATCCATTGGGACTGATTTGGAATCCAGCTAGACATCCCCCGGAGGAAATCGTCCCCGGATATAGTCCGCCTACGACGCCTGAGGAAGGTGCTCCAAAAAGTACGTCGCCATGTTGAAGAACGGTAGTCCCGCCTAATTCAACTTTCTCGACGAACGCCATGGTCGTTGCGCCGTCTACCCCGTTCCCCCAGAAATTTGCAACAAGCCGGCGTTGATACTAATAGCCGCGGCAGGATCAACCACAAGCCAGCGGGTCGGGTCGAGAGCAGGGGTGTTGTATTCTTCGTCAAACAGAGTCTTGCTAGTTTTTTGAAATGGAGCCTGCGACAAATAAAACTTGAGGGTTAAGCCGTCTCCAATAAAGTAGTCTTTGACATAAGCTTGAGGCTCGATTTGCCCAATTACCGTCAGATCGTTTATAAGCCCGGGCGCCGGTTTGAGTTTCAACCCATCCGGCGAAAAGTTTCCATCGCTTTCGCTCAGAGCATAAATCGCAGCTCCAATGGGCGAAAAAATTAGCGCACCATTCATCATGCGATAGCTGGCTCGGACTATCCCAGCAATTTCCGCTGCCTGTTGTGACCATTTCTTTTGAGGATCGGACGCATACCATACGAGCGTGTCCACGTTTTGCGTGCCGGTAGTATCAAATACTCCTGGCATTACGCCTTGCGCCAGTTGCCGCAACGCGTCCCCGCCGGTCCGGTTAACAAATGGGCATCGCACCGGAACACGCTTCTCGTCGAGTAGAAATTCGTCACTTTGTGCGACGACGATGTAACGGTACGCAGGCCCCCGTTCTCCCCATCCCAGGTACTCAAACTCCGGGGCTTGCATCACGTAGCCACTAAAAACATCCTGGCCATTTGTCTTCCCCAGAGTGAGCCGTGCGCCCAGAGCTGGTACGACAAAACTGGGGCCATTCGCCAGCAAACTGACTTTCAGTTCGGCAGCCTGATTGAGTTTCCTGATTATCTGCGGAGACTGAGCCCCGTCAATCGCAGCTGAGTAGTCGAGCGGTCCAAGACCATCTAGGTTGTCTATTTTCAGGTTCATCTTGATTTGTGAATCTGACCTCGCTCAAAATGTGGATCCAGTTATGGACTGACACAACGGGCCGCTAACCGGACCACTTGCGGCCGTCAAAGCAAATAATTGTTAGGAAGAAGTTTGAATAATTTCAGCCAGCGGAGCAGCTGGGCACTTTACATTCTTGAGACCACAACAACGGTCTGACTCTTATGGCTCGATATGAATCCAATTGTTTAGTACACCGCTGCCATGGATGCGGGAAAATAACTTCGGTAACACACTACAGTTTGCCCGTCATTTTCATCCGTGTGCGGCATTGCCTGAAAGGCTGCTCGCAGCGCCAAAGAGGATATGCGGTTCTCAATCTCAACTTCCTCTTCGCGATGGAACACCTTGGCGAAGCCTGATTCCACTGATGCGTTCGATCCCAGCCGCATTGAGGTCTGTATCGAGGTTGTCGGGCTAAGCCGCGGATAATGGAAGCACACCCGGCCTCCCGATTCTTCCTCCGCTACAAACAACGCTGACCATTCTTGTAAGAACGCTCCGCCCTCGCGATCTACGAAGGCGACGACTTTTTGTGCCCCTGCAACCGCGGATGGTGCGCCGCCCAACAATGGTTGCGCCAGCAGCAGAGAAGTTGCGGTCGTCTGGGCCACTCGCCCAAGGTTGAAAGTAACGCGGCGAATGTAGTTCGCGTCGCGGTTTACCGCGAGTGGATCGCTACATAAGCGGCAGAAATCCCCGTACCTACATAACCAGTCTGCTGCTGGTAATCGTCATCCACTGCGACGATATCGCCAACGTTAAATGCATTGACAGCGCCAACTCCCAGAACAATCTGGTTTGCAGTCGAGCCGGCGAGAACCGCTGCGGCGGCTACGGGCGTTCCCCCCGACGGCTGCGGATTTGCATTCGGGACCGATGCAAGCACGTTCATGTGTTCCGATCCGCTTGCCAGCGCCATTTGCAGCTTGCCCCACTCGCGAAACTCAAATTCCACACGAACGTCAATTGGCCCGCGATATAGCGTTGAGGGTGCACTTTGCGCTCCAGCTCGTAACGGCTCAGTTGTTGTGCGGCAAAAACGTTGAAAGCTATCAATCCATCCCAGATCCAGCCACGGCGCAGGTGGCGAGTCCAAAAGAAACAATCCATATAAACCCGGATCAAAAATGCTTGGAGTCTCAGTGTTGCGGTTCATCGGCGCAAAGTATGCCCGCATGCGGCGGCTCACCGGAACCATCGCGGTTCGTAGCGGCGCAGTGCTCATAAGAAATTGACCTCCGAAAAGAAAAACACATTTACCGTTGCGCTGCGTTCCAGCCGGATTCCTTCCGTGCCTCGCGGCAAACCATCATTTTTGAGGGCCTGAGTACCTGTGACCTTGCCCAGGGCTGGTTCGGTCCACGAAACCTTTGTTCCTAAATCCACGCTTGGGGACTGCGTAAAATCCCTCTTTGAGGTCCACATCGGCTGGCAAATACTTATCAACTCCATATCGAGAGCACCGAGAGTCCGCCCTCGATCTATCCCACTGCTGACCGTACCAAAGCTGTGATATGAGATGACGCATTCCATTGCCATCAGCGGCCGACTTCCAACTTGCCGCTGCACGACGTGGGCAGTTCCCCACTCCAAATAGAACGCGTCCGGTAGAGGATCAACCGGGACTATCAACTCATTCTCGGCAACGACTACAGCGGGCCTGGTTGTGCCGTTCAAAGTGACAACCCGTTGCGGATCGAGCGAAATCAGGCGAGTCAATAGCGCCATATAGAAACTGTCTTTGGTAAATTGCATAAGGCCGCTTTCAGCTCCTGGCTTCTAGCTTTTGGCTCCAAGCGAGTGCGCTAGTTATGAAGAGTTTTTAGTTTTAGACTGTCGGCCAAGAACCAAGGGCTAAAGGCTAAGAGCCAATGGCTAAAGGCCGAAAGCCTTTTTTCACTCCACTGCTAATACACGGCATAAGTACGCCGCATCGGCGAAGTATTCGGTTACAACGTTCTCGATGTGCAACAAATCGCCTTGATACAGAACTCCGAGTGCGTTCGCGAAGAGAGCTTCGGCGGTCGCCACATTCCGCGAGCTAAGCTCCTCGGTCACGGTAGCGCCAGAAATTAGGAATTCCAATCTCCGGCGAGGGCCCGTACTAGCCGTTTCAAGTATTCGCACGACCACGGGGGAAAATGCGACTTCTTCAACGCCGGGATCTACTAAGCCCAGCTGTGCGCTCGGATCGTCCGGCAAAGTCAGGGCAGGAAACATGACGCTGATTTCGGTTCCTCCGAGCGCGTACAACATTGAATCCGCCGCGCGGATAATCGCAGCGCCACTGATGCCATTGAGAGCCATATTTAGCCAACTTTCTGCGCAACGTAGGGCGCCAGCATTGAAATTACGGTTTGATCGAGGAGTGTGTCGGAAAAATACTGCATCACCATTCGGTCGAGCTGGCCGGCCTTCACGTTCAGCGCGGGCGTTGATTGCGCATTTCGAACAATTTGAACGCATGCAAACTTCACTGGATCTGGAATCACGCTCAGGCCAGCCGTGTAAACCAGATCCACCTCGCTAAACCACAAGCCGACGATGTTCATCGGCAGTGTGAGTTCGCCCGTGGCCGCAAAGAAATCAATTGAGAGAGCGGAGATGGCGGTCCACACGCCCGGAAGGCCGAACATCAATGCGACATCCAGTCTGATATCGTCGAAGGGCCATTCCCCCCTGCGGGGAATGCAGTAGCGCCCGCTGGCGGAGACTATCGGCGTGGTAGCTGGAGCGACAGTCGCCAGGGGCAGATACGTGACGCGCACCGTGTTGCGGTCCGGAGACATTCTCAATCGCTCCTCGTATTGCGCGACCCCAAGAGTTGAGCGCCGACAGTGAACATCAATTAAGCTGGACGCTGCCGAAACAAGCGCAGCCGGTGTGGTTGCCTCTAAACCGTATAACTCGTATTCCGAAACATCGAGATAGTTCATAAGAGTGTCCGCAAATTCCAAAATTACTAAACAATGATTACTGGAGAATGATCTCCACGAATGTTTCTTTAATAAGTGAATCTCCGAGTCCCCGATCTGAAAAGGCGCCCACAGACCGGGGACCGGAAGAGTTACAACAACTCGAAACCGCCAGCGTGTTAGCGGTTGACCTTTACTTCGTAGTGCGCGTAGGAAGCCCCCTTTACGACCGGAGCCCCGAACTTCACTACCACCAACTGCGAAGCCAAAGATCCCAGCAAGCCCAACTGGAAAACTCGCGGATTCGGGTCCGAGAGCCAGTGATACTCGATAAGATCTTCGGTAACGATGTAACAGGGAAGGACAGCCGTGCCGCTTCCCGGCGTCCCGGTGTATCCCAACGCCCACTCCGGAATAAGCGGCAGTTCGCCGGCCTGTGTTGAGAGCGTCTTGACTCGCAAGCCACCCGTAATGTCAGCGGTCGAGAGAACAACATTGAATTCCGCTTTCATTTCCCGATCAATCAAATCGAGCAATACAGGATTTGCGTAGATGGCAGTGGGGCGCACTTCGTAGGAAGAGTTTGCAACCATTCCTGCGATCACACCTTTTATTCCGTCCACGATGCTGGCGGTTGTGGCGATCGTAGTTGTGTTTCCGCCGGCCTCAATCTGGCTGATCGCGCCCATGTACTGGAATGTGGTGGGTGTGCTGAGCGATGTGTCGTTGCCGTTCCACAGGGAGACGTCATGCGTGCGCAACAGTCCTTCAACGGAATCCGCCAGGTCTTTGGCTTGCAAGTATGCGAACTGGCTTTGCTGTGCGCCCACTTCCAGATCGAACAGGTTGTAGTTAATCTGCGACACCAGTGCTTTTAATGGCACTGTTCGTTCTACACGTGTCGGCGATCCTACAACCGGTGCGATGTTTCTGGGGTCAACGAACGCTTGGGCTGCGGTCGGCGAATTGATGCTTGTCTCCTCGAAGAATCTCGACGGATGCCCGGTTGCTGGCACCTGCCGGACTCTTTGCCCAAACACTCCGCGTCTCCGCACAATGTCAGTAATTTCCGTTTGATAGCGTTCAATTTCCATGGCGCCCGGCCCAAGGTAGTCGGCGGCCGCGTTCAAATCAATGAATTTTGCGTTCATGTGTTCTCCTGAATTAGATTTTGCTGCCTGTTGAATTCTGTTTTTCAGCGAACTCGTCAATGTGGTTGGACGAAGATCGCAAAAGAAAATGGGTGCGAAGTAATCGCACCCATCGTGTGCTAGAGCCACAATCTAAGAGCTAGAAACCGATCTTCAATCAATCATTCCAGCGCGCGCCATCTCTGCTTTCACTGCAATGCGTTGTTCGACGCTCAATGAATGCAGCGTCTTATTCAAGGCTTCCGGGTCCAACCTGTCCCCGGCCTCCGGAAAGTTCTTAGTCAATAATGCCGAAACTAACGGAGAAAGTGTCTTCCGTCCCATACGGACGGCCTGCGCCTTCAGTTCCGTGTTCGCTTTCTCGAGTTCCGCTACGCGCTTTTCGAGTTTTACTGCGTCTTCATTCTCGAAATTGCTTTCGTGTCTAGCGTTTACTCGATCTTCGACCGCAGCAACAATGCGGTCCACCTTTGCATTCAGGGCTTCCTGTTGCGCATCGAGTTTTTCCAATACGCGGTCTAGCGTTTCGGCCGCATTTGCGAGCCTTCCGGCAGTTGCCGAAAGTTGTTCCTTCATTTCCTGATCCATTTATCTCTCCTTTATTTAGATTTTGGGAAGCTGCATTGTTTCCTCCCGCTATTCCATCTCGATCCATGTGTCTTCGTAAGCCGCCTTGTCCCGCCGTAGAATCGCCGCTCCAGTGAAAGTGACATGTGTGAGCGTCCACACTTTGGCTCGAAGGTCTGCGACTCGCGCGTCAGCGATTTCGTAGGACATCCCCAGGCTGGCCGCCTCGACTTTTTCGCGATTGCTCGTAGCCGAAAATTGCCGGCTCCGCCCTCCCCGCCTGATCTCTTTCACAATCTCTGGAAAGTCTTTGGCAAATAAATATCCTCTGAGCTCCAGCTTTCTTCCGACAATCTCGGCACGAGTGATGACGCCGATCTTTCGACGCGTGTCGTGACGATCCAGGGTAGGGGAATAATCGAGGGCCATTCCCAAGAGAGAAGCTAAGCCTGCTTCGGCGGCCGATCGGGTTAGCACAACTCGATGTCCTCGGGCACCAGCCGGAGCGCGGTCCGACGCCACGTCCACCAGCGTAAGCACACCACAAAATTCTTCCCGGTTGGGATGCCCTGCCACGAGCGGCATCTCGATTGCCATTGATTCCAAATCAATATTCATTATTCCTCTTTTGTGTTGCTAGACTCGTTCTCGCCAGTCGCATGTTGCGTCATTAGAAACGATGCGCTACGCCTCGCTCCTACTCTTGATCGCTGGTGTCGTGACTTCCAGCAGTGTCAATCCGCGCATTCTCCGTACTTCGTTTATCGTGAGCACCCCATTTTGCAAAAGGATCGCCTGGATCTGGGCCTCTTCCATTACGTCTCCTCCCGAATCGACGTCGGTAAATACAAATTCCAGGTCATTCCAGCCGAGCTTCTTGCAGATCGCATCGCGAGTCAGATGTTCAGCCAAGAGCCGCGCGGTAGGTACGATTGCCTGCCGAAAGGCCTCATCTGCCATTTCCATCGCCGTCGAGCGATTTACGTCACGTTCAAGCCCCAAACACTGTGGAGGGAGGTCAAACGCGTCCGCAATGATCCTCAGCACAAATTCCTGCCATTGCAGCCGAAGGTCGGCGTCTGTGCCTCCTCCAAAGCGCAGCACTTCAGGCTTGTTCTCAACCGAAAGGATTGGAACTCTGCCGGTGCCTTCAATTTCATCCTGCCACCAACGAATGAGCCGCTCGTGATGTTCAGGCGTCATTCCTTGCAGCCACAGCGCATAATCCACCACCGAATTCGACGCCAATTTTGCCGCGTAACGATGAGCTCCTAGAAAAGCATTCACTGTTTCGAACGCAACCTCGAGCCGCCCCAAACCGAAGGGCGTAAACGTGCGGGGATTCAGCCGGATGTAGATAAGCTCATCGTCGTTCAAGACAATCGTTCCGTCAGGGCCTGATTTCCCGGTCACCTGGACGTATCGAGGCGAATCTGGCATCCCGTCCCAATCACTTCTCATGCGGATAGTCGCGCCGTCAACCGGCCACAGCGCAAGCGGATGTTGCGTATCACCGGTTGCCTCGACTTCGATTGCCCCGAATCCCCCGACGATTATGTCCTCGAGGACTTGCTCCGCGAGCGAACGAAACGAATCATCGGGATTGGGATTGTCGAAATTGTCGGTGAGGATTTGCGAGCGCGATTCAAGATCAGAAATTGCTCGCAGCGCGCGCCCCGGGCGAGGTTGAATTCGCCATCGCATCCCAACGATGCGGTCTTTAATAGTATTAATCGCCTTGCGTGCTACCGGCGTTTCCGAAAAGCGCCGCAGGTTTATAGGCGTTGGTTTGGGAAAACTATCCGCCCTGGGCCCATAGGTATTCAGAATGGACGGAAGTGCCGCCGTTCTTCTCTTGCCTTCAACTTTTCCGGCGGCGAGAGACACTCCTGCGAACCGGCGCATAGCGCCGCGTAAAACGTTTGTAATTTTCATGATTTTTTCTTTTAGATTGTGTGGCGCGGGCGCCTTCGCCCACGAAAAGCTAACCGAATCTCGAATGCTGTGAAGACATTCTCCCGCGGAAGTTCAAAGCTTCAAATCCAACCTCGCCTGCGCCGCTATTTTCGGCATGTCGGCTAAAGCCGATACTTCTACCTGGCTATTGATCAGTGTTTCCAGGACATACTCAACGTCCGGGTTGTTCCGTTCCCAGTCATCTTCCACTACGGCTGTTAGGAAAGGCGTGGTCCGGGCGTGCTTAGCAAGATCATGAACGATGCCGGCCGCTCGCGATCCAAAATAACGCGCCGGGTTCAAGGTCCCTTTTAATGAGACCGCTTGAAATACCTTCAATTTTTCTGCGAACGTATAAGCAAAATCCAGTTTTAGGGGATCTCCCGGCTGTGTATATTGTGCCATTGCAATATCGGCTCTCAAAGATCTCAGAACGCCCTGCTGTTCAAAGGCTGTATGCATCTCTTGCCAGATTCGGCTTCGCCCGCTCGGAATCCTTTGCGATGGTGGATGAATACTTTTAAAATAAAAAGATGCTAAAGCTTCAATTTCTCTGGCCGGGTCTTCTGCTAAACATGCTCTCATTGGCGAGAGCTGAACCAAGTTGGAAAATGAATCTTCCATCTTTCTCAAGAACAATGCTCGCGTTTCCGGATCCTGAAATTGCTTTCGAGCGTAGCGTTCCATCGCTTGCAACACTTCGATATCCGCCTGCGGATCAATGCGCTCGGCCATCCGCCAGTCAGGCGCGAACCGTACTTCTCCGAATCCTGCGTGATCGGGTTCGACCAGGATGACACCGATGTTAACGAACTCGTCCCTGACTGCGATCGGCACATATCGCAGGAGGTAAAATTCGAGCTGTTTGAAGTCGGCCATACCGCCGTCACGCTTCTTCAAGCCAATTGGGAAACGGTCTCCTTAGAGACATTCGAAACGCAGTAATCAGCTCCCGGACCATCGCCCTCCGGCTTAGTAGCGATAGAACCAGCTTCTGAAGCGCGTCCCAATCGCTTCCATACCATTCAGGAGGAATTTCCCCTGCCGCCGCCCAAATTACCTCATCATCCATGTTCTCGATTAACGAGAGCCACGGCTCAAACGCGTCCCATCCGCGCACATTAGCGTAGACTTCGTTCTCCGGATAAACTCCGCGAAGCGGAAAATCCGGAAACGTCCACTCTCCCGCATTAAAGCAATACCCCTGGTCAATGAATGTAACGGTATATTTCCGCTCACGCATCTTTCGCCAGAATGTCGCTTGCCTGCCGTTCGCATTCCCAGTCCATTTATCAATAGCGAGCATTCCCGCGAACGTCTCTCGATTTCGCACTCGTTCCAACATCTCGATAGGAAGATAATCCAGCACTTGCCCTTCCAGCGGGCTCACCACGTATCTCGATCCAAATTGCAGTCCTGGTTCACACGGGATCGTGCATCCAGCCAACTGGATGTTCAGCTCAGAGGTGTGCTGCACCAGCCAGTCTTTTACCTCTATGACCTCTGTAGCCGGCACCGGAAGCTCAACTCCCGCCGCTAGCCGCGACGCGAGGAGTTCATTCGCGAGCACGCGCAGGTGCTGCGGATTATTTCTAAACTTAACGACGTAAAAATTCCCGTCGTCGCAACGCATCAGATGTCCTTGAGCGCCGCCTCGCATTCTCCGCACGTGCTGGACCGCAGTCACCGGCAACCGGTTCTCCCTCTGACCGAATAAGGGCGCGCGACGGCCGCTTCCCGACCGTTACACTAAGCTCTCGATTAAGAGCGTTGCGACTCACGGCTTTCGTCCCTATTTTGGACCAAATCATAGCCATAATCCTGCTTCCCCGATGTGATGACCAACCACGAAACCCTGTGGAAATACTTCAGGCACGAGGCAAACAAGCCATCCCCATATTTATTTGCCTCGGCCGTCCCACGATCCTGTGCCTCACCGCTAGAGCAATCGCCATTGCAATCACACAATCGTCATGGGTTCCCGCCGCAGCACTCACGTTCCCGTCAGCATGCCGCACGAATGTCCTGCACTCACTCAGCAGTCTGCGGCTTCGAAATAGCTTTGAATTCGTAGCCAACACATTCGCCAGATTCTCAATCATTGCCGGGCGGCTTATCGCTGACGTTAACCATCCATCCTGGCCGCCATCTTGAAAAATGTGTTGATACGCCGCCGTTTGAAGATGAGCCAAAACGCCATACCCGTGGTTATTTCTTTCAACCGCCAACAGCGCATGGTTATAAACCTTAGCCAATTCAATAAGACGCGCCGCTAGCTCTCGTGGAGGAAAATGGCCCTGCAACTCCGCGCATTGCATTGCTGTATCACGCTCGATCACCTGCGCACAGGAATAATCCCCCTCCGAGCCACCTCCCGATGTATCCACTCCGACAACGTATTGCCGCTCCGGCTGCGGAGGCAGCCAAACCAGCCAACGCTCATTGTCTTTTGACTCCAGCGGTTCGCCACATTCCTGTAACGCCTGCTCTATGGCATCAAGCTCGAACACACTTTCGCCAGATGCTAGAAAACATGAGATTGCGTCTTCCGCGTATTCCTGGCTCGCCAGTCCTCGCAACTGCGCACGATTGAGTCGCCGCCATGCTATTTGCGAATCTGTCAATTCGGCGCGTGAGGCCAATTCCTCTTCTTCGGAAGTGAGGGCAATGATCGGTCGTTCAATTGCAATTTGATAATTGTCGTCATACCACCACGGGAAAAAGTGTCGCGTACACTCGGTTTCAGAAGCCCGCTGCCATTCTTCGTAGAAAACTCCGGCAGCGCCATTCGGTGTTGACTCCAAAACAATTTCGCCATTCCCTGGAACTGCAGCTCGCAACGATGCTAAAGTCTCCATCCCGTCGCGGGGCCAACGGGCAACCTCTGAGCAATGCAGGTTATGAATCGTAATCCCGCGCCCCGCGTTAGGATCCGCCGCCGTCGCCACGCGATATTCACTGTCCAGCCGTGGAAAAACGATCTGACGGATGTTGGCGCGCGAAGTTATCAGCGCGCCAGTTTGCATCGCTCCGGGCAGGTTCTCCCAGAAGCGGTGCACAATCCTAAAAATCTCCTCAGCCGATTCCTGATTATGCGCAACCTGCACTGTGATCGTGCCCGGCTGCGTGATTGTCTGGATAAAGAATCGCGCCGCAACGTATGTCGTAATTCCTAGTTGTCGCGCTTTCAAAACAATGTTCCGCTTGCTGCAGTCTCGTGAATATTCCCGCTGTGCGCGATTAGCTTTCAGATAGACTAACCCGCGCGATTTGCTTCTGACTTTCAGCAAACTTTCAATTAGAAAGTCGCGGATCGTCAGCTTGTTCTTCGCTGGATTATCTAGCGAAGTCCCCAGAGCCCTGAGTAGGAAAATATCGTCATATATATTCAAGTCGTCCCTTTTGGCTGGAAGCCGAGAACCATCAACCGCGATCCGGAATTGCGTTTCTATCTCGCATGTCCCGGATATTCCGGCACGAATGCAAACGATCCGATTTCCCACCCGCTTCCAAATAAAGTTTGATCAATTCCCATCAGGTCGTACTTGTATTCAATGCCCAGAGCAGCGCCTTGATCTACGTCTGGAGAAGCGGCCATCGGCCTGACATCAATGTCAGGACCAGAAGTCACATCCGCGAAGTAAGTGGTTCCCGAATTCTGGTCCGCGCCAGCCAGATAATTCACGAGTTGCGTATTCGACATCAATGTGGCTCCGCTGGATTTCAACGCATCCAGCATTACTCCAACCTGGTGTGCCGTCAGTTCGTTCACGTGCCAAAAAATCCCGTAAGGAACACCCCATACTGCCGATTTGAACACCAGCGCTCTCAACTTGTTAATAAGCTGCGCATCGCTGAGATTTTGAAAGTAAGGCGCCACTCCCTGGCTCAAAATGTTCTGGACGTTAACCCCGCTGCCCAGCACTGTCCCCGCGTTCGGAGAAGGAGTCATTGTCCCGGACCCTCGTGCGCCCGCGAATCCCGCAGCAACCGTCATCGTTTCTGTTGAAGTATCTTCGTAGCTGCCTGGGTATACATAGATCCAGCTTCCAGGGATCAGCGCCTCGATTTCATTGGAGTACCCGGACTCGCCTGAGCCATTCAGCGCAGTCACCACGTAGTACCAGATTTGCTGCGGATTCACGGCGTAATCCACATACGTAGGATTTGGCACCGGCCCAGCAATTTTTGTGTAAGGGCCTCCACTCGTCGCAGACCGGTAAACGTTATAACCTCCAACATTCGCCTCGGGATTCCACGATAGAACCGTAGAATGTCCGCCGCCGATGCCCGTAAGGTTCAGATTCATCCACGCCTTGGACCATTCAATTTCATCAGACATCAACCGCGTCTTGTCGGTCAGTAATAAATAACTCCCGCTCTTGATATCTTGCGAAGCCACATCGGCGAGGTCCTCGCTTTTCACTGCCGATTTCATGTTTGGGTCCGCAGTTACTGAAAACACGCCACGCTGGTTGAGCGTGAAGATCAGTCCACCCAACGTATCGAGCCCAGATGGAACCATGTCCGTTCCCGACGAACTGAAGTCCCAACTGACTTGAGCGTTCGCATCGCCCGGAGCCATAATCGTAAATTGTTTGTTCGAAATCGAAAGCGTGACACTCGACGCCGTTGTCCCCGTGTATTGAATCGTGAATGCGTTCGGAAATACAAAATACTGATGCGAAACCGAATGGCAGTTGAGGTCCCATCCCGCGTTGATCCAAGATTGAAATGTTGGAATCAATTCCTGCGAGAGATCGTAACCAGTCACTACCGCAATACTCAGTGGAACGCCCTTCGATTGGATCATCGGCAACAACGACTCTATGTACTGATGCGAACCATCAATCAAACCAGGATCGTCGTAAGTAACGGTAATGCGTGCCGGATATTGCATGAATCCACGAACGCTCGGCGGCGTATCTGCCGCAATATTATTTCCACCATTGATTGGCCCGGGAGTTCCAGTGATATCAGTAGAGATTCCCGTCGCAATATTGTTCGCATAAAAATGACAGTACGAATAGGTCACGGCGGCTGTGTTGTCCATCAGTCCGTATGTCCGGTTGGCATAAGCGCGGCAATTCTTAAGTTCGATTGCCGTCGGCGTGCCGTCGAAGCGGTAGCCGACATAATTTCGGTGTGCATCCGTGTTATAAATGTGAATGTCGCCAGGCGTTCCGTCGGGATGAACATAAAATCCAATTGGAACCGTCGCGTTCGGTACCCGGCTGTCCGCCATCATGTTGGCAAGCCAAATGTGATCGCTCGGTCCTTGTATCTGAACCCCGTAACCGTCGTACCAATCTAATTTGATGTGCTGAATTTCAATGTTGCTGACGCCATTTATATTGATAACGGCCTGCCCGCTCAAGATAATCGGCGTGACTGATCCGAAATGAGCGACTGGATTTCCCGACGCAGCCCATACGTATAGGTTCTGCGCAACCGGATCGTAAAACCAATCCCGATCATGAGCGAGCGCACTCTGGGTGCTTAGTGAATTCCCCCACTTGGTTCCGAATCGCACGAAGTTGAGTTGTGAAATCGGCTGCGTCGCACCCAATGCGATCTGCCAAACATTGCCTGCGGTATTCGTCCATTGCGAACCGCCGGTCACGTAGTACCCGGTAAATTCAGGAGGCCGTCCGTTTCCGTAAGCATCAAACTTGATCGGATTGCCCACTGTGCCGCTGGAAGGTGGGGTCAGCCACTCGTTCCATACCGCGTCGCGCTTGAACAGAATCACGTCTCCCGGTTGAAAGGTCGAGATACCAACTTTCAACAGTGTTCTCCACGCGCTCTGCGGAGATAGTCCGTCATTTCGATTACTCCCAGCTGGATCCACGTAATACGTCGCCGCAGAGGCGCGCAGCGCCAGCAGAAGTACACAAGCGAAAGTTTTCATTGGGATCTCTGGTGTTAAGATTGTCGAACATCTAGTGCAGCGAGAACGTTGGAATCGTAGTCGCCGTGTATGCATCCGGGGGAACCGTGATCGTTCCCGGAAGAGTTCCCCCCACCGTAACACTCTCGGCTATATTTCCCGCATAAGTCAGTCCTGCGCCGCTATTACCGCCTTCTAGCACGGCACACGCCGTCGTGCAATTTGTCGTTAGCACGGCATAATATTTTCCTGGTGGCAGTTGCGCGCTTGAGGCCCAACTCAAGGTCTTCCATCCAGGTGACGCAGCGAACGTCGTTCCGGCAGTGGAACCAATGTGCGCCACGACAGTTCCCGCGCTATTCATGATGCCGATATCGTAAGTGTTAGAAGTGTTATCCGCTGTTGTGACATCGTAGGTAACCTGGGTTGTGGATAGATTGCAGTAAAGTACCACCCCCCAAACCGCAGCCTTATTGGCAGTTACCGTGAAGTTCACCGTACTGGCCGCATTCGGAGTTGTAAACCATATCGGGCAAGTTTGGGATTGCACATAGGCCGTCGTCGCAACCGCAGTGCTGTTGTCGGACGCCGCTGGCGTCGGAGCTGATGGAGTCCCCGTAAATGCCGGTGACGCCAGCGGAGCCGCGCCGGTAACTTGTGAGACTGAGTAATCGCCGCTTCCAGCTGTGACTGTTCCAGTCCGCCCAAACACCGAGGCTACAGCACCGCTCCCGGCGGTTCCTTCGAGTTCAGCTCCAACCAATACTCCGTAATTCCCAGCAGCCGCATTCGTGGACAGTACCACTCCCAGAACCTGTCCGCTGTTTGGATAGGTTGCGCCTGTATCATGGCAGTCGCCCGCCGTGGTGCTGCTGATCTGCACGTAATCTCCTGCAGTCGTAGCTCCGTCAAATGCGCAAACCGCCTGGCCTTGCTGCGCAATCTGCGCGGCGCCTGTGATCCCAGCCCCGTCCACGACGATACCCACGACTCCGCTTGTATCCGATATCGCCGCAATCACTGCTGTACTTGGCGCTCCCGTCAACTTCGCTAGTTTGTTCACCGTCGTACCTGTTGTAGCCGCGTTCGGAACGTCAGTCGCCAAAGCTCCCGTGGTAGTGTCCACGTACGTTCCTGCGTAAAGATGCTTTAAGCGCAATGTCGGCGTACCAACATCTTTAATGTTGTCTGACCAAGGCTTGAGATTGAATGAGGGATCAATCACCCATCGTAAAGATCCTTGTAACCAGAACCCCAATCCGCGCTGCGTGCCTGTCCCGGCGGCATCTGCTCCGAGGAAGAAATAGCTGTCCGTCGAGTCGTAGTTCAGTCGCAGGCGCTCATAGTCGGCCGCATCGGTGCGCGAGCCATAGACATTGAATGTTTGCGGCGTCGCTCCGTTATATTCTTCGAGAGTGTTTGCGTCAGTGTTGAATACGTTAGTCAATCCAAGTTGTACCGCCTGTCCGTTGTTACTGATAACTTTCGGGCAATGACAGCTGGAATCGAACCAGAATAGCCCATAGTTTGGTATTCCCGTTGGTGCACTTGTTTCAGCAAGCTGCATCACGCTGGCTGTACCGCAATTGGCGTTTCCATTCGCTTGTATACCGGTCGCGAAGGTTCCGCTGCATTGAGTTGGATTTTGTGCCAGTTGTGTCGCGGTGTTGGCGTTCTCTGTAACGTCGCCGTTTACATCCAATTTCGCGACCTCAACTACCGACCCGGCATTTTCTGAGACCTGCAATTTTCCATTGGTTCCAAATCCAATCAGAGACTTCCCCGCGGCCGCTGGACTAAGTGCGCCATAACCCGCTTGAACGCTCCAAGCCCCAGATCCGACAGTCACGAACGAACTTGCCTGTACCGTACCTGCGACGTTCAAACCGCTATCCATTTGCACGCTCGTTTTGAATTCTTTTAACCCGCTTGTAAGGCGCTCCAACCAATTTGTTCCGTCGCCGACATTGCCAATGTAGTTTGATAGCGAAATCGGCGCGCCAAAGCTGATCCCGACGTGCGACGGCCCCCCGTCCCCTTCATCTGCGCCAATAAACGCATCATTCAAATCGTTGGTAGGACGGTTATTTGCGGTCGCAATCGTCTTCTGGAAATTTGAGTCGGAAAGAGTAATGATGTGCCCAGGGGCAGTTCCAACGCAGCAAAAATTTAACCTACCTTTTAAATTCGTCAGTTGTCCGGCGTCAGCGTTTGTCTTTGAGGCCAACAAGGTTGCTCCTTGTTGAAAAAACGCTTGTAAAGGTATTGACGAAAAGCAACTCATCCAGATTGGGGTCCAATTTCCAGCCTGAGAGCAAGTATTCGAGTAGATGGCTGGACCTGCGGAGCCCATTACTGAAACAACGTTCCCTCGAACTCTTTGCACCCAGGCTACAGCGGTAGTTGTTGGATTCGCGGAATCGCCATTGCTACTGAGAACCATTGCCCCCGGCCAGTAGTCAAGAAGAGGGTAATAAGTTGGAATTGCTACCGTGTAGTTTGACAATGGAGCCTGCGTGTCTGTAAAAGTACAAACCCCATTAATGCACGTTGACGCAGGAACACCCGTCACCACCGCATAACTTCCTGTACCGTATGGAGCGAGTTCGCTTCCATTACTGGGCACCGGGACCCTCAATAAGTCATAGCTCGTGGCTCCCGGAATTGAAGGAGTTGTAACGGAAATGTTTCCCGATCCATTTGTTGACGCCTGCCCAGCGTAGAGGGGGTTTCCAGCCCCAAATCCCGTATTTTGAGGGACGATATAGTAGGAGTATGTTGTGGTGCCTGTGTTTGCAAATGTCGGGATTGTGCCAGCGGGGGCTTCACCGCCATCTACCTCTACGCTTGATCCCTGCACAATCAGGCCTGCTTGCCCAATGTTCCCTTTTGGGTTACTGCAACTGCCAACTTCCTCATACACATTATCCAGTTTCTCCGAGCCATAGCCGCCACGCCTGACTCCCGTACGCACACCATATTGTGCGTACCCTTGTATGACGCTATCCGATATTCTCAGAGTATTGCCAGATTGCCAGTCAACCCCGTTACCTCCACATTGCAGGGAGATGTTCATGTTCTTCAACCAGCCGACGCCCGCTCCAGTCGCAAAAGGTCCTGGCGCATAGACCACGGGATTACAAACCGTCGCATCGCAACGCGTGCCATAGCCTAAACTTGTATCGAGCCCGTCCAGAAGGAAGGACTCATCATCGTCAACTTGAACATAGTTGCTGAATGTTCCCCCGTTTAAGCCGACTCGCGTGGACACATTGAATATCCGCGACTTTTGAGAATTGTCTTCAATAAATGGATGCGTACCATTCAAAATTGTCGGTCGTCCGCGCGGGCTTACCAGCGTGATGTCCGAAAAAAGAGTGGAGCTTACGGGGTCTCCCACAAAAATACAGGTGTCGTTCATCCAGCACTCGACAATTGATCCTGAGAAATCAACTGTCATGTCGGACGACCGGATGGAAACCCTCGCATAGGCGATAAGTTGCCCAGGTGGCACGACTACTTTTCCCGCCTGCGAGGTTCCTGTGGGATTTGTCGGAGTATATCGAGCTCCGATCACTGCTTCCTGAAGACCGCTTGACGCGCTGCCAATTGTGTATCCCGCAGGATGGGCGTTGGCCGTAGTGAACTGCAATGTGCCAGCTTGTCCATTGCCGGAGCAGGTCCCGCCAGTAACTAATACGGCTTCCGAAGTTCCAGTACCAGACACATATACGTAGTACCACGGCTCCGTCCCCGTGACCCCGGCAGGACACACAGGCAAGTTCACCGTCATAGCGCCAGCTACACTCAGATCAGTTGCAGGACTTTGTGACCAGTTAAAGTCAGTCGCATACTTAATTTGCTGCATTCCTCCTGAGATTTCAGCTCCCGGCTTCGGCTGGTACTTACCCAAAGATGCAACGTATGTGATCACTTGATTGTCGGTTGGGGCAGTCGTATCTACCGGAACACCTTGAATCGAAATAGCGTTGCTGCTTGTACCGCATCCTCCCCAAGTGGAATCTCCGTGCAAACACACGCTGCTGCCCGCAGACCCATTTCCAAGTTGCCCAGCCGGCACAACTCCTCCGATCAGCCCGGCTTTTACGGCAAGTCCAAGGTCCACGTAGTTTTTATTGGAAGCTTGATTAGGTGCTACCGGATTTCCAGGCAGAGTAAGCGGGCCGGTCATTGTATCCCCTGCCTTGCTAACAAAAGGGCCGGAACCTGATCCTCCCACCGAACTGTCAACATAAGCCTTGTTCACTGCATCGGTCGCAAGCACCGGCGCGGGTAAACTGGGAGCCACGGCGAACTGCTTTGCGCCAGTGATTGTCTCGTTCCCATTTAGATGGACCACAGCCGAATCATTCGCCTTGCCCGCCAAAGCTGCGTTTACGAATTGTTCGGTGGCTAGTTGGGACGGCTGTCCCGAAGATCCCGGCGTGGTGCGCACTGCCGCGATCGTAGCCGGAGAAGCTGTCGGTACCGCCCAGTACTCTGTTTTTACCGTCCCGTCGTCGAGCTGATAAACGACGGTATAAAAGGTTCCCGAGGGAATCGCGCCCGTGTTTGGGACTAACTGTACAGATAGCACGCCGCCGGTTACCAAGATTGCGCTGTTGGTTCCTGCCGCGATGGCCTGACCACTCGCCGTGGTGAAGGCGGGCCACGAGATTAGCAAAGTCCCTCCGGCTGGAGTTCCGTCGGCGCGATATACCACGTCGCTAATTGTGGTGAGCGCAGGAGTTTGCGCACTCAAGGCTCTCGATGCCAGGAGAACAGATGCCAAAATCACCGGCAGCAAATAAAAAAGCCGTCCAGATGGACGGCTCGCGTAGGACATAATCCCTCCCTCGCCAAATCGTAATTAAGCGCGCCTAGTTTATTCCACGGGTCGGCTAAACAATTCCTGACTTGCGGAACAAATCAGAACGCGTGTGTTTGATTAGTTCAAAGAGCAACCGCACGGTCACACTCGAATATTAAATCTACCGCTGCAATTCGGCTTTTCCCCGGTCGCTCGTGTACAGGAAACTCTCCACGCTCTGAACATAAACCTCTGCAAAGTCCACTACGGGGCGTCTGGCCTCGATCAGTTGCATCGCGTCCGCAAGATTCCAGCCGAGAGAACAAAGGATTGCCAGCGTCATCATCGGGGCCCGGTGTACTCCCGCAGCGCAATGGATGAATACCTTTGTTCCTTCCTTGTCCAGCGCCTCGAGCGCAAAGTCCACTCCCCGCGCGAACAATCCTTCCGACTTCGGTTGGAAATCATCGTCTGTTGCGTTCCACAGCACCCCAATCCCGTACGCCTTCGCAAGTGGGGTATCGTCGAATTCCGCCTGCATATCAATGATGTGGGTAACTCCAGCTTTCGCTACATCAGACATGTTTTCATCTGCCCAAATCCCACCACCAACTGCGATTCGGCCCGTTACCCAAGTCATGTCCATCGGAACGATCCTGCGCGGTTTACCGATCCGCGTATCCGCCAGAGTGGAACCTGCGTTCAGTCTCGCAAACGCAGACGTCCATCGAGACGCAACTAGTTTCCCCTGACTAACTTTCATTTTACGGCATGACTGGTCGTTTCATCAGCAGGCGAGCGCAATTCGTTCGTAACTTTGGTTTGCAAATTCAATTCCTGCATGCTGTGCTCTTCCGGGATGCCAAGATTCCGCAACAATATCCTGGCCAGAGAATCCTCGGGTGCCGGATCCTCAGAAGCGATCACAGGATAAAGCGCAGCAATTTCAAACAAGTATTTCATCGCAAGATAGTGCCCTTTTCGAGCCTCAGCAATCGTGGACTCAACCATCGCGACGGCACGGTTGCCCACCGCCCGGGTAATCGTCTCCCGGATCTCCGAAATTTCAATAGGCGCATCAAGAGGGGTTTCAGCCTCCGGCTGCACATCCTTCGCTTTGGCTGCACGTTTTGGTTTCGATTGCTTCATCGCTCCGGCCCATTCCAGAAGGTGAGGAACAAAAAAACAAGGGGCGCTTTTGGCGCCCCTTTGGAATTTCTTACTTACAAATCTAGAATATCAAATCCAACAGGGTAAATGCGCCACCATTTCCAACTTTTTATTCACTACTCCCACAATCACTTGCATCATTTTGGGTCGTTTTTGCCTCTTGACAAGATTCTCGTGTCGTCGAATTTGTCTGGGGAAGTCGTGCCAGAAGGCCGCCATCAAGAAAACTTGTAGTAATCCGGTCCACCACTTCCGGAAAACGCCGCACCACGGTACGGCGTCCACAGTTCAGGAGCCTCGCTGCTTCATCTTGGGAGTAGTCCTGCAAAACAATCCTGCCAATTAGTTCCTTATCGAATGCATCCAACTTTTCCAGAATTCTTTCCACGTCATGTACGAAAATTACCGCATCTTCGAAAGTTGAAACCCGATAAGAGGTCACGCGAGTACGGAAAAACTCTCGCCCCAAAAGCGACGGGAGCCGTCCAACTTCAATTGATAGACGCATGTATCGCCTTAAGATTCCAATGGTGCGATCACGGTAGAGCCACAATTCGGCGTCCTGCCAAGTTAAGTTTTCGTCTGGAACCGGCAAGGGCAAATCCGTTTCTGCGGACATGCTCGTGACGGTTGCGACTTCCACTGGTGCGCCAAACCCAGTGGCGATAGTTTCCACCAACGACATTGCCGTCACCATCATGCGTTGCCGCCTCCTCCGCAGATAACCACCAGTTTGGGCCCCGAGACTGCTTCCATTTTGTGATTGCCGGGCAGACGGGGAGGCATTCTCCGCCTGCTAGAAGAGGCGACGTCCATCATCTCAATCGCGCACGGTGAGCAATATATATCCTCACACCCCAGCCGCCGGATCCATAGTCCTCCGCAGCGTTCGCAATATTTCAGCTCAAGCTGAACGATTTTCACATCCTCTGATTCCATGATTGCCTCCTGTTATGTCGCCACTTTCAGCGGGTAAGGATCAGATACATCCCGCTCATTGAAAGGGTGACGGATCGGCTGGCAGCAATGCCTGAAGCAAGCTGGCAACAACAATAAAAAGGGCCCCGCGCCGATTTCTCAGCGACAGGGCCCGTTTCTGTTACGGAGTACCTGATTGATTTATTTAATTATGAGTTCTGGCCACATCCAGGATGCTAGACCGGCGGCTGGTGCCGAAAATAACCCTCCTCGTAGCCCGACTTCAGTACCTGCCCATTTTGCACCTGAATGCTTACCTTGCCGGTAAAACGCATTTGCCGCAACAACTTTTCCATCGAAGACGAAAGAACCTCTGCGTATTTCATCTTTCGACGGAACTCTACAAAGTTGCTTCCGTCTTCTTCGCACTTCTCATGATCGAACTTAGGAATGCTTGTCATTATGATTTCACCTGACGGGTAAAGTTATAACAGAGGGCCAATCGTATAGCTCGTGGTTTAGACCGTCAACATATCTATTTCCTTGCAGATGTTGTGTTTATATTTTACTTAGCGCATTGCCATAGAAAGAAGTGTATTTTCGCTGTGGAAAACTCTTGCCCATGCGCGACCTGAATGCCGTGCGGGACGCCGCATCTGATGGAATGTCACCGATCATGACCGGTTTCTCACAGCCGTTGTGCCTCTTTATGCAATAGCATGGCGCTATAGCGACGGTCTATACTCCCCCCATGAAGTTCAAAGTTCTGCAGGACAATCTCCGCAAAACCCTATGGTCTCGTATTGAAGAAGGAAACCTCACCGGGCTGGGACTCGCGCAGCAAACTGGATTCAAACAGGCGCACATTTCCAACTTCCTGAACCGCAAGCGCGGGCTGAGTATCGATGGCATGGATAAAGTGATGAACGTGCAACGCCTTTCCGTGCTCGACCTTCTTGATCCCGCCGAAATTAACAAGCGCGCCAGTATCTTGCCCCCGAGCGACGACGAGTTCGAAAATGTGCTTCTCGTGGATGATCAGGTTGCCGCAACTTCGCCTCTGCTCATGAGTCGGCATGTTAAAGACATGCTTAAGTTCAAAAAGAAGTTTCTTGAAACCTTGCGTCCGCAAATGGAAGGCCCGCGTGAGAATTGGGAGCGATTTGTCTTGGTCCGTGCAAACGCGCGCGAAGGTATGAGTATGTATCCGCGGCTGCTTCCAGGGGCGACTGTTCTCATTGATCGTCACTATAACTCGCTCAAAGCGTATCGCAAGGGCGAGGCTAATATGTACGCGGTGAATAAGATGCAGGACTGCACTGTTAAATACGTTGAATTAGCTGGCAACCATCTGGTGCTGCGCCCCCATAACACGGCCTATCCGGTGGAAATAATTGCTATAGATGAGGGGAAAAAGGCGGCCGATCATATAATTGGGCGAATCTGCCATGTGGGCATTGAAACTTGAAATAAGCGAACGATCTGGCTCACTTCCAATTGTGCAAAACCTTTTCCAATATCCTCAGGCTTTCATCCAAAATCCTCACTTCATTTCGCGTCAGCGCGTTGAGCCGAGCGGCCAGATATTTAATTCTCCGCAGGCGCCCTCGCTGCATCAGCTTAGCCCCTTTGGGAGTAGCCAGCAGGTAGACCCGTCGCCCATCCATCGCATCAGGCACGCGCTTGACCAGTCGCGCACGCTCCAATCCGGCAACAATGCGACTCATGGTCGGCGGTTTCACCTGTTCGGCGGCAGCCAATTCGCCGAGCGTCATTGATCCTCTAAACACCAGAACCGACAATGCTGAAAGACGAGCTGGCGCCGGCTCCATTGTTGCATCCTGCCTGTGGACCCTGCGCAGCAGGTGGATGGCCGTCGAATGCATTCGATCTGCAAGCTCTCCGCGTCTTTTAACGGAATCTTTTTGTTCTTGCATTTTCTTGTAGCTTATAGTTAGCTATGCTAACGATCTAAAAAAATAAAACAACAAACTAGAGAGATGAATACGTGACGACTTCAACCCCTGGAATTTCATGTATAAGACAAATCGCCATCAATGTACACGATCTGGAGCGCGCTACCGCCTTCTATCGCGACGCCCTTGCTTTGCCATTCTTATTCAGCACAGGCTCCCTTGCCTTTTTCGATTGCGGCGGCTTGCGCCTGATGCTTGCTCGTCCGGAGAATCCCGAACAGGATCACCCCAGTTCGATCCTGTACTTCGCCGTCGCAGACATCAACACTTCATATCAAAACCTTCTCGAACGGAAGGTGAAGTTCGAGGGCGCACCTCATTTGATAGCGAAGATGCCGAACCACGACCTTTGGATGACTCATTTTCGCGATAGTGAGCAAAATCTCCTTTCCCTCATGAGTGAGGTTCCGCGCGCGGCTGATAGCCGCTAGCGCCTATCAAAGAGATCGGTCTAGCCTCCGTCAAATGATTCCAGTATCCTTTTAAAATGACGGAGGAATCAATGGACGAAGTACCCGGTATTAGTGCAGGCTCGCGCCGCAATGAAGATATCGCCCTCGATCTAATGAAGTTCATCGCGATGACGACTGGATACGGTCGCACGACTTCTTCGGGAGTCGGTTTTCAAGGCACCGGCACCGCAGCCAAACCCGAAGAATACGCGGGTCATCTGCTTGAGCTTTACGGAAAATGCCTCACTGCCATTCGATCCAATAAATAGGTGGCCTAGTTTTCAGCAGCCTCAGTTGCATTCGCCAAACAGCAAAAAGCCGCAGCGCAAGCTGCGGCCTATTTACTGAACTGCAAATCCTGATAATCAGCGGCGGCGACGGCCCTTGTTAGGGGCCGACTTCTTTTTGGTTGCTTTCTTCTTTGAAGACTTTTTCGCCTTTGAAGATTTTTTCCCCGCGCGACTGCCAGAAGATTTCTTCCTGGAACTCTTTTTAGCGGCTTTTTTCGGAGAAGATTTCTTCGCCGACTTCTTTGCGGATTTCTTCGCCTTGGATTTTGGTGACCCTCCACTCGATTTCTTCCGCGCCGAACCAGAAGACCGCGACGAACCACCATCTCCCGATCCTCCACCCGATCTCGGCGTCGTGGCCCCGCCCGAAGCGGGTTCCGGTTCAGAACCAATTACCGAGGGAAGCTCCGCTTCTTCCTCTTCCTCCTCTTCTTCGTAATCTTCCTCTTCAGTGGTCTCGCCGTAAGACCCGGGTTCGCTAAATTCGTCGCCTTCATCATCGCGCAAATAAAATTTCTCTTCGAAAGTCATTTCTCCTCCTGATTTCCGGCTGCTCTGCGGCGCCGGGGGTGCGCAAACAGTTACATTGCTCTAGTGAAATTAAAAACACAACTAAAATCTTGAACGGCGCGCGATTATAGCATGTTCATTCGTCCTTACCGCAAACGCCGTCCCATTCTTGTTTGCATACGAGACCAAGCCGTCTTGTCCGACACATTGAAATTCGTTAGATGCAAACTGTTGTTTAAGGCTGATGAGTTGGATAGAACCTAATCGTTGCGGCGGATCAGAAGAATCATTCCCGGCCGAAGCGTCGCAACATTTCGATTGCTCGCTTTAATCGCTTCGACCGTGGTGTTATAGGAATTGGCGATGGAATAGAGAGTTTCACCCGGCTTAACCGAATGTCGCACTTGGCGAACTCGTGCTGAATCACGTAACTTCCTATCATTCATGGGTTTAGAGCTCGCTTCGAGCGGATTCGGACTTATGGGTAAGTGCACATATAGAATCCGGCGGCCTCGCAGGCTGTTACCCTTGACCCGGTTCCAGCGACGGACAATCGCCGGCGAAACGCCGAAATTATCAGCAACCGATTGTACCGTATCGCCCCTGCGAATTCTGTAAACGGTGAGGTGTTTTGCGTAGGCTTGCACGCCCTCGCTAGCTGCGTGTCGGCCAGGGGCAATCGGAATAATCAGCTTAGTTTCGGCTTGAAGATTCTCACCGGTCTCCAGGTTATTTGCGTTCACGATGGCACGCGCGGTCGTGTGATACTCACGCGCGATGGAAAGCAGGTTTTCGCCAGGTCCCACTTTGTGGTAACGCCACCACACCCGCATATCTTTCGGGATCGCGTTTATCGCGTCGAGATATTGCGATTCAGTGCCAACCGGCAGCTTGAGACTGAATTCCTCACCTTTCGGAGTCACCAGTCGAATCAGGCTGGGGTTCAAGTCTTCAAGCACCGCCGGCGGAACGTCCACGCATTCCGCGACTAATCGCAGATCAACCGCATAGTTAACCTTGACCGTGTCGTACGGCACAGGCTTGTCGGGAATTAGACCTTCCAACCCGTACTGGGCCGGATTCTTCGCCATGATCGTTTCAGCCAGAATGATTGGTACGTAGTTCCGCGTTTCTTTCGGTAAGACATTCCTCCTGTACAGTTCCCAGAAATCGGCGTATCCGGTTCGCTTGACGGCGCTCTGCACAGTTCCAGGGCCTGAGTTATAAGCAGCCATGGCCAGATACCAATCGCCAAACTGGTTATAAAGGTCCTTTAGGTGGCGGGCTGCGGCGCGAGTCGCCTTCTCGGGGTCCTGCCGGTCGTCCACCCACATGTTGCGCTCTAATCCGTATCCTTTACCCCGCGACGCCATGAACTGCCAAATTCCGCGAGCCCCTACCCGGGAAAGCGCTAGCGCATGAAATCCCGATTCGGCCTGCGCCAGATAAATCAAATCTTGAGGCACACCCTCATCTTTCAGAGTTTGACGAATCATTTCCTGGTACCGGCCACTACGGATAAGAGCGTGCTCCAGCGTTCCCCGGCCTCGATTCGAAAAATAGTTGATATAGCTAGCCACTGGATCGGTGAGCATTAGCGGAAGGTCTGAATGGGTGGCCTTAATTTCCGCCGCCGCCTTTGCCTTGATGTTGGGATCAACCGGATATGTGACCTCATTGGCCTCGTCAATCGGGGCGGGTTCTGACTTCTGCTCAGGGGCCGCTTCTCCCGGCTTCAATGCCTGTAAGCTTAAATCGCTCATCGCGCTGTGAATGCGGTTGGACTCCTGCTGCAATCGCTGGTCCGGCTGAACCTCGGGAGGGATGTCACCCAGAATGGTGAGCGCACGATCGAAGTTTGCTTTTGCGGCGTCTGTATTTCCTGACTTAATGTTTTCCTGCCCCGCGAGATATTCTTTTTCAGCCTCCGCGATCACGTCTGCTGTCGGATCAGGCCGTTGCGCCGGCGCAGGCATCACCGTATGCGCATCCCCCTTGACTTCCGGAGAAGAACTAGGGGCGGCGGTAACTTGAGCACTGACGGGCGGTGGGCTTCCCTGAACAGGTGGCCGAACCGCTACCTGCCGTCGGGAACTGCAACCCACAGTGGCGAGAGCCGCAGCGAAAATCACTCCAGTAGAAACAGAAAGTTTTCGAATCCCCATGTCCCTCTATGACTTACGAACTGCGGTGGCTAATGTGGTTAGCAAATCCTACTCTCGCCACTTTTGATGGGTCAACGGCTGATTCCGATTAGTTTGGTTACTTCGGGTCATCAGGGTAAATACTGCTTCCCAAGTTTCCAGGGTTTTGGACCTGTCTCTAATCCACAATAACGCCCCGAGATCTTTCTGCATCGAACCATTGCGTCTAATGGCAGAGGAGAAAAAATTATGGCTTCGGCGGAACAATCCAAATGTGCGCATCCCCAATGTACTTGTCCCATTTCTCAAGGTCAGCAGTATTGCAGCCAGAATTGCGCTGATTCAGCAAAGAACAACGAAGTGGATGTTCAAAGCAAGTGCTCCTGCGGACATCCCGTATGTAAGAGCGCTTCGAAAGCAGCGTAAAGATGTAGAGGTCTGTGGTTCCCCTGCCTGCCCACTTCGATTTTGCGGCAGGAGTGCGGCTAGAAGCTATCATCGGCGATCCCGGGACTCGGGGCTAGCTTTTCTGCATCCTCGCCGTCTTGCCTGGAATCGAACCTCGCTATGAGAGCCATCCAAGTCAAGCAGACCGGCGGACCCGAAGCTCTGGCTCTGTCCGATCTGCCCATCCCTCAACCAAAAGAAAACGAAGCCGTAGTGAAAGTTGCGGCCTCGGGCGTGAACTTCATTGACATCTACCAGCGCGAAGGACGTTACAAACTGCCGCTTCCGTTCGTGGCGGGCCAGGAAGGTTCCGGTACAGTTACGGCTGTTGGATCCAAAGTGAGCGGAATGAAACCAGGCGATCGCGTTGCCTGGGCTGGAATCCAAGGCTCCTATGTAGAATACCTCGCCGTGCCCGCAGATCGCCTCGTCCCCGTTCCCGCGACAGTGGATGATCGCACAGCGGCATCCGTAATGCTCCAAGGTATGACCGCGCATTACCTGACTCACGACACATATCCCTTGACGCGTGGGGAGACCGCCCTGATCCATGCTGCCGCTGGTGGTGTTGGACTGCTGCTGGTGCAGATGGCGCATAACATAGGTGCCCGGGTCATCGGCACGGTTTCAACTGAAGAAAAAGCCAAACTCGCCAGGGAAGCAGGAGCAGACGAAGTCATCCTGTACACGAAGGTTGACTTCGAAGCCGAAACTAAACGCCTGACCGGCGGGAAGGGTGTGGACGTTGTTTACGACAGCGTGGGGAAGACTACCTTCGAAAAAGGCTTGAACGTCTTGCGTCCCCGAGGATACATGGCGCTATTCGGTGGATCCAGCGGCGCGGTGCCGCCATTCGATCCGATTTTGTTATTGCAAAAAGGCTCGCTCTTTGTAACCCGGCCCACTTTGGTTCATTACATCGCTACAACCGAGGAGTTGCGAAAGCGAGCCATCGCGGTTTTCGAAATGATTGCCGCCGGAAAACTAACCCTGCGTATCGCGCATAATTATCCGTTGGCCGAGGCCGCCCAAGCCCACCGCGACCTCGAAGCCCGCAAAACCACCGGGAAATTGCTGCTTTTGCCGTAAGTAGTAGCACCTCGGAGAATCATTGTTAGCCCTTTGGCCGCCTCGGTTATCCTCATCCGAACGCCGGACCATCCGGGCCTCATGCTGCCGCTCGATCGGCTTGTTTCAGGAACCCAAGAAGCTCGGCATTCACCTGGTCCGCAAGGGTTGTGCACATTCCATGTGGCGCACCCGGATAGATCTTCAATGTTGAGTTCTTGACGATCTTCGAGGACAGCAGTGCCGCAGCTTGAATCGGCACGATTTGATCCGCGTCACCGTGCAAAATTAACGTTGGCACATCTATCTTTTTGAGATCCTCCGTGAAGTCGGTTTCAGAGAATGCCTTGATGCACTCATAAGCTCCAACAATAGACATCTGCATACCCTGTTGCCAGAATGCATCCCGAACACCCTGAGAAACTTTGGCGTCTGGTTTGTTGAGTCCATAGAAGGGGACACTCAAGTCTTCGAAGAATTGCGCGCGATCCGCAACCACAGCAGCACGAAGCTCGTCAAAGGCAGATAGCGGAAGCCCGGCGGGATTCTTCTCCGTTTTCAGCATCAGCGGCGGTACAGCGCCGATCAGCACTGCCTTCGCTACTCGCTTGGTGCCATGGCGGCCCATGTAACGCGTGACTTCGCCGCCTCCCGTGGAATGGCCGACGAGAGTCGCGTTCTTCACATCCAGCTGATCAAGCAGCTCGCCGAGATCATCCGCGTATGTATCCATGTTGTTTCCGTTCCAGGGCTGGCTCGAACGTCCGTGACCTCGGCGATCGTGGGCGATCACCCGGTAACCCCTCTGTCCCAGGAAAAGCATTTGTGCATCCCATGCATCGGCGTTCAAAGGCCATCCATGCGAGAACACAATTGGCTCACCCTTGCCCCAATCTTTGTAATAAATTGTCGTGCCGTCTTTGGTAGTAATTGTGTTCATCTGAAGTCTCCTTAAATTCTTTCTCTGCGGAAAGAACGCCCACAGGCTTGTTGACCGGTCCGCATCACCCGGATTCTGGAAGCACTTTTCAGTACGACTGCACGCTAATGCGCGCAATTATAGTCCTGTCCTGGGTCAATCTGACGGATGAGCGAGCTTCGGAAGGCGAATCAAGTTCTCACGCTTGCTCTGTCGCGCGTTCTCTAAGCTCGTCGAGCTTATCCGCCATGGCGAACTTTAATTCTTCAATTCCTTTTCCCGTCACCGCGGAAATAGGATACAAATCCATCTTCTGCTTTTTGGCATATTTCTTTAGCTTGTCCAGCTTTTCTTTATTCGCGACGTCAATTTTCGACGCGACGAGGATAGTTGGCTTCTCGTCCAACCTTCCGCCAAAACTCTTCAACTCTTCCGTGATTACCTCGACATCCTTCACTGGATCAGGCCTTCCACTGTCGTCCGACACATCCACCATGTGAGCGAGCAACCTGGTTCGCTCGATATGACGCAAAAATTGCGTCCCCAATCCAGCCCCTAAATGTGCACCTTCAATCAGGCCTGGAATGTCAGCGACGACAAAACTTCGTTCGCCGGGAACATCCCCAACCGCGACCACCCCTAAGTTTGGTTGAAGAGTAGTGAACGGATAATCCGCCACCTTGGGGCGCGCTGCCGAAATTCGCGAAATCAAAGTGGACTTTCCGACATTCGGAAATCCCACTAATCCCACGTCCGCAAGAAGTTTCAATTCCAGCCGGAAAACACGTTCCTCTCCCGGACGCCCGTCTTCATGCTCGCGAGGCGCCTGATGCGTTGAGGTTGCGAAACGAGCGTTACCGCGCCCTCCGCGTCCGCCGCAAGCCACCACGATCCGTTCATCGGGACGCTCAAAATCATGGATTCTTTCGCCAGTGTCCGCGTCATACAAAATAGTTCCAACCGGAACCTGTAAAACGATTCCTTCACCTTCGCGCCCCTTCTTGTTGGAACCCTCCCCGTGCCGCCCGCGTTGCGCCTTGTATTCGGGATTAAAACGAAAATGGACCAGCGTGTTATGTCGTTCGCTTGATTCCATAACAATGTCGCCGCCATTGCCGCCGTCCCCGCCCGACGGCCCTCCGCGCGGAACGAATTTCTCCCGCCGAAACGCAAGGCAGCCATTGCCGCCATCGCCAGCCTTAACCCGAATTGTCGCCTCATCTATAAACATAAAAATCTTGAATAAAAGTAAAGATCGTGTGGGGACGGGCGCGCCCTCGCCCGTCCAGGCCGAGCTCAACTCGGCCGCCTCGGAAGTCACGTAGGCCCAGACGTCCTCGTCTGGGCGGCTGAGTCCAAGCTCAGCTTTTACTCGGGCAGATAGACATCTGCCGCTACGCAAACAAAAAAGCCTCGACCGAAGCCGAGGCTGCCAGCCGCTCACGCAGCCTTAACTTGAAATTAAACTACTCCGCTTCGAGCGGTTCGACCATCACAAATTTCCCCATCTGCCCACGATCTTTAAACTTGATCCGCCCGCTGATCTTCGCGAACAAAGTGTCGTCGCTGCCGCGTCCAACATTCAGCCCAGGTTTCACTCGCGTCCCACGCTGTCGGACGATAATCGTCCCACCGGGCACAATCTGCCCGCCAAATGCCTTGAATCCTAATCGCTGCGCATTCGAATCGCGCCCGTTTCGTGATGTACCCTGCCCTTTTTTATGTGCCATAACCTATCCCCTATATGTAAATTGTCATCCCAAGTCGAGGGACCTGGTTATCTTTTCTTCTTCGGTGCGGACTTCTTATGCACGGCTTTCTTGGCCACCGCTTTTTTCTTAGCGTGACTATGTGACGGGGCGTGCGCTTTAGTTTTCGCCGCCGCATGGTGCTCGACGTGATGATCTTCGTCCACTGGCGTCACTTTTTTGATCTTGGGCTCTTTCTTAGGCAGTTCCGGCGCCTTAAACGTCTGCCCATCAAACCCAATCTCAACAATCCGGACGGCCGTATATCCCTGCCGATGTCCACGCAGTTTCTTGTACTGCTTCTTGCGCTTGTAGTGGAATACCAGAATTTTCTTCGCGCGACCCTGCTCCACAACTTCGCCAATAACCGAGGCCCCGGCTCCGGGACGCCCAATCTGCCCCTGCTCGCCGGACACAGCCAGCACATCGCCAAACTCGATCTTGCCATCTTTTCCTTCGCCCTGATTTTCCAGGCGAATCACATCTCCGGGCGCCACACGGTACTGCTTGCCACCGGCGCGGATGACCGCGTACATACTTATGCCTCCATCAGATCACCCGTCGCGCCCCATGCGCATAACAATGGAGAGTCGCGATCCCGGGAAACTCCAGATTGTTCGTGCTTGCTGCTCTCCGCCTCGCCCTCAATTGGCAAATCCGCGGGCGGATCCAGAACGGAACCCGCAGCTACAGGCAAACCCAACTAGTTTATCGTGCGTGGATACAACCGTCAAACCGATCAACCCGTTGGTAATGGCTCAGTTTGATTTTTGTCTTAATTTTGCGTGATCCCGAGCTTGCGAGGGATCTTGCGCGTGGCGGATACGCGCTCAACACGAGCAATTGTGCCGCGGCGCGCGAGATCCTCCGGGATGACGTCGAAGTAGAGATTTGTTCAAACTGAGCCACTACCAAGTCGTTGGTAGAGCCTACTCACATCGTTTCCAATAGCGATATTCAGGGTGTATGAGCGACGAGTTCTTTTAACCCGGATCGTTCGCCTGCCGCCGGGTGGTCCCGGTAAAGGGTTATAATCGCCAAAACATGACCGAAGAAATAACGAGGAAGCTGCGGGAAGAGATCAATCAACTCGAACACGAGCTGATCCACGACCTTCCCAAGGAAATCAAGAAGGCTGCGGCGCTGGGAGATCTCAGCGAAAACGCCGAATATCACATGGCGAAGCAGCGCCAGGAATTCGTCAAGGCTAGAATTCGACAACTGGGAAAGCGCCTTGCGGATTTCTCGCTTATCAACATGGCCGACATTCCGAAGGATAAAGTGGGGCTGGGCTCTACCGTCCGCATCTTTGACAGCAGCAAGAACGAAGAAATCGAATACAAGCTGGTGACCAGCGAGGAGTCAGACTTCGCCTCGGGCAGGATTTCAACCACGTCGCCGATAGGCCGTGCGCTCTTGAATAAAAAGGTCGGGGACACGGTTCAGGTAGTTACTCCCAACGGCAATCGCGACATGGAGATACTCACTCTGAGCACCATGTACGATCTCGCACAGGCGGCTGAATAGCCGATGGAAACAAGAATTGAAGAGCCTCGCGACCGGAAAACTTGGACCAGAGCGTTCGGCCGAGCCTGTGGCGTGCTGCTCGATGCTATCGTGCGATGGCTGGCGCTGGCGCGGATCAATCCCAATGTGCTGACGTTTATGGGGTTGGTAGTGAACGTAATTGCAGCGGTCCTTTTCGGCTATGCGAACGCTGAAAATCAGGCGCGTTTATTCCGCTATGCGGGTTTGGTAATTATTGGTTCCGGATTTTTTGACCTCGTGGATGGGCGAGTGGCGCGGGCCAGCAACCGGGTTACTAAGTTTGGTGGATTCTTCGACTCGGTGGTAGATCGTTATAGCGATGCCACGCAGTTTCTCGGACTGCTGGTTTTTTATGGTCGCGGCGACCGCTTCTTTTACGTAATACTCACGGCCATCGTGATGATCAGCGCAATTATGGTGAGCTATACCCGAGCCCGCGCCGAGTCTTTAATTGGTTCCTGTCGCGTGGGATTTATGGAGCGCCCCGAACGCCTGGTTTTGGTCATTATCGGGGCGCTATTCAATCGCATGGCCCCGGTACTTTGGATTATCGCCGTCCTATCCACCATCACCGTGATTCACCGCATCCGCTATACATGGACCCGCACGCAAGGGGTTGATGCGCTCGGCGCGAAAGCCGGGCAAGCAGCGTGATGTCCGCCTTTTCGTAGCTTAACTTCCATGTCAAACCCTCCCATTCTTCTCGTCCACGGCGGCGCTTGGGCTATTCCAGACGATATGGTCGAGGCGCATTTGAATGGCGTTCGCAACGCAATCTCTGCGGGATGGCAGATCCTGCATCGCGGCGGATCAGCTCTTGATGCGGTTGAAGAGGCCGTGGTCATCATGGAAGATGACGAGACTTTCGACGCCGGCCGGGGCAGCTTCCTGAATCGTGACGGCAAAGTCCAGCTCGACGCCCTGATCATGGATGGCAGCACTCTGCGAACCGGCGGCGTGGGATGCGTCGAGCACCTTCGCAATCCCGTCCGTGCCGCTCGCAAAATTCTTAGCGAGAGTCCTCACGTTTATTTCGTCGCCGAAGGCGCCGAAAAATTCGCTGCCGAGCATGGAATTCCACTTTGCGAGAATGCCGATCTGATCATTCCGCGGGAAATCGAACGCTTGCGCGAATTTCAATCGCGCCTAACCAGCGGGTCACAGGAGGACGCGCGCGATCTATTCGCTCCAACTATTTCGCACGACACAGTCGGCGCCGTTGCTCTCGACTCCAGCGGCAACATCGCTGCCGCAACATCCACCGGAGGAACGCTGAACAAAGCCCCGGGCCGCCTCGGCGACTCCTCTCTCATCGGATGTGGCTGCTATGCCGACAACAAATCCGCCGCTGCTTCCACGACTGGATGGGGAGAGCCCATTATAAAGCTGGTGTTGGCGAAATGGGCGGCAGATCGCGTCCTTGCTGGGAACCTACCGGAATGGGCCGCTGCTGAGGCCATCAATCACCTGGAATCGCGCCTGAATGGCCACTGTGGAATGATTCTGCTCGACGCTCTGGGTCACTACGGTGTCGCGCATAACACCCCACGAATGGCGTGGGCCGTGAAGACTTCGAATCGAGAACACGTAGCGATAGAGCATCGCGGCTAACCCACTATCGCAAATTGTCATCCTGAGCGAAGTGTTCTTCTTCGCTCGCGAAGAAGAACCAAGTCGAAGGACCCCTATTCCGTTAACTGCCACATCGAGACTGGCATTGCTTCGACTTTTTGAGCCTCCCCGACGGCAGGCGCAGCATGACACTCCATCTATTTGCTTTATGGATAACCCAATGCATAAAGATTTGCTTCCCGCAGGTGTTGGTTAAGTTGCTCCAATCGCGTCTGCTTAAAGGCTTTCCACGCCGCAATGCTTGTCTTGACTTGCTGACTCGATTCCGTGTAAAGAGCAACCGCTTGCGGAGGTATCGCGCGATCACTGGTTTCGACAACAAGAAGGGCTGATGCCAGCCCTTTGTAGGCATTCTGCAAGCCCGGCGCACCGGCTTCATTTTTCGCAAGAATTCCATCAATTGAAGTCTGAGCGTCCGCTATCGCCGATTTGAGGACCTGGTTCGATGCAGCCAATCTTTGCTCAATTTCCGCAAGCTGCTTTTTCACCGAATCAATCTCAGCCAAAGCGGCGCGAGGTTCGATGGTCTCGGCGAATATTTGTCGTCCCAATTGCTGCTGCTGCGCCAGTTCCCCGGGTGTCGCGGACGACCGCGGGTCCATCTTCACCCGCAAAGCTTGTTCCTTCACCTGACCATCCACTGTGAGCCGGACTAGATAAGTCCTCGGTGCGACTTTTGGGCCGCTGGGGTTGTTAAACCATGCGTCTTCGTCCGCCGTCGGGCCTCCGGAATTGTCCCACTTAAGGTCCCAAACGAACCGGTGCATCCCCGGATTCTTTTCGAGAACCTCGGGTTTTGGAAACCAACGCTCCGCGACAGGAAGCGGCAAATGCCTCTCGGCATCATGATCTTCCGAAGAAAATTTCCGCACGAGATTTCCCTGCGCATCGAAAATTTCCAACTTCACGTTGGCAGCCGGCGACTGCAAAACATAATCAATCATGGCTCCGCTGGGAGGGTTCTCTGCCGTCGGTTCTTCGGGCGGAAGCGGCGTACCCGGGAAATCATCGTTATCAATGCGAACAGCGTCCGCTGGACGGTAAAGCCGCACTGTCTCCAGATTCCTATCCTCTGCTATCTCGCGCAATGGAGAGATGTCATCCAGAATCCAAAAAGATCGCCCGTGCGTGGCAACGATCAGATCGTCCCCGTGAATCGTGAGATCGCGAACCGAAGAGACCGGCAGATTCAATTGCAGGGGCTGCCAGTGATCGCCGTAATCGAAAGAGACATATACACCGAACTCGGTTCCGGCGAAAAGCAGTCCCCTGGTCTGGGGGTCTTCGCGAATGGCACGCAAAAAACAAGGCGCGGCAATGCCATTGGTGATTAATTTCCAGGTAGCTCCATAGTCGCGCGTTCGGTAAATGTAAGGCGTCTGATCATCGAGGCGGCTGCGTTCGACGGCGGCGTAGGCGACGCCCGGATCGAAATGTGACGCCTCGATCAGCGAGATTGCGCTCCAATCGCTGAGACGGGGAGGTGTGACATTCTTCCAGGTTTTCCCGCCGTCGCGGGTGACGTGAATCAATCCCGTGTTGCTGCCCGCCCAGATCAAATCAGGATTGAGCGCCGACGGCGCGATCGTGGACACAACGCCGTATCCCAAGCTCTTCGCATTATCGATGGTGGGCAGCGCAGGTGACGGTTTCCCGCCAGTCTGGCTCGATCCGGTCAGATCGGGGCTAACGGTTTGCCAGTGCAGACCGCCATCCAGTGTCTTCATCACGTACTGCGAGCCAAAATAAAGCGCCTTTGAATCCGCTGGAGAAAAAACCAGGACTGGACTCCACGGCGCACGAAACTTTCGGCGGTTCGTTTCCGTATCGGGCAAAACTAGTGGCCAAGGGGAAATATCCTGACTAAGGCCGGTGCGCCGGTCGAAGCGGTCAACTTTGCCGTATGCTTCGGTCACATACATGACGTTGGAATTGTTCGGATCAAGCTCCATGTATCCGCTCTCGCTTGGGCCGGCGGGGAACCAGTCTCGAGGAGTGATCTGTCCGTGGTCGGTGCGGCTGAAAACTGCTGCGGTCCCGCTATCTTGCTGCGCGCCGTACACAGCATATGGAAAATTGTTGTCGGTGATTACGTGATAGAGCTGCGCCGTAGGCTGGTTGTACCAACTGCTCCAAGTCTTGCCAGAATCGAGGCTGATCGTCGTTCCCTGGTCCGTCCCGAGCACCATGCTGTTGGAATTTTTGGGATCAATCCAAATCTGGTGGTAATCGTCGCCCCCGGGCGCGCCGCGTAGCACTGAAATTGTCTTTCCACCATCTTCGGACCGGTAGAGTGCGACGTTTGGGACATACATCACATCTCGATTCTGCGGGTCAACCGTGATGCTGTTGAAATACCAGGCGCGACTCGTAAGCCGCGCGTCATCGTTCTCAAGCACCCATGTATCCCCTCCGTCGTCTGAGCGATAGAGACCGGGCTTGCCTGCTTGAATCAGAGCGTAAGCGCGCCTGCCATCCGGCGCGACCGCGACACCAACACGGCCCCAATCTCCTTCCGGCAATCCATTTCCACTGAGTCGGGACCACGTCTTGCCGGCATCTTGCGAACGATAAAGACCACCATCCGGGCCGTCTATTGGAGCGTACGTGCTCCACGGTGGCCGCCGCGTGTGCCAGGTTCCAGCAAATAAGATTTGAGGATTCTCTGAACAAATTGCCAGATCAGAGACGCCAATGTCCGGCCCCTGATCGAGAACCTTGGCCCAATGCGCTCCTCCATCTTCCGACTTGTAAACGCCACGTTGCTCGTTAGAACCGTAGGCGTGGCCCAGAGCGCCGACATAAACGACATTCGGATCCCGAGGATCAACGACGATTCTGCTGATCTGCCGCGTATCCTCCAGCCCAATATGCGCCCATGTTCGTCCGCCATTAGCAGATTTGTACACGCCGTTGCCGGAAGCGAGGTCAGAACGTATATCCGATTCGCCGGTCCCGGCATAGATGGTATTTGGATCCGAGGGAGCGACTGCAAGTGCACCAATAGATGCAGCGTTCTGTCCATCGAAAATCGGTTCCCAGACAACGCCGGCGTCGGTGGTTTTCCAGATGCCTCCATCTACCGCACCAAAATAAAAAGTTGTGGAATCCCCGGGCACTCCTGCCACGGCAACCGCGCGCCCGCCACGAAACGGTCCTATCAATCGCCAGTGAAGTCCATCAAATAATTCCGAAGAGACACCTTGGGCAGTTGAAATAGCAGAAGAGAGAAGAATGCATGAGACGACAAAGCGGCGGTAGAAGCAAGGCATGAACTTATGCAATTGGGGAAGTCCTTTATTCGGACAATCAGTTTAATGGATGAGAATGTTTTCTAGAAGCGGACTTCGGATTTTTAGAATGCCTGCAATTGCAAATCGCTGCTTGAGATGGAGGGATAACGGAAAGGGGCGCAGTAAGGAGAGCGACTAGAGATCGAGTTTCAAAACCATGTAGATCAAAGAGGCCGGCGTCACCTCGAGTCGGCCTCTTCAATAGCGTGTCAACTTAGTTGGGTGGGAGGCCGCCCCCGGTTCGCGCCTCGACTGAGGGCGCATTCGCAACAGCATCCGCCAAGGAATAAGCCGGGCCAGTAGAAGCCGTTAGAAATGGCGTAAGGGCCACAACTGCGGAATGTTTTCCATTGTAAACACTGTAAACCCCGCTAACAGCTTCGTAATTGAGGTTATTGGCTGGATTCTTATTCGCAATCACCCGGCCAAGAGTACGGTGTTCGGATTCGATTCCTAGGATTGCAGAGGCCACCTCCGCCAGGTAGGCCAACATATTCGAACTGTAGTCCGCACCGCTCCCCGCTACGCCGGCCATCCTTCCGAATTCAGCGACTGCGTTCAAGTAAGCCCCAATGAAGGCGTTTTCCAAAGCTTCCAGAGTGCTAATGAAAGGATCCAGCGTGTCAAACACGCCGTCCGGGAAATAGAAGGTCTGCACGGGATCTCCGGAGGGGCCTGAGATGCTCAGCAATGATCGGAAAAGGCCGGCGTGGGCGATCTCTTCGGTCAAGGCCGCGCGAAGGTAATCCACGTTCCCGAAATTTCCTGCTTTCGACACGTGAGTGGCCGTTCCTCCCGGACCCGCCAGGTTCGGATCTTGGATCACGGCTCCCACCAGGCCGTTGTAATAAAAGGTTGTGGCCAAGTCTTCAGCAATCAACGCAGCCGTGAAGATTTGCGCCGGTGTGTCCTTCGTTTGAGGGTCGCTTACCGCACTCGAACTCGATTTTTCAGCCAACGATTGCGCCGAGGCCGCGCCACTGGCAAAAAGAGTTGTGGCCGCCGCTGCGCCAATACCGGCGAAGCCTGTGGCCTTCATGAACTTACGTCTGTCCACATTTTTCCTGGCTACTTGCAGTACCTTATCCAGTTCCATGGGGTAATCTCCTATAAAGAAAATAATATGGCGCTTGCGAGAAGCGGCCATGCGTTAGGTACGTTGCCACAAGTCGGTTGGATTGTCTTCGCCTTGAAACTGTGTAGGCTTGAGGCTTACCCGCGGGGCATTCCACCGGCCAGCGGTGCCTACCCGGATTGGAGACGTGCTACAATGAGCCGCGCTCAAACAGTCTGCGAATCGCGAAACCCAGCAATCCCCCAACTTCACTGAAGACGGAATTAGCACCGGTGCCTGACAATTCCCCGAATACCGCAACCGTCACCTACTCTGACGCTGGTGTAGATATTGACCGCGCCAATCGCACCAAAAAGCGAATCAAGTATCTCGCCCACAAGACCTTCAATCGTGGCGTGCTTGGCGAGATTGGGGGCTTTGGCGCATTATTCGCCATTGACAAGAAATATGTTAACCCTGTGCTGGTTTCGAGCGTGGATGGCGTTGGCACCAAACTGAAGGTCGCCTTCGAAATGAAGGTGCATCACACCATCGGAGCCGATCTCGTCAACCATTGCGTCAACGATATCGCCGTGCAGGGAGCAACTCCGCTTTTCTTTATGGACTATCTCGCCACCGGCACGCTCGAACCTGAGGTGGCCGAAAAAGTAGTGGAAGGATTGGCGGAAGCCTGCAAGCACAATGGCTGTGCGCTGATTGGGGGCGAGACTGCTGAAATGCCGGGCTTTTATCCCGAAGGAGAATACGACCTCGCGGGATTTATTGTGGGAGTCGTCGAACGCGAAAAGATTATAACTGGCAAGACTGTCGAAGTCGGCGACGTAATTTTAGGGCTAGCCTCGAACGGTCTTCATACCAATGGATACTCATTGGCGCGCAAGCTGCTGTTCGAAATCGGCGGTTATACGCCCGAGTCCTATGTAAACGAGTTAAAGGGGAAAGTGGGAAACGAGTTGATGCGCACTCACAAGAGCTATTGGCCGGCTATAAAAAGGCTGGTGGACGGCGACTGCGTTACCGCGATGGCTCACATCACCGGCGGCGGCATTACCGACAATCTCCCTCGAATGTTGCCGCGAGGCATGGCCGCGATCATCGAGATGGGGTCATGGCCGGTCCTGCCGATTTTCGAACACCTGCAAAAACTCGGGAACGTCCCTTCGGAGGAGATGTTGCGAACCTTCAATATGGGACTGGGAATGTTGCTGGTAGTTCCATCCGCCAAATTTAAAAAAGTACAAACAGTTCTCGAACGGGCCGGAGAAAAAGCCTTCACAGTCGGCAGAATCGTGAAGGGCGAGCGTAAAGTCATCTACAACTGAGAGCAGCTGCGACGGCCGGGGCGGATTGCCCTGCGATCCCACTGCAAACACCTAGGCTGGGGCTGGACGCTCTCCACCCTTTACCATTCCCGGACGACCCGGTTCCGGCTTCAACACCTGCTGCACGCCGTCATCGGACTTCGGCGGAGGAATGACCTTTGGCAATTCTCTGCCTTCAATGATCAACTTAATTTCATTGGCGTCGAGCACTTCGCGTTCGAGAAGCGCGAGGGCGATCCTCACCAGCGTGTCGTTATTCTCGCCCAGGATGCCCTTTGCCGTGTTGTAACCCTGCCCGATCATGCGGCGGACTTCATCGTCAATTTTGATCGCCGTTGCCTCGCTATAGTCGCGATGCTGTGCGATTTCGCGTCCCAGGAATATCTGCTCTTCCTTTTTCCCAAACGTGAGCGGACCGAGATCGCTCATACCGAACTCGCAGACCATTTTGCGCGCCAACTCCGTGGCTCGCTCGATATCATTGCCTGCGCCTGTGCTCATCTGGTTGAGGAACATTTCTTCGGCAATGCGGCCGCCCATCATGATGGCAATCTCTGTTTCCAGATATTCCTTGGTGTAGTTGTGCTTGTCATCAATGGGCAATTGCATGGTCACGCCCAGCGCCATGCCGCGGGGAATAATCGTCACCTTATGAAGAGGATCGGAGTTAGGCAGTTTCGTCGCGACCAGCGCGTGCCCGGCTTCGTGATATGCAGTCACCTTCTTCTCTTCTTCGGTGAGAATCAGTGACTTGCGTTCTACTCCCATCAGCACTTTATCTTTGGCCAGCTCGAAGTCGTACATGAGCACAGCCTTGCGGTTTTGGCGCGCGGCGCTCAATGCCGCTTCGTTCACCATGTTAGCTAGATCGGCTCCAGAAAATCCCGGCGTACCTCGAGCAAGCACAGAGAGATCAACGTCATCCGCCAAAGGAATCTTGCGCGTGTGAACTCGCAGAATTTCTTCGCGTCCTCGAACATCAGGGCGGTTCACAACCACACGACGGTCAAAGCGTCCAGGCCTTAGTAATGCGGGATCAAGCACGTCGGGCCGATTCGTTGCCGCCATCAGAATGACGCCTTCGTTCGATTCGAAGCCGTCCATCTCCACGAGAAGTTGATTCAGGGTTTGTTCGCGTTCGTCGTGTCCACCACCAAGGCCAGCGCCGCGATGCCGTCCGACGGCGTCAATTTCGTCAATGAAGATGATGCAGGGAGCGTTTTTCTTGCCCTGCTCGAACAGATCGCGAACCCGGCTGGCGCCCACGCCAACGAACATTTCTACGAAATCTGAACCGGATATAGAAAAGAACGGAACGTTGGCTTCACCCGCCACAGCTCGCGCCAACAAAGTCTTCCCAGTTCCCGGAGGCCCGACCAGCAACACACCTTTGGGAATTCTTCCGCCGAGCTTCTGAAACTTCTGCGCCTCGCGCAAGAACTCGATAATTTCTTTTAATTCTTCCTTGGCTTCTTCCACGCCAGCCACGTCCTTAAACGTGACTTTCTTTTGCTGCATGGAGAGCAACCGCGCACGGCTCTTGCCGAACGAAAGCGCCTTATTGCCACCCGCCTGCATCTGCCGCATTATGAAAAACCACAACAGCACCAGCAGCCCGAGAGGAGCGAGTTGATAAAGCCACGCCCAGCTACTATTGCTCACGTCGTGGATCGTCATGTTGACGCCCTTAGCCTGGAGGGTGTTGTAAATTTCGGGATAGTTCGCGGGCTGCGTAGTGTGGAAGGCAGTGCCATCGCGGTACTTTCCGCGAACTTCCATGCCAGTAACGGCGACTTCCTTCACCTGTGCCTGATTCACATCAGACAGGAATTGGGAGAAGTTGATCTCCTTCTCTTTTGGTCCAGCATGGCTGGCGGTCACCACCTCATAAAGAACGACGGCGGAGACGGCGATCACAAGCCAGAAGACAATTGTTTTAGCTGTTGAATTCACCTAATGACTCCTAAAATTGGGCTCCGTTCCAAATCGTCCGGAAAGCTCATTTGTTTAGATGCGGTGGGAAGATTTTGGATAGGAAAATTCCCAGACTCAATTCTAACGCTTCTTGAAGAAATAAAGAATGCTCTGGCACGAGTAACCAAAGTCATTAGTGCAGGCTTTAGCTCGCAACCGCCAAATACGATAGGTTTCGCGCCGTCTGTTCGGCAGATCCCAACCCGTACCCTATCAGGAATGCGTCATCCACAAGAAAGCCGAAATAGTCCGGCTGTAACTGCACGCGGCGTGCCGATTGGCGGTCCAGCAGGGTCGCGAGTTTCACTGACGCCGCCCCGCGGGCTCGCAAATCACTCATGAGGAAGTCGGTGGTGACGCCAGAATGTACCAGACCTTCGACCACCAATATGTGTTGCCCGCGGATGTCTGGTTCGTGGCTGAAAAATATTTCCAGCCATTCTCCGCGACCGCCGTCTTGCTGGCGGTGATACGTAGGCTTAATGAATTGGCAAATGAGCGGGACTTCAAGCGAGCGAACTAAATCCGCAACGAACATGAATCCATTTTCGAGAACCGCGAGCACGTGCAGAGTCTTGCCCTGATAGTCATCTGAGATTTGCCGTGCCATCTCGCGGACGCGCTTCTGAATCTGTTCAGCCGCGATCACGGATTGCACTTGCTCGGTCTTGGCCTCTTGATTCATGGGAACGCTAATCTTCGCTTTCAGATCTCCGAGTCCAGAATAACAATGGCTTCCCGTTTCGGGTCCCGGTGCCGCAGTGCCGTCGGGGCGGGCAAACCCTGCACCCAAACCACCTCAGTTCCACTCACTACAACGGGTACGCGCTTCCTGTCCATCCCTGTTACGTGCCGTTCTTGCAGCAACTCCTTAATTTTTTTAGGGGACTTGCTGTGGCCCGGCCAAAACCGGTCTCCAGGCCGCCAATTTCTTACCTGCAATTCTCTCCCGACGAAAGCGGCATCAATAGCATGATCGGGATTATACGCTGATTCCAACCCGGGCCGAACCACCACGGCTTCGATCAGCCTACCTGCCTCTGGAACTTCAATTCGTCCCGGAATTGACAGTCTGTACTCGTATTCACCACTCGCCGCTGAGTGCGAAAGCTGAAACCGGATTCCGTCAGCGCTTCGACTTACCATCCAGCCTCCCGGGAGAACAATGGATTGGTGACCGTGAAAATCGAGCGCTAATCGCAGGACCTGCTCCACATGCTTGAACTCAAGCTCGAAGCCTAATGACTCGGCCAACGCCCTGATTAACCGCCTTTGAACTGCCTTGGGTTGCGCCGTCAGGAGGGGACCATCTAGCATTGCCCCAGCGCGGGGAGTGAAAGATTTCAGAGCGTTCGGCAGCAACCTCGTCATCCTCTCATTCCAATACTCTTCTTCGGCACGCGCAATTTCAGCCGTTTCCCCCAATGCTTCGCGGACTGCAGGGTTAAGATTACGTTCAAGCCGCGGAAGAATCCCATGACGAACTACGTTGCGTGAATGGCGGAGATCGCGATTGCTCCTGTCCTCCCGCCAAGGCTGACCGAGATCTCGGAGATATAACTCAACATCGCGTCGGCAAACTCCCAGCAAGGGACGGATGATCAGTTGACCCGCCGCAAGATCATGAGGTTCACCAGAGGATGATTGATTCACGGCCAACTTTGGGTAGATTCCCGCAAGGCCCCGGGTCCCCGCACCTCGCGCGATCTTCAACAACACTGTTTCTGCCTGATCGTCCAGCGTATGGGCGGTCGCGATCCGGTTCAATCTAGCATCTCGCATCACATCCAAAAAAAATGCGTAACGCAATTCCCGCGCCGCAGCCTCCAGGCTCGAATGCTTTTCTTTCGCGTGGTGGGCTACATCACCGCTGGAGCATAGGAATTCCAATCCATGTCGCTTTGACAAGTCCCGCACAAAACTCTCGTCCGCCTCAGACTCATCGCCTCGCAGCTTATGATTGAAATGAGCCACCCATAGCAGAATGCCGATTTCGCTGCGCAACTCCAGCATTAAGCGCAGCAGCGCAACCGAATCAGCCCCACCAGAAACAGCCACGCCGACGCGATCTCCAGGCTGAAGGAGCTTTTCACAGGAAATGAACGTGAAGACGGTTTCCGCCAATTTCCGCATCCCTTTATGTTACATCGAGGTCAGTCCCCGGAACGAGACACCGACCTCACCCGCCTAGCCGATCCGTTGCGCGTAAAATCGCGCACCGCTATACTGATACACGGCGCGTCCGACAGTACCCTCCGCGGCAACCTTACAGGACGAGGGAGGTTCGTCTTCAGCAGTAGCGGCGACCTAAAGCGAGCTATCGCAACCAACACTGTAGCGAGGGAGAGGCTGCCTGCATCCTGGCTTCGCGGCATCGCCGAAAGCCTGTTCGCTACGATTTTTCCTTCTGAGTGCCGCCTCTGTCATGCCTTCCTGACTAACATCTCCCGGTTACCCGTCTGCGATGAATGTGTTTCTGCAATACGGCCGATGGAAGGAAAACTCTGCGCCATTTGCGGCGAGCGGCTATCGCATGCGCGATCAATGTCAGAGTCAGATGAAGACATTTGCGAGATGTGCCGAACCGAAGCGCCCTCCTATGCGGCGGCTTCCGCATACGGAAGCTACGACACTCAACTGCGCGACCTCATCCACCTGCTGAAATATGACAAGGTGTTGCCAGCGGCAGGGGTACTGGGCGAGAAGCTTGCGGCGGCTATCAGAAGGATGCAGGGTCAATGGACGGAGCAGACGCTTTTCGAAGGCCCTCCGCTTCTACTTATCCCCGTTCCCTTGCATTCATCGAAGTCCCGCGAACGCGGATTCAATCAGGCCGAATTGATAGCACGCACTGCATTGAAACATGCAGTTGGACAACGATTTGAACTCAACACGCATTTGCTGAAACGGCGGCGGATTACCGAATCGCAAATAGGACTTACCCAAAATCAGCGGCGAGAAAACCTTCGCGGCGCATTTGTCGTCACCAACCCCGAGATCGTTTTGGGCCGCGAAGTTCTCCTGGTAGATGACGTTTTGACCACCGGCACTACCGCTTCCGAATGTGCCCGTGTTTTGCGGCGCGCCGGCGCGAAGAAAGTTTGGGTCGCAACGGTCGCGCGAACCTTGAAGAAGAGCGGACAAATAGACGAAGGACTTGAGAGAATTCCAGCAGCAATGGCGGGGTAAACGCGTAAACGGCGAGCGAAAACGACAAACGCGAAATCATAGAGCAGAAGGCATGTCAGGAAAGTGGAACAATTCGGCAGCTACCCGGACATCAATTATTCCGGCGGTAATTCTGGAACCTCCGCCGGAAGGCAACGGCCACGCGCTGCACGCGCCCGTCCTCGTCCTGAACACGTCTTATGAGCCGATCAACGTGTGCGCCGCCCGCCGCGCCATTGTGCTGGTGCTGAAGGGCGTGGCGATGACTGAAGAGGAAAATGGACATTTTCTGCATGCGGCTCGATTGGCAATTCGCGTTCCGTCCGTAATCCGTCTGCTGGAATATCGGCGCATTCCCCATCAGACGCGGGCCCTCTCGCGCAAGAATATTCTGCTGCGAGATCGCAACACCTGCCAGTATTGCAGCGAACTTCTGCCTGCGGGAGAACTCACTCTCGATCACGTCATTCCTCGGTCGAGGGGAGGGGCGTCCACATGGGAAAACCTTGTGGCCTGCTGCCATCCCTGCAATCGCCGCAAGGGGAACCACTTTCCGATGGAAGCCGGAATGAAGCTGATGCGTGAACCCCGCGCATTCAATCTTCACACCAGCCGCCACATCATGCGATTAATCGGCCGCTCCGACGATAAGTGGCGGAAGTATTTGTTCTATTGAATTCTGACAAGGTCGAACCTGCCTAAGGGGCGTCTCTGCTATTTCTGCGGCTGGCCCGACGGGTTCTGATCAGGCTTCGGTATTTCCTTCCCCTGGTATGTGATCTTTGTATTAGCCCCGAATCTCTTGTAGTCCTCGTATTTAATGATCTCGCGGATGTGAACATCCCCTATAGCACCCACCTTGAAATGGAGAATGTCGTCCGCTTTGGTATAGGCAGGAAACCAATATTTATCATCAACCTGCTGCCGCCAGGTGGTGAACTTGGGAAAGAGATTCTCATTGTTTTTGTGGCGGATGTCGGGGACTGTCTTCCCAAACGTTTTTACGATTTGGAAATCGTGATCATCCACCCATACCCGTCCCTGAAAGTATCGCTTCTTGCCTTCGATTTTCTTTGGCGCAATGTCGAAAACGTAACAGTGGAGTTCGTCCTCCTGCTGTTGTCCCACGTAGAGAATGTCATATTCCCCGACCTCATCCGAGGTCAACACAAACGGAAGCCGGTGGCGAATATCATCCAGGTCTTCCGGCGACATTGATATCCCGCCATTGTCAAGCGTTGACTCCGGCGCAAATACTACGTTTTCGAGGTGGCGGCCCTTGTCATCGTAAGCCACATCGAAGACTTCCTTGTACTCTCCCGTCACCGTGTCACCATCGAGCGTTTGCACAGTGACGGACTGCCTGTACGTGTACTGCTCGCGAGCCTCTTTGAATTCCTTTTCCTTGGCGGCGAAGCGCTGAATGATTTGGTCTGGAGTGATATTGGCAGGCTGGGCGGAATTCAGCGGCCCTTCCTGCCCGAAAACATTAAGAGAAAGAAACAGCGCCGCAGACGCCAGCAAGCCGAGCCGGATAGTTAATTTCATGAGGTTATAGACTAACAAGAAGGCAAAACTTCGTCTAAAGTTTAGATGCAGCTAAGTTCGCGGAGTTGCTGCAATTAACTCTAATGAAATGGCGGGACAGACCCGCCGTAGGATAGCGATGGCGCCTGTAAAGCCCGATCCCGAACCGCCAGACGTTGCGCCGGAAGTTGGCGCGGAAATTGTCAGCCTTCTGGCCCTGCGGCACGTGCGTTCGGCTTTTGAATGGTTTCGCGTTCACGAATCGGAGCTCTGCGACTGGCAGGTTGAGTTGGCAAAGATTCCCGCTCCTCCTTTCGGAGAATCCGCGCGCGCGGAATGGCTCGCCCATCGCTTCCGTGAACTTGGCCTCGAAGATGTGCACACCGATGAAGTTGGAAATGTTCTAGGGCTGCGTACGGGATCAAGCAAGCAATGCATCACCATCAGCGCGCACATTGATACCGTATTTCCGGCGGGTACGCCGCTGAACATCCGCAAGGAAGGGAGCCGGATCTACGGACCGGGCGTTTCCGATAATGGCGCGGGAGTAACGGCCCTGCTCGGGATCGCGGGCGCGCTAAAATCCGTCAGCATTTCTGCCCAATCGTCAATTCTATTCGTGGGGAATGTCGGCGAGGAGGGAGAAGGGGACCTTCGTGGTATGCGCCACATCTTCTCCGATTCGCCGTGTAAAGACTCCATCGCTTTTAGCCTGGTGCTCGACGGCGCAGGCTGCGATACCATCGTGTCGGAAGCGTTAGGAAGCCGTCGCTTTGAAGTTATCATTCGCGGGCCGGGAGGACACTCCTGGAGCGATTTCGGCACCGCAAATCCCATTCCAGTACTGGCTCGATCCATTCATTTGTTTACCCAGATTAGCGTTCCTGCTTCCCCAAAAACGACTTTTAACATTGGGGTTATTCGCGGAGGCACTTCGGTGAATTCCATTCCAGAATCTGCCAGCATGCGAGTTGATATCCGCTCTTCTTCGGCGTCCGAAATGGAAAGGCTCGAAGCGGCCCTGCGAAACAGCATCACAACCGCCATAGACGAAGAGTGCCAAAATATAGAAAGGCGCGGCTCGCAGCAAAAGGCTCCTTACGGATTGAGTTTTGAAGTGATTGCGATTGGCAACCGCCCCGCCGGAGATTTGGATTCCAATGCTCGTATTCTTCATGTGATTCGAGCCGTGGATGCCGAACTTGGCAACGTGGCCACTGTGCAACGCGCATCTACGGACGCCAACATTCCGCTATCCCTCGGCCGTGAAGCAATTGCCATTGGCGGAGGAGGCAGCGGCGGCGGCGCACACACTCTGCAAGAATGGTTTGATTGCAATGGACGCGAACTCGGTCTTAAGCGGATAATGCTTGCTCTATTGACACTGGCGGGCGTCAATGGTTGACGGAAATCAGTTAGCGCGCCGACAGTTGACGGCTAAATTAGAACTCTAACTGAGGAGTCATCCTGAGCCTGCGAAGGATCTCGCGCGTAGCTGGTATGCGCTACACATGAGCAATAAATGCCGATACACGCGAGGGCGGTATAGGGAATTTGTTCAAACTAAGGCAATAGCGCAAACACGCGCTTTAGATATTAGGGAGTATATGAAGAAACTCTTAATTATTTCGCTGATGTTCGTCGGGTCAATGGCAGGCCAAGCCCCCAACATGAGCGGCACTAAGTCGGCTGCGCCCGATTACTCCGGCATGTATACCTTCCTTCAGGACGGTGAATTCGTGCAACTCACGGTCGAGGATAACGGAACAGTCACTGGTTTGGTATCTCGTTATAGCGATGCCGGCGGCGATCAGAAGACCTTCGTTGAGCACTTCTTCAAGCAAGGGAAAATGGACGGCAAGAATCTTTCTTTCACGACTAAAATCGTCCAGAATATTTCTTACGAATTCAAAGGAACTATAGAGCGCGGCGAAGGCAAGACGCCCGCGGACGAGGCGTACTACCTGCTAAAAGGAACGCTCACACAAAATAAAATCGGGAGTGATAAAAAGACCACGTCCGAATCGCAGCCAGTTGAGTTCAAGTCGTTTCCCCGAGAAGCCGATACCGATGCGACCAAGTAAGCCGGGGCGGGTTTCAAATCGCCGTCGCCGCTCAGCCCTTATCAGGCATTAGAATGAAGGAGTATTTCGTTCCCCGAGAAACTTATGATTCATTTCCCAGTTCCCGAAGCGCTTACCTTCGACGACGTGTTGCTCTTGCCCGCCCGCTCTGACGTCGTTCCTGCTCTCGCCAATACGCAAACTCAGCTCACTCGGAATATCCGCTTGAACATTCCAATCGTTAGCGCCGCAATGGATACGGTCACCGAATCGCATATGGCGATTGCCCTGGCGCAGCAGGGCGGACTGGGAATCATTCACCGGAACCTGACCATCGAACAGCAAGCCAACGAAGTGGACAAAGTGAAGCGCTCCGAAAGCGGCATGATTGTTGACCCGGTCACGATGTCCCCGGACGACAAGGTTTCCGACGCCCTCGAAGTCATGCGCAAGTACAAGATTTCGGGCGTGCCAATCACTAAGAATAAAAAGCTGGTTGGAATCCTCACCAATCGCGATCTTCGTTTCGAAACGCGTTTCGACATTCCCATAAGCCGCGTAATGACCAAGGAAAATTTGATTACGGTCGCCGTTGGCACGACGTTGGAGGACGCAGAGAAAATTCTGCATGAGCACCGCGTCGAGAAATTGCTGGTTGTAGATGACCACTACAACTTGAAAGGCTTGATCACCGTCAAAGATATTCAGAAGAAATTGAAATATCCGAACGCAGCGAAGGATTCTCACGGGCGTTTACGCGTGGGCGCCGCAATCGGCGCGACCGGGGATTTCCTGGAACGCGCCCAGGAATTGGCCGCCACCAAAGCCGATCTGCTGGCAATTGACAGCGCCCACGGCCACTCCAGCCGCGTACTGGACGCTATCCGCTCCATAAAGGCGAAGTTGCCGGAAGTGGAACTTATTGCCGGCAACGTTGCCACCTTCGACGGTGCGTGCGAACTCGCGAAGGCCGGCGCCGATGGCATCAAAGTTGGCATAGGTCCAGGCTCGATTTGCACCACCCGCGTTGTCACCGGAGCTGGCGTGCCGCAGATTACCGCCATCGCCGAAGCTCACCGCGCTACCAAGGACGCGAACATTCCAATCATTGCCGACGGCGGCATAAAATTTTCGGGCGACATTACCAAAGCCCTGGCGGCAGGCGCAAGCGCAGTGATGATCGGGTCCATGTTTGCCGGAACCGACGAAAGCCCCGGCGAATTAATTCTTTATCAAGGACGCACATTCAAATCCTATCGTGGTATGGGATCATTGGGCGCAATGGCGGCGGGGTCCAGCGAACGTTATTTTCAGAACGTAGAAGGAGAAGCATCGGCCGCCATCTCCGGCACGGGCGAAGAACCGAACCGTATGCCGAAGCTTGTGCCTGAAGGCGTTGAGGGCCGCGTTCCTTATCGCGGTTCAGTCTCAATGATCGTTCATCAGATGGTCGGCGGCCTGAAATCGGGCATGGGATATTGCGGATGCTCTACCATTTCCGAGTTGCTGCACAAGACGCGTTTCGTTCGCATCAGCGTGGCTGGCCTGCGCGAAAGCCATGTCCACGATGTCATGATCACGCGCGAAGCTCCGAACTATGCCGCGGAATAAAACCAGTCATTGAAAGACTCGGCGCGCCAAATCTGGAAGGCGTGGATCCCAGCCATCATCTGGCTGTGCATTATCACGTTCGAATCAACCGACTATCTTTCCGCCGATCATACCAGCCGCATTTTGTATCCTGTCCTGCACTTCTTGCTGGGATTGGATCCAGTCCGCTTCGAAGTATGGCATCACTACATTCGCAAGACCGGCCATTTTGTAGGATATTTCACCCTAAGCTGCCTTTTGTTTCGAGCGTGGAAAGCGACCCTGCCGGTCGCCGGCGCCACCCAGTGGGTCATGCGTTGGGCAACTGTTTCCTTCTTGATGACGGCTCTGGTTGCCACCTTAGACGAGTGGCATCAGACATTCATTCCCTCACGCACCGGAACCGTCCGCGATGTGATTCTCGACAGTTCCGCGGCCTTCACGGCGCAGATCGTGATCTTCCTGCTGTTAAAGAGAAGACGGCGAGAATCGTTCGAGAAAACCGCAATTTCGATCTCGTGACAGAGCGTTCAGTACATAGCGTCGTATTTAGTCACAGCCCAGCCCCCATTTTGTTTGGACAGGGTCAGGGAGAGTAACTCTTCGTAGCTGCCATTTCGCGAGGCATCGCTAAACCGCTTGCCGCGATACTGCAAGATCCTGAGCGGAGGCTGATCTTCCCAATCCACGAGTGTCCATGACATCAATGGGTGTTCCTTCTCCGACTCGCAGATAAAGTTTGCATATTTTCTTCGGTAATCCTTTTCCATATCTGCCAATTGCGATTGGCAGTTGCCGTCGCGCATCGTCCGCAGATATTTCGCGGCGACATGCTCCGATGTGCGATTCCGCAATGGATTCAGCGAAATAGAGTTTGGGACTCCAGAAAGCGGATCGCGATCTTCCGACCGTGAGAGCACCGGGCCTTCGCCATTCAGATGGATCAAATACCCAAAGAAGATCAATAGCAACAACGCACCTGCGCCTGCGGCAATTGCAACCTGTTTGCGGGACTCGTCCATGTTGCAACTAGTGTATAGCGCTTAAAGGATGGTTCAGATTACGCTGGTAAGAGGCAGCTCGTCCGAGGGTACAAGCACCGACGATGTCACATCAGTGGCTAATGGAAGACGAGGAGGTGGACCGCTGAGAGACGAAGCCGATGGCAAACCCTCCAGCCACTCCAGCCAGGATCCCGAGCAACGCCAGAATCAGAACGTTCTCAATTAACTTTGATTTGTGGTGTTTTTGCACGATTCATTCCCACCAATGAATAAACCATATACATCGCAGAATTAGCGGTCAAGGTTACGGATAGCCGATCACGTTGTTTACGCGGAGGCTGCTTCCGATGCTTTCGAAATTCCTGGGGACCGGATCGTTGCCGCAGACCCAACAATTCGGAACCCAAACATCCGCCGTCGCCCTCCTTAGGCCCCCTAGTCGCCAATACAACGCTACCGCGTTATAACCAACCCGACTTCGCCGAACCAGTCCGTTGGGCGATGGAAACGTTCCGAGTCGTTTGGGGAATCGGAATCTGCGGGGGCGATTTTCTTATGGATCGAACTTTTGAGATGCCATCGTCTTGTCTGGTATCAAGCCGCTACAACGCGTCCATACGGTAGTTACTGTATATTCCGCCATAAACTCCGCAATTCCCCGCTTTTTCTTGTGCGAATGTTGTTGAAACTGTGATATTTCGCTCAGCCCCGGTCAAAGCTGCTCCATTATCCTTTGCAATTCTTGCGCGATTTGATCTGGATTTTCATCTCGAAAACCGACAGGAGTGCCGACGTTTACCCAGATCTGGCCGGGTGTCGCGAACTTCTTTCCTGATCGCTTGACTTCAAATAGTCCATGAATGCGCACGGGAACAACAGGAATTTTAAGGCTATTTGCCAGCAACCCGATCCCCGCGCGAAATGGCCGGAGCTTGCCGTCCACCGTATGTCCGCCCTCGGGAAAAACTAGTATGCTGTATCCGCGATCAGCGGATTCTCCCGCATAGGCGAAGCTTTCCCGAAAACCACCCTGTCGCGGCAGAGGAAAAAGGTTCAATAGCGAAACAGCCAGCGCCCATTTCACACGGTCGTAAATCCTGGCAAGGGCGCCGCGTCCTGGAGAAGGAGTCCGCAAGGCTTCGAGTTCTTCTCCGGCAGTGGCCACAGCCAGGCGGTCTCCCAAACGAGAGGGCAAGGCGGCGATCACAAAGCCGAGATCAACATCTGTGATGTGATTACAGACAACAAGCACCGGCCCGCCCACGTTTGCCAAATCTTCCTCACCGATGACCCCCGGCCGAGCCAATAGAAAAACCGCAGGCCGCAGAAGAAGGTACTGAGCCAGCAATCGTATCCATGTAACCGGCCAGTGCTGCACCCATGCCGGGTAATGGTAGCGCACGCGCTGCGCAGGGTGGCCGCGCAGTATCCGCTCCACATCTCCCACTGTTTTTGCCGACGAAAAATCAGCATCCCCGAGCTCAACTTGATACTTATCCTCGAGCGCGCCCATCAGTGCAACCCGGTCCAGGGAACTTAGATTGAGGTCCGTTTCCAGGCTGAGATTTGGCGACAGTTCGCCGGCAGGTTGGGAAGAGGAATCGGATGCTCGCCCTCTTATCTTTGTAATCAATTCCGAAAGTGCGCTTGGCGAGGATCTTCCCGCATTCTTGGATTTGCTGGCCAGAACCGCATCGCGAATTACATTTTTGCGGGGTTTCTGGGTTGCCGTGCTCGGAAAATCTTCCTCGGGCCACACATACCAGCTTCGCATCCGCTGATATTCGGCTAACGACTGATTCGCCCTTTCTAGAATCTCCGGTGCATTCTGGCTTCGATCTCGAAGAAGAAGAACCGCGCAAGGCTCGGCGTTCCCTTCGAGCGGCAAGGCGACAACCGCGCAGTCTTTGACTTCAGGTTGAAGACGGAGTGCTGCTTCAAGATCATCCGGATAAACTTTCATCCCCGCTGGGGTGACGATTACATCTTTGCTTCGCCCTTTGAAGTGGAGATTTCCGGCTGCATCGAATTCTCCGATATCGCCAGTTCGATACCAGCCTTCCTCCGCGGTGGCGGGCCTCAGTTCTTTCCCTTCCCAGTAATTTGCCGCGACTCCTCCGCCGCGCACCATAATCTCTCCATCGGATGCCAGCTTGACCTCACGGCCAGCCATTACTTTTCCGATAGAGCCTCTGCTCGGGTGAAAGGGGTGGTTGAGGCTGATCAGCGAGGTAGTTTCGGTGAGGCCGTATCCTTGAATCACGGCATAACCCAGCCGGCCCCAGAATTCTTCGGTTTCGGAGTCGAGAGCCGCACCCCCGCAGATGAATGCCCAGAACTTCCATCCAAATTGTTTCCGGATGCGGCGAAAAATCCACCACCGATGCAGGAAGTGCTTACCTTTCGCGCTCTGAAATCGTTGCCGGAATTTCTCGGATTCGCGACTGTCGGCAAAATCGCGCTCGATCTTCTCCTTCATGGATTGCAAAACATGCGGTACCGCAACCAGCACCGAAACGCGTTCCCGCCGGATGGCCCCAATAATTTCCGCAGGCTTTAGCGAATCCTGGAAAACCACCGTTCCACCCATCAAGTGAGAAAGGAAGATTCCCAGAAACTGGCCGAACACATGGCTCAAAGGCAAAAGGTTAAGAAACCTAACCGGATGTACGAAGCGTTCATACTTCAGATATTTACGAATTTCAGTTTCAAGTGGAGCGATATTCGCAAGAACGTTGCCATGAGTGATGACCACGCCCTTCGGTTCGGCCGTCGTCCCTGAAGTGAAAACGATTTCAAGCGTGTCGTCGCTTTGGACATCGGCAACGTCATAACGGTCCGAAGAGTTCGCAGCCAGTGTCTCGCGCAAGCCGTCAAGCAGAAGCGGGTTGTTTCCAATTTCGTGATCGCAATGCTCGCGAGAGCAGACTAATAACTTGCCATCCACGCTCTGAAAAACTTTCTGCGCAAACTCCGGAGTGGAAACATCGTCAATCGGCACCGCGACCACTCCACTCACCGCGCAGCCATAAAACACCGAAACCCATTCCGCGGAATTCGGCCCCCAGATGAGAACCCGGTCGCCCTTGGTAATTCCGCGAGTTTGTAGATCCCGAGCAAATTGGAATGCAGTATTGGCAACATCGCGATAGCTCCACCGGACTGTGCGATATCCTCGCCGCTGCACATAGGCGCACTCAGACCCACGCGCTACGAAATTATCCAGATATTCGCCGATGGAGCGCCGCTGCACAAGAGAAGATTAACGCAATTGCATGTGTGGCGCGGGCGCCCGCGCCACACATGCGCTATCACAACCTCCCCGCGGTAACCCATTCGTACACTCCCTTCTGGTAACCCTTGGTAACCATACGAATCTGGGGTCTCAGCCGTACAATCACCTTGTCAGACCATCAATAAGTCCAGGTTCCCAGATACAAAGATGGTCAATTCGGTTGTAACCCCTCCTTAAAGACACGCAGTGGGAGGGAAAATTACCGGGGTTGGAGTCCGTACTTCTATGGCTTTCGGGTTTGGCTTCAATAAGCAGAAGGTCCTCAGTTCCGCCGAGAAGTTTGTTCAGCAGGGCAAGTTGCCGAATGCCATCGCTGAATACGAAAAGGTTCTGAAGGCCGATCCCAAGGACCTCACGGTGATGAATACCGTGGGCGACCTCTACTCACGGCTGGGCAACATTGACAAGGCCGTGGACTGCTTCAAAAGCGTCGGCGACGCCTATGCCTCACAGGGTTTTACGGTGAAGGCGATCGCGATGTACAAGAAGCTCAGCAAGATCAAGCACAGCTTCGAGGGAGTGCTTCGCCTCGCGGAACTCTACACTCAGCAAGGCTTGTTCAACGACGCGCGCGCACAATATTTACAAGTTGCGGAAGAATTTTTGCGCAGCGGCGATATGGAGCAAGCGGTGCGCATTTTCCAGAAGACCCTGGAAATGGACCCCGACAATGTAGTCATGCGGTCGAAGCTCGCAGAAGTTTACGTCCGGATGGGAAAGAAGTCAGAAGCGTGGCAGATTTTCACTGCTGCCGCTGAAACTTTGCGGTCTCGCGGGCAGCTCGAAGGCGCGGAAACGATCCTGCAACGGATGCTAACGCTCGATCCTGGGAACAGCTACGCCCTGCTGATGCGCGGGCGCACCGCACTCGATTCCGGAGACGTCACTGGCGCAATCGAACACCTCGAGAAAGTCGCGGACGTCGATAGTCACCCCGAAGGGCTTAACGCGCTGTTCAATGCGTATCTGCAAAACGGACGCCTTCCCGAAGCCCGAGTGCTAGCGGGAAAGCTGCTAACTATACACAATGATCCGGCAGGGGTGAACCGGTATGCCGAGGCTCTGATTGTGTCAGGCCAGTTCGAAGAGGCGTTGCAGGTATACGAAGAATATTCAGACGCCTTATTGTCGTCAGACCCAACCAGAATTTTGGAAAGCCTTCATTCAATCATCAGCCACGTCCGGGAAAGTGCTCCGAGCCTCGAAATCATCCTTGCCCTGTTCACGAAAGCGGGGGAGACCAGTCACACGACCGAGGTTTACGAGCTTCTCGCGCATGCGTACGTGCAATCGGGTGATCTTGAGAAGGCACGCGACTTTTATCTGAAACTCACTCAACTCGAACCTCAGAATCAGCTGCATGCCCGCAACTACCAACAGATCGTTGGAAAAGTAGGCGGCTCAACTCCCCGCTTCATCAGCGCCGAGGAAGGTTCAATCCTCATAGAGGAACTTGAAACCACCGCGCCATTCATTGATCAAAGATATGAAGACGAAGTTGCGCTCGCCGTACGTGCAGCCTTAACTGACGCCGAACTTTTCATTTCATACAACATGCCGGAAAAGGCTTTGGCGCCTTTGCTCACTGTATTGCCCAATGCGCCGCAGGATCTGAGATTGAATCAGCGCCTCGCAGCCCTGCACAATCGTGCGGAGCGGTTTGCTCAGGCAGCGATTTGCTGCCGAACGACAGAAACTATCTATCATGATGCGGGATACCCGGAAGAAGCCACACGATACGGGGAACTGGCCGCAAGATATGAAGAGAGAGCAGCCGCAGCAGATGGGATCGAGCTGGTAACACCTGTAGAAATTCCTGAAGCAGTGCCATTTGGGCAGGACCCCCAAGCAACGGATTCGCTCGCACCGCAAGCCGCCGAGTCTCATAGCGTAGCTGCGGCTTCGGCGTCCGGTAGTCGGGCTGGCTTGTTTTTCCATACTTCTGTGGTTCCAAAGACTGGCCCCACAGAACAGGCGCCGGAGTTTGACATCCACCCTTCAGAATTAGCGCCAGAAGCTGAGATTGACTTGTCAGGCGAATGGGACGGACCTTCGCAAGAAAAAACTGTATCTCTTGCTCCTGCAGAAGCCCCGCTAGAGGCGGAGTCTATAGCGATTGATAACCCTGCCAATGCCGAAACGCCTGAGGCCCCGGCTGTGGATCAAGCAGCTACAGCGGAAATAGTCGAGGAAATCCACTTTTATCTTACTCATTCATTGTTGGACTTGGCGCAGGGAGCTTTTGCAAAATTCAAGCAGATGAACCCCGATCCTGAACTAGTTTCGCTCATTCGTCAGGAGATAGAATCTGCTACGGCAAGCGTCGCCACTCAAGCGGAGATCGCCTCGCAATCCTCGGTCGAACAAATCGAAAGTCATTTTGGAACGAGCCCGAGATCTATTTCGGCAATCGAATCCCCGTACACTCCAACTGAAATCGAAGTTCCTGCCACGCCCGCGGCCCTCGATAATCTGGTTTCTGATCTCGAATCGTCATTGGGTAGCGAATTCTCGTCTGTGCCTGCCATTGAAAATGCGTCGCATGAAGTTCATGCACAGGTTTCAGCACCGACGCATCTGGCGGAAGCATACTCCAGTGCTTCCCCCAAAGCCGCGCCAGAACCTGTCCCGCATTTCGCGGAAATTGAAGCGGAAACTGCGGCAGAACCTTCAGCCTCCGCTCCCATATATCCTGAAGTTGCTGAAGTACAAAATGACGAGGTCATGAACGAGCCGTCAACCACCGACGCGCTAGGAAGTATTGTTAACGACTTAGAGACGTCGCTCGGTGATAGTTTCCTCGCCGGAAAAGCTTCGGAGGCTGCCCGTCCCCAGCCCGAAATTCAACCTGGCAAAGTGACGGACAAATCGAAGACCGCTCTTCCACAGGATGCGCCGCTGCCCGCTCCCGCCGCTATGGCGGCCGCTGCGCCCGGATCTTCGTCCGCAGCCTGGCAGCACTCCACTGCATTTACAAATTTTAAGCCTCCCGTGCCAGTTCAGCCGCCACGTATGGAAGAAGTGCCGGCAACAAGGCCGAGTGCGGACGTCGCCGCAGGAATTGACCTCGCGGACATGTTCGGCGAACTGAAGCATGAACTTGAAGAAGACGCTGCGAATAGCGATCAGGATCCCGAGACACACTACAGCCTCGGCGTTGCCTTCCGCGAAATGGGCTTGCTCGACGAGGCGATCGGCGAATTGCAGAAAGTTTGTCAGACCGTCGAGCACGGTCATCCATTCCCGCAAATCCTGCAAACTTATACTTGGCTCGCCCAGTGTTTCCTCGATAAAGGGATTCCAGAAGCCGCCCTTCGCTGGTATGAACGCGCCTTAACACTTCCCACTATAGATGCGGAAACCCGCATGGCCCTTCACTACGAATTGGCTTGCGCCTACGAGACTGCGGGCAACAAGAGCTCCGCCCTCAATCACTTTATGGAAGTCTACGGAAGTAACATTGATTACCGCGATGTTGCCGAGCGCATTAAGGCTCTCAAGTCGTAGAATGTCCCGATGGGACTCAGGGTCAACAAACAGGCGAAAGCGCTGTCATCTAGAATCCCCGTGCCACTCGTCTTGGGGTGCACGGCGTGAGCGCCAATTCTCCTCCATCGCAAAACAGCGTTTCATCTTCTTCTGAAAAGAAAGTGTCCGCTGGGAACTCAATCTCGCCGCCTGCCCGTTCATCATCCGAAGCGCGAAGCCGAAACAGGCCTTCTAACGTGGAGAGGTGGGTCAACCGCCTCGCCGCGATCTTATTCGTCTCACTGTGCGCCATTTTTGGAGTTCTCCTCGTTATTTTGCCATGGTCCCCGAAATGGACAGATAATTACATACTGATTTCTTATCCAGCTTTGCGAGACTTTATTGAAAATGGCTTCGTTCGTGGCATGTGCACAGGTTTGGGAGCGCTGGATATATGGATTGGCTTTTCGGAGGCCACGAACTACCACGAGTCATAAAGTATTTTGCTCAAGTAAAAACTTCTCGTAGAGGCGTTACGCGCTCCGACTCCTTCGACAGACAATTTGGAAGAAATCTCTGACTATGAAAGAAGATGAAAGCAAAAGAGCACCGCTGGCATATCAGAACGAGCCCTTCCTTAGCAGTCCCGACGGACGAATTCTGCGCATCCTTTCCGAATACGCAGAACCTCTTGCCCGGTTTCGCCGAGAACAGATTCAAGACACGGTCGTGTTCTTCGGTTCGGCGCGCTTTCATAGCCGATCTCGGGCCGAATCAGATCTCAGCAAGCTTGATAGGACGCAGGAATCTTTGGACGAGGGTGCGAGATCGCATCAGAAACAGGCAGCCGCTGCCCTAAATATGGCGCGGTACTATGAGGATGCTCGCCGCCTGGCATTTCTGCTGAGCGAGTGGTCCATTCAGATTCCGGCGCGTCGGAGGCGTTTTGTGGTCACAACAGGCGGTGGTCCCGGCATTATGGAAGCCGCAAATCTTGGAGCGCAGGATGCCGGCGCCAAGACGATTGGGCTTAATATTCATTTGCCTTTCGAGCAAAATCCAAATCCCCACATAACGCCATCCCTTAATTTCGAATTCCACTATTTTTTCATGCGCAAGTTTTGGTTCGCATATCTGGCCAAGGCATTGGTAATTTTCCCTGGGGGATTCGGAACGCTCGACGAACTTTTTGAGATTCTCACCCTGGCGCAGACCCAAAAATTAGCCAAGAAGATTCTGGTAATTATCTACGGCAGCGAATATTGGAAACGCCTGATCAACTTTGAAGCCATGGTAGACGCGGGAACCATCTCCTCTAGCGATTTGGATTTGTTCAAGATGGTGGATTCTCCCGAAGAAGGATTTGAGTTTCTTCGTGATGGTTTAACGAAGTACCACCTTGGTCCGGAAGGTTCGAAACGGCCACGTGAGACGGTTCCTGAAATTGCCAAGACTAATCCATAAAGTTGCTGCTTTATTACATTACCGATCGTTCTCGATTCAGCGGAGATGAAATTTCCCGCCGACGAATGCTCATGGGAAAGATCGCCGAGGCTGCTGGGTGTGGCGTTGACTTCATTCAGTTAAGGGAAAAAGATCTTCTCAGTCGTGATCTCGCGTTGCTGGCACGGGATGCGACGCGCATGATTCGCGAGAATTCACCATTAGTCGAGAGCAATGCCAAGGCCACAACTCGGCTGCTGATAAATTCGCGGACTGATTTAGCGATTGCTGCTGGAGCGGACGGGGTTCACTTGCGTTCGGTGGACATCTCGCCCCGCGACGTCAGGCTAATCTGGGGACAAAGCGGCAATTCCCTTAAAGCGCCAGCGATCATCAGCATTGCGTGCCATACCTTGGACGACGTAGCTCTCGCCGCCGAACATGCCGCTGACTTCGCAGTGTTCGGGCCGGTATTTGAAAAGACCACAATAAATACTGGCTCGGAAGTCCCCACCGCTGCGGTCGTTCCAGTTGGTGAAACCCTGCTAAGAGAAGCCTGTGATCAAAAAATTCCGCTTATCGCCCTGGGAGGCATCACCGTGGAAAATGCTGCCGACTGCCTTAACGCAGGAGCGTCTGGCATTGCCGGAATCCGTATATTTCAGGAAAACAACATCAGTCAAGTTGTGCGCGAACTCCGTGACCTGGCGTCAAAGACCGCCTATTAGGAATGCCGCGCCGAAAGCATTGTTAAAATCTCGCGTAATCCTTGACGAATATATTTAAGCTCTGGGACTTGCTGTGAAGGAAATGGCAGAGGGCTTTGTTTTTTATCTACATTTACTTCCGTGCGCAGATGCTGCCTGGCGCCCACAATCGTGAATCCTTCTTCATAAAGCAGATTTTTGATTTTCAGCACGCTTTCAACATCTTTGCGGCGATACATGCGTTGACCGGTACTGCTCTTGATCGGTTTGAGTTGAGGAAATTCTGTCTCCCAAAAACGCAAGACATAAGCGGGAAGATGGCAAAGGCGGGAAACTTCGCCAATGCGGAAATAGAGTTTATCCGGCACTGCTACTTCAGCCGCCTTTTCCGATTTTGCGTTTGCTTTGTCGCTCAGTCTCATGCCAGTCCAGAATACTCTTCGGCGCGGACACTGTGTTTCGAATTCCTTATCCGCGTTTTTAGCACGACCACGCTTGCGGTACAAGATTTTTGAATTCCTCCTGCCGAATAACAAGGGCAGAACACTTTCCCAACAGTCGGGGCTACCGCAGCCAGCAAAAAACCTCTCGAGAGGTGCTTCTCACGAGAGGCTGGCAAAACTTCGGAAATTCGTTGCGAGTATGTTCTCGCTTTAGTTAGTGTTTCTTTTTCTTGGCTGCCTTTTTCTTTGCTGGCATTTAGTTTCCTCCTGTACGATTTTCCCTTGAAACGTTTTGCTTCACCATCTCTGGTAGCAACTACATTGCTACCACAAGATATTGAGTGCTAGTAAACGAACTGTCAATAGAAATCTGTGGTTCCTTGTGGTTTTAATTTGTGGAAGTGTTTGCCGTTTGGGAACCAGCAAATCTTTCGCGCTCGGCGATTCCTCTTTATCGGACGGGCAAGCGAATAGGGCCGAACTTGCGGCCAGCAAAAGTTCGGGATCGGATACCGGCTCAACGACGGTGCTAGACTAAAAAACGCTGCTTTGTGCGGAAGTCTCATTCATGCCCAATACAATGATGGCGGTCGTAAAACAAAGAGCCGCTCCGGGCACGGAAGTCCGTGAGGTCGAGGTTCCCAGCTTCGGTGACAACGAAGTTTTGGTGAAGGTGAAGGTCGCGTCCATTTGCGGCACCGATCTCCATATCTACGCATGGGACCGATGGGCGCAAAATCGCATTCACCCACCGTTAATTCCCGGCCACGAATTTTGCGGCCACGTAGTAGCGTGCGGCAAGAAGGTTAACACCACACAGGAAGGCGATTTCGTTTCCGCCGAAATGCACGTCGCTTGCGGCAGATGTCTTCAATGCCGTATTGGCGAAGCTCACATCTGCCAGAACGTAAAGATCATCGGCGTGGATTCTGACGGCGCATTCGCCGAATACGTCGTGATACCAGAATCGAATATCTGGAAGCTCGATCCTGAGATTCCGCAGGAATACGCCTCCATCCTCGATCCTCTGGGAAATGCCGTCCACGCGGTGCTGGCCGGGGAAATCGCCGCAAAGACGGTCGCAATCACTGGATGCGGACCAATCGGATTGTTCTCAATCGCCGTGGCTCGCGCGGTCGGGGCATCTCAGGTTTTCGCCATCGAGGTGAACGAATATCGCCGCCGTATTGCGAAAGAGATGCATGCCGACTTTATTCTGGATCCCACCACGGAAAATGTCCGCTCAGTGATCATGGAAAAAACTGGCGGTCTCGGCGTAGATGTAGTGCTGGAGATGGCGGGGCAGGCTGACGCGATCCGGATTGCATTCGACATCGTGAGGCGCGGAGGACGCATATCTCTCCTTGGCCTCACCTCGAAACCAATCTCACTTAATTTTTCGGAAGATATTATTTTTAAAGGCATCACCGTGCAAGGAATCAACGGGCGCCGGATGTACCAGACGTGGTACCAGATGAGTGCTTTGTTGAAGAACCACAAACTTGACCTGCATCCTGTAATTACCGATCGCATGGCTATGAGCGATTTTTCCAAAGGCATGGACCGTTTGAAAACTGGAGAAGCCAGCAAGATTTTGCTTTATCCCAATGGCACACACTAGTGGCGGAATTATCCTCGGCATCGAGACCTCGTGCGATGAAACCGCTTCAGCGGTCGTACGCGCAGGCGAACAAGTCCTTTCCAACGTAGTTTTCTCGCAGATCGCAATTCATCAACCGTACGGCGGGGTGGTTCCGGAGTTAGCTTCGCGTGAGCATCTGCGTGCAATAGTTCCGGTAGTTCGAAAAGCGCTTATTGACGCTGGCGAATCCTATCAATCCATTGATGCGGTGGCCGTCACCCAAGGGCCCGGGCTTGCCGGCGCGCTTCTAGTGGGCATCAGTTACGCAAAAGCCCTCACGTTCGCTTTAGATAAACCCCTGATTGCCGTGAACCACCTTGAAGGCCACATTCATGCGGTATTGCTCGAAGAACGGGAGAAGGGCAATCATCTCGTCAATTTTCCAGTTATCGCGCTGGTTGTTTCCGGGGGGCACACACACCTTTATCTAGCGGAGCAAACGGGAGACATTTGGTCTTATCGAAACATTGGACGCACCCGCGACGACGCGGCCGGCGAAGCCTTTGACAAAGTGGCAAAGCTTCTAGGACTTGGCTATCCGGGGGGACCGATCATAGATAAGCTTTCCAAATTTGGAGATCCGGCAGTTGTGAAATTTGCTTCGCCGCAACTGAAACATCGTGATCGTAACGAGAAGCGTCCAGCGGAAGATTCGCCTCGCTTTGACTTTTCTTACAGTGGAATTAAGACGGCGGTCCTTCGACATGTTGAGACGCATAATTTACAGGCCGAGATCGAAAACCGCAGGAAACAAATAGTCAGGATCAGCAAACCGACCCTCGAAGATTATCGCTCCGCCTGTCCGCAAAATACTCTCGACCTAATCGCATCGTTTCAACGCACTATTGTCGAGGATTTGATGCGCAAGACTTTGGAAGCTTGCAGAAATTACAACGCGGCCACGTTATTCGTAACTGGGGGAGTGGCTGCTAACAATGAATTGCGGAGCCGTTTTGGAATCGAAGCGCGAAAGGAAGGAATACAGGTCTTTTTTCCCTCTCGTTCTCTTTCCACCGACAATGCCGCGATGATAGCAGCAGCGGCCTATCCCAAGTTGATCGCCCGAGATTTTGCGACGATGGATTTCTCCGCGGAGCCGGCACTCATCCTTAAATAAAAATTGAGGGAGGAAGATAATAGAATGAAGACAGAAGATAAGGAGCGGTAGCTACAGTCCTGTGCACTTCGCGACAGATCTACTCCCTAGAACTGCCTGTAGCGCTTTCTCAAGTTGGTCTTCGATCTCAATATCCTTGAAGATCGCGAAGTTTGCGCCATGCTGTTCGTATTTGGCGCCGCTGCTCTTTCCCGCTAGGGCGATCACGGGGATTTCTGCAGTCTTCGCATCTGACTTCAGAGCTTGAATCAGAGCGCTACCGCTCATCTTCGGCATGTCCATGTCGGTAATAATCACATCTGGAATATGCCGCTTAAGACGTTCAAGAGCCTCCTGGCCGTTGGTCGCAGACTCCACTAAGAATCCTCTATCCTCGAGGAAGCGGGAAACGGTATGACGGATCAGCATGGAATCGTCCACCACCAAAGCTGCAAAAGGCGTTTCCCTGTCCGCGCGCATAGTTTGCCCTATTCCGACATTAACAACTGTAAAGTCGTGCCACAAGGGGATAAGTCCACGCCGGGGTTACTTTGGGGAAAAGAGTAATCAAGGATTAGAGTTCGTTGGCGATCGTCGTGTCTTCAATAGCCATGTCCGCGAATTCGCTGGACTCAAAGATTTCGCGGCACTCGAGGCACTCGACGAATTCGGCGTCTTCTTCGCGCGCCACGATCTGCACACGCGGATGCTTGCATTGTCCCATTGCGGCTCTCTTCTCGGGGAGGTGTTTGGGAAGGCTTGAAGTCATAAATCCGGTCTCTTCTTCCCGCTTCGGGGAAGAAACGATTTTCGCCGGAAATTTCCGTATTTTTAGCGTCACCGGGAGAAGTTGTCAAGTACCAACAGTGACGTACGGAAGTTTGGCCCTCGGAACGCGCGTTCAAGCTTCGGGCTTCTAGCACTGCGGCTAGCCGCCCGCGTCCCGTTCGGCTCTGGAGAACCGATCCATTGGTAACTGACAAAGGCTTAGCTCGTGACCGTCTTTAAGCATCGTTTAACTACAAATATTAAGAGTTCGCGCTTCCCCCTAAACTGTTCAGCCCGAATATGTTACGTTTGAGCCGTTTGAGCTAGCAGTTGGGTGCTATGGGTTGCTTTTGGCCATAGCGCAGGCTAAAATACTTATATCCGACTAAAAAGGTCGTATTAGGGAAGTCAGGCTCCAGTGCTCAAGCTAACCAAAAAAGCGGACTACGCATTGATGGCCATGAAGCACCTCGCCGAGCATCCGGAGGGAGGGGCTTGCAGCGCCAAAGACGTAGCCGACTCGTATGGAATTCCGGTTGAGGCCCTGGCGAAAATTTTGCAGCGACTAGTCAAGGCCGGATTATTGCAGTCCCAGCACGGAACCAAAGGTGGATATACGCTGGCGAGAAATGCGCGGACGATCACAGCGTTCGAAGTTATCCGCGCGATTGATGGGCCATTGTTTATCACCTCATGCATCACCGTTCGTGGCGAGTGTGATCAGAGCGAACGCTGCACGATCCGCGAGCCCCTGCGGCGGGTGAATGACAGCATCGAACAGGTGCTGCGGCGCATCACTATATCGGACATGCGGGAAGAATCAGAACCAGATCAGCATTCTCAAACGGAATCCAGCCACAAAGGTGAGCTCGTAAATTTGTCATTGCCTTAGAGACGTAGCTTGCTTCGTCTTTACTGGAAATTATCTTAAAGCGGCACGGAGAACAACGATGAGTACGGATGTAAAGACGTTTTTTCAGGAACAGCGAACCGAAGCGAACGGAATCAAGCTGCCGATTTACATGGATAACCATGCCACTACACCGATGGACCCGAGGGTCCTCGAAGCGATGTTGCCCTACTTCATGGAAAAATTCGGCAACTCGGCCAGCCGCAATCACTCATTTGGATGGGCCGCCGAAGAAGGCGTGGATACGGCGCGCGAGCAGATCGCAAAACTAATCGGCGCCACGCCGAAAGAAATCATCTTTACCTCGGGCGCGACCGAGAGCGACAACCTTGCAATCAAAGGCGTCGCCGAGATGTACAGGGAAAAGGGAAATCACATCATCACCGCCGTCACCGAGCACAAAGCCGTGCTCGATACCTGCAAGCGCCTCGAAAAGTATGGCTACCGGGTTACGTATATGCCCGTGCAAAAAGACGGGCTCATTGATCTTGAAGACTTGAAGCGCGCGATTGATGACAAAACGATTCTCGTAACCATCATGGCCGCCAGCAACGAAATCGGCGTGCTTCAGCCTATCGCCGAGATTGGAAAGATTTGCCACGAACGCGGCGTGATTTTCCATACCGATGCAACACAAGCTGTGGGCAAGGTCCCCATTGATGTGAACAAGCAAAACATTGATCTGCTGTCCATTTCTGCGCACAAAATGTATGGACCAAAAGGCATCGGCGCTCTGTACGTACGTCGCAAGAATCCGCGAGTGCAGATTTCCGCAATCATTGATGGTGGCGGGCACGAGCGTGGCATGCGTTCAGGAACTCTTAACGTGGCGGGAATCGTCGGACTTGGCAAGGCTTGCGCGATCGCCTCCGAAGAGATGGCGAAGGAAGCCTGTCACCTAGCGGGTCTCCGCAATCGCCTGAAAGAAAGAATCATGGGACGCCTCGACGAGGTTTATATCAACGGCACCATGGAACATCGCCTGCCCGGCAATTTGAATATCAGCTTTGCGTATGTGGAAGGCGAGTCTCTGCTGATGGGCATCAATGACATCGCGGTTTCGAGCGGATCGGCATGCACCTCCGCGACGCTTGAGCCATCTTATGTATTGAAGGCCTTGGGCACGGGTGATGACTTGGCGCACAGTTCAATTCGCTTCGGCATAGGGCGATTCAATACTGAAGCCGAAGTTGATTACGTCGCCGACCGAGTGGTCGAGACGGTATCGCGGCTGCGTGAGTTATCGCCGCTTTACGAAATGGCGAAAGAAGGCATTGATATTAAGTCAGTAAAGTGGGCGGCTGAAGCGCATTAAATCGAATTTTGAAAATAGATTTCTTTGAGGAGAGAAAATGTCATATAGCGATAAGGTACTGGATCATTATTCCAACCCGCGCAACGTGGGGTCATTGGACAAGAACAGCTCTGAGGTTGGCACCGGTTTGGTCGGCGCACCGGAATGTGGCGACGTGATGAAGCTACAGATTAAGGTGAATCCGCAAACCAATGTCATCGAGGAAGCCAAGTTCAAGACCTTCGGATGCGGCTCCGCGATTGCATCGTCTTCTTTAGCCACCGAATGGGTGAAAGGCAAGACGGTGGAAGAAGCGCTGCAAATCAAAAACACGGAAATCGTGAAGGAGTTGGCGCTTCCCCCGGTGAAGATTCACTGCTCGGTGCTGGCGGAAGATGCGATCCGCGCCGCGATTCATGACTGGAAGAAGAAGCAGGAAACTGCGAAGCCAGCAGTTGCCGTCGCGACCGTTCAGTAGTTCGCGAGGAACAGCGAGCCAACCATGACAACGGCGACCGACGATACCGCGACGACCTCCGAACCGGTGGCCCGCCCAAAGGGCGGCGTGCTGGTGACGGACAAGGCGCTTGGAAAAATCCGGACGGCTATCGTGAAAGAAGGGATTTCTCCGGAGCAGGGCGGACTCCGCCTTGGCGTCCAGGGCGGCGGATGTTCGGGACTGAGCTATAACATTCGCTTCGACAGTCAGCCCCGCGAGCGAGATCGCATCTTTCAATTCGGCGATGTCCGAGTCTTCGTGGATCCAAAGTCGTTTATCTACCTTCACGGCATGACGCTGGATTACCAGGAAACGCTGATGCAGCAAGGCTTCGTGTTTGTGAATCCAAACTCGTCCAAGTCATGCGGCTGCGGCACATCGTTCTCAAGCTGACGGTTTGGGTTGTGTGGCGCGGGCGCCCTCGCCCGCGAGAACGGCCGCAAAGAACCTCAGCCTGAATTGCTAGAACGAGGGTGCGTCATTTCTCGCGTCCTTTGCGAGAAGTGGGAGACAGACAAATCGAAGTTCCCAGGGGTCTGAACTGAAGAAATTAGGAAGTTTCCAGGGTCTGAAATTAAGAGATTAGTGAGAACTCGATGCTCTATATCTTGTCATTCCGAGCAGGCGAAGCCTGAGAGGAACCCCTATACCTGGCAGTCATCCTCGGTATAGGCTCTTCCGGTTCCACAATGATTGCGCCTAACGTTCGATAGAACAAGTTTTCTCAGGGAAAACGCAAATGACCGAATCCCCACAATCCCAAATCGCCATTCTCGGCAATCCAGAGATCACCTCGACCTGCTGGTCATGCGGAGACATGCGGGCGGCGCAGTTCTGCAAGGCATGCGGAAAGGTTCAGCCACCGTTGCCGGTTGATTACTTCGCTTTCTTTGGCTTGCCCCGCAAACTAAACATTGATGTTGAGAACTTGCAGAAGGAATTTTACGAATTAAGCAGGCGGTTGCATCCAGATATGGCTGCGCGCCACGACGAGCGCGAGCGGGAATGGAGTCTCGAACAAAGCTCGCAGCTGAATGACGCCTATCGAACGCTGAAAGATCCCATCAAGCGGACGGAATATTTGCTGCGGCTCGAGGGAGTGGAACTCGAAGAGCAATCCAAGGCAGCGACGGATAGAGCGCGCGCTTCTGGTGAGGCGAAGAAGCAGGTTGTCCCAGAAGACCTACTCGAAGAAGTTTTCGAACTCAACATGCAGCTTGAAGAATTGCGTATGAACCAAGAGACCGGAGAGAACGATGCTTCTTTAATTCAGGAACTGGAAAATCATAAAGCCGGTCTTGAGAAAAAGTACCAGGCGCTCTCTGACGAGCTGAAAACTTATTGGGGCGACTGGGACAAGCTGGACGACGCTTCGACGGAAGACGCGCGGAAAAAAGTGCGAGACAAGATGGCGGACCTACTGAACCGCCGTTCGTATATCCGCAACCTGGTACGAGACGTAAATGAAGCTTTGGAGCATTGAGTAATTTGGCAATTGGGGAGTTGGATAATTGAAAACCAAATCCCACTATTTTGAAATTACTCAATTACCAAATTACACAATTACTCAATGAACATTGTCGGAATTGATCTCGGAACTACGAACTCTCTCGTGGCGTTCATGCAGAGGGAGAATCCTGTCGTCATTCCGGGAGAAGATGGCGTGAACCTTGTTCCATCCGTTGTAGCCCTCGACGAGAATGATCGGATTGTCGTTGGCAATGCAGCGCGAAAATATTTGATTGAAACTCCCGAGCGCTCCGTCTATTCAATCAAACGCCTTATGGGACGCGGCATCGAAGACGTCCGCGATGAGCTGAAGCTCTTCCCATTCCATCTCGCGGATGATCTCGAAGCGGGCGAAGTGCTCCGCATCAAGCTTGGCGATAAAACGTTCACCCCGCCAGAAATTTCAGCATTCATCCTTCGGCAACTCAAGCGAAACGCCGAGCGATTCTTCGGCGCGCCCGTGACTCAGGCGGTCATCACCGTCCCTGCATACTTCAATGATGCGCAACGTCAGGCCACGAAAGACGCCGGCCGCATCGCCGGCCTCGAAGTCCTGCGGCTGGTGAATGAGCCGACTGCCGCATCTTTGGCTTATGGTCTCGATAAAAAGCAAAATGGAATTGTTGCAGTTTACGACCTCGGCGGCGGAACTTTCGATGTGTCCATCCTGAAGCTCCACGACGGGATCTTCGAAGTTATAGCGACCAATGGGGATACGCATTTGGGCGGCGATGATATTGACAATCTGCTCATCGCAATCGCCGTCGCTGACATCAAAGGCGACCTTGACCTGGATGTTTCGAGAAATGGCGAAATCGTCGCGGCTATCCGCAAGTCAGTGATCGAAGCCAAAATTGCGCTTTCATCGCAACCTTCTACCAAACTCGCAATCGAGCTTCCGCAAGGCAAGAGTTATCTGCGAGAAATTACGCGAGAGCAGTTTGAGTCATTGATTCAACCGGTCATTGACCGCACTATCGCTCCCTGTAAGCAGGCTCTAAAAGACGCCGGATTGAAGCCGGAACAGCTCGATGAAGTGGTTTTGGTAGGCGGCTCGACCAGAATTCCTAAAGTCCGGCAGCTAGTAGAACAGTTATTCCATCGCCTTCCGCACACGGATCTTAATCCCGACGAGGTTGTCGCACTCGGCGCGGCGGTGCAGGCAAATATCCTCTCCGGTGGATCGGACGCCACGCAGGATATGCTGTTGCTCGACGTGACTCCGCTATCACTGGGCATTGAGGTTGCCGGGGGCGTTACCGACAAAATCATTCTGCGCAATTCAACGATTCCCGCTTCAGCAACGCAGCATTACACGACGCAAGTTGATGGACAGGCGAACGTAGCCATCCACGTCTTACAGGGAGAGCGCGAGCTTGCCAAAGACTGCCGGTCGCTCGCCCGGTTTGATCTTAAAGGTATCCCACCCATGCAAGCTGGACTCGCCCGCATCGAGGTTAAATTCCTCATTGATGCCAACGGCATTCTTCACGTAACTGCGCGCGAGCAGCGCAGCGGAAAGGAATCCGAAATCGAAGTTCAGCCGAGCTACGGCCTCACCGACGAACAGGTCGAGGGCATGATTCTCGAATCGTTTGACTACGCTGAAGATGACTTCAAGGAGCGCCAGGTAATCGAAGCACGCAACGAAGCCGATACAATCCTCGCTGCGTTGGAGAAAGCCAGAACCAGTCCTGCCTGGGGACAACTTACGAGCGTCGAGACACAAAGAATCGCGGATCAAGAAAAAAATCTCGTCGAGGTTAAAACCGAAGATGATTACCATGCGATCCGCAACGCAATTGACGCATTGAATCAAGGCACGATGCGCCTCGCCGAGTTGATGATGGATTCCGCCGTCACCACCGCACTCAAAGGCAAATCCATGGACCAGCGTGACATGTCTGAAGGAATAAGCACCGCCCATCCAGTCGCGAAAGCGGATTTTGAATGAACGAGACCGGACTCATCACGATAGCCAGTAAACATTCATTTTCCGAAACGCTCAAGCGCCTCAATTCCGCGCTGCAATCTGCCAAAATGACTGTGTTCGCGGTCTTCGATCACGCGGCTGCGGCGAGTAAAGCCGGTTTGCCATTGCGTCCAACGACCGTGCTGGCTTTCGGAAACCCCGCCGCTGGAACCAAATTGATGCAAGCAAATCAACTGGCTGGGATTGACCTGCCATTGAAAATTCTTGTTTGGGAAGATCAGGTCAGCACTACAAGACTCGCGTATAACGATCCTCACTCGCTGGCTGAGCGGTATTCGCTGGGATCGGAAACCGCACCTCTAATCGCAGGCATGGCGAAACTTCTACTTTCGGTAACAGAGGCAGCAGCAGGCGGCTGATTTGGCGCCCGCAAGACTTGTTGAAGGCAAAATAAAAATGACTGAAGAGAAAAATAGCAGCGCAGGAACAATGACAGAAGAAGCCTTAGGCGAAAATACCGTTGAAGTCACATTCCTTCCCGAGGGAAAGACCGTGCAATTCGAGAACGGCAAACTTCCCTACAAAGATCACGGCAAAGAGCAGTCTTTGCTCGACGTGGCTTTGAATAACGGAATTAAGCTCGACCACGCGTGCGGCGGAAATTGCGCTTGCACAACTTGCCATATATGGGTAAAAGAGGGCGCTCAAAATCTTTCCGAAATGGATGACGAAGAAGCCGACCGCCTCGACATGGCCGCCGATCTGCAACTGAACTCGCGCTTAGGATGCCAGGTCGTGATCACAAAGCCAGGCAAGGTAGTGGTCGAAATTCCAGCGTGGAACCGCAACTACATTTCGGAAGAGCATTAGAACAAGTCGTGAAGCGGTCGCGTGGAGTGCAAATAAAATGGGGTGCAAATAAAAGCTGGTTGCGACCGAAATGTAAAGGCGTGACTTTCAATGATGCCCTGTGAACTGGAAACCAAGAAGCGACCCGACCAAGAGTCGGGACCTCCCCTTTTGACCCCTCGGCGTGGGCTTCTTACTTCACTCAGTGAACTAAATTTGTTGCGTCTTCGAGCTGTTTTTCAGAGATAATAAATGCGTTTCCAAGGAGAAACGCATGCCGAAAGACCTCACATGGGATGACGCTGACGATATTGGAATCCTTCTCTCAGAAAAGCATCCCAATTTAAACCCGCTCGAAGTGCGATTCACAGACTTGCATCGCTACGTAACCGAGCTTCCCGAATTCAAGGATGATCCCAAAAAGTCCACGGAAGGAAAACTGGAAAGTATACAGATGGCATGGCATGCTGAGGTTCTTGATCGCACTCAAGGATAAAACGACAGAGCGAGAAGCGCCCCGGCAATTCCCACAACTTTCTTTTTGAATATCCTCCATTAAACGAATTCACGCGCCTGAGCTTGCGCGACCCATTAGAATAAAACATGCGCCGTGCGCGGGCGCTCACCCTGAAAACTGAATGTCATCTCAAGGACTCATACCGTGAGCCGATCTGCATCCGTAAACGATGAGAGTTACGTTCTAACCCTCGAGGAAATCGCGAATCTGGCGGCAGAGGGCGGCAAACCCGCCGAGACTCTGATGAATGTCGTTGCCATGATTGCGAGACGCTTTGATACCGAAGTCTGCTCGGCGTACTTACTGGAACCTGATCGCGCAAACCTGGTTCTGGCGGCGACTCTAGGCCTCCGCCCGCAGTGCGTTGGGACCCTTCGCATGGGACTGCAAGAAGGCCTCGCGGGGTTGGTAGCCGAGCAGGTGCGGCCGGTTGCCGTCGAACAAGTTAAAAATCATCCGCGTTTTAAATATTTCATTGAAGCCGGTGAAGACGAGTATCAGTCATTTCTTGGCGTTCCCCTCATTGACCGAGGCGTTTTGCAGGGTGTTTTAGTGATTCAAACACTCGAGCCCCGAGTTTTCAGCCAGGAAGAAGTTCGAATGTTGTCCGAGGCGGCGGCGCAGGTTGCGCCAGTTGTGAGCGAAGCGCGCACTCTCGACCGCTTTATCGCTCCAGCGCAGGAGCGGCTTTGGACGCTTGCGCGAAACCTCTGGTGGTCCTGGGACCACGATTCCAGCAGTTTATTCCGTGACTTAGACCCGGTACGCTGGCGCGTTTTAAATCACAATCCCATCGCGCTTCTGTCTGAAATTCCGCTGTCACAAATCGAACGTCGTGCACGCGAACTGGTGCTGCACAGCCGGATCAATTATGCATTCCGCCGCCAGCGCGAGTATCTCGAGGCCGATCGCACATGGGGTGCGAGACATGCCGGGATTTTGCGGCCCCGTCCAGTGGGTTACTTCTCCGCAGAGTTCGGATTGCATGTTTCCATCCCGGAATACTCGGGCGGCTTGGGCGTTCTTGCCGGCGATCACATCAAGAGCGCATCGGACCTGGGAATTCCGCTGGTTGGCGTCGGTCTTTTTTATGGCCAGGGATATTTCCGGCAGCATCTCGATCAAAACGGGTGGCAACAGGAAGATTACATCGAGACCGACACCAGCCAGTTGCCGATGGAACCAGCCATCGGAAAAAACGGCGCGCCGGTAACCGTGCAGATTGATACCCGTAGCGGATTCATCAAAGCTAAAGTGTGGCGCATGAAAGTCGGCCGTTGCGATCTGCTCCTCCTCGATTCGAATACGGAAGGCAATGCTCCCGAAGATCGAGAACTCACATCCCGCTTATATGGAGGCGACGGCCGCATTCGCATCCGCCAGGAGCTACTGCTTGGCGTGGGCGGATTCAGGGCCTTGCGCGCAATGGGCATCACGCCGGGTGTTCTTCATTTGAACGAAGGCCACAGCGGCTTTGCCGTGCTTGAGGCAATTTGCAATCGTATGCAGGATGAGGGTCTTGGATTCGATGAGGCGGTTCCAAAAGTCTCGCGCGAAGTGGTATTCACCACGCACACTCCCGTGCCCGCTGGCCACGATCGTTTCAATGCTGACTTGATGGAAGAACATCTTGGTCCTCTGCGCGAACAATTGGGTTTGTCTCACGATCGGTTTATGGAGTTGGGGCGCGAGTATCCCGGCAACCGTGACGAGGAATTCTGCATGACTGTCCTCGGACTCAGACTGGCTCGGCGCGCGAATGCCGTGTCATCCCTGCACGGGGAGGTCTCGCGGGCGATGTGGACTGGACTCTTCCCGGGTAAAACCGAAGAAGAAGTCCCTATCGGACACATCACCAATGGCGTTCACGTGCCTTCTTGGCTTTCTCCACAGATGTACCGCCTTTATGATCGCCATCTGGGAACTGGCTGGCATACGCACAGCAGCGAGGCGCGGATATGGGAGGGAATTGAGGACGTAGATGACGGGGAACTTTGGGAAACGCATCTGAATCTAAAGTCGCGCCTCATCGAATTCGTGCGCCATCGCGCGATCGAGCAAGCCGCGCGTCGAGAGGAATCGCCCGAAACGCTTCAACATCTGAGCCGCGTGCTGAGTCCCGACGCTCTCACCATCGGATTTGCACGCCGCTTCGCCACCTACAAGCGCGCTGACCTGATGCTTGCTGATATCGAGAGACTAGCCTCAATGGTGAATGATCCCAAGCATCCAGTTCAGTTTATTTTTGCCGGGAAGGCTCATCCCCGGGACGACCCCGGGAAGAGGATGCTGCAACAGATCGCGGAACTGATGCGGCATGCGCGGTTCGCGGACAAGTTCGTCTTCGTGGAAGACTACGACATCAATGTCGGCCGCCATTTTGTGCAAGGCGTGGACGTGTGGCTGAATAATCCGCGCCGCCCATTGGAAGCTTCGGGCACGAGCGGTCAGAAGGTTGTTTTAAACGGTGGACTAAACCTTTCAGTACTCGACGGCTGGTGGGCCGAAGCCTACGACGGGCTCAACGGTTTCGCCATCGGAGCTGGCAGAACTCACACAAACACAAGTATTCACGACACCCGCGATGGAGAAGATCTCTATCGTGTGCTCCGCGAAGAGGTTATTCCGCTGTACTACCAGCGGGATCGCGATGGCCTTCCGAGGGGGTGGATCAAGCGGATGAAGCGAACTATCCGCACTCTAGGCTGGCGTTTTAACGCCGACCGTATGGTGATGGACTACACGCTGAAATGCTACGTTCCAGCGGCGGGGGGCACTTCCAGCGATATGAGACAAGCCTAATTGTCGGCACTCAGCACTCAGCATTCAGCACGCAGCGAAACAGGCTGAATGCTGAGTGCTAAATTGGACACCACACGAAGGTAACGCCCCAAACTGATTACCTGTTTTTCCGTTACTTTGCCTTGTGATACTGTTTCAAATACCCCATATTCTCTAGGTTTGGCTGGTTTTATTGGCCTTGGCTTCCTCAAATCGCAAGCCCGGACTCCAGATCGCCTGGAAAACGGTCACGTATCGCAGCGTGGTGCTGTCCATTGTTGCGGTGATCGCGGTGCTGTTTGTAAGCATGCGAATTGCGTTCCCCCAATTTACCCAGACGGGCATAACTGCGGTGAGCAATTTAGCCGGCGATGCGCTTGAAAAAGTTGCCGGCTTTAAGGGCAGCTCCCACAAATCGGAGGAGATGAGTTCGCAGCAAGCGCACTTTACCGCTCTTGATGGCACCGTGAGAGTTAAGAAGGGAAGCAGCAACAGTTGGTCGAATGCAGATTACAACCTGCCGCTGGAAAAAGGAGACGTGGTTCAGACTGGCTCCGAAGGCATGGCTAAGATCGTTTTTAATGACGGAACCAATTACACTGTAAAGCAGGATTCGCTCATTGTGATCGAAGAGAACTCCGCCAATGAGCGCCAGCAAACCACGGTTTCCGTCGCCGTGAGCACCGGAACGGTTGATCTCGCAACTGGCACATATGTGCAGGGCTCCAAATCCGAAGTCATATTGGATGGTGCGACAGCTTCATTAGCGCCCGACAGTGCCGCCCGGGTAAGCAACGATCCCAAGACTCACCAGCATGAAATCCTGCTGAAAAAAGGTACTGGCGAAATCACACGCGATGGAGAAGTTGTGCGGCTTGCCGATTGGGAAAAAGTGAGTTTTCAATCCGAATCGCCAGGGTTACAAAAATCCAGGGAAATCGGGCCTCCTACTCCGATCTCGCCGGCGAACATGATGCCGATCTTCATCTCTGGCGAACCCAAGCCCATCGAATTTTCATGGACGCCCATGGCCAATGCCGCCGGATATCGCCTGCAAATTTCGCGAAATCCCTACTTCTCTTCAACCATCATGGACAAGAAAGTGACCAGTACAGATGTTATGGTCTCCGGGCTGAAAGAAGGCGCATACTACTGGGCAGTGCAGTCCTATGACAGTCATGGCACCGAATCCGCCGAAGGGGAAAAAAATCGTTTCAATATAATCCCCAAAGACAAGGATCAGCAAGTCATCGGCTTGAATTTAGACCCGTTTGTACAGCACGGCCATGTCCTCGAATTGACTGGGAAGACTGAGGCAGGCGCGCGCGTCATGGTCAACGGACGGGAAGTTCCCGTAGTGGGAACGGACGGCGCTTTCCATTACTTCACGCCTCCTTTGCCCCCCGGAGAGAGCATCATCACCATCACTGCGCAGAATGCGACGGGCGGAGTGAATACCTTGCAGAAAAAGGTGGAAATGCAATAGGTCCGCGAGCAATTTTCTGCTGTTAAATGTCGAGGTAATTGAAATAGGTTCGAAAATGCCGCTCCAGATCGAAGCTAAAGCTGCGACCGGTAACGTACCGGAATAATTTTGCACAGGGAAAAAGTCCCCTTATGTCACAGAATGGGTTTCACTCTAACGGAACACGGATGCACAATCTGCGGTCGCTGTTCAGCGTTTTTTCCAGCGACCTCGCAATAGATCTGGGCACAGCTAACACGCTGGTGTACGCGCGCGGCAAAGGCATCGTCGTCAACGAGCCATCCATCGTAGCCATCAACAAGAACACCGGCGAAGTTGAAGCCGTTGGCAAAGAAGCCAAAGAGATGCTGGGACGCACTCCTGGCAACATCGTCGCCATCAAGCCCATGAAAGACGGTGTCATCGCCGACTTCAAAGTTACCGAAAAGATGCTGAACTACTTCATCCAGAAAGCCCACAACCGTAAGATGCTGGTACACCCCCGCATCGTGATCGGCGTCCCGTCCGAAATTACACAAGTCGAAAAGCGAGCCGTAATGGACTCGGCATATCGCGCGAAGGCCAGCGAGGTGTATTTGGTGGAACAAGCGATGGTCGCTGCCATCGGCGCAGGATTACCCATCACCGAACCCAGTGGAAATATGGTTGTTGATATCGGCGGCGGCACCACCGACATTGCGGTGATTTCTCTGAGCGGTATCGTCTATTCGCGTTCCGTGCGTATGGCCGGCAATCAAATGGACGAGGCCATCATGAATTACCTCAAACGCAAATACAACTTGTTGATCGGCGAGCGCACCGGAGAACAAATCAAGATCGAAATCGGCAGCGCGTATCCTCTCGACAAGCCTCTGACCATGGAAATCAAAGGCCGTAACTTGATTGAAGGAGTTCCCAAAACCATAACCGTGGATGACAGCGAAATCCGCGAAGCCCTGAGTGAATGTGTTTCCACCATCATGAATGCAGTTCGAGTTGCGCTTGAGCGTACTCCTCCCGAACTTTCCGCCGACATCAGCGATCGCGGAATCGTGCTCACAGGCGGCGGCGCCTTGCTCAAGAATTTGGACAAGCGCATCCGCGAAGAAACCGGCCTCCCAGTTTCCATCGCCGACGATCCCCTCTGCAGCGTTGTGCTCGGCACCGGGAAAATGCTCAGCGACTTCAAGCTGCTGCGGAAAATTTCGATCGAGTAATCTTCTACGCCGTCATCCCGAGCTTGCGAAGGATCTGGCGTGTAGCGAATACTGTTCCCAGCCCCGATGGAAAACATAATCACCCGCTACCGAAACGTCTCTGTCCTAGTCGCCGTGTTATTTGCGCAAGTCTTACTTTTGGGCGTGCAAGTCAAGCGTAACGAGGAGAATCGGTCCACCCGGCTCATCCGCGTCTGGACCATAGACGCAATTACACCCTTCGAGAAAATCATCGTCCGAGCTCAAACTGGCACTGTGAACCTCTGGCATGAATACTTTTACTTGCGAGGCGTGCGCCAGGAGAATCGCGAGTTGAAGCAACAAATTGAACGCATGCAGTTGGAGCAGGTGCGCTTGAATAACGATGCCGAACAATCCCGCCGCCTCCAAGCTTTAATGGGCTTCAAAGAACAATTTATTTCACACACCGTGGCGGCGCAGGTCATTGGTTCCAGCGGCAGTGAACGTTCGCGGGTCATCTACATTGACAAGGTCGCGAAAGATGGAATTGATAAAGATATGCCCGTTATCACGGCGGATGGCGTTGTCGGCAAGGTTCTAAATGTCTTTCGATCATCCTCGCAGGTGCTGTTGATTGACGATCAAACCAGCGGCGTGGGCACTATCCTTGAGCAATCCCGGCTTCAAGGAGTCTTGGAAGGAACGCCCACCGGCGAAATTATCCTGGACAAGATCATGAATGACGAGCAGGTGCAGCCGGGAGAAAAAGTCCTGACCAGCGGAGGAGATGGGATTTTTCCGAAGGGCCTGCTCATTGGAACCGTGGCAGAGGCTGTCCACGGTCCAGAGTCTTTCCTTTCGATCAAGGTAAAACCAGCCGCGAATCTGGGGAGGCTCGAAGAGGTGCTGGTAATCACTCAGAAGGAAGAGATAGAACCAAATGTCGCCGGTACAAATTCCCGCGCTGTTGATATTCTCGCGCAACGTCTGCCCTCCGTGCCCGATAAGCCGCCACCCTCAACTGACAATGACAGTAAGGACAAAAAAGACCAGCCTTCGGTGGTTCCATCGGCAGAGGCGGCAGCTCAAGCCGTCGCAGCGCCCACGCTAGCGAAGAAGCCCACGGCGATTGGCTCGGTTTCGGCAGCCTCGAACCCAGCGACAAACAATTCCGGAAAGAATCCCGCTCCTGCGAAGCCCCTCCCGCGGGAAGAAACCGCACCCGATTCTTTTTCGGTTGTAAAATCTGCAGCGGGAACTTCCCCGGCTCAAAAGAAGATTTCTGCGCCAAGTAAGCCGCCTATAATTCAGCCTCAGCCCCAATCCGCGCCAGCGACCAGGCAAAATCAACCTCAATAGCGTGCCTCTCACTTACACATCGAAAGAGCAAATTGAGGTTTACAGGTTCAGCCTGCCGGTCACCGTCGCTGTGCCCTTGATTGCGATTTTTTTTCAAGCATTCATCCCATTGCGGTTTCCGTTTTTCGGAGTTTTTGATTTGCCTCTGCTGGTGGTAATTTTTTTCGCGGTTGCCCGTCGCAGCCCGGTCGCTGGATTAATAACCGGCTCACTGATTGGAATCGTGCAGGATTCGCTCACCCACAACCCCATCGGACTATTCGGCATAGCCAAGGGTGTTGTTGGTTACGGCGCGTCTTCGCTCGGCGTCAAACTCGACGTGGAAAATGCCGGCTCTCGCTTTCTGGTGACCATGTTTTTCTACGTAGTTCACGAATTCGTGTACTTCACGGTGGCTCGAGGATTAGTGGGATTATCCCTGCAATGGAGCTGGCCTCACGAACTGCGATCCGCAATCGCCAACGCGGTCCTGGCCGTAGCGCTGTTTGCCCTGCTCGACCGCTTCAAGCAGCGAACGTAATTCCTGTGACATCCGTCACATCATAGCCAGCCCAAATCTCTATATTTGTCTTCCTGAGCGCCCGTTCTTCTTCGCTAGCGAAGAAGAACTAAGTCGAAGAGCCTGTCCCGAGCGTAGCCGAGGGAACCCCTACTTCCGCCATGCCCTGGGTAGACCATCACCGCAGCTACTGCACCTACATTCTCGGAAGCCTCTCCGGCACCCTCTACGTCGGCGTAACCGGAAATCTTCACAAACGAATCTTCGAACACAAATTTCACAAAATCGAAGGATTCACCAAAAAGCACGAAGTCCACCGCCTCCTCTACTGGGAATCCTATGACGATGTACTAAACGCAATTGATCGCGAGAAACAATTAAAAGGCTGGCGGCGCAGCAAGAAAATCGCATTAATAAAATCCACAAATCCCCACTGGCTTGATCTAAGCAAAGACTGGTATCCATGGATGAAACCTTCCGCTGGGAATAGGGGTGCTTCGACTATCTGAACTTCCGCAAGCGGAAGCTCAGGCTCAGCATGACAAATAAATAAACGTTAAACGACATAAACAACAGAACATTTGTCTTCCTGAGCGCCTGTTCTTCTTCGCAAGCGAAGAAGAACCAAGTCGAAGAGCCTGTCCCGAGCGTAGCCGAGGGAACCCCTACCCCCGCCATGCCCTGGGTTGACCATCACCGTAGCTCCTGCAAGTCGAAGAGCCTGCTCCCAGGACGCAGTCCCCACAAAAGCTGGTACTTTCGTGCCTTCGCGGATCACTCACAGTCATGCATCCGCCAACCCGCCGCGTTACAATAGAGTAACTTCCCGAAAGGATAACTCAGTGCGCTTCCGTCGCTTTTAACGACGACGCAGAAAGCCCGCTGCGATCAAATGTTCGGCCACGACGAAAAAGTTTCGCCTTTCCGCCTTACCGCCGTGCAATACATTCTGCTCGCCATTTTCCTGCTGCTGGCGTATCGGCTCTGGCATCTCCAGGTCATGCAAAGCGATTCCTATTCATCTCTCGCGGAAAAGAATCGCGTACGCAACGTGCCGATTCTCGCGCCTCGCGGCCGCATACTCGATCGCGAAGGCCGCACCATCGTTGACAACTATCCTTCATTTACAGCTTTGCTGATGCGGGACTCGTCGCGCGATCTGAATGCCGATGCCGACCTCATCGCGCAAGGCCTCCATATGGATCCCAAAGATGTCCGCGAGCGGATCAAACATTTCGCAGGCGTGCCGCAATATCAACCCATCTATTTGAAAGATGACATCACTCCCGACGAACTGGCCTTCATCGAAGCACATAAGAACGAATTGCCCGAGCTCGATACGATCATGGCTCATCGTCGGTTGTACCCGCGAAATGGATTCATGGCCCATCTGCTCGGCTATGTCGGCGAAGTCAGCGAGGATATGCTCAACCAACCTCAATGGGAGTTCTACAATCCCGGCGACGTGGTCGGAAAGTCAGGCGTGGAGCTTGAATACAACCAAATTTTGATGGGCAAGAATGGCTCGCGCCAAGTAGTGGTGAACAGTCATGGCAAAGAGATGAGCCAATTGGCTGAGATACCCGCCGTGGCCGGCAAGCCGCTCAAGCTTACGGTGGACATTGATTTGCAGATTGCCGCCGAGGAAGCGATGGGCGACAAGAACGGTGCCATCGTCGCCATGAACCCACACAATGGTGAAATCCTGGCCATGGTGAGCCGTCCCACATTCGACCCCAATGATTTTGCGGTTCGAATCAGGCGCGATGACTGGAATAAGCTGGTTAACGATCCAGATAAACCCCTGCTGAATAAAGCCATTCAGGCACAGCTCGCGCCCGGCTCTACGTTCAAGATCATTATGGCAGTTGCGGGTTGGCAGGAGGGAATTGCCCAAACCCTGAATGTTCATTGCACCGGCGGTGCGTTCTTTTATGGCCGCCGCTTCGGCTGCTGGGTGAAAAGCGGTCACGGCGACGTTGATCTCACACGAGCAATCTACCAATCGTGTGACGTTTTCTTCTACACGCTCGCGGAAAAACTCGGGATCGAACGCATCGCCAAATACGCGACGGCTCTGGGGTTAGGCCAAAAAACTGGCATTGACCTTCCCGATGAGGTGAGCGGTGTAATGCCATCGGAAGAGTGGAAAATACGCAACTTTAAACAGAAGTGGTTTGCCGGCGAAACTATTTCAGTTGGAATCGGCCAGGGCGCGGTCGCGACAACACCTGTTCAGCTCATACGCGCCGTCGCCGCAATTTCCACCGACGGCCGCATGGTCGTCCCACACGTCGCCAATCCCACTGATCTACCGCCCGACTATCTTCAGGTTACGCACTACACAGAAGTAAAAAGCATCCCGATAGATTCTGGGGGTTGGAACCTGATCACCGACGCAATGGGCCGAGTGCTGCTGCCAGAGGGTACGGCTCCGTCGGCACACATCCCTGGAATTGATATCGCCGGGAAGACCGGGTCCGCGCAAATCGTGTCGCTCGCCACACGCGCGAAGCATGAGAACAACGAGGCTCTGGATCAAAACGGTTGGTTCGTGGGATTCACGCCCCGGCGCAATCCGGATGTCATTGTCTGCGTGCTGTTCCAAGGCGGCGAGCATGGCAAATTGGCAGCCCGGCTGGCAACTCAAGTAATTAAGGCTTACGTGGACAAGCAACGCCGCCAGCCCACCAAGGTTGCAAATGCAAATTCAAAGGTGGATGTCGGAGCTTTATGGACGGTGCCTGCCACAAGTGAAGGCCAGAATGCGGACAAGCTGCAAGGCGGGCATTTCATGATCGACATTACGAAGCAAAAAGCTCCGTTGGCGATGGCCGCGCCAGGCGTGAATTAAGCATGCAGCGGACAAATGCGGGTGCCCCATCCTTCGCGCACTTTGCGAAGGGTGGGAGGCAAACGGCGACGAGGTCCAGTTTCTGTTATCCGAGTTAGTTTTATAAACAACGAGGCACTGCCCGCAGCATCGCGTCCACCCTTGCGAAAACCGCGCAAGGATGGGGCACCCTCAGTGCGGACGATGCTGACAAGCGAATGCGAACGACCAATGACCAAGGGCTGATCTAACCCATGTCCCGCTACATCTCATTTCGCGATTTCGACTGGGTGCTGCTAGTCTTCGTGCTTATCATCTGCGGCCTCGGGGTCCTCGAAATACGCAGCGCCACCATGCATACGAAATTTGCAGGCGCGCACATCAAACAAGTTTACTGGATCATCGGCGGGGTCGGCGGCATGTTCCTGATGAGTCTTCTCAACTATCATTTACTTCTGGACCGCGTGCACTGGATGTATATCGCCGCAGTGGCCTCGCTGTTGGCAGTCCTCGCCTTCGGACAGAAGTATCTGGGTGCGCGCCGCTGGGTCAAACTGCCTGGGGGCCAACACTTTCAGCCATCCGAGTGGGTTAAGCTCATCCTCATTCTTGCCGTGGCAAAGTACTTCGCCGAACTCCAGGAACGCGACCTCTCATGGATGGATTTCATGAAGGCAGGGGCAATTGTAGCTATTCCCATGCTTATGGTCCTGAGGCAGCCCGATCTGGGCACTGCCCTCACCTACACGCCTATCGCGATTATGGGCCTCTTTCTAGGAGGGGCTCGTTGGAAGCAGGCAGTGGTTGTCTTGCTGGTCGCTGGCTCCCTGATGCCAATCGCCTGGCATGTGCTTAAGCCTTTTCAAAGGGATCGGCTTACAAGTTTTATGCAGCCGGATGCGGATAAGCAAGGATCCGGCTACCAGGTCATTCAATCTCTCATTGCTGTGGGTTCAGGCGGGATTTGGGGAAGTAGCAATGGCTCCCAGACTCATCTAGATTACTTGCCAGTTCCGCAAACGGACTTTATATTTGCTGCGTTCGCTGAGGAACACGGGTTCATAGGTGCTTTAACCGTTCTGCTGCTATACTTTGTGGTACTGATGCGTTTGACCCAGAACGCGCAAACAGCGCCCGACCGCGCTGGCACGTTTGTGGTAATGGGTGTGGTGGCTGTGCTTAGCTTCCATATCCTGGTCAATGTCGGTATGGTGGTCGGTTTTATGCCGGTCACAGGAATACCCTTGCCATTAATGAGTTATGGCGGGTCTTCTGTCCTGTTTATGTTTTTGGCGCTGGGCATGGTCATGAATGTCAGAATGCGCCGCTTTGTGAACTGACACAGGACGAAGAAGGGCAAGGATGTTTGCCGCGCTAGCCAGGCGCGAAAATATTTGTTTCACCAGGACCACAGAGTTTTAAAAATAGACGCCCGTCCTCGCGTTAATGAGAGGACACTCACCCGGCCAGAACCGCAGTTAGAAGCCGGGCAGGATTGAAGCTAAGGCGCTGCCGGGCGGGTAAACGGCCCCCTTTAAATTATAAAGATTCCGATTTTCATAATTTACAGAGAGCAGGTCACAACCCCGGTCCAAGCGCAACGCTATAAGTGCAAAAGATTCTCAGGCTTGCGCAGCGGCTCAGATCGCGGAGAAATCTCCGCAGTCGATGCCGCGTCACGCGCGGACCTACCATCGCGGCACTCAATCCTCCCAATTCTCCTGCGTCTCTCCCGGTGATCACTGCGACCGCTTAACGGCGCAGCCCGGAGTTTTACATGTCAAAAGAATTATTTGTCTCTTCCACTCCTCACGAAACCAAAGTGGGGGTGGTCGAAGATGATCTTCTCGCCGAAATTTACCTCGAACGCGAAAACGAATACACCTTAGCTGGGTCCATCTATAAAGGCCGTGTCACCCGGGTCCTTCCCGGAATGCAATCTGCATTCGTGGAGATCGGTCTGGAGCGCGATGCTTTCCTCTACGTCTCGGACTTCATGGAATTGGCCGAGGCCGAAGAAGTGGACGAGATTCCGACCAATCGAGCCTTTCAGGAGCCAGCCGATTCCGATCATCAGCGCGAATCGCACTATTCCGCGGAGACCCGGCCTGCCATCGCTGATTTCAATGCTTCGGAAAAGCTGGCCGACGATTCTTCGCGCTTGTCCGATTCGACCGTTCCCTCGGGCGAAAACGCCAGTGGCCAGGACAGGCAAGATAGAACCGATCAAGGAGAAAAGGATAGCCGTGGCGGATTCCGTGGCCGCCGCCGCCGACGTGGACGTCGCGGCGAACGCATGCCCGATTCCAAGTTTGCCAGACCGGGGTCCGAAGCCTCCGCCGCCGAGCGTCCTGCATCCGATCCGGTTGAGGCACCCCACTCCGAAAGAAGCCCCGAAAGAAGCTCAGAACGAACCCCGGAAAGAATCCAGCGCCCGCAACGTTCGGACTACGGCCCTCCGCCCGGATATCAACCTATCCTGCTTCCTGGCGAGTCCATTTCGAAATATCGCGGACTCGCGCAATCTCTGCCTCCTTCACAGCAGCAGTCGAAGCAACCGTATCCGGCCAGTTCAGAAGCTGAACAAACACTTCCCGCGATTGAGAAAACGTTCCCGGAGGACGAGCCTCTATTTTCTGAGGCGAGACCTATAGTCCCTGAGGCCGCTTCCGAAAATAAATCAACCGCGGAGATTCCGCTTGAGCCGTCCTCAACTCAACCTGCGGAGGCCACTCTCGATATCGCCTCCTCCGAATGGGATCGTGAGCAAAAGCGGCGCCACGAATTGAACGTTGCGTCGGTATTCGGGGAAGCGACGGATGCAAGCCGCGAACAGGCAGTGTCCGCCAGCCCCGCAGGAACACTGGAAGAAGAAGAGATCGAAGAGGAAGAAGCCGACCTCGCCGACTACGTTGAAGAACTCGAAGAAGATGCCGCTTTCGAAGAAATGGAAGAGGAAACCAGCGAGGCCGGAGCTTATCGTTCGCCGGAAACACAACAGATCGCCGCCGCGGCCGACCCAGCGACCGAGCAGACATTCTTTTCAGCTTCTGAAGCAGTCGAAACAGAAATTCCCGAAGCCGAAGCTGCTTCTGAAGCGGAGCATGAAGAGAAGGAAGCCGAGGACGCCGAGATCGAAGAGGCTCAGGCCGAGGCCGAAGCCATCCTCGACGCCGAGGCACGCGGAGACGGAAGTGTGGACGCCCAAGCCGAGGTCAGAGCGCCGGCGGTAACCGCGCCCTATACGCAACGCGCCCCGCGTCCTTCTTATGAGCGGAGCCATGACCGCGGCAACCAGCGCGGCCGTCGCAGCGGCGGAAGAAATTTCCGCAAGCGCGAGAACCAGAATGTCCCCTTGATCAGCGACCTCCTGAAAGAAGGCCAGGAAATCCTGGTGCAGATCGCCAAGGAGCCCATAGGCAAGAAAGGCGCACGCATCACCAGTCATATCGCGTTGCCAGGCCGGTTTCTGGTTTACATGCCCACTGTGAACCACACCGGGGTTTCGCGCAAAATTTCGTCCGAGGAGGAGCGCCAGCGCCTGAAGCGAATCATTCTGAGCGAGCGCGAAAACGGGCATGGGGGCTTCATCGTCCGTACGGCGGCGCAAGGAGCGCCCGAAGAAGATTTGCGCGCCGACATCCGATTCCTCAAAGGTCTTTGGTCTGAAATTAAGACTCGCGCCGAAAATGGCAAATCGCCCACGCTGATTTACCACGATCTCAATGTCGTCGAGCGCGTGCTGCGCGACCAAGTCAGCTCCGACTTCTCCGCCATTTGGGTGGACACGGAACAGGAGTACGAACGCATTCTTCGCTTCGCCAACCGCTTCCAGCCCGGCCTGGTTCGCCGCGTGAAGCTCTATACAAAAGAGGTTCCACTCTACGAACAATTTGGTTTGTCCGAAGAGATCAACAAAGCCCTGAAGTCAAAAGTCTGGCTGAAGAGCGGCGGATACATCGTCATCAACCAGACCGAAGCCCTGGTCGCAATTGATGTGAACACCGGCAAATATGTCGGCAAGACTCAGCGTCTGGAAGACACGATCGTAAAAACCAATGTGGATGCCATCAAGGAAATCGTGCGCCAAATCCGCCTGCGGGATTTAGGCGGAATCATAATTATTGACTTCATTGACATGGACGAGCGCCGCAACCGCCAAAAAGTCATGCAAGCCCTCGAAGAAGCGCTGCGAAGCGACCGCGCTCCATCGAAAGTTCTTCAGTTCAATGATTTTGGACTTGTCGCTATTACCCGCAAGCGCGTAAAGCAGTCGCTGGAACGCACGATCGGATCGCCTTGCCCATATTGCGAATCCACTGGATTCGTGAAATCCATCCCGACCGTTTGCAATGACATTTATATCGAAATGCGAAAAATGGCCAAGCACCTCGACCATGCCGATGCTATGTTGCGCGTGAACCCCGAAGTTGCCAAAGCCCTAAAGGCCAACAATGGTAAGGCACTTTCAGAAATGGAAGAGTTGATCAAGAAAACGGTAATCGTGAAGAGCGATCCAGCTCTTCATCAAGAGCAATTTGACATTAATTAAGGCAGGTCACGGAGAGAGAACTTCCGCATCTGTCCTGTCCTGCCTCGGACTCGACGCCGAACACGGAAAGCGCCGGTCAGTCACAATATTGAGCGGTGATTTTCCAGCTAGCTAGGCGCAGCGGCCCACACTTCCCCCTAACCCATCATGTTAGTGTGCTCGGGCTGAATCTTATACGTCACCCGGACTTCGCCTGCTTGGCCATATGGATACTTATCCACTCCAAGATACTTTTTTGCCAGCTTGTCTATCAGGGCGTCTGAGCCTTCCTCGGTGATTTCAACCACCCGGCCGCGGATTTCCAGATAGCGATACGGATTATCAGGATCAATTATCGCCAAAGATACGCGAGGGTCACGGCGAACATTGCGGTCTTTCTGGCGGCCCTTCGCGGAATTGAAAATCACGAAGTCGCCATCAATGTCGCACCATACTGGTGTGACCTGCGGACGCCCATCCGGCATTAAAGTAGCTAGGCTGGCAAATGCGCGCTTGCTGAAAAGATCGCGATACTTGTCGGGAATTGCGTCGGACATATCTACCCTCCTGAAATAAGTAAACCGATTATAGATGCAATTAGCGGAAACAATATCCTCGGTCGCCTCCGGCAGCGCGTCCAAGTCCTGGGCCAAGGTTTTCCAGAAACCGCCGCGTCCATGAAGCAGGGCCTTTCATCTAACATAAATCGAATGACTCCATTCCCAACCTACACGACGCGATTGAACCAGTCTCGTGGTTTATCCGAATACACCAAGCATCTTGAATTTGAGATGAAAGGTGCACCGCGCTTCGGGTTCGTCGCCGGGCAATGGATGTCGTTCAAATACACAAAGGCTGACGGGGAAGAAATCACGCGCGCATATTCGATCGCTTCTGCTCCAACTGAAGACAATCGGTTCGCGCTTTGCCTGAACCGGGTGCAGGACGGTTTTATGTCGAACTTTCTTTGCGATATGCAGGAAGGCGAGGAACTGCAATGCCAGGGTCCGTTCGGAGATTTTATTTTGCGGCCGCCGATGCGGGATACCGTTCTTATTGCGACTGGGACCGGGATCGCCCCGTTTCGCTCCATGCTGCACTGGCTTTTGGCCGATGAGTCGCGGCATCAGGGAAAACATATCTGGCTGATCTTCGGGAATCGCACTGAGAAAGACATTTACTATCACGATGAATTTTTGCGACTGGCGCAAGATCACGAAAACTTCAACTATCTTCCGACGCTAAGTCGCGGCGCGCCAGAATGGCAGGGACTTCGCGGATACGTTCAGGATCATGTTCCCGCCATTGCGAAGGGTAGATCCGATATGCACGCCTACATTTGCGGATTGGATAAGATGGTCAAGGCAAACCGCGACCTGTTGAAGGGCATTGGGTGGGATCGCAAATCCATTTTGTACGAAAAGTACGACTAGGAGTCAGTAATCTTTATCCTCAGGCCGGGGAGGGGCTATCTTCGGACGCAACGATGGCTAAATCCTTTCCCGACGCTGGTTCCAGCAGCGGCCAACCTCGGCGCAAAACATAATCCAACCAGGCGCCCGCTACCTGCGACGTGAGCACGGCGGCCAGGACAAGTGTTGTATAGAACTTTGGACTGATGATTCCAGCGTCGAACGCAACGCTGGCTAACACGATACCCGGACCGCCGCGTGCGTTGGTCGTGATAGCGAGATTGATCAGGTCCAATCCGCGGAAACCGGCGAAACGTCCCGCCAGGGATACGGAAAGAATCTTGGCGATACAACTTCCGGCGATGAAAATGGCTACCATCCAGAAAGAGAAGCCGCGAACCAGGTCGAGCGTCAGGCCCACAATCGCGAAGTACACCGGGATAAAAAATGCGAAGGACACTTTTCCTATCGAATCGAGAGCCTCCGAAAAAAGTCTGCGTTTCTTATGTACGACGGCGAACCCGGCCAGAAACGCCGCAAATACCACGCTGACATCGAGTGCCCCGGCAACGACGCAATATCCGAACAAAACGGCGAGCGCGTAGCCCACGGGAGAGTGTTTTGCGAAAACGTTGAAACGCGATTTGTTAATTCGTTTTACGACCCGGGGCAGGATCGTCAGGCCCAGCGCGAAAAACCCGACCGTCGTGAGCAGGTGGTACAAAATTCCGCGCGGGTTGAGCACTGTGTTGCCCGCGAGGGCGGTCGCCACAGCCAACGCCAGCCAGAGCACAATGTCCTCCAGCACGGCGACGCCGAGCACGAGCCGTGCGAAGCGGGTATGCAAAATTTTCAAGTCCGCAAAAATCTTCGAGACAACCGGGACCGAAGTCACCGCTACCCCAACTGCCAGAATGATAACGAGAGAGATGTGATTTCCATTGGGACCCGCCAACGCTGGCCGAACCAGCCACGAGCCCAGTGCAAGCGCAACAATGAACGGGATCCCCGTGCCGACGATGGCGAGCCAACCCACTTCCCGGCGCTCTTCTCTAGTGAACAGCTCGCGGGTTTCCGCTCCGGATAAAAACATCAGCAGCAACAGGCCAAGCCAGTAAACGAAATTCAAAACTGTCGCGTTGTGCTTGACCGCTTCCCCAAAAGCTGAAGCAAACGGCAACCGGCCGATCAAAGCCGGTCCCAACACTACGCCGGCCATGATTTCGCCGACGACCTTCGGCTGCCGCAGCTTCACGAATAAGTAACCAAGCAACTGCGCCATGCCCACCAGAAGCAACAGAACGAAGAGGATCGAGGTTAGATCGGAATTCGACAAAGGCGCCCCCGCCGATTAGGATGCCGTCCAAGTGCGAGGGTTTGGCGTAATGCCGGTGTTACCCAAAGGGCCACTATCCGGGATAAGCAGAGAATGCGTCGCAACTGCGGTTGCATCTTTTTCCCTAACGCTGAACGCCCCAAATCTGCTACACTATGGATGCGTTTGATCTATCGGTTGTCGAGCAGCTTCTTGCAAACCAGCTAGCACTGCCCTTAGTACCTCCGAACCATCAGCGTAAAATCATCAACAAAGGATACAAGCAACAAATGGCAGAACAAGGAACAGTAAAGTGGTTTAACGACGCCAAAGGGTACGGCTTCATCAGCCGTCAGAGTGGCGAAGATGTATTTGTGCACTTTTCGGCTATTCAGGCAGGCGGCTTCCGCAGTCTGCAAGAAGGCCAGAGTGTGGAGTTCGAGGTCACCAAGGGACCAAAGGGCTGGCAAGCTGAGAACGTTCGCCCGCTGTAAAGCGGAAACATCTCAATTAACATGCGTGCTCGTAGCTTAAAAATACGAGCACGCTTCTACGTGTGGCACGGACGCTGTTCTCGGGTTTCAATTAGAAGCACGCTGGCAAGAGTGCCCAAGCCACATAAACATAAACACAATCTCTCCCCCGCACGAAACGCGCTTCGACTGGAGCTCTCCACATGCAGGATGATTCGAAGGCCTCGTTTGCGGTCATTCGCCACAACGTTCGCACATATGAATCCGGCGGCGTCATGGCTGTCATTAAAGGACGCGTCAACGCCGAAAGCACGCTCGGCCAGTTTGAGCGCTCGCAGGCCTCCGAAGACCGTCACGCCGGCTGGCGATATTTTCTGGAAAAGACTGACCTGAAGGCCGGCATGAATCCCGCAGAAGCTACCAGTCTGCGCCAGATGCGCCTCGAAGTTCGCGAATCCGAAGCGCAGCAGATTTCCGATCAAGTTCCCTTCACGCCCCGCAACAACTAGTTCCCTATGCATGTGGGGCGGACACCCCTGTCCGCCGCCCTTGGCTTGGTTTCGCTCAAAAAGATAAACACAACAGCAAAAGAGGACTAATAGAGGGCTTAATAATGGGGACGCCGCGTCTCTCGCAGGATCATCGCATAGTGTTTCCCTCCGAAGCTAAATCCGTCTTGCAATCTCCCACGGACTGCTAATTTCGCGTCGCGTCCCGGCAGGCCAAAGTTTTCGCTGAATACCCACATACGGCCCGTGCCGTCGTCTATTTGGAATACTCCGGCGCCCATGGCTCCGAATGAACTTACAACGCGCCCCGCGATACTGATTTCTCTACCCTGAAAACGTCCAGGCGTTTGATTAATTCGTGCTATGGTCTCGCGAGCGGGACAGCCAGCCAGTAATGCGATTCCCGCCAGCAGCAAAATGACAACAAAGATTCGCGTGTGAATTCGCATACTCAATTCCTTCCGCAGAGATATCAACATGGGAATCATAAACACGGCGGAAACCGCAAAGTTTCATAGCATATAGGGTAGCGGCGATTCGTCGTTATATCCCGCCCCGGCGTTATGTGAGCACTGCCATACAGGGGAGGCCCGATAGACATGCAAAGCTGGCTGATGCTAGCCTATTTTACGTTTGGAATTCAACGAACAAATCGAACGGTTGGGAATCTCACTCTAGGAGAATCCAATGAAGACAAGAACGCTATCGCTCATCGTCGCAGTCCTGATAGCTCTTTCCGCATTTGCTCAAGCCCCTCCGTCGTTCCCGCCCGATCAGCTCGATCAATTGGTAGCGCGCATTGCTCTTTATCCGGACCCTTTGCTGGCGCAGGTTCTTGCGGGGGCTACTTTTCCTGACCAGATTCCAGATGCGGCACGCTGGTCGGATCAGCACCATTACCTCACCGGGCAAGCTCTGGCCGACGCGATTCGCGAGGATCAACTTCCTTGGGATCCCAGCGTACAGGCGCTGCTGCCATTTCCATCCGTGCTGGGCATGATGGCTTCCGATATGAACTGGACCACCGATCTTGGGAATGCTTTTCTGGCGCAGCAACAGGATGTGATGGACGCCGTCCAACGAGAGCGCCGGAAAGCCCGCGATTACGGATACCTGCGAAGCAATGACCAAATAGTCGTCGGTGGCGGACCTTATATTACGATTGCACCTGTCAATTCGGCCTTTATTGTGGTGCCGGCCTATGATCCTGGAATCGTTTTCTTTGCCCCGAGAGCGGGATTCTTTGTGGGCGGCGCGATTCGGTTTGGCTTTGGAGTTACACTCGGAGGCTTCTTCCGGCCTTGGGGATGGGGCTACAACAGATTCGATTGGGGCGGTCACGGCGTATTTATCAACAACGCCCCTTGGCGGCGGACATGGATCAATCGCGGGGGGTACGTTCACCCATATCCCGAAGTCAGGCGATTCGCACCAGGGGAACGCGCTCCGGAACGGCATGAACTGCACTCTCGCTCACCACGCGAGCGCGCCGCGCCCCGTGAAGGCCGCAGAATAGAGGAAGAGCATCACCGCGACCGGGGACGGTAGCATCTTTAGGGAATACCGGGAGAGCGCGGGTCGCCATCGGCAGAGTCCCGCACGCAGTCCTCAAAGAAAAACGCGAGCGGGGCGGCTGGCCAACCTTTACGTCCTTTGTAAAGGTGGGGACTCAGGCCGCATGCGTCAGGATTTCCAATTTTCCCCCTACCCACTGATTGACTCCCAGGGCACTACTCTTCCCCGAAATCTTATTCGCCCGAAATCTGGAGATAAAGAAAGGAATCATTATGAATGCGGCTCTATGGATCGTTCAAGGCCTCCTGGCGTTTGCCTTCGTGGCCGCCGGTGGGATGAAGCTGTTTGCCTACGAGAAGTACAAAGCAACGTCGGAGAAAAATGGGCCGAGCGGCCTGACGCGAGGGCTCATTTCATTCATCGGAGTTGCTGAACTCGCTGGTGCCATCGGAGTCGTTCTACCCATGGCGGTGGGTGTCGCTCCGTGGCTCAGCGTATGGGCAGCCGTTGGGCTTGCAACGGTCATGCTGTTGGCAATTGGCTACCACGTGCGTCGCCGGGAGTCGCTGGCTGCGCCGGCTATTCTCTTTGCGCTCGCAGTTTTTGTGGTGTTCGGGCATTTTTCTCAATGGAGGTAAGCAAGGGAGAAAACGCTGCCGCCGCCGGTTCTGTCCGGAGCGGGCTGCGGACGTGCCGTTTGACTTTTTGCGAACGTGAACTACTAGCTCGAATCCAATCCTCGAATCAGGATAGGCTAAGGCTGATGCCACCGGGGTCTACACCTTATGACTACGAAACGATGTACCTGGGTCAGCACGGACAATCCGCTTATGCTCCAGTATCACGATCGCGAATGGGGCGTGCCAGTCCACAATGACCGAAAACACTTTGAGTTCCTTGTGCTCGAAGCTGCGCAGGCCGGGCTCAGTTGGTCGATCGTGCTCAAGAAGCGGGAAGGGTATCGCCGTGCTTTCAGCGAATTCGATCCTGAGAAAGTGGCGCGATATACCGCGAACCGAATTCAGAAGCTCACATTGAATCCGGCGATCATTCGGAACCGGATGAAAATCGCAGCTGCGGTACGCAACGCGCGGGCGCTTCTCACCATTCAGGAAGAGTTCGGGAGTTTTGACGCCTATTGCTGGCGCTTCGTTGATGGACGACCCAAACTCAACCGCTGGAAGGCAATGCGCATGATTCCGGCTACCTCAAATGAATCAGACGCGTTTAGCAAGGATCTCAAACAGCGCGGATTCAGCTTCGTTGGTTCGACCATTGTTTATGCGCACATGCAGGCGGTCGGCATGGTGAACGATCACCTCGTCGACTGTTTCCGATATCGAGAGATTCGGCGGCTGGATTCTGTCATCGAGCACTCCGACTTGCCGCCACGGCCGCGCAGCCGGACGGCGACGGCGCCGTGACCGGCGGTTGGTTGCCCAACCAACCTCGCCGCAGAGAGATTAGTCCTGGATAAACGCGCTTGTATTGACTGGTCCGTAACGTCCGGGTGGTCGGCATTTTGAAGCACCGCCGCGGGGAACTCGGCTTGCTTCAGCCGTTTTAAAGGGATGCCTGGGGGTTGGGCCACCGTTGAGGTTTTGACTTTCTCAACACAATTCTGAAGACGGCTGCCCCACCCGTCGCGGTGTTCGACGGGTGGGCATAGATGCAGCCGGCACCATGTTCATGGATCACAGCGCGAGCGGAGAGCCGGTTTTGGTCGACGAACCTCAGAAGGCGGAACTTCAAGTACGGAAAAGTGACGTTGGCGTCAGTCGAAAACCGCGACGAGTAGGGCAGCCGATTTAATCACGGTGTTGAGGAAGTCAAAAGCCCGCCGGACAAAGGTGCGCCAGCCCGCCCACCCCCTAAGACTTCATGAGCCTCTCTAGCGCGTCTACGATATCGTTGATGGAATCTTTTTTTGAGATCATGGCGATTCGGTTCGCGAAGGCTGGACTGTAACGGAGTAGCTCCCGGTCCGTAATGTTGTGCCAAATTGGGAGGATGACCTTTCGGCGCTTCCTCTCTCTTGCAAACAAACCGTTGAGCTCATGCTCAGTCCAGTGTTTCCTTTTGAGAAAGGCTTTTGAAAAGACCACAATTCCGTAGTGCGAATTCGCGAGTCCTTTATCGATGGACTGTCTGAGATCGTCGCCCCAGGCAATTGCATCTTCGTCGTACCAGACCTTGATCTTGGCCTTCTTTAATGCCGCGTTCAGTCGCCTTACGTAAGCCTTGTCTTCCGAGGCGTGGGAGACGAAAACGTCGTACTCGAAATTCTCCTTGCGCTGGCGCGCCTTGGTTGACCATGCGCTTTGATGTTGGACTCTTGGATGACGCTTGCCCGGTTTGTCTTTAGGAATGTCCGCCGCACGTTTCTTCGGGTGCTGGACGGGTCTCAGGGCTCCACGCAGAATGCTCTGTTTCACTGCGTTTATATGCGCGTATTTCTTGAATGCAACACGGCCATTTTCCTTGACTTGTTCTAGAAACTGCTTGTTTGCCATCGGGGTTGCCATCTGCAATACCGCGATTTCAGAGAGCCCTGTTTTGGCAGCCAGAACCGTTGCATCCTTGGGTTTGTTACCTCCGCTATAGATCGCTTCGAACACGGAGTATTGCGGGGAGAGCGCCGTAGCTCCTCGACGATCGTTCTCATTACCTCCGGCGAAGTTGCAGCAAATTCGGTCGTGTGTTGGATTGCCATCACTATTCTTGCCCGAGACTAGGTCGTGCTTCCTTTCTTAGCCTTGATGCTTGCCCTTCTTCAGCCCCTTCAAGATTGCGGTCACGCGTTGCGTCCCCATCCCGAGACGTCGGGCGATCGAGTGATGGTCCATGTCGGTTTGAAGATAAAGGGCAATTGCGCCTAATCTCTCGATCAGATCCACGATGCGTTCGTCGTATCGGCGATCTTGCTAGGGTTCGGTTTGTTAGCCATTTTTTCTTGATGCCTTTCAATAGGTCATTCACAACATTGATGCTGAGACCCACACCATCCTTAATGGTTATCTGCGGCACACCCAGTTGAAACAGTTGCAGCGCCAAAAGCTTCTTCAAGAGACCTACTAGTTCATTATCGGAGTTTGACGACTGACTTGGCTTTCATCCACGCTCCCCCGTGCAACAGGTCAGATGACGTACGCCCCATCGTGCAGTTTTCGTGTCTCATCCGCCTTTGTCTTAAAACGTTGGTTCCGCGACGGATGTAGACTCCATCTTGGAAGTGATGAACCTCACGCCTATTCCAGGGTGGCACGCGATCGAAATGATCTTATAGCCAAGAACATCCTGAGCGACTAACCTAATGACTGGCGTGGCCGTCACGTTATGCTTGACGCTGTTTTGAAGCATCTGATCAAAGCGTTGCTTCGTCATATCCGACCCGCGATTGACCCATCATCTTCCACACCGTAAAAGATGATTCCCCCCATCTTTGTATTAGCGAACGCGCAGATCTCCTTCGCGAGTTTATCTGCCCACGCCGCAGCTTTAAACTCATAGAGTTGATCCTCACCAGCGTTGCAAATGTCGAGTGTTTCTTCGATCGAAGGTGTGGAAACAGCGGAGAGGCCACGCGTTTTTAGTCGTTTCGACCCTGCCTGGGGCTTCTTTTTGACGAGTCTCCGGCGACTTGAAGTAAGAACTCGATAGATGCTTCATCAGGGGTGCGCGTTCGTACACAATGGAATTGTCGCGTTTCATTACAGATCCACTACCGTCCTGCCGTGGAACTATCAGCCCCATGTCGCGCATTTTTTGTAAGTCGTGCAAAGTCCCGGAAAGATTTTTCCCGGCTCTTTGTGCGATTTCCTTTGCAGACCGCTTCCCATTTATCAACTCGAAGACACGATGCCGCTTTCCTGCATCTTCAAATAGAAGTCGTGCTCTCGCAACCAGCTCTTGGAGTTCCATGGGCTGTTATTCTGCGGTGTGTCTCTGCTTTTTTGATTTCGCCGGGGAAAGTAGGCGGCTGATTATGGCGGGATCCACCTCGAGAATGGCGGCAATATCCTTGGCCTTAACTCCCGGTTCACGGTAGCCAAAAATATGAGGTCCAATCTCTTCCATCGGTTCAAGTCTGTCACTTTTCTTTTTCGGCATATTGCTTGGAATCCCGCTTCCTTTTACTAATGATTGTGTTAACTTTCGCAAAAAGATTATTGTCTAAGGTTCCAAATACTTCGCGCACATCGCCGCGGCTCGCACCGAGCTTGCAGAGCTCGATGAGTGCCAGCAGATCAACAGAAGATTTCAGCTCGTCAATCTTTTTGCCGATCTTGTCGTCCATCGCTTATTTCCGCTTCTTTATTCGGTTCTTGATAACGTTCACAGTGTTGGAAGACGTGTTTAGCAGTTCTGCGATTTCGTTATTGGGCATTCCGAAACGTGAAAGAAGCTCCACACCTTCGGTAGTGGAAAAGTCTTCCGATTGAGCTTTCATTTGGAGCGCGATCAGCACTCCGAGGCGGCGGGATATCGACTGAAGAAGGTCGTTTTCCATGGTCTAGGTGGCTTCTCTCTTGAGGATCGACAATTCCTTACTCACATACCCAACCTTCTTCCCGACAATCTCCGCGATCTCGGGAGATGAAAGGCCGAATGAGGCCAAGTTTCGGACCTGCTCTTTTAACGTCAGATCACTCCCGCTGTTAGCGATTCTCAGCAGTAGGGAGATGATGACGTTGAGTTTTCTCTCGATTGAACGCGTATTGTGATCGCTTGTGCTCATTGTGAAGTTGACTGTTAAGTAATATCCTACAGCGAGTATAGACTCAATGCTGCGATATGGCTATGGTTAAGTATAGATACGTACATTACCAGTGTATCATTCTATGTCAATAGTCGATTCGCTTGGTTTCGGGTTTCAAAACCAAACTTGGAGCTGGCCCAGCCTAGCCGTCACCGCGCTAACTGAGGCTCCCAGCTACCAGAGAAGATGAACCGCGGAAAGGGACTAGGTGAAAGTCGCCAGTTTCAACATTAACAACATCAATAAGCGGCTCGATAACCTGCTGGCTTGGTTGGCGAAAGTGAGCCGGACGTGGTTAGTCTCCAAGAGCTGAAGGCTGAGCAGGGAGCGCTTCCTGTGAATGCACTTCGGAGGGTCGGGTACGAGGCGGTCTGGCTAGGGGAGCGGTCGTGGAATGGCGTGGCCATCCTCGCGCGAAATCAGCTTCCCGTGGTGACGCGTACGAGCTTGCCGGGAAATTCTGCGAGTAATAATAATGAAGATCGGCAAGCTCGCTACATTGAGGCGGCGGTTAGGGAGTGCTGATCACTTCTATCTACCTGCCCAATGGGAATCCGCAGCCGGGACCGAAATTCAATTACAAGCTGGCATGGTTTGAGCGCCTCATTGCTCACGCATCCGAACTCATGGCGAGCGGCGCGCCAGTGGTGCTGGCTGGTGACTACAATGTTGTGCCGACACCGCAGGACATCTATCCGACTCGATCGTTGGATGGCAATGCTTTGATACAGCCCAAAAGCCGCGAGGCCTTTGCGCGTTTGCTGGCTCAGGGCTGGACGGACGCGTTGCGGAAGCTGCGTCCGGAGGGGCCGCTCTGGACATTCTGGGATTACAAATTTGAACGCTGGCAGAAGGACAAAGGCATGCGACTCGATCACTTTCTGCTGTCTCCGAATTTGTCGGACCGCTCGTGGACGGCGGTGTTGACCGATGGGCGCGCGGCCAAGAAAACGCGAGCGACCACGCCCCAACCTGGATCACGCTCGATCTCTAAACCAGAGTCGAGGTTCCAGCCAGCGTTTTTGGGTCTGACCCTCCCAGCAACGTGAAGAGCTCTCCATCCAATAAATAAGAGGAACTGTGAGGCAGTTCCCCTTATTGGACAGTTTTGGACGTCGTTACAAGTGCCCAATTGCCCGTAACTTTATGATGTCGTTGGTTGCGGGGGTAGGATTTGAACCTACGACCTTTGGGTTATGAGCCCAACGAGCTACCAGACTGCTCCACCCCGCGAATTCATGATAACAACCGCATCCCGTAGCGTCAATTGATCGCGGTCGCTCGGTGGACCCAAACGGCGCGGACTTCACACGAAATTACGCGAACGAAATTGAAAATTGAATGACGGCTCGTCGGTTGCCTGTCCTTTAGTCAAGTCACGCATTATGAAGATGAAAGATGACTTATCGTATCCGTCCCTGGCGCAGGGTTTGAATCGTAAATAACATTCCTCCACTCTTATCTTATTTAGCAGCCTTCGTAATCATGTCTCCCAATCCCACATCGCGGTGGAGTGTCATTCTTGCCTTCGGATTGGTTTACTTTTTCTGGGGATCAACTTATCTCGCCATTGACATCGCGGTGAAACAGATTCCGCCTGCGTTAATGTGCGGCATTCGCTTTGTAGTTGCGGGCGGATTCATGCTCGCATTTTGCGGGATTCGAGGACGCAAAATTATCTATCCCTCGGCGGAGCTGGCACGCATGGCGATACTCGGAGTATTGCTGCTCGTGGGGGGGAAATCTCACCCTCGCTTATGCGGAAACTCACATCGGTTCGGGCCTTGCGGCTCTGATCGTCGCGATTATCCCATTGTGGTTCCTAATATTGGACAGGTTGCTGCTGGGCGATCACGATGTGCCATTCCTCGGAAAAGCAGGGCTTGCCTTAGGCATCATTGGGATGATCGTCCTGCTGTGGCCGGACTTGACCGCTACCAGCTCATTCGGACGTGTGCAATTGTGGGCATCGCTCAGTTTACTTGGCGGAGCATTTAGCTGGGCATTGGGGTCGGTGCTGGCCAAAAAATGGAAATCAGAAACCGTAGATCCATTCTCGGCGACCGCCTGGCAAATAATCGCAGCGGGACTGGTGTGCCTGCTGATTGCCGCCAGCTTGCGCGATTTTTCTCGTGCGGTGTGGACTTCGCCCGGGATCGGCGCAATTCTATACCTTATTATTTGTGGGTCGTGGATAGGATACACCGCTTACATATGGCTCTTGAATCACGCCAGTACGTCGAAGGTTTCGACGTATGCCTATGTCAATCCAATTGTGGCGGTCTTTCTGGGGTGGCTGCTGTTACACGAAAAAGTTGACAAATATATCCTGGCGGGAAGCGCAATTGTGATCACGTCCGTAGTATTGGTGACCAGCGCCAAAGTAAAATCGCGGATGAAACTCGAGAAAATGCCAGTTTTGAATACGGTTAAATAGCAACTTGCTTTTTGGTCCTGCGAAGACCCATCGTGTTATTTCTCTGCGGCGCTCCCAACCAATTTCCGCACCGGATGATAGTCTAGGCGTTCTGAATTCTTGAATGGCCAATTGCATCAGTTGCGGGCGTGAACTCCGAACATCATTGTTTGGCAGCCGGGGCAACGTCTGTCAGGATTGCCGCTCGAACGCTATCCAGATGACGACCACGGGATCAGTCGCCACTCCCGCGCCTCAGCCTCGGGCGGTTGCGCGTGGATATCCGCCTGTAACCACCGTACTCGTTGGACTAAACGCCGCCGTTTTCGTCATGATGCTTCTCTCCGGCGTTCCTCTCGAGAATCCCACCATTGCGCAATTGCTGAAATGGGGTGGGGATTGGGGACCCTTGTCCCTCGGAGCGCAACCGTGGCGGATTCTGACCTCGAACTATCTTCATATTGGGATCATCCACATTGGGCTGAATATGTGGTGTCTTTGGAATCTAGGTATTTTGGCCGAACGAATTTTTGACCGCTGGACGTACGTGCTCACTTATACGGCGTGCGGAATTGCAGGAAGTTTGGCGAGCCTCTTGTGGCATCCTTTAGTTGTCGGGGCCGGCGCTTCCGGAGCGATCTTTGGGTTAGCGGGTGCGCTGATCACTGCGCTCTATCTCGGCAAGCTCCCCATTCCGAAGCAAGCAACACGCGGGACCATGAAAAGTTTGGTAGCCTTCGCGGGTTATAACCTTCTGTTCGGAGCCGTTGGAGCCAACATAGACAACTCCGCGCATATTGGAGGGCTATTGATCGGACTTGCTCTTGGAGCGGCTTTAGCCAGGCATCTCACGGATTCGCCCGATGTGCGCAGTCGCTGGAATTGGGGCGTTTTCGCTGTGACCGCCATAATCCTGTTTATGCTCTTCAGTTTCCTAAAACATAAGAATGAAAATAAAAGCGTACCTGAGTTGCCCTCGGCCCGCCTGAATTGGCCAATCTGTGTTCACGCAAATCAACGTGATTGCTACTCAGTTCCTGAATCATCGTCGCTCACAGTGAGCACTTCCGCAGCGTGGCCTCGGATCGAGTAAGTGAATGCTTCTCCCTTTGGCGCGAATGTAACCCGCGACGGTTCACGTTGCCATGTCGGTGCGGGACATTCCGAATCAGGCAAATCATTTTTCGGCGAATTACTCCCAGCGTCAGTCACCAAGACCGGCCCAAGCGATTTTTTTAGAATTGGCTTGCGCTGGCCAATCTGGGCCACGATGGCATAAAGTTTTTTCCCATCCTCCGACGGGCCGCAATACGCGACATAATCCCGATACCAACTCGACGCGGAATAGTAAGTGTCAAATTCAGGCAGAACAATTTGCGAGACGTGCCCTGAGGCCCGATCCACCAGCAACCATCCTCCACGCTGCCATCGCCATCTCGGCGAGGAAATGTGCTCGTCGGGCAGGGCATCATTCAAGCGAAAGGCGCCTCGCACTACAAAAAGATGGTCAGTCACATCGTGAGGCGCGCCAACGGTAAATTCTTTCAGCCGAGTGTCTATATATAAAGGTCTCACCTTTATTTCCATGGGTTGGCTTTCATCCGGACCGACAAACCATTTGGCGGAGATCGGTTTTCCGAAGCCGATGACATGCGGTTTGCTGGCTCCAAATGACAATCCCGACAGCAAGATCAGCGGAAGTGCTTTTAAGAATTTATGCATGACCAAAAATTAGGCGCATATTCGGAGAAAAAACAAGGGCAGACGACACAATAACGATTCCGTGTACCTAACTTGGGAATTGTGGTCTGGCTTTCCAACGCGCAATATCTTTTACAATAGAGGTTTCCGAATTGGCCATGATTCCGCAAAAAAAGCATCGGACAACTTTTTCCAGCGTTGCCCAGTCTTACGATAGTATGGGCGAATTAATCCTGCATCGGCACTTCGCCCGCGTTTTGGTCGTGGATGATAATCCCGAGCTTGCAAGCGTGATGTTGCAACTCCTCTCCGGCGCCGGATACGACGTAATCACGGTATCCGACGCGACAGCAGCGTTGGCGGAGATTAGGCGCCGTCTTCCCGATCTGATCCTCTCAGACGTAATCATGCCCGGTATGTCTGGATACGAACTCTGCCGCCAACTCAAGGAGGACCCGGCCACGCGGCTGATACCGTTTGTTTTAATGACAGGGCTCGGCGACCGTGACGACAAACTGCGTGCCATTGAAGCCGGCGCTGATGACCTTATAAGCAAGCCCGTTTATTCCGAAGAACTCTTTGCACGGGTTAGGTCTCTTCTCAAGTTAAAGGAATTCACCGACGAACTGGAGACGGCCGAGTCCGTAATTTGCACCCTCGCTCTGAGTGTCGAGAGCCGCGACACCTACACCGAGGGCCACTGCGAGCGCCTCGCAGAAAACGCGGCAAACCTGGGACGACATCTCGGTCTTGACCAGGACTCAATCGTTGCCCTGCGGCGCGGCGGCTACTTGCACGATCTGGGAAAGATTGCGGTTCCAGACGAAATCCTGAAGAAGGGAACTGATCTCACTCCGCGAGAATGGGAAATTATGAAGCAGCATCCCGTAACCGGAGAGAAAATTTGCCGGCCTCTGAAATCTCTGCGGCTCGTGCTTCCCATCATTCGTAATCATCACGAACACTCTGACGGAAGCGGTTATCCCGACCGCCTCCACGGCGAAGAGATTCCGCTGCTTCCCGAGTCCTACAGGTAGCGGATGTCTACGATGCGCTGCGAACTGCACGTCCGTATAAGCCCGCGCGTTCCCACGAGCAAGCCGCAGCCACCATGCGAAGCGAATCTCGCGTAGGTCTGTGGGACGAAGAAATCGTGATCGAATTCTTCACCATGCTTAAAACGCAGCAGCGCGTCGCCTAAGTATTTCGTGCTCGCTCGCTTTGTCGGGATTTCGATTAAAAAGCGACCACATCAAAAGTGGCGCGAAGCAGCAGTTCGGGGATTTCCTTAGCAACACACAAGTTTTGGAACCTGATTCCACCTTGACGATCCCACGAACAAAAGACACTATAGAGGCGGAAGTCTTTTTGATCACCCAATGACAACTTCTCTAGCGCAGCCAACCATGTTGTCCGACGTTCGTCCACCTGCGCTGGTCTCCGCCGTAATGAAACGCGTGGGCAGCCGGAATACTGAACCGGAGAGAATTTTCAAGAAAGCGCTAAGGGCCGCCGGGGTTCGCTCTTTTCGCGCTTGCGACACCAATCTCCCCGGGAAGCCGGACATTGTAATACCCGGTAAGGGCCTCGTGATCTTTATCGATGGCGATTTTTGGCACGGCCACCAGCATCAAACTCGCGGATTTGAGTCGGTACAAGCACAATTATTCGGAGTGCACAATGCGGATTATTGGACGGAAAAACTGATTCGGAATGTTAATCGAGACTTTAAAGTAACAAGGGCACTGCTGAATTCAGGTTGGCGAGTTTTGCGCTTTTGGGAAAGCAACATCCGAAAATCGGTGGACAAATGCGTCGAAATCACTCTGAGAAGCATGGATGGCATTTCAGAATCAGCCGCATTTTCGTCCCTGCCGCACAGGACCGCGGTTGAATTCTTCGCGGGAATAGGGTTAGTCCGCTTGGCGCTGCACCGAAGCGGCTGGCGAACCATCTTCGCAAATGATAACGACCCTAAGAAGCTGGAAATGTACCGCACTAACTTCGGTACTGATGGCCTTGATCCGAGAAGTATCCATGATCTTGTCCCCAAGAACATACCTCAGAGCGGTTTGATGACGGCTTCTTTTCCTTGCAATGACCTTTCGGTTGCCGGAGCACGTACAGGCCTTGACGGTAAGCATTCAGGCACCTTTTGGTCCCTAATAAGACTATTGCGTGGGATGAAGGAAAACGCCCCCCACTCGTACTCTTAGAGAACGTGATTGGATTCTTAACGTCTAATAAGGGCAAAGACCTAGAAAGCGCACTGACCGCGCTGAATCAGCTAGGTTATTGCTGTGACGTTGTGGCGCTCAACGCGGCGGATTTCACTCCTCAGAGTCGACTACGATTGTTTGTTATAGCCAAGTATGGGAATGCTCAGGCCTATATTGCCCCTGTCGCAGCGTCCAAACTGAGACCAGAAGCACTCTCGGAATTCATTAATAGCCACCCTCAATTGAAATGGAATATCCGCCGTCTTCCCCAAACCTCACCCTCAAGCGGCCCACTGGAATCGATCCTCGAGTATCTAGACGAAGACGATCCTCGCTGGTGGCCTCCCCACCGAGCGCGTTATTTCTTAGACCAACTTAGCCCAGCCCACCTTCGAACCGCGAAGCAGATGATTTCTCAGAACCGGCACTCTTACGGGACCGCGTTCCGGCGCATGCGTAAGAACAGGTCAATGGCCGAACTACGTGTTGACGGATTGGCTGGTTGCCTGCGACCCCACGAGGTGGTAGCGGTCGCCAGATACTGTTTAAGGCGGGACGCGGTTCTTACAAAGTCAGACTGCTGACCCCGACTGAGTGTGCTCGGTTACAAGGCGTAAACGATAGCGAATATCAGATCGATGTGCCGGGAAACCAGGCATTGTTTGGCTTTGGTGACGCTATCTGCGTTCCCGTCGTCCAATGGATCGTCGAAAACTATCTTAACCCGCTGGCGTCCGAGATGATGAGGGGAACACTACTACTACCGGGCGAATCTAGAGTCGCATAACTTGACTGCTAAAAAATTAACAACGGATGTTGAGACTATCGTTGCTGGGTGGCTGAAGTCCAGAGAACGCGCCAAGAAAGTTTCGCGCAACACAATTGCGGTCGGCATTGTTATTTTGGACCACCTAAGGAGCGAATGTCCTTCAAGTCCGGACAAGTTATTTAGCCTCGGAGGGGAAATCAAAGGAGCACGCAGCGGTCTGAGCGAGTTGTTTCGACGCTACGCAATTCCACCAGGCATTCTCAAAGAAGCAACAGGCAGACAAGCCGCCCCAGACGCGAGGGTCTTGGCCGAGGCCCTGGAATACGGGCGAAGCTTAGCAACTCTAGACGCGAAGTCCCGAGATGAAAGCCTTCAGAAAGGGTTGGCCATTCTTACTGGAAAAGCGCACGAGTGGTTAAGTCGTCAGCCGATTAGAGTGAGCTGTGACCGCCAACAATCACCATCGGCATGGGTAGCATCAATACTCGAAAAAGCAAAAGGCAGGTCCGGCGGGGTCGTGGAACAGCATCTCGTAGGTGCGAAACTGCAACAACGCCATCCGGAAATCTCAATACCGAATCATCCCGGCCACGCTGGAGACAGCCAAACCGGGCGCTCTGGCGACTTTCCATTAGATAAGGTGAGCTATCACGTCACGGCTACAGATGGAAAAGAGGCTACGGAGCGGTGCAAGCAGAACCTGGAGACTGGCGTGCATCCAGTGTTATTGGTCCCGCAGAGATATTTGGAAAAGGCCCAGTTACGTGCCGAACTTGCGGGTATTCAGAAAAGGGTCTCCATACTTGCTATAGAAGATTTCATTACCCAGAACATAATCGAAATGTCAACGAATCAACGCCAAGATTTTTTTTCAACACTCAAAGCTATTATCGAAGAATACAATCGGCGACTGGAGTCAGTTGAAACCGATTTGTCCCTCAGAATCGAGTTGTCCTGACGCATTGCCGACTGGCGCTCGAAATGTGTGTTTGCGTCCGCTACGCAGACGCGTCCATCACGAACGGTTCCCAAACTATACCGACGATCCTCAATATATTTTCCGGCTAATCGGCCAGGTCATAACCGTCAGCCTGGAAACGGTAAAAATAGTCCGTTCCCTCCCTCCGCTCGGACTTCCCGCCTTAACAATGCCAGATATGCCAGCCCGCCGTCCCTCCGCCCGTATTTCGTCACCCACCTCACGGGCTCTTGTGTCCGTGCGTTTTTGAGCCCTTTTTCCAATTTCTTGTCAATAGCCGCGAAAGGGCATAAATCACGTAAATCGTTATCTTCTAATCCAAATATAGGTGTGCTCTGGGTGGCGCATTTACCCCTTTCAACCTGCTATGCTTAAAATATATTGATTTTTTGACGAAGCGGCTCCTCTGGGGCCGCTTTTTCTTTGCCTAAAACTCAAGGAAGTTTTCATGAAAATCACGAGGGCTAGCATCACTGGGGCAAATATCGCAGACTGCAAAGAGCGCGGCGAGTGGGCCGAATTGCGCTTCATGGCCCGCGCATCCGAGCACGGACTGCACATTTGCAAGCCATGGGGCGACAGCCGGCGATACGATTTCGCCGTCGAGCACGAGGGAAAGTTCCTGCGGGTGCAGGTCAAGTCCACGACTTGCAAGAGAAACAACTCATACATATGCACTCTCCGCAGTCATCACACGAAGTCATACAGCAGTTCCGAAATTGATTTCGTTGCCGCGTACGTCATTCCGAAAAATGTGTGGTTTATTTTTCCAGTGGCAGTTGTTTTGAATTGCAACCGCGCCCTCGTCTTGTCGCCGCACTTGGTAAGTTCGAAGTATGGAGCCTACGAAGAGGCATGGCATTTAATGCGAGGCGAGCCACTCGAGACAAAAGAGGACGGACGGAGCGAAAGCTCCGTCCCAGTTCTTGCTGAAAGCTGACAGCAGAGAGCTGACAGCCGACTACTGAATCAGTCCGCCGTTTCCGTTCGGCTCTTCTTCCGGCGGAATGACGACGGCGGCCGCGACACGATCCCCAGCTTCGATGTTCAGCAGTCGAACGCCTTGCGCCGAGCGTCCAGTCTCACGGATTAGCTTCGATTCGATACGGATGATCTTGCCGTATTGACTGATCAGCATCACTTCCGACTCTTCCGCGACCTGCGAGATGCCAACGACTTTGCCGTTGCGTTCGGTGGTTTTAACGTTTATGACCCCGGATCCGCCGCGCCCTTGCAGACGATATTCGTCCGCGGGTGTGCGCTTGCCATAGCCATTTTCAGTGACCGAAAGAATCAAGTCGCCTTTGACCGCGACTTCTTCCGGCTCGCCTTCTTTGTGGACTTTCGGCGCGCCGGGTTTGATTGTCGTGGCCATGCCGACGATGTAGTCGCCTTTGTCCAGCTTCATGCCGCGAACGCCGCCGGCATTTCGTCCCATGGAGCGGACATCGTTTTCGTCGAAGCGAATGGCTTGCCCGTCATGCGATGCGAGGAAGACAATCTGGTGCCCGTCGGTGATGCGGACTGCAACTAACTCGTCGTTCTGGTCAATGCTGATGGCGATAATTCCCATGGAGCGAACATGGGAGAAGTCTTTCAGTTCAGTTTTCTTGACGGTACCATTGCGCGTGGCGAAGAAAATGTACCGGCTCGATTCTTCAAGATTGCGCACCGCAACCATGGTGCGGACGGTCTCGCCGGCCTGCAGTCCGACGAGATTGCCGACATGTTTGCCCTTGCCGGCCGCGCCCACATCGGGAATTTCATACACTTTTAGCCAGTAAACACGGCCTGTATTAGTGAAAATCAAAATGTAAGCGTGCGTCGAGGCGATGAATAGATGTTCGACGAAATCTTCGTCGCGCGTCTTCATCCCCATGCGGCCTTGGCCGCCGCGACGCTGGTTGCGATAAGTGCTGATCGCAGTCCGCTTCATGTAGCCGGTATGGCTGACGGTGACGGCCATTTGCTCGTCAGCGATCAGGTCTTCGAGTTTGATTTCGGCGGCTTCATCTTCGATGACGGTGCGGCGCTCGTCTCCGTAGAGTTTTTTGACTTCTTCGAGTTCTTTGATGATGACATTGCGAAGTTTCTTTTCCGATCCGAGAATGGATTCGAATTCGCCGATATTTTCGCGGACGGTTCCCAATTCCTTGCTGATTTCATCAATCGAGAGCCGGGTTAGGCGATGCAATTGCAATTCGAGGATGGCGTCGGCCTGAATTGTCGTGAACGGCTTTTCAGGATCGAGTTTCGGAGCGCGTCCCGTAACGTTGATGTCAATCTTCTTCCCGGCAAAGTACATCACCAAATTTTCGCGAGCCTCGGCGCGGTTGCCGCTGGCGCGAATTATTGTGATCACGTTGTCGAGATGATCGAGGGCAATCTTGTAGCCTTCGAGTATGTGCTCGCGTTCTTTTGCCTTCATCAACAGGAAAGCAGTCCGCCGGCGGACAACATCCACTCGATGATCAATGAAATGCTGAATGGCCTGGATCAGGCCCATTTCCTTGGGCTGATTGTTCACCACGGCGAGGAAGATCATGCTGAAACCTTCCTGCATCGAGGTGTGTTTGAAAAGTTGATTGAGCACGATCTGAGGTTCGGCGCCACGCTTGAGTTCGACGACAATGCGCATTCCGTCGCGATCGCTTTCATCGCGAATATCAGAAATGTCATCCACAACTTTGTCGTTCACCAGCGCAGCGATGCGTTCAATCAACCGCGATTTATTGACCTGATAAGGAATTTCAGTAACGACGATGGCTTCGCGGTCTTTGTTAAAAGTTTCGATGCCGGCCTTGGCGCGCATCATGAAGCGGCCTCGTCCGGTTTTGTAGGCTTCGTAGATTCCCGCTTTGCCGTGAATGATTCCAGCAGTAGGGAAGTCGGGACCTTTTACAATTTTCAAAATTTCCGGCAACTGCGTGGACGGATTATTCACTAGCGTAATCGTCGCATCCACAATCTCAGTCAAATTATGCGGAGGAATATTGGTCGCCATTCCAACAGCAATTCCGTTCGATCCATTAACAAGTAAATTCGGAATGCGCGTAGGCAGAACATCCGGCTCAATCTCATTGCCGTCATAATTCGGACGAAAATCCACCGTCTCCTTGTCCAGATCTTCCAGCAACGAACTCGCCACGCGCGTGAGTTTTGCCTCGGTATATCTATCCGCCGCCGGAGGATCCCCATCTACGGAGCCGAAGTTTCCTTGTCCATCCACCAGCGGATAGCGCATGGCGAAAGGTTGGGCGAGTCGCACCAAGGCGTCATACACCGCGAGATTTCCGTGCGGATGATATTTGCCCATTACTTCCCCGACGATGCGGGCGCACTTGCGCGTGCCACGATTTGGCAGAAGCCCCATCTGCTGCATCGTGTAAAGAATGCGGCGATGTACCGGCTTCAATCCGTCGCGCACGTCGGGCAGAGCGCGTCCGATGATCACGGACATCGAATAGTCCAGATACGAGCGTTTCATCTCGTCTTCGATATTTACGGGTTGAATGTTGGCCGCGCCGGGAATACCGCCATCGCCGGGAGGCGGAGGAGTCAGCGGAAGCTGGGGGTCTTGATCGTCTGCCATGTGTAAAGTTCTCTCAATTCAACCGCGGGTATTTGGACCCAGTATTATCGTTGGGCTGGCTGTAACCCGCTGTATTTGCATCAAGTTAGGTATCTTTGAATTGAGCTTAATTATATCACGGGCAGGGTTTAACAATGTTGCGGCTGCCGAGCTTCGCTGAACTGGACAGCCCTTCGACTTCGCTCAGGCAGGCTCTGCGGCGTCCCTACGGGCGTCGGCGGACACGCTTATGCGCGCCAAACCCTCTGATACGCATCCGCAGCTATGGGGGGCACCTGATGGCGATGTACCGCGTGGGCATGGAGGTTAATCGAAGTCGCTGCCTGAGTGCGGCAGTTACCATTCTCGCGGTGAAAATCCAGCGTGGACACACGATGCTCACAAAGCGTGCAGAGGAAGAGCGTGCCGCCCTTCATCGGTCTAGTTGTGTAATATCTCACACCACAATTGTAGGCGCATTGATGGGAATCGAAACATAAAACGTCTTGAATCGATGCCCCATAACGGGATTCGGGAGTCACTTTAGTACTTGATTCAAAGTGTCCAGAGAGAAGCTTTGCGATGGACTAAAGGGGCATTCAGACGATCTGGCCATTCCACATAACTTTTTGTCAAGGCAAACGTCTAACAACTATATCTGTGATTGGATAGGCTGTAGTGTCAGCTATTAGCCCGCAAAAGTACGGGAACAACTGAGTAGGATTTGTCGTATGAACAGAGTCCCGACTCTAAATGACGTCAGGCGACAGAGGAGATTTATGGAAGTGGTATTGCACAATGCGACGCAACGGCCGCCCATGGAACTTGGCGATCCTCATGTGAAAGAAGTATTGATCGCGGCGCATACGGAATTGAAAAATCTTATGCGCCAGCGGTCCGAAATCATGAAACGCATCGGTACGATTAAGCAGACCATCGCCGGGCTGGCGAATATCTTCGGCGACGAAATTCTAAGCGCCGAGCTGCTTGAATTGCTGGACCGCCGAAGTGGCACGCGCCAGCCAGGATTTACCAAAGTATGCAGAATGGTATTGATGGAGGCCGCGGTGCCGCTGGGAGCGCGGGAAGTATGCGAGCACATTCAGCGCAAGACTCCGCCGGTGCTTCAGCGTCATAAGGATCCTTTGGCGTCCGTTACTACGGTATTGAATCGCCTGGTGGAGTATGGGGAAGCGCGAAGTGTGGTGCGCGAGAATGGGCGGAGGGCTTGGCAGTGGGTGGCCGATCCGAACGTCAGCGGTTTTTAAAACTTGTAGCAGGCGCAGTTGTAAGGGCCGAGAAATTTTCGCGGGCTCCAGCAGGCAGCAGATTCCTCACCGGCTGAAGCCGGTTCGGAATGACAACTTTAAGGGTTTCTAGCCAACGCTTAGACGCAGCAAGCTGCGTCTCTACTCGAGATTCGACGCGATTCAGATGGCTGTCCTGGCACGCACGTTGGCGGCTTCGATCAGGGATTGGAAAATAGCGCGGGAAGCTTTATCTTCATCCACCGAGCGCTCGGGATGCCATTGGACGGCTAACACGAAGTGGTCTGGGGATGTGCCTTCGAGGGCTTCGATAACTCCATCTTGCGGGCAGCGAGCGGTGACACGGAAACCATCTCCGATTAAATCGGCGGATTGGTGATGACTCGAATTTACGGGAAGAATAGGCTTGTTCTGATCATTTAACAGGCGCGCTAGTTTTGAGTCCGAAGCGATCTCGACGGTATGTGCGATTGGGACTTTTCGTCCGGCTCCGTGATTGACTGCGGATTCGATGTGCTGAAGCAAGGTTCCGCTGCGATAGACGTTCAGAATTTGCAATCCGTAGCAAATGCCGAGGATTGGCTTGCGCATGTTGTAGGCATCCTGCAACAGCAATTCGTCAACAGTATCGCGTTTGGCGTCGGCGTCTTCGGTTTTGGGATGACGGGGCGCGTCGTATTTTGCGGGATCAACGTCGGCGGGGCTGCCTGGTAGCAGAACTCCATCGCATCCTTCTATTAGCTTCATCACTTCTGTTGGTTCCTGGTCCAAAGGAATTCGGACCGGTTCTCCGCCTGCCAGTTCGACGGCGTGCTCGTATTGCGGCAGGGAGCGATCTGCATATTCAGGATCGAGGGAGTGCGGCACCGGAATCGCTATTCTCGGAATGTTCATGCGTGCGAGTGCCCGCTCACTCTCTCAATTTCAGCTAACGCCCTGGATTGCCGGTAGTGGCGGATTTCCATTGCGGTTGCGGAAACCAGAACGATGCTTCCGACTATTGCCGCGGCAGGCGCAGCGATGTGCCGGTAGGCAAATGCCATGTTGGGATGGATTCCCCGCAGGCGGGAGCCAATCACTACGCCGAGGATTCCTAGAAATAGACTTATGGCAAAGGAAAAGAGGGTCAGAATGAATGTGACGAGAACAACCCGGGGTACGATCCAAAACCATCGTGGACGACGAGCGCGGGGCTTGGTGATCAAGGACATTAGTTTAAGGTTACAACAGCGGTTCAGAGATATGTAGCGGGAAGTTCGAAGGTCCACAGTGGAAGACCGGTTGGGTGGGGAAATTCTGAATCTTACCGCGGTGGCTAAACCCGTGGTTGAGAATAAATCCCTTATCGCAGCGGTGAACCGCTGCGCCATTGAAAATTAAGTGCTGCACCCAGCCGGTCGAATCGGTAGCATGCCTCCCACCCTTGCGAAAAGCGCGCAAGGATGGGGCACCCATTTTTTTGTGGTGCTTGCGAGATCAAAATCTTTCTCACTGTCCTACTTACGCTAGAATACTGCGTATGTCGCAAGTTACATCCGTGATCACGCATTCGCCGGCGGAAGTTGTCCGGCAGTCTCCTGTGTCGCAAGCTCCGAATGGGATTTGCTTTGCGTCGTCTGGCGAGGTGTCTGTGGCGTCATCCGACTTGGAGCGGATGGTTGCGGCGGTTCCTGACTCGGCTGCGGCGGCGTTGCGCGGCAAGGCTTATTACTTCGTTCCGCTGACAGTAAATCAGGGCGAAGAGACGGTAATTGCCGACCGTTACGATGTGGCGTTGAGCGACGATGCGGTATGTCATCGCAATCTGGAGTTGGGCGATTCGCAGTGTGTGTTTATTTCGACTCGCCTGATGGACGATAAGTTTTCGGTCGCGTTTGAGTTCTATATCAATGTAGGCCATGCGGTAGTCGAGAAAGCGGGCGTTTCGCGCGAATTTGCGGATTTGGTTTGGAAGCAGGCGGAGGGCCGGGTTCGCGGCGAGACATCATTGGACGCAACCGAGTCGCGCAAATTGGCGATGGAGCCGGGTCCGAGTGCGGAGAAACACAAGAATGAATACTTTGCGGCGGCGTTTTCGGACGCGATTTCGATCTACCTGCTGTCTTTATTTATAGACGTGGATTACCAGGATTTGCGAGAGCGGGATTACACGTTGCTGGCTCCCGCGGCGATGGCGGAGCGGTTGAGGAAGGTGGCGGAACTGTTTCCGCCGAATCCGGGGTTTGAGTTTGCGGTGCATTACAAAAGAAGGGGCTAGCGGCGATTGGACTGGTTTTCTACCCGATCATAGCGAACGGTTACCCTTGGTCCCCCAACAAGAGTGTTGACACGTTGGGTTTTCTATCCGATCATACCACGGTTACCCGTGGTCCCCCAACAAGAGTGTTGACACGTTGGCTTTCTCGGGTTGTAGCGCACCACGACTTCGCGGTCTGTCCATCCGAGTGCTAACCCTTCTGCATGCGTTTCATCCTCGCCAGGAAAGGAAACGAACTCCGAATAATATTCTCCGCTGACAACATACGTGTATCCGATTATTTGCAGACCAAACCGCGATACGAAAAGCTGCCGATTAGATTTACAAGTGCTTGCGACGAAATGCCTCGTCCCTGTTATGCGGAGCCAATCTGTGCCCGATTAATTAGAGATCCTCCGCCACAAACCGAAAATGACGCAGATGCTCCCAACTGGAAAGCACTCGCTTTCTTTTAAACATTTCGGTCGAAAATCACGCCACATCGATTCGGCCAATAGATGCTGCGACCAATCTCACCATTGCCACCAGTCACGACAGCGACCCGACCAGTTAAATCAAATAATGCAGGGGTTTTCGCCTTTTGATTCGATAGAGTATAAAGCGTTCGGCCGGTGCAGCACCTCGGCTGTCGGGATTTATCAAGATTCCGGCGATGTGGGATGGCTCGAATTGGCCTACAATACCTTACCCCATGTCCGTAAATGTCCGATCGTTCGCGAAGATTAATTTTGGGCTTTGCATAGGTGGGCTTCGTCCGGATGGGTTTCATGAGCTGCGGACTGTGTACCAGACGATTGCTTTGCATGATGTGATTCGGGTGCGAGTGAGTCGCGGGACGGGGATTGAGATTCGCTGCGACGATCCGCGGGTCCCGACGGATCAGTCGAACACTTGCTGGCGAATTGTTGAGCGGGCGATGGATGCGCTTGGGACGCGCGGGCGGGTTGTGATTGAGATTGAGAAGCGATTGCCGGTGCAGGGCGGGCTTGGCGGGGCGTCGGGGAATGCTGTTGCGGCATTGTCGGGGTTGGAGATTGAGCTGAAGAAGCTGTTGCCCATGCCCGACAAGCTGCGAATCGCGGGCGAGGTTGGATCGGATTTGCCGTTGTTTTTGATTGGTGGGACGGTGCTGGGAACGGGTCGGGGCGAAGAGGTTTATCCTTTGCCGGATTTGCCCCCGGTTCATTGTGTTGTGGCTTTGCCTGAAATGAGTGTGTCCACGCCGCAGGCGTTTGCGGATTGGGATTTGAGTTTGCGGGGCGCGGTCGTGCCTGGCCGCGGGGAGGCGGCTGGGGATGATGGCCAAAGACAGCACCCCGCCGAGCTGCGCTCGGCCCGGACGGGCAAGAGTGCCCGTCCCCACACAGTCAAGGGCGAGGCCGGGCACCGGGGCGAATTGACCGGCTCCGATCCGTCCGATAGAATTGATTTGTTCAGCCGTAGGATTTCTGCTTGGCTGAGTAGTGCATCCGGTGTCCCTGTGAGTAAAGGCAGGGGCCGGGCCGAGACCCCGCTTCTCGACCTCGTCCGTACCGGGATTGAAAACGACTTTGAGAAAGTTGTTTTCCCTAAATATCCCGAATTGCGTGAGGTGAAAAGTGTGCTTGATGGCGTCGGGGCGATCTACGCGTCATTGTCTGGGTCGGGATCGGCAATTTACGGGCTGTTTGAATCCGGCCCAGCCGCGGGTAAGGTGGTTCGGAAACTGGCGGAGATTGGCGTTAAGTCTGAGGCGACTATGACATTGTCGCGCCCGCAATATTGGAAGAAGTTTCTAGTTTCAGGTTTCTAGTTTCAAGTAAACTGGGTGTCTCTCAAGTTGTTTTCTCGAAACCGGAAACTCGAAACTTGAAACTTTATTCACTGGGCCGTCGACTAATGGTAGGTCAAGTGCCTTTGGAGCACTTTGTCTAGGTTCGAATCCTAGCGGCCCAGCCAGAAAAACAGCCGTTACCTTTTGGCTCTCAGCTCTTGGCTTAAAACCACGGGTTCAAGCTAAGGGCTAAAGTGCTAAGAGCCGAGAGCTTACGTATGGCAACTCTTGCGACAGCGACGGAAAAGAAGGCTCACGTGATCCCTGACGAGAAAGAGCGGAAGCCTCAGCGTGCCCGCGTGGACGAGAAATTCAAGATTTTCTGTGGCACGGCTAACGAGCCGCTTTGCGACGAGGTTTGCGCTTTCCTCGGGATGACGCGCGGGCAGGCGCTCATCACGCGTTTTGCGGATGGCGAGGCATACGTTCAAATTCAGGAGAATGTGCGGGGCGCGGATGTTTTCGTGATGCAGCCGACGTGCTATCCGGTGGATGGCAATTTAATGGAGCTGTTGCTGATCCTGGATGCGCTCAAGCGGGCCTCAGCGAGGCGCATCACGGCGGTGATTCCGTATTACGGCTATGCGCGGCAAGATCGCAAAGATAAGCCGCGGGTGCCGATTTCGTCGAAGCTGGTTGCGGATTTGCTGACCACGGCGGGCGCACACCGGGCGCTGGTGATTGATCCACATACTCCGCAGTTGCAGGGATTTTTTAATATTCCGGTGGACCATTTGTTCGCGTCGCCGGTGCTGGTGGATTATTTCAAGAAGCTCACTCTGCCAAATTTGACTGTTGTTTCGCCGGACGCGGGTGGTGTGGAGCGCGCGAGATTTTTCGCGAAGAAGATTGATGCTCCACTGGCCATCGTGGACAAGCGTCGCGTAGAGATGAACGTGGCCGAGATCATGAATGTGATCGGAGACGTGGAAGGCCGCACTTGTCTGATCATTGACGATCTGATTGACACGGCCGGAACCTTAGTGAAGACGGCTGCCGCGTTAATGGATGCTGGGGCAAGTGCGGTTTACGCCTGCTGTTCGCACCCTGTGCTTTCTGGGCCCGCGGTGGAGAATATTTCGAAGTCGTGCATTCAGGAAGTCATTGTCACCAACACGATTCCGCTGGCCGATGACGCTAAGGCCCAATCGAAGATTAAAGTGCTTTCCATCGCGGGGTTGATTGGGCGCGCGATTCAGTCCATCCACGAAGAAACATCTGTCAGTAAACTATTTTTGTAAACAGGATTCTTAATTATGGCGACTGCAACTGAAAGCAATCTATTGGAAGCTCAACCGAGGGAATCGGGGAATAAAAACGATGCCCGGCGCGTGCGGCGTGGCGGCAAGGTGCCCGGAGTTCTTTATGGCGCGGGCAAGGACTCTCTCTCGGTCAGCCTTGATCCGAAACAGGTTTTGCGCATTCTTCATTCGCAAACCGGACACAATACCATTTTCGATCTGGCGCTGCACGGCGGCGAGCGATCGAAAGCGATGATTGTGGATTGGCAGTACGAGCCGATCAAAGGCGCTTTGCTCCACATTGATCTCAAGCGGATCGCAATGGACCGGGCGCTGACGGTTAAGGTACCCATCATCCTCAAGGGCGAAGCTGCGGGCGTCAAGCAACAGGGAGGAATTCTGGAACAGATTTTGCGTGAAGTGGAAATTGAGTGTCTGCCAGCGGATATTCCGAGTTCGATTGAAGCGGATGTCAGCGAACTGGTGATGGGGAAAGTTCTGCGTGTGTCGGACCTTCCGCATGGGGAAAAGCTCACATTTCTCACCGACGAAAATCAGCCGGTGGCTCACGTGGTATCGGTCAAGGAAGAGGTTGTGGCTGCGCCGGAAGCGGTGGCTGCGGAAGCGGGCGCTACGCCGTCGGAACCGGAAGTGATCAAGAAGGGCAAGCAGGAGGCCGGAGAAGAAGGCGCCGAGCCTGCCGCCGAGAAGGGCGAGAAGAAGGAAAAGAAATGATGGTGGCGTGGCATTGGGCGTCGTCGCCTCGGCATCAGTTACGTAGGGACAGACGTCCAATCTCGTCTGTCCGGTCGAGCGAAGCTCGACAGCACGGGGCTGAGCGGGCGTGAAGCTGATTGTGGGGCTTGGCAATCCGGGAATCGAATACCAGTTCACGCCTCACAACACTGGCTTTCTCGCGATTGATGCGATTGCCGACGAGTTTGGTTTAGAGATCAGAAATCGCCAATGCCGGGCTTTGACGGCGCGAATCGAAATTGGTTCAGAGATGGTTGTGCTGGCAAAGCCGGAAACCTTCATGAACCTGAGCGGTATTTCGGTTCGTGAACTGGTGACGAAAAATGAGATCAGTCCGGAAACGGATTTGATCGTAATTCATGACGAATTGGATTTTCCGCTGGGAACGATTCGGATTCACCGGCGTCGCAGTTCGGCGGGGCACAATGGCGTGGAGTCAATTATTGGCGCATTGGGCACGCAAGATTTTTTGCGGATACGGATGGGGGTTGCTCCGAATCGCAAAGTAGAAGATGGAATGAGTTATTTGCTGGCCCCGATGAAGAAGGCGCAACTGAAGACAGTTGATGAAATGGTGGGAATGGCAATTGAAGCGGTGAAGATGATTTTCGCTGAAGGCGAAGCGAAGGCTATGAACTACTTTAACCGTAAGGCTGAGGCAGAAGGCCAGGAGCAGGGTGGGAAGTAGGGGTCCCTCGGCTTCGCTCGGGATGACAACGCTAGAGAATTGAGATTTGGAGAAGCTAATGAATCGTACTTATGAACTCATGTTTATCGTGCGGCCGGACATGCCGGAAGAAGATCAGGACAAGCTGATTTCCACTTTAGAGACTGCGGTCACCTCGTCGGGCGGGGCGGTGAAGAGCGTGGAGAAAATGGGCAAGCGTCGCCTTGCGTACATGGTGCGTCGTTTTCATGATGGCTTGTACATGCTGCTGACGGTCGAGGGGAGTGGGGGACTGGTCCACGAACTTGAGCGGCGGCTGAGAGTGACCGAGCCGGTGATTAAATTTATAACCGTGCGCATTGACGAAGAGCAGAAGCGTTTGGACAAGATCAAGGCGATTAAGGACGCGCGCCGCAAGGCTCCGCCCGCGCCGGTGACGCCGGAAGAGACCGCTCCGGAAGCGCCGGCGGTTACGGCGTAGAAACCCTGGTCCGCTGTTTCGTACTCCCGAGTAACAGCAGATTCCTCGCTGCGCTCGGAATGACAAGTTAGCAGGGGTGTCACAATGCCCTGCGATTCTGAATAAGGACCAACGAAGGATTTTAAGGAGCAACATGGCTGACGAAACTAGACCAGCACCAACAGCAACTGCCGGTTCCACCGGCGAGCGTCCTTCAGGCGAACGTCCGGCGGGAGAACGTCCTACGGGCGAACGCCCTTCGGGAGAGCGATCTTTTGGCGGGGACCGTCCCGATCGCGGCGAACGGCGTCCACCGCGCCCGGGCGGCGCGGGGCGGGAAGGCGGCGGACCCGGCGGCCGGAAATATTTCCGGCGCAAGAAAGTTTGCAAATTCTGCACCGAAAAAATTGAGGCCGTCAATTACAAAGACGTGCGGCTGCTCGCGCAGTTCGTGGCGGAGAGCGGCAAAATTGTCCCACGACGCCTGACCGGGGTATGCACGCCACACCAGCGGCGGCTTTCTTTGGCGATCAAGCAGGCGCGGAATATTGCGTTGCTGCCATTTGCGGGGCGGGCTGGGTAGGAATGCGGCTCTTGGCCTTTAGCTTTTGGCTCTCGGCTTCAAGAATGCGGGGTTCGCAAGCGGGGAGTGCCCGACTGAAAGTCGGGCCCTTCCCGATTGCATCCAGCGCTTGAGAAGCTTGTTTAATAGTCCGGCGGCGAAAGTTTTCTAAATTTAGGAGCAATCATGGAAGTCATTCTTAAAGAAGATGTTGCAAAACTCGGCTCACGAGGCGACGTAGTGAAAGTCGCCGAAGGTTTTGGGCGCAATTATTTGTTGCCGCGCAAGCTCGCGATTGAAGCGTCCCATGGCAATAAGGCTGTGATTGAGCAGATGAAGGCAGCGACCGTGCGCCGGACCGCCAAAGAAAAATCGAGCGCTGAAGCTCTGGCCAAACAATTGGAAGGCGTCTCCGTATCGTTCCAGCGGAAAACGGGTGAGCATGATCAACTCTTCGGATCAGTCACGTCCGGAGACATCGCCGATGCGCTTGCGAAGAAAGGCTTCGAGTTGGATCGGAGGAAGATCCAACTACACGAGCCGTTAAAGACTGTCGGCGAATTTACCGTCCCCATCAAACTGCATAAAGAAGTGACGGCACACCTGAGAGTGGTGATTGAGAAGGAAGCGGCGGAGTAGGAGCAGCATTCTGCAGGTTCCACTGCGAATGGGATGAGGGTAGTACGTTACTTCGTTAAGTTAGCGGGAGCCTTTCGTACCTCCCGGCGTTTTCCGACCAGCAGTTTTCCCACGAAGTTCGGGCAGCCTGCCTCCCACCCTTGCCAAAAGCGGCGAAGGATGGGGCACCCCCGCTCGGGCGATGCCGACGGGATCAAAAGCTCTCTAATAGGGAATAAAATCGGACGGATCGGGCTACCGCTTCCGGGACGTTTGATTCTAACCTGCGGATGAAAAACGATTCGGGAGGAGAAACAATGCAACAGCGCAAACTTGGAAAAAGCAATTTGGAAGTTTCTGCTCTTGGCCTCGGGTGCATGGGCATGAGCTTTTCGTACGGCCCGCCCAAGGACAAGCAGGAAATGATTGCCCTGTTGCGGACAGCCGTGGAGCGTGGAATCACGTTCTTCGATACGGCTGAGGTCTACGGACCGTTCATCAACGAGGAACTTGTGGGCGAGGCGCTTGCTCCATTCCGCGAGAAAGTGGTGATTGCCACAAAGTTTGGGTTCAAAATTGATCCGGCCACCGGTAAACAGGCGGGGCTAGATAGCCGGCCAGAGCACATTAAGGAAGTTGCGGTCGCTTCGCTCAAGCGGCTCAAGGCTGATGTCATTGAGCTGTTCTACCAGCACCGGGTTGATCCAAACGTGCCGATTGAAGATGTGGCGGGAGCGGTGAAGGATCTGATTCAGCAAGGGAAGGTTAAGCACTTCGGACTTTCGGAAGCAGGAGTTAAAACCATCCGTCGCGCGCACGCGGTTCAGCCTGTGACTGCGCTGCAAAGCGAATACTCGCTGTGGTGGAGGAAGCCAGAAGCGGAAGTGCTGCCGGCTCTCGAAGAACTTGGAATTGGTTTGGTTCCGTATAGTCCGCTGGGAAAAGGATTTCTCACCGGAAAGATGGACGAAAATACGAAGTTTGGGAGCACCGATTTCCGAAGCACTCTTCCTCGCTTTACGCCAGAGGCTCTGAAGGCAAACCAGGCTGTTGTTGATCTGCTCGGCAGGATCGCCAAGCAAAAAGGGGCGACACCTGCCCAGATCGCGCTCGTATGGCTGCTGGCGCAGAAGCCGTGGATTGTTCCGATACCGGGTACGACCAAGTTGTCTCGCCTCGATGAGAACATTGGCTCGCTCGCAATCAAACTCACATCGGACGACCTGCGCGAAATCGAAACCGCGGCCTCGAAAATCACGGTGGAAGGTGATCGGTATCCGGAACACTTGCAGCGAATGACCGGGCTATAGAGAGTTTCCGTCAAGCCGCAGGAAGTAATGTCACCTTTGATAATAGTGACTGAGAGGGAAGCGGAGTCGGAACAGCATCCCATCGTTTCAGGGAGTGCCGACTATTGCTTTAACTGAACAGCCACAGCAGAGAAGAGGATTCCATTGCGGGAAATTACTGTTCTCGACAGTTACCTCGGGTTAGCGTCATCCGCCTAAAACCAGTCCAGACGTCGCTAGAGAAGAAAATCCTCGAAAACTGCTAATGTCAGTCTTATAACGGAACATTCTGACAGCCCTCGTCGTACCTCCGAGAGTTCCAAGGTTTGGCTCTTCTTACGACAGGAGGAGATATGAGTTCCGCCAGGAACCCCGGCAGGATTGCAGGCTTGCTGTACGTAATCTTCTCAATTGTTGGCTTCTTCGCAATGGGCTATGTCCCCGGCAAGGTGATCGTCCACGGGGACGCGGCGGCGACGGCTAACAACATCGCGACCCACGAGATGCTGTTTCGCCTCGGGATCGCGGGCGAACTCGTCGGCCAGGCGGGTTTTATCTTCGTGGTCCTAGCTCTGTACGATTTGTTCAAGGGAGTCAATCGGCGGCACGCTTCGCTGATGGTGATATTGATTGTGGTTTCGATCCCAATCGCGTTTCTGAATGAGCTGAACTCATTCGCAGCGCTTGTCCTCGTGCGCGGCGCTGATTTTCTTTCAATTTTCGAAAAGGCCCAGCGCGAGAGTCTGGCGATGCTTTTCCTCAAGCTGCATGGTTGCGGATTTATTGTCTGCGAAATATTCTGGGGGCTCTGGTTGTTTCCGCTCGCGCTCCTTATCTACAAGTCGCGATTCCTGCCTCGGTTCCTGGGAGTGTGGGTCGGCCTTGCCGGTTTCGCCTGGGTCGTCCTGAGCCTTACCAGTACACTGTTGCCGCAATACCAGGATAGAGTGCACAGCTATCTTCAGCCTGCGATCATCGGGGAAATTGTGTTCATGCTTTGGTTGCTGATCAAGGGTGCCAGACCGCAAGTGCCGGGCCCAGTCGCTTCTTAGCGGCGGGCAGAGCACACTGCCAGACGGAGGCTGGAATGCAAATTGAAATAGAAAATGCTGATGCGTGGAAAACGCAACGAACATACGCAAGACTGGCGGGTGTTCTATTCCTTGGGGTGATCGTTATTGCTTTCGCCGGTGGCTCACTCATTTCCCGAGTTGCGGGGAGTGGGACCTTCGCAGAAACAGCAGCAAGAATCGCAGCGTCGGAACGGCTGTATCGAGTGGGTCTCTCCACTGTGCTGATTGCGACGTTGGGCAGCACCTTACTTGCTTTCGCGCTCTATGCAACGCTGAGGCCTGTGAATCGCCTGCTGGCTCAACTCGCCCTGCTCTTCACTCTGGAAGATTCATTCCTCGCCCTGATTGTGCGGATGTGTAGCTTCGCGAGGGTCCATCTCTACGTCTCAGCACAATCGGTTGGAGCTGGACCGATCGCCGCGCAGGCATTGGTGAACCTGATGCGCACGATTGGGGGTACTACGGAGAACCTCGGTGGTATTTGTTTTGGTATTGGTACAGGTCTGTTTTTTTGCTTGTTTTTCAAATCGCGGTATATCCCAAGGTTCCTATCAGCGCTTGGTGTTTGTGCAGCGGTGATCTGGACCGGACTGTATATTGCCAATCTCGTATTCCCTGAGCAACAAGACTTGTTCCAATACATCTGTTTCCCGCCGATGGCCGTAGCTGACATCGGAACCGGCATCTATCTGATGCTGTTCGCGGTGAAGTCCCAAGTCGCTGGTGGCCACCCCGGTCAACGGTCGATAATTCCTGGCTGAATAGCTGAGCGTCAGGACGAAGTTTAAACAGACTTGCCGCAATTCGTCGCTCCGAATGTTGCGATTGGTTAGACAATTGCCCTTCGAGGCAACTTGCAATGTACTCGACACAGTTATCTCATCAGGCGGAAGGGGCGACACCGGCTCAGATCGCGCTCGCGTGGCTGCTGGCGCAGAAGCCGTGGATTGTTCCCATCCCGGGCACGACCAAGTTATCTCGCCTCGACGAGAACATTGGCTCGCTCGAAATTAAACTCACGTCAGACGACCTGCGAGAAATTAACAGTGCGGCCTCGAAAATTACGGTAGAGGGCGATCGGTATCCGGAACATTTGCAGCGAATGACAGGGCTTTAGCGAGTTTCATCAAGCTGCACAAAGAAGTCACGACGCATTCAGGAGTGGTGATGTGGAGTATGAACGGAGTCCTAGCGGCTCAGGGGCGCGGACCCTTCTTTTACTAAACAGCCGGAGGGAAGAGGATTTCATCGAGTGAAATTGCCTGTCTACAACGATGAACGAATGTTGATAGGATGTCAGTTGTTCCTATGAGGATCGAGCGCGACGAGACTGCCTTTGACTGGATTCGCATCGGACGCGACAGACTGCCAGAGCCTAGAGCTCTCGACTGGACTGGAAACTTCGTTTCGCATCTAATCCCCCCGATCTTCGAATCGTATTCAAAGATTCTCCATCGGATCGAGGCACACTATGACGATATCGACCGCCCGCTCACACCCGCTGAAAATGCGATTCTTAGAATTCCGACGTGCGAACCACTAAAGTCATTTATCGAGAGTCGGAGAGCCGATTCCCAGAAATGTCGGATCAAATGGAGGGAACTAGCCGAGTTACTTAACGTTCCATTTACTTCTGAGATATGCCAAGAGTGGTATCGCAAGAAATTACAAGACGCGTGGTGCTGGCCGCGTTGCCTTTCCGGTCCCGACGACGGGGTGCTCGGAGGCGAGGAATGCAAGGAACTTTCTTCAATACTGATGCCGTTGACTAATAGCGAACAATGTTTCTTTCGGTTTTCAGACATCCCGTTCATTTCCTCGGGTAAACCTCAACTCGTCAAGGGTGCTCTGAGCGAGGTGTGCGCCTTTCCGAAGGCACCAGCACCTGGCTTCGAATACTGGTGGCCGCCGGACCACAATTGGTGTGTCTGCTCTGATTACGATCTCGCTTTCACGATCGTAGGGGGCGCTAGAAAACTGACTTCTGCTCTCCTCGGAAGCAAAGTGCTCGAATGCATAGAAGTAGGTCTGCGGAACCGCATCGATTCCTTAGCGCCAATGCCCCTGAAGTCGGGACGCTGACTATAGCTGTTGAAATATCGCCATTACAGTGCGCCGGGCTAAACCGGCTTGAAGTAGAGGATGAAAGAGCCTTACGAGAAAGGAGTAGCGATCCGCTCGGCCTCGAGTCTTGCGCTGCTACCGCGAGGGACACAGCGAAGCGTAGATAGAGGATAGGCGGGGTGGGTATTCAGCTCCGAAAAGATGCAATCCGGACGCCGACGTCCTTGTAATGCGCGGAAGGCAACATGAACAGGCGCGATAGCGCGAGCTCCTGCTCAGTCCGGCGTAGTCGAAGACCCCAGGCACGCCTAGAAACTTCAAGCACGAGAACCGGGAGACCTCGGAGACACCTGCGGCTCAACCAGGCCGGAGGTCGGCGGGCGAAGGCCAGAGCCACAAGGCCTGCATGTACGTCACCGAGGAGTCACACAACGGCATAGTACCTATGAACCATTCGAACAAAGGCGGGGACTCGTCGGCGGAGAGTGGGGAGGGAAGGCCGTTGATCAAGGAGAACGTTCGTCAACCTAACACGTACCCGACACAGAGCAGGGGGCGCGTGTCACAGGGGCTGGCGGGCGTGCGGAAAGCAGCAGGGAAAAATAAGGAGATGAAGTTCACCGCCTTGCTCCACCATCTGACCGTCGATCGGCTGCGGGAAAGCTTTTACTCCCTCAAGAGGAAGGCCGCACCCGGAGTGGACGGGGTAACCTGGCAGGAGTATGAAGACGGGCTAGAGGATCGGCTGACCGATCTTCATGGTCGGGTTCATCGCGGAGCCTATCGAGCGACGCCCTCGAGAAGAGTGTACATAGAGAAAGCAGATGGACGGCAGCGTCCACTTGCGGTCCCGGCTATTGAAGACAAACTTGTCCAACATGCCGTGGTTACGATCCTCAACCAGATTTATGAGGAAGACTTTCTCGGCTTCTCATACGGATTTCGCCCGGGGCGCAGCCAGCATCAGGCGCTGGATGCGCTGTCGTACGCGCTCCTGAAGAAGAAGGTGAACTACGTTCTGGATGCCGACATTCGAGGGTTTTTCGATAACCTCGACAAGAGTTGGTTGGTCCAGTTCGTGGAGTATCGCGTCGCTGACCCCCGCATCCTGCGGTTGATCCAGAAATGGCTCAAGGCTGGGGTGATGGAGGAAGGCGAATGGTCGAACACGAAGACAGGTAGTCCGCAAGGTTCGGTGATTTCACCGCTTCTCGCGAATATCTACTTGCACTACGCTTTCGATCTCTGGGTGAACGTGTGGCGCAAGAAATGGGCACACGGCGAGGTGGTTGTCATCCGCTACGCGGACGATATCATCTTGGGATTCCAACACCAAGCGGATGCGGATCGATTCTTGGAGAACTTACAGGAACGACTGGGAATGTTTGGACTGGAATTGCATCCAGATAAGACGCGCCGGATCGAATTCGGCAGGTTTGCCGAAGAGAACCGGAGAGGTAGAGGAGAGGGCAAGCCCGAGACGTTCGACTTTCTAGGCTTCACGCACATCAGCGGGAAGAATAGGCTAGGGCGGTTTACGGTAAGGCGCAAGACGATCCGCAAACGCATGCGGGCGAAGCTGCACGAGGTTAAGCAGCAGCTCCGTGAGCGTATGCACGATCCCGTGCGCCAAACCGGGCAATGGCTCAAGTCGATCATGCAGGGCCACTCCAACTACTATGCGGTACCGGGGAATCTCGATAGTCTCGGCGTATTCCGGGAACGGTTAATCGGGCAGTGGTGGCGGACACTCCGCCGCCGTAGCCAGAAACACCCACTTTCCTGGACGCGTATTCTCGCCCTGGCAGACCGATGGCTTCCTCAACCGCGAGTGCTCCATCCTTACCCCGCGGTTCGCTTTGCCGCCAGCCATCCGCGATAAGAACCGGATGCGCTAATCAGCGCCCGTCCGGGTCCGCGCGGGGGGTACCATGCCAAGTGGTATCCCTACCGCGATCTCATTGCCGGAACTTGCCCGTTGGGAGAGTCGGTCCCCGTTTGACTCCTCCTCGTTCGCACTCGGCGTTCGCTCAGGGCAGGCTCTTCACTGCTCTTCGCTTCGGTCGGGATGACAAGTCCACAAAGGTTACGGCTCGCGTGGAAAATTTTTCGCGGCAGATAGGCTACCGCAATCTTCTCTAACCTCATCTCTCCTACCCTCGGCTGTGTGGCGTATAGTTACGAAGCCACTAATGCCGTCAGACTTTTAAACGGAGAAAATTATTATGAAATTTGTGCAACGGCTCTGCTTTTCGTTCGTGGTCATTGCTGCGCTTGCTGGGGTCGGAATTTCGCAGGATACTGGCGCCAAGCAGGACATGAAAGATGCGGGACACGAAACCAAGGATGCTGCGAAAGACACGGGCAGCGCAACCAAGAAAACAGCCAAGAAGACCGGCCACGCCGTGAAACACACGAGCAAGAAAGTAACTCACAAGGCTGCAAAGAAGACCGATGAAGGCGCACAGAAGGTAGAAGACAAGACATCACCACAGTAGTTGCGGATGTGTTTGGACTAACAAAAAGACTCTTGCTCGCGCAAGAGTCTTTTTTTGGAGAGGGCTGTTTTCAGAATTACTTGGCGGTGGGCGCTTGCTGATCCTGGCCAACCGGGACTGCGGCGTCCGACGAGGCGAGCTGCTCGAGATTGTTCTTTAGCAAACTAATCTCGACGCGACCGCCACTGGAGTGCCTGGTTTTTGATTGCTCGTCAGCCGAAGCAACGGGAGCGTTGCCCATACCGACGACATAAATACGGTAAACCGGAACGTCGTGATTCTCGACCAGGTAACGAACGACCGAGTCCGCCATCTTCTGCGATGTCGCGATCGCGACCTGTCCTCGGCCTGACGAGAATCCCTGTACTTCAATGATGTAGCCGTGCTGATCCTTTAACGGCGTTGCCATATCGTCGAGAGCGGACTTCGCGTTCTTGCTCAGGACGCTTTGTCCGGGACGGAAACGAATTTCGGTCTGGTTCGACGCCTTGTATTGGTCAATGTTGCTGACCACCTGCTCGACATTTCCAATTCGAGTGTTGGCTTGCGTGGCGGTTTGTTGGGCCGCTTGCGCCCGGTTTCCAGCATCAATCGCGTGCTGGTCGGCTTCATTGGCTTTTGCGGAAGCAAGCTGAATTCCCTGCTGAGCGCGGGAATCAACGTCCTTGATATCCTTGCTATTGGTGGCGGTGAGTTCATCCAGTTCGTTCAGCCGGTCGCGAATCGGACCAGTTTGGCGTTGAACATATTTCTTCCGGGCAAAGGGGTTTACTCGTCCCCAAAAGCCTTCGCGGGCTGGTGGTTGTAACGGCTTTCCAGTGGCGCTCGTCTGGTCAGAACTTTGCGAAGTGTTCTGCTGCGCCATTGCCGGCAGGCACATCACACCGGCGACGAACAATGTTACGAGGGCACGCTTTTTCATTTGGACTCCTCCGAGTTGCGGGTTGATACCCATAAAATTCGTTATCAATACGCCCGGTTGCAGGCTGTCGCTAAAGTCGCTCGCGTAGCGAAAACTACGATACCTATGATGCGGGTATCTACACTTCCGTATAACAGTTCTGATGCCAAACCCTTAGAAGGATAAGCCCTGTATTCTCAATAGATTATAACGCATAGCGGTTGGCTTTGCCGCTTTGCCGGGTAAATTTGCCGAAGCTGATATAAAAACTGCTTTAAAACGGCTCTGTGTTTAGCCCGCTTTTTTGCAAGAATTTCGGTTGGCAAATCTCTCCCCCTGGTGCCGACGACCTACTTATTCAGCCTGCTAACACTTTGCCTTGTGCAGGAATTGGATCTGCGTCCGCGCGAAACTTTCTTAAGGCTTCGACGATTTGTTCCCCATACATGGCTGCTTTGCGTTCTCCGAAGCCGTGCACCCGAAGCAGTTCTTGAATTGACATCGGCTGCACGCGGCAAATTTCTTCCAGCGAAGTGTCGTGCATCACTACGAAAGCGGGTACTCCTTGTTGCTTCGCCGCTGCACGCCGCCACTGTCGCATGTGTTCGCGCAACTCGGGAGCGAGCGCGGGAACGGGCGCGGCTAATGAGATCGCGGACGCTTCTCTGGAACGAGCTGAAGATCTCGGAAGGTTGCGCTTTGAAGTTTTGGCCTGAGCCAGCCATTCTGGCAAGGGGCAGCACATATCACAAGATTCGCAGAATTCCCATTTGGTGCGCTCACCGAAGTGCGAACAGATATAACGATGACGGCAGCCTTTTGATTCTACGAAGCGCCGAATCGTGTGGTAGCGCTCCCACGAGCGCTCTTTCTCTGCCGGGTCGCTGACCTGTTCAATGAAGTACGCCAGCAATCCAGCATCGCGCTTTTGCCAGAGAAGTATGCAATCTGCGGGGTCACCGTCACGCCCCGCGCGCCCAGCCTCCTGATAATACTGTTCGATGGACTTTGGAAGAGATAGATGAATCACCGCTCTGACCGTTGTCTTATTGATTCCCAATCCAAAGGCAATTGTTCCTACCAACACACGGACTTCGTCAGACATCCATTGCTCTTGATTGCGGCGGCGTTCATCGGCCTCCATTTTGCCGTGATAAGCGATCGCGGGAATGCCTTCGCTGCTCAGGAAATTCACCGTTGACTTCACGGTATCAATCGTCGGCGCGTAAACGATGACGCTTCCTTCAGGATGTTGGCGAATTGCGGTTACCAGCAAGTCCTGTTGTTCATGGCCTGCACATTCGCGGATCAGATAGCGCAAGTTCGGCCGATGAAAACTTGCGATGTACTTGTCAGGGCTGCGAAGTTGAAGCTGGCTAAGAATGTCGTGGCGAACCCGCTGAGTGGCGCTGGCGGTAAATGCGGCGATGGGGCGGTCGGGGAATGAAGTTCGCAGACACTTCAGTTGGCGATATTCGGGGCGGAATTCGTGACCCCATTCTGAAATGCAGTGAGCTTCGTCCACGGCGAAAAATGCAATTGGGACTTTTTGCAGCCAATCCATGGTATCGCCGCGTGCGAGACGTTCTGGGGAAATGTATAAGAGACGGTATTCGCCCTGATGTGCTTTGCTGATCAATCCTGTTTGTTGTCCGGCGGTTATAGAACTATTCAAAACGGCGGCTGGAATTCCCATTTGCGCCAATTGGGCGGCCTGGTCCTGCATCAAAGCAATCAAGGGAGAGATAACGACGGCGGTCTTACCAGAAAGCAACGCCGGCAGTTGATAACAGAGCGATTTCCCGCCGCCGGTCGGCATTACCACGCACGCGTCGTGGGCGGCCAACAGGCTACTCACAATACGTTCCTGGAGGGGCCGAAAAGAATCATAGCCCCAATATTTGCGAAGCGTGGGGAGCAGTTCGCTCGCCGGGATCATGGCAAGAGTATAAGTGAAGTCAACAGCGGCCGGTACATCGGGATATAATCTGCAATTCCGAATGAAATCATTTTTTCGATTGGTTCTTCTTGCGCTGGTGTTGCTCATCGTCGCATTGGTGTCGGCGGTTACAGCGATGCAAATTGCGATTCACGGTCGAGAGGTGAGCGTCGCAAATCTGGCTGGCAAGACTCCGGCGGAAGCGCTAAGGGTCGTGGAACAGCAGGGGCTCTCCATGGATGTGGACAGCCGGTATTACAGTCCTACAGTGCCGGAGGGCAGAATTTTATCCCAGGCGCCAGACGCCGGCACAAAAGTTCGTCGTGGCTGGCAAGTGCGCGTCGCTGAGAGTCTGGGCCCGCAGCGGGTACAGATCCCGAATGAAATAGGAGAGAGCGAGCGCGCCGCTGAAATAAATATTCGCCGCCGCGGGCTTGATATCGGTTCAGTTGCTCAGATAGCACTTTCAGGATCACCCGCCGATCGGGTGCTGGCGCAAAGCCCCGTTCCGAATGCGAGTCAGATTTCAGCACCGCAAATAAGCCTTCTAGTCAACGACACTCCTCCGCCAATAGCGTTTGTTATGCCCAACTTTGTGGGTCAGACTTTGGGAAATGCGACCGCTGCTATGCGCGATGCGGGATTACAAATCGGAAAGGTATCTCTCGCTGTGCCGACCAATGTGGCACCCCCCAGCGCAGCCTCGCAGACCTCACCGCCCACTGTTGCGCCCACAACGTCCGCCAGCGCCATCGTTTCTCAAGATCCTGTTTCGGGACAAAAGGTGACCGAGGGGGCTTCGGTGAACTTTTTGGTTCGCTGAAAGTGCAACCGCCCAAAATACTTTAGAAAGTCCAGCACGATGAGCTGCTAGGATGTCACCGTGACACAAGCCTATGGCGAACCAACAACCATGGTCGTTGGACCCTAGGCGGAAACTTCAGGAGATCTGATGAGGATGTGCGGGCTTCTCGCTTTGGTGTTCGCGATGTCAGCGGCAATTCTGCCGGCCGTGTTAAGAGCGCAATCGAAATCGGCTCCAGATACATCCACTGCTACGACCGATGTTTCCACACCATCCCCAGATGTTGCCAAAGAAGCACCCGCAATTGCGTACGTGCGGCCCAGTGAAAAAACCAAAGTTCGCAGTTACGCCTTTGACGTGATCGGCCCATACCCAATTCTTGGGGCCGCGTTCGCCGCTGGCATTAACCAGGCAGAAAGCACGCCACCCGAATGGAAACAGGGCGCGGAAGCTTACGGACAGCGGTTCGGTTCGGACTTCGGCATCGCGGCAATAACCACCACGACCCGCTATGCGCTGGCTGAAGCGTTCCGCGAAGACACGGTTTATTACCGTTGCGAGTGTAAAGGAATACTGCCGCGATTAAGGCATGCGGTGATTTCCACCGTGACCGCACGCCGGGGTGAGGACGGCCACTACGGATTTTCTTTCCCGGCTGTGGTCGCGCCCTACGCCGGTACCATGACTGCCGTCTACGCGTGGTTCCCCAGCCGGTATAACTCCAAAGACGCTTTTCGAATGGGCAATTATAACTTGCTGGGGTTCGTCGGGGGAAACATCGCTCTCGAATTCCTATACGGCGGTCCGCACACTCTTCTGTCTCGCATGCGCAGGAAACCCGATCCCAACTGAAGGACCGGCTATCGCTTTTCTAACACCGCTGCGAAGAATCCATCACAGGGATGTATTCCAGGAATCGTGCGTAGATATTCGCCGCTGATGAGTGAATCAGTATCCTCTGGCTTCAGGGTGAGCTCACCTTCTGATCGAAGCTCTGCCAGAATATCCCGGCAATTCACAACACGAAATGAATCGTTGACGGCCAATGCCTTTTCGACGACATCTGAATTCTCTTCATGCTCCAACGAGCAGGTCGAATAAACGATCCTGCCTCCGGAGGCTACAGAATTCATCGCTGATTTTAGTATTCCCACCTGCCGCGTCTGAAGATCAACGATATCTTCAGCAGTGAGCCGCCACTTGATTTCTGGATTACGCGCCAGCGTGCCTGTACCAGAGCAAGGTACGTCCACCAGAACGCGTTCGAAAAGCGCTTGCGTAGGAAGACGGAAAGCATCTCCGACCACGACATGGACATTATTCGCGGGCACGAGCTTTCGTAACAAGCGCGCCCGATGCGGATGCAGATCCATAGCGAATACGCTTGCGGTAGGGTTCCGCTCGGCAATTATGCGTGTCTTTCCTCCTGGTGCCGCGCCGCAATCGAGGATTGTCGCCGCCGTGCCCACAAGAAGTGCCACTAGTTGCGAGGCTTCGTCTTGGATGCTTACCAATCCCTTTCGAAATGTCGCGGTTTTTGTCAGCTCGCCCGACTGAATCCGCCGGGCGGACGTCAGCAATTTTCCCGGTCCGAATTGAATCCCTTCTTTTTGAAGTTCGGCCTCGACAGCTGGGTCAGTCAGGCGGATCGAAGTCTCTGGGATCTTCTGATCGTATTCGCAGATTTCTTTCGCGACAGCATCACCGTATTGACGCGCCCAGCGTCCCACAAGCCACAGTGGATGGGACCAACGATCCGCCAATTGCTGAACGCTTGCCGCGCATGCTGATCCCAATTCACCTTTGAGCTCGGGAACACGTAGAGAAAGCTTCCGCAACACGGCATTGGCAAAGGGAATGGCAGAACGTTTGTGAGAGTGTTTTACCAACTCGACACTTTCATTTACCGCAGCTCGCGCGGGGACGCGATCGAGGAACAGCAACTGATAGGCTGCGAGGCGTAAGGCCGTCAGGACTTCGATGTCGAGTTTTTGCAAAGGCAAGCTCGACGCTAATGCGACTTCCTGGTCAAGAAGAGAACGCCATCTAAGCACGCCCATTACCAGCTCCGTAGCTAATCCATGGTCCTCAGAAGAAAGTCGCTGATATTGCGAAGAATGTAATAGCTCCGACGCATATGCTTGCTCTTGCGCAACACGAATAAGGATGTCAAACGCCGCGGCTCGGGCAGGGGAGACAGACATTGATTCATATTCCTAGCTGTTCGCCACTGCGTGGACGGTAGCCGTGAATGAAATCATGCGCGGACATGCGCTTCTTGCCTTCGGGCTGAAGTTCTAGGATCGTGAGAGAAGTGCCGTTAGCGCACCCGACCAGCATGTGATTTTGTTCGAGGACAAGTTCGGCCTGCGCCAGTTCCCGCAGCACAGGTTTGGCTTGCCAGATATTCAAATTTTTGCCGCGGAAAGTGGCGAAGGCTCCAGGCCACGGTTGGAACCCACGCAGACGATTGTAAATTTCGTCTGCAGTGCGACGGAAATCAATGCGCCCGTCTTCTTTTTTGAGAATGGGTGCGAGGGTCGCATGGTCATTGTCCTGAGGGCGTGGACGGAGCGTTCCTGCCTGCAACCCATTCAGTGTATCTGTGATGAGTTCGGCCCCGACTGAAGCCAGCTTCGGACCCAGAGTTAAAGCAGTGTCATCTATTCCGATCGACATTTCCTTTTGCAACAGGATGTCTCCCGTGTCCAGGCCAGCATCAATGCGCATTGTGGTGACGCCCGTCATCGCTTCTCCGCTAGCGATTGCCCATTGAATTGGCGCCGCCCCGCGATATTTCGGCAGCAGCGACGCGTGCAAGTTGATATTACCGAGTCGCGGAAGATCAATCATCCATTGCGGGATAATGCGACCGTATCCAACCACGATAATCGCGTCGGGATTTATCCCTATGAGTTGATCTCGGAGTGCGTCGTTGCTCTTGATTTTTTCCGGCTGGGTGATGGGCAATTTCAATTGGGTCGCTTTTTGTTTTATCGGCGAAGCTTCAACCTCCATCCCTCGCCCTCGAGGCCGATCTGGCTGGGTGACAACCAAGTCAACCTCTAATTCAGCTTCGACAAGCTTCTCCAGAGTTGGGACGGCGAAGGCTGGCGTACCGCAAAATACGAGATTCATATTGAATTAATGAGTGTGCGAAAAGATAAATCGCGCGATCTTTCGCGCGTTCCCCCCAGAAGCGGTGGGACCTGACTTTTGGTGCAAGAGCTGATACAAGCTTTAAAAGGCGGATCTATCCCCACTCGCCGGCCTTCACCAGCTTGCGGATTTTGCGCTTAATCAGGTCCCGTTTCAAAGCGCTCAAATGACTGATGTAGAGCTTCCCATTGAGATGATCGGTTTCGTGAAGGAAGGCGCGGGCCAGTAAATCTTCGCCAGTCTTCTCAAACCATTTTCCGTTTTCGTCCTGGGCGCGAACTGTCACCTTCTTTGCCCGGGACAGCTCTTCCCGGAATTCCGGAATGCTGAGGCATCCCTCGCTCTGCCTGTGTCGCCCTTCTTTGTGGATGATTTCGGGATTGGCGAGTACCAGCCGGGCATTCGGATCTTCTTTGAAAGTGATGTCAATGACCGCGAGACGCTTTGAAACTCCGATCTGCGGCGCTGCCAATCCGACTCCCCGCGCCGCGTACATGGATTCGAACATGTCTTCTACCAATTTTTTCAGGTCGTCGTCAAATGCATTGACCGGTTCGGCGGGCTTCTCCAGAATAGGATTTCCAAATTTCACGATGGGATAGATCATTAGATAGTCAGTAATTCTTCAATTGTTGGCAGTAGCCTTCAAAATTCCGCAGGGTCTCAACCATGGAATCGCCGCCGAATTTTTCCAGGGCGCATCGCGCGATGGTGAGCGCAACCATAGCCTCCGCGGCAACCCCAGCGGCAGGAACCACGCAAACATCCGAGCGTTCGTATGCCGCCTTCACAGGCTCACGACTGGCGAAATCCACCGACTGCAATGGCCGGCGCAATGTTGAGATCGGTTTCAAGTATCCGCGAACGCGAAGGTCTTCGCCATTCGAAACACCTCCTTCGATTCCTCCAGCATTGTTTCTATTGCGTGTGAAGCCGGTAAAACCGGCAGGCTCGCCATAACCAATCTCATCATGGACCTCTGACCCCACGGCAACGGCAGCAGCAACGCCTGCCCCGATCTCGACGGCTTTGACGGCTTGCAGCGACATCACTGCGGCGGCGAGGAGAGCGTCGAGGCGTTCGTCCCACTGTGCATAAGTGCCCAGACCTGGCGGCACATTGTGGGCGACGACCTCAAAAATTCCTCCCACCGAGTCGCCTGTACGAAGAATTTTGTCTACCTCGCTCTTCATGCGCTGTTCCGCTTCGGTGTCAACACAGTTGAGCAAGACTTCATCTTTTTTCCAAAGCGCGTGGATTTTTTCCCATGAAGGCTGGACATTTTCCAACGACGCCTTCCCTACGGCAATTACGTGGCTCAGTACCTTAATGCCTAATGCATGCAAGAACAATTTTGCCAGGGCGCCAATCGCTACCCGCGCCGCCGACTCACGCGCCGAGGCCCGCTCAAGAACGTAACGGGCTTCCGTAAAGTTATATTTCAAAGCCCCGGCTAGATCAGCGTGGCCTGGTCTGGGCGATGCTACTTTTTTGTGCTTTTCAGGATCACCGGCTTCCACCGGCAGGGCTTCGGTCCAATTTTTCCAATCTTTATTTTGCAGGATTACCGAAATGGGCGAACCGATGGTTTTTCCATGGCGGACCCCCGACAAAATGTGAGCGGTATCGCGCTCAATCTTCATCCTTCCGCCGCGTCCATAGCCTTGTTGGCGGCGCCACAGTTCGCGGTCCATAAAGGCTTGATCCACCGCGAGTCCAGCTGGCAAACCCGAGAGAAAAGCTACCAAAGCCTCTCCGTGGGACTCGCCCGATGTGAAATAGCGCAACATTCCTTTGGATTGTATCTGATGCCACGGGCAAACCCCCTTCGCCTAGACACCATCCTAGTTAGGGCTTTATGCCTAAGTGTCAGGATTTTGGTGCCGTGCGCCGGTGCCGGTCCGGCGGTGTTGTGCTGAAAGGTTGATGAATGTCGCGGAAGTCAGGTGCGGAGGCTCGGAAATCTCTTCGAGAATTTCCAATGAGCCAAACTCGTTCCGCAGCCGAACCGTCAGCTCTCTTTGACGCACACGAAAACGAACGCAGGCGCATCTGCCGCGAATTGCATGACGAGATGGGACAGGGATTAATGAGCCTGCGCTTTTCCCTCGGTCTCTTGGTAAAAGATGCCGAAAGTGGGCCACTGAGAAAGAAAGCACAGCAGGCTCTCGACATTCTGGACAACACTATCGAGGGTTTGCGGCGCATCATCGGCCGCTTATCGCCGAGACCTCTCGAAGACTTGGGCTTGCTCGGGGCTATTCGGAGGGAAACCGATCTATTGGCCAAGAGAACCGGAATGATTTCTCATGTAGCACTGCCAAAGGAGTTGAGCCCCATCAATCGCGAGATTCAAGTTGCCGTCTACCGCTCGGTTCAAGAGGCGCTTCACAACATCTCGAAACACTCTGGTGGGCAAAACTTCAGGGTATCTTTGCAAAATTCAGCACAAAAGCTAATTCTGCAAATAAGTGACGATGGGGCAGGCTTTGCCGCCAGGAGTGCCGCTTCTTTGGAAAGCTTCGGTTTATCTGGGATGCGCGATCGAGTTAATGAACTTGGAGGAACTTTGCGGATCTCCTCGCTGAAGAGCGGTGGCACGCGCATCCAAGTTGAGTTACCCGCGGGAACAGGTGCGGTCCAGACTATGGAGCATAACGCCAGGGCGAGAGCGAGCTAACCGTGAATGTCACTGAACCAAGCGAATTCGGCGCGAATGGGACCATCAAATGTGTGATCGTTGATGACCACACACTTTTTCGCGATGGCTTACGGCGCGTGTTGGAAAGTGAATCGGATCTCGAGGTCATTGGAGAAGCAAGCGACGCCGCCGGAGCGCTGGAAAAAGTCAGGGAACTGCACCCGGATGTTGTACTGATGGACATTGGCATGCCGGGCATGTGCAGTTTTGAAGCGGCGAAGCAGTTAGTTCAAGACAATCCCAATACACGGTTGATATTCCTCACCATGTACGAGGAAGAGGAATATTTGCTGCGATGCATGAGCGTGGGCGCATCCGGCTTCATGTTAAAAGATTCTCCGGCCCCCAAAGTCATTACTGCGGTCCGGGAAGTTTTTCAAGGTCACAAGTACTTGAGCCCGCAAATCCTTGGAAGGATGGTGGACGATGTTCGCGCCCGGTCCTCGCGGACGACAACGCGTGGGACCATGCTTACGCCTCGCGAGCGGGAAATCGTAAAAATGATCGCTGAAGGCAATTCGGTAAAACAGATTGCCGTAATTCTCGGGCGCAGCGTTAAGACGGTCGAGGCGCACAAATTTAACCTGATGCGCAAATTGGACATCCATAACAAGGCCCAGCTGGTGACCTACGCCATTCAGAAGAAAATCGTGAAGCTCCCGGCGTGAGCGCAGCGGCAAAAATTTTCAAACCACTTTTCCTTCAGCAGTTCTGAATTTTCCCGTCACATTTTGCCGGACTAGAATTTCTTGCAATCCCACGTCTCGCTCGGCAAGCATATTATTGACAATCGAATGGTAAAAGATTTCGCCATTTCAATCGTTCGCACTTTGCAGCAGGCTGGATACCAGGCTTACCTGGTCGGCGGTTGCGTGCGCGACGTACTGCTTGGACGCGAGCCGGCTGACTACGACGTTGCTACAGATGCGACGCCAAATGAAGTTATGCGAATTTTCCCTGACACTTATGCGGTTGGCGCACAATTCGGCGTTGTCCTGGTGCCGCTTCCGGAAAACTTGCGGGGCGAGAGTGAAGACGAAGTTGAGGTTGCTACTTTTAGAAGCGATATTGGGTATACCGATGGCCGTCATCCCGACGAAGTCCGCTTCAGCAAAGATGCGAAGGAAGACGTGGCGCGTCGCGACTTCACAATCAACGGCCTTTTACTTGATCCGCTTAGCAATCAAGTTCTCGATTTTGTTGACGGGAGAAAAGATCTGGAGGATGGCGTTGTTCGCGCGATTGGCATTGCTGAATCGCGCTTCGAGGAAGATAAGCTGCGAATGCTCAGGGCTGTCCGGTTTGCGTCGCGCTTTGGGTACGTAATTGAACCGCGAACGTTCGCAGCGATTCGAAAGCTGGCGCCGCAAGTTCGCCAGATTTCCTGCGAGCGGGTGCGGGAGGAGCTTACAAAGATGCTTACCGAAGGCCACGCCCGGGAAGCGTTTTTGTTGCTCGACGAAACGGGATTGCTTCGTGAGGTTCTTCCTGAAATATCCGCCATGAAGGGCGTCCAGCAGCCGCTGCAGTTTCATCCCGAAGGAGATGTTTTTGTCCACACTATGCTCCTGTTGAGTAAGTTGCCGCATCCTTGTTCCCCGACTCTTGCATGGGGTGCGCTTTTGCATGACGTGGGTAAGCCGCCAACTTTTCGTGTTGCACCCGATCGGATTCGCTTCGACGGCCACGTGGAGATTGGAGTGAAAATGGCGGAGAGGATCTGCCAGCGACTACGCTTTTCTAACAGCGAGACGGAGCAAATTCTGGCCCTGGTGGAAAATCACATGCGGTTCGGCGATATTGAGCGAATGAAAGAGTCCACATTCAAGAGATTTATTCGGATGCCTAAATTTGAAGAGCATCTTGAATTGCATCGGGTGGATTGCGAATCGAGCCACGGCGACTTGGCGCTCTATGACTTCACGCGAAACAAACTGGCAGCAATGCCTCCCGAAGCGATTCGACCGTCGCCGCTTGTTACCGGCGAAGACCTGATCGCGGCGGGATACAGCCCAGGTCCAAAATTCAAAGAGATTCTATCTGCGGTTGAAGACGGGCAGTTAGAGGGGAATTGGGATTCCAAAGATGCGGCCATGAAGTTCGTCAGCGAACAATTTCCCGTCACCTAGCCAAAACAATGCAAAAACCCCATTTTTGATGAAACGTCCAATTTCTTGTCAAGCCCCAAAGACGACTCGAAAATGGCCAAGCGCATGAATACAAACCAAATATATTTCCCGGAAACGTGGCGCATTTGGTATATGGAAATTGTTATTCTAGATATAGGGGTCAAAAAAACGCACTGTCACAAGTGCCCCTGCGTTGCCGCCCAAGAATGAACCGCCCGATGCAGCCCGTAGCTATTGGATTGCAGAGTATTGTAATCAGGAGCTTGCGGCAGGCTGCCCCCGGGGAAGCACCGATTCTTGCGTGGCCGCTTGTTTGCGGAAATAGCGTCTCAAAAAGGACGCGCGCCCTGGATTTTACCGATGGAATTTTGCGGGTGGAAGTTCAAGATGCGGGCTGGCGTTCGGAGTTGCAAACGATTGCCGCCCAATATCTTGCGATTCTTAATCGTTATGTGAATGAGAGCGTCAAGCGAATAGACTTTGTCATTGCAAACGATACGAGCAGCCGCCGAATCCAAAGATGAAAGTCACAGAAAAAGACGTTAGTTACGTCGCGGATCTTAGCAATCTCGAACTGACGGGAGAAGAACGCGAGCGCATGGTTCGGGATCTCAACTCGATTCTCGGTCACATAGACACGCTCGAAAAACTGGACACGTCGAACATTGAGCCCATGGCACAAGTGTCCGACCGTTATGGTGTGGATCAGTCAAAGCGAGGAAGTGAGCGGTTTGCGTACGCCAGCCGCGAAGACGTCCTTGAAGGATTGCGGAAATCGTTGCCGCACCAAGAGGCGCTGGAGAATGCACCGGATTCGGATGGAATATTTTTCAGAGTACCGAAAGTCATTGAGCGTTGAGAGGCGGGTGGTGGCTCTCGTCCTGTCTCCATCCGCCTTACAGTTTGGTTTCTGACATTTGGATTGCTCGGCATCGGATTCGTTCCTAAGAATGGACCTCAACTTACTCACAATTGATGGGGCTCGCCATGCCGTACGCGATGGCAAGATCACGGCCACTGCATTGGCGGAGTCTTTTTACGCGAAGATCGAACAGGAAGATCCGAAGATCGGTTCTTACCTAACGCTTGCAAGAGAGCGCGGCCTCGCGAAGGCGTCGGCAATTGACAGCATGGCCGCGCACGGAGAAACGTTGCCACCCCTCGCGGGCGTGCCCGTCGGTATCAAAGATGTGCTGGTCACTCGCGGAGTTCGCACCACGGCAGGATCGAAGATTCTGGGGAATTACATTCCGCCTTATGACTGCACCGCGGTGGCGCGGTTGGAATCAGCCGGAGCGGTGGTGTTGGGCAAGATGAATTGCGACGAGTTCGCAATGGGATCCTCGAATGAAAATTCGGCCTGGAAACCCGTGCACAATCCGCGTGATCTAAGCCGCGTGCCGGGTGGCTCGTCAGGAGGTTCGGCTGCGGCGGTGGCTGCGGATTTGGCGGTGGCTACGCTCGGAACCGATACTGGAGGCTCGATTCGCCAGCCAGCTTCGTTTTGCGGAGTGGTTGGGTTGAAGCCGACGTATGGACGGGTGTCGAGATACGGCTTGATTGCATTCGCTTCTTCGCTTGATCACATCGGTCCGCTGACGAAAACTGTGCGCGACGCGGCCATCGTGCTGGGGACCATAGCGGGGCGCGATCCGATGGATTCTACGTCCGCGGAACTGCCAGTTCCAGATTATGTTGCGGAGATGGAAAAGCCGGTCCGAGGATTGAAAATCGGTCTGGCAAAAGAATATCTTGCCGAAGGGCTTGATCCTGAAGTCCGCAAAGCAGTGGAAGATGCGGTGCAAAGTTTGTCGAAGCTGGGCTGCGAGATCGTTGAAATTTCGCTGCCTCACACTGAGTATGCAATCGCAACTTATTACATCGTCGCGACGGCGGAGGCTTCCTCGAATTTGGCCCGGTTTGACGGGGTTCGCTACGGCTATCGGGCGGAAAATGCACGGAGCCTCTCGGATATGTACCGGCGCAGTCGCGATCTTGGATTTGGCGCCGAAGTGAAGCGACGCATCATGCTCGGAACGTACGCTTTGAGCGCCGGATATTACGACGCTTACTATCTGAAGGCGCAAAAGGTGCGCGCGCTATTGACGAGCGATTTCGAAGAGGGGTTTAAAAAAGTGGATGCAATTGTCACCCCGACCAGCCCCACAGCGGCGTTCAAGCTGGGCGACAAAACTGATGATCCGTTGGCGATGTATCTGGCGGATATTTACACGGTAACGGCTAACCTCGCCGGCATACCTGGGATTTCGATCCCATGCGGCCAAACGAAAGAAAACTTGCCGATTGGAATGCAGATTTTCGGAAAGCATTTCGATGAAGCAACAATTCTGCGCCTGGCGCACGCTTACGAGCAGGCAGCGTAGTTTTCCGAACGATTTCACAAAAACTTTCAAAGTAATCAAATTCTCACCGCACCTAAGGCGGGCAGGTGAGGACACCTGCCCATACGTGTTCAGTTTGATGCACGAGACACTTAGGCTCAGACGCCCCGGTCTGGGTTGCCAGCGAAGCTGGCGGGGATTTCATTCGTCGAGGTTCATCTTCTTTTGTCGCGATTGAAGTGTCATAAAACCGGAGAGCCGGAGCAGTAAAAATCAAATCACAATAAGGAGTTTTATCATGCAGTCATTATTATTCTGCACGTCGCCGTCTTGTCTTTCGCAATCAAACCTAAATCCTAAAATACGAATCGCGCTCGTCATCATCTTGTCCACTGCGCTGGCAACCACTGGATGCAGCGCGCAATGGATGAACGTTGCGCTGGCAGATTTGCCCGCGCTGACGCAAATGGCGCTTAACATCGCAACCCTGGTTACCACTTTGCAATCCGGGAAACAGGTTGATCCCGCCGATATAACTGCCGTGCAAAACATTTCCGCTGAAGCAAGCCGGGATTTATCTTTGTTGCAGAGCCTTTATAACGAATACAAAGCTAATCCCAATGCGAGCACGCTTCAGAAGATTCAAAGCACAATCGCGGACATAAGTCAGAGTCTTCCTCTGCTGCTGCAATCCGCGCATATTAGCGATCCGGTCGCGGCTGCCAGAGTTTCGGCTGGGGTGAATCTGATCCTCACGACCGTTTCGAGCTTCGCCGCTTTGATGCCACAGGCGAATCCAACCACTTCGCAGACGGTTGCTGCTGTGAAGATTGCGATACCGAACGCCAAGGAGCTCAAGTCGCAATGGAATCAGGAAGTGTGTGGCGGCATGGCTAACGCAGGAACCCCAACTATAAATGCCTGCGTGGTGAGGTAATTTATGAGCCTCCCCGTCATCGCGATCACAAATGCATCCACTTGCCTCAGCGACGCACAGATACAGTCGGTGATTCCATCGTTGCAAAACCAGGTAACCCGCGATTTCAACGCATATTGGGATCTGGATTGCTCGCTTGCATTCCTGTCAAACGAACAATCGCTGACCGCAGGATGGTGGCAAATCGTTATAACCGACGACCCCGACCAGGCAGGAGCCTTGGGCTATCACGAGTTGACGAACACCGGCGCTCCTCTGGGAAAGGTTTTTGCCGCTCTCGATATTGACAGCGGTTCATCTTGGAGCGTGACCCTAAGCCATGAACTGCTGGAAATGCTGGGAGATCCATGGATCAACTGGTGCGCCGAATCTCCCGACGGGAAATTGTTTGCGCTCGAAGTGTGCGATGCCGTAGAAGCCGATCATTTGGGCTACGAAATTGATGGCGTGATGTTGTCGGATTTCATCACGCCGTCATGGTTCGAACCGACGGAGGCGGATCGAGTTGATTTCATGAAGAGGATTTCAAAGCAACTCGAGATCGCTCCCGGAGGGTATATTTCGGTTCTGGACCCAGGCAAAGGTTGGACACAGCTGTCTGCGGAGAGCTCAGACGGTTCCGCGATACCGCCAGGAAGCAGAAGGTCACGGAGAGCTATGGATAAATCCGATTGGAGGCGGAGCGTGCGGTAGCTTGGGAAGGATCGCCAGCACAGGCCGCTATTTATCCACTGATCTATTGCCATTCCTCGCGGCCTGTCGCTGTTGCAACGCGACGCTCACCACTTTCAACATGTCGTCCCAGGGAGCGGGCTTCCCGGTCCATATTTCGAACTGGCGAGCGGCCTGGTGTACAAACATCTCGATGCCCGGAATCACTTCAACTCCGCGGTCTTTTGCCAGCTTCACGAGCTGCGTCTCCGGAGGGTCGTATATCATTTCGAAAAGATAGCGTGCTTTGATTTCTTCGGCGTTCAGTGGCGACTCGCGAGTGTTTGTCATGCCTACAGGCGTTGCATTCACGATGACGTCAAAACTTAGCTTCTTGAGATCGGGACGCTTGATGGTGCGGGCTTTGGCCTGTCGGGCCAGTTTCTGCGCGGGGATGGCACTACGATTCAGAATGTAAACTTCGGCACCGCGTTCTTTCAATCCGAAGACAGCTGCTCGGGCGGCGCCTCCGGCACCGAGAACTAAAATTCGCGACTTGTCCAGAGTGATCCGCTGCTCCAGCGGGCGAACCACACCTACTCCGTCCGTGTTGAAGCCGTATAGTTTTCCATCCTGCGCCCGCACCACGGTATTGCAGGCGCCAATCTTTGCTGTCTGCGAGTCGGTATTGTCGAGGTGAGGGAGGATTGCCTGCTTGTAAGGCATGGTGATCGAAAGGCCGTGAATCGGGATCTCTCGAACGCACGTCAGCAAATCCTTCAAAGTCTTTGCATGAAGCGCGACATATACCCCATTGACATTTTCACGGTTTAGCGCGGCGTTCATGATGGCGGGCGACAGAGAGTGCGCAACGGGGTCTCCGGCAACTCCGTACACGCGAGTGGCTGCGTCAATTTGCTCGATTCGATAAATGCTACGCAACTCTTGCGCGGTTACCTGGCCGGGGGCGGTTTTCTCGTCCGGGCTGACTGCGGCGAAAGTGAACACGCTGCCTGCGCGCACCCCCAGGACACGGCTGATGATGCCCTGCTCGGCCATACACAGGCCTATCAGGGAATGCTTATCGCTGTTTTCCTGTAGGAACTTCATGATTGCCACGTTGTCGGAGAGGGTTGTGGCTGTCGAAACAATCTTGTAGAAGTCAGCCGGAATGGAAACCATCTTTTCGAGCGTCTTGTCGAGATTTTTGGTGCCTCGAAAATCGTGGTGGGAAAGAATCAGCGCAGCCTTAGAGCGTAACTTGTGTAACTGTTGGGGGTTGCACCGGACCGCGCTTTGTAATTCGACGTCCACTAGCTGACATCCCGCAGCCGATGCTTTGGCGAGAATGTCTAATTGCGATGCTATGGACCCCCGGAACTTACCGTCGCTCGCCACCCTGCGGCAGGTCGCAATGACCGTCACGTGAGGATGGTGTTCCGTGAACTTCCTGATCTTCGGCACCGCCTGCGCGGGGTGGGTAAGGTAGTCTAATCTAAACTCAATAAAAGAGTTGTCGCGAACCAGGGATTCGGCTTTTTCGACCATGTCTGAGGGGTCTGTCCCAGTGACGGCCACACAAACGCGCGGCAGCCGTTGGTGCAAAAGCCGGGCCGCGAAACCGTTAGGGGAGGCTGTCATCGTCAAGAGTAGGTCGGCGCGATATTACAGGCGCGTAATTCCAGATGCAAGAACGGATTAACAATTTTCAACGGAGGAAACCAGTTGACCTACATGGCCTTACACCGCCGTAACCTTGACCGGGTAGCCGGCGGTTGTTACTGTCCACACTGAAAGCCTTTTATTTACTTCACTTAAAGGGTGCTTGGGCCATGAAATCGCGCGGCCCGCGCTCCAGGGGTAACATGAAGAAAACAGGATTGTTGCTATTGTTGGCGTTCTCTTTTGCAGCGTCGGCTCAACAGGTTGTTTCAACCGCAGGCGGGCAGGGTGCTCCGCAAGGCACGCTTCCCACGACGGTCAGTTTCCCAATTGAGAGGGTGCAAACCCCAACCTATGCCGACCTCTATTGCTCCGGGTTTCTAAGCCCGAAGGAACTTCCCAACGCAAACTTCGTAGCTGGAGGTTTACAGACTCCGAGCACGACCAAGTTCGTCAACGGCGACATGGTTTATCTGGCTGGCGGGGGATATCAAAGTGGCCAGGAATACACCATTGTTCGGGAATTGCAAGATGTGAACGAGTATCAACTATTCCCGGGACAGCGTGCCGCGGTAAAGGCAAGCGGCCAGCCTTATGGCGAGGAAGGGCGGGTTCGTATTGTGGATACGCGCAGCAGAATGGCCATTGCGCAGATCGAGTTCACATGCGACCCAATAAACCCAGGGGACTTCGCGGTACCCTTTGCGGAAAAGCAAGGGGTTGCGTTCCATCCTCAAATTCGCTTTGATCGCTTTCTGCCTCGCAGCGCCGGCATTTCCGGCAGAATTCTGATGGCGAAAGATTTTGATTCTCAGCTGGGAACGGGCCTAAAGGTTTATATGAATGTTGGCTCGAACCAGGGCGTCAAGGTGGGCGACTACTTCCGCGCAGTACGTTCGTACACCGCGGACCTGCACGACCCGGTAGATTCCCTATCGTTCAAGGCCTCTACATCTGAAGATACTCAGAAAAAGCCGCCATCCATCGAGCCCAATTTCTTTAATAAAACCAACGGGCCGAAAATTCACGTGGCGGACCTGCCGCGCCGCTCGGTAGGAGAAATAGTGATCATAGGCACCACGCCGACGACCTCAACCGGCATGATCGTGTTCGCCATGGAAGATGTGCACCTCGGTGACGGCGTGGAATTGGACCCTCAGTAGATTCGAGAAAAAGATCGCTTTACTGCTAAGGGAGGATATCAAGATCCTCCCTTTTTTTTTGAACATGCCGCCAGGAAATGTAAGCTATTCAACCATATCCCGATCTCCGAAGATTTCCGCGGTGAAGACTTCCAACGTTGCCCCTGATTTCCATGCGTTGGAAGGCAAGGCCGCCTTTCTGCAACCCTGCTCCAGAAAAGTAACGCGGTCCCAACCGTGTTCCATTGGTACTTGAGGCAAGAGCAGACCCCGACGGCCATTTTGGCTCACGAGCAGTCCATGGATGCCGATCTTCACTTCTTCCGGACTAGCTGGCTTAAGCGGAGAAAGGATGCTCAAAGACACTTCCAATTCGCGTGCTTCCTCAAGGGTAACTGGGGAAAACCGGGTATCTTCAAACGCCGCGCCGCGAGCGGTTTCGACGATTGTCCGATGAAGAGGCGTTACCGGCAGCGGATAGCCTACGCAGCCGCGGAGTGCGTCGCGAAAATAGATCGTTGTGAACGCGCCGCGAGGAGCATTGAAGCTGGGAGGATAAGGGCTAGGGGAAATCTCGCGGCGTTCGAGCGCTGACAAGATCGCCTCGTGAGCCAAGGCGATTAGCTGTCTTCGTTCCAGATGTGTGAATTCACTTGGACAGGAAGTCCCGTTGTTCGTTGAGCCCTGCGAATCATTCGATTGCGTGGACATCCCGCTTCCTTCGCCGGCTCAGGACGAAAGCGCGTCGCCGGCGTTTCACCACCTGCCGGTCAATCTTTGACCAGAATGCGGCAAAGTAATCCGCGGCGGACACCAGAGAGAGCAGGACCATGAACCAGATAGCAAGGCGTGCGATCCAATCCACCGGGAAGAAATATTGCCCGTAAACAGGCCATTCGATCCACCGATGATCAAGGATCACCGCGACGACTGAAACAATTTGGACAACCATTTTGAACTTGCCCAGGTCGCTGGCTTCGATCGTAAATCCTTCCGAGGCGGCGATGGAGCGCAAGCCGCTCACCAAAAATTCCCGGCCTATGATTACGACGGCAATCCACGCAGGCACGAGTCGCGGATTGAATTGTACGAGAGTGATAAAAGCTGCCGCGATAAGAAGCTTATCGGCAAGCGGATCGAGCAGCATCCCCATCGTCGTGATCTGGCCACGTTTTCGGGCGAGGTATCCATCAATTCCATCGGTTATCGAAGCGGCGATGAACAAGGCTGACGCCAGCAATTCCTTTTCGCCGTTGCTGCCTTGCAAACGATTGGTCGAAAGAATCCAGATCAGCAAGGGGATGCTGAAAATGCGAGTGAGCGTGATGGAATTGGGCAGGTTCACAAGAATACCGGCTGTCGTCGGCTCGGCAGTTGCTGCGATTATCCTCCACCTGCGCCGATGAAAGCAACGATGGTATTGGGTTCACACTTAGTGCGCGGGACCTGGGCTTTGCTTCTTCTTTGCTGCGGCTTGCTGCTGAAATTTTTCGGCCATTTTTGCGTACACCTCGGGAATCCGGTCAGGATTTCTGATCAGATCAATGAACATGGAACGTATGTCGAACGGCACACCGAAGAACTGGTGATATTGGGACGGCAGCGGTGGTCCGCCAGTACTTCCAGCGGGCGGGATAATTTGAGGCAAATGAACCGCGAGCATGCTCCCACCAGCAAGGGTCTCGCGGGGATATAGCAATAACCAAGAGCAATTGCGCGAGTCGAAAATGAGGTTGGCAGAAACCGCGGCCCACTGCCCGCCATCGCTAGCCGCGGGTTGCTCGCAGTTCCACTCGTAAGCGCCAGGAACATCTCTCGCGCTGTCAGTAAGGCCGTACCAATCGAGAGCGATCTTTTGTAGTCCGCGCTGCCCGGCGAACCTCTTCACTTCAGGGATGGATTGGTTCCAGTCAACGTTCGAATCGTTCATAAGGGCATAGATCGGCCGCCCGAAACTCAGCGAGTTGACGTAAGGAAAATAGTAGGGATACGTCCGCAATGCCGTAACCAGGCAACACGCCGCGAGAATGATCACCAGCGCCATACTCAACCGGCCCGCGGAGCGAGCTTTTCCCTTGATCTGGGCGATCATTCGTGGCAGCGGAGAAAGCAGGAGAATGGTCAGCACGATAGGAACCGTAAAGTGACGAATACTAATATCGAGGCGGCTCAACATGCACACACCGGTAAATACAACGAGGGAGACCCACAGAACGCGCCAATGAACTCGTGATCCGTCGCTAACCGCAGCCTGAGTTGCAATGCGCTTCCGAAAAAGTCCAAAGACCAGTACCAGCAAAAGCAATCCCAAAAAGCCCAATGGCGACTTCAGCAGGAAGACCACTGGATAATAAAACCAGACACCATGCGGGTAGGCTCGTCCGAGAATAAATGTCGGACGGCTGGCGGTAATGAGAACCAGAAACAAGCCACGCAGAAAGAGCCACACAGGCATCAGCAACCGTCTTAGGGGAGTGAACGCTGGCCGACCATGACCGATAAAATCTAAAATGTCGGTCGTCTCTCGAATGGAAAAAATGAAATAAAAGACGTACACGAACGCAGAAGCCCACGCGATACCCCTGAGCGTAGCGCGCCATCGCATCCGCCTCCAGATGCGCTGCTCCGGTTTGCCGGCAGGCTGACCTAAAACCGGCCACCAACGCGTCGTTAAGGCAAAAATGCCAAAAGCAAAAAACAAAATTCCGGCAGTAAATTTCGATAGAATCGCGCCGGCCAGGCACAACCCAAACAGAAGCGATTTCTTGCGGTCCGGTTCCCGCCAAATTTCGGCGAACGTCCACAAGGACAACAAACTGAATAATGTAACCGCAATGTCGGTGTGAACCAGAGTCCCAAATGCCAGGAAAACCGGGGAGCTGACATATACGGTAAGGCACAGCAGTCCAGCCCAATTCCCTCCTAAGCGGCGCGCTATCACGAAGAGTGACAAACCCAGAGCAAGAGTGAGTAAGAGCATCGGGAATCTGGCCCAAGCGACTGTGCTCGCAGAATCGTTCCAGCGCTCTAACACCCATGCTCCGAAGACCCATTGGCCGAGATATGCGCCAAAAAAGCTTCTTTCTCCAAACGTCCATGAGATGTTCGAATAATCGGCATGTGTTCCGCGAATCACCAGCGGAATTGCGGCCCAAACCTTGGCCAAGGGAGGGTGCTCTTCGTTCAGTCGAAGGTCCAGCTTTTGCAAGTAACTCAAGCCCGCCCCAATGTGTGCGACCTCGTCCACCGTAACCGACTGGCGTAACGCAGCGCCTCCCGCGAGCACTGCCATTAAGACGAGCAACAATCCGGCGGAGATTGAAGAAGAAGCGGCGGATTTGGGGGGAGAGGATTTCTCAATGTGCCAATTAGCCATTCAGTCAGCTTCCTCGGGATGAAAGGGGCAATTGTAACGGCGTTGACCGCGGTTGTGAAGAAAGAGTGACAGCCTGATTGCCTCTTTGGGCACAGTTTGAGTAAATCCCCACTTCGACGTTATCGTAAGGGACTTTGGTCCCGAAGGATCTCGCGTGTAGCGCAGTTGCTCTTGTCTTTAGCGCTTGTCCGCTACACGCAAGATCCCTCGCAAGCTCGGGATGACGCCTCTGATTTAGACAGAACTTTTAAATTGAGCCATTACCGCCAGCAAAGCAAACATTGCCATTTCTCTCGTCGGCCGCTTAGAATCCTTGAATCCAGCGTTCAATGTCGAACAAGAACAGGAAAAATTGAAGAAAGTCATTGCCATCTATCCTGGTTCGTTTGATCCGCCCACGAATGGGCATCTGGACCTGATCGAGCGCGGCAGCAAGATTTTCGACGAATTGGTGGTTGCAATCTTGCGCAACCCGGACAAAGATCCGTTATTCAGTCTTGGCGAACGCCGCAATATGCTCGAGGAACTTACGCAACACTTTAAGAACGTTCGCGTAGATACTTTTGATGGCTTGACCGTCGACTACGCTGCGACGGTGCATGCCACCGCTGTATTGCGAGGGATTCGCGCGCTCAGCGATTATGAGTATGAGTTACAGATGGCACTGATGAACCGTAAGCTAGCTCCCCATCTGGAAACGGTTTTTATGATGCCGGCGGAGCAGTATTCTTATCTGAGTTCCAGACTGGTTCGGGAAGTGGGACGGCTGGGCGGCTCGATCAAAGATCTGGTGCCAGAAGCCGTCGAGCAAAAATTGAGAGGGAAATTGGATCCAGCGGTTAAACTTCAAAGATCACCGAAGCGAAAACCTTCGAAGTAACTATCAAGAAGTCGCAATATTCGAAGACAGGAAAGGGACATGACGCCAGTTACCGAAGCAGTTCCAGCAGTGAAACTTACCGCGCGCATCAATCGTATTGAGCCGTCGGCAACCATGGCCGTTGTCGCTGAAGCTGACAAGCTGCGCCAGCAAGGCATTGATGTTGTGGACTTCGGCGCGGGAGAGCCGCATTTTCCCACGCCCCAACATATTAAAGACGCGGCCATCGCGGCCATTCAGAACAACTTCTCGAAATACACTGCCGTGGGCGGGACGACCGAATTGCGCGACGCCATCATTCAGCGTCATGCCGCCGATTTTGGATCCGATTATCGCCGTGAAGAATCTATTGCGTCGGTTGGCGGCAAGCACGGATTGTTCAATGCGATTCAGGTGCTGGTGGACCACGGCGACGAAGTGATTCTTCCAGTTCCTTATTGGGTTTCGTTCAAAGACATCGTGCGCTACGCGGGTGGAAATTGTGTTCTGCTTGAAACCGACGAAGAACAGGGCTTCCGGATTACGGCCGAGATGGTGGCCAATCTCGTCACTTCGCGCACCAAGCTCATTATTTTGAATTCGCCATCGAACCCCTCCGGCGCGGTGATGACGCCTGAGGATTTGCGCGCAGTAATGAAGTTGGCGTCCGAACGCGGCATCTGGGTTATCTCCGATGAGTGCTACGTTTACCTGAACTATACGGGCAGGCAATTTTCAGTTGGATCGCTGCCTGAGTATCGGGAACGGATGGTGATTGTTGGTTCCCTTTCGAAGACCTACGCCATGACGGGATGGCGGCTTGGTTACGTGCTTGCCCCGTCGCAAGTGGTCAGCGCGATGCAAAAGCTGCAAAGCCAGTCCACCTCGAATCCGACTTCGATCGTGCAGAAAGCGGCAGTGCAGGCGCTTAAAGGCCCACAGCAGTGCGTCGAGGAAATGCGCTTGGAATACATTCAACTTCGCAATCATGTGGTCAAGGGTTTGCGCGCGATTCCCGGGATGAAATGCACATTGCCTGAGGGCGCTTTTTACGCTTATCCGAATATTTCGGCCTTCTTTGGCCGCGGAGGAATGCGCTCTGCAGCGGATTTGGCCGGAAAGCTCTTGCGTGAAGCGCATGTGGCCACAGTTCCGGGCGAAGGTTTTGGCACCCGAGATCATATTCGGATTTCCTACGCTACCTCTATGCGCGAACTCGACCGGGGATTAGAGCGAATGAGTAAGTTTCTTTCGTCACTATAAGAAAGGCGATTTTCGAGGCAGCCTCTCTGCGTCTGTAAGCCTCTAACGCGCGATGCCTAGATCTGCCTTGTCTCTTCCCGCAAGCGCGCTGTATGTCCCCACGACATGAGCAATTTATACCCATTACTAATGCATCCGCTTTTCGATCCTCGTCCATGGGGAACGCAGGATTTGTCTCCTATTTATTCGGGGCATCGCTTTGACGAAAAGATTGGCGAAGCATGGCTGACGGGCGACAACTGCAAAGTCGCGAACGGCCAGCTTCGGGGAAAGTCGCTCTCCGAGCTCAGCGAGCAGTACGGTCCAGCGCTGATTGGGAATTCAGCGAGGAACCCGAAACAATTTCCTCTCTTAATGAAATTTCTTTTCCCCCATGAAAAGCTTTCGGTGCAAGTGCATCCTGATGACGCCAGAGCACAGAAGATTGGACAGCCGTGCGGCAAGACTGAATGTTGGTATGTTGCCCATGCAAAAACGGGCGCCCAGGTTGGACTTGGTCTTAAACCGGGCGTGACATTGAAGCAGTTTGAGGAAGCCATTCATGACCAACGAGCCGAAGAACTCCTTAACTGGCTGAATGTGTTTCCCGGCGAGATGATTTACGTGGCTGGGGGAACGGTGCACACACTTGGTCCCGGCTCAATCATCGTCGAAACACAGCAGCAGTCAGACACGACATACCGGCTCTATGACTACGGACGTCCTCGAGAATTGCATTTGAAGGCGGGACTCGCCTCGGTAAAAGAAAAAGTGGCGTCGGGCAAGGTCGTGCGGCCCGCGCCCGCGCAAATGAACGGAACGCGCAATATCCAATCCAGGATGATCGCGGCTCCGCATTTTATTGTGGATCTCTGTGCGCTCAAAGATACACAGGAATTTCAAACGCGAGATGAGTCGGGCGACACGTCGGTGCAAATTCTGGTCGCGGTTGAGGGATGCGGGATAGTAGAAGCCGATGGAATAGAAAGCGTCACGCTCGCAAAAGGGGATGCGGTGGTAGTTCCTGCGGCGGTAGGCACGTTTCGGGTGCGCCCGCAATGGTCAATTGAGCTATTAAAGAGCTGCGTACCGGCAGAAGCTGTGCCTGAGCCCGCGACACGAATGTAACTTTTGTTTGCGGATAACTATGGTGAAGAAAAATGTCGATTTCTATCCGGTAATTCTTGCTGGCGGACGCGGCACTCGGTTTTGGCCGTTGAGCCGCAAGCGTCGCGCCAAGCAACTGCTCGCGCTGGATGGCAAGCAGACGATGATTCAGCAAACCATGGGCCGTCTGCTCGGCCTGTCTTCGCCCAGTCACTTCTGGGTAATTACAAACAAGGACCTTCGTCAGGAAATTGCGCGCCAGTTGCCGCGAATCGAAAAGAAACAAATTCTTGCAGAGCCGGTTGGGCGAAATACCGCTCCGGCGATCGGCCTTGCGGCTTTCATCCTCGAGCGCACCTCGCCTGATGCCGTGATTGGGATGTTTCCTTCGGACCACGTGATAGGAGATCAAAAGCAATATCTGGGCGTCTTGAAAAAAGGCATCCAGATCGCAGCGGCAGGGGAAAACATTGTGGTTTTGGGAATTCAGCCGTCGCGCGCGGAAACCGGATACGGCTACATTCAGGCTGGTTCCGCAAGCGCAAATGGGGCGTTACAGGTTCAGCGTTTCACCGAAAAGCCGAAAGCCAGCCTTGCCGAAGGATTTGTGGCTGCGGGAAATTATTATTGGAACAGCGGCATGTTTTTGTGGAGCGCCCGAACTTTGGCGAACGCCCTGCGCGAGCACCTTCCGAAAACAGCCTCAGTGTTGAAACAAATCGCGGCCGCATTCGGCACTCCTAAATTTTCTCGGACGTTTGAGAAACTTTATCCACAGTGCGAAAACATCAGCATTGACTATGCCGTGCTTGAGCCGCGCTCGGCAAAGGGGGAAAGCAAGTCAAACATTTTCTGCCTTGCCGCCAACTTCGGATGGAACGATCTCGGCTCATGGACGGCACTTCATGAGCATCACGCTGCAAAGCGCCCAACAGAAGATGGCAACCAGATTTCCGGGGATGGCATCTTCACGCTGAATGCCGAAGGAAACTACATTCATGCCCCGGGAAAGTTTGTAGCCGTGGTGGGCGTGAATAATCTTGTAGTCGTTGAGACGAAAGATGCGCTGCTAATCACAACCCGTGAGCACTCCCAGGATGTGGGTAAAATTGTGAAGCACCTCGACCAAAAGAAACTTCATCGCCTGGTTTAAGTCGTATAGTTTTGAGCGCGTTCGATGCCGTGATTCCACCATGACTCGACCAATCAAGTTTGGCACCGATGGATGGCGCGGCATCATCGCCGACGATTTTACGTTTGACAACGTCAGACGTGTGGCGGGCGCAATTTCATCTTATACGCTAAAGCACGAAGACCCAACGCGAGGACTGATTGTAGGTTACGATACGCGGTTTGCCTCGAAGCGTGCAGCCTGCATCGCTGCTGACGTAATCGCGGCTGCGGGAATCCCTGTCATCCTCGCCAGCGACTACACGCCTACTCCGGCTATTTCGCTGGCAGTGAAGGCGCACCGGGCAGCTGGCGGCGTGATTATCACGTCCAGCCATAATCCATGGAATTGGAATGGAGTGAAGTTCAAAGGTAATTTTGGCGGTTCAGCGACTCCCGCAATTATGAAGATCATCGAAGATGAGCTTCATGCTGACGCCGCACCGGATGGAAAAAAAGCTCAGATCGAAGAAGTAGATTTGAAAAAGCCATACATCGAAGCCATTTCACAGTTTGTAGACCTCAATCTGATAGCGAAAGCAAATTTTAAATTCGCGGTGGATTCCATGTACGGCTCGGGGCGTGGGGTGCTGCCGCAGATATTTGAAAGCCGTGCTATTTCGCACGTTGACATTCGACAGGAACTGAATCCGTTGTTCCCCGGCATCAATCCAGAACCCATCGAACCGCACATTGCGTTACTGCAACAAACCGTAGCCAAAGAGCATTGTCACGCCGGCTTTGCGACTGACGGCGACGCTGACCGCATCGGCGCGGTAGCAGAAGACGGCAGCTTCGTAGATTCGCATAAAATATTTTCCGTCATCCTGCGCTGGTTGCTGGAGCGGAAGAAATGGCCGGGCGAGGTGGTTCGCGCCTTCAACACAACCCGCATGTTGGATCGCATTGCAGCCCGGTACGGCCGCAAGTTGAACGAATGTCCCATTGGGTTCAAATACATTGTTGACCTGATGATGGAGAAAGAAATCCTGATCGGCGGCGAAGAGTCGGGAGGGATTGGATATTCGCGCTTTCTTCCCGAACGCGACGGCATTCTGAATTCTCTTCTGCTGGCGAATGTCATGGCTGAGGAACGCAAGCCTCTAGGTGAGCTGGTAGCTGATCTTCAGCGCGAATATGGCTCCCATTTTTACGGGCGCCGGGACTTGCACATCCCAGAGGAAGTCAAACAGAGCGCCATTAGGCGTGCCAAGGCTGAAGAGACAAAACAGCTCGGTAACTATTCCGTCTTGCGCAAAGAGAGCCTCGATGGCATTAAGTTTTTTCTCGATGCTCCGGCAAACGGCAACGGCGCTGATGCCTGGATTTTATTTCGAGCTTCCGGCACGGAACCTCTTCTACGGGTGTATGCCGAGGCATCGTCTCCAGGGTTGGTTAGCGAGATACTTTCCAACGCAGACACCTTCGTCAGAACTACGTAGGGCAGATTTCCTCATCTGTCTAGCGGAACGAAGCTCTGTAAATCGGTAGGCTGTGCTCATCCGCCGCAAGTAATTCGTGGATACTGCCTCGGCCTTTCGATTGAAACATCTGTGCGATCCGCCGTTATTGCGGCATAATCAAGACTGCATGATGAGTTTTGCGGAGACCTCTCCTACGACGGCGGATTCGCCCGAAGCGCGGCGTTACAATCGCATCCATCGTTGGCTTGGAATTGCCGATTTCATCCTCGGACTCGGCCTTCTGCTTTTGGTGCTGCTCACAGGATGGACTGGCACCCTTCGCGACGTAGCCTATCGCGCCGCGTTCCAAAACTATACCCTGGCAGTTTTCCTGTATGTACTGATATTGATGGCAATTGGGAAGCTGCTTGGGGCGGGTTTGGATTATTACGGTTTTCGTCTCGAGCACCGCTTCCATTTATCGAATCAGAACATAACTTCCTGGCTATGGGACGAAATGAAGGGTTTCCTGGTGGGGGTGGTGCTAGGCGGAATCGTCGTCGAAGTGCTGTACTTTATTCTTCGTCAATATCCGCAGCATTGGTGGCTTCTGGCATGGGCGGTATTCATGGGTCTGTTTGTGCTTCTAGCCCAGCTTGCGCCGGTGATTTTATTTCCTATTTTTTATAAGTTCGAGCCGCTCGATAACGAAGACCTCAAACTGCGCCTGGTGCATTTAGGAGAGAGAGCGGGCACCCGTGTTCGCGGGGTTTACAAATGGAACTTGTCGGAAAAAAGCAAGAAGGCGAATGCGGCGCTCACCGGCCTCGGCGGCACGCGACGTATCATTTTAGCCGACACCCTGCTCGACAATTTTTCGCCGGACGAGATTGAAGCCGTCCTCGCGCATGAGCTTGGGCATCACGTTCATCGTCATATTCTCAAGAGCATTGCTGTACAGGCGGCAACTACTTTGGTTGGATTTTGGGCGGCGAACTGGGTTCTTCGTTACGCGGTGGACCGCCTGCACATGTTCGAGACGCTATCAGATTTTGCGAATCTGCCATTGCTCGTTCTGGTGTCCACGGTATTGTCGTTCCTGTTGTTGCCAGCGCTGAATGCGTACTCCCGTTACAACGAGCGCCAAGCCGATCGTTACGCGTTCGAGTCAATTAATAGTGTGGGTCCGTTTATCTCGTCCATGAACAAATTGGCCGAACAAAATCTTGCTGAGCGCTCTCCTTCGAAATGGGTTGAATGGTTCTTCCATTCGCATCCGGCAATTTCGCGTCGCATTGCAGCGGCCCAGGCGTGGACGCCGTAAGTGCTCATCTCAGCTGGCGTCGGCCGCGGAGAATCTCTTCCACGTTCCGAAGGTCGTCCTCTGTGTCAACGCCCACAGTATCGTAAGGCGTTTCCTTTACGTGGATCTCTATGCCGTTCTCCAAAAAACGAAGCTGCTCAAGTCGTTCACTACGTTCAAGTAAAGATTCTGGCATGGCCACAAAACGGTCAAGCGCGGACTTGCGATAAGCGTAAAAGCCAAGATGCTTGAAACACTCGATCCCGGCGCCGTCGCGATCGTGAGGAATCGTTGCCCGCGAAAAATAAAGCGCCCTTCCACAACCGTCAGTCACGACTTTGACCACATTCGGGTTTTTAACGTCAGCAGATTTCGGTGATGTCTTTAACGTTCCAACTGCAATTTCCAGATCTGACATCAATTCGATCAACGCCGAAACATGCTCCGGGCGAGTCAGGGGTTCATCGCCTTGCACGTTAAGATAGACATCTGCGGAAATTCGATTCGAAACTTCATGCACTCGCTCCGTGCCACTCCGATGTGAGGCTGACGTCATCTGCACCTGGCAGCCGTTCTTTTGGCAGACTCGCATAATTTCGTCCGAGTCGGTTGCGACCACGACATCGTCTAGTTGAGGACAGGCCCGGACAGCCTCATACACCCTTACGATTAACGGCTTGCCCGCGATCTCGCGCAACATCTTCCGAGGCAGCCGGGCGGATGCGATACGCGCCGGAATCACGGCCAGGGTATTCACGTCCGCTTATAGTCTCGTTTTCCAACCACATGTGCAATAGCGAAGGTTTCCTGTTGCCGGCGGGCAACTACGCATTGGGCATGGGGACTGAGTGCAGCGATTGCCTACGAATCCAAAGCCAGCCTCAATAACCCTAACTTGTGCACGATTGAGCTATGTCCGCCATTCGTGCCACCCAATTAGAAATCTTCGTTGCCCCGGGGGAGAATGTGTTTAGAGGCCCGGCGAGGCATTCTCGAAGAGCGGCGACCCGCCCATTCGGATGTTTGCTGGGCAGGCCGGCTCAATCAGTTGTAATTGCGATTTCTCAAGAATATTCGCGCTAAGTTGCATCCATAAATTCCGCGTCCCGCATACCGGTACAAAAGCCGCATTTCTCTCTCAAAAGCCTTGACAACTACGGCTACTAAAAGAATGATTTGATTGCGTTCTCATAGCAGTATGCGTACCGCAAGAAACACGAAGTAGCGATGCAATTGCGTCGCGAGCGAGGCTGCCCGGCTAACTTCAAAAGGGAATTGCATGAGTGCTGAAAACATCGCGCTGGTTGAGATGAAAGACAGCCAGGTTCTTTCGCCGGAGACTGGTCTGTCGCGGCAAGTTCTCGCATATAGCGACAAATTGATGCTGGTACGTCACCTGATGGAAAAAGGATGGGTTGGCGCGAGACACAGTCATGCGCATGAACAACTGGTGTATGTCATGCGCGGGCACATTCAATTCAAAGCTGGAGATAAGACCTTTGACGCACGCGGAGGCGACAGCTTCGTGGTTCCAGGAGGCATTGAACATCAGGCGAGTGCCTTCGAAGAGTCAGAAGTATTGGATGTATTTACTCCGGTTCGCGAAGACTACGCGACGGCGGATAGCAAGGCTGAACGATTATGAAAGCGTCCGTTCTTACAGCTGCTTTACTGCTTTCATGCGCAGCACACGCCGCGCCGCGGCTCCAATCGCCTTGGGATGGCAAAGAAGTGGAGCTGACGAATACTCCTTACGCCTGTCCTAGTGTCAATCACCTCACGCCCGACCTGACGACCGCTCGCTTCTACTCTGACAGCAAATCGTCGATCATTGATCCAGAAAAATGGAAGGCCTATGCCGCAAGCGCAGGACCGGTTAAGCAACTGGGACAACAAATTGTTGATGCCGCTGACGCATATCGAACGACAGGCAGCCGTGATGCGGCAGAGTGCGCAATGCTGCATATGGAAGCCGCAGCCAAAGATGGTGTTTTGACGGGGAAAATGTCCTCTAATCAGGCCTACTACGTTCAGGGATGGGTTATCGGAGCAATAGCGATCGCATATCTCAAAGTGCGTGACAGCGGTTTAATCCATGCCGACCAAAAGCACGACATTTTGCCCTGGATGGTAAAGGTAGTTCAACAGACGGTGAATTACTACGACATCAGACAGCAGAAGGAAACCGGCGACTCCCGAAACAATCATTTGTATTGGGCCGGAGTGGAAATATCGGCGGCGGGTATCGCCGCTAACGATCGAAAATTGTTCGACTGGGGCATGAATGCTTATCGTGCGGGGGTAGCGAAGATAGAGCCTGACGGCTCGCTGCCTCTAGAGATGAGGCGAGGGCAGCGCGCTTTGCACTATCACTTGTTTGCGGTCTCCCCCCTCGTCTATCTGGCGGAGTTTGGCGAAGACAACGGGCTGAACCTTTATGCTGAGCACAACTATGCCATCAAGAAGCTGGCTGTGCTTTCAACGCAAGGGTTAGTAGATAACAGCTTTTTTGTAAAGGCTGCCGGCATTGCACAAGACGCGCCCAAGGGACCTCCGACGGCGGAAGAAATCAGTTGGGCAAAGATATATGTTGCGCGATTTCCGGATCCGGCAATCTCAAAATTGCTCGCGCAGGCGCCATCACTGAGCTATATGTATCTCGGTGGACTGCCGCCGGGATAGTAGCGCGGTTTGGGTGAATTCACGGTTGAGGATATTTTTATGACAGCTTCATTGAACACGTTTTTAGCAACACCTCTTTCCGAAGCGGTTGCCAAAACCGAAGGACCATACCAACTGCATGGCCTGGAGCGCGCCGTTTCTGTTCTCGAAGCTCTGAGTGAGAGCGATGCGCCGCTCAGCCTCGCCGAGATATGCCAGCGCATGAGCCTGCACAAGAGCACGGCGCATCGTTCGCTCATGGTACTGGAGCGCAGTGCGCTGATCGAACGCACTCCGGAAAATCGTTTCCGCCTGGGACTAAAGCTGTATGAACTAGGCAATCGAGCGGTAGAGCAGATCGACCTTCGAGCGCGAGTCTATCCATTCTTTCGGCGCCTCGCGATGCAGGTAGGCGAAACGGTACACCTGAGCGTTCTCCAGAAAACATCGGTTGTATACCTGGACAAAGTGGAACCGAACCGCAGGATTTGCATGAGCTCAAAGATCGGGACTTCAAACCCGGTGTATTGCACCTCGATGGGGAAGGCAATGCTGGCCTTTCAACCTGAGGAAACGATCGAAAACATTATCGCTAAAATTCGTTTTGTGCGGTATACGCCCAAGACGCTGTGCTCGCGGGAGAAGCTGCTCAAGTATCTTGAAGTTGTGCGCCGCCGCGGATACGCCATTGACGATGAGGAGATCGAACTGGGAGTTCGCTGCGTCGGCGCTCCCATCTTCAACGAAAACCACTGGGCCATTGCAGCGGTGAGCGTATCAGGACCGTCTTCGCGCATCACCGCCGAGAGAGTGCCTGCAATTGCGGAGCATCTGCTGATTTGCTGCCGCGAAATCTCAGTGTCACTTGGCCTGCGCGCACCGAAAAAATCGCACCTTCCATCGTCTTGTTTGCGGCACTACGGCAACTGAGGCATCATGGAGCTTCCTTCACCTTGACTGCGATTGCGGAGAAGACATCTCCATCGGCGATCATGAGTTGGTGCGGCGTGCCTGCCGGAATGTGAACGACATCTCCTTGCGCGATGGCCTGCGACTTCCCATTCTGAATGCCTGTTCCCTTTGTTTCGCCGTCGCTTTCGCTTTTGGCGTTTTCGACCGTTCCGCCGGTAACCAGAGTTGCCTTTCCCTGGGTGACAAAGAAGATGTCATCAAACAGTGCGTGTACTTCGGCTCCGCCGGTGGCAGTCCGGACTGAAAGTTTGATTGCGTGCGATTTGTAGTCGCCGAGAGTAACTCCGCTACTGCCCGAAGCTTTCGCAGCCTGGACAAGTGTTGCCAACTGCGCGCTGACGTCCTTGCCGGAAAAGACCTCAGTCTTGCCTTCCGCCAATGCGTAACATGGAATCGCCAGTGCAGCCGCTATCAAAATTGAAATCAGCTTCATTGCTTCTCCTGAAATTCGATCTGCGTTTTAACGAAAGCTTTCGAGTGGAACAGGATCCATGTCACTATAGTCCTGATTCTCTCCACCCATTCCCCAGCAAAAGCTATAGGCCTGTGTACCAATACCTGCGTGAATTGACCAGCCGGGAGAGACCACGATGTCACGATTCTTCATAACGATGTGGCGAGTCTCTTGCGGTGGTCCCATTAAGTGAAAGATGCGTGCCTCCTGCGGGAGATTGAAATACATATAAATCTCGGAGCGGCGCATGTGCGTGTGAGCAGGCATAGTATTCCAGACGCTTCCCGGATGAAGATGCGTCACTCCCATCACCAACTGGCAGCTCTGCGCGCCATCGAGATGAATGTACTTACAAACCGTGCGGTGATTGCAGGTTTCGGCACTGCCAAATTCAGCCGGACTGGCTTCATCTTTACGAACCAGCGTCGTGGGATAACTGCAATGTGCGGGAAAGCTGAGAAGGTAAAAGATAGCAGGAGAACCGGGATTGGTTGATTCGAATGCAATCTGTTTTGCGCCTCGTCCTATATACAAGCAGTCCAGATTCTCGAGAGGATAACTTTCGCTGCCCACGCGAACTGCGCCCCTGCCGGCGATGTTCAAAACTCCCAATTCCCGGCGCTCGACGAAAGATTTCGCGCGTATCGTCTCGTCAGCGGTAAGCGCAATTGGCTTTTCCAACGGTGCAACCATGCCTACAACCGCGCGGTCGAGATCAACATACACCTGGTGAAGCTCTCCCGGTCTATAGAGAGCGTCAATCAAAAACGCCTCGCGAATTTGCGCAGTCGTCATTGTGGGATAACGCACCGGGTCGGAGGTTGAGCGTGTTTTCATAAATGCCTTGGCCTTTGTCTCTTCATTGAATGGTACACGGCGGGCGTCTCTGTCACTTGAGACGCAGCCTGTAAGTTGCGTGCACCACGTCCACGTTTAACAAGCCGGCGACTTCTGTGTATCAGAAGTAGCAGAAGGTGTCTCCACTTTTTATACACGCTCGTCCCGCTATAAGGGACGTTGATTATTTTTTTTTAGACATGACAAAGACCCCGGTACGACAACGTGCACTCATAATATTTGCTCGTACTTCAAGCGAGAAATAGCGAATAGAGTCTGGGTTGAGTACTTCAATTCGGAGTTAGAAAATCATTTTGTGAAGTAGTGTCCCGCATAGAGGTACATTGTGGCACATTGTTCTTGACACGTGTTGTAACAGGCTGCAAGAATCCCGCGCTGAAGTCCAAAGGTGAAGTAAGTGAAAGTTCTGATCGAGTTGATGCAACGAGTCAACGCTGTGTGGCGATCGGCGACCGGGCTAATGTCGCCAGCATCAACACGGAGCCGCCTGTGGCTTGCCATTGTATTCGTACTGCGTACTCTTGTGGAGGCTTCACCATGCCGAAGTTACTTCGCGCAGTCTGCTGCTTTGTATTGTTCTGTGTCGCAACAATAGCTGCTTCAGGGCAGCTTTCCACCGCTTCGGCATTCGGCAACGTGACCGATTCAACAGGCGCTGAGATTCCCAACGCGACGGTTGTTTTCACCCAAACACAGACAAATTTTACGCGCTCGACTGCGACCAGCAGTCAGGGAGAATACCGCGCTGAGTTCTTGCCGGTCGGACCCTATTCGGTCAGGGTGGATGCGCCAGGGTTTAAAGAAACAGTGCAGACCGGTATCGTGCTGGCTGTAACGCAGCAGGCAACGTTAAACTTCACGCTGCAGCCTGGCGTACAGACTGCCGTCGTTGAGGTTACGGCGCAGGTGCCTCTGATCAATTCGCAAGATTCAGTACTTGGCCGGACGGTGGATAACCGCGAGATCGAAAATCTGCCGCTGGTAGGCCGCAATGTTTACGATTTACTGAACGTGACGCCCGGAGTGCAGAACGTTCAGAACGAGAACTCCATCGGCCTCCCGATGGAGCATGTAATTATCAATGGTTCAACCGACAATATGGTCGGGCAGGTTTCCTATTATCTCGATGGCAGCCTTAACATGACCGGCGTGCGCGATACGGGCAATGTCATTCCCAACCCGGATGCCATTGATCAGTTCAACGTCCAGACCAATAATTTCAGCGCGGAGTATGGGCGCACGGGAGCTGGCGTTGTGTCAATCCTGACGAAATCCGGCACAAACGAGGTGCATGGGTCGCTGTTTGAGTTTCACCAGGAGACAAACTTCAACGCAATTAGTTATCTTCAGACCACCCCGACGCCTCAACATATCAACCGCTTCGGCGGAACCGTCGGCGGGCCCATCGTCAAGGATAAGGTATTCTTTTTCGCCAGCTATGGCGGCCTGCGGCAAATCTCGCCGCAAAACTTCAATACGGTTGTGCCGGACGCGCTCCAGAGGGTGGGGAATTTTTCTGAGAACCTGCCTACAACCGCACCTACTCCGGGTCTCGGCGCGTGCGCCACCAAGCTCTCAAGTGCAGACAGTTCAAACACGAACTACGGTGGAAAGTTTTTTGTCTGCGATCCGGTTACACACCAGCCGGTACCAGGAAACCGGCTTGATCTTGATCCAAACTTCGTTCCCGATCCAGTTGCCGCCGCGATACTGGCGAAGAACATGCCTCTGCCAACGGCGGGCCGAACCGATAACCGCTTCATAGGGAACGAGGGTCTACCTAATAAAACGGACGAGTACCTGATCAAGGGCGATTTCCAACTGATCCCGCAGCATCACGTGACGCTCAACTATTTCCAGTCGAAGGGTTCCCAGACCATTCTTCCAACTGGAAGCAACCTGCCGGGATGGGCGCTATCCGATTACGCCTACAGGCAACAGAATGCCAACGCTAATGATGTCTGGACGGTCTCGGCCCAGTCGGTGAACCAGGTATGGCTGAGCTACTCGCGCATGAATGCCGGGCGCATTAGCAGCCCCGCGAACTCGCTGGCAGCTTTTGGTTCCGATCTCAATGTGCAGGGAGTACCCTCGTTACCGAATATCAGCGTAGCTAACTTCTTCACTCTTGGGCAAGCGATCACCGGTCCGCTGGCCGGCGACAACATTTATGGCCTGCGGGACGTTTTCAGCACGACCAAAGGACGGCATACAATCAGCGCCGGTGGCGAAGTCTACCTCGAAAAGGATTTTCTGGAGACCCTGCTGAATAACTATGGGGCCTTCAGCTTTACCAGTGCGGCAGTGCCTACCACTGCCTCAGGACAGGCAACCTATACCAGGACGGGCGTCGCTATGGCCGACTTTCTCATTGGTCATCCCAACACGATGAGCCAGGATTCGCCGGACAATGCTAATGAGAACTACTGGAATTACGGCTTGTTCCTGCAGGACGACTGGCGGGTTTTCCCCAGGCTGACCCTCAATCTCGGCGTGCGCTACGACGTGCAGACTGCGCCGACAGATACCCAGCGCCGTATTGCTGTCTTCGAGCCCGGCGTGCAGTCAACGGTTTCGCCGACCGCGATGCTTGGGCAACTCTTCCCGGGAGATCCGGGAGTGCCCGCCGGCGGCACCGCTACAAACTATAACCATGTTGCACCGCGTCTCGGTTTTTCCTACAAACCGTTCAACAACGATCGCACAGTCATTCACGGTGGAGCCGGACTCTTCTATGACACCATAGGCGGAAACGAATGGATGCTCTCACAGAATTTCCAGCCGTTCGCAGTCCGCGAGACCAACGCATTTACCCACGTTGTCAGCCTGCAGCATATCTACTCGACAGACTGCCAGGACTTCGCCGGCTGCGTTTCGCCCTTCCCCTACAATTACGACAAGGCCAATCCGCGGTATGTCTCTCCGGCATCGCTGGTCTTCGTGCAAAAGGGAATGCCCTGGCCCTATAACATCCAGGTGAACTATGGCGTGCAGCATCAGTTCACAAATGACCTCGTCTTCGGTATCAACTATGTCGGGGCTTTCAACCGCAAACTGCCTCTCTATATTGATCAGAACGCGCCAATTTACAACACGGCAACCCCGGCCTCGAATACGACTGGCGATGTCAACTGCCGCCGCCCATTCGATGCTATACCATTCAAAACGGCTACGACCTGCGCCAATCCAGCCCCGGGATCCGAGTACATGAGCAATGCGTATGTGATCACCGACGGCCAGACGGCGAATTATAACGGTCTGCAAGTCACGGTCGAAAAGCGGTTGAGCCAACACGTCAGCGCCCAGGGTTTCTACATCTGGAGCAAGGCGCTGGCGAGCGCCTCGATGCAGACCACCGGTAACATTGGAAACAGCGCTGCGACCGAGCCTGAAGACTATTACGCTCTGAATCTCGAGCGTCAACGCGAGGACAACGACATACGGAATCAAGCCGTGATCTCATTCGTCTGGAAGCCGGATTATTTCGGGCGGTTCAATCGGGTGACGCGAACCCTTCTGAACGGCTGGTCCATTGCCGCAACAGCTTCGATACGGAGCGGTAAGCCCTTCAACATCACCAGTGGTAACGATGACAACTTGGACGGCGACAACAATGATCGTCCCAATATACTTCCCGGAAAGGTCGCGCAGGTGCTAAGCACAAGCAGGTCCCGTCTAGCACAGAGGACCGAGTGGTTCGACACTTCCGCTTACTGCAGAGTAGGATCGGCGGGTTGTCCGGCGGGCGGCGGTCCCTCTGGCCTCGATGGGCTGGTTAGGGACAACTCGCTGGATGGGCCTGGATATAAAGACGTGGATGCGTCTCTCTTCCGGGACTTCGCCATCAATGAGCGGGTAAGATTCCAGTTTCGCGGCGAAGCAACCAACGTCTTCAATCATGTCAATCTCAACAATCCTGGAGGTACACTCAGCAGCACCAGTTCCTTCGGGGTCATTTCGGGGGCATCGCCCATGCGAGTGCTCCAGGTCGGTGCAAAATTGTTGTTTTAGATGCATCGCCAAAACTCGGGACTTCTTTGCCGGCGCCGGATATGGAACCGAGCAGAAAATGATCCTTTGATCCTCGATCAATTCAGGCTCGATGGCAAGACCGCGTTAGTTACCGGCGCTTCCGCGGGCCTGGGCGCAGCCATAGCGATTGCGCTTGCGGAAGCCGGGGCCGACGTTATCAGCCACGGAAATTCGCGCTCGCCGCAGCAGACTTGTCGGCAGGTTGAAAAACTTGGACGCCGCGCAACCGCTATAAACGCTGATCTGTCAGAACCCGGAGCCGCAGAGGATCTCTTTGCGAAGGCGCACCTGGTCGCCCCGGTGGACATCGTGGTCAACAACGCCGGAACCATTCGCCGCGCCAAGGCGGTGGACTACAGCGACCAGGACTGGACTGTTGTCCTTCAAGTAAATCTGAATTCCGTTTGGAAGCTGTGCCAGGCAGCGGGCCGCAGCTTTATGAGCAGGGGATCGCGCGGCAAGATCATCAATATTGCCTCGCTGCTCGCTTTTCAGGGGGGCATCACCGTTCCAGCGTATGCCGCATCCAAGGGAGCGGTGGCGCAATTGACCAAAGCGCTGGCGAATGAATGGGCAGCGCAAGGCGTGAACGTGAACGCCATCGCGCCGGGCTACATACGTACCGACAACACCGCCGCTCTGCAACGCGACGAAGTTCGCAATCGCCAAATTCTCGAACGTATTCCCGCAGCGCGATGGGGAGAGCCGAACGACATTTGTGGCGCCGCCGTGTTTCTTGCGTCCGCGGCGAGCGACTACGTTCACGGACATGTGCTGATCGTTGACGGCGGATGGATGGGCAGATAACGGGCCTTGGAAGAGGGAAGCGTAGCAGGCAGCAACGGTCGGCACTAAGCCTGCACTAGCCGAACCTCGCAGAAGCCGGAAATAAGAGACAATTGTCGGATGCAACGGAAGAAACGAAGCGCCATTTGGCTCTGCGCAATGATGTTGTCCTTATCGGCAGCACATTTTGTATGGGCTGAGCCGCACTTGAAGTCCATCAAAGTCGCCGTTACGAATCTTACGGATGAGAATCGTCCGGCAGAAGACGTTGTTCTCTCGGTCCCAAAACTGAAGAAAATAGCTCCTGATTTTTATGCCGGCTCGCAGATCGTGACTGCGTCGGACGCGAGCACGATTGCTGAAGACGCGGCCGTGCTGCACCCGACCGAACTTCCTTCCCAGGTGGATGATCTCGACGGCGACTTTCAGCCGGATGAGCTTGCGTTCCAGATTGATCTAAAGCCGCACCAGACTCGGATAGTAACCATTACGTGGGGAGCGGTGGATCGCATTTTTCGTCTGCGCGGCGACTACGAGAAGCAGACGAACGCGATCTTCACAGAAGAAGATTGATGGGATGGGATGGGAGTCGAAGCGTGATGCCTTCCGCCTGTACTTCGATAAGCGCAATGCAATTGATCTTTACGGCAAGCCGAGGCCGAGTTTGCAACTCGATAGATACGCCACTCCCGGCTACATCTACCACAACTATTCGCCGGATGGCCGCGACATTTATCTTGTCGCTAACGCGTTAGGTATCGGCGCTCCGGCGGGTTGGGTGAACGGCACGGCAGAGCATGTTGCAGACGTTGACGATCGCAGTTGGCACATCGTTTCGACCGGTCCAGTGCGCGCGATAATCGAACTCACTTACAAGGGCTGGAAGATCGCAGGAAAGAGCGTTGACTTCCAAGAGCAAATTACGCAATGGGCGGGAGAGCGCGGCTTCCTGCAAACGATCAAATCGAGCGATGCCGGTGATCTGGTCTTCGCAACCGGTCTGACACAGCAACAGGGAATCCCAGAATTGCGTTCGCCGATACGCGGACGATCCGGCATGGCTCGCGATGTGGGGCGAGCAGGCTATAGAAGGCGGAAATACCGCAGTCTCGCCGATTTTGCGAGGAAGCAACTTGGGACTCGCCATCATCATGGCTCCGGGCAGCGGAGCAACTGTAAACAAGGACAGCAAAAACTATCTGTTCACGTTTCCGCTTAAGAACGGCGTTGCTTCCTGGTATTCGCTGGCCGCATGGGATCAGGAGGGAACCAACGATCCGATCCCTGTGGCTGGTGGACGCGAGCCACGCGACTATGTAGCGCGCGTTGCGGACATTAACCACCTAACATCGCAGGATCAGTTGGTGACTTATGTGAAGCACGTTGCGAGCGAGTTGAAGACGCCGGCAAACATCAAGATTCTTTCGACCGCACCGGAAGTGCAATCGGCGCCGCCAGACAGTCTGCATCCCATCGGCTCGCGGACGTACAAGCAAGCGATTGAGCTACTGCAGAAGGAAATAGATCGCACGGCGGCAAAGTGGGAGCCAATCATTTCAGCGGCGCCGCCTGCCAGTGTCACCAAGACCGTTCGGGGAAGGTTTTTTTACCGATGGCAATAATCAAACCGGCGAATGGAAACCGCAAAATGGATTTTTCTGGACAGGCGGCTTCTGGACGGGCGAGTTATGGAAGATGTACTACCGCACTCACGCCGAGAAGTATCGCCATTGGGCGGAGCTTTGGACTTCGGCTCTTGTAGGTAAGGAGTTCGACCAGAATCACGACACAGGTTTTCTTTACTTCTATTCCTCGGTGCCAGGATTTCAGCTGACCGGCGATCCCAAACTGCGCGACAGCGCTCTTCGTGGTGCCGATCATTTGATGGAGATGTTCAATCCCGTCACACAATTGATTCCTGCATGGAATGCGAATGGAGACGACTCCATCATTGACACTATGATGAACCTCCAACTTCTATGGTGGGCGAGCGATGTGACCGGAAACTCTAAATATCGCGATGTGGCTCTGAAGCATGCGCTGCGCACAGCGGATTGGTTTATCCGAAACGATGGATCGGTAATTCAGTCGGTTCATTACAACCCGGGCGATAATCGCCAGGAGTTCCAGCTTAGCGGGAACGGGAAGAATGATGCCTTTGTGTTCCCGAACAAGGCAAAGCCGGGCGAGCGTGTCTTTTATCACACCCATCAAGGATATTCGTGGGAGACGAGTTGGTCCCGTGGAACGGCGTGGGCGCTCTACGGATTTGCCACTGCATATCGTGAGACAAAAGATCCAAAGCTGCTCCAAACTGCGCAGAAGATCGCAGACTTTATTATTAACGAACTGCCGGAAGACGGCGTGCCCTGGTACGATTTCTCCGATGAAGGAGTCATATATCGCAATCGCGATACTTCGGCGGCAGCGATTGCGGCCAGTGGCTTCCTCCAGTTGGCTGCGCTCACGCAAGAGCCGCAGAAAGCGCAACTATATCGGAGTCAGGCAAAGCGCATCACTCAGTCGCTAATCAACCGCTATCTGACGCCCACTTACCAGGGAGACGCGACGCCTCCGGGAGTTTTGCGGCATGGCAGCGGAACGCGCCCTGACGACGGGATGCTGATATATGGCCAGTACTACTTGCTAGAGACCCTGATGGCGCTCGATTCCGGAACGCCGGCCTCGAGGCCCGAATAAATCCATTCATCTCGAGCCAAGACGGGTTGGTAAATTTAAGCGGTGCGGAGAACGGCATGACGTTTTGAGTGGACGGTGCTTGGTATAATCCAATCTCTAGGCGCGTAGCTCAGTTGGTTAGAGCGCTACCTTGACACGGTAGAGGTCAGGAGTTCGAGTCTCCTCGTGCCTACCATTCCTTTTCAATCAGTTAGCGATTTGATCAAAAACGCGATACGCTTTTGATACGTTGGTTTTCAAGCCGCACCTTCCGCAGTGTTTTCCGCTTTCTGCCGCGACCGATCAAAAAGAACATCCACCGCTCGGCTCTGAGGGTCGTGTTTGGATGGCGTCATTTTGAGCGATTGCCTGAGGTCTTCGATGGCCACGCTGTCGCCTGCAAGAGATTAGACGGGAAGAATCACGGCGATAAAAAATTTGAATTGGACTTTCCTTATCCCTACCAGCAGAATCCCAGTCCAGTTGTACTTCAGGTAATTCCTCTTTTCGACGCCGGAAAGAGACGATTCTTCGGCACGGGGCCGTGCCAAACGATGTGCTGGAGTCTGCCGTGGATTGGAAGACAAGTTTAATCGAGTTGCTTCTCGCGGGCTTTTTCGCTGTCGCTTTCATCCGGGCGCATGGGCCGCTGGCAGCAGACAAACGTATGGCTTTCGCTGACTTTTTTCGACTTTCGGACCGAGTGGAACGTCTTCGACGTTCGAGATGGCAGTGGTTTTCCATGGTGCTGTTGATGTTGATTATCCGGCTTCAGGGACAATTGCCGTGGACATTGGAACTTATGGTGGTTGTGCAGTTCGTTGTATTCCTGGCGCTCCCGGTTCAACCACGGGTAAAGGGTATGGCGCGAGTGCGATAGCGTCAGGGGCAAGGGCTCAGATTTCGCAGTTCTCTTCTTGGCAGCACCGCTCGAAAAATAGACCGACCCTTTGGGGTCAAGGAGGCAGTTCTTATGGCTGCAAACACAGGGCAAGGCCGCAGTTTCACAGGGTTTCTGGTGGGATTCACGATCCTCTGTTACGGGATCGCTTATTTTTCGACTGGGATGGGAAAGATTTCACTGGTGGTGGGGGCGATTATTTTATTGGGTAGCCTCGTCGGATTCATGAAGCTCAAGCCGCTTGAAGGAAGAATTGCGCAAGGACCCTCGTCCATGGGGATGAAACTGGCGGGAGCCTTCGCGTCCTGTTTCGGGTGGATCATCACCCTGTTCGGGATACACCTGGTTCCGAGCGTTGCCGGGCGAATGGTGTTCGCGATCGCGGGAATTGCGGTTAGCCTGTTCGGCATCGTTTACATTCTGCCGTCAGCCTTCAACAAGAAAGCGATTTGGAGAACCTAAAAGCCTTTACAAAGCCGGGCAATACAGCAACAACAAAAACGACTATGGAGCAGACAAAATGAAATGGATCCGAACTGGTTGTTTAGGTCTTTGCATTCTCGCGCTCGGCCTGATGATGAGCTCAATGGCTTTCGCTCAGGCTGCGGCCCCGGCTGCGGCTCCTGCTGCAGCTGCCCCTCCACCGGGTTCGGCAGATGCCGAACTCAAAGACGCCGCGGGTAAAGCTCCCACCACCGCCCAGCAGGCAAACGGCGATCCTGGCGGTGTCACGACCGGGACTATCAATGACGTGCCTCCTGCTGATCCCAAGGCGGGCGTCACGGTGCCAGATGTCGCTAACATCGCGGGCCAAAATAAGATCGCCGTCAACTTCGTCTGGACGCTGGTCACAGGCTTCCTGGTCATGTTCATGCAAGCTGGATTCGCCATGGTCGAGGCGGGCTTGTGCCGCGTCAAGAATGCGAACCACACCTACATGATGAATTTTCTAGTGTACGGGTGTGGTCTGCTGGCGTACTGGCTGATAGGTTTTGCCATACAAATGGGCGGGGCTGCCGGCAATGGCAATCTTGGCGGCCTTCAGCCCCTCGCTCTTGAGCACCCAATCTCGCTGTTTGGCAAGACGTGGGGTATTTTCGGACAGAGCGGAATGTTTCTCTCCGGCCATACCTATGATGTGGGCGTGATGGTGATCTTCCTGTTCGAAATGGTGTTCATGGACACGGCGCTGACGATTGTCACTGGGGCGTGCGCGGAACGGTGGAAATTCCTCACATTCGCCGTTTCCTCGGTGCTCATGGGCGCCTTTACCTATCCGATCTATGGCAATTGGGCCTGGGGCGGAGGCTGGCTCTCGCAACTGGGAACCAATGTCGGATTGGGCAAAGGGTATTGCGATTTTGCCGGGTCGGGCGTGGTTCACGCCGTGGGAGGCATAACGGGATTGGCGGTAACACTGATTATCGGCCCGCGTATTGGCAAATTCAATCGTGACGGATCAAGCAACCCGATCATCGGCCACGACATTTCGGCGGTGTTGATCGGCTGCTTCATTCTGGCCTTCGGATGGTTTGGATTTAATCCAGGCAGTACGCTTGGTGCATCCGCCAACGGCAACCTGCGCATTGGCACAATCGCGGTAAACACGATGCTGGCGGGCTGCACTGGAACCTTCGGTGCCCTGCTTTATATGTGGTCGCTAAAGGGTAAGCCTGATGCGTCCATGAGCGGCAACGGGTTGCTGGCCGGACTGGTCGCCATTACTGCTCCCAGCGGCTTCGTCAGCACAGTCGGCGCTGCCATCATCGGATTGGTTGCCGGCGTTCTGGTTTGCCTCAGTGTAGCTTTCATCGAAAACGTGATGAAGGTTGACGACCCCGTCGGCGCAATTTCGGTCCACGGAACCTGCGGTCTCTGGGGAGTATTATCCGTGGGATTGCTGGCAGACGGAACCAGCAATTACGGAGGAAGCTGGAACGGCGTGACTGGCTCGGTCACCGGTCTATTCTACGGTGACGCAAGTCAGCTTGCCGCCCAACTCGTGGGCATCTCCACCTTAATCGGATTTGTCTTCACATTTAGCTTCCTCCTGAACCTGGTGCTCGAAGTCATCATGGGTCAGCGGGTTTCGGCGGAAACCGAAATGGCCGGCCTTGATATCCCAGAGATGGGACAACTTGGATATCCCGAGTTTGTCCTCAAGCCGGAAGCTGACATTTTCACTCACGCTCCGCGGGATTTTGCGGTCGCGTAGTGAGTGGTCGGTGCTTGGAATCTTGGCAAGGCTGCCGGCGTGGGCAGTCTTGCCAATCTGTAATTAACCCGTTCGACGGTGAACAACCACATGGCAAATTACATGAGCTCCGAAATCTTACCCGTCAGAGAGAACCCAAACACTGCGCTGACGTCGCGTGTATCGGCGCTGGCGCTGGCATCTATTCCCGCGAAAACCCAAGGCCTGTTGCTGCGGATGTTCGCCGATCCATATTTGCTTGAAAAAGACGATCGCGCTGTCCTGGTCGGACAGTTGCGCGACTGCGTCAAGCAATATCCACAAGTTTCTGAACTGCGAGTGCTTCTGGGGATGGCTCTTTGCGTCAACATCGAACCCCAGGCGGCAATTGAAGAGTTGAGAGAGTCGGTCAGGCTTTCTCCAAATAGCTTTATTGCTCAGTTAAAGATGGGTGAGCTTTGGATGCGGCTACGCGTCATGGAAAAAGCCGAAGAGCATACGCGTTTGGCGGCCCTGCTGGCTCAGAGCATGCCGCAAGCGGAACTAGCCCGCCGGCAAGCGTCGACCATTAGGTCCTTGAAACAAGGGAGCATTGAACGCGGCGGTTACAAAACTCCTGGACAATGGATTGCCCGTCAATTCCGTCGCCTCTGGACTCGCGATCAGAGAGAAATCTCAACGGCGCTGGATATCAGTTAAACCATGCAGCCAGCCCTTCAGCTTGCGCTGCTTGTGGCCATTCTTCTGCCAGCCGCAAAGATTGCCGGCTCCCTCTGCACACGCTTCGGAATCCCTGCCATTCTCGGAGAGCTGTTAGTCGGTGTCGCGCTCGGTCCCGGCGCCGTCAACCTGCTGCACATCCATTTATTTGCTGGAGGTGAGGCGACCGGTTCGCTCATGCTGCTGGCGCAGATCGGCGCCATGGTCCTGATGTTCATCGCGGGCATTGAAACGGACATTGATCGGATGCGCGAAGCCAGTGCTGTGGCCTTTTTAGTTGCGCTCTCCGGGGTGATCTGGCCATTTCTTTTAGGAGCGGGCGTCGGTCACCTCTTCGGGCTTTCCTGGAAGACCGCATGTTTCCTCGGGGGAGCGCTGACGGCAACGAGCGTTTCGATTTCTGCCCGAACCTTGATGGACGCCGGAAAAATGGCGACTCAGGAAGCCACTATCATTCTCGGCGCGGCCGTCATTGATGATGTGATGGGATTGTTTGTTCTTGCCTTCCTCGCGGCATCGAACGCTTCGAGCCAGGGAAGTACCTTCGGCGTCGCCTCCATGGCGAGCGCATGGTTGCAACGTCAACTGCCGTTTGCCGCAAACCATCCATTGATCGTGCAGATGTCGGTCATTAGCGTTTGCGTTGTGCTTTTCTTTGTGATCGGATACGGTGCCGCGCGCAAATGGCTTGATCCTCTGATGCTTCAGTTGCGCAAGCTGTCCGCCGCCGAGGCCGCTCCAAGTTGCGTCTTGAGCCTGATTTTGCTCTATGCCGTTTCTGCCGAATGGCTGGGCAGCGTGGCTGGAATCACGGGCGCTTATTTACTGGGATATGTTTTTGCCGGATCGGCTTTCAAAGCCGATGTCGAGCGCAGCTTCTACGCCATCGGGCACGGCCTGCTGATCCCGTTATTTTTTGTCTCCATCGGCCTGAGCAGCGATTACCGCGCCCTGAGCGGACACTGGGTGCTCATGCTCGTCGTTCTGTTCGTGGCAATCGTCGGCAAACTCGTGGGGTGTGGGCTCGCGGCGCTGTCCTCGGGTTTGGATTGGGTGCGCAGCCTGCGAATTGGCTGCGGCATGATCTCACGCGGGGAAGTCGGACTGATCGTTACCGCGATGGGCGCCAGCACCGGAATCTTTGGCCGGTCAGAGGTGGCGATGATGGTCGCGGTCGTACTCTTGACCACTCTCTTAACCCCTCTTCTGTTACGCGGAACATTTAATCTAAAATCCGATCAGGATGATGATGAAGGTATGGGTGGCTCCGGTGGTGGGTTAACCGCTCCCAGTGAACAGAAATTGCCCGCGCGCGCTGCGGACTTGGAAAATGCTTTATCCGGCGAGACAGTAGGTTACGTGGCGGCAGGCGGATCGTAAGCTCGTCGGCAAGAGCGGGCCAGGACTACAAGATTTTCCCGCAAAGCTAGTTATTATGAAATCTACGTTATGAAATCTACGGTTGACCCCGGCGAACAGCTCGATCACTATCGCATCGAAAACGTTGTTGCTCGCACCGTGACTGCCTCAATTTTTCGTGCGATTGACTTGAACACGAACCGCCCAGTGGCCATCGAACTTCCGCATCCTGAAATGGAGGGCGATCCGGCTTTTTTCGACCGCTTCCACCGCGAGGAAGAAATTGGAAAGTCTTTAGATCATCCCGGCCTTCTGAAGGTTCTGCCATCCGATCATCGCAGCCAGATCTACATTGTCACGGAATGGTTCGACGGAAAACGCCTCCGTCATTTGCTTAACGAGCAGGGCAAGCTATCGACCGAGCGGGCAGTGCGCATTGCTCTGAACATCTGTGACGTTCTGACTTATATTCACAGCCACGGCGTCGTGCACCGGAATCTTAAACCGGAAAATATTCTGGTGGATGATCAAGACCACATCAAGCTGATTAACTTCGGCGTGGCTTCGAAAACCGGGGCGAAGCGAATTACATTTACCAACCTTTCCCAAGTGGTTGGAATCTCGGAGTACCTCTCACCCGAAGAATTGAATGGCAAGCGAGGGGACGAGCGCAGCGATATCTACGCCCTGGGCGTAATTTTGTACGAGATGCTGACCGGTAAGACTCCTTTCCACGGAAGGGAGCGCTTCGATCGCATCGTGACCAACCCCCTCCCTCCGCGAGAACTGGTTCCTTCTATTTCGCCGCAGTTGCAGGAAGTCATCTATCGCGCGCTCGAGCGCCAACACAAAGACCGGTATCGGAGTGCACACGATTTTGCGTCGGACCTTACTCATCTGGATCAGGTCTCAGTCGCGGATCGTCCCGAGTTGCGCGATTCGAAGAAGGGCTCGCCACGATCACGAACGATCCTCTTTTATGTGTCCCTTGCTTTAATTCCCATCGCAATTTTCGGTCTGCTGCTCTTCTTCGCACAACATTAGGCGATTCCAGTCCGACCCTGCTAAGTGGCAAAAGGAGCGGACTCGCTCGCGAGTCCGGCCTCCTTCGCTCAAGATGACATGTTGATGGAGGACGCTTCAGTACTTCGGCATCTTGGGATCAATGCGATCGGCCCAAGCCAGAATTCCTCCCGTCAGATTGTGGACTTTGCGGAAGCCTGACTGGCGCAGGAAGTCCACGGCCTTCGCGCTTCGCGCTCCCGACCGGCAATGGGCAACGATTTCGCGGCTGGTATCAAGCTCGTTGACTCGCGTCGGCAAATCTCCGAGGGGGATCAGATGTCCTCCGATGTTGCAGATCTGGTATTCGTGCGGCTCACGAACATCGAGAATGTAGATGTCTTCGCCCGCATCCAGTCTCCGTTTGAGTTCTTCGACTTGTATGTCGGAACTGGTTGCCTGCACGGCTTGCTCCTCGCCGCGAATTCCGCAGAACTCTTCGTAATCAATCAGTTCGGTAATTGTCGGATTTTTTCCGCAGACCGGGCAGTCTGGATTCTTGCGCAACTTCAGTTCGCGGAACTTCATGCCCAATGCATCCACCAGCAGCAAGCGCCCGATAAGCGGATCGCCTTTCCCCAAAATCATCTTGATAACTTCCGTCGCCTGAATAATGCCAACCAGGCCCGGAAGAATTCCCAGCACCCCGCCTTCTGCGCATGACGGAACCAATCCCGGCGGTGGGGGCTCGGGATAGAGGCACCGATAGCACGGGCCATCTTTCGTGGCAAAAACGCTGGCCTGGCCCTCGAAGCGGAAAATGGATCCGTAAACGTTCGGTTTGCCGGTGATCACAGATGCGTCGTTCACTAAATATCGCGTGGGGAAATTGTCGGTGCCGTCGGCGATGATGTCGAATTCGCGGAACAGGTCGAGCGCGTTGGAACTATCGAGCCGCTCTTCAAACTTGCGGACGTTGATAAATGGATTGATCGCCGCAAGCTTATCGGCGGCAGAGTCGAGCTTCTTGCGTCCCACGTCAGCGGTAGTATGAATTATCTGGCGCTGCAAATTCGTGTAGTCCACTACATCGAAGTCCACGATTCCAAGCGTGCCGATGCCAGCCGCGCCAAGGTAAAGGGCCAGCGGCGAACCGAGACCTCCCGCGCCAATGCAGAGCACCTTCGCGGCTTTCAACTTCAACTGCCCTTCCATGCCGACTTCGGGCATGATCAGGTGCCGTGAGTAGCGCAGGATTTCGTCGTTCGACAGCGTGACGGCTTCGGATTTGATTTCGGTTGTGGTGGCCATGGGACCTCTTAAATTGTTGGATTTAAGGATCTACGGATTGACGAATCTAAATTCGCTAGTGATTCGAAGGACAACAACAGCGGATTGTAATTGGACTTTGCAATTCTAAAATCCCAAAAATCGGCGGTTCGCCAATCTCCTCGCTGCCTCCTGCGATGGAGGGCACGATGGAAATGCTATCACCATCCTTCACGGGAGTAGCGTCTTTCTGAAGGTAGCGCACATCTTCGTCGTTCAGGTAAACGTTCACGAAGGCGCGTAGTTTCCCGTCGTCTGTATATAGATGCCGGCGAAGGTCAGGATGCTTCGAGACGAGTCCTGAGAGTGCCTCGCCGACGGTGCCTCCCGTAACGTCAACGGCAGGCTGCTTGCCAACATATTGGCGTAATGGAGTGGGTATATGAATCTTCGGCATAGGGATACATGATGCCACAGAAAAGACGAAAATTCAGCCGGGTTATGTGCCCAGTGTAACCAGCAGATTCCTCACGGGGGTGCGCGCTTTCGGAATGACTGCTCAGAAGGCGCCCTGAACTACGCCTACACTTTCGATGGGGAGATTTAACCTACTTTTAACAAAGTTGTGGGAAAAACCACCTATTCTTCTTCCTGATAGCGTAATGTCAACTCAACTTCGCGTTTGCTCACATTGAAGGATGACTGCATGGCGGCGACCAGCATTAAAAATCCGGAACCAGCGGTCTATGCTCACTTGGTTAGCAGCACAATTGAGGCTTGTGAGATCGCGAAGAGAGCGGCGGGCCTTGCCGCCGAGGGTATTGCCACCGGATCAGTGCCTTTACTAAGTTCTATCCGCGAGCGCGAGAGAACGCTGGACAAAATGGACATGGAAGTGGACGCAGGAGTGACCGCGGCCATCACCAAAGTCAGCGACACTGAAGCTCGCGAGTTGCTGGCCTGCATGAAAATCATGATCGGACTGGAGCGGATCGGAGATCTGCTCCTTAGCTTTGCCAGCAGCGCGCAGGCCGCCGGAGACCGCCTCGATTCCAGGGACCGTCACGATCTGACGAACATGGCGACAATTCTGGAGAAAATGCTGGCCGACGTTGGATTGTCTTTCTCCAACCGGGATGTCAAGAAAGCCGTCGAAGTGCTGCGAGCCGATGGCGAAATGGATCGCCTTCGGAATCTGATTTTCATGCGGCATATCGAAAATCCCGAAAACCTGCATCATCAAGCGAGCCTGCAAGTCATCTTCATGACTCAATCGCTTGAGCGCTCGGGCGATCACGCCAAAAATCTAGCTGAGGAGGTGTGCCATTTTGTGAGCGGGCATACCGTCCGCCACATGATGCTGACCTACGACAGACCTCTCGAACAGATGTTTCTCGACTGGCTGAAACAGCGGGAGCATCCTCATTAGATCGCCGTAATCACACTCTAGTGAATCAAGTCCGGCACTCCGATAATCTCCGGCGCAAGTCCTGCCGCAATATAATCACAGCACTGTGAGCACCTTTGCCACGCCGGCGGAAACGCGTGTCGCTACGCGCCCAACCTGGGCCGAAGTCTCGCTGGCGAAACTTCGGCAGAATTTTCGCGCGGTCGAACGCCACGTCGGCAATCAAGTCATCGTGTGCGCGGTGGTGAAGGCCGATGCCTACGGACATGGCGCCGTCGAATGTTCCCGCGCGCTTGAACAAGAGGGCGCGAGTTGGCTGGGCGTGACTTCTCTCGACGAGGCCATTCCGCTGCGGGAGGCTGGAGTCAGGACGCGCATTCTTCTGATGACGGGATTTTGGCGTGGAGAAGAGGCCGAGATCGTCCGGCTTTGTTTGACTCCGACGGTTTGGGAAGCCGAACAAATTGAATCTCTGAACCACGCGGCTGGCATGGCTTCCCGATTTCCCATTCACTTGAAGGTGGATACGGGCATGGGACGCCTCGGCGCAGCGATCGAAGATTTGCCCACGATTTGCAAGGTATTGAAAGCGTCGTCGCACTTAGTGCTTGAGGGAATTTCCACACACCTCGCATCTTCCGAAGTTCTGGATGCTGTTTCGGTGCAACAGCAACTGCAACGATTCGCTCAAGCGCGAACGCTGCTCAGGGACGCGGGGTTCGATCCTCCGCTGATTCATGCCGCTAATACCGGCGCAGTGATTGCGCGACCGGAAGCTTTATACAACATGGTGCGTCCGGGCATCGCGCTTTACGGATATCATTTGCCGTTTGAGCGCGCCGGAAAGGAAGTTACCGACAAGACGACGGAGTTGGGCGTGGCTCCAGTCTTGAACTGGAAGACTCGAGTTCTTTCTCTTCGTAAAATGCCCGCGAATCAGGCTTTGGGATACGGTGGAACTTACGTTACGAAGGCTGACGCAACGATTGCAGTGCTACCCGTCGGGTACGCCGACGGGTTGAACCGCCAGCTTTCCTCGCGCGGAAGGGTGATTGTTCGCGATCAGTACGCTCCGATCGTTGGGCGTGTTTCGATGGATTTGACTCTCGCGGATGTGACAAGCATTCCAGGCACTGCAGTTGGCGATGAAGTCGTGCTGATGGGATCGTGCGGAAAACTCGCGGTTGACGCGATGGAGCATGCGCAGCTCGCGAACACTACGCCATATGAAATTCTTTGTAGTATCTCGAAGAGAGTGCCTAGGAAGTATGTTAGCTAGCCGAGCCTTGCTCGGCTTGCACGGGCGGGGACGCCTGTCCCTACGTGATTTTCGGTGAGGCGGAGGCGCCGAGGAACGCTTGTCGCTAATCTAATTCAGATCGCGCCAGTTCGTGCCGACGCCTATTTCGACCAAGAGCGGGACGATTAGGGGATGGACTTTCTCCATTTCCTCGCGCACCAGAGAACGCATGATATCAATCTCCTCTTCGGGGACTTCGAAGACCAGTTCGTCGTGGACTTGAAGGGTCATTCGCGAATTCAATCCGCGATCACGTAACGCTTTATCGATGCGGATCATGGCCAGCTTGATCAAGTCGGCGGCGGTGCCTTGTAGCGGTGTGTTCACGGCTGTGCGCTCGGCAAATCCGCGCAAATTCGCGTTCTTGCTGTTGATATCGGGGATGGGACGGACCCGGCCAAACAGCGTTTGGACGTTTTGGTCGCGGCGCGTTTCTTCGAGAGTGCGGTCAATGAAATTTCGCACTCCACTATATTTTTCGAAATATGCGGTTATAAATTGCTTGGCCTCACTGGGCTGAATCCCCAACTTTTGGGAAAGCCCGAATGCGGAGAGTCCATAGACGATGCCAAAATTCACCACTTTGGCTTGCCTGCGATGATCGGGAGTGACCATGAGCGGAGGCACTCCAAAGACTTGCGAAGCCGTGAGCGTATGGATGTCGTCGCCGCGCCGATATGCCTCGACCAGCAATGCATCTTTTGAAAAGTGGGAGAGGAGGCGAAGTTCGATTTGCGAGTAATCGGCAGCCAGCAGTACGTGGCCGCGTTCGGCAGTGAAAGCGGCGCGGATTTCGCGGCCCAGTTCGGTGCGGATGGGAATATTTTGCAGGTTTGGATTGGCCGATGACAATCTGCCGGTAGCAGTTCCGGTTTGATCGAACGTGGTGTGAAGGCGGCCGCTGGATTGATCGAGCAGCGCTGGTAATGCATCCACGTATGTGGATTTCAGTTTAGAAAGTTGGCGATACTCAAGCACCATTCTCGGCGCGTCGTGAGTGAGAGCCAGCGATTCGAGCACGTCAACCGCGGTCGAAATTGTTTTGCCTTTGCCATACTTTACTGGTTTCGGCAAATTCAGCTTGTTGAACAGAACATCGCCAAGTTGCTTGGGAGAATTTACGTTGAACTCTGATCCGCAACATTCATAAATTTCTTTGGCTTTGGCATCAATCTCGTGTTGCAGGCGTGACGACATTTTGCTCAAGACTTTGAGATCAATCTTCACCCCGGCGTGCTCCATGCGGGTGAGCACTGGAACCAGCGGCAAATCTATCTCGTCATAAACTTTGAGCAGATCGGCTTCTTCCACCTCGCGACGCAACAATGTAGCGAGACGTCCGGCAACGTCGGCGGCTTCGGGCAGCGAACCATTCAGCTTGAGATTGAAGCGGCGTAGAGCGACATCGGCAATGCGATGCGAAGAGTAAGTCGGATCGAGCAAGTAGGAATACAGCATTGAATCGTGCAGAACATTTTGTAATTCGATTCCGTGCTTTTCCAGAGTGTGGGAGGCGGTTTTGAAATCGTGCACCGATTTCGAAACTTTCGGATCGGCCAGCGCGGACTTGAGGCGCGACATCGCTTCACCGACGGCATTTGGCACGGTGAGGGAGATTCCGGGTGAAGCGGAGATGGCGAGGGTGAGAGGCTTCCGCGCCTCGGAAGAATCAACCGTCAGCGGCAACATTTGTTCGCTAGCGTCTGAGTCTTTGTCTTCCGTGTCTTTATTCTTCTCCGTAGCGGATTCCGTTTCTACGTCAATCGCGATCGCGAGGGTACCGGCGCGCGCGGTTTTCAGGACCGCCTCCACGTCGGCGGCCGATTTTGCTTCTGTGTAATTCGCCTGCGTTACCTCGACTACGGGAAGCAATTCTTTTAGCAGCGAGGTAAATTCCAGTTCCGTAAAAAGCGCTCGCAGAGCTTCGAGGTCGGGATCGCCGGCCTTCATCGCGTTCACATCAAATTCAACGGGAACCTTGCAATCAATGGTGACGAGCTTCTTGCTCAGCAGAATATTGTCGCGATTGTTCTGCAATGATTCGCGATAAGTTTTCTTTTCGACTTCGGCTGCACGGTCGAGTGTCTGCTCGAGAGTTCCGAAGCGCTTGATGAGTTCAACCGAGCCTTTGTCGCCAATTCCGGGCGCGCCGGGAATATTGTCAATAGAATCGCCGCGCAGGGCCATGACATCAATAACGCGCTGAGGCGGAACGCCCAGAATTTCTTCGACTTTTGCGGCATCGCAAATCAGGTTGTCTTTGGGCGGGTTGAGCACATGCACACGGTCGTTGACAAGTTGGAGCATGTCCTTGTCGCTGGACACGACGTAAACGGAATACGACTCCGCCACCGCCTTGCAGGCGAGGGTGCCGATCACGTCGTCGGCTTCATATCCGCTGAGTTCAAGAATCGGAATGCGGTAGGCTTCGAGGGCCCTCCTTATATACGGGACTTGCTGGGCGAGGTCGGCCGGCATCTGCACGCGATTGGCTTTGTATCCGTGATATTGAATTTCCTGAAACGTCTGTGTTTTCAAATCGAACTTGCGGACGCTGGCAATCCCCTGCGCCTGCTGATCGCGAAATGTGGGCGCTGCTACATCAAAGACCGCAGCAAGATACTCAGGCGCAAAATCTTCGCGCAATTTTCGCAGCATGTTGACGAAGACGTAAGTCGCCGCTGTTGGCAAACCGGTCTTAGTGGACATCCCGCGCTGCCGCGCCATAGCATGATAGGCACGGAAGATGAAAGACATAGCGTCCATCAGGAAAATGCGGCCTTTGCCAGCGTTCGGCGCGAGGATGGGCCGAGCGGGCGCAGCCGCCGGTGCGGAAGTTTCGCGGCTTTCAGACGAGACGGTCGAAGATTTGGTGCGAGGAGACAATGATTAATTTTAGCAGGATGGGAGAGCGCTTCTGGTTGCTGGCTTCTAGCTGAAATCCTCAGAGTACAAAGCTAGGAGCTAAGTCTTCACCGGCTTTCCATACTCCGAATTGTAATGGAGTTTTATTTCTCCGCAGACGCTTTGCTCTGGGGAATAGACGACGCAACTATCAAACGGCCGCGAGTAAACGTGCAGGGTAACGGCGCGCTGATTAAATTCGCGCGGGTTGAGGACGCGGTGCACGGGTTCCTTGGGATCAACGGCACAAGGGTGAGTTGCATTCATCTCAACCGAGTCGGCGGGTTCCAGGTGGCAATGGCCGGTATTCAAGTCCTGCGAAATGAGATGATAATTTTCGACGAGCAGGCGTCCGACTGGAGCGGCCATCCAGCAATTCTGGCCGCGATGATTGTGAACGGAACTGGCCTGGCCGACCTCCCAGCAAATTGCGACCAGTTCGTATAGCGGCGTCTTGTCAACCAGATTGCGGGTGTAATGCTGGCGGTCCCAGATCAGGTAGCGCGCGAGCGTATCGGAGGCGACCGGATTCTGTTCGAGGAAACGGAGAATTGTTGCGATTCCGTCGAAGGCCGCCTCTGGAAATTTGCGTAACTCGGAGACAAAGTTGTCTATCGAAATTTGCCTGGATACAGCGTGAGTGGCCATGTTTCACCCCGCACCATCTAGTATAACGCGGCTTTCACGGCGCCAGTCCAAGAGAGAAACGGCCCCGGTAATGCCAAACACTTTTGGCACTGTCAGTTCGGATGGTTTTATCGGGAAAGAACCTGCTTCTTTCAGACCAAACAGCAGATTCCTCGCGCGATGAACCGCACTCGGAATTACAATTTTCTATAATATTTGGAAGGGGCAACAGTGCTGCGTTTCCTATTCCACGAACATGCAATCCCCGTACGAATAGAAACGGTATTTCTGGGCGATGGCATGGTGGTAGGCCGCGAGTACATGCTCGCGTCCCGCAAAAGCGCTGACTAGCATGAGCAATGTGGACTTTGGCAGATGGAAATTGGTGAGCAGGCCATCCACGATCCCAAATTTATAGCCGGGATATATAAAGATATCCGCTTCGCCACTGCCGGCTTGGACTTCACCGTTAGCAGATAATGCGCCGGAATATTCGAGCGTTCGCACCGTGGTTGTGCCAACTGCGATGACCCGTCTATTTGCATTCCGGGCGGCATTAATTTTTCCGGCCGCTTCTGCTGAAATGCGGTAAGACTCTCGGTGCAACTTGTGTTCCTCCACGCGATCCCCGCGTACTGGTTGAAACGTACCCAACCCCACGTGCAGAGTAATTTCGGTAGTCTCAATTCCGTGTTCTCTTGTTTGTCCCAGAATTTCAGGGGTGAAATGCAATCCTGCCGTGGGAGCGGCGACCGAACCGCGTTCGCTTGCGTACACGGTTTGATAGCGCTCTCTGTCCGATGTCTGGTCGTCGCGGTCTATATACGGAGGCAGCGGAATATGACCGAGGCGCTCGACGAGAGCAAAAAAATCATTAGCGGGATTGAAGCGCAGCCGACGCTCTCCAAATGGGCCGCGATCCATCACTTCGGCGCGAAGTTCGTCCTTTACGCCGAATGACAGAAAGTCGCCGATATTAATTTTGCGACCCGGGCGCGCCAGACATTCCCATTCACTTGGATCTTCTGAAACTTGGCGGGTGAGGAGAACTTCGATCTTCCCATGTGGGGTCGCCGGAGATTTCTTTCTGCCGAAAAGGCGGGCAGGAAATACGCGGGTGTTATTAAAAACGACAAGGTCGCCGGGCCGCAGCATTTTCGGAAAATCCCGGAACGAACAGTCTTGCAGTGTTCCTGTGACGCGGCTTAAATGCAGCATGCGGGAATCAGCGCGGCCCGCCGCGGGCTGTTGCGCGATCAATTCCGGAGGAAGGTGGTAATCGAAGTCACTGACAAGCATGGGCGCGAATTATAAATTCCGGGAAGCGGGGCGATGCGGGATGCCGGACAGCCGCTCAGTTTGAAATTCTTCTCACTCCCGCATGGCTATGCCGGTTGAAGTATAGGCGAAAAAAATTCCTCCACCCGAACCAGAATCTCCGGCGCACTTTTGGATTCGTAGATTGCCTTGCGCAACCCCGCGCCGCCCGGAACCCCGTGCGTAAACCAGGAGGCGAACTGCTTCATCTTGCCCTGAGCGTCCGGCAACTCTTCTTCAATCAACATGCGGAAATAGGTATGAATCATTTCGTAGCGATCCGATTCGGTGGGTTCATCGTAAGGGGCATTACGCCTTACGTAGCCCAGGACTCCATCGTCCGCCCCTACGTGAGTGCCTAGCCACTCGTTGTATTGCGCGATTTGGCGGAATATCCACGGATTCGACGGCGCCATCCGCCCAATCATCACCGCATCACAGCCCGTCTGTTCGATCATCGCGCACGCATCCTGCGGCGTGCGAATATCCCCATTCCCAATCACCGGGATCTTGACGGCGTTTTTGATTTCGGCGATCCATTCCCATCGCGCCGGGCCGGAGTATCCTTGCTCCCGGGTGCGGGCGTGCAGCGCGACGGCGTTCAATCCGCAGTCTTCGGCCATCTTTGCCAGTTCCACGCAAATAATATTTTCGTCGTTCCATCCGGCGCGAAATTTTACGGTGAACGGAATCTCCACCGCCGCCCGAGTCGCCTCAAAAATCTCGCGAATCGCTGGCAGATCACGCAGCAGGCCGGAACCGCCGTTGCACTTCACAACCTTTTTCGCGGGACATCCCAGATTCAGGTCCACCAGGTCGAAGCCGAGGTCTTCGACCATCCGCGCCGCATCAGCCATGACCTGCGGATTGCTGCCGAAAAGTTGCGCTGAAATGGGATGCTCGTCCTCATAAAAGTGCAAATAGCGCTTGGCTTTTTTGTCCTTGGCTCGAAGCACTCCATCCGCCGACGTGAATTCGGTCATGATCAGCCCGCATCCGCCAAGATTCCGGATGAAGCGGCGAAAGACTGTGTCTGTGACCCCAGCCATGGGGGCGAGGACCGTCGCGGGAGCAATCTGGGCATTGCCGATAGACAGGCTCCGCGGGACCACAGCAGATCGCGTGGCGCGGACACCCTCGCCCGCGAGACTGACCGAATTGTCCCAATACTTTCGCACTTAGCTATTCTAGCGCGCTATTTTACTGTCTTCCCCAAGTTATGCAGCTGTGGCACAATTTGCATCACACAACTATATGGATGACCTTGCCAGAACGTCCCCTCCGCAGCCGTCCAGTCATGACTCGGGCAGATGGATAGGCCGGGTTCTGATTGCCGTGATTCTCGGCGAGGGTATCTGGAAGCTGGTCGTTTCCGTTACCAACAACCTGATTCTGCCTTTCATGGCGAGAATCATGGGTACTGATGCCCGGTCGCCCCTGTCCCTTGGCAATGGACAATTCAACGTCCCGGGCCTGTTTACTTCGGTACTGGAGCTTTGCTTTGCGGGAATCGCCGCCGTGATCCTGAATTCCTGGATACAGCGCAAGCCAAAGATGACTCGCAGCAAGCCGGTGAGGGTAAGCCCAATTCCAGTCCAGCCTGCCGCTCCGCGACCATCGCCGCAGACGGCTGAGCCAGTTCAACCTCCAGCACCAGGCCCGCCAGTTGTCGAGGTTATACCCCCAGCGGCCGCTGCAACGCCAGCCGCGGCATCTCCATCGCCGAGCCAGTTCTGGTCGCCGCCTGAATCAGCGCCGGCGAAGCCAACAAAACCCAGGCCGCCCAAAGAGATCGTGTACAACAGCGTCGGGGAGCCTTTGCCCTTCGATGACGACGAATAGAGTTACTAAGTGGCGGCGCCGCTCCAAACAAAAAGCCCTCGCTCACGGCGAGGGCTTCGAAAATCCAACCAACCTGCGTTTTACTTCTTAGCCGTTTCGGGCTTTGCTGGTTCTACCTTGGCATACTTGCGGCGGAAGCGCTCAACGCGGCCTGCGGTATCCAGCAACTTCTGCTTTCCGGTGAAGAAAGGATGGCAACTGGAGCAAATTTCTACGTGAATGTCGCCTTTATGGGTCGAACGCGTGCTGAAACTGTGTCCGCACGCGCACTTCACCTGAATTTCGTTATAAGCGGGATGAATGGCTGCTTTCATGTTGAATGACCTCAGATTAAGTCATTAGATTCTATAGGAGTGGCGCGGGATTCAGCAACCACGTTCGCGTCACTTCCGCGATGGAAGGCGGAGTCGCGGCATCACATCTGGACGATTGCGGAATTGGCAAACGGCGGTGCATAATTCGCCTGTGACTGTTGATTCAAACTCTATAACCGCGATTGCTACCTCCGTGTATGGAGCGGCCACGCTGCTCCTCGTCGCTCAACTCTGGAGGGACAGAGTTCAAAGAGAAAAACATTTCAGACACGAAAACGATGCCCGGAGTCTTAAGGAGCTTTACAGTGCCTTTTACGAGGCATGGGGCTATTGGGAGGGACACTGGAGGTCAGCCGGCTCTGTCCAAATCGACGCGGCGCAGGTCGGCAGGCAATTTGAAGCTCTGATTCGTTTGGAATGCCAACTACGATTGAATGACTACGAAGCTGAGGCGAACAATCTCGGATTTACCGCCAGAGCAGACTTCGGCGAGATTCGTGACCAAATCAGTAGAGTTGGCGTCGCACTAGGGTTAGTTCCCAGGGAGTACCGCAAAGTGAGCGCAAGCGGCTTCGAGGCTCAATCCTAACTTCGACGCACTTTTCTCAGACACTACTGCCTTTTGCGGCTTCACCCCGATTTGACGAATCGGGCTGCGACAAAATCTGGACTTCCTCAGTTGCCACCGGGGCGGTACAATCTTTCGCCATCCCCCGGAATTTGACATGCCCTTCAGTGCATTAAAAAGAGGACTCTCGGCCTTCAACAAGGCAACGCCACCTAATGTAAAGCTGTATCTCGTGTTGTTTGCATCTTGTGTCGCCCTTTTCACGCTGGCCGTGGTGTCCGACTGGTACGACAATTACGAATCAGCCCATCCCTCTAGCGCCGACCAATTAGAAAGAGCTGAGGCGATCTGTCCGAAAGTGGGACAAACTGTGTTCGCTTGTTCCGGCACGGAGCCGGACAATGCGATCACACACTTAGCCAATATTCCTACGAATGCACCCGAGTACCGAAAAGCTGCCAACATGATGTCCTCCCTCCGCGCGTGGCAGCAAGTCCTTCAAAAACGTATTGACGCGGCTCTCGCCGAGCGGCAGCGAATTGCCAATCAGTCCGACGAGGAGGCATCACAACAGTACCAGCGGAATACTGCGGGAGAGGCCCGTGACAGGTTTGAATGCGGCACATCGATGGAAAATACACCGATCATGTCTTTTGACTACAAGCGTCACTGGTGGCCCGACGATGGGCGTTGTGGCGCACAGCAGGAAGCACGACAACAGGCAAAGGATGAGGCAGAACGCCAGCGGCAGGAGGCGGAGCGGAAGAGACTGGATGGGGAAGCCGAGGCTAGCAGCTATTGGCCCACGACCCTCCGAGTAGACACGGACATGGATTCGTTCTGGCTGGACGGCGAAGAGCGGACGTGCCAAACGTACCCCGATTCCGTAGGCAGAGTCGCGACGGTAGCCTGCAATGCAAGCGGGCCACACCGCGATCACAATATCCCGGTAAAGTTTTGGGGAGGGGTTGATCGAAATGTCGTATCCAACTGGAAGTGCCGCAGGGAAGATAACCAGTTCGTTTGTAGAGCGATTGACTAACTCAAGGACTCGGCCTATCCATGACTTGCCAATGCAAAAAAAGACGGCAGGGCCGACCCCATGCCGTCCTTCGTTTTGAAAGCTAAAACGTTACTTACCCCGGTTGACTGCTTTCTTGAGTTCCGCCCCCGCGGAAAACTTCGCAACCTTGCGGGCTGCGATTTTAATAGTTGCGCCGGTTTGCGGATTACGCCCGTTGCGTGCTTTTCTCTGCGAAACAGAGAACGTGCCAAAGCCAATGAGCGCGACCCGATCCCCTTTCTTAAGTGCGGACGTAATGCTGTCCACCGTGGTATCAATAGCGCCGGCTGCCTGAGTCTTGCTGATGTCGCATCCCGATGCGATGCGATCAATGAGATCGGCTTTATTCATAGTTTCTCCTTGGTTTCTCTTGGGCCGGTTTCACTTTGTCCAGCCCACGCTCTGCGCGCGGGATAGCGCTCACTACGCTGCAAAATCCGGCGGCCCTATTTAGCTACCGCAGCCGCCGATTGTCAACTGTGAAAATCCGCGCTGGATGCCTTGTTTGAGTCATCCGTCCCGAAATTTCGCCGAATTCCTTAGAGGTGCGGATTATTTGGACCGATTGCGATCTCTTTTTCCTGCCTGATTCACAACGGCGGCTACATGTTCACAACTTGTGCACAGGCGAATTAGGATTTCCACTTGCGCGAGGTCTCGGACAGGCGCAAAGTCAATGAAGGGAACGCCCATTTAAACTTGCCATTCCGAGCCAGTTTCATCGGCGAGGGATCTGCTTTGTCTATGAAAATCCAAGAAATAAAAAGCCACTCGGATGTTTGCCAACTATGTAGCGGCACAGGATGGAAAACTGTCAACTCAAGCTCCGACGCCCGGGTTACCCGCTGCGATTGTCGCCTAAAGACACGCTCACTCTCGCTGCTGGCGTCAGCTCGTATTCCCAAGCGTTACGAACACTGCGAGCTTTCAAATTTTGAATTCGAGGGCCCCCATAAAGGATTAGCTGCGGCCAGAATGGCCGCTTGCCGGTTTGTTGAAGAATATCCAGTCGAGAATAACGGGCTGCTGATTATTGGCAGCATTGGCTCAGGAAAAACCCACCTAGCCGTCGGAATTATCAAAGAACTGGCAACCAGCAAGGGCGTCGGTTGCCTTTTCTACGATTACCGCGAATTGCTCAAGCAAATCCAGAATTCCTACAACGATTCCGTCAAAGCTACTGAATTGGACGTACTGCGTCCAGTGTTCGAGACCGAAGTATTGGTTCTGGATGAGCTTGGCGCGGTAAAGCCCACGGAATGGGTATGGGACACTGTCAGCCTGATCTTAAACACGCGCTACAACGACAAGCGGACGACCATAATCACTACCAATTTCCCGGATGAGCCTGGCCAAGACGTATCAGCGAATCCGAATTCAGAATTTGCCCGCGCGCAACGCTCTGTGCGTCGAGAAACATTGGGTGACCGCATTGGCGAGCGCATGCGATCCCGACTTCACGAAATGTGCCGGGTCATAATGATGGAGGGGAAAGACTTCCGCCAATTGCGCAGCGCAAGCTTCCACTAATCGTTAGGAAGATTTCCCATCATCCGGTTCACCTCGGCGTGTGTGGGCGCTCCCTCCATCAACTTGTAGGTCCCAGAGGTTTTTAGCTCCTCCGCCATTCGCTTCAGCAATCCCAAGGCGGCCCGCATCGGGCCTGATCCCAAACTGACGCGAGCCACGCCCAGTTTTTGCAGCTCAGGAACAGATGGAAAGCCCGGCCCCGCGAGGATATTCAGCGGCCATTTCAGATCACGCACCAGCCGCTCGATTGTTGACGGTTCCCTTACCCCAGGCGCGAACAGGCAATCCGCGCCCGCATCCCGATAAGCTGTTAGTCTGCGCACGGTCTCGTCATAACGGCTCTTCGGGAGGCCAACCTCAGCAAGATAAACATCGGTTCGGGCATTCAAAACGATCTGCACTCCATCTGCCAGCGCCGCCTCCCGGACCGCCCGAATCTTTTCCACCGCCAGGGCCAAATCGATCAGCGGCTGTGACGGATCGTCCTGGCCATCTTCCATATTCATTCCAACTGCGCCCGCAGTAATCACCCCGGACGCCGTCAGGCCCGCATCCTCCGGACGGTCACCGTATCCAGCCTCAACGTCCGCGGTAACTGGAACTTTTACGGCACGGGCAATTCGCGCGATTGCCTCGATCATCTCCGACCGCGAGATGCGCTGCCCGTCGGGATAGCCGAGGCTAAACGCGACTCCAGCGCTACTGGTCGCAATCGCCTTAAACCCGCATTCTTCGAGAATGCGTGCGCTTGCCACGTCCCAGATATTGGGCAGCAGCAGGGTGCGCGCGCCGCGATGCAACTTGCAGAACGCCTCAGCCTTTGATTTCTGTGCCTCAACCGGCGTCATAGGAAAGGGTTCGAGTGAAAACTCGACGAGAATGTAAACCCGGCTTCCAAGAGCCGGGTTTCTCCATAGAGCTAGCTTCCCAGATACATCACATGAACATAGGTGCCTAGCCGAACGTTATAAGCCAGGTACCAGCCATCGTGGTCCGGATCGGCGTAGATCACGATATCGTCGCTATCCCACAGCCAGTTGCTGGCATAGTCGTCGTCATAGGGCGCAACCTGAAAGAAGAAGCCGCCTGCGTTGAAACGATCCCGGTCGCCGCCGCCTAGCCGCCAGACGTGTTGCGCGCCGATTCCGCCCGTAAAGCGTCCATGCTCCCAGGGATGGTCGAGATGGTAGTTCGCATCATTGCGGCCAGTGTCGTGTCCCACCCACTGGTCATTACTGGCGTGGACGTGCGGCGCTTGGGGATGGCCCGGTTGATCCTGAAAACTTTGCCGCTGGTTTCCCTGCTGCGGAGCGGAACCACGATTCGCTTGGTTTGGCTGACCGCCATGTGTGGATTGTTGCACATTCGCGCGTGCAGGCTGTGCAGGCCGGGCCTGAGCGCGAGACGGCGCGGGCCCGCGTGCGGGAATATGTCCGTTGCCGACGCCTTGGTCGTGGCCACGTTGCTGTGGCTGAGCTTTTTGCGGTTGGCTATGCTGCTGGTCGCCGCCTTTTTTATCGTCACGCCCTTGGGAGAAAGCGGGCAGAGATAATACGAGCATCACTGCACAGAATCCCATTAGCTTGTTCATTACACTTGCCTCCGATTTGGACTAAATGCTAACCACCCTTTGATGTTAGTCATCAGGGGAATAGTAGCCTCTTTTCCGCACAATCGCTGGCAGGTTCTTTGGAGGTCATGAGTGGGGGGTGGCTGAAAGAATTAGGCCGCGCCCCAAATCGTCCCTAGCCTCAAGATTTCCAACGACTAGAATAGCTATGTGCTAAAGGAACGCGTGGAGTTTATCAGCGCCCGCGACAGCGAGATCTTCGACGCAATCCCCGCGACGCCAGCCGTTTTTCTTCTACGCGGTACCGATTCCCGATCCGAACCATACGTTAGCAAGACCGCGAACCTGCGGCGGCGGTTGCAGCGGCTTTTGGGATCCCCAACCGAGCACACCAAGAAATTAAACTTGCGAGATTTGGTTCGTTCGATCGAATACACCCCCACCGGCTCAGACTTCGAATCCGGCCTTCTGCTTTATCGCGTTCTGCGCGGCGCCTTTCCGAAGACTTACACGGACCGGCTGCGGCTCCGCTTTGCTCCAGTGGTCAAGCTGCATGTCGAAAATAAATATCCCCGGGCTTCAATAACTACGCGCATCGGGCGCTTAAATAGCGGTTCTCTGTACTACGGACCCTTCCTTTCCCGAAGCTCCGCCGAAAAATTCGCTAACGACTCGCTCGATTTCTTCAAGATGCGGCGCTGCGTCGAGGATCTTCATCCCGATCCAAAATTCCCGGGATGCATTTATTCCGAAATGAAAATGTGTCTCGCGCCCTGTTTCCAGGGATGCACTGATGATGCATACGAACAGGAGGTTCGCCGCGTACAGGCGTACTTTGAGACCAAAGGAGAATCGTTGCTGCGCGAAATTTCCGCACAGCGCGATCAAGCGTCCTCAGGCATGGAGTTTGAAGAGGCAGCATCCTTGCACGCGCGCGTGGACAAGCTCAAGTCTTTGCTGAGTCAGCTTCCTGAGATCGTTCATCGCCTCGATCTCATCGACGGCGTTATCGTGCAGCCCAGCGCATCGCCTGGCTGCGTGAATCTATTTCGGATTCATGGGGCGCAAATCTTCGGCCCGGCCCAATTTCCGATTCAGCCTGAAAATCAATCCAAATCACAATCCATGGAAGCGCGCATTCAGGAAGCGCTTTCGCTAGTCCCCGTGGAAAATGCACAAACGTCGCTCGAAGTAATGGAGCATCTGGCTCTACTGCGCCGTTGGTTCTATCGCAGCAGCCGAATCGGAGAAATCTTTTTCACCGACGATAAAGCTATCCTGCCAATGCGCCGCATCGTGCGCGGAATTGCCCGCGTGTATCGCGGCGAATTGTCTGAAACGGCGAAAAGCTCTTACGCGACCTCCTAGAGTGCGCGGCCTGCGGCAGCTCCGGAGGCCCAGGCCCATTGGAAGTTGTGTCCGCCCAGATGTCCGGTTACGTCCACAACTTCACCAATGAAGAATAATCCCGGGACCCTGCGGGTTTCCATGGTCTTTGCGGACAGCGCGTCGGTATCAACTCCACCCGCCGTGACTTCCCCTTTCTGATAGCCTTCCGTTCCGGCGGGCACGACAGTCCAGCGGTGAATGCCGCGTTCGAGATATTCCAACGCTTGATTAGTCCAATTCGGAGCCGAAGTGTGATTTAGCCAATTCAATTCAAGCCAGCGCCTGGCAAAGCGGGCCGGAAGAAAGTTCTGCAAGGCCCCCTGAGCTGTGGAAAGATTGCGGGTCTTAGCTTGACGCATTGCTGCCGTCACATCCTGGTCCGGCGCGAGATCAATATGAATCGGTTCACTTCTCTCCCAATAAGAAGACGCCTGCAAGATTGCGGGGCCGCTCAATCCGCGGTGGGTGAATAGCATTGCTTCTTCGAATGACTGCCCAGCACATTCAACCTCTACTTCCGCGGAGATGCCAGCGAGATCGCAATAATCGCGCTTGTTTTTTTCGCCAAAAACTAGGGGAACCAACGCTGGTTTCGTTTGACGAATCTTCAATCCAAATTTGCGGGCCAAGTCGTAGCCAAACGCCGTTGCGCCCATTTTCGGTATCGAGAGGCCTCCGGTTGCGATCACCAGTGTCGGGGCATGAAATTCGATCTCACCGGTTCGCACGACGAATTCCGACGGGCGAGCAACTTCATGGATATTGCTATTGAGGAATATTTTTACCCCGCCTGCCTCGCACTCGCGTTGTAGCAGGTTCGTGATATCGTTCGCAGCGCGGTCGCAGAAAAGTTGTCCCAGGGTTTTCTCGTGATATGGGATGTGATGCTTTTCCACCAGAGCAATAAAGTCCGCAGGCGTGTAGCGGGCCAACGCGGATTTTGCGAAGTGCGGATTGGCGGAAATAAAATTCTCGGGTGTGCAATGGATATTTGTGAAGTTACAGCGCCCCCCGCCCGAGATGAGGATTTTCTTGCCGATACGGTCCGCGCGCTCGAGGAGGGCAATCCGGCGTCCGCGCTTGGAGGCCTCAATCGCGCACATTAAGCCAGCAGCGCCTGCGCCGAGAATCAAAACATCACACTTGTGGAGGACGCTCATCACTAGGTGCGAAACTGCGCCTGACAACGTTAGTTAAGATTGACTTGTTGAGTCTTATTGCCGGTTTAATCTGAGTTGCTAATGACGGATTGGCACATAAGCGAGGCGATATCGCAGCCGCACGCCTCGATGCCGATTTTTAGCGGGATCCCCGAGCACTACAGAGAGCTTATGTCGCTTGCCGTCCAGGACTTCTGGTTTGAATCCCAACTCGTATCGGCCGTGCAGTTGCTGCAATATCTCTTCCAAGCCGGACGCGTATGTTTCCGGAGTTACTCGCAAATATTCGCCGCCGGTCTCGGTTGCAATATATTTCGCAACCGATCCTTGTTCGCCCAACGACCAGATGCCCGGAGACCGGCGGTCTTTCAGACCATAGGCAACGGCTGAGGTTTCCAATAGCCCGTCAATGAAGTGATCGGCCTCTGATCTGGGCATTGCGCTGTAGTCCCCATAAAGAAAGATTAGCACCGGTATGGGTTCGGGCACCAACGAGCGCGTGGCGTCAATGATGAGTTGTAAGGTCTTCTGGAGGGCAAGTTCCCCTGTTCTTCCGTGGCCGATCGGCGCCACCACCGGCGTTAGTACTTGCTCTAATACCGTGGTTGCTTCGTCGATGTTTCGGGTTGGAAGCAGATCGAGTTTGGACTGGCCATCGTCGCACCAATGAGCGACTGCCACCGCGTCTTGTCCGTCCACGCCATTTAGAGCAGGTTTAAAAAGATTGATTTGTCCAGCAAACAAACCCGATCCCTCTCGCGCCCATCGTTGCATGTTGCATTGCACGACAAACCAAAGTGCCAGGGGGCGGGTTGAAAATTGCGCCGCACTGTCAAAAGTTTTGATCGGAACGGGACGACCGTTGTCAAAGACTTGAAAATCGTCGAGTTTCAACGTCTTGTCTGGAAGACCATTCTTGAGGGCGACCACAGGAACCAGGACCAGATTCGATGAACTGTGGAATGTGGTTTCTGGAGATTCTGAAGAATGAGTAGCGGATGGAACTTCCTGGGCTACTGCGGGCCAAAGTGCGAGAAGAACTACTCCAGCGAAGATCTTCGTCATTTAAGGCATGTACGAGAACCGAAGGCAAAGAGTTTCCCTTTTTGTAATCGAGAACCGTGGACTGCCTCGTTACGCGTAGATTCCGCGCTGGCGGATCGTGTAGGCTACGCGGTCAATGGCCAGCATGTAAGCCGCGATGCGATTGTGGACGTTGTGGGTCTCGGCATAGCGCACGACATCCTCGAATGCATTTTTCATGATGATTTCAAGTTGTTCGTTCACGACGGATTCCTGCCAGAAATATCCCTGGCGATCCTGGACCCATTCGAAGTACGAAGTTGTTACTCCACCGGCGTTGCAAAGAATATCGGGGATCACAAAGACCTTTTTGTCGGCCAGAATTTCGTCGGCTGTCGCGGTTGTGGGGCCGTTCGCTCCCTCCGCAAGAATCCGGCATTTCACGCGGTCAGCATTGCGGCTGGTGATCTGATTTTCAGTGGCGGCTGGAATCAGAATCTCGCATTCGCTTAAAAATAATTCGGCAGGGTCGGCGGCCTCAGCTTCGGGGAAGTCCTTGATGCTTCCGTTACGCTGTCGGTACTGCACCAACTCGGCGACGTCCAATCCATTCTTGTTGTAAATGCTGCCGGTCACTTCGATAACCCCGATAACCTTGTAGCCAGCCTGCGCCATTAAAAAAGCGGCGTTGGATCCGACATTGCCAAATCCCTGAATGATTACCCGACTCAATTCTCGCGCGATTCCCAGCTTCTTGATAGCCTCTTCACAAACGATCATGATGCCGCGTCCCGTGGCTTCGCGGCGTCCGCGCGATCCGCCAATGTTTACAGGCTTGCCGGTCACCACGGCGGTCACGGTCTGCCGCATGTGCATGGAGTACGTGTCCATGATCCACGCCATCACTTGCTCGTTGGTATTTATGTCTGGCGCGGGCACGTCTTTTTCAGGGCCGATAAATTCGATAAGTTCGGCAGTGTAACGGCGAGTCATTCGTTCCAATTCGCCCATGGACATCTTGTGAGGATCGCAAATCACTCCGCCCTTTGCGCCGCCGAAGGGGATATTCACAACGGCGCATTTCCAAGTCATCCAACTGGCGAGTGCGCGAACTTCATCGAGTGTCACGTCCGGTGAATAGCGAATTCCGCCTTTGCTGGGGCCGCGGGCGATAGAATGTTGCACCCTGAATCCGGTATAGACTTCCAACTTTCCATTGTCGAGCGCGACCGGAATATGCACGATGAGTTCGCGCGTGGGATAACGAAGGACCTTTTGCAAGCCTTCGTCCAAATTCAATTTTTGAGCAGCAATGTCGAATCGGGCGGCCTGAGCCTCCCACGGATTAGTTTCCTGTTCGAGAGAAATGGTCTTCATTATGGCGATCGTGGCAAACTTGTCAAGTATAAGCAGGGGCATGGCACGTAGCAAGGTGATGGGACCGATGGTCAAGGAACGAACAAGAAAGGCCACGCGAGGACCTCGTTCGACCTCGCAGAGGAGGACTCTGCCGCTACGTGGTTCGGTATCGTTTACGGCGGGCGTTCAATTGCTTCAGCTTTGATACACTTCGTCGGGTATTTCGGATCAGATGATCCGCACGCTGATCGCTCCAAGCCGTTTCACGGATACACAATCAGAAAATTTTGGCATTGAGTGATGCCGGAGTTGTGCCTGTTGAAAGAGACATCTGAAGAGGAAAACCTATGCCTATGGATAATAATTCGCGCCGCAATTTCTTGTCTTTAGTTGGAACAGGCTTCGCTGGCGCGGCACTTGGCGCGGGAGCGGTACGGGCAGAGGCCGCCGCGAGACCCTCGTCCTCTAACGAGTTGGACGTAAGAGCATTCGGTGCAACAGGAGACGGAACAACGCTCGATTCGCCCGCGATTGATAAAGCAATTGCGGCCGCAGCGGCTGCCGGAGGTGGAACGGTACGCTTTCCGGCGGGCAGTTATTTGAGTTACACAATTCATCTGAAAAGCAAAGTGACGCTTTTTCTAGATCAAGGCGCGGTCATCGTGGCTGCCGACTTCGACGGCACTAACAACGCTGGTGGATACGATCTTGCTGAGCCGAATCAGTGGGACCGATATCAGGACTACGGCCATAGCCACTGGCGCAACAGTTTGATCTACGGCGAGGGTCTGGAGAACATCGCGATTATTGGTCCGGGAATGATCTGGGGCAAAGGACTGAGCAAGGGTTACGGCCCTGGTCCGAAGGCGGAGAATCCGGGCGTGGGCAATAAATCCATCAGCCTGAAGAATTGCCGGAACGTCACGCTGCGAGACTTTTCCATGCTGCATGGAGGACACTTCGCCATCCTCGCCACTTCGGTAGATAACTTCACCATTGACAATCTCATTATTGACACAAATCGCGATGGAATGGACATTGATTGCTGCCGCAATGTGCGGCTTTCCAATTGCAGCGTTAATTCGCCGTGGGACGACGCCATTGTGCTAAAGAGCTCCTTCGGGCTCGGTTACGCCCGCTCGACCGAGATGGTCACGATTACTAATTGTTTTGTTACCGGAGGCTACGAGGAAGGGACGTTGCTGGATGCAACCATGAAACGCCTGCCTGCCGAGCGCAGGCCGGACCGCACCGGCAGGATCAAGTGTGGAACAGAGTCGAATGGGGGTTTCAAGAACATTACGATCTCAAACTGCGTTTTCGATACGTGTCAGGGTCTTGCGCTTGAGACAGTAGATGGGGCGCTGCTAGAAGATATAGCTATCACAAACATCACCATGCGTGACATTGTCAGTTCGCCGATATTTCTTCGGCTGGGCAGCCGGATGCGCGGCCCTGCGGGCGTTCCAGTTGGAAAGCTCCGTCGCGTAAGTATCAGTAATATTGTTTCTTCAAACAGCGCGTCACGATTGGCTTGCATCATCAGCGGAATTCCTGGCTACGAAATTGAAGACGTAAAGTTAAGCGATATCTATTTGCAGCATCAAGGAGGTGGGACGGCGGAAGATGCAGCGATCGAGCCGCCAGAAAAGGAAAACGGATATCCGGAGCCGGGCATGTTCGGACCGATGCCAGCTCACGGATTTTTTATCCGACACGCGAAGGGAATAGAGATGACGAATATCGAAATCAGTTATTTGAAAGAGGACGCCCGCCCAGCATTTGTTCTGAATGACGTGCAGGATGTGGATCTTCTGCGAATCAAGGCACAGCACGCAGCGAGCGACGTTACTTTTGCGTTGAATAATGTCAGCGATTTCCATCTTTATCTGAGCCGACCGCTTGAGGACATGAATGTGGACCACGCGGATCAGAAAAAGATTTAAGAGCGTGGGAAGTTAATCTTCATGAGATCGGTATTTGCGCGAAATATTTCTTTAATCCCACAACGTGGAACGGCAGCTAGTTCAAATAAATGACCAAACTCTCAAAGTACCGTGTGCTTATCTCCGGTATTCTTTCGCCGGTCGCAGCGCTCTTCCTGTACGCGCTCGTCTATGAGGTTTTGACGCGGCGCAGCACCGACCTCGAAAAGGATTGGCTCTTTCGCCTTTCTCTATCAACTCTCGCTATGGCCGTGCCGTTTCTCATCACCTTGGCTCTCGCCGTCAAGGACAGCCGCCGGCGCGCGCTTTCACTATCCGGGAAAATCGGCCTCGTCATTGCGATTCTCTCGCTGGGTCTCGCCTGGAAACCTGTGAGCGACGGCATCACACGCTCGAAGCAGTCGCGAAACCTGGCGATGCGGGACGTGGCCGCGCCGCCTTTCAATACTGTGGACATTCTCGGGAAAACCCAGCGTCTGGAAGATCATAAGGGCGAGGTCGTGCTGGTCAATATTTGGGCGACGTGGTGCGGGCCGTGCCGGGCGGAGATGCCGAAGCTAGACCGCCTTTACCAGCAGCGGAAGGGACAGGGTTTCATTGTGTTCGGGCTGTCCGACGAGGGCGTCGCTGTGCAACAAAAGTTTCTCGAACAGGTTCCGGTGAGTTATCCACTCCTCACGCTGAGTGGACAGGTCCCCAACCTTTATCGCGATATCGCGCGTTATCCCGCGATTTTTCTGCTTGACCGCCGGGGACAACTGCAACCTGCGCCGGGACCAGATCAGCCATTTGAGAAGGTTGAGGAAGCCGTGGATACTCTGCTGAGCGGCCCTCATTAGTCCAGCGCGACTCCGAACAGGCTACGGACAAATTCAGGCGGACGGACTCGGTAGGGCCCGACTTTCAGTCCAGCCTCCCATTCACGCTGCGCTGGCTTTTTGTAGCAGCTCCTTCATGCCCGCCCAGCTTTGGCGGCTCGACTCTTCTGCAGTTCCCGCTCCGCGCCAGTGCGTTTCCAAGCTCACTGCGTAATGATAGCCGTCGCGCTTGAGCGCGCGGAATTGTCCCAGCCAGTCAATCACGCCACGACCCATGGCTGCCCATTCATATTTACCATCCGGCTCGCGGGCCACGTCTTTGCAGTGGACATGACCGATGCGATCTTTCGGGAGCCGGTCATAGCCTTGCGGATAGGGCACGTCTCCCCGCATTACGGAATTTCCTGGATCCCAATTCAGCATGAAGTTGGGTAAGTTTATAGCGTTCAAAACTCCGACCGCTTCCTCGCTGGTCGCGGTGTTACATTCATGCTCGTTCTCTAATAGAAGAATGATCTTTTTGTCCGCAGCCTTTTGCGCGGCCTCCTGCAGTTTCTGATTCATTGCCGCGCGGTAGGGCTCTGGATCATCCAACCGCCAGAAATCGAAACAGCGCAGGCGGTCGGTGCGGAATACGCGCGCCAACTCAAGCCCCCGCTCCAGAACTTCCTTCTGTTGATTGAAGGTGAAGTCGGCGCCAAACTGATCTTTCTGCTTGGGACTCGACTTTGATTTTGGCGCGCCGGGAAAATCCACTTTGAACAGCGGACTGCCGATGTCGGTTACACGCAAGCGGTATCGTTCCAGCAGGCGGCGGGCCTCGGCAATCTCCTTTGCATCGAGGTCCAGAAGGTTTTTGTTCCACATACCGCGAAGTTCGACCCAGTTCAATCCAAAATCTTTGGATGCGATCTCAAGAGCTCGGCCGAAGTCCTGCGTGATTTCGTCGGTAATGACAGAAACCCGGAAAGGAGAATTCATATTGTGTATCCGAGTTTTTCTTCGAGATATTTTTTGCTGATGGCCGCGGACTCTTTCGGTGATCCGCCGCCCGGCGGCACGGAATCAAGCTCGATGACTGCCCAACCGCGAAACGCAACTTTCTTCAATGCGGCGAACACGGCAGGGAGGTCCACCTTGCCTCGTCCCAGTTCTACGAATTGATACCCGTTTTTCATTGGCGCCGATCCACTGGCAGCCATTTGAACATCCTTGATATGAAGGAACAGCAGGGCATTATGGTACTTCTCGATCGCGCTGGCCGGATCCCCCTTTGCTGCAAAATAATGCGCGATGTCGAGCTCGAGTTTCGCGTATCTTGGGTCAACGCTATCGAACACGCGTTGCACTTCGTCCGGGCTCTGGACGATCGAATTCATGTGATTGTGGTAGCCCAGCGAGATGCCGAAATCTGCGGTTCGCTTTCCGAGTTCCGTCAGCATGCGCGATAGCCGTTTGTAGTCATCTCCGTTGATCGCACGTTTGGGGCGCGAGCAAATTACCTGAAGATAGGAACCATGCATATCGCTGAGGAACTTCGCGTTTGAAGTATGCCTGGCCAGTTCTTCAGTTTCAGGATTCTCAATGTTCACGTCACCGCTCGAAAGAGCGACCAGCGCCAACTGATGCTGTTGCAGGAGGTCTCGCAAAGAGGATGGCTTTTGGCCAAATTCTGTCACGATGTTTGAGCGCAGTTGGATACCCGGGAATCCTAGCGACGAAATGTCATCAATGGCTTCGGGATCGTTTCCGCCCCAGGTAATGGCGGCATAGGCAAAGTGGAGTTGTCCCGGTGCGCGTCCGATTGGCGTTTCAAAATAACTTAGGTCCAGAGGCGGATACAACGGCTCAAAACCGTTCAAAGCGGGCACTGCAAAAGCCGAAGCGAGAGCAAATGAGCCGACGCCCCCAATAAATTGGCGACGCGAGATGTCCGATGGCGCTTTCAAACCGCGACCTCGCACAACAGAAGGACGTTTGGATGCTGGAGCTTCAATGTTTCAGTTAGACGAAAGGTGAGCGTTTGCACTGGGTGTGCCCCCAGATTGTTCCCCAACGGAGAAAGGAACGAAATAATCGCAAAAGGATATGGTGGACCTGGTCGGGATCGAACCGACGACCTCTTCCATGCCATTCAACCGATTCTAACGTTATCAAATACTTACAAGACCTCGATGGCTACGTAAGTCATTGTAAGATCGTAGAAGCACAAGATCCAACGTATTGCAAAACGTATCGCGTTCGGGGCCGAAATAGCAAATAGTTTTGGAGGATCGATAGAAAGAAGGGTTGCGGCTTAAGCAGTCTATTGGATTTCCCCTTTCCTCCGTCGCGACGAGCTCTTTCAACGGCATCAACCAGTGGCAGCAGCGCATGATTGTCGTTTTTAGCTTGTGTCACTCTTTGAGCGACGATGAAGTGGTCTACGCTGACCGCGATTTCGGCGGTGTATCCCAAGGGAAAATGGCCGTAGCCATCGCGCACGACCCGCGCTTCCGGATCGGTTTCCGACAGCCGTTTTTCTCCGCTCTCGCGCACTTGCCGCAGTTGTTCGCGCAGCCGTTCGAGCGATTCGATTCCTACCCGCGTACCCGGAGTGCGATCGGAACCGTCGTCCAAATGTTTTTGCCACTCCGCCACTTTGCGCTCCAGATCGGCTTCGCGCAACATGCGGTACCGCGACGCATTGGCCTTGATGCGCGTCGACTCAATCGCCACCGTGCCCACCTGCGCCAGTCCCGGCTTCCGCAACAGGCGCAGCACCTGCGTGAACAAGCGCCGGATCGCCTGCGCGTGCCGGCGATGAAACTCGCTCAACGTTTTGTGATCAGGATCGGCGCCACCCGCTAAAAACCTGAATCCCAAATCTTCCCGCACCCGCTGCTCCAGCTTGCGCGTGGTGCGCACGTTCAGCGCAAACGCATACAGCCACACCTTCAGCATCAGCCGCGGATCATACGGACTCTGCCCGCCCGCATCCGAATACGCGGCTTCGAACTCTGACAAATCCCAGCCCTCGACAACTTCGTGCAGCAGAAAACACAGATGGTCCGCGCCCAAAACATCGCGCACATGGGAAGGTAAAAGCTCAGCTTGCTCAGGATGGTACAACTGAAGATCAGGCATGTATCTTCATGCCTCACATCCCATCTTAAAATTAAGTATAAAAGTGGGTTGCGACACAGACTCATTTTCGTCCTCTGGGGGACCCGTAACGTGGTTGCGAGGCCTCACCACCCTTCAGAACCCGCCTACCTACGCGCACAGCCTCGGCTGAAGAATCGACGTGTTAGTGCGGGTCTCCGCTCGTTCGCTACTGATTGTTTGAGGGGCGGAAAGCTTATTGTCCGACACTAAAGTCATCTTTACGCGCCCGCAAAACTACCCTAGATTTCAGCACAGCCTCCTGAGAGGGAAGCTCAAATTTTGGAGGGGGCATGCCGCGCTTCAGGGTTCTTTTGTCGATCTGCCTGCTAATCATATTTCTCACTTCCTTAGCTTCCTCCCAGACATCAGCGTCTCCGCAACGTGATCCAAACGCAATAACAATTATTGCGACATCACTCGCTGCTATGGGGCTACCCTCCTCGCCGAATCTTCGTACTTTAGCGCAAGGCACGATTATCTACGCAAATGAACCAGCCGAACCAATCGCCATCGAAACTGTTGGGACAGATCGTATCCGAGACGACTTGGGGACTGATGGGTTCGCCTTTGTGTCGAACGCAGGAGCCGGATTTGTGATCGAGGACGGTTCGAGGCATAAACTTCCATCTTGGGTGACGGAGTACAGGCGACCTGAACACCTGCCAGCGCTTTCACTGATGACTGACTATTTGGATCCAAATCTCCAAGTCCAATACTTAGGATTGTCAAACCTCAATGGAAGCCCTGCGCACCATCTGCGTCTTTCAATGGGCTCAGGGAATGGCATAGATGGGCAGGCTGAAGGTTTGATTTCGGAGTTCCACGTGTACATCGATCAGGCATCCCTCCTTGTTGTGAAGATTCGGACATTTGATTTCTCTCCAGAGACTCCTACTAATCGGTCCCCCGTTGACACAATATTCAGCGATTACAGGCAAGAAGAAGGGGCACTCATCCCGTTTCATTCAGTCCGCTACGTAAATGGACAAAAGTACAGTGAGCTTGATCTAACCAGTATTTCCCTCAATGCCAATCTTCCTGATTCCGATTTCCAGTGAGACAACCTATGAATCGTGCTTTTCGTATCGGTGTGCTGTTATTCCTAAGCCACGCATTATTGGTCATGCTCGCCCACGCGCAGGGCGAAACTCCCACCAGGGTCACCGACCAGAATAGGTCGGGAGACCTGCCATTCTCGTCGTCAATCGGTACCGATATTGAGCATGTCGACCTAGCCTCTGGGGCTCTAAATATCAAGATTCCCCTTATTCACATTCCCGGTCGCGGTATGGACTCAGACTTGTACCTGCACTGGAACAGCAATTATTTCCTTCTGGCGCCGCGAACCGATGGACAAGGCAGGCCCTACTTCCTGTGGACAACCGAGGAAGGTTCGGGCTGGCAGCCAAACAACACCGGTCACATCGCATCGACGTTCCGCATAAACTGCGGAGGAGTCTTGGGGTATTGGGACGGCGATACAAATTATATATATACGGACCCATCGGGAACAAAGCATCCGATGGCAATGCAGGCGGAAATAGGCGCTTGCGCCCCAAGTGGAAACTCTGGAGCCGGACCGGACCTTACGGGGCAAGGAATGTGGTCCACTGCGCCCTCTGGCGGAGGGTTTGTTTTTTCAGTCTTGACAGCAGACGGCAGCACGGAAGATCTGCAAGACAGCAATGGTAACCAGGAGGACAACTCCATCGGTCTGGATACTCTGGGTAGAGCTTTTTACACCACTCAAACTACAAGCAACGGTAACGGACAACTCACCCAAACGAAGTACACCTACACAGATTCGAACGGAAACCCGCAGACATACACGATCAACTGGGAATTGGTCTCAATTAATACGAACTTTCAAGCTAACACAGGTCCCTATGGCCCTAATATAGAGATAACGAACGGCTCCGCGAACGTCATCAGCAGCATCGTTTTGCCAAACAACAAGCAGTACGCTTTCAAATACAACGATGCATACGGGGAACTCACCGAAATAGATCTGCCCACAGGTGCGGTAATAACCTACACTTGGGCCAATGTTGAGGATGGCCGAAGTACCCGGCGCTACGTCACCAGCCGCACAGAAATCGTTAACGGAGTCAGCGCAACCTGGAGTCTTGCAGTCGCGGCAACAGAAATCAACAACTACACTAACAGCAATTATTCCAGCACAGTCACCTATCCCGCGGTCGGGAATCCTGCTGTTCAAAATCAGTCAGTTTTCACAAGCGTTTCAGGAGGGATTACCGACGCCAAGATATACTCCGGAGCTGTGCAAGGCACTCCTTTGCGAGAGTATCAAATGGGGTACGCGACTGATCACGATCCGACTGTTGACGACAGTTGCTATAACAGCTCTGGCATTATGCCGCCACTCATAGCACAGCCCGTGGGCCAACGGCTGACTAGCATTTCAACGATTCTTGAAGATGGGCAGACTCAGTCACAGAAACTTTATTACTACGAGACATTTACTTACCCTTATTATCCAAACCACTGCCCAAGTCAACTTAGTAATAACGTTGAAGTTACCTACACCACCAGCCGAGGAAATGTCACTGAGATCGACGAATACGGTTGGGGACAGGGGGCCCACGGTCCTTTAGTTCGCCGCATCGACAAGACCTATCTTCATAGCACCTCGAATCCAGGCTATTTAAATTATCTTAGCCGCAACATCGTCAGCAAGGTCCTGCAAGATACGATTTACGATGGCATCAGTAACCAAATGGCGCAAACGCAATACGAATACGACACAACTACTCTGCTTTCCAGCGGAGGCGCTCCCCAGCATAATTCGAACTACTCGACGGCCTTTATTTATCGCGGCAATCCGAGTAGGGTGAAGCGCTGGCGGAACACGGATGGCCAGCTTGTGACCACGACATATAATTACGATGACCTGGGAAACATTCGCAGCATTGTCGATCCGAAGGGCAATTCAACAACTTACGACTACACCGACGCATGGGAGAACGGGGCCTGCCCTCCTGCAAGCAACAGTAACGCGTACGTGACAACCGTCACAAATGCATTAAATCAGCGAACAAAGCAAACTTATTTTCCTTGTACTGCCCTGCTGTATGCTCATCACGACCAAAACGATATTAACGCGGGCAGGACAGGTGCGCTTTACTCCTATGATCTTCTGGGAAGACTCCTCCAGCAACAGGACACGCACCTGTCAACGGATGGTAGTTGGGGACAGACGACGATTACTTACAACGATACTCCACCTGTAAGCGTCTCTACCGCTACTGCAATAACCAGCTCTGTAAATAAAACTTCCGTCACCATTGAAGACGGCCTGGGACGCGTGTCGCAAACCCAGCTCACGTCCGATCCTGACGGGGCAACATATGTGGATACCAGCTACGATGCCCTGGGGCGCAAGGCAACAGTCAGCAACCCATATCGCTCTGGTTCCTTGCCAACAGATGGCACGACGACGTATGGTTACGATCCCCTTAGCCGAATCACGTCCGTTCTAGAGCCGGATGGGTCGCAAATCTTGACGAGCTATTCTGGTGCCTGCACTACGGTGACGGATGAAGCGGGGAGGACTCGAAAGTCTTGCTCGGACGGGTTGGGCAGGCTGACTCAGGTTTTTGAGGATCTCACTGGTTTCAACTACGAAACCGATTACAATTACGACGCGCTCAATAATCTCAAACAAGTTACCCAAGGAAGCGAGACGCGGTCCTTTTCTTACGATTCACTTTCCCGGCTGTTGTCCGCAGCGAACCCTGAATCTGGAACAACTAACTATTCCTATTTGAATTCGGTCAACGCTTTGTGTAGCGGGGACTCAAGCAATCCTTGTATTAAGACGGATGCGCGCGGCATTGCGACATTTTACAGTTACGACACGCTGAATAGGCTTACTCAGAAAACGTACGGCGATAGCACGCCTACCACGGGTTATCAGTACGACCAAGCTCGGTCTGGGGGAACTCTCTCAGCAATACCATCGGTCGCGTCAGTCAGCAATCTGTTGGCACAGCGCAACGCATTTTCAGCTACGACCCGATGGGGCGGCTTGCCGCCCAGTGGGAATGTCTTCCCTCAAACTGCGGTCACAGCACGTATAACACTTCGATGCTTTACGACCTTGTAGGCGATTTGACGCAGCTTACCTACCCGAGCGGTCGGGTCATTACAAACACCCTTAGCTCCGCTGCACGAGTCACTCAGGTCGCACTGACCAAGGCGAATGGACAAGGCCTGAATTATCTTTACGCCAGCGGACTCAAGTATTGGCCTAGTGGTGCTTTGAATGTCTCTACAATTGGAAATAGCAGCAGCACGGCCCTGAGTGAGACCTATAGCGACAACAATCGGCTGCAGATGGCATCGGAAACTATTGTCAGCCCAGTCCTCTCTGCCATGAATCACACCTACGGTTTCGTGGCGGGACAAAACAACGGAAATGTTCCGAGCATTGTTGATCAATTATCTTCCGCCAGAACTCAAACATTCGGTTACGATTCGTTGAATCGTCTTTCAACGGCGGTTGAAACCGCCTGGGGACTGAGTTTCGGATACGACCGCTATGGAAATCTCTTGCAGCAAAATGTTACGGTGGGTTCAGCGCCTTCGTTCAGCGCAGCCGCCAATACAAATAATCAACTGGTAGGTTACGGATACGATGCGTCCGGAAACATGACTAGCGACGGAAGCTACACATATCAGTATGACGGTGAGAGCCGGCTGAAGTCGCTTAACGGCGGTTCCTCTGTAAACTACGCCTATGACACGGAGAACACTCGCATCGTGAAGCAGGTGGGCTCGGACACAGCCGAATACATCGTCGCGAATGGTCAGTCGCTTTCGCAGCACCATAGCGCCAACTGGAACGACTGGAGCGACCTGGTTTATCTGAATGGCAGATTGCTGGCTAAGGCCGACAGTTACGAAGATCGTATACTAATCACAGGAAGCATTTCTGGCTCGCAGTATTCGTTGTTTGCTTTTCCCAGCGCCGGAGGCTACTCCGGATACGTCATGCGATCTGGCGATAAGTTGTTTTTACGGCAGTGGCAGTCCAGTGGCTCACACGGGGGAATGCAGATTGCTTTTACCGACGGCACCAACACCAACTGGAACGCGACCGATTCGGACGGCCAGCAAATCAACAACGACGGGACCCAACAGAGCTGGCACTACCGCCGAATTGATCTCAGCTCATTTGCGGGCAAGACTATCAGCCAAATCTATTTGAATCAGGAGACTTCCACGACGGCCAACCCCTGGAGCATTTACTACAACGATATTTCGATCGTTTCCTTGGATGGCAGCGTGCGTCCGCTCTATAATCGTCAGACGAGTATTTCCTTGACCCATTCGGGGACATCGAGCGGCACGGCGAGCGTCAATCACTTGAGCAATGTATCGCAAATTCCGGATGAGACTACGACTTTCTATCATGGCGATCACATGGGCTCATCGCGGATCATGTCGAGCGTGAACGGGTATCCGGTTTGGCAGGCAACATATCTGCCGTTCGGATACGAATACAACCCGCAAATCACGGTAAACCACTTCAAGTTTACCGGCAAAGAACGGGATTCGGAGTCGAATCTAGACAATTTTGGGGCGAGATACTTCGCATCAACAATGGGGCGATTCATGACGCCGGATTGGGCGGCGAAGCCAACCGCCGTTCCGTATGTCAATTTTGGAAATCCGCAGACGCTTAACCTTTATGCATACGTGGCGAACAACCCACTCTCTCGGATGGATTTAGATGGTCACCTTGATTGTACTGGCAAGAATGTCTCCGGAGCCGGGTGTCAATTCCAAGCCCAGTGGAACGCAGAACATGGTGTACTTTCCAAGGCGTCAAGAGCTGCCATCGCGAACTCAGCATTAACATCCGAACAGAAAAAGTCGTTCACGAAGGCCGTCCAAACCGGGGCGGATAAGGGCAATATCGACCCAAACATTCTAGTAGGAATGGCTCAACAGGAGTCAACTCTAGGTGCAAACCTTAACGCCAAAGGTCCGGCAAGAGGTCTCTACGGAGTCCAGGACCCACAGATGAATCAGATAAACAAAATGTTTAGTCTCGACATTACCCATATTGACTTGTTGAGTCTAAGTGCTGGCAGCATGACGAAGGTATCAACGGGTGTTGGGGAATATTTAGGACATTATTCCGAACTTTACTCTAATTGGTCTGATCCCCGGGGTATTGATATCGCTATCGGATTTTGGAGAGTGGGAGGTTCAAACGTCCGAGGGGCTCTTAGGAACGGAACATTCTGGGATTACGTTGCCCCGAATGATCGATATAAGGAAAGTCTTTCTCACTATATTGACGCAGTGGAGCAATTCCAATGATGCACAGGCTGCGCAATCTCATAATTATCGTGAGCATAATGCCTTTTTGTCGCGCGCTAGGACAAGCACCACTCCCAGCCGCAGATTTGGGCTCCATTTCCAGCGTGATCAAAAGAGATTTCGATTCCATAGACAACATCCGCACGATTGGAATGACCGATGATCCCAATGGAAGATTCGATGTGATTGTGATCGGGAGCCGGTCACAAAATAACGGGTGGCGAGTTGAAGTGGTAAGCATCACCGATCATAAAGTTACGACAAAATGGGACTCGGATATCTCCGCCACAGAGCCTGAATTCTCAAATTCGGGACCGAAAAATGTCACCGTTAGAATCAGAGACTACGATTACGTCTTGTCCGTAGAGGGCTGCGCTCCTCACTTGTGTCACGATGGGGTAAGCGGGTTTCTAATGTTCTCTGGAAGATCCCAAAGAGCTTACAAGGCAAAGGTTGTTACACGAGGCCTCGATAAACCCAATATCGGCGAGCCAAAGTATGACGTCACATTTTCGAGAGCTATTGATGATAGGTCAAAGGATGAACTCGAGGCGGCAATATGCAAGAGTCGGGCGATAAGCAATAAGACCGGCCTTCCGTTCAGTTGTCAAAGTTTTTGAATCTCGGGAGGCCGGGTGCCGCACACATGCGCGTGCTCTGCGGATGTGTGGGATTGGGCCAAAAACCGAGGTCGGGGACCTGATATGTCCACGCAATCCGATGCGTAATTCGGCTTTGAATGTCAGCACGATCCTGTCATCCGCAAAAGCATAAATGGGCTGGTTAAGGCGGATAGCTACGAAGACCGCATCCTGATCACGGGCAACACTTCGGGAAATCAGTATTCATTGTTTGCTTTCCCCAGCGCCGGAGGGTATGCCGGATACGTCATGCGTTCAGGCGATAAGCTCTTCTTGCGGCAATATCAAAAGAGCTCGCATGGCGGCATTCAGGTTGCCTTCACCGACGATACGAACACTAACTGGAATGCAAACGATCAGGACGGCCAGCAGATCAACAATGACGGCACGCAGCAAAGCTGGCACTATCGCCGAATTGATCTCAGCTCATTTGCGGGAAAGACTATCAGCCAAATTTATTTGAATCAGGAAACTTCCACGACGGCCAATCCCTGGAGCATTTACTACAACGATATTTCGATTGTTTCTTTAGATGGCAGCGTGCGGCCGCTCTATAATCGCGAGACGACCGTTTCTTTGACTCATTCCGGTACATCGAGCGGCACGGCGAGCGTCAATCACTTGAGCAATGTATCGCAAATTCCGGATGAGACTACGACTTTTTATCATGGCGATGACCTGGGCTCATCGCGGATCATGTCGAGCGTGAACGGGTATCCGGTTTGGCAGGCGACGTACTTGCCGTTCGGATACGAATACAATCCGCAAATCACTGTGAACCACTACAAGTTCACCGGCAAAGAACGTGACTCAGAATCCGGCAACGACTACTTCGGGGCTAGGTACTACGCATCTACGATGGGCCGCTTCATGTCCCCGGACTGGAGCGCGAAGGAAGAGCCGGTGCCGTATGCGAAGCTAGACAATCCGCAGAGCCTGAACCTCTATGGCTACGTCGGGAACAATCCCCTCAGCAAGGCTGACGCTGACGGCCATGATGCCTACTGGGTAGTCGATAAGCAGACAGGACAAGCCACACTCGTAATTCCTGTTCATTACACAGGTTCTGGAGCAACCCCGGCCAACGTCTCTGCCATAGTCAATCAAGACAACAGCTTGGATACGGGTGGGTCACCAGTGAAAATTCAGGTAATAAGCACTGACAAGCCCATCAATGGAGTACTCAACACCCTGGACCTCAGCCCAGGGGCAGACATGACGCATTATCCTGTCGCGGGTGAAGGTGTGAACGCGCTTGGTGGAGATCATGGGCACATCAATACTGACAACGGCCAGGCCAACGGTGCGGCAGCTCACGACACACTACACTTTGCCGGAATCAAGGACCAATACAAAGAGGGTCCCAAGAATCCAGACGGGAGTCGTGGGCCGAGCATACCGAACCCCGGCACGCAGGACAACATCATGTCCTCTCGCACCGGGACTAAGTTGACCCCTAACCAAATCCAGGAAGCACAGAAGAACAAGACAACGAAGCAATGCACGAGCGACAACGGGAAAACAACATGCAACTGAAATTTGGAACAATAGCTGGCTCAATCGGGTTGCTACTTATGCTGCTGATCCCAAATCCGTCGCAATCACAGTCGACGGAATCCCGGCGGGTATTGGTAGAAGTGTGGGCTGGGGGTGACGACGGCCTCACTCAGAGACTCAAAGTCGCCCTTGAGGGAGAGTTCAAACATTCGCAACAGTTTAAACCTAGCGAGGGCAAGAAGCCACACACCCTGATTGTTACGATCCCAACAAACGTCAGATGGGACCGGGATGGTAGCAGAACCAGGGTCCTCTACAGCGTCGATTTCACTTCGACCGACGGAGAAGTATTTGGACACAGCAAGGGAAGTTGTTGGGATGACGACCTCGCCAAGTGTTCAGCCCGGATCGTTTCTGACGCGAGACTTGCTTCCCGAAAATTACGCTAAATGCCTATGATCAAGGCTGCTATAGGTACGACGAGCCGTGTCGTTTGCGCATTTGGATACCACTTCACCGGCAAAGAAAGAGATACAGAATCAGGGCTCGACTACTTCGGGGCAAGGTACTACGCCTCCAGCATGGGAAGGTGGCTCAGTCCAGACAAGCCTTTTGCGGATCAGCATCCGGCGAACCCGCAAAGCTGGAATCTGTACTCTTATGTTCGAAACAATCCGCTCACCTCGATTGATACCGACGGTCAGGTAACGATTGAGGTTAAATACAATCCAGTCGTGGGCGGCGCCGTCAATCACTCCTTCATCGTCATCACAGATCGTGACGGGACTCAAACAGTGTTCCGAGCTGGCCCGACCGAAGAAGCAGCTGCTTTCTCGCAGAGTTCTGGTCGTTCGCAGTCCGCAGGGCAACTCTCTGGAGCGAGTGGAGGGGCAGCATCTCAGTCGTCGACTCCAGACTCCTCAAGATCGAACTCTTCCAACTCTTCGAGCCCTGGAGCAGGCCCAACGCCTCAGGGAGACCCATGGGGGCAACTCCATGCTCAACAGGAAAGTCCGACTGATCCCAATGGTGACAACATGTCCACCATAACCGGGTCTGTTACTGCTCTCTCGAATGACCTTCCCGCGTCTAGCTACATCCAGGGTCTTCAGCAGTTCGATACCGGGCTTAACCTAGCAAACATCCCCTACAACCCGCTCTCAACAAATAGCAATGCGTATGTGACGAACGCACTTCAGTCAATCGGAGTGCCGACGCCCAAAGCACCCGTATGGGCACCGGGAGCAGGAACTAACCTGAATGTGGTTCCCTCTCCGCCGGCACCACCGCCCCCACCGCCCCCATCTTGCTCAGTCGCAGGGGCTTGTTCGCAATGACACTGAGACTGGAGGAAAGATGAGTAGATGGGTCTTATGGGTGGTTGGCGCGCTAGTGCTGTGCGTAGTAGTTGCTGCTGTGGGGTCAGCGTTGCTATCGCGATCCGCGTGTCGTGCGGCAACTAAAAGTGGAACTGTGAGAGACTTCCGCAGTTTTTCTGGCGAAGAACTTGAACGGGATGTGCGTGGTCAAGTTCCTCTAGGCAGTTCGCGCACGTTCGTTGAGAACTTCCTTATGAAGGAGGAAATGAAGTTTAGTTATGACCCTTCTCTCAATGCGACTTTGGCGAGCGCGCCCTGTCTCAAGGGGAGTGGGATCGTCGTGAAGTCTCTGGGGCTGACTTTTCGGTTCGACCACGAATCAAAGTTGGTATCCATCGAATCACACATTCATCTAACGGGGCCTTAGCGGTATGATGCAAGGGATTGAATCTACGACGGGCTTTTACCTTTGTGCATTCCGTTATACCGGCAAAGAACGGGATAACGAATCCGGCCTGGACAATTTTGGGGCGCGTTACGATTCCTCGTCTATGGGGAGGTTCATGACGCCCGACTCGGTGTCGTATCCAACCACAAGAATCCGCAGAGTTGGAATCTGTATGCGTTCGCGCTCAACAATCCCGTTACGGATCTGTGGGCATATCACAATCAGGTGAAGATCGACTTCTCGCGACCCGGGGAAGCCGACCGACAACGCCCATGTGGAATCGTTCAACGGGACGCTGCGGGCGGAGTGTTTGGACGTGCATTGGTTTGCCACACTGACGGAGCTGTTTGAACTGGCGCACTTGAATCCGTCTCCAGCCCCTTATACTGCTTTTTCCAGCGATAGAGCGTTTGCTCCGTGATTCCTACTTGGCGGATTAGCTCCGCCACCGGCACTCCCAACTCAGCCTGCTTCAACACGCCCACAATTTGTTCCACAGAAAAGCGTTTTCTCTTCACCGGCAAATCCTCCTCCCTCAAATAGTAGATTTTGCCGGAAACTAACTCTCAATGTGTGTTAGAAATCGGGGTGCCGACCACCTTCTTACTTCGGTCGTCGGTGACATATCGCGCAAGGTGCGATTGATCGCAAAACGTTGGCGGCTTTACTCAAGCAGGCCGCTGCACAAACAATTCCGGCAACTGTGGACAAAGCACGAACTTCCGCCCAGAACTTAGGTTTCTATGGTGGTATGACGCGAGGGTTTATATGTATTGAGAAAATCAATTTGGACTATCGAAAAGATCGCAGACAGGAATTGAGGTTTGTCTTTCGTCGGTGCTCTATCTTATCGAGTGGATGTATCGGCGGGAAGCGCAATTGGTCGCCGCTTACAACTGCGTTGAGACGTACACCGACGGCCAAATCTTCATGCCCGGTAAGGCAGGTCAAAATGAATACGCTCGTGTCAGTCCCTTGGATCGGCGAGGCCGTCCCATTAGTCCTGCCGTTCGCATTGCTGCTGAGGAGGTGAGTGGGCGAGCGATGCAGCATGCAGAACGTTTGTTCGTCGATCCGGCCGAGGCTGCCAATGTTCTTGAAGAAACTGCGTCGGCAGTGTCACGCGCGCTTATCTCAAAGAGAACTGATGAAAGTTCCATACGAAATCTTCAGTCATACCTTTTTCGCGCATTTCTCCGGCGCTTAAATAGAACGAAGAAACGAGAACTGCTTTTAGGCAAGACGGTCGAGCTCGAAGATTTCCATTCGCATACATCGCATAACGTTAGGAAAACGCTCGAAATGAAGATTTTCATCGACGAATTCATGATGCATTGTGACCCAGCAATGCGGGATATGTTGTGTCGCCGAATGGCGGGTTACTCCTGGGAAGAGATAGCGCAGACATACGGAATATCTCGCCATGCAGCTGAATCAAAGTTCAGCCAGACTCTGCGGAAAGTCAGGAGAAAACTAAGATTGAAATAATTCGGAAAGAACGTGGTTTTAGAAATGGCACCCAAGGCTAACCAACGTCCGATTTTCGCGAAAGAAGAAGAGATGCATAATTTCGCACACTCCTACCTTTCTGAAGGATTTCCGAATGCCGACCGCAAGGGATGTCCGCCGGATGATGCTCTCCAAGTGTTCGCAAAACGGCCGGCGAATAAAAGTTTTGAATGGATAAGCCATCATTTGACTTCTTGCTCACCCTGTTTCAACTCGTATATGGGTCATCTTGCCAACGAAAGAAGCAAAGCGATCCAAGATAAAACCGTTTGGCGGATTACGCGTTCTCTGGTGACTGCCGCCGCCACGCTTATGATAATGATTGGAATTTACATTTCCTCAAGCCATTGGCATACCGCGCCGCGTATCACGCCCGGCATGCCACAGGTTGACAGTTCTGTTACTCCTACTCAGGCATCGAAACCGCTCACGTACATTGCGGCCTCAATCGATCTTGGCAATGCAGTTCCTGTAAGAGGAGTTCACAAGGAGGTAGGCGCTTCTTCACTGCCGCAAGTGATTCCTTTAAATCCGCTCGTCGAGTTAATTGTGCAACTACCGCTCGGCAGCGAAAAACGGGAATACTCAGTAACGTTGAGCTCGAAACGACATATCGTTTGGTCTGGCTCAGCACAAGCACATCAGGAAAACGGTCAAATGCTTTTGCACATGAAGGCTGACCTGAGTCATGTTTCTGCTGGGAAATATCAAATGACAGTGGCATCGAAGGGATTTCGTATCACTCTGCCAATCATTGTGGAAACGACTGTATGAAAAACCAACATGTGATGAAAATCACTCAATTCATATTGTTCGCCGTGACTTTCGGAACGCTCGCGGCTTCTGGCGCTGCACAGGTTCCAATAGCAGAGCCTAACTCTAATTCTTCTTCGACGAAGGTGGCCAGCAAATTGAATAACACTGAGGCAGAATTGCTGCTACAGCGTGGCCTCTACTTCGCTGACTTATACAATTGGCGGGCTTCCAGCCTCTATTTCAGGAAGGCTCAGCGATTATTCGTCGCCTCTGGCGATAAAAGAAATGCCTTATACGCGCACTTTGGGGCAATCAGATCCGGAACAGATACGGCACCGATAACTGAGCTATCGTACGAGCTTGCTCAAGAACTCGCCAATAACCCCATCCTTCAATCCGACAAAGAACTGCGGATGTTTTGCCTTATTGTGAAAGGAGATTTCGATGGAGAGATTGATGTTCCGGCTATGCGGCGCGACTGGACAGAAGTTACAAGCCTGGCGAAAGGATTAGGGAACACAAAATGGCAGTATCGCGCAGAAGGACAATTAGGCTTTGCAGATTTTTATGACGGTGACGTGGCAGGTGCGCAGAAAGCTGTGGGAGCGGCGCTTGTCGCAGCAACAAATGCAGCTGATATCGGTGCTCAGATTTTTTATCTATCGGCAGCAGCGAACGGTCTCTTGAGTCAGCAGATGAATGATGAGGCGATTGCCTACGCTGATCAGGCGATTGACGTGGCCAAGCACAATCCAGATGCAGGCTACCCGCTCGTCGCGCAGCACGCGAGATTGTTAGCCATGATCCAGGCGGGTCGAGTCGCAAAGGCGGGCAATGAGTTCAAGGACTTGCTCGCTCGCGCCAAAGCCAACAATGATCGTTTCCAACTCGCCGACCTTTTCTCAACCGCGTCACTGATGTCGCGGGTGCAGAACGACATTCCGGGAGCAATCGCCAATCTCAATGAAGCGCTCCGGTATGCAGAGTCCGGGTACGGAAGCCCAACTTCCAAGATACAGAGTGATCTTTCAGATCTATATCGGATTAGTGGGAATCTTCCGAAAGCCGAGGAGCTTGCACGGATGGCCTTTAACTCAGCTCGTACGGCGGGATATATCCCTCTTATACCACCAGCACTTAGCCGTCTGGCTCAAGTACAGATTAGTGAGCACAAATACGCAGCCGCCGATGAGACCTTTGATCAAGCGGCGGCGATTCAAGATGCAATGATTGGAAGTGCCGAGAGCACACTCGGCAAAGTCGCTCTCACGAAGGCGGGTAGTGACTTGTACGCCAAGCATTTTGCTCTAGTGGCGAACCATGTCGGCGATACGGCTAAGGCGTTTGCAATCCTCGAGCAAGTTCGTGGGCGCGTAATGACAGACCTCTTGATCTCTGGGGCCAGATCTTCGCAACGATCGAGAGAAACTGAGGACAGAATTGCCCACTTGCGACTTGAGCTGATGGCCGCGCGCTCCGATCGGCATGTTCGAGAACTTCGCGACCAGATTTTCTTTGCCGAACAATCCATGTGGATCACTCCTGAAATCAGTATTCTAAAATCAAAAGCGCACCAGACCATCGCTTTGGCACAGCTACAGCGCATTCTTTCACCGCTGGAAGTTGTTCTCGAATACGTGGTTGATGATCCCGAGTCGTATTGTCTCGTCGTGACTAACAAGAATTCGCACATCATAAAGTTACCCGGAAAGCACATCATCTCGCGGGTCGTGACTGCCTACTTGAGTGAAGTCAAAAGTAAGCATACCGCCGATATTGAGGGGCACCATTTGTATGATGTTCTTCTCGGTTCAATTCCGGAAGCGAGGACGAAACACCAGCTCTTAATAATTCGCGACGGGCCGCTTCACCTTGTTCCGTTCGACGCACTATTAGACCGAAACAACAGGTACGTGCTTGAATCACGGACCGTGGTTTACCCGGCCTCAGCAACCAGCTTTTTTTTGCTACGCACGAATCGCCCTAAACACTCCTTCGGGACAGTTCTCGCCGTCGGAGGAATTCCATACAGCCGCAGTAATTTGAGAGGCATGGCTATAACCCGTGGCTACAAAGGAACTGCTTTATCAAATCTTCCTGGTTCTCGCGAGGAAGCCCTGACCGCAGCCGATATATTTCCGAAGGCATCCAGAACTCTGCTACTCGGTGAAGACGCGACTGAAACAGCTTTTAAGCAATCAGTTAATCAGCAGGTTATTCATCTGGCAGTACATGCAATTGCGAATGAGATGCACCCGGAAGAAGCTGCACTTGTTCTGTTAAGCGATCCAGCGCACGGCGAGGATGGGTTCCTACAAAGTTCGGAAATAGTGCAACTGCCGATACGTGCCGATCTGGTCGTACTTTCAGCGTGCGATACAGCGGTTGGTCCACTGGAGGGGCAAGAAGGGATATCAACGCTCTCGCAGGCGTTCCTTCTGGCCGGTGCTCGCACGGTGGTGTCAACTCTTTGGTCCGTCGAAGACGAGACAACCCTCTACTTGATGAAGAATTTCTATGCGGAGCTGCATCGCAATAGACAAGTTCCAGAAGCGTTAGCCGCCGCCAAACGAAGTATGCTGAAAAACTATGGCGCGAAAGCGGTCCCATTCTATTGGGCGGGCTTTACTGTAGAGGGAGTAGCCGATCCGCCTCAAACTCACTGAACCAACGATCAAATGCTTCAAACTGGATCTCGCCTCAAGGTCATTGCGCGCATAAAGTCCACAGTTGCCAAACATCACTTCAACATCGGGAATGTTGACTACAGTTCTTGGTTTAAGGCAGTTGACGATCAAATTCCCGATCTCATAGTGGCAGATGAAAAAGCTTTTGAAGATGGCGTTCGCAGTCTTCTGACCCAGCTTAGATCCAGCCACACAAACTTTTATAGTTCGGATACAAATCCAGTGCTACCCCAGCATGTTATAGGTGCAACCTTGCGTTCCGTGTCTCGTAGGCCCGATCTGCAATGGATGTTTCAAGACATTTTTGAGGATAGTCCAGTGGCATCTGCCGGGATCAATCCAGGATATTTTCTCAGGAGCGTAAACGGCACACCTACGTGTCCGCCAAATCTTCCGGTGTTTTCCTTTGGCACTAGATACCAATTGACTGCAGAGCTGCCCGACGGTGGCAAGCCTAGGACGTTTGCGATCAATGTGCCGGCCCGCAGAAAAAGGAAGGGGCGACCTCCGCTAATCGAACCTAAAGACATTAGCTACCGGATGTTACGGAACGTCGGAATACTGAGAATCTCATTTTTCTCGGGAGCTTTCGGAATTCGCTTTTCAAAACGTCTCGGCGCTGCGGTTGAATCACTGAAGGCAGGCGGGTGCGACCGACTCGTCATCGATTTGCGGGGATGTTTGGGCGGCAGTCTCGGGTTTGCCAGTCTTGTGAGCTATCTGCATCCTGACCGAATTCCGATCGGCTACGATGTCACACCAACACGATTGCAGGCAGGATACAAGGTCGCCGAATTTTCCCGAGTTCCCATGCCAAACACGATTGCCAAACTTCTGTTCTGCGTTGCACGCTTTTCCGTCAGGGACAAATCGCTAATACTACTCACTCAAGGACTTGGTAAACAGCCTTTTCACGGACGTGTCGTGGTTCTGGTGAACGAGTGGACGAACAGTGCGGGAGAAATGGCTGCTCAGTTCGCAAAAGATACGAGGCTGGCAACTGTGGTGGGTAACAGGACCGCCGGCCGTATCCTTGGGTCTAGCGCATTCGACGTGGGGAATGGCTATACGCTCTATTTGCCAGTCTTTGGCTGGTATGGCGCTACCGGAGTCTCAAACGAAAGCAGTGGAGTGGAACCGGATGTAGCTATTGATATTGATCCCGAAAGACTCGGATGCGGGGAAGATGCTCAGCTGGGCAAGGCTCTGGAATTACTCGAATAGTGTCTCTGTACGATCCTGCATTGGACACCTTCCTCATCACCCGCGGAGCTCCTAACTGGATGTCCAGCACGAGGATATTCTGAATTTTTCTTTACTTTTTCCTTTCTCAGTGCCTCTTCTCAAATAAGAAGAGTTTCTTGACCGAACGCAAACTCATCGCCCACAAAGCATCTGGAAGGTGAAAACCGCATTATGTTCGATCATTCATTTCTCCAAATGCAAGTATATGTTGCCGCGATTGCCGAACAGGGCAGTTTTTCTCGGGCAGCTAAATTATTGAACACATCACAGTCTTTTTTGACGCGCAAAATAGCGACGCTTGAGCATTCGTTGGGCACTAAGTTGTTCGAACGGTCAACCCGGAAACTGGCTCTGACTCCCGCGGGGAAGCTTCTGTTGCCAGAGATAGAGAAATCCTTGCGCCATGCAGAGCGGGCATGGCATCTAGCGCGCTTCTACATGCGGATTTGGAAAGGACCTCTGCGAATCGGTTACTCGCCTCTGATTAATAGCAATACACTGGCGCTCTTGTATCGCTTGGATTTCTCGGCTGTAGAAAAGGCCCGTATGAGCTCGTCACTTGAAATTCCCGAGCCGCGTGCGGTATTCGAAAGCGCCACCACGAGAAAGCTCATGAACCGAGTATTATGCGGTGGATTGCATGCCGGCGTCGGCGTAATGCCGGTGCAGGAATCGGAGCTATGGGTCGAGACTCTGATTAGAGAGCCGTTTTCAGTCTGCATTCCCAAGAATCATCCTTTGGTGCAAAGGACCGCGATCTCGACTAGGGACTTGCATGGCCAGGTTCTCTACTGGATTCCCAGAAGAGTGAACCCTGCACTTTATGATTTAGTAAATGAATACATTCAGAGCACCGGGGCCGAGGTTGTGTACCAAGAGGTTTGCTCAATAGCTCAGGCAATCGAGATTGTCTCGCATGGTCTTGGTCTCGCGCTGTTGCCGCGAACCGCATCTCATCTTTCTCGTAGCGGCGTCGTCTTTAAGAACATTACGGATCGATATCTGCAAATCGAGACAGCAATTTTCGCGCGAAAGGACATAGTAGAAGGATCGCTCAGGGAGCTATTTAGCTTTGTCGTTTCCCGTCTTCAGGATCAAAAGATCAATCTCCAGTGATCTGCCAATGCCGTATTTGATAATTTCGCGAACTGCCTCCATTTATGAAGTCTGATAAATCTCTTGGACGAGTCGTAAATTCTCGTGCCTTTCAATGTGAGCGACAATCTTGATTGAGTGTCGGCATTCGTCCTCGGTATCCTTCAAAGGCACATTCCCAGCAGCCCGTGATGCGAGTTGGGCCAATCGCCGCAATGCATCCTCTGCTCCGTTGGCGTGAATAGTGGTGAGTGATCCGCGGTGACCGGTGTTGAGAGCATCCAGAAACACGCGCGCTTCAGGTCCGCGAATCTCTCCGACTATGATGCGGTCCGGACGATGGCGGAGCGCGGCCTTGAGGAGATCGCCAAAGCTGATCGGGGTCTTGTGGGTGCCTAACTGCACCTCGGCCGAGATGACATGTGGTTTCGAGATGTGAATCTCGGAAGTATCCTCAAGGATCAGAACGCGGTGATGATCGGGAATGCACGCGGCGAGAACATTCAACAGCGTGGTCTTGCCGGAGCCGGTACATCCAGAGATCAGCAGGTTGTGGCCGTCCCGAACAACCTGCTCCAATCTATTCGCTTGATCTTTCGTCAGCATACCGCGTTCGATGAGATCGGTTATTGTAAAGCCCGAGGAAGTGAACTTGCGGATGGTCAGGAGCGGCCTTGGATTCACGACGGGCGGTATCATGGCAGCCATGCGGCTGCCATCGGGCAGCCTCAGATTCAATATGGGAGAATCCGCGTTCAGCTTCTTGCCATATCGATTGGCAATCACTTCAAGACCGGTCTGAAGTGCTCCTTCTTCAAACCGAATTCCAGGGAGCGGCTGAATCTGGCCGTCCTCCTCGATCCAGACGGTCGAATCGGGATTGACCATGATTTCGGAGACGGTCTCAGCTTCGAGCAGATGCTGGATCGGTCTCAGGAATGGCAGAATGAGTTCAAAGCTCATCGCTTGATGCTCTGCGGGTCGAAGCCTATCTTTTCTTGCTCGAACCAAGTCATGTCGACAGGTAGGAAGTCGGGTTTCAAATAGCAATACGTTGCTTGTAGAGGTGTCACACCGTCGAACACGGCACAGATCGTTTGGGCGTTCTTCAATTCAAAGAACGCGCGCTCCTCAAACAGCGGCTCCTTATGTTTCTGGTATTGCTTGGAGGCAGAAATTGAGCCTTTGTTTGCGGATGTTCGCCCGCTCAGCCACCCGACATTGGCATTGCTACTGGATTCCGAGACGGTATAGCTGATTCGAGTCCGGTCTGCCTTACCGCAAATCTCGGAGGCAAAGCGGGCCGTATCGGGATCAGACGTCGACAGGAATATCTTGGTGCGGAAAGCCTGAAGCAGGGTTTTCACTCCCTCGTTTGGCAACGCCTCCTTCAACGATGAAATGCTCTGCGTGGCCACGATGGGGATACACTTCGGCTGACGCGAGATGGACAGAAAACGCTCATCGCCAGTTGGGTTGTCACCGCCGACTGTGGCGAAGTTCTGGTACTCGTCACAGAGGAATACGGTTGGACGGAAGTGACGATGCGGCTCCGCGTCCATCTTGGGGATGCGGAGTTGCACGGCCCGCTGATAGTCGATCTTCATCAGGGTGCCAATGACTTTTGCCAGTGCGGGATTTAGGGCCACGGGAAAGTTCAGTCCGACCACCTTGCCGGATTCGATCAGCTCATCAAATGTCGGAAGCACTTGAGCCATGGGATCGGCCGCACAGGTTATCCCCTCGTAAAGGTTCTTCGGCGGGCAGAAGACCCGGCGCACATCGGGGTCGGTCTCAAACAGTGACAGAAAAACGGCGATGCCCTGAATGATGGAGGTCTTCACCTCGGAGCGAAAGAACTTCCAATGCTCCCAGTACCAGTACCAAATGCTTTGGAATCTGTCGCGGGCGGTCGCGTCGTCACTCTGGCGTATATATAAGGAGACGACAGCCCCAGTCTCCTGCGTTAGCAAAGTCTCGAGATCTTCGCTCCAGCGGGCGATGTATTCATCCCGATGTTCCTGCTGTTCGAACCCAAATCTTGCGAGTGATTTCCGGTGATGCTGATAGACCACGCCAGCGACGCTAACGAACCGAATATCACTCAGCCTGCGGCCCGTTCCAATCAACATTTGTTCGAGAACATTGGCGCTGATGACGGTGCGAAATACGTCAACCAGAGTGAGATACCCGTCGCGCACGCGATGCAGCATGATCACGTACCGGACCAGATCGGTGTAGGACTGCTGCCAGAAGGGTTCCTTGCCACGGCCCCAGATGGCGGTGATGATGGACGCGATGTTGTAGGCTTGCGCGTAAGGATCGAGATCGTTGTTTAGCGGGTTGTATCGGATGTTGCCATGCAACGAAACCTCGATGTAGTCCTCCCCGCGTCCGCACCCGTTCAAGATCGATTGGAGTTGCCGGCAAAGATCGCCTTTGACCTCAGGGACGATGCCAGAAAGTTTACGTTCGGGATCGTTCGAACGGTACGCGAACAACTGCCGCATGGCAGGCAGAATGAGGGCTTGGGTTTTGCCGGAACCGATGGCGCCCACTACGGCCACGCCCGTGTACAACCCGCGTTCAGGAATCGACAGCCACTGCGGCAGGGGCGACGGTTCAGGCTTCAGTTGATGATGCACTTCACCGATAACCAGGTACAAATCGTGTCTCAGCTCGGGCACGGGGAACGGCGGAAGTCGGCCAGCAGTTCGTTCCACGTCGGGTACATAAAGATGGACATAGGCGAGCGAGAATAGAATCGAGCTGACGAGAAAGGGAGTGCTGTAGAGAAAGAGCGAATAGCTCCAGACCAGTGCCTGATAAATAAAACTGCGCTGGACGGCAATCAAGCGCAGCGCCGGATCAGCGGCATTGACAGAATAGAGACTTTGGAGGACTAAGCCTGAGGCTGCGCTGAGTCCCAGCGACAGTGCCAACCGATACTCGATCAACTCTCGTGTGAGATTCTGAATAGCAGTTGGAATACGCATGTCATAACTCCTTGAATTGATCACGGCTCGCTGCGATGGCGGCTGGCAGGGCCGCTTTCGATGCCGAATCGGGCGCTTGCTTGATCACCGATACGATCGGTTTGGTGTCGGTCGCCATCTTCGCGGGATTCGCCTCCCGCTCTGCCTTGTACTTTTGGAACTCTTCAGACTGCGCCAGCGCAAAGCGCAGAAGTTCGTTGACAATGTATTTGCGGTCATTCTCTGACCACTGGCACATCAACTCGATTTCGCTTGCGATTGACTCCTCAATGTTGGTCTTGAGTAACACCCAGTTCACCTTGCTCGCTCCGTGCTCGATCTTCAGTTTGCTCATACCGATCTCCTTTCGGCCTGGTTGCGGCAGACGTTGATACTGCCTTCAATCCAAACTTGGTACGAAGTCAGGTCCGGCTTCGGTACCGCACAGGGCCGGGGGTGGGAGCGACCAGCGTCAGCGGCAGCCCGCCTGGGCGGGGTCGCTCCCAACCCCCGGTTTTGCATTTGTGGTAGTCCTTTGAATTTCTAGATGATTGATGTTCAAGGTGTTACTCCATTTGGGGCAGACCGGCCAGCAGACCGCTGCACAGACCCCCGAGGTTCACTACGTAACAGTTGCGGATAGGCGAAGTGAAACACGAGCCGAGTGAAGCGGGCGTGGAACGGACGTGAACCGGAAGGCCAGCCCTGCGTCGGGCGTGAAGGAAATTCCCCAAATACCTGCTGCCGATGTTTGATGGGAGCTTGGAAGGTCTTCCGAAAAACTTTCTCCGCTAGTGGAAAGTTAATGTTGGAAACGGACGTATAGACGACATCGAACGTGCGAACCTCCAGCATCAGCGCTGCCAGATCTTCCAGGAACCGAGAGAACTTACGTATCGAAAGCATCCCTTCATCGATGAATGCAAACCGGACAACAGACGTTGCCGGCTGGGTGTAGTCCACAACGGAGATCGGGAAGGCCGAGAGGAAGGAACGTAGCTGCCCATGATTGACGTGGACGAGAGTCGAGGGTACTCCGCGAATATTTAGAAAAAAGTCGAGCTTATCCCGCGCGCTTTCGAGAAAATGTTCGCTCCGGTTTTCGAGAACGTAATCGAGCGCCATGAGGCGGAGACGGATTTCGTTGTCACCTTTGCGGTGCCTGTTTTGCGATTCCTCATTTCCGAGCAGCCGGTACATCAGTTTGGCACGAAGGTGATAGACATACTTTCCTTGACCGTAATCGATGACTTCGATGTGTCCGGCTACCCGCGCTTTATCAACAAAACGTTGGGCAATCCAGCCCTTTTTGCGTTCAATGAAGCGATTGAACTGCCGTCGAAGGAAATACCCGGAGTGCGAAGTCACGAGATAGAGGAAAGATGCCTCACGTTCGGTATAGCCAAGCGATTCAAGAGCGACGATAGGGTCTATGGTCACGGCTTACAACTCCAGGATTTTGTCAAGCAGGTGATGATCGTTTTCGATTTTGCTGGTCAGCGTGGCGCGGTCGGCGCCGGAAGCGTAAAGATGAAAACCGGCCTGCGGCTTTCCCCCGCAAATGTCCCGGGTGGTACGCAGCGGTGAGCACTTCAACGTCTTGGTGTCCAGAGCGCGAACCTTGGTCAAGGTCGTAGTCAATACGGGCATCGGGAATCTGAATGCCGTTATTGACGAAGGGAAGATCAAACTGCTGGGCAACCTGCTGTTTGATCTCAATCATGTCGCGCCCTGGATCAGCCTTGCGCTCGGCGTAAATCGCTTTCTGAATTTGCCCCTTCAACTCAAAGTCGAGCCGCACGCGAAGGTTAGTGCCGCCGTTTTCCTCAATGCGCTGGGATTCCTTCCGATAGGCGCGGTAAATCTGAGAGTCATGCTCAACCTCGCGGGGTTTCACCAAGCCCGAATACAGTTTTTGATCTTGGGGAAGCCCGGCACGCTGGCGTGCCAGATCGCGGCCCGCCTTGGTCAGTGTCACCACTTCCAAATGTTCAACGCGCCCGCGCCGTCCGTCGCGGCGAGCGTTGACGGCATTGGTTTCAATGAGGCCATGTTGTCGCAAGAACGCGAGGTCGCGATCCATCCGGGAGGTGCGGTTCTGGTATATAGTCTCGGCAAGGTCGTGTGTGGCAATCACCCGGAACCGGCCAACTTCCGCGAGAACCTTCTGCTCCTCCTCGCGGAGAGCAAGATCGACGGCCTGGAGCGGTAGGTCTTGCCGCCGTGGGCGATGATCCCGAGGGCGATCAACCGATACAGAACGATCCTTCGGTTTCCGTGGGAGGTCCGTCTGTACGGGACGCTCGCGCCGGGGCAGCGGAGTTTGCGGTCCACGATTCTCCGCTGCCCTCTCAGCCAATCGCTCTCGGCGCCGCGCCACCGGGCTGAGCTCAAGCGGCGTTTGATCTGGCTTGCGACGGCCCGGCAAATCGTGAGGAAGGTCGAGACGCATTACTGCTCCTCGCCTTGCGGCACGTCGCTACCAAGCTCCACAGTTGTCTTCCGGTCAGCGTCCGTCTGGGCGTTATTCTCGGAAAACTCTTGTGGCGCGGTCGAAGCTTCGGGTGAGGCTGGCGCTACGGGTGCTTCCTCTTCCTTGGGTGGCTTGGAATAATCAATGTCCGTGCGCCGACCATAGATCTTGGTGACTATGTATTCCGACGGGTCGCCAAACTCTTCGATCTTCCGTTGGGCGGCTTCCTTAGCCCGGCGCACGCGCTCAACGAGATCGTCGGAATCGTCATAGTATTTCTCGTGATCGCGGCCTGAGGGTGATCGGTGCGGTCTCTCATGGTCCATAAATAGGCTTCTCCTTTTTATTCGTCGGTGAATTGTTCGTTGATCTCTTCGGAGAGTTCGTGCTGTCCACTGTGAATCTCCTTATCGAGGTGTTTGAGTTTGCGACCTGTATCGCGAAGGAAGAACTTGCGTTCAATCCAGATGGCGAGGCCGAGGATGTTGGCAAATAGCAGCGAGCAGTAGACAGCAATGTTGGGCCAATACTCATGGAGGATCAGGCCGCGCCAGGGCGCGAGAAAGCGCAACTGGCCGCTCAGCCAGACAGCGAGCGCCAGAAATATTAGCGTGGCGATAAAGACCGCATTGGCAAGCATCCGCGAAGGACTCCTTCCGCCGTCGAGTGCGGCGGCAGATCAAAAGGAGAGCGGAGAGGGTTTACCTCTCCGCCCGAAGAGGAGGGCTGCTTACGCGGCGTTGCCCCCGCCGCCGGAAGCGGAGTCGAAGGCTGTCGTCCGGCTTTGCGGGACGAGCGAGCTTGCGAATCTCGCTGGCGCGTACTTCCCAGTTGCGGCGCTTGATCGAGGTCTTCTTCTTGCCGTTGCCGACTTCGCTATCGAACTCGGAACTGCGCAGCTCGCCTTCGATCTCGACGTAGTCGCCTTTCTTGAGGCCTCTAGCGTGTTCCGCGGGTGTGGCGAAGCAGATGACGCGGTGCCACTCGGTTCGCGAGATCCATTCGTCGGTACGCTTGTCCTTGTAGCTGGATTTGGTGGCGAGAGAGAATGTGGTCATGGCGTTGCCGTTGCCGGTTGCCTTGCTGTCCGCGTCCTTGCCCACGAAGCCCTTCAACTTGATTGCATTTTCGTAGAGTGCCATTGTCTTTCCTCCTATTTTGTTTTTGCCCGGATTTTCCTCGGGACACTCCTGCGCGAAGCGACGCGAAGTGCCCTGCTCCCAAGTGCCGAAGGTGCGCTTTCTGTGGAGGCTCCGGCGAGAATTGTCGCCCGTCCTTCGGGCCGAAGCCGCGCGTCCTGTACGCGGGACATTTCTCGCTGGAAACCCAGACCCGTAGGGCGCAGAAGCAGAGCACCGAGAGCCGCCGGACGCAGGATCAGCACGAAGCGAGTGGCCGAGGGAAAGCAGGGCAGAAACTTGGAGGAATGGCCGCTCTGAGGATGCAAGCAATGTGAGGGCTGCAATGGACGCGGTTGAGCGCGGCATCAGCGCCGGCACCTGCAATACGGCGTCTCGAGAACACAACCGCAAAGACGACTGCCCAGAGAAAAAGCGCGTAACTTTGGCGCTGCGTCCGCTGAAACCGGCGGATGGTGACGCTTCAGGACGAAGACGTGGCTGAAGGCCGCGGCCATTCCGCAGAGAGCTCAGAAGGCAAAAAGGGCGGATCATCTCCGCCAAATGACCTGCAGCAAGCTCGCTCAGATCGGAAAGCAGGGCGATGAAGCCGGGGGTAGACTGGCGCGATAGGCTCTCCAAACCAGCTACGGAGACTGCACTCATGGGGCGGCCTCGTTGAATAACGGCGTGTCCCGGTCAATGCAATCATGTCTGATCGAGTGCTGGATCGCGTCGCTTTGGAGTATCTGGTAGCCCATTGCTTGCCTAGTTGCGGAATGCCTGATCTTCGTGCACGTAGCTGATGATCAGGCCTAAAGGATTGGTCAGCAGCATTTCGTTTGGCACGTCATCACCAAAGCTGTAGACGACGTTCGCGGTCCAACGTTCGCGCCGTTGTTCTTGCTGATCACCCGGCGAGCGGAAGAGCTTCTCAAACTCGACATGGGCGCGATAGGGAGCGGCGCGAGTGTCTTCAAGAACTACCGAGATAATTTGTATGTCGGCGTTGGGCTGACCGGGGTCAAGCAGGAAGTTCTGCAGCGTTTGCGCCTTCTTGACTCGCGCCAGCGTTGCGCGCTGCAAATCGTTCGAGAAGAAATTTAACGATTCCGCAAAATCACGTTCGAGAGTCGAATGGTTGCGCTCATAGTAAAGCTCTGCCCAACGGGCGAGGTAATACTTGCTGACACGCTCTATGGGAATGCCGCGAAAGTCGTCATACCGCATGACCTGCCCGCGTCCGAGGTCGCTCACGGAAATAACCAGCGGTTTCAAATGCAGCGCGGCAGTCTGCGCCCGGTAGAATAGGAGCAAAAGAACCAGGGAAACGGCAAACAAGACCAGCAATGCCAATTTCAGGTAAGTATTGGTGACGACCGGCTCGGCGTAAGCTTCAAGGAACTTTTCGCCTGCGGCAGATGTCTTGGACGAGTTTTCTTTCTGTGTCATATGTTCATCCCAAAGGGTTCACCCAGGAGCCGGCGCGGCCCCCGAGAATTGATCCGGTCAGTTCCGGGATTTTGGTCACGCCATAAATGCAGACGAAGAGCGTAACGATCAGAGGCGGCAAGAGCGTGAAGGCATTGGACAGCGTAATGGGGCCAATGACTGCCAACAGAGACAGCAAGACCTTCGAGAAAACGAAGATGAAGGCGCTGGCAATTACTTGATAGAAGCTAAAGCCGATAAATGCCTTAAACCATCCCCAGAAAAGCCAATCCAGCTTGGGCACAATGAAGAACGGAATAAAGATGGGACCGACCAGTACGCACACCGCTGCGGCAACGTAGCCATAGGCGATGACCGCGAAGGCGACAGCCTGCACGGCTGCCAGAGCAATGACGATTACCAGAATCGTCAGCGTTTCATGGAGACTGAATATTCCCGGAGGACTGCCGAGTTGCTCTTCCGCTTTCGCCACCGCGTCGGCAATCTGCTGCGTCTGGTCGGACTCGATCTGTCCGGAAAGCTGCAATGCCTCCTGGGTGATGAGGTCGCTGAAGCTGTAGCCGATCCCCGGCACGGGGGTCGAGTAGTAGGTAAGCATTCCCAATCCGAACGCAATCAGCAAAAGAAGGTCGGCAAACTTTGCGAAGTTGAGGCCTCCATGCCCATGGGCCGCGGACAGGGCGGCCTTGATCCCGAACCACACAATCAGGATCACGGCCAGCCCGCGAAACATATTGAGTCCGGACGCCTGGATCGCCGCGCTCTTGGTCGCGAGTAATTGTGAGATGGCCTGGCCCAAAAATGTGAAGGGATTCTGATTCATAAAGTCACCGCCCGCTGACGCTGAGTGAAATGCCTTTGATGGAGTCGCTGACTCCCCCATTCAAGTTTTGCATCGTGCCCGAGAAATTCTGCTGAAAGTAAATCGCCTGATTGATCAGGCGGTTCTGTTCGTCGATCCGCTGCTTGTCGGCTAAGGCTTGCTGGGCAACCACGGCGGCGAGAACCTGATTGGTGTCCTGCTGAGAATGAATCTGGAGCAGCGTGGCCGAATTGATCTTGCCCAACACTGCCATCTCGGTTTGCTGGCTGGAGTCGTTGGAGTATGTATCCGCCTCAAGGTTGGCAAGTTTCTGGGCAAAGACTTCGGAATTGGAACGCACGGAACCGACCGTCGAAAGCGAACTGGTGATGGTGGCTTGCCCAAGTTCAGAAGTGGCGTACTGATTCTTGATGACGGCTTGCGTCGGAGCGTCTTGGGACGCAAGGCTTCCGCCGGGGTAGCTTTCTAAGGGAATCACGGCATTGTTGTATGCTGTTGTCGCCCGATTAGAACCGCCGAAGTTTAAGGCGTCGACCCACGCCGAAGCGTTGCCATAGGTGTTCGGTCCAGACAAATTCGTCCACTGAGAGAAGCTCGACTCATAGCGTTGCGCCAGATTCTGGGGCATCCGAGACATTTGGTAAGCCAGGTTGTAGGCTGCGATGATCTGGTCGCGGGTCTGGGTCGCCGTGGTATACGCCTGCCGCAATTGTTTGAATTCGTTCAGACCGTTCGCATAGTTGCTGGCGTCAAATACCGCCCATTGCGCATGGGCTGAACTGGCAGAGAACGCGAGCGCGCAGAGAGCGAAACAGCAAATCCATCGTGATTTCATCTGTAATCTCCTTTTCTTTGAGAACTGGTTCTGACGCTGGCCGCTTGCTGACGCGACTCAGATGTTTGGTGGAATGGTGTGATTCTCGTAAGCAGGCAGCAACAAATCCTGCGTGAGATAGACTTTGATCCGATGCCCTTCCCGGATGGTCAGAGTGGGAGGCACGTTGATAAAGCGGTCGAGAACATTCGCACTCGACTGGGACAGACTTGAACCGACTCCCTGGCGCCAAAGATCGGAACCATTTGCGTTCAGTCCGCCATTTGTTGTGGATTCAGCCGCACCTGCGATGATGCCCAGGGCAATAGAAGTTCCGAAGATCTGAAAGTAGTGGTTGTTTACCTTGTCTTTCAGACCGGTCTCCCCAGCTTGATCGAGACCGTGAAACTGGTCGAGGTCAACCGAATATCCATCCGGCATCAGCATCCGGTGGAAAGTCACGGCAAGGCGTTTTTGGCCGAAGCCCGAAACCTTCTGCACCTCGCCCAGAATGAACGTGCCCTCGGGAATGAGCACATGCTGCCGGTCTTCGTTGTAGACCGGATTGGTGACCATGACTTTAACCGGCCCGGAGAACTCGCCCTCCAGCCGATTCATGAGAACGGTATCGAGAGTCGTGCCTTCAAACAAAACATAAGGGGACCCCTGCCCGGAATTCACATTTACTTCCGGCGGGCGCTTCGCCGGCTGGCCGGCCTGTACGCCTTCGGCCGCATGTGTGAGTCCCGGAGTACGAAGAGAAGAAGCAGTTTCGGCAGATAAGGGTGATGGATCAAGAGTCCTCCTGTCGGGTACAGATGTCTGTTGCGTTCCGTTGTCGGCGGAAATCAGATTCGAAGCAAATCGCGCTTTGAACGATAGGGCGCGCTCGGCGTCCGCGAGCTGATCACGCTGCGGCCCAGTGGGTACCTCGGAATTTGGGGTACCCATGCGCTCTGCGGGAGCGAACTGTTGCGATCCAGAAATTGTTTCGGCGGCAGAGCGGACCGGTGCCTGGGATTGCTGTTCCATCTTTCGCTGATCGGCGGTCAGGTCACGCTTCAATTCTTCAATCTCGGGTTGATTGGCTTGGGTTGCGTAGGGAGTTTGGGCCGTTGGAGGACGAGCGCCCGTGTGGGCATGTTTATTCGAGAACATCACGGCGAACAAAATTACGACCGCGAGTCCTGCGATGACATAGCCCTGGCTCTTCTTGGGAACTGCTCCCTGCGGATTCAGTCGATGATCGTGCAATTCGGCTCCCGCTTCGGGCTGAGCCTGAGCCTGACCCGTCTCCGATGCGGGCATCTGATTGTCTTGGAGCATGGTTTTCTCCTATCGTGCGCTGCGATTAAAGTCGAGCTTGTGTTTGCCGATCGCCAAGTACCCGTGATCGACTACTTTGGGCACGACGTAAGTCCCGCTCTCTAACTGGAAGTCGATAAGGCTAGGTTTGTTGTCCTTCAATTCATAAATGGCGAACTTCTCGGGAGCGGATGAACGGACGTAAGTGAAGCGCCCGTCTTCATAAATCGCGGCCACTTCAAAAGGCTTCTTGTTGCGGTAAACGTAATCAAATTTCAAATGTTGGGTGGGATACTCAGAGCGAAACTGGTCAATTGCCTGTCTAGCATGGTTTTCTGCGGATTGCGCACTCTGTTGTGCTGCCATGACTTCAGAGGCAGAGACCAGTTTCGATACGCCGTTGACGGCGGCAATCGAAGAAGCGTCGGAAGGTTCAATTATGATCTTGAGATCCGGCTTACCGCTCTCAACATCGTCCAGCGTGAACGAGTAGACATTAGCCTTGTCCGTAATAAGATTCAGGTTCGAGTGAATGCCTTCTTTCGCCGGGTGAAGGAAGCAGAAGTTGTTGACGACATCAATGATCCAGAAATCCTTGTCCCCTGTTGCGACTTCGAGAATCTTCTCCGAAGCGGGAAGCTGAATCAGGGTGGTGTATCGCATCTTGGCGCGAACGGGAACGATGTCATTGACGTGATAGTGGACAGTTCGCGCCGTCTGTTGCGCCAATCCATTGGCGATCAGGAAGAGCAAACACAAACAGTAGGAGATGGAATTACTCTTTAATTTCATGCGGATTCCTTTCGTGAGTTAGGTTGCGGATAGTCCTCGGCCAGACGCAGCAGTCCTTGTTCCGGTCCGAAGTGGGCGAAGTAATCCTGCTTACGCAGGTTGTCGCGGGCATTATTGGTGGCGATCCAGTAAGTGAGCGAATCGACTTCAAGCAGCAGTTTCTTGGTGACGCCCGGCTGAATCAGCAGGAGGTCGCGTTTCGATTGCAAGCCCGCCAGCAACTCAAGTTGGGTATCGTTGAGCTGGAAGATCTCGGCATACAGCTTCCGGTCAATGCTGGGGTTCGCGAGAAATATCTTGGTCGGGCAGGACTCGTTCACGACATGCAGCATCTCGGAAGCCATCAGCTCGACCACGGATTGCGTGGCCAAGATCATGGCGGCGTTCTTCTTTCGCCAGGTCTTCTCCGCTCGCGTGATCCAGTCGCGGATGGTCCGGTTCTTGAGAAACATCCAGGCTTCGTCAATGACGAATGCTTTGAAGGTGGCGGCATTCTCCGGGCGTTCGATCTCGGACGACGCCCGATGCAGTACATAGAAAAGCAGCGGCTCCAGAACATCCGGATAGTCGGCCCATCCGTCGAAGTTAAAGGTCTGAAATCGGGAGAACGTCAAGGTGTCTTCGACGTTATCGAAGAGGTGGCCGAATTGACCGGCACCGCTTGCACCAGAGTTGGTCCAGCGATGCAGTCGCTCCCCGAGCGGCCCGAGAATGGAGGCGAAGTTTGAAAGCGTCCGGAGTTCGCGGGACAGCTTGTAGGTACGCTCGACGGCGGAAAATAACGCCCGCTTATCGTCGGGAGTCAGTTCATAGCGCCCGTTGGCTTCGATCAGGACGCGCGTGAACAGATACAGAAAGTTCAGGTTCTCGTGCGTCGGCTCCAGACAAAACGGGTTGATGGTGAAAACCGGATTCTTCAACCCGACATTGAGATAGGTCCCTCCGAAACCGCGGGTCAGCGTCTCATAACTGCCGCCAAGGTCAAAAATGAAGGTCAACGGCGCGTACTTCTGTAGGGACTGAACGAGGAAGTTCAGTGTGAAACTCTTGCCGGAACCGGTCACCCCGAGCAGAAGCGTGTGGGCTACGTCCCCGCTATGGAGATTTAAGAAGTAGGGAGCGCCGTGAGCGGTTTCAAGAACGGCCAGATATTCCCGTTCCAAGTAGGGATTTCGCGGTGCGCCTGCGTCGACGGTAAACAGAAAGGAGAGGTCGGCGTAGTTTGAATTCGACGCCCACTGTTTGCGCAGATTGAAATGCCGATTCCCCGGAATGGCGGCAAAGAAAGCATTGAGAAGGTTGTAGCGTTCCTCATACAACAGGCCATCGTGGGTCGTGAACAGTTTCTGAAATTCCGCAATCGCTTGCTCCATCTTCGCCCAATCCGTGTCATAGACCACAGCGGTCAGCGTGAACTCGCCAAAGGATTTGCCTTCCATGCCAATGGCGGTGAGGGCCTCGCCCAACTCGGCTACTGCGGCTTCTTTGGAATCATCGATCAGTTCGTCGCGTGGCCCGGCGTTCTGACGGTCTTGGAGATTGGACAGAAAGCTCGTCTTTGAGTTGTGATAGTGACGGCGGCGCTTGGCGATTTCCTTCCGCGTCCGCGAGTTGTCGACCGGATGCCACTCGGTGACCACGTGGAAGTTCGCGGGAATGTCGAGGAGGCCCTGCAATAGCAGCGGACGGGTTTCGCTGGGCAATTCCTTCAGCGTGAGGATGCGAGCGTAGTAGTCGTCCAGCCGCAGGTATCCGCGATGCGCCTCCAGCTCCGAATCGCAAAGCTGCCAGTCAAGACAATTGGGCGCATACAGGCGCGCATTCTGAATTTTGGAGGGGCAGAAATTTACGAGACGCCGCTCAAGGCGGAAGGCCTTCTCTGCCCCTAGCAGCTCGACCGTGGTGAGGTCGCTTAGCTGCCCTATCAAACTTTGAATCTTCCGCTCCAGTACAAAGCGATCGTGTTCGATCTGCTCGCGGAACAGCGTGCGCTGGCCACCGCTCGAAAATAGCGATCTCAAGTTCCGGAATGACCCACCGGGGCTCGTCGGCAACTGCGATAGCGCATGCAGCAGTCCAGTCTTGGCATGGCTACTCTCAACCATCAGCACCCAGAAAATCTCGATGCTGAACAGCCGGTCAGCTTTCGATTCGAGGAAGGCGGTACGCTGCTCTACGGCGGCCTGCACCAGCGGATTGTCATAAGAAGCCGATGGAATCTCAGGGCGGCTACGCTTGAACAGGATTTGGTAGAGTCGTGTTTTTTCATTTAGAGTGCGGAAGGCCGCTTCAAGACGTTTGACGGCATAGTCCCGCGCAGCGCGGTCAAGACTCTCATAATCGATGCCGCCAATCTTGAAGGCCACGCCTAAATCGCCAGACTTGGTAAGAAAGGCGTGTTCGTCCCAGAAGCCATACAGGTTGATGTGCGCCTGTAACGAACCTGCTTCCTGCCACTCCTTTGTAATGCGCTCAATCTTGAACATTGCGCCTCGCAATCGATATCTCAATAGGCGACCATTTCATCGGGTCGTATCGGGTGCGGAACTTGGCAGAATTCAGCAGCACCCGCAGAATCTCCACGTCGTACTTTGTCAGCCGCTGCGCGGCTAGGACGCCCACGACGAACACTAAAATGCCTCCGAGCAGGCTGTGCATGAGCGTGAAGATCGCGCCACCCGTCACCAGTGCGACAAAGAACAGCCGCCGCTCCGCGCCCAAGATGGTTAACGGGCGATTCAATGTCTTGAAGACCTGGCTATGTCGAAATTCGATCTGCGCTGAATCGCCTTTTGCCATGGCTGCTGCTCCTTCGGACATTCGTATCTTCGCTGCCGGACACCGCCTGGGGCCGCTCCTTAACCGGGGAAAAGCCACGCCATGAAGTTCACGGCTCCAATGGCCATGCCGATTCCGAAAACGATGCCGGCCAGCATTCGCTTACTTTGACCTTCGCCATAGGCGAACATCAGGCCGCCGATGACGATCGCCACCAGAGACAATCCGGTGGCGATGGTTCCGGTAAAGGCGGTTTTGAGAACGTTCACCGCGTTCTCCCAAGGACTGTTGCCGCCTTGCTGCGCGTAGGCGGGTATCGCGAGCAAGGCCAGCCATAGGACTTGCGAGATAGTTCGCAGCCTGAGGACGTGGACTCTGTGTTTGGTTTTAAGCGAGTAAACGAGCTGCATTGAAATCCCTCCGTGGTTTTTGCGCATAGCGCGTCGTTGACTACACGGAGAAAGTAAACTCAAAACGAAGGATCGATTGTTGCCTTTTCGAGCTGACCTATGCCGTTTCGGACATGAATCGAGGAGTTAGAGAGGACGGGACAAGCCCGTGGGTGGGATAAGCAAGACAGCACGGCGGATAGCCGGGCGAACCGCAAAAGGGGCGGGCAACGGGCGTAGGAAGAAGAACCTATGCACGTCGCAGGGAAGCAGCAGTGCATTTTTTAAGTCCCGAAATCACCTAGCTTTTCGAAAGGAAATGGTAATGCTGTCACGCTTCGCAAAAGGCTGAAACCCCCTGCTGTTGCCAGAGTGGGAATTTTCCGCCATGATTTCCCATCCATCACTCAGCATGCTCGCAACGTGACCATCCATTGTCTGCATACTCGGTAACAGTCTTTGCCGGTAGTATTTCCCAGTCCAATTTCTCTCGTAAGTAAAAGTTTTAACTTTCATATCGCATTCGTCTTGCCACGAACCTATTTACTATCGTAGCGCGCAAGCGTCGGACCGCAAGGCGCGACGCGGGTATCTTTTTTGGGATCTCCGGCTCCGGAGATAGTGCTGATGGAGCGTGAGCATAATAAAAAAAGGCGCTCGAAGATACGAGCGCCAGAAATGACAAGGATGTAATTAAGCGGCGGAGGGAGCCGCCGTTTTCTTCGCGGACTTTTTCTGCTTCGCCGCCACCTTGGCACGCTTCGCAACAAATTCCTGGGTGACTGCTTTTTGGAGCTTCTCGACATCAACCCGATAGCGCTTCGCCATAACCAGCAATGGGTCATCGCTCTCCTTCGCCGGACACTGATAGGCCGAATCCAGCAAACTGATTTCAAGAAGCAGTTTCGATAGTTCGGTTTCGTCTTGGGTGGAAGTTTGTTTCAGTAGCCCTCCTTTGGCGGCCACGACACCGTTTTCTGCATCCAGTTTGTGTCTCTTCGCCATCCGCGCTTCGTGGTTGAACGGCAAACACCGGATGATGTACTGAGCGATTACCAGCAAATCGCCGCGCTTGAGCGGGGCGCCAACCCGCTTGAGCACCTCCGCCAATATGCGATGGCGCACCGTAATCGCCAACTTCTCCTTCTCAATGCGTTTTCTCTCTTCGATACGTGAACGTTGAAGTTCCTGCATGGAAGGCTGCTTCTCATGGTGAATACGGCAGCTTGGGTCGGCGCACACTTTGACGATCTGTCCGCGTCTTCCGCCATCCGTGACGATGGCGTCTGTCATCTTCTCGCATTGCTTTTGAGTGGGACTCAGTTTGGCCGTGGCTGCTGGTGTCTTAGACTTCTTCAATTCCAGTTCCACGTAACGGCTGCGGCCTAGTGGCGCTCCTTCGCGGCTGCTCCCGCTCCATCCACTAGAAATCTGTACCAAGGCTGGTTTCTTCTCGATGGATTTTGCAATGTGCTTGTCGATCTTGGCGCAATAGCACTGTCCATCGAGGCATGAATCCTTGCGCACGTCTGGAAACAACAAGGAATTGAATCCGGTACGTTTGGGACAGTTGATGCAGCTTCCAGCTTCCGGCAAAAGCGCCTCGTCATTTTTCGCAAATGGCGCGGCATCGAGTTCCAAAAGGATATTGGTCTCAACCCATGCTGCGAGTTCCCGCACAGGCATGAGCACTTGCGTATTGCCATGACTGCCGTACATCTGTCGGAAAGCCGCGTCAAAGGCGTCCTGCTGACGTGATTGCGGGAGTCTGGCAATCAAGAAAGCATGGCTGACGGTGATCTGGTCCTCAAGAAACGCCTCCGCAACGGACGGAATCAACTCGGTAAGCGTGATGCGGCCTTGAATGTAGCCCTCGCTCTTGCCAAGTTTGGACGCCACCATTGCGATGCTGTACACCGGGTCTTTCAGTTCAAGCAGCGAACGATAGCCCAGTCCTTCTTCAAGCGGATGGATATCCTCGCGCTGTAGGTTTTCGACTGCCTGAGCTTCAATCGCCTCCGCGTCGCTGAGTTTGACAACGCGAACAGGCACGGCCTTGAGTTCGGCAATCTGCGCCGCCCGAAAACGCCGTGCTCCCGCCACGATTTCATATTTATTTGGCTCTAGTTCCCGCACCAGCAGCGGTTGTAGCACACCCTGCCCTCGGAAGGACGCGGCCAGTTCTTTTAGGTTCTGGTCGTTGAAGCGGCGGCGCGGGTTGGTGGTGGATTCCTGCAATTGCTCCATCGGAACATCACGGTACTCTTGTTTCATTACCGACATTTTCTCTTCTCCTTTTCTGGAATGGTTGGGCGGGCACACGCAACCTGTCCGCAGTGCCCGGAGTTGGGTTTTGCCGTGCGGGTTACTGCGTCCGGCGGAACGCCTCGACAAACCCCTGTGCTTTGAGGTTGGCGTCCCATGTTTTTGCGAATTCGCTGTGTGCGTGTTGAAGGCCGGAAATAACCAGCCATTGCCCGTCCTCCTCGATGGCCGAAAAGTCCTCCTTTCCTACGTAGTCATTCCGCCAATAGGTCGGCGTCATCTTGATTTGTTCGCCGTTGCGCTCGATCTCAAAGACCATTTCCGGGTCGCGCATGAGATCGCCGTTTTGTTCGCCGTAATGCGCTACGGAAATCAGCGGGGAACCTTTCGGTCCCCGCTGTTGAATGTCTTCGATCACAAGTGCCATAAATGGCGGGTTCTCGATCTTCAAGTGGAATCCGGGTTCGAGCGGTGCGGCCATTTCCAGAATTTGCGTAATGGTCTTCACGGCTGCACCTCTTGAGTGGTTTGGGCAGTTGTGTTCGGAAGATTGGCGCTCGGTATCGCGGAGACTTCCTCATCCCTGGGGCTAATCGCCCCAAGGATTTGAGAGGCTGCCCGTTGCACCACTTCCAAACTCTCTTGCAAGAGTTGCGCGTTGCCGTGGTAAAGCTGGATGTAATCCGCCGAACCCGTTCCGGTTTCAAGGGCCAAGGCATGACACACGACAAAGGCAACGGCTTCGGCCTCAGTCTCCTTCACGGTCTTGGTAATCTGCGTCCGGCGTTCGGCCTTGTGCAACATCTCGTGCGCCAATTCGTGAACGAGGATTGACAGGGTTTCGGTGGGAGACATATCGGGCAACAAGCGAATTAATCCGCCGTAAGACATGCCACGCGCCGGGATGATCTTGTCGGAAAATTCGAGTTTGATTTGTTGCGACTCGACAAACTCAATCAGTCTCGGCAGGATTTCTCCTACTTCGCCCTTGACCGTGTTACCCATATCTGGAAGCGGTTCGCCCTCGGTCTGCTCCACATCGAAGACATGCACGGCCCGAAAGCCGATGAGGTGACGTTGCGCGATGTCCGTCTTGACTTCCGCAGATGCGTTCTCTTCTGCTGTCCTACCCTTCGCTTCTGGCTCCGCTCCGGCCTGATTGCGCTTGTAGCCAACGAGCGGCGCAAAAATCTGGATTCCTTTCTCGCGTCGTTTGACTCTGCGGCGCAACTCATTCCATGCACGGATACCGGCAACCCGCGTTGCCGTGGGCTTTTGCCTAGCGATGAGAAGAATGTTGCCAAAGCTGTAGGTGTGAAACCGCGCCATTGCGCTGAGGTACTGCGTGAGGACTTCACTATGTCCGCCTTCGAGTTGCTCGATGAGAAAGTGAACGTTTGCGGTTACAAGGTCTTGGATGGTTTTGGGTTTGCCGTTGCTGTTGCCGTTGCTATTGCTGTGGTTGTTGCTGGTAAATTCCATGATTTTGTCCTTCCGCCGTCGTCCGGCTGTTTTGTTCTTCACCTAAGCGCCAGCGGACAAAACAGGCGGGCGACGGGGGAAAGGACATGAACGAAGGCCGTAAGAGGGTGGCAGGACGCTCGCGGCGGCGCGGTAAGTGACAAACGCGTTTGCTTTTTGTTTGGCACGCGACCGGCGCATCAGCCCGAGCGGACGCCGGAGCCCTGGCCGAAGGGCGACCACCCGAAGGAGGCTGCAGTGGAAAGAAGATCCCGTAGGGCTTCGCTTTGGGTTGAAGGGTCCCGCTTCTTGTCATTGGCCAATTCATGCCCAAACAGACATGAGTCTGCACAAAAAAGCAACGATGCCATCAGGGTGTCAGGCTTAGGTTTTGAATTGGGGCCGCGACGCAGACCGCACTATCCGAACGTGCTTCGACCCTCGCGAGGGAAGTATGACGATTACAACGTCTAATCAAGCAGCTAGTTTGGAACCGTTTGTAAGCGCAGAGCGAGCGGCGGAGTTCCTTGCGATGTCTCGAAAAACGATACTGGTGTTGGCGCGCAAGGGATACTTGCCGGGGCATCCAGTCGGTCAGGGCGTGCGGAAGACGTGGAAGTTTCGCCTGTCTGAACTGAATTCGTGGATGGAAAAAGAGGTAGCATTAAGCAGCCATCGAGGTCGGACTGAGAGGAAGATTTCTTGAACCGACCACGGTATCAGCATGGCTTTTTCAGCCAGCATGCTCGTAAGAAAGGGTCTGCGGTTTGGGTCTATCGATGGCGCGAAATTGATCCATCGGGCAAGCCCAAGATACGCGCCCTTGTAATTGGCACAGTGAAAGAATATGCAACCGAATCGGCTGCTTGGAAAGAAGTTGAGACACTGCGCCTCGACATTAACCATCACACCTTTCGCCCTGCGGGTTCTCCGGAGACGTTTGAACAGTTGGCGAAGCATTACCAAATGATCGAATTGGATCTGGAGAAGCCGTCCGAGCGAAAGGGTTATCAAACTAAACAGACGTATGAAGTTTATCTACGAACGAGGATTGTCCCACGCTGGGGCGAATATCGTCTTCGCGACGTTCAAGCAGTTGCGGTAGAACGTTGGCTTGGTTCGATCCATGATCTGTCCAACGGGTCCAAGTCGAAGCTGAAGGGCATCATGAGCGATGTCTATCAACACGCGATTCGCTACGGTTGGCTCACGAACGAGGAGAATCCACTTCTTGCCGTGCGCCAAAGCCAGAAGCGGGAGCGCGTAACAGAGCCATTGGAAGCAGCGGAGTTCCGGGAGCTTATGCTGGAGCTGCCTCGCAAGATGCGCGTGATCGGGACTGTCGCGGCGACGACCGGATTGCGCATCAGCGAAGTGTTGGGCTTGAAGTGGAGGGATATCGGCTGGGAAACTTTGCAGATGGAAGTTTCCCGGTCGGTCGTGGACGGCATAGTCGGGAAGTGCAAGACGGAGGCTTCGCGTCGTCCGGTGCCTATCGACCAGTTCACTGCTGAGGAATTGCAAGCTTGGAGGAAAGAAAGCTGCTATGCCCAGCCGGAAGACTGGGTTTTTGCCAGTGAGAAAGTTCAGGGGAAAATGCCTCCGTGGGCGGACACTCTCCTGGATCGTTTTCTGCAACCGGCAGCAAAACGGGCTGGCATCACGAAGTGGGTAGGCTTCCACACCTTCCGGCACACGTACTCAACACTCCTCAAAGGCAATGGGGAGGATGTGAAAGTGGTGCAGGAACTTATGCGCCATGCCAACATCGCAACAACAATGAATGTTTACACGAAGGCATTGACTCCAGCCAAACGCGAGGCCCAGAGCCGCTTAGTGGATGTTCTCTTGAATCGTTCGCGGGACAAAGCTGAAAGCGCCGCCGACAGCGGGGAGTGAGAAACCAACGTATCAAAAGCGTATCGCGTTTTTGATGCCGAATTTGTAAACGGTTGAAAGGATTGGTGGACCTGGTCGGGATCGAACCGACGACCTCTTCCATGCCATGGAAGCGCGCTCCCAGCTGCGCCACAGGCCCACTTTTGTCGCTTCGTGTTGTATGCTAATTCTCGCTTAGCCGCATGGGATAGTCAAACGAACTACCGATAGCCGAATTCTTCAGCAAAGCTGAGATAATACTTATGCTGATGGAATTGAAACTACCTACTATGCATCGAAAAATTCTTCACACAATTGAGTGTTCGATTTCGTTGTTGCTTGTCGCCGGAATGAGTTTTGCACAAACCGCATCCTCGAATTCGGCTGGGAATTCGGCTGGCGCTTCCACGCCTGTATCTTATTCGTCCGTTACTCAGCTGAACGACTTGCTGTCGGACTTGCAGCAAGCCTTGCAAACCACCCAACTCGACTTAGCCAAACTGCGAATAGAGAAATGGAAGACTGACGGAGGGACTAAGCGGCAGAGCGACGCCGACGTTGAATCCATCCAGCGGAATCTGCAAAGCGCTTTGCCTGAGATTGTCGGACAACTCAGAAACTCCCCGGAAAGCTTGCCTGAAACGTTCAAGCTTTATCGAAATCTTGATGCGCTCTATGACGTATTTTCTTCGGTGGTGGAATCCGCCGGGGCATTTGGTTCTAAAGACGAATTTCAATCTTTGCAAAATGACTTGAATGCGATGGAAAAATCGCGGCACGTGGTTGCGGACAGGATGGAATCTCTCTCTACATCGAAGGAAAATGAATTGGGACAACTGCGGGTTGAGTTGCGGAATGCGCAGGCCATGATAGTTGCCGCGCCTCCCAAAAAAGTCATTGTGGACGACACTGAGCCCGTCAAGAAACCGGCGAAAAGGAAGGTCGTGCGAAAACCTGTTAAAAAGCCTGTTAAGCCCGCCTCGCCACCAGCAGCGTCTCCGGCGGCAACACCTCCGCCGCAATAGGCGGCTGCCGATTCTCGCTAGGCCTTTCGCGTCATACAGTTACCGTTAGGACTCCCAACGCCCCGGGCGTAACATTTCTCGCGGGAACTATGTTCTTTCGTTCGGGGTCTATATACGCGTGAGTACACTTCAGGGCCTCCAAGATTGCTCGGAATTTGGCGATATTTGCGTGATAGCGTGCAGCCAAAAAGCTTTTATAATCGGGGTGACGCCATGACGACTCTGGCGGGGGCTAGTAGCTTGGGTAATTTAGCCAGCGCGATTGGGATGAGAAGCCAGGAATCGGCGATCGTTGCCGAACTTAAGGCTGGATCCGAAGAAGCATATGCTTCGCTGATTTGTGAATTTCATCAGCCCATCTACAGCCTGATCCACCGGGTTGTGAACGATCCTTCCGATGCGGCTGATACTACTCAGGAAGTCTTTTTGAAGGTGTTCCGCGGGATGAAGCACTTTCACGGCGAATCGAGCTTGAAGACATGGATTTATCGCATTGCGATTCATGAAGCTTCAAATCGAAGACGATGGTGGTTTCGGCACAAAGCCCAGGAAGTTCCCATGGCCGAAGATCAGTCGAGTTCGGCGTATCAGCCGAACCCTGCCACGCCTATCGTTCTAGTTGATAAAGCGGATTCTCCTTTCGATAACGTGGCCCACGAGGAAGTGCGAGCGCGAGTGGAACGGGAATTAAGGAAAATTTCTGAACCCTTTCGGACGACCGTCGTGCTCCGCGATTTGGAAGGGATGTCCTACGAGGAAATTGCGGAGATCATGAGAGTCTCTTTGGGCACGGTCAAGTCACGGCTTACACGTGGACGGGATGCGCTGCGGCAGCGCCTGGTGCCGTACATACGAGAATCCGGGCAGGAGCTGGGTTTAGAAGTCCCTTTCCAACAAGAGGCCCACGGTGGGCGACACTCGAGAATTCCGACTAGGACCCGCCTCGAGGTGATGCCATGAGGTGCGCGCAAGTTAGATCACTGTTCTCGGCTTATCTGGATGGTGCTGTCACTGGAACTGAGATGCGCGCGTTAGATGAGCACATTGTCAGCTGCGAAGCGTGCCAGACGGCATACACCGGAATGCGCCAAACCCAACAATTGCTGGCGCAGACGGCTCGCAGGAAAGCCCCAAATGATCTTTCATTGAAACTTCGCCTTGCAATCTCCCGCGAAATCGCGCATCGCCGCGATTCGACGCTGGAGTACAGGTTGTTCCGGCTGGACAATGCTGCACGAGTATTCGTGGTTCCGGCGACGGCAGGTTTGGTTACAGCTGTGCTGATTTTCGGGATATTTATGGGATTCTCGGCGCTTCCGCTTCAGGCGGGAAACGCAGATGTGCCGTTGATGGTGGCTACGGCGCCGCAATTGGAGCAGTCTTCGTTCGGAACGGCTATGAGTTCGATCAATGACGATTCGTTGGTAATCGAGGCGTACGTGGATTCAAACGGACGCGTGGATGACTATCGCATATTGTCGGATTCCGGCGGATCGAAGAATTTGACTCCGCAAGTGAAGAACATGCTGATTAACTTTATGACGTTCACGACCTTCCGGCCCGCCACTTCTATGGGCAGCCCCGCCCCGGGGCGGGCGATCCTGTCATTCTCGAAAATTAGCGTGAAGGGTTAGTGCGAGGCAAGAGTTATCGGGCAGCCAGTCTGTGGCTGTTGCATGGGTGATATCCGCGCCGGTACTGCGCTACCTTAATTCGACGATGAACAAGCTGCCGAGCGGCTGCCCAGTTTTATCCGTTCCTAATGTCTCCATCCAATCACTGGGAAAGATGACGAACCTCCCGTCGGTACTGATCGAGCCGATCGCATTCGCGGTGTCGAAATATACAGACGTTCCAGTATTGTACGTATGCGCCTCCCGATAGACAGTCCCGTCAACCGGATCAATCATTAAGATCTCGTTGTACCAAGGCGACGGGAAGGCCCTCGTCACACTAGCGACAATATTGCAGAAAGGGTTTGTATCCTCTGGATCGTCGTTATTCCAAGATGAATGGCTATCAAAAGGCGGCGCAATTCCAGACGGGATCGCCGGGATTAGTTCTCGCCATGCTAGTAAATCTGCGTACGGTCGGATGACTTCTCCGCCGAATTTCCCCCCGGAGTTGATTATGTGGGCGAAGCCCTGCGCCGGATGACCCGCAACAGCTTCATTCGCGTAAAGATCCCAATACGTAACGTGAAGAGAATCGGCCTGCCAGTAATAGGCAGTACGCGTTGAGGTGTCTCCCGCCGGAATGTCGTTTCCAAGCACGACATAATCTCCGGCAGCGGACATGCTAACTTCGTGTAGAAAGAATCTATCCGGGATGTCAATGGCACCGAATTCTCCCCATTGACCCGATACCCTCCCAGTCTGGGTATTTAGAACTCTCGCACCTTTGCCAACGGTGTATTGACAAGCGATAAAGCCAGTTCCTTGCGGCCCTGCGGAAAATCCGACAGCAAATGTCCTATCCCCGGCACCGACGGTAAAATTACTCCGCCAAGAGTATTTCGGCAATTTCGCCCAGGGAGCAAAATCGAAAACCTCGCTTTCTGTCGAGACATCCCCAGCGAACGTATGTTTGACGATCTCGGAGCCTTGGACGGAGTACAACACGTCTTTGTTTACAGAGCTCCAGCTGAAGCTGCCCGCGATTTTCGTCCACGCCCGGTTGAGTGTAACCTTCATCTCAACAGGGTCGAAGTCCGCGACGTAATTCCATCCATCGTTTGAAAGGAAAACGAACCTAGTCGAATCGGCATTGAAGACTCTCCGCCCGGTACCGACGTTAAATCCGACATTCCGGTCGGTCGTTTTGTCTGTCGCTCGGACCACCCGCGTATCGAAAGCTGGATCGAAGACGATGGTGTTCGTTCCAGCGCGGACATTGGGAGGAGCGCCCGCTTGCGCGATTTTAAGATCCGTTCTGGCGGAGTAAACCTGACCTGATGCAAAAGTCGAGATCGCAAGTATGAGAGCCCACTTCATCTTTGTGCTTTCGAAATATTAAAGTCGTAAGGAATCTCGATGCGAACGGACGCGACCCATACTCTAGTTCGCACACCAGTGCCAGGGATACCGGACTCGGTTGCTCAGAGTGACGGAAGCGTCTATTTTTATGATTTTGTGAAAGCTGCTCTGTTTTTCGCGTGCACCAATAATCGTCATCAAGTGCAGCATTACTATCTCCCAGGCAGTCTGCAGTTTCAATCTGGATTCTTTAACCCTTGTTGCCTAGCCCCGCGGGTTACTTCTCAAGTGCGGCGGCACGCACGCGATCATAAAGATTATTTCCAAGAATTCCCTTGGCAGTTTGCTGCAATGACTCACGAACACGTAAGCCCCACAGCCTGCGGCCATGACAGTATGATTCGAAAGCGGACAGAGTTGTTTCGCGCATTACCGGGACGCGGGCCAGTTCGAAGCAATTTGTGCCGGATGAATTTTCGCGGGGCTGACTGGTTGCCAGTGTCCGGTATCCCTCTTTTTGAACCATAGCGATCGCGCGCCGGTTGTAACGCCCGCCCGGGCAGGAGAAATGTTCGACTGGCTTTCCAATCAACTGTTCCAGTTGATTTTTCGAGTCTATGATTTCTCGCCGCAGGCCGGTTTCGTCCAAGTCTGATAGGTAGGCGTGCGTCATGGAATGACACCCGATTTGAAAACCGAGCGAGCTCAGTTCGCGGAGTTGTCCGTGGGTCAAATAGCCAGGTTTTTCCAGGAATCCAGTCGTGATATAGAAAGTCGCCCCGAAACCGAGTTCACGCAGGATTGGCGCCGCGATTAACAAATCGGTTTCACAGCCATCATCGAAAGTAATCGCAACGGTCGCGGAATTGAATGACACCGCTTCGGTGACGTCAACACCGCGCCAGCCGCCGTGCTTGAGATGGTACATCTGCGCACGAAAATCAGTTTCGCGAGCGATATAGCGCACATATCCAGAGGCGTCCTGACAGAGCGGGCGTCCGTCGGTCTCAAGCTCGTGATACATCAGAAAGACCATTAAGATCGCCGACGGTCAAAGTTGGGGGGCGGGTTGAAGATGGTCTTTTAGCAACGAAACCAAGGCATCGCGCAGAGCCGACCCACTGGCGATCAATCCAGACAGCAACGGATTTTTATTGTTGCAACGTAACGCCGTGTTTTCAAGAGTCTGGACGCATCCTCCCGCACTCAGCACGAGCGCAGCACCGGCCGCGACATCCCACTCGTTCTTAGGGGTAAGGGTGAAAGTCGCGTCTGCAAGTCCGGCCGAAACCAAAGCGAGTTTATAAGCCACAGAGCCCATCGGCTTAACCTTAAACGGAGCCGAGTTGAACGCGTCCCACTCTCCCCGTTTCACCTCGCTCCGGCTGGCGAGCACCACGGCGCCCTTTAAGCCAGCGCGCTTGCTGGCAGACGCTTCTTTGCCGCTGTAAATGATGCCCGTCTCAATTGAGCCGATGAAAACTTCTCGTGTGGCGGGATTGCAAATTCCTCCAGCCACTGGCTGGCCATCTTCGACCATTCCGATCGAGACACAGAACTCCGGAATTCCGGAGACGAATTCTCGCGTTCCATCGAGCGGATCAACCACCCAAACTCGCCGTTTGGTAAGCCGACTGAGGTCGTCAACGGTTTCTTCGGATAACCAACCTTCGTTATCGCGGAGCAATTCTTTTCGCAGAGCCGTGTCCACCGCTCGGTCGGCCTCGGTTACGGGATCATGCCCCACTTTGTATTCGGCCGCAATAGCGCCCGGAGTGAAGCGGTCAAAGATCTTGAGAGCGGAGTCGAGGGCCGCTTCGATTCGACGGAGAGTTTCAGTGTTTGAATCCGGATTCATTCGCAATCGCTAAAGAAAGGTTTACGTCCTTATTTATGCCCACAACATTCTGGCGCCTGTGAGTAAAAGAACGGCGCAAAGAATTCGCCGAAGCCATAAGACCGGCACCCGGGTACTCAAATGCGATCCGATCAAACCGCCGGGAATTGATCCAATCAACAAACACCCTACCAGACCTGGATTCACATTTCCGGCACGATAATGCAATAAACTGGTTACTCCCGTAAGGATAACGGCGTGAACAATATCGGTCCCGATCATGACTTTCGGAGGATAGCTATAAAACAAAAGCAACAGCATCATGATGATGCTGCCGGAACCTACGGAAGTCATGCCGACTAGAAAGCCGGCAACCAACCCGATCACGGTCATTCCCAGGAACGACTTGGCTGTGGGCTTCCTTACGGCAACGCTATCTTCGATCCGCCGCTGCAACAGCAACAGGATCGGAATCAATATCAGCAGGATGCCGATAGCGGTCTTAATAAAATCATTAACTCCTGCGCCATAAAGGTGGCGAAGATGAATCAACACGCTTACGCCGAGAACCGAACCGGGAACGCTCCCCGCCGCCAGCGCCAGCACAACCCGGCGGCGAACCGTTCCGCGGCTCAGGTGCACAGCGCTTGAGCCTATCTTGGTTACAAAATTAAATACGGCATCGGACCCCACCGCAATAATTGCCGGAACATGCAAAACAAAAATCAGGAGAGGCAGCAACAACACACCGCCCCCTAAGCCGGTCAGGCCAATCAGAGTGCCGACCAGCAGACCAATCAAAATTTTGAGCGCTATTAGCATGAAATAGTGTTATCCCTGGCCAATAGAAAACAATTTTCCTATCATGCGCACTCGGTTCCTTGAAGATATTGGGGATTATTAAAAAGGACTAGATACGCATACGGTAAGTCATCAATCGCCGATGTTGCATATCGTACCGTACTCGCCGGTATTTTTCAGGTGTTTCGAGTTCTAGACTCGCCGGAATGTTGTACATGCATAATTTCAGGCCGAGATGTACACGCCTGCCGGAATTGAAACTCGCCCTAGTAAGTTCCCTCCACTTGACTTCGAATTGAAACCTCAAGAAGAGCTTCGTCTTCGATTGGACTGAGATCAGGAATGTGAAATGCTTTGTTCGTCAGGAACGCCCACAGCATGCCAATCCCATATGTGAGGCCCGCGGCGAAAACCTGGGTTCCCAATTGAAGGCGAGTGTGTGGGATGAACCAGCGATGCAATAACAGTAAGACGGCCACCATTGGAATGCAGAGGATCACGGGCAGCGAATATGCCTGTTGAAGAAAGGTATTAACTCGAAGGCCCAGTTTGCCGCAAAGGTGACGCGGCATAAAAAAAACCATCGTGCATGTCAATGGAATCGCGGTTCCGACGGCATCCCCGATTATTCCATAGGGTCGAACCAGTAGGATGCTCAGCAATAAATTTGAAATTCCCTCGACCAAACTCACAATCGCCAGGGTCTTGTGTCTGCCCATGCCAAGCAGGATGCGGCCAGAGGCGGCTTGGGCCAGCATCAAAGTGCACGGAACAATTAAGATCAAAAGAACAGGGTAACTTTGTTCTATATATTTGCGGCCCACCCATACTTCAATGACCGACTTTCCTAGAATAATTAGCGTGGCTGATATGGGCAGTATTGTGAATGCGCAGGCGCGGTTTCCGGCGACAAATATTTTTCGCAGGCGATTGATGTTGCCGCTGGCATCGGACTGGCTGGACATCGGCACAAAGAGTTGAGCGAGACTGTTCACGATGTCGGTCGCGTAGTCCACGATTCGCGCACCGATCGAGAAGTAGGTAATGGCGGCCGCTGACAAAGCTGTTCCGATGACGATCTCGTCGGTTTGAAAGCGCAGTTTGGCCGCCATGATAATCATCAAAGTAATGCCACTGTAACCGGCCATCTCCCGAAAGGTTGTGCGGTTCACATACTCAAGTTTTAGGGAAACCGGCAAGGCTCGCAGCGCTACTGTCGCCCGAAATCCGGCTGACAACAGAGGAAGGGTTACGGTGATAGCCGCGGCTGTTAACAGTCCATATCCCCTCTCCAGAAAGAATACGATTAACAAGGCGCGAATAATCGCGCTGGTAATGCTGGTCCAGTTCAAAATATAGAATTTTTGCAGGCCCTCCAAAACGCCACCGAAAACACCGAGAGGGAATCCCAGGGCAATCGCGCCGCCGACCATTAAGAGGAGCAATCGCGCGGACGAGCGGAATTCATCGGGAATATGAAAAATCTTGTTTAGAAATATGGAAATCGTAATTGTGACCAGCATCGTGGCTGCGCCGATGCAGGTGTAGGTGAAGAAGCTCGTGCTGATCAGCTTCGAGATTTCTTCGTTCTCCCCGGTTGCCGCAAACTTCGAAACGTAGCGGACAATGGATGAGCGTATGCCGAGATCGAACAGCCCGTAGTAGCCAGTAAAGGAGAAGATCAGGACCCAAATTCCATAGGCGGTGTCACCCAGCCGATGGATGATGAAGGGAGATAGGAAAACTCCGACCGCCATGTTGATTGCGAGGGAGAACCAGCTGGACCCGACATTTTTAAGCAATCGAGCTTTTTCAAACTTTCGCATAGCGTATCCCGTAGGTCTGACAGGGACAAAGGGGACTTAGTCCAACAATCGAAAGCGGCGCAGCTACAGGTAATTGGCGAATCTCAGCCACTGCTCGACTCGGTGCATTCCTTGCTCGAACTCCACGCGAGGCGAATAGGCTAAGAGACGCTGAGCTTTTTCGATGCTAAAGAACACGGTCCCTGTTTGAGTAGCAAGTTCCACTTTATCTGGCACATACCGACCGTTCAGAGTCTCAACCTTATCGCGCGGCTGAACGCCAAGGCGAGACCGGATGTTTCTCTTTTGTTCTTCGTTCAAAGATTCCATCCAGCCCCACGCCTTGGAAAGAACGCGTTCGGTAATTGGAATCTCAAGCAGCAGTTGTCGCAGCTCCCGGCTGCGAAGAACCCTAGCGCTCGCTCGCACTGACCGAGCCAACATCCCTTGCTCGCTTTCGTAATAGGCCATCACTTCTTGCCTCGAAATATTCGCAGGAGACGGATGACCGTCGAGCATGGCTACGTGAGCTCTGACAAAGTCCGCCCAAGTCACTCTTTCTCCATCGGTAACGAAAAATGTTTCTCCTAGTGCCCGATCGTTTTCCAATGCGAGAAAGATTGCGTCAATCAAATTGTCCACGTAAGTCGTGTTGCATACGCCACCGCCGCCATCAATCAAAGCCACATGGTCCGCCTTCAGATCTGGAATCAGCCGGGTGGACCAACTTGAATAAGGTCCGTAAACAATGGACGGACGCAAGATAACGGCAGGCAACCCGCGCTTTCCAAATTTTCCAACTGCTGTTTCGGCCCGAGCTTTATTGTCACAGTACCCGTCGCCCGTCAAGCGAATCGGAAAACTCTCAGTTTCAGAACCTGGCGGCGGAGTCAAACCGTATACCGCGGCGGTACTCATGTGCACAAAACGTTCGACGCCCCCTTTCAAGGACACTTCAAGCAAATTTTCCGTGCCGCGCACGATGGCACGCGCGCTAGCCAGGCCGCAGTGAATCACGATTTTGGAATCGCCCATCGCAGGACCAAGCGAAGAAGGGTCAAGCAGGTCGCCTGGACACAGTTCAATCGGCAAGCGTGCTATTCGCGCCGCACGGTGCATGCTATGAACTAACGCCCGGGTTTTTGCGGCTCCCTCTTGTACCAGACGTTCGCAAATCCGGCCTCCTATGAAGCCGGTCGCACCAGTGACGAAGATGGTTTTGTCCCGCCAATTCACGCCAAAACCTCGTGCCGAGAGCTTCCTACTTCGGACCAAGGTTCCGGAATTCTTCTGGCATTCAAATAGCAGTCCTCGACCAGTTGCAGGACTCGAGCCGCCTGAAACCCATCCACCTCCGGCTTTTGTTCGCCGCGAATACTTTGCACGAAGTTGTCGAGCTGCTTGTAAAAGCTGCTCGTATTTGAAAATCCCGCCAAACGAATGGTCTCGCTCAATCGCTGTCCTTGCAGCAATCGGTGTACCATTACTGCATCGGGATCGGCATTGGCGATTTCTCCCTCCGCCTCGCTGCCCCGAATCAGAAGCCGATTCTTCAAAGGGAAAGTTCGGCTGACTCTCACTTGGCCGCTGATCGCTCCGTGTCTTCCTTCGTGCTTAAGGTCGAGAATGGCGTTGGCTTCAAGGCCGCTTCCCCAATTGTCGTCCTGATAATCGAAGCCGGTTACGGGACCGAACCAGTCAATCAAACTGTCCAGGAGGTGAACTCCGAAGTCAATCAAAGCTCCGCCGCCGGCCTGTGCCCGCGACAAATAGAACCCTGAGGCACTCTTCCAATCCCAGGCTCCACCGTACTGGCAGTCATAGTTTTCGATCCCGCCTAATAACTTCTCCTGCAAAATCAAATGAAGCAGCTTATGGCTGCCAGAGAACCTGCGATTCATGCCTACGGCCAACACAACTTTGTTCTGCTCGGCAGCTTCGGCGCATGCACGCGCGTCGGACGCATTCGTGGCCAGCGGTTTTTCACATAGCACATGCACGCCAGCGCGGAGGATTTCCAGAGTAACCGGGGCGTGAAGGTGATTGGGCAAAGCGTTGATGAAGGCGTCCACTTGCGAAAGGATGGGACGAAAGTCATCTCCCACACTGCACTTCCGTCGCGACGCTTCGCCTAATGCGTTTGCGCGTCGTACATCGGTGTCAACCAACGCCGTGAGCTCTATGCCGCCGTGAGCAAGCGCCGCCGGAAGATGTTCGATCCTGGTAATTGCGCCGCAACCCAGTATGCCAAGGCGAATCTTGTCCTGGCTCACACTCGCTCCCGCACCGGCGTGATTTGCAGACCTGCGGATTTTTCGATCCCATCCATTAGGTCTTGCCCGTCGGAAGTTCGCTTCCCGCCGATTTCATACTCGAGCTTAGTCATCAGGGGTCCCCATGCGGATTCAATCTCCCGCGCCGAGCCTTGCGGCAACTTATCTTTCCAGTCTCCTGAGACCGCTGTGCGAATGAAGGGAATGTCGGTCCGCTTGTTCTTAGTCGAAACCCAATCCTTGCCCTGAGTTTTTTCCAGGCCCCGCATGGCCTGTGCCGAACTCCGTTCCACTGCTTGTGCAATGCGCTGTTTGGAAGCTTCTATCTCCAGGAAATCGGCTACCCTTTGCAATTCGAGTTGAGCGTCGGAAATCATGTCTTCATATCGCAGCAGCAAAAATCCTGCGCTGCCACCCCGAGCCGCGACCCAGCTCCCGACATTTTCTCCCCATGTACCCCAGTCGGCTGAAGTAAGCCTACCCTGCACGAAATCACTGACGTAACTAACGAGAGGGTAATCGTCTTTAATGTGGCGATACTTGCGCGCGAAGTCATAGTTGGAGAGAGCTACGTCCCGGGGATCGCGAGCGATGTAAATTACTTTCTTGTATCTGGGATCAAAGTATTGATGACTCTTGATCAGACGCGGTCTGGCGATTCGCTTCAAGTAGCGGTTCGATTGCGCTTCGCTGTCTGGAACGAGACGTTCGATGTTCGCAAAAGTCGCCGGCTCTTCGGGGTGCAGCAGGTTTGCAATCAAGAAACGCGTCCAGGTATTGCCTGAACGCGGATAAGAAACGATAAAGAGATCATCGGGATATATTGCGAGATTGCGCCCAGCGATGTCCGTTCCGAGCGCATACTGAACGATTTTTCGGATGCCGTATATCATCGGCCTGGTCCGTTGAGCACCGTTTCCGCGAAACTCGGTGACGCTGTGTCGTTCGCGTTGAAAGAAGAAAGCTCGTAGCCCAATTGCCGCATGAGTGGAGACCATGCAGATTCAATTGCGCGAATCCCGTTGGGAGACAATTCAGCTTTCCATCCCCCCGCTTTGGCGGATCGGACGAAGGGAATATCGCTACGAGTCTTTTTCGTCAAAGACCAATTCTGCCCCTGTTGTTTCTCCAGCCTGCGCATTTGATCGGACGAGCTTCGTTCTGCCGCCCGCCGCAGGCTCTCCTCGGGCGCATCAATTGCCAGAAAAGAAGCCACCTTCGCTAGTTCGCGGACGATGTCGTGGATCATGTCTTCGTAGCGCAACAACAGAAATCCAGGATGGTTCCATCGAGTTGACAGCCAGCTCGCGACATTTTCTCCCCATGATCCATAATCGCTGGTCTCGCCCGCGACAAATCGAGTAACAAAGGTCTCCATAGGAGAATTGTCCACGACAACGTTCCGTTTTCGATGGAAATGGTATTGCGAAAGAACTACATCTCTCGGGTCTCGCACCACATAAATAATTTTGCGGTAATGCGGGTCAAAGTATTCGTGACTTTTGAGAATCCGCGGCCGCGGCAGCTTCTCCAAGTCCCTCTTGGACAGCGATTCCATCTCCGGGATGATGGTGTCAATATTGGAAAAATCGATTGGCGGCGCCGGATGAACCAGATTCGCGATGAGAAAGCGTGTCCATGTATTCCCGGACTTGGGGTAAGAGACAATAAAAATATCGTCCGGGAACACCACCATATTGCGACCGGGATGGTGAAGTCCCAACGAGCGCTTTGCTCCAGCAATGAGGTGCCGAATCATGGGATGCCCCCAGCCGAGAGTTTCAGCCTTCGGACAGACTTGGCCGAGTTCCTCCCTGCGCGATAGGAAAGAAATCGTTCGTAGGCCAGATGAGAGAGACGAAAAAGGCGCGGCGTCCGCTCGACCCCGAATACAGTCAGGCGCACTTTCCAGTTCGACTTAACGAGACTGGCGCGCTTTGCGGCTTCCAGCGCTTTATCGTACTTGCCGTCGTGCAAGAATTTCTTAACAAGGTCGGTCTGGCACCTCGTCTCCGTGATATCAATCAAGCTCCGAATCAGAGACTGCTGTTGCGCGGAAACCGGCAGAGTCGAAGCCGTTTTCTCGTAGACGTCGATGCGGGCTTTTTTCATCGCGAAGCGGTCGCCGGACAAGCTTTCTGCGTAAAAAGCATGGTAGACATGAACGGCGGGATCGTAGTTCATCTTTGCTCCACGAAATGACATTCGCAGCCAAAGATCGAAATCTTCGCAACATTTGAAACGTTCATCAAAGAGGCCGGCGGCAATCAGAGCATCGCGAGATGCGACGGTGGATGACGTTCCGACGGTGCAATTCTCGGTCAAGATAAATTCAAAAGTGACTGGAGACGATTGCGGCTCGCGCCCGAATGCATGTCCGACAGCAACGCCTTTCTCCGTGAGAATAGAGTCCGCGTACACGAGATCCAGGGATGGATCAGCCTTTAGCATCTCGATTTGCCTGACAAGATGCGCCGGCAACCAAACATCATCACTATCGAGAAACGCCGCATATTTGCCGCGCATCTGCAAAATGGCTGCATTTCGCGCGGCTCCCGGCCCCTTGTTCGGTTGCTTGAGATAGCGGATACGCGCCATGTATGGCTCTAGAGCCTGTTCCAGTATTTCCGTGTCCGGAGACCCGTCATTGACAACGATGACTTCGTAATCCAGGAAGGTTTGGGCGAATACAGAATCGAGGGCTTTGCAGATGCAGCCAGCCGCGTTGTAAGCAGGGATAATAACGCTGACTAGAATCGGCGAAGTCTGAGCCTGAGACGAGGAAGGAGTGCTATCAGCTTTGGTCATCCCTACTTCCCCCTTACCCCAATACGGTGTCTCGCAGTAAATTTGTCCGATAAAAGACGGCTTTCATTCGGCATCCATCAAGACGCGGCACCGATGAAGCCTTCGCGCTCGAGATGGAGGAAAATCTGCTGCGCGGCTTCCTCGGCCGTAAGCTCTGCGGTGTTGATAACTACCTCAGCGTCTTTCGGTTCCTCGTACGGGTCCGAAATCCCGGTAAATTCTTTCAATATACCGGCTCGTGCCTTTGCATAGAGCCCTTTGCGATCCCGCTGCTCGCACACTTCGACCGATGTGGCGATGTGAACAAGGATAAATCCGCCGTGCGGTTCAATCGCGCTGCGAACATGCTTGCGAGTCGCGTCGTAAGGCGCGATTGGCGCGCAGATTGCGATGCCACCGTTCTTTGTAATTTCCGATGCCACGTAGCCAATGCGACGAATGTTGATATCGCGATGTTCTTTAGAGAATCCTAGCTCCGAAGACAAGTGCTTTCTGACGAGATCGCCGTCGAGCAAAGTAACGGGACGGCCACCTGCCTCCAGGAATTTAGTGATCAAAACATTGGCGATGGTTGATTTTCCCGACCCTGAGAGGCCGGTGAAAAAAATGGTCAGTCCCTGCTTGTGGCGAGGCGGATAACTGCGTCGAAGTTCTGCAACCACCTCTGGATAAGTGAACCATGAAGGAATATCACTACCTTCATTCAATCGTCGGCGCTGTTCTGTGCCGGAGAGATTCAGCACGCGAGATCCTTTGGGAACTTCATCCTCGGGAACGTAGCGATCCTGATCCTCCAAAAAGACCATCATTTGAAAGGGCACCATGGTGACGCCCATGTCGGCTTCATGTTTCTTGAAAAGCTCCTGTGCGTCGTAGGGGCCGTAGAAAGGCTTGCCATTGGTATCATTGCCGGGACCCGCGTGATCGCGGCCAACAATAAAATGAGTGACACCATGATTCTTGCGGATTAGTGCATGCCAGATAGCTTCGCGCGGACCGCCCATGCGCATTGCAAGCGGAAGGAGAGAGAGCTTAACGGTCCCGTGCGGATATTTTGGAATCAGCAACTGATAGCAGCGAACGCGAGTGAAATAATCAACGTCTCCCGGCTTTGTCATGCCAACTGAAGGATGAATCAGCAGATTCGCCTCGACGTTTTTCGCGGCACGGAATGTGAGTTCGACGTGCGCGCGGTGCATGGGGTTTCGGGTCTGAAAGGCTACTACGCGGCGCCATCCTAATCGCGCGAACTCGGCACGAAGTTCTGCTGGAGTAAGACGCAGATTCTTGAAATCATAATGCGAGGGCGATTGCATTCCTTGCACTCGTCCGCCGACATACCAGGCGTTCCCCTTATTCAATAAGTAATCCACGCCGGGATGAGCGGGGCTGGTGGTGCCAAATACCGACTTCGCTTCAGCCTCACGATCAGGTTGCCAGATTTCCTCCACGTGCAAAACGCCGAGCATCACGCCCTCGGGGTCACGCAAGGCCACCTTGCTGGTACCCGGCTTCAAGGATTTGGCAAACTCTTCCTTCACATCCAGCGTGATCGGAATGGGCCAGAGAACACCGCTGGCCAGCCGCATGTTGTGACACACCCCGTCGTAGTCCGCGCGAGTCATAAATCCTCGCAGGGGCGAGAAGCCACCGCTCATCAGGAGTTCCAAGTCGCAAAGCTGGCGCGGCGTAAGGTCCCAGGACGGCCATTCGCGGGATTGCGCTTTTAACTCATTAGCCTGCTCAGGCGGAACACTCAAATCAATTAGTTCGCCGCCGTGAGGCGGGATAAGGTGGCTGGTCGAAGCGGTCAAATCTTTAAACCTCCAATATCTCTTGAGTTATGAATATGTTGGAATCCCGCAACAGGCCGAGGTCGCCACTCACCCTTGCAGTACCGACGAGAATTCGAGTCTCAAAATTTCATCTTAGATTACTATGCGGTACCGCGCACCTGCAAAAGTAAAGCGCAAGACTCAGGGGTAACGTCGTACCGAGAGAGGCCGTTTCAGGGTGCAACTATCAGAAGTCGCAGGCTTTGCTTAACTCAGAGATGAACCTCCCTCTTAGCGAACGGGTTGCAGGATCAGCCCTTGGAAATAGTGTAATTAGTTCTGAGGACTTCCTGTAGAAGGAACTTTTGACATAAGTGCTTATACCTAGTCCGTCGGATTCAGGCGAGGAAGTCTCTCTTACTGAGAAATTTTATGCCGACACGTCGGCATTTATCTGCCGCAAATACATTTTTACGCCACCACCTATGGAACGAATCGTGGGACAACATGCCTGCCCGGATAGGGGTCCTTAATCGCTGCATTTAAATGCCTTCTGCGCGTGGCGGGTTCCGATCGGATAGGAGCAACCTGCTCAAGCAACACTGCCGATCACCGATTATAGATTGAATGAAGGACCCCACAAGTCGAATCTCCCCCTAAACTTGCCGGGATTTAGCGATTGCCTGTGAAAAACCATTTGAGCGTGGCATGGTGAGTGCTATTAATTTTGGTACAAGACTGATCTTCAAGTTTCGCCCTTCGCTACGCAAGTCCCCGGGACACACAAGAGGGACTGCATACGGTACGAACGCTTTCCGGGCGTTTGGGCGTTCCTTATTTGGGGGATTCATGAAGGAAACACCTTTTCAGTTGGCCCCGCGAGAGAAGCAAATCGCGGAGCTGCTGCTGCAAGGTTGCGAAAACGATGAGATAGGCAAGCAGCTCAAGATTGCAAGACGGACGGTAAAGGCGCATTTCAATCGCCTATTCGTCAGGTTTGGAATCAAGACCGGCATCAAGCGAGTAAAACTCGCGACACTTTTATATCGGAGGCAATTATGTTTAGAGGGGAACGGTACGGGAAGCGAGGTCCAAGCGACCGGGAGCGCCGGGTCATTGAACTCGTGGCCCAAGGCCTTAAGAACAGAGACATCGCGAACGCAATCGGAACCACGGAACACGTCGTCAAGAATTACCTCAGAACCATCTACGACAAATTGGGACTCTGGAACCGGGTTGAACTCGCCCTCTGGTACGAAGCCCGAAGACACGAAAACATGCTACACGCCTGAGGTTCTTGAGAGCTGGGAGCGCAGGATTCTAAGCCTTGAGGATGCGGCCACTCGCCGCAACGACATCAACTAGCCCGGTCGCTTCAAAGCAAAAGACCTCCAGCACATCGGAGGTCTTTTGCTTTTAGAAGTTTTGTTGGGACGGTGCTTTTAATTGCACGCTTTGCGATGCGCGGGTTCGAATTGATCCATTTGGGCGCTCCGCTGCGTCGCTATCTTTCCGCCATCGGTCTTGCCATAAAGGTCGGACCCAGGGCAGTAATAAAGGGCGGTGTGCAAGTCAACCCAAACCGGAGTGTCCGGATTACCGCGATAGACCGGAGCGTCAGGTGCCTCTGCTATTCCTAAGCTGACTAGCATGCGATCGAAAAGGCTCAGTTGCGGGGCGTTCGGCGAATCCAGTGCTGGTACAGCGCCCCACCCGGAAAGGGCGATGATTAGTAGGAGTGACGCGCCCGCCAAATAAAAATTCGCTCGATTAACCCGCCATTGGTGGCGTAGCCAGTTTTCAGGCCGAGATTCGGCAATGTCTGGCAGCCATTCCAGCCGAACCAAAGGTTTGGCAGATTCCGTTGTTATGGCTTCGTCCTGGACCTCGGCTACCGAGTCTATCGCTTGCAAAGAGGGGAGGCTCGTCTCTCCAAGATCAGAGGCCTCAGCCTTCGGCAAAGGTTGTGGCTTTGAGACTGAGGATGGGTCTTCGTCCGCAGGCGAAGGAGCGACATCTAGTTTCTCCGCAGTCCTGCGGGCTTGGTTCATGTACCAAAGAGACGCCCATTTACTTTGGAGCGGACCATCGGTCTTGATAATCTTCTCGGTGCCGCATTTACCGCAAAATGATTCTTTGTCAGCCAACGGCTGGCCGCAGCCGCGGCAGAGAGCAGCATCTATAGCGGCTGGCTCATCAACGCTGGATTTAATCACTGGGGCGACGACAATTTCGTCTGGTTCAGCTGCCGGAAGAATTCGAGGTCGTGTGGAAAGTTGAAACGCCGATGCAGGAGCAGCGACGGGAATGTCGCGCTTCTCGTCAGTAGACTGCGACGCATCGGTTTCCGTGCTGACGACTGCTTCTTCGGATAAAGAGATCTCAGGTTCAGGGTGTCGGTCTACCTCTACTTCTGGAGCGGCCGCGCCTACGTGTAGCTGACCGGCCTGCGCAATGACCTCTTTAACGAGGACGGCCATGAGTTCGCAATTGCGGACATCGTCATCCCTAAAGGCATTCGCTGTTTTAAAACGCGCCTCGAGCGACCCCACAACCTCGTTTTCGTACTCGACCGGAACTGCGATGAAAGACCTCACGTCAGTCTGATCGCAGAGTGAAGAGAACATTCTGGGGTCTTCTTGTGTGCGAGGAGATTGGAAGGTAAGTCTGGTGCGGACGCATTGCGCCGAAAGGCTGGAATCCCTGGGTACTCTACGCCCAATGTCATGAGCAGCCATTCCAATAGCGGCGAGGTAGATGAGTTCGTCCTCGGTGACAATCCCAATCGCCACGCCATCAGCCTGAGTGAATTTTTGAACTCGCTGGCTAATAAGCTTGGCCGTAGCCACCAGATCCAAGTTCCCGCCCCGGATTGATCTTTGAATGCGGACGATCTCCGAAAGTAGTTCGCTCGAGGTAGGAGAGAGCTTATCTGCAAGCTCGTTGTGCTGTTGCAAAACGTATGCTGCGGCGAGCAACTCCTGGAAGGAAACCTCGTCCAGAAGTCTCGTGCGCGGCGAACTGGTAAGTTGTTGCGTCAAATCGGCCCCGCAACCGTGGCTTTAGAACGCCCAGTTGTACCTATTCTAATGCAATTGGCTGCCCAAAGCCCGTGCGGCTTCCGACTTTCGGAAGTGGCGACGAATGGAATACTACCTAAAACAGGTCGTACGTGCGGTGACTAAGTGCTGTGAATGGCTTTACATAGAAGAGAAGCGCTGAGAAAGATGGCCGGACAGGACTCGCCCAAGATGGAGCCTTGTCAAGAAAGCGAATCAACGCATAATCGCGGTGTGAAAAAGTTTTCACTTTTTGCAGACGCTGGTCAAGGCAAAGAATCAAGACTGCATAGGTGAAAGCTGCTTTTCGCTGGTTCTAGCGTCGTGCGCATGCGAGCTCAGGAAGTAATGGATTGATGGCGTGATTATTAGAGACAGGACCATCGAAACGATAATTCCTCCTATTACGGCAATGGCCAACGGCTGAAGCATCTGTGATCCGGCACCGATCGCCAGAGCCAAGGGAAACATTCCGGCAACCGTGGCAAGTGCAGTCATCACGATCGGGCGCAACCTCCGACGACTGGCCTGAAGCATTGCATCTTCCGCGGAAAGCCCATGAGCGCGCAACCTGTCGTCGGCGTCGAGCAATAGAATTCCATTCTTGGCAACGATTCCGATGACCATAATCATGCCCATGAACGAAGACACGTTAAACGTTGTTCCTGTGACAATCAGAGCGATAAACACGCCGGAGGTGGATAGAACCGCGGACGCCAAAATTGCCAGCGGAGCTGCGAAGCCTCCAAACTCGAAGAGGAGCACGATAAACACAAGCAAAATAGCCAATATCAACACAAAAATTAAATCGTGGAATGACTTCTGCTGCTCCTGATATGTGCCGCCATACACAATGCGAATGCTGGAAGGCACGTGAAGGGCGGCAACCGCCTTCATCACCGAACTCATTCCAGTGCCAAGGTCGGTTCCTTCCAGCCGGGCCGTTACCGCGACGTTGCGCTGTAGGTTTTCGCGAAGAATTTCGGTTTGCGGCGGCAACTCGATAATTGAAGCCAGCGCTCCGAGAGTTGCAGTCTTGCCCGTGGAACTGGTGAGCAAGGTATCTTTTATCGTTTCAAGGGATGCGCGGTTTGCGGCGGGAAAGCGTACGCGAACAGTATATATGCGATCATTGTTTATGATCGGCGCGGTTGCGGGCTCACCTGACAACATCGCTGATACATCGACTGCAATCTCTTCCGGCGTGAATCCAACCCGCGCGGCGACACTAGGGTTAATCTGAAATGTCACAGCAGGGCCGCTGATGGTGTTCTCGATTCCGTTAAGAACGTCAACGGCTCCCGGGACCTTGCGAACTACGTCGGCCACCTTCGGTGCCCACTGTTCCAGCAGCGCAGGGTCCTGGGAAAATAATTTGATCTGAACCGGCTCCGGGGCGCTGGTCAGATCTCCGATCATGTCCTGCAAGACCTGTGTGAACTCGATGTCCAAAGCCGGTTGCTGATTTGTGATTTTTACCCGGGCCTCCTCCATAATCTCGTCTATGCCTCGGCTACGCTTCTGTTTAAGCTTTACGGAAATGTCGCCGGTGTTGGCTTCGGTTACGGATGCGAGCCCGAGCTGGAGGCCGGTACGGCGGGACGTGCTTTCGACTTCGGGGATTTTATGGAGAATTTGTTCAACCTGGGTGATGACGCGATTGGTTTCCTCCAGAGAACTTCCGGCAGGCATGATGTAGTCAATGACGAATCCACCTTCGTCCATCGCAGGCAATAGATCTGAGCCGGAGAACCGGTAACAGATTATGGACGCTGCAATCAAGACAACGCTTAGGGCGATCAACCAGATCGGCCTCGCGACCGCGCGGCGCAACTGTCGTTGATGGAAGTTGACGATCTTCAAAAAGAAGCCACTGAGGGAAGCGTCTTCCGCTTTCAGCAACTTGTCCATTGATTCATCGTCGGATTCGGGGGCGGAAGGTTCCGGGTCCGATTTGTTTTTCCTTCCTATGAAGTATTGGCTGAGATTTGGCGTCCATGTCAACGCGAGGGCCAGGGATGAAAACAGCGCAACGGACATAGTGACCGCGAGCGCGCGGAAAAACGTTCCGGTGACGCCCGTGATTGAGATCAATGGTAGAAACACAACCACGGGAGTAACAGTGGATCCGATCAGCGGAATTGTGATCTCTTGTAGCGCGCTGTGAATAGCTTGCAGGCGGCCTTGACCAGCACTGCGATGCAGCACGATATTTTCGACGACCACAATTGCGTCGTCAATGACCAAGCCCACGGCCGCTGCGAGTCCGCCGAGTGTCATCAGATTGAAGCTCTGATTCAAGAGCTTCAGCGCGACACAGGTGAAAAGAATAGTGACGGGTATGACCAGACCAGCCACGACCGAAGTGCCCCAGTCCCGCAGAAAAACCACAAGTATGATTGACGCCAGAATTACGCCGAGCAAAATCGCATCGCGCACGCTTTTGATCGAGTCACTTACAATGATGGACTGGTCGTAGAATGGACGCACCTCAACGCCGGGCGGAAGGGATTTCTGAATGCTCGCCATCTCAGCATGCACTTCATTGGCAACCTGCATAGTGTTGCTCTCGGGCTGCCGGTTGATGTTAAGCAACAATGCGGGCTTGCCTCCGGCCGTCACGATCGTGTAAACGGGTTTCACGGCAGCTTCAACGGTAGCAACATCACGAATGCGAATGGGAACGCCGGCGGGCGTTGCCTTGATGACCGTATCGGCAATTTCTTCGGGAGTTCGAACCTGCCCGCTGATGAGGCCCAGCACCAGTTGATGATTGCGTTCAAATAATCCGGGCGAATCAATCAGGTTGGTCCGCCGCATCGTATCCAGAATGTCGGTAACGGTGACATTCGCGGTCAATAATTTCGAAGGATCGGGGGTGATATGAAATTCCGGTTCTTGTCCTCCTTGAATGATGACCGTCGAGACCCCATCGAGGCGGTTCAAACGAGGCTTTAAGTCATACGTTGCCATTTCCCAGAGTTGCGTTTGGGGGACCGTGTCCGACGTAAGGCTGTAGCCGAGGATTGGAAAGCTGGCAAAGGTCAGCCGATTTGCAACTACCGTCGCCGTGCTCGGCAGGTCGGGCTGAACGCGAGAGATTTCGGCATTCACGTATTGCAATGTTTGGAACATGTCAATGTTCCAATCAAAGTACAAATCAATTTCTGCGGAGCCCCGGCTGGTGATGGAACGAACGTTCAACAGGCCTGGAACACTATTTACGGCTTCCTCGATGGGACGGGTGATGGTCACCATCATCTGGTCAATTGGCATGACTCCATTGTCAACAGCGATCAGAACGCGGGGAAAATTGGTAGTCGGAAAAACCGATACCGGGATCGTGAAGGCTAGATATCCGCCGAGAAGAGCGACGGTGATAATGAGAAATATTACAGACTTGGAGTGGCGTACAAACCAGTAGGAGGGTTCAGGCCGTGTCACCGTTCAATTCCTCGGGCAGTCCCGCTCTGTGGCGAAAACGATCCAGCTATACGAAACGCTGGAAAAGCAGGTCCCTCAACTCCGCGTCGCTCCGGTCGGGATGACAGAGTATTTCTACCCGAAGTCGAAGTTTCTAGACGATTACTTGTCATGGGAATCTCGAGATTTTTTAGCAGGCTCAGGGAACGATTTGCCAGACTGGCCCGGCTGTTGGATTTCAATTTTGCTGTTATCGGGGAGTCCGTAGGCGCCTTCGGAGACAACGCGGTCTCCTGCTTGCAGGCCATCCACGATTTGAGCCTGATTGCCCTGCCTGATGCCAACGCGCACTGTTTTTTGATGAGCCCGGCCGTCATTGCCGATTTGCATTACTGAAGTCGTCCCGTCCTGTGCGGTCAGCAGGCTTGACGCCGGAATAACTAAAGCGTTTGGAATGGTCTTTACCAGCATGGATACCTGGACGCTGGATCCCGGTCTCAAAACCTCTTTGGGATTCCTGGCCTGTATCCAAACTTCGACGGTTGTACTATTGGGGTCGAGGGCTGGACTTATCACCGTAACTTTGCCTTCCACCGGCTGGTCAAGTCCCGGGGCGGTAATGGTCGCTTTATCGCCAATCTTAAGAAGAGCCGCATCCTGCTGCGGGATGTGTGCGCGGGCGATGACCTGAGACACATCCATCACGGTCAACACCGGAGTTCCGGCGGTCGCCATTTCCCCGGGATAGAGCGGGCGATCTGCAACTACTCCGCCTATTGGACTGCGAATTTCGGAGTAGCTGAGTTGCGCTTCAGCGCCCGCGTATTTGCCTTTCGCCGATTCAAGTTGTCCGGCCGCTGATTTTAAAGTTTGTTTCTCGCCAATAGCCATCAATGATTGAAGATGATTCTGTGCAATCTCGTATTGATTGCGAGCTGAAGTAAGATCCACCCTGGATTGATCGAGATCCTTTCGTGGCATCGCGCCTTGCTTGAACAATTCTTGGCGGCTGTCGTAAACCTTCTGCTGGGCGTCCAGCAACGCTTTGGCGGCATTCACATCGAGTTGCGCCTTTTGGATAGTCTGCGGCAAGTCGGCGGCGGTGGTGGTTCGATACGCAGCCTGCGCCTGATCGTAAGCCCCCTTATTATCTTGCGCCGCCGCGGCAAGATCTCTGTTTTCCAGAGTCGCTAATAGCTGGCCGCGGTGAACGTGAACTCCCCGGGTTACGTAAAACTCTTTCACTGGCGCGCTGATCTTTGGAACGATCGCAGACTGCTGCAAGGGGAAAAGAACCGCTTCCACCGTGGAGGTCTGATTGATCGTAACCTTCTCGACCGAGGTAGCCAGCACCGGGACAACGGGTTCCTTTTCTGCCGGCGCACTTGAACAGCCGGAAAGGCCCAGAGCTAAGAGGTAGCAAAGCGGGACTATAAACCAAAGAAAGCCCTTGCCGAAGATGCGATCGGATCGGGGACGCGCGTGCGTTCTCATCATTCGACTATAAAGTTCCCGTGAGTGTCTGAAGGCTTGCCATCGCAACTCTAAATCTCACCTGACCGTCGTTGAGCGCGTTGAGAGCCTGCGTCAATGTATTCTGCGCGTCCACTACTTCGAGGACTAAAGCCTCCCCTGCCTGATAACGCAATCCTGTCAGGCGCAAACTGTCAGAAGCAAGCTCGGCTGACCGGTTCAAAGAGTCGAGTTCGGCACCTGCTGCCTGCGCCTCGCTATACAGGATACGCATATTCGCGAGAAGTCGCCGCTGCGCAAAGGTAAGCTCCACGTTGGCTTGAACGCGAACGAGGCTGGCTTGCTTTAACCTGGCACGGCTCGCTCCCCAATTCCAGACTGGTAGTTGCAGCGTTGCCGTCGCCGCATATCCGAGATTATGGATATCACGTGTCCCAAGACTGTTGGTTTCATGTGTTCGCACGGCAAACTGGTTCGCGTCAATTCCGTAAAAATAGTCCAAGCTCAGCGATGGCAGAATTCCGTTCCACGCGGTTGCAACCTCCTGTTTGGCTGCCTGTAGGTTGGCGATGGCAGCGCGAAGCTCAGGATTTTTCTTTGCGGCTGCAATCTGAATTTCAGGAAACGACGGCAGCGGCTCCGGTGTCTGCAAGTCATCCACGACGGCGAAGTTTTCGTTGAAATCCGGAAAGACTAGTATCGCCAACTCCAGCCGGGTCCGATTCATGCCCAACTCGGCTTCCCGCAGATCGCGCTGAACTTGCTCCATTTGAATTTGAGCCTTAATCACGTCGGAGTGGGCGACTTCGCCTCCATTTTCGAGCTTCTGGGTTATTCCAAAGAATGCCTGCGCCTGAGTGGCGGCGCCTTGTTCGTCGGCAAATTTCCGCTGCGCGGTCACAAACCCGTAGTACGTCTGGGTTACGGTGACAACCAAGCCGCGAGCCGCGATCTCGGCGCGGGCCCGCGTCAATGCTTCCAACGCAATAGTGCGCCGGTAATCGGCAATCGCGCCGAGAGATATCCCCTGATGCACGTCGCCTTGGCTGATGTATTCGTGCACTCCATTATTGGCGACAAATCGGCCGACCCCTAGGACGCCTCCCCCCTGCGTATAGGCAAATGCCGCGTTGTAGTTCACGTTTGGCAGCAGCGCCGACCGGCTTTGAACAACGTCTTCTCTGGAAGATTGGTAATCGGTCAACGCCAGCCGATATTCAGGATTATTCTTCTTGGCGCGTTGCAATGCGTCCTGGAGGGTCAAGGTTAAGGGGGCGGTTGTCGGGACGCTGTCTTGCGCAGTAACTATGTTGGAAGTCTGAGCCGTCGCCGCGAAAGTCAAACTCAAAAGCAGCGAGCCCAATCCTGCCATTCGGCGGCGTGAAATTAGAAGAGACATGTACATCGCGAGGTCCTCGTATGCGCACGATTTGCGAACCTATAAGGTAACTGAAACGCGGCGAGCCCGCTGACAGTTCATCATTTCGGACGAATCTTACTAATCGAAAGATTCCGGCCTGCAAGATAGCCACTTTCCGAGTGGAGTCTTCCGACTCGCCATTTCGGGAAACCATTCCCACAACGGATATAGCATCTCGAACGGGGTCACGGGATTCGCCGTCGCAAAAAGAGTTCCTTCGATTAAAAGAAGCGAATAAAAGGGCTTTCGTTGAGGGGTGTCCGACACCTCCCGGCGAACGTTTGGCGAAACAATTGCAAACCACAATAGCAGAACATTTTTTAGGGAAGCACTTTGGGAGCACATAAATATGGTCAGCCTCAATAGGATCAAGACCACAAAACGCGATGAACAGGTATTGAAGCTGCTCGTTCAAGGATGCAGCAATAAGGAAATTGGTTCGCAGCTAAACATCAGTACCCGCACTGTGAAGCAGCATCTGCGAACACTCTTTTTGCGAGCTGATATACGAAATGGCCGCAAGCGAGTCAGACTGGCCACTGCCATGTTCCAGCCAGAGGGAGCAAAGCGATTATGCAACCTAATGAACTCTTAACAGCCTGAGAGATTCGAGTCTCCCGGTTGGTCTGGGAGGGATTGACCAATCGCGAAATCGCCACCATTGTGGGCACTTCCGAACAGGTCATCAAGAATTATTTGCGTGACACGTTCGATAAGCTCGGTGTCTGGAGCCGACTGGAGCTCGCGCTCTACGTTGCGCCCCACGGCGGTGCAAAATGGAAGGAAGGGACCTCAGCACAGTAGACGGAATCTCGTGGAATCACGGATGGCCGCAGCATACGACAGCGAGGCTTTAGCCGGACCGTCGGGGCGTCTCCCTACAAGTTTTTCCGCGAGGAATGTCGCGCTATCCGTCCTTAATGGTTTTTAGAAAGTCCGTGAGTAATTGTGCGTCTTTCTCGGGGATCTCGGTAAACTGGATTCCGAAACCGAAACCTGGCGTGCTGTTGGTTACCTTCCCGACAGCCCACAATTTCTTCTCGTTTACCCAAATCCCTACCTTCAATTTGGATCCAGGGGGGAGAGGTATGGCCATTTCGATGTAGCAACCTCCCAGACTAAGGTCTGACGCTTTTCCCCATATAAGCGCGGACCCTTCGGGATGGAGTTCCACGGAAGTCGCGCATCTCACTCGCGCGTGCTTGCGGCGTTCCAGAGCGCCCTGTTGGAAGGTATCGGGAAGCGGAGCTGGCAAGGGAAAATCCCAAAAGGGTCTTTCTGAGTTGACGTTGAGCAATCCAACATGGCCGTCTGTTGGACTTCCCGCTTGGCCAATCCACTTGATCCGAAACTGACTCTTACTGTGGCCATGGCTTATGCCGACTATTTCGTCAAGCCTGAGTTTGGCTTTTACGCCGCTCACCGATACTCCACTCCGGCTAAGGCTTACGGTGGGTACCTTCTCGGAGAAAATTCGTCCATCGGCGTCGGTTCCGAAGATTCGCACTTGAAGATTTTTCTCGACGCGGGGCTCTCGACGGTTACCCATTGCATGAGACCCCAAAGGCTGGGGACAATACGGATTCTAATGCAGCTTTGGATGACGTCAAGCCACCTTTAGGGCAAAATGTAGGCACTTTCGTGGGGAAACGTTGCAAACGCTTGCAGCGGCGCGCGAAAAGCCGCGAGGTACGCCACAAACGATAGCAGTCATTAAAGGGGTTAACGGATCAGTTCCGGCCTTACGATTGCACCCTTAGAAAGCGAGACCATGCCCCAGGTCAAAAACTTATTCCCGGACCACCTGTATTACTTGGGTCTTCTTAGGACGGAAAAAATGGCGTATATCGAGACATTCTGGATGGCATGCGATTCGACTGAACAATTGCGGGCAGAGTTCGGTCCTTTTCACGGGCGCTCCGAGGCGGAGACAGAAGCAACCCGGCTGGGTTTCGGTTACCTGCTGCGTTACGAACACGTTCTTTCCGACAAGGACGAAATTCAGGAAGTAAGATGTGTTTTTATCGAGTTGCAGTTGGTTCCAGCGCCAATCGCGACTGTCCGAAGGCTGCACACTCGTTGTGCGACATGCGGAGTTTCTTCGGTCCACGATGAACCTTGGCGAGCCGAGGTTTGGGCAGATATCCATGAATTCGAGCATTCGCGCCACCGGGTTAGACTTTTCGAACAGACCCAAAGCCAGATGCGGGAAATTGGAAACTGGCGGGACACCATAGCCTGAGCTTGGGCGAACGCTAACCTAGTTTCGGTGCTAAGACCATTCCCGTTCTGGGATTACTAATGTGCTGACTTCCATTGATTTCCGTCCCACCTGGCCCACTCCGCAATAGAAACTCACATATAACAGTTAAGGTAGACGAATCTTCCCGGTCGCTTCGGAAACAGGAGTGAAAATGGCGAAGGCCTCAGGCCCCAAGAAAGTCCAACATCCAATCCTGACTCGCACAGAACAAATGCAAGGGCAGCTTCATCACCTGTCCGCGCGCGACCTTCAATACTGGTCCATAGGGGTTTTGGCTCTAGTGGTTGTTACGGCCGCGGTGCTGGCCTTTGTTACGCCGAACATTATGTGGGCGCCTCGGAATTTGAAGATGCAGCAACTCTATTTGCCACAGGTACTCTTTGGGCTAATCTCGCTGATCTTGCTTTTTAACATTTACCTGCTTATCCAGAAATCTTCATTGAATGCTACCCGACAGGCGCTTATCAGCGAACTGGTTGTCAATGAACGGTTGGAAAGTCTATCTCTGGTGGATCCAGTGACGCAGTTATTGAACCGGCGCGGCATGAACCAATTAATTCCGAAAGAGGTCGCACGCTCCAATAGAATGGGCGGAAATCTCACGTTCATGAAAATTGATATCAGCGGCTTTAACGAAATGAACGCGAAGTTCGGCGATACCGAAGGCAATGCTTTGCTAGCTGACTTTGGCAAGTTATTGAAGGCTGTCTTCCGCGGCGGCGACACGGTTTTTCGACAGGATGGGCACGAATTTCTGGTTGCCATGCCAGACACGAGCGAATCGCAATGCGAGCCACCTTTGCAGCGGTTGGTAAGATCGGTCGAGCAGTGGAATCTCAACAACAGCAAGCCGTACGAAATGTCTTTTCGATGGGCTTTCGCGGCTTACGCGATTGGCAGCGATTTTGAAGATACGCTGCGTACTTTGGACCGCAAAATGTTTCTGACCAAAAATACGCTCGTACCGGTTTTCTAAGCGTTGTTGATGAAGAAACCATTAGCTTCGATTGGCAGAGCTGAGCTCACGCGCCGCGGCCCGGTCTAATAACCAAATTATTTTTCCATCGGCTGGACGAACTAGCTGTGAGGGAAATTGGCCTTCGGGCCCTTCAAGGACCTGGTGAAGTACGCCTGACTTTTCCTGTCCGCCCACGAGGAAGACGACTACGACTGCATTATTCAGGACTGGCAAGGTGAGAGTAATGCGATGTGTGTGGAATTGCTCTGCCCAATTCGCCACGACCAGACGGTGTTTTTCCTGAAGAGCGGGACTGCCAGGAAAAAGGGAAGCGGTGTGTCCATCAGGCCCAATGCCCAACAGAATTAAATCGAAGCGAGGAAAATCCCCTGTTTTCAAATCAAAAAAATTGACCAGAGTTTCTTCATATTTCTTCGCAGCGATCTGCGCATCCTTTTCTTCTCCGAGGATTCGAAAAACGTTCTCAGGTAGGACGGGAATCTTCGACAGCAGCGCCTCATTCGCCATGCGGTAATTGCTTTCGGGATCATCAGGAGGGACGTGGCGCTCATCTCCAAAAAAGAAGCAAACGTTGCTCCACGGCACGGGGACGACGCCGGTCGCAAGAAGAGCATACAAGCCTTTAGGAGTCGAGCCGCCCGATAGTGCGACACAAAAACGTCCGCGCGCGCGCACGGCTTCATTGGCAAGTTGAGAAAATTCAGCAGCTGCCACGCGGAACAATTCTGCCGGGTTTTCTAGAATTCGAATTTCCGAACTGGAAGGCATGACGGGAGGTTCCTCAGGGCTCAGCTTTCACCAAAGCACAGCGAGCCGCGCCGAGCAAAGCTACTTTGTCGTTCGTAATTACCTTTACCGGGATGGCTTCGAGCAAAGGCTGCATTCTTCCCTTAGCCGCAAACGCATGCATGAATAATGGCCCTGACATTTTTGGCAGCATTTTCGGAGCGATGCCGCCGCCCAGGTATATCCCTCCAGTTGCCATTATCTTGAGCGCAAGGTTACCAGCCTCAGCCGCATAAACCGAGACAAACGTATCAACGGCCTGTTCGCACAGGGCGCACCTGCCGTCCATCGCAGCTTGCGAAATAGCGGCGGCAGGATCGGAATGCAACATTTCTTCAGTAAGCCATTTCGGTTCCGTGCCGCGGCCTGTATCGCGCAGGAAATGGAAAACATTTACCAGGCCGGGGCCGGATAGAATCCGCTCATAGCTTACATGCCCGTATTGGGTGTTCAGATATCGAAACAGTTCCACTTCAAGCTCGTTACGGGGCGCGAAATCAGCATGGCCGCCCTCGCTGGCAAAAACCTGATGCTGGGTCCCGTCCCAATACATTCCGGCTTCGCCCAAGCCAGTTCCAGCGGCGATCACCGCCTGATTTCCTTGCGGATTTCCCTTCACCTGATTAAGGGCAACCGCATCCTCTAGATCAAGGTCCACGATTCCCCAGGCATTTGCCTCGAGATCGTTGATAAGCAAAACTTTCTCAAGTTGCAGTTCATTGGCAAGACGCTCACCTTCGACGATCCAGGGAAGGTTTGAAGTTTCGACGCGGCCATTGCGAACCGGCCCGGCGATCCCGAAGCAGGCTCGATCGGGACGAACGTCGGACGTTTGAATGAATTCGGAAACAATCTGATCGAGGCCGGAATATTCGCGGCTGGGAAAAATCGTGGCTGAAACCAGGCGGAAGCGCCCGTCCTCGACATCGAAGAACGCCAGCCGTGCATTGGTGCCTCCGATGTCTCCGGCGAGGATCATTTTTCGAAGTTCCTCCAGTGCCGGTTATCCCGTTCCAGCAAATCATCGGCTTCTTTGGGCCCCCACGTGCCAGCCGCGTAATTTGGGAAATATCTCGGAGGCAACGCCTTCCACACATCGAGCATGGGGCTGACAACACACCATCCGGCTTCGACCATATCGGCGCGTTGAAACAGGGTTTGATCGCCGATCATGCAATCGTGAAGCAACCGCTCATATCCAGTGCTGGGTTGTTTGCCAAAATAATCGGCGTATTCAAAGTTCATATCCACTGCGCCCAAACGCATGGTTGGCCCGGGCACCTTGGCGGCGAACCGCAAGGAGATTCCTTCTTCCGGCTGAATGTGCAGCACAAGTTGATTGGGCATCAAATTTTCGACCGGGGTATCGCGGAATAACATGAACGGTGCGCGGCGGAATTGAATAACGATGTGAGTATGCCTGGCAGCCATGCGCTTGCCGGTGCGCAAATAGAAAGGAACGTCGGCCCATCGCCAATTGTCAATCATCACCTTCATGGTGACGAAAGTCTCAGTCCGGGAATCAACCGGCACATCGCCTTCGTGGCGATATCCGGGAACGCGGTGACCGTCAATTTCACCGTCGCCATACTGACCGCGCACGGTTTTGCTGAGTACTTCTTCGGAGCTTAGGGGTTGAATAGCGTGGAGAATTTTCGCTTGCTCATCGCGGACCGCATCCGCCTGGAACGACACCGGAGGCTCCATCGCCGTCAGACTAATGAGTTGCATGATGTGGTTTGGCACCATATCGCGCAATGCCCCGGCTTGGTCGTAGTAGCTGCCACGCTGCTCCATGCCAACGGTTTCAGCCACGGAAATCTGCACGTGATCAATGTAGCGCCGGTTCCAGATGGGCTCGAAGATTCCATTGGCAAACCGAAACGCTAAAATATTCTGTACCGTTTCCTTTCCGAGGTAGTGATCAATACGGTAAATCTGCTTTTCGCTGGCGACCTGCAAAAGCTGTTTGTTCAGTGCCCGCGCCGAATCCAGGTCGTGTCCAAAAGGCTTTTCGATTATCACTCGCCGCCATTGCTGACCGCTCTTTTCATCCATTAACCCTGTTGCGGACAACTGTTGCACGATGGGGCCAAAGAAATCCGGGGCCGTAGCTAAATAGAAAAAATAATTTTCCTGAGTGGCATGGTCTCGGTCAATCTTTTCCAGAAGCTGGCCGAGCTGAACATACATTTGTTTGTCGTCAAATTCGGCGGTCACATAGTAAATCCGTTCCTCGAACCACTGCCAGAGCTTGGGATCGAGGTCTCCATCGGCATATTCTTTAATACCGTCCGCAAGCCGCTTCCGGAAGTCCTCTGTTGACATTTGAGTGTGGGCAATGCCAACGATTGCGAAGTTTTGCGAAAGCAGGTGGGCTTTGGCAAGGTTGTAAAGCGCGGGGATCAGCTTGCGGCGGGTTAAGTCGCCAGCACCTCCGAAGATGACCATCACGCAGGGATCGCTCGGCCTTCCGATACGCTGCTCTTGAACTGGCATCACCTCTGTTTGAGCCATGAATTCGACCCCTCGTTTATGAGTGAAAAATCAGGCTGATTTTTTGGCGGCCGATTGTTCGATGTGTCCGCCAAATTTTTGCCGCATGGCGGAGAGAATTTTTTCCGCAAAGGTGTGTTCCTGCCGCGAGCGGAAGCGCGTGAACAACGCGGCTGAAAGCACATCCACGGGGACCGCCTCTGCGATAGCCGCTTCGATCGTCCAGCGGCCCTCGCCCGAATCGTGGACGAAGCCCGTGTATTCCGAGAGTGTTGGATTCTCTACCAGCGCCATTGCAGTTAGGTCAAGCAGCCAAGAACTTATCACACTGCCGCGCCGCCAAACTTCCGCAATGTCCGCAAGGTTGAGGTCATACCGCTGATCTTCGGGAACTTCCTTGCTGGTGGCATTCTTGAAAATGTCGAAGCCCTCGGCATAGGCCTGCATTATGCCGTATTCGATTCCGTTGTGCACCATCTTAACGAAATGCCCCGCGCCGGATGGACCACAATAGATGTACCCATCTTCAGACGTGCCAAGATGTCTTTGCAGATAATTTTTCCCGTCCAGGAGTTCGCGGAATATTACCGCGTCCTGGAGCCAGCGTCTTAAAAATGGGATCAAGCTGCTGCACGACTTCCTTAGGGCCGCCGATCATCATGCAGTATCCGCGATCAATTCCCCATACGCCGCCGCTGGTGCCGACATCCACGTAATGAATTCCCTTGTCTTTTAGCTGCTTTGAGCGGCGGATGTCATCTTTGAAATAGGAGTTCCCGCCGTCTATGAGAATGTCGCCGGATTGGAAGCGCTGGGCTAATGCCTGTGCGGTCTGCTCCGTCGGATCGCCGGCGGGAACCATGAGCCACGCGATGCGGGGCTTGCCGAGCTTGCTCACGAAGTCATCGAGTGAAGTGGAGGCAATCGCGCCTTCGCCCGCCAGGTGCTTGACGTTATCGGCGTTGAGATCGCTGCCTACAACTTCGTGACCGCCACGCATCAGGCGGAGGGCCATGTTTGCGCCCATCTTACCGAGGCCCACCATCCCTAGTCGCATGTGTTTGATCCTTTCCGCGGAACTTTATCTGACACAATTAGCGCAATGCTTCCTGAAACGCAGCCTTCAGCTTCTGCAAGTCAGACTTGAGGTCTTTGCCTAGATGAACCCGCAAAGCACGGCGCCCGCGCTCAACGAGAACCTGAAAATCGCCACGCGCCTGGGCGGCTTTCACAATGCCAAAAGTATATTTCTGTTGCGGTACTGGCAAGTCACCAGCGTCGTCGCAAGTGATTTGCAAAAACACTCCTGAATTCGGACCGCCCTTGTAAGCTTGACCCGTGGAATGCAGAAAACGCGGCCCAAACTCAAGGCAGGTCGCGATGTGCTTTTTGTCTTTCACAGATTCGCGCAATTCTTGCAGAAGCGCTTCGTGTTCAGGATTCATCTCTATATAAGCAAGCAAAGCAAAATAGTCGCCGGATCCTATTCTGTTCAGGTGCGCGCGCAGATATGACATAAGCGATTTGCCGCCTGCGGATTTGGTTAGTTCGTCAGCATTCCTTTTGTCGCTGAATAGTTTGATTCCCCCCTCCTCGAAAAAAGGAGACTCAGCGGGCAGAGAACCTGCCTTTTCGTATTCAGAAGTTAGGCTGCGAGTGACATTTTTGCTGGCTTCCACGTCAGGTTGATTGAAGGCGTTGATGCCGATGATAGAACCCGCAACTGCCGTAGCAATCTCCCAGCGAAAAAATTCCTGGCCGAGATCATAGACGTCGCCCAGTATTATCCGCACGACGGGTTGACCTGCATTCTCCAGCGCTGTGACCTTACTTTCTTGCACTGCGTCAACTCCTGAATTGAGTCGTAAATAAACGAAGATGCGATCGTTGCCGTAAGTTTCCGGGGACGACAGTGCCTCGCGATCAATTGGAACAATTCCCTTGCCCTGCTTTCCCGTGGACTCAGCGAGCAGTTGTTCGAGCCATGCCCCGAGGTCTGCAATCGCAGGAGAGGTGACGATGGTGACTTTGTCACGGCCATTTTTCGCCGCAGTTCCCAACACCACACCCAGAACGACCCCAGGATTCTCTTCCACCGGAACCGAAGAGGCGCACGCTTCGACCATTTCATGGGTGCGATCGAGGAATTTCGGAATGTCGAGGCCCATGACCGCAGCCGGAACCATGCCAAAGTTTGACAGCGCCGAATAGCGGCCGCCAATGCTGGGAAGTCCGTGAAATATATTCCAAAAGTGATCTGATTCAGCGACTTGTTGCAACTTCGAGCCAGGGTCAGTGACGGCGATGAAATGGCTCCCAGCTTTCTCGGCGCCGAGCACTTGCTTCGCGCGTTCAAAGAAATATTGTTTAAAAATGTTTGGTTCGAGAGTTGTGCCTGATTTGCTGGACACAACGAAGAGAGTCTTTGCCAAGTTAATTTTTTGTTCAAAGGCTTTGATCTGCGCCGGATCGGTCGAATCAAGCACGTGTAATTGTGGAAAGCCCGCAATATGTCCAAAAGTCTTTTCCAGCACCTCGGGACACAGACTCGATCCGCCCATCCCGAGCAGCAGAATATCCGTGAACTGCTCGCGTTTGGTCTCATCTGCGAGTTTTTGCAAAACCTCTTTGTTCGCGATCTGCTCCTCGACTACGCCCAGCCAACCCAGCCAATTAGCTTCGTCAGAACCAGTCCAAAGCGAAGCGTCGCGCTGCCATAATCGGCGAACTTTCCCAGCCGCACGCCAGTCATCAATGTTGGCTTTTACTGATTTCGCCAGCGGATCGGGCAACTTGTAAGTCTGCTGACTCACTTTGGAAGTAATCTCGGACCTGGAACTCTTTTCCACGGCCACGAGTAGCTTGTCAAACGCTTCTTCAAACTGACGCACGCCATCATCGGTCAGCTTGTCGGTGATCTCGTCCATTGAGATGTTGAGCTTGGCCACTGTCTGCATTACGTTCTTCGCAGCGTCCAAATTTTCGGTCAGGCTTGCTCGCGGATGCCCATGATCGCGGAATGCGTCGAACGTCGCAGGTGGAATTGTGTTTACCGTATCGCGGCCGATAAGCTCTTCGACATAAAGCACATCGCTGTATTTGGGATTCTTGGTGCTGGTGCTGGCCCACAACAGGCGCTGCGTCTGCGCACCCTTTGCCACTAGTTTTTGCCAACGGTCGCCGCTGAAAATTTTCGAATAGCTTTCGTAAGTTAGTTTGGCATTCGCGATCGCTACTTTGCCCAGCAGGCTCTTTAACTGTTCTTGCTCGCTGCTATCTTTCGAGGCCTTGATTCGCGCCTCAACGACTGCATCCACGGAATTATCAATCCGGCTGATGAAGAAACTGGCCACGCTCGCAATCTTGCCGAGGTCGGCACCCCGGGCACTTGCCTGTTCAAGCCCGGCGATATAGGCCTCCGCAACTTTCTTGTACACTTCCCGCGAAAATAAAAGCGTTACATTGATGTTGATGCCTTCCCCAATTAACTGCCGGAACGCCGGAATGCCCTCCGTAGTTCCCGGCACTTTGATCATTACGTTTTCGCGATTGACTTCTTTCCACAGCCTTCTGGCTTCGGCAATCGTTCCTTGTGTATCGCGCCCGAGATAAGGGGATACTTCGAGACTCACGTATCCATCGCGGCGTTTGCTGCTGTCGTAAACCGGACGCAGGATGTCGGCGGCATCCTGAATGTCGCGGATGGCCAGAATCTCAAATCGCCCTTTAGCATCGAGATCCGTTCTCGATTTCAGCGACTTCAGTAAATCGGCATAATCGGTACTGGCGGAAATTGCTTTTTCAAAGATAGACGGGTTTGAAGTCATTCCGCGAAGGCCGTCTTCATCCACAAGACGTTTTAGCTCGCCGCTAGTAATGAGATTTCGCCGAATGTAATCCAGCCAAACGGATTGCCCAAATTTAAGAAGGTCTTTAAGGGGATTAGTAGCTTTTGCGGCTTCCAGAACTCCAGTCGGTTGCATATTAGCCTCACAAATCTGAATGATTCGAAGTTAGCGTCGCTTGTAATCTGCTTAGTTAGATTGTTTCGAAAGCGATATTGATTCCTTCGCTGCTTCCACAACTTTTTCCGGGGTGAATCCAAATTTCGTCAGTAAGTCTTTCAGAGGCGCAGAAGATCCGAAAGTTTCCATCCCAATCACTTTGCCCGTCGAGCCGACATACTGTGCCCATCCCATTTTCGCGGCCTGTTCAACCGCAACTCTCGCTTTGACCTGCACCGGAAACACGCTGTGCCGATATTCTTCGCTCTGATGCTGAAATAGCTCCCACGATGGCATGCTGACGACGCGAGCTTTAATTCCCTCGGTCTTGAGCTGCTCATATGCATTCACGCAGAGAGAAAGCTCGCTCCCAGACGCGATCAAAATCACTTCCGGCTTGCCGTCGGGAGCGTCCGCAAGAATGTAAGCGCCTTTGGCCACGCCCGCGGCAGACGCGTACTTCGTGCGATCCAGCGTAGGCACCGACTGGCGCGTGAGAATCAACAGAGCCTCTTTGTGCTGAAGCTGCATGATTACTTTCCACGCCTCGACAACTTCGTTCGCATCGCCGGGACGGAGGTCAAGAAGCCCCGGAATAGCACGCAACGAAGGCAGTTGCTCCACCGGTTGATGGGTGGGGCCGTCTTCTCCCAGGCCGATCGAATCATGGGTGAAAACGTGAATCACCGGAATTTCCATGAGCGAAGCGAGCCGAATCGGGGCGCGCATGTAATCGCTGAAGATTAGGAATGTTGATCCGTACGCCCGCAACTTGGAAAGCGACATGCCATTTACGATCGCTCCCATCGCGTGTTCGCGAATGCCAAAGTGCAAATTGCGGCCGGAATAATTATTCGCTTCAAAATCTCCCGCGCCGTCGAATGTCAAACGAGTTTTGGTTGACGGATACAAATCGGCCGCGCCGCCGATCAGCCAGGGAATATTTTGCGCCAGCACATTCAAGACTTTGCCTGAACTCTCTCGCGTTGCGGGACCTTTCGCATCGGCTGGAAACGCGGGCAGATTCTTGTCCCACCCATCGGGAAGTTCGCGCCGCAACATGCGATTCAAATGATCGGCGAATTGAGGATACTGCTTTCCGTAGTTTGCAAAGAGCTTCGTCCATTCCTGACGCAGTTCACGCCCGCGCTTGCCGATGCCCTGCTGAAAATTCTCTCGCACTCCATCAGGGACTAAGAAATGAGCGTTCTCCGGCCATCCATAGACTTTCTTGGTGAGCCGCACTTCTTCTTCTCCTAGCGCTTCGCCGTGCGCTTCCTTGGTGTCCTGTTTATGCGGAGAACCGAACGCGATGTGGCTGTCAACAATGATTAGCGTGGGCCCATTATCTGAATCCAAAAAGAAGTTGTATGCCTTGCTAAGAGCATTCAGATCGTTTGCATCGTGAACGTGCGTGACGTTCCAACCATATCCTTCAAATCGCGCCGCCACATCTTCATTGAAAGCCAGATCGGTGTCACCCTCAATGGTGATGTGATTGTTGTCATAGACCCAGCAGAGGTTCGAGAGCTTCAGATGCGCCGCGAGGGATGCAGCCTCGCTGGAAATGCCTTCCATCATGTCACCATCTCCGCAGAAGGCATAAACGTTGTAATTGAAGAGTTCGAAGCCGGGACGATTGAAATATTGCGCCAGCCACTTGCCAGCTATCGCCATGCCGACGCTGTTTCCGACGCCCTGACCCAGCGGACCGGTCGTGGTTTCAACGCCGGAAGTCAGGTGATATTCGGGATGTCCCGGGCATTTGCTGTCTATCTGGCGAAACTTTTCGATGTCTTCGAGTTTTACCGCAAGCTCATCCAAAACTTCGTATTTCGAATTCACCTCCCGCACGCCGGTGAGGTGAAGCAAAGCATAGAGCAACATGGACGCATGGCCGTTCGACAAAACAAAACGATCGCGATTCGGCCAGAGGGGATCTTGCGGATCGTAGCGCAAGAAGTCTTGCCAAAGAGTATAAGCGACCGGCGCGAGCGCCATGGGAGCGCCAGGATGCCCAGAGTTCGCCTTCTGCACCGCATCCATCGCCAAAGTGCGGATCGTATTGATTGTTAAAGTGTCTAGTTGCTGGCTTGTCAGAAACGTTTGCTCGCTCGCGACCATGAAAATCTCCTTAATATGTGAGGAAGGCCGCCGCTCGGAATTCCGAATGTAGGCCCGACTTTCAGTCGGGCAGATTGTTCATCTAGCCGCGTTGACAGCACGACTTGAAGTCGTGTCCTACCCTTTGTCAATCTGCAAAGGACACGGTCTCCACCCAGCAGGAATTCTCAGCGAAGGATCATCCAGTTAAGTTTATCAAGTTCTCAGGAGGAGTGCGCCAGGCCGGCTGAGATTTAAAGAATCGTTACATCCTAATGTTAAGACTCAGCACCCCGAGCCTTCTACCGCATGATCCAGATTGAAATTGGATACGAAATGAGGAAGAAAAATCTACTGAGGAAGTTACCGTTTTAGCTGTGCGAGATATCCCTGCTCGGCCTGGTAGCTTTGGGTTGTGTTGTCCACGAATTTCATGAATTGGCGTAATGTCTCGCGTTCTGGTCCTGCGAGGTCTTCGAATTTTACGCGAGCTCCGACGGATGGATTCGTACGCGTAACGATTCCGTTAAGGACGAGGCCTTTAATCCAAATCTTGCCGGTCGCAACCCACAATCCTATTTCCAATTTTGTTCCGCTGGCAATGTTGGCCGGCGTTTCGACGAAGCATCCGCCAAGGCTGGAATTGGAGAGGTTCCCCCAAACAGGAGTTTGAGAACCTTCAACCCGCAATTCGACAGCTACAAAACATTTCATCCGCGCGTGGCGGCGGCGATCCTCTCCGCGCGTTTGCGTAAATACTTCTGGCTCAAATGGTGGGGTCGCGGAAGGCTCGGACTGAGAAGGTTTCGCCGGAACTTCGGTCGCAACCACCGCAGGGGTGGATTCTTTCGCTTTCGCGGCCTTGCTTTTGATCTTTTTTAAGGTCTCAAGCAAGATTTCCTCTCGCTTCTCGGGCGGAGCGTCTCGATACGCTTGCAGAAGCGTCCCGAGATGAGGAATAAGTTCTTGATCCATCAGCAATTTCGTCCAGTCGGCACCCGCCGAAGACAATTTGGGCTCATTCATAGGCGGATGTGTCAGCCATGCCGCAGCATGCCTTTTTCTTAGAGTGAACTACGAGACATCCGGTAACAAGATGACTATAGTGCTCGCTGGAAGTAACTATCAGATAATGAAGAAACAGCAACTAGGCATACACCCTACTTTGCGGCGGATCACGAAGGGGGCCGATTCCAAGCGTTCCCTCATGGAGATGCTGCATCCAAGGGTGCAAGGAGGGACTTCACAATGAAGAACGGAATTTTTCTAGTAGGTTTCCTTATCTGCGGGATGCTGGCCGTCGGTGCGCCAGCACAGGTGAGCCCAACCACCCATACCGACACGAGGAGCGCATCTCCCAATACGAATGCAGTGCCTTCTCCGTTGAGCGCAGCTGACCGGTCATTCGTGCGAAAAGCCGCTGAGGGTGGAATGGCTGAAGTTGAGTTGGGGAAATTGGCAGCCGAAAAGGGAAGCACTGACGATGTCAAAAAGTTTGGCCAGCGAATGGTTGATGACCATACCAAGGCCAATGACCAGCTCAAGCAAATCGCTGCCAGCAAGAACGTAGCTCTGCCCAACGGCTTGAATGCAAAAGATAAGGCGACCAAAACACATCTCGAAAAGCTTTCGGGCAAGCAATTTGATCGCGCTTATATGGACGACATGGTGAAAGATCACATACAGGATGTCGCGGAGTTCAACCGCGAAAGCGAGATGGCGAAAGACCCTGACGTCAAAAACTTTGCATCACAAACTCTTCTCACGTTACGGGACCACTTGAAGAATGCTCGAAGCGTAGCATCGGAGACAGGTTCGCAGGCGTCCGCCAACAGCATCAGCAAGTAGGGGACCAGATGGGAAAGGACGATGACGCCGTGAGCCAGCGCCGATTCCCGCTGACCCAAAGTTTCGGAATGTTGGGAATTGTTACAGTTTGATGTTTGACACTGTTCCAAAGCGATTGCTATAGTCGAAGTGTTCCCTTGGGACGCGGGTTTGTTTTGAAACGTCCGACCGCTGGGATTGTTCAAGTCCGTCCGCCAGGACGGGCCCATCACAACCTAAGACTCACACCGGCAGTCCGCTGAACAACCCCGTATCCATCCCGCATACTGTGCGAGAAAACCGCAGAGAGGCCTATAATCTTGCCCGACGATACCAACGCCCACAACCACGATTCGGCAACTTCAACCATGACGGAAACAATGCCTGAGCATGCCGCGGACACGATTGAGGGCTCCGATTCAAATCAAACCTCCGAACACTCCCATCAAGGTTCCACCAACGATGACAAACAGCCCAGCATAACTTCCGACGACTTCGCTTCCGCGCTGGAAACCTTTACTACGGAGAGTGCAGAAGCCGTCAGTGACGATCATGTTCTGAAGGGTACCGTCCTTAAGCTCACCTCCACTCATGTCGTAGTGGATATTGGCGCGAAGTCCGAGGGTATGCTTCCTCTCGCCGAAGTGCTGGACCATGATGGCACGCCACGCTTCCAGCCGGGCGACGAAATCAATGTCATGCGGGACAAGGGTGAAACCGAGGAGGGCTACATCAACCTTTCTCACCAGAAGGCACAGCGGTTACGCGCCTGGGACGAAATCGAGAAAGCATATAACGAAAAGAAACCTATTCAGGCGACGGTGATCGAACGCATCAAAGGCGGCCTGACCGTTGACATCATGGGCGCGCGAGCTTTCCTGCCGGGTTCTCAGATGGATATCCGGCCTGTCCGCAATCTCGACACTGCAAAGGGCGAGAAGCTTGAAGTTGCCATCGTCAAGCTGAACAAGAAGCGCGGCAATATCGTCGTCTCGCGAAAGCAGTTGCTGGAAGAGGAGCAGAGTGATAAGCGGTCAAAGACGCTGGAACATCTCGAAGAAGGCAGCATTCTCACTGGCGTGGTCAAGAACCTGACTGAGTATGGTGCATTCGTTGATTTGGGTGGAATTGATGGGCTGCTGCATATCACGGATATGTCGTGGGGGCGGCTGACCCATCCTCGCGCCCTGGTGAACGTGGGCGACCAGATTCAAGTAAAGGTGTTGAAGTTTGATAAAGAAAAGCAGCGTGTTTCCCTGGGATTTAAACAGCTCACTCCAGACCCATGGCTGGACGCTGAACACCGCTACCCGGTCGGAGCGCACGTAGGTGGGCGGGTTATCAGCGTGACTGATTACGGAGCGTTTATTGAACTCGAGCAGGGTATTGAAGGATTGGTTCACGTCAGCGAAATGACGTGGTCCAAACGCGTGAAGCATCCTTCCAAGCTGGTGAGTGTGGATGACCACGTGGATTGCGTGGTCCTCAACGTGAACCCGCAGGAACGGCGCATTTCACTGGGCATGCGGCAACTCGCGGCGAATCCGTGGGATGAACTGCACCATAAATATCCCGTCGGCGCGACCGTGGAAGGCCGCGTCCGCAACTTAACCGATTTTGGCGCGTTCGTTGAAATTGACGATGGAATTGACGGGCTCGTCCATGTCAGCAATTTAAGCTGGACTAAGCGGGTGAAGCATCCCTCGGAAATTCTCAAAAAAGGCGATCGCGTGAAAGCCATTGTGCTAGCTATCGAGCCAGATAAGCGCCGCCTGTCGTTGGGAGTAAAGCAGCTTCAGCCGGATGTCTGGGAGACATTTTTCCAGGGCCATCACGTTGGAGATGTTGTGCACGGCAAGGTCCTGCGCGTTGCCACGTTCGGAGCTTTTGTGGAAATCGCCGAGGGTGTCGAGGGTCTTTGCCACAATTCCGAAGCAATGGACGCCAATGGCCAGCCGATCAAGCTTGAGCCCGGCGTTGAACATGATTTCAAGATTATTAAAATGACTCCGGAAGAAAAGAAGGTTGGCCTCAGCATAAAAGCCGTCGGTGAGGAAGCCTCCCGCGTCGAGGTGGAAGCTTACAAACAGCCAGTCGCCAGCACCAGCGGATCAACCATCGGCGACCTGATTACCTGGAAGCGCGCGGGCAGCGAGAATGGGTAATTTCATGCCGCTGCTCGTCTGGGGAACGGGCGGTCCTCGCCCATCCAGCCGAGCGTAGTCGGCGGCGTTCATCCAAAGCTCCACTTCGTCACCTCGGTGAGATGAAGTGACTGTAATTCGAAACCCTGGCGTTACGTCACGCGCAACCGGAATGTGAGAAATCTCGATCGTGTGGCCCAGAATGGGAGATATGCAAAGCCGTCGGAAGGGAAGAAACGCGGATCAAGTGCCATGTGCCGCATGTTTCCAACGATGAACTTCGTGTCAGAACACCAAACAGTTATCTTCTATGTCAAAGCCGGACACTAACAGTCCGCTTGTGTGGGCGATCTGTCCGGCTTGGTCGAACGCGCGAAGGGATAGTTCTAAGAGTACTGTTTTCGGAGGCGAAAGTTGCGGATGTCCGCGCGCCGCCGGTGAAAGCGCGGGGCGTCGGGATGACCGGACAAGGCCTAGCGGAGAGAGAAGGTTTTCTGGATTTCAGGTTTTCTCTGTGGATGCGGAAGCCGTCGCGGAGGGAATTTCTGCGTCTTCCCGTGTATTCGAGGGAGGCGACTCTAAATCCATTGGCAATTCAGAAGGCTGTGCGGGCGAACCGGAAGACGCGTTCGTGCTTTTCTTTTCCAAAAACTTACCGCTTTTTAGCACCGAACGTCCCAGCGATGGATTGTACCCGGTCCAGGCGCTTTCGGAATTGCCGTCACGCTCTTCATGGGCTCGCATGCTCTCCATCTTTGAATCGAGATCATCAAGATAGTGCAACATGAGCGCCTCCGGAAACATTGGAAGCTTCGGCGACCCGAACTCGTATTCTCCATGATGACTGATGATCAGGTGCTCCAGCAAAATCTTCATTTCAGGCGGGAAATCAGGAACCTTGGCCAGCTTCGCCTGCAACATTTCCAGCTCAATGATCATGTGGCCGAGTAGCTGGCCGCGCGTGGTGTAGGAAAAACCTCGGCTGTAGGACAACTCGTGAATTTTGCCGATGTCGTGTAGGAACGCGCCGGTAAGAAGTAGATCTCGATTGACCTGAGGATAATTTCGACAGACCAGATCACACGAACGGCACAGCGAGACCACATGGTCGAGAAGTCCGCCGATATAAGCGTGATGCAAAGTCTTCGCCGCCGGAGCATTTCGATACGCTTCCGCAATTTCCGGGTCGGCCATGAAGGATTCCACCAGCGCCTTCAGATTGGGGTCCTGAAAACTGGCGACAAAATCGGCCAATGTTCGCCACAATTCGCCGATGTCCTTCGTGGTCTTTGGAAGATAATCGGAAAAATCTACTTCCGACTCGCCCATGCGTCGGAGCTTATGAATTGTGATCTGAAAGCGATTCTTATATTTATTGACCAGCCCCTTAATTTTTAGGAAATCATCCTGCTCGAAGGCGTCGAGAACCTCCTCAACGTTGTCCCACATCTTGGCTTCGATTTGGCCGCAACGGTCACCCAGCGTGAGCGCGAGATAAGGCTCGCCGGTCTTTTTGGGCTTTACTTGTTTGGTGACGACGACGAAGCTGGACGTGATCACTTTGTTTTCGTGATCGCAACAATCGGATAAGAAGAATTCCTTCATGGAGTCTTGCCGAGCTGAAAGCTTCTGTAGGGGATCCGCTACACGGAATCAAGTCCCGAACAGGCCCAGCTTAAACTAAAACAGACCAAACTTTTTCTTCTTTTTGAGTTGTTTTGCGGTCAGCACTTTCGAATTGGTCTCAATTGGTTTGGTCTCGTTAGGGCTCGCCCCTGTATCTACGTATCCGGACTTGATGTCAATGTAAGCGTCCTCGCGCAATTTCTTAAGGTAATCTCGCAGCGCAGGTTGCAGCTTCTGCATGTAAAGAGCATCTTGAATTCTTGGTTCAATGTCATTCATCGGGGGAATTCCAGCGTCCTGATGATCGGTCACCTTTAAGATGACGAAACCCTGCTTAGTACGAATGACGTCGGAAACACTCCCCGCCTTCAACCCGAAGGTTATGTCTTCGAGTTGTTTCGCCAGGGTGCCACGCTTGAAATACCCGAGGTCGCCACCCTGCGCCGCCGTCGGGCCATCCGAGCTCTTCTTGGCAACATCGTCGAAATTCGCTCCTTTGCGGATCTGAGTCAGAAGATCGTCTGCTTTGGCTTTCGCCGCGGCGAGCCTAACCTGCTCGTCGCTGGGTCCCTTGTCCGTAGAAACGAGAATTTCGCTCAACTTCACTTGCTCCGGCTGTGCTAGTTCGCTCTTGTGTTTGTCGTAGAATTCCTGTTCTTCGTCCTTGGTGATGGTTAGCCGGCGGCCGACTTCCTGGCTGATTACCTGCTGGGTGATTAGCTGGTTTCGTATATTCTGTTTGAAGTCCTCGAAAGAAACTCCCTGGGCCTGTGCCGCCTTTTCCAGCGCTTCCATGCTATCGAGCTTCATCTGCTTGCGCATGTCATCCAATTTTTTAATAAGCTCGGTGTCGGCGGTAATGCCAAGATCTTTGCCTTTTTCGAGCAGCAACTGTTGATCAATCAGGCCCCTAAGAACATCCTTTTCGCCCTCTTTGATTAACTTATCGGCATTGGATGGATCCTGTTGCTCCACTTCCTGTTTCAGATCGTCCAGGTTCCGCTGATATTCAGAGCTTGTAATAATCTGGTTGTTCACACGCGCCACGATCTCTTCAACAACGGTGTCAGCGGATAGAGCGGTGCCAAGAAAGACAACAAGCAAGATGTAAATTATTTTTCGCATAGAAATTGATGATGCCGCAATTTCGGATGATGAAGGCTTTTCTAAATTGTAACTCTGAACTCACCATCTCGGCCATGCCCCACAGCGTTATGTGATGATGGAGGATTGCGGCCCGCGAACCAATGCCAGGGCCGTAACATCATCGTGCGTCGGCGGCGTATTCATGAATTGACGCAATGCATTCAGGACAGTCAGGCAGAGCTCTTTCGGGCTTTCAGCGGCCGTTTGCTTAAAGGCTTCTTTGACACGGTCCAATCCGAATTCTTCACCTTTATGTTTGCCTTCCACGACGCCCCGCGAAACCAGAAGCATGGCGGACCCAGGCTCTAAAGCCACTACGCAAGCATCGCTGGGGGCATGAGAAAACAGTCCCAGCGGAAGACCGGTCGCAGGAAGTCCCGTAACCCCGTTTCCGTCGCGGACCAGCCCGGCCGTGTGTCCTGCATTGGCGTAGCAAATGATGCCAGTGTCTTCGTTGTAGCAACCGATGAATGCAGGGCAGGATCGCAGCCCGCCTTCCGCGTCAAGAATACTTCGATTGAGCCGGATGCATAACTCGATCATTGCCTCGGCTTCGTTGATGTCATTGCCGGCGAATAACTCTGAGCCATCCGCCCGGAAGGTGCTTTGCGCCGCGCAGACGACCGCGCGATTCTGTGCCAACGGCCCTGCGACGTCGAGGAGGGCGAATAAGACGCGTCCATTATTTATGGCGACGAAATCATAGAAATCTCCCGCTCTTCTCTGCCCGTAATAGAAGGCTCCGAACAATGCGTCCTTCAAGTCGGGAATTCTTGCCTGTACGGGCTGAACCATCGCCGAGGAAAGAGAGTTGTCGCGTTTGAAGAGAAAGGGCATCTTGCTGCAAAGGCCGAACTTATCACGAATGTGCCCAAGAGCCAAGGCATTCGGTCAATTAGAGCAAATGAATATGATTTTAGCGAAGGGAAAAGGGGAAGAGACCGTCCGCGCGCGGTCATCGTACCCGGGGACCGCAAGCGCCCTCTGCTTAAGAGACCTCGCCGCGATAAACTCGTCTTATGCCCATTAAGGATGGAACCCAGCGATTCTCTTCCCGCGTAGAAAACTACATCCGTTACCGGCCCGGATATCCGCCGGAAATTGTTCAGCTCTTGCAAAGCAGATGTGGATTGACTGCCGATTCCGCCGTTGCGGATATAGCTTTCGGTACGGGAATCTTCGCCCGGTTGCTTCTTGAGGGTGGTAATCGGGTGATCGGCGTGGAACCGAACCCCGATATGCGTCGTGCTGGAGAAGAATTTCTGGCTCAGTATCCGCGATTCACCAGTATGCCAGGGACTGCTGAAGCGACCAGCCTTCCCGACAAGAGTATTGATATCATCACCGTTGCGCAGGCGGCGCATTGGTTCGATCCCGAAAAAGCACCGCGCGAATTCTTGCGCATTCTAAAACCCGGAGGATGGACGGTTCTTCTTTGGAATGATCGCCGCATGGACTCGACTCCGTTTCAGCGCCGATACGAAGAACTGCTACGCACCTACGGGAGCGACTATGAAGAAGTGCGGCAGCGTGGCATGACCCTGGCAATCGAAGCTTTCTTCGAGCATTCATCTTTCCAGACCCGAGAATTTGAATATAGCCAAACATTTGACTATGCGGGGCTTGAAGGGAGGCTACTATCTTCTTCCTACGCGCCTCAGCATGGGGAAGAGCAACATGAACCCATGCTGCGCGAGCTACGCAGGATTTTCGACGAGCACGAAGTGAGCGGCCGGATTTCTTTCGACTATGATACCCACATTTACTACGGACAACTGAGATGACGACCATTTACAAACCCGAGTTTCGAGGACTGCTTGGCTGACGAAAAAAGTTTTCACATGACTCCGGAGCAATTTCGCAGTCATGGTCATAACGTCATTGACTGGATCGCGGATTACTACAAGAGCGTTGAATCTTATCCCGTTCTGTCTCGCGCCAGGCCGGGCGCTATTCGGGCTTCGCTTCCGGCGAATCCTCCGTCGAATGGCGAGGCTTTCGAGACGATTTTGGAGGATGTCGCGAAGCTCGTCCTCCCTGGGATCACGCACTGGCAATCACCGAACTTTTTTGCATTTTTTCCCTCCAACACTTCGGGTGCTTCGCTCCTCGGAGATATTCTTTCTTCCGGATTGGGAGTGCAAGGCATGCTCTGGGCGACCAGCCCAGCTTGCACGGAGCTCGAGACCCATGTTCTCGACTGGCTCGTCTCAATGCTCGATCTGCCAGATAAATTTCTTTCAACCAAAGCCGGGGGTGGTGTGATTCAGGACACAGCTTCGAGCGCCACGCTCTGCGCTCTGTTGGCCGCACGGGAGAAAGCCACGAACTTCAGCAGCAATCGCCGAGGATGCGACGGCAAGCTGGTCGCCTACACTTCATCTCAAGCTCACTCCTCGATTGAAAAGAATGTTCGGATTACGGGTATAGGCAGGGAGAATTTGCGGCTAATCAGCGTGGACCCAAATTTTGCGATGAGTCCCGACGCACTGTCGGACCAAATTCAACGAGACCGAACTGCTGGGTTAACACCTTTTTTTGTTTGCGCCACGATAGGTACAACGTCTTCAAACGCAATTGATCCGCTAGCGAAGATTGGCCCTATTTGCCGCGAGCAGAATCTCTGGCTGCATGTTGATGCCGCGATGTCAGGAACCGCCGCTCTCTGTCCTGAATTTCGTCGCATTCATGAAGGAACGGAGTTTGCCGACAGCTACTGCTTCAACCCCCATAAATGGATGTTCACGAACTTTGATTGTGACTGTTTTTACGTTGCCGATCGCAAAGCGCTTATTAAAACGCTCAGTGTTCTGCCCGAGTATTTGCGGAATCAGGCGACCGAATCCGGTGCGGTATTTGATTATCGCGATTGGCAGGTTCCACTCGGCCGTCGATTTCGCTCGCTGAAGCTCTGGTTCGTGATCCGCCACTACGGAATCGAGGGCTTGCGGTACCACATTCGCCAGCACGTGGAGTTGGCCCAGCAGTTCGCTCAGTGGGTCCGCGACGACAAACGATTCGAACTGGCTGCGCCCGTGCCTTTGAATCTGGTGTGTTTTCGTAACAAAGCAGGGGACGATGCAAATCAGAAGCTAATGGATCGGCTGAACTCCAGCGGGGATTTATATCTTACACATACGCGGTTAAATGACCAGATCACACTTCGATTCTGCGTAGGACAGACGAATACCCAACGTCGGCATGTGGAACGGGCATGGAAGCGAATCCGGGAAGAAGCGGCGAGACTTGGATTCTGAAATGTTTTGAATCTTGGGGGAAGACAAAAAATGACCTGTCGGAATCTCTAAATTCCCGTCAGCTGTTTCAGGATTTGTTTTCCAAGCCTTTGAGCCTCACCGAAAAACTTTTGGTACTCAACGAATAGCCGGTTTAACTCCAGCGATTTGTCCGCTGTTAATTTTTTTCGCAGCAGCATGTCGCGCATGTGGACAGGATTTGGCAAAATCGCTTCTTCGGTGAGTTCTTCAAGCGCGGTATCGGGATTGTAGTGGTACATATCTTAATTTTACAGCTAACTTTGCCCTCGGAATGCGAAGCCCCTAGGTACTGTGGCAGTTTGGTTTTGGTAGGTCCCCAACAGGTTTAGGTAAGTCTCCGACCGTCCAACTCGCGTTACCATGATAGGTGTCAGCGAACAGTTGAAACGCACGTCCACATGCGAAGCATTGGAAATTGTGAAAAATGGAATTGGAACACTGGAGGAGCTGGAACATGCGCAACCTCCAGACGCGGCCATATCCTATAAGGGACAACTGGCGCGCACCAGTGAAAATGTTCCTTGGCTCACGATTTCGATTAGTTGGCGAACGATGTCCCTATACTCGCGCAGGCTGCCAATATTAAATCTTTCCGAGAACCCGTCGCATATGGAGCACGAAACCATCTGCTTAGTTTGGTGGAAGGGCTAAGTTCGCGGAGAAATAATCACCGAAACGCTCTCACATCATTTCTGTTCCCCACAGGTCGTGCAAATGGATGATGCCTTCCGGTTCTCCGCTCTTGCCTACAATCACCAGCGACGTAATTTTCTTTTGTTCCATGATGGCGAGGGCCGTTCCGGCAAATTCGTTCGCAGAGATGGTTGACGGATTTCGCGTCATACATTCAACCGCGGTCAGGTCAAGCGCGTCTTTTCCGCGTTGCTGAAGAAAGCGACGCAAATCTCCGTCACTGATTACTCCTACCAACTTCCCGCTTTCGACCACTGTCGTCATTCCCAGCTTCTTGCGCGACATTTCGTAAATGACATTGGGAATCAGATCGCCCGAGCTCACGCGTGGAATATCGTCCCCTTTGTGCATAAGGGTTTCCACTCGCGCCAGGCGTTTACCGAGTTTGCCGCCGGGATGCAGATTGGCGAAGTCTTCTTCTTTGAATCCGCGCTTCTCCGCGAGAGACATTGCCAGCGCGTCGCCCAATGCAAGCATGGTTGTAGTGGAAGCGGTCGGCGCGAATCCCATGGAACATGCTTCTTTGGCGACTGAACAATCAAGAGCTACGTCGGCAGCGGCGGCCAGAGTCGAGGCCTTTGAAGAATCTAGCTGGCCCACTTCGTCGCAGGTCATGGCTATCAACTTAAGTTGCAGCCGCTTGATCGTTGCAAGCAGGCGGAGAATTTCTTCGGTCTCTCCACTCGCAGAGAGAGTCACAACAACATCGCCGGAAACCAGCATTCCAAGATCGCCGTGAACAGCCTCTACCGGGTGCATAAATAGAGCGGGGGTTCCGGTGGAATTGAGCGTTGCGGCGATTTTGCGCGCGATAATTCCGCTCTTGCCCATCCCAGTAACAACCACGCGTCCAGTGCAGCAGTACATGAGATTCACTGCCCGCTCGAACGCGGCGGCCATGGAGCCGGCAATGCGGTCGGCGAGGGCTCGTAGGGCATCGGCTTCGATGCGGACGACATTTTCTCCAACGGATTTCACGAGAGAGAGGATGTTAGCAAAAGCGGCGAGCGGATGTTAGCCCGAAAACGGCCCTGCTTCCCGAGCTCGGCGAACTCTGCGATCTCAGCAGTGATCAGACAACGACACATGACCGCCGAGCGCACTGAGTTCGCAGAGAATATCCGAGCCTCCTCCAGTTTGGAGATGCCGTTACCAGACTCGGCACGCATTCGCGCTTACCATTGACTGACCGGATTTGCAGCTCCATGCTTGCTCGAACTCTGGCATATTTTCGACTACGCCGTCCACTCGATATTTGCCTGGAGAATGTGGGTCCACACTGACCAGCATGCGTTGGTATTCAGGACGCCGCTTCTGGCACCAAACGCGCCCGAAGCCAAGGAAGAACCGCTGATCGGGAGTGTAGCCATCAATTTTCTGCGCGGCCTTAGCTGTCGGGTCCTGCGCAATTTCCTTGTGCAGCGCCATCAGTGAGATACGCGCGCCTCCATTGTCAGCGGTGTTCTCTCCGAGGGTTAGCTTGCCATTCAATTTCAAATCATCAACCGCGACAAAGCCTCCATATTCATTGGCGACGCAACTGGCCCGCTTCTCGAATTCTTTTGCGTCCCCCGAAGTCCACCAATCGCGCAGATTGCCTTGTGGATCATACTTACGGCCCTGGTCGTCAAAGCCGTGCGTCAGCTCGTGACCGATGACCAAACCGATGCCGCCGAAGTTGATGGCGTCATCCATCTCCTTATCGAAAAAGGGGGGCTGCAAAATGCCGGCGGGGAAAACGATCTCATTGAGCGAAGGATTGTAATAGGCGTTCACCGTGGGCGGAGTCATTCTCCATTCATTCCGGTCCACCGGCTTTTCGATTTTATCCACTTCGCGCTTGGATTCGAAGTCATTAGCGCGAAGAAAGTTCCCCAGCAAATCACCACGCGCGATTGTGAGTTTAGTGTAATCCCGCCATTTATCCGGGTAACCAATCTTATTGTTGATAGCGGCCAGCTTGATGTGCGCCTGCTTTTTAGTCTCGGGAGACATCCATGTGATGCCATCAATGTCCTCTCCCAGAGCCTGTTCGAGAGCGATCACCATCTTGAGCATCCGCTGCTTGCCATCGGCGCCGAAGGTGAGTTCTACATATCGTTGTCCCAGAGCCTCGCCAAGCTCATCATCTGTCAGACTGACACAACGCTTCCAACGAGGCTGGATTTCCTCCTGCCCCGTCAAATTGTGCCGATATTGAAAGTTCGCTTGTACGAAGGGTTCTGAAAGCCATGGCGCAGACAGGCTGAGGAGATGCCAGCTTGCGTATATTTTTAAAGCATCCAGCGACTCAGAATCGAGAATGCCATTTAATTTCTGAAAGAATTCCGGATTGCGAACGTTCAGCGAACTGAAACCTGGAGAACCCACCGCCTCGAAGTACTGGTTCAGATAAAGATTTGGGGCAAGAGCGCGAATCTGATCGCGCTCCATTTTGTGATCGCGGTTCTTAGGATCGCGCCGCAGAGTTCGGTCCATTTCCGCATTCGCCAGAGCGGTTTCGATGCGCAGCACGATGTGAGCGGAGTCCGACGCCTGTTGCGGCGATTGCCCGTCGAGGGTAAAGATCTGGGTCACGTAATCCAACAGGTGTTTACGCATCTCGACCATTTTTGGAGTAGTACTGATGTAATAGTCGCGATCGGGCAGGGTCAGGCCACTCTGATCCAGATTCGCGATGTCCATGCTTGCATTATGCAAATCGGGGCTTGATCCGAAATCGAAAAAACTGTTTGTGCCAATAAGATGATCATGAGCGATCACGCCAATCAATGCCGCCTTATCTTTGACTTCGGCCACTCGATCAAGTTCGGGCTTTAGCGCCTCAATTCCTTTCGCATTCACCGTCTTTTCGTCCATGCAGGAGCTATAGAAATCGCCAATCTTCTGATTGATGGGATCTCGAGTCGCATCGTCGCCTGAAACCTTCTCCAAAATGCCCCGCATAATTGTCGCATTGCGCTCCCGGAGATCAACAAAACTGTCCCACCCCGATTGGTCCGGCGGGATTTCTGCCTTCTTCAGCCAGTTGCCGCAAGAATATTGATAAAAATCAACGCAGGGGTTTACTGACTTATCAATGTTATCAATGCTGAAACCCTGGGGGAGCTCGCTATTTGTCTGGGCGAAAAGAGGCAGCGCAAGCAGGAACGGCAAAAGGAGAAAATGCAACTTCATCAATAACCTCACTTGGGATAAGAACCCGGTAATTCTAGGCCTAATTGATTTAAACGGACAAGTCGGGAAAAGGTTAGCGGGAGAAATCCTTTTATTCGGGTGAGGGAATCCGGGTCAATGAGTGAGATCGCGATTTATCAACAACTATCGCTCTCTCGCCTCGTGCGCATGCCACTGTATCGCGATTCTCCCGGCTCTGTTTTGCATTTTCATACGATGGCATGATTCTTTTTGTCGATGCAACGCCCTGCGGTAATCATGAAAGTTGATTGCTAACCTGTAATCTTCTGAGTTAAGCTGCACCATTTCTTCAGAGATATTTTGCACTGTTCGCATTGACCGCGCCCTGACGCAGTCTGTCCAGTTCGCTGAACGTACTTTTTAGGAGGATTGTGACTACTCATCACGCCCGCATCAGTCCCACCGCCAAGCTCGCCGCCTTTCTTCGCGCCGAAACCGACATCCCTTACTGCCGTCAAATCGCCGACATGTGTGATGCCGAAGAAGTTTCTCGCACGTTCGACCCTGGCTTTATTGCGAACCACCGAGCATACATGGAGCTCCGTTTCAAATCCCTGAATGCATTTATCCATCGGCTCGGTTTCCGACAAGTGTTAGAGTTTGCCGCAGGAGTCGCGCCCCGCGGCCTTATCCTTTCAGAAGACCCGTCAATGCTGATCGTCGAAACCGATCTTCCGGAATTACTTGAGGAGAAGCGACTGATCGTCAAGGCACTCATCCCGCTTTCTGAAAGAACTAATTACCATCTGCATTCCGCAAACGTGCTACAGACCGAAGAAGTCTGGAATGCAGCCGAGTTGTTCGAGCGAGAACCGATAACGGTCGTACATGAAGGACTGTTTCAATTCCTCACCCTGTCCGAACGGAAGCAGTTCGCGGGAAATATCCGCAGTCTGCTAAGAATCTTTGGTGGCGCGTGGATCACGTCCGACGTAGTGATCCGGGAGTCGTTTGAGCGCTTCTATCGCGAAACGAAGCAAGCAAGCACGTTGAAACGGGTGACTGAAGTGACGGGGCGCAGCATTGCGGAAGACGCCTTCATTGACTGGGGAGCTGCAACTTCTTTCTTCAAGGAAGAGGGCTTCGCAGTGGAACGGTTCAAGCAGATCGACTTCGTCCCGGAAATGCGGACTCGTGTCTTCGAGCCACAGGTGTTAGAACGCATCGAATATGAAGAAGTCTGGGTGATGCGCCGCATAAATTAGTTCAACGTCCTTTATGTTGCGCTAATCGGGAAGGGAAAATAACGTATTTCAAAGGTATCCTTGCGGATGTTAAATCGGCCTTGAATCTCCCGAGCGCTCAAAGCCCTTTCTAGGTCAATGAGTGATATGGCGATTTATCGTCAACTGAGCTAAAAGCCTTCCTTAGAGCGCCAGCAATGTACAATTCACTTCTTGTTTCAGACTTCTGGTAAGGAGATCCCGGATTGATATTTCCCTTGCGCGTGCCCTTGCTGATATTGGTTTTCTACGCGACATTGACGTTCGGTCAAGAAAAGGTAGTGGAGGGGGAGTACTGGGTCGAGCAAGCTCCGAAATCAGGCACCGCTGAAGCAAAGACGGTGACAAACTGGGTTGTTTACGAGAAATCCCCAGGATACTTCCGGCTTGATTCAGAGATTGAGAACCAACCCGCGGGCATGCGGGTTGTGCAAATCGAGGAACTAACGGATCGGTTCGTGCCAACTTCAATCGGGTACGATCTGTATCGCAAGGATCAGCAGATCCCCAGCATATCCGCAATTTGTGATTTCACAAGCGGTGCGCTTGTCTGCACGGGAAATTCGGGCAAAGATCAAGCTTCTCCTTCCACCCCATACAAACCGAACGGTGCGTTCTGGCCTTGGATGGAAGGGCTGGGCGCATTGGATCTGCCCTGGCTTTTGGCCGGGGCAGTGAACATGGCCCATTGGGACAAAGGTACAGCTGAGATTACAACGCTTGTTGTTTCTGGCGGAAGCGGCGTGATGATCGGGGATGCCGTAAATATTGCTAAGTTGCAAGCAATTGGAAAGCCCCTCACGGTGATAGCTCCAGATAAGCCTATCCCATGGAGCTTCAGATCAGGGGAGGAAACTTCGTTTGAGTTCGTTGCTTCAGAGACGATGGAACTCAACGGGAAGAAGATAGCCGTTAAACACTATTCTTTCACTGACCATGAGAAGCAGGGGGATATATGGATTACCGACTCTGGTCTTCTCACTAAACTGACTGCGGGCGGAAATTTCAGCTTCGTATTGAGAAATTACAAGCAGCATAGGAAAATAATCCCGGAATTGCCGGTTGATCCCAGCTTGAAAGACCCGTATTAAAGCCCCAAGCCGAATCTTATTCTAATGCCTTGTTTTGATGTAATCAGGCCATTACACTCAGAACCTGTCAATGAGCGTAACCGCGATTTCTCGCCCGGCGGCGAGCATACTCAATATGTCGGCCTGTGCCAGTTTGCGCGTCAGCCACAGAAGCCCGCGAGCAACAACACGTTTATCTTCACCTCAGCCGGGTCTCCACGACCCTGTGAGAAGTGCCAAAAAGGACTCAATACTCCCATGGAGACAGGTATCCCGTGCCCGTGGAGTCGCAGGCGCCCCCAGTGACGGTGTAGGTTCCTTCAATCAAACCGCCCTGGTCCGGCCCCGCCGTGCCAACAAAAGCGATGGTGCCATTGTCTGTAGGAATATTTAGCGTCACGGACGTACCCAAAATGAAGCTGGGTGTGGGGTACGTTCCTGGTGTCAGCTTTCCTGAATTAAAGCAGGCACCGTCGAAGGCAAAGGCTCCGGTTAGGCCAAAGCTACCCTCCGAGCTGGGGCCAACCTGACCCAACTGGTCAGTACCCCAGTGAATATTTGCGCCTCCCGCGGTGGTTAAGTTGCCATACCAGGATCCGTTGAATGCATTCACACTGTAGCCGGCGACATCGCCTTGGTCGCCATTGGCACAGCCACCATTGATGTCATACGTCCCGGTCAGCTTATCCGGGAAATTGGCTTTGATGGTAATGCTCCCAGCGAAAGTAATGACCTGTCCGTCAACAGACGCCGAGGTCATGGAAACATTGCCATTAGTCAAGGTACCAGTGAAGGCGGTGACATTCTGCTGATCAAAACAACTCCCACCGGATACATGCACTGCGCCACTTACCGAACTGCCAGATTGATTGATACTGCCGGCAATCGTCAAGGCAGGCATTCCCGCGGTGGACGTCGTGCTGAATTGCCAATTGCCTGCAATGTTCAATCCACTCGCAGGCGGGTCCGACGAAGAACCGGAAGATGAACCTAAAGTTGGACTTGGCGGCATTCTTTCTCCGCATCCACAAAAAAAAACAACAACGGCGGAAAGCAACCATAGAGTACTCGCCGAGTGTTTCATCGAACCTCCTCCTCTAGTCATTTGGCAGGCCGCCTATTAAACCCGTCGAAGCGGGATGCCAATAGCGGTCGGCGTGGTAGGGGCTGATAACCATAACGGCAGCTTTGAACAATACGATCCAAGCCCCCTTTCCTCAAAGCTTGGGTTCCTGTTTCCTCATTGAGCTTGACGATTTCGACCCGGAACTTCTCCCTTGCAGGAATATTCTCCTGCGGACGACGAACCTCAATGCAACCTGGCTGACATTCATCTGAAATCTGGCTGATATCAGCTACGCCAATATCCTGGGAGGTTCTCAAAGCTAGGATTGTTAGGTTCGGAGCAGCAGTGATAGAATCGCGCAAGTCGCCTGTGGCACATGAGTTACTGGCTGTGCTCGTGACGCCTGTACCCGGACCTACCGCACGGATGCACCTTCAGCGAGTCGCGTGTGACAAAGTCACCTGAAACCGCTCACAGTAGTCAGCCACACTTGAGGCGCTTCGGTGGATTCGAACTCGACTTGCTAACTGGAGAGCTCTCCAGGGACGGGACGAAGAGCCGTCTACAAGGCCAGCCGCTGCAACTTCTCGAACTGTTGCTGGAACGGCCTGGCCAGCTCGTCACTAGAGAACAGGTCCAGCGGCGCCTCTGGCCTGACGGCATCGTAGTGGAGTTCGAACACAGTGTTAATGCCGCGGTAAAACGTCTACGGGCAGCTCTGGGTGATGACGCCGAGAAACCCGCTTTTATCGAAACGATTCCCCGCCGCGGTTACCGCTTCATCGCTCGCGTCGAAAACGACCGCCTCCCCGCGTCGGCGGTTGACGGAGAACACATAGCGTCAGTTCCCGTATCGCCAACGCTTGAACTTCGGAACAAGCGGCGTTTTGTCGTCATTGCTCTTGTCGCAGTCTCCCTCATGGTGGCCGCCGTTGCTACGTGGCGCCTCTTTTTCGCTCGGCCCGTGCTGACTCAGACCGACTTCATCCTCCTGGCAACCTTCGTCAACAAGACAGGCGATCCCGTCTTCGACAACTCTTTGGATAAAGCCCTCGAAGTCAAACTCACTGAGTCCCCCTTTTTGAGCGTTCTGCCAGAAGCAGACGCGAGAGAGACGTTGCGCACGATGCGTCATGATCCAAACACGCCAGTCACGCGGGATTTGGGTATCGAAATCTGCATACGACAGGGGCTCAAAGCCGTTGTGGTGCCGGAGATTGCTGCTTTCGGGAGCAGGTACCTAATCACTCTCGAAGCCATTGACGCGCGAACTCAAAAGACCATCGCGCTACGACAAGAGGAGGCGGAGAACAAGGAGCACGTCATTGCCGCCCTTGGCAAGGCAGGTGCGCAGCTACGAAGGCTATTGGGCGAAAGTCTAAGCTCTGTCCAGAAGTACGACGCACCACTTGATCTCGCGACCACGGGCTCACTCGAGGCGTTACAAGCCTACAGAACAGGACAGATGCTCTATCGTTCGGGAAAGCGGCGTGAGGCCATTGCGTTTTTTGAAAGGGCTGTCGAACTAGACCCGCAGTTCTGTTCTGCTTACAGCATGCTCGGTAGTGTCTATCACAGTCTCGAAGACGGCCAAGCTTCCAGGGAGAATTTTGACACGGCCTTCAAACTAAAGGATCGTCGCCTGACCCAGGAAGAGAATTTTCAGACCACCGCGCTTTATTATTCGTCGATAACGGGCAACTTGGAAAAGGCAACTTCTGTGCTTGTCTTATACAAACAAGTGTATCCACGCAGCGTGTTTGCTTCCAATGTATTGGGGATTACTTATGCGCAGTTGGGCAGAACGGAAGAAGCTCTACAAGAGTTCCTTTGGGCTATTGACCATTCCCCCGCACCCTCTTCTCAGCACTACTCCAATGCAAGCCAGGCGCTAATGATCCTGGGCCGTTTCGACGAAGCTAAAAAACTGCTCGACCAATGGCGGCAGAAAGGAGCCCTGACCCCATTTCAAACAGAAATACGCTACCAAATTGCCTTTTTCGAGAACGATACCTCCACCATGGAGCGGCTTGCGCGCGAGACTCCACCGGATAACATTTCCTGGGTCCATTTGCAAATGCAGCTTGCCTTCTTTCACGGTGACTTAAACAAACTCCGCTCACTCAGCGACACCCTGGTGAAACAACAGGTCCGCGCGAACCGGATGGAAAATGCTGCCGACGAGCTTGCCAGGCATGCCGGGCTTGAATCCTATGTAGGAAATTTTGACTTGGCGCGCAAGCTCTGCAAACAGGCTGGAGCGGGCGGTAGTGACAGCTCTTTAGGACTTATGGTACGAGCAAGGGCGTTAGGGGATGCCGGAGAAGTGACACAGTCTGAAGCGTTGGCAACGAAGCTGGAGCAGCTATTTCCTGAGGACACACTGAACGAGAAGATAAATCTACCACTCCTTCGTTCCATCATAGAGCGCGGTCGCGGAAACGCCGCTAAGGCTGTGGATTTGCTTGCCCCAGTCACGCAATACCCGAATATAGTGGTTTCTTATCACCTTGCTCAGGCTTACCTTTCTGCAGGACAACAATTGGCGGCTGAGGCTGAATTCGAGAAAGATATCGTCCATCGCGGATGGCCTGAATGGGAAGTGTTTGTTCCGCTCGCGCAACTCGGCCTCGCGCGGGCTTATGCCGCACAAGGCGAACGTGAGAACAGCCACAAAGCCTACGACGATTTCTTCACTACGTGGAAAGACGCCGACCCCGATATCCCGATATTCCGGCAAGCCAAAGCCGAATATAAGAAACTCACGTCAACCCCAACTGCCAGGTGAACTCGAGCCGCGTGCATCGTGTTTGTGGTTACGACCCAGTCTCAAGGTCCGCGTCTTGCAGCACTCTTAGCCACCCGCAATGGCTTCTGCTGCCCAGCGCGTCCGGCGAAACCTCAATTGAGAATGCTTTTAGGTCTTCTCAAGACAAAACCCCTCGATTCGCGTCGAGGGGTTCGGTGGAGGGATGCGCTCGGGAAGTTTAGCTTGCGCGTTGCATCGGCTTGTCGGTTTTCGAAAAGTCAGCACTGGACTCGCCCGTTGAAGAGACGTCTTCGGCGCCCGTCCTTTCGAGAATTTCCTTGGCCTTTTTTGTCCATTTGGAATCGTCGCAGTGAACGGACAACAGAATTCCGCCCTCTTTAACGCGGCCCTCATAGCGCTTGGCTTCATACTCCGGAATCCCCATACCGACCAGTGCTCCCGTGAGTCCACCCACGGCGCCACCGACGCCGACTCCCGCCAACGCCGCCACGATCGGTCCAGCGGCAATGAACGGACCGACGCCCGGAATCGCCAGCGCGCCGATGCCCGCCAGCCATCCCAATGTGCCGCCAATTACCGCACCTGATCCCGCGCCAGTAGCGGCGCCTTCAGGTGCCTTGGTATTTTTCTCATAGGCGAAATCTTTGGTGCCCTGATTTTCAGGAAGCATCACGGAAATGTCAGTGTTGCGGAACTGCTCTGCGCGAAGGGCGTCAACTGCGCTCTCGGCGCCTGCTCGAGTTTTATAAATTCCAAATGCTGCTGTGTTTTTACCTGCCATGTTTAGCTCCTTTATTTGTTATTGATCAGTTTTGTCGTGCTTCATAGCTACCTGTAATTCGCTGGTAACTTTGTCTGAACCACCAGCTACCTCGGCAGCCTTCGCTTCGACAGTTCGCTTCTCTTCGTCAGAGCGCACCGGCCCTTTCAGTGTCACCGCACCGTTTTGCACTATCACCTTGACGTTGTGGGCATATGTGGAAAGAGCGTTGTCCTTTACGAGGGCGCGCCGGATCTGGCGGGCTAACTCGCGGTCGGAAGTATCCTCTTTTTGCTGATCCGCTGTCGCTTCTGCTTTGCTTCGATCGCGCTCGTTGACTTTTGTGTTGTCAGCGGGTTGTCCCTGCATTGGAGTCGAATCTTGCGCCCACAGCAAGCCTGCCACGCTGAGTAGCAATAACTGCGCAAGTATTGCTTTTACTGTTATTCGTTTCATACGGTCACCTCGGTCTCATTTCTTCCATTATGTTTGAGTTTGTTGTTGAATTTCTGCTGGGTCTATGCCGTCCGCGATCCTCCGCGCACCAAGAGCACTACGAACAGGATCGTAAAAATACTCATACCACCTCCGTTAACCTTTTCTCAGCGACTCTCGTCCGGCACTTAGTTGCCGGATAGGTGCTTAGGGATGGATTTTGAAAGAAATAACGACCGACTATGAGTAGGATTGCGCGCTGGCTGTAGTGAGGGGTGTTATTGGAATGCAGCCGCAATGCCGTTTCGTACGGCATAAGACTTAGTGGGGTAACCAGGATTAGGCTTCTCGTGCAGAAATGACCCGCAGATGTAGAAATCTAAAGCTGTGCAATGAGCCACTAGCATGAGGGACGGAATGCAAATCCGCGACCAGGAACAGTGTTCGTCGCGTTTTCAAGCATGGTCCGTAGATCTCCGTGCATGGTGAGGCTCAATTTCGACGTAGGGCCCGGCATGGACGGATTTCAATCCATCCGCGCCAAGTCTGTTTCACTACTGAGTTATTCAGAGGCGCTGTCTGGCGGCAGGGTTCCGTATGGAAATTGGACCGAAAACGAATGTATAGAAGCGCCCTTGCTGCCATGGTGCGTGTGTGTGTAAGTGCAAATAATAGTATTTTTGTCGTATTTGCACGCGTCATGACGATAAGCAATCTCTTTGTCGAAAGGGCAAGGATACATTCCGGGCACGAATGTTCCGTAGGACGAACCGAGTAGCGTAAGCACTAAAATCACGTATTTCATGTGTCCCTCCGAGAGCCTTTTCAGTACTCGCTGAAGGTAAGTGCAATGCAGCGACCAAATGCCAGCCTATTGGAATCAGCCACTTAACCTCTTGAAATGAGGGGAAGGGAAAGAGTTTTCCCTTGGGAAAGAGCAAGGCTGAACATTCCCTAAACCAGCCTTGGATGCTTGACGCCTTCGTGGTGCGAGGCAGATACCCGTTACCAAAAGTCAAAGACTGAGATGTCCACATCTTGGGCCGTGCCAGCGAGGGTGCTGATTCGGGGCATTACAGCGGCCGCTTTTACCAGACCTGCTGCTCTTCGCCTTCTTGCGTTTGTTGTCTCTCGTGCAGACCCGCTCTGAACGTTGCACTCGCTGAGGCTCACCATCTACAATCTCGTGACGTGGTAGCAACGAATCTTTGCGGACCATGATGTAAGTTATTGCAAACAAAAATGTGGCGGCGTAGCTCAGGTGGTTAGAGCGACGGTCTCATAATGCATCTCACAGAGACCCATTCTTTAAGTATCAATCAATTAGGCTGTGGATAAAGGGGTCGAAAGGGGTACTTTGGGTGGGGGTCTGTCGAAAAAAGCAGATCAAAAAGCAGATAAGTCTAGTGAGTTTGTAGGGATTATGAGGTTGGTTAAGAAGGGCCTCTCATTCTATATAAGTTTTTATATACAAGCAACTCACGATCTGCTAGATTGAACTCATGACTGAAAGCCACTCCTTGGAAGTGGTCTTCTTGGGGGACTCTCAGGACATCATCAGAGGTTTCCCCGCCGGAGTGAAAGAGGATTTTGGAGGCGATCTGCGGCGATTGCAAGAAGGTGAACGTCCTCTTGATTCAGCTTCGATGGCACCGACATTGCGATGCTTCGAGTTGCGAACTGATGATAAAGATACATGGTATCGACTGTTTTACCACGTGAGCGATGGGGTGATTTACGTTCTACATTGCTTCATGAAGAAAACCAACAAGACTTCTCAGAGCGACATCGAAATTGGAAGCAAGCGTTTGAACGCTTTGAAGCAACACTTGGCAAAGACGAAAAAGCATTAACAATCAAGGTCTAACGGACCTACACAGGAGCAATGTTTTATGAGCCGCAATGTGTTTCAGGATTTGGGATTCTCACCTGAAGAAGCCGCCGCACTGAAAATCAAAACTGATCTGCATACCGCGATTGTGAAGCGTGCGGCCCACAACTCACAACAGGAATTGCAAACACTCTTGGACACCACGCAGCCCCGGATCAGTGATCTATTGCGAGGTAAGATGTCGAAATTCAGTCTGGAAATGTTGGTAATATATGCGGAAAAATTGGGGCTACATACTGAGATAAAGACCACAGCACCTAAGAGGCAAGCCCGGACACAAGGAGCCGCAGCAGGCTGCGCACATTTTGTAAATCAGTAAAGATGAATCAACAGACTCCTTGGAGTACCTAGTACCTAGTTTCGAGAAGGTCTTTTGACTCACGCGGCACACCTCTCCGCTTCTCTCTCTAACCACTTATCAACATCAACTCTCCTGAAGCGCACGTTGCCATTGATTTTCATCACAGGTATGGGGTTCTCCTTCATTGAGCCTGTGCGGGTGCGGGCCTTGGTCATCTCATAGATTTGTCCTTTGGACATTTTCAGCATAGTTGCTACTTCTTCAACCGTTAAGATTTCCATGTTGCTTCTCCCCAAGAGTTTTTCGGATTTGTTTTTTCTCTTGGGGACCCGGTGAAGATTGGAAGCGGGTGACCTTGCTTAGGATCAGACTTGGGAAGTCCGTTGCCTTGCCGTGCTCCAAGGGTGAGCACGGGCTGAAACCCAGATGGGTGATCTCATCACCACTAAATTCAATTTGTTTGCAAATTCAAAACAACGTTAGAATTCCGAATATGCCGACAGTTAACAGCACGACTAGCACGAACACGTTCTACATTGCGGCCAACATCATCTTCGACCTTGGAACAGGTGAGACCAAACAAGTTCTAATGCTCGTGAACAAATCCGAGGATGCGTCCATTTTCACCCCTGAGGATGCACAGAACTACCTCAACTTCGTGCAGGCTCGTGCCAGACACATCATTTGGTCAATCGAGCACCTGACGCCTATGACGCAGGGACTCTTTCCCAAAATCACGAAGATGCCGACCGACCGATTCATTATTAAGGGAGTGCAATATGTCTAACCCTCCGGCGCTCCCACCGGACCCAGAAACGGAACCAGCCCCAACAACACCACCACCATCGGCAACAATCTCCACCAATGTCGAACCACGAGGCTTGCAGCTAACCAGCGATGACCTCAAGGTGCGAGAATCGCAGACAGCCCGACACATCACAATCACACTACTGCTCATGCTAGGCGTCACCTTTGTTATCAACTACGTCGTCATGATCCTGCTGACGATGAAGAATCGCCTCGACGCAGCGCCACTGTTTGAACGAATGTTCTCAGTGTGGATGCCACTGCTTTCCGGTCTAGTCGGCTCTGCGGTCACGTTCTATCTTTCTAAAGAGAGAAAGTGATTCAAGTTCCTCGCAAGTTCCCTTTGTAAATCGCATAGCAACAAGACGGCATTACGCAACTTTTCAACTTCGTGGATGAGAGACTTGCCGGGGGCGCAATACCCTTCAGGTGCGACTTCATTAAGCTTGATGGTTTCGGCTGTGAGTTTTGGATCGCTCATGCTGCTTGCTCCTGTTGATCGTTTTGTGTGACCGATGAGGCACCCTTCTTTGTTGGTAGATCGAACTGCTCAGGGGCAGGTAAGAACCATTCCCACCCGGCATTCTTTCCTTGACCCTTTATCTGCCGTGATTCGGCAACACGCCTTGCAGGCCGCTGCCAGTTATCACAATCAATTCCGGCCTCTTTCAACGCGGCTTCAATCACTTTGGTTGGCTTCGCCCCATCGCGTAGGAGTGTTTTTAGAAATGTCTGCACCTCTTTGTTTGAGGTCCGTTCGCGCTGCTTTGGTGCATTTACGACCTCATCAGCATCCACCTCAACCAACTTGCCCCATTCAACTCTTATGATGGGGCTTTTCTGTAAACTCTGAGGGTCTGCCATCGCCACGGTTTTATATTGAATGGAAACTTGTTTGTCCCGAACCTCGGTCATGACGTGAGCGTGTTTGTTATCATCCTTTGGATCATTCCCGAATATGAAAACTTTGCGAGGCACACCCGTGAAAGCCGCTGCCCCCATCGTTCGTTGCAACACTGTTGCTTCTTTATCGCGCTTGTTGAGGTGGCCCACAGTGACGATGCAAATGCGCCCGTCTTGAGCAAGACCCTTCAGAGGCATCGAAATGTAGCCCCTAATGTCTTCCTCTTTGTTCATGCTCTGTTTCCCTAAATAGTTGGTTATGGGGTCAATGACGATCAACGCCAAATCATCAAGCCAGCGAGTAGCGTCAACCAAACCCTGATAGTCACGATCAAGTGCGGCTGACAGTTCCGTGTCTTTGTCGTCTCGCTTCGCAGTAACTTCAAAGAGTTTCACTTTGGATATGTCGGCACCCGCGAGCCTCAGTCTAGGCTTAACGGTGTCTGACAAATCATCTTCACCCGCCATGAGGATCACAGACCGTGGGCCAAGCGTATTTGGTGTTCCATCGGGCCACTCTTTACCGGCTGTGACGCGGGCTATAATGTCAAGCGTTACGGGGCTTTTACCTTCCGATGATGCACCTGCAAAATGCACAAGCTGGTTATCTGGAAGAAAATCAGGCCATAGCCAACTGAGTGATGTTTCCTCAATCCCATCCAATGAAGACAGTGTGTAAACCAAACCCTTTTCAGGTTGCTTCTTCTCTTCAACGTATATGGAATGGGGATATGGTTCCTTTTGTTTAGCAAGATGGTCAATGACCTGAGCCACGCTGTAATCAACACAGCCTGTGCTCTGACAGTGAAAGCCCAACCCCCCATCCTTCGTGGGAAAGATGAAGTTTGTTGACGTGCTGTTTTGCCCAACATGCGGCTCACCTTTGATGGGGCATGTTGTCAGACGTATGCAGTGTCCAAGATCGTTGTCCGTCTCGTTGTCAATCCCCAACCCATAGAACTTTAGAAAATCGTGAATGTCGAAGTCTTTAGAAACCTTGCGGGTTTTGTGCTTCGGTTTTTCCTTTGTCTCTTCGGGTTGCTCACGCTCAACAGGCAACTTTGCGTATTGCTCCGGGTCAATGGTTGCTAGTTCCTCGCGGCACTTCGCGCTGATGTGTCGCGCTGTGGCAAATATAAAATTGAACTCGTTATCAACGTCTTTGATGGTGCTGAAAGCTTCGCCAACAACGTCCGCTGTGACGGTGAAGAACCTTGGCGAGTTTTTGGGATTCCAATATTGCACACAGGTCTGAGTCAACTCTTTGCCGCGTACATTCCCCTTAAACAACACGTGCAGACCCCGGCCTGAGACACTGACTTCCGAAAAGCTTTGCAACCGTGAAAGCAACACCATCGCTTCGTTGCAAATTGCGCCCGTCTTCGGATTACGCACATGATCTAAATCCAAGGGGTGAAGATCACCGCCGAGGAAGCTATAACCAACCCCCTGACCCGGCTTCAGCTTCGCGCACAACTCATCGAACGTGCACCAACTCTGTGGGTCGGAGTGTGATGCAAGGGGAACTTTTGCAAAGCCGTCACCATCCGGCTTTGGATCGCCCTGAAACCAAGCACACCAGCGCCGCTCTTGGAGATAATCTTTCCATGCTGACTTGCGAATTTTGTCAATTAATGTTGTTTGTTCTGGAGTCGCTGACATTATTCTTCCCTGCAATTGGGCATTGAGGTTCGTCGTCCCGTGCACCAATTGCGCTTTGCTGATTTGGTTGTTAGTTGTGGTTACTTCGTGCGGTCGTAGATGGGTTGCTTCCTGTTTTCTATCAGCGAGACGGCGCGGGCTACATCAGCGAGATCACGAGGATTCAAATGCTTCACCAGTTCCCGTTGACTGTGGTGGGTGAGAATGCCGTCCTTTGCCATCTGCTTCAATGCCAAGAGGTCATCAACGACCTCTTGTAGTTCGGGTTTCAATTGCTTTGGTGTTTCACTCATAACGACTGCTCCTGTTGGTAGTGCTGATATTCCATAGGTTGCTGTTGACATTTGTTCGTCTCCTTTTTCGCGCAATTTTCCTCGCCACAGTACTTGGTGCCTTTCCGATTCCAGAACGATATTCCGCAACGCTCACATATCAATTTCATGTTGCCTACGTATCGCTCGGACCTCGTGCGTCTGGAATGGTGGAGTAAGTCTGCACGGTGATCCTTTGAACACCTATCAACCGCTCTGACGTTGGCCGGATGACCTAGCGTATTGACGGAGTTCCCATCGTCTTCACGGATGGAATCTGCTACAGCAGCCAACACAGAAGGTTCCAGCAGGCGTGTTGGCATAAACAACACACGCTCAAATTGCTCCTGTGAAGAATATTGCGAAGTATAGGCAGACTTAGGTGCCTGATGGATTAAAGGCTTTGCCGTCTCGTAATTGGAGGATTTGTGATCCTGCTCGAAAATGTGGTCCTGTTCGACATACTCTCCACACTTCGCACACCAAATGTCATTCTGTTTTTTTGCTGTGACCTTGCGTTTATTAAGCGAAGGACGTGTTGCCCAATCAACATCTTCCTCAGTGACCTCATGGAAGCGCGGTGCAGGCTTACGACGTTCACAAGTTAAGTGGTGTTTTGACAACCAAGCCTTCTTGCAATCGCCTTGTGTTAGTTCTCTCTCCCCACAAAAAGCAAACCCAATGGGTGATTCAAATTCTTTACCGCACTTTTGACAGCTAGAGAACAAGCCGCCCCACGGCCTGTCCCTTTTGGACGGTGATCCATCGCGGAACTTAAACTCATCAACTTTAAGAATTTTGACTTTCTCTATAGTTTCAATTGGAGTGATCCACAAGCCTGCATCCATCGCAAGGACACGCTCAATGCCGCCATACTTCACGACCACCGCGAATGAGCCGTTGTCAAGTTGCTTGCGGTAGAGGGGAGTGCCAACGCCGAAAACCTTATGCTCTACGACGCGCTTCCATTGACCCCGCGCAAACAGCGGTTCGTCGTTGCGGCTAGTCGGTGCTGATTCGTAAGGCGCAAACTCGGAAAGCTGATGGAGTTCGGCGAGGTAGTCGCGCTGTGCGGGGTGTTTTGCACGGACTTCAGCAAAGGCGAGGTTGATTGCATTGACTCGCCGCGCCACAATTTTGACTGGCCGACTCCACCCGTTGATCAATGCAATCAGGGGGCTGCCCTTGTCAATCTCTGGCAGGCCCAAGTCGAATGGATTGGAAAGGCAGGAATTAACCCTGCGCCGATTGAGGCAGAGCCAGAGCCAGCGGATAAATAACACAGGAAAGTGATTGGGGAGTGTTGCTGTTGTTTAGTGGCAAGCGGCAACGTGGGAAGTTTTTCATTTTAGTGCCAATCAAGGTAAGCGCAGGTTTCCATATGAGCCGCGTGAGCCGCTGGATCAATTTTCCGGTCCCACTCTATAGAACGACAATTGTCTTGGGCGTTTTCTAACTTCAAATAATTTCCTTTTGCGCGGCAGTGGTCGTTTTCCTCAAAGTAGTCACAGTCTTCAAATTCACCAGCCATAACTTTCTTGTACGTGTTGTATTGGACCTTCTGTTGCTTGGTCATTTTTTTGACCAGCTTGGATTCGGCCTCTGCCTTCTGTTGGTTGGTCATTCTCATTGTTGCTTCTCCTTGAATCGAAGTTGACTGCATCGAACGATCACAGCTTCGCTCATCCGACGCGGCTCGACAATGGCTAGAAAGTTCCACAGATTTTTAACCAATAAGCAATTGGTTATTTTCCAGCATCTAGCGACTTCTGAAACTGTTCCATCCCCATCAACAAGCCTTGCTTAGTGATTTGCTTTTTATAAACATTGAGCGTGGTGGTCATGCTCTTGTGTCGCGCAACAGCCTGCCCGACCGCGTAGTTTCCATTGGTCGCTTCAATGATGGCCGTGATAGCGCCCCGGCGACCTGCATACAGACCTTTCCACGTCACACCTGAAGCCTTCGGCTTCTTCTCGCAACGATCACACTCTCTACCACCAATAACGTGAGGCTTGATTACCCTGTTGAGCATGTTCGGAAGATCGGCAATCACCCAATTTTCACCATTCGGGTTTTCGGCCTTCCCACGCCACAACTCCAACGGCAATCGCACGTGATCTATGATGGGAAGAGGTGCCATACGCTCTGCCGTCTTGGGTGGGCCAACCTTGCCATGTGACGGTTTGTTCCGGCGAATATGAATCCATTCCTTCTCAACATCCCCCCATTGCAAGCCTGAAATCTCTGCCGGACCTAACCCAAGGAAGCAGGACAGCGCCAACACAAGTTGCGCGTCAACGTGGTCAACCAACACACTGATGAGGTTTTCGGCCTCTTCCATTGTGTAGTGCAGAGTGGCCTTCGTTTCTTTGCAATCTTTGGGCACCTTCACATGCCAAGGGTTATCGTTTCGCAGGCCGCGTTCTATGGCTTCGCTGAACATCGCAGAGGCCAACGCTCGAATGTGTTTGAGAGTGTTCTTACCCTGCTTCGTCTTTAACGAGGAAAGGAACTTACGTGCCTTGTCTGCTGTGTACGCTTGCAGTGTGATCGTGCCAAAGTGATGTTTTAGATGTTGCTTCCAAACCTGTTTGAATCCGCGCACCGTTGAGAGACGCATCCCGGTGCCCTTCCATTCCTTCTCGCAGTAAGGCAGGTATTGAGTCTCCCAAAAATCAACCACCATCATGTTCTCCGTGTTGATGGTGCCGGATTCAATTTTCACCATCTCGGCAGAGGCGAGGCTGTTGACATGCTTTTGCGTGACACCCTTGGCCTCGCAGAGCCTCTTCGATCTGCGAACCTTTAGCAATCGGCCCGCACGCATTTCGCTGGTGTAAAATTGCAGATGCCATGCACCAGCTTTTTTGTAAACGTGACCGCTTCCCCATTTGCCCATGCGCTCATTCTAACAAAAAAGCAAACAAAAGCAGATGCACGAAAGTGCTAGTACCAACAAGTTGTTTGTTTTCAATATGGCGGCGTAGCTCAGGTGGTTAGAGCGACGGTCTCATAATCCGTAGGTCGTAGGTTCGAGTCCTACCGCCGCCACCAAAAGTGTTGTTTGTTTACAATGTTTTAGTAAAACGCGAAGATGCCTCTTGGGTGGAAACGCGTTCCAGTGTAATGAAATTGTAATAAACTGTAATGAAATCGGAAAATCGCGATTTCTAGTTTATTAACGCCCTCTCCACCTGCGGAAGGTCTTCATTATCTACCTTTGACTCCGTTGGTATCTCGGTTTTCTTGCTACGTAATTTATCCAGCAGGGCTATAGCATCACTTAGGTATTCCGGTACCCGAGCCGTGTAGAACCGGAGCACATCTCTCCGAGAATGCCCGAGTAGCTGGTCGATAATCGTGTCTGATACGCCGGCAGCCGCAAGTCTTGTGGAGAACGATGATCGGCACGAATAAATGGGAAACCGAGGGATCCCCGCTAGCTTGAGCGCGTGATGCCACGCAGTCTTAACGCTGCGAATATGTTTTCCCGGATGTTGGGGGTTGAAAAAAACGTATTCCGATGTTCCGGTCGTGGCAGCATGCCACCTCTGAAGTTCGGATTTTAAAAAGGAACTCATAGGCAGAACGCGGAGGCCAGCGGCTGTCTTGGACCTCGCGACAGTAATGGTCGATTCTTCAAAATCAACCTCAGCCCACTTGAGTCCAAGTGCCTCAATTCCAACTCGCATTCCGCTATAGAGGAGTGTTGTGAAGATTATGCTCAGTCTGAAGTCACAGCACATCTGAATTTTCTGCTCTTCGGCAAAGGAAATTGACCTGGGTGGTTTGCGATGCTTTGCCTCGTTGAAAAACTTCACGCCGTCTAGCGGACTATGGAGTAACAATCGTCGCAGTACTGCAAAATTGAATGCGGCACGAGGTAAGGATAAGTCTCTGTTTACGCCTGCGCGACTGACTCCTTGGTTTAATCTGAACTCTTTGAAGCGATCGAACGTGAATGCGTCAACATGGTTAATGCGACATGTCCCACAGTGAGGCGACAAAGCTTTCTGCGATAGTCGGTATCGTTTCTGGGTCGCAGGATGCTCGATTTGCAATATGTATGCATCCAGGAGCTCATCGACCGTAAAGATTTCTGACTGCTTTTTCGGTGCGCAGCCGCGGTTACGTTCCTGTTCCCGCTTATCAAGTAGTGCCTCGGCATCTTCAATATCGGTCGAGTGCGAGGACTCGTAATACTGATGGCCCTGCCAGGTGTACGTAATCCAATAAATTTTTCCTCGCTTGTAAATTGTCCCGCGTTTTTTTTTCATATTAGTCCTTCAACCCACCGGCTCATTGCCCTGAATGATTGATCCAAAAAAAGCCCATCCCCGGATTTCGGGGTGGGCAATATTGATAGTGTCTGCAATTTAGACACGTCAACCGTAGTTGAATGTTCCGTAATTGTGGTGCCATTGTCGTTCGGCCAGTAGCGCAAGTATGCGAGGCAACATCGCGGCCAATTTATAGCGCTCGGTTACGCACCTTGCCGAAAGTCCATTCTTTGGGACGCGGCAGCGCTCGAACCGCTCGTTGAGGTCGGTGATGCACTTTTGAACAGCTTCGACCGCCCGCTCGATGTCTCTGAAACTGCACTGCCTATCCCGCATGATCCCAAGATGCTTGGACATTTGTCCCATCCAATCGGCGTCGTTGAAGCGAGTATGAAATGAATGTGTTCGGCAGATCAGCTCCACTTCCTCCCAAATTTGGAGGTTATGCAAGCGAGAGGCCCGTTGAATAAGTGAAATTGTGGCCTCACGCGCGAATTCGAAGTCCGAGTCGCCGTAGTACGCGCCGTGATTCAATCTGCATGTGGCTAGGGTGGCGATAAGCGCCTCAAACCGCTTCATCGGATCCAAATCACGTTCTGGTAATGTCTTCAAATAATCCTTTCGCTGAGAATTTGGTTTAATGGTTGTCATGCTGTCATCCTCGACTTACCGTGGCTATTGTTGCTTGACCGACGCTCGGGCCCCTTTGTCTTGCCGCTTGTGGAAAGTGTTGCAGATGCAAGTGGGGCTTCAATTTTCAAGATGCTGCTTTCGCATTTGACAGTGAGTGCCATAGGTCTCCTTTTTTGATACTTGTAAATTCGCTCATCGCTTCGGTGGTTCGTCCCTGTCGGAAGACAACATCTCCATCATTTGCTCGATGTCGCTTTCCCGAAATCGCACACAGCGTTTGCTCAATCGCACAACTGGAATGCGACCCTCTGAGATCCAGTGGTAGAGAGAACCTTTCGCTATCCCTAGAAGTTCTGCGAGTTCGGCAACGCTCAAAAGCTTTTCCATGTGTTCCTCTTAAAACCAGTAAAACCACAAAAGTAAAACGCTAGTTTTTGCGCTGGTACGTCACCCATTTCCCCGTAATCGGATGGATGAAGCGCACCGTTCCTTTCAGGCTCTTTAACTGCTGAAAGAGTTCTGCTGGATCTGGAACAAAATGTGGCCGTGGCATCGCCAGATAGCGCTTTCGGTTATTCCGCTCGGGAGCATTTGCCCTTCGAATGACTCCCGCTTTTTTGGCGTATCGCAATTTCGCAGACGCCTGATGCGAAGGAATACCAAGCTTTGCCGAGACGTCGCTGGCGTCAATAGCCGCTCCTTTTTCGTTGACTATTTCCTCCACAAGACGCCTGGTAGCTTCGCCAGCGCCTTTGCCGAGGTGAAGACTCTCCACGAAGACTTCATCAAAAATGAGGGCGGTAATCGCGAAGTCGGCGAATCTCACTTTCAGGGGTCCATCTTCGCTGGACTTTCGGTGCGGGAGGAATGATCGAATCAGGCAGACCGAGCGAACCGCCTCAATGAATGCCGGATAGTAGCGCCGGACACGGAGGTCGGAAATGAAAAGTTGATTAGCAATTTCTTCAAACCACCGTGGGAAAACTATCTCCGTTCCTATCCTTCGCTCAAGAAGATGCTGAACTGCATGCCACGCTTTTATTTCATCCCGATCTAATCCTTTTCTCTGGTTCGTATAACTTTCTACGATTTTTCGCGTCTGCTCAGGGGATTCATCAACCCATTCGGAGATGTGCCTCGTTTCGTCATCAATCTGGAGGCGATTCTTTGTAGTTGTTGAAATTGAAGCCACCGGACCGTGGGCAACTTGTTTCGTTGTGATGAGCTTACCGCCTACCCATCGCGGGACGATACGGACTAGTTTCCCTTCGCTGATCAGCAGGCGGATGGGATCGATCGTGCCGGCGGCCTCGTTCTTTTCCTGTAAGTAAATAATCTTGTGGCGGAAGCTTGATTTGGAATAATTCCATGCTTTATCGGAGGCGCTGGTGATTTCCGCGACTGCGTCCGGCGGCAGAAACCGAAGAATAGACTTAACAAGGAAGTTTTTCCCGGCCGAGCTATGCCCTTTTACGAACACATTTAGTGGGCGTGGAAGGAGGCGGGAAACTGCAACGACAAATAGAACTAATGCATTGCGTTTTTCGCCGACCAGCCCTTGATTTTCCAGCGCACGCAGTAACTTCGTGAAGAAGTGAGGTGATCTAAGAAGTTTGCGGGCTGTGGCGATTTCCAGCTGACTGGGGATCCCATCCTTCGAGTTCTTCTTTTTGTTATTCACAGCGTCTTATTCCATTCGGAGTGAAATCTCACCGCCCATTTCGTGAGTGCTTCGTCAACTGCTTCGTTGATGCGCATCGGGAGAAGGAACCGGTGAATATTAGGAATCTCTCTTTTTTGCAAGAAACGAGTTACAAACCGCAACGAGATACGGGCGTTGACTCTGGCCTTCTCAAGAATGGAATGGCCTTCGTCTCCGAAGCGCCCGATGAGGTACCGTTCCAGCGCATTCCAATCGAATCGCACGAACCTGACATGATCGCGGGCGTGATCGGGGAAAATGGTGTTCGGCACGTCAGCCATGTTGTATTTCTTGTGCTTGGGATGTATGCCCTTTGCAAGAATCCGCCCGTGTAATTCGAGTTCGACCCGAAATGCCTTCACCTCCTCTTTCCAATAGCACCGCACCAACTTCCCCGATTTCCGCGCTCCGTATCGGAGCTGCTCGGGGCCACCGCGATCGGTACGCCTCCGACTCTTCCCGAACCTTCCGTGCGCTTTGACAAATTGCCTGTCGACACCAGCTTCTGGCGAGAAATCCAGCGCCATCTCCACGAGGATGAATCTAAAAAAACGGCAGCGCTTTAATATCCGCAATGCTTCTATTGGCTGAATACCGGCCTGGCCATCTCCAACCCAAACGATTCGCCATGCCGGTAGCCATCCTCGTTGTGGCTGATATTGCCAAAAAACGCGCGTGTCGGAGGTGAGACTATGTAGTTCCCGAACCCGACCGTAGGTAGCCACCTTCCCTCGCTGCCGAACGCGGGTGTCCCTGACGACGCTAAATCCCTTCACAGGTGGGGGCCCCTTCCGCCGTGGCTTGGCCCATGAAGTAAGTCCTAATCGGTCAAGCTTGACATCACAGAATGCGTTTTCGAAGTTTCGTTTTGTCATCCTGTCGCCCGATCCTCCGGCCGAAAGTTATCCGCTCATGTGGCTCTCTTCAATGGGGCATCAGTTCTTCGTGAAATTCTGCTTTGCGATATGCGCCGCGCAACTGGAGCAAAAGACTCTGCGGAGAGGAGTTACGCGTCGGCCGACCTTAAGCCATTTCCCGCAGCGTAAGCATAGAGACCCTAATACTCGATCTATCACTCGGGTCCACGAGCGGGGGAAGCTGAATCGTGAATCCTTTTTCTTCGGTAACGTGACTTTGGAAGCGCTCTTACGGGGTTTCGACATGAAGTTCTCCTTATTTTTTTGACGAAGCTTGGTGTGCCTCGTAAGGACCATTCAGCCATGTCAGGCGCCTGATGGGTTAGAAACAATTTCGATGTGCATTCTTGAACCTATTAGAGAAATTGAACCGGTATGTGCGAAACCGTGAAGTCGGGGATGGGTGCGTTAGACTACTGTCGGTTGCAGGCTAGCTACCCTTGCCTAGTTTCCATTGCTGAGTTCTTTGACTGTAATGCCGATATGAAACCACCAGAAGCCTCTTCGAAGATTTATCACCTTCCTACTCAGGGCACTCTCAAGTTGAAGTCGTACACAAAATTCCTGACATCGCTTGATACCGACCAGGGGAAGGAAGGGAAGTTGGGAAACGCGTTTTTGGATCTTCTCGTATCAATGGGTGAATGCGAGCTTGACGAGAAAAAGATAGATCACTTTGCGAGGGAGACCTACGCTGTCATGGCTGGATTGGTCGAAAACGAATACCGGAGTACCGTTGCTCGTCATTCCGCGGCCATGTTTAGGGAAGGGAAAAAGCGTTTTAACTATGCGGGGAGGCATATAGCTAACAGCTTGAAATATTTATCAAAGGCTGAGGCCGCAGTCGAGCCAGAGATCGAGCAGTTGGTAGAGGGAGCCTTGAACTTCGACCCATCGAGGAAAGCCTTGGAGCGACTCCGCAATCGTCTTGAAGAAATTGAGGCGTGGAATGCGGCCATGATTCATCCTCGATTGAGGAAATCCAGTCAGGAACGTACTCTGGCGGAAAAGTTCAAATATGAACGGAGGGTTTGGAGGTATCTCCCCGCGCTTCCGAGTTCACATGAACTTGAACACGATGCAGTGTCTAGCCTCGAAAAAACAATTGTTAGTTTCGCTCATAAACCGTTTATTGGGAATCCGGCCCATCGCGAAGGGCGGCAATACTTGAAAGGCAAACGTGCAGCCACTTCTGCTGCAATCAACCGGTTTATTTCTCGAGTGTTCCTGGCGGCCACTGGACAAAGCATCACGGCAGCTAACGTTAAGACGATCCGACTGCGCATTGCAGAACAGAAGAAGGCAGCCAGTAAACCTAAACTCCTACAGCCGACACAACTGCAGCCACGTGGTTAAACAACAGCGGGCAACTTCGCAGTTCGTTGACATATACGTAGCGTCGCGACGGGTTCCACTTCGGGCCAACCTGGTGACCCGGGTTTGGGTAACTCCCAGGGTTTAGTCTGTAACGGCGGTCGAGCAACCAAAAATTCTGTTCAAAGAAATATTCTCGACCAGTCCAAGTAGCAAGAGGGAGCATTTTGCCGAAGCCCGCACATCCGCTGAAAGGGCAGTTCCGCTCTGTTGGAACAGTCGTTGTTGAACACGGAATTTCTGGGCCCATCAGACTGATCCAGAATGGCAAGACAAGAGTTGTCAAACTCTCTGATCAATACTTAATGCTCGATGATCTGGCGATCATGGCGATACTAGGACCAGATCGCCATCTCGAATTATCAGAAAAGGCTCTAAGATTTTGCCAATCATGCTCGTGCGGTGATGTCGGATGGAAAGCTCTTTCAATTGCTCTGAAGCAAGGGAAGCCAATGGTGAAGATCGAGTTTAGGGACGTGCACACTGGGAAGGCCATTTTTAAAAAAACTATAAGTCTGCGGAAAAAGGGACCATTTTAAATTGTAATCTTGCACCCCCTGGCGGAAGCCAAGCGGCACATTTTGAACATCAAAGGCGAAACCCGAAGTGTTCGCTAAGTCACAAAAGCAGAAACAGGTCCTGAGACCGTTGAATCCACCTTGGATGGGTGGACTCACTTCCAAAACCAACAAAACTTCAAAACCTACGGCTTAACGTAGTCTCGTGGGCATTAACGTCTTCGACTACGGCGCAAACGGGGGTCGTATCACGTGGCAGGGATGTTAATTCGTGTTAATAGCATTTAGGGGTCAGCTCCGGGCTAGAATTCCGTTTTCGCATTGGGGAGCCGGTGGAGAGAATCAGTTGTCAATATTCGTGTCCGTCCAAACAGCCAGCGGGATAGCTAGTTTAAGAGACCTTACTCCTGCTGATCTTCCAGCAATTATTGACTATTGGCTCTTAATGCCCGATGAAGACCTCGCATTCATGGGAGTTGATCGGAAACTCCTTGGGTCAGAGGAAGATATTCATAGGAGATTCTCGAACGCCATTCGTACGGGCGACCCAAGCCAACCCGCCATTTCTTTCGCGATAGTCCTGGATGAAAAACTTGTCGGCTATACGTTCCTCAATCGGTACTCCGAGGATGTGAATTATTCCCACTGGCACATCATCGTGTCCAACTTGCGTGCAAAAGGCATTTCAACCGCCTTGTATCCATACCGCATCAAGGCATACTTTGATCTGGCGCCCATATCGCAACTAATTCATCAGACTCGGACACGCAATGTCGGCGTGAATCGAATGCTAGACAAGTTTATTCCGGTTTCTGAAACAAAATACATTGACAAACCGGATGGTGTGGCTGGTCCAGGGGATTTTCATCTTCGGTACGTAAGGCGGGCGGATCTTCCTAAGATTCTTGCCCATGCGGCGAACGTCGGCGAACACTGAGCCTATGACATTTGTAAATTTTAAAAGTTACCGCCGATTCAGAGTCTGCAAGAGTTTTCGTCAATCTTCATCGTTTGTCGGCATAATTGGCATTTGTAACGTCTGAGACAGCGATACTAGCCGGGTTTATACGGCACTAGGCGAATGACGGGGAGGCCGGTGGGGGAATAGGAGGGGTAAATCTGGTATACGGCAACGTCACTGGATTTCACGCCGATTTGCGCCGCTTGCGGTTATTTTTTGGAACTCCTCTTCTTCGGCGGCTGCTTCTTGTCGTTTCGGATGTATGCAAGGCCTCGCTTCAATTCTGCAGTCATGTCGGTTTCTGCTGTCGCTACGTTCACCGGTTCTCCAGCTGATTCGCGCCCGAGCCATTGATTCAGTTCATCAGGGGAAGCCATTACGAATCTCCCTTTTTTCGTAACCGGCATTCCCGTCTTGGCCCACCGCTGCGCCACCGAAGTCGGTTGTCCTAGAAAATCCGAAATCGCTTGCCAGCCTTTAAGCGGCTCCGCTCCGGCCATCGGTTCCTTAACCGACTTGCGTTTCGGCATATTCTCCTTCAAGTTATGCGCAGATCGAGGCACAACGGTCCCATCCATGCAGATCGGGACTGCTGCTACGCTCTTTCTCAAATAGTTCTTCACGTCCGACCCACTGGGAATAGTCACGATTGCGAATCTTCAACCAGCTAGTTTCGCCACTATGCAGATATGGATCGAACTTTCGCTTCGCTACGATGCCTTCGAGGTCGCGCATACAGGCCAACTGGAATAATTGCTCGCCTGAAGCTTCTACATGATCCGTGTACAGGAGCCGTTCGCCAATTCCGGGAACAATGCTGCGTAGCTTGCGCTTGCGATCTGTCAGCGGCAAATATCTCAAATCTTCGCCATCGCACCATAAGCAATCGAATGCTTGAAATCTTGGCTCGCCCTGCCGAAACATCAAATCTTCAAACTGAGAGGCACCATTTTCGTCCAGGCACACAATTTCCCCATCAAGAATTGCGGCCTTTGCGAAGCATTCCAGCGACAAACCGATGTTCAGAGCTGGGAACGATTTGAATGTGTTCGCATTCCGAGAAACCAGCCTGCATTCTCCGCGCTCAATGTATGCAAGTGCCCGAAAACCATCCCACTTAATTTCAAAAAGCCAATCAGGATGGGAAAACGCGACACGTGATCGGCCTAACGGCATGGAGTGGAAACTTGGAAGCATGCCTAATGATAAATTACTGAGCCGAAATTCGCTCTGCTCGGACCGGTATTTGGGCAATTACCCTAAATTCTGCTGCTGGATTCCGAAAGTGGATGTTTTGGGTGCTGAGGCATTGAAACTAGCCAGGTTTATAGAGTACTAGGCGAGCGACGGGAGGTTCTATGAGGTATAGGGAGGGTGATTCTGGTATACGGCAACGTCACTGCAGTTCTGACATTTTAGAGCACAAAGGCAGCGATCATTCGATTCCATACTTCATTCTCAAAAATGTTCGCAATCCCGCAGGCAAAGCCAGCGCCAACTCTTGCCATGTCAGGATCTGGCAACGTACTCGCAATTCCACCGGCTTCACGCATTTCATGACGGCGTACCAGGCTTCAATTAGTTCCGGCCTTCTTGCATCGGTAAGCAAGCAAAATCTGCAATCGGAAGCGTGTGCGGCCAGGACATTTCGCAAAAGCTGATACGAGAAATAATGTCGCTCGCTATGAGGCAATTCTTTCGAGTCGAATACTTCATGGAAATCGCGATAGGAGTCCATAGCTTTCTTCGGAGCACGCTGGAAATCGCTCTCAGTCAATTTCGCTTCAATCAGTATTTGATCTAGTAGCATATCCACTTCCGTACGATCTGCTTTTCCCTTTATCAGTGGAACGCAAGCTCGAAATCCAAATTCTGGGATTGATCCTCGACTCACGCTAAGCAGCGAACAAACCTGTTCGTGTCGAAGCACACCTCTGTGGCAAAACACGGTCATCAGGAGAGCGTCGGAACTCGCGCATGTATCGAGTTCCTTCCGGATAATCGTATATTCATTCCGAGGAAAGGATCTGCGACCCTGGGAATGTACCTTCCTCATCCGCCGCCGCCAATTCGGGTTCTTGATGATTGCATTGTAAGTAGCGGGCAGGAAATTTCCGTGTCGGGAGTCATTGTCGAAGCATTCGAAGCACACAGTCGGCGATTCACCGTAACTGAGGCTGTGCGGCAAGTTATGATTCCGAGCGTATTGTTGTGCCCGGTCACTCAGCTCGCGTCGCACCAATCCAGCAGACGCTTGGGTATTGATGAACTGGTGAGTCATTTCCCGAATACGTTATCAATCTTTTTCATAATGCAGTCCGCCCATTGAACGGCTGCAGCGACCATCGCGTCAGTTCTTGGGCTTCCTCGAGGACTTCCGAATAAGTCATCCGCCGTTTTCAAATGACGCGCGACCAAAATTCCAGCAATGATCCCAAGCACACGCTTTCGTCCTTCTTCCATCTGAACATTCTATATCTTCGCCTTATGTTCGCCTGTTGAATTCGAAGCAATCCGCCGACTTGCGTTATCAGGTCCTTTCGCTCTTGCTCTCTCTCGCTTCCGCGAGTCGTGAATGACGAATTTGGTGAGATCGAGTCCTTACCGATATGGTGATATTCAGAAACCATCGTTTCGATAGCATTCCTAGCCTTTGCCACTTACGGGCGTCACCAATGCGTCGAGAAAGCCAACTCTCTCTGGTAATCTAGCGTTTACCTTTTTTCAGCGGCAGAAAGAGTCATCGACAGAAACGATTCGACAGAGAATGCCCGACCCTTTCACGATACGCATTTTCGTACCCGACGGGGACCCCGAGGGACTCCGGCTCATCGACCGTATGAATTGGACAGGACTGGGCATTGTGTTCCCGCGCTCTAAATGGGTCGAGGTCAAACAGCGTTCGGAGTTCGTTCGGGCAGGCATTTACATTCTGGTGGGCTATCAAGAAGACGACCTTCCCACGATTTACGTAGGACAAGCAGACGGCGTGCGAAATCGCATCGAAAGCCACTACCAAAACAAAGATTTTTGGGACTGGGGAATTGTCTTTGTCTCAAACAGTGGCGGCCTCAATCGCGCCCATGTTACATGGTTGGAGTATTCTTTGGTGAATCGTGCGACCGCAACGGGCCGTTGTCGGCTGGACAATGGCAATGCTCCGCAGGAACCCGGCCTTACGGAGGCAGAAAGAGGGGATACTCAAGCATTCCTAAAAGAGGTTCTTCAAATTCTTCCTCTGGTTGGACTTCGAGCTTTTGAATTTCCAAAGGCAGTAGCCACCCCGAGGACCTCGACCATCCCACCGCCTTCCCAGAAGCAATCCGCCCCGCAACCTGACACGATTATCGTACCCGCGCAGAAAGATGGCTTCGATAAAGTTTTTCTCGGAGAGGACTGCTGGTACGCGATTCGCATATCAGGAGGCATGTTAGAAAAAATTAAGTACATCGCGGCCTATCAAACGCAGCCAGTCTCGGCCATTACTCATTATGCGCCTGTCGACCGCATCGAACCCTATGGCGAAGGTGGCAAATACAAGTTGATTTTTTCGATGAAAGCAAGACCGATAGGGCCGATTCCCTTCGCAGACGCACCCCAGGGCACCATGCAAGGGCCGCGCTACACTACATTTGATAAATTGGCCTCAGCGAAGAAGCTCACGGACCTCACTGGAAGATCGTTAAGCCCTAATTATTAATTAGGGTTTCCGAGGTTCGCGCTGACCTTGCCGCGTCCCCCTTAGGATTGAATCCAGTACATTGGGAGTCGAATGCTCTGAAGACAAAGATCGACGGCGCATATCGCTGCGTCCGTTTGACCGACTGCTTTACTTTTAAGACTCCGTACATTTTCAATTTCAAAGATTTGTCGGCTCGACATTGATTGACGCCCACAGCGCAAGAGCTGCCGGATTCAGAGTGCTAAGCCTTAGGCTCTCAGCTTCGACCTACGGAAAACCATTCGTTCAATTCAATTCATCTTCTAAGACTACGATTTCAACCTTTTTCTCTCGATATAAACGTAGCGTGTGGGCCATGTTCCAGAACATTGAACAGGGCACTGATTCGCGTCCTCGTTGTAGAACCTCTGCTGAAATCGTCTCCGTGGAACTACCGATTTGAATCTGAAGGCTGTCACGATCAGCGATGAAGATTACAGATTGGTTGCCTGAATCGAATTCATCCGACATTCTAGCTAGCAAGCGTTTGCATGCCTGCTTCAGCTCTGCAAGGTTTACGATTGCTCGGCTCATTTACCTTATCTCCCGCCGCAGTTTAAGATCGGGAGCGTGATATTCGCAATCTTCCCGGAATGGTCCCCCTTTCAGTTGATTTTCTGCGGGAAATAAGAAATTGGTCTTTGACAGGGCTGAGAGAAGCAGATAGCCCAAATCCGTCGCTTGAGCTTTGGAGTTAGTGATTGTGAGAAGCATCGCTCGATTAATCACTATGCATCAAGCAAGCGCTTTTGGATTGATCTTGGAGAGCGGATGTTGCCGGTAATTAAGTCGCTCGATAGTTAGGGCATCGAGTTTTCCTTCAAAGTACTTTTCGAGAGCGTCTTTGAAGATCTGATTTTCTAATGCGGTCCTAGCGAAGAGACTCATTGAAGAATGAAACTTGAGGTTATCCGGATAGCCGAAAATCTGTTCGATCGTTCGGTCCTTCACGAGGTTCACAAGCTCAGTGCATTTTCTTAACCGCTCTCCGAGAATCGGATGTTTCAAATACGCTTCGGCTTCTTCTAGAGAGGAGATTCCGAATTTAATCGCCATGCTGCTTCGTCCCAAGGCATGAAGCTGAGGGAAAATGAACCACATCCAATGGCCATGTTTCTGCCCTGTGCGTAATTCATTGCATACTTCCTCGAAGACATGATGTTGGGCACCCAAGAACCGCTGAAGATCGTATTGTTCGTGAAGAGTCGCCATGGCCCTCTCAATTCTCATGCTACTAACGAGGAAGTCTAGACTACTCGTTTGCGTTTTCAAATTAAGGCGACGAGATCACCCTATCTCCAGACTGGGTCGAGGGGTACCCATCTTTACCGCGGGAGGAGAAAGAAGAGGTTTTTTCCTTACTCATTCGCGTTTCCCGCGGAACAGAAAAATCGGACCGTATGGTGGGGCTGAGTTACGGGAACTAGCCGGGTTTATACGTCACTAGGGGAATGGCGGCAAGAGAGGTGAGGGAAAGTGCCACTGAAACAAGAATGCTGGTATACGGCAACGTCACAGCATTTTTTGATTCCTCGGTTCACACTCGCCGCCCTACCCTATTCCGACCACGGTGTCATAAAGCCCATAATGTGTGAGCCCTTCGTGGCTCTCGATGCCCGTGTACCGTAGCGAGGCATCCTCATAGCGACGGAACGCAAACACCGCCTGGTTCATCTGCTCGGTATTGAAGACTTTGAGGTTCACGAGCAGATGGAAGTCCTTCACCGTCAGGCCGGTAACGGCCAAAAACAAATCCGGTTCCAATTTAGTGATCACGTCTTGCAGTGTGTTCTCGCGAAAATCGGTCAGGTACATGAACGCAGGGATGCGTGTAGCGAACTTGATCAGCTTTTCTTGCACGAGCTTGCGCTTGGACTTGTATTCCCGCTCCTCTTCGGTGAGCTGCTTCGTCTGTTTGTCAGTCAGTTCCTTTTCTTTGGCCTTGTTCTTGAGCTCCTTGACCTTCTCGCTCTTGTTGATGATGGTCTCGATGATGTTGTCGCCCAGCGAACGCCAGCCCTCAATGCGCTCTACAGCAGCCATCGCCTCGGCATTATCCAGGATTCGGCGCAGCGTATCGTTGTCCACGTTCACCAAAAGGGCGCTCTCCCACTTGCGGGCCAGCAGAGTAGCTGAGGTGCCCGCCATCGCGATGTCCAGGATGCCGCCCGCATCGATCTGAGTCATATTCGCGCCGTCGTAGGCCAGCACCGGCAGGAACGACACGAGATCCCTGACCGCGTTCTCTGGATTCGATTCGTTGGGCGAGAGTCCTATGCCGTATTCGGAGAGCTGACGGAGCGCCCGCGTTGGGGCAAAGTCAAACACGAAGCACACGGGTTTGAGGATTTCTTCCTCGTTCGGCTTGTCACCGTTCGGGTTCTTGATAGACCACGGGGACTGCACGCGGAAGGCAGCTTGAAAGTAAGTCTCAGGGCTTTTCAGATTTCGTAGCATCAGGATCGAAGACCACTGCGGCACGGTTATGCCAGTGGTGAGTTTGCCGCATGACAACGAGATTGTCTTGGTGTCGAATCCGCTCCCGATTGCCTCGCGCACAGGCGGCAGTGCATCCAGGCCAATACCGGCAGACGCACCAGCCGCTACAACAACCTCGTACTCGTGCCAGAAGATGTTGTGCTTCTCGGCCAGCAGGTTCGCCATCGCCCGACATGCCGCCACATTTGGCAGAAACCAGAACGAGTGTTGCAGGTACGGGAGCAGCCGCACATCCGAATAAGGGAACGGTGGCGGCGAGCCCGTTTTGAGGCCTTCGACCTCCTTCGGCATGTGTTGTCCGCGGATGATGTCAAGCCACTTTTGTACGTCACTCTTGTGTTTGAACTGCGCGCCTTTTGCCGTGCCCGCAGCCGCAAAGAACTCGTTGAGGTCGAACTCGTCGAACTCCCCGGCGCTCGCGACCGTCAGCAGTTCGTGCGGCATCTGGTAGGTAAGCAGACGCATCTGCGGCAGAGCACCATAAGGGTTCCACTTGCCAGGGGTCTTGACGGCGAAATCTTCCTTGGCGCGCTGTTCGTCGGTATAGGTCCAGTTGAAGATTTGTTCTTCGATAAACTCACCTGTGGCCAGGGCCTTGAATGGTGTGCCGGACAGGTAGAGATAGGCCTTGGTCGTGATCGGGAGGAACTCGACTTCCTTTTCCGAAAGCACTGCGAGGTCTTCGTTCACATCTTCGAGGTCGGCGACGTATTTGAGCTCCTTCTTCGCGACGGCTTCTTCCTCGCCCTCAAACAGTTCCTTCGCAGTATCCCGCCACGCGCCGAAGTGGTACTCGTCAAATACCACGAGATCCCAATTCACCGTGTGCAGCCATTCATTCTTCGGCTTGATGTTTCCCGTCTTGTCGCGCCCGAGGAGGTCTTGAAAAGAGCCGAAATAGACGACCGGCTTCCGTGGATTGGTTTCCGTAGGATCAAGGTCGGAATTGCGCGAGAGGTACTGCCAGCCGTCGAAATCCACATGACCTTCGAGGTCCGTTTGCCACGCATCCTCCACCGCAGGCTTGAAGGTCACCACAAGCACACGCTTCGCGCCAAGCTTCCTAGCGAGTTGGTATGTAGTGAAGGTCTTGCCGAAGCGCATCTTCGCATTCCACAAGAAGCGCGGGACCGCGTGCATGTCTTCCTCCCAGCGCGAATGGAAGTAGGCATGCGTCACCTTCACCGCTTCGGCCTGTTCGCGGCGCATCTGAAATTGTTCGCTATGCGTGCCGGTGAAGCGCCGCCCCGTGCGTATTTCGGCGAGCACGGTCTTTAGGTCCTGGAGGGAGCAGCGTACCCATTCCAGTTCGGGGTTCGAGAACTTCTTCCTAACGAGTGCCGCGCGCACCTCGTGGTCACTGAAGATCGTGCCATCGTCCCGCTCGGCAGATTCATCCAGTTCAATCTTGAAATTCTTGATGGCAGCGGTCTTGAGTTGTTCCGCGATGCGTTGTTTCACATCGCGTGTCGTTTGCCCAACCTTTAGGAGACCCGCGTGCGCCTTGTCGTTGATCGAATAGGCATAGATGCGCGGCCGAGCCTCCGGCTTCGGCGCAAGGATCTCCTCGATGTCCCTACTCACCCATCGATCTCCTCCGCAGCGATCTCATCGAACAACTCGCTATCGTGCTCGGCGACCTGAGACTCGATGAACGCGATCTCAACGACAGTCAATCCGTATCGCTTGTAGAGCATGGCGTCCGTCCATTGTTTGTTTAGTGGCAGATCTGGGATGAAGCCATAGACATTCTTCGGCGCGTCTTGGGTGGACTTGCGGAGCGAAACAAGAAAGCGAGCGAAACGTGTACGCAGGTAGTCCCCGTAATGCTTCGCCTCAACTTCGTTGTCGAAGAGGCCGGCGACGACGTAACTCTCGGTGCAAGCAGTTCCGGGCTCGGCGATGATCGGCTTGCTAAGGAACTTGGTCTCGACTGCCGCGCTGGTGCCCTGTACTCGGGTCATCAAGACCTTCCACTTGTCGATCCATGCTGCGTTCGTCGGTATTGCAGAGCGCTCAACCCAACTAATCTTCTGCGATCCGAAAAGCTTCACGGGATTTTTCAGGCGTTTGGGATCAGGTTTGCCATGGAAGAACGTACGAAGGCCAAACGGCTTTTGGCTGGACACGCGACCATCAAGCGTGGGCTCACCTCTAGCCTTGATCTTCTCCAAGATCGGCACCGCCTCATTGCGCCGCACGAGGATGTCATACGCATCAAGATGACGCGCAACAGCGGGACCGGTCGGTTGCCCATCCCAGATCGTCTGCACCTCGCACGGCCCGTTGTGCTCGCGATCCCATAGGAAATACGAAATGCCACCGCGAATCTTTACGCCAGGAAAACCCTCGTAAAGCTTCGGATAGTCCGCGATGCTTCGCATCCGCTTGTCGGTGAGCATCCGTTCACGAAACTTGTCGAGCCCCTTGCCCCCAGCCATCCAGCGCGAAGGCGTCACAAAGACCGCGTAGCGCGGATCAAGGTCAAGTGCCTTCTCCACGAACAGTTGATAAATCGGCGCTGCGCTCGTGCCGTATCCCCCATCATCTAGCTGGTACGGCGGGTTGCCAATGATGACGTCAAACTGCATGTTGCCTCCAAACACCTCAGCTACTCGAGCCTTGATGTCGTTGGTGTGAATGAACGCATAGGCGTGAGTCTCAAGCTCTTCGCCACGATCGAACGTGTTCTGGCTTGCGCCGCAGAATTTGCACCTGCCTTGCGCCCATGTGTGCTCGGTGCGCTCAAACCAGATGTTGCCTGCATCGCTGGCGAAGTCCTTGGCGATGGAGTGTGGGCCGTTAGCGTGCTTCGAGCAATACACGCTGCGCCGCGCCAACAGGCTGGTGAGATAGGTGATGCCGATACCGAACACCTGCTTGGTGAGGATATGATCGACGCGCTTTTGAAGATCAGGAATTTCGGACGCCAGCCCCCTGGTGAGGCGGCTCGCGATCTCCCGCAGGAACACGCCAGACTTCGTACAAGGGTCAAGGAACCTCACTGAACTATCCGCCCAAAGGTCAGTTTCGCGATTGTTCGCCGCCCAGGTCTCTGCCAGAGTATCGAGCATCCGATTGGCAAACTCAGGCGGTGTGAACACTTCGTCGTTGGAAAGATTGGCTATGCAGGTCAGAACGTCCGGGTTGCGCCCGCGAAGCGTGAAGCTCGCCTGACCGCTCATATGGCCTCCACCAAGCCATGGTCCAACGGCGAGCAAGCAAGCTCTCGCGCAGTCATCGGCGGATATTCCTTAAGCGGAGTGAAGACCTCATGCTTACCGAGATAAGCGAAGAGCGAGCCTTCCTGGCTGAAGGACGACATTTGCGTAAGCGCATCCAAGCGGAAGTCTCGCCGCTGGAATTTGCCCTTGCCGAGGTATCCCCATTCGGCAAAAGTGATGGGCTGGCTGTCATGCGTACGCATCGTCAGCGCGTCGCCGTGCACGAGGTTCTGCGACAAGACATAGAAAGCGGCCCGATAGAGATCATCCCTCTCATCCAGATTCAGATACTCCGCGAAGACCTCTAGCATATTCGAGCGGCACTCAGCGATATTATCTGCCAAGATTTCAATCCCGTAGGCGCACATCACCGCTAACAGGGCGTAATGCCGCCTCTCAAAGTCGGACTTGCCGAACTTAGCTTCTACGGCGGCCAACTTGCGCTGAAGGACAGGGACCAGGAAGTTCCCGCTTCCGCAAGCAGGTTCTAGGAAACGAGAGTCAATGCGCTCGGTTTCTCCCTTTACCAGGTCAAGCATGTTTTCGACAAGCCACTGAGGCGTGAATACCTCCCCGTGGTCTGCAACGCGCCTCTTGGACTTGATTAAATTCATACTCGACTTGCAATTGCAGCACGCGTGGCTGCTTTAGCGAATGTCTTGATATTCTATATCCGCTGGTGGAGTCACTACTACGCGGCTGGAATGTAGCACCGCGAAAAGATCCTGGCTGACGCCATCGAGCTCTTCTACACTCGCAAGGCGGACAACTGCTGGACGCAAAACGATACAAACAGCTCCCACCTTCAAACATGAATTCTTCTACATTTATCTGCTTGTCCATCAGGTCGCGGAACAGACACGATTCGTGTCATTTCAAGAGTTCCGCTTACGGATCTGAAACTTGTGTAAATTCCTAATTCGGGGCTCAAAGTTTGACGTTTGCAGATGCTCAGATACGGGGAATAGTTGGGCTTGTAAGGCACTAGGCGAATGACGGGAAGGACGGTGGGGGAAAGTGCCACTGAAGCACAAACGCTTGGATACGGCAACGTCACAGCATTTTTTGTTGCTGTTTTGAAGGATTTCGAAAAGGGCTAAACGGGGGGATGCCACAGATGAACAAACTACCAGCCGGTGCCCGTTGACAAAGCAACGTTCCAATTCCCGCCGCTTCCTGAGTAGCAAGCCAGATCGGTAAGTCCGTCGGCGTTGAAATCTGCTGCGAAGCATTGATTTGGAACAGGTATCACATTCCATTCATCGACAGGAATAGGGCCTCCACTCCAGATTGAGGCATTCCAGGAAGTACCAGTAGAAAGCGCAACGGCCCAGCCGCCTCCTTCGCCCGTCCAGCAAGCCAGATCAGCCTTGCCGTCTCCATTCATGTCACCGGTCAGACACTGCTGCGTCATAGGCAACGGCACAACCGGACCACCGCTCCAAGATTCTGTGTTCCAGCCGCTACCGGTTGACAGGCTCACATTCCAAATACTGTTCGTGCCGTCGGAACACACGATATCTGTCTTTTTATCTCCATTGAAATCTGCTGCGAAGCATTGATTTGGAACAGGTATCACATTCCATTCATCGACAGGAATAGGGCCTCCACTCCAGATTGAGGCATTCCAGGAAGTACCAGTAGAAAGCGCAACGGCCCAGCCGCCTCCTTCGCCCGTCCAGCAAGCCAGATCAGCCTTGCCGTCTCCATTCATGTCACCGGTCAGACACTGCTGCGTCATAGGTAGTGGCACAACCGGACCACCGCTCCAAGATTCTGTGTTCCAGCCGCTACCGGTTGAAAGAGCGACACTCCAAGTCCCATCGACGCCATCAGAGCAAGCCAGATCCGTCTTGCCGTCGCCGTTGAAGTCTGCAGCAAAGCATTGACCGGGGACAGGCACTACGTTCCATTCATCTACAAGAAGTGGGCCACCGTTCCAGAACTCTGATTGCCAGCCGGTCCCTGTGGAAAGAGCAATATTCCAGCTGCCCGTGTTGCCGGTATAGCAAGCCAAATCAGTTTTCCCATCTCCATTGAAATCCCCGGTCACACATTGATCGGTTACAGGCAATGCTGGTCCGGGACCGCCATTCCAGACCTCGGAATTCCACCCGCTTCCTGTCGACAGCGCGACGGTCCAGCTGCCACCCCCGGTGTAACAAGCTACATCGGTTTTCTTGTCGCCATTAAAGTCACCGCTGAAACATTGACTGGTGATTGGGATGGTGGGACTTGGTCCGCCGTCCCAGGCCGAAGTTTGCGGTGTAATGGTTACCGAAGCCAAACCCGACTTAGTCTTGTCTTGGACGGACGTAGCAGTTATCGTTGCGGTCGTCGGAGTGGCTGGAGCCGTGTAGTTGCCATTCTGATCGATAGAGCCGTTATCAACGGACCATGTAACAGAAGAACTGAAGTTGCCACCTCCACTTACTATCACTGAACACTTCGATGTCTGATTCACCTGAATCGCCGCTGGGGAGCAGGAAACGCTAACCGCAGTTACAGTCGGCGGCGGAGCTATTACAGCATTCCTCGTAGCGCTGAAAGTTCCCGAGTCTCCATTCGTACAGCCACCCACGGGAGTTTGATAGGTTCCAGTTATCGAGTTTCCATCTGGAGCTACTGCACCTTGCAGAGAAACGTTTTGGATGCCCTCGGTCAACACCATCGTTACGCTCGAATTGTTTATGGTGCCCGTCAAGGTTCCCGATGTAGCGCACGGTGACCCGCTAATGTTGAGAGTTCCGGAGATTTGGGAGCCGGTTTGAACCAGAGTTCCAGATAGAAGAGTGTTGTAGCCTAAGTTGGAAATGGTGCTGGCCTGCCAATTGCCAGCGAGACTGAGGATTTGTGCATTCTCGGATGTCGTACTAGCGCCGCCGCCCCCGCATCCTGACAGGCCCAGTGACAGAATCATAGCTAAATGTGCAAAGAACAGACTTCCTGAAGGCCTCATGCCTCAAACTCCTGAACAATGTGCATCGGGAACTAAATTGGGACCTTAACTTACTACAGCAACTTACTACAGCCCTCAATCGGTTGAAGAGCCGGGGTAGGAAACGCGATTGTACACCTTTTGGTATTCGATTTTGGGATATTCCATTACAGGATTGTAAAAGCTGCCTTGTAGTCATTGAGGCAGCCACTGAAAACCAAGGATTACGTCAAAGATTACCGGCTTTTCCTGAAGCGTCTGAAGCAGGCGAGATTGGCGGCAAAACTTACGCAAATGGAAGTGGCAAAACTGTTGTCACGTCCTCAATCATTCGTCTCCAAATCGGAGTCCGGGGAAAGAAGGGTGGATTTCGTTGAATTGCTATATCTAGCTAAGATTTATCAGAAGCCAATCCGTTTCTTTGAGACCTGAGAGGTTTGAAGCGGCTAGGCGTGGGGCTTGGGATCGGACAACCTGAAGCACGCGCGTCTGCCTTTAATTCTGCGGAATAGCTTCAAACATAAATTATGACGCTGGGTGCGCTAACTGACGGAAAACCATTCGTTCAAGTTTCAACTCGCCCTCCGAGACTGTGATCTCAACCTTTTTCTTTCGATAGAACCGAAGCGTTTGGGCCATTTCCCAGAATAGCGAACATGGGATTGATTCGCGTCCTGTCTGCAGAACCTCTGCTGAAACCATTTCCGAGGAACCGCCGATTTGAATCTGAATGCTGTCTCGATCAGCGATGAAAGTCACAGACTGGTTGCCCAAGTCGTATTCGTCTGACATCCTGGCTAGCAAGCGTTTGCATGCACACTTCATCTCCGCAAGATTCACGATTGATTGGCTCATTAACCATTTCTCTCCCGCAGTCTAGGATCGTAAGTCCGGTGTTGGCAACCTTGCTGATAGCCGCCGCTGCGGATGAACGCGTCTGCCGGTAGGTAAGTGGCGGTCCCATTGAGAAATCTTTCTGATCAGATTGCTTCCGCTATGTCGACTTATCAGGACTGATTCCTATCCTCCATGAGTGGCTCTGCGACTTATCACTTACCGGGATTCGGAGCCACTGTAACTTCCAAGTTACCAATACATTGGGAGTATAAAGAGGACAAAAGCGAGTATACGACGGAGCCCCGTTGGGAAAACGGCTATATCGTTATTCCTCCACGTATGGAAAAGTAAGCATCATTTTCCCATTTGCTGAAGGACCGAGGAATAATTTTGTTTCAGATTTAGGCGCAAAGGCCAAAGGTGTGGATTAAACTCAAGGCGAAAATGACAGGAGATCTTTATGGTCCTGAAAGCGTCACTCGACATTTCACGCCGTCAGTTTCTGGCTACCGGAGGCCTGACGGTAGCCGCAGCTTGCCTTGCTCCAAGTTACTTGATCGCCCAGACAGGCAGCATCGTTCCGGGTGCGTTCAAGGAAGCTGCAACAGCAAAGGTCACGGTTCAAAACCTTCGCCGCAACATCAGCGTCCTTTTGGGAGCTGGTGGAAATATCGCCATTCTCACAGGTCCTGACGGAAAGCTGCTGGTTGATGCGGAGATCGTCACCGCCCGTCCGAACGTCTCTCAAGCCCTTGCGAGCATCAACGCGGATCCGATCAAACAATTGATCAACACCCACTGGCACTTCGACCACACCGGCGGCAACGAGTGGGTCCATGAAGCCGGAGCCACCATCCTCGCCCACGAGAACACGCGCAAACATCTTTCCAGGGCCACGTTCGTCGGAGGAAACTTTCAGTACACTTTTCCAGCCGCGCCGGCGGGTGCCATTCCTTCCACTGTCTTCAAAGACGAACACACTCTACATGCCAACAACACCACTCTCATGCTGAAGCACTACCAGCCTGCCCACACGGACTCCGATATCTCCGTGCACTTTGTTGAGGCCGACATTCTCCACACCGGGGACACTTTTTGGAACCGCGATTACCCCTTTATCGACTACTGGACGGGTGGCAGCATCGACGGCCAGATACGAGCGGCAGAGGCGAATATCGCAAAAGTGACCGACAAGACGATCGTCATTCCCGGGCACGGAGCCGTGGGCGGTAAAGCCGACCTTATTCTCTTCCGCGACGTCTTGGTCGATATCCGCGACAGAGTAGCGGCCCTAAAAAAACAGGGCAAGCCCTTACCTGAAGTGATCGCGGCTAAGCCTGGGGCGCGCTATGACGCGGTATGGGGAAACCTGTTCCAGAACCCGAGTGACTTCGTAGCGCTCGTGTACCGGGGCGTTTGAAATCAGTAAAAGCTATATCGTTAGCTCGTGAGGAATGCCAGCAGGTCGGCGTTGATCTTGTCCGCCTGCGTAGTAGGCATGCCATGCGGAAAATCCTTATAGGTAATCAGCCTCCCATTTTTCAGCAGCTTTGCCGACTTCGGCCCCGCCGCCACATAGGGAACGATCTGGTCGTCCTCGCTATGCATCACCAGCACCGGAATTGTGATCCTCTTCAGATCCTCCGTAAAGTCCGTCTGCGAAAACGCCACGACCCCGTCATAGTGCGCCTTGGCGCCCCCCATCATCCCCTGCCGCCACCAATTTGCAATGGTGGCCTCCGACGATTTCACCCCGGGCCGATTAAATCCATAGAAAGGCCCCTCCGGCAGATCGCGATAGAACTTCGACCGGTTCGCCGCAAGCTGCGCCTGCAGATCGTCAAACACTGACTCCGGCAGGCCCTCTGGATTGGCCGCCGTCTTCACCATCAGCGGAGGCACCGCGCTGATAATCGCAGCTTTGTACACGTCCTGTTGCCCACGCCGAGCCAGATAGCGCACCACCTCGCCGCCGCCCGTCGAGTGCCCCACATGGATCGCGTCCTTCAAACCGAGATGTGCCGTAAGCGCCGCCAAATCATCCGCATAATGGTCCATGTCATGTCCATCGGCCACCTGCGTCGAGCGTCCATGCCCACGCCGGTCATGCGCTATCACGCGATAGCCCTTCCCCAGGAAGAACAGCATTTGGTTGTCCCAGTCATCGGCCGAAAGCGGCCACCCATGGCTGAACACAATCGGCTGCCCCGAACCCCAGTCCTTGTAAAAGATATCAACGCCGTCTTTGGTTTTGATGGTGGGCATACAGACTCTTTGACAATTGACAGCTAATACGCCCAAATTAGATCACACTTCGCGTGCTTATGCCTGCCGATTCCAAGGCACTCAATAGGTCCCGAATCACGGGCTATCAGGAAGCAAACCCCGAAATGGTGCTAACAGGGCTCATTCAGAATATTTGATTTGGAGATTAGTCCTCATAAACGCGCTTGTGGTCCCTTGACTAGCCAATCCAGATGAGCAATGGACAACAATTCGTCATTTGCGGTTTTCGAACTCAGTCTGCCTTAATGAAGCGTAAGAAACATCAGATCAACGAAACTGATATTTATAACGTCTGAGACGTTGATACTAGCTGGGTTTATACAGCACTAGGGAAATGACAGGGAGTTTCGATGGGGTAAAGTGCCACTAAAGCACGAATGCTGGGATACCGCAACGTCACAGCATTTTTTGCTGTTTCACTCCTAATCAGTAGGCCCCAGTGTTAAAAGCACTAAAACCACAAAACTAAATCAAATTGGATTCTTGGCTATCAACACGAATTAACACGCTGACGCTAGCCGACTTCCATCAGCTCTTCTTTTAGTGACCTTGAAAAAAGCTATCCAATTGAAATTTCTCCAAGACTTCACATTCGATGCTGATTTCTGAAATATCAACTTCTAAACTTCACTTATTGAATAATCTTTCATCACTTTCACATCTCTTATCGTTGCGAATGCGTGTTAATTCGTGTTAATAGTATTTAGGGGTCCGGCGACGGGTCCACTATAACCAGTATCTTTTCGTCCCGCGAATGGTCTAAGGGGACGCTCAGTACTGCACACGATGATAGTGAGGATAATAGCGATAGAAACGCATGTACCGTTCCGCCATTAGCTTGCTGGCCGCGTCCGTAGGTGCGAGGGTCACTTTAAGTCGAACAGAATTCTTTAGCTTAGACCGGTCGTCCTTTCGAGTCTGTTTGAAAATCAGACTATCGAGATAAAATTTCTCGCGCGGAGACAGGTAAGGGACTTTTATGGAAATGGGCTCGTGCCAGTTGTTTGTGGCGAATTCGTAGTTAAGCAGTCCGGTGGTCGCCAAGAAATGCTGCACATCGGTTTTGTCTAGCACTATACCGGTAACCGTCAACATCTGATGAGTATCCTCATACACGTAGGCTGCGACGGGATGGAATACAAGATGATTAGCCCCCGCCATGGCGTTCGAGGCGGCCTTCCGAACTGCGTGCAAAAGTAAAGAGGGATATTCTGCATGTTGCATCTGTTCCGCCGTCGTTCCATTAGGTATGTAGTCAGCAATTCGTTCATTAAGGACTTGCAATCGTCTAATGCGTCGTGCTTCAGCCGCTTCGTTTTCCCCGTCATTTGTTCCATCGATCGAGGACGGGTTAGCGTTGAGTGTGATCTTTAAAATATCGAGTTTAGTAAGTTTCGTTATTAGCGTCTCAGCTTCTGTGAGTTGCTCGCGAATTTGGTCCGCAGCAGCATAGTCCAGCCAGATTAGCACTCGCGGATGACCAAAATTATCGAGAATGTCGGTGTAGTCTATGATGAACTGCTGGCTGGTTTTGTTCGTACATTCCACACACCCGTATGGAGTGTTAAATCGCTGCCTGCTGTAAACCCAATCGAGTTGTTCCAGCGATAGCATTTTGTGATTTCCGAAAGCGGCGTGAATTGCCTTAAAATCCTCCAAATAGGGTCCTCCGAAACTTACATAGAGGTATTCGGAAATAGGAGAATGCCGGTTTACGTGCGCTAAGAGATCAATGAAGAGGGACCGCTCTACAAATTTGTTTGGGCGAAGGTGGTAGGGTACCTTTTCTCCGCTCATTTTCCCTTTACCTCTCGACTTACGCGGTCAAAACAAGCCTCGCCAACCGCCCCCGGATCTACATCAGGTTTTTCAAACAGAAATTGGGAGACGGTGCTGATCTCCTCAAGGTCTTTCGTGAATTTAATCCACCGTGTCTTATCGTTTCTATCCAGTTCGGGAAGTGACGGACTGAAAACCTTTCCTCCCTTAATCCTGGAATCCTTTTTCCATTTAACCTTTTGTGCCATGTCGTCAATGACGGCAATTGTGCGGGTGCTTGCTTCTTTGAAAAGCTTTTGTTTGTAATGTTGGTCTATTTTGAAACGGTTTGTAAATGTCGTAAATTTCTTCAGCGCTTCGCGCATCTTTTCTTTTGCAGTCAGATATACGTCCGATCCAGCTTCAATTCCTCTCTTCGTTGTCGTAAGCGGAAGTTTACTCGGGTCATCGCATTTGAAATGTACAATACCGGCTATTGAGTTGAACTGGGCGTGATAGCTTGGAACACCCGCCTCTCCCCAACCCGTGAGGCGAGATTTATCACGATAGAGAACTACGCGATCATTGCACACAACCGTCCAGCCAGCATCGTGCGCTGAATGTGTCCCGGTGGCCTCCATTTCCAGTTCGTCCTCGCCGGCCGTAGCACGATAGAACCCCAGCTTCAAGTCGACCTCTACCCCATCGATATTTCCTTTGAAGAGATAGGGAGCTATGCCCTTCTTGTATTTATTAAGGTCTACGCTGTGTAGGATCAATGGGACGGGATGGACTTGCGAACGATTAACTTGAACTGTGAAGCCTCTATCTATGATCAAGCTATAAGCTTCGCTTATTACCTTCGCCAAACCATCGCAAAAGTTTTCGGTATCGCTGAATTGCTTCTGAATAGAGGGTTCGAATCGTCGGACTACGATGGTTGTTCCCACATGTTTAAGAGGGTTGTCTAAGGGCGTTAGCGGTAATAACCAGTTGTCTTTTTCGCTAAACCAGCTTTCGGGTATCGTTACTTTGAATGCTTCTCGATCAGTTTGCGAAGTAACCTCGGCGTGCCTTCCCATCTTGAAGATGGCCCGTTTCATACCAATCCCATAAACACCAACGGTGGGTCCGTCGACCTCCTCTTCATAATCTATCGGTCTCCCCAACATGAACGCGCTTTTCTCCGCGAGTTCACGGGAGATCCCACCGCAATTGTCTGCGATTGAAAATTGCTCACTATCTAACAAAATCTTCGCCCAGTGCTTGTCATAGGGTCGTTTGTGAGTCCTGTTGAATGACCTTGCTCGAACTACCCCATCTATACAGTTGTCCAGAAGATCGAGAATAGCGTCCCGAAGGTCTATATCTCTCGTAAACATGTCGACAAAGAATCGCTTTGTCGGAGCGGCGCTAACTGTCGGCGTTGTTTCTGGCGTTTTGAGCTTTGGCATCTCTGAGTGTCCTCATTAGTTGACGGCCGATTGCAGCAGCCATCATCGGAGGCACGGAATTTCCAACTTGGCGGAAGCCGTGCCATTGTGTCGCGTGAAATTGAAACCAATCCGGAAAGGAATGGAGCCTTGCAGCTTCACGAACCGTTATGCATCGGGGCTGGCTGGGGTGAATGGGGCGAGCGGCAGTGAAGCTTCCCTTATCTTTACCGGTTCCGGCCCTAAGTGTCGGGGCAGGACGATTTGGATGAAGACGAAAAAAGCGGCTGATAGGCTCTGCGGTACCTGGATCAGTAGATTGAAATCTCTTAACGACTCTCGGATCATGACAGCAGCGTTGACAACCTGTCAAAATGTGCCCTGTTTTTAAGCCCTTTCGAAGGCTGCGAGAGTACGGGTTGCGTCCCACAAATCTTCCCCGAAATTGGTCGTTGCTCAAATGACCTTTCCGTCTGCCAATCTCGTACAAATCTTCTAGAGCATCCCGTACGGTTACCTTTCTGGTAGATTTCCGCGGATAAGAGGGAGGCAGTTGGTCCGTTCGATACCCGAGAACGACGACGCGCTTACGAGTTTGAGGCACACCAAAGTCTTTGGCATCGACCGTTCGAACCGGAGTTACAACTCGGTATCCCCCAGCCCTTAGCAGCCACAAAGCGCGGGCCAACACCGTTCTCGCTCTACCGAGGAGTAACCCTCCCACGTTTTCTACCACAAAATACCGAGGACGGAGTTCTGTTATCAGTCGAGCAAAGTGAACTAGAAGCTCGTTACGGGGATCGTCGATTTCACGCTTCCCTATCAGTGAAAAGCCCTGGCAAGGGGGACCCCCGCAGACGACGTCAATCTGCCTGTCTTTCCTTAGGCCGATTCTGCGGCGAACCTCGTTCCCCGTGAGCAAGGAAACATCTGCTCGGATAGCTTCCACATTAGGAAAGTTCTTGGAATAAGTCTTGACGTGGATTGGATCAGCATCGAAGCTGCCTATCACTTTAAAACCGGCCTGATGAAAACCTAACGAGAGACCGCCAGCGCCGCAGAAAATATCAATTGCGATTGGATTCGCCGAAAAGGCCATTTAAATCGTTGCAACGCACAGATTATACTCTCAAGCGATTGAATCCTCATGCTTTTATGGACAGGGTTACACCTCAGGCTCGGTCCCGGATCATGTCGCTAGTAAAGCCGCGGCACGGTCGCACTACGGAGAGGCGACTGCGAGCCCTACTTGTGCAGCGAGGCATTGCAGGATGGCAGATGCACGGGTTGGACTTGCCTGGTCGCCCGGACTTTGTATTCGTCGACACGCTACTTGCGGTTTTCGTAGACGGGTGCTTTTGGCATGGGTGCCAGCGGTGCCTTAAAGCTTCGAAGTCAAACGTTGAATTCTGGCAAAATAAAATTATAGTCAATCTCCACCGCGACATTCGCGTTTCGCGGCAACTCCGGGCTTCAGGATGGAGTGTACTCAGAATCCGGGAGTGTGAACTGAAAGATCCTTTAATGAGGGCAAAGCACCTACTTATAATCGAATCCCGACTTCGGAATCGGGCAAGAAAACGGTAAATCTGAAGATGTCATATTCGTTTCAGCTTTTACGCGAGATCGAACCGCACAAGTCCAGGAAGAATAAATGAGCCATCTTGCGCTTAACCAATACCGAGAAGGCTCCGGCTACAAAGATGTCGTCGGCAGGTTATATCATTTCCCGAACAGGTATCTTAAAGCGTTCTCCGAATTACCTTCATACTTCGTTTATTATGAGCCACGGGAAGGGGGGAAACAGGTGTACTTTGGGACGGGAGAGGTGTCGTCAGTTTACGATGACACAGAAGACGTCGGCCATGCATACGCGGAAGTTTTCGAATTACGAAGAGTTTCCCGTACATGTCGACTTTTACTCGACCACAAGTGGCGGAACATGAGGACGCAAAAACGATGCGAAACAGCGTCCGACGAATTACTGGCGAATTATTCCGGGCTATCACGGCGATGGGGGGTGTTCGGTCCATCGACGATTCCCTACTTCCTTCGCAGGAATCGTTAACGGAATCTCTTCAGCGTGAGCTGAGGTCCTTAAATTCTGGCCTTGGCAGCCGAAGCCCTTCAACCCTACGACGGATTAGACACGTCATCGAGTCTTACGAACGACCAAGCTTTATTACTAACAATGTGAAGCAATCGCGAGGTGACTCTTGCCAAATTTGTGGGTTAACCGGATTCTTGAAACGGGATGGTAAGCGCTATTGCGAAGTGCATCATCTTTTTCATCTCGCTGCCGATCCGCCTCCCGAATGCCTCGACCCGGAATACGTCATAGTAGTGTGCGCAAATTGTCACCGTCGACTACACTATGCCCAAGTCGACACTCCAATCAGTACGGACGAAGGATGGAGCATAATAATAGATGGAGAAAAGTTTTTGCTGAAAACGAGACATAGGGACAGTTACAACACAGGTGGCGAAGTATGAACCTCAATCTTTCATCAGAAGATCTAGCAACGTTGATGACGTCACTTGAATACTCTCTGCGAGCGGTACGAGATGCACCGGACACACCATACGAAGTTCGGCGGCAAAATGTTCAGAAACTGGATAAAGTGATTGAAAAGCTGCGCTCTCTACCAGATTCCGAATAGCCATCGCGACAAGTTATCACACTGATTCCTTCCCATTTCGCATGAAGGTTGCCCCCCTGCTCCCTTCTCCTTTTGGGGGGGGTGTAGCAGTTTTCCCGTTCTAATAGCTATCCCCAGCAAGTAAGAGACTCTTCTGAATCGAGTCCTTTAGAGTTACTTTTCCTTTTCGAAATTCTTATCCAGAGAGACGCTTCGACCTCTGTTAGAAATCCCTGTCAAAAGGGGATTCCTCGGACCCCCGTGAACGTTGGGATTTATAGGCCGGGTGCTGGCGTTAGGAAAGTGTAATTTTCTAACCCGTGCAGGCTTGGACAATCCGTAGCATCACGCCATGGCATTAACGTCAATCGAAGACTTGCCAGAAAAGCGTTCACACACGTCTATTGTATTTTTGGCAAAGCCTACTCCGGCTTTAAGCGCCGCATCCTCGGTTGAACATTGTTCTCCTGTTTTAAACGATTTTTCAAATGGAAGGCCGATCGTTACCAGTTCTGTGCTTCTAACGTATCCAAAGGCCGTAAAAGCGTTGTCGTTTATTCGCCATACAATTACCTCAATGTCATAGCCTCTGTAGGATTCAATTGTCCGCATAGTCCGTTTCCGCCACGATTATCAGTTTAATGACTATAACCAGTGTGCCGTCGATCCCCGAAGGCCTTCGTCGCTCTCGAACTCATTGCTCATTCTTTAGAATCTAACTCATGAATGCTGTGGTGGAGTTTGTGCAATACACGGTTAGAACGGTTAGGTGCAGAACGTGGCCTGTCGATGTGTTGTATAAACCCCGGATATGTGATGCGTGGCATCCGAACGATCACCCGCGTTCCCCTTCCTAATTTCGTTTTAATCACGACTTTTCCACCTCCTTGTTTGACGCCATCGTGCACCATAGTCAATCCGATACCCGTTCCTTGGCTTGACGATTTGGTTGTGAAGAAGGGAAGAAAGGCCTTTTCCAACGTGTTTTCGTCCATGCCAACACCTGTGTCTGTCACGACGAACTCCACGCAGGAGACGGGCTGACTTTCCGGGGAATCCCCCAATCGAACAATAGCGTTCCGCGTTGATATAGTTAGTTTGCCTCCTTTAGGCATCGCGTCCCGAGCATTCGAAACTAGATTAAGTATAATCTGCTGCGCCCGGCTGGCATCGATCTTTACGTAGCCCAGCCTGTCGGTCAGTCTAGTTTGTATTTCAATATTTTCTCCCATCAGCCGAATGATGAAGCTCTTCAGGTCAGATACGACCTCATTCCAAGACAGTGGCGGAATGGCAACACCAGGTTCACTGGTGGACCTTATCAAGTCGTTAACGAGGGACATCCCATTCGTGCCCGCCTTGCGGATGGCCTCAGCATGGCGACGCAGCCGCACATCCGACTCGAGCGCGGCAATAAGCAAGTCGCTATAAAGCAGGATAGTCGTCAGCAGATTGTTGAAATCATGGCCAATCTCCGCCGATATCAGTCGGACTATTTCTGGGGTTGGTAATCCCCGCGGTGAGCCGTCAATACATCTCTGTAGTTGGATTGAAGACATGTACAGTGCCTCCCGAGGTGGCAAAGAAAACTATGCATTAGCTGCGGCTTGTTTGTCTGTGAGGAATGACCATTACATTTGTGTGGAAAATCGCCGACGGCAATGTTGTCTGTGCGTCCCCAGGGGAATCTGCCCGGACAATCCACATTAGTTGGCGAATTTTGTGCAAATTCTAATTCTCTATCGTGAAACTCAAGCATGCTGCAGCTATCGGAGCTGCGTCGGTTTCAATTACAAATCCAATTCCTTCTGATTGGGAAGCAATTCTGTAGTGTCGCCAAGCAACGTCGCAAGGCACACCCATTAGACCGCCGTAACTGAGATTCTCGTCAAGGTGTATCTCACTTTTTGCGGTGACAGCGGTATCTGAAATAGTAATGCTTGTCGTTCCCGGTGCGATGATGACCATCCCCGCAGCTGCTGAGCCACACGTGCCGCCGCCATTTATGCAATTTGAAGCAGTTTGATAAACGGGAGCTATGATTGGCACCTTGTGGAGATTCCAAAGTGGTCTGTCAATTCAAATTCTTACTTCCCCCCTTAAAGTCGCGGTTCAAAAGAGGTGTGACGAGGGAAGTACGAGAACCTTCCGAGAGTGCCAAATTGGGATAAGAATCCAGAAACTGCACAAATCGAAAGACAAGCTTCGCAGTCAATATTAAAATCGCATTGCCATGAATTTACTAAAACTGGAATTTCTTCTGCTGCGGTATATACCAAGCGCCGCCGCCCTTGGCGAAGAAGGGGTCAATATTGGTTTGATAGCCTTGAGCGACGAGCTTATCGAAGTGCGTTTTACAAAGAATTGGGACAATCTCGTAAGAGTTGATCCGGACGCGGATTTGGAGATGTTAGACGCAATTCGCAGAGATATAACTTTGAAAATGCAATCAGCGGACTGGAGGCAGACGTTACAAAGGATCGAAGATTCTTTTTCTAACACTATTCGGTGTTCCAAAAGAGGTCGTTGTTTATGTGCGGACCCCGTAAAGGAAGTTGAAAGTCTGGCTTCAACATACTTTGGCGATCATCCTCTGGATACTCCCCAGCGTCTTGGAGTCTAAGCGGCCAGTATCCATTTCGGAAAAGGCAGGCGAGTTGATGTGCGAAACGCGGTGATCAGGTCGCGGACTCTCGTTCGGCGTTGTAGCAAAGACTCAACCAGCTTCTCTATCGAGTGCCAGTCACTTAGATACCAGTCTGGCGGGACACTCCCAGCAGCCGACCATATCGAATCTTCCAACATATATTCGATGCGCGATAACCAGGGTTCAAATGATTCCCATTCGCGAACGTGGTTGTAAACTTTATTATCTTGAAACACGCCGCCTAATGCAGAATCCGGGAATGTCCATTCCCCGCCATTGAAGCAATATCCTTGGTCTATAAAGGTCGCTGTGTACTTCTTTTCTTGCATAAGCCGCCAAAACGCCACCTGCCGACCATCAGTATTACTCGTCCATTTGTCAAAGGCCAAAATTCCAGCAAATGACTCGATGTTACGGACTCGACCGAGCATCGAATCTGGCAAATAATCGTGAACCTGGCCACGCAAAGGACTGACCACATATTGTGAACCGAACTGTAATCCCGAAACACACGCAACTGTGTGCGTCCTAAACTCCATCCTGAGTTCAGGGGTGTTTTCTATGAGCCACTCTGCGACATCTACGATGGCTACCCTCGGGACGGGAAGCCCTGCAAGGTTTGCTAATAGCGTCCCCAACATTTCGTTGGCCAAGACTCTCAAGTGTTGAGGGTTGTTTCTGAATTTCACTACGTAGAAAAATCCATCGGAGCAGCGGAAAAGGTGTGCTTGTGTTCCTCCCCGCATTCGCCTGATGTGCTGAACCGCGTAGACCGTTAGAATTCTTTCGCCGCTCTCGCGGAGTGGTCTTGTGCGAACACATTGCGAAAGCTCCTCTTTTTCGATTGGTGGATTACGGGATTCGTTTACGCCAACAAATAGATCACCCATAATAAATGCTGCCGACGTTTGGACCGTACTTTCAATAAAGCTACGCCGAGTAATTTTCTGAGGAGGACAGTAACTAGATTTAGGCGATACCGTTTCGATTGTGATTTCATCTTGCCGCAGCTTGGACTTCACTCTGCTCATAGGTGTGTCAATTGACCGGAGGTCAGATTGCGGAACGTCTTAAACGTATTCGAATCGGTTTTATTTGAGTGTGACGGCTATCACGTTGAGCAAATAAATCTAGGAAAGAACCCGTATCGGGACAGTTTTCATTTTGCTACAGGTTTCAAAATAACAAGGAGAAAACAATTAGCTCAGACGCCTGCTGCGGGACATTCTTGTCTATACTGCGCGTTAGTAGTGCAGTTATGAACCGTTATGAATAGTTTAAGCACGGCTGCAATGTTCGTCTCCCGCATCAGCTATTTTGTTGCCGCGTTCGGGTCGTTGGTTTTCGTGTCGGTGAACGCGGATGCCCAGTCTCGGATTTCCCTGGCGGACTTGCCAAACGCGCCCTCGGAAACCGCCAGCACGAGTAGTTCCGCTCTGACATTACCGCTGACTGACTTACATGTAAGAGACCTCGCGATTGAATCGTACAAACCGCCGCGTACTATTGATCGCCAGTTCATCGTACTTAATACGTTGGAAGTTCTTGCCGCGGTCGCGGACGCGGAAACAACGCTAAACTGTGTCCCCTCACCGAATTGCAGAGAGATTAATCCGATACTCGGGCCTCATCCCTCGAGAGGCAAGATGTACGCACTCGCTCTACCGGTAACTGCACTCGGTGTCTATGTTAGTTATTACTACAAGCGCAAGGCCCCGACTAGGGGTTGGTGGAAAGTATATCCGTTAACCTTTTCGGCGGTTCACGCTTTCGCCGCAGTCAACAATCTAGCCGCTGCTCACGCCAATTGACCTTAATTATTTTCCCCCGCACCAGTAGAGGGCGTATGAAAAAACAAGTTCTTTCATCAGTCCTGTTGTTGATGCTTATCCCCGTGTCGCACGGCCAGCATCTTGTCAGAAGGAATTCACAAGTGGAGGTCAGCGGCCTTACACATGAACAGCTTACCAAGCGCATCTTTGAAGGTGAGCGCGAGATGATCGACGGGCTGCGCGGCGAGGATCCTTTGCTCGAAACCTATTTCCAGAGCCTTTGGCCAGGCATTGATGCCCAGAGCCCCATTGATGACGCATACTTCTTAAGTAAGGTTGATTTCACACGTGGTTTCAAGGAGTCAGGGAAAGGTCGACCAGGCTATCAGACGTTTTTATTCGGTCAAAGCCGTAGTAGTAGGAAGGTTCGTCTCAGCAATGGAGACAAAATGGTGGCCTATCCCGACGGCTACCTCGACATGTTATTCGTTGACCTCGAAGACTTTGACGCCGACACATACGACCTCACATACCTACAGAAGACCACTTCGGGCAGCAGCGAATGTCTTTTATTTCTAGTCAGGCCGAAAATGCCGAGCTATCCCGGCCAGTTTAGAGGACAAATATGGGTCGAGACCTCTAATTTCAAAATAGTTCGGATTAGAGGAACCTTCACTCCGGTAGTGTTAGACCACTTGCGGTTGAGGAGATGTTTGGGCATTGGTAACCCCCTGCTGTTTTTCCATTTCGATACTATTCGTCAAGAAGTCGCGCCAGGCAAATGGCTACCTTCCTATTCATACTTTGACGAAAATAGGACATGGCAGCAGATTGACAAGAACTCCCCGACCGGCATTCATTATCGTGGCCACATTTTTATTTGGGGTTACAAAGACGCAAGCGTCGGAGACGATACCGGCCGGAATGGCAAGCCCGATACCATAGCTCTGTTAGAGAGCGAGAAACTCTTAGCGACCCCGGGCGTCATCGAGGACGGCCTGGATGCAATTGTTCGGCGAATCTTGGCCGCAAATAACATTCCTATGTCCGACATCGAGTGCCGGGTACTCCTGACCACGCCCATCGAAATATTTAATGTCGGCCATACCATTATTCTCAGCCGTGGGCTATTAAATATATCGCCTGATTCCGTTATTCCGGTTTTGCTCGTGCATCAAATCGCGGACATGCTTTTTGCGACATCCGAAATTTCCCTCAAGGAGAGAACGTCACTATGGCAGACGAGCATTGCCATGAGTGACAAAGCAGGATACTTGAGTGGCGTACCCTACACGTCTTTACTAATCTCGCAACTCACCCAACACTCCAAGTCCATTCCTAATCTTGTCCGCGCTCGTTTTGGTACCAGTTTGTTCGATATCGCTGGTGGACTGTCGAAACCCAGCGCAACTCGAGCTTCTGCGAAGTCAACCTCACCCTTAGTACTGCGCGGACGGTACACGATTGATTCTTGGAAGGGCAGCCTGGAGCTTCAGCAGACTCCAACCGGCGAGTTTTCGGCGAAGAGCGTTCCTTGACGAAAGTTTCTTTAAGAACGCCAAGCATATCAACAATGTGGTCGAATCAACTTCACTTGTTCGTTAGCATCTGCCATTCCACTTGATTGCAAGCCGGTAATTCTTAGATACTGAGTCGTTTTGTCGAGACTTATCAAAGGCCAGTCGATAAGCTTGCCTCTTTCATCAATTTGAAAAGCAAGTTTGTTCATAAAATCTTTGACTTGCGCGACAACTCTGGCAGCTTTGACGTCGTTATACTTAGGTTGCATACCTATAACGTGGGTTCTGAACTCATCTTGGAATTCATGAAACTGTCCCAAAGCGCCCCGATAAAAAGCTGACAGCTCATCTTTCGCGGGTCCCGCTTTCATCTCTTTGTCGATAAAAGCAACCTTATCCTTCATTCTTCTCAGAACACCCAGCCACTGGGGCCAGTCCGGCGGTTTGTTTTTCGGCAGCTTCACGTTCATGCGTTTTGCAAGCCCCCGCAGACCGAATTCGGTAACGCGCATAAGATGGAATAGACAGGCGGTATTTAAGTTGAGCGCATAACAGGCTATTGCCTGCTCGGAGTCATACTTGACGGCAGGGAATTGCGTCCAAACCTGGGTCCAATCCACATGTAGTTTCTTTAGGACTCTTTCTTTCGGCGAAGGAATCAGTATCAGGAATAGCTTTCTTAAATCCTCCTCAATGCATCTACGAAGAACGATAAGTTCATTTCTTGCTTCTGGATAAGTCGCTCCGAACTCTAAAGTACTTGAGAATGGACCGCCGTCCCTGACCCTATTGTGTGTGCATTGTAAGTTGTACAGTTTGGCCAGAGTTTCCGACGCCTTACGAATCGAGGTTAGGGATAGATTAATGTGCTCGGCCGTCAGTCCTTCCCTTCCCCTAGCGTTCTGTTCGGCCAACACAGTTTGGGTTTCCCCAATCTGATGGAGTAAGTTCGTGACTATCCAAGCATTAAATTTGAGCACTGTTAGCACGGCTTCCTTAGCTAGAAATCAATGGGGACGAGTCATATGCCAAACCGATTTCAATCGTGGAACCTTCCCCTGGCGCCTGACGAGCGACCAACAATATTCATGCGAACTCTCCTAGGCCAGTCTGATTTGACCTGGCGATTCATGAGCCATCTCTTCCAGTGCTGTGAGACTCGTTATCAGTAGGCTGGTACCCCGCACGCGAAGGATCTTCTTTTTCTTCATAGCACTCAGCGATCGAGTGACGGTCTCCCTGGACGTGCCAATCATTTGCGCCATTGCTTCGTGGGTGGGGCGGTTCCTCATAACGATGTCGCCGCTGGAGTGGCCTTTGTCGCGGATTTGGACTCGTGACAGAAGAAGCCTTGCCAGCTTTGCCGTCGAAGAGGGGGAAAGCACAAGATCATAAATGTCACGGCATGCAGTTTGGAAGTCCGCGCTTAATGCTTGCGCCGAATGAAGTCCCACATCTCCATACTTTTCCATGAGCCGCAGGAGCACCCCGCGTTCCGTGAAATTGACCTGGCTGGGGGTAACCGTCTCGGCGGTAACCTGGTAGCAAGTTCCAGAGATGACAGCGCTTAAACCCAAGACCTCGCCCGCTTCTACGATTCTTAAGATCAATACCTTTCCTTCGAGAGAGGTCGTCGATAACTTCACTTTTCCAGAGCAGAGGACAAAAGCGCCTCTTGGCATCTGCCCTTCGACAAAAAGGACAGCGCTACTGGGGTAAAGAGAAATGTGGCTCGCCGCGTCGAAGGCCTCCAAAACACTAGAGGAAAACGAACAGAACCAACTGCTCTCACGCAGCTTGCACGTTACACAGTTCTCGCTCATTGCTAGCCCATACGGGCTGGAATTCTTTGGGACGATCTGCAACTGTTCGCTTGCACCATTTTCCATTTACGAGTCCTTCGATTCGGCGAGCGTAGTCTTAGTTCGCGGCAAATCCTTTGCGGAGCCGCATATGTTGGGTTTTTGCCAGCAGTGAAGCGGCAACATCTTTTACGCGGGGCTGCGGAGACCGTAACCACGCAATCAGTTCCCATCCTGCGCCGCTATCGGCGTCTTTGAAGTACTCATTGTGCTCGATATGCAGCGCAGCTTTGACAAGGACGAATCGGACGTGACCGCACTAGCTGCACGGTGGAAACTTCGTGCTGAACACGCAAGTCACTTCGTGTTCAGCAGCATGATAGGAGTCATGGACAACTCGGCGAATTCCGGAATGGTTGACGTGTTCTCCGGGCTTAAATTCTTCCATAGGTCGGCTGTCTTTTCTGAGGAAGACACTGGCGCGTCATATCACAAAACGGTTGTGACATTCGTCACAGACGATACCAATGAGTTCGAGAGAGACTTGGAGCAAAAACTTGAATTCGAGGAAAGCATCCTCATCGCGGATTTTGGCTGGGTTAAGGGTAGCAATATTTTGTGCTTCCTGTATAACTACAAGGCGCGTGCTTTGCGGGTTCTCGAGTCTCGCCACGTAACGGATTGACTCTTTCGAGGATTTCAAAACATTAAGCGCGATGATTTCCGCATAGCCTGTGGGCTGTCCACACCGAAACGCCAAAATTCTTGGCAAGCGTTCTAAACGGCAGCTTTCGACGTATACGCTGCTGCTTCAGCTCTTTAATTTCCTTTCGAGACATTACGCGCAGTGGAGGTCGGCCCAAGATTTGTCCGTTCTTGCGGGCATGATCTAACCCGGACTTCACTCGTTCCGATATCAGTGATCTTTCGAATTGTGCAACGGCACCAATCATCTGAAACAGCATTTCACCGGCTGGAAGAGAGGTGTCCACTGCTTCCGTGACTGAAACAAAGTCAATACCGAATGCCCTACAGAGCTCAAGACCCGAGATGAGCGTTTTCAAGGATCGAGCGAAACGATCGAATTTCCACACCACTACGACATCTATCGCTCGTCGGCGGCAGTCTTTCATCAATTCGTTGAGGCCAGGACGGCTAGAGACAGATCCAGAGATCCCTGAATCTTTATATATATGGTGTAACAACCAGCCACGCCGTTGAACATATTCTCGTAAAGCCCTCTCTTGAGCGTTGGTGTTTTGCTCATCCGTACTCACTCGAACGTACAGGGCAGCCCGTTTTCTCTTCATTCACCCCCCTTGTTGGTAGGTCGGTATTAGAAAAGCTTGTCCGGTCAGGGGTCAACCTATTGAGGCTCATTCTGGAAAGCCAATCTTGATTTCGAAGTGGCGCATCTGCGAGCAAGACTTGATGGTCGCGAGCATTCCATCGGACGGGGCGGAGTTACGCTTCGACTCTCGTCGTCCAAAGTGCCGAAAAACGGGGGTCTTGCTCTAAGTGTCGTCACTGCAAACAAGGCTCGGCGGCGCTAATAACTATCGTTGTTGTGGGGCTTTCCGACGTGCGGCGTCGGGAAGCTCAAACGCGGAAACCCTCGCCTTTTAAGCAGACTTGAAGCCTCCGGAGTTTGTGATGCTTCGCTGATTACAGCACCACAGAACTCGGGAAACTGGTTGCGTGCAATACGTTTCGCAACCTCATAAAATTGCGATAGCTTTTCCAATCGCCCCTCCGGTGCTAGCCGGGGATCATTCGCCTGCAGTCTGCGCTGAGCAGGCAGATCTACACAATGGAGGAGGTGGAAGCTACGAAGGTCATCGTTGGCAGCATTGAGCATGCAGAGCAAAGTTATATTTTTTCTTTCTGTCTCAACCGGACTCAGTTGCCAGCGAATGTTCCCGAGCGGGGTGCGTACGGTTGGGCAAATTAACACGGAGATTGGCATGGAACTATCCATATAGATGTTGACTCTGCGCGAACCGGAGAACCTGCAGATCGATAAGTTCCCAGGAAACATATTTACTAATTTATTGATTAGTTCAATCCGCAAACGTCTGGTTCGCTTATTAGTATCAGAAGCCTTAATATCTTTTTTCCGAGGAGTAAACTGGATAAGTTTGTAAGCCTGTAGCAAAGATCCAAAGTGATTTTGAATCGCACGCTCGCTGGGCATTCCTGTCGTGCCTTCTATCAATTTTGCTGAAAGGTGTCCCTTTTTTGCAAGAAGGCATCGGAGTTTCTGCAAAATATCATTGTCTGACCATGTTCTTTCTGCACCGCGCATTTTCAGTGCGTCCTGTACACGATCAAAACTCTTTTGACTAACAATCGGCCGGAATGCCGCCCTTGTTCTGATCCAATGCGCAGGATCGAGATGAACGGTAGGACGCTTCAACTTTTGACAGGTCTTGCTCCAAATGAGGGATCCCGTATATGCAGTATTCGTAAGAATGTTATGTATCGAACCCACGTTCCACCGCCTACCACTGTGCGTAAGGCGCAACGTGTTCAATTTGTGGGCAATCTCACTACATCCGATTCGCTCACACAACACCATACGGTAGATGCGTTGTACTAATTCGATTTCTTTCCGGGGTCCTCGCACCAAAATCACACGACTAGTCCCCCGATTCTTCTGCTCGCCCGATTCCAAAATCTGATTTTTCTTGGTGTTAGCTGAGATCATTTTTCGTCGCAACCCGAACGCGGGTCGTCCGTTCACCCAAAACCCTTCAAGTGTGAGTTGCTTCTTTGCCTCAAAGATCCCAATCCCCAATTCTCTACTGAACTCTGCCGCCATTGTTCTCTTGAGTGTCTTCAAAATCGAACTTGAGACCGTCTGGTCGTTTTCGAACCCCTCCCCGCAATATCGAACTTCTTTATTGTTGGTTCGGCAAAGGAATTCATAGCATGCGGCCTCATCTGTGTCCTGGAACCTGCCCCACCGACTGATGTCATAAACCAGGATGGCTTTGTAAGAGCAGTTCCCAGACAGAACATCGCTCAACAAATGTTGGAGGCCGAACCGTTTGTTTAGAGTCAGCCCACTTCTCGCAGGGTCCGAATAGGTTTGAATGATCTCGAATCCATGAGTTCTTGCATATTCTCGGATCAGCGAAGCCTGATTCTTCAGCGAATATTGTTGGTGCTCAGTCGACATCCTTAAATATTCCGCAGCCAAGATTGGCGATGCGGTATCGTCCTGTTCTCCATTCCGTTTATGCCGCTGGAAAGGTGGCACTAAGTATCGAACTTTTAGTTTCATCTTCTCACCACCTCCGTCCGCTTCGCGTTTTCACGCGAACGGCGTCCTGACAGCTCACGCCCTCTGCAGTTTCATAGAAATCACCGAGGTCGGACAATCGCGACCCCGCTGCGAACAACAGATCGTTGGGTTTGAGCCGAAAGTCCCGCATTTCCGTCTCGATGTGAGGCAACAGATAGTATTCTTGAAAATCGGTGTTTGATTCATTGAGGAGGCAAACCAGTGTCGAATCCTCCCCTTTGATGGGTCTACCGCAGTACAACCTCCAGCGGATTTTGCCCCCGGCTGTTAGCTGCCTCCTACAAATTCGGATAGAAACCGTTTTTCCTGAGCTCAATCTAAAAATAGCGCGCATATCTTGTGGGAGATACGCCACAGTGAAAAGTCCTGGAAAAAGTTTTCTGAGTTTCTCAATTAAGCAATCGCGCAGGAGAAGGGTACGTTTTGATTGCTCAGTCTTGTAAAAAGCACCTGTTACTCCTCCATAGTTCAGCGATTGATAGAGATGCCGAAACCCTCCGAAACGACGATAGATAGTCGCGATGCACGGCATTCCTGGCGTCGACTTAATTAGCCGCTGAGACATAGCCTTTCTCTCGATAAGTAACTTCCTCAAATTCTGAAGCATCTCTGCGTCAGTCCATCGCGTAAGGCGTGGAAGAATCTTCTGCACTTGATTGAAGGTGACGGAGTCGATAATAGGCGCAGCAGCATGCGGGTTAATGATCCACTCCTCCCTTGGTACTGTCACCCGAGGACCACTTAGCTTTTCTGACGTTCTGTTCCAGACATTGCAACCCATGTACTTTGGATTCTTCAGAATCTCGTCCACCGCGTAAGCCGGCCACGCCTTCCCATTACGGAATCGTATATGCTTATTGTTCAATTCGCGGGCTATTTGCGTAGCACCTTTACGCTCAAGCGCCATACCATAAATTGCACGAATGCATTTGACTTCAGCTTGGGATCCTGGAATCAGAACAACACGATCCGTTAAAAGGGTCTTATACTCACCGTCTCTCAAAATGTCTTTTCTCTTCCCCTCTGCGGATACGACCTGGCGCCTCAGTCCATAGCCAGCCGGCGCGCCGACTCTGAATCCCAGCTCAACGAGACGTTTTTGGCCTCTGAAGCACTTAACCGATAGATCACGGCTGTACTCGGCCGCCATGTTTCTTTTCAGCGCCTTCAGAACTGAATTGGGGAGGGAAAGATCATTTTGGAACGCTTCAGCACAATACAGCACCGGTACGCCCGCTTGCTTGCACAAAAACTCGTGATACGCCGCTTCGTCCGGATCCTGAAATCTGCCCCACCGGCTGACATCGTGCACCAATATCACCTTGTAAATCGCTTCTTGAGTTACAACGTCTCGGAGTAAGTCCTTTAGCCCATTACGATGTTTCAGCACAACGCCACTCTTGCCTAGATCTTTGTACGTTTTCGTTATGATGAAACCGTGTTCTTGTGCGTATTTTCTAATCGCCGATATCTGCAGTGGCAATGAGCACTTTTGGTCTTGACTTGACATGCGCAGATATTGCGCCGCTGGAATCGCCGTTTTGGGAATCAGATTTAGCCTCCTTGTCAATTCAAACAACAAAGCATCGATCAAGACGACGCGAATTCTATCGCGTAACACAAGGATTTGCTGCGTGGGGGCAACTGGATGTGATTCGTTTGCCAGTAGCGGGTCAACCTTCTGCGAAAACCGATGTTCGTAAAATTCAAACTCTGAAGCGACAAAGGTGCTGGGGAAAGAACTCTAATCAGCGAGTTGCTGCTTGATGTACCGGATTCCCGCTCCCGTACGTCCTACTCCGGCGCTGCAGTGGATCAGGACGGGCTTGTCGAGAAATTGGTACGCTTTTCGCACCATTTTCAAGTGCTGGTCGGATAGCGGAGGCTTTCGCATGTTGGGAGCGTTGATGTGCACAACCTGAAACCCTTTGGATCGATAATAGGAGACCAAATCCATCTTGAGGTTCTCGTAGAATCTCAGTTGTCGTTCGTCCATGAGGACAACGATGGAGCGAATGCCATACTTCTCCTTGGCTTCTCTGATCCAAGCGTCCACTACAGACTTTGGGATCTGACTATTGCGCTTCCCTTCAACCCCAGGTCTACGCCCACGTGCAAGCTGCCCTTTGATTGCCCAGCGGAATATTCGCTTTTTCACTGTGGATAGCTCCCTCTTTTGAACGGAAGAACGACTGCATTAGACAAGCGTGACCGTAAAAGGGCAACCTTCCCACTGTGTAGTTTCCAACAAACTGAAGTTAGAGGAACGATCGTGGAGGTTGGTCGTCGGGTTCAGTGTGGATGCTCGTCTTGCCTATTTCCGGTGTTAGCTTACTTCGAATCAGCCTCTTGGAAGCGAAAAAGGGTATTTGAACTGTCTGTAAACCAGCGTTTGTACCCCGCTAGGAGGCTATTAGACGGGTTTTGGTGCTGCCAGTGGGGGTTTGGTAGAGGTGAATCTGGCTGCGTTAGGACAGCAATAGCGGCAGATTAACGTATAACTATAAGATATACAAGGAGATATGCGTACTTTCACGAAAGACAGCCCGAAAATCACGGAATTGGCGGAAAAAGCTCGGAATCGCGCCAATTTAGGTCCCGCTGGCACGGCGAACCACGGGCCAGCTTTCTCGTGGAGTGTAATGAAATTGTAATGTGACCATGATTGCAACCAATCTAAACCAATCAAAACAAATCAACGACTGGGGCTTGTAACTCGATGAAGAATCAAGTAGAGTCGAAAATTTTCATAACCCATCAGAATGCAGTGTAGTTCTCATAATCCGTAGGTCCGTGGTTCGAGTCCACGCGCCGCCACCAAATGTTAGGCTAAATCAGGTGGTTTTCGATATGGTGTGGCCGGTAGGTTAGTTTCGCGAGAGTTAGGTTGCTGTTCAGTTCCGGCGCTGGCACTTTGTGATAAGGTTTCGGAGAGGCGACTGGGATGTTTTTGCGCCGCTGCTTCTTTTGTCTGATTCTGCCCGCCTTTGTTGGCTTGCTCCAATCCCAAACTTCTGCGCCTGACTCTGCAAAGACTCCTGCCACATTTCAGAAAAATGTGCGCGTGGTTTTGCTCGATGTTGTTGTTACGAATAGCAAGGATGATCCCGTCCAAGGTTTGAAGAAAGAGAATTTCCAGGCTTTGGAAGATGGCAAGCCACAGACGATCTTGTCATTTGAGGAACATAAAAGCACACCGCCGGTGCAAGTCAAAATCCCGCCGATGCCGCCAAATATCTTCACTAACTTCCCGGTGAGCGCCCCTCCGGACACGATCAACGTGTTGTTACTGGATGCGCTGAACACTCCCGTCGCAGACCAGGCCTACGTCCATTCTCAAATGGTGAAATATCTGAAGAAACTTCACCCGGGAATGCAGATGGCCATCTTTACCCTGGCGTCGCGATTGCGCTTTGTGCAGGGATTCACCACCGATTCGTCGGTGTTGCTAGCGGCGCTGAAGGATAAGAAACGAGGGGCTAGCCCTGAACTCTCGCCCCTGCTTCGCACTACCACGGAAGCCAACGTTGACGAGCAGGTACTCTCGAACATGGAGGCCGCACAGGCCTCGCAGGATGCCATTGCTGCGCTACAGCAATTTCAGGCGGACACGGCCGCCTTCCAACTCGACTCCCGCATCATCATTACGCTGCAAGCCTTTCAGCAGTTGGCGCACTATCTGGCCGGTTTTCCCGGCCGGAAAAATATCATCTGGTTCTCCAGTTCTTTTCCTCTGAGCGTTTTTCCAGATCCAACGCTTCAGGACTCATTTGATGTTATGAGGCAATACGGAGATCAGATCCGCAATACCGCTGACCTGCTCACTGACGCGCAGGTAGCGATCTACCCGATTGCTGCAGAGGGGCTCGATACTGATCCCACTTACGAAGCCAGCAGCATACCCGCCGGGGTGAACGGCGGCTACACGGCGCTTCAACGCCAGAACAAGGAACTGCAAGATGCGAATTTCAACCGAAATGCCAGTCACGACACTTTAGATGAGATTGCGAAGGATAGTGGCGGCGAAGCTTTCTACAATACGAATGGACTTAACGATGCGCTGGCCCGTGTCATGCGAAACGGCGCGCACTATTACACAATCAGCTATACCCCCTCCGATAAGCGAATGGATGGTAGTTACCGGCGCATCGAGATCAAGCTCCGGGACGGAAAATACAAACTTTCCTACCGCCGCGGATACTTCACTGAAGACGTCGACAAACAGCCTCCGGTCAAGCAAGCGGATCCGCTGCGACCGCTGATGGAACCGGGCCTGCCAGATTTTAGCCAGATTCTCTACGAAATTAAAGTAACTCCCTCAAACCCACAGCCTGCCCCAAGAGCGGTTCGGGCCGGAGACAACACGAAACTCAAAGGACCGGCAACGCGTTACGGCGCCGATTTTGCCATCTCGGCGAAAGACGTCAAGTTCGAGACTACTCCGGATGGCATGCATCATGGCAACATCGAAGTTTCCCTCGTAGCCTACGATCACGACGGCAACCCGCTGAACTGGCTGGTCAGGGCGACAGAAATGTCTGTCACGCCAAAGCTTTATGCTGCCTTCATGCAAGGCGGCGTCCAGTTGCATGAGGATATTGATGTGCCAAAGGGAGCGATCTATCTGCGCACAGGAGTCTATGATCCCGCCTCGAAGAGGGTAGGATCTCTAGAAATCCCGTTGAGCGAAGTGAGAGCTTCTGTGGTGGCTCCTGGCACCGAAGCGCCCCCAGACGTGCACGGGATGGTTTTGCCGCAAACGTCGAATACCCAAGTCACCCCCATGGGTGCGGTGATTCCGTATCTATCCACGCCTGCCGTACCATTGGCGAGCCATGAATCTTCCGATCATGACGCAATGGCGCTCGCGAATTCCGATAAATCCGATAAAAAAGAAGATGGCTCATCAACTCTCCCATACGCTACGACTGCGAGTGGCAGCATTGAGCAAACATCGCCAGGGTTGAAACTAGACTCAGAAATCGAGTCCTACTGTGCATCCAAGGCAATGACAAGCAAATACTCTGCGGCACTGGCAAGTGCCTGCCAATTTGCGCTCTCGCTGCAAAAGAAATTACCGGATGTAATCTGCGATCGGGAAATGAAGCGGTCCTGGTGGGCGCCTGGAATTTGGGCGGGACGTGTGCTCACTTACGATGAACCGCGCGACGACATGGTAACGGCGAAAGTGACATACAGAGAGGGCCAAGAGTATTACAACGATATTCACATTGATGGGAAACTCGTGGATGCGGCCGCGGCTGAATCGTCTGGGGATTGGTCGGATGGTGAATTTGCAACGATATTGCAGGGGGTGTTCTCTCCGCTTAGCAACGCAACGTTCAAGCTTAAGAAAGAAGAAACGTTCCGATCCATTCCGGCATTGGTGTTCGATTTCCATGTGGCGCAACAAAACAATAGGTCTTACTACCTGCGCGCCGCAGACCCGAAGGGAGGCAATCGGACATGGTTTCCCGACTATCGCGGGCAAATATGGCTCGACAAGACGAACTTCCATCTGCTCCGGCTGGAACGCGAAACCGAGTATATGCCGAAGGAGCCTATTACCCGTGCGAAAACTAGAATTGAGTACGCATACGCAGCTCTCGGAGATGGAAGCAACTTAGTGCTGCCAACAAACTCGGATGTGTTGGTCTGCGCAAATTCGCGAATTCAAAATATTGAAAGGTGCTCACGCAACAGCATAAAGTTCACAAACTGGCACAGGTTTCGGGCAAAGACTCGAATCCTGATGAACGCAAGCAATTAAGTTGAAGAGCTGTCCCAGAATCCCAGAAGAATCCATTGCTCCGAAAGCAAAACCTATAGGCTGTTTATCCTACGCGCCATGGGCCATAAGTTGCTTCTCTCTGTTCAGTTAAAGCGGAACCACTCGGGAGAACTGAACCGTATAATCATCTTTCATGAAGAAGATTGTTCATGCCGCCTGCCCGCACGATTGTCCGGACGCTTGCGGAGTATTGATAAGCGTTGAGGACGGCCGGGCTACGAAGATTCAGGGTGATCCGGCGCATCCAGTGACGCGCGGATTTTTGTGCGCAAAAGTCGCCAAGTATCTGGATCGTGTGTATTCGCCTGATCGCGTGCTTTATCCCATGCGGCGAATTGCGCCAAAGGGGTCGGCGCCGCTGCGGAGCTTCGTTCCGCCTGGACAGACGGGGACGTCTGTCCCTACGCGAGCATGGCAGCGCATTTCTTGGGACGAAGCTCTCGATGAGATTGCTGAAACTTTCAAAAAAATAACGGCCGAGTTTGGAAGCGAAGCGATTTTGCCTTATTCATACGGCGGCACACTTGGGGCGTTGAATGGCGCGTCCATGGATCGCCGGTTTTTCTATCGCCTTGGAGCGGCGCAATTGGATCGAACGATCTGTTCGAACGCCGGCGAAGAGGGATTGAAGTCGGTCGTCGGGACGCAGGTGGGGACCGAGCCTGAGCAATTCGCGCACTCTCGGTACATCATCGCGTGGGCGTCGAATATTCATGGGAATAATGTTCATTTGTGGCCATTCATCGAGGAGGCGAGACAGCGCGGCGCGAAATTAGTGGTCATTGATCCTTATCGCACGCGAACGGCAGCCTGCGCTGACTGGTATTTGCCGATCAATCCAGGAACCGACGCCGCGCTCGCACTCGGAATGATGAATGTCATTATCAAAGAAAATCGTTACGACGCGGACTACGTTTCGAGGCACACTATCGGCTTCGAGCAGCTGCGCAAGAAAGTCGCTGAGTATCCGCCGGAGCGCGTTTCGCAATGGACGGGAATCTCCACCCCCGACATCGTGAAGCTGGCGCGAGAGTATGCCACGATTCGTCCAGCGGTAATTCGCGTGAACTATGGAGTGCAGCGTTCAGAATGCGGTGGGATGGCGACCCGCGCGATCACTATGCTGCCGTGCATCACGGGTTCGTGGAAAGAAGTTGGAGGAGGATTGCAACTTTCCACCAGCGGAGCATTTGGGCTCAATCAGGATGGATTGAAGCGCGCTGACTTAATGCTCAACACTCTTGGGCGGCCAGCCCGCAAAATCAACATGGTTGAATTAGGAAAGGCCCTCAATTCGCTGAACGATCCGCCGATCAAAGCTCTTTTTGTTTATAACTCAAATCCCGCCGCAGTCTGTCCCAATCACAACGAAGTTATTCGCGGCCTGCGAAGGCCCGATCTTTTTACGGTAGTCCACGAACAGTTCTTCACCGACACGACTGACTATGCCGACATCCTGCTTCCGGCGACGACGTTTTTCGAGCACAAAGATTTGCAGACTTCGTATGGTCACTATTATTTGCAAATGTCCGATCAGGCTATTGAGCCTCTAGGGGAATGCCGTTCGAATGTTGAGACCTTCCGATCACTAGCTCTGCGGATGGGATTTGGCGATCCATGTTTCAAAGAGACCGTGGATGAGATGATGGATAAAGCATTATCTTCAGGCAATCCTTCGCTTCGAGGGATTGATCGAGCGCGATTGGAAAGGGAAGGCCAAGTGCGGCTTAACTTCGACAACGGTTTAATGACGCCGGGCCTTGATATCTCGCACCGGACCAGCGAAGCGCCGCAGTACGACGCACCGCCTTTCCGGCCATTTGCCTCTGGTAATTTCGGAACCGGAAGCGGCAAGGCGGAACTCTACAGCGAACCGCTGAAATCTCTGGGACTGGATCCAGTGGTGGAGTTCACGCCACCATCCGAATCTCGGCACAGTCCTGAAGCGAAAACCTTTCCGTTGGAGATGCTGGCTAGGAAAGCCGACAACTTTCTGAACTCGACTTTCTCCAATCTTCCTTCGATCGAAAAGATGGAAGAACTCGGCTTGCTCGAAATTAATTCTGCGGATGCAACTTCTCGCCAGATCGCTAGCGGAGACAAAGTGCGAGTCTTCAACCGACGCGGAGAGATCGTATTAACTGCAAGAGTGGATGGCAAGGTGCAGCCTGGCGTTGTTTCCGCAAGTCTTTGTTGGGCCAAGCTGTCGGCAAATAGCAAGAACATCAACGTCCTGACTTCGGAAAAACTTACGGACTTGGGCAACTCCGCCACGTTTTATTCCGTCTTGGTTGAGGTGGAGCTTTTTCAGGCAGCATTTTAAGATGTAAATTTGACACACAGCTTGGACGCTCTCCACTGCTCTACCGTATAATTGCGGTTTTCCATACTCCAGCAATCTGAGGTCTTAGCGATTCACCGCTTTCGTCAGGATTATTCTGCCCGGACTGAGGGCGGCTCGCGTTCTTTCTCCATTCGGCTTGGTGGTGTCTTCCCATCCGCATCATTTTCGAAGTCTTGCACTATCGCTATTTGGCGAATTAGCGGGTCTCTACTAATTTTCCTCATGCTCGCGGCATCAGCACTTTCCCAGCAAGACGTAATCACTGACATCGTTATCCACGGCAACCGCCGCATTCCCGGAGACAGCATCAGGGCCAGAATCTTCACCCGACCCGGCGATGTTTATGATCAGGCGGCGATTGAGCGCGACTTCAACGCGCTTTGGAATACCGGCTATTTCGAAGACATTCGCTTTGAACGCGAGCAGACTCCCAAAGGCTGGCGGCTTCACATATACGTGAAGGAGCGTCCGACGATTCGCGAAATAGACTACACGGGGCTGAGTTCCGTTTCAAAAAGTGATGTGCTGGATCGCTTCAAGCTGGCCAAGGTCGGACTTTCTCCAGAAAGTCAGTACGACCCCACAAAGGTAAAAAAGGCTGAGGTAACAATCAAGGATTTGCTTGCGGAACATGGCAGGCAGTTTGCCACGGTTCGCACCGAAGTTCGCCCGATTCCTCCCGCCGCGGTGGGGCTTACTTTTGTGGTCAAAGAAGGACCCAAAGTCAAGGTTGGCAAAATTACCTTCGAAGGCAATAAACGGGTCAAAAGCCGTGTTCTGCGCAGCGCAATGAAGAATCTCAAGCCGATCGGCATTCCCCACTCCATATTTTTGGAAAATCTGTTCGCCAAGACCTACGACGCAACCAAGCTTGATGAAGATACTGAGCGAGTTCGTGAAGAGCTCCAGGATCTGGGTTATTTCACGGCAGTGGTGCAAACTCCGAAAACGCAGATTCACGATACCGGCCACGGGGGATTTCATATACCTCTCATTCAGGGCGGGCCGGGCAAGGCCGTGGACCTAACCATCCCAATTGAAGAGGGTTCGCGCTATCGGCTGGGTGGGATCACATTTAAGAACATAAAAGCCCTGAATAATGCGAAAGCGTTGCGCGCTCTCTTTCCCATTAAAGACGGCGATATTGCGGATCGCAGTAAGATCGCGAAGGGTTTGGAAAATCTTCGCAAAGCCTATGGACAGTATGGCTACATAAATTTCACCGCCATCCCCACACCGCGGCCGGATGAAGCAAAAAAATTGCTCTATTTCGACATTGATGTTGATGAAGGCAAGCAGTTCACCGTCCGGCGCATCGAGTTCACCGGGAACACTACCACTCGCGACAAAGTTATTCGCCGTGAAATCGGTCTGGAAGAAGGCCAGGTCTACAACCAGGTGCTTTGGGAACAGAGTCTCTTGCGTCTGAACCAGCTCGGTTATTTCGATCAGCTTAAGCCTGACGACCCCGACGTTACGGACCGGCACCTCGATGAAAAAGAAGGCACGGTTGATCTCACGCTCAAGGTCCACGAAAAGGGCAAGAACAGCATCGGATTGACGGGCGGCGTTAGCGGACTTTCCGGCACCTTTGTCGGGCTTAGCTACAGCACTAACAACTTCCTTGGCCTGGGCGAGACCCTCACGGTGTCGGCGGATATCGGCAGCTTGGAAAAAAATGTAATGTTCGGCTTTACCGAGCCATATTTATTTGATCGTCCACTCCAGCTTGGCTTTACCGTATATGGCAGCAAATACACCTACGATCAAGCTCAGCAAGAAGCCCTTTTTACGGGGCAGCAAGTACAGCTACCGTCCGCTTACTTGCAGAATCTTCAGAATTACACTCAGGCGAGCAAGGGTTTCACCGTTTCTTTGAACTATCCGCTACACCGCTCTTTTAAACGCGTGGGCATCAGTTATTCGTACGATGTTTCATCCCTGGTTGCATTGACCACGGCATCCAAGTCACTTTTTTCCTATCTGGCATTCAGCGGCGTCAGCGGGCCGAACGCGCTTAATGGCATTGTTACCAGCAAGGTAGTACCGAGTTATACAAAAAATACATTGGATAGCGGTATTTCCCCTCATAGGGGCAGCAGTATCTATTTTGCCAGCGAGATTGCGGGGCTTGGCGGGACCGTTCGGACGATTCGTCCGGTTTTTTCATACAAACGTTTCATCCCAATGCAAAACGGGCGCAACACAATTGGTTACCATTTCCAAGGCTCTTTTTTGACCGGATATGGCGGCCTGGTACCGCCTCCGTTTCAGCGTTTTTACATGGGAGGCGAGAACGACTTGCGCGGATTCGATATCCTCACGGTCTCGCCCGTGGCTTTCTTGCCAAGCGTGACAACTGTGGCATTGCGCAATCCAGATGGTACGACCGTCCCGAAGGATCCCAGTAATCCATTGCGAGGCACCTACAACATTCAGGTGCCGGTAGATCAGATTACCTTTCCGGGGGGCGACACCAGCTTGGTTGGCAATCTGGAATACAGAATCACGATTGTAGGACCAGTGGCGTTAGCGCCTTTTGTGGATATAGGGTTCGACCCCATTGTCAGGCCATCTGAGCTTCGCATCAATCCGGGACAACTGACTTCAATTAACAGCACTTTATTTGGCTGTCCGTCCCAGGATATTGCGGGCAACTGCACCGGGGGACAATTACCCGGTGCACCGGGTTCTTCAATTCCCACGTTTTCGCAATACTTGACGGTGGCTCCCAACACCAATTGGACTCCGCGAATGTCCACCGGGCTGGAGCTTCAGGTTTTTGTACCCATTGTGAACGCTCCATTTCGCGTTTATTGGGCATACAATCCAGTGCGACTGGACACGATTGTGAACTCGCCGATTCCGATTACGAGAGCTATGTTTCCAGCGGGGGCCGCGGGAGACTATACCTACCAGTTCACCAAAAACGCTTATTCGCCCCAGTATCAGTTAAGAGAGCCGCGCAAGACGTTCCGTTTCACGGTTGCGACGACATTCTAGGCTCCGTTTGACTGTGAGGAGTGCGGAACCTATAATCTGGTCATCTTTGCCTAGAATGTCCCGGTTAGTTCAGAACGGTTGACGAACGTCCCAAAATTTGATGATTGCCTATTAACGGTTCCAGGCGTTCGCTTTTGAAAACGGCCTGAGCCGGTTCAAGCACAATTTTCCAAGGAGCAGAAAACATTCAATGACGAGCAAGCTTGCACGATTTCTCCCAGCCGTTACTTTCGTAACTATTGTGTTCTCAATGTCCGCTCTGGCCCAGGCTGGCGACGCGGCCGCGTTACCTGCCGCGCCCAGTTCGGCCGGCTCCACGATTGCCGGTGGAACAGGAACCAAATTGGGCACGATTAACATCGAGCAGGCAATTTACGCCAGCAATGAGGGTCAACGCGATTTCCAAGTCCTCAGCAAGAAGTTGGAACCGAAACAGAACGAATTGAAGAGTCAGAATGACGAAGTTGAAAGCCTGAAAAAACAGCTGAGTGCTCAGGGCGACAAGCTCAATGATGACGCCCGCGGAACCCTGGTGAAACAGATTGAGCAGAAGCAAAAATCGCTGGAGCGTTCGGTGCAGGACGCGCGGGATGATGCCCAGAGCCAGCAGAATGATATTGCGCAACGGATACTCCAAAAGATGGCTCCGCTCATCGGCAAATACGCGGCGGAAAATGGGTTCGGTATCATCGTGGATACGTCGAGTCAATGGCCTAACGGACCGGTATTCTGGCAAAACGGATCAGTTGACATTACCAGAGCCGTGGTTGAGGCTTACAACGCACAATCTGGGATTGCGCCTCCGCCAAGGCCAACTGGCGCCAGCAGCAGGCCAGCAGGCGCGGGATCCAGACCCGCGGCAAAGCCAGCAGGGACTTCCTCCAAGCCCGCGCCTCCAAAATAGCTGGCGAGAACTTAAGTTCGAGGCCGCATCTCCGCGATGCGGCCTTTTTTGCATCCGCCAGGTTCCCGAAACAGAACTCTTCCCATGTTGGTTCCTGGCCACCGTCCGCTCGTGTAAACCGCCCTCGATTCCTAGATGCCAATGGACTTGAGTTCCGATGGATTGTGAGAAGGTGCGTTAAGTGATGCGTCCCACGAAGCGTTTGGAACTCATTCCGCCTGAATCCGAGATCATGTCCCGAAGACGCCATAACAACGGCGAACGGCCTTCCCCGGAGAAAACCGGCGACATCATGCGGAAGCTGTGGCAGGCCCTTGATCAATCGGCGGACCCGATCGTGATCACGAATCGCGTGGGGATTATCGAATACGTGAATCCTGGATTCGAAGTTCTTACCGGATATTCGAAGGGCGAAGCCCTGGGAAATTCTCTCCGATTTCTACGCTCCGCGAACGAGGCTCCCGAAGTTTACGAAGCAATGTGGGAGACAGTTTTTTCTGGCGGCACATTTCGAGGCAACGTAGTCAACCAGAAACGAAATGGCGAAGCCTTTTCAGTCCAAAAGACCCTCACTCCATTGCTCGACAGCGCAGGCGAGATCACCCACTTCATCTCGACGGACCGCGATATTACCGAGCAATGCAGATTAGAGGTTCAGCTTCAACAAGCCCATAAAATGGACGCTATCGGGCGCCTGGCGGGTGGCGTTGCCCACGATTTCAATAATCTGCTGATGGTGATCAGCTCCTATGCGGAGTTGATGCTGGATTCGCTAAGTGCGAAGCATCCTCTGCGGCGCAATGTGCAGGAAATCATGGGAGCGTCCCGTCGCGCCGCCGATCTCACACGGCAATTGCTCGTGTTCGGACGCAAGCAAGTGCAAACCTTGCAGCTTTTGGATTTGAACTCGGTGATTGATGAAATCAGCAGAATGTTGTTGCGCATGATCGGAGAAGACATTGAATTTGTGTTCCTTCCCGGCGCGCGTCTTGGAATCGTAAAGGCCGACCCCGTTCAGATTGAGCAGGTATTGATGAATCTCGCGGGGAATGCCAGAGACGCGATGCCAGACGGAGGCAAACTCACTGTTGAAACGATCGCCGTCAAGCTCGACGAGACCTATGTACAGAAACACGCGGTGGTTCCCGCTGGCGACTATGTCCTGCTCACCGTTACCGACTCTGGCATGGGCATCGCTCCGCAACATCTTCCTCATATATTCGAGCCTTTTTACACGACGAAAGAGGAGAGTCAAGGCACCGGACTTGGGCTAGCCACGGTATACGGCATCGTCAAGCAAACCGGTGGCTTCGTATGGGTCTATAGCGAGCCGGGCATGGGAACGACTTTTAAAATCTATTTACCCAGAGTGACGGCGGAGAATTGCGAATTGCCGCGCGTCGCGCGGATAGAGAAAGCTATACCGCACGGCTGTGAAACTATCTTGCTCGTCGAAGATGAACCTGCGGTCCGACAATCGGAACGGGAATTTCTTCTGTTGAATGGATACCTGATTTTAGAAGCGTCGGACGGGGAGGATGCTCTGCACCTGGCTTCAGAATTCAAAGGGCCGATTCACCTCATGATTAGCGACGTGGTCATGCCGCGAATAGGAGGCGCGAAATTGGCGGAGCAACTTCACTCTATAAGACCAGATGTGAAAGTGCTGTTTGTTTCCGGCTACGCGGAAGCCACCGTGTTGGGTCAAGGAGGGATCGATCTATCCACAGGTTTTCTGCAAAAACCGTTTTCTTTGAAAACGCTTGCCCGCAAAATCAGAGAAGTGATCGAAGTGAATTCGTCTGCCAAGGCTGCTAGCGGATCAAACAACTAGGGTGTGTGGCGCGGGCGCCCTCGCCCGCGAACAGCCTGCTTGGATGTATGTCTCTCGGTTCTGGGAAATCCTCCCCCGGCTCCTGGCTTTATTCATTAGCGTATCCCGTATAATCGGTGCGGAATACTGCATGAGTCAGGCCCCTTCGTCCATAACCGGCGTCTCGATCTATGCAAATTCCTTGCCCGCCAAGCGCCGCCCAATCGTTTCTTTGCTGCTGATTTTCCTTCTTTGGCTCGCAATTTACGTCGCTGGAATGTTTACCCCTCCGCTTCTCGACGACGTTGACACGATACACGCCGAAGCCGCCCGGGAAATGGTTCTTCGCCACGACTGGGTCACCCTTTATACCGATGGAATCCGTTATCTCGAAAAAGCCCCAGTCATGTATTGGGGCGTGGCGGCAAGTTACACCATTTTCGGCGTTAGCGACTGGAGCACCCGCTTGCCGCTTATGCTGGGCGCGCTGGCGCTTCTGTTCGCAACTTATGGGCTCGGCAAGCAAGCTTATGGCGAGATGGGTGGACTTTATTCCGCAGTCGTGATGGCAACCGCGGTCGGGCCCTATATTTACACGCGGTTCCAAATCCCTGACTTAATCGTGGGCCTCTGGTTGACCCTGGGATTTTATTTTTTCTTTCGCTCCTTGCACGAAGAGCGTCCGTCGCTACTAACATGTTGGGGTTTTGCCGCAACTTGCGCGTTGAGCGTCCTGACGAAAAGTTTAATTGGACTGGTGTTTCCATTCGCCACAATCGGGCTTTTTCTTCTTCTGACAAATAATCTTCGGCATCTGCTGAAAATGCGGCTGGTTTCCAGTTCCGTTGTCTTCCTGGTGATTGCTGCGCCCTGGCACATTCTGGCGGCACTGCGCAATCCTACTCAGGGGGCGGTGCGTGGGTTTTTGTGGTTCTACTTCATCAACGAACAATTCTTGCGATATCTGAATAAGCGCGTTCCTCCCGGATATGACACCGTTCCGCTGCTGATTTTCTGGGTTTTGGTTATTGTCTGGCTGGTACCCTGGGCAGTCTTTCTTCCGCAAGCCCTGAAAGAAATCCCGTGGTGGCGCGAGGTGCGAACAAAGCTTGACGTTCGCAAAGAAGCCAACCTTTTATTCATACTCTGGGCCCTGATCATCGTCGGATTCTTCAGTTTTTCGACTCGCCAGGAGTACTACACGATCCCAGTGCTTCCCGCACTTGGGCTGCTCATCGGCGGATGGCTGGCAAAGGAATCTGATCCGAGCGCATCTCCCCCAGACCTCCGTGCCGGGCGGATTTCATCGTCGGTGTTGCTTGCTATCGCGATAGTCGCCACCATTGCCGGTATTGCGATTCTGCTATCGTCGCAAGTGCCAGCCCCAGGGACCGATCTTGCCGACCTGCTTAAAAAAAATCCGCAAGAATACGATCTTTCTCTCGGTCACTTTCTTGACCTGACTCCGCAAGCGCTTGGCGCATTCCGCGTTCCCCTGATCGGCGTAATGATTTCATTACTGCTGGGATCGGTCCTGAACTGGGTTTTTAGGGCGCGAAGACGCCCTGTGTACGGAAATGCAATTCTAGCGTTGATGATGGTCGGTCTTTTGATATGTGTTCACTCGGCATTTGCGACGTTTTCTCCGATCTTGTCGTCCAGTCGCCTTGCCAGAGCCGTGCAGCAGCACTATCGTCCAGGAGATCTGATCGTAATTGACGGTCGTTACGATCAAGCCTCAACATTGAATTTCTATACTGGCATTCCGGTTTTAATGTTGGGCGAACCCAGCGGAAATCTGTGGTATGGATCGAAATTTCCAGACGCCCCGCACGTGTTTGAAAACGAAGCGTTGTTCGCCGCGCAGTGGGCCGGAGCGCACACAGTGTTTTTGTGGAGTGACAAGGAAAGCCCTAAAGCACTAAATGGTTTAGCGAGATACGTGCTGGCCCGCAGCGGCGGCAAATTCATTTTCACCAACGTCGAGCAGAAGCCGTGAGTGCGGAAGAGTTGCTTTGGCGGGGGCTGCTGTACATTGCGATCCTCGGAACCGCAAGCTCGACTATTTATCTGCAGATGGTTCTATTTGGGGCATTTCGTTTTCATCGGGAAGCGAAATCCGCCCGCAGGCAGGCATTAACTCTCCAATCTTCTTTGCCGCCAGTCACCATCTTCAAGCCAGTTCACGGAATAGAGCTTCGGCTCGAAGAGAATCTCGAAAGTTTTTTTCAGCAAGACTACCCCGCCTTCGAGATCATTATCGGAGCGCGTGATGCCGAAAACCCCGCGTTACAGGTGGCAGAAAAGGTCGCTCGACGATATCCCAAAGTATCGAGCCGCATTGTGATATCTGGTCCGCCGACCTGGCCCAACGCAAAAGTATTTTCGCTTGGCAAGATGATTCCCGCGGCGTCGAATGATTTTTTCGTTATCAGCGACAGCGACGTAAAGGTCGGACGTGATTTCTTAAGGAACATCATCCCTCCTCTACTAGATCCCAAAGTTGGTCTTATGACCTGTCTGTATAAAGGAGTGCCTGCGGGAGATTTCTGGTCTCTCCTTGAAGCCCTGGGAATGTCGGTCGAAATGCCCTCTGGAGTCGTCGTCGCCAACACGGTGGAAGGCATTCGGTTCGCCCTCGGCCCGGCGGTGGCGCTCCGTAGAGATGCACTTGACAAGATTGGCGGAATCGCTGAAACAGCGGATTACTACTCCGACGACTACGTTTTGGGAAACAAAATGTGGCTCGCCGGATACAAAGTGATTTTCTCGCACTACTTCATTGAACACGTACTTACACCCCGCCCCTTAAGACGAACGATGGGAGATCAGTTGCGCTGGATGAAGAGCACGCGCTACTCGCGGCCGTTTGGTCACGTGGGCACAGGCCTGACATATGCCGTACCCTTCGGAATTGTGGGGATGATTGCGGCGGCCGCACTGGGCCGTCCTTGGCTAGGCGCGCTTTTGTTACTTGCATCGCTCGCGAACCGCGTCATTCAATCCATCGCTATCGGGTGGGGACTGATTGGCGACCGGCGTTCGCTTTACTTTTCCTGGCTCTATCCTCTAAGGGACTTACAAGGGTGGTTAATGTGGGCGTGTAGTTTTACAGGGAGGAATTTTCTTTGGCGGGGAGAGAAGTACCGCTTTACAAAGAACGGCAGGATTATTGCCCCAGACAGGGGTGCTTCAGGCCACGAGTCAGCGTGAACGGCTGGAATTCGAGATGGACATCGGGCTTAAGTGCTGGCCTTCGGCGCATCGCCCATTCCTATTAGTTTTCCGTTTTTCAAACGAAAACGTTCCCCTCTCCACACCACGGTGTTTCCCAGGAAACTCGCGCCCCAGATAAATGCCGCGAGAATGTCGCGCACGGGGATCAGCCGCACCAGGCGCAGAATATTTTTGTCTCCCAAAACGCGTCTTGCTACCGCGATTGCCACAGCCAACCGAAGACCGAAGGCAAGCAGGGCCAGTATCCACGCCCAAGGTCGGCCTTCCGAGAACAACACCGCCAGCATTGCCCACGGCAACGCAAAAGTAAAAATTAATCCCGCGAAACCCCAATATCGTGAGCCACGCACTGTTCGCGACCAACGCAGTTGGTGCCGCATAAATTCCAAAAGCGTGTAGTGAGGCAGAAAGGTCTCAACCACTTCGCCGGATAGCACAACCTGCAAGCCGAGTTCCGAGATGCGTTTTCCCATTTCGTAATCATCAGCAAGATAATCCGCAAACGATTCGAATCCGCCAATCGCAGCCAGGTCGGCCCGCCGAAATGCCAGCGTAGATCCCAATCCAAAACGAAGTCCGTTTTCCAGGATCCGCGCGGCCAACACTCCGGGCGCGAAGTCGGTGCTGATTCCGATTGATTCCAGTCGCGATCCAAGATTCTCGGCGGCTACGCCCCGGTAAAGACATGTGACCAAGCCAACCTTGGCATCGTGAAGCGGCGCCATCGCCCGGCTCAAATAATGCCGTCCGACCCGAATGTCGCTATCACTCACCAAGAGATAGTCGTATCGAGCCTCTGCAACCATCTGTGCGAGATTCCCGACCTTGACGTTGGCCCCGAGTTGCCGGTCGCAAATTACCAGTCGTATCTGCTGCTGCGGAAACTCTGCTTTGAGCCGGTCCACCACCGCGACTGCCGCATCGTTCCGGTCACTTACTCCGAAAATAATTTCGTATTCGGGATAATCCTGCAAACAATGGCTGCGAAAACTCTCGTACATCCCAGGATCAGTGCCCTTGAAAGGCTTCAAAATCGAAACAGGTGGTGTGGGTCGGGTGCCATCGCCCGTCACTTTTCGCTCTCGCAGAAAACGTATCGCGCTCCAGAGGCAGACCAGGTTATAAGCTATGCCGGAAATTGCCCCGACTGTCGCAACCGCTTCCGCGACCTTTCTAATGTTGTGAATCATTCAGAAGAGATTATTCGTAACGAAGCGATTCGATGGGATCCAAATTGGCAGCTTTCCATGCCGGGTAAATTCCAAACAGCAAGCCTTCCGCCGCCGCGGAAACCAACGCGAAAGTGGCCCAAAATACCGACATCTGCGCTGGCAGCGATTTCCAAATCAGCGGAATCACCCATGTAACTCCTGCGCCCAGCAAGACGCCAATAACTCCGCCAAGCGCCGTCAAGGTAATGGCCTCAAGCGTGAATTGCATGAGGATGTCCTGCTTCCGGGCCCCAATCGCTTTGCGGACGCCGATTTCGCGGGTTCGCTCCGTTACCGAAACGAGCATGATATTCATCACACCCACCCCACCCACGATCAGCCCAACACTGGAAACGGCAAACATAAAAACAAAAATTCCGCCTGAAATTTGCTTCCACACGTCGGACAAAGCGTCTTGAGTAAACACAGCGAAGTTATCGGGTTTTTCTGGCGGCACTTTGCGGCGGCGCCGCAGAAGCTCGCGCATTTCATCAATCGCCTTCGGCATATCGTCATGCGAAGTTGCCTTCGCGCTGATCCAAAAGTACTTCAGCTCGGGATGCAGCTTCCGAAAAGTCGTTAGCGGAAAAAGTATCAAGTTGTCGTCGGGATTTTTCCCGCCTCCAAATGCCGCCTTGCGCGGCTCCGCCACTCCGATCACGGTGAACATCTGCCCTTCAATATTTATGTCTTTCCCGAGTGCTCCTCCATCCGGAAAGAGTTCTTTCGCCGTATCCGCGCCCAGGACGATGACATTCATGTGACGCTCGTTGTCAATGTCGGTGAACCAGCGCCCGGAAGTCAGTCCCAGATCGTAGACATTTTTCCAATCCGCCGTGTCCCCTTCGAGAATTGTGTTCTTGACTTTTCGTCCGCCGTATTTCACCACGTATCTACCCGTTCCGAAATTCTGATCTTCGTAGCGCACTCCAACGGTGACAGCCTGCACATATGGCAATTGCTTCATGGCTTCCGCATCGTCAGGTGTCAACCCCTTTCGGGCACGCATTTCGGCTGTAGGGCGGCTGAAGGTGAATGGCTGAATATGGTATGCGAAGATTAAGTTCGACCCGATGCTGGTGATTGACGCCTGAACGCTTTCATTCAGGCCGCTGACAATCGAAGAAATTCCGATTACAACCGCCACGCCAATGACAATTCCCAATACCGTCAAACCCGAGCGCAGCTTATTGCTCCGAATCGTATTCAGAGCCATGCGGATAATTTCGCCGTAATCGCCTTTACGCATCATGTTGCAGTTCAAACTCCATCTACCGCGGAGAACGCAGAAAACGCAGAGCTACAGAATCAAAAACTAATTCTCAGCGAACTCGGCGGTAGTCCTTAAATGTCACAGTTCAAATCTCAACGCGGCTATGGGATCCAAAGTCGCTGCGCGCCTTGCTGGATACACTCCGAAAAATACTCCGACGCTAGCTGATACCAGCAACCCCGCCGCAACCGCCCACAGCTTAATTTCCGAAGGCATCCCAATCAGCGCGGTCACTCCCTTGGCGACGGAGATTCCGCAAAGCACTCCGAACACTCCGCCCATCAGAGCCATCGTCGCTGACTCAATCAAAAATTGCATGAGAACATCTTGCCGCCTCGCTCCGAGTGCCTTGCGAATTCCGATCTCGCGCGTCCTTTCGGTCACTGAAACCAGCATGATATTCATGATCACGATGCCGCCGACAACTAGCGAAATTGCGGCGATTCCAATCATGGCAAGAAAAAACGTCCCGGTGAGGTTCGACCAAATGCTCAAAAAGCTGGCATTGGTTTCGGCGGCAAAGCTGTCCGGCTTCCCCGGAGGATCGTGGCGGCGCGCCCGCAGAATCGCCCGCGCCTCATCGAGAGCAGTTTCCAGTCGGTTTCCAATGCCATTGGCCTTGCCCGAAATGCGAATCGTTGTGTGCGCGCCGTATTGCTTGAGGTAAGTTGTGATCGGAATCAAAGCGTAATTGTCGAGGCTCTGGCCCATCGTTTTCCCTTGCTTCGTGCCCACGCCCACAACCGTGTAAAGCTGCCCGTCTATACGAATTTCTTTTCCAAGAGGGTCAGTGCCGGGAAAAAGATTGTCAACTATATCCGTACCCACGACAGCAACGTTCGAGCGATTATCTTCGTCATTCGAATTCAGCATCCGCCCTGAAGCCAGATCAAGATCAAGAATCTGCGGCATGGAAGGCGTCAGCCCGCGAACCCACGAGTCGTTGACCGACTGCTGTCCGTATTTGACCTTTCCAGTGAAGCTCGTTGCCGATGCTCCAACCATCGTGCAATGACGACAAGAGTCACGCACGGCCTCGTAGTCTTCCATAGTGATATCTTTGCGCTTCTGCCCTTCGAGATACTGATCAATATTTGTGACGACGGGACTGACTTTGCTGATAATGAAAACATCCGCCCCCAAGCGAAAAACCTTCTCCGCGACGTAAGCATTAATTCCATTCACGAACGTGACCACGGCGATCACGGCGGCGACGCCAATCACCACACCGAGCAGAGTCAGCACAGAGCGCAGTTTATTCGCCCACAGCGATTGCAGCGCAATGCGAACGGCTTCGAGGGTGGTCATAAGAGAATAACTACTTCTTATACGCCCGAAGGTCTAATAAGGTTCAGTCTAACAGGGCACATCAAGGGGAACGGATGGGAAGGGGGAGATTTTGATATCGCCGATATCGCCAAACTGGGGGCCCCATCCTTCGCGCACTTTGCGAAGGGTGGGAGGCAGAAAGTTTTGTGTCCCCGAATCGTTTGGCTCCCGGCGGTCTAGCTCCCACTCTTGCGAAAACCGCGCAAGGATGGGGCAACCCCAGTCAGGGGGTTGCATACGAGACTCGTCCTCACTGAATCTCAACGTGCCGATGAATTTTATAGCGGATGGGATCGCCGCAAGTAGTTGCGGTCTCGTCTGTGCAATCGCGCTCCAAGACCTCTAAAGGATTGTCGAGGCTGCCTGAGATAATCCGTCCGGTTGTCAAATCCACTTTTAATTGGACGTCAAAAGTTTCTTTCCCTACCGACGCCGCATACTTGTCAGTGGCAGACTTTGAAGCAAAATTCCTTGTCAATTCCACCCAATTATTTGGAGTGTCGGCGACCGGCGCTTTCATCCACGCTGCGGGGAGTTTTACTTCCGGCTGCGGCGGAGGAACATGCCGCACCGTCAATGTCGCGATTTTATTTGCAGAGTCTATTGCATCCAGAGTTACGTCGAAATCAATTGAGTCTTCGCCGATTAGCGCATAGTTGCCATCCGCCCAGGAGTTCGGAGCGCCGTGTTTAAAATAAAAATGATCCCCTGGGTGGGCGAGGTTGCCCTGGCCAGTTGCGACGGTCATGTCGGCATAAAAAGTTAGTAGGTCGGTAATTGGACCAATGAGAATCGGATCCACCTGGCTGAGATTCGGAACCGTCAGCGTGTAGCCGGGTTCGAGAGACAAGCTTTGTCTTAAACTCGCGCTCCCATCCGCAAGTGGCCTCGGCTTGCCGTCCACCACTAAATTGGACCAGCCAAATTCCTCGACGAATTCACCGGCGGCATTTTTCTTTACAACACCATCGGCTCGAATGTCGTACCGCAGCCTGCCATGCCGGTCCTCATTTGTAGCTTTCATCTGATAGGAGAGTTTTTCTCCGTCCTGATAATGGCGGCTTAGGAGTTTTTGCGGTTCGGCATGGCCGCCATCGTTCTCAGGAGCGGCTTGCGCTGCCGCAAAGGCCGAAATTACGGCCATTGAAAACAAGTATGTCAGGAACTGGCGAGCCATTTTTGAAAACATAAACTTCTCCATTTCAATTGATTATTAGTATGATGCTGGCCGCGAACTCAGCCCTTCGGCAAACAATCTCATTTGCAACCTTACGACCTTTTCAGTTTCGCGGAATGGGGGTCCCTCCATCGCCCACAGTCCCGTAAAACCCAATTGAAGAGTCTTGAAGACGAGAATGAGAGTCGGAACATCCACATCTGCGCGGATCCTGCCCCGCTCTTGCAACTTGCGGAACAGCGTCTCCAACGGTGGGTCAATGACCTGTTGCATTTCAATTATGTAAGGTAACGAGCGCTCTGTCCTGCTGAAAACATGCCCTAAAAATACCTTTACAAACGGGTAGTACTCGCGCTTGAGCTGAAGTTGAAATAGTACAAACTCCGAAAGAAGTGTCTCCAGATTTTTTCTCGAGTGTGCAAAGCGCCGCGCCTCGGCCTGGACTTTGCGTTCCACGCCCACCATGAACGCGACAACGATATCTTCTTTGGTCTCAAAATAATTGTAGATTGTCCCTTTTCCAATATCAGCTACATCTGCGATGTGTTCGACGGTTACTTCGCCAAAACCATGTCTGGAAAACAACTTGAGCGCGGTTGTTACTATTCTCTCCCGGATGTGAGTTTTCTTGCGCTCGCGACGCGACTGTGTGACGACAGTCATATATGACTATAGTCATATAAATCGGTGAATGTCAAACTCGTGATTTTGGCGCGCGGATATTCATCAACGCTGTCATATAATGAGCCGTTGGCAGCTGGACCGGACGGTCGCTCTCCGTAAGGAGGGAGGAAAGTCCGAACTCCGCAGAGCAGTGTGCCGGATAACGTCCGGGAGGGTGGATTCAAGTCCACTCGACGGCTAGTGCCACAGAAAATATACCGCCCGTCCGCAAGGCCGGGTAAGGGTGAAAAGGTGCGGTAAGAGCGCACCGCTGCCGCAGTAATGCGACAGGCATGGCAAACCCCACACGGAGCAAGACCAAATAGGGAGGGACTGCGGTCGGAGTGAAAACTTCGCCCGCGCACGCACCGGCTCGGCGCGTCACAACCTCCGGGTAGGTCGCTTGAGCCTCGCAGTAATGCGCGGCCCAGAGGAATGACCGTCCCGCAGGAGCAATCCCGCGGACAGAATTCGGCTTACAGGTCCGGCTGCCTACAAAATTATCTAATTTAAATAACCTGACACTTAAAATCCTCTCTTGATATCTAAGATGGCGTCCGCAGTTCTGGCTTTGCACCTCCTCTTCATCCTGTGGATTATTTTCGGGGTGTTACTGACTCGACGGCGGCCTCTTCTCCGCTGGCTCCATTTCGCCTCATTGGGTTGGGGACTGATCGTTGATGTCCTTCCTTGGACGTGCCCGCTCACCTTTGTCGAAGACTGGCTTCGTAGTCGTGCCGGGATCGCTCCTTACCAAGGCGGTTTTCTCCTTCACTATTTGGATGCGATAGTCTATCCCAATGTGTCCCCCGGACTCCTCAAAGCCGGGGTGGTTGGGCTTTTCTTCTTTAACGTAGTCATCTATGGAATGCGGTTCAGCCGTCGAGATAGGGCGGGGTGGTGAATGAGCGTTGGCGGCTTCGTCCGTGTGCTAGCCGACCTGATAAAGAAACCTGGAATTTAAGCTGGACCAATCGAATTTGTTTCCTGCGAATGCGCACCAGCACTTATGATTGAATTTGTTATTAAATGTCATGATGCAAAACGCCGCATTCGCCGAAAAGAGAATCTACCCGACCCTGAGCGGCCTTCCTCTTTCATTTCAGCTTGACTGGCCTTTCCACAAATCAACGTCAGGCGCCGATTTTTGGGTCCTGCATGGGGATGTTCGCCTGGAAAACTCACAGGGACTTCACGCGCCCGTGGCCATCAATCTTTCGGTAACTGTTCGCGAAGTATTGCCGTCCCTTGAGGCCCAAGACGTCGAAGCGCCCGTGATCAATGCCTTGCGCAAGCAAGTTGACCGCAGGCAAGTCGAGTTCGTGAAATCAGGAAAGCTGGTGCCCGTCCATTTTTCCAGCCGATTTTATGATTTCAAAAACGAGAAGTGGGTGTTCGGTAAAACTTCAGATGATGACATTTCCCGCTTGCTGCTGACAAAGGTCTATTGGCAAACCTTGATCTCGCCAACCCCTGTGTGGCTTGCCGATCCCGTCGAGGCCTTGTACGTGGAGTCAACTGCCGAGCATCTTCTGGGAATAGCGCGGAAATTGAAAGAAGATGGGTTGATTACCCTGCAAGAGGAGTCGGCATCGGCGAATGCGGCACTGATGGCACAAAAAGAGAAGTTCGAAGGAGAGATGCAGGCGGCCTTATCTGAGATCGAGAAAAAGTATGCCTTCGAGCGAGGATGAGGGCCCGGGGGACAGTAACGCGGCGCCTCTATTCCCGCTCCATGGCGTCAATCATTTGATATAACTGGCTGCGGTCTGTGACTTCGACGTAGGGTTTTCCTCCGGGCTTACTGCTCACGATATAAATCGTCGGGGTCTGGTGAAGTCCAATCCTGGTTCCCTCGTCACGCTCTGCCCTGACCTCGGCTGCAAGCTTTCCCTGCGGATCAATTACAAACGGTAACGCCATTTTGTGGTCGGCTGCAAACTTATCAGAAAAGGAGCGCAAATTCTGAGGAGTGATTTCGGGCTGGTGCTCAAAGATATAGTCGCGATATTCAAGCCCGAGGGTTCTGGATTTAGCGTCGAAATAGTGCGCGGTGACGGTGGCCTCAAATGACCAATTGTGCATGGGCAAAGGAAAATCATGGCGGACCACGGGAATTTTGTATGTTTTCCCGGCCTCCTTAAGCAGAGGCACAGTCTGCCGGCACAGTGGGCACTGCAAGTCCTCAAACACAACGATGGCGACCTTCGCGCCCTTCGGGGGTCGAAGCTCGGTAGCCAAATCCTGAGACCATGCCGCAGAAGCAGACAAAAATACTATGATTGCGAGGGCCTTAGTCGTTAATCTCATATCCATTTATGGTAACCGATAAGTGGGACCGCATAGGCGATTTTTGACATGGTTATCTTACTAACGTTATGCAACGGTATCCTCATTCACCGGATTCTTCGAAAATCCTGGCGAAACAAACTTTCGAGCCGATTGAACCCGTAACTTATTGCGTGTTAGGGTAAACCTTCCGGCCTAAACTCCGAACTCATTCGAGGGACTCATTGTCTGCTGTTGAAACCATCTCTACCACCGTTCGCAAGACGGCACTGAATTCGGCCCATCGCAAGATGGGTGCGAAGATGGTGGACTTCAATGGATGGGATATGCCGGTCGAATATCCTTCGGCGGGCGGAATTATCGCCGAGCACAATGCGGTCCGAACCGGAGTTGGCATCTTCGATGTGAGCCACATGGGGGATATCCGGATTTCCGGCCCCGATTCGCTCGCCGCTGTGCAGTATATTTCCATGAATGATGCTTCGAAACTTGCCATCGGACAGGCGCAATATTCGGCGCTTCTCTACCCGCAGGGAACGTTCGTGGATGATGTCGTAGTTCATCGCCTCGGCGAGAATGATTACATGCTCGTAATCAACGCTGGTACCCGCGAAAAAGACTTCAGCTGGGTGCGAGACAACTGTGTCGGATTCAACTGCAGGGTCGAGAATGTTTCCGACGACTTTACGCAGATTGCGATTCAAGGTCCGAAGGCCGAGAACTTGTTGCAAAAAATTACGCCGAGGACGGATCTTTCCTCGATAAAGTTCTATTGGTTCACTCGGGGAAACATTCAACTTGCCGATAAGTCGGCGCGCCACTATCTCGGGGACACCCTTATTGCTCGAACCGGCTACACCGCTGAAGACGGATTTGAAATCTACGTCCCGTCGGATGAGCGTACGAGCATATGGGTCTGGAATATGTTGTTGGAGGTGGGCGAGGAATTCGGAGTCGTGCCCTGCGGGCTAGGGGCTCGAAATACCTTGCGGCTCGAAGGAAAACTGCCTCTCTACGGACACGAAATTTCCGATACCATCAATGTTTGGGAAGCCGGGCTTGATCGCTTCTGCAAGATGGACAAACCAGATTTCATCGGGCGATCCGCATTGGAACACGCGAAGGACCGGGGACTTACCCGCACATTAGTCGGTTTGGAAATGACGGGGCGCGGCATCGCGCGCGATGGATATAAAATTCTCGACGATGGCGGCAAAGAAATTGGATACGTTACCAGTGGATCTTTTGCTCCATTTCTGAAAAAAAATATAGCTTTGGCATATGTTCCGCCAGAATTCGCAGAACTCGGATCAACATTGAAAGTCGAGATTCGCAGCCAGCCGGTCGCGGCCAAAATTGTGCCGACACCTTTTTATAAACGTCCGAAGAAGGGCCTCTAGAAAATCCCAAGTGACCAAGGACAAGCAAGAATGACTTATCCAGCCGACTTCAAATACACAAAAGAGCACGAGTGGATCAAGGCTAATGGCTCGACGGCGACGATCGGAATTACAAGTCATGCTCAGGAATCTTTAGGAGATATTGTTTTTGTCGAACTGCCCAAGGTTGGGGCTGAGGTCGCGAAGGGCAAGACTTTCGGATCGGTCGAATCGGTAAAGGCCGTCTCTGACTTATATTCTCCCGCTTCTGGGACCGTGACGGAAGTGAACGCAGATTTGGCTACCACTCCTGAGAACATAAACAAAGATGCTCACAGCGCCTGGTTAATAAAAATCAATTTGCAAGATGCGGCGGAACTGAACTCGCTCTTGTCGTCTGCGGATTACGAGAAGTTTGTGGCAGAAGAAAGCTAGTGGAACTGCGCCGCCAATCGAGGGTTCCCCCTAAACGCGCTGGAGACGAAATGGACTACGCTGTCGCCCTCGTTATAACCGTCCTTATAGCAGTCCGATTCGCGCTTTGGGGCAAGTATCGCAACGAGGCACGCGGACACCGGATTGCGATTGGTACGCTCCAATTGCTGCTAGTAGTTTTTTGGGTGATCCTCGTTGGGTTTCGGCCTCAATGGAGCTTGAGCGTTTCTATGTTCGCGCTGTTTGGCATCATCGCACTTTCATTTGTTCCGGCAAGGAAAAACCTTGATCTGTAGGCTGACAACCGCTGCCCAGAATCCGGGAAAACTAGCCAGTGGGGAAACGGCTTTAAGAGAGAAAAGCACGAGTCTTTCCGAAGCCTGTGTTGCAACGGTCTGAGTAAGATTCTGCACGCCCAACGTTGCACTTAAAAAAGGGGCCACAGAATCCGCCTGATTTCTGTTACATCTAATAATCTCTTAGTATCCTCTCATGCGCTATTTGCCTAAATCCCCCGCCGACCGCGAAGCTATGCTTGCCGTGATTGGCGCTCGTTCGATAGACGATTTGTTTTCGCCTATCCCCGCCGAATATCGTCTCAAACGTGACCTCAAAGTACCGCGGCAGATGGCGGAGTCCGAGATTGTAGATTGGTTCCGCGACCGCTCCCGCGAAAATGGCGATGGGTACACTACGTTCCTTGGTGCCGGGGCTTACTACCACTATCGGCCTGTAATCATTGATTCTCTGATCTCTCGGGGCGAGTTCTTGACCGCCTACACTCCATATCAGGCCGAGGTTTCGCAGGGGACCCTCCAGTCAATCTTCGAGTTCCAGACAATGATTTGCGAACTCACCGGCATGGAAGTCGCCAACGCTTCGATGTATGACGGATCGACTGCGGCCGCCGAGGCTGTGATGATGGCGGTCCGGCTGACCGGGCGCCGCTCAGTCGTCGTAGCCCGCAGCGTGCATCCCGAATACCGCGAGGTTCTGACGACTTATGCATTCCATCAGGGCATGCCCCTCTCGGACTTAGCATTCTTAGACACTGGTCGTGTTGACTTGAATGTGCTGGAGAAGTCAATCACCGCCGACACCGCGTGCGTCCTCATCCAATCGCCAAATTTTTTCGGAACCATTGAAGATGTGGCGGCCGTCGCGGATATTGCGCACAAACACGGCGCGATGTTAGTAGTATCCATCGCGGAGGCAATTTCGCTTGGCATCGTCGAACCTCCGCGTCAAGCCGACATCATTGCGATGGAAGCGCAATCGTTCGGCGTTCCGCTCGGATATGGTGGCCCCTATTGTGGAGTAATTGCAACACGCGAACAATATGTCCGCCAGATGCCCGGACGGTTAGTAGGGCAAACCACCGACAAGAACGGCAAGCGCGGATTCGTTCTAACCCTGGCCACGCGCGAGCAACACATTCGCCGCGAAAAGGCGACTTCCAACATCTGCACCAATCAGGCATTGATCGCGCTGATGGCGAACATCTTCATGACCGTGTATGGAAAGATAGGCCTTCGCGAATTGGCGAAGCAGAATTTGGCGAAGACTGCTTATGCCGTCGGACAATTTGAAAAAAACGCTATTGTCTTGTTCTCGGAAGCGCCGCGATTTAATGAGTTCGTGTTGCGGTCCTCTGAAGATCCTTACGAGATAAATAACCTTGCACTCAAACATAAGATCGTCGGGGGACTTCCGCTCAAGAAATTTTTCCCGGAACTCGGGAATGCCAGTCTATGGTGCTGTACTGAGATGACTCCACGCACGGCCATAGACATGGTTGTCGGCTTGGTCGCTGAAAACGAACAGTCCGCCGCGCCGGAAGTTGAGGAGGTGGTCCGATGAAACATTCCACCCGTAAGGCCACTCGCCACACCAGTCAAAATGAGGGACTCATCTTCGAAAAATCATCCCCCGGCAAGGCAGCCTGGAAGCTTCCTCCGCTCGACGTTCCCGAGATCAATGCCTCGCAGATATTAGGCGCAGCGGAGAGAAAAGATTTAGGAAGCCTACCAGAAGTTAGCGAGATCGAAATCATTCGCCACTTCACTCGGCTTTCAACCTGGAACTACGCAATTGATCTTGGCATGTATCCGCTAGGCTCTTGCACCATGAAATACAACCCGCGCGTGAATGAAGTCGTGGCGCGGATGGACGGCCTGGCAAATGCTCATCCTTACCAGCCGGAGAAGATTTCTCAAGGCGCGCTGCTAATTCTGAAAACTCTGGCGGATTGCCTGAACGACATCACCGGAATGGATGCCATTACCCTGCAACCTGCTGCGGGAGCTCACGGAGAACTCACTGGACTGCTCATGGTGCGTGCGTACCATCAGTCGAAAGGCTCGCCGCGCAAGAAAATTCTAATCCCAGACTCAGCGCACGGCACGAATCCGGCGACGGCGGCATTGGTTGGCTACGCGGTCGAGAACCTCAAATCGAATGCCAGCGGCATGGTGGACGTTGCGGCTTTGGCGTCACAAATGAACGAGGACGTGGCGGCCCTCATGCTCACTAATCCCAATACGTTGGGAATCTTCGAGCAAGAGATTCACAAGATCGCCGACGTCATGCACGCGAAAGGCGGGTTGCTATACATGGACGGCGCAAATATGAACGCGCTGGTCGGCAAAGTGCGCCCCGGCGATTTCGGCGTGGACGTGATGCATCTTAATCTACATAAAACTTTTTCGACGCCACACGGCGGAGGAGGACCTGGTTCCGGGCCGGTTGCGGTCAAGAAAATCCTCGAACCATTTCTCCCCACTCCTGTAGTCATTACAAAGTCGGACGGCACATTAGGCTTTGACTACAACCGCCCAAACTCCGTCGGAAGGGTGCGCGCGTTCTATGGAAACTTTGGAATGTTCGTTCGTGCCCTCGCCTACATCATGGCCAATGGTCCGGATGGTTTGCGCGAGACCACCGAAGATGCGGTGCTCAATGCGAACTACATACGCAAGGGCCTTGAAGGCGCATACGACCTGCCCTACAAGACTCCCACGATGCATGAAGTCGTTTTCAGCGATAAATTGCAAGCTAAGAAAGGCGTTCGCACAATGGACATCGCGAAGCGCCTGATTGATTACGGCTTCCATCCCTACACCACGGCCTTTCCGCTGATCGTTCCAGGCGCGCTGATGATCGAACCCACCGAGAGTGAGTCGCGAGAAGAATTGGATCTGTTCGTGGAAGCCATGCGATCAATCGCAGAAGAAATCGAAGAAGATCCGAACATGGTGCTGCAAGCGCCATACACCACGCGCGTGTCGCGTCTGGATGAAACGGCCGCGGCTCGGAAGCCGGTTTTGCGGTGGAAACCAGCCAGTTAGTTTAATTTGCGAATTTCAAATCGCTCCAGAGCAACAATCAGACGTCTCGTGTGCATATTCCAGCTGAATTATTTGCAGTTAGCCGCTCCGGGCCTGCTTCACAATATCCACGTACTGCCGTGCGCGGTCAGTGATGGTACCGTCTAAACCATCTTTCAAAGCTTTCGTATCAACGAGGTCGGTGCCTACTCCGAGCGCTTCTGCTCCAGCTTCGATGAACGCTGCGGCGGTCTTGAGAGATACTCCGCCTGTGGGGACCAGTTTGATGTGAGGCAACGGTCCTTTAATAGCCTTGAGGTAGCTTGGTCCGCCGACTGAACCAGCGGGAAAAACTTTTACTAAATCCGCGCCGGCAGCCCACGCTGCGTAAATCTCGGTCGGCGTCAGCGCACCCGCCATCATTGCGATGCCCATATCTTTGCACGACTCAATCGTTTTGAGATCGAGAGCAGGACTTACGATAAATTGCGCTCCTGCCTGGACGCACTTCCGCGCCGTGGGCGCATCGAGCACAGTGCCCGCGCCTATCAATGTCTGGTCGCCGGTCTCTTCCGAAAGCGCTCTGATCACATCAATCGCGCCCGGCACGGTCATAGTGATTTCGACGATCGAAATTCCGCCTGCGCAAACAGCAGCCACGGCACGGCGGGCCATCTCAGCGGAGTCGGCGCGAACAACGGGAACTAAACCGACCTCGCGAATTCTGTGAAGCACTTCAGCTTTGCTGGTGGTTTTCACGAAGCTCCATGAATTATTTATCGCGCGACGCGCACGCTTGCGCCTTTCATCACTTTTTCCACTTCGGCTAGTGTTGCCATCGTGGTGTCGCCTGGGGTGGTCATCGCGAGCGCGCCATGCGCCGCGCCGCACTGGACCGCCCATTGCGGCCCACGCTCGGTTAAAAATCCATAGATCAGGCCTGAAGCGAATGAATCCCCTCCGCCGATGCGGTCGAAGATTTCAACGTCCTGACGAGTAGTAGCTTGATAGAGTTGGCCATCGTAATAGCAGACTGCTCCCCAGTCGTTTCGCGTAGCGCTCTTTGCATTTCGCAGGGTGGTCGCCACAATCTTAAGATTCGGAAATTCAGCTAGCACGCGGTCAATCATCCGCCCGAAGTTGTCAGCACTTAGGTTGGAAAGATTCTCGTCCACCCCCTCCACTTCGAAACCTAGTGCGGCGGTAAAGTCTTCTTCATTTCCGATGAGTGCGTCAACGTGGGAAACCAATCCCCGATTAACCTCTATCGCGCGCTTCCGGCCTCCAAAGGTTTTCCATAGCGATTCACGGTAATTCAAATCGTACGAAATCAAAGTGCCATGTCGCTTGGCCGATTGCATTGCCTCGTTCGCTACTATCGGCGTGCTATCGGATAGTGCGCAAAAAATTCCGCCCGTATGAAACCAACGCGAACCTTCGTGTCCGAAAATTTGCTCCCAATCAATATCTCCCGGTTTTAGTTGTGACACCGCAGTGTGTCCGCGATCGGAACACCCCACGGGAGCCCGCAGGCCAAATCCACGTTCAGTAAAATTCAGGCCATTGCGGACGCTGCGCCCAATACCGTCATACGCGACCCATTTAAGATGCGATTGATCAACGCCACCCTGATAAATAAGATCCTGAAGCAATCGGCCTATGGGATTATCAGCGAGCGCGGTCACGATCGTTGTGCTCAATCCAAAACAGCGTCGCAGCCCACGCGCAACGTTATATTCCCCGCCACCTTCCCACGCTTGAAAATTCCGAGCCGTAGAAATGCGGGAATCGCCGGGATCGAGTCGCAGCATGACCTCACCCAGACTGGCGAGATCCCACCTGCATTTTTCCTTGGACTTGAGCCGCATCGTGCCCACGTGTGTAATATTCGATTTCATATTATGAAATGAGTTTCATTAGGGTCCGACGATTGTAAATCTTGTTTCGAAACAATTCCATGAAGTAACCGTCCGTCTATTAACGAATCACTAGCGTCTAAGCGCCATCCGCCCCGAACCGCTTGTCAAGACCTTTAGCGGGGAGTAAAACAGAAATGAACAAAGTGGAGAGCAAGTGAAACGCCGGGAGTTTATCGCCAAAACGTCGTATGGTTTGGGTGCGGCGTGGCTCGGCTCAAGATCTCTTTTCCGTAATGTGCTAGCCGTCCCCCTGCCGCGCAAATTTGCCGCTAACGACACGATCACATTGGGCAGAACTGGTATCCGCACAAGCCGGCTGGCGATGGGAACCGGCACGGTGGGAGGCGGTCATCACTCAAATCAAACAGCTCTTGGCATGGCCGGCCTGTCCGGCCTTCTGCTCAATGGGTATGACCAGGGACTGAGATTTTTTGACGCGGCTGATTCCTACGGAAGTCATCCTTATGTCGCGGAAGCCCTCAGGCATATTCCGCGCGATAAAGTGACGGTGCTGACCAAGACATTCTCACGCGACCCGAAATCTGCCCGCGCCGACCTCGACCGTTTTCGTAAGGAACTCGGCACTGACTATATTGATATTTGCCTGATACATTGTGTCACTGAGGGCGATTGGACCGATCGTTATCGAGGAGTGATGGATGTCCTTTCTGAAGCCAAAGAGAGAGGAACCATCCGGGCGCACGGATGTTCCTGCCACTCTATCGAAGCGCTCCGCGCGACGGCAAAATCTCCATGGGTGGAAGTGGATCTGGCTCGCATCAACCCGATCGGTTCTCACATGGACGATACCCCAGATTCGGTCGTTAGCGTGTTGCGTGAAATGCGAGCGTCGGGCAAGGCTGTTGTCGGCATGAAAATTCTGGGACAAGGCGACATGAGAACGAGGCCAGATGAAGCGTTGAAGTACGCCTTGTCTCTTAATGTTCTCGACGCGTTCACTATTGGCGCGGAAAGCAAAGCCGAGCAGAACGATCTGGTTCGCAGAATCGCGGCCGCTGCTTAGCACAATGCCCTTCAAACCTTTCGACCTTACGGGAAAAACCGCAGTTGTAGTTGGTGGAACCACGGGCATCGGTCGTGGAATGTCACTGGCTCTCGCTGAGGCGGGCGCCGACGTGATTCCGACGTCACGCCGCGCCGACGTTGTAGCTTCCACAGTGAGCGAAATCGAAGCGTTAGGCCGCCGCTCCCTCCGGTGCCCCTCCGATGTGCAGGATCGGGCCAGCCTTGAAAACCTTCTCAAGTCCGCGATTACCGAGTTCGGCAAGGTAGACATCATGATCAACTGCGCCGGCCAAACGAAGCGAACCCCCACGCTGGAGGTCTCAGAAGAAGAATGGAATTCGATCATGGGGACCAATCTCACCGGCACACTCCGCGCCGCCCAGGTGTTCGGAAGACACATGTTGCAGCGTGGGTACGGCCGGATCGTCAACATCGCGTCCTTGAGCAGCTTTGTCGCGCTATTCGAGGTGGCAGCGTATGCCGCCAGCAAAGCTGCGGTGGCGTCGCTTACGAAATCGCTGGCAATTGAGTGGGGATCTCGCGGGGTCTGTGTGAACGCCATCGCGCCAGGCGTTTTCAAGACCGATTTGAATGCGAATCTCCTGAACGGTACTGGGCGTGGGCGCGAATTTCTGTCGCGAACTCCCATGAAACGCTTCGGAAGCATAAATGAACTCGCAGGAGCGGCGGTATTCCTGGCCTCGGACGCAGCCAGCTTTGTGAATGGGGAAATATTGGTCGTTGATGGCGGATTTCTTGCCAGCGGAGTTAATCAATAGCATCTGATGCTCGATGGATCACGGCGTCATGCCCATCCTTCCGTCGCAAAATTTGCGTTGTGTTCGTTCCAACCGGACAGCCTTGTGTTTTATTCCATGCAGAGACGGACGTAATCCATCGGGCCTGGTGTATGAAATGCATCGACCCAGCCACCTGGGTGGGAATACAATTGGGTAGTTGCACAGGCTCTATCCGCGATGCGGAGGGGCACTGGAGGATTTTGTGAGTATTGCTTCAATTGGCAGACCTCGCCAGAAGATTACCGTTGCGTCCATCCGAGAGAAAAAAAATCATCGTGATCCGATCACCTGCCTGACGGCGTACGACTATCCGTCGGCGCGCCTGGTTGACGAGGCGGCAATTGACATTGTTCTTGTCGGCGATTCGCTGGCGATGACGATGCTCGGTTACGAAAACACTCTTTCCGTCACGGTGGACGAAATGCTTCATCATGTGCGCGCGGTGAGGCGCGGGGTGAAGCACGCGTTGCTGATCGCGGACATGCCCTTTGGCTCTTATCACGCTGGTCCGGAGGACGCGGTGCGCAATGCGACGCGCTTCATGAAAGATGGCGCGGAAGTGGTCAAGGTTGAAGGCGGTGAGAAACGCGCTGATTTGATCCGGCGCATTATTGATGCCGAAATACCTGTCGCCGGGCATATTGGGTTGACGCCGCAATCGGTGAATCTGATGGGCGGGTACAAAGTGCAGGGAAAGTCGTTGGCGGATATTGAACAGCTAATGCGGGATGCCGTGGCCCTCGATAGAGCCGGCGTTGCGTGTATTTATCTGGAGGGAATTCCGCGGGAAGTAGCCTCGATGATTACTGCCGAGGTTAGCACACCGACGATTGGCATTGGGGCTGGTCCCGATTGCGATGGGCAAGTGCTCGTCTTCCACGATCTTTTGAATCTGACATTTTCAGAGCCCGCAAAGTTTGTACGCAGATATGGGGATGCGGGAGGGCTGGTCACGGAGGCGGTTCGGACGTTTAAGGCAGAGGTGGAATCGCGGCAGTATCCATCGGACGGAGAGTCGTACCATTTGCCGAAAGAAACAAAGTCCGCGCTCGATGCCGTACTAGAGCGGAAGCGGGCGATGCGCCGATAGCGGAACGCTCGTGTAGGGCCGGCTCGTGTTGGGGACGGGCGCCCCCGCGTCCAGGTCGAGCGCAGCTCGACACGATACTATTTTTCAAATTCGGACCGGAACAGCCGAAACCGGCTGTCCCTACGTGTTTCGTTTTTGATGGAAATTTTCCGGACTATTCCTGAGATGCGGGCAGCTTCGCGCGCTGTGCGACGCGAGGGAAAGCGCTTCAGCCTCGTGCCGACGATGGGCGCGCTCCACGAAGGGCATTTGTCGCTGGTGCGTTCAGCGAAATCGAAATGCGATGTGGTTGCGGCTTCCATTTTCGTGAACCCACTTCAGTTTGGGCCTAACGAAGACTTGGCGAAATATCCGCGGGATTTTAATCGCGATTCCGGGCTGCTTAAAACAGAAGGTGTGGATTTTCTGTTCGCGCCTTCGGCTGAAGAGATGTATCCGGCAGGAGCGGTAACGCACGTTACCGTCGAGGGACTAAGCGATAAGCTTTGCGGTAAGTCGCGGCCCGGTCATTTTCGCGGCGTGACGACCGTGGTTGCGAAACTTTTTCATATCGCGCAGCCTGACGTTGCCTTCTTCGGACAGAAGGACGCGGCGCAGTTGGCGATCATCCGGCAGATGGTTCGGGATCTGAATTTTGCGGTTGAGATTGAAGTTTGTCCGATCATGCGTGAGGCTGATGGTTTGGCCATGAGCTCGCGCAACGCTTATCTCAATGCTGAAGAGCGAAAAGCGGCGCTTGCGCTTTACCGGGCGCTAAAGCGAGTGCAAGAGATGTTCGACGAAGGAGAGCGAAACGCAGCCACGCTGATTGAAGCGGGAAAAAGAACTTTTAACGAAGAGAAGTCCGCGCGCTTCGATTATCTGGAGATTGTTGATTCGGAGAGTCTTGAGTCAGTCGCCGAAGTGAAAAAAACGGCGTTGGCTGCGGTGGCCGGTTTCATTGGAACCACACGGTTAATCGACAACGTGGTGTTATGTAGGGAGATCGCGTCTCGCTAGAGCTCCCTTACCGCAAATGGTTTGAGATCAAAATGTCTCGAACCAGCCTGGGGGATTGATACACGTGCCGTCGTCCTGCAATTTTCGGCGCTCTGATCCATCGTAAGGCTGAATGTCCATAGACTCGCCTCCAACCACTTGCAGATTCGTATTCGCACCGGAAATGATTGGAAAATAATCCGCGCTTCTGCACGATCCGTGTGTTGTGCTTTAGTATGACTTCGACCACTTCAATAAACGCCTTGTTTAACTTCTCCGCCGAGCGGAACTCGGCGTTCTCGAATGGTCTGTACCAAAAGTATAAGTTTTCCTCTGAGGTTAGCAAACTAGCGCTGATCTGCTTTTCACCGCTGCCCAACCAAAGGATGAAACGGTAGTCAGCGCCTTCTGGAGACGGGAGATTGATATGATAAGACAGCCCATAAACGCCGGGTTCCTGCTTGGTATCCGCTTCGAGGACCACTTGGGGCAGAAATCCCCTTACAAAATCTACCACCTGGTCACTCGGACATGAATTTTGATCCGCTTCCATTCCCGAAATATTACCGAATTACTGCGAATGAAATCAGGCAATTTCGCTACACCTTTCGGACGCTCTCTGAAGTCGGAAGGGTAGCCATTCTCGGTCCGGAGACGAACGGGTTCCCTGCGATGAGGTAACGCAAGGGGCGCTCGGTGGCTTTGCTGATGCCGACTCGCGGCGTGACGAGGGTTCGGTTGGGACGATAGCCGTCATCGGCAATAAACAAATCCGAAGCTGCGTCGGTTAGATCTTTTGCGTTGTCACGCTCGCGAGTTATGCCGAAGGCTTCCGCCATCCTTCCTGGACCACTTGTCAGTTTCCGCAGATCGCTGGGCTTTTCCACTGAAACCCCTCGCGCACATGCCATTTCTTCTATTCCTGCGAGAGGTTCCAGGGCGCGGAAGAGAATTCCGCCTGCGACGCCATCGGGCAGGCAGGAGACGTTCAGGCAATAGTGGTTGCCGTAGATGAAATAAATGTAGGCGTATCCGGGCGGACCGAAGAGAACCGCATTGCGGGCGGTGCGGCCTGCGGCGGAGTGGGCGGCGGGATCGTCGGTTCCGAGGTAGGCTTCGACCTCTACGATTCGGCCTGCGAGAAGTGTCTTGCGCGCCCGCCGGATCAGAATTTTCCCGAGTAGTTCCCGGCACACGGTGCGCGGATCACGGTCGTAGAAATTGCGCGGGAGGACGGTAGTGTATTTGTGGAGTGATTTGGGCACGGAGGGTACGTCGTCTCGCATTTTATTTCCGCTGGGGATGTTTTGAAGGAGCGGGGCTTTAGCCCCGTCGTTTAATCGGATCAAAGGCTTTACGGCGCGCCCTAAGGCGCGTCCCTTCAAAGCGAACAAAAGGGCCAAGCCATTTTCCAGAGCCAGTAAAGCCGGACCCGCCAAACAACCCTGCGAAATCTATCCAAAAATATTGCGCGGGCGCAAATCCCCGAGCCACAATCCCTGCTCACACAATCGCGCGCAAAGACTCCTACGCTGCATTTTTGCCCGCTTCTTTCAGGTATGTCAGCACTTCCTGCGCGTGGCCTTCGGGCTTCACTTTGTAGAAGATGTGTTTTATGTTTCCTTCGGGGCCGATGATGAAGGTGGTTCGCGCCACTCCCATTACTTTTTTCCCATACATGTTCTTTTCCTGCATCACACCATAGAGATTGCAGACTTTCTTGTCGGCGTCGCCAAGTAGAGGATAAGGCAGGCTGAATTTTTCTTCGAATTTCTTTTGATCTTTTGGCTGGTCGGGAGAAATTCCCAGGATAAGCGCGCCCGTCTGCTGAATTTTCTTGTACGAATCGCGGAACTCGCAGGCTTCGATGGTGCAGCCGGGAGTATCGGCCCGAGGATAGAAGAACAGAACCACATACTTTCCGCGAAGACTGTTTAATGACACTTCTTTACCATTCTGGTCGGGCAAAGTGAACTCTGGAGCTTTATCATTGATATTCATGGCGTCATCTCTCTTTTCTTTAAACGAGCATTCGAAGCTTCGTTCAAGGCTATATCGCGCGGCAGGATGGATTATCTCAGCGTCCGCCGTGGTAATGCTACTCCTGCAAATTGTACTCGCGCAGCGCGCTCATCGCGTAGCCCCTGATAAAGGTCCGCGCGCAATGGGGTTGATCGAACTGGCGCCAAACGGCAAAGCACACCTGATTCCAATCACAATTATGGTGAACGGAGAGTTTTATGATGCGAGCGAGTACAAAGCATCGCCGGTGCCCATGTCGCTCGACACGGGAATTGTTTATGAGGCGGTGAAGACAGGAGTTTCGCAGGGACTGTTCACCGTCAAGGGTGCGATTGCGGGAACAAAAACCTGGCGAGGCGAAGGGACATGGGAGTCTGAAGCTGAGATTAAGGCAGAGGAATCGAAAAAGAAAGCGGCGGCAGCGGCAGCAAAGCTTGCAAAGAAGAAGCCCACACTTGATGACGAGGGGGGACCGCCGGTTTTGAGGCGGGCTGGAGCTGCTAAGTCGGGATCGTCATCGGATCAGTCCGCGTCCGACAAAGCGGCGCCCGATGGATCGAAGACGTCAGGGTCCACGCCAGCTGCACCCGCGACTGGAAAGGCTTCGTCCTCCGGTAATAGTTCTCCGCCCGCGACAGGGAAGCCCGAATCGGCGGATGTTCCTTCGCCGTCTTTTTCTTCTGATGAGGATGACCCGAACCGGCCTCAGCTGCGACGGAGTAAAGCTCCGAAGGAGAAAGCAGAAAAAGAGGACGTTGAAACGCCTGCGACTGTTGCGCCGCACGCCGACAATAAATCTTCAGCGACAACTTCACCGGTTGCGTCGGCTGCCGGAATTCAAATTATCCCCGCAATTTCTGATGCGGGCGGTCCTGAACCGCGCTCGTATGAGTTTCATATGAATCCGGATGAAGAGCGCCAGTTTCGCAATAAAATGCTGGCGATGGCAACGACGGAAGTCACTGCGCGCGCTAATTCTTTGAGGTCAGAAATACCCGTTTCGCCCGCGCCTCACGCCACGGTCCGCAGGGGCAAGCCAGTAAAATCGCCGGGACCAACGTTTCAAGATGTCCAGTTTCGCGTCTTCGATCTCTCAAACAGCAATGAGGCCGTCGTCGTGCTGACGGCGAAGGCACAGACGCCCGCTTCTAAGGCGGACGGCACTGGAAGGTTGCCGGCCAACTATTTCCTTACTCTCGTAGCCCGCGAAGACATCTACGGCGAGCTTCATAAAGCGCTCTCGAACGTTACGGACGATCAGCATCTCGACGTCCTGCCACGGCTCGATTTGATTGACGCAGTGGATGTTGACGGCGATGGTCGCGGAGAGCTGCTCTTCAGAAAGGTTTCCGACGCGGGAAGCGGATATGTGGTTTATCGCGTCATCGGGAATCAGTTGTGGCCCCTGTTCCAGGGGGCAATTGGATGACGCTCTAAAGCCAGACCTATAATCTTCACCGATGAATAAGGATCTTTCCAAGAAACTCGAGACTCTTCGCGAACAGATTCGTCACCACGAATACCGCTATTACGTTCTCGACGATCCCGAAATCAGCGACTCTCAATTCGATCAGCTTATGAACGAGCTGAAGACGATTGAGGCCGAGCATCCTTCGCTCATCACTCCTGATTCCCCCACGCAAAGGGTTGGCGGCAAGCCACGCGAAGGATTTCTAAAGGCGCCTCACTCGTCGCCGATGTTGTCGCTCGATAACACGTACAACGTTGACGATCTGCGCAAGTGGGAGCAGCGGGTGCACGAATTGGCCGGGCGTGAGGACATTGAATACGTTTGCGAGCTCAAGCTCGACGGCATGTCGCTGGCCCTGCATTATGAAGATGGAAAGCTGGTTCGCGGCATCACTCGCGGCGACGGCACAGTTGGCGAAGACGTGACTTTGAATGTGCGCACCGTCCGATCCATTCCGCTTTCGATTTCTAGAGAGAAGTTGAAGAAGGCCGGGATTCCGGCGGACTTCGAAGTTCGAGGCGAGATGCTTATACCGCTCGGATCATTCAAAAAGATGAATGAAGACCGGGAAGCGAAAGGTCTTTCTCTATTTGTGAATCCTCGAAATGCTACTGCGGGAACGGTTAGGCAACTTGAGCCGAGCATCACGGCGCAGCGCCGGTTGGACTACTTCGCGTATTCGCTGCTGAAGAATGGGAACACTTATTTCGATCGCCACTGGGACACTCTGAACGCGCTCGATGCTGCGGGATTCAAAGTGAATCCAGCTCGAACTTTGGCGACGAACTTCGAGGAATTGTGGACGTTCATCCAAAAGGAGGAGAGCGAGCGCGAGTCGCTGCCTTATGAGATTGATGGCATCGTCATCAAGGTGAACCAAACTTCGCTGCAACGGGAATTGGGATTTACCGGAAAAGCGCCGCGTTGGGCGATCGCGTACAAGTATGCGGCAAGAGCTGGCGTTACCGAGATCAAGGGGATTACTTGGCAGGTAGGGCGAACGGGCAAGTTGACTCCCGTGGCGGAGCTAACGCCTGTTTTTGTCGGGGGCACGACTGTAAGCCGCGCAACTCTTCACAATATGGATGAAATTGATCGCCTGGAGCTCAAAATCGGCGATTGGGTGGAAGTGGAGCGCGGCGGCGATGTTATTCCCAAGATTACGAGTGTGGTAGATGACAAAGACCATCCTCGCGGGAAGAAATCGTTTCAAATGCCCGAGAAGTGCCCCATCTGCAGGACAAATGTTGTGCGCACCGAGGGCGAGGTGGATTACCGGTGCGTGAATGTCAACTGTCCGGCGAAACTGCGGGAAAGCATTTTGCACTTCGCCTCGCGCGGGGTGATGAATATTGATGGCATGGGCGAGGCGTTGGTCAACCAACTTACCGACCGCGGGGTCGTCAAAAATATTGCTGACGTATATCGGCTGACCGAGGGCGATCTCTTAAAGCTTGAGCGAATGGGTGAAAAATCTGCGCAAAACGTGCTTCGAGAAATTGAAGCTTCAAAAAAGCTGCCGCTGGAACGAGTGATCTTTGGGCTGGGTATCCGGTTCGTAGGCGAAAGGACCGCGCAATTTCTGGCCGAGCATTTTGGGTCCATGGACGCGCTCATGAACGCCGGCGAGGATGAACTCGTAGAGGTAAATGAAGTGGGGCCACGGATCGCAAAAAGCATTGCAGAGTTTTTTCAGGAAGCAAAGAACCGGGAACTCGTGGATCAACTAAGTAAAGCGAAGCTCAAACTGGAGGGGGCAAAACGGCAACGCGGAACGAAGTTGGCCGGAAAAACCTTCGTGCTCACGGGGACCATGCTGCGATATAGCCGCGATCAGGCCAAGAAGATGATCGAAGATGCCGGTGGGCGTGTGTCGGGGTCGGTCAGTAAAAAGACGGACTACGTGGTGGCGGGCGAAGATGCGGGTGCAAAGTTGGATAAAGCGAAAGAACTGGGGGTCAGCGTATTAGATGAAAAAGCGATGGAGGAAATGCTTGGTCGCTAGGGTTGCGTAGGGACAGTCGCTCTCGGCTGTCCGGTTGAGCAAAGCTCAACAGTTGTATGGATGGATTCGTAAGACCGTGGCCGATCAGGCCTGGACAGCCGGGGGTTTCTCCGACAGGAACGTCACTCTGAGAGACAGTCCGATCCCACAAAGATCAATCGGGGTGACGTTTGTGTTTTCAGCCAAGTGCCGCCTTTATTCTTTGGTAAGTAGTTTCCAGTCTTTCCGGAAGAACCCGGGTTTCGCCCACGACAGACATAAAATTGGCGTCCGCCACCCAGCGGGGTAGAACGTGCATGTGGACGTGCCCTGCCACTCCTGCGCCAGCGGCTTTACCAATGTTCATGCCTAGGTTGATTCCATCCGGGTTATAAAGCTTGCGCAGCACGCCTTCCATCGTTTGAGACAAATCCATCATTTCGTGTGCGGTTTCCGTTGGCAGCGACTGCATCCGGTCGAGATGCTCGAAAGGAACGATCATCACGTGTCCCGATGTATAGGGAAAGCTATTGAGAATAACGAAACAATACTGGCCGCGGTGAACAATCAGAGCATTTTGGTCCTCTAATTTGGGAAGCTCGCAGAAGATGCATCCTGAAGTACTCTCGGCGGTACTGACGTAAGCGTAACGCCACGGAGTCCAAAGATAGTCCATCAACGCAGGCTAGCAGATAATCGCAGGTTGCAGGAGGTCCTGGCGGCTCCGTGCGAAGCAGAAAAATACTACGTGAAATATGGTGCGCCCGGAGAGATTCGAACTCCCGACCTACAGCTCCGGAGGCTGCCGCTCTATCCATCTGAGCTACGGGCGCAATGCTAACTAAGTGTATATCGCGAAGTTTGACGCATCAAACGGGGTTCTGCGGGTTCACCTGACTGCCCTCTCTCTACCGCTGATCAAATCTGTATTCAAAAAGCGGAACATCGGAGGATCGAAATTCCCTGCCTTGGCGGATGGCCTGCGAGCTGAAGGTCGAGGTTCGACACCACAGAGGCATGGGAGCAAAATCGTTGGCGACTATAACTACGGCGACAATCGAATCGCCGGCCGGGGAATCTAATCCACCATGCGAGTACGAAAACGCTTGATTGGTTTCATTGCGATCATTCAGTCCATTCTTTTCTTGACGCATTATCTCATCTATAAGACGTGGACATTTTCGCCACTAGGAAGCAATACTCACGGGGCGCTGGGGACCAAACTGGTTCTCGGCTTTTTGTCGGTGAGTTTTGTCGGCGCGTCGCTACTCGCGTTTCGTTATACAAATGGCACTCTCCGCGCGTTTTATAGGGCTGCAGCGGTTTGGCTGGGTCTTCTGAGTTTCCTCGTTGCCGCCGCGGTTTCCTCCTGGATTATTTTCGGCGTTGCGCGTCTGGCCGGGCTGAACGTGAACTTCCATCGAACGGTTGAATTACTGTCCGGTGCAGCAGTAATCGCCGGACTCTGCGGCGTTTTCAATGCAAGTTGGACGCGAATCACGCGGACGACGGTGCGGCTCGCGAACCTGCCGGCGGTGTGGCGCGGGCGAAGAGCGGCGTTGATCAGTGATTTGCACCTGGGGCACGTGCGAAACGGCCGTTTTCTTCGCCGCATTGTATCTAAGATTTTGAAGGAGCAGCCAGACGCGATTTTTATTGCCGGAGATTTGTACGATGGCACGGCCATTGACGCTACACGAGCAGCCGAGCCGTTGAACGGCCTAATCGCGCCGCGCGGCGTCTATTTTGTTGCGGGAAATCATGAGCAATTCGAGGACGATAGCAAATATCTGCGTGCCATTACGGCGGCCGGGGTGCGCGTGCTCAGCAATGAGAAAGTAGAAGTGGACGGTTTGCAGATCGTTGGCGTGCCTTACCGGAACGCGGCGCAGGACGGGCAGTTTGCCTCAGTGCTGCACGGCGTCCGATTGGATCGCAATCGCGCAAGCATTCTATTAACCCATGCTCCCGACCATCCGGAAATCGCGGAGGCTGCGGGCGTTTCATTGCAGTTGTCCGGGCATACTCACCTTGGGCAATTCATACCCTGGAGCTGGATGGCGCGGCGGATTTACCGGCAATTTGTGTATGGCTTAAGTCGCATCGGGAGCATGCAGGTTTTCACTTCGAGCGGAGCAGGAACGTGGGGGCCGCCGCTGCGGCTGGGATCGAATCCCGAAATTGTAATGCTTGAGTTCGAGTAAAGTTTACGAGCTCTGTATATTAAGGACGTTTCCATTTGTTTTCGCGACTCTTCCCCGGATTCCGGTTGACAGCAATTGCGCGACCGAAATGCAATTTCTTGTATCTAACCAAGTCAACAGTCAACTGAGAACTGAGAACTGAGAACTGAGAACTGTGTAATCATGTTTGGAACCGGGACCGGGTATGGCCAAACCAATTTTGTTAAGCGTGGATGACGACACCGATGTCTTGCGGGCAATAGAGCGCGACCTCCGCTCGCAATATGGTGCTGAATACCGTGTGATCGGAAACGATTCTCCTGAAGGAGCGCTCGATCTCCTGAAGCAGTTGAAGGTCCGTAATGACAGCGTAGCTTTGCTCCTGGCCGACCAGCGCATGCCGCGCATGGACGGAGTGGAATTTTTGCAGCACGCAATGGGAATCTTTCCCACGGCGAAGAGAGCGTTGCTCACTGCGTATGCGGACACCAGCGCCGCGATCACTGCCATCAATCAGGCGAGCATAAACTATTTTTTCTTGAAGCCCTGGGACCCTCCCGCGGAGCACCTGTATCCACAACTGGATGATCTGCTCGACGACTGGCAAGCTTCCTTCCGTCCTACATTCCAAGGAATCAGGTTGCTGGGCACTCGTTGGTCGCCGCGATCGTACGAGTTACGGGACTTCCTGGCGCGCAACCACGTCCCGTATCAATGGATTGACGTCGAGCTTTCCGCCAATGATCAGGAAACCAAGCGTCTTGTGGAAGCTCTCGGTCCAGAAGCAGCCAATCTTCCCGTGGTGCTATTTCCCGATGGGACGAAGCTTCTGGAGGGCGTGCCCGCCGACGTCGCGCAAAAGGTTGGACTGCGCACGCGCGCGCAAACCAGCTTCTATGATTTGGCGATTGTGGGCGGGGGTCCCGCTGGCTTGGCCGCCGCCGTTTACGGCGCGTCGGAAGGTTTACACACAGTAATGATTGAGCGGGAAGCACCTGGCGGTCAGGCTGGCATGAGCTCCCGCATCGAGAACTATCTGGGATTTCCGGCCGGGCTCAGCGGCAACGATCTGGCCCGGCGGGCCGTGGTGCAGGCCCAGCGGTTTGGAGTGGAAATCTTGTCGCCGCAGGAAGTTGTTGGCGTTCGAACGGAAGGGCCTTACCGCATCATCAAGCTGGCGGATGGAAACGAGATCTCGTGCCACGCGCTTCTGGTCGCGACTGGCGTGCAATGGCGGCGTCTGGAAGCTCCGGGGGTAGACCGGTTGCAGGGTGCGGGAATTTACTATGGCGGCGGCGCTACCGAAGCTCTGTCATGTAAGGGTGAGATCGTCTATGTCGTGGGCGCCGCGAATTCGGCGGGTCAGGCGGCGATGAACTTCGCAAAATACGCGGAGCGTGTGATCATTCTAGTGCGGGGCGAATCGCTTTCGAGCACCATGTCGCAATACTTGATAGACCAGATTCAACAGACTCCCAACATTCAGCTGTGGACACATGCCAGCGTGGCCGAGGCTCATGGCGAAACCCATCTGGAAGAGATTTCCGTGCTTTGTTCCGATACCAATAAGATTGAGCGCGTGCCTGCGAGCGCGATGTTTATCTTTATTGGAGCGCTGCCGCGCACCGATTGGCTGGGGGATGTCGTCGAGCGGGATGAGCGCGGTTTCTTATTGACGGGCCCTGATCTTATTCGCAACGGGCAACGCACAAAAGGATGGACACTCGACCGCGATCCCTTCCTGCTTGAGACCAATGTTCCCGGCATATTTGCGGTTGGCGACGTACGCCACGGTTCTATAAAACGCGTGGCCTCCGGAGTCGGTGAGGGATCGGTAGCGGTGCAGTTCATCCATCAATATCTGAGCAAGGTGTAAATGGCCGAAAAATCAGAATTACTTCGCGTTCCCGCGTTTGCCGACTTGCCGGAGGATCAGATTGCCTGGTTTCTCAGCCAGTCGCAGGAACAGGTTCTCAATCCGGGCGATGCCTATATCCACCAGGGTGATCCTGCCGAGAATATGTTTGTGGTCCTTGAAGGAGAATTCCAGGCGCGAGGTGAAATTAACGGTGAGACGTTTGCTTTTCCCCTCAAGGCTGGCGACGTGACCGGTGTTCTCCCCTTTTCGCGGATGAAGAAAACTCCGGTGACCGGACGAGCAGTCACTAATGGGCGCCTATTGCGCTTTCCTTCCACGCAGTTCCCGCAACTTGTGCAAAAAATGCCGGAGCTGGCAACCCGCCTCGTTGGCTTGATGTCAGACAGGATCCGTGAGACTACTCGCGTCGAACAACAGCGAGACCGATTGGCGTCCCTGGGAAAACTTTCGGCAGGACTTGCCCATGAACTCAACAATCCCGCTTCGGCTGCGAAACGCGCAGCCAGCCAATTGCGCGACATTCTAAAGAAAATCAAAAGCGCGAGTCTCGAGTTGGGAAGGCGTGATCTGACGCCCGCACAGAAATCAGAAATTGAAAAATTAGAGGCTTCGTTCACGCAACAGGATGTCGTTCCACCGGATGCGCTGACCATCAGCGACCTGGAAGACCAGATTGATTCTTTGTTGCGCAGTCACGGACAAAACGACTTATGGATGTTAGCCGCTGCCCTCGCACGACGAAACATCAAGCCGGAGGCGTTGGAATCGTTGTTTGCGAGTCTCGAAGCCGACACCGCGAGAGCCGCATTGGTCAGGATCGCCGCGTCGGTGGAGGTAGCGACTCTGTTACACGAAATCGAGAGTAGCACTTCACGGATATCTGATTTGGTCGGTGCGATCAAGGAATACACTTACATGGACCAGGCGGCGGTGCAGAACGTGGATGTCGTGAAGAGCCTGGAAACCACACTTACGATCTTGAATCACAAGTTGAAACAAGGAGTAGCGGTGCAGCGCGATTACCAGCGCGTTCCTCTTCTCGTGAATTCGTTTGGCAGCGAGCTCAACCAGGTCTGGACCAACCTCATCGACAATGCCATCGACGCCATGGGCGGAAAGGGCGAGCTTCGAGTTCGGACCTACCGCGAGGATGCCTGCGTTGTAGTTGAGATTGGAGACAACGGCCCCGGGATTTCCGCCGAGGTGCAGCCTCACATCTTTGAACCTTTTTTCACTACCAAAGGAGTTGGACAAGGCACTGGCCTTGGCCTGGACACTGTGCAGCGACTTGTGAAGAAGCACCGGGGAAATATTCAGCTCAGCTCGAAACCTGGCGACACCCGTTTTCAAGTCTGGCTGCCATTAGCCGGGACTCCGGCCTGAGGTTGTTGCAGTAGGCGACGCGAGTCAAACCGCCGTAATGATTCAGTTCAAATTTCTGCCTTAATCTGAGGCGTCTTCCCGAGCTTGCTGGGGAGTCTCGCGTGTAGCGGATACGCGCTAAATACCACCTGTCGTTGACCGGGTTTAACATCACTGACGGAAAAGCATGAGAACCCCTTGCGACGAAGCTGTAATGCAATCAGCAGTTGCGGCCACCCCGTGTTTAGCGGAGACCAGAACCTGGATACTCGTCGCAACCATCCTCGGTTCCAGCATGGCTTTCATTGATAGCACCGTCGTCAATGTCGCTTTGCCTGCTATGCAAACCAGCTTTCACGCAACGGTGGTTGATCTGCAATGGGTGGTCGAGTCTTACGGACTATTTCTGGCCGCCTTAATCCTGGTCGGCGGCTCGTTCGGCGACCTGTTGGGCCGCCGTATTGTCTTTGTGGTGGGTGTGGCAATTTTCGCGCTGGCTTCTGCGGCGTGCGGCCTCTCCTCCACGATTGATCAATTGATTATCGCGAGGAGCATTCAAGGCGTGGGGGCCGCGCTCCTGGTGCCCGGCAGCCTTGCCATTATCAGCACATCTTTCGATGAAAAAAGTCGCGGCCAGGCCATTGGCACCTGGTCCGGCTTTACGGCCATCACTACTGCGATTGGGCCAGTTCTTGGAGGCTGGCTGGTTGAGCACGCTTCCTGGCGGTGGGTGTTCTTCATCAATCTTCCGCTTGCAGCGGCGGTTGTGGCGATTACGCTTTGGCGGATTCCCGAGAGCCGGAGCGGCACCGCAAAGCGCGTGGATTGGCTAGGAGCGATTCTTGCCACCGCCGGACTCGGTGGGTTGGTTACGGGATTCGTCGAATCGCTGAATCTGGGTTGGCGGAATCCGGTGGTTTTCGGGGGCTTGCTGGCTGGCGTCGGCTGCCTTATCGCGTTCCTATTTGTCGAGGCTAAAGTCTCTGCTCCGACTCTCCCACTCGCTCTTTTCGAATCTCGCACCTTCAGCAGTGCGAATCTCCTCACGCTCTTTCTTTATGCCGCGATCGGAATTTTCTTTTTTTTGTTTCCCCTGAACCTAATTCAAGTTCAGGGATACTCGACCACAGCAACTGGCGCAGCTGTCCTCCCCTTGATTTTGCTCATGTTCTTTCTTTCCCGGTGGTCTGGCGGACTCGTCGCCCGCTACGGCTCCAGAGGTCCGTTGATTGTTGGAACTCTCGTTGTGGCATTCGGTTTCGTTCTATTTGTCCTTCCATCCGTTGGCGGTGATTACTGGATCACGTTCTTTCCGGCCATACTTATTCTCGGGTTCGGCATGGCAATTGCCGTGGCGCCTCTCACCACCGCGGTTATGAACTCGGCGGGTAAAGATCGGGTCGGCACAGCTTCCGGAATCAACAATGCCGTAGCGCGGGTGGCAGGCGTACTTGCGATTGCGGTCCTCGGCATTGTGATGGCGAAGGCCTTTGGTTCCAGACTGGACCACAGTCTGGATAAACTTTCACTGCCGCATGGAATTTTGCAGGAAATTCGTGCGAATGAAATCAAACTTGCGGGATTGCGGGCGCCTCCCGGCCTTAATCCCGCTTCAAAGGCTGCCGTCAACAAATCTGTTGGAGAAGCATTTGTCTATGGATTCCGAATTGTCATGGTGATCTGCGCAGCTCTGTCTCTGGGGAGTGCCACGGCAGCCTCGATTATGATTCGGCCACATAGCGATCACTAACCGGAGCATGCTTCATCGCGCGTGTAGCGCACCGAAGTCTTACAATCTGTACTGAACGGTAAATAAGTGTTATTGTTCAGTACACATGAAAGCGAGCAAGCTCTCGAGGTCCACTGGTCGGCCACGATCTTTCCGTTTGGACAAGGCTCTGGACGCAGCTATACAGGTGTTCTGGCGTAAGGGCTACGAGGGTGCCTCGCTCTCGGACTTAACCGAAGCGATGGGCATCAACCGTCCCAGCCTTTATGCCGCATTCGGCAACAAGGAAACCCTGTTCCACAAAGCACTTGACCGATACTCAGCGGGTCGAGCTGCTTACATCCACGAAGCTCTCAAGCAATCCACAGCGCGCGCAGTTGCCGAGCACCTGCTCCGTGGCGCAGCTGACTTGCTCGCTGATCCGCACAACCCGTCGGGATGTCTGATGGTTCAAGGTGCGCTGGCTTGTGGAGAGGGTGCCGATTGCATTCGTGAGGACCTGATTTCACGCCGGGTCGCCCTTGAGGCCGCTTTACGTGATCGCTTTAAACGCGCGAAAGCGGAAGGGGATTTGGATGCTTCTTCGAATCCGGGGGACCTCTCCCGTTACGTGATGACTATCTCGCTGGGGATGGCGGTACAGGCAGCCGGTGGAGCGAGCCGTGCGGATTTGCAACGGGTAGTAGCCACCGCGATGAGATCCTGGCCCATGGAGAGACGGACCTCCCCGCCCATCTCGCCGGTGCGAGGACGCCCAGCGCTCCGCTAAATGACAACTACTTGAAGCTTGGTTTTGGCGGTGCACATACTGATGTAAACCACCTACTGATGTAAGTCTCAGCGTGGGCTTCTCCGCAGTAATGGCGTGCTCCTGCAGCTTCGGCAGCCTCTGAATCCCATCGGTGCACGGTAAGCTCAGAATTTCCGCATCGAATTACAAACCAGTGCATGGGATTGCTGGTTACGATTCCGCAAACTTCGCAACTGAACTCCCGCAGAGTAGTCATGGGTCAGATCGTAAACTAATCGGCCTATGAGGCAATCGTGGGTCGCCGCCTGGATGGGGTCAGTACTGTTAAGTCTCCGACCTGCTCACTCTTCACCGGGCCGCGAAGTTGCGCCGCATGCTCCATCATATAAATCTCCGGGATGATTTCGCCAATCAGGTGCCCATGACAGAAGAGACGCACGACGGAACTCTCAGAAACCACGATGCCGACCGCCTTGGTCACAGCGCTCATGTTTGCGGCGGCGATGTGGCGGCTGCCGAGTCCCAGCGGAACGTCCACTTGTGCGGCCACGGCATCGAGATAGCGGCACGCAGAAAGAAAAATCCCGCCGCGGCTCACCACAAACCCGCCATCCAACTGAGCCAATTCCTTGATGGTTCCCCGAAGATTCAGATTAGCGACGTGGCGCGAAGACTCAGGATGGCCCAGCAACGGATCCAAAATCAACGGCCGTGATCTTTCAAGCACCGCGCCCTCATCTCCCAGCGTGAAGAGCGTGCCGACCCGCTTTCCCTCTCGACCCTCGCGGGCGATTTCGACAGCAAGCCCAATCAAAGGCTCAAGAACGTTCGGGTCGTATTCGGTTACCTCGCAGAGAATGCTTTCAAACATTCATCGCGCTCCTTAAGTCACTTATGCGACCTCGGCGTGCTCTCTGATCTCTACTTCTTCCTTTTTCCCCGAGAACGAAACCAGGATACTTTTGACAATAACGTACAGCACCGGAATAAAGAAAAGGTTTAGGACGGTCGAGAACAACATGCCGCCAACGATCGCAGTTCCGACTGAGTGCCGCCCCAGCTTACCGGCTCCGCTCGCGAAGTAGAGCGGCAGCACACCCAAAATGAATGCAAACGAGGTCATCAGTATGGGACGCAGGCGCAACTCACCAGCTTCGATTGCCGCGTCGGTGATTGACCGTCCCCGCTCGATCAGTTGTTCCGCAAATTCGACGATTAAGATTGAGTTCTTAGCCGACAACCCAATCAGCATCACCAGTCCGATTTGTACATACACGTCGTCCACCAGGCCACGCATGGAGATGAACGTCAGAGCCCCGAGAACTGCCATAGGCACGGCCAGCAAGATGATGAACGGCAGCGCGAAGCTCTCGTATTGCGCAGATAAAGTGAGATACACCACCAGGAGTCCCAGGGCGAAAATGATGATGGCCTTGCCCCCGGCTTCCACTTCTTCCTGAGCCAGGCCGGTCCAGCTATACGTCATGCCTTGCATCATGTTCTGCTTCGCCAACTGCTCCATTGACTTAAGGCCTTGAGCGGAACTGTATCCGGGTGCCGCGGAACCATCAATTTCGGCCGAGCGGAATAAATTGTAGTGATTGATTACCTGTGGGCCCGACGTCTCTTTTAAGGACACAATATTCCCTAACGGAACCAAACCGTTGGTGTCCGATCGAACGTAGTATTGCCGCAAGTCCTGGGCAGTCATGCGGAACGGCAAATCAGCCTGCACGTAAACGCGATACGAACGATTGTTGTAATCGAAGTCGTTCACATACTCCGAGCCCATGTAAACGCCGAGAGCTTGCGTAACCTGAGAAAGCGGAACGCCCATAGCTTTCGCCTTTTCGCGGTCTATCTGAACGAGTTCCTGCGGGTCATTGGCAGTAAAGCTGGTAAATAATCCTCGCAGGTCGGCGCGCTGGTGGCTGGCTCCAACGATCTTGTGAGCGACCGTATCAAGGTCCTGCAAAGTATTGCGGCCCAGGTCCTGTAGTTCAAACTGGAATCCACCAAAACTTCCCAAGCCTTGGATCGCGGGTGGTTCGAACGCCACCACGATTGCGCCGGGAACCCCAAACAATTTTGGCGATACTCGCGCGACAATATCACTGGCCGCATGCCCTTTGCCTTTGCGGTCGTCAATCGGCTTCAGGGGAGCGAAGATCAGTCCATAGTTTGAGGAACTGCCCCCGGACAGCGAAAAACCCGGCACTGCGAATGTACCGAACACATCGGGATCAGCCCGCAAGACCTTTTCCGCCTGCTCGCAAATCCCGGTCGTATAGGAGAGCGACGCTCCCTGTGGCGCTTGCACCACTACGATGAAATAATTCTGATCTTCCTGAGGCACGAATCCCGTGGGAACATGCATGTACATGTAAGCTGTCGCGCCCAGACCCGCAAGAAACAGGACGATCATCACATACTTGAAATTCAGGACCCACGAAATGGCTTTGCCGTAGCCGGTTCCCACGCCATGGATTGCGTTGTCAATTCCATGCGCGACTTTTCTATAGCCGTTCGAAAGCCAGGAAATGTGCGTCCAATCGAACACCGAATACTTGTGCTCCTCGCCTCGCAGCAAGAGCGCCGCTAGAGCCGGTGAGAGTGTAAGCGCATTGAAGAGCGAGATGGCAATAGCGAATGCGATCGTAAGCGAAAATTGCCGGTAGAGAATTCCGGTTGTGCCGGGGAAAAACGACACTGGCACAAAAACCGAGATCAAAACTAGAGAAGTTGCCACAACTGCACTAGCTACCTCTTTCATAGCCACGGAAGTCGCGGTGTGGGAATCAGTGCCGTCCTGGGTGATGTGCCGCTGCGCGTTTTCGATGACTACAATCGCGTCATCAACCACCAGGCCGGTCGCGAGAGTAATTCCAAAAAGTGTCAGAGAATTGATTGAGAAATGAAAGACGTTAATAAATGCGAACGTGCCAATCAGCGATACAGGAATCGTAACTGCCGGAATAATCGTCGCCCGCCAATCCAGCAGGAAGAAGAAGATGACAAGGATGACGATGACAACCGCCTCTTCGAGCGTGGTGACAACTTCCCTGACCGAATCGCCGACTACCGTCGTAGTGTCGAACGCGACCACGTACTTGATTCCCGGAGGAAAGGACTTGGAGAGTTCAATCAGCTCCGCCTTGGCAGCTTTGTCCACGTCCAGCGCGTTGGCGTTAGATAGCTGCTGCACACCTATGCCAACCGCCTGGTGCCCGCTGTACAAGAGATTAGTGTCATAGCTTTCCGCACCGATTTCCGCGCGACCTACGTCTTTGAGTTGCACAATCCCATTGCTGGTGTTCTTGATGATGATGTTCTCAAATTCCTTTGGCTCAGAGAGCCGGCCAACCACGCGCAGCGTCATCTGAAACTTCTGTTTGGGATCGGCCGGCGGACGGCCCAATTGCCCGGCGGGTATTTCAACGTTCTGCTCTTGCAAGGCTGAAACTACGTCAGCCGCCGTAAGCTGCCGCGCCGCCAGCTTTGTTGGGTCGAGCCAGATGCGCATGGCATATTTGCGCTCGCCGAAGATAATTACGTCGCCCACGCCGGGGATCCGCTTCAACGCATCCTTGACGTAAACGTCCAGGTAGTTCGAGATGTACTGATTCGAAAGACTGTTATCCGGCGAATAGAATCCCGCGGCGAAAACAAAGTTAGGATTTGCCTTGGTAATGGTCACGCCTGTGTTCTTGATTTCCTGCGGCAAACGGCCTTGCGCGGCAGCTACGCGGTTCTGCACGTCAACGGCCGCAATGTTCAGGTCATATCCGGTGCGGAAGGTCACATTGATGTTGCTGGTACCGTCGTTCGAGCTCGTCGAAGTAATGTAATGCATGCCCTCGACGCCGTTGATCTGCTGCTCCAGCGGAATCGTGACAGCAGACTCGACCACCTGCGCGTTTGCTCCTACGTAATTGCTGGTCACCGTGACTTGCGGAGGTGCCAGAGCCGGATATAGCGAGATCGGTAGACTTGGGATGGAAACCGCGCCCGCCAGAATAATAAGCAGGGCGCACACCGTAGCAAAAATCGGCCGCTTAATAAAAAAATCTACCAAACTACACTTCCTCTCTGCCGCACGCTTGCGCGCAGGCCAAAATAGTTCCGAAGTAACGCATTAGCTGAGAGGCTTAACAGGAGCCCCATCAATCAGGAACTGAATGCCCGAGGTAATAACTTTGTCTCCCGGGCTAAGGCCGCTCTGAACGGCGTAGTTGTTACCGATCGTATCTCCGAGAGTGACGGCTCGTTGTTTTGCAACGCTGCCTTGCCCATCTTGAGTCGCAACATAAACAAACGACTGTCCGCCGATGCGGGTCACCGCAAGCACTGGAACTGTCGCCGCAGGAGCGGTGCTCCAGATGACCCGTGCCTTAACCAGTTGCGCGTTCCGAAACTTGTCGAGCGAACTGTGCAGGGGCGCCTTGACCAGTATTCCTTGAATGGCATTGTCCACTTGCTGCGAGATGAAATTAACTTTTGTGCTCTCAAGCAACTCGCCGCTGCTGGTGACGATTTGTACCGGAAGGCCCATATGTATTTCGGAAGCCCGCTCCGTTGGAATGTAGATATACGCTTCCAGGTCCCTGTTCTCATCCACCGTGGTCAGCAACGTTTGCGGCGAAACGTAATCTCCGATATGTACCGGGATATCACCCACGACTCCAGCGAATGGCGCGGTCAAATTGTAATAAGCAAGCTCACGCCGCTGTGTGACACTGGCAGCCTGGGAGGCTTCCCAGTCGGCTTTGGAATTCGCGAACGCCTGTTCCTCCAGGTCGAGGCTCTGCTTGCTGGTCACGCCTTCCTTGAAGAGCTGGCGCTGACGCTCTACTTCGAGCTTGTTGTAGTCATAAGTCGCCTTCTTTTGAGCCTCAGTGCTGCGTTGTTGATCTACGGTCGCCTGTTGCTTAAGCGGATCAATCGTCATCAACGCCTGTCCGGCGCGAACGTGGTCACCCGATTTCACGAGGATGCGCGTCAGCGAACCATCCACCTGCGGCTGTATGCTGGCCGAGCGCCGCGACTTTACCGTCGCCACGTATTCGTCCATTCGCGGAACCGGCGTCAGGCTGACCGTCTGTGTACTGACCGGCATCGCCTGCGGGGCTGCCGCCTTCGCTGCCGGATGGCTGCATCCCGAAGTGGTGAAGGTAACAAGACCCAGCAGACCGGCAAATAAGATGACACTGAGTTTTCTCAATTTGAATGTCCTCTGAAACCCTGGTGCTGTCAAATACAGATGCGTGCCGATTTGGAGAGATTCAATATGTGTACTGACAGGTATGAAACTACCCTTCGATTCTTCCACGAATGGACGACGAAGCTGCTGGACTAAGTGTAGCTTCAAATTAGTGATGCATTGAATTGTGTTTTTCGATTAAGGCTGTTTCGGTTGGCGCTTTATCGTTTTTTCGCTATCGCGGTGCTCAGTACTCACTCTTCTTTCCTAGCGCGGCAGCGGCTGACACGGCTACCCGCGAAGATTAAAAAAACCTCCGTCAATCGGGTAATCCGAACCTGTGATAAATGACGCTTCGTCCGAGCAAAGATATAGAGCGAGGGCGGCGATTTCCTCTGGCTGGGCCATTCTTCCAATAGGTTGGGATTTTTCCAGCTTCTCAAACATCTCCTGTTCCTTGCCGGGATAGTTGCGGCGCAGGAAACCATCAACAAAAGGCGTATGCACCCTTGCCGGCGAAATGCAATTGCAGCGAATGTTATGGGCGAGGTAGTCCTTCGCCACGGAGTAAGTCATCGCTACGACCGCGCCCTTACTCATGGAATAGGCAAAACGATCGGCGAGCCCCGATGTTCCGGCAATGGATGCCATGTTCAAGATGATGCCGCCACCGTTAGCTTTCATGTGGGCCACAGCAGCATGCATGCAGTTGTACATGCCCCTGACGTTTACCGAGAAGACTCTCTCAAAATCGGCCTCCGAAGTACCTTCGAGGTTGCCAACGTGGGAAATTCCGGCATTATTCACCAGGATGTGAACACGTCCTTGTTGAAATACTTCGCAAAAAGCGGCCTCAACACTGCTCCGCTGGGACACGTCGCAGCGATGAGCCGTTGCGTTTCCGCCACTGGATATGATTTCGTTTGCAACCGTCTTGGCAACGCCCTCGTCAATGTCCAGCACGGCAACGCGGGCCCCGCTACTGGCGAACCGTTGAGCGATTGCGCGGCCGATGCCGCTCCCACCTCCAGTAACTACGACAAGTTTGCCGTCGAGTCGAAAACAGCCTGAATTGCCCTTCAGAAAACCTCCTCGTTTCGATCTACGGCTCAAATTTACTTGATCTGCTCGTCAAGCCCCCATTCATTTGCTCCACAGCGTGGCCAAGTATCCCGGGGCGAAGCAGGAATCAGGATTGCTTCGATGCGTCTAGAAGGTCCGGTAGATCACGGGATCTGACTCTTGTTGGGACTTAGCCAGATTGTATAGGGATTTGGAGTAGCCCGGCTTTTTTGCTAGAGTTTGGCGCGAACGTAGGGACTTCAACATGACTGACATCTTCCCACGTCTGGATTACAAACCAAAATTGCCGAAGCACATGGACCATAGAATAAGCATTGTTAGTGCAGGGGGATCACCAAGTATGGGCAACGCCCGCCTGCAAGAAAGCGGATTTCAAACTTGCCGGCATGACCGACCGAAATTGCGAGCAGACCCCCACACAGTTCGTGAAAGGACGATGACAATGAAGCGTTACGGCTCGCTGATTAAAGTGAGACCTGAGTCTCTCGAAGCCTATAAGAAATACCATGCAGCGGTCTGGCCTGAAGTGCTGGCCATGATCCGGCGTTCTAACATTCGAAACTATTCCATCTATCTAAAAGACGACCTTCTTTTCGGATACTTCGAATATTACGGTACGGATTACGTCGCCGACATGGCAAAAATGGCGGCCGATCCTAAAACGCAGGAATGGTGGGCCCTTATGATGCCCATGCAAGAACCGCTAGAAACACGAGCGCAAGGCGAGTGGTGGGCAAATATGGACGAGGTCTTTCACTTGGATTGATTTGATAGCCGCCGTTGCTATTAGCCCTCATCCCGCCAGCGGTCTTTGATTCTCACATCGCGGACCGGATGTGGGGATTCTGAATGGATCGCAGGCTTCAACGACGCTGGCTAATCGGCAAGCCTTGGGGCCGATCCAGCACAGTCTGCACCATATCCCCTAGCTGCTGTGAGGTGAATTGGTTTCCTTCGAGGTTGGCAAAAAGCTTTCCCTGACGATCAATGATCGCAGTGTGAAACGAGTGCACGAGCAAGCCGTCTTCGTTCCAGAACTCCATTCCAAACATGCGGGAAACCCGTTGTACTTCCGGCAAGGGTCCGGTCAAGAAATGCCAGGTCCGCGGATCGGCGTTCCAAATTCGCGCGTAGTTCGCAATCGCATCATTTTGATCGTGCTCCGGATCAATAATGATGGTCAGCAAAACCAAGTCACGGCCCAGTCGTCCGGAAAAGCGCTTTTTCAGTTGGCCAAGATTGCTGGTGAGGCGAAAGCAATATGCGGGATTCGGGCAGCGCACATAGGCGAAACTGAGAGCCACAACCCTGCCTTTGAGTTGCGAAAAACGTATTGCCTTTCGATCCTGGTCGGTAAGCGTAAAATCTGGAACCGGCTGTTGCGTATTCAGAGCCTTCGGCGCAGACGGATTCGTTAGATTAGTCAGAATCGCTAGCCGTCGGGCCTCCAGCGGTTCTTGCTCCAGGTTTTCGTAGCGGCGCACCCGAATGCTCTCCGCGTACGATGAATCTCCATCGTTCACCAATGTGAAGTCAATGGTCGCTCCCGGCTTTACTCCGTGCAGCAATTTCGCGTCACGAACGTCAAAGGGCATCGTCATTGCATCCATGTAGCCGGGAACACTCTGGCATGACACGGTCATGGAGCGATGGGAAGGATTAACCGCCAGCACAAGACCCGACATGGCATGTTTTTCAACCGCCCATCCGCGAACGGCGGCCAGAAGCATCACGACCATAATCAATAAATTTGTTCTGCGTTTCATAAAAGACTGCGATTCAAGCGTGCTACGGCAACTCTTTCGCTACCGGCCTTCTCCAGTTTCCTTTGCAGTAGTCATAGCTGGTTTCTTTGGCCCTCCCAACAGCACCCGCGGTCGCTCCAGCTTAGTGTAGTCTTTGGCAAATTCCTTAATTTCGATGAACTGATTTTTCGCCACATTGGAAAAGTTTTGCCGCGTGTTGCTGGTTGGCCACCAAACCTCCAGATTAAGAATCTGCGCTGATTCCCCCAATCCAATATGCCGTTCCATGGGGTTCGCGCCGAACGATCCCCCGCTGCTGACTGTGCTATAGATCGAACGAGCAGATTCATCTTTGTCCTTCACAGTGAGTTTAATTTGTGCGCCGATCGCAGCACGATTGGTTTTTACTCCCACCAAATGAATGTTGATCCAATCATTGCCGCTCCCTGGGTTCTTAAAGAGCCGCAGGGCGTGAGCGTCGGACGGCACGGCGCCGCCGATTTCCGCGACGATGTCTTCGTTGCCGTTGCGGGCAAAATCGGCAAAGGCTATACCGTGTCCTTTGTGCAACTCGCCCGTGCCGGAAGAAGCGGTGATGTCCACAAAAGATTTGCCTTCTTTATTTAACAACAAGACATGCGGCAACTCAGCGGCAAATGATGGGCTTCCGGATCCCAGATAGATATCGGGAAATCCGTCATTATTCACATCTCCAAAGTTCGAGCCCATGGGCATGAAAACCTTGTCCAAACCAACATCTTTGCTTACATCCTTGAAAGTGCCATTCCCGAGATTCTTGTAAATTTTCATCGTCTCAACTGTGTGAGGAAGTCCAAGGTAGGTACGCATTACTTCCTCGACACTGCCGTAGTAACTGCTCACGTAAAGATCGGGCCAACCATCATTATTAAAATCAAACCACCAGGCCACAAAACTACGCTGTGGATCGCGAACGCCAGCCTGAGCACCAACTTCGGTAAAGGTGCGGTCGTGATTGTTGTGATAAAGAAAGTTGCCGCCAACATAGTTGGTCACATAAAAATCCATGTAGCCATCTCTGTCGTAATCCGCCGCCACTACGCTCTTTGTAAACGCGACCTTATCCACACCTGCGGTATGAGAGATGTCTTCGAAGGTGCCGTCGCGTTTGTTGCGAAATAGCTGGCTCGGTCCATTCTCGTTTCCGATAAAAAGATCCAGATAGCCGTCGTTGTCAATATCGGCCCAAGCTGCGGTCTGCGTGGCAGTCAGGGTCGCTCCCAGGCCACTTTCTTCAGTAACATCGGTGAAGGTGCCGTTGCAATTATTGCGCAGCAGAGACTTGCGCATGGGGAACTCCCATCCACCGCGCAACACAAAAATATCCATGCAGCCGTCGTTGTTGTAATCCGCCTGGATAATGTTGAGGCCCCCCAACTGGTCTTCGAGTCCCGCCTGCTTCGTACGGTCAGTGAATGTGCCATCCCCATTGTTGTGGAAGTAGTGCAGAGATTGGCAGAAATCCGCGCTCGAGGTCACTACATCCAGCAAACCATTGTTTTCAAAATCATCCACAATCACGCCACCAGCCTCAGAGAAAAGTTTAAGGCCGGCCTCAGAAGCTACATCCACGAAACGCCCAATATTCTCTTTCGATTCGAAGATGGCAGGGGGGAGCAGGTATTTTTCTGGGACGCCCAGCGGATATTTCCCAAGCGTCATGTAGGCAAGGTTGAGCATCCACTTCACTTCGAGGTCGTCAGGCTTTTGCGCCAGGTATTGCTGGAAATACTGAATCGCTTTTTCCGAGTCCGCCCCATTCTGGAATTTGGGATAAGCGACATCCTGGCGCGGAGGGAAAATACACCGGTCTCCCGGATTTCGATACTCGCCATTTTCCATTTCCGACTTATGAAAATAGGCAACGCCCAACGTCTCCTCCATCATTGGTAATGCATCGGGCACGCTGGTTTTGGCCACCTGATTGGCGGCATTCCATTGCGCAATGGCTTTTCCCATTTCACCCTCGAAAGCTTGGAGTTCCGCGGCGGCGTAGTGCGCTTGCATTAGATCAAGTGGCGCCGAACTTTGTGGCAGCGGATTATGAGGGTCCAACGCTTTGTCCAGTCGTTCTAAAGTGATGGGAATTGAGAGTTGCCGGATGGCACAGATTTGTTGCAGGTCCTGATTCCATCCCTCAGATTTAGGAAAGTTGCGGAAGATTGTGTCTGCTTCTCCGAAACCGGAAACGAGAACAGCGGGACGCAAAGCACAAGCAGACGTGGCGCTAGGAAGTGGGGGAGAATTTGCATTCCGGGGCGGAATTTCTGAATCCGGCAAGACCTTCAGGATCGCATATCCGGCTGGAACCTGGACGACGCCGGTGAATTGCCCAGGCGCGATTCCTTGTAACGCATCTCTCAACTCAGGGCACAAGTTGGTCGGATCGGGTCTTCCCATGTAGCCGCCTTCCGCCGAAGTCGGATCAGACGACATCGTCTCGGCTATCTGCTCGAAGTTTGCGCCTTGTTTCAGTTGGTCGAGGATCCGCTGAGCTTGCGACGACGATGCTACAACAATGATTCTCATGCCCGGCGGACTCTGAGATTGGGACGGAGTCTGCCCCGAACAAGATAATGGGAGGATCGCTGCCCACAGCACGATCCAATCCTTGAGCGCAGTCTTACTAAATTGCATCACAGATCTGGTTCAAACTCTCACCGATGGCTTATTTACGCCTGCATGAATTGCCTCATGGTATCAGCCGCCATGTTCCGGAATTGTAAAGATTTATGCGTTAGTTTTGAGCTCACCAAAAAATCCAGTTCTAATCGTGGGAGATAAGGGTTGAAGATTGGAAGAAAATGTTACCGGCAAGCGGAACGCTAATGCCAGGTGCGCGATTTGCCCAATTAGATTGGCCGTTTGCTTAGCTTGCTCGCCATGCAGGCCTTGTGCAAGGTATCTCATTTTATTTCCGAATATTGATTGCCCAATTCTTGTTGCTGTAGCAAACTGTAACCACGCTCGCGCGGGTATAACTGGCAAGACTTACATCACCACTTGGAATTTACATATAGCATCGTGCTTCCTGCTTACAACGAAGGCGCGCGCATAGACGCGACTCTAAAGAGAGTTCTCACTTTTGCAGCGCAACAGAGCTGGAACGCAGAAATAATCGTTATAGACGACGGCTCAACGGACAACACTGCGGAAATAGTGAGGCAGCATGCTACCCATAAACCAACATTGCGCCTTCTAGAGAATCCCGGTAATCGCGGCAAAGGGTATAGCGTTCGCAATGGAATGTTGCACGCACAGGGAGAGATACTGCTCTTTAGCGATGCCGATTTGTCTTCTCCGATCGAGGAGGCCCCAAAGCTTTTTGCGGCAATCCAGGGCGGTGCGGATATTGCTATTGGCTCGCGCTGGCTGAAACCCGAACTCCAAACCACCAGGCAGCCCCTCCGTCGTCAGGTTTTTGGGCGCATTTTCAATTTGGCGCTTCGGATGATTTTGGGCCTGCATTTTAAAGACACTCAGTGCGGGTTCAAGGCTTTCAGCCGGCATGCAGTTGACGTTCTTTTCCCCCTGCAAAAGGTAGAGCGATGGGGATTCGATCCAGAAATTCTTTTCCTCGCGCGAACATTTGGATTAAAGGTTGAAGAAGTTCCAGTGAAGTGGGCGCATCGCCAGGGTGGGAGCATTCACCCCGTGCGCGACGGCATTCGTATGTTTGGAGAGATGGTTAAGATTCGTTGGAACGGATTTACGGGGAAATATTCAGCGACACACCCGGAATTGGAATCGTACTCTCCGAAGCTTTAGGAACGTCTGACTACCTATCCTCCTGTACAAGACCGCGAACGAACAAAAGGGGCCTTTCGCGGGCGAGGGAATCCGCGACATAGCTGTTGAGGAGATCCCTAAGAAGCCATCGCATGTGGGGACAGGGGCTGAATAGTCACACCAGCGCCTTTTTCGAAACTCAAAGTCATTTCTGACGAGCAATTTTGGCAGAGCCAGAAGAATTCAACACGTCGCGATGGTTTCTTCGCTTTAGCCTCTGCGTCTGATCCAGAAGACGATTCACTTGCGGCTGGGTCCATGTGAACGCGAAATAACTTGCCTTCATGCAGATAACGAAATGAAGTTGGGCAGCCCGGGTTGGCGCACTTCGAAAGCAATCGGCCCTTCCCGTGAAAACAAATATAGAGAAATTGTACTCCCACGGAAAGGGACGGCATTCAATAAATTTATTCGTCCGGAAGATGCGGAAATCCGAAATGGGTCAACTCGCAACGTCCTGAGCGCACGTCGCAGTGACACGAATCGCCTCGGCAATCCTCCCTCCAATTTCCTCGGTGGAGAGAGAGCTACGGCCTGGCTTGGCCACATCTCGGGTACGATATCCGGCGGCCAGAACGCTGGCAACGCAAGATTCCACGCAGGATGCTTCGCGCTTCAAGTTAAAGGAGTGGCGGAGCAGCATTGCCGCTGAAAGAATTGCTCCCACGGGGTTGGCAATATTCTGTCCAGCGATATCCGGCGCGGAACCATGAATAGGTTCGTAGAGCCCAACTGGGCCACCAACACTTGCAGAGCCAAGCATCCCAAGCGAACCGACGACTGACGCTGCCTGATCGGACAGAATGTCGCCAAACATATTCTCCGTGAGTAGAACATCGAAGTCAGCCGGGCGGGATACCAGCGCCATCGCGGCAGAATCCACATACATATGCGATGTCCTAACATCCACGTAGTCCTGGGAAATACGAGTCACCACGTCCCGCCACAGGCGGGAGCAATCAAGCACGTTGGCTTTATCCACCGAAACCAGATTGCGACGCCGAGACCGCGCTAGTTCGAATGCAACATGAGCCACGCGTTCAATTTCTTTCTCGGTGTAGCGCATGGTGTCGGTTGCGCTCCGGTCACCGGTAGGCCCCTGAATCAAACGAGGCTCGCCGTAGTAAATTCCTCCGAGCAGTTCCCGAACAATCAGCACATCCGTTCCTTTAACTACGTCGGCGCGCAGGGGTGAGCAATCCTCTAAAGATGGATAGCATGTTGCGGGGCGCAGATTGGCGAAGACACCCAGTTCTCGGCGTAACCTGAGAAGGCCACTTTCGGGGCGGAGATGACTGGGGAAATTATCAAAGGATGGTCCACCGACCGCACCCAACAGAACGGCTCCCGATGAAAGACAGGCCTGCAAAGTATCGTTTGGGAGAGGATCCTTACTGGTCTTTAGTGCAGCGCCGCCGATATCCTTGGGTGAGCACACCAGTTCGTGGCCGAAGACAGCCGCAATCTCTTCGAGCACGTGAACTGCCTGCTCAGTTACCTCCGGTCCGATGCCATCGCCCGGCAGAACGGTTACCTTAAGCAGCATTGGTGAAAAGCCATCCCCGACAGATAAACCTTACAGCTCTATGATTACCGCATCGAACTGCCGCTGTTGTTGCCGAATTTTACTCTGAGAATTGTAGATTGTATATTCGATTGTTCGGTTTGAATCAGAGGAGGAGTCTGGTGAGCGCCCTGGAAGTAACTTATTTTGAAAAGACCCCGCCGACGGTCGTCCTGAGGGACATTCAGTCTCGAAAGATAACCCCATACATTGCAGGTGCTTAAGTGCGAAGTATTTTCGCTGGCTTGAGATCCCTCGCAAGTCTGCGGATGACCCCTGTTGTTCGAACTCTTTCTCTACACACCCCAGAGGTAGTCTTCCTGCTCTGAGTGATTCTCAGTTATGGTATTGCGCGGAAGAGTTGCCGCACTGTAATCGGTGGGGAGCGAAGCGGGAAACGGTTTTCTGGCCGCGCCTGCTGGGGCGGCCGCAGCTAGTGCCGGCACCGGCCGAATGCCGCGCGTCTCTCGAATCAAGTCGAGTAAATGATGATCGTGGACGTGTTTGATCTCATCCGCGAGAACTACAAACTGCCGGTAAATCTCATCCAATTCGCGGCGGTCAAAAGTATAACCAAGTTGTTCGCATCGTAAGCCCAAAGCATGACGCCCGGAATGTTTACCCAACACCAATGTGGAGTCAGGAACGCCAACGGATTGCGGCGTCATAATTTCGTAGGTCAAGCGGTTCTTGAGCATTCCATCCTGATGGATGCCGGCTTCGTGGGCAAATGCGTTGCGGCCGATAATAGCCTTGTTGGGCTGCACCGGTACCTCTGTAATTTCGCTCAACAGCTTGCTTGCCGGGAATAACTGCTCAGTCACAATGTTGGTATCGTATGCATACCGGTCAGAACGCACCCGTAGCGCCATCACAAACTCTTCAAGAGAGGCATTCCCAGCGCGCTCGCCGATCCCGTTGATTGCGCACTCCACCTGACGCGCACCCGCAGCTACCGCCGCTAGAGAATTCGCTACCGCAAGGCCGAGATCATTGTGACAATGAGCCGAGATAGTTAACTTTTCGATTCCACGCACATTTTGGCGAATGCCGGCGATCAGTTCTCCAAATTCCGCAGGCACGCTGTAACCGACTGTGTCCGGAATGTTCAACGTGGTTGCGCCTGCCTCAATCACCGCCTCAAGAATTCGGTAGAGGAATTGAGGAGGCGTACGCGTGGCATCTTCGGGAGAAAATTCCACGTCGCTGCAAAAGGATTTAGCGAGCCGGACCGAGTCGCGAGCCTGCTCCAAACATTGTTGCTGCGTGATTCGCAATTTGTGCTGTAGATGAATCTCTGACGTCGCTAAGAAGACGTGAATTCGAGGGCAAACAGCTCCAGACAATGCCTGCGCCGCCCGCTCGATGTCTTTTGCACACGCCCTTGCTAGAGCGGCAATAACGGGACGCGGAACTGCTGCGGCAATCGCTTGCACTGCGGTGTAATCACCCTCAGATGCAATGGGAAAGCCGGCCTCGATCACGTCCACCCCGAGGCGGTCGAGTTGATGCGCCAAACGGAGTTTTTCCTTCACGTTCATGCTGCATCCAGGCGACTGCTCTCCATCTCGTAACGTAGTATCGAAAATTGCGATGCGCGGACGTTCCATCCCCAAAACCTCCCTGTTCCCTGACAGCACTGACGATGATAAGTGACCGTAAGGCTGAAGGGAAGCTAATAATATTTACATAAATATAAGACAAAGTTATTATATAAGAATTAGTGATGACTCACTACAGTAAAGAATAATTCCACGTTACATGCGAGTGTTCGCACCCGGCGGCTCATCTAAACCTTAGATGTCCTATGCCCGGCAATTTCTTGCGCGGGTTACGATGGGTATGGAGCTTCCGCATTTTCGCGCAGGCTCAGGTTATAATGGCGAATGTGATGGGGATTCTTACTGAATGTCTGTGCTAGAAGTTCATGAGCCCAACAAGTGCCAGCGGCAACGCTGGGACATACTCATCATCCTGGTGACGATCTCTCTTCTGACGATCAGTCTCGGGACGCGTACACGTACCGCCGTGATGTCTCACGGCATTACAGCGCAGTCGCAACTACCGCGGGCAATGCGACAGCACCTCGACACCGATGCGGTGGAGTGGGTTCCACCCGTCGAAAATGTCGTGACTTACGAAATTGTCTATTTTTATCCTCTGGTTTGGCCGGCGAGACCACCGATCCTCGGTTTCTTTTTCGAACAAAGCCTTTATAATCGGCCTCCTCCCTCCTGCTGACATCTCTACTTTAGCGTTTACGGCATACCCCCGCATCTCTGCATATTTTGTCCGCGAAGCCGTTTATATAAACGACTTAATGACTCGCGGTTCCTAGTTGGCAGGTTATGGATGCGCTATGTCGCAGCTGGACGCGCCGCGGGCATTCCAGCGAAAAGCGTGTTTCATTTTGGTGCGCAACTGCACCGGTTCGGCCACAACTAGAAAAGGTTGACTGACATGAAACCAAAGCAAAAATACATGATTTTTGCGGGCGTAATTGTCGCATTGTGCGTGGTGGCGATTTTGCGGATTCCGACAAAGAATGCCAGGGCAGCATCCGAGAGGCAATCCTCGCTCCGCCCGGTCGCGGTGGCATTGGTCAAACGGAGCCCGATCGTAAACTCACTCACCCTGTCGGGGACGTTTCGGCCATACCAGGAAGTGGATGTTCACGCAAAGGTCGCGGGATACATCCGTCAGATCTTCGTGGACGTCGGTGACAAGGTAAAGGAAGGTCAGGTTCTCGCCGTATTGGAAGTCCCCGAACTGAGGGCACAGATTCTGGGCGCAGAGGCGACTATCGAGCACAGCCAGAACGCGATTCTCCGGGCGCGCAGTGAAATCGCACTGGCTGAGTCCGCGCACTCGGCGGCTCATTTTGCATACACCCGTTTAAAACAGGCGTCGGAAGCCCAAGAGGGACTCATCGCGGAGCAGGAATTGGAGGAGGCGGAGGCCAAGGATAAAGAGGCCGAAGCTCAAGTGCAGAGTGCCAATGCCTCGCTAGCCGAGGCTCACAGCCAACTCTCAGTCTCCGAAGCGAGCCGCAAACAGCTTGCCGCGATGGAGTCCTACACTCAGATCACGGCGCCATTCGACGGGGTCATAACCAAGCGTTATGCGGACACCGGAGCGTTGATCCAGGCCGGGACTGCCTCCGAAACACAATCCATGCCCGTTGTTCGGCTTGCAGAGTGGTCCCGGCTTCGACTCGTAGTGCCAGTTCCCGAGTCTGATGCGTCCCTAATTCATTTCGGGTCGGCGGTGCAAGTACACGTTGCCGCGCTCGGTCGTGACTTTCAAGGACGGGTCGCCCGGTTCTCCGACGCTCTAGATCAGCAGACCAGGACCATGCACACGGAAATTGATGTCGAGAATCGCGATGGATCCGTGGTTGGCGGAATGTACGCCGACGTTAACCTCACCCTGAGCAAAAAAAATGCAGCGCTCACCGTACCAGTTCAAGCGGTCCAACGCGATGCCTCGGGATGTAGCGTGTTGATGGTGGACAGAGATGGCCGCATACGAGAACGGCAGGTCAAGTTGGGAGAGGAAGGAAGCAATCGCGTCGAGATTCTCTCGGGTTTGTCGGAGAAAGATCAGGTGATCATCGGGAATCGCAGCGAATTCACCTTGGGGGAAAAGGTCCGCCCCAAAGTTATGGACGAATCTGGCAATGCGGAGGCAGGTTCGTAATGTCTCGGTTTGCCATCAAGAACCCCTATTTCATCATCGTATGTTGCCTGGTTATCGCAATTGTCGGCACCACCGTTCTGGTACGCATGCCGGTTGATCTGTTTCCGCCGATCAATATTCCGGTGGTCGTGGTCGCGACGTTTTATTCCGGAATGCCGCCGCAGCAGATTGAGACAGACATCACCGGACGGTTCGAGCGATTTTTCACGCTTGGAAGCAATATTGATCACATTGAGTCTCGCTCGCTGCCGGGCGTCAGCTTGATCAAGATCTATTTTCAGCCGGGCACCGACCCGGATGCCGATCTCAGCGAAGTCTCCAACTTGGCAATGGCAGACTTGAGAAAGCTGCCACCGGGAACTCTTCCGCCGGTAGTGTTGAAATTCGATGCCTCCAGTCTTCCGGTTTGCCTAATAACGCTTAAGGGCCAGGGATTGAATGAGACTCGACTTCGCGATCTCGGGCAGTATGACGTGCGGGATCAGATAGCAAATGTCCCTGGAGCTTCGGTCCCGCAGCCGTTCGGCGGACGCTATCGTCAGATCATGGTTTATGTGGACCCCCTGAAATTGGAGGCTCACGAACTCAGCGTGATGGATGTTGTCCGCACCGTGAACGATAGCAATTTGATCCTGCCCGCCGGCGATGTAAAGATCGGTCCGGTTGATTACAACCTTTACACCAATAGCCAGATCCCCACTGCGAAAGAAATTAATAGTCTCCCGCTCAAAACTGTCGGGAACGCGTCCGTTTTGGTGGAGGATGTTGGCAAGGCCGTGGATGGGCATGAAATTCAAACCAATATTGTCCGCGTTGATGGTCAGCCATCCGTTTACCTTCCTATCCTCAAACAGGGAGGCAATACCAATACGATCGCAGTGGTCAACGGAATTAAAAAAGCTGTCGCGAATCTCACCGATGTCCCCAAGCAACTCATAGCCAAAGTGGTTTTTGATCAATCTGTGTTTGTGAAGAAAGCGATTGATAACCTGCTGCACGAAGGTGGGATCGGCCTGATACTCACGGGACTCATGATCCTGCTATTTCTAGGAAGCATGCGGGCTACCATGGCTGTATTTCTCTCGATTCCGCTTTCTGCGCTCGCGGCGTTTCTCGCAATCAGCGCTCTCGGCGGAACTGTCAACACCATGGTGCTGGGCGGGCTGGCGCTCGCGTTCTCCCGCCTCATTGATAATTCGGTCGTAGTTCTTGAGAACATTTTCCGCCATATGGAAATGGGCGAGTCACCAGAGGTTGCAGCGGAAAAAGGAGGGCAGGAAGTTGCTCTCCCCGTACTAGCGGCGACCCTGACCACGGTTGTGGTTTTCTTTCCGGTGGTGTTCCTCTACGGAGTTAGCCGGTTTTTATTTAGCGCGCTCGCCACCGCAGTTGTGCTCTCAATGCTGGCATCGTTTTTTGTTGCGATGACGGTTGTGCCGTTGTTCTGCGCGAAATGGATCAAGTCACCTCACTTAGTTGATGAGCACGAAACTTCTAACTCCCGTTTTGGCCACGTTATCGCTGGATTCAACCGCTATTTCGAAAAGCTTCTTCGTTACTACGATCACACAGTCGGACGCTCGCTCTTACGGCCAGTGGCTACTACCGTGGGTTTGGTGGGGGTTGCTCTGTTAAGCCTTGCCCTGTATCCGCTGCTGGGCGTGGCTTATTTTCCTCGCACCGATCCCGGTCAGTTCTTAATCAACGTGAAGGCTCCTTCTGGAACGCGGATTGAACTGACAGAGCAATATATAAAGCAGGTCGAAGATGAAATCCGGCGGATTGTGCCCCCGAACGAATTGGACATGATTGTTTCTAACATAGGCGTTACCCCCGGTTTCTCCGCTATCTACACGCCAAATTCTGCTCCACATACGGCTTTCGTGCAGGTCAGTCTGAAGGAAGGTCACAAGGTCGGCAGTTATGAATATATGAATCGTGTACGAACGGCAGTGCGTAACGATTTACCCCAACTTAATGACTATTTTCAATCGGGTGGCCTGGTGGATTCAGTTCTGAATCTAGGATTACCGGCGCCGATTGATGTTCAGGTCAGCGGCATGGACTTGAATCAGACCTTCCGAAGCGCAAGCAAGATCGCCAATCAGATTCGGCATCTCAACGGCGTAAGCGATGTTCTAATTCCTCAAGATGTGGATTACCCGGCACTTCAAATCAATATTGATCGTGAGCGCGCGAGTCTGGTCGGGCTCAGTCAGAAAGAGGTAGTTGATAATGTGATCACGGCATTGACCTCAAACCAGATGATTGCCCCAAGTTACTGGGTAGATCCAAAGACCGGAAACGACTACATGTTAACCGTGCAATATCCGGAAACTCAAGTGCAGTCAATCAGTGATCTCAAACAGATCCCTATCCGGGCATCAGGGAACAAGCGCACCACGCAGCTCGATTCTGTTTCTGACATCTCGTCGATCGAATCGCCGACCGAGGTTGACCATTACCAGTTGCAACGCGTAATTGACGTGTACGTGGCCCCTAAAACCGAAGCATTGGGGAAGCTGGCCAGCTCTATTGATGGCATCATTTCTCGAACCAAGCTGCCGGAGGGAATTCGCGTCAACCTCCGGGGCTCGGTACAGGGGATGCGGTCTTCTTTTAAGAGCTTTGGAATCGGCCTCATTCTATCGGTAGCGTTGGTGTATCTAATTCTGGTAGCGCAATTCCAGTCCTTCCTTGATCCTTTCATCATTCTTTTCGCGATTCCGCCGGGGCTTAGTGGCGTCCTGTTGATGCTGCTGTTCACCGGTACCACGCTGAATATCATGTCGCTGATGGGGCTGGTGATGACGGTGGGAATCGTAGTTTCAAACAGCATTTTGATCGTGGATTTTTCTCGTGCTTTGTGGCGGGAAGGGACGCCGCTGAAAGAAGCCGTGGCGACGGCCAGCCGAATTCGTCTGCGTCCGGTGCTCATGACTTCTCTAGCCACGATTATCGGTCTTGTCCCGATGGCTTTGAAGTTGGGCACCGGCGCTGAAGCCTACGCGCCCCTCGCGCGCGCCATCATAGGAGGGTTGCTGCTCTCGGTTGTGGTCACGGTTTATCTGGTGCCAGCCGGATATCTTTGGGCTCACCGGAAGGAAGACGCTCAAGTACGGGAGTTGCCGGCATGAAGTCAAAAATTGGACTGCTCCTCTCCATCTTTGTGCTGAATTTACTATGTCTCGCTCAGCAGAATCCCTCAGGTAGTCCTCGGGTTTCCAAACCGTTAACTGAGCAAGCTCAGGGTATTCCGAATGCTCCCCTCCCCAGTAATCCACAGGCACCCTCGGCTGCTCAGCCAGTGGGCACCGTACTGGCCCAGCTTGGCATAAAAGAAGCCGAGGCCACCGCCCTAAGAAATAATCCTGCGATCTCAGTCGCGAGGCTGAACGCGCTGGCGTCGCAGCAAGTGACACGAGAAGTCAGATCCAGCTTATGGCCCACTTCTACGGTGGATATTACAGGCGTGGACGCCTACAACAACAGCCGTATCAGCGCCGGTGGACTCAACAACCCGATCATTTTTGCCCGAGCGGCGGCTGGCGCGACACTTGGCCAGCTCATTACAGATTTCGGGCATACAACCAATCTCGTTGCCAGCGCACGCCTGCACGGGGAAGCCGAGAATCAAAATTCTCTTGCGACAAAAGAACAAGTCCTCCTTGCTGTTGATCAAGCTTTCTATGGCGCTCTGGCGGCACAGGCCGTTCTCAAGGTAGCGGAAGAAACGGTGAAGTCCCGCCAGTTGCTGACGAACCAAGTGTCGGCCCTTACGAGGAGCAAACTGAAGTCAGACTTGGATCTGAGTTTTGCCAATGTGAATCTTGCGCAATCGAAACTGCTTCAACTCGATGCAGAGAACAATGAGCAAGCGGCATTCGCCAGCCTGTCCGCAATATTGGGCTATTCGACCCTACAGAATATTACCCTTGTGGAGGAAACCGAACCGCTTACTGCTCCGCCAGCGGATTCGAACGAGTTAATTGCCGAAGCATTCAGCAAGCGTCCCGAAATATTGGCGCTGGAGTTCGAATCGCAATCCGCGGAGAAGCTGCACGCTGCGAACCGCGACGAATTTTTTCCAACAGTTAGCGCTCTCGCCGCTGTCGGCGGCGCTCCAGTCCGCGATGACCGCCTCTCGAGCTGGTATGGCGCAGTGGGAGTTAGCATTCAGATCCCAATTTTCAACGGATTCCTTTTCAATGCGCGAACTCGTGAAGCCGATTTGCGGGCACAAGCCGCCAAAGAGCAGATTCTTGATCTTCGAAACCGCATTTCTCGAGACGTGCGAACCAGTTGGCTCGACGCCAACACTGCCTATCAACGACTTGCAGTGAGCCAGCAATTATTGGACGAAGCCAATCGCGCACTCGACCTGGCTCAAACTCGATATAAACTTGGTCTTGGTTCTATCGTGGAATTGAGCCAGGGACAGTTGCAGCAAACGCAAGCGGAGATTGGTGATGCTCAGGCGAATTATGAGTATCGGCTTGCTCTATCCGTGCTGCGCTATCAGACGTCCGGCCTCTAGAGTCTGTGTGGGAACCCGGCGCAGAGCAAGCGACTGTAACGGAGTATGGCAAGAACCAGCTCCCGAGGAGCGAAATAGCTTAGCCCCGGACGAAGTCCGGGGTGGAAGTGGACCAAGTTCACGCGCCCAAAAGGCGCAACAGGAGTTCTCAAACGGACTCTCCATCCCTCAGGAGCGCGAACCCTCTTAGTGCTCTGACCAATCGCACGGCAAAGTTGCTTTTCGGGCGCCCTTCGGTCTTAAAATATTTCTGGCTGGTTAAAATTTTACCTATAATGGGTGCAAATTCAATCGTGTCCGCATAGGCGATAGTGGCTCAGTTTGAATAACCTTACTTCGAGGTCATCCTGAGGGACCGCAGTCCCGAGGATCTCGCGTGCAGCGCAGTTGCTCTTGTGTTTGCGCGTATCCGCCACGCAAGAACCTTCGCGAGCTCGGGATGACGCCACAGGTTAAGACGAAAATTCAAACTGAGCCACTACCGCAGAAGCAATCTCAACTCAGGAAGGGGCGAGCGTGAACGTTGTGGGACCAGGGGGTGCGAAGCGCATCGCAATATTGACCAACGACGACACCATTTTGCCTGAGATACAGGAATGGCTGGCGTCAACCTTCCACACCACCCTTCTTAATTCTCGAGATGAGCTATCTGCTCTTTTGGAGGCTGTGCAGGTTGCCGCCGTGGTTGCAGACATCGAGACCGCCGTTGAATCCAGCGAGAATTGCCTGAAGTTGCTCCGCGAACTTCGAGACTTGAGTTCAGATTTAATTCTGGTAGGGCTTACCCGTTCCCGAAGCAAAGCCTTGAACGCACAGACCCGCGCGGCCGGTTTGGACAAGCTGTTTGTAGCCCCTGTCGCCTTCCTTGAACTTCAAATCTTCTTAACGCAGGCACTTGAGAACCGAGATCTCGAAATCGAGAGTCGGGCATTGCGGGAAGAAGCCTCCAACCGGTCGTCTTTTTGTGACCTGATTGGGAGTAGCGAAGCAATGCGGGTCGTGTACGAGGCGATATCCAGGATCGCCGACAGCAACGCCACAGTATTGGTTAGGGGAGAGAGCGGGACGGGCAAGGAACTTGTGGCGAGGGCAATTGTGGCGACGGGATCTCGGCGAGATGGAGCCTTTGTAAGCGTTAACTGTGCAGCTCTGCCGGAGACGATGATTGAAGCGGAACTATTTGGGCACGAAAAAGGCGCATTTACGGGTGCTGATGTGAGTCGTCCTGGCTACATTGAAACGGCTCATGGAGGCACCTTATTCTTGGATGAGATCGGAACCTTGGGACTGGCTTTGCAAAGCAAGCTTCTGCGTGTACTGGAGCAACGCACGGTCCAGCGCATTGGAGCCAAGGCGTCCAAGAAGATTGACTTCCGTCTCGTTACCGCTACGAACGAAGATTTGGAAAACGCAGTCCATACCGGGAAATTTCGCGAGGATCTCTATTACAGGATCAATGTCGTTCCAATCATGCTTCCACCTTTGCGGGAACGCCCAACGGATATCCCCCTGCTGATTGATCACTTTCTCCGGCTGTATTGCGGCGCGAATAATATTCCATTGAAGCAAGTGGATCCCGAAGCGCTGGAGATATTGGAGGAGTATTCATGGCCCGGAAACGTGCGGGAGCTGGAAAACCTGATGCAACGGCTGGTTTTAATGGCCCCTGGTGCTGTAATTAAGGTGAAGAATCTGCCTCAGCAGATCCTTTACGACAGCACGGCCCAGCAAGAGTCGTTTCTGATTCCAGATGAAGGGATTTCCTTCGATGACGAGATTGCGAAGATTGAAGTTGCTTATATCAGGGCATCGCTCCGTAGAACAGAAAACAATAAGACGGCGGCGGCAAAGCTGCTGGGAATTGACCGTCAGAAGATGAAATATCTGTGTCGAAAGTACGGAATTGCGGAGTCTGGTTAAAAAGTTACTACCTGTTGGTTAATTAATGACCACACCGGAGATTTTGATCCGCCGTAAATCTCAGAAAAATTTGCTCAGTCTTCCTAAGCCGTTCATTTTGTGGACCTGGAAATTTGTCAGGGCAATGCATGGGATATGGCATGACTCGTGCAATAACCCAATGCAAGAGCGGAGCGAAAACAGACCGCCTACAGATTCCGGACTCAACGTCCAACGGAGGATTTAAAATGTCGGTACAAAAAAAGTCCCTGATCAGCAACAACGCAGCCGCACGAAAAGCAATTATTGCCACCAAGGCTCCTTCATCTAATTTCTCGTCCGATCAGCCATTAGCGACCAAGGGTGGTCTAGCGACCAAGGGCGGCCTGGCAACGAAGGGCGGCCTGGCAACGAAGGGCGGTCTGGCAACGAAGGGCGGCTTGGCAACGAAGGGCGGCCTGGCAACGAAGGGCGGTCTGGCAACGAAGGGCGGTCTGGCAACGAAGGGCGGTCTGGCTACCAAGGGCGGTCTGGCAACGAAGGGTGGACTGGCTACCAAGGGTGGTCTGACTACTAAGGTTGTGCTCTAAGGTTTGTCAGCTTGCGCCGGAATCAGGGGCGTAGGAAGGCGATCCGTGACTTCCGCGAGATCGGCCAGGCGTTGAGCTAAGTTTGGTGTCAGCGATCCGGGCTGGTAACGCCAGTGATAGTTCCCGTCAAGAGTGCTCGGCGTGTTCAAACGCGCTTCGGCGCCTAAGCCGAGCACATCTTGCAACGGCACAACCGAAAATTCCGCGACCGAACTCTGAGCCAGCCGGATCAGGGCCCAATTCACTCCGTCATCGCATCGACCAACCAATGATTCCACAGCGGTCCGCTCCTTCTCACTGATCGAATGCCACCAACCCAATGCCGTGTCATTGTCGTGTGTGCCGGTATAAATCACGCGATCGGAAGTCAGACGATGCGGGAGATAGATATGAGCTCCCGGATCTCCAAAGGCAAACTGCAACACCGCCATGCCAGGTATTCTGTGTCGTTCCCGCAATTCCGTGACATCGGGTGTGATGACTCCCAGGTCTTCCGCAAAAAATGGAAGGCTCCCCAGGGATTCTTTCAATTTATGAAATAAGCTATCGCCTGGCCCATCCACCCACCGCCCGTTGACTGCCGTGGGTTCGTTCGCGGGTATCTCCCAAAACTGTGCGAACCCTCGAAAATGGTCGAGGCGAATGTAATCGCAGGTCTGAGTCGCCCAACGCAGACGTCGAATCCACCACTGGTAGCCCCGGGTCCGCATGACGTCCCAGTTGTAGAGGGGGTTTCCCCATCGCTGCCCTGAGACGCTAAACGCGTCGGGCGGGACGCCGGCAACGACTTCAGGCTCGAGGTCGTCGCGGAGGCGGAAGATATCGCGATTGGCCCAGACGTCCGCGCTATCGTAATCCACGAAGATTGCGATATCACCAACGACCCGAATAGCACGCTCCGTGCAGTACGCTCTTAAAGCAAGCCATTGCTCATAAAAGAGAAATTGGATGACGCGGCCGATGTTGAGCTCGTCTTTAAGTTCTGTCCGGGCTTGCGCCATCGGTGCCGATTCCCGACGCGCAAGCCCTGATGGCCAACGTTTCCAGGATTGGCTGTCATAACGCTTCCGCAAGATGTCAAACAAAACGAAGTCCTCAAGCCACCAATCGTTGTCTACGCAGAACTTTTCGAATCTAGATAGCAGACCCTGATCTTTACCCGACAAAAAATTGCGAGCAGCCTCAGCCAAAAGTGGAAGTTTGCGCCGCGAAGTTTCTTCATAGTTAATCGGTTTCACTTCTTGCGGCAGAACTCCGAGACGACTATGGTCAATTAGTCCGATTTCCGCCAAACGTTCCAAGCTGACCAAGAGAGGGTTCCCAGCAAAGGCTGATGTAGATGAATAAGGCGATGTTCCGTTAGCCGGCGGTCCCAGCGGAAGAACCTGCCACAATCCCTGCCGGGCAGCGGAAAGAAAATCTACAAATTCATACGCGGCAGGACCCAAGTCGCCAATTCCACCACGAGATGGCAATGAGATGGGATGTAGCAAAATTCCGCTTAAGCGAGGGAATGACATCGTTCTTTCTTGGAGGCAATGTTTAAAGTGAGAGGTTTACACGGCGCAAAAATTTTAAATTTAACTTAGCCGGAGAGAGGAATGTCCGATGGGATTCGCGATCAGCTCGCTACTCACCTTCCTGCCCTTGCCCTCCGGTCAAGCTCTTGAGTTCCTCTTCGTTCATCTTGATTTTTTTGGACTTCTGCATTTGTGCGCGCGCATTTGCAACGAACATTTCAAATAGGTCATTCTGCTTGGTCTGCAACAAAGATTCGCGAATCTCATCCTTCTTTGCCGCCAGTTCTTGTGGGCCAGGCTCCTGCTTCTCAACCACCGACAGCACAACTCCTGTGGTGCCATTGTTTATGGGCCCGCTCACTTCACCAGGTTTGAGCGTGAATGCCACAGCGGCTCCGCCAGACATTGAGCCGATATCCGGGACTTGACCATCCGGCAGGACGAAATCGCTGGTTTTGACAACAGCCCCCAACTCCTTCGCCGCTTTCTTCAGATCGTGATCTGCCTTCGCGCGGTCAGCCAATTCTCGCGTCTTCTGCGTGAGGAGAGCTGCCGCACGCTCATTCTTGAAATCGTTTTCCACACGCGCCCGAATCTCTTCAAAACTGGGCGTTGAAGCGGGTTGAATTTGCTGTACTTGAAACACCGCGAAGCCTTGTGGCAATTCGACTTCATCTGGGGGAGACTTGTCAGGAGTGCCAAAAACCGCGTCCATGAATTGTGGCACGGTTCCGATTCCTGGCAGGGAATCAGTGCGGCTGATGAAGTCCGTGTTGACAACCTGCAAACCGCTGGCGGCTGCCGCTTTGTCCAAACCGTCTGCGCGAGCCTGACTAACTAATGCGTTGGCTTTGGCATCAGCGGCTTCAGTAGCTTTCTGCTGTTTGATACTGGGTTCGATTTGACCTTTTACTTCGTCCAGAGTTTTAACATGTGCCGACTGTTTATCATCAATATGCAAAATAACGAAGGCGTACCCGGCGTTAATCACGTCGCTTGTGCCCCCTTTTGGAAGCGAAAAAGCCGCCTTGTCAACTTCCGGCACCGGGAAGCCGCCATGATTGATCCATCCAATCGAACCACCGCTGTTGGCGCTCGGATCCTCGGAGTATTTCTTGGCAAGATCCTCGAATTTGGCTCCGGCCTTTAGTTGCTGAAGCACGTCGTCTGCTTTCTTTTTCGCGGCGTCGAGAGCCTTCGTATCAACTTTGCCGTCGCTCGCGGGGAGCGGGGTTTTGATCAGTATCTGGCTGACCTTTACTTGGTCGGGAAACCGGAACTCCTCCCGATGACGGTCATAATAAGCTTGCAGCTCCTGGTCACTTACTGGGGTCTCGGCCTCAAGACGCGCAGTATCGAGCAACACATAACCGATCTTTCGTTTCTCCGGAATCGAATTGGCGTAATTCGCCTTGTTCTGATCGTAATAGGCCTTCAGTTCGGCGTCAGCAGGATGAATGTCTTTCAGAAGATCGTCTTTTCGCAACACCGCGTATTCAAACTTGACCTTGGAATTCTTCTTTAAGAATTCTTGCTGAATTTCGGCGTCGGAAACCATTGCACCGCCGCCGATCAGTTCGCGAACTTTGTCCAATAAAATCTCGTTTCGTACCAGTTGTTCGAACTGCGGTACCGTTAGGTCATGCTGCTCAAGTATTTGTTCGTATTTGGTTTGCCCTACAAAATTTCCGTCCACAAAAAATGCGCCGGAGTATTGCGGATTATGTTGCAACTCATCGCGGAGCTCTTCATCGGTCACATGCAAGCCCATGCGATTGGCTTCCGCGAGGACAACTTTCTCCTGAATTAGATTTTCCGCAGCGCGACGCGCAAAAAACGGCAGCAACATGGAGGCCTGCGCGCCACCCTGCGGGAATTGTTGTTGCAGCATTTGCCTGGCCTCGCGCTGTACTTCCAGCGTGGTTACATCCTCTCCGCCGACCGTGGCGACCACGCCGCGCGCGGGGGTGCCTCCGCCAAAGAAATCCGTACTCCCGAAACCTGGGACCAGGGTTATCACCATCAAAACGCAAATAACTGTCAATAGGCCGCCAAGCACAATCTTTTTAACCGGCCCAGGGGTTTGCAAAAATCGAATCATTTGGACATTGCTCCAGAATTAAGGCGGAATAAAGATTATAAACCAAGGTTGAGAACGATATTCTGGGATGGAAGTGGCTCAATCGGCTGCCAGGAAACTACCTACCGTCACCCGAGCTCAATTATTCTCCATACGGTCCTCGCGAGTTTTTGCGCAGCACGGGAACCAGAAACTTCTCGCGCGACTAGGCAGGTTCGAGGGTTTGTTTTTCGGAGTCGGGCGTAACGGCGCCTCTGCCTTCACTAATTGGCAAAATTACGGTTAGTGCGGTCCCGGATTCATCAGACTGCACATCGAATTTTCCTCCTAGCTCCTTGACGCGCTCTCTCATTCCGGCGATCCCTACACCGGCAGCGCTGCCAGTTTGGTGGAACCGTTCCATGAGGCTTTTCGACAGGCCCTTGCCGTAGTCTCTTAGCCGCATAGTGATGGTCGAATTGCCATTTTCTACTTGAACGTCCACACGGTTACTCCCGGAATGGCGATGGGCATTGATGAGGCCCTCCTGCAATACCCGAAATAGGGTAAGCTCCACTCCGTCCGCCATGCGGCCCGTTTTTGAGGGTAATTCCAAGTTCACCTTGAGGCTGCTGCGCTTCGAAAATCCATCAATATACCACCGCGCAGCGGAATAAAAACCCGCTTCCTCCAGAAGGGGAGGATGAAGTAAATAGGAAAGGGTGCGAATGTCGGAGACCGCTTGTCCCAAAAGGCGGCGTGCTTCCACCAGATATTGGGATTCGGCCGGGCCATTCGAAGAAAGTAACCCAAGGTTTATTTGTGCGGCAGCCAAGGACTGCCCGAGTCCGTCATGTAATTCGCGTGCCATGCGCCGCCGCTCATCATCCTGGGTACGCAACAGCTGCGCGGATAGCTTCTGCAAGGCGCCGGTGCGCTGTTCTACTAGCGATTCCAGCCGCTCATTCGCTTCGCGCAAAGCATTATGTGTCACCTTTAATTCTTCCAGGTGATCGCGAATCTCATACTGACGGGCACGAGCCCGCGAAGCGGTTTTTACCATGCTCAGAAGGGTGGCGGGCCGAACCGGCCGCTCCAGTAATGAGAGATTCCCTAATGCGGATCGGGACCTCACTGCCCTTTCCGTGACGGGGGTGCTGGCTCCGCCGCCCGTCAAAATAATTAGTGGGAAGTCGGACCACGGAGGCTGGGAGGCGATACATTCCCCGAGGAACTTCGTGGTTTGTTCATCCAGCGCTTCTTCGGTGATAATAGCCGCGTCCGCTCCATCTTGAATGCATTGCGCTAACTCGGCTGGTTCCTTGACTGCTTGTACGAGCACACCCGACTTCCCCAAGACCTCGCCGATAAGCACTGCGTCCCTGCCGAACGGCGCAAATACTAGCAATCGAAACTTCGACTTCTCATCAGTTCCCATTGTCCGCAGATTGACTTTCCCGGGGGTCTTGATTTCGAACCGTTGGTATCCCGCCCAATACACCTTGAAAGTCTCTTAACGGTTTGCCGACACGAATTCGATCCGGGCCGAGGGCAAGTTCCCTAATTGTGTGCTCGTGTCCTCCGCTTCGCTTTTTGATCATGGAAATTGCCTGCCGCACTTCCCCGTGGACTTCGAAGTACCGCAAGAGCAAAATGTTATCTGCCAAGTAACTCACGTCCACCGGACTCTGCATGAGGCTTCCAAGCGTGCCAGCTTGGGCGAGCACAACTATCGTCAGCACTCCACGGTTATTCAAGTATGCAAGCAGTTCGTGAAGATGACTGGCTAGAAATTGCTCTCCAGGCATGGATTGTAAATATCCGTTCAGACTGTCAATGACAATGACGCGAGCTTTCCCGTCTTCGACGCGAGTGCGCACGCGTTTAACAAATTCCCCAGGAGACATTTCAGCAGGGTCAACCTGATCGAGAGTAATCCGGCCGGATTCCAGATGTGGCCCAAGGTCCATGCCTAAGGCAGCCGCGCGAGCGGTAAGGGTACGTTTTCCTTCCTCGAAAATAAAGACCCCGCAGTTATCCCCTTTGTTGGCGGCTGACACTACCCAGCGCATGGCAATCGTGGTCTTTCCGCATCCCGCGGGACCTATCATCAGCGTACTGGTGCCGCGGTCGAGGCCGCCCCCGGTCAGTGTGTCTAATTCTTTAATCTCGCTTGGAACCGCACTAATCTGGACGTCTCCCCTGGAGCGAGCCGCGATCAGGCGCGGAAATACGACTACTCCACCTGTACGGATCACGTAATCGTGAAAACCTTCCTTGAAACTGCTTCCGCGCAGCTTTGTTACTTCCAGCCGCCTTCTCGCGTCTCCGTAATCGCGGGCCAGTTTTTCAAGCGAGATAACGCCATGTACGATGCTATGCAATTGGAGATCGCGGTCACTCATTACAAAGTCATCAAGCAGCAGCACGGTGCAAGCACGTTTTGAAAAATAATTCTTCATGGCAAGAATTTGACGGCGATAACGGAGCGGGTCCCGGGCCAGCATGCGCAGTTCCGAGAGAGCATCTATGACCAGGCGATCTGGATTTACCCGTTCCACTTCCTTGAAAATAGCCTGCATTCGATCGTTGAGTTCAACCTCGGCGGGATGAAATACCGTGTACTGGCCCTCCGGCCTGAGTTCGTCATTCGTGGGCATCAATTCGAATATTTCGATACCATCGGTATGAAATCCATGCGAACGAGCCACATTTATTAGATCCTGTCGCGACTCTGTAAGAGTGACGTAGAGAACTCTTTCGCCGTTCTTAACTCCCTCGATCACGAATTGGAGAGCGAGAGTAGTCTTTCCGGCGCCAGGATTACCTTCCAGAAGATAGAAATGCCCTTTAGGGTAACCACCCCCCAAAACCTCGTCCAATCCGGCGCATCCCGAGGCGATGCGTTCAGTCTGAACGCCGATTGTCTTAGCAGATCTTTGTGTCACGGCTCGCTCCTAAAATCCCAATCACCCAGAATGACTGATAAAAGGAAGAGGTTCTATACAGGTCTTCAGGTAAAGTCGCGAAGGATTCACTTTACGAGGCGATGGACTTACTTCGGGGCCCGAGCCTGGAGAAGTGCCTCCAGAGCGCCAAGCAAATACTGAGGATCTTCTTCACCTTTGCGAATCCAGACGTCGGCGACGCCCAATGTTTCGTCCAATAGCGTGCCATATGCGGATAGGATGATGATCGGAACCGACGGCTTCATACGTTTCAATTCACGAGCGGTTGTGACCCCGTTCATTCCTGCCATCCAGTAATCGAGGATTACGGCGTCAATATCTTCCGATTCAAAAACCGTTATTCCCTCCAATCCCGATAAGGCAGTAAAGACCTTGTGCCCCGCCGTTTCGAGGAGGATCTTTCGAACCTTCAATCCTGGTTCTTCGTCATCAATGCAAAGAATGGTGGATGGCTTGGTCGGCATGTGGAAAGGATAGATTCGGACTTGCTGATGGACAGTTGCTTGCTATTGTACTTGCGACTTCTGATTCTTTGAGGTTTGATCCACGGCGGCGAGAATTGCTCCCACCACTTCCTGAGCAGGGCTGGATTCCCGGTAAACCTCTTTCACACCGTAGTTAATCGCGGCCTGCAACGTCAGAACGTCGCCGTCGGACGGGGCAAGAACCGAAACGAAAGCTCGCGGAAAGACCAGATGCAGAACTCCAGCCAGGGGCCACCCATCGCCGCCTTCCCGCAATTGCGCCGAGACGATTGCAACCTCGAAATAATGCTGCGTTATAGCAAGAAGCGCCGTCGGAAGGTCCCGCGCGATAATCGCGGTGAATCCGTTCTTCGACAACGCAGACTGCAAACTGGAAAGGACTCCCATATCCGAATGGACGATTAATGCCATTCGCGGAACTTTTGTTACGGTATTTGATAGCGTTTTTGCCATTAGCCGGAGACTCCTGAATCCCGATATCGTGAAATCAAGCGATTCAAAGCCGAAATTAAATCCTCCAGTTCGACCGGCTTGTACGCCATGTAATCAATTCCCATATCGAGAGCTGCGCGGGTATTATGTGCGCTCGCGAAACCTGTACAAACCACGACGGCTGGTTTCGGCTTACAATTCATCGCTGCCCGCGCCACTTCCAATCCAATATCTTCCTGTTCCATATTCAAATCGGTAATGACGGCGTCAAAATGTCCGTTCTTGGTGAGGAGAGCCAGGGCTTGGACGGAATTCTCCGCTGTGGCTACGTCATATCCTTCATGCTCAAACACCATGCGGAGCGTCCGCAGGATGCTTACCTCGTCGTCAACGAGTAGGATAGAACGTTTCAAAGTCATTTGTGGAAGGGCCTCTAGGGAGTCTCAAAATATAACAGTTTCGTTAATGGAAAGGTACAAATATCCACCTGGCAAGGCGAACTACGAATGAGCAGTGGCGGGAAGTCTAGCCGCCCTGAAGGCAACCAGGCGGAACAAGGCGGTCTTAATTTCGTCCAAATCCACTGGCTTAAAAGCGAAATAATCAACGCCAAGGTCAAGCGCAGCCCGTAGGCGCTCCACCGTTGGATCGCCGGTATACATGAGAACTGCGGGGCGCCGTTTCCGCTTCTTGGCTTCGCGGGCCAGTTCCAGACCCATCCCTTCTTTGTCCAAACTGAACTCGGTAATGATCGCGTCATAATCGTTTTTCTGCATGGATTCTTGCGCAGTTTGAAACGTCTTTGCCGATTGAACTTTGAAACCAGCCTCCTCAAGGATGGTTGTGAATGTGTACAGGATGGCAGGCTCATCCTCTGCCAAGAGGACCGTCCCACGAAGCTCGCGATGTTTCACCATGTCTGACTTAGTAAACGCCCCCGCGATAACTCCTGCTCTCGGGGCCGGAGATTAATACTTCGATGAGGAGAAATTGAGTCTCCGTTATCTTGTGAGCTCGAAATAATTTCTATTAAGGGGAATGGCTTAGACCTTTTCCTTGCGTTCCGAATCCTGATGCATCGTCACCGAAGCGCCACTTAATTGGCCGCTGCCCGGGCGAAAAGTCAGCCCCCCCGGTGCCTCTTCGGCCGGAAGTCCGGCCAATTCGCGCTTATGCTTTTCGATGTCTCGCAGTTGGCGGATAATCGCGGCCTCTTCCTTTACGTATTCTTCTTCTGACAGGTCGCCAGATTCCAGTTCTAGCTGAAGCTCAAGCAATCGCTCTTTGATGGGCGCGTCATCGGTATATTGCTCTTCCGCCATTTTCTGGAGGGTTCGGAATATAAACTTGAACCCCGAAATAGGAAGAAGCAGCAGATCGTCAATCAATAACATTTTCGACCTTTCAAATCACGCCGAGGACACACGCTCGAGTTTGAGTCTTATATTTACAAAATTATATGGCGGCCACGGTCCCGTGTATTTGAACTTCAGACGCTTGCCATATTTCTTGGCGATCTTATTCACAATCCCATCGAACTCGGCTTCACGCTTTCGCTCGACGAGGAACGCTGCGTTCATAATCATTTTATCGCCGATGGGTTGGTTGTCTCGAGACGCAACACAAACTCCGCGCAGGGCTTCGTAAATTTCCCGAACGTATTGTGCCGATCGTTCCGCCATTGCTTTATCAATCATTCGTCCCAACTGCATGCGGGCGAGATACGTGGATTGCAAATGTTTTCGAACGATCTCAAGATGGAACCTCCCGATTTCTTCATCCTCTTGTTTTAACTCTTCGATGATCTGATCCCGGTCCCAGGTTACTTTCAGTCCGAACTCCAACTTTCCCGCCATTTGATTTAAAACGTCTTTTAATGACGAGTAAATACTCTTTAGCACTTCGCGAATGTCATCGTCAGTTCGAAACACGGTTCCGAAACTCATGGGGATGATCGTATAACTCTTCATGACAGTCTCAATCACATGCTCGTGAGCCAGCGCGTTCTCGCGAGTAGGATCGAAGATAAAGACGGTGGTGTTACTAACAACCGCGGCAATGTCCAAATACTTGACCATGTACACGAGTTCACCGGTGCCGCCGATTCCGATCTTCCCGAACAGGGCAGGTTCCTTCGACTCTACGATTCCGTAAACATACCGTCCACCATCTCCGGCAGGGATGTCGGCAGCTTGGGACTGGTCCGACATCTTGACATGCACGTCGTCTCGAAGCTCTTTACGACTATTGCGGTTCTTTTTTTCTACTTTAGTTGGCATGGCTTCCTCTGCGCTTCAACTCCCGGCATTTTCCTTACGACGGTTGCGGTTCTGTCACCGCCATTGGAAAAGCAAGCTTAAATATCGTGCCCTTCCCAACCGTGCTTCGCACTTGAATGCGACCTGCATGGTTCTCCACAATTCCTTTTACGATCCAAAGCCCCAAGCCTGTACCTTTTTCGCCTTTCGTCGTCACAAAGGGCTCAAACATAGAGGATTGCAACTCCCGCGGAATGCCCGAGCCTCGGTCCATGATAGTAATGGTCACCCACCCGTGAATTCCGTCAGGCGCCCTCAAATGTCTTGTGCGGATGGTTAATTTTCCGCCGTCCTGCATACTGTCCCGGGCGTTAACGACGAGGTTTGAAAATAACTGGCGAAACTGGTCTGAGGATCCCTTCATCGGCGGAATGTCGGTAAATCGTTTGTCCACAATAACACCAGCCTTTGACAATGGTCGTGCGAAAAGAGCCAGCGTGTCCTCCAAGACATTGTTTAGATCGAAACCGCCAAGTTGCGCCGTGTTGCGATAGAGTCCCAGCATCTGGCGGACGATTCTCGTCACCCGCTCAGTTTCACTTCTCAAGCACTTCGTAAACAGGCAGTGAGGGCTCGTCCAGCTTTCCTTTCAGGAGGTAAATCGCGTTCTTGATCGCTTCCATGGGATTATTAATCTCATGTGCGATTGTCCCTGCCAGTCGCCCTGTCGCCGCAAACTTTTCCATCTCTAGCATGCGTCGTTCCAGTTGCAACTGCTCTAACCTCTTCCAGGTGGAGAAATCACGCAGTACCGTTACTGTGTAGGCGACTTGTCCGCGAGCATCATAAATTTTCCCGATCGCGCCGCGTATTCAATTTCACTCTTGGTTCCCGGATGGTGCAGATGAACCGATTTGTTTTCCTTGTCCACGAAAGAAAATGTGAATGCCGTCAAGTACGCATCCAGCTTTGCCTGATTCTTGACGATTTGTGGATCACGATATTCATTGGCGAGGCCGAACAGTTCTTTTGCAAGTGGGTCAAGGAGCACGATCTTCGCTGAATTGTCGGCAACGACGATTGGATCGCCCACGTTTTCAATCACGAGGTTCAACCGGTCGCGATCCTGACGCACCACCTCTTCGGCGGCACGGAGTTTTTCGAGGTTGTCGCGAACTTCCTGATCTGCTCTTCGTAAATCCGTCACATCGCGCATCACGGTTACAATACCGGTGCGCGTCCCGTCCCGCGTGGCTGTTGGTGCGCAGACGGCTTCAAAGAGTACCTCTTCGCCCTCCATTACATCCACGAGGGTGAAGTCACGGGAAGCATCGCTTCCACTCACCACCATCGAAGAAAGCGCCGCCGAAAATAAAAGATTGTTCATTTGAACGGCGCGTCGGCCACCCTCGCTGACCTCCTCCGGCACCCTGAAGAACCGTTCTGCTGCCTTGTTCTGGATGATCACACGGTGCTGATTGTCGGTGAGAATGACCGGATCCGCCATGCTCTGCATAACCGTTCCCATTCGCGAGATAGTGACATCCATGTCTCGCATGTGCTGATAGTAATATTCAGTCTTATGCAGGCGCGCGAGATAGCGATTGCCCAGATCAACCAATGTGCGAATCTGGCGCAATTGAACTTCTGTGGGTTTCCTATGCAGTTCGGTCAGTACGACATTGACATAGCCCCGTATTCCACAAACCGCGCAGACTTGCTCCTGAACTTGAAGCCTGCTGCCGCTCTGAAAGTTCTGGACTGCGAGACAGTTTTTGCGCCGTTCCCCTTCCGCTTCCCAGCAACGGCTGCGGCTGCGATAGATCATGGGGCAGGCGTATAACGAACGCTGCTTTGGCAGATCGGAAGGTACCAGCCCAGGTTTTGCACTCTGAATAACACTGACAATAGAATCTTCGCTCGCCCAGAAGGAAGTATTGAATTTTGCCAAATACTTTTTATCGCAGTTGAGTGAAGAAGTGGGTCTTATCTCGCCAGACTCGAGATCAACCTCCAGCACCAGGGCACGCGAAAACCCGAGAAGGACAATCTCTTCGAGCAAAGTGGGGAGAATTTCCTCGGGGCGGTCTGCGGAGAGCAGTCGAACTGCGGCCGATTCGCCCGACGGATGATGGTCAACCAAGCCGTCGGATTTCACCCGCAGGTTTGGGGTGGCCCCGCGTTCTGCTCCCCTCACTTAAAACGCCCCTATCAGCGGCGAACCCTGCGTCCAGCAGGAGCGCGGGTAACCCGTCGGGTGGTCTCCACTTGCATCTCAGGTTCTTCCATCTCGGTCAGCTGTGGGCGCGAAACCAGTCCTGTGAGGCCCACGGCATCGGCATACTTCAGATAGGTGTCAATGGAAGCCACAACCACGCGAGCTTCGACCGTGATCAGGTCAATTCCAACCAGCGAAATTCGCACCCACGCGTCAATGACGATGCCTTTATCGAGAATTCGGTCGAGCACGTCAATAAGACTTGAGCCACCCGACATCCGTTCGACAGCCATGAAGCCTCCTAAAATTAACTAAAGATTTCGTTTGCCGCGCCGCGATCCTGGCACGCTTTTCCGCGGCGCCCCTTTCCTGCTTTCTGGAAGCGCAGCGGGTGGAGCTGGCGTCTGCATGGTTAGGTGCGGGTCATACTTCCACCAGTTCAATCCGATTTGCTCGGCCTTGTCCACTGAGCAAACCAGAAGCCGAATGCGGATGGTCAGCAACTCAACGTTTGCCAATGAGATGCGCACATCGCCCGCGATTACCAATCCCTTGTCCAAAATTCGATCCAGGATGTCAAGGAGATTAGTGGTCCCGGAAACTGTCGGCACTCGTTCCATAGGCTGGTTCTTTCCTGCGATGCGGGAAACCAAAACGCCTTCTTCTGCGGACGTGATGCTAAATTGCTTGTTAGCAGTGTGTCAATGAAAGAGCTTCAGAATGAAGAAAAATCTTTGATTTAATTGATCCCGACTCTCTTAATTGGTGAATTTACTTTTCCAGCAAATGCCCTAGAGGCCCTAGATCAATATTAAGGTCCGCGGGAGTGAGCCCAAAATTCGCGGCCAGTTCATGAATCTTTGCCTCGAGCACCATCAGCGCTTCGCCCATTTTCTCAACCTGGTTTTCAGCTAGTGAGCCGCCTTCCATGCGCCGAATAGCCTGGCGCTCTAACACCTGGCGCAATAACTCGACGAGGCTTAAAACCAGCCTAGCCAAACCCTGCTCAATGTTCTCTGGAGAACAGTCAATTCGTTGGACCGGTGCGGCGTCTTTTTGCGAAGTCGCGGCCTGCGCGATTTCTAACAGCGCATCATCCGAGATCTCTTTGGAATGTTGCATCACTCCTCTTTGAAAAATTGGCTGGCCGGCCACGGACCACTGAACCGGGCGTCGAGATCGAATCCAACTTCTACTCCTTGCAATTCGGTGCGGAATTCCTTGACCGAAGCGCGCTCGATTAACACAAAACACCGAATACCTTCACTAGAGTACCTTTGTCGCCATCCTTTAATCAGTCGGGCGCAGGCCTGTTGAAATTTCTTGGCAACTACATCAAGCTTCTCATGCCGCGCCTGTATCTTTCGAAGATACTCCGTTCCGGATGGCTTCGCCTCGATGCCTTGGGCGGTTGAGGCCTGGGTAAGTCTTTGGGGCGATCCTGAATCCTTGAACTGAAGCCTGATTTCCATTTGAACCATGTCTCGGAGCCGGGTCAAAGCCGTCCGGTATTCTTCCGAATGTTCTTTCATGTGCGCTATTACCGCAGGTTCGCTTGAGAGGACCGTGGGGAAGCGAAAAGGAATGATGGCGACTTGCTGAAAAATTTCTTCAAGCACCCGATGAAATACTAAGGCTGCATCTCGGATTGATCCGGCTGAGAGTTGAGCAGTCCTTGGGTCCCGGGAAACAAAACATCGCAGTCCACCGTGTTCCACGCTCTCCACTGGGCAATCGTTCACCCCCATCTGCTGAATTGGCGCAACTGCCGCGGTTTCAGTAATGCAATAGGCAAGCAACGGCATAGGGAAGGAGATGGTCCAAAGCGGCTATTGTTTCAGTTTAGGGTTCGCAGGCTCATTTTGCAGGTGCTTTAGAGCAGTCTCGACGGAAGTAAGAATCACGTCGAGTCCCAGATAAACAAGGTCAACCCCGGCGAGAGAAATCACCAAGTTTCCGCGAATCACAACCCCAGCATTCAGCACGTGGTCCAGAATGTCCAGAAGAGAAGTTTCATCTCCGGGACTGGTATCCGTAACAAATATGCTATTTGGAGTCGAAGACATTTTTCTGAGCTTGTCTTGCCGTTACTTGCCCGATACGAAAGAATACGGTGGCCATGGGCCGGTGCATTCTATTCTCGCCGAATCTGCCCATTTATCTGAATATTTTTTCAACGCCGTTTCGAACTTCTTTCTATCACCCCTCTTCAACAGGAATGAAGACTGCCATTGCAGGCCGCGTTGACCTCCACTGATTCTGCCCCCGTCGGCCATCTCCACCGAAATGCGGCGCAATGCCGTGGAGAAAGCATCCAAATCTTCTGGAGCGATTCCAGCCGAAGGCCGGCGAAGCAAAGCCGCCTTGGTTTCGAGATAACCTCGTCCGCTTTTAGGCTTTTCCACTTGCACTTGCCTCTTTTGTTCTACGGCAAAAATCTTTACTCCCCATTCATCGCATCCGTGGATCTTGCGCAAGTCGGCTTGAAGAAGCTTCTTTCTTTTGTGAACGTCAGCCTCTAGCGTGGACGCATCCAAAAACACCGTTCCAAAGCGCGCCGGTAGTACGTCGGTTACCTCTGCAATTGCGGAAACGACGCGTTGGTGCCGAACTCCAGCTTCGCTCAACCAGTCGAGGTTCTCCATGTTCTTCGCCAGATTCTCGGCGAATTCCACTTGAGACACATGACTGATCCAGCACATCAGTCCGGAACAGACGATCGGCTCGACGGCTGCTTCGCCATCCACTCCAATGGCAGTAAGCCTGTTCACGGGCTTCGCAGTAACGCCGTAAAGATAAATTACCGTCTTCGACTGCGAAGGATTTACGCGAGTCGCCACAGCTCTCCTGTAAATTTGGCCAGTGCTGCCTTGCCGGCAATTTCTCCGGGAAAGTTTCGAACCGCATAGACATCAATGCCGCGATATTTTCTCTTGAGGCCCACCATCATCTCTTGCTGCGATTGAATTGATCGCCGACAACGCTGACACCTTCCAACATCTTTCGCAAAAATAACCCGGTTGAGAAATATGGATTTCGGAGTCAATGTCAGAGTTTTCAAACTGGAAATTAGTCTTTCGGTTTCACGATCGGGCAGGAGTTCCGGCAAGAGGACAACATGAACGTGTGCCCCCGCGCCGTCTTTGAGCAGGCTTGCCAGCTCTCGAACCCGCTGTCCCAGTTCAGCTACCTTAACCGCCGCGTCGCGAGCAGCCGCTAGTGTACGGTGCGCCGCCAGCGTTTTCAATAATGGTCTCGTCCACGCGAGGATTCTATCCGGCATGCGCAACAGCTCCAGCGCGTGACCAGTGGGAGCCATATCAATCGCTACTCTTTGAGATCGGTTTCCAAGCAAATCGAGAACGCGGAAGATTGCCATGACTTCATCCACTCCCGGAGGAACGATTTCCAGAAGTTCCGATAGCAGTTGCCGCTCGAATGAAAGATCAACGTGGATTCCCGAAATTTCCGTTAAGGTCGCTTCTTCGATATTTGCTCGGACCTCGCGCACCCACCGCGTGAAAATAGCCACCGAATCCATTTCTGATGCCAGGAACTTGGAATCTCCCAGAACCGGTACCGGCTTGTCTCCAATTGCTTTTTGAAATACATCGCCTAAGGACGGAGCAGGATCCACCGAGCAGATTTGAACCGGATGCTGCTTGCCCTTGCGAGTACTGAAGCCGAGCGCTGCGGAAATGGTCGTCTTTCCGACGCCTCCCTTTCCCAAAACAAATGTAAGCGGCACCTGCAAGGTCGGCCACTCGACCTTCTTCAGTCGGATAGCGATTACTTTCTTATTAGGAATCCGCAGCTTTAATTCTGATCCCCCAAAAACGTGGTCAGCGAACTTCGACAGCGCCGCGACACCCACAATCGGCGCCCCAGGGTCTTCGCCAATGTGTACCCGCTGCGCCGGAAAATTCTTTTTCAGAAACTTCTGCGCTTCGCTGGTAGCGCGGGCCTGTGACCGGCACACATCGCAGTCGCTAGCCTTGAGAACGCAACGGTTCAATACGATCTCAGAAATCTGTATTGGCGGAGAATACGTCTCAAGTTCTTGGGCGCATCTTAACGACTCATTCAGCGAGAATTTTTCTGGCGTTGTAACCAGAAACAATTTGGCGCGTTTGGCAAGAGCTGTATAAATGCCTTCGACGATCTTCCTCCACTCGTCAATGAATACAAACCTGCCGCTTTCGCTCGCTCGTCCGCCGAAATGCGCAGCCAATACGCGATCGCGGCTTGCCGCGAGTTCGAGGAAATTCAGAAAATTGAGGAAATGTTGCGGCAGTCCGAATAGCCGAAGCGTGTGTCCGAAAGGCGCGGTATCCACGACGATTTGCGAATATTTGCCCGATTGGAGCGCCCTGTGAATCGCCAAAAGCGCCGAAACCTCGGCCATGCCCGGAAGCGCTGTGTCGAGCAAAGGCTCGATATCTTCCCGGGAGAAAATTGATCCAGCATCAAGAATTTTGAGAATACTTTGCTTGTGTTCAGCGAGAAATTCAGCGAACAGTTTTTCGAAATCAATCTGCCAGGCATAGAGGGTGCCAGGTCCAGGAAGCGAAACTTTTACGGGTTTATCCTTTGGCGGCAATTGCAGAACGTCGGACAAAGAATGTGCCGGGTCCGTGGATAAAAGTAAGACCTTCCCGCGAGAGCTCTGCCGAGCATTACGGATCGCATAGGCCGCCGACACGGTAGTTTTCCCAACGCCGCCCTTGCCAATAAAAAACGACAATTCATGCACGCAGCTATTGTAGCGACTATCAATTCTACGAACCCATCAGTTGCGAACCGTGAAGATGCTGTAACATGTGCGATGCCGCCATCCCGATGGATAGAACGCCATCGAAATTCATATAACAACGGCGGCCCGAAGCAATCCGCGAATTCAACATTTTTGAGGTGAACGAAACATGGCGCAAGCCCCTACACGCTCGTCGAATGTAGTTGTCAAGCAAGAGGTTCCGAAAGGTTATGCCGGACCCCTGGCGGTCGTTACCACGCTGTTTTTCATGTGGGGCGCTCTCACGTCTTTGAACGATGTGCTGATTCCACATTTCCAGCATGTTTTCAGCCTCAAGCTCGCTGTGAGCATGCTGGTGCAGACCGCATTTTTCTCATCGTATTTCGTGTTCTCAATACCCTCGGCGAAGATCATTGACTGGATTGGATATCAAAAGGCAATGGTGACAGGGCTCTTGACTATGGGTCTCGGCGCTTTCTTGTTCGTTCCCGCAGCGAAAGTTCCTTCGTTCGCACTGTTTTTGACGGCGTTGATTGTGCTTGCCGCTGGAATTACCCTGCTTCAAGTTGCGGCGAATCCCTATGTAACGGTACTCGGCAAGCCGGAAACTGCGTCAAGCCGGCTGAATCTGACACAGGCTTTTAATTCCCTGGGAACAACCATCGCTCCATGGATCGGCGGCTTCTTCATTTTGACGGCGGCCACCTCGGCGATGGCCGAAGATCCGGCGCAGCAGGCAGCCTCGGTTATTAAGCCCTATGTTTTTCTCGGAATTGCCCTGGCGTTGCTCGCGGTCCTGATTGGAAGTTTCAAGCTCCCTAAAATCGAATCGGCTCAACATCACATCGGCGAGAAGGTGAACGATTCGATCTGGAGCCACCCAAACCTGCTTTTTGGTGCAATTGCAATTTTCGTGTATGTCGGCGCGGAAGTCGCCATCGGCAGCTCCATCGCCAACTATCTTGCGCTCGATAACATCGGGCATCTGGTTTCGAGATCGAACTTTCCTGATACTGCTTTGCGATATCAGGAAGCCTTGCGCGCAGCCGCGAAATATATTTCGCTGTACTGGGGTGGCGCTATGGTCGGGCGCTTTATTGGCGCCGCAGTCCTGCAAAAGATGAAGACCGGACCGGTGCTGGCACTCTGCTCGATCATGGCCGCATTGCTGGTGACGGTTTCTGTCTTAAGCAATGGGCCGGTCGCGATGTGGTCTATCCTGCTGGTGGGCTTCTTCAACTCCATCATGTTTCCAAGCATCTTCACTTTGGGCGTTGCAGAACTTGGTCCGCTTACAGGAGATGGCTCCGGCATAATGATTATGGCAATTGTCGGTGGCGCCGCAATTCCGTGGATTGTTGGAAGAATCGCTGACATGATCAATGCCAAATCGTACGGAGGGGTAATTTGGGGGCAGGGAATTCATTATGCTCTTGTGCTTGCTACAGTCTGCTATCTGTACATTCTGTTTTACGCGCTCAGCGGATCGAAGCCCAATAGCGAGAGGCACTTGAAAGCGTAATGCTGGGCCGCGGATATTTGAACACTCTGTGTCACATAGAAAAGCATTAGAAGAAGCGGAGGGCTGGGCGTGATGCGAAGTCGGTTTTTAATAGCAATTGGAATTGCGTGCGGTCTTTTCTTCTCGCTCACACTTGCCTTCGCGCAGCAGGTTCCCGAGAACACATACAGCGGAATGCGATGGCGCATGATTGGGCCATTTCGCGGCGGACGAACCCGCGCCGTTGCTGGAGTTCCCACTCAGCCAAACGTTTTTTATGTTGGCGCGGTTAACGGAGGGGTCTGGAAGTCCAACGACTTCGGCCGCACATGGAATCCCATCTTCGATCAACAAGACACGCAATCCATCGGCGCGATTGCGGCCGCGCCCTCCGATCCGAATATTGTTTATGTTGCGAGCGGCGAAGGACTGCATCGTCCTGATCTTTCGGTGGGCGATGGGATATACAAATCCACGGACGCGGGTAAGACGTGGACGCATTTAGGCCTTCGCGACGGCAAACAAATTCCCGCTCTTGCCCTCGATCCACATGATCCCAAACGTTTATTCGCAGCCGTGCTGGGTCATCCTTATGGCCCCAACGAGGAGCGAGGAATTTTTCGTTCGACTGATGGCGGCGAAACCTGGCAGAAAGTTCTCTACAAAGACGAAAATACCGGCGGCTCAGATGTCGAAATAGACCCATCCAATCCTGACGTGATGTACGCATCGCTGTGGGAAGTCCGCGAGGGACCGTGGGAAGACAACAATGAACTCGACGGCACGGGCGGCGGCCTTTTTAAATCCACCGACGGCGGTAACACGTGGAAGCCATTAAAAAATGGCCTGCCCGCAGATCTATCCCAAATTAATGTCACGATTGCTGCGAGCCAGCCGAGCCGTCTCTATGCAGCCGTCGCCACGACTACTCATGGAGACTATGGCACCGACAAAGGCTTAGGATTCTACCGCTCAGACGATGCCGGAGAGAATTGGTATCGAGTAACTACCGATCCGAGACCCGCGATGCGCATCGGTGGCGGCGATCTGATGGTGCCGAAAGTTGATCCGAAGAATCCGGATATCGTTTACAGCACCAGCATCGTTACTGTGCGATCCCTTGATGGTGGCAAGACTTGGACAAGCATTCGCGGCGCGCCGGGAGGGGACGATTATCAGAACATTTGGATCAATCCAAACTACCCGAACATTATCGTCCTGGTCAGCGATCAGGGCGCCATCGTCAGCGTCAACGACGGAGAGACATGGAGTTCGTGGTTCAATCAGCCCACGGCGCAGTTCTATCACGTTGCGGCAATCAGCGATTTTCCCTACGGTGTTTGCGGCGGCCAGCAGGAAAGTGGTTCGGTTTGCACTTCCAGCCGGGGCAACGACGGAGAAATCACCTTTCGGGACTGGCATCCGGTTGGCGTTATCGAATACGGCTACGTCGCGCCCGACCCGCTTGATGGAGACATAGTGTATGGCGCGGGACGGAACGAGGTTTCGAAGTTCCACTGGTCAACGGGACAGGTTGAAAACGTAACGCCTATTCCTCTTAAAACTGAGAAGTATCGGACCGACCGCACCGAACCTCTTGTGTTTTCTCCGGTTGATCCGAATGTTCTTTACTATGCCGCCAATTTACTTTTCAAAACGACGGACGGGGGACATTCCTGGCAAAGCATCAGTCCCGATCTCACGCGCGAGAATCCTGGAATCCCGGCGAGCGTCGGCGACCTTGCTTCGAAGAATCCGAAGGCCGGGAAGCAGCGCGGCGCGATTTACGCCGTCGCGCCATCGTTCCAAAATCAAAACACGATTTGGGCCGGGACCGATGATGGGCTCATCTGGAAGACAAGCGATGCTGGCAAGAATTGGGCAAACATCACCCCGCCAGAACTCACTCCGTGGAGCAAGGTTACGCAAATCGCCGCGTCATATTTTGATGACGATTCGGCTTACGTTTCGGTCAATCGTTTCCGCATTGACGACGTTCGTCCATATATTTATCGAACGCATGATGGTGGAAAAAGCTGGCAGTTAATCACGGCAGGCCTGCCCGCTGATTCCCCTGTGGACACTGTGCGCGAAGATTCCGTTCGTAAAGGCTTGCTCTTTGCCGGAACCGAAACTGCTGTTTGGGTTTCCTTCGATGACGGTGATCATTGGCAGTCGCTTCAGTTGAATCTTCCTCACACATCAATGCGAGATCTGTTGGTCCACGACGACGACCTCATCCTCGCAACCCACGGGCGCTCATTTTGGATATTGGACGACATCACGCCGTTGCGCCAGCTTGCAGATGTGAACGCAAAGCCTTTTTTGTTCCAGCCGGAAGCTGCGTACCGAATTCGACGAGACACGAACACGGACACTCCCATTCCGCCCGATGAGCCGGCAGGCAAAAATCCACCCTCGGGCGCAATTATTGATTACTTCCTACCACAACAATCTTCGGGTCCGGTATCTCTGGAAATTCTGGATGCTCACGGAAAATTTGTCCGCCGCTACTCCAGTGAAGACAAGCCTGATGTAACTCAAGCAGAACTGGAAAAGCAATTGATTCCGCTTTACTGGCTCCGGGCGCCGAAAATTCTTTCTCCGAGCGAAGGAATGCACCGCTGGGTTTGGGACTTGCATTATTCCTCCCCAACCGCGGCTACGCATGAGTATCCAATCTCCGCCGTGCCACATGAGACGCCCCGGAAGCCCCAAGGACCGCTTGCTTTGCCCGGACAATACACTGTCCGCTTCACCGCCGATGGTCAAACTTATACCGCATCGCTCAACGTAAAGATGGATCCCCGAGTTAAGACAACGCCAGAAGGTGTTGAGCAGGAATTTAATCTGGCCACTCGCCTGAGTTCGATGATGACCGAGAGTTCGCAAGCACTAATGCAGGCCCGCTCGATCGTGGATCAGATCAAGAAGATCTCACCACAAGCAAATGGAGCCATTCTTGATTCATTAACGTCTTTGAACCAGAAGGTGACGGAGATTCTGGGCAAGCCAGATGCGGATGCTGGACAGCAACCAACTCTCCGGGCGTTAAATGCCGACGTCGGTACTCTTTATGCCGACGTAAATAAAGCTGACGCAGCGCCAACGAAAGCGTTGGTCGAGGCAACCGGCGAGACGGAGCGCAATCTTTCACCCTTGATCAAGCGTTGGAATGAACTGAAGTCGAAAGATCTTACGGATCTCAACCAGCAGCTCCGTGCTGCAAACTTACCGGTAATTGATCCCGAATCCAGCCCTCAACCCGAGGAGCCTCGCGGGGATGAAGAATAGCTGCTGAGCTTAGGTCGCGATGCCCAAGAAGAAAAAACCGACCCGATTCAGCGCGATAAAAGAAGTAAAGGCAATGGCGCGAGAGCGAATTGGCGCTCCGCCCACGGAAAGGGTAGTTCCAGACAAGAAGAAGAAAAAGAAGACAACAGAGAAGCACACAAAAACGTTAAGTGATCTATTGGGCGACGTCTAACTTACAGGGCATCCCGCCCGGACTGAGAGATCTTCCTCAAGGGCCGGTAAAACATACGACACTAGCGGTCATGGAGCCGGTAACAATCGCCCCAGACGAACTAAGATTCCCAGAGCTGTGATTTGTGGTTACTGTTGCCGAAATTAGAGAATCTCCGCAAGCCTGCCCGGTGGCAGTGATCAGGCCTGTGGGATTTACCGTTACCATCCCCGGCGTATTCGAAATCCAGGTGACCTCGTTTGTAATATCTTTGGTCACTGGCGGATGAATGTAAGTGCCAAGCGCTCTTAGTTGGACTGTCGCACCGGCGTCCGCGCTGACCGGGATGTTTGCGGCTCCGAAAGTCTCTGTAGAAGGTTGGACTTCGATGGATACAAGCTGCTGATCATGGCCGCAAGCTGGCAAATACAGGACCAACGCGCCAACTAACGCCGACATTAAATACCTTCGAATCATGAATTCTCCTGAAGGGTCTTTCAAAAAGGTAATTGGGCGTCACTCTAGTAGAAGCACTCCGAAAAATCAATAATAACTCGGACAGTGTCGCCAGCAAAAGATAGTTCGCTCGAGACAGCAGGTGGTAACTCTTTTTTAGACACTATTTCTTTTGCCTGCTCAAAAAACGTGGTTCGGCTGCAAGTGGCATACAAACAAGTCTTTCCGTACAATTACCGTTCAAATACCAGGGGAGGATGTTGATGCAGAAAATCGTTGCGAGACTGGCATTAGGACTTCTCGTTGCGGTTGGTTCATCAGCGTGGGCACAGAAAAGCGCCGTTGACGAAGAAGGTCATCAGTGGTGGCAGCATGCTGTCTTCTATGAGATTTATCCGCGCAGTTTTGCCGACAGCAATAATGACGGCATCGGCGACATTCCCGGCATCACCTCGAAGCTCGACTACCTGCACTGGCTCGGAGTAGATGCGCTCTGGATCGCTCCCATGTTTCCGTCGCCTCAAGTGGATTGGGGATACGACATTTCCGATTATTACAACGTGAACCCAGACTACGGCACGTTGAACGATATGGATAATTTGCTGGCGCAAGGGAAGCAGCGCAACATTCGTGTGCTGCTCGACTTTGTGCTGACCTACACATCCGATCAGAACAAGTGGTTTCAGGAAGCGAAATCTTCGCGCACCAATCCGAAGAGAGATTGGTACATCTGGCAAGACGGAAAAGGCCCGAACCTGCCGCCGAATAATTGGACATCCAACTTCGGCGGTTCTGCGTGGAAGTATGAACCCACAACCAGTCAGTGGTACTACCATTATTTTTATCCCCCGCAACCGAACTTGAACTGGCGCAATCCGGAAGTGGAAAAGAACATGTTCGACGTGACGCGATGGTGGTACAAGCGCGGCATCGCCGGTTTTCGGCTTGATGCGGTTGACGTGATGTTTGTTGATTCCAAGTTTCGCGACAATCCCGTGGTTGACGATAAAAAGAACGCATTCGGCGATCCCGTGGAGCGTGAAATCTATGACAAAAATCAACCTGAACTGCATGGTGTATTGCAGCGCCTGCGCAAGGTCGCCGACGACTACAACGCGGTCTTAATCGGCGAAACCTGGACCAACGATATTGCTCAGTTGAAGCGCTACTACGGCGAACATAACGATGAAGTGAACATGCCCATGGATTTTATGTTCACCATGGTCAACAAGCTTTCTCCGCCGGATTTTCGCAAGCAAATCGCATGGGTGGATGGTTCCGGGGGCTGGCCGGTTTACGTTCTCAGCAATCATGACATTCGCCGCGTTTACGACCGCTATGGGGACGGACAGCATAATGACCAAATCGCGAAACTGATGGCGTCCCTTTATTTGACGCTGCGTGGAACTGCAGTCATGTATTACGGAGAAGAAATTGGAATGGAGAACAACGATCCCAAACGCCCCGAGGACGTGAAGGATTCAATGGGAAAGTTGGGCTGGCCGAAAGAAAAAGGCCGCGACGGCGAGCGCACTCCCATGCAGTGGAACACCGGAACGAATGCCGGATTCAGCATTGCCGCACCCTGGCTGCCCGTGGGCGCTCGTTACAAAACTTACAACGTAGAATCTGAAAAGCGGGATCCGCATTCGATCCTGAACTATTATCAGCAGCTTCTTGCCATGCGGCATACGAACAAAGCTCTGCTGGACGGCGAGTATATCGCGCTGAACGAGAGCGATCCAAATGTGCTTTCCTATATGAGGAGCTATAAGGGTGAGAACGTGCTCGTAGTGCTCAATATGAGCAGCGTGGCCCAGAAGGTGTTCCTTGATCTCGCTGCGAGGGGAATTCACGCGACTGTGGCGAAAACACTCCTCTCGTCTTTTAGGGCAGACCGGCACGTACCCACCGGCTGCATTGTGATGGAACCGTTTGGCGCGTGGATCGGTGAAACTCAGTAGGGTTTCCTTCACATTGGGGCGCCGAGTGCATCCCAACTCCGTGCCCTAAGCGTACAATGCTTCGATGATCACGAAAGAGTTGATGGAAATTCTGGTGTGTCCCGTATGCAAGAAGCCGTTAGCGCAAAAGGAAGATGGCTCAAGTCTCAAGTGTGGGGAATGTCGCCGCGTTTATCCCGTCCGGGACGAGATCCCGATCATGCTCGTAGATGAAGCAAGTATTGATCCGTTGTGACTCCGCTCGAAGCGTCGGCTAGCGTTTTTTCTCTTTTGTGAATGTGCTAGCCGGAGTCATAAAAGGCCGCCGCAATGGAACGATTGCCCCGCGAGATGCGTCGGTAGCCGCGCTGGCGCGGGCCAGTACCTCTTCCTGAATGTATTTTACGAAATCCTGAATCTGGCGCTGCATCTCCTCCATGCGCTCCCGCATTTGCAGGATGATCGCCATGCCGGAGATATTTACCCCCAAGTCGCGCGCTAGAGACAAAATAAATTCCAGGCGTTGCAAGTCCTCGTCGGTGTAGAGGCGAGTATTGCCTTCGGTGCGGGAGGGCTTGAGCAATCCTTCACGCTCATAAAGGCGCAAAGTTTGCGGATGAATACCGTACATCTCCGCGACCGCCGAGATCATGTACGCGCCTTGTGATTTGCGTTTAGTCATGAAAGGGATTTTTTCGAGATCCAAATGCTCTGGGGGACAATATACATGAGGCGTTCAAATAATCTCGAAAATGAGGTTGTTTGGATTCGCACGCGTAGGGGCAGGTGTCCTCCCCTGCCAGCGAAGCGAAACTTCGCGGACTGACGAGCCACCGCTCGCCTACCCTGACGAGGATATCTGGAAGGCTACATGTGACGAGATGTGGGCTGCGGGTCTTCGGCGACTCCCCAACCGCGAGGCTTGAACGCACGGTTCAAAAAATAAGCCGCAACACCACCTGCAATCAAGATCATGCCAAGTTCGAAAGAGCTGATTCCCATAACTCTCTCTGACTCGCTCCGAAGGATCGAGAATCCCAGCAGCAACATCGGTGCGATGCCAACGGCGATTGCTCCAAACATCCCGCCGGGCACACGGAAAGGCCGCGAAAGCTCCGGTTCGCGCACCCGCAAGACTATTAAAGCCGCGAATTCCAGAATCAAACTAAGTCCGTACAGCAGAATGTCTATCGTAACCAGCCGCTCGAAACCCAGGTCCAGACAGAGGGCCCAGCCCGCGGCGCAAGCGATAATCGCAACCCATGGCGCTCGCGTGCGCGGATGAAGTTTCGCAAAAACGCGCGGCAACATTCCGTCTTGAGCCATGGCGAGAGGAACCCGCGAATAGCTCATCACAAGAGCATTGAACATGCCGAACGCGCTGATCATTCCTCCGACAACTAAAGCGACGCGCAATAACGGTCCGCCCAAAAGTCCAGCGATATCGGCCCACGAGCCGGTTTCCCACGCGTTTGCCGGAAGCTGCGTCATCCAAACAGCGGCAACCGGTAAGATGTAGCTCATGGCCACAATGCCCACTGCCAACAGCATGGCGTGGGGATAGGTCCTCTGAGGACGCTCTACCTCAGTGGCGATAGTTGATGCATTGTCCCATCCCATATAGTTCCACATGGCGATGAGAACGCCGCCTACGAGGTTGACTTTCGAAGTCGTCGGCGTGGTGACGGCATGAAGCAGAGCCGCGTGCTTGAACGGAGCGATCACCACCATCAATGCGAACGGAGCCGAAAGTAAAACGAAAAGCCAGAGAGAAGTGGTAGAGACGACTCGCACGCCAGCAATATTCAACACCGCGCAAATGACAACTACGCTTGCTCCCACCATCCAGCCTCGATAATTTTCGGCAAACCAGGGAAACAATCGGCTGAGATAGGCCACAAACAGCGTCGGATAAATCGCCATGTCGAAAATGGACGCCACAAGCGAGAGCCATGCCTCCTGGAATCCCCAAAAATTCCCCATGGCGCGCCGAACCCACGCGTAATACCCGCCCTCACATGGCAGAGCGCTCGACAGTTCGCCAATCATGAACGCGGTCGGCAGGCTCCAGAGAATCGGAGTCAACAGCAGGATCAGAATTGCAAGCTCATACCCGGCACCGTGAACGATGTCTTCGATTCCATACGCTCCGCCCGAGACCATGAAGAAGGTCGCGGCGACTAAGGGCCAAAGAGTGAGGCGGGCGGACTTTGTCTTGCGCTGACCTGAGACGGATTGAAAGATCGACGTTCCCAATTTCGATCGCTTCCTCGCTTGATGCTTGCCTTCATGGGCATGCAGAACGCAGTTGCACAATACAAGATATGAGAAAAGTCAGGAAGTGAGATGAAAAATCAATAACCCCTGGGGACATGAGGATGGGCGGGTGGCCCAGCCACCCAGGCTATACTTTTACGGTCCGGCCGGATCGTGCCGCCTCGTAGATTGCGGTGATGAGCTTCAAATCCCGCAGCCCTTCTTCTCCCGGCGTTAGCGGTTCTTTATCGTTCATCACGCATTGCGACATATGATCCATTTCCGAGGCGAAGTGATCCTTCGGTTGAATAGTGATCTCTGCGAGCGAATTGCCGCGGTTCACTCGCATGCGGTTGCCGGTGTACCACATGGCAGGTTCCAACTCGAACCAGCCATCGGTCGTTACTGCACGGAAACGGGCCTGTCCTGAATAACCGTAGCTCGACGTACAGTTCGCCAACACGCCGCTCGGAAAACGCAATTGAAACGTGATTGTTTCTTCTACTTCTTTAAAACGCACGTCGCCGGGAGTGCTGTAACTCATGGCATTGATCTCGATTGGTTCTTCTCCGGAAATGTAGCGCGCCGCCTGAAGGCTATAGATGCCTATGTCCATGAGTGAACCGCCGCCAGCCATAGCTTTCTTCAATCGCCACTGCGTGGGATCGCCGATCTTGAAGCCGGTATCGCCGAGAAAAACTTTGAGTTGTCCCAGTTCCTGGGATCGCGCCATTCTTATCATCTCCTGATTGAATGGCTCATATCGGCAGCGGTAAGCAACCATCAGTTTTCGATTGGCTTTGCGGCCGGCATCAATCATTGCCTGGCAATCAGTGGGCGTGTTGGCCATTGGTTTCTCACAAAGTACATCCTTGCCGGCCTGAAGCCCGCGAATGGTGTATTCGGCGTGCATGCTGTTCGGCAGAACGATATAGATGATGTCAACTTCAGGGTTGTCCCTGATGGAATCGTAATTCTGATAGTTGTAAATATTCTTAGGATTCACCCCGTACCTGAGCGCAAGCTTATACGCTTTATCCGGATGGCCGCTTACAAACGCAACAGGCTGGGACTGTTCGCACTTTGCGAAAGCCGGCAAAATTTGGTTGATCGCCAGGCTGCCGAGGCCGACGATGGCCCACCCCATTTTCTTTCCCGGAGGCTCTGGAACTATGAGTTGCGCAAACGAGCGCCCCAGGAATGCTTGAGAGGCATTCGCTGCAACCAGACCCACGCCTGCTTTGGCCAGAAATCCTCTCCGCGTAATTTCTTTGTTGATTGAATCAGACATGGTTGTTTTCCTTTCGGGGAATGCTCCATCTTGCGCGACAAGCTAAAGATTGATTGATTCTTCTTTCGATTTCAACTTCCACAAAATCTGCCGCAGAATACCCAGCCACGCTACTGCATCGCGTTCTGGCAAGTTGAGGCGCCGGACCATGCGTCGAATCCGTTCGTCAACGTCCGCGATGGGACGACGCTTGAGATAGCCGCTAGTTTGCATCGCTTCCAGAAGTAAATCAACAATCCTTTCGAAATCCCGGGAGCTTGCCAGTTTGAGTTTTTCTGTTTTTGAGGCTGTCTTCGGATCGCGCACCAGTTCGTATAAGCAAACAGCAACAGCTTGCCCGAGGTTCATGGAAAAATTCTGTTCGCTGGTTGGAATTCGCATCAGCCAATGACAGTAGCTGAGGTCGTGATTTGAGAGTCCTCGCTTTTCCGAACCGAAAAGAAGTGCGACGCGTCCGGATGCGAGTTGTTTGCGGATGATACGAGAGCCAAATTCCAGCCGCCGAACTGGGTGCTCAATGTCGCGGTTGCGAGCGGCCGTAGTTCCGACCACGAGAACGCAATCTGCAACTGCTTCCGCAATGCTTGAGAACGCTTTCGCGCCTGTCAAAACTTTAGACGCTCCGACAGCGGAACGCGCTTCGCGAAATGCAGGATCATAGGGATTAACGACGCGCAGGCGGCCCACCCCGAAATTACTCATAGCACGAGCGGCCGCGCCGATATTGAGTGGATTGCGCGTAGACACCAGGACGACACGAAGGCGATCAAGATGATCAGGTGAAATCAAGAAGGCTCATTCTAGAACATGCGGACGCGACTCGGTTTTACCAGAGAATTAGCAACTATCCGGCTGATTCACTCGCTGGTGAAGTAGTCCACAGTGACCGGGTTTTCAAACAGTGAGTAATCGCGAGTGACGACGGTGATGCCGCTTTCGGTCACGAAATACTTCTGGCGATCGGCTTCGGGGTCGTAGCCAACCGTCGTTCCTTCGGGGATATGCACGTCCCGGTCAATGATGGCGTTGCGAATACGGCAATGCCGCCCGACGTTGACGTGAGAGAACAAAATGCTGGCGTCAATGTCGCTGTAGGAATTTACTCGTACGTCCGGTGAAAGCACGCTGTTACGGACGCTACTGCCGGAAACGATGCATCCCGCCGAGACGATTGAATCCAAAGCTTGCCCGGTGCGGCCGGCTTCGGCGAAAACGAACTTCGCGGGTGGATACTGCCGCTGATGAGTGCGGATCGGCCACTGCGAGTCGTATAAATTAAACACCGGCGATACCGAGACGATGTCCATATTCGCCTCGTAGTAGGCCTCCAGAGTACCAACATCCCGCCAGTAAAGTGCTTCCTTCTTGTTTTCATCCACGAAATCGAAGGAATATACACGGTAGTCGTCCATCATTTTGGGCAAAATATCTTTGCCAAAATCGTGGCTTGAGTTTTCATCCTCTGCATCTTTCAAAAGTACCGGGATCAGCACGTCGGTATTGAAAATATAAATGCCCATTGACGCCGAAACCTTGGAGGGATTGTACGGTGATCGCAAGTCAGTCTGTTTAGGTTTCTCCAAAAATCCAACCACCCGATAGTCGCGATCTACGTCCACAACGCCGAATCTCGCAACCTCCTCAGGATCAACCTGAATTGTTGCCAGTGTGACGTCAGCACCGGAGTCGTTGTGCTGTTTTAACATGCGGCCGTAATTCATCTTGTAGATGTGGTCGCCGGAGAGAATCAAAACGTGGCGCGGCTGCTCGGACCCAATGGAATAAATATTTTGATACACCGCATCAGCCGTGCCCTGGTACCACTGATCGCTGACCCGCTTCATGGGAGGAAGCACTTCGATGAACTCACCCATTTCGCGGCCAACAATATTCCAGCCCTCGCGGATATGGCGGTTCAAAGACAGCGCTTTATATTGAGTGAGGATGTAAACCCGGCGTAGATCAGAGTTGATGCAATTGGAAAGAGTGATATCAATGATGCGATACATGCCGCCGAAAGTGACGGCAGGCTTGGCACGATCGCGCGTCAGCGGATAGAGCCGCTCTCCGGCTCCTCCAGCCAACAAGACTCCCAAAGTATCTTTCATCGTCATTCTGCTCCCTAGTCTTCGGGAAAACTTGGATGATGATTAGGGTCCTCGAGGATGCGTTGCAGATATATCCCCACGGAAGCGAAAATACTAGCATAGCTCGAATGCGAAGTTTAGGGACGTAGCTCAATCACGGTTCCATCAGGCACCGTGCGCCAGATTTCGTCGATTTCATCATTGGTCACGGCAATGCAGCCATCGGTCCAATCTTTCAGACGGTGAGTATTGCCTAACCAGCCAAAGCCATTCGGTAATCCGTGAAGAAAAATATCTCCTCCAGAAGGTACGCCCAGTTTGCCCGCTCGACGACGGTCTTCGGCATTGGGATATGAGATATGAATCGAGCGGTAAAACCGGCTGTGAGCATTTCTACTATCGAGGGTATAAATACCCTCGGGAGTTTTGTGGTCGCCTTGACGAGTCTTTGGGCCAACAGGACTTCCGCCCAGCGCGATTTTGTATGTTTTCAGGATCGCGCCATGCCTGAATAAAGTTAGAGTGCGATCCTGCTTCACCACTACCACTCTGTCGGCCTTTTCGTCCTGGGGTAGTCCTGCAGCGATGGCAAGATTCCACGAAAATCCAATGGCGAGCGCCAATGCGAGCGATAAGAACTGCCGACCCATGCGCCGAATTATAGACGGTGATACTCGAGGTTGGTGCTAGTCTGTTTTTGTCCCCTACCCGAATGATCAGATCACTCCATAGATACATTTTACTTTTGTCGCTTGCCGGTGCGTTGCTGCTTCACTCCGCCTCAGCCCAAAATGCATGGACGGTTCGTTGGCAGCCTCCGCGATTGGTAAATGGCTCTCCGATCGTGTTTCAAGTCGCCGCGCCACTCCACCTGAAAGCTCTTCATGGAAAATGGCTGGATCACGAAGTCTATTTTTCGTTCGATCCGCATAAAAAGAAGTGGTATGCCATCGCCGGAGTTAGCCTGGAAACAAAAGAGGGACGGTATCCATTCAAGCTGACGGGGATTACCGCCCGTGGAACGAAGATTACTTTTCTGCGGAAGATCGCCATCGCCCGCGGGTCGTATGAAAGCATCGCGGTTACCGTAGCGAAGAAATTTACCGAACCCGACCCCGAGCAACTTAAAAAAGCCATGGAGGACAAGAGCTTTAAGCAGGAAATATTCAGCGTACCGCCGAACCCGCTAAAGGAATGGTCTGGAAAGTTTGACCCTCCAGTGAACGCAAGGGTTTCCGACGTCTTTGGGACGCTGCGGACTTTCAACGGCCAGGTCCAGAGCATGCATCAAGGTCTCGATTACGCGGTGCCCCAAGGCACTCCGGTCCTGGCTCTCAATAGCGGCACGGTTTTAGTGGCGAGGCCCATGTTTTTTGAAGGAAATTGCGTGATGCTGGATCACGGTCAGGGTCTGTTGACGATTTACATGCATCTTTCGGAATTCAAAGTTAAAGAAGGGGAGCATGTGAAGCGCGGGCAATTGATCGGCTTAAGCGGAGGCACCGGACGGGCAACCGGGCCTCATTTACATGTCGCCGTCAGGTGGGAAGGCGTGTATGTGGATCCGGCAGTACTTTTTAACCTGAAGCTTCCATAGACGCCTTCTGGCTAAAAGACCGCCGATTCTGTTGCCGTTGTCCGTACAGCGGACACGGATATAGTTATAAGCACCGTTTTTTAAGCAATCATTCGACTTCTCCCGATCCCTGCGAAGCTGTATCCCTCCGTCTTTGATAATCCTGCTCGCCCTTTGTTAGTAACTGCTTAGCCGCTCTAACGCTGCGCCAACAATAAGTTTTTGCTATACCGGCCCAGCAGGGTTGTTCGGATTTCGTAACAAAAATGTCAAATCCCCAGAGATACCAACCTGGATGTTAAAAGGCTGACGGCACTGTTCGCAAAAGCGACCGGGGAAGCGCTTTCAGCAATCTTGCGCGACGGAGCCAATCGGGAGCCTTGAGACCCCCTCATCGAGCTCCCGATTTTTTTGTCTCGGGCGCCACTTAGCTGGCTCGCTGCGCATCATCGCGCTGCACCAATGTCACAACGGGCGACGCAGCGACATCGCTGATCGCGACACCATCGCGGAAGCTGACGGTCTTTCCCGAGATCGCTGGAACACGCTCACCGGGCACGAGGATTCCCACCAGATTCAAGGGATCTGCAGCAGAAATTGTGATGACCTGACCATCGGGTTGTATTTTGCGAGCTGCGCGAAGCGATTCCAGCGCGACTGGGAGAGCGAATTGCTCGCCGATGAATCCATCCACGAAGCGGCCGCCCCGAATCTCGCCGCGGTCTTCCAACCGCCGGAACGCGACCTGGAGCTCGCGCCATTTTGGCAAATTGGTCTCGCGCGCCAGCGCGTCGCGGAACACGACTCCGTAACGCTTTAGCAACATCCAGCAGGTAGCTTCGACCGCGCGATTGCGGTCAACGGCATGATCGGTATAGAGCAATGCCCAGCGGCCGGAACTGTGACGAGGCCGGGTGTTACGGCCATTGCCCTGCCCGGCGCGGCGCTTCGGATCAATCAAGGATCGCAGGTTATCGAAACCATCCGCAGTGACAACTCCGGCGGCAACTAGTTCCCACAATGCAGTCTCAATTTCCGCCTTCAATTTCTCGGTCCCGCGAACAATGTCCGCAAAAAATGATGCACCCCGGTGACGCAAAAATTCTAGAACCTGCCGCGCGCTTTCGCTCAAACCTCTGGCATTGGGATCAGCGCTTGCGGGGTGATGTGGCGACATCCAGTCCGCATCTTCGCGAATAAAAAAAGTTATTGGGGCGACGCTCGTGGGGATTACCCGGCGCTTTTTTTGCGGAGCATCCGAAGAATCCGTGTTCGATTTTGGTTCGGCCCCATAATCAATCGTCGCCGGATGGGGAGAAAGACGTCCCCATCCCACGGCGCCCGTCAGGCAGAGCTGATCGAGCCATTTCGGATCGTAGTTCGCAACGCGCCTTGCGAGCACGTGGCGTTCCCAAGCATTCGCCGGGATTTCGAATCCCTGCAACTGCCGCAGCACTTCGAGGGTCGCGCGTTCGCCTTGCATTTGCGAACCTGAGGCAAGATGCTGCCAGCGCAGCAGCCAGCGCATGAATTGCGCGGAAGTAACCGGCTCGATTTGCTTGCGAAGCGTCGCGACGGTGAGGCGGTGAATGCGAGCCAGCAAGCGGCGGTCACACCATTCGAGTTCCGGCACGTGTGACGCCGACATCCCCGCCCGCGATGCATTATCAGTGAACTTTCCGCGAAGAATCGCGCCACTGGCCTCCATGCGAAGCAATGCTTGTTCGATTTCGGAAGAAGAAAGCCCGATCAATGCCGAAAGCTCATTCGCCGTGACTGGACCGATGTGCGACATCCATCCGGTGACGAGCGCAAGCAACGCATCTTCGCGGGAGGCAAGTGGCCCATCAATTTCGGCAGGCTGCGGCGTCAACTTCGCATCGGGAAAAAGCAGGCTGAACGACTTTGCGCGTTCCGCCGTAACCCAATATCCGCGCCCTGCGGCGATAGCTGTTGTAACGCGCCCCTGCTCCAGCAAATATTGGAAATACATCTGCCATTGAGATTGAGAATGAGCGTCGGTCACGTAGCCCCGGACGCGCCCGTCCTTGGGGGCGAGTGCAAGCTCGCCAGAATCCAGCGCTGAGCCTTGCTCAGCCGTGCGGACGAGGGCGCCCGCCCCTACGTGGTTCTTGGGCAGTGCAATCAACGTATGCAACACGTCATGCAATTCGTCCGCATCACGAACATCCGGCCACGCTTCTTCGCGCACTTTCGCGATCGCCGCCGGATCGAGTTTGCCGACTTCCTCCAGCACCGATTCCGGAAGAATTCTCCGCATCTCGACCGCGCGCGCGCGTCTTTCCTCAAGCGGAGCATCGTCTAAATATGCATAGGGATTCGCATTCAGAATTTCGTGAGAGAACTGCGATGGCACCGGCGTGTCAACGGCCACGCATCGGATTCGTCCATCCGCCATGCCGCTGAGTAAATTCTTCAGGCCATCAATGTCCATTGCCTCGTGAAGAACATCCTTCATCACTTCGTTCACGAGGGGATGATCCGGAATCTGAATATCCCCGACAATATTTTCCTGGCACGCGGCTACATCAGGAAAAACAGAGGCGAGCAGGTCGTCGGCTCGCATGCGCTGGATTTGCGGCGGAACTTTCTTGCCGCCCTGGAAACGAAGCAGGGCCAGCGACCGATTCGCATCCCATCGCCAGCGCGTTGCAAATATCGGAGATGTACACGCGGCTTGTATCAACACTTCCTGCACGGTCTCAGCGTTAAGGAAATGGAAAACGTCAGCCAAAGGAAAACTGTGCTGCTCGGCGAGCGCGATGTTAAGTCCATTGTCGGTGGCGGCGGCTTGCAGTTCGAAATTAAAGCTACGGCAGAAACGCTTGCGCAGAGCCAGTCCCCACGCTTTATTAATGCGACCGCCAAAAGGCGCATGGATCACTAATTGCATTCCGCCGCTTTCGTCAAAGAATCGCTCCGCGATTACGTTGTCTTGCGTGGGAACCGTGCCCAACACCGCACGCCCTTCGAGCACATATTGAATGGCCTGCTCGGAGCCGGATTCATCGAGTCCGCATTCTTCTTTTAACCAGGCTACGGTCGCGGCAACTTCCGGCTGACTTGGAGAAAGCGCGATAGGCGAAGTGTGGGGCAGCATCTCGCTGATCTGTCGGCGGAAATCAGCGACGTGCAAAGATAATTCTTCGGTGCGCGCAGGAGCCTCACCGCGCCAGAATGGAACAGTGGGCGGCGCGCCATGCGCGTCTTCGACGATGACCCGTCCGGATTTTCCTTCGACGCGGCGGATGCGCCATGAACTGTTGCCCAAAAGCATGATGTCGCCGGCATTGCTCTCCACGGCAAAATCTTCGTCGAGAGTGCCTACGACGGTTCCCTCCGGTTCCAGAACAACCGTAAACAGCGCCGTCTCGGGAATCGCGCCGCCGCTGGTGATGGCGGCGAGACGCGCGCCGCGCCGCGCTCGCAGCTTGCCATTCACGCGATCCCGATGAAGGTACGCTCCGTAGCGGCCACGTCGGGCTGCCATGCCTTCAGAAAGCATTTCGAGAACGGAATCGTAGATTTCCCGAGAAAGATTTCTATAGGGATACGCACGCCGAACAAGCGCGAAGAGTTCGTCTTCGTCCCATCCGTGCTCGTGTGGCGCGGGCACTTCTGCCCGCGCGCCGATAGATTCTGATAATCGTTCGTCGCTCGTACTCGCAGCGCAACTGTCGCTTCCGTTCGACGCGGACAAGAGTGTCCGCGCCACATCATCACTGCCGGACGCACAAGCCGCGACGATCTGCTGTGCCAAAATATCCAGGGGCGAGTCGGGAATGATAATGCGATCTAAATCGCCGTGCTTGATAGCTCGCACCAGCGCGGCACATTCCTGAAGCTCATCGCGCGTCGTGGCGAAAAAGCGCCCTTTCGGAATCGCACCTCGCCAGTGTCCGGAGCGGCCAACGCGCTGCAATGCGACGGCGATCGCCCGCGGAGAACTAATTTGGACAACGAGATCAACCGTGCCGATATCAATCCCGAGTTCCAGCGACGCGGTCGCGACGAGCACCTTAACTTTGCCCTCTTTGAGTTTGTTCTCGGCGGCAAGGCGCAACTTGCGAGACAGGCTTCCGTGGTGAGCGGCAACTTTGTCTTCACCGATCCGTTCAGCAAGATGGTGCGAGAGGCGTTCGGCGAGGCGGCGCGTGTTGACGAAAACCAGAGTCGAGCGATGCTGCTCCACGAGTTCGACAAGCCGGTTGTAGATCTCATCCCACATTTCGTTGGTCGCGATCGCTCCCAATTCGCTGCCGGGAACTTCGATGGCGAGGTCGAGCTTACGTTTGTGGCCAACGTTCACGATGACGGGAGCGGGACGGGAATTACCCGTGAGGAAATGGGCGATTTCTTCGATCGGCTTTTGAGTGGCCGAGAGCCCGATGCGAATTAACGGACGTTTGGTGAGAGCTTCGAGCCGCTCTAATGAAAGCGTTAAATGCGCGCCGCGCTTGTCATCGGCGACGGCGTGGATTTCGTCCACGATTACGGTTTCAACGTCGCGCAGGATGGCCCGGCTTTTTTCGGCGGTCAGCAGAATGTAAAGCGACTCCGGCGTGGTGACCAGGATATGTGGGGGCCGTTTCAGCATCGCGCGGCGTTCGGGCATGAGGGTATCGCCGGTGCGAACGGCAGTGCGAATCTGTGGCATCAACAGGCCGCGCTCGCCAGCCATCTGGAGAATTTCGCCCAGCGGACCCTCAAGATTCTTTTGAATGTCATTGCCGAGAGCTTTGAGCGGAGAAATGTAGAGCACTTCTGTACGATCCTGTAAATCGCCGGCCAAGGCCTTGCGAACGAGACGATCAATGCAAGCGAGGAACGCAGCGAGAGTTTTCCCGGATCCGGTGGGCGCTGAAATCAGCGTAGTCCGTCCAGCAATAATGTGCGGCCATCCCTGTTCCTGAGGCTCGGTAGCGGTACCGAAGCGAGCAACGAACCAGTCGCCAACGAGCGGGTGAGCCCAATCGAGCGGGGAGGGAAGCGAAATCGGAGAAGAAAGGGACATCACGGTTATTTTAAATTGAATTCGCGGCTTCGTAAAATGTTCGCCTTGGCAGCCTTAGCGGATTTCCACGAAACACGAAGCTCCAAGCGTCCTCGTCTGGGGGTGAGCGCAGCGGCTCAACAGTCGCGTAGCTACGCTTCGCCCGACAGGAGGCGAGGATACCACCGAGGCTGCGATGCTAGGCTAGGCGAACATCTTTCTGTCGGCTACCCCAGCGCCAGCGTGATCCTGACCGCCTCTTCAATCCGGTCCATCGCAGCCTTATCCAGCCGGCCATAGTACCCCACCAACCGCAATACCTGAATCGCCCGAATCTGTTCGGCTTTGGCGACGCTGTCTGTTTTCAGGCCGCCCGAACCTTTTGACAGGTGGGTGTGGCTCGGATAAATGCGCTTCACGTTGGACGCATCGGTCATGGGAATCACGACCACCACCGGGCTGTTGGCATTGATGGAATCCCTGCTGAACACTACCACGGGCCGCGTGCCCGCCTGTTCGCTGCCCTCGGTTGGATCGAGGCGGGCACTGAACACATCACCGCGAGCGGGTTTTGGAAGGCCGGGCTTTGGTCTTAACATTTTCTGTGGCACGCCAGGCTTCCCCGTCGCTTAGTTCGAACTCTTCGGCCAAAGCGACCGAGTCGCGCTGATAATCCGGGTCGCTCGCCATCCCGCCGAACGCGGCGTCAATTTCAGAATCGGTAAGCGTATGCAGTTTCTCTTTGATCGCCTGCACCACAAACTCATTGAAACTGGAAGCCGCCTCCGATCTTTGGATCGCTATCTTGGTCTGATCGTAAACGCGTCTTGGAATGCGAACGGTTGTGTTCTGATATTCGTTGGCGCGAGGTTCAGCCATAGGTAGATCATTCCCCTGCAAAGTTAAATTCAATTATGATAGCACGTTATCTATCACAATTGATGTAATACTGTCGATGTCCGCGATATATCGCCGTGGCGCTGAGATCCCATGCTACGGATCGCCCCGCCGGCAGTTGGGGAGAAACCGCCCCCACCGTGATTCTCGTCGGGTGCTAGAATCCCGCCATGTCCAAGAAGCGCGCAAGAAAAATTAAACTCCTTCTCTTCGATGTGGATGGCGTCCTGACTGACGGCAAACTGTATATCTTTCCGGCTCCTCCGGGAATTCAACAAACCACCCAACAACATGCTGCTAAACATGGTGGCCAAGGCGGGTTTGGATTACAAAGCGAATCCTACATCGAGGCAAAGGGATTCCACGCGCATGATGGAACTTCTATCTCTCTGGCGCGGCTGGCCGGAATCAAGACCGGCCTTATTACAAAACGCATCTCTGAAACCGTCGCATTACGCGCCCGCGATTTGAAACTGGAATTCGTCTATCAGGGAATTCAGGACAAGCTGACGGTCTTTGAAGAGATCGTCAAACGTGCGGGAATAAAAGCCTCGGAGGCCGCGTTTGTCGGCGACGATGTGATTGACCTTCCGGTCATGCACAATTGCGGCTTGGCAATCGCAGTCGCAAATGCCCGCGATGAGGTCAAAGAAGATGCCCATTACGTCACTCCACATTCAGGTGGAGACGGAGCACTGCGTGACGCGGTGGAATACATCCTCAAAGCGCAGGGAAAGTGGAAGCAAGTGTTCGAGAAATATATCGGGCAGCGAAGTACGAAAAGGCGGTAGGCGAATCAAATCCGCCAGCCGTTTAGCATTTCTGCATCCAAGCCGGCGGATTTTATCTCCTTACTCACCCTGTGTTTTCAGGAGCAGTTGTTGAATTGAACCCAAAGTCACGCAAAAAGTTCTGCAATATTATTTCGACCTCTAAAAAGTTCAGTTCGCAGTTGCCAGTCGAAAGTTGATACCTGGCCTTACTCGGGAATCGCAGCCGGCCGCGACGCCATCAAAGCCGTGAAGCGCGCATCGCTCCTCAAAGCGGCGAACTCAGGATCTTTGTAGACGCCCTGAACTCCTTTGTATCCTTCTTCCATAGAACGACGCAGGTACTCCAGAGAGCGAGTGATATTACCCATTTTGGAATACAAGCCTGCCACCACGTAATCGTAATGTGCCTGGTCTTGTGGCGAAGAAATCCGGCCCGCCACCCCGTTTACTGAAGTGTGCTCAAAAATCTCGGGATCAAGTTGCAGGGCTTTGGCATACGCGACGGTGGCTGCTTCGAATTCCTTGCGCGAAAAGTATGCCGCTGCGAGATTGCTGTAAAAGGATGCGGAACTGCCGCTCAGTTGAATAGCCTTTTTGTATTCCTTAAGCGCTCTACCGTTCTTCTTTTCTAAATAATAGACGACACCGAGGTTGTTATAAGCATCGGCCGACTGCCGGTCGGCTTTAATGGCGTGGTTGAAGTCCTTTCCCGCGTCTCGATATCTCTGTAACTCCAATTCCACAATGCCCGTTTTGTTATAGAGCCGAGAAACCGAAGACGCGGGGCTCTTTGCAATCGCGGCTTTGTAGTAGTCCACAGCATCGAGGTAGGATTTTCTCGCGCGCATCAGATCAGCAGACCGTTCCAATTCTTCTGCAGACGCGGACGCTAAAGGAGTCCCGTGGCCGGGAGGAGCGATTTGAACCTGCTCAGACGTGGGACTCTCGGCTAGCAACTTTCCCGCGATGAAAATTACTCCTATTAGGACGAAAAGGAAGAGAAACAACCGCCAGTATCCACGACGCATAACTCACCTCTAGACATCCGAGGCTGAACCTATCGCTGCGATTCCTAACCGCGACGAAACCAAATCTTTCGGTCAATGAGGACTGGCGTCGTTGCCGCCAGGCGTTTTGGGCGGAGGGTCAGCCGCTTTGTCGTCCTTAAAGATACCCGTAATTTTGCCCAGCAACCCTTTTTTCTTTTTGGACTGGTCAATACCTGCCGAGTTCGGATCGGCTGCTACAGCGCCATTCCCCTGATTCGGCGGAGGAAGCGCCTTGTCGTTGCCTAAGCCAAATATCTTCGAAAAGAATCCGTGAACGCCGGCTTGGTCACAGTTCGTGTTAGGTTCCGTCCCGGCAATGAAAGCGGCGGTGTACGTTTGAGGGCACGCGGGCGTTGCGAGTAGGTTCGTTGTCTTGTCGAGTTGAACATCCACCACACCGCTCGGCTGGGTGAAGGGCTTCACGTCGGCATATTGAGGCAAAGCGGTTGCCTTCTTCATGAATTCCGCCCAGATAGGAAGCGCGGTTTGTGCGCCGCTCAGGCGAATGTCGCTGTAGTCGTCATAGCCTACCCACACAATACAGAGCAGATTGCTCGTATAGCCCGCGAACCATCCATCGTGCGAAGTTCCTGTCTTCCCCGCGGCGGGAGCATTGAAGGCGTAGCGGCCGCGCACGTCAAATCCGGTCCCAAAGTTCAAAACTCCGGCCATCATGTCGGTCATTACGAACGCCACTCGTGGATCAAGAACCGGCCGTTTCTCCGCCTGGAAATTCATGACAATGTCACCCGTGGAGTTGCGCACCGAATTCACCATTACCGGAGAAATCCGCGTGCCGCCATTCGCAAAAACCGTGTAGGCCGCCGCCATATCCAGCGGCGTCGCATCGTAAGCGCCGAGCGCCATCGCGGGGGTCGGCTTTACGGACGTTATGCCCGCGGCCTTCGCCAGATCAGCCACTTTGTCGTAGCCCACTTGTTGTGCAACCTGGACGGTGGCATTGTTCAAAGACATCGCCAGCGCATATCGTGCGGTGACTTCTCCGTGGTATTCCTCTTTGTAATTTCGCGGCTCGTATATTTGATCGCCGTACGCGAACGTGCTGGGTTGATCAACCACGATGGACGCAGGAGTGAAAGGGGGAGTCGTGCCATTTAGCGCGCTGTTGATCGCCGCGGCATAAACGAATGGCTTAAAGATGGATCCAGTGGGACGCTTCGAAACAGCGTGATCCAACTGACTGAATGCGTAATTCCGACCCCCCACCAGCGCCAGCACTTCTCCCGTATGAGGATCCATCGCGATTAGGGCCACTTGCGCTTCAGGGCCAGGTTCAATCTTGGTCTCATACTTGTTTCTGCCGATTCTCACTCGCTTGGTGCGCCGCTTCTTGACTTGCTCATCCACCAGTTTCATCCCAGCATCAACCGCTTGCGCAGCGACGTTCTGAAGATTGGGGTCAAGCGTGGTGTATATGCGGTAAGACTCATCATTCAATTCGCGTTCGTTCATCTTACCGATGAGTGTGTCGCGGACCAGATCAACAAAGTAGGGGGCATCGCTGGCCTCCACGTTTGGCGGAGCCAATTTCAATGGGCTGGCTTTCGCGCGCTCGGCTTGTTCCTTGGTAATGGCATGAGTTTCAACCATGCTGTCCAGCACGAGATTTCTGCGCTCCAGAGCTCGCTCCGGATGGCGGTAGGGTGAAAGGTAACTCGGCCGTTGAATGATTCCTGCCAACAGGGCGGCTTCGGGGAGCGTCAGGTCCTTGAGATCTTTGTTGAAATACGCCTGCGAAGCCTCGGCAAGGCCGCTTATTGCGAAAGAACCGCGCTGGCCCAATGGAACCCAGTTCGCATAAATCTCAAAAATTTTCTGCTTGGTGAACTTCTGTTCCATTTCCTCGGCGATGAGCATCTCGATGAGCTTCCGCCGGATGGTTTTTTCCGGTGAAAGAAAAAAGCCACGCGAAAGCTGCATGGTGAGTGTTGAGCCACCCTGGTCGAAACGCTGATGCGTCAAACCCAGTTGGCGGGTCACGTCAATGAACGTCGCCTCCGTCATGCGGACGAAATTCACTCCACTGTGCTCAAAGAAACGACGGTCTTCAATGGCAAGAACTGCGTCCACCATCACTTTTGGGATGTCGCCATACTTCACAACCTGGCGTTTTGATCGCTGCTCGGCGTCAAACAGCGATGTGATCAACTGCGGCTCAAGCTCGTACGCTTCGAGTTCCCCAGATTGTCCCGCAATACTCTCTATCTTGCCATCGCTGATGTGGATGGTCGCTTTCTCCGGACTGTGGTAAGACTCCGCGCCAGGCTCAACTTCGATACCACCGCTCAACAGGCGATAGTTTCCAGTTGCCGATTTCCCGCTCTTGTCCGAGTAGCCGGCCTCTCGCAATTGCGCTGCTATTTCCCGCGGCTCGATCTTTTCACCGAGATAAAGCCGCGAGGGTATGGCATAAATTTCCGCGGAATTGCTGAAGACTTCACCCTTAAAACGGCGGGTAATAATGCGGTCATACTTTACGTAGTAATACGAAAAGAAACCGCTGATAGCCACAGCGAGGATTACGAATATGAAAAGCGCAACTCTAATAACGGGATCGTCAGAAAAAAAAAGCCGTCCGTTTTTTCCGCGTCTTTTCTTTTTCGGGAACCTAAGTTTAATAGCCACTTTGAAAAGGGAACTGGCACTGCCCGAAACGCCCTTTGCCGCTCACGAGCCAATTCAAAGCAGCGCGAATCTTTAAGAAACGCTAAGACTCAAGGCAGCAACTGTGATTATTCTAAATCAGGAAGAGGAATTAGAAAGGACTCTTGTTTTGAGTGTTGGGATCGAAATGCAGATCAATAGGATAACCCGGAACATCCAAGTGGACAATATAAGGCGCGTCTATGGTGATGACGCTTCTCCCTTGTTCTCCAGCACGCTCGACCTTTATTCCATCCAAAGTCAGCGGGATGCTATACCCTTGCGCAATTTTCAAAACCGAAGCCTGAATATCCGCCTCAGTCTTCGGGGTATAGGTGCTGTCAAGTGCTTCAGCTTTTATGGCGTCCTGGAATTCGTAGTTTGAGTAATAAGGTGGAACCAGTTCAATTCCCATATAGATCGAAGCGCCAATTAAGAATATGCCGAAAAGTAATTTGATAGTTCCCATATCCGCTCCGCAAACGGACGCCACGCCAACAAGTACTTTCAGTGCGCGGGCCGCAACTGCTGTTGAAAATATTCCGTTATAGCGCCGATGCTAGCATCCTGTATTTGGCGTGTCGAGCGCAGAACAACCTCTACGGTGCCTTCGGTAACCTTCTTTCCCACAGTGACTCGGTATGGAATGCCAACCAGGTCGGCATCCTTGAATTTCACTCCCGGACGCTCGTCGCGATCATCGAGTAACACGTCGTAACCGGCGGCTTTCAAACGGTCCGCAATATCGCTTGCGGTGTTCAACAGCTTTTCATCGGACACATTGGTCGGGGTAACCACAATTTCAAAGGGCGCAATCTGCGGGGGCAGCCAGAAACCATTCTCGTCATTGCTCTGCTCGACCGCAGCGGTCAAAATGCGCTCAATGCCAATTCCATAGCTTCCCATGATTGGAGTTACTTCTTTACCGTTCTTGTCGAGTACGCGCGCGCCCATGGACTCGGAATATTTGTATCCAAGCTTGAAAATGTGGCCTACCTCGACCGCAGTGTCTATGCGAAGCGGAGAGCCGCAATTCGGGCAGGCTTCGCCGGCATTCACGTTCCGCAGATCGGCGTAGGCGGTTGGTTGAAAGTTGCCGCCCGGCGTGACGTTCTTGAGGTGATAATCCTCCTTATTGGCCCCCGAGATGAGGTTGGTGCGTCCTTTCAGCGCCTCATCAACAATTAAAATCGGGCCATCCGTACTCTTCAAATCTTTCGCCCACTGAATTCCAATCGGACCCAGAAATCCTGCGGGAGAATGGAAAAGCTGTTCGATCTCCGCGGCTTCCATCGGACGGGTTTCTCTTCCAGCCAAGGCAGAGGACATCTTGGCTTCATTCATCTGATGATCCCCGCGCATCAGCAGGACAACCGCGCGGAGCTTTGATTTTCCGCTCTTCGCATCCTTCTCGGTCGCCATGAAGGCCAGCGTCTTAATTTTGTTCTTCGGGGAAACTCCCAGAAAACGCGCCACGTCCTCGATCGTCTTCTGTCCCGGTGTGTGCACTTCCACAGGATTTCCATCACCCTCCGAAGCAAGGTCTTGCACCGCATCAAGCTTCGATGTTGCTTTCTCCAAATTCGCAGCATAGTTGCATGAATCGCAGCTTACGACCTGATCTTCCCCCGCCGGCGTCCGCACCATAAATTCTTCTGATTGCGAGCCGCCCATTGCTCCCGAATGGGCCTCGATCACCATATACTTCAACCCGCACCGATCAAAAATCCGGCAGTAGGCTTCACGATGTTTTTGATAAGAGGTGTCGAGCCCAGCAGCGTCAATGTCGAACGAATACGAATCTTTCATTAGGAACTGGCGGATTCGAAGCAATCCCGACTTTGGACGGGGTTCGTCGCGGAACTTTGGTGCAATCTGGTACCAGATCTGCGGAAGTTGCTTGTAGCTGCGCAGCTCTTTTCTTGCAATCTCAGTCATGACCTCTTCTTCGGTCATCCCCAGGCACAGATCGGCGCCCTTGCGGTCTTTGAGGCGAAACAAGTTGTCTCCCATCACCGCCCATCTTCCGCTGGCTTCCCAAATTTCGCGAGGATGCAGTGCGGGCAAGCAAAATTCCTGCCCGATCTTGTCCATTTCCTCGCGGACAATGGCAACGATCTTGTTGAAGGACCGCTGCCCCAGAAAAAGATAGGAATAAATTCCGGCAGCAAGTTGGCGAATGTATCCCGCCCGCACCAGAAACTTGTGGCTGGCGACTTCAGCGTCGGCCGGCGCCTCTCGAAGAGTAGGGATAAACAATCGTGACCAGCGATGCATAGTTAAAGATCCCTGGGTTGAAAGGAATTGGTTATTGTAAATGATCACCTGAAAGAAACGAGAACGGTCAGCCGACCGCGTTTACGCTGACGGCTGATTGCAAACTTGTCTAGACTCCGGGAAGTTGGAGTTACCCCGAACACTGAGGATATAGCCCTCTTATCTAATCCCTGTTTTCAAACGCCTTCCACAGAAATCTGTGTTTGTGCACACATTTCTTCGGGCTTGTTGTTGCGTTCTCGCTGGCGAACCCTAAGATGTATTAACCAGATTGATTCAGTAAATAAGTTTTGGGCTCTGAAGGTTGAGGGGGAGCATTTTCCATCCGTTCTTCCGCATAATCAGGCTTTTGTTTTTTATTCGCCTATTGTCATAATTTAGGCATGCTGGCAAAGTAGCGTTCACGATGGCAATCTCAGATTATCCCCTTGTAGGCGGCCTGCCCGCAAATGTCGAGGCTGAACGATCCATCTTAGGAGCTATCCTCCTCGACAATTTTGCCTATAACGAAGCTGCCGAACATCTTCGTCCGGAAGATTTTTCGCTCGATTCTCATCGCCGCATTTATACGCGAATTATGGAGTTGATGGAGTCGTCGCGCCCCGCGGATTTCATTACTCTCATCGAAGAGTTGAGACGCAGCAAAGAACTCGAGAGCATCGGCGACGTCGGCTACATTTCGAGTTTGATGGATGGGGTTCCCGACCGTCCAAGTATTGAGCACTACATCAAGATCGTTCGCGATAAGGCCCTCCTGCGCGGACTCATTCATGCCGCGAATGCCGCGATCACCCGAGCCGCCGATCAGAGCGATCCCGCTGAAGAAATTCTCAACGACGCCGAAGCCGCGATTTTTCAGCTTTCTGAAAAGCGCATCGGCCGCGGATTCATGGGCATCCAGGAAATCGTCAAGGAATCTTTCGGTTCTGTTGACGCGTTGCTCCAGCGCGGTCAGCGCATCACCGGGCTGGCCACGCACTACACCGATCTCGACGAGATGACCAGCGGTTTTCAGAAATCAGATCTGATCATTATCGCGGCCCGCCCGTCCATGGGAAAGACCGCGTTCGCAATGAACATTGCAGAGAACACCGCCATCGAAGATCAAAAAGTGGTGGGAATGTTTTCGCTCGAAATGTCGCGCGAGGCCTTACTGCTAAGGCTACTGTGCTCGAAGGCAAAGGTTGATTCTCATAAAATGCGTACCGGCTCGCTGTGGCGCGAGGACATGTCCAAAGTGGTTGACGCAATGGAACAACTTGCCCAGGCGCCGATTTTTATTGACGACACGCCCGGAATTTCCCTCAGCGAAATGCGCGCCAAGTCAAGACGATTGCAGCAATCCCAGGGAAAGCTCGATTTGATCATTGTGGATTATCTCCAACTCATGTCCGGCGGCGGACGCCGCTACGAAAACCGCACCCAGGAAGTCTCGGCAATCTCGCGTGGCCTGAAAGGGCTGGCGAAAGAACTAAAAGTCCCGGTCGTAGCCCTGTCTCAGTTAAGCCGTGCTCCAGAAAGCCGGGGCGGCGATCACCGTCCTCAACTCGCCGACCTGCGCGAATCAGGATCAATCGAACAGGACGCCGATGTAGTTGCCTTCATTTTCCGCGAAGAGGTTTATAAGCCAGACGATGCCGAGCTTGAAGGCGTGGCGGAAATTATCATCGCGAAACAGCGAAATGGCCCGACCGGAAGAATAAAAATGGCCTTCCTGAAGAATTCCACCCGCTTTGAATCCCTGGTCGCCGGAATGGGCTCACCAGATTAGCGCCCCGCAAATCCCAAGGCGTTGTTTTGCTAATCTCACCCTGTGGAAAACACTGTGGAAGCTTGGACATGTTGCATTTTGGGTGAACATTCTAGTTATCTTTCCAAAAAAACAAGTTAACAATATTGTCAACAAGCATCGCGTTTACATGGGGTTAGCGTCGCAGTTTCTCAGGTTTTTCGCCATTTCAACGATTCGCCAAGATTAAAGCAACCTCAGAGATTTGCACATTCTTGAGGGCAGCCTACTCGGTGGCACCGAGTGATTTCGGTCGCGTGGGCCAATTTATTCCGGCGGCGGTTTGCAGCCGCTCTGCAAACCTTGCATCAATCGAGAAGGGAATTTGCTCTTCGCGGCCCAGTCTGAACTCTATGTAATCGCGGAAGAGTAGCTTGAATCGCCTCTCGACGAGAACCTCTTGCCACGGGAGGAATAATGGGGGATGACCAAGCCGAAATTTCGAGGCCTCTCAAAACGGGCAAACAGCACCCCGCGACAAACACAGTATCGCGCCCTTAACTACTCGGGTCAAGTTACCAGGAGCTTATCCTCGCTTTAGCTCCCACAGAACCAGTTCGGACAGAATCTTGTCAAGCCCCATTCCGAGCCGTTTTCGCGCTAACCCCATGATTCGCTGACGAAAATAAAGTTCCAAAACGTGGCGCATTTACCCCCTGCGATTTGCTATTCTAGATATAGCTTGTAACTATTCAAGCAAGGCACGGCTATAGCCGTGCCTTTCGTGTTTTTGGGCCAATCTTTTCCGGCAATCTGCGGGGTCAATCTACGAAACATCAGCAATTCAATTTCAAGAACTGCAAGCAGCGCGGCGAGTGGGTCGAGATGCTGTTCATGGCCCGCGCCTCCCGCGAGGGTCTTCAGGTAAGCAAACCTTATGGCGACTCCGCCGCCTACGACTTCATCGTTGAAAGCGGCGCCTCGTGCTTGCGCATCCAGGTCAAATCCACCGGCTCACGCTACCAGAAGGGATTCAGATGCAACTTGCGCGCCTCAATGAGCCGCGCCTATAAACCCGGCTCTTTCGATTTTGCCGCCGTGCATGTTATCCCACTCGACGTGTGGTTCATCATCCCGAGGATCATAGTCAACCTCGGAATATTGCTCACTCCAGACAAACAAGATTCGAAGTATTACCAATATCAGGAAGCATGGCACTTGCTGAAGCCACCCCAGAAATCATTCTGTCAGACAGCTGGAATCTAGCTCCGGAGGAGCGGCATACCTCAGCCCAGAGCGCAAGCTCTGGGTTGGATTGTCAGTAAAGAACACGCCCCGCAGGGCGCCAGAATGAGTCAGGCGGAGATCGCTCTGACCAAGAAGAGCATGCACGTCGCGCTCCTTCAGGAAACCGGTTCGACGGGCCAACTCGATCCGGCTGCGGATCGAAGGGAGTCTGCCAAGTTTGCCCGCAGAAGAAGCGGCACCTGCTCTTCTGTCCCGAGTCGCAATTCGACAAATCGAAAGAAGAGAATTTTTCGCCGTTTCCATACCGTCACTTCTGCCCACGGAATGAGCAATGGTGGCGACCCGATCCTCCACAGAAACATGATGGACATATACAGACCGGACGCATCGGAGCCGAAGGTAAGACAATGGTTGTAGTTGCAGCCCCATCTCATTCTCGCGCTCTGCCACCCCCAAGTCTGTCCTGGGAAGCTGGAGTCGGCGCGGAAGCGTCTAGCAAGCAGAGCCCAACCACTCACACGACTGAGCACAAAACCGATTGTGCACCAGAGGGTTGCGAAAAACAGCGCAAATAATAGAAATGCACTTGCTGCACTGACTGGTGGAGAATTCTGCATGATGTTCTCCATGTTAAACAGGAGCTTCCGGCACACAAGCAAACTTGTCGCGCGAGAGAAGATTCGGAACTAGCGGGACGTGGTCGCTTTGAAAAAGCACGACCTCAAGACGATATCTCGCAACTCGATTGTAAGGGAAAGGTGGAACCCGACTCTCAACAAGCGCCACTTCACAAATGTCAAACGTCTGAACGTGACCGAACCTGGGTAGCGTGCTGTCGAATCCGCTTTCGGGAAAAAAACGACCGGACCCGAAGGCGGGATCAATAGGTTACTATACGTTGCGGCGTGGTTGAATTATGGACCTTAAGGACCTACTTACAAAAGAGGGTTTCGATCTAGATAAGGTCATGGTGTTACGCCATAGGCCAGAGCAAAACGCGTTACGAAAGCTCTTGCCGTGGCTTGCTGCCGAGAGGCCGCAAGTTTTTAATGCTTACCAGCAAGAGCAGAACCCTGACGCAGAGAAAGCGATGATGAAGGCTGAGATTGTGGCCTCATTCCTTGCCCAAGACGACGAGAAAGCCTTGTTCGTTGGAATTTATCGGCGCGGGGGCTGGCGACCGATTACGAGCGAGGGGTACTGGGCCATTCCCGAGAATCTAGAGATGAAACCATTTGGTTTGGGAGGTATCAAAAATCGCGAAACAGCCCTATGGTTCGACCTCGAACTCATGGACACGTTCGCAGAATGGAAAGGTCGTCTAGTAGTAAAGTGGCCTTCCGGTCGCCTGTGGTGGCGATGGGCGAGAACCAACGATTTTCCCATTCACCCATTCACGAGGAAAGGGTGCTTGATAAGGACATACCTCCGTGGCAGGAGCTTTCGCTCACTTGGGCGGCATTAGGGATGTTGCCACTAAAGTGGCAAACCGTTCTGGGGCAATGGCGCGGAGTTTATTACATCTTTGACGCTAAGGTCGGCAAGGGGTACGTCGGCTCAGCTTGTGGCGTGGAGAATATCCTAGGACGGTGGAAGAACTACGCAGCCTCGGGTCATGGGGGAAATAAAAAGCTGCGAGAGCTGGATCCGCGTGACTTTACATTCACAATTCTCGAACGGACATCGCCAGATATGGATCCGGCCGAAACTACACAGCTTGAGTCAACTTGGAAGGAACGCCTACACACACGCGAATACGGATTAAACGACAACTGATAAGTTACAAAATGGTCAGTGGTCTCCGGAACTATTCCCCTTCGCCAACCTTCAGTACCGCTAAAAACGCTTCTTGCGGAATGTCCACCCGTCCGATGCGCTTCATTCGCTTCTTGCCTTCTTTTTGCTTTTCGAGGAGCTTGCGCTTTCGGGAGATATCTCCGCCGTAGCATTTGGCGATCACGTTTTTGCGCATGGCGTGGACAGTTTCGCGGGCGATGATTTTTGCTCCGATGGAAGCTTGAATTGCGACTTCAAACATTTGGCGAGGGATTAATTCGTGCATCTTCGAGACCAATGCTTTGCCGCGTTCATATGCAAAGTCGCGATGAACGATGATGGAAAGGGCGTCCACCGGCTCGCCTGCGACGAGGATGTCGAGCTTTACCATCGGCGATTCCCAATATCCGGCGAGATGGTAGTCGAGAGAAGCGTATCCGCGAGAAACGGATTTCAGGCGGTCGTAAAAATCGAGAACGACTTCGTTTAGCGGCAATTCGTAATGAAGCATGACCCGCGACGAGCTGACGTACTCGAAAGTTTTCTGTTTCCCGCGTTTCTCTTCGACGAGTTTGAGAATTCCGCCAACATATTCTTCGTTGGTCAGAATCGTCGCCAGAATCACCGGCTCTTCAACTTTGGCGATCTCGCTCGGAGACAGCCAGCGAAACGGATTATCCACTTCGACAACTTCTCCGTCGGTCTTGGTGATTTTGTAACGGACGCCCGGCGCGGTAGTAATGAGTTCGAGATTAAATTCGCGCTCCAGGCGTTCCTGAATAATCTCCATGTGCAGCAGGCCGAGAAATCCGCAGCGGAAGCCGAAGCCGAGGGCAACCGAACTCTCCGGTTCGAAGAAGAACGATGAATCGTTAAGCCGAAGCTTGTCGAGCGCCTCGCGCAATTGCGTATGCTGATGCGCGTCCACCGTATAGAGTCCGGCAAAGACCATGGGCTTGATCTCTTCGAATCCGGGCAACGGCTCAAACGCGGGATTATTTTCTTCGGTGATGGTGTCGCCAATCTTCGTATCAGCAACATTCTTGATGTTGGCAATCAGGAAGCCAACTTCGCCTGCGCGGAGCTCGTCAATCTCGACCGGCTTTGGAGTGAGCACTCCAAGGGTCTCAACGTCCAGCACCTTGCCGTTCCACATCAAGCGGATCTTTTGTCCCTTGCGAAGAGTCCCTTGAAAAACGCGGGTGAGAACAATCACGCCGCGATACGGATCGAACCAGGAATCAAAAATCAATGCCTGCAAACGGCTGTCCGGATTGCCCTTTGGCGGCGGGATGCGCTTCACAATCGCTTCAAGAACGTCCGGCACGCCTTGCCCAGTCTTGGCGCTGATCAGCACGGCATCAGTCGTATCAAGGCCCACGGCGCCTTCAATCATTTCCTTGGTGCGCTCAACGTCAGCGCTGGGCAAGTCAATCTTATTGATGACAGGAATAATTTCGAGCCCATGATTGATTGCAAGATAAGAATTCGCAAGAGTTTGCGCCTCGACCCCTTGCGATGCATCCACAATCAACAACGCGCCTTCGCACGACGCCAGCGACCGCGACACTTCATAAGAAAAATCCACGTGCCCAGGAGTATCAATCAGATTAAGTTGATAAGTCTTCCCATCCTTCGCGTCGTACATCATTCGAACTGCGTGGGCTTTGATTGTGATCCCGCGCTCGCGTTCCAAGTCCATCGAATCGAGTACTTGAGCCTGCATCTCGCGAGCCGTCAACGACCCTGTGAGTTCCAGTAACCGATCCGCCAGCGTAGATTTCCCATGATCAATATGAGCAATGATGGCAAAGTTGCGGAGAAAAGCGGCGTCCATGGCAATAGGGGGCAATGAGTGATTCTAACAGGCGAGCCAGGCACGATCTTAGCTGTCGAATTCCGGCAGTAAGACCATTGCGGAGTTGTCTTTATTATTCAGAGCAGCCATTTGGAAGATTAATTGTCGAGAGCGGGTGAGGACTCGTCGTTCGAATTTGCTCGTAGGAATTCATATTCTTCAATCACTGCGGCGACCCCAATGCGCGAAACGGGCAGGGGTTGCTCAATACGAACGATCCGTGCGACAAACCGTACTCGCACCGCATCGGTCAGCGTGATATTCGGCGGGAAGGTCATCGTGACTTCTATCAATCCTCCATGAGTGACCGGCCGATCGAGGTAGAAAAAAATTCCGCGGGCGCTTACGTTGTGGGTCTCCGTCATTATTTCGCGGGATTCAGTTTCGGAAGGAAATTTCACCGAGGCGGGAAGGCGCATGTAAAATCGGCGCATCATGCGTCTTTCCTGCGATTGATACTGGCTAGATTCCTGTTCCTGTAACATCTCCATTGCCTTAGTGACACAGTGGCCACGAGCATCGCCGAATCACAATTTCCTATGCAAGACTCAACCACTTGCGTGCCCATTGCAAGCGGAAAATGCCCGGAAATCCTTAAGTTAATGGCATAGGCGGCTCGTATTAATCCCGAGCTATTAATACATACAGATGCTGCGGTCCACTTTCGCAGATTCTTACATTATTGCAATGCTGGGCGACTTCTCAGTCATTCCTGGTGGGACGGCATCTCGGGCGCGTGTTGTCTGCATCTCACAATTCGGCCCAATCGCGAAGGCCACCCATCTTGACATGCTATCCGTCAGATGTTTAAGTAGTTACTTACTTTCACCACAGGTGACAGCGGACGCATTTCCGCTTCTCTACGCGGAGCCGGAGTATCTTGCACATTATTTCCTTCTTCCTCTCCATTAGGTCGAAAACTCGGAGGAGCTCTTGAATTTGAATTCCCGCAGTGCGGGGGCTGTGACCTCGCGCATTTTAATGATTTTTGCACTGATGGTTATTGGTGCAGCTGCCTTAATCCGGCTGGACGTTGCTCGAGTGCGTCAGGCCGTGACCCGACATACTCCCGCTGCTCCGCTGCAAATCATCGCCTATGGCCAATTGCCTCTAAGTTTCGAGCCGAACCAGGGGCAAACTGATTCGCAGGTCAAATTTCTGGCGCGAGGCGCCGGATATGGGTTGTATTTGGCTGGAAGCGGAGCTGTGCTGGCATTACGGGACTCAGGCAACCGGAATTCCGTAGTACGGATGTCGCTCGACCATTCAAACAGGCTTGCTGCTGTTGATTCGCAGGATCACCTCCCTGGCAAGAGCAATTATTTTATTGGTAACGATCCGTCGCGATGGCATCGCAATATCCCTCAATTCGCGCGCGTGCGGTATCGCGATGTTTATCCGGGAATTGACCTTGTCTATTACGGCAGTCAGGGAAAACTGGAATACGATTTTGAAGTTTCGCCTGGGGCTGATCCAAATCAGATCGCCCTCCGATTCCAAGGCGCGAACCGGCTCAAGCTTACTGCGGCCGGTGACCTCAACATTGCCGTAGGTCCTGGCGAGGTCCAATTGCAAACGCCGCGTGTGTATCAGAATGTGGGGAACCAACACCGGGCGGTCGCAGGAAAATTTGTGCTGCGAGAAAATCATCAAGTTGCATTCGACATCGGCGCCTACGATCACACCCGGGCTTTGATCATTGATCCGGTCTTGACCTATTCGACTTACCTTGGTGGAACCGGCAGCGAAAGCTGCTCCGCCATTGAGCAGTCCCAGTTGGGTATAGCAACGGCTCAATTCACCCCAGGATGTCCGGCAATTGCAGTGGATTCGGCGTCCAGAATCTATGTGGCTGGGGCGACCACATCCGTTGATTTTCCAGGAGTAAGCGCGGGTTCAGGATTTCAAAAATGTGTCGATACGCCGCCTGCGAATCCGGTCAGTCCAGTGAGCCCTTCCCCTTGCCCGACCGGGCTGACGAATAGCGATGTATTTGTCGCCCGGCTGAACGCCGGTGGCACGGCTTTGGACTTTGCTACCTATCTTGGAGGAAGCGGCGCTGATGTAACCGCGGGAATAGCGGTGGATCAGAATTTTAATGTCCACATCGCGGGCACGACAAACTCTCCCAATTTCCCCACGTTGGTTAGCTCATATCAGCCTGCACCCGCTTCTGCGGGAACCCATGTTTTTGTGAGCGAAGTCGCGGCCAGCGGGGCTAGTTTGCTTTATTCGACTTATCTATCTGGTACCGGTACCGACATTGCCAGTGGAGTTGCTATTGACACTCTGGGCAAAGAATATGTGACCGGAACCACGACCTCTTCAGCCTTTCCAACGACGCCAGCGGCTTTGCAGACTACACCCAAAGCAGCCAATCAATACTTCTTCACGAAATTGGATCCGACCATAAATGGACCAGGCGGGCTGCTGTATTCGACGTATATCGGCGGAAGCACGCCCTCCACCGGAGTCGCGATGGGTGGCGGCGTTGCCGTAGATACCAGCTGCAACGCCTATCTCACCGGCGGTACGAATTTTGCCGATATGCCAACCTTAAATGCGCCTCAGGGCACAAACTTGGGGGGCTTCGACGCGTGGGTTGCGAAATTTAGCGCCCCTTCCGGCTCCGCATGTGGCTCGCAACTATCGCTCACTTATTTGACATATTTCGGAGGCACTGGAGACGACATCGCATACGGAATAGCTGTGGATTCTTCATTGAACGCATACATCACCGGTTCGACAACCTCCCCGAGTATCGCCCTGCCCACGGGGTCGGGGAATCCGGTGCCATTCGCAAGCTGCCTGGACGATCCACCTCCTCCAGCCGGCACGTATTCTCTTCCGCCTTGCCCGTCCAACGGTACAGCAGCGGATGCTTTTGTGGCTAAATTCGGCAGCTTGGCGACCAGCACCTCGGGCACAAACGTTCCGTATCTTTATTTCACTTATCTGGGTGGCACCGCGGCCGATACCGGAACGGCTATCGCCACTGATAACGTCGGTGGTGCGCTTGTCACCGGCTGGACAGCTTCCACCGACTTTCCGAATGCCGTGCTTTCGGGCAAGGCTGTGCAGACGTCTCCGGGCGGAGGGGAAGATGCATTCGTCGCACGGATTGATACCACTACGGTGTGCTCCAGCGATCCGCCCACGGTGGTTTGTCCCGGTTATTCTTCGTACCTCGGCGGAAACGGCACTGACATTGGAACCGGCATCGCTTTGGACTCCCAAAGTTCGACCTATGTGACCGGCGAAACCGCTTCCACAAATTTTCCCGTACTCTCCGCTTTCCAAAGCTCATTGAATGGTACGAATCCCGATGCATTTGTCAGCAAGCTTGGTCCAATCGGCAGTTTCGTCATAACCGCCACGGCACCGGTGCCGCCAGCGACTTTCGGCGTAGGCAACCAGGTCGCCTTCACGTACACAGTTGTCAATAACGGAGACCCCACAAGCAACATCATCGTCACCGATTCACTTCCTTCGTCAGGGGCTACGTTTAATTCGATCTCCGCGAGTCAGGGGAGTTGTGGCACGGCTGTGAGTTCAATAGTGACGTGCAGTATCGGGACGTTGAATTCCGGAGCCTCAATCACCATAACGGCTAATCTGACACCCACGGCGCCAGCCACGCCACTAACTGCCCCGGGTGCAATATCAAACAGCATCTCGGTTACCGCCCCTGGAACCCAGACCCAAACCGCCAGCAACACCGCACCGGTGCAGGATTTTAATATCACGGTTGAGCCGGGAACCCCGGCTACGATAACCGTACCTGCGGGAGTGCCCGCGAATTTTACATTCCAAGTCACTGGCACGCTCAGCAATTTTCCCGACAGCATCTCACTTTCGGCAGGCTCGGGTTTGCCTACCGCAACGAACACATCCTGGACCACCAATCCAATTCCCGCTCTTGTGGGTAGTTCTCAGACCAGCGTCCTCACTATAACGACTACGGCTCGCGTGACCACAACTGGATCTTTGTGGCATGGACACGGGCCTATCTATGCTACGTGGTTGCCGATTTCAGGGATGGCGTTCCTCGGACTGGGTATCGGCGGGAAGATGTCGCGAAAGAGACGAGCGGTCCTGGGACTTGTTCTTGGATTATTCTTTGCGTTGATATTGTTCCAGGCAGCGTGCGGATCGAGCTCCACTACCTCTACAACCACCGGAACGCCGGCTGGAACTTATGTGATTCCCGTGGATGCGACATCCGGGTCGGCAACAAGAACCACGACTGTGACATTGATAGTGCAATAATGGCGGTGCAATAATTTAAGCGCAGCAAACGCGAATCAATTCAGGTCAGCTAGTGTAAGGGATGTAAGGCCTCCGCTCGCGTTGGCCAAAATTACGAACGTGCGGTTTTGCCCGGCGGTAAAACTCAACGATCCGCTATTGATGTACTGCACTACGGGAAATCCCGCGGGAGTAATAATTATCTCGTACGATCCAGCGCTGAGTGATTGGTAATTAGAACCGGCTGTGAATGCCAGAGCACTAATGGTTGGCGTGACGCCTCCCGCGGGAGGGCCCGCCGAACCAGCCGGCAGAATGTACACGTCCACTGAGCCCGCTTCGACCGCCGCATTGGCAATCCGTAGATTGAAATTCCCTGAACTCGGAGCCGTCGTATCGTCCGTTAATAACATGGGGGTAAGATTCGCGGCATAGTTCGCCGTGATCAATGTGTAATTCGTCCCGGCATTCAGCGTGACGGTCTGGCTTATTGCGGTGGTGGTCGAATTCGAGGGTTCGACTTGCAATGTGTGAGACCCCGACGTCACCGTCGAGTAATTGCTGGGCGCACCAAGGGCCAAATCGCTGAACAGCGTCGTGCTATCGAGCAACACGTTCATGGTCGTGGGCTCATTCGGAGAGGCTTGAAGCGCTCGCAGCTGAGTCTGGGTGTTGCTGCTGCTGTCGCAACTCGAGGAAAGCAACGTAAACGCTGCGATGAACAGAGATAACAGAATGCAATACGAGAAACGCACGAATCGGACCTCCCTGGGATTTGATAAGCGCACTACCATCGGCTGCTGAAATCTGCGATAGGTTGTGTCCTCAACTTGGCAGCGAGTGTAGCGGGATGAGCGCAGACAATTCGTAAAGAGTGGTGAAGATTCGTAAATATTCCGCAGTTCAAAAGTTACAGAATTTTACGTTGGCAAAATGGTCTGAGCCGCATCTAAGGCAGTACGAATGTGCTTCTTTGTGGATAGGACTGTGATCCGAATCGCGGATGGACGCTCGAGGCTTGAACCTAAACGCAACGAAAAAGGTTTTACGCGCCTGCCGACAACTTATGGTGGGTGCTGGCAGTCTGCGCAATGCCGTATTGACGGATCTTATACAGCAGAGCTTTGTAGCTGATCTGCAAGATCGCCGCTGCTTGCTTGCGATTCCAATTTGTTTCTTCGAGAGCACGCGCGATCGCTTCGGCTTCCGCTCCGTCTTTTGCAGTCCGGGATAATGATTTCAGTCCCCCCGGTGCGTCCCCGCCATTCCGCAATGCGGGGTCAGATTGACTTGTGCCGGCGTCCCCACCATGAGGATGCAATTCGTGAATTGCCAGCTTCTCATCCCCCAGCACTAGATAGCGTTTTATAAAATTATTCAGCTCGCGGAGATTTCCCGGCCAGGAGTACGCGAGGCATGCTTGCATCAATTCCGGAGTGAACGGCAACGGCGCTCGTGCATATTGCTCCGACATCCGGGACATGAAATGCTTCAACAGGATAGGAATTTCTTCCTTGCGCTCGCGTAGAGGAGGAATCTGCAACGTGAACGCATTGAGCCGGTAATAAAGATCTTCGCGAAGGCGTTTGTTGGCCAGCGCCTCGGGAATATTGATATTAGTTGCGGCCAGAATGCGAACATCTACTTTAATGACCGAGCGCCCGCCAAGGCGAGAGAACTGCTGGTCCTGCAACACATGAAGTAGCTTTGCCTGTAAGCCCGGAGGCATTTCTCCGATTTCATCCAACAGAATTGTTCCTTTGTTGCAGAGCTCAAACTTGCCCGGCTTCGAATGAGTCGCACCCGTAAAGGCTCCGGGTTCATAACCGAACAGTTCGCTTTCAAGCAGGTCGGCTGGCACCGCCGCGCAATTTACTTTCAAAAAAGTGCGATGCGCTCTAGGCGACAATTTATGAATCAGCCGCGCCATAACTTCCTTACCGGTTCCGCTTTCGCCGAGCATCAACACCGGAATATCTACGACCGCTACCAATGCAGCCTGCGACCGCAGCTTTCTCATAACAGGACTCGCAGCGACAAAGAACACATCTTCCGCAAGTTCTTCAACTTCCCCAGAATAGTTTTGCTGGTTGGTTTCCAGACACTGATCAATCAGCCGGTTAAGCTCCGCCTTCTGGAAGGGCTTCGTCAAATAATCGTGAGCGCCCAGCCGAATCGCCTGGACCACTTTGCGGGTGTCGCTCACGCAGGAAAGCATCACGACTTTAAGTCCAGGCTGAAGCTTGCGAAGTTCTTCGAGCGTTTGCAGACCGTCAATGCCGGGCATTAGCAAGTCGAGCAACACCAGGTCGGGGCGCAAGCCCTTCTGCACCAACTCAATCGCTTCTTCTCCGGTGCTGGCAGTTTCAACTTTGTAGTTGTCCACTTCCAGCAGCGTGCGGATGTACCGCTGCATTCCAGGTTCATCATCAACCAATAAAATATTAGCCGGTTCACTCATTCGGTTTTCCTTTAGAGGCGTTCAGCGGACTCAGCGGGATGATGAATGAAAATTTACAACCCGCTCCTGGTTCACTCTCAACCCATATCTTGCCGCCCATCGTGTTGACTAATCTCCGAGCTGTGGCAAGGCCCAAACCCGTGCCATCCGATTGACTTCCCGCCTGCCGCAGTCGAAAAAAATCATCAAACACTTCAATGTGATATTCAGCGGGAATCCCTGGGCCCGTGTCAGAAACACTTACCTTGACGGAGTTCGGCTGCAAGTCACTTCGGCGACGACGATCGTTTCCAACTCCGGGCCTTCTCTCAACCCGGCGATCCCACATATACGGCTCCGCATGCAGCCAGACCGTTCCGCCGGAGGGCGTGAACTTGGAAGCATTCTCAAGAAGATTCGAGACCACGCGCTCAACTTTTGGCACATCGAAGGCAAACTGCGTCAGTTTGTCGTTAGCAAGGAAGTAGAGGGCCAACTTTCGTTCATTAAAGCGCGGAGACCACAGCCGGCAGACCTCTGACAGGCACGCATTCATATCGGCTGATTCGTAGCGCAACTTCATCTTCCCGGTTTCGAGCACGCTGAAGCTGAGGAAGTCCTCGATAAAATGCTGAAGCCGCTGCCCGTTCGACCGCATGTCGCTTATTACTTCCCGCTGACGATCATTCAATTCCCCAAGTTTTTCACTCTGGAGAAGTTCAACATATCCATTTAGGATGGCGAGCGGAGTTTTCAGGTCGTGAGCCGCTGAAGCGAGTGCGTTATTCGTCCGCAAAAAACGCTCCTGAAGTTGGTGGTGTTGCTGTTGCAATTGAGCACATCCAGGACCCACGCACGGTTCCTGCGAAAGCGCCTTGGCGGACGGCAAATGTGGCTGCGCTTTCGCGCCCGCTCTCTTGACACTCGGAGCAGGCGAAACACACGAATTTTCGGGTGTGGCAGCCATGAATAGTGGTGCTCGTGATTCTTGCTAAGGGGAGGGAACTGCCTTTTTTATCCCTGCTAGGGGCGTGTCAAAATGCTATGTCACGGCCATAAGTGGTGTCAACGAAAAATGGAAATAAATGGTCACAAAAGGGAAAACAATTTCCTCAACATCTTGTCAGGTACGGCTTGCCGCCGCTAGGAAGAATGCAGGGCCAACTCAGAATCTAGCCTGCGTTTTGTCCATCATTCTTACGGCATGTTGCTTGCTATTACGTGTTTTGGCCATAAATTAACCCCCGGGAAGCCATAATTCCAAGTATCTTGTACTACCGGGCAGGGAGAAAACACCCTGTTTCACTGGTTTCTTACCGAAACCGCATTTCCATTACTTGGTTTGGCCCCCCAAGTGCGATAAAGGCTAATGAGTCCAACCCCCGAGGACCGTTTTGAAACGAAGTAAATTGGAAACCGAGCGTCGCAAGTGGCCGCGCCTTCCGCTTGCAATCCCGGTATTCGTTGGCCGTACCCATGGCGCCGGCAAGCAGTCTCTTGAATTTGCCTCCGTCGTGAATATCTCGGCAGGCGGAGCCCTTATCGCTCTTTCCCGTTCTCTGCCGCTCGCAACAACGGTTTTCCTCGAAATACCCAGCGCTCCTCCAGCTTCGGTGGCGTCCATTACCGCCGACTCGCGCACTATTCGCGCAGAAGCGGTAAGAGCCGATCGAGCCGATGATTATCATCTGATAGGCTTTAAATTCTCGACTCCGCTCCCTATGGACTCTCGCATCCGCGCTCGCACAAAGCGGAAAGCGAATTCTTCGGTGTGAAAAGTTTTTCCCCTGTTAATCGTGGCCGACAAGCCTATCTTGCAACATCCTGACAACCAGCACTCCCGTTAGACGTACCTCCCATAGCACTCTGAAACTGAATTGTTTAACCGCGCCTGCGCGCTTCAATTCGGTTCTCCTCTTGAGGTTTGGCGGTCGGGGTGCTCAACAGGAAGCAGGGAAAAGGAGTCACACGCGAAAGATGGCCATTACACCGAATACAGTGAATTCGCTAGTTCAATCGTTGGGCGAGATTCCGCCGGACGCAGTGGTTTTTGGTAAATCTGAGGCTATGGCCACCCTCCGCGGGCGTCTAGAGAAGATTGCCAGCGCCAACGTTCCCATCTTAATTGAGGGAGAAAGCGGCACCGGCAAAGATATTATCGCCCGACTGATTCACACCGGTTCGCCCTGGAGGGTTGGACCGTATGTGAAGGTGAACTGCCCGGCCATCCCCGGAACGCTTCTCGAAAGCGAACTTTTCGGATACGAAAAAGGCGCCTTCACCGGCGCATACGGCGCCAAGCCGGGGAGGGTTGAAATGGCCCACCGCGGCACTCTTTTTCTCGATGAAATTTCTGAATTGGATCTGGGACTTCAGTCCAAACTTTTACAGTTGTTGCAGGATGGGCAATTTTGCCGGATCGGCGCCCAGGAAGATAAGAAAGTTGAAGTCCGCGTGGTATGCGCCACCAACCGGAAATTAGAAGTGGAAATCGAAAATGGCACGTTCCGTCAGGATCTTTTTTATCGCATCAATGTAGTGAACCTTCACATGCCTCCATTGCGCGAGCGGCGCGCTGACATTGAAGATTTGAGCAGCTATTTTCTCGAGTACTACAATCGCAAATACAATTGCCGCGCTCGAACTTTATCCGCCGATTTGTTGGCAGTTTTGCAAAAATATCACTGGCCGGGAAATATTCGGGAGCTCGAGAACCTGATAAAACGCTATGTAATTCTCGGCAGCGAAGATGTTATAACCAGCGATTTAATGGCGCGCGAACCGGAATATGCGGTTCCTGAGCTGAACCTCGACGGACCTATTTCCTTAAAGAAGGTCACGCGACAGGCAACGCGTGATCTTGAACGAAAAATCATCCTGAAAGTCTTACAAAATCACCACTGGAATCGTAAGCGGGCCGCCAGAGCGCTCAATATCAGCTACCGCGCTTTGCTGTACAAAATCCGGGATGCGGGGCTTCCACCTAATCGGTCTTCGCGTCGGTCTCCGGAAACCCTGCCTGACACCGCCGCCGCCTGATCTAGGGGAGCACACCGATCGGTCTTGTTCCCGCCGCTGTGGGAGACGATTCCGCTGAACGCGGCAATTCCGTGACGAGGGGGCGGGGATGAACGTTCAAATGACGAATTCGACGATACAGAGGTTCAACACTGTTCAATGGCATGACTCAAAGCTAGTTGGCCTCTGTTTCTACAAAGCTGGGGAAGAGAATCGGGTGAAGCTATCTCTTCAGTTGATTGATGAAGATGGCTCTCTGTCGCCATCTGAGGTCATCTTCAAGGAGTGCGTTTACTGCCAAACTGATGTCAACCTGGCTGCCATGTCGATGTGCGGTGACGATATCTCAAGTGCGAAATGCTATGAATCATCGGATTGGAAGCGCATTGTCTCTGAACCTAGTCCCTACGATCCTATCCAGGGTGGTCAGGGCTTCGATGAGTATCTTCATTTCAATCTGAGCATGTGCCCACCAGGTGGGACGATCAGCATCCTGGCAAAGGGGTTTTCGCTCGAAATGAAAACTCCAGGGTAGATCGTGTCATTGATCCTGACCGCGCGGAACTACGACTTCAGTTGGGCCAACTGCTTCTTCACGTCAGCCGCGTCCCCATAGTTTGGATTGATCTTCAGGACCTTTTCCAGTTGTTCCCGCGCCAGGCCGGACTGATCGGTCTTCTCGTAAGCCAACCCCAGGTGATAGTGCACGGTGGGATTGTCTGGCGCCTTGCTCTTTGCCTCAAGCCTCAAAGCTTCCTCAAAAAGATCTATCGCGGATTTATAAGCGCCCTTCTGATAGAAAACCCAACCGAGCGTATCGGCGACGTTTGGAGAATCGGGCATTTCGCGGCGCGCGGTTTGTGCCAGCGAGAGAGCCACGTCCACGTTTCCACCTGTTTGCAGCATCACGTAGGCAAGATTGTTCGAGGCCATCGGATTATCAGGCTTCACGTCCAGAGCTTTCTGATAAGCGTCCTTCGCATCAATCCAATCCTTCTTCGATTCGTAGAGCTCGCCCAGCAGAATATAGAAACCTGGTTCCCGGGGATTGTCTTTGATTGACTGCTTGTATGTCCCAATTGCCTCATCCGGCGAGCCCTCAGCTGACTGCACCTGGCCGAGCTTGAGCAGGGCGTCGGAATTGTTCTTATCCAACTGTGCTGCTTTCTTAAATGCAGCTTCCGCTTCGCTCATATCTTTTTTGTGAGTGAATAGTGCGGTTCCCAACAAATCGTAGAAAGCGCTGTTATTGGGCGATTTTGCGATTTGGGCGTTCGCCGCAGCCACGGCTTTATCTATCTGTTTTTCAGCCACAAAAGTATTCATCAGCCCGGCAAGCGCATCCGCTGAATTTGGATCGTGATCCAGGGCCTGCTGAAAAGATGTCTCCGCGGCGCTGAATTGCTTTTGTGCAAAATGCAGATTTCCCATTTGCAGGTAGCCGGCTGCCGACTGCGGAGCCACTTCGATAGCCTTGCTCGCATCTTGCTCGGCGGGAGCGAATTGTTGACGATTAATATTGGACAATGCACGCAAGGCATAGCCATCAGGAGATCCCGGCTCAATCGCAATGATCTCGTTGGAAGTTTGTTCGAGCGCGGGCATGTCGCCTCTGCGTATCTCCAGGGCGGCTAGCGCTCTTTGAGCCTCGATCAACTGCGGACGGAGGCGCACTGCGCTTTGCCATTCACTCTCCGCCCGTGCCATGTCGCCGAGCCTGTCAAATGCCATCCCGAGGTGGTAGTGCGCCACAGCATTGTCGGGATCGTTCTTGATCGCCGTTTGCAAAGTTTGAGTTGCATCATTCGCACGGCCGTCGCGGATCTGAATCTGACCGCGGAAAATCAGCGCCTCTTCATCGTCGGCGTTACTTTTCAATATTTCATCATTCAACTTTCGCGCATCATCCAATTGCCCCTTGAGGATCAGCAACTGAATGTAGTTCTTTTTCAGCTGAATATCTTTGGGATGCTGCTGGTAGAGCGAGGCATACTCGGCAGTCGCCTTGTCCACATCGCCGGTAGCGAAATAAAAATCGCCCAACATCCTGTAACCGGTCGAGTTGTCGGGAAAATCCGCCTTTGCTTTTTTTAGAAATTCCTCAGCTTCGGTTTTCTTCCCTTCGGCCATATAGAGACGCGCAAGGGCGGCGCGTGGTTCGGGATCTTTAGGATCAACCTCGATGGCATGATTGAACTGCTGCTCGGCCTCGCTAAGGCGCCCACGCGATTGATAGTAGGTACCCAACGCCAGTTCAGCATTCATCGCCTTCGGATTGAGTTCGACGGCCTTTTTAAAATTGGCTTCGGCTGAGTCAGTCTGATTGGCCCGCATCTGAAACATTGCCAGATTTAAGTATGGCTCCCACGCGCCCGGATTCAAATCAATCGCTTTTTGAACTTCCTTAATCGCACGCGGCAAGTCCTGCTGCGCCGCGAGCAGATTCGCCTTCGCCACATGTGCTTGCGGGTTATTAGGCGCCTTCTGTAATACAAGATCCGTGTGTTCCTGTGCCTGTTTCAAGTCGTGAGCCGAGATCAGCAGATTCGCCAGATCAATCTGAGCCTCGAAATTATCTGGCTGTATCTCGATGGTGCGGCTGAGTTCCTGGTAGCTGCGCATCCAATCCTGAAGCTTCAAATACGTCTGTGCAAGATGGAAGTGAGCGTCGGCGTATCGGGGATCCTGCTGAATCGCATTGCCGAACTGAATCGCCGCTTCTCGGTATTGGCCCTTCCCGTAGTAGCGCTGTCCACTTTCAAAATACTTCTGTTTGCGAACGTTTGGATCGCGGGAACATCCGGTAAACAGAGTTGTGATGACAGCGAGTGTAATAACGAGGCGCAGCACGAACGAAGATTGCATCATTTTACAAGTCTCCACAAACCCACCTACACAGGGCGCAAATCGCCATTCTAATATCCATAGTGACTAGACTAAAGGTACTGCAACTCTGGGTACTGTGGGAAGGTTACTCGGGTCACTGTTTGAACACTCTGAATGCCTTGGGACAGCACCTACCTGGGGATGTACTGATTCAGTAATGGAACCACATTTCCGGCGAAAGATAGCAGGCGTTGCTGCGCAGACTGTGGAGTCTCATCCGGCAATATCGCTGTGGTCACTCTCACCAGAGAACCATCGCTTCTGTGGAGGCGAATGGAATCGCTTACCAAGTAGAACTTTGCCCAATATTCGCTGGCTACTCCCCGATCATGGGCCCAGTACCAGTAAAGCACCAGTTGACGGTCGGTTCCCTTCGCAATGACGTAGCGATTGACCGGAAACGGATCATGTCCCGGCAAAGATAGGGTAATTCGACTGGATTCGATTGGATACCAACCCGATCCCGGAAGACAGTTCTTAGGAGAATGAATCGTATCTCCCGCGCGTTGCGAAGGAAAGAACGCGAGAAACAGGCTGACGTCGGGCACTTCAGAAGATTTATTCTCATAATTTCGCAATAAAAAGTGCCCAGGCCCAAGTACGTTGAGAGCGTCCTGCGGAATCGGTTGATCGGTACCCTCCCAGTCTTTCAACTGAGACGGAAATGACCTCAAAGGAAGATGCTGCGGAAGCGTCTCATCACTGCTGCGAGCGTGCAAAAGAACGGCCGCAACGATCAGGACGGCCGCGGCAATTGCAAATCTGAAATTCGCCGTCAATGGCCCACCTTCGTTTGTCTGCCAGCCAGTTGCAACAGCTGATGCAGCAGATAGAGCATCAACAGTGAAACCACGAACACCAGCCATCCGGAAAATTCGTGGAAAAATCCCTGGGCTTTATCCGGATCCCAGTACTGAACCAGCAACCCAGTGCCTACAATTCGAAAGCTGTTCGCGACAACCGCAATCGGGATAGAAGCCACCGCCAGCACGACGCGGACCCAGATTCGTTTTTCCATCAAGTACCCATAAATGATCGCCAACGTCGCCAGCGAAAGAAGCGAGCGGATGCCGCTGCATGCCTCCGCTACTTCCAAGGGCATAGCGGGCAAATTAATAATATTTCCTTCGCGCAATACCGGAACGCCCGCCAGCGGCAATACCGCGGCCGCAACCTTGGAAGCGAGAATTTGCAGTGGAAAAGTGATCTGGTTGAAGATGATCGCTGGAAGAGGAATCATCAGCACCAAAAAAGCCCAGGGAAATAGCACCGCGCGAAAGAAAGTCCATCCCTGAAAAAAAATGATCAGGCCGGCGATTACCAATAATAGTGAAGCTCTCGATAAGAAAAGCTCAGCTCCGAGTACCCCTAGAATCAGGATAATTACAGCGCAAATAAGAATAGGCAATCCCCATAGCGATGGCACCGATGGTAGTTTGGAAAGACGATCCCGGTCCTGCCAAAGCAAAAATAAGGAAAAAATTGGAACAAAAAACCCATGCGAAAAGTTCGGATCCTTTGACCACTGGCCAGCCAAATGAAGAATAATGTGAAAATACAGCCAGCCGATAAGGAGAACAAGCATCGCTCCCCGCCACCATCCATGTCCGGCGGCGGGCAAGACTTGCTCCGGCATCGGCGCGGTTTTCGCGGCATACTTCACGATTGACGGAGGATAAGCCAACCGGCAAGTAGGCGCAATCCATTAGGAAGAATCGAAGGTAATTGCCAGGTTGACCTCGCCCTCCCATCTATCTGCTAACTCGCCGTTTCAATACGCGACCCGCCTTGGCAAGCACCATCTCCTAACCGACATGGAAAAAGTTTTCACCGATGCTTCCGTCAGGTTGACCCGCTCGCGGTGCCTTTGCTTACAAATGGTTAGCTCATTCTCCAATGGCATTGGGCTAAAGTGACCACACTCCTGTTACCAAGGATTGGGAAAAGACTTTCCGTTTTGTACCGTTCAGATGTAGGGTTAAAAAGTGCCCCAGCGACGGGGCACCTGCGGGGTTTGTGCTAATCGCTAGAAAACATTGCTCGAAGGATTTTGTGAACAGTACCACCAGGATGCAATTTGAGTGGCAGCTCTCTTGCAACTAGGGAATCAATAACCTTTTTCCGCAAACCTCCTCCCCCTGAAACTTTGCAATGTTCTTATGACGAACAATAATTTCCCCTCGAAAACCGGGACGGCAGAATTTGTGAAGACCTCCGAACCAGGCGCCGAAGCGTTCGTGGAAGCCTTAAGCCCCGGCATGCAAGCTGTGGAAATGGTTATTTACGAGCTCGCGCAGAGCGAGGTTCCTGTGCTGTTACTAGGGGAAGCAGGCGCGGGCAAACGCACCATTGCCCGGCGAATCCATGAGAATTCGCGCGACAGCGTTAAGACGTTCGAAGTAATTAAATGTGCGGACTTAACCAGTGAACGTTTTCAAAAATTGAATTCTACGACACATTCCGAAACCGGCACAATCTTTCTACAAGAAATCGCCGATTTAGACACCCCTTGCCAGGCAAAACTCCTGGAGGTTCTTTCCAGCTTGGGAAAGCCTGGCGTCCACAAGGCCCGGCTGATCTGCGGCAGCTCTCGCGACCTCGGCACCGAAGTGCGCGAGGGACGTGTTCGCGAGGATCTTTATTACCGCATCAGCGGCGTTTGTCTTCGTTTGCCGCCTTTGCGCCAGAGGAAGGAAGATATTCCCGCCCTAACCAGCTTATTTCTGGCGAAGTATGCGGCGGATTTCGGTTGCCCAATACCACTCATCAGTGCGCAAACCCAGCGCCTCTTTAATGAGTATGCGTGGCCTGGGAACATTCCCGAATTGGCCGACGCAGTCAAAGCTCTTGTGGCATTAGGAAATGAATCGCTGGCAATGCGTGGTTTGCGGGCGATGTTAACCAAAGACCCCACCACAGAAGGTGCGACAGTCTCATTAAAGAGCGTGGCGCGGGCCGCATCGAGAGAGGCAGAGAAAGAGTTGATCCTCAAGGCGCTGACACGAACCCGCTGGAACCGCCGCAGGGCAGCCGAAGATCTGCAAATTAGTTATAAGGCTCTGCTGTATAAGCTCAAACAAATTGGTTACGGCGAATACGAAGCTTCATAGATGGAGAAAGCATGAAAGCAAGATCGGCAATTACAACAACGTTGCTCATAGGCTTTATTGCTGTCGCAGCTTTGGCCCAGAGCAGTGCAAAAGATTCTGAGAGCAATAAGGACAAGAGCAATCCTGCTCCAATTGCGGCTGCTACTGAGTCTTCGCAGCCGTCGTCCGCAAGCTCTCCAAGCTATGTGATTGGACCGGAGGATACGGTCCACGTTTCGGTGTGGAAAGAGACGGACCTTACCACGACGCTTCCAGTACGTCCCGACGGCATGATCTCCTTGCCGCTGTTAAATGACGTACAAGCAGCCGGCCTGACTCCGATGGAGCTAGCCGCCTCGATCACAACCAAGTTGAAAAAGTACTTGGCTGACCCTCGTGTGACCGTGGTCGTCACCGCAATTAACAGCAAAAGAGTTTACGTGACGGGTGAAGTGCTTCATAGCGGATCGGTCACCCTTATGCCCAATATGACTGTGTTGCAGGCGCTCGCGAGCGCCGGTTTCACGCAGTTCGCTAACACCAAGAAGATTTACGTCCTGCGCGCCGAAAATGGCAGGCAAGAGAAGTTTCCCGTGAATTACAAAAACCTGCTTCGCGGCGATGCAGCCAGCAATATCCTTTTAAAACCCGGAGACACAATTGTCGTACCTTAAAAAATTCACTCAAAAATCGTGGGCCTGGAGTCTTATCCTCGTGGCGTTGATTCCGCTGGGCGCTTGGGCGCAGGCCGATACCACTTCTCAACAGAACACGGATGCCGACCAATCTGCGAGCGGAAGTGCCCAGCAGGATCAGAGCACTCCTGCTCCAGCTTTTGGTTCGGGTCCCGCAATTCCCTCTGCCAGCGAAAACCCGCCGATTTCGGGATTGGACCAGCCCTCTCTTGAGCCCGGTACCATAAGCCGAAGTTTTCTTGCGCCGGGTGCCATTCTCAGCGAATCGGGAGACTCAAATGTTGCTGGAGCCTTCGGGTCAGGCAATGGCTCGGCTGGTCTTGGCAGCATTACCCGTGCCATGGGAAGCTTGACGCTTCAACGAACCTGGAATCGCTATGAAACCGACCTGCAATATATAGGCGGAGGCGTTTTCTACGGGGGCATTAATCGCAGTGCCGACCAGGTTCACGAGGTAGAACTGGCTCAACGCGCTGTATGGCGCACCGGTCAGTTGGCATTTCGAGATAGCTTGAGTTACTTGCCCGAAGGCAACTTCGGGGGCGGATCATACGGAGGCTCCGCTGCCCTGCAATCCGGACTCGCCGGCGTAGGGTCTGGAGCAGGCGGCCTGTCATCCGGTATGGGGAACGCTTTGGAAGGCAGCCTCAGTGCCGGGCAATTTGGTTCTTTGGGAGAAGCTCCGCGCCTCACCAATAGCGCGGACGTTGATTTAGTTCAGGCCGTGAATCCCCGAACTTCGTTTACGATGGCAGGAAGCTACGGATTTGTTCATTTCACCGACAATCCTTTTGGTCTGATTGATAGCGGCCAGACCGCAGCCCAATTGGGATTCGACCGGCAAATCAATCGCACCGACCAGATTGCCATTGCCTACGGCTTTCAGAATTTCACCTTCCCTCAAGTCCCCGGGACTTCGGTCACTGCAAATGCGGTTCACCTTGTTTACGGTCACAGGATCACCGGACGGTTGGACTTCGTTGCGGCCGCCGGTCCACAATTTACCCGCATCCAGAGTCCAATATTTGGTTCCAGCACCCGCATCTCCGCGAGTGGCAATTTGAAATTGCGTTATAGTCTTCCCCGCACCTCGCTGCAGCTCGAATATCGGCATTACGATACAAATGGTTCGGGCTATTTTCTGGGTTCGACCACAGACGCGGGAACACTTTCCGTTTTGCGGCCCCTCGGCAGGGTGTGGGATCTCAACAGCGATGTTGGAATCGCAAACAATAAGCGCCTCGATCCCGCTTCCGTTGTTGTTCCGGCCACTTCCGACCGGTATATCTATGCTGGGGCCGCGGTCCATCGCCATGTGGGACGGCGCTATCGAATGTTTCTGAGTTATCAATACGACAGATTTTCACTCAACGACTCGGTTTGTGTGGCCGTTGCAGGCTGCGGCAGAATCTCCGATCGCCAGATGGGCGCGCTTGGCCTCGAATGGTATCCACGTCCCATCCGGCTTGACTAATCTAAGGCGGCCCAAAGGCCGCCGGAACGGAAACACAAGATGATTTCGAACCGCGAATTAAGCATGGACGACTATCTGGCAATGTTGCGCCGGCGCCTGAAGCTGATTTTGATTCCGGCGCTGCTCGCGCCCATTGCGGGTTTTCTCGTCTCCTATGCTTTCACTCCCAAGTACACATCAGAATCTCTTATCCTGGTGGAGGGGCAGAAAGTTCCCGAAGGGTACGTCAAGCCAGTGGTCACCGAAGACATCGTCCAGCGAATTGCCACAATGCAGGAACAGGTGTTGAGCCGCAATCGGTTGATCCCGATGATTGACCGACTGGGTCTCGCCAAGGGTAAGAACGCAGACGATGTCATTGATGACATTCGCACGAACCTTTCAATTGCTCCGGTTGCGCCCGCAGTCGCCCCTGGGACACTGCCGGGAAGTAAACCGGCCAGCCATAAGCCCGGACAAAGCAGTGATGTCCCAGGTTTCACCGTGGAATATACGGCCGATAATCCGAAAACCGCTCAACAGGTGTGCGGCGAACTGACCTCCATGATGCTCGAACAAAACTTACAAGTTCGGGAACAGGTTGCCCAGAGCACCACCGACTTTCTATCGCGGCAGGTCGAAGAAGCCAAGCATAATCTCGATGACCAGGATGCAAAGCTTGCGGCATTTAAAGCGCAATATGTCGGGCAGTTGCCGGGCGATGAAGACAACAATATGAAACTTCTCGCAACCCTGAATTCGCAACTGGACGCGACCACTCAGGCACTGAATCGCGCCCAGCAGGATAAAACCTACACCCAATCGCTGCTAGCACAGCAATTGGCTGCGTGGAAAGCGTCTCAAAGCTCAACGAATCCTCAAACCCTGGGACAGCAGTTGGGTTCGTTGCAGGAGAAACTTACATCTCTTCAGTCGCGCTACACCGACGATTACCCCGACGTGATCAAGATGAAAGCCGACATTGCCGAATTAAAAAAGCAGCTTGCTGCTGCAAATGCGACGTCTGCGCAGCCAGCCGATGCGACTGACAAGATAAGTTCACCGGAGCCTCCCGAGATTCGCCAATTGCGGGTGCAAATACACCAATACGACGACGCCATCGCCCAGGCTACACGGGAACAGGAACGGACAAAACATCAGATTCAGACGTATCAAAGCCGTCTCTCGCTCAGTCCCGTCGTTGAAGAGAAATACAAAGAATTGACGCGGGATTACACGACGGCGCAGACTTTTTACGACGACCTGCTATCGAAGAAAAGCCAGTCCCAGATGCAAACCGATATGGAAAGCCGGCAGCAGGGAGAACAAATGCGATTGTTGAATCCAGCCGGTCTTCCCGAAGACCCCAGTTTCCCAAACCGCCTGCAATTCGCAGTTGGCGGCTTGGGCGCGGGTCTCGGCATCGGGCTTGCGCTGGCAATTTGGCTGGAGTTTACCGATAAGTCCATTCGCACCGAAGAAGACGCAGTAGCGGTCCTGGATTTGCCAGTCATGGTCTCCATTCCATGGATCGACCTGGACCAGGAGGACAGGAATCTTCATGGCAAGAATGGTCTTCAGCAAAGGCCGGTTCATGACGAACGAGAGACTGTGGAGGTCTAGTCACTCATGTACAAAGAATTTTTCGGATTACGAGCCAACCCGTTCAACGTGAACCCGGATCCGCGTTATTTATTTCTAACGCGGCATACCGAGGAGGCCCTCGCGTGCCTCACTTACGGCATTCAAAGTCGCAAGGGTTTTGTGTTGTTGACTGGAGAAGTCGGCACCGGAAAGACCACTCTCATCAATAAATTGTTGGAATGGTTGCGCGTTCAGCAGGTGCCCACTGCCTTCGTTTTTAATTCCCGGCTGAACGTTCCCCAGTTCCTCGATTACATGATGGCGGATTTCGGAATTCCTTCAGATTCCAGATCAAAAAGTCAGATTTTGCTGCGTCTCTATAACTGGCTGCTGGATCGTTACCGCGCCGGTGAAACCGCCGTTCTGATTGTGGATGAAGCTCAGGGTCTCTCCGACGAGTTGCTTGAAGAAATCCGTATGATGACCAATCTCGAAACCTTCACCGAAAAGCTCTTGCAGATCGTTCTGGTGGGGCAGCCAGAACTGGAGCAGAAGTTGAAGCAGCCTAATCTTCGTCAATTGCGTCAACGGCTCACCCTCCGCGCAAAAACATATCCGCTCACGCCTGAAGAAACCAGGTCCTACGTGGCTCAAAGACTTCGCATCGCAGGCTGGAATGGACAGGCCATCTTCGATCCCGGATCATTATTAGCAATTCACCGTTACTCCTGTGGCATTCCCCGCGTCGTCAATTTGATTTGCGAACATTGCCTGGTAAGCGCGTTCGTGGACCAGCAGAGAATGGTCACCGCTAGCGTCGTCGAAGTTGTGGCCCGCGATTTCGATCTGATTGATAATCCGGTTTCCGGAATGGCGTTATCCGGCGAGCTGACTCTTATATCTATAAGGCCGACTCTAGAGCCCACCTCACCATCATCTGCGGAGATTGCATCGTTGAGTCAGGGTCAGCCGAAGTTTCTTGAGACCGATCTGCCGAAGTCATCGGCAGATTCAGGACAGGATGAGGCTCCAGCGCCAAAAGCCACCTCAAAAGAGGTTCAGGATGCGCCTTTGCCGCAACCTGCGGCTGGCGATTCCTCAGCTTCTTCAACTCCAGTCGTGCCATTGATAGCGCTTCGGGATTCGGCGCCACAACCCGCGCCGACGCCCCTATCGCAGCCGCAGGCTGCACCGGAGACAACTTCAACCGAAAGATTTGATTTGGTGGATGCATTGAAGACTCTCGCCAATCTCGCTGACCGATTGCGCGACGCCGAGCACGAAGTACCGAAGGAAAGGAAAATATGAGCCGGATTCATGAAGCATTAAAGAAAGCGGAGGATGAACGGGCCGCATTGCAGCACGCCAGCTATATTGACATTGCACCTGACCCGCTCCCGAATAACCCGATTCCGGCGGCACAAGCCATCTCTACCCCGCCCATTGCGCACAGCGCCCCAGGCCAGTTCAACGCACCGGTTACTCATGACCTGCTGTTGGCTCGCACTGTTGAGAGCAAATGGGCGCCGGAAGCAAGAACCATGCTGTTTTTCGATGGAGACGAACAGGCATACGGGACCGAGGAATTCAGAACGTTGCGTTCACGGCTCTACCAGATACGCGAAAGGCAACCTCTAAAAAAATTGTTGGTGAGCAGCGCCCTGCCACAAGAGGGCAAGTCCTTTGTCTCCTCAAATCTTGCGCAGGTTATGGTGCGCCAACACGGGCGCAAAGCGCTCTTGATTGACGCCGACTTGCGGGCATCGCAACTGCACAGGAATCTGGGAACAAACGCGACTCCCGGTCTTTCGGAGTATCTACTGGGGGAGAGCGATGAATTTGCTGTTATACAGCGCGGCCCCATGGAGAACTTATTTTTTATCCCGGCGGGACGCATGGTATCGAATCCAGCAGAACTGCTGGGCAATGGCAGGCTCAAATTTCTCCTCAATCGTTTGGAGTCTCTCTTTGATTGGATCATCGTGGACGCGCCGCCCGCAGTGCCAATTTCTGACGCCGCTTTGCTGGCGAACTATTGTGATGGCGTTTTAATGGTCGTCCGCTCAAACGAAACCCCGTTTGACGTTGCGCGTAAAGCACGAATGGAATTCAAAGATACCGCGCTGGTCGGCATTGTGCTGAACGGAGTTGACGGAGGAACCTCCTATAGCAAGTATTACTACGCTGCTTACGGCAATGAAGCCAAAAGCGGAGCGAAGAAATAGTCGTGATCCGCATCTTCAAAGTCTATTATCCCGCCCGCACCTTGATCCTACTGTTGGGTGAATCGCTTATTGTATGGACGTCATTTCTATTGGCCATCGTCCTTCAGCACCCCGATGACAGCTATATCGTTCTCAACTATGAAGGTGGCTATCTAAAAATTCTTGGGCTTACCGCTCTTGTGCTCGTTATCTCGCATTGGTGCGATCTTTACGACCCGAGTCACTTTGACGCTAAGGGAGAACTCTATTTTCGCGTTTTACTTGTAGCCGGACTCATTGCCCTTGCATTGGCCATAGCTGAGTCAATCTTCCCCTGGATTATGCTGGGGAAATCGTCCTTCCTTGTGGGATTGATTTTTGTAACCGTCGCGCTGTTGGGTTGGAGAACTACCTACACCTGGCTGGCGAAAAAGCCGTACCTCCGAGAACAGGTGTACGTATTGGGTGGTGGTGATCGGGCGCAGAGACTTGTTCAAGGATTACGAACCCGCTCTGAACTGGGCGCGGAGGTCATTGGCTGGAGCGGCAATATGCGGGGCGCGGTGAATCGCGAAACCATGGCTGCCCACCTAATGGAAATGGTTCAGCAAACCGACGTCCACAGAGTAATCGTCGCGGTGCAGGATCGCCGCGAGGCCACGCCGATGGAAGAGCTCTTGAAACTTCGTCTCCGTGGCGTACACATCGAAGAGGCCACCACGTGGCTGGAAAAAATCTCCGGCAAAATCGAAGTTGAAAATCTATATCCGAGTTGGATCATCTACGCTCAGGGATTTCGTTTTAGCAGTGTCTTTCGAATCTTTCGCCGCTTGCTGGCCTTTTCGGCAGCTTTATTTGGGCTTCTCCTAACCTTGCCGCTAATTCCATTCGTCTTGCTTGCAATCAAATTAGATTCCCCCGGGCCCGTCTTGTACCGCCAGAAACGCGCGGGCCTTGGAGGCGAAACTTTTTATTGCTATAAGTTCCGTACCATGCGCCAGGACGCCGAAGCTGACACCGGCCCCACGTGGGCGTTGGATGACGACCCTCGCATCACGCGCATCGGAAAGTTCCTGCGCTCCTCTCGCCTCGACGAAATCCCGCAGCTATGGTGCGTGCTGAAGGGCGACATGGCTTTTGTCGGTCCCCGCCCCGAGCGCCCCGAGTTCGTCGAATGGCTCACCCAGCAGCTTCCTTACTATGGCGTTCGCCACATGGTGCGCCCTGGCATCACCGGCTGGGCTCAGGTTCGTTACAAGTATGGCAACACCATTGAAGATGCCCGGGAGAAACTTCAATACGACCTCTTTTACATCAAGAACGCGTCCCTTGGATTGGACGTGTTCATCATGTTCCAGACCATCAAGATCGTGTTGCTCGGCCGGGGCGCACAGTGAAATGGCTTTTCTGGGGATCGGTTGGAGTAGTCGCATACACCTATGCTGGCTATGCCGGTTGGCTTTGGCTTCGCAGCCATTGGCGTCATCGGCCAGTGAAACGTTCGCCTTCTACGCCCACACTCTCGATCGTTATGATCGTCCGCAATGAGGCTGCTGTGCTCGAACATAAGTTGCAAAATTTGATAGGACTAGATTATCCCGAAGATCTGCGCGAAATCATCGTGGTATCGGACGGATCTACTGATGCCACGAACCAAATTCTTTCGCGTTGGTCGGAAAGTTCTGGGTCGAATAATTCTGGGTCGAATAGATTTGGATCGAATAATTCCGCGTTCCGGGCAATCGTTCTCCCCGATTCCCGGGGTAAAGCTACGTGCCTCAACGATGCCATCGAAATGGCAAAGGGCGAAGTTGTTATCTTCACCGATGCCCGGCAGCAAATTGAAATGAACGCAGCACGCCTCCTGTCGGAAAACTTTGCTGATCCCGAAGTAGGTTGTGCCAGCGGAGAACTCATGCTCGGCGACCCCGAATCCGGCGAAAGCATTAAGGGGATGGGTTTCTATTGGCGCATCGAGAAGAGCATCCGCGAACTGGAATCCGAATCTGGCTCAGTCGTCGGGGCGACCGGAGCGCTCTATGCCGTGAGACGCAGCTTGCTTGCCTCCATCCCGTCCGAAACGATTCTTGACGATGTTTACATTCCCATGAATGTTGCGCGGCAAGGATCGCGAGTAATTTTTGACTCGCGCGCGATAGCCTGGGATGTGCCAAGCTTGGGAGTCGGCCGCGAGTTCACGCGTAAAGTAAGAACGCTGACCGGCAACTATCAATTAGTACAATTGGCCCCGTGGTTACTCACGAGATCGAATCCTCTTCGCTTCGAGTTTGTCAGCCACAAACTGCTACGGCTGGTTGCGCCTTTTGCGCTGGCTGTGGCATTATTGTCGCCAATTTTTTTAGCAGAACCCGTATATCGCATCGCGCTTGTTCTGCAGATGGGATTCTATACACTCAGCCTGCTCGCGATTGCGCAAATCAAGCGCGGACCATTGGCCAGAATCGCCGATGCCTCATTCACGCTCGTGGTGCTCAACATCGCCGCTCTCGTCGCGTTTACGAATTTCATCACCGGAAAGAAAGCTGTCTGGGTTCGCTGAACTCGGTCTGGCAGCGCATAGCCTGGAAGCCTTCTCCCACACGTTCTGACTTGGGTTCATCGAGATGATGAAGGTCCTCTGGATCAAAGCAAACAAACTCCTTCCCCTTCACAGCGGAGGGGACATCCGTTCGTTTCACATCTTGAAGCACTTGTCGTCTCGCCACGACGTAACATTTCTGTCGTACTACGACGGTCGAGAAGACAAGGAATACGCAGCCGAATTGGGCGCCCACTTTGCATCTTCAATTGCATTGCACACTGGAAAAGGCGCGACGTTTGTTTCGCGCGCGTCGGACTACATGCGCAGGTTGCCATCGTCCGCGCCCTATGCCGTGAGCCGGTTTGCATCGCCGCTCGTGAAAGAAAAAATAGTCGCGCTCTTAAAGACGCACCCAGGCGGTTTTGATGTAGTCGTGGCCGACTTTCTCGATGCGGCAATAAATTTGCCCAACGATCTCAATGTCCCGACCGTACTGTTCCAACACAACGTTGAAAGCGAGATTTGGCGGCGTCATGCGGCGACCGAAGCGAATCCCGCGAAGCGCCTGATATATAAAATCGAATTCAAGAAGATGCTGCAGTACGAGCAAACTGCTATCCGAAAGTTCCAGCACGTAATCGCCGTCTCCGAACACGACCGTAATCTAATGCGATCGTGGGTTGGTAGATCACCCATCACAGTCGTGCCGACGGGAGTTGATGTGCAGCAATATCGCCCCGGCCCTGAAAATCACGAGCCAGGCCCAGTGGTGATGTTCGTCGGCGCAATGGATTGGGAGCCGAACATTGACGCAGTGGAGTTTTTCTGTAGAGAAATATGGAGCTCTGTTGTGGCGAAAGTTCCTGGCGCGCGATTCTGCATCGTGGGCCGTAATCCCGATCACCGCGTCCAGAAATTGGCGTCGAGTTCCGTAGAAATCACCGGCCGCGTCGACTCGGTAGCCGATTACCTGCGCACAGCAGCAGTAGTGATTGTCCCATTACGAATTGGCGGCGGGACGCGGCTGAAAATTTACGAAGCAATGGCCGCCGGCAAAGCAGTGGTTTCAACCACGGTCGGCGCCGAAGGTCTGGATGTAACTCTAGGCCGCGATATTTTAGTTGCAGATAGTCCGGGAGATTTTGGCGACGCCGTAATTTCGCTTCTCAAAGATCGCGACCTTCGCCGCCGCTACCAGCGTGCCGCGTCCGAAACTGCAGGCAAATATGACTGGTCAGTTGCAGCAGCAAAATTCGGCGTTGCCTTGGAATCGGTGATAAGTAAAGTGCCGTCGGCCGCCAGGTATTCTTGAAGAAAAAGTTCCCATAGCTGCGCCATTCGCCCGCTGGGATTACCCATCGCTTCAGAATCCGTGTGAGAACTTTTAACGTAATAATATGGATGAAATGAAATCCTCGGCTTCGTCCACCAGCGGCTCTCTAAGGCGGAACAATGATTTTCACTCCTCCTGGCTGAACTGAAATCTGATTCGCCAGATAGCCTATAATGACTGCTTCCTATGGCGCTCCCCAACGGCACCAAACTCGGTCCATATGAAATCCTCGCGCCTATTGGAGCCGGTGGCATGGGCGAAGTCTACCGCGCACGCGATACCCGATTAGGGCGCGAGGTCGCTCTCAAGATTATTCCCGAATCGTTAACTCGCGATAGCGACCGTTTGCATCGCTTCGAGCAGGAGTCGCGCGCCATCGCCGCCCTCAGCCATCCCAACATTCTCGCGATCCATGACGTCGGCGAGTACAACGGCACTCCGTTTCTAGTCTCAGAACTCCTCGAAGGCGAGAGCCTGCGCACAGTGTTGAGTGAGGGTGCGCTGACACAACGCAAGACTGTTGACTACGGAGTTCAAGTCGCTCACGGATTAGCAGCAGCCCACGAAAAAGGCATAGTGCATCGTGATCTCAAACCTGAGAATTTATTCGTGACCAAAGACGGCCGAGTAAAAATTCTCGACTTCGGATTGGCAAAGCTCACCGAGAAACCGGACGCTCGCCACAGTACCGATGGCATCACCCTCACCAGTTCGCCTACCGCAGTAGGCACAGTCATGGGCACCGCCAGTTATATGGCGCCCGAACAGGTACGCGGTCAGGCGGTTGATCCCCGCACCGACATTTTCGCCTTCGGCGCGGTCCTATTCGAAATGCTATCCGGCAAGCGCGCCTTCCTTCGCGACACGGCCGCCGAAACCATGACCGCCGTCTTAAAGGAAGATCCGCCAGAAACGCAGAACTCTACCCATCCGATTTCGCCAGCTCTCGATCGCATCATCCGCCGCTGCCTCGAAAAAAATCCAGAGCAGCGTTTTCAATCGGCCAAAGACCTCTCCTTCGCGCTCGGGTCTTCCACCGACACTCACAGCAGTGCCGCTCTCCGCACCGTTGAACCGCCGCGCGCGAATCCCTGGCTAACATGGGTCGCTGCTGCGCTGTCATTAGCGCTCGTTGCCGGAGGGACTTGGTTTCTCGCGAAACGCCACGCACCTGAAGCCCGCATGCAGTTTGCCATCCCCGTCGCCAGCGAAGTCAGCCACATGGCTCTATCTCGCGATGGCTCCATGCTGGCATTCGTTTCGCCCGAAGAAAAATCAGGCAGACCAATCTTGTATGTGCAGCGTGTCGGCTCGCCTACCGCCGTCCCTCTGGATGGCACCGAAGGCGCAAGCTTTCCATTTTGGTCGCCGGATGGCGCTTACGTCGCGTTCTTCGCGAACGGAAAGCTCGAAAAAATCCCGGCCGCAGGGGGGACGCCGCAAGTGCTCGTGAATGTGGAATCATCACCACGGGGCGGCGATTGGGGGAGCCGTAATGTGATTATCTATGCTCCCGATTCCGGCAGCTCAATCTGGCGCGTCAATCCCGATGGCACCGGAGCACAATCGGTTACAGACCATATATATCTTCCAAGCGACGATTCACATCGTTGGCCGGTGTTTTTGCCTGACGGCAACCATTTCCTATTTTGGGCGGGCAATTTCGGAAATCTCAGGAACGACCGCTCCAGCGGCATCTATGCCAGCTCCCTCGATGGCAGGGAGAGGAAGCTCGTCACTCTCGCGGACTCAAGTTTTGGCTTGGATCCGAAGCATTTGCTGTATGCCAATAATCAGCGGCAACTGGTAAGTGTCGCATTCGATGAGAGCAGGGCGGTCATTTCTGGCAGTACAACCGTGGTTGCGAATACAGTGGGCTTTCAACCGTCCACTTATTGGGTTGCCTTCACCGTAGCGGCAAACGGGACGCTGATCTACAACACCAGCGCTGGCGCAGTTCTATCGCAACTTACGTGGATGGATCGCGGCGGCAAGACTTTGGGTACGATTGGCCAGCCGACGGTCATGGCGAATCCTACGATTTCGCCCGACGGGAGCCGTGTCGCGATTGACATCACCGACCGAAAGGCCAATAACGTTGACATTTGGGTTGAGAACGCAAGCGGGACGGGCAGCTCACGCTTCACCTTTGATCCTGCGGAAGAAGTTGCCGGCGTGTGGTCGCGGGACGGAAACGTTCTGGCTTACCGCAAGGCTGGCACTGTTCTGGGACAAGGGCTCGAACTGAAGAAGGCCTCCGGGCTTGAACCGGAGAAACTAATTTTCAACGTTAAGGGTGAGGACGATGTTATCCCGAATTCGTGGTCCGGAGACGGCCAAGAGATTCTTTGCGAGTATCAGAGTCCATCCGGAAGTCACCTCGCATTGGTACGCGCCGTCGGAGGAGCTCTGACGCCTTTTCAGTCAGGCCCAGGAAACCAGACCAATGGCCAAATCTCGCCCGACGGAAAATGGGTGGCATACGCCTCCGACGAATCCGGCAATTGGGAAATCTATGTCACAACTTTCCCCGGCGCTGCCGGCAAATGGCAGGTTTCAAGTGGAGGAGGCATCGAACCTCGTTGGCGCGGCGATGGCAAAGAGATTTTTTATATCGGATCAACCGGCATGCTGAACTCCGTGTCCGTCAGTGCCGGAGCCACATTCTCCAGCGGCACGCCCACGCCTCTATTCCAGATTCGCGGGCGCGCCCCAATCTCTTCGACCGACGTTTTCACCTACGACGTCGCCAAAGATGGCAAACGATTCCTGGTAAACCGCTACGTAAAACCCGAGCAAATTCCTCCGCTGAATATCGTCCTCAACGCTGACAACTAGTAGCCCGCTGAAACAGGTAGGAAGCCGCCCGCCGCTGAAATACGTAGGGACAGTCGCCCCCAGCTGTCCAGTCGAGCAAAGCTCGACGGCACCGGCCTAACACCCCCACACGCAAAAATGCCCGGAATCCTTTCCGGACCCCGGGCACAATTTGTCGCTTCCTGACTGCCTGAAACTAGACAGCTTGAACGTTCTCTGCCTGCCAGCCCTTCGGACCCTTCGTCACGTCAAACTGGACGGTCTGTCCCTCTTGCAGGCTGCGGAATCCGCCCGCCTGAATTGCTGAAAAGTGCACAAAGACATCTTCGCCGCTCTGCCGGCTGATGAAGCCATAGCCCTTGGCGTCGTTAAACCACTTCACTGTTCCTTGTTCTGCCATTTTGTTTTTTCCTTATTTCTGTTTTGAATTGTGCTGAGAAGAATCGCTGCTGGTGAGAAGTGGTGACGCTGGTTGGCGGTACCGGCTTTCAACTGCGTGTGAATCAAACTTAGCTTCCCACATCATACACTATTTGGGTTAGGAGATGCGGCGAGGATCAAGAGCGGCGCGGATAGGGAACTCTGCCTCCCACTCGTTGTCGAACGTGCGCGGGTCAAATAGCGCCGACTTGGATTTCATAGTGATGTTGCCGGCAAAATTATATGGGTCCTTCGCTGCGCTCAGAATGACAGATGTATAAATTTGTATGATGACACTGTCCCGCTTTTACGCGATCTTGGATGTGGACTGTTTTACCGACAGCGATGCTTTCATGGCTGCTGCGAAGGAAGTCGCCGCCGGCGGTGTCACTCTTTTGCAATACCGCAACAAATCTGGCGACCCGCGGCGGATGCTTGATCAGGCGAGGGAATTGAAACGGATTCTCGGGGATTCTGTAAAACTCATCATGAACGACCGCGCGGATTTGTGCGTGGCGGCGGGATTTGCCGGAGTCCATGTGGGACAGGATGATTTGTCGCCTGACGACGCGCGAGAAGTGATTGGTCCGGGTCTGATGCTTGGGGTTTCCACGCATAATCCGGAGCAGGTTGTCGCTGCTGACCAAACTTCGGCCGACTACATCGCTATTGGGCCTGTGTTTGAGACGTCGAGCAAGGCGAATCCTGATCCGGTGATCGGCGTTGAGGGAGTGCGCGCGGCAAGACGGTTGACTCGCAAGCCATTGGTGGCGATTGGAGGCATTACCCGTGCCAACTGCCGCGCGGTTATGGATGCGGGGGCGGATTCGGTTGCGGTGATATCCGATTTGATACGGGATCCTCGTAAATCTGTAGAGGAGTTCCTGCGCATATTAGGATAAAGTCATGGCGCATGGTAATCGCAAAACGCGCGAATAGCGGCTGGGGTGGGAAAAATCCCCACCCTGTCTCTCCAAAAAACGGAGAGACTAAGGATGGGGCACCCTCGAGAGATTTTGCAGTCCGGTTCAACGAGCGTAGGTAATTGATGGATACTACAGTTCAAAATCAAGATAAAGAGTTGGTTAAAGGACTGGGGCTGACCAGCGCCACGATGCTGGTGATGGGATCCATGATTGGGTCGGGCATTTTTATTGTGTCCGCTGAAATTTCGAGGGAGGTGGATTCGCCCGCCTTGTTAATCGGCGCATGGCTCATTACCGGGTTCATGACGATCATCGCTGCGCTGAGTTATGGCGAACTGGCTGCCATGATGCCGAGGGCGGGAGGGCAATATGTTTATCTGCGCGAAGCGTTGGGGCCGCTCTGGGGATTTCTTTACGGATGGACATTGTTCCTGGTGATTCAGACGGGAACCATCGCCGCCGTGGGCGTGGCATTTGGCAAGTTTCTTGGCGTTTTCTTTCCCGCGATTTCGTCTTCGAACTGGATTCTGCATTTCTATCGCGTTCCCCCCATCCATATTGGGCCCATGGTCCTCGGGAATATGGATATTGGGCTCAACACGCAAAATCTGATCGCTGTCTTAATGGTCATTGTGCTTTCGGTGATAAATATTTTCGGGGTGAAGACCGGGGCGCTTATCCAGAACATTTTTACGTTTGCGAAGATTGCGGCGTTGCTGGGATTGGTATTTCTTGGGATATTTGTCGGACGGAATGCGGATGCGTTGGCGGCAAATTTTAGCGGTAATTTCTGGCGCAACGCGGGACTGGGCGTGCAGCATGCGGTGCAGATCGGAGTGGGCGGTCCCACTGTCATGGTGGGCACAGTGACCATTCTTGCGGTCGCCCTAGTGGGATCACTGTTTTCCTCCGACGCATGGAACAACGTCACGTTCACCGCGGGCGAAGTGAAGAATCCCAGCCGGAATCTGCCACTGTCGCTGGCGCTGGGCACGGCGGGGGTGGGCGCACTTTACATCGCATGTAATTTTATCTATCTGAGTGTGTTGCCGCTGGAGGGTATCCGAAACGGCGCTACGATTTTTGCGCGTGGTATCCAATACGCGACGGAAGACCGTGTGGCCACGGCGGTCCTAACCCAAATGTTCGGCAGCGCCGGCGGATTGCTGATGGCGGCGGCGATCATGCTCTCCACCTTTGGCTGTAACAACGGGCTGATTCTGGCGGGCGCGCGGGTTTATTACGCAATGGCCAAAGACGGCCTGTTCTTTCGCAGCGTGGCCAAACTGAATCCCACGTATAAGACCCCGGCAGTTTCTCTGATGGTGCAGATGGTTTGGACATGCGTGCTGTCTCTCTCGGGCAGCTATGGACAGCTTCTCGATTACATTATTTTTGCGGCGCTGGTGTTTTATATTCTGACGATTGTGGGATTGTTCGTGCTGCGGCGGACGCGACCGAATGCAGAGAGACCTTATCGCGCGGTTGGCTACCCGGTATTGCCAGCAATCTATATTCTGATGGCATTGTTCATTGATGTCGTACTATTGCGCTATAAGCCGCAGTACACTTGGCCGGGCTTGATTATTGTGTTGTTGGGCGTTCCGGTATATTTCGGGTGGTCCAGGCAGTCGCAACATGATGACGGGAAAGTCTCCGCTTAATCGCGAAGGAGAAATTAACTGATGGCAAATCTGCTGGCGACGAAGCCGCTCGCGCTGCTGATGGAGGAATCGCGCGAGACAGGCGAGCACAGCCTGAAACGGACACTGGGGCCTTTCCAACTGACTGCTCTTGGAGTCGGCGCGGTAATCGGGGCGGGAATCTTTGTGTTGTCGGGGCTGGGTGCGCATTACGCCGGTCCGGGCTTGATGTTGTCGTTTGTCCTCTCTGGAACCGGATGCGCCTTCGCGGCACTATGCTACGCCGAATTTGCAGCGATGATACCGCTGGCTGGCAGTGCTTACACTTATGCATACGCGACGTTGGGAGAAATCTTCGCGTGGATCATCGGTTGGGACTTAACGCTGGAATATGCAATGGGCGCCAGCACCGTTTCTTCGGGGTGGTCGAATCATTTCATCGAATTGCTCGACATCTTCCATATTCATATGCCGCTCTGGCTGGCATATGACCACTGGACTGGACTGCGCGCCGCTGAAAATACAATCGCACGACAAATGGCGCAGACGGCTGATGCCTCACTGGTGCCGGGAACTCAGGCGTTTTTGAACAAAGTGACCGATATCATGGGCATGCAGTCTCCGGAACTGTTGCAGCGGGCACATGATCTTCTGAATGCTCCCCGCATTTTCGGGGTGGAGATTGGCCTTAATGTTCCTGCTTTTGTTATCGCACTTGTGATCACTGCCATTCTCGTTGTCGGGATCAAAGAGAGCGCGCGCTTCAACTCGACGATTGTCGTGATTAAAGTCGCCGTCGTGCTTTTTGTGATTGGTCTGGGTTTCAAGTATGTGAGCGCGAGCAATTGGGGCTCGGACTGGCATTCGTTTGCGCCGTACGGTTTTTCGGGGATTGGCGCCGGCGCCGCTTACATATTCTTTGCCTATATTGGATTTGATGCCGTCTCGACAACGGCACAGGAAGCCAAGAATCCTCAGCGCGACTTGCCGATTGGGATTATTGCCTCGCTGATAGTTTGCACGCTCTTGTACATTCTGGTGGCTGCGGTGCTGACCGGGATGGTGCCCTGGCGTGAAGTCAACATCGAAGCGCCAATTGCGCGCGCCTTCATGGATCGCGGGCTAACTGGCGCTTCTCACATCATTACGGTCGGCGCCCTTGCGGGTCTTACCAGCGTGATGCTTGTCATGCTGTTGGGCCAGACTCGGGTGCTCTACTCAATGGCAAATGACGGCCTGTTGCCGAAGAAGTTTTTTGCGGCCATCCATCCGAAGTGGCGCACCCCGTGGAAAAATACCATTTTGGTGGGTTTGCTCGCTGCAATCGTGGGCAGCCTTACTCCCATTGACGATATCGGCAAGATGGTGAACATCGGCACGCTCCTGGCGTTTGTGATCGTCTGCATCGCGGTGATGGTCTTGCGACATACGAATCCGGGCCAGCCACGACCTTTCCGTACACCGTGGGTGCCGCTCGTGCCGGTGCTCGGAATCGTGTTCAACGGCTACATGATGTACAAGCTGGGGTGGATTAATTGGGCGCGGTTGATCATTTGGCTCATCATCGGATTGGTTGTGTATTTTACTTATGGGCAGAAGCACAGCAAGGTACAGGCTATGAATGCCGGCAAGGTGCAAGAATCTTGAACCACAGAGGACACAAAGGCACACGAAGGCTTTGCTTGCGGGGTCTTCCGTGTGTACCTTGATGTCCTTTGCGATAAACGTATTTAATTGTGGCAACTGCAACGGCCTCCTCAATGGAGGCCTTTATTTTAGAGTTCAATTGCAGGAATCTCTGAGCGGAAGGTTGTTATGAAAATTGTTAGCGCGGCGGAGATGCGTGAGATTGATGGAGTGACCAGTGAGCGCTTTGGAGTTCCATCGCTTAGTTTGATGGAGAATGCGGGTAGCTCTGTTGCCGACTTTGTTTTAGAGAAGTATTCATCGGCGCAATCTATCGGCGTGATTTGCGGGAAAGGTAACAACGGCGGCGACGGGTTTGTAGCGGCGCGGAAACTGCGTGAGGCTGGAAAAGATGTGCAGATGCTTCTTCTCTGCGAGCCGACCGAATTGCGCGGCGATGCGGGGGCAATGTTCGGCAGACTTTCTGTACGTCCGGTCATTGTGGGATCAGACGAAGATTTAAGGACGGCTGAGGCGCAAGCGGTATTCACGTCCGATGTTTTGCTGGACGCGATTCTCGGAACTGGTTTTCGTCCGCCGGTTAGCGAACTGTATGCGGGAGCTATTGCCGCGATGAATGCTTCAGCGGCGCCCATTGTTGCGGTTGATATTCCTTCCGGAGCGGACGCTGATGTGATGGGCAAGCAGACGGGAGTCGTTGCGCGGGCGGATGCGGTCGTGACTTTCACCGCGCCCCGTCCTGCACATATTTTCGGAGATCCCACTACGGGTCCAACAGTGATCTCGCCAATTGGTTCGCCGGACGAAGCGATTGTCTCTGCGCTGAATCTCAATGTAATCACCGCCCGCGAGGTAGCGCCGCTGATAGGGCCTCGTCCTGCCGATTCTAATAAAGGGAACTTCGGGCATGTGCTCGTGGTTGGGGGTTCGCTTGGAAAATCGGGCGCAGCGGCGATGGCGGCGTTTTCTGTGTTGCGAATGGGAGCGGGATTGTCCACGGTTGCTACGGCCCGATCCGCTCTGGCGACCGTGGCGGGATTTCATCCCGAACTCATGACAGAGCCGCTTCTCGAAACGGAGGCGGGTACGATTTCTAAAAAAGCCCTGGAACAGATCGAGGAATTGGCTAAAAGCAAAACTGTGGTCGCGATTGGCCCCGGAATTTCACGAAATTCAGAAACTGCTGAATGTGTACGCACCTTCGTTGGGTCTGCAAAAATTCCGATTGTGCTGGATGCCGATGGGCTGAATGCGTTTGAAGGGCGAACCGGGGAATTGAATGGGAACGGACGTTCGCTTGTCATTACGCCGCATCCGGGGGAAATGGCGCGACTCGCCGGTTGCAGCATCGCGGACGTCCAGCGAGACCGCATGAAGATGGCAAGAACATTTGCGCGTGACCACGATCTGATTGTTGTGTTGAAGGGTCATCGAACGGTAATTGCGAAGCCGAACGGTGAGGTTTGGGTCAACACCACTGGAAATTCTGGCATGGCGACGGGCGGGACCGGCGATATTCTTACAGGCATGGTTAGCGGAATGATTGCGCAGAATCCGGAGAGGGTCCTTGAGGCGGTGATTGCGGCGGTTCACCTTCATGGTCTCGCCGGGGACGTTGCGAAAGAAAGCATGGGTGAACAATGCATGGTGGCGACGGATTTGATTAAGGCATTGCCGGAAGCCATGCGGCGGACGCAATCTGCGGCGGGTGAGACGTTTGTCAGGATCGGCGAATGAACTCGTTGCGCTAGTTTTCGTGAAAAGCAGATTCCTCGCTTTTAGCTCATGGCAGCAGAAGAGATATTAAGGCTCGGAATGACACGGGTTTATTGGATTTGAAATGCGGGCTAACCGGTTGACGTCAGCGACCCCGGAAGGGCGTAAGAGGTAATACGGCATATCCGCGAAACGACTCGAATTCGGACAGGCGCTTCCGTAATCTGCCTGGAGCGGTCCCTCCGTGACATAGTTACTCCTGGTTATGACTCACTTCCCCCAGCCTCAAGCAGATCGTCGCGCCACGCGGGTTCATGTCGGAAGCACCATCTCAGCATTGGTTACGCTTGAAGACGGAAACCGCGCCAAATGTAAACTTCAGACAATCTCCATCACTGGCGGATTGCTGCGCCTTACCAAAGCCTTGAGCCAGGGCGACTTTGTCGAAGTTGCTTTTCAGACGCAGTCTGGGCCAGTGCAGGGTATGGCTGAAATGTTGAATCCCATGGGTGTGGCTCGCGATGGGATACTGCAACCGTTCCGCTTCATCGCGTTGGGAGATGACGATCATCGCACTTTGCGCATGGTGGTGGATGCGGTTTCGGACCGAAGCTTTATGGGTATTCGTTCGAACCAGTTCAATCTCGCAAAGAGCTAGTGAACAGGGTTTGGCGTTCCGACTCTGTACCCCACACATCCGCGTTTAGCCGTATTTCTTTTCAGCAGGACGGGCGAGGACGCCCGTCTCTCCATCGAGAAAATGCTAGGAGATGCCGCCTGGTACGTCTGATATTCATCTGTCTTCCACATATAGAATAAGCACCACGCCCGATGGATACTCAGGAATTCACGACACGTTCAGCGGAAGAAACTACTGCATTGGGGCGCAAGCTTGCAGAGAGAATTGTTGCGCCGAAGCTAATTTTGTTGCGGGGTGATCTTGGCGCTGGAAAAACTACCTTGGTTAAAGGCATCGCTGCCGGTTTTGGCGCGGCCACGGAAGATGAAGTCACCAGTCCTACTTTCACGCTGGTGCATGAATACAGGGGACCGACGGCTATGCTCTACCACATTGATCTTTACCGGGTGGATACGCAACGGGAACTTGAGACTCTGGGATTGGACGACCTGATGACGGAGAACAGCATTTTGTTGATTGAGTGGGGAGAGAAGTTTGCGCGGTTCGAGCGCGAGAGGGACGTAGAGATTTCGCTGGAGCGGGTCTCGGAGAATGAGCGCGGGATCAAAGTAACAACCACCTAGTCAATGTTGAAGGACGGCCTTTCCCGCAACCGATCCGTTAACTCTTTGCACCGATTGTATGATTCGGTTCAGGTCGGCCTGAGTGACTCCAGCGGGATCGAGAAAGTCCTTTTGGAACAACGTGAGGTTCAGGCATCCCTGATCCGAGAATAAGTCAATCGCCACGGTGGATCTGGACTTAGGGCGATAGTTCGATGGCCATGCTTGCGGATCCCCCTCCTGGAATCCTTCGTTCGTCGAATTGCCAACGTAGAAAAACCCGGTCTCGGTCTCTGGCAGGATTGCTGCTGACTTTAGGGTCAACAGCAACGTCTCCCGGTAGTGAATGCGCGGCGAGAAAGCCCAGAGATGCATCTTGTCTGGAGTTAACGTGTAGGTAGCCTTCAGAAAGTCGTAGTCGGAATGAACTCCGAAGGCCTGCTCGACGGCTGTAGTCTTGGATTTCCCAAGGAGCCCGTCGAGCCAAAGCTTCGGGGGAGAGGTGCCAACCATCAGCTTCAATCCCGAATGAAACGTCAGCACCACCATGTCCCGGTACGACTTAGTCTTGGCTTCGTCAATATCATTCCAGGGAATTTCGAACTCATACCCGAAGTATGAAAGCTTCGTTCCTGGACCCGATCGCGACTGAATGATCCAATAGCTCGCGTGGGACTAACCGTGAACGTGTTGGCGGCTTATTCGCGGTTTCAATGGAAAGATATACAGGAAGAATCCACTGCGTAGTGAGGACGATAATTGCGATCATGACTGCAATCAGCACCAGGATTCGGCGTAGCTGCCGCATATATCTCCTCACTATTCCGCCACTCAGAACCCCATGATGTTGTATCCGCAATCCACGTGGATTACTTCTCCGGTGATTCCTGAGCTGGCGTCTGAGGCCAGGAACACTCCGGTTGATCCCACTTCGGCTGACATCCACGTTGCGTTGTAGAGGCGAACGTTCGGCGTGAGATTTCATCATCTCGCCGAGCCCTGATATTCCTCGCGCCGCCAGAGTCTTGATTGGTCCGGCGGAAATGGCATTTACACGAATTTTGCGCTTGCCCAGATCCTGAGCAAGATAGCGCACTGAACATTCGAGTGCGGCCTTAGCTACGCCCATCACGTTGTAATGCGGGACGACTTTTTCTGCGCCGTAGTAGGTCATGGTGATGATGCTGCCTCCATCCCCCATCAGGGGCGCGGCGGCCCGTGACACTGCGATTAAGGAATAGACGCTGACATCGTGAGCCATACGGAAGCCTTCGCGTGTTGTGTTTACGAAATCATTTTTCAATTCGTCGGCGGGAGCGAAGGCGACGCTGTGGACCAATACGTTCAGCTTGCCGTAGCGTTCTTTTAATTGGACGAACAAGCGTTCGATCTCAGAATCGTTGGACACGTCGCACATGAAGGCTTCGGCGCCGGGTAGGGATAGGATTAAGTCTTTCGCTTCCTGCTCGAGGCGCGGGTTCTGATAGGTGATGGCCAATTGTGCTCCGGCGGCGTGGAGTCCTTGAGCGATTGACCAGGCGATGCTGCGTTTGTTGGCGACTCCGAAAACCACGGCGGTACGGCCTTCGAGACTGGAGGTCATGCGGGCTCCTGGATGAAATATGAAAAAAGAAGAATAACAGGATCGGAGAAAAGTTCAGTTCCCAGATTGTAGATCTCAGTTCTCAGGGTGCAGATTGAGAGTCCCGTTTTCGTGCTGCGAGCGGGTCAAGTTAATCAGCGCTAGTTGCATCTATTGCCGGGGCTAGAGCGGTTACCGGCCAAATAGCACTCACAAAAGCTACGGCGTACACGAGTCCGATGATTGAAAAGCCCGCGACTAGATTGTATTGGGCGGCTGCTCCTACTAAAAACCCTAGCACGACTTGCAGCGCGGTTCCGGCAAAATAAAATGTGTTTTGCACGCGTCCCATGAAGTGTTTTGGCACCATTTCCATGATGCTGGTATTCATTGCAACGCCAGTTAATCCGCGGCCGGTGCCCATGATCGCGTAGATTGCCACGGCAATTGCGAGTATTGGAGAAAGCGGAGCTATTGTCATTGCCAGCGCGAGCACTCCCATCGAAATCGCGATGGTTCGTCGCGAGCCGAAGGCGGCAATTACTGCGGGCGCGTAAAGAGCGCTGAAAAATGCGCCAGTTCCCCAGCCTGCGTTCAGCCAGCCGTAGCCGACCGCTCCGGCATGGAATACGTTGTCGCTGAGAGGAGCGGTGACGACGACGCCGGTCATCATCGCGCCTAGAAACAGCGCCCAACTGGTACCGAGAAAGATCAGATTGCGATTTCCGCGGAGAAATACAAGACCCTCGCGCAGTTCGCGGACAAAACGCTGCACGGTGGTCTCTGCTGCGATGATATCGGTGAGCAATTCCTGCGGACGCGGAACGACGTGGCGTCCTTTGCGGACGGCCAGGTAGCAGAGGAATGAAACGACGTAGGTGGAGAAATCAATCAGGAGCACGCCCCCCAATCCGATGCGGTTATAGACGAATCCTACGATTGATCCGGCGATGAGCCATCCCCCCTGGACGCCCGCCAGAAGAAAAGTGTTGGCGTGAACAAAGTCCTCGCCGGGAGTCATTTCCTGGATCAGGGCGGTTATGGTGGGCCAGAACATCCAGAAGCCGGCGGCGACCAGAGTGTTCATTAAATAGACTTCCCAGATTTTTACTTTGCCGGAGAAGGCGAGAAACGCAACAACCAGGATAATTATGGCGCGTGCAGCGTCGAGCATCATCACCAGCCGGCGGCGGTCTTCCCGGTCAATGACGACTCCGGTGAAGGGAAGAAGCAGCATTGCTGGAATCGTCTGAAGAACCGCGAATGTGCCGAGCGCTACCTCCGAGTGCGTGGCTTGCAGGATGTACCAGGCAACGGCGGCGGAATTCATGCCGCTGCCCAGCATGGAAATCATGTTGGCGGCAAAAATGAAACGCAATCCTGGCTTCTGAAGGATCGAGCGCACAATTTAATTTAAATGACGACGGTGTGTGTTTCCAACCCTTCCTCGCGTTTGGAGCCATCCACTACACGCGAGATCCTTCGCAAGCTCAGGATGACGCCAAGACCGTGGGATCTAGCACGGGGCAATCACTTGTCACGCGGAAGCTTTGCCGAACGGCAAACGAATCTGAATTTGTTTTGCTTTCCAGAAGAGATACACAATGAGCGAAATCATTTCTGGCTCGATTGGCGCTTTGTAGCGTGGAAACGGTTGGACGAGGTAATAGGGCAGCGGATAGATAAGCAGAAAACAGACGAGCAGAAATCCGCCCATGTGGCCATTGCGAATGGTTAACCACAATCCTGCGAAGGCAAGAACCGCGCCGAGAAGGAATCCAGCATGGCGTGCGATTCCTAAGTCATAACCGTTGGGAGTGACGGTCAACGAGGGTGGGGCGGCCCAGAAATAAAATATTCGTTCCAGCGTAAACCGGATAAATTCGCCGGGCCGCTCACGCAAAAATTGCTGAAACTGTTCGTGTTTTTCATCCATGAACCGAAGCTCGCCCAATCGTTGAAATTCATGCATGGCCGCGGCGTCGTTGGCGGGATGCTCATTTCGAGTCCATAAGCCGCCGGATTGATCATTGTTTGCCATATGTAATTCCAACGGCATGTTGTCTCGAACAAAAATGAATTTATCGAAGACGAGGTAATTGCGGACAATCCACGGGCTTGCGACCGCTATCGCAACGAGCACGCACAATGCTGTGCCGTAAAGTTGTTGGGCGCTCGGGCGCAGGCGATAGAGAATCCAGAGTAGGCAGAATGGAAACATGCTAACTATGGCGGTGTTGGTCAGCATGATCAATCCCCAGAGGGCGCCGAAGATAATCCATGCGCGGCGAGTTGGGGGTTTCTCGCCCATGTGTAATGTGAGCAACAGGGCCAAGCTCAGCAGGAATGTAGTGAAGCTGGTTTCCCAGACTACACGGGTAGGCCAATAAAGAACGTAGGGAAAAATGGCCCAGGTCCAGGCCGCGGCGCGAGCAACGGCGGTTCCGTAGATATGTTCGGCGATGCCGTAAATTGTGAGACAGGTGAGGGCGGCAAAGATGCTGTTGAAAGTGAGGATTGCAAATGCTGATGCCGCGCTATAAATACTGAACAGTTTGAAGATTCCGGCAAGAATATAGGGATAAACAGGCGGTTCCCACGCGCTGGGGCCGGTCGGCAAGTCGGTGGGCGAACTGAAGCCCTGGCCTAGAGCGATTGACCGCGCGATACGGCCCATCTCCCATCCAAACTGAAAGTGATCGCGGCGCGGAGAGATGCGGTAGGTGTGGCCGATCACGATCACCGCAATTCTTAGTAAAAAGGCAATGAGAATAATAACGAGCAGGAATCGTCGCGGATAAGCGGTTATATGTGCGGAGCCAGCGGATCTTTCAGAGACTGCACTCAAAGCATTGTCGTGGCGATCCGCCATTGCGCCAGACTAGCACAAGGATTGAAGTGTCCTGGAATTCCTACAGCGGGGAAACTATTTCCGGACCAAATCCGAAGACAGGAGTTGCGCTTTCAACGCCAGATTTTGCGCGCTCTGCAAATCACCGGCATCCTCCGCAGACTTGGCTTGCCGCATATAACCGCGAATTTGCGTCACCATGTCCTGCTGGCTTGAACTCAGGTGATGCCCTGAGAGTTTTTGCAGATTGGCCTGGGCCGTCGCGAGCAAGCCCGCAGTACTTTGGCGCTCGTGCGTCGCCTGCTCCGGCGAAGCCGTGGTGGAGAACTGTACCGATGGATCGGTGGTGCTGCCATTGCGAACCACAACTTTGCGAGGCTTCGAATGGGGCTTTCGGTGCTGCTTTCTCTGAGACGCGGATGTTGCCGGGTTTTTCTTTTTTGAAGATGGCGATGTGGACGGCTGAGAAGCGGTCTGGGCTGACCCCGGCGAAGCGGGGGGCGAAGCCGGTGCGGGGGGCTGGGTGCTTTGTCCTGTGGTTGGCGGGGCAGTTTGCGATAGAGAAACTGCTTCATATGATTGGCGCTTTTGTGCTTCAGGCCTGTAAGCCGCCAATTCGATGGTGCGAGGCAATCCGCTTGGCGCGGCACCGAGTTGCAAACAGATCGTCAGTATCGAGGCTAAATACATACTTTTATCGCGATCTCCGAAACAATACGCCAGCGCGCGGAGCTAGGCCAGGTGAGGCTGGTGCGATTGCGTTCCGGCTTCTTGCAATGAATTCGCCGGAGATGCTATCAAAGGCAGCCGAAGCGTGAAAATCGTACCTCGTCCCGGCACCGATTCAAACTCTACTGAGCCGTAGTGCCATTGCATGATCTGATAAGTCTGGGCCAGCCCTATGCCACTGCCGCTTTTTTTAGTCGTGAAATATAGTTCGAACATCTTCTCCTGAACTTCAGGGGGAATGCCGGTCCCTTGATCCTGAATACCGGTAACCGCCATGTCGTCTTCTCGCCTTGCGGAGACGGTGAGAATGCCTCCTTCAGGCATAGCTTGCATGCCGTTCAGGATAATGTTCAATACCGCTTGCTTCATGAAATCACTGTCAACCCTAACCATGAGAGGTTCAGCGGTGATTTCACGCGCAATTCTTACGCCATGTTGTTCCGCGTCCGGCGCCGCCAACACCGCGACCTCCTCGAGCAACCGGCGTAAATCAACTTCCTCGGGATGCAGGTCGCGAGGTCGAGTGAAGTCAACCAGAACCTGCACCACGCGATCGAGACGGTGAATTTCACTGCCGATAATGTCCATGTGGCGACGGGTATCAGGGTCAATTTGCTTCAATTTGTTTTGTAGCAATTGGAGATGCAAGACGATCGCGTTGATCGGATTCTTAACTTCATGAGCTACGCCTCGGGTCAGCCTGCCGCTGGCAGATAAACGCCGGGATGTTTCAATCTCGTCTTCGATTCGCCGCGCGGACTCGGAGTCCCGCATGGTTAATAACGCCCCGATTTGCGTGCCCCGCTCCTGGATAAAATCCAGAGAGACCTGCGCCCGCTTTCCGTTGGGCGACTCGATTTCTCTCTGTTCGAAAGGATGGCGGAGGCGGAAGGCATCGAGCACGAGCGCTCCCAGCGCGGAGTCCGCGGAGAAAATTTCTTTGACGGGACGGCCCAGCAATTCCCGCCGTGGACGCCCGAGAAATCGTTCGACGGATGCGCTCACCAGCACTACGTTGGAATCGCGCGTGAATAACATCAGGCCATCCTGCAAATTGGCCATGATCTGATCTACATTGCCCTTCAAAGCAGAAAAAATTTCCCGCGCATCCCGCATCTGACGGCCGAGGTGAGCGATCTTCAGGGTCACGAGACCATATTCATCCTGCCCTGCGGGTTCTTCGGAAACCTCATCCGGATTGCCCGACGACACACTATCCAGCGTGCGGCTAATTCGCTCAAGGGGCCCCAGGGCAAGTCGGGAAAGTGCGGACGCAAATAGCAGGGAAAACAATATTGCGAGCGCGCCGACAATGGTGGCGTGCTGAAGAACTGGGGTCAGTTCATTTCTTAGAAACACGGTCGAGACCCCAAGGCGAACGCTGCCGAAAGGGACTCCATTCAGCAGCAATGGGGTTTGAACGTCGTATACCTCGGGCCCGTTGTAGAGTAAGCGAAGCTTTCGGCGAAAGCGGGAATCCACCAACCGAGAAAAATCGGGACGATCCTCGCCGCGCTTTCCGACGAGTTCCGGCCGGGTGTGGAGAATCACCTTTCCATTGGCGTCCACGACCGCGGCATCCTGAATGGTGGGCCAGTTCTTGACGACTGATTCAAGCAGGGCATTCAGATCGCGATCGGTGCCAAGGTAATAAGCGATGGCGGCGCGAACGGCGGCGGGGTTATTGGTGTCAACCTTGGTGCTTGTGAGATCCGGGACAGCGTTGTTCGCTACATAAGCTAACTGGGAAGTCAGATAGGAAGTCGTCAGCCGGGAGGTTGTAATGCTCTGCTGCAACAACTGCGACACGTACATATACGAGAACGCGGTAACCAACACGGCCACCATGAAAGTAACCGTAAGAATGATTTGAGTTCTTCGACGCATTCTTGTTCACTCAGGAACTACAAGCGCCTTTAGCACGGCATTCCAATGACGCGGATTATCGAAGGCACAAAAACAACGGCCCGTCAAAAACTGAATGCCCTATGCTTCCGCTGTTTCTTCCTTGCTGGGCGACTCTCCGGATGCGCTGCCGTACTCCTTTAGCTTGTTGTGGAGAGTCTTAAGGCTGATTTCGAGAATCTCGGCGGCCCTAGTCTTGTTGTTGTGAGTTGACTCGAGCGTTTTGAGAATGAGCAGCCTCTCGGCTTCTCCCACGGTTGTGCCAACGCCCAGATGAATTGCATCGGGATCGTGGGTCTGAGGCCGGGTGGTGGTTTGACCAAAGCCGGGCGGTAGATGCTTGGTTTCAATTACAGCGCCGTCGCATACGATCACCGCCCGCTCCAAAGTGTTTCGCAACTCACGGACATTTCCCGGCCACGAGTAATTGCGAAATAGGTTCAATACGGCCTCGCTCACGGCGGCCACTTTTCGCCCGTGCTTGTCGTTCACTTCGGCAAGCAGGTTTTGCAGTAGCTCCGGAACATCTTCCTTGTGATCCTTCAACGGGGGCATGTGGATGTTGAAGACGTTCAGCCGGTAATAAAGGTCATTGCGAAGTTCACCCTTGGCCACCGCGTCTTCGGGGACTTTATTGGTGGCGGCGAGGACGCGAACGTCCACCGTTGTCTCAACTTTGCTGCCTAACCGGCGAACTTTTCGGTCTTCGAGCACCCGCAGAAGCTTGGCTTGAGTAGCGACAGGCATCTCGCCGATTTCATCCAGCAGCAGGGTACCCCCTTCGGCCAACTCGAAGCAGCCGGTGCGACGCTCAAGAGCTCCGGTGAAAGCGCCTTTCTCGTGGCCAAAAATCTCGCTTTCGATGAGCGTTTCAGGAATGGCGGCGCAATTGATTGGGACAAAGGGCTTGCCACGGCGGGGACTTAGCTCGTGAATGGTACGTGCGACGAGTTCCTTTCCAGTTCCGCTGGCGCCGGTAATCAGGACCGACGCTGTGCTGGGCGCCACCATCTCGATCAGGTGAAAGATTTCCTGCATTTTCTTAGATGGTCCGACCAGGGAGCCGAGCGAACCGGCATCGCGTAGCTTCCGGCGAGTGACTTCAAGTTCAACCCTTGTGCCCAATAGCTCTGAAGCATTTTGGAGGATGGTGCGCAGGCGGTCGGTATCAATGGGCTTAGTGATGTAGTCATAGGCACCCATGCGCATGGCTTGTACGGCAGTATCAATGGTGCCTTGCGCCGTCACGACAATGAATGCCATCGTGTTACCACCGGACGAAGCACGCTCGATCAACTCCAAGCCCCCCATGCGAGGCATTTTCATGTCAGTCACGACAATGGAAGGCGCCCACTGAGACACTTGCTCAAGAGCTTCGATACCGTCCGGGGCAGTTTCAACACGATAGCCCCATGCGGAAACCAGTTCCGCTAAACCGGTTCTTTCATTCTCCTCGTCCTCTACGATCAATACTTTTAGTTGGCCCATGGCTTGGAGTAATCATTATTGAGGATGGTGTCATTTGCTGCAACACCCTGCCTGGTTTTTCGGCGGCGTGCTCCTTCTTATAGCCGTGGATATATCAAACTGAGACTGCGAGCACCCGTTTGGATAAGTTCCGATATTAAACAACGCGCCGCTACTATGTAGGCAACCCCCCAAGAAGAAGTTGCGTCGGATACCCGACTTTTGCCATCATTAACTTCTACATTTATTGATAATTTCTTTTTAGCAGAATGGGACCCATTGAATCGTGACATTGGAGGAAAGACATGTTAGTAAGCAGGATCGCGCGGAGTATCCTTGTAGCCCTCAGCGTTTCGCTCATAGCGGCCTTGATGTCCGTCAACGCTGCGGCGCAGAATGACACTACACCGAAGATGGAGATCTTCGTCGGGTATCAATGGCTCAACCCTGGCGGAAATGTGCCCGCCGCATTTCAACCATATAACAATCCAATTCCCGTAAGGCTTCTATCCATGCCGTATGGCGCCGGCGCAGCCGTCGCATATAACTTTTCATCGCATTTTGGGCTGGAAGGAGATTACGGAACTAACTGGAGCGACCAGGCCAACGAAAGCGCTTTGTCGGTCGGACCGCGAGTCGAGTTCCGAGGCGACGGCGTCAGCATGTTCCTGCACACAATGCTGAGCTACAACCGGCTGGAGCCGCCGCAGATCCCGACTCATAACGGTCTTGGCGCCGTCCTTGGCGGTGGGATGGATTTGAATCTCACGCGACGATTTTCTTATCGTCTGTTTGAAGCCGATTACGTATGGGCTCATCAGAATTTCGCGAGCATCGTAGATACATCGAATGCCAGCCTGCGGGGCGTTGCTTTGGAGGGTGTCCGGCTGCGCACCGGTCTGGTGTTTAATTTTGGTTATCCGGAGGCGACAGTTCCGTCGGCTACTCTGACGGTGCAACCTACTGAAGTGATGGTTGGAGAGCCGGTAACCGCCACTGCTACCGGAAGCAATTTCGATCCTAAACACACTCTAAAGTATGACTGGAACACGACCTGCGGAAAGATAAGCGGCAATGGCACGACTGCTTCAATTGACACAAACGGAGCACCTGCCGGTACTTGTACGGTAACGGCCCACATTACCGATCCAAAGAGGAAGAAGAACGGAGAGGCTACCGCTACGGCTACCTTCACTGTTAAGGAACCGCCGAAGAATCCTCCAACCGCATCTTGCACCGCGAGCCCAACCAGCTTGCAAGCTGGCGGCACGGTAAATATTTCCTGCAGTTGCACGAGCCCGGACAACGTGCCAGTCAGCATGAGCGGCTGGACATCCACGGGCGGCAACATTACGGGGAATGGCAATAACGCCACGCTCGATACGACAGGCGCCCCGGCGGGAACTGTGACGGTGAACGCAACCTGCTCGGATCAGCGCGGTCTGAGCACGCCAACCTCAACCCAAGTCACAATCGAAGCACCGCCCGCACCGGCGCCAGCGCCACCGGCAGAGGCCAGCAAGCTGAGCCAATGCGATTTCCCGAATCCCGTCAAACCGTGGCGGGTGGACAATACCTGCAAGGCGATTCTGGACGACGTGGCCCAGCGGCTGCAACATGATCCAGATTCGAAGCTGGTGATCGTCGGCAATGCCGAGCCTGGCGAGAAGCGCAGGAATCTCGCAGGGGAGCGTGCTGTGAACTCCAAAGCGTATCTCTCGGGTGGCGAAGCCAAGCAGGGAATTGACCCGACCCGTATCGAGGTCAGAACCGGAAGCGGTGGAAGCAAGACGGCCGAGTACTGGATCGTGCCGGCGGGCGCCACATTCTCCGGCGAGGGCACCGAACCGGTGAACGAATCGAAGGTCAAGGCAGTTCCTGACCACCCGCACGTAGCGGCGAAGCGGGCGAAAAAGGCCGCGCAGTAAGATAAAAACCGAGGGCCGGCTGGGGGGTGCAAGACCCAGTCGGCCTCATTTTCTCGATGGCGGAACTTGCCCTATCGTAACTTGATGCATGCCCTTCTAGCTGTCACTCTGTGCCCCGATAGCGTTATATTGCATTCAAGGGGAAATCCATCCATGCGGTCTTCATGCGTATCCAATCCTTTTCGTAGATTGTTGATTCCGTTAGTTGTCATGCTTTTAGCGTCCACGCCTCTTTGGGGCAGCCAGTGGGCGGTTCTTGGTCCAGACGGCGGCGACGCCAGAAGTTTGACTTATGATCCCCACAATCCGGATCGAATTTTTCTTGGCAACAGCACGGGTACGCTGTTTCTTTCGACAGATGGCGGCCATAGTTGGGCCCGATTTGCGCATCTTGGCGATGGGGACGATTACGTTCTCGATCACGTCGTGATCAGTAGCCAGGACTCCAACACCATGTTCGTGGCGGCTTGGAGTGTGCAAGACCAGCAGGCTGGCGATGTGTTTCGCTCGATGGATGGCGGCAAGACGTGGCAGACTTTGCCCCAAATGCATGGCAAGTCAGTCCGGGCATTCGCAATTTCCGCTTCCGATCCTCAAACGTTGGTGGCGGGCGCACTGGACGGAGTGTTTCGAAGCGTGAATGGCGGAGACACCTGGCAGAAGATTTCGCGATCGGGGAATGAAATTAAAAACGTTGAATCTATAGCGATTGACCCCAAAGACCCGAACGTAATTTACGCGGGCACGTGGCATTTGGCCTGGAAGACTTCTGACGGCGGGGCGAATTGGGGGCATATCAACAAAGACAAAGGCCTGATTGACGACTCGGATGTTTTCTCGGTTATCGTTGACAAATCAAATTCGGCGGTCGTTTTTGCCAGTGCCTGCTCCGGAATTTACAAGAGCGAAAACGCCGGCGAGAAATTTCAGAAGATTCAGGGCATTCCGTTTACGGCTCGACGGACGCGAGTGCTGAAACAGGATCCCAGCAATCCTGAAATTGTTTACGCTGGAACCACTGAGGGATTGTGGAAGACGACGGACCTCGGAAAAAGCTGGAAGCGGATGAGCGACCCCGAAGTGGTGGTAAATGACGTTTTGATTGATCCGCGCAACTCGGACCGGGTGCTTCTGGCAACCGATCGCGCCGGCGTGCTCGCCAGCAATGATGGCGTTAGGACGCTGGCTGCTTCGAATCACGGCTACGCCCACCGCTACGTTAGTTCAATTGCGACAGACAAGAGTAATCCGAATGTTATTTTGGTTGGACTCGTGAACGACCGCGAATTGGGCGGAGTTTTTGTCACACACGACCGTGGAGACAATTGGATTCAAAAGAGCGCTGGCCTAGGCGGACGCGATGTATTCGCACTGAAGCAGGCGCCGGATGGAGAGTTCGTGGCCGGGACCAACCGGGGCATATTTTTATTGCTGGCGAACGCGAGCGCCTGGCATCCCATTAACTCCGTGATCAATGAAAGGACAATATTCACGGCGGTGAAAAAAGGCCCGAAGAAGACCTCGGTGGCACGGAAAGTAGTCAGTCGCTCGGTGTTCGATGCCAGAGTGAATGATATTGAGATCGCGCCTCGTCGCTGGATGGCGGCTACATCGGCAGGTCTGTTTACTTCGACCAATCAGGGCAAGAGTTGGAGCGGCGGTCCGGTGATGGGGAACAAGGATTTGGTTGCGGTGAAGAGCGGCGGCAATCTCGTGGTTGCGGCGACCCGCACGGCGGTTCTTTTCTCGACGGATAGCGGAATGGCCTGGCGGCGCGCAAACCTGCCTTCAAACGTAATAAATATCCGGGGACTTGCGATGACGCCCGACCAACAAATTCTTATTGCGTCAGGGGAAGGCGCGTTTCGCAGTTCAGATTCCGGCCTCTCGTGGCAGCGCAGCTACAACGGCTTGCCCGATGCCAATATCAGCTCGATTACTTACGACGAATCGGGCAATAGACTGCTGGCAACGAGCACGGCCACGGGCGTGATCTTCGAAAGCGAGGATGGCGGCCGCAACTGGCATCGCGGGCCGGATGCCGGCTATCCACTGCATAGCGTCGAGGTTGTAAAAGGACGGTTCGTAGCCGCGACTCCGTTTGATGGCGTCGTATTGCAGCCGGCCAACGAAACTGAGAGCGCTTCGAGATTAAATTAAACGCCTTTCGGAACGGGCCTCTATCTATTTTTTATAGGGGCCCGCGTCCAACCCACCTATCCGGATATAATTTCAGACGTCTAATAAATGAAGAATAGGTGAGCTATGCTCACCCACCCAGCCGAGAGCGGCTGGGCCTACGTTTTTTCAGGGTGGGATGGGTCGGAGCAGTTTTCAAAAATATTGTGGAGGAATAATGGTCCCGGTACGTATGAACCGCTTTCTAGTTTTTTTTGCAATTATGCTAACCATGGCGATCTTTGCACACGGCACCGACACAGGTACAGTGACAGTTCGGCAACAGCAGTTCAAGAAACTGCTGGCTGATGAATGGGATTACGAAATGCGCGAGTCTCCGGAGACGGCCACGCAGATCGGCGACTACCGCTACAACGACAGATTCAGCGACATCTCTCTTGCCCATGTGCAGCAACAAGAAAAGGACGTGCAGGATTGGCTGGCGCGCTTTCAGGCGGTAGATACCGCCGGCTTCTCCGAGCAGGAAAAGCTGAGCGAAACCTTAATGGTGCGCGGCCTGAAAGAAGATATTGAAGACTTCAATTTTAAGAACTATGAGATGCCGGTGGACCAGTTCAATGGGTTGCAACTTCAGTTAGCGCAACTAATTGCGATTTTCCCCTTTGATTCCACAAAACACTATGAGGATTATATTGCGCGTCTTCACCGCATTCCTCTTTTCATTGACCAGATGATTGAGGTGATGCGGCAGGGCGAAAAAGATAAATTGATGCCGCCGCGTTATCTGCTTGAAAAAACTGTCGGCCAGTGTAAATCCATCGCGGAACCTGCTGGGGACGCCAATGTTTTTGGACAACCTGCGACGCATTTTCCAGATTCTGTCTCCGCGGCGGATCGCAAGCGTTTGCATGATGCAATTGTTGCGGCGGTGAATGATGAAGTGCGCCCCGCCTATACGAAACTGGCAAATTTTATCGCTACGGACTATGCCCCTGAAGGCCGTGCAGAGCCGGGTATGTGGTCACTTCCCGAGGGCGACGCCCGGTATCGTTTCGCAATTCGCAAACTGACTACAACCAGCATGAGTCCGGAAGAGATCCACGAGCTTGGTGTTCGCGAAGTTTCGAGGATTGAGGCCGAGCAACTCGCCATCGCGAAGAAACTTGGCTTCGCCAACCTCAAAGATTTTCGCGCTTCGCTGAAAACGAATCCTAAATTGATTCCCACATCGCGCGAGCAGATACTCGACACATTCCGGCATTACATTGCGCAAATGGAGCCGGAGCTTCCCAAATTATTCGGATTGCTGCCCAAGACGAAACTCGAAGTGCGCTCAGTGCAGGCATATCGGGAGAAAGACGCCGCATTCGCCGAATACGAGCAGGGCACGCCAGACGGTTCGCGACCTGGAATTGTTTACGTGGATACGGGCGACTATCAGCATCGTACGCTTATTTCCGCGGAATCCACGGCATATCATGAGGGGGTTCCGGGTCATCACCTGCAAATTTCCATCGCTCAGACGTTGCCGGACTTGCCCATGTTCCGTCAGCAGGCATTCTACAGCGCTTACCAGGAGGGTTGGGCGCTCTACGCTGAACAACTCGGCAAAGAGATCGGCTTTTACAAAGATCCCTATTCTGATTATGGACGCTTGTCGGACGAGATGCTGCGCGCCGTCCGTTTAGTGGTGGATACGGGCGTGCATTACAAACATTGGACGCGGCAGCAGATGGTGGATTACTTCCACGAACACAGCTCAGAAGACGAGCCAAACGTTCAGGCGGAAACTGACCGGTACATCGCGTGGCCAGCGCAGGCGCTCGCTTACAAGCTCGGACAGTTAGAGATACTGAAGCTGCGAGCGCGGGATAAAGCGGAGTTGGGCAGCCACTATGACATCCGCGCCTTCCACGATGAAATTCTGGATGGAGGCGCCATGCCGCTCGATGTGCTGGATACGCGCGTGACGGCGTGGATAGACGCGCAGAAAAGCCAAGCTTCCGGCCAACACTAAGCGCGGTGGTGCGTGGCTACATTTCCTTGGGGTTCTTGGCGACGCCGAGTACTTGAGCTTTCGCCTCCAGCCAGTCGTCTAAGGCGTGCTCGACTCGTCTGCCGCGATCCTCATAAATTTCGTGGGCGCGAGCACGGATGCGCTCTTCAATTTGCTGAAAGTTTAGCTTGCCATTCTCTGGGTCAGCCGGACTCAGGCGTGTTTGCATAAATACCTCCTCAAGTTTAGGGATGTTCAAAGTTTAAGGATGGATGTCTGCCGTGGGAAAAAGACGTTTCTCGTCGGTCGCTCGCATCGCACAAAGGATCACGATGAGGTTCGAATAAAATCGCAGATGAAACTACGAGCCACGAAGTCACTATTTTACGGAAGCCTGATCCCATAATCCCGCTGTCACGATTCGTGCCGCAATACACGGAGAGCTGTAGGTTCGACTAGGTGCTGACACGAAGGTGGTGCGACGAGCCTTTGGCTTTTTTGTTTTGGAGCAGGGTTAAAGGATTGTAGTTACGGATGGAATCTGGAGCCGACGACCAGAGTTGAACTGGTGACCTGCCGATTACGAATCGGCTGCTCTACCAACTGAGCTACGTCGGCTTGGGTTTGACGTTCCTCAGTTTATCAAATGGGAGGGAGTTGCCTCCCACCCCTTGGGCGCGGGTCCAGAAATTTGGTGGCGCGCACTTGACTTTGTGCGTACCGGCGCGGTACTCTCCGCGCTGTTTCGATTTTCTATTACATTTTCCAGTCAAAATCAGTTCACTTTCGATTAGGGGGCTACCACCATGAAAAGACTCACGGGGTTGCTGTTGGGTGCGGTGTTTTTGTTCGGAGGTTTAAGTATTGTTGCGGCGCAGGATAGTGATGAAGGGGCGATGCCGCCTCCAAAAGTGCTTGTAATTTACCGGGAATTCCTGAAGCCAGGGCGGGCGGGAACCGTACACGAAAAGAGCGAAAGAGCGTTTGTCGAGGCGTTTGCCAAAGCCAAGTGGCCGACGCATTACATCGCCGCAGATTCTCTCTCCGGCAAACCACGCTCGTTGTTCTTGGTTGGATATGATTCTTTCGATGCGTGGGAGAAGGACAATAAAGCAATACAGAAGAACGCCTCCCTATCAGCCGCGTTCGACCGCGCTTCCATGACGGATGGTGATTTACAAAGCGATGCCGACGCAGGCATTTTCACATTTAGCGACGAGTACAGTTTGCGCTCTTCCGTTGACATTGCGCACATGCGATATTTCCAGATCTCGATGTACCAGGTTCGTCCGGGGCATCGAAAAGACTGGGAAGATCTGGTTAAGATGGTCCTTGCCGCTTACGACAAGATACCCGATGCGCACTGGGCGACGTACGAGAAGGCTTACGGTTCTGCAGCGGCTAGCTATCTTGTTTTCAGGCCGTTGAAGTCCGCCTCGGAAATTGACCAGGAACCTGACCGGGACAAACAGTTCGTGGCTGCCATGGGCGAAGACGGCATGAACAAGTTGCGCGAACTGGAATCCGCCGCGATCGAATCGAGTCAAACCAACCTATTCATTTTCAATCCGCGGATGAGTTACCCGCGGGACGAATGGGTGAAGGCTGATCCGGATTTCTGGAAGCCAAAAGCGGGGATGTCTGGAGCCATGCATAAAAAGCCCGCAGAGAAACAGCCCGCCGCTCAATAAGTTAACGGTCCGATTTCGGTCGCCTACTAGATTTAATTCATTAAAAGGAAATCCCCGCCTTGTCTCTCCAAAAAACGGAGAGACAAGGACGGGGCATCCCTCGTTGTTCTTAGGCCGCCGTCTTTTGGTGCGCTTGCTGTTCATATTCTTGCTCGGACTCGGCGGGTAGCAGTGTCCAGAGCGTGTAAATTCCCAGGGCAGTTCCGAAGGGGATGTGGAACAGCGCGAGGAATGCCAGCACCAAGGCCAGCAGCTGGGCCCATGGCTCGCGTTGCAATAAGCCCCAACCTGCGAGAAAGCCGGCTGCGGCTTTTACTGCGATGGCAATTGCAATGAAGCTGAGGAAGGGATGCAGGAACGCACTAGAACGCGGAACTGTGTCAGGCAAGTGAATAAAAACGCTGTTCGCGATGATGAATAAGACTACCGCCCCGGTTATTTCAAGCTGAAAGTGCCAGACATAGAATGCCAACCAGCCGGACGTGCTCCTGCACGCGACTGGGTCGGGGATAAGAGATGGCATGAACGCCAGTTATCTTTTTGCCGCATCGGCTGCAGAATCCCTGACCTGCTTGTAGTGTGTTGCCGCATGAGTCACAGAACATATGTTCTCCCGGAGATCACACTCATGTTAATACGATGCGGGAGTGTCCAAATGTTTCGTTTTGTCGGCCCTTGTCGGTAATTTTGTTGCAAGCCACTCTGACCCGCACAAAAACGAAAAGGCCGCCCGGCAACATGGGCGACCTTCTCTTTCAAGGGAGAATAGTTCCAACGGAGGATACCGTCAAAACTTTCTGGCGAAATCTTATGGGGCCGAAAAGGGGGTGTCAAGGAATTTCTAGGAAATAAATACCTTTACTTTCAATATCTTACAAAGACTGTAAACATCATCGGTAACTGCATCATTGTGAGACGTTTCAGCTGCTGGACCGCCTAAAGCGCCTTGATTGATGAACTTACGTCGGTTGCCGAGGATGGAGGTCCATTTCCTGAAAGGTGCAGGGAGATCAGCCCCATGTCTGGGCGATCGAACAACCTGTCGGGGAAAAGCCGTCTTGCCAGTATCCGAATTCCCCCGAAAGCGATGCCGGAGATAATTGCAAAGCCACCAAGAATCGCGCACAAATAGATGACGTTCACGATGAAGTTTGCGGGATCATCTCTTCGGGAAAAATATGTGTTTTTATTCCAGGTAACGTCGGCCTCATAGTTCACCGAAGAGAGCAGAGACTTTGCGTCGCTCTTCGAAATCGGACCGCTGACCACGACAATGATGGGTCCGGTGCGCTTATCGAATGTGGTAGCGGGATCGAGCGTGGGAGGCCCCTGTGCGCTTTGTTGTTTGGCGGACTCAATTGCCCGGAGGTGCGCCATCGCAATCTGCGGCGTGGGATAAGAGATCAAGGCGAGACGGGCTTGGCCGTCGCCGGTGCTGTAATCTCCGAGAACTACTTCCGCCCCGGCGTTAAAATCCACGAGTTGGGAGCTAAGCGGGGCGCCGAGCTTTTCCAGCGCGGCCGGACCGACTATGTATTTCGCCGTATTCTTTTCGTAACCCTTGGCGGGTAAATATGCGGGAAGTCCAGGCAGGCCTGCGGCATTAGCGGCTGGCGGCGGAAGCTCCGCGGATAAATCGCGCAACTCCTCGGCCGACATTGCGGAGAGTTTTTGAAATTGGGCGTCAATCACGATATCGCCGCGATAGAACAATACGCGCTCATTAAAAGACGCGCCCTGGTCGCCAATCTTTTCTCTCTGCATCTGCGGGATCTTGTAATAAGTGAAAGCGCCATAAGCGCCGCTCGCGTCCTGAAAGCGCGCGGCTCGAACCGTTAGTTTGCGTCCGTCATCGCGGGTATAGAGGGCGGAGTTAAAGCCATTAAAGCCGTATTCCTTTAACACCGCCGCATTGACAGGATCGGCGACCGCAGGGTCTTTGCTCGTTTGCACGGTGCCAACCAGGTTCCATCCAGCAAATTCCGTGGGGAGGATGGCGGATGACTTGTTGTTCACTGCGGCAGGCGGACTCGAAAGAGCGAAAGCGGACATCGCCGCCACAGTGAAGAAAAGCAAGAATCTGACGATTTTCATGAAAAGCCGCGCAAACGCCTTCATTATTAGACTACAGATGGGCGATTAAAGTTTCCATGGCAGCTCCCAGGGGTCGTGCGATGGGATTGCCTCCCGCCGGGCTTGACCCGGAAACGCCCGTATTCCTTATGATCAGGAGCTCCTGCTACTGTCCCGAGGTCTTTTCGATCTTGCTGGCTACTTTTACGCCGCTTAGGCCGTTGACGTATTTGGAAATGCCGCGATAGAGGGATTCGGCAATGCGTTGGCGGTATGCCGCAGTTTTGAGACGGCGCTCATCGCCGGGATTACTTACGAAGGAGATCTCCGCCAAAATAGATGGCATGTTCGCTCCGATAAGCACTATAAAGGGCGCCTTTTTGACACCACGGTCGCGGAGACCGGGATTTCGGAACGACAATCCGCTATGCAATTCCTCCTGCACGTCAGAGGCAAATTCTCGGGATTCTTCTATCTTTTCTTTCAGCGCGATCTGCTTCACCAAATCTTGAAGTTCGTGGATTGACGTTTCGGAGACAGCATTTTCGCGAGCTGCGACTTCGAGCGCATCCGGAGAAGAACTGAAGTTCAGATAATAAGTCTCGACGCCTCGGGCGGCAGGGTCATGGCTGGAGTTGGCGTGAACCGAGACGAAAAGATCAGCCTGTTCCCGATTGGCAATGGCAGTGCGGGTTTCGAGCGGAACGAAGGTGTCGTCTTTGCGGGTGAAAACAACCTGAGCGCCTAATCTCGATTCCAGCAGCTTGCCGAGGCGGCGACTTACGTCCAGGACCAAGTCCTTCTCTTCGAGGGAGTGTGGACCGATAGTGCCGGTATCGTAGCCTCCGTGGCCCGGGTCAATCACGATTTTTCCGATTTTCAAGCCCAATGCGCGAATCAGGGAACGGTCGCCGCTTGCGGTTGGCTGTGCCTCTCGAACATCTACCTGAACTGCCTTGCGGTGATCTATTGATGCTCGGTCTTTGGAAGACGGCGAATGTGGGGATCTCCGCGCCGCCGAGGGCGGGGGAGTGACTGGATTCAGCTTCGCTACGGTGTCGTCCTCGTCAGCCTCAACGATCCGCTTGAGGGGCAGAGTGGGGCTTACGGTGTTTTGCGACTCGGCATCTCCCGATGCCTGATCCACACGCGAACGGTCTTTCCCTTCCCGGGGCCTTTGTCGGGAAAGATTCGAGCTGCTCTCGACATCTTTGTTCTCAAGTCCCTGCGTCTGGACGCGACTGTCTTTGAGATTAATAATCAGGCGCGCGGGATGCGATTCCACGGTCGCGCTGAAGTCCGAGTGATCGCTGGTCTCAAGCACTATGCGAGCGCGGTCCGGCTTGAACTGTGCGACGCGGATTTTCTTCAGCAGGTCATCGTCAACATCTACTGTCTTGCCGATCAGCTTCCTGGAAACGCTTGCGTCGAGATCAAAGACAATGCGATCGGGATTTTCAATACGCTGCGATCTGTAGGTGACGGGATGGTCGAAGTCAATGGCCACCTGGGTAGAGCCATCTTTCGACGAATGATGGATAGAGATGATGTGCGCGGGCCTGACATTATCGTCAGGAACTACAGTTTGAATTGAATCCCGTTGACGGGAATTCCGTAGGGCAGAACTTGGGGCCGTCTCTAAGTCGGCTTTTGACTCTTTCCCAAGCTCAGCTTGTTCTACTTTTCCAGCGGGTCGGGTCAGATTCGCGAGAGATGAGCGAGCCTCGGCAGCAAGGTGATTCCGTGGGTATTGTCTTACAAATTCCTCGAAGTTTTTTCTGGCGAGAGCTGTTTCGTCAAGGTCATCCGCGTAGATGTGGGCGGTATTAAATAACGCATCGAAGCGATATTTGCTGCCGGGATATTCCCGGCGCAAAAATTCATATTGCGCAATGGCGGAACGCAAAGTTCTTGAGTCGTGGAAATGCCGGCCCATGTCGGCAAGCACGTCCGCGACTGCTAATACGCTGGCGTCGGCTTTGGAGGATGTTGGGCACTCATAGTAAACGCGGCGATAGGAATCAATAACGTTTTGATATTCGCGGCGAGTCTGGCGCTCTGGCGGAAGCTGATTCAACTCCTGGCGCTTGTGTTCCGCGATCGCAAACTGGCCGTGCGCCCAGGAATCTGATTTATAGGTGTTGGCGAAGGCAGGCAACGTCACCAGCAAAATCAGAACGACCGCACTGCCGCACAGCCAGCGGTGGCTTGAATGGGGATTCTTCAATTTATTAAACTGCAATCGCTGTTGAAACCGCTCTGTTCAGCGAGGCCATCCATAACTATCAGATGCGCCTCGTCATTCGGTGTTACTAATATAAAGAACACCGTTTGCATCTCGTTGCACCATGACTGGTGAATAAGCCGGAACCCTTAAGTTCCGCGTGATTGATCCGGGTTCACCGTGATAAAGATTGGTGATCCGCTTTACATAATTGCGGGTCTCCGGAAAATTAGGTACGCCTGCACTTCGCGCCACCGCGCCCGCCCCAGCGTTGTAGGCAGCAAGTGTCAGGTTCACATCGCCACCATAACTCTCCATCAGGTGCTTCAAGTGACGAACCCCTGCATCTACATTTTGTTGCGGATCAAACGGATTGGTGACGTTTAACTCACGCGCCGTTTGTGGCATCAGTTGCATGAGTCCCATTGCCCCCTTTGGGGAGAGAGCGTTGGGGTTGAAATTCGATTCGACTTTGATTACCGCCCGGACCAGGTTTGGGTCAACATTGTGTTGAAGCGCCGCCTCTTTGATGGCTGCATCAATCTCAGACTGCGTAAAAACCTGTGCAGAAGGCCTCTGAAAACTCGGGCTTTGCGAGCGGCGCGAGAGAATCATTTTGACTTCATCGGCGGCCGAGCGAGCGGAACGGACATTTGCCGCCGGGACGGGTTTCCAGCGGTGGTCGGTCACACTCCAATAAACCAGTGAACTCTGCCGGTATGACGGAGTGCTCGCGCGCTTCGGAGGAGCTTGAACCGAGTCGTTCACATAGATCTTGTGGCCGCTGTCGTCGGTAGTCGCAGTAATGACCTCCAGGGCGCTGGTCTGAGCCTGCGCTCGTGGCATGACGGAAAGGAAGGCCGCAGTTGCGGGAATGAGCATCAGGGCAAGTTGCAGGCGTTTTCGCATAGGAAACCGTTCACAACCGGAGGAAAACACACCTCAGCGGCTACCTACCTGCAACCTGAAGAGAGAATCCTTACCAGAGTGATTCAATTATAGGTGGGTCCGTGTAGGCTGGGCAATCGGGCGAAAGGGAATAGAACCACCATAGTAATCGGCGGTAACCTGCCAATCGTGGATGTCAAAATTGAGACGATTTTGCATTGGTGGGTGGTCCCACTCAGTAATAGAAGCTCCACTTGGAGGCGGGCTGGCCATCTTTGCTGAGATTTTGATCTCCCTTAAGATCATAACTAACGACGGTTGTCCCACTCGTCGCGATTGTTTCGACGAGTGGGGCAGCCTTCGTTCCTTTATGGTGCCCGGGAAATCAAAATCTCAAAGGTGAGCCAGCCCGCCTGGACAAAATCAATAAAGAAGGAGGTACCGTCCCTCACGGGTACGGAAGCCAATTAGAGGATGTTTACGGCTCTAGCAGCCAGCAATGCAAGCACCGTCAGCGAAATGGTCGCCTGAATCATCATGAGAATCTTCGCCCAGCGAGATAAAGCTGGAGTATCCGCTGGCGACAAGGCTGTGCTGGTGTTGAAGGCCAGGAACAAATAATCCACAAAATTTGGCGACCAGTTAGGGTCGGAGATTTTCGCGAGGTTCATCTGCGGAAACAAGAAAGCTCCCTCTTTATGCCCCGGTTCCTTTTCACGCTCGTGCGGACCACCAGCGTCAAGACGCCAGTACCACAGCGCAAACACGAGAATGTTTGTCACCCACAACGCGACTGCAGACCGGAGCAGAACTTTTGGGTCTATATCGTGCTTGGGAATAGCGGCCACAAGCAGACCTAAAGACCAGATAAGTGCCAGGGTTAAAATCCCACTGGCTGCATACCCAATCATCCTGTCTGCTGTGTGATGTCCTACCCGGTGTGAGATAACTACGGAAATGACTATTGCAACGATGACCATCAGCAGCAGCCAGTGCGGACCAACTGAAAGGCTGCTGGGCAATGCTGCGTAGACAAGACCGCTCGCGAGCATAGCTATTACGGCGAGCCATCGTGGTTCCTTAGCAGTCTTTTGATTCGTTTTCGAGTTGATCGGTACTGCCATAGGTAGCGTAGAGTATCACCCAACGACGCCACTTTTGACGAGAGTAATCGCCATCCGGAGGCGCGCCATTCGAAATTAGGGAAGCGCAAGTAGTAAGCGCGCTGAATTTCGCGAATCTACTGCAGCTTCGCGTATTCCGCCTTCGCTTCTTTCAGGATGGGGATGTCGGGGTCGGCGTCTTTCCAGAGGTCGAGGAAATCTTTGTAGGCAGCGAGTGCTCGTGTGCGCGCGGCATCGGCATCTGCTCCCTGCGATGTCCTCGCCTGCAAAGCGTTCGCACGCGCCACGCCGAGATGCGCCAACGCTCCTGTCCAGCAGTTCCAGACGATGCCGCTGTGATCAAGAATCTTCTGAAACTCGGCGGCGGCAGCGGTCCCTTGGCCGGCGGCGAGATATGCTTCTCCGCGAACGTAGGTTGGATAAAGACAAGAAACATTGATGACGAACTCAATCTGCCCCAACTCGAGGGGTGCGGCGGCTTGCAGGGAAGTGAGGGCCGAAGCCGGATTCTTTTTGTCCAATGCCAGTTGCGCCTCAATCGGCGGCAGCCATAGTAACTGCATCCGCGTGTCCAGCGGATATCGCTTGCCAACGTCTTGCGCCAACGCCTCAGCTCTTGCCGTATCACCCGCCATAGCAAATGCCAGTGCGGCTTCGACTTGGACACCTTGACTGGTAACATCTAATTTCAGGGCCTCTTCCGCCGATTGCCGGGCTTCGGCAGGATTGCCGTAAGCGGCTTGTTCGAGAGCAGCATTCGCCCCCCAGATTGCCCCGCCTTCCTTGTTGTCGGCTCTAACGGCGGAGTCCAGAGCCCGTTTAGTCAGTTCCCTTGCGTTGCCGAGATGGCCCCTGTACGCCTCCGTGTCTGATGCGAGCGCTAGTCCGAAAGTCTCATAGGCAGGTTTAGCCATAAACCACTGCTGCTGCTCCACCATCCCCGCGGAATCCGAGCCGAGAAAAGCAAGAGCATAAAGAGCATTGTGCAGCACAAAATCATCGATTCTTCGCGCCTGCGCCTCGTGGATGATCTGCCGCGATTCGTCGAAGCGCTGCAAAGCGAGATCAAAGTTGGCCAGATTGCCGTAGAAAACCAACTGATCCGGCGCAACGCGCAGGCCTTGCTTCATGATCTCCGTGGCTTTCTCATACTGCCCTTGGTTGGCATACAATATGCCCAGACTGTTGTACGGTCTGGAGTCCCGTGGATAGCTCTCAATCATCTCCTGATACGTTGGGAGCGCCTTGTCCAATTCTCCAGTTACGTTCCGATAGTATGCGGCCGTGATCGCCAGCTTTTCCCGTTCGCTAGCATGTTCCCGTAACTGAAATGCCTTGGCGGAGTACTCACTGCCCCGCCCTTGTTCGCCGAGGCTGAAGTAGTCGGACCCCACGGCGGCGTAGCCCACGGCAAAATTCGGATCAAGCTCGATCGCGCGTTGATGGTAAGGCAGCGCCGCAGCATAGCCTTTCTCGTTACGGGCCTTGTTGCCAAGGCTGTATGCTTTCAGAGCTTCGAGCGATGACGTGGTAGCTTCTGCAAGCGGAACATCAAATTTCTGCACTGTCGCCAGTGACTCGCCTAACTCAGTGCGCAACTTGGATGCCGCCTCGCCCAGCGCGTCCAGCACCTTCTCCTTGGACGCAGCCGTCACTTGCTTCTCGGCCAACGGGTCTCCACTCTCGCAATTCACCGCCTTCAATCCCAGCACGTATTCACTGCCCAGACTGGCAATTGATCCGGCAATGTAGGCCTTGCTGCCCACCCGCTGGCAAAGCTCGCGGGCCACATCGGGTGTGAGTCTCGTGCCCACGGGACGGGACATTAATTTCAAGGTCGCCGCGACCTTGTTGTCCGGGAGCACATTCAGGAACGGCGACTGGTTAAGAGCAACGCTGAGTGCCTGCTTAAGCGTGTCGTCGAACACCTCATCGCCCGTTTCATTGCTAAAATCCGCGAGAACGATAGTGTCTTTTTCGGTCAGTTGGTGCGCGGTCTGGCGCGAGCGGAAGTAAAGAGCGGCGCCGATCAAGGCAGCTAACACAATCACAGCCGCCACGTAGGTGCCGAGCTTCGCTCGACTTGGACCGCTCGGCTTCGCTCGGGGCAGGTTTGCGGGGGCACCCGTCCCTACACGATCTTTCCCTAGAGGATCTGTGACCTTCACGGCACCCGATGACGGAGACGGGGCAAGGGAGGAATTAGATATTGGCGGCGGTGGTTGGGCGACATGAGCGCCACTTTCTTGCGCGGCCGGCACTGATCCCGAACTAGCGGCGGCAAATCGCCCCGTCTCTGTATCTCGCTTCAGCCGCTGCAAATCTGTTCGCATGTCGGAAGCATGCTGGTAGCGCAGGTTGCGGTCTTTCTCCAACGCTTTACCGATGATGCGTTCCAGTTCCGAAGGCACGTCGTGATTCAGTCGCACTACCGCGACTGGGTCGCGGTTGACGATAGCTTCACAAATCATCGCCGGACTTTCCCCGTGAAAAGGCAAATCACCTGTTGCCATCTCATATAGCAAGGCGCCAAACGAGAACAGATCGCTCCGCTCATCCAACTCTCTCGCGCGAACCTGCTCCGGCGACATATATGCCACCGTTCCCACCATGGTGCCGGGACTGGTCAGATGCGCTGCGTCCACCGACTGCGTGTTAAGAGACCCAATCTTGCTCGAAGAACTGCCAGCAAGACTGACCTTCGCCAGTCCGAAGTCCAAAACCTTCGCGTGTCCGCGCTTAGTAACGAAAATGTTGGCGGGCTTGATGTCGCGGTGGACGATGCCTTCGGAGTGAGCTGCATCCAGCGCGTCAGCAATCTCGATGGCCAGCGACAGAATTAGCTCGGTTTCCATCGCCCGGCCGGCAATCCGGTGCTTCAGGGTCGCGCCTTCCAGAAACTCCATCGCAATGAAGGTTTGTCCATGCTGATCATCAATCTCATAAATGGTGCAGATGTTCGGATGGTTCAGTGCAGATGCAGCTTTCGCTTCGCGCTGAAAGCGAGTGAGGGCTTGCGGGTCTCTCGCAACGTCGTCGGGCAGGAACTTGAGCGCTACGAAGCGGTCGAGTTTCACATCTTGGGCTTTGTAAACCACGCCCATGCCGCCACCGCCCAGCTTCTCGACGACGCGGTAGTGCGAAATGGTTTGGCCGATCACTTGGGAAGGTCTGTCAGGTGACGCGACCATATTAGGGGCCACACTGCGGCGAGTCAAACGCATTGCTGGCAAGGCGCCGATATGTTTTCTCTGTAGTCGGTCCGTTAAGTATATGGCGGTAAGATGAATCCTCTGCTTGCGTTGGGTGTGGCGCTAGCGCGGGCCATCTATGGCGGGATATTTCTTTACCCGAATGAGGAAGAAGAGGAAGAAGAGCGGACGAACGACGCTTTGTGGAGGAACGAATACCGGCTGCGTCGTAGCGGTCATTCATTAGGTTCAGGCCATTGGGCGGACGCGATAACGCGTCCGCCTTTTCTCCGCACTCCGGTAGGGACAGCCCGCCCTCGGCTGTCCGTTTTATAATTCTTTGTCGAGCTGCGCTCGACTAGATAGCCGAGGGCGGCTGTCTCTACGTGGTCCTCCTTGGTCATGAACTACCGCCATCGAATCTCGGAGACTTCGGAACACAACCATTTGGCAATAAATCCCACGCTGGACGTTGAGTTCGCAGAGCTTTCGGATACCGGAAAAGTGCGCCCACATAACGAAGACTATTTTGGCCATTTCGTTCCGACTACCCCAATGCAGCTGCGTTCGCATGGATGGCTGTTCGCGCTTGCGGACGGCGTTGGAGGACAAGATAAAGGCGAAGTTGCTTCCCGTATGGCGGTCGAAAGCGTGCTTGCCGGGTTTCGCGAGGCTCCGGGGGAGGAGCAACATTCGGCACTACTTTCTCGCCTTGTGAAAGCGGCAAACCTGGAGGTCTATGAGGCAGGGATGAAGACCGGAGTGGGGCGAGCCGCGATGGCTACCACGTTCGTGGGTTGCGCCTTACGATTTGATCGAGCTTCGATTGCGCATGTGGGAGACTCGCGCTGCTACCTAATCCGGCGTGCTCACGCCACAATTCTTACTCGTGACCATACCGTAGCAGGCGAACAAGCCCGAATGGGGCTTCTTTCCAGCCAGGAAGCATCCGAATCTCCAACACGGCACGTACTAAGCCGATCAATCGGCGGCGAGATGTCTGTGAACGTTGAGACCAGCGAGCATCAAGTTCTACTTGGAGATGTGCTGGTGTTGTGTTCCGATGGGCTTCACGGCGCGGTTACTCCTTCAGAAATAGCGACTATAGCGACTCACAGCTCGGATCTGGATGCCGCCGCGCATAGGCTCGTTGCGGTCGCGAACCAGGTGGACGGCAGCGATAATATCACCGTTCAGTTAATTCGAATTCGCAGCGTGGAGCGCGTCGGGATGTACAGAGGAAGGCCGTATCGGCTGCGGTAGGTTTCATAAACTGTCATCTTAATCAAAACTGCCGGTTCAGTCGGGATGACAGGGCGTTTTCGAGTCTTACGAACTTTTTATGCTTTCATTATGGGGAATGTAGGTATTCTGAACGCATAGATTTTGGGAAATACCGTCTCGAACACAAATGTCCTCACTGCAAACTGGCGACCAACTCGACGAATATCGAATAGACGGAGTCGCCGCGCGCAGCGGCATGGCTTCCATTTTTCGCGCAACGGACATGCGCACCGGACTTCCCGTTGCTATCAAAGTTCCGCATCCGGAGATGGAAGGCGATCCCGTTTTCTCCGATCGCTTTCATCGCGAGGGCGACATCGGGAGGAAACTCGACCATCCCGGCGTGATGAAAGTGCTCCCGCAAAACGGACAGAGCCAGCCGTACATGGTGATGGAATGGGTAGAGGGACGCCTGTTACGGCAACTACTGAATGAAGAAAAGAAGCTTCCGCCGGAACGCGCAACGCGGATTGCGGTCGGGATTGCAAATGCCCTCGACTACATTCACTCGCATGGAATCGTCCATCGCGATCTAAAGCCTGAAAACATCATGATTGACGCGAACGACAACATCAAGCTGATTGATTTTGGAATCGCCGCTGATGTAGCGGCTCGACGGCTGACGTTCGCGAAGTTCTCGCAGACCATGGGAACGCCGGATTATATTTCTCCCGAACAAGTAAAAGGAAAACGTGGCGATGCCCGCAGCGACATCTTTGCACTGGGCGTCATGCTTTACGAGATGCTGACTGGCAAAGTGCCTTTCAGCGGCTCAAACGCTTTTCTTATCATGAACGACAGGGTGCTTAATAATCCCATTCCCGCGAGAGAAGTTGATCCCAGCATTACTCCGCAACTACAAGAGATTATTTATCGTGCGTTGGAGCGCGACCCGACGAAGCGTTACGCAACCGCGAAGGAAATGATTTTGGATTTAGAGCATCAGGACCAGGTCGGGGTCGCAGAGCGCCCAGAACTGCGAGATTGGAAGACTCGCCGTCAGCCTTACAGCCGAAAAATATTGTTTTACTTGATGCTGTTCCTGATTCCGATTGTCGTATTCGGATTGCTGCTCTGGGTCGCGCGCCACTAAGCAACTAATAAGCCTAATTTGTCATTCCGAGCCGGGCCATCGGCGAGGAATCTGCTTTTATCTATCGCTGGATAAATTCATCCGCATGCGTAACGAAGTCGGGATAGGCATCAGCTCCCAGTTCATGTAAGTCCATCCCTTGCCTCTCGCCCTCTATATCAACTCTCTGCGGATAAACGCGATTCAGCAGCCAGTTGAGGCCATATGTGAGGGGCAATACGAATCCGATGAGGGTTGCGATTCCGATTAGTTGCGCCAGCCATTGCCCCGAATCAGATCCCGGAAGATTTCCTGGAAGTGTCGGTTCGACCGGAAATCGGGCTAGAATTCCTACGGCCAATATTCCCCAGATGCCAGCTACGGCATGTACGGAAATTGCCCCGCTAGGATCATCCACCTTCAACTCGAATTCAAACCACTCGACCGAAAATGTGACCAGGGCACCTGCAATTATTCCGATCATAACTGCTGCTGCGGGCTTGACGAAAGCACCGGCGGCGCTGCTGGCCACCAATCCGCCGATCCATCCATTTGCGGTGAGCGAGGCGTCCGGCTTGCGAAATCGAACGTGCGTGATGGCTGCTGCGGCAAGGCCGGCCGATACCGCGGCCAGCAACGTATTCACGGTGACGAGGACGCACCTTGCCGCCTCGGCATGTGTGAATAATATTGCTCCTGCCGAATTGAGACCGCACCATCCTACGGTTGCGAGCAGGCATCCCAGAATTACTAGAACAGCGTTGTGGCCTGGAACCGCAGCAGGCATTCCTTCCGCCGAATACTTTCCGCGGCGGGGGCCGAGTATCCATGCAAGCGAAAGCGCGGTGAGGCCACCAACAACTTGAATGGAGCTTGATCCGCCAGAGTCAAGAAAGCCGCGGCCAAGCCCATAATTCACGCCGAGCTGTGCCATCCATCCATCACTCCAAATCCAATGGGCGAATAATGGATAGGTGACGCCCGACAATAACGCCGACGAAGCGCAGATCGCGCCCAAGCGCCAGCGATCAGCACCTGCGCCAAGCGGAATCAAGGCTGCGAGGCCAACTGTAAATAACTGAAACAAAGCGACGAGCGAAGGATACGAGCCATTGAATTCCAATCCGCGCATGAAGAATGGCTGGTCCGCAAGCCAATCCGATGCCCTGCCGCCAATAATGACGGCGTGGTGCGGTGCTCCGGCGAATCCCTGCCAGGAAAAGCCGAAGACAAAGTAAACGAGGGCCGCCACGGCGATGGCCATGAGCGAACTCATCATGGAATGTGCGGCGCTTCGCGATCTGCCGAGACCAGTATTAATCAGCGCGAGTCCGACTGAGGCGAACGGGACAAGAAGAATGAGGAAAAAGCAGACTCCCGCGGTCATTTCGGAAAGTGCGGGAATAATGAGTGCCGTTGGAGAAAGAGTCACCCTCGATCCTCCTGCACCGGCACATGGGAGCGAACCACAAGAACCATGCCGACAACTTCCACGCCTATGCCCGAAAGCACAAAAGCCGTTCTTGCTGAAGCCGATCCTAAAAGTGCCAGCGCAGCCAGCACCAGCGCCCAACCCGCCAACAAGAGAAGAAATCCCGCAAGCTTCATGGAAGAGCCTTCGTGCGAACTTCACCTGTTCTAAGAATGAACATCACAATATAAATGTATTGTCCCTGCAATAGGAAACTTCGTTGCCCGTGTGTCAATTTAGCAGCGCATCATGGCGAGCGGAGACGATCAGCCATTATGGTAGGCTGGCGACATTCCCATGAGCTCAATTGACGCGCCACCGGGCGAAGCGCCCAATTCTGCGATGTTGTTCGGCTTCTGGTATCGAGCCGCGGCCAGCGATCAGGTCCCGCGAAATAGATTGTCGAAGACCATGCTGCTTGAGATTCCGCTCGTCATTGGGCGGGATGCGAAAGGAATTCCGTTTGCGTTGCGTGACGCTTGCCCGCACCGCGGGATGCCGCTTTCGTGCGGTAGATTCGACGGTCAACAAGTCGAATGCAGCTACCATGGCTGGAGGTTCGATGCGCACACGGGACAATGCCAGCTCATCCCGTCGCTGACCGACGATCAGAAGTTACGCGTAGATCGCATCTATGCTGGCAGCCACGACTGCGAAGAGCACGATGATTTCATCTGGGTTTTTATTCCCGAGCCCGCTCCATCAGGAGCAGGTTTCACCAAGGCTGCTGAGACGACTTTTGACGCTCCGAGAGTCCCGATCTTTTCCGAACCTTACAAGACGGCATACTTGTCCGCCGAACTTCCGTGCAGCGTTGATCACGGCATCATCGGCTTGATGGACCCTGCTCACGGACCATTCGTCCATCAGGCCTGGTGGTGGCGCAGCCGCCACAGCATTCACGAAAAACAAAAGAACTTCGAGCCGATTCCCAACGGATTTCGCATGAACGCGCACACGCCAAGCTCGAACAGCGCTCCTTACAAATTGCTGCGGTTGTACGCTGATGCCGACTCGATCACCACGACGATTGATTTCGTTTTACCGAATCTGCGGCTGGAAACGATCCGGGCAGGGAAGTATTGGTTCTCTTCGCTGACGACCGTTACCCCCATCACTCGCCGCCATTGCCGAATTGATGTGGTGGCGGCTTGGAATATTTTTCGATGGGTGCCGTTCAGTGCGGGATTGTTGAAATTTGTTTTTGCCAAGTTTGTGGAGCAAGACCGCCGGACAATGGAAGACCAATCCGAGGGATTGAAGCACAATCCGCACCTGATGTTGATTGACGATGCCGACCGTCCCGCAAAATGGTACTTCCAACTGAAGGCGGCTCATTTAGAAGCTTCTCGAAATGGCGGTCAGATGAAACATCCAATGGCAGGGCCTGTGACGTTGAAGTGGAGAAGCTAGGCGGCTTGGGAAGTCTCCGACACGCCGGTTGATTTCAAGATTGCTATCGAGAGTTGCCGCGGTCTCTCGCACTGGCGTCACGGGTTAGAAGCAACTGAATTGCTATGCCGCATGCGATGGCGATTGCGAGCGTGGCAAAAAACGGATGCTCCGGCCAAATCTTGCCGGCGAGGCCAAACTCCCAAAGCATGATTGATATACCCGTTGAAGCCGCGAGCGTTATAAGGAAGATCCGCATTTTTGCTGCCCAGTCTAATGTACGAGATTCTTAAGCTAAATGTTCCGACTGAATCGGCAACCCTTGCCTGTTGGAGTCTCGGAATCATCAGAAGACGTCGAGTCCTTGCTACTCTTTTACCAACCAATCCAGCGCTTCTTCTCGAGTGTCGAATGAGGGGAGGTCTCTCTTGGAAAAGCTCTTGAAATTTTCGTAGTACACGTGCGGCAGACTTTTCGTTCCCACCCACGCAGCGTGTTTCACATAGGGACGATCCAGTACCAGAAGTTCCTTCATCCGAGTAATCACTGATTTGTCGAAATCTGCATCCGTGAAATCGGCCAGGATTAACAATGAGTCCGGGGGTTGGCTTGTAACTTTGTCGCGGAATTCTTCGAGCAGAGTGAGGATGTGGTCCGCGCTGCAATGGCTCAAATCAACGACCAGAATCGGCTTGCCGCGATGTTCGATGAATCGGATGCGTTCATCCACGAGAAAACTCCTCCTGGAAGGTCCACTGAGAAGGGCCGACTTCCAGCCGCGCCGAAAGTAGATTCAGCGATCATCGCGACACGACTGCATGTCGTGCCGCCGGAAATGCGCTCATTTTAGCAGCGATTCCACGACTGCGTAGCTGTCTCCCAGTGCCGCGTTCAGTTCTTGAGGATTGTTGCCGCCGGCTTCGGCCATGTCGGGACGGCCACCCCCTTTGCCCCCGACTTTTTGCGCCACTGGCCCAATAATTTTGCCCGCCTGCAACTTGCCTGTGAGATCTTTGGTCACGCTCACGATCAGCGCGACGTTTCCATTTGTTGCCGATCCGAGAACTACTACGCCAGAGCCGAGCTTGTCGCGGAGTTGGTCCACCAGGGTGCGCATCTGCTGGCGTTCGAGATTGTCAACGCGATGCGCTAGAACTTTAACGCCGCGTACTTCCTTGACGTTTTCGGCTGCGGAGGCGACGGTGGAGGATGCCGACTTCATCCGCGCCTGATCAAGTTCGCGTTGCAGCCTCTTGATCTCAGAATCTTTTTTGTCCAGCTCAGCTTTGAGTGCCTCAGCTGGAGATGCAATAGCCTCCTGCCCTGGGGGTGCCCCATCCTTTCGCGTTGTTTGCGAATGGGTGGGTCCTACGAAGCTGGCCACTACACTTTCCAGTTGATGGTCTTTTTGAAAATGATGCAGAGAGCCTTCGCCGGTGACGGCTTCGATGCGGCGAATGCCCGACGACACGCTTCCTTCTTTCAAAACTTTGATGAGACCGATTTCGCCGGTGGCTTCCGTGTGCGTGCCTCCGCAGAGTTCGGTGGAGAAATCGCCAATCTTGATGACGCGAACCCGGTCGCCATATTTTTCACCGAAGAGCGCCATGGCTTTGTATTCGTTAATCGCGACGTCAATGGGAACATCGGGAATGACTTCGACTTTTTGATTACGCAAGACTTCTTTGTTGATGAGATTTTCGATGTCCTGCAATTCTTCGTCGGCAACGCTAGTGAAGTGCGAAAAGTCGAAACGCAGATGATTCGGCGCAACCAGCGATCCAGCTTGCTTGACGTGCTTGCCGAGAACTTCGCGCAGCCCGGCTTGCAGGAGATGCGTCGCGGTGTGATTGCGCATCGTTGATTGACGGATGTCGATGTTGACGACGGCGTCAACTTTATCGCCTACCCGGAGAGTGCCCCGTCCTTCCGCGCCTCGGGTGGCCCGCCCAACGTGAGTTTCGTTGGGTGGGGATTTCATTACAACCTGATGCGCACGGACGCCCTGCACCGGGTAATAGCAGCCTTTGACCTCGGCCATAATCGTGTTGTGATCGTCTGAGTAGAGCCATCCGCGATCGCCAACCTGCCCACCAGATTCCGCATAAAAGGGGGTGTGGTCGAGGATGACCTCGCCTTCTTCTCCGGGATGAAGTTCTTGTGTGCCCTGGCCGTTCTTGATGATGGCGAGTACGTCGCAGTTGTAGGAACGAGTTTGGCGGTAGCCTTCGAATTCAGATTTCGGGAGTTGTTGATAGGCCGGGTTGGCGGTCTGTTTGGCCGCGCCTTTCCAGGATGCACGGGCGCGAACCTGCTCTTCGGTTCTAGCTTGTTCAAACCCTTCAAGATCAAAACCAACACCTAGATCTCGAGCCGCGTCCATCATGAAGTCTAGAGGCAGGCCGTAGGTCTCATACAAACGGAAAGCAATATTTCCAAGAAGCTTTGCCTGAATCCTTCTCCCTAGAATCATTTGAATAAATTCCAAAACTTCATCATGAGTTGGCGGTTGACTGGTGGAACGGCAAATTGAGTTAGCGGCCAACTGCCATTCAAAATCACTGTCAGTAACTTGCGATTGCAACTCGACGAGGGTGTCAGCATAAGAACCAGCGCGCCGCCACATTTCCTCCTCGGTAAGGCCTATGGCATGCTCATCGCTAAACTGCCTGAGTGCTGCCAAGTAAATCGCGTTGTCCAGTTCACTGGCTAAACGCTGATTACCAATTTCCAAGACTCGGATAAATTGTCGCTCCTCTGCTTTTATAACCCTTGCGCTTCGGTCTGAGCTCTCGTTAAGCTCCGGGTACGCATCCAACATGAGACCCTGCACGGCAAAAACCATCTGATGCAAGAACGGCTTCGTTTGGCCTAGCTTTCTCCCATGCGTGATCGCCCTCCGAATGATTTTCCGTAGCACATACCCGCGCCCATCATTCGCCGGCAGCACTCCATCCGAAATCAAAAACGTCGCCGCCCGTGAGTGATCCGAAATCACTCGCAATGACGCTGCAGATTTGGTATGCGCTTCTTTGTCCAGTTCCTTCTTAAGAGAAGTTCCAGTCAGCTCAGCCGCTCGCTTGATCAGCGGCACAAATAAATCCGTATCGTAATTCGAGACCACTCCCTGCAACACCGCCGTCAGCCGCTCCAAACCCATCCCGGTATCAATCGAAGGCTTCGGCAGCGGATTCAGCTTGCCTGATACATCGCGGTCGAACTGCATGAAGACCAAGTTCCAGATTTCCACATAACGCCCACAATCACAGCCGAAGGCGCAATCTGCGTGTCCCTGATCGGACGCGGCCGGTCCCATGTCGTAGTGAATCTCACTGCAAGGGCCGCACGGACCCGTGTCGCCCATCTGCCAGAAATTGTCTTTCAATCCAAACTCAAAAATCCGATCTTTGGCCACGCCTTGGCCGAGCCACAAATCGTAAGCTTCGGCATCGCGAGACATACCTCCTTCGCCGTTGAAAATTGTGACGTAGAGTTTGTCTTTGGGGATTACGAACCATTCGGGCGACGTGATCAATTCCCACGCGTAGGCGATCGCGTCTTTTTTGAAGTAGTCTCCGAAGCTGAAATTTCCCAGCATCTCGAAAAACGTGTGATGGCGATTGGTGAACCCGACGTTTTCGAGGTCGTTATGTTTGCCGCCGGCGCGCACGCATTTCTGTGAGCTTGTTGCCCGTGTGTAGTCTCGCTTTTCGAGCCCGAGGAATACGTCTTTGAATTGATTCATTCCCGCATTGGTGAAAAGCAGCGTTGGATCATTGGCGGGGACGAGCGAGGACGAGTGGACCTCTTTATGTCCGCGCTGGACGAAGTAATCCAGAAATTTGCGCCGAATTTCAGAGCCGGTCAGCATGGGCATTGATGATTCCAAATTCTAGCATCTGGAATCCATCGCAACCGATGTTCGTCAACGAGGGCGGCTCCACAAAACGATTTTGGCTTCGCTACGGCACATTAGAAGAACATGCGGAGAGTGGAGAAGAACAGTTCGGGCTAGACGTGCGAAACGATGAAGAAGGCACCCGCGACCGCGATTGCGTCTTCAGCCAGGGCCACGGCGAGGTCTGGGAGATGTGCGCGTGACACCAGAGCTTGACGAACGTTGTAACCGCCATACGTCCCCACCAAGGCGCCAGCGACGCCGAAGATTGCAGCAGCTACAAAGTTTCCGCCAACGCTTATTGCCAGCGCGATAGCGCACAAACCACCAAGGACAATGCGCGGGATCAAGCCGAGGGGAACCGTGCGGGCGGGTGTTCCCGGCAGCTTATCCGCCAGCAGCTCGCCGAGGGCCAGCAGTGTAATGATAATCAGCGCCGCCTTAGTGTTGATGAAGGCAAGTTTCGTCCCCGCAAAATTTAGCCAGCCAAAATGGGCGCCCCAGCACACTACGGCGGGCGCCATCATCGCGCGCAGTCCGGTGACGCAGCCGATAAGAAAACATAGAAGTAGCACTGTCATTGTGGCCGCAAGACTTCGTAACGTGTGATGGTATAGCCGAGAGCCGCACCAAGGAACACATCGGACGGAAAATGCGCGCTGGTGGTTACGCGAGAAAAGCTGACGAGCGTCGCGAAACCGTACGCTGCCCAGGGAACCCAGCGATGGGTGCGATAGCGGCTGGCGACTACGGTCGCCACGGAAAAAGCTCCGGCGGCGTGCCCGGAGGGGAAGGCGCTGCCCTTGAAGGGCGACTTGCCGCCAGCAAAAAACGTATCGTTGAAAGACGCTCCCGGCGGAACATCAGAAGGACGTTCTCTGCGAGTGATCGCCTTTATCCCAAGGTCAACGATAGCGCTGTCGGCATAGGCTTCGCCCGCGAGTATTGCCGTGCTGACTTCATATGGATCATGACGAACGTAGCCAGCGACCAGCAGTGAGGCTGGCAAGAGGATGATTTCTCCTGTGGTGATAGGAGCGTCGAAAACGTCGTTTATATCGTCGAAGTTGCCGGAATGATCACGGAAATATGGCATCACATGGGGATCGGCGAAGACGATTGCTGCGGTTGTGCCCGCGATTGCAAGGGTGGGAACCCAGTGGCGTCCGTGGGCGAGTTGCGAGGGAAACAGGAGCCAAATATCTTTTTGATCATGCAGAAAGTCTCCTGGCAAAGTGCGCCAGGTAACCTCTCGATTTTCAGCCGCGTGCGACGGACTGTCTGGCAGATTAGAGGGGTTATCTTGCGCGGCTGCGCGGTTCGGCAGGCAGGAGATGGCGACCGCACACACGACGGCTAAGGATAGCTTCTTGATCAGGCTCATCGAATTTCTTTGATGCGGTTTTTTGATCTTAGGAAGGCCGGTCGCTTATCCGCTGCACGCAAGATCCTTCGCAAGCTCAGGATGACCTCTCGGAATTGAAGCAAGAAGGGTGGGGCACCAGTGCGTAGTCCTACTCTCTGCATAGTACCCACCGCGCCACAGTTGTTAAACTCTAGCGATGGACTACCGCTTCCGTCAGAAAAAGCTGCAAGGTCTGCTTGAAGGGACCCGACTTGATGCATTGCTGATTACGCATCTTCCGAACGTTCGTTATCTTTGCGGATTTACTGGGAGCGCCGGTGTCCTCGTACTGACCGAAGATCGAAGTATCTCCTTTTCCGACGGGCGCTACATCTCGCAAGCGAAAGATGAGGTGCGGAATTCGCGTGTCGTCATTGGACGAAAGGCTGCATTGCTATCGGCGGCGGAATGGCTTTTGGCTCAGCGTAGGACATTGAAACCCGCAGGGAAGCGCGACGTGACCGTTGGAATCGAAGGCGAGCATTTGACGGTTTCGATTCGTTCCAAGCTGGCGAAAATACTGGGCTCAAGTTTCAGGTTAAAAGAAGCGCCTCCACTGATAGAGCAAGCTCGCTCGGTAAAGGACTTTCAAGAGATAGAACTTATTCGGGCGGCGGTGAGGATGGGCTGCGATTTATTTTGGAACATTCTCAATACAGCGAAGGCCGGCGTGAGTGAAAATGAAGTGGCGGCGGAATTGGAGTACGCGGCACGGCGGGCCGGTGCAGAGCAAATGTCGTTCCCGACAATAATCGCTTCCGGGAAGCGGTCGGCATTGCCGCATGGGGTTGCGTCAGAGGCGAAGATCCCGGCCAAGGGATTCGTTGTCTGCGACTTCGGTGTTATACTCGCGGGCTACTGTTCGGACATGACGCGCACGGTCCATGTGGGCCGTCCGACTGCGGAAGCGAGAGGCGCGTACGAGGCGGTGCGCGAGGCGCAGCAGGCGGCGGTGGAGGCGGTTAGGCCGGGTGTTAGCGTTGGCGAAGTGGATGCAGCAGCCCGCAAGATATTGAAAAAGAATGGTTTAGGTAAGCACTTTTCACATTCAACCGGGCATGGCGTGGGTTTGGAGATTCATGAATTGCCTCGAATTGCGGCGGGCCAGACCGACGTTTTGAAAACCGGGATGGTAATTACAATCGAGCCCGGCGTTTATCTTCCCGGCAAGTGGGGAATACGCATCGAAGACATGGTTCTGGTCACTGAAACCGGGTGCGAAGTTCTGACACCTACAGGCAAGGAACTGATAACGGTTTAACAGGTTGCGAAAATTCGAGAAGCTGAAGGATTGGGAAGGGCACGATTTCCAGTCGTGCCGCACGTACGGCGCAATTGACCTCGGCACGGCTCAAGGCCGCGCCCTTCCCGTCGAACGCTTCACATGGAGTCTTTCCACAGCTCTGATGCGCAGAGACGTGGAATTGAAGGAGAGGTTGACTGCCTCTCCCACAGCGTTAAAACGAAGCCCACCTTTCCATGAACCAAAAAGAAATAAAAGAGCTCATCGAATTCCTGATTGAAAAGGATATTGCTGAGTTTGAACTAGAGCGCGGAGATGTGAAGGTGCGCATCAAGCGTGCCAGCGAGCCTGCACAAGGGCCTTCGGTCCCTTCTTATTTTGCGGTACATCCGCCGCCCGCAGTAGCGTCTGATGCGGTAGCCCCCCCGCCTGCGGCGCCACCCGCTGCCCCAAAGGAGCCTGAGCCGATTCCGGAGGAGCCGCTGCATATGGTTAAGTCCCCGATTGTGGGCACGTTCTATGAGTCGCCTTCGCCGGGATCGCCTCCATTTGTGAAGGCTGGGGATGTCGTGGAAGTTGGCCAGCTTTTGTGCATTGTGGAAGCTATGAAGCTGATGAATGAAATTGAGTCGGACGTGGCCGGTGAAGTGGTGAGGAAGCTCATTGCCAATGGGCAGCCGATTGAATATGGGCAGGAGTTGTTTGCGATTCGTCCAAGGAAGTAAGAGCAGAGATTGAAAAACACAGCCATTGAGAAAAGCAAGGGCACGACTTTCAGTCGGGCCGATCAACAAAATCTCACCTATAACCGCACGACTGAAGTCGTGCCCTTCCCTTTCAAAGTCCAAATTCCAATCAATGTTTAAGAAGATACTCATTGCAAACCGGGGAGAGATCGCTCTTCGAGTAATTTGTGCGTGCAAGGAATTGGGAATCCGCACGGTTGCGATTTACAGCGAGGCCGACCGCAATTCGCTGCATGTGCGCTTTGCCGATGAGGCGATCTGCATTGGCCCTCCGCAATTGGGATTGAGTTACCTGAATATCCCGGCCGTCATCAGCGCCGCCGAAATTGCCAACGTGGACGCAATCCATCCTGGCTATGGGCTGTTGGCTGAGAACGCCAACTTCGCCGAAGTGACCGAAACCTGCAACATTAAATTTATTGGGCCGCCGCCCGAGATTACTCGCCTGATGGGGGAAAAAGAAAAAGCCCGGGCGATCATGAAGAAAGTTGGCGTGCCGATTCTGCCGGGGTCGGAGGGAATTCTGGCGAGCGATGGCGAAGCCCTCGAATGGGCGCGGCAGATTGGATTTCCCGTCATCATTAAAGCCTCGGCGGGGGGCGGCGGACGCGGCATGAGAATCGTGCGTGGCGAGGCGGAGCTCCCGGCGCTCTTTAAGGCGGCACAATCGGAAGCCTCGGCTGCGTTCGGCAATGGCGACCTCTACATGGAGAAATTCATTGAGCGTCCGCGGCATATTGAATTTCAAATTCTTGCAGATGAATATCGCAACGTGGTCAGTCTGGGCGAGCGCGAATGCAGCATTCAGCGGCGGCATCAGAAATTGTTGGAAGAGTCGCCGTCAACTCAAGTCAGTCCTGAATTGCGAGAGCAGATCGGCCAGATGTTGTCGAAGACACTTTCTGAAATTGGATATGTGAATGCAGGAACCATTGAGTTCTTGATGGATGAAGACCGGCAACTTTATTTCATCGAGATGAATACGCGCATTCAGGTGGAGCATCCGGTCACGGAAATGGTCACCGACGTGGATTTAGTGAAGAGCCAGATTCTTGTAGCTGCCGGCGAACGCTTGGAGAATATTCTGCAAGGTCCGATCGAGCATCGCGGGCACGCCATCGAATGCCGCATCAATGCCGAGCATCCGGAAAAGTTCACGCCTTCTGCGGGGAAGATCACAGCATTTAATCCTCCGGGCGGGACAGGCGTTCGCGTGGATACCGCAGCCTACGCTGAAGGCACCATTCCTCCTTATTATGATTCGCTGATTGCCAAGCTAATTGTGCGCGGGAAAGATCGAGTCGAGGCGGTGTCGCGCATGTCGCGAGCGTTGGAGATGTTTATCGTCGAGGGGATATTTACGACCATTCCGTTGCACCGGCGGATTCTCGCTGACCCCGACTTTCGTGCGGGCAATGTGGACACGACATTCATCGAGCGGTTTTTGGCAAAGACTGGGGTGGGGAAGCCGGAACGTTAGATAAGAATCCTGTTTCTCCGAAAAGCGGAGAGAAAATATTGATTGGATAAGAGAGAAGGTCGTTCGACCGGTAGTCTTGGCTTGAGGACTAAGGCTTCTGAAGAGCAGGAGCCTTTTCAGTGATGATTTCAGGATGCGATTTCCATCCCAGCAGGCAACAAAATGGTTCGTCGAACGGCAATCCACCGCCGAGCTTCCTATTCCGGTATGCCGACAAACAACGCCCGCCTGCGAGGCACTTCCTCATCGCTGACTTCCGCGATGAATTGCACGCCGAGGCCGAGTCGCATACATTCCTCATACGCCGCGTCGTTAAAAAAATAAACCACATCCCCTCCAAACCGATCTTTTACCCGGCGCCGTTCGTCCAGATCGAACGGACTCGCCGAATATACCTTCACCTCTTTCGATTCGCGCAGCAAAGCGCTCAATTCCCGTTGGAATCCAAGTCCGCCCTGCCTAACTTGCGCCATCGTCAAAGCCACCACATGGTAGGACATAAATGCGCGCGCCCATCCCGCTGGCATTTAAGAGTACCGCATTGGGTGCCTTCGACCTTGAGCTCCTCGCAGCGATGGGGATGTCGGGATGACAGATCAGCAGGCCCTCCCCCACCCCTCCCCTTTGGGGTCAATATACTGGAATCAAAGATTTAGGGGGTGGTGACGAGAGCCGAAATCTATGGATATAGGCGAGTTACACGTAAAATCTTAATTCGCAATTAGTTATAGTCGTCTTTTAAACTTTTACGCTAAGTTATAACGCAGTTATGTCAGGAATCAAAAACGAGGTCAAGCGAAAAATGCGATGCCGGTGTGGCGTGGGCGCCCTCGCCCGCGAGACCTCGCTAAACGACGCCGCATTCCAGCCCCAGCCGTAGTAGATGTTCCCATTCAAGAAGCTCGCCTCAACCGCCGTGCTAGCATTCCGCGAGGAGAACCCGATGCCCTTCATTGACACCCGCGACCTCAATGTCATCGAGCGCTTGCCAGGATGGCATGGACGCTATTTCCACTCTCCCAGTATGACATTCGCTCACTACGACTTCACCCGCGGAGCGTCCATTCACGAGCACTTCCATCCTCAGGAAGAAGTTTACGAAGTGATCGAGGGCGAACTGGAGATGACCATTGATGGCGAGACCCAAATCGTCCGCCCCGGCCTAGTCGCGATCGTCTCCGCCAACGTGCGCCACTCCGTCAAAGCCCTCACCGACGGCCGGGCCATCATCGTGGACTATCCGCTGAGACGCGATTTCTAGGTCCACTGGAAGTGGCTCACCTGAAACATCGGATGGTGGCCCATTCAAGCCGTCCTCGGCTCGAGCGAGGAATCAACTCCTAATCCGAACACGCGTAGAGACGCAGCTTGCTGCGTCTGCTCTTGCCCCGCAATATATTGTCATTGCGAACGGGCGCCGAGCCCGGAGGAATCTGCTTTATCTGTCTGGTGCGGGCGCCCTCGCCCGCGTGCCTTCACTTGGACTGATGGCGGCTGGCCCACCTTTGACCCACCGTCTGACTTGCAGGTCCTCTCTCCGAACTTTAGTAACCAGCACAATAGGCCATTGGTACGCGGTCCCCGATGTGAAACCTTGTTCATGGCATCAAGAATTTAGAAAAGAGGGTTTATGAAAGTTCGATCCGTAGCATTATCGATATTAGTATCCGCAGCCATGGTCTCACCCTCACTTTTGATGGCGGACAATATTACATACAACATTGATCAGACGGTTGGCGCTGGGAGTGTTACGGGCACCATAACAACCGACGGAACGATTGGGGTGCTCAACACTGGGGGTGTAATTGACGGACCGGTCGGGTTTGCTGGGAACATAGTCGCTGTGAATTTGGTATTGAGTGATGGGACGAACACGGAGCCGCTTTCCGGCGGTATCTTTAGCAGTGTGGGAAGCGATCTAATTGCCTCGGCTACTGATTTGTCCTTCGTTTTCGGGGCGCCTGATGCTGGTGGTTTGGCTCTCTACAGCGGATACTCAAACTACTCTCAACTTTGTTACTCGACTAACTGTGGTGGAATTTCGATCTACAATGTTGGTTTGGATGGACAAACGGTTGCTATAAGCGAGACAGGGACTCAAGTCATCGGCACTGTGCCGGACGCATCGGGCCTATCCCTGGCAGGAATTACCGCGATTGGTATCCTTGGAGCATTCAGGAAGAAGTTCATGATTTCCCCCCGAAGTTGTTAGGCCGGCTGGCTGACCCAAGTTTACGTTTTTCGTAAGACTCTTAAACTTTGTCATTCCGAACGGGCGCTTCAGCCCGGGGGAATCTGCTTTGCCTGTGTGGCGCGGGCGCCCTCGCCCGCGAGACCTCGCTGAACGACGCCGCATTCCATTCAAACAACCTCCCCAAACCGCCGTGCTACGATTCCGCGAGGAGGAACCCATGCCCTTCATCAGCACCCGCGACCTCACTGTAATCGAGCGCTTGCCAGGATGGAATGGACGCTATTTCCACTCTGCCAGCATGACATTCGCTCACTACGACTTCACCCGCGGCGCGTCCATTCACGAGCACTCCCATCCTCTGGAAGAAGTTTATGAAGTGATCGAGGGAGAGCTGGAGATGACCGTTGATGGCGAGACCCAAATCGTTCGCCCCGGCCTAGTCGCGATCGTCCCCGCGAACGCACGCCACTCCGTAAAAGCCCTCACCGATGGCCGGGCCATCATCGTGGACTACCCGCTAAGACGCGATTTCGAAAACGCATCTTCCCCAAAACTCAAACCGCCGGCTCTGACAGGTTCTTCAGAGGCCGGCGGCGTTTTATCTCGACTTAAGTTTTTAAGTTTCGATAATCCTTGGAGTAATGAAGAAGATCAGCTCCTGGTTTGAGGTGCTGACCGTCGTGTGTTTGAAAAGGTTTCCGAGGTACGGAATGCTTCCGAGCAAGGGAACTTCCTGCACGCTGATGGAGTTATTGGTTTGGATAACGCCGCCGACGACGACCGTGCCGCCATCTGTGACGAGCACCTGCGTGGTCGCTTGTTGCGTGATCAACGTTGGGTTGCCCTGCACTTCGTGTCCGAAATCGGGCGTGGTGTTTTCCACGTCCACGTTAAGGAAGATTGTGTTTTCAGACGTGATCTGCGGAATGACCGTCAGCCGCAGGAAGGCGTCCACGTAGGTAACGGTTGGCGGTCCGCCCAACTGCGCCTGGGTCACGATTGGTACCCGGACGCCCTGGCGTACCAGAGCTTGAATATTGTTTTGAGTGACGACGCGCGGACGAGACAGAATCTTCAGTAAGCCGCGAGATTCGGCCATCGTCAGAAGAGCATCAAGTTGAACGTGATTGCTCACGTTGACAAAGCTGAGACCGCTGGTCGGACTGGTGACTCCAAGATTAGAGAACAATGGAATCTGCGTGCCAGTGGTGGCTCCGGGCGTTCCGACAACCTGATAGAAGGGTGAAACTCCGGGACCAACAGTGATCGGAGAAGTTCCTACGGCGCCCACGCCGCCTACCGCGTTGGCTCCATTGCCCCATCCGAATCCGAGTTGCGTTCCGATGTCGCGTGCGAAGCTGCGAGTAGCGGCCACGACGCGGGCTTCAATTTCCACTTCCTGGGTCTTGCGATCAAGCTGCGTCAGCAACCGGTCAATCCCAGGCATAACCGAAGGAATATCCGAAATGATCACCGCATTGGTGCGATCGTCAGAGATGACGTCACCGCGCTGACTTAAAAATTTCTTCAACGTGGGCACGACATCTTTCGAATGGGCGTAGCTGAGGAAGCGCGTGACCGTGACTTTATCAACAGCCAGCGCTTCTGATTCCTGCTCCTCACGCCTTCCATCGGCTTCCTTCTTCAACGTATCAACAGTCGCGATTCTCAGGACGTTTCCATCCAACTGCCGCGACAAATCATTATTCTTTAAAACGATGTCTAACGCCTGATCCCATGGAACATCGTCTAGGACGATGGTTAGGGTGCCGTGGACATTTGGATCGAGGACTACGTTGAGTCCGCTGATTTCGTGGATGAGGCGGAAGAAGTCCTTCAAATCTACATCTTTCAAATTTACCGATATTGGCTCACCGGTATATTTCGGACCCATGATGGCGGCGGGTTGTTGCAATTGTGCTTTCTGCTCGGCGGCAAGATTGTTTGCGGCTGGAGCCTGGGCCGACGGCGATCCGGACTGCATTGCCGCGCTGGGCGGCGGCAACAAATCTGTGTCTGGACGCTCGACAAATTTGGCGGCGGCTTGAATGGCACGCGCCGGTTGGCTTGTCACCGCAGGGAAAGAATCCTCCGTTGCCTTCTTCGGCTTGTACGAAGGTTCGACGACGACGAAGTTGCTGGCGGAAGCAGAGGGCGCGGCCGCTGTTTCCGGTGCAGCGGAAATGGAAGAAGGCAACTGGGCTGCGCGCGTCTCTTTAACCGGGACTACGGCAGAGACTGCCCCCGGTGCAACAGAACTTTCTGTTACTGGCGCCGCCTTTACAGGAACGACTACCTTTGCGGCGTCAGTACCTGAATGCAGCTTCAGCGTAAAAGTGCCATCGGCGCCGGGGACGATTTCGTACCGGCACTTATGCAGCAGATCCACCACGACGCGGGTCATAGGGGTCGCCAGATTGTCGGTGCCGATGCGCACGCCCTTCACGCCGTTGTTGCCAACATCAATATGGCTAACCGATGTGCCCATGGCAGTGTTTGGCAGGTCAATCACAAGTCTCGCCGGCGCGGTGAGAGTTTCGACCTTGGGTGTCAGTTGCCCGTGGGCTATGACCTCCAGAGTGATTCCATCATTCCCGCGCACAACATTGACCTTCTGCAGCGAGGCATGAGAGGTTTCATTCATGCCCGTGCTCTGAGTTTCGGCCGCTGCCATAAGAACCATTGCCAGCAGCGGTAGAAAAATACCCAGCAGTTGCTTTCGCATTTCGCTTCTCCCTACGGGTTACGCTCTAACTTCCCCGTGACTTTCTGAACAGATTTTTACAGCGCCGGATGACCGGCTCCTTTTTCAGGGCCTAAACTGCCGGCGTGAAAATTTTCTTTGTAACTTCGCGTGTAAACGGCTTTCCGAATTTGTCCTGCACGCTCTCTTTGAAAATGACGGAATCACCGGTGATTCGGACGACGTATCCGTTGAACACGGGATCGTTTTCGTGCAAGAAATAAGCTTTATCGAGCGCGTTGACGACTACGGCGATCATGCCATCATCCGACTTCACGACTCCCCGCAGATTAATTTGATCAATGGCCAGGCAGCGCTTGCCGGAACTGCAGCCTGAACCTGACATGGCGCGGCTTACTACCGGACTAACAAATGGATCCCTTCGCCCAGTTATATTGATAGTCTTCTGCTCTTCCGGGTTTGTGCTATCCGGCAGCGCCGCAGCATTTTCGACCGCAATCGCCTGTGCGGGCTGGTGAGCCTTCGCAGTTTTGTGCGCGGATGGCTTCGCCGACCTGTAGGGTGACTTCGCCGCCGGCGCTTTGGTGATCCCCAAGGCAGCGTTCGAGTCAGCGGTCTTGACCTGTTGGACCGCATTAAGTTTGTTCTTGGTGTTGGCGATGATGTTGGGATTCTGTCCGAAGGCAGGTCCCGCTGTCATTCCCACTAACAGAATTGAGGCAATCAGCTTCATAGGGCTCCCCTACTTCTTCGCCAGCGTAGTTGCTGGCGCTGGCGCGTCGTGACTGAAGAACGTGGTTGCGGTGCATGTGGCTACAATGCTCTCGCTCGCTGCATATTGATAAGTATGTGCTGCTTTTGCCTCGCTGGGCTTCTTGGTGCTGGCCACGAGCAGGTTGGAAATGTCCACAATGCGTTCCAGCTTGCTAACCCGATCGAAGAAATTCAGCACCGAGTAATAAGGCCCGTCCAATTCGATCTGGAACGGAAGTTCGGAATAAAACTCTTTCGAGGAGACCGGCTCCGCGGTGTAGCGGCGTACTTCGATTCCGGCCTTGAGAGCTTCGGAGTCAAGCATCTTTATAAAAGTGTCCGCTTCCTTGTCATCGGGAACGATGCGCCGCTCGATATCGAGTTGCTGTTTGAGACTGGCAACTTGACGTTCAATTTCGGCAAGTTTCGGCCGGTAAGCTTCCAGCTCGGTGTTTTCCCGGACCTTGGATTGCAAGTTCTGCTCCGCAGAATCGTTTGCAGCCCGTTGACTTTTGAAGACCGTGAAGTAGAGCGCGATGCTTACGAGCGCCGCTCCCACGACCAAAGCCGCCCACTGCTTAAGACCCGATAATTCGTTAAAATTCCCCATTTTCTCCGCCTTTAGGCTTTCAACTTTTCGCAGGTCAAAGTAAATTGAAATGCCTGCATATCTTTAAGCGTGTCGTCCTGGTAAGTCTCTTTGATCTCGATGTTCTTGAAATAACCGGTCTTTTCGAGATTCTGGATCAGATTTGCAACCGCATCGGTGCTTAGAGCCATGCCTTCGATGGCCACGCTCGTGCCCTGGTCCTTCATGGTGCTCAACCAGACTGCGTCGGTACCATTGACAGTCTTGCCGACCGTATCCAACAGGTTTACGGGACCTGTCTGACCGGCGCGCAATTGGTCAATGACATCCACGCGGCGTTTGTAGCTGTCTGCCTGACGTTGCCGCTCGAGGTATTTTGCTTTTACGTCCGCCAGTTCGCGGTTTTTCTGCTCGGCGGCAGCCATCTGGACGGTTATGCTCTTACTTTGCTTGTCGAGGTTGTACCAATAGGCAAAGTTGAGCGAACCTACGATCGCCAGCACGATCAGCAGTTTGAATTTTGGAGATCCAGTTTCCCCCATCTCCATCACTGCCGCGGACGACGCAGCGCCGCGCTTATTTCTCGGTTTCGATGCTCCCAGCAGATTGATTCGGATCATAAGTCTTCAAAGCTCCTTAATGCCAAACCTACGGCAACCGCCAACTGGCCTGCATTCTGCTCGATCAGCCCGACTCCCGGCCCGTCTATGGGAGGCGCAATCTTTTGAAACGGATTGAAGATTTCGACCGGCAACGAAAACTCCTGGCGCAGAGCCTCGACTAATCCGGGAACCTTCGAGGATCCTCCAGCCAGATAAATCTTTTCGATATGTTCCCCAGCGGAGCTGGCGCGGAAAAAGTCAAACGTCTTTTGGATTTCCAATACGATGATTTCGGTCACCTGCTGCAGGACCGGAGTCTTTGCGTCTTCGCTGACCGTGCCCACTTTGTGGCCGAGCTTAAGAGATTCCGCGTCTTCAAAGCTCAGATCGAGTTCCTTCTGCAAGGAGTCTGTGTATTGGTGGCCACCAACACTGACGTCACGCGGGAACAGCGGCGTAGTGCCTTTTACGATATTGATGTTCATGACGCTCGCGCCCAGGTTCAAGAGCGCCACCACCTGGCCCGGCGCAGGCTCATAGTTGTACTCGTAACAGTTTTGCAATGCGAGGGCATCAATATCCACGATAGCGGGACTTCTGCCGGACATCGAGAGTACGTTGGTGTAATTCAGAATCTTGTCCTTCTTGACGGCAACCAGCAAAACGTCCATCTGCGGATTGCCAATATCTTCGGAAAGAATCTGATAATCGAGGTTTACGTCGGCCAAGTCGAAGGGAATATGTTGTGCGGCTTCCTTCTGAATGGTCTCGGCCAATTCCTGGTCGCTCATGGATGGCAGCGAAATCTTCTTGACGATGACGGAGTGACCGCTCACAGCTGTGGCGACGTTCTTGGTTTTAATCTGGTTGTCGGCGAAGAGTTTCGAGATCGCGCTGGAAACAGTTCCAGAGTCCACGATCATGGAATCCACCACGATATCTGGCGCCAGCGGTTCTAATCCCAAATGGACAACTTCGATTCCGTTGCGTCCCTTTTTAAGTTCCACTGCCTTGATGCTTGAAGATCCCACATCCAGTCCAACAATCGTCTTTGTTCCTAATCCAAACATGTGTCCGCCTTTACGATTGCCCGGCAGCTTTGGAAGCCGCCTTCGGTTTGTTCTTGCTCTTCACTTCCATCTGGCTCGACTTTTCTTCCATCCACTGATCCAGCCTGGACTTTTTGAAGCGCCAGCGGTTGCCCAACTTGAAAGCAGGAATCTTTTGCTCGCCTACGTATTTGTAAAGCGTGTCCGGACTCACACCCAGGTATTGCGACGCCTGGCGAATGTTCATTACTTCCCGCGAGTCGGCCATAATTTTCAGAGTCTTTCACCAGAACGCGCCTGCCAAAACAGGACAGGTTGGGAAAAAATTCCCGAACGCGCTTCCCAGATAAATTCAGTTCGAGTGAATTACGTGGACTGAGCATATATCAGCCCCCATTTGCAGCAGGTCAAAGCGAATCTCCGCGTTTTGCTGGGTTTTATGGGGGTTTTCTGGAAGGTAACCTCAGATAATTTTTGCGATGCCCCTAGATATTGGGTTGTGGAGAGCGATGAATACAATTAGCAGTAGCGAGGACGGGCGGGATTCGTGCCCGGGACAGGAATCGTAACTAAAGTACTAAGAAGAGTACGAAGGTCTGTGTACAAGCGGGAGAAATTCGTCCCAAGCCCCACACCGCACATTCCAAAGGGAGAAAGCACCGGCCTCGGCCGCAGACGCTGATTTAAGAACGAGCCGGTTGCCGCAGCTGCTTAGATTAAAGGAGTTACGCCGCGACTGGCCACGCTGCGGATAAATGCGGGCGGAAAGGAACGGCCCGACTTTCAGTCGGGCAGTCATCATCCAAACACACAAATCGGCACTCCTGAAAGTCTGGCCTGCCTGGTGGGCTTTTCCGGAAAGTGCAAAAGCGCGCCCTTTCAAAAGGCATATCGATAAAATAAATTTCTCGCAGCCTGCCAGGAAATACGCCCCCCTCCTTACCGATTCCGCCGCGCATAAAACCAGTTGATGCGGTAATCTGTTCGGTTCAGCGGGAGGAAGATATTGCGTTACCTTGATCGGCTTCAACCACTAGCGTTGCTTATTTTGCGGCTTGTGCTGGGAATCATCATGATTGCCCACGGTTCCAGCAAAGTATTTGGAGGGCTTTCGCATCACGTGCAAATGGTAAGCGGCCTGGGATTGCCGGGATGGCTGGCATATTTTTCGGCGGCGGCGGAATTTTTTGGAGGGATTCTGGTGATTGCTGGCTTCTTGACCCGCCTTGCCGCGCTGGCCATTACCATAGACATGGTGGTCGCGATTTGGAAAGTACATTGGAAGAACGGTCTCATGGCGGAACATGGATATCAGTTTCCCCTCGCTCTGGCAGCGATTGCGTTTGCGCTTATTTTTCTCGGGGCTGGTGCGATTGCGTTTGATAGCTTGCGCGGAGGGGGGAGATTAGCAGGAAAGAAGTAGACTGCAAACGAGGTAGCCGACGGTCCCATGTCTCGCAGAGGCGGCGAGACATGGCGCACACAGCGCACTCGCCCTACGTGGCTTTTGTCCACCAACCCAGGACTTTTTGTTTGCGCTCGAACATCTTCTTAGCTTCGCCGCGTAGTTTTGAAATTAATTCGTAGCGCGATTTGGTGAACCAGGGAACTTGATTCGCTACACATCCATATTTTTCTTTGTACGCGCCTTCGCCGCCCCAATCGTACACTTCTGCGCCGCGCCGCTTCCAGAAACGCATTGCATACCAGTGAATCAACTCGTTGGGACGGAGGTTCTGGCTGGAACGGAAGCTGGCGTTGCCCCAGAATTCTGCGATTTTATTGAAGCCGGGAAAGATGCCGGTGGCGATGCACTTCCCTTCGGCATCGCGTGCGCGAACTAATAGAACGTGACCCGCTGGTTCCAGATTTTCGATCAAGGCCCGAACACGCTCAACGTCATAGGTAGGCACCAATTCTTGTTTCGCGAATACATCTTTCAACTGTTCATAGTATTCGTCGGCGAATTTGACGTCGTGAGCTTCTTCGATGGTCACGCCGCTTTTTTCTGCTTTGCGAATGCAGCGGCGGCAGGCGCTGTCCATTGCATTGAAGAGGTCATCCTCTGACTTGGTGAGATCGGTGTGATAGGACGCGTAGGAACTGCATGTGAACGCTAATGACTCGCCATCTTCGACGGTGAAACCAGGATCAGAAACTTCCATGTGCAGGCATTTCAGTTCGTCCCATGCGAATTGTTCGAGGGCGGCCAATGCCTCGCTGCGAAGAGCACCCTGAACCATATTGAAGCCAATGTAAGGAGTGGTCCATCCCGGGAACGAGCTGCCCAGAATTTTCACCCCGAAGCGATTGAAGGTTAGGCCGGTGAAATATCCGGCAATGTTGCTGCCTTCGTGCAACTGAAGCAACAGGGGCGTGGCATCTTGGGTTTGACTGATGAAGCGAATCCACTCGCGCGTTTGAAATACGGTGCGGTCGTGAAATTTATTGAGGGAGTCCCAATCGGCGGATTCAAAATCAACGATTTTGCACTTCATTTGAAAACCCAGGGGTCCGCCTTCAAACTGCCTCAGAGATAGCGTTTAGCAGCCTGCTAAAAAATTCTTGGAATTCAAATCCTATGTAGTTTAGCCCAGGCTGTTGATACTCAAGAAAAGCAGGCCAATGAAGCTGTTACCCGCGTAACCTGATTATTCGGTGCCGCAATGGCGTGGCAGAGGATACTTAGCATTAGGATTAATTAGCATTGTGATGAACCGATTTAGCAAAACGTGGTCGCGCGTTACCCAAATGGATTGGGAGGAACGGCGGACGCGGCTCGCCCAGGAAGTGCATAAGCGAATTGATTTGGCTTTGTACCGCGCGGGCTTGCGTTCAAATCAAAATGGGCTGAACAATGCCGTGGCTTCGCGCGGGAATTTCTTTTTCTCCCCGGCTGAGTTGCCAGATCTCATTTCGCTCCTTAAAGAGAAGATGGGTGCGGAGGTAGAGAGCATTGTTCGAGAGGCCGACGAGATTTGCCGTCATCGCTTCCGTTTGTTGGGTTATGTCGATTTGGACTACGGAGCGCAGATTGACTGGCACATGGATGCGGTGCACGGGAAGCGCGCGCCAACGAAGCCATGGTTCAAAATTGATTTTTTGGATTTTGATCTGGTTGGCGATCACAAAGTTATTTGGGAGTTGAATCGTCATCAGCACCTCGTGATGCTAGCGAAAGCGTATTTGCTAACTGAGGACAAGCGCTACGTGACTGAACTGCAAGCACAGTGGTACTCATGGCGGCGGAAGAATCCTTATCCAATTGGCATTAATTGGGCCAGCACTTTGGAGATCGCGTTCCGAAGTTTGTCATGGCTGTGGGTGCTGTCGCTGCTCTCGGGTCAAGCAGTTGAATCAGATTTCCGAAGGGACGTCACGCAGGCGCTGGCGCTAAGCGGGCGATATATCGAACAGTATCTCTCGACATACTTTTCTCCTAATACGCATTTATTAGGAGAGGCGGTTGCCCTTTTGTTTATTGGAACGATGTGTCCTGAGATTTCCGCCGCCGGGCGTTGGCGTGCGAATGGCTGGCGCATCATGCTTCAGGAGGCGCAGAGGCAGGTGCGGCCGGACGGGGTTTATTTTGAGCAGTCGCTCTACTACCACGTTTATGCGTTGGATTTCTTTTTGCATGCGAGAACTCTTGCGGGCCGCAACGGAATAGACATCCCCGCTGATTTCGATGCAGTACTGTACAAAATGCTCGACGTGCTTGCCGCAGTATCGCAGGCCGGTTTGGCCGAGGGTTTTGGAGATGACGATGGCGGACGTGTTTTCAATCCTCGACGGAATCGAAGCGAGCACATGACTGATCCGCTGGCGTTGGGCGCGATACTGTTTCAACGCGAAGATTTACAATCTGCGACTTCGTTGACAGAGGAGGCAGCGTGGCTTTTCGGGCGGCAGGGAATTTCCTACTTCGACAAACCCGCGAACAATCCGCGGAACATTGCGGCAAAATCTTTTAACGCAGGCGGCATCTATGTGATGGCCAGCGGCGGCAAAGTCCCGCTGCAAATGGTCATTGACGCTGGACCGCAAGGAACCGGACGCAGTGGCCATGGCCATGCCGACGCTCTGAGCGTCACCGTGGCAATTGGCGGACGCCGTTGGCTGGTTGATCCTGGCGCATTCTGCTACATATGTGGCGAACGTGATCTCTTTCGCGGCACGGGCGCACACAATACATTGCGGGTGGATGGCCTGGATCAAGCGATTCCCGATGGGCCGTTCGCGTGGAAGTCAGTTCCCAATGTTCATTGCGACCGGTGGATTGCGGGCGAAGCGTTCACGTTATTCGCAGCAAGCCATAACGGTTATATGCGCCTGCCTGATCCAGTTCTGCATCGGCGTTTCATTTTCTATCTTCATGAGAAATTTTGGTTAACGCGGGATGTTGTGGAAGGAAAGAAAGAACACCAGATCGAAATCAATTGGCATTTTGCATCGGAGCTTGCACTCGAGAAAACCGCCGATGGTCTTGTTGCGGCGGACAGGGACAAATCTCCGAAACACGGCTTCCACGGTTTGGCATTGCTTCCGGTACACGAAGGGTGGACGGACGTAATGGAGGCTGATTTTGTATCCCTCGCTTACGGAAGAAAAGATCCCGCGTCAACTTTGCGTTTGAGTAACCGCGTAAAGCTTCCGACGGAACATGCGGTGTTGCTGCGGCCCCTATGGGCGACTCGCGAGATTGGGAAGGTTTCACGAGCCGAATTGGTTGACGATGACAATAGTCCATCGGTCTATTGCTACGAGGTTCAGGGTAAGAAACATTTTATGATCTTCGGTGATCCGCCAACAGAAATGTGGACATGGAACGAATGGACGAGCGATGCCAGATTTCTATACTTCCGCGTCGAGGATGAACATGTTGTGCATGTGATTTGCTGCGAAGCGCATGAGGTCAGGCTAAATGGAGTGCCAGTGCTGGCGCACTCATCTAACAAGATTGAGCGCTTCGAATGGAACCGGAGTACCAGACAAGTTGTTTCGTCGGACAATTCTGTTGTGAATTCGATCTCGATTGAGTTGCTCGAGTCGTTTAATCCAGCGTAGCTATTCGTAGTTGGGCTTGTTCAGGACAAAAGAAAATGTGCGGGATTGCGGGAGTCGTCGAGTTTGGCGGGCGCACCGAGGTTGATCCTCAAGTGCTTCGGCGCATGTGTGCCGCCATGGCGCACCGCGGCCCTGATGACGAGGGTATCCACACTGAAGGCCGGGTTGGGCTGGCGATGCGGCGTCTCAGCATTATTGACGTAGCGGCTGGGCATCAACCTCTCAGCAACGAAGACGGCACAATCTGGATCGTTTTCAACGGCGAGATTTATAACCATGCGGCTTTGCGCGAACAATTGCTGGCCCGGGGACATCGCTACCGCACACATTGCGACACGGAAACAATTGTTCACCTCTACGAAGAATACGGGCCAGACTGCGTGCAACATTTGCGCGGAATGTTTGCGTTTGCGATTTGGGATTCGGGGAAGCGACGGTTGTTTGTCGCGCGCGACCGGCTGGGAATCAAGCCGTTCTACTATCGCCTGACTTCTGATTCATTTCTTTTCGGTTCGGAAATAAAAGTCATTCTGGCTCATCCAGGCGTGCAAGCCCGGTTTCAACGCGCGGTTCTCCCTGAATATCTTGCGTTTGGATATCTCTCGGGTCAGGAAACTTTCTACGAAGGAATCCTCAAACTCATGCCGGGTCACACTCTGGAACTTAGCGAGAATGGCGAAATCAAGATGCAGCAGTATTGGGACTTGCGCCTTACGGACGAGGTTCCGTCGCAGCCGGAAAAATATTACGTTCAGAAATATCGTGGAATGCTTGAAGAGGCTGTTAGCAGGCATTTGATGAGCGATGTGCCGTTAGGTGTTTTTTTGAGCGGCGGCCTGGATTCGAGTGCCGTCGCGGCGCTAATGACAAAAATACGCCGCGCCCCAGTCGAAACTTTTTCTGTCGGGTATTCGGAGCACGCATATAGCGAACTGCCTTATGCGTGTACCGCGGCGAAGCACCTGAATTCGATTCATCACGAAGTGCTGGTAAGCGGCGAGGAGTTTTTCGGAGCGCTTCCCCATCTTATTTGGCATGAGGACGAACCCATCACGTGGCCCTCGAGCGTTGCGCTTTATTTTGTGGCGAGGCTGGCACGCGAGAGTGTGAAAGTTGTGCTAACCGGCGAAGGAAGCGACGAAACTCTTGGGGGCTACACCCGCTACGCATTCACCCGCCGGAATGCCGCGCTTGACCGCATTTACCGCAGCCTGCTTCCAGCAATGCTTCGCGGACGTATACGACAATCAATTTCGGATTCGGAATTGATTGGCGCGACGATGCGGCGAAAGCTTTCCCATACTTTTTTGGGACTGGATGGAAACTCCTGGTCATCGTTTTATTTCGATAATTTCTTTTCGGCATTCAGTGCGGCGGAGCAGCGGGATCTGCTGGCTGACGATTTCACCGCGGAGATAGCCGAGGGCTCTGCGTATCGCCACGTCCTTGATTATTGGGAACACTCGTCCGGTGACATGCTTCAGCGGCTGCTTTACACCGACATCAAAACTTATCTCGTTGAGCTTCTGATGAAGCAGGACAACATGAGCATGGCGGCGTCTATTGAAAGCCGCGTGCCTTTCCTTGATCACGTTCTTGTGGAGTTCGCGGCGAACATACCGGCGCAATTCCAGCTGCGAGGGATGGCTGGCAAACAGATCCTTAAGAAAGCTGTCGAAGATTTGCTGCCGCATTCCATCATTTATCGGGCGAAGCTGGGCTTTCCGACGCCATGGAGCGGGTGGCTCGCGGGACCACAGTTGGATGTTATCGAGAGCATGCTTCTGGAACCGCGCAGCATGGATCGTGAATTGTTTAAGCGAGATGCCATCGAGCGATTATTTCGCGAGCATCGCGCGCATCATCGGGATAATTACGATCGCATTTGGCGATTGTTGAATTTGGAATTGTGGCAGCGGGTTTGTCTCGAGGGGGATTCGCATAATCTTCCGATGAAAGATTCCGTTGAGGCGGTACCGTTCCCTGTTAGGTGAGATTTAATTGAGGATCAAGGGTCGTCGGAATGTATAGCTGTGCGCTTTTCCAACGGTGGGTTGGCAGCGGCAAAAGCCTAGTCCGCGAGGGACGGCTAACCCGTCGGTCATCCCTCAATCTCACCCTCCAACGCCGTTAGGGTCTCGTCGTCCACATCCCATTTCTTCAAGATTTTTAAAATTGTTCTTGACGCGAAACCCGCGCGCGTGAGCTGACGGAAAATCCGGGCCGCCTGCTTCTGATTTTCGGGTTTGGTTAGGCGCTTGCGGCGCATGTAATCTCGCGCCTGCTTCTCGTCGCTGACTTCGTCGTAAACGGAAGCAACGGCTTTTTCGATTACTTCGCTGTGAACGCCTTTGATTTTGAGATCGGTGATTACGCGCATGCGTCCGAATTTTTCGTTGTCGCGGCGAAACGAGGAATATGCAGCGGCATATCTCGAATCGTTGAGATATCCCTGGTCTTTGAGATGGCGTATCACAAGCTCAATCAGGGTTTGGCCGTACTCGGTTTCGGCTTCGACTCGCGGACGTAACAAGCGTTTCAGTTCCGCGACGGATCGCGCCCGTCGCCCCAACGCGCCTACGGCGTAGGCATAGAGCTCGTCTTCGGAATCGGTTTTCTTGGGTCGGGGAAAAGACATAAAAGCCGATGCAGAAAACTTTACGCTCCCAGCAGGGATTCGGCGAAAATTTCCGTATGAAACGCATGCAGTTACTTCTGTGCAAAACTAAAGTGACTTTGGACTTGCGTTCCGTGCGCAAAGAACGTTACCATTCAGGTGTTCCCAGCGGCCATGCTTTCTAGCTGGCCCTCCGCGCCCCGTAGCTCCCGGCGCCAAATGGACAGGATCCAAACGGACACAGTTTCCAGACGGAACAATTGATACAAATTAATAACGATTAAACGGAAGATTTTATTCAGAAGAGTTTTCAGCCGCTCTGGGTTTTGGTAGGGGTAGTTTGATTTCCCAGTGATCTATTGCTGTAATCATCCCGCTCCACAGAAAGAGCATCTTTACATGTTAAACAAGAACAATTCTCTCGGCTTACAAGTCGCCCTCGGACTGGGCTTAGGCACGGCGCTTGGCGCGGCCCTGCATCACCTCGTGCTCGGAATGGTTATAGGAATGCTTTTTGGCGCCGCCCTCGCATCGAGAACGAACGACCGCATCAACGATTCAAATTGACCCGCTACCGGGCTTCTTCGCACTGCAGGTACTTGCAGAAAATAGGCCGGAGCAAAAAGTTGCAAATGGTTTACCTTCGGGAAGCCATAACGAATAGTGCATAAAACGAGAAAAATATGAATGCTGGGCCAGGACGCCCCTCCAACGGGGGAGGCAGAAACAGGCGGAGACGCAGTCGCCGCCCATCAAATCGCAGCGGCCAGCCGTCGGGCCGCGATCGCAATCAACAAAACAGTATCTACAGCGCGCCTATGGATCACAGTTATCGCGCGAACATGGGGAATGGGAATGGTGCCCGCCAGGGCCGGCCCAGGCCGGGCTTTGCGGCCGCTTATGCGCCAGCCGACCCCGACCCGCTGCCATTTCGCGAAGACGCCAATTCTCGCATCTTTGCGTTCGTGGACGATTTATTTTTCCAGGCTAAGATTCAGGAAACCGCGCGCAAGCTCAACGTGAAAGTTGAATTCTGCAAAGCGGAAAAGGATTTATTGGAACGTATCAAACTGAATGGCGAGGAAAAGCCTTCGCTGATCATTTTCGATATGAATAACGCAAACGCGAAGCCCCTGATTCTTATTCCCAAGCTGAAGGCGAAATTAAAAAAGACTTCGGTGATTGGCTTCTTATCGCACGTGCAGGGAGATTTAAAGCAAAAAGCGCATGAAGTGGGATGTGACATGGTGCTGCCGCGATCGGCATTCTCGCAGAATCTTCCGCAATTGCTGCGCAAACATGGGGCTCCGGAAGAAACCGCCGCGGATTAGTTCAATTCTGATGAGATCGAATTAGCTGGGGAAGTGGAAGTGTACGTCCTGCCGCGAGGCAATCGCGATTCCATTCATTGTTGCCGGAGTGAAGCGCCAATTTTTGAGTGCCGCTAAAACCTTATCTTCTAATCCGTAGCCCACGGATTCGAGCACTTTCGCGTCGGCAACGTTGCCTTTTTCGTCAATGGTCACTTCGACGACCACGTCTCCGGCGACACCGGACGGTAATTCTGAACTATCAACCGCTGGATTTGGAAACACCACAGGCAACGCGGGCCGCGATTCGTATCCTGTTCTCAAGCCAGTTGACGACGACCCTACTAATGACCCCGCGCGGGCCGATTCGACCGGAGCGTCGAGAGACGGTTCTTCCTGCACTTTAGGGGCGGCTAGTTTGGGTGCGGACTTATGCTTTGCTTTGGGTCTCGGCGCATTTAGCGGTGTTTGATGAGGAACCGACGACGGTCCCAAGTAGATGATTTCAGCGGATGTCCCTGATCCGGCGTTGCCAAACGCAATTGAGGATGGCTGAATGAATCGTGGTCCGGCAGAAATGACGACATACAACAGCGCACCGTGTAATGCCAGCGACAGCCACAACGACGTTCCCTGTCGGGTGCCCGGCAGTTGCTGAAACATTGCCTTTCGCCGTGTGGTGCCGTTTAAATCCATAGACAGGATAATTTTAGCACCGCGTTCAAGGGGGCACGAACAGGCTATGGCATTGGTGCCGCAGGTGCGGTAAGCGGCTGGGGAATAGCAAGAGTCTTAGCCGGGAGGCCAGTTCAGCTTGCGGCCGCCGATTAAGTGGACGTGCAGGTGGAAGACTGACTGTCCGGCCCCCGGCCCAACATTCAGAACGGTGCGATAGCCGCTTTCAATGTTTCTCTCGCGAGCTATCTGAGCCGCCGCGAGATGGCATCGCCCAACAGCTTCTGCATCCTCGAGTGAAGCTTCCTTTAGCCCAGCGATGTGTTTCTTCGGGATTACCAGAACGTGAGTGGGACCTTGAGGGTCCAGATCCTCGAAGGCAAATGTATGCTCGTCTTCGTAAACCTTGTTGGAAGGAATTTCACCGCGAATAATCCGGCAGAAAATGCAGTCAGACATTGAGTAATTGGGTAATTTTGTAATTGAACTGCGCCTTATCGCGATCTTGCTGATTTCAAATTACTCAATTACAAAATTACCCAATTACCAATGTCCCTAGCGCTTCAACACCACCAAGATCACTAATACGACAGGCAGATAAATTACGGAAGCGTGAACCAGACGTCTGGCCAAAACCGTCGAAGACGAAGCCGCGAGTTTCATCGAATGGTAAAGCAGAAATGCGCCCGCAATGAACATTCCGATGACGTAGTGCGGTCCTCCGCGATCAATGAAAGGCAGCATGGTTGTGAGGATTAGCGCGATCGTGAAGAAAATAATTTCCACGCGAGTAAAACGGCTGTCCAAGTCGAAACTTGGCAACATGTGATAACCAGCCCGCGCGTAGTCGTCCTTGTACATCAGAGCTATCGCCAGGAAATGCGGAAACTGCCAGAGGAACAAAATGGCAAAGAGAAACCATGCCTGGGGGTCAATGCTGCCAGATGCTCCTGCCCATCCGATCAAAGTTGGCATGGCGCCGGGAATTGCGCCGAGTAGCGTGCATAGCGGCGTCACCCGCTTCAGCGGAGTGTAAACAAGAAGGTAGGAAAGCAGGGTGGAGATTGCCAGGACCGCCGACAATGTGTTTACGGTTGCGAAGAGGTAAAGGCCGCCTCCAACGCTAAGAAGAATTCCGAAAATAAGTGCGTGAATAGAACTCATCCGGCCGGATGGCATGGGCCGGTTCGCGGTGCGCCGCATCTGTCGATCCCAAACCCGCTCCATCCATTGATTAAGAGTTGCAGTGCCGCTGGCTACCAGCAGCGTGCCGATGAGAGTGTTGACGAGTCCGGCAAACCTGAACGATCCACGGGAGGCAAGGTAATAGCCCGCCGACGTGGTCATCAGAATCAGCAAATTCACTTCCGGCTTTGTTAGCGTGTAGTAATCCCGGAGCCTGGAAGTAAGAGTCTGAGTTTCGCCCGGTACCGCCATTACTTGAGTTGTGGCCATGCTCTCCTGTTACCAGCGTCCGTCGAATTGATCAGTATAGCTGTCATACCCATCGCGCTTGAATTGATTACGCTTCCGATAGGCGACAATCATGACCCCAACCGATAGCAAACTCGGCGGAACGATCAGAACTAAAATCCCGCTGCGTAAAGCCTGGATCATTCGAGAACCGGCGGAAGCGGCCTGGGTATAGCACAACGCGCAGCCCTGTGAGAACGCGGGCAGGGGAATTACGAACAGAGCGATTCCCACTAAAACGACCGCTGCGAGTTGTGATCGCGTCAGCATAATTGAAAGTTTCCGAGTCGCATCAATGGTAACTGGAAAAGGGCGCACCCACCAGTATTCGGAAGCTATCTGGCCACAAATAATTCATCGCAGCGAGGACGAATAGTGTAAATACGGCAATAAAGATCAGGAAGCCGCGAGTCTCCATCCACAAATGCATGAAGAATAGCACTCCCAATCCCGCCTCAAGCATTGCCAATGCCAACATGCGCGCAAACATTTGCTCGCCGTCAATGTGCTGGTAAGCAATCACAAACTGCAATCCTGCAATGATCAGTATCGCCAAATAGACGACCAAATCTCTTGCCATGGAGCCGTGATCTTCCGTCGAATGCATATATATCTCCTGACGCTCTAGTGTGGCGGTGCAACATTCAGAAGGTAAACGAAGGGCACTACGAACATCCAAACCAGATCCACGAAGTGCCAGTACAACCCGACGATTTCGATGTCATCCGCGTTGTAGCGGCCACCCTTGTATCGCAACCCGACAACGATCAAAGCGACCACTCCGGCTGTCACGTGGAGCAAGTGCAGACCGGTGATGCTGAAAAAACTGGCGCCAAAAATCGCCGTGCCCCACGGATTATGGAACAATGTCGCGCCTTCACCGATCATTCCCAGCCATTCGCGAATGTGCAGGATAGCAAAAACAATACCACCTGCCGCCGTAATCAACATCCAGTTGAACGCCTTTGACTTATTTCCGCCCTTAGCGGCGCGGATGGCGATCAGCATGGTCAGGCTACTGGTGATGAGAATGAATGTCATTACCATTGCATTGATGACCGTGGGCGAAAACTCGAAAGGCCTCGGCCAGTTTGGGGTTGCGTTGCGCAAAAATCCGTAAGCCATCAGGCACGCCGCGAATGTCATCGCGTCTGAGATGAGGAATAGCCACATCACCAGTTTCTTGGTAGGAATCGCGAATGGCGAGCCTTCGCTCAGTTCCGGCGAGTGTGCGTCTACTATTACGTTTGCGTGGCTCACGGCGCCTCCTGTATTTGAGTCTTCACATCTTGCTCCAGAGAAGCAAAAGCAGATACAACCACAGAACGTCCATGAAATGCCAATAGTAGGAAGTCGCGTCGAGAGTGCTTCGGCGCAGCACGGACTTCCCAAGTTTTCTGATGACGCGAACAAGACCACCGAGGCCGCCCAAAACATGCAATGCGTGGGCTGCGGTTAATACGTAGAAGAAAGAGCTGCTTGGGTTGGTAGCCAGGTAAAAGCCCTGCGATTTCAGTTGCACCCAAGCGACATATTGACCCGCGACAAAGACTAAGCCGAGAAATAAAGTTACGTATAACCACGTGGCAGGTTTTGATACCGGGGTCTTTAAGCCGCCCATGAAGGCAGCCACTCGGCGTCTTCCTATTTCAAGAGTTACGCTGCTGGCAAAAAGCACCAAGGTATTGAAGTAGAGAATTGAAGGCAGCGTAAAATGCCGCCAGTCCGGGGATGCGCCTTCGCGAACAATCAGGGCGCTGGTGAAGGCCGCAAAGGACATGGTGATCGCGGCCATACCGACCCAGACCCCAAGGCTTGTGGGAGCCGGCGAGTATTGCTCGACACTGTGCGGGTCGCCGTCTGCGGGAACCAGATTCCGCCAGCCCCCTCCGCCTTCCCGCCTGACTGGGTCTCGCACAGGCTTGATCTTCGGAGGTTCGTGTATTGTGGTCGCCATATAGCCCCTGAACTTTCACTCAAGCGAGTTCTTGCGGAGTCTTGCGAAAAAACTATTTTTCGTCCCGTACGGTATTTATTTGCTCGGGCGAATCCTGCATTACGTAATCGTTTGTAGATCCTTCAATCCCGTACTGATAGGGATCGTGGTACACGACCGGGTGCTTGCCGCCAAAGTTATCGAACGGCGGAGGCGAAGGTATTGTCCATTCCAAAGAGGTAGCCTCCCATGGATTGGCTGGCGCGGGTGCTCCGCGAAACCGGCTATGGATCAAATTGTAAAGAAAAATTAATTGGGCAGCGCCGGTAGCAAACGCAGCGATAGTAATAAATCTGTGTACCGGTATCAGCGGCTGGAGGTAGTCATCCACAAAGGCCTGATAGCGCCGAACGTTACCGGCGAATCCCAGATAATGGAAAGGCATAAAGATGGCATACGCGCCCACGAATGTTAGCCAAAAGTGCAGCTTCCCCAAAGTCTCGTTCATCATCCGTCCGGTCATTTTCGGGAACCAGAAGTAAGTTCCGGTGAAGATGCCGAATAGCGCCGCGACTGCCATCACCATATGGAAGTGGCCCACGACAAAGTAAGTGGCGTGCAGATAGATATCGAGGGAAGGCTGGGCCAGGAAAAACCCACTCACGCCGCCGCTCACGAACATTGAGATGAACCCGAGCGCGAACAGGGAAGCGCTGTTGATGCGCAACTTAGAGCCGTAAAGACTAAATATCCAGATCAGAACGATAATCGTCGCCGGAATAGTGATGACTAATGTGGGGAAAGAGAACACCAATCCAGAGAATGGATTCATTCCGCTCACAAACATATGATGTCCGTAAACCATGTAGCTCAGAAACGCCAGTGCGCCCATGCATCCGATCATCACTTTGTGGCTGAGAAGCGGCCGCCGCATGCTCGTTATCAGTACGTGGGAAACGATTCCTATGCCGGGTACGATCGCGATGTAAACCTCGGGATGGCCAAAGAACCAGAACAAGTGCTGCCATAGCAAAGTAGAACCGCCAGAGTGAGGCAGCATCTTGTCATTAATTACGAGCCCCGATGCGATGAAGAAACTGGTTCCTGCCACGTGATCGAGAATCAACAGAATACATGCGGGTAGCAATACCGCGAACGCAGTCAGTCCCATGCATGAGGTGATAAACCACGCCCAGACAGTGAGCGGCATCCGCATCAACGTCATACCCTTGGTGCGCAGATCAAGTGTGGTGGTGATGAAGTTGAGGGAGCCCAACAACTGCCCCACGCAGAACAAAGCAATTGATATTGCCCACAGAACCTGGCCGGTGCCTTGTCCGGGTCCAGCGATTGAACCGACGGCACTTAGGGGCGCGTATGCGGTCCAGCCCGAAAGTGGAGGACCATCTCCCACGAAGAATGCTGAGATCAGAACGCAGAAGGCCACGAAGGTGACCCAGAACGACATCATATTAAAACGCGGGAACGGCATGTCCTCCGCACCGACCTGGATGGGCAAAAAGAAATTTCCGAAGCCGGCAAATGGAGCGGTTGTGAGCACGAAAAAGACCATGATCGTGCCATGCATGGTCATCAGTTCGAGGTAGTATTCGGGCGTCATCAGTCCGCCGGGGGCGCCTGTGCTCGAAAGCCATTGCAATCCTGGAATCGCTGCGTTTGTCCAGGCAAGATGGAATCTCATCAACCAGGAGAGCGCCATTCCGATATAAACCGCGATTAAGGCAAGACCGTAGTACTGCTTGCCAATAACCTTGTGGTCAAGACTGAAGACGTATTTGCGAATGAAACTGGTCGGAGCGTGATGCTGTGCCGCATGGGCCGACATGTCGTGCATAAATGTCACCTCGAAACACTGTGCTCGTCCAAGAAAGAACGTCGAACTGACGATTTACTGGTTTGCTGCTTGCTGCTTTAACCAGGTGTCAAAATCACTCTGGGACATGACTTCCAAGTAGGCCTTCATGTTGTAATGACCAAGACCGCAAAGCTGTGTGCAAACAATCTCGTACTTGCCAATTTTGTTGGCGGTGAAATGAAGGGAAAGATCGAGTCCGGGAACGAAGTCTTGCTGTACGCGAAGCTCCCTTACATAAAAAGAGTGGCCCAGATCCTTGGTATGCATCAACAGGTGGATTTCCTTGTTCACAGGGATTGCCATTTCCGCAGTGACTATGTCATCTTTCGAGTCGGGATCGTTGGTCGGGTCCAAACCGAAAAAGTTTTGATTCCCTTCGTCAATTTTGTCGGGGTGAAGCGGACCAAATTTTCCGTCGGGTCCGGGATACCGAAAATAGAACGCGAACTGACCGGCCTGTACTTGAATCGGCATTGAGTCGGCTGCCGGCGGCGTGAAGTATACGGCAGCCCAAGCCTTGGTTCCGAAAACGCCGAGTGCGAGAACCTCAGTCCCAACCAAAAGAAAGCCAGCAATCACCAAACCCATTGCACCGCCGGGAAAATGACCAATCTTTGCGTTTTTGGGGCGATTGGAAAATTTCCAAATAAAGAACGCAAGAATGATCTGCGCGGCCAAGAATGCGGTTCCAGCCTCGACCATGGTGTCGGCCATCTGTTCGTCAATTAGAGGGCCGTGAGTCGAGATGTCCACCGGCATTGGCCAGGTGTGCATCAGGATTGGGACTGCCGAAGCAATTGCAATCACGAAGATTGTCACTGCAAGAAGTTTTGCCATGGCTCGCTCCTAGCGCACCTGGAATGATCCGCCCAGCGATAAAGGCCGTCAGATGTGGTGGATGACGGCCTTTCCTGGAATCACTTGCAATCTTTCTCCTACCTCTTACTTGGCCTTAAACGTGAAATTAACTGCAACAGGTTTTCCCGCTGCTACCGTCACTTTCTGCGTTTGCGTTCCATATTCCTCTTGCCATGCGGTTAACGTATAGGTACCCGGTGCCAACCCTTCCAGCTTGAAGTCGCCGCTGTTATCGCTGACTGCGTAGGGCCCTTTTACTACTGCCATATACCCGTGCATCCAAGGATGAATATTGCACTTTACGTTTATGGCGACTTCCGGATTCGCCCAAGTTACATCGAAAGGCTGAGATCCCGGCGGCTGAGATTTATTCCACTCGGAGTTGTTCTTGGGCTGGGGATGAATGTTGTGCGAGGTTTGATCGCTGTTTACGACCTTGAAGTGCTGACCAGGATTCATCGCCATCACGTGCGGAATATACTGACAGCCTTTTTGATCCCAAGTTTGCACCTGAGTAGAACTCGCTTCGTTGCCTGAAAGCCCCTGGGTGGCGTAAACGACTACATTTTGCAACCCTCCGGTTGGACCCACGACAACGGTTTCCACCCTCACCGGATTGCTGGCGTGCTGCTTTGCGCAACTCGGCTCCTTGGACATATCTATCGCCCTCTCGTGCGGGGGTGTCCCGTCGAGTTTGACGGTTCCGGTGACGCCTCCGGAAGGAGCGGCATTTACTTTTTGGCTGAGGATCGCCCCTCCGAGCAAAACCAATAACATCGCGCAAAACACCGCTGTGAGTTTGTGCTTATACCCGGTCTTCATTGGATGAAACTCCTAACTTTCAATTTACTGTTGCGGCGCCGGAGCTGGTGTCGCAGCTGGAGCGGCCTCCGGAACCGGTGCATTTGGATCAATTGGTTTCAATCCGAGTTGCTTTGCAATCTCCCTTTCTTTCGAGTGCATCGGTTGCAGTGTGCGCAAGTAAAAAACCAGGTCCCAAGCTTCGTCCGGCTTGACGTTGTCGGCAAACGACGGCATCGGAGTGCCATCCAAGCCGGTCATAAAGATTTTGTAAATATCCTGATCCGAGCTTCCACACTTAGGCCGAGTGCCGTCCGTGAAGTCGTACGGCTTGATGGGACGATTCTGATCATCCTGCAAAGTGTCAGCGGAAGGACCATTGGCTTTTCCCTCGACGCCATGACATTTCCAGCATTCCAACCTCTGGAACAATGCCTGGCCCGCCTTAATCCGGTCGGCGGTAACCTCAGGCTCCGTTGGGATCTGGATTGGTGTTCCCGGCTTCTCGGTCTGAAACTTAGGCGAAAAGTGCTTGACATAGGCAACTAGGTCAGCCCGTTCCTGTTTGGTAAATGTGTTCCACGGGGGCATATTCGAGCGATCTAGACCCCGGGCGATAGTGTTAAACAGGTCCTCATCGGTGGGCAAAGTTCCGGTCGGGGTGGATCGGCACTTGAACTGGCCCAGAGTAAAGTTTCGCGGCTTGGGATCGAGCCATTGAGCGTTCTCGCCTTCGCCGTCGCCTTCATCTCCGTGGCATCCCACGCAATAGCGACGGTAATCCATTTCGGCGGCTTTGGCATGACCAGTCAAATTTCCGATATGGCTCTCCATACCCAGCCGCTGATCTTCCTGGTATTTGGTCATCTGCGCGGAAGAAAAAGCCGGATAGCGCGAAAAATACGCCTACAGTTACGCTCACGACTAACGAACATTTCAGTAGAGTTGCGCGCATCGCTATCCCTTTCTAGAAGTCGAAGTCAAATCCAAGCAAGAGACTGCTGCTGCTCAGGTCGCCGCCATCGGGCGCTGTTCCTCGTTGCCGGGTCCACGAATACTCGTTGTGCCATGCAAACCCCGCCCGGCTGGTCATGATCGGGTAGTACCTGTATCCGACTGTGTACATGTCAACATCGCCGAAATTCGATGCGCTGGTAGGGTCTGCCTGCTGAGACATGCGCTCCCATTCCGAACGCTGAATGAAGATCAATTGCGGGCTGTACACGTAGTGAGTTTCCAGCATGTAGCCGTTCCAACTCGGAGCACGAGCTCCGGCCGGAAGGGTCGCGCCAAGAATATTGTTGTTCACCGCGGTCCCGCCGAGCAGGTCACCATATCCTGCTCCAAACCAGGCGCTGTCCGACCCATGCTGTGTCACAGCCAAGAAGTCAAGCTTGCCGAAATAGAACAGTCCGACAAAACCCTCGCGGCTGTAGCCTTTGTTGCCAATTGCGGCGCCCGGAATTATGCTGCCGCCATTCTGAGTAAGGTAAGTGGTGGGAGCTTCCCCCACCATGGCATAAGCTCCGATGCGATCCACGCCGAGCCTACCAACATCGAAGGCCTGGCTGGCGGCGAAGAAGCCGCTGTAGGAGTTTCCATAGGACAGGTTCACATTGCCATCGCTCGAGCTGAGCAAAGCGGCTGATACGCGGGTTCTGTCATTGACAGAGTGGCCCATCCATTCCACGCCGAGCTGGTTATCTCCAATCTGGCCGAAGATGTTGCCGTCTCCCTGCGGGATGAAGTGATAGGTCTGGTACACGCCAGAAATGCTCGTAAGAGTCAGGATTCTCTTTTCAGAAACTAGGTTATCCAGCTCAAATTTACCCAGCTTTACGTTGAGCCAGGAACTGCCAAAGAGATTGTCGAGCCGTGCGAAGACCTGCTCAAAGTGAAAAGACGCCGTGGAATCGGATGAGGGAAGGACGTAGAACGAAATGTTCTTGTCCAACGTGCCACCGGTGTGGAAGTCGAGACCGGTAAGGTCAAAACCGTGGGATGTGACTTGCTGTTCCCCGGTATTTGCGCCGGCTGGTGTGTCCACCAAGACTTTGTTGGTACTTTCGCGATGCCAATTCGGAGTGATACGAAAAACAACCGGCCAATAGGACGGGTTCTGCCAGATCGGTGAGTCCCGGTCGTTCATTAACTGATAGCCATTGTCTTTGAATTTTTGCCCGAAGTAGTTAAGCATCGGCCAGGCTTCGTGACAGGCCGAGCAGCGCAATCCATATTTTCGGGCGAAGGCAGGTAAGGCGTGGGCGCTAGAGGCGAATCCCAGAACGACGAAAACGAAAAGAAATGCAGACGCAAGACTTCTTCGGTACGAAGTCATTCAGCCCTCCTGACAGCCAATCGAAGCTGCACCTACAAGACTTCTTACGCTCACCCCACAAAGTGCGCGTGGACGCACTAATTATCACGTTGAAGAGATGCGTGTCAAGGAAAAATCGGAAACGCTAGTGAAACTGACAAAAAATGAATGCGAATTCTATTGGATGCCACGCAAAAGAATTTCCGCAAGGTTGTGCGCCAGGACTCGTGCGCGGGCTCGATCCTGTCCGAACGCGACTGGACGCAGAAAACCAAAACCAAAGCCCAGCAAGCCAATAAATCTTGCCAGTCCTTGCAGGTCCTCGGTTGTAAGAGAGCGACATTCCTTAAAATGCTTGAGCCGTTCGACGATGGCTTCAGCGTGCCGGGAAGTTCCGACCCGACTCAGTACTTTTCCAACCTGGGGATCAAGTAGAGCGCGAGGAATTATTACCCGCAGGAAATCCCGGTCTTCCCACATGCGCTGAAGCTCCCACTCGACCAATTGAAAGAACTCTAAGGTGAAACTCTGGGCGAGCGGGACACGCGCGTTCAAATCTACAACTTCGAGAGCAACACGGTCCCGAATAATAGCCAGAAGAAGTCCTTCTTTGCCGGTAAAATACCGATGAATCAGACCTTCGGCGCATCCAGCACAGGCGGCAATTTCGCGAGTGGTAGTAGCGTCATAACCACGGCTGGCAAACAGCTTCGTGGCAGCCCCAAGCAACGCTTGCTGTTTAGCCGCGCGATCCCGCCGCCGTTTTGGTACGGCTCCGGATATTGAGTTGGCCCTCTGGCGCGGGACCGTCGCGATTTTGCTTTTGCGAACAGAATCGAAAGATTTCATGCCCGATGCGTCCGGATGATAATGTTTGCCAAGCGACGGTATGACCCTATGAAGCCTGTGATGTCAAGCATTAGTTTTGTTTTTTTGAAAATTTCAGGCAAGAGTCGCCTTCGGAGAATCAGCTTTGGATGGGTGGCTTTTATTTTAATCGCGTTGATTTCTCCACTCCAGGCCCGCGAAAAAGCTAAAAAGGTTGCTTATGGAGAAGGTCTGAGCGTGCAAATCGAATCGCCCGAAAGCGAGGTCCTACAGGCTGTGGAGGATGTCGCCGACGATGGCATCATCCAGGGCACTAAGGAATACAACAAAGACGAGAACATCAGCGGAGCGGTCTCCGCGGTTTCAACTCCGCTGTACCCATCATGGACCGGCCCGGGAAAGGCTTTCTATAAAGTTCGTACCGAAGCGCTGGATCCGCGAAATTTTAAAGAAGGTGGCGATGTGGGAACGCTCGCTGTCCGATATATCGTGCAAAACCTAGGTCCAAGCAAGACCGCGTTGCGCATTGACGCGGTTTTTGTCGAAGATTTCAGGCGTACCGTTCACCCCTCAAATGGCATGGTGGAATCGAGCGAGTATAAAGACATAACCGATCATCTCGACGAAATGCACTTGCGACAGAAGGAAACTGAAGAAGACGCCAAAAAGCGGGAGCAGGAAGTGGCCAGACTCGAACTGCTTCGCAGTCCAAACGATAACAACAGCGCGTCACGGTTAGCCGCAGCCGAGTCCTCCAATCAGACTCTGGAGCAGCATGTCCAGGATTTGCGGCATCAGGTGGAACGTCGCGTCGCAGCCGCTGGGGCTGAACTCAAGTCGGCGCCGTTTCACAGTGCGAGCACACTGAAACCGCTCACCCCGGGCACAGAGGTAGTTATATTAATCGTCACCCCTTACTGGTATGGAATTGAAACAGAGGATGGTCAACACGGCTGGCTCTTTCACGACCAAGTGGAGGCTTTGCCGTGAAGAGCGCGCGGTTTCGAATTCCGGCTTTGGTGTTCCTGCTCATATCTGGCTTTTGCGCCGTTGCGTTTTGCAGCGATAATCAGAATCCTTCCAATGAGCGTACCTTTCCTAAATCCAAACCTGCGATTGAAAACGTTATTAAAAGCCTGTCGTCTTCACTCTCGGGACGCCTTCCGGTATTGGATGGATTTGCAATTCCCGGAAACCGTCCGTTAGACCGCTTTCAGCGCGGCTATTATCAATGCGAGGTTCAAATCACTCCTCTTCCCACGGGTGGCTCCAGAGTTAGAGTAAATGCAAAGATCACGGCCTGGTACACAGATCCTGTTTCATCGCGTTCGGGATATCAGACGTTGCCCTCGAATGGGAGGATTGAGGCGGATCTATTGGATCAGTTGGGAGAGGCGCTAGGCTCAGAATCCTCTGCCAACGCCAAATCGGAAAGAGGTACAGGTCTGGCGTCAGGACCGAAATCAGCTGCTATACCTGATGCGTCCGAACCGGGCATCTCTGCTCCAATGCCGCGTATTCCTGAGAGTGCTCTGCATGGCTCGACGCTAGCTGCCCCAAATCGAGATCCTGGGGAGTCGTTGAAATCCCAAACTGACGCGGCGGAAAAACATGAGCAGCAATTGGCCGATCAAGCCAAGAGCCTGGAAGAGATTTTGCAAAATCAGTCTCATCCGAACAATTTAGTGGCAGTCAAAAAGACTGGCACACCAATTTTGCAGAGCCCAAACGCGGATGCCAAGCTTCTATTTCCGGCAACGGAGGGAGACGAATTCGAAATCCTGGACACTAATTCTAATTGGGTGCACGTGCGAATTTCTGGGCTTTCGCGCGGATGGATTCGCCGCTCCGCGGTGGAAATGCCGGAGGCGTTTACCTCTGCGAAAACATCCGTCGGGTCCGGTCAAAAGAACGCGGTTGCAGAATTTCGAATCAGCAATGAACAGATAGCTCCGTTTCCCGGCGATTGGGAACCACTGAGGGGAAAAATCGTGAAGATTGTGACCGTTCAAAAAGCGAACGATAGCGGAAATAACGGCGGAGCAGCGGAAAGGCTTCAATACGCGAAACGGTTATTCATGACACAGTATTCGGCACTGGCAACGACTGCCGATGCTCCCGCGGGGGTCGTACTAATTTTCGATTCAGACGATGGCGGAATGATCGCTGCAACGCTACCGACGTTAAAAGAATGGCAAGCGGGCGCGTCAGACGAAGTAGCGTGGCGAAAATGCTTTTTCGATCCGCCGGAACTCTCTGGAAGTGAAATTCTTCCGAAATGAAATGAGGGGCGGGGGACGCCCGTCTCTCCATCGCAACTTTTTTCTGATTTTCGTTATTTCCAGAAAAAACCTGCGACCAACAGAGCTACCTGGGCGGTAGCGAGAGTAAACCAAATCCGCCGTCGAAAGCGGGAACGGCGCAGATCTCTTTTTAGATCACTTTCAAGACTCTGAATAAACTCAAGTTCTCCGGGATCAATTTGCGGCTTTGGCTCGGGAACGTTCGTCCGGCCGATACCGGTATAAGTGAGCTTCGGCCTGGCAGGGAGAAGAGCTTTGGGTCCGCTGATTACGGCGGACCAATGCACGAGCAGCAGGTATCCGGGAGTAAAGCCCGGGTCCGCAGGCATCGACGTCAATTGAAGCGGAGCTTGCCTTTCGGGCGCGGCCGCATCGGCGAGATTGCGCAGCAGAGAGGTCCACCACATATGATTCAGCTGGTCGCCAATTAATTCGCCGAGTTCAACCGGACGAGATTCCAATTGCAGTGGCGGCAGCGTTTCCGGTGAGATCACGTCGCCCAGGTTCGTGAAGATGGTCCGGTACCAAGGCAGGCTTAGAACGTCGCCAGCAAGCATCCCCGTATCCACGGGTCGAGATGTGAGAACCAGAGGGGGCAGCGTCTCGGGGGAAAACTGATCGCGCAAATTTCCGAGCAAAGATTTCCAGAGAGGACGCGTCAGACTCTCAGGCGGGGAAAAGTCGAGCGCATAGCTTTCCTGCGCGTTGTTTTCAGAAGAACCTTGTGGGATCGCGTCTTGAGAAGGCATTTTTGTTTCAGTAGTAGTGTAATTGGTGCGGGCAGGGAACACCAAATGTCAGTATGACTCACGTAGGGGCGGGTGTCCTCACCTGCGCAGACGAGGACGTCTGGGCCTACGTGAATTTTGCGGTATTCTTCTAACACCCAATCTATGATCAAAGCTGTTCGAGGAACTCGCGATCTACTTCCGCCAGAAACCGCGCTATGGAATTTCGCCGAGGCCACGGTGCGCGAGGTATTCCGCGCTTATAACTTCCACGAAATCCGCACGCCGATTTTCGAGAGCACGGAACTGTTCTCTCGTAGCGTTGGAGAAGAAACGGACATTGTCGCCAAAGAAATGTACACGTGGGAGGATCGGGGCCGCGCCCAGAGCGAAAAGGGTCACTCACTCACCCTGCGCCCCGAAAACACCGCTGGCGTCGTTCGCGCATACATCGAACACAAACTTTGGGAGCACGGATTAAACAAATTCTATTACATCGGTCCGCAGTTTCGCCGTGAACGTCCGCAGAAGGGGCGCTACCGGCAGTTCTATCAGATCGGCGCCGAGGTCATCGGCCCGCCCAGCGCAGGTAGCGAGTCTCCCGCACGCGATGCTGAAATTCTGGAATTGCTTGCGACATTGCTTGACCGTCTCGGAATCAAAGGTTGGACTCTGCAACTAAATTCTGTCGGATGCGCCAACGATCGCGCTGCTTATAACGAAGCATTGCGGAAGGCGCTCGAGCCGGTTGCGGCAAGAATGTGCTCTGATTGCCAGAGGCGCGCGGTCACGAATCCCTTGCGAGTTTTTGATTGCAAGGTTCCGGAAGATCAGCCGATTATCGAAATGCTGCCGCGTATCAGCCAGTTTTTGGACGAGCCATGCCGCGAACATTTCCAGGCGGTTCAGGAAATCCTGAGATCCGCTGGGGTAGATTTTCATTTAAATGACCGGTTGGTGCGCGGCCTTGATTACTACACTCGCACAGCTTTCGAATTCACCCACGGCGCTCTCGGGGCGCAAAACGCAATCCTCGGCGGCGGCCGCTACGACGGGCTGTCTGAATCTCTCGGCGGACCGCAAGCTCCCGGTATAGGTTTCGCCATCGGTGAAGATCGCTTGATACTCGCGCTACAGGACTCCGCAGAGTCGGTCCAGCCCAAACCGGAGGTTTATATTGCGGCTCTGGGGGCGGGCATGGACCGTGAAGCCGCACGGCTGGCGCGGGAATTGCGCGCACAGAACATTATTGTTGAACTCGGCGATGAAACTCTCCGGCTAAAGAAATCTTTCGAAACTGCCAGCAAGCTCAAAGCACGCTATGTCCTTATCATCGGAGAGAATGAAGTCAAAGCTGGTGCATTCGCCCTGAAAGATCAGGAAACCGGCGAGCAGGTCTCCATTCCTCGCGCGAATCTCGCGGAAAGAATCCGCTCAAAAATATAGTCGCAATCCGCCGTTTTCCCGGTCCTGGTTCTTGACGGTGAGATGCTCCTCCGGCTACTATCGGCACGATTCAAGACCATGCTAATAATCCAGCTCTAAATCAGCGAGGAGAATCTCTCATGAGGCGCATCCCGGCAACGATCCTTTTATCCATTCTTTTTGGCTCTATGTTTCTTTTCTGTGTCCAAAGTTTCGCGCAAATGCCCAGTCCCGCGCCTGAACTAAAGAAGCTGGATTACTTTGTGGGTGCCTGGACCGATGACGCAGATATGAAGCCCGGTCCCATGGGCCCCGGCGGGAAGATGACAATGACGGAGAAGAATGACTGGATGCCCGGCGGCTTCTTTCTAGTCCTACACACCAGTTTCAATGCTGATATGGGCAGCGGGAGCGGAATCGCGTTCATGGGTTACGACCCGGATGCTAAGCAATACACATACGATGAGTTCAACAGCATGGGAGAGCGGAACCATTCGACCGGCTCGCTAGACGGCGACACTTGGAGCTGGACTGGAGATCAAAAGATGGGAGGACAAACGATAAAGGGTCGCTTCACCGCAAAGACCCTTTCTCCGACTTCTTACTCATTTAAATATGAGATGTCGCCGGACGGCGCGACCTGGACCACGGTAATGGATGGCAAAGCCACGAAAGCGAAATGAACGCCCGCCGCAAACGGGCAGCATACTGAGAAAGTCGCGCTAATCGAATATCAAGACCGCCGACGCAATTACTGTCGTCCACAACCCGCGTTTATCTCCCACAGCAGATTGGGTTACGTTTGCTGTGCGCACGATCTTGTTCGAGATGCGATAAATTTCTTTCTTCTCGTCCCAGGAACGGTCGGGGTCGAATTCCACGTTGAGCGTCGTTGCGAGCATCTCGGCGGCCAGTTCCTCCGCGTAATCTCCGGCAGCATCTTCGGATTCTCCGAAGGAATGGTGCTCGCTTAGATAGCCATATGTGTTGCGGTCCGCAGGGATTGCGACCCCAATGCTCGACGCCATCAGGCGATGCGGTTCGCGAGTGGAGTTCTCGGCAACGACCGAAAAAACTACTTCTCCCGGACTCAAAAACTTCAATCCTTGCGACCGGGGAATCAGCTTGCATTGGGGTGGAAATATCGAAGAGACGCGAACCAGATTTTGGGCGGCAATACCGGCGTCGCGCAACGCCAGTTCGAAAGAAGTAAGACGCTCTTTGTGTTTCCCCACTCCCTTGGTGAAAAATATCTTCTTGGGGATCATGTCTCTACCCAATTCGTTGCTCCTCCTGCCCCCGATGGGTGAATGAGGGTCAAATCTAACATAGCGAATGGTTACGGGACGATTAAAAGTGAGGCACCCCGAAAAAAATCCGCGGCACGTAGGTGCGCAGCGGATTATCGGGATTGACGGAAATCAGGTGGAGCGACTGTCGAGAAAAATGGTGGACCCGGAGAGACTTGAACTCCCAACCCCTGCGTTCGAAGCGCAGTGCTCTATCCAGTTGAGCTACGGGTCCGGCCTTTTAACGCTACTTCAATGCCTCTCGGCCATAAACGGTTCGCCGTTCGTGCATCCGCTATAATAATAGAGTATGCCGATATTGAAAGACATAGCCGCCATCGCCAAGGGCATGAGCATCACCTTCATGGAGATGTTTCAGCCTACGCAGGTGGAGAATTATCCCGATGGCCCCGGTCCTCTTCGTGGCGCGAAATTTCAGGAACGTTTTCGCGGAGTGCACGTATTGCAACGCGACGAAAATGGACTGGAAAAGTGTGTCGCATGTTTTCTGTGCGCTGCGAATTGTCCGTCGAATTGCATTTACATAGAAGCAGCGGAGAACACCGCAGAGAATCGCGTCAGCGGCGCCGAACGCTACGCCAAGGTCTATAACATTGACTACAACCGCTGCATTTTCTGCGGATATTGTGTTGAGGCATGCCCCACGGACGCGATCACGCATGGGCACGGCTTCGAGCTGGCTACGTTCAATGCCACCAATCTTGTATATCGCAAAGAGCAGATGCTGGCCGCCATGCCGGCCCACATGGGATCGAACGCGGTGTTCAATCAAGCTGAGGTCGTAGGCGGCGCTCCGGCTCTTCCGGTGCAAGGGAGCTAGAGTTTTCAGAAACTTTGATTCGATTGAGACGCCGGCCCCTAAGCGTGGGTCGGCGTTTGTGTTAGAACCGTCGTTGGTCGTGCGCCATTGCTCTGCGTGTGCTTTCTACCACGATGTGGGTGTTGAAAGCCAACGACGAACGACCAATGACCAACGACAGCTTTTATGTCTGACTTTCTCCAAACCGTTCGCGAACGCGTCGTCATTTACGACGGCGCCATGGGGACCAATATCCAAAAGCGCAATCCCACGCTCGATGACTATTGGGGCAAGGAGAATTGCAGCGAAGTTTTGGTGCTCAGCAGGCCTGACATCATCCGCGACATTCACGCGGACTTTTTCGGTGTGGGATGCGACATCGTCGAGACGAATACATTCGGTGCAACGAGAATTGTATTGGGTGAATTCGATCTCGCTGACCGTGTTGCCGAAATAAATCTCGCTGCGGTTAAGCTGGCGAAAGATACCGCGCTTCAGTTCTCTACGAATGCCAAACCGCGGTTCGTAGCAGGCTCTATCGGTCCGACCACGAAGCTGCCATCGCTCGGTCATATTCAATTTGATGACATGGTGGCGACTTACGTGGAGCAAGCGCTCGCGCTGATCGAAGGAGGGGTGGACGTACTCTTGATTGAGACGGCGCAAGATTTGCTGCAAGCCAAAGCGGCGACCGTGGGCGTTTTTGAAGCCATGCAAAGGGCAGGGAAGCGGCTTCCAGTTACGGTGCAAGTCACTCTACAAGAGAGCGGCACCATGCTGCTGGGCACCGAAATCGGCGCTGCCCTCACTGCGCTCGAGCCTTTCGATGTGGATGTGATCGGCCTCAACTGCGCCACTGGCCCAGCCGAGATGAACGACGCGGTCCGCTATCTGGCGCTCAATTCCACAAAGGAGGTTTCGGTCCTGCCTAATGCGGGCCTTCCCCAGAATGAAGGCGGACACGCGGTTTACAAACTTAAGCCGGAAGAGCTCGCGCAATATCACAAACATTTCGTAGTGGACTACGGCGTGCGAATCGTTGGCGGATGTTGCGGAACGACGCCCGAGCACCTGAAAGCGGTAGTTGATGCGGTATCCGGAATCGAGCCTGCGAAGCGAGATGTGAAGCCGACCGCTGCCGCGTCCAGCGCTTATACATCTGTCCCGCTCGATCTTGATCCCAAGCCTTTGATCGTTGCCGAGGAAATGAACACCACGACGCGCGTCGAGCAGTTTAAGAATCTGGTCCGAAGCAAGAACTACGACGAGATTCTCGCGTTGGCGAAGAAGCTCGTATCCGAAGGTTCGCACATGCTGGACCTGTGCTGCGCAATCGTTGGCGAGGACGAGAAGGATTACATTACGTCAATACTGGAGAAGGTCGCGACTCGTGTTCCCGCGCCGATTCTCGTGGATTCGACCGAGGCCGACGTGGTTGAAGAAGCGCTGAAAAGAATTCCGGGCAAGGCCATCATCAATTCCATCAATCTGGAGGATGGCGAGAAGCGAACATCGAAAGTGCTGCCGATGGCGAAGCGCTATGGCGCCGCTGTGATCGCGCTGACTATTGACGAAGACGGCATGGCTTTAACCGCCGAGAAAAAAACCGCGATTGCAAAACGAATCTACGAGCTCGCAACCAAGAAGTATGGAATTCGTCCAGTGGACATTATTTTCGATGCACTCACCCTGCCAATTTCCACCGGACAAGACGAATACCGCAATGCCGGAGTCGAGACGCTCAATGCGATCAAACAAATCAAGAAAGAATTGCCGGACGTAAAGACCATTCTCGGCGTCAGTAATATCTCTTTCGGTTTGGACGCCTATTCGCGCCGGGTTTTGAATTCCGTCTTCATGCACGAAGCCGTGAATTATGGCCTCGACATGGCCATCGTTAATTACACGAAAATCTATCCGCTCTACAAGATTCCGCAGGAAGAAGTTGCGCTTGCGAAAAAGCTGATTTATCACGACGTGTCGGACGGCGATCCGCTACAGAAATACATGCAGCATTTCGCGGGAACCAAGGGCAAGGCACAAGCTTCGACTGCCGCGCATATCGAAACGCTTTCGGTCGACGACAAGCTTAAGTACGCGATCATCAACGGAGAAAAATCCGTAGGCGATGGCGCGCACAAACAATCCCTTGAGGCGCTTTTGGAATCCGCATTAAAGGAATATTCGCCGCTTGAACTAATCAATACGGTGCTGCTGGATGGAATGAGGACGGTCGGCGAACTATTTGGCGCTCGCAAGATGCAGCTGCCGTCGGTGCTGGATTCCGCTTCGGTGATGAAGCAGGCGGTCGCTTATCTCGAGCCCAAGATGGAGAAGAAGTCCGGTTCGCAGAAAGCGACAATTGTTCTGGCGACGGTCAAAGGCGATGTCCACGATATTGGTAAGAACCTGGTGGACATTATTCTCACTAACAACGGATATCGGGTCATCAATCTTGGCATCAAGCAGGCGGGCGACGTCATTATCAAATCCGCCACTGAGCATAAAGCCGACGCTATCGGTCTCAGCGGGTTGCTGGTGAAATCCACGCTGGAAATGAAATACGTAATTCAAGATTTGCAGCGCCAGAATCTGGATTTTCCGGTCATTTGTGGAGGTGCCGCTCTTACTCGAAAGTATGTTGAAGACGACCTGCGAAAAGAATATTCAAATGCAGTCTTCTACGCCGATGACGCTTTTGCTGGCTTGCACATCATGGAAGATCTCGCGACGGCGAACGGCAAGCGCCAAGCGCGCCTATTAGAAGGACGCACGGTAAAGGAATACGCCAAAGCTGCGGTAGTGGATAACGAAACCGGCCCGGTATTCGCGGAGAGAAGCGCGGTGATTAAAGACTCTCCCGATATCCCCGTTCCTCCATTTTGGGGCGTGCGGGTGAGAAAAGACTACGATCTTCGCGAGATTTTTCAATATATCAATGACACGGCGTTGTTCAAAAACCAGTGGCAGTTGAAGACCGCGTCTCAGGAAGATTACTTGCGGCTGGTGGAAGAAAAGTTTCGTCCCATAAAAAAGGATTTGGAAAACGAGGTCATTGCCAGCGGTTTGTTTGAGCCCAAAGTCGTGTATGGATATTTCCCGGCGCAGAGTGATGGGAACGACATTGTTGTGTATGAACCCGGACCAGCCCGGGGCGGCTGTCCTTACGCAGAGCGGGGGCGGCCGCGCCACACGAACTGCTGCGCTTTACTTTTCCTCGGCAGCGCGAAGGGCGCAAGCTTTGCATCTCGGACTTCTTCGCCCCAAAAACCTCCGGCAAAATTGATGTCCTAGGACTCTCGCTCGTGACCATTGGCTCCAAGGCGTCCGTCGAGACTCAACGGCTTTTCGAGAGCGGGGAGTACACAAAATATTTATATCTCCACGGCCTTAGCGTCGAGACGGCCGAAGCACTGGCAGAATATCTTCACAAAAAGATGCGCGAAGAACTGGGAATCTCCACCGAAGATTCTCACCATATCCGCGACCTGTTTCATCAGAAGTATCGCGGATCACGGTATTCCTTCGGATATCCCGCATGTCCGAATTTAGAAGATCAGACCAAGCTATTTGCGCTGTTGCATCCAGAAGAGAATGTTGGAGTGAAATTGACGACGGGATTCCTCCTGGAGCCGGAGCAGTCCACCTCAGCCATCGTGGTGCATCATCCGCAGGCTAAATACTTCGTGGTTCTGATATATGCGCGACAACTGATCGATCGTGCACCCAGCAATGGAGAGACTGTTAGTTTTTGGGAGTAGGAATTGCGGTCGCTTGTTCGCATACGGATACGAACGAATCGTGATCTGTGGTACTAAGAAAAGATTGGAAATCCAGAACCGTGTGACACTCCTTCGCAGCCTCGGACGGGTTGTTTTGCTGCTGCGCGAGCTTTGAAAGCATCCAGGATTGATAAACGATCGCTCGCCCATAAGTCTGCCGCCCACCAGGGTCATTCGATCCCGCATCCTTGAAGTTTTTCTGGTAAATTTCCACGGATCGCGTGGCATTATCGCGCGCAAGGTCATATCGTTTTTCGACAGCATATAAGTTGCCGAGGCACGCCAGTGTTGCCGCGGCTTCAGGCGCGTCGTTGTTGCTGTCTTGATAAAGTGCCAGCGCCTGCTTGTAGTTTTGTTCTGCTTCATCGTCTTTTTTTTCCGCCATCGCAAGGTTTCCCATGGTCGTCGCCCACCGCCAACGTTCCGCCATGTGCGTGCGCCCGTCGTTAACGGAAGCCAGAAGATCCCGTGTTTTTTCTAGCTGGGTCTCTGCGCCAGAATAATCTGTCTTACTCAAGTCCGTTTGAGCCAATTCTAGCGCGGTCCAAAACTCGTACTGGAAAAGCATCTCAGCGCGGTCCGCAGCGTCGTGGTCCGCTGGGTTCCCAAATGTCACCATCACGAAAGTCAGCGCCGTCACAGGCTTTCCGTCCACCTCGAATGGGTGATATTTCCAGCGTTTGACATTCTCGAAGGCAGCGGAGACCAACATTGGATGTCCAGAGACTAAACGGCATGACGATACCGCTCCGGATTCATTAATCGCAACCTCCAGAATGACGTTGCCCTGGATGCGCGCCTGTTCAGCTAAAGGCGGATAGGCCAGTGAAGGCTTACTGATAATGTGCTTTGCAGCTTCATCAGGCTGAATCCGCATGGAAGTGGTTTGAGCTGAGGCAGCAAGGGCTAGAGTTAAGACAAAAATGAACTGTCGCATAGAGGTGATTCGGGCCAAAGTTTATTTCAAAGGGACGGACGTTGTTACTCACCCCTCCGCATCTTCTAAGAAGCAGCATTATAGCCCCAGTTCGACGCGACCAATAACCGGCCTGATCGGGCCAGGAGCATCTCGGCATTGACTAACCAGTGCGATCTCAGCGGGGTGTGATACAGCCCTCTCCAGGGTCTAAGGTGGCGCCCCCGTCTCAGAAACTCAGCCTTAAAGCGAACTGTAGTTCACGGGGCGCGAAGGCGTTTGTCGCTCGACTCAGACTTGTCGGGACTTGGTAATAGCCAGGAAATTGGATGAAGCCAAGTTTCTTGGTGCTTTGTATAAATTGCACGACGTCAGTTTGCAATCCATTGTCGGTCACAACAACCTGCTGATTGTCGCGATTCAGCAGATTAAACGATTCGGCCATGAAATTTAGCTTTATGCGCTTGTGAGTGAACAAGCGGCGGGTGAGCCGCATGTCTGTCGTTGCATAATCAGGTCCCACTAAGGAGTTACGTCCTATGCCGGGGAGGCGGTCGTTTTCGCTGTTGCCATCCTGATTCGGATCTCCCGAGACCATCACGCTTACCGGCCGCCCACTGCCTATGGTCACAACACCGGCACATTTCCAATCGTCCACCAGCTTTTCCAACAATCCTCCCCAGTGGGGAACCAGTTTAGGCTGTGCGATCCAGGCAACGACAAAGCGCTGGCGCTGGTCGGTCACGCTGGGTCCTCGCTCCAACTTGGTTGAATAAGTGTTTTGTACGGTTGACACGGTTGTTACCAGGGCATCCTGTCCATCATCTATGGCGTGCGCAAAGGTGTATGCCAGCCGGAAGTAAAAGCCAGTAGCCATTTTCCGCTGAATAGAGAGTGTTGCCCCGTGATAGACGCTGGAGGCTTCACTCTCAAATTCGTTGATCGCACCAAGCTGCGGAATTGGCCGGACCACAGGATTGATGCACGGGGGAAACGGGCAGGTTAACGACGAAGTCATCTGCCAGGTGGAGAATGATTGCACATCGTAATAATTACCGAGAAAATTGTTTCCGCTGCTGTCGAACACGGGGTAACTCACGTCAACCGGCGGCGGCAGATTCACGTCACGGCCCCGAATTAAATTTTGCCCATGAACATAGGTATAAGAAAGTTGTGCAGTGACTTTATCCGCTAATTCCTTTTCGAGGCTAAAACTTGTCTGGTGCACCTCTGGTGTGCGGAAGTTCGGCGAAAAGGCCGAAATTTCGCTTTGCGTGAACTGCGCAAGACTCGCAGGGGCCACGCATGATGTCGCCAGAGAAGCGCAACTTACCAGCGGATTGGGATACTGCGGGAAAATCTGACTGTCGTAATAGTTCGTATTGTTCAGAAATAGGTAATTCCCGGACAGACCATTCTTACTTTCCACGGCGGAATTGTAAATTTGTGGGATGCGAGTATAAAAAAGGCCGTAGCCTGCGCGAACCACCAGCGGCCGGTCTTTTCCCACCGCATAAGCGAGTCCCACGCGGGGTCCGAAGTTTTTCGGATCAAAGGGAACCTTCCCTGAATTCGGCCATAAAGGATTTGAAACCAACCCCTTCGTGGTGAATGTCTGCAAGTCGTAGCGGACGCCAAGAGTCAAGCCAAAGTGATCGGTAATGCGAATCGTATCCTGCGTAAAACCGGAATACTCATTGGTGTCCGGGTGAGTGACCGCCGATCCGAAATCCTGCACGTAGTAATGCGGAACCTGGTGGGCATAAGCGCGCAGAGAGGTGAGTTGAAGCCCGCTTTCCACCGGCGCAAACGTAAATGGGTTGACCTTGATGGGATCAAAAATATATTCGCCGCCAGAATTCGATGGGAAGAAATCATAAATCCAGGTGAGCAGCGCATCTCCACCAAATTTCCAGGAGTTGCGCCTGCCGTCCAGGCTAAGAGTCTCGGCAACGTGCAGCCGATGTTGGCGTGTTTCGCGCGGCAGGATTGACGAGCGGCCAAGGCCATTCAGGATGCTGGTTATCTTGGTCAAAGGGGCGATTGAATTGCTATTTGACCATTCCAAGTCTCGCGAATATTGTGCTCTCAAATGGCTTACCGTCCGATTCGAGAAGCTAGTCGTCAAGGATGCTGACCCGGCTTCAGTGTCCACATTCTCGACGCCATTGTCGGAAATCCCGTAGGTGGTTATCGGACTGGCAGGATCAATAAAAACATTATTTGCCCCCCAGTAACGCGACGCATTGAGCCGTATTGCGAGATCATTATTTTCCGAGAGCTTGAAATCAAACTTCAAAAACCCGGCATTGCCCAGCAGTTGTGCAGGATATTGGCCCCCCTGTTGCGTCAACTTCGCGGCCGTGGCGAACACCAGCGATTGATCGCTTGCCTCATAGTCGCCTGGCGTGGCAGGTCCCGCTCCCGGAACTGGCGCGACCACTGAGCCGCCATTCACAAACTGGACAACGACTGGCAGGTGAAAGATATGCTGATCGTAGCCAGCGAAAAAGAATGCGCGTTTGCGGTGCAGCGGTCCTCCAAATGTAAAGCCGAATTGGTGCTGGTCGTCGTGCGGCTTGAATCCTGTGAATGCGTGAGTTGCGTCAAAAGCACTGTTCCGGAGGAAATAAAAACCGCTGCCGTGAAATTGGTTGGCGCCGGATTTGGTGACCACATTCACCACCGCCCCTCCGGCTCGCCCCATTTCCGCACCTGCTGTATTCGACGAAACGCGGAACTCTTGCACCACTTCATTTGAAAACTGGTAGGGCGAGCGATAACGGCCCACGGCTTGTGCGAAAAACGCGTTATTGTCGTCTTCGCCATCTACGAGATAACTGGTTTGAAATCCGCGAATCCCTCCAAAAGACAGATCGCCATTCGATCCCGAAGTCAATCCGCGGGGATCCTGAGTCACCCCGGGCGTCAGTAGAGCGAGGTCGGTAAAGCGCCTGCCATTTAGGGGAAGGCCGGTGATTGCGCGCTCATCAACCAAAAAGGAGATAGGACTTGGCTCGGTTTCGACCAGGGGTGGTTCTGCCGAAACCGTGACGGTCTCGTTCCGGCCAGCAACGCTGAGGTCGAACCTGATCTCAACAATGGCACCAATGTCCACGTGCAGATTGGGGGTCAACTGAGGAGACATCCCACTAGAACTAGCACGGGCTGAATAATCTCCCGTGGGAAGCATTTGAAATTGGAACACGCCCTCCTTGTCGCTTTTGGCGGAATAGCGAAACCCGGTGGCCGTGTTCACCAGCGCGATGGGCGCGCCGGCAATTCGGCGGCCCAAGGCATCCACGACCGTGCCGCGGATCGCGCCCGTGGATGCGCCCTGGCCAAAGGCGGAAATAGTCAACAGCAACGGTGCGGATAAAACCGCTAGGCACAGAAAATAAAACACACAGTCAAATCGTGACCGCATTGGACTCCGGCCTGCTAGGGAATAAAGAAGGTGAGTCCGGCCTCGACGGGAGACATACTGTATTTACCACTGAGGATTTGCGAGAGTCTGTGAGGAGGAGAGCTTTTTTCGCGAATTGTTCCGAAGCGGGAATCTGATCAGTGAAACAGGCCAGAATCTGGACTGTTTAAATGAAACTATAGCTCAGAACTTTTAGAATAGTTCCGGGCAACCGTTAAAGACGATAAATGATCAAAAACGACGCATAAAGATCCTAGGAGGCTAACTTGAAATTGACTAACGAGTCCGCAAAATTCGGGAAGTCGGTAGTTGTTGCCGCCACCGTATGTGCATTTCTGTTATTTCTCTCTGCGCCGCCACGCGCTCACGGAGATGATGACAGAGACAAATGCAGGCATCGAATTGAGAAGGCCGAGGCCCGGCTGGCGAATGCGATCCAAAAGCATGGAGAACATAGCCACGCTGCCGACGATCGCCGCCGTGACTTAAATGCCGAGCGGGACCGGTGCTGGAGCCAGTACCATGCCTGGTGGAACGGTCACGACAATCAATGGCACACTGAACGCGATTGGGATGCCGATCACCACGACGATCACGATAACCATTGATCGCGGAGCAGAGTATAGAAGCCTAAAGCAGCCGAATGGATGTGGTCCATCCTTGAACCGACATTCGGCTGCGTAATTAAAATCCCTGCCTTTGCCAGAGCAGTTCCTTGATCCGCGCACAAAATACCGAATCCTGATTTGTATTGTGTGCTAATCTTTGGCCTCTGTAAAATGTGTCCCCGCGTAACACTTCCCATTTTCACGAGGTAAAAAGAATGATTCGCAGACTGGCCGGTTCGCTGTTCGCCCCATTGGGTCTGACAGTACTTCTGGGTCTGGCGGTGGCGCTGAGCGGGATTCAAGTCGCCGCCCTGGACACCCCCCAAACCCACACTTATTACATCGCCGCCGACGAAGTGGAATGGGACTACGCCCCCACCAACATGAATAAAATGATGGGGATGAAGTTCGAAGGCTATCCCCTGACGTTCGTCGAACAAGGCCCGCATCGCATCGGCAAGGTTTACCGCAAAGCGGTTTACCGCGAATATACGGACGAAACCTTCAGCCATCTGAAGCCCCGTTCGCCTGAGTGGGAGCACGCAGGGATACTTGGTCCGATCATTCGTGCTGAAGTCGGCGACACGATTGTGGTGCATTTCAAGAACAACGCTACCCGTCCATACAACATGCATCCTCACGGCGTGTTCTACAACAAAGATTCCGAGGGTGCAATGTACGACGACGGCACGTCCGGGGCCGACAAGGAAGACGACGCGGTACCGCCTGGTCACACGCATCTTTACACCTGGCAAGTGCCTGAGCGCGCGGGTCCGGGGCCGAATGATCCCAGCTCACTCGTGTGGCTTTATCATTCTCATGGCAGCCGCGATGTCGAAAGCGGATTGATCGGCGCAATCATCATTACAAGGCGCGGCATGGCCGGTCCCGGCGGCAAGCCGAAAGATGTGGATCGCGAGTTCGTCAGCTTATTCATGTTCTTCGACGAGAACACCAGTTGGTATCTCGAACACAACATCCAGACTTACACGAGCGATCCAAAAGGGGTGAAGAAACTTGAGTTCATTCCTTCCGATGACGCGGGACTTCTCTCTCCCACAGGCACGGGATTCGCCGCGGCCAACTTTAAAGGCACGATCAACGGGTACATCTATGCCAATGGGCCGCTGATGACCATGAAGAAAGGCGAGCGTGTGCGCTGGTACCTCTTGAGCTTGGGAGAAGGCGTCAACTTTCACACTCCGCACTGGCATGGAAACGTGGTTATGGATCACGGCAAACGAACCGACGTTGTAACTCTCATGCCCGCGCAAATGCTAACCGTGGACATGGTTCCCGACGATCCTGGAATCTGGCTTTACCACTGCCACATTGATGAGCACATGGACGCCGGCATGGTCGCGCTTTACAAGGTTGAACCTTAACTTGGAAGCGAGGGTGTGGTGGCTGCCCCACCTTTACGTTTTTTGTAAAGGTGGGAACGATAGAGGTCAGTCGTCACAGACGTTGTTTACGCGTAGGCATACCCTCGTTTTGTGTGGAACCACCCCACGCATTATTACGGCACAAATGACCTGCATTTCATCAATTGCAGTTGCTACGATCGCCAAGCCCGGCTGGCCACACCCAAACGGCGCGATCTGCTTCTCACTGTTCTCGAGCAAGTGCGGCTGCGATATCGTTTTGTCGTCGTCGGATACGTTATCATGCCCGACCACATTCATTTGTTGATCAATGAGCCGGAGGAGGGCAATCCGTGGCGCGTCATGCAGGCCGTTAAACAAGGCTTCGCGCGCCGCATTTTGAAAAGTCTGCGTCAGGGGAAGGTGGCCGCGCAGGTGGTTCCACGTTCAGGCAATTGAGCCGAAGTTTCTTAGAGTTATCAATGGAGGATCTTTGGGGAACGAAGGAGGCTGCGTGGATTGCTCGCTTTCACAGCTCAGTGTAAGATTCCCTCGGTGCGCCGCAAAGGCGCTCGCGGCTGGCAATCTCAGAAGATGAATAAAGGAAAAATTATGACAACGGCCATCTCCCGGCTCACTCAGAAGTCGCTACTACGCACACTGAGTTTGGGTTTGCTGCTCAACAGCCTTATCATTGCGACTCCACTGCTGGCTGCCGGCGAGCCTTCCAACCTTGCGGACAAAACTTCCAGCTTCAGCAATGACGATCTTAACATCAGCGTCAGCGATGCCGACCGGTGGAGCGCTGCCGGCGCTGTTCGCGTTTACAAGCATCTCAGCTACGCTCGCACTCCGGCTGGAACAGTGGCGCGCAAAGCAGCCGCGTCCCGCCAGTCAACCACTGCCTCAGCCACAGCGGCAACCGCTGGCATCGGTGGGATCGTTGGTGACGACTTCACGCAGAATCCCGGCGACATAGCCCATCAGGGCGGCCCTGTGGTGCAATATGCCGCTTCCCATGCGGTCTATTTGAACCCGGGCGGCGAGTGCACCATCGCAAGCTGTTGGGGGGACCCCGAGCGCTTTCTCGACGATGTGGGCGAGAGCGACTTCATTCACATTTTGGATGAGTACGTGGGATTACGGGGGAACCAACGTTATATCCTGGGCCCCAGAGCGGTGCTGAGGGGCGCGCTCCCTGCCGACCCACTCTCTGAGTCTGACCTGATCGCGATCCTGCACGGTGTGGTCGCTAGGACCGGGGCTGGCGGCTATGGGAATATTTACCATCTGTTTCTTCCCCCAGGCGTAGATACCTGTTTTGACGCCCCGTACAACAACGTCTGCTATTCTCCGGACAATCCAGCCACGTACGTCTTCTGCGCCTATCACGACAGCGTGACCTATACCGATCTCGGACATGTGCTGTTCACGGTACAACCGTGGCAGGGAGCGCCGGAATGCGCGGACTCGCCCGTCGGCAACCCTAACAGCCAGCTCATTGACTCCACCGATGACGCCCTCAGTCACGAGTTCTTTGAGACCATCTCCGATCCCGACGGGACCGCCTGGTGGAATGCGCGTGAACCATACCTCTATCATGATGAAATGGCCGACGAGTGCCTTTTCTACGAGCCAGACCACTTATACTGGGCGCCACCAACTTTCCGGGTTGACGGCCATCTCTATCGCGTGCAGTCGGAGTACTCCAACCAGAAACACGCGTGCGCTATCTCACCCCACGACTGAAGCCAATCTTTTTTGGTGCGACCTGGTAAGCAAAGACCATCCGCAATCAGGGTGGCCTTGGGAGGCTGGCCCAGCTTTGCGGTTTTGGCAAAGGTGGAAACCTATGCGGCCTGTATCGGGAGTTTTCATTCTGGCTCCGCAATGATTATTTCAGACCCTCGGAAAAACTGTGACCGCCGACCCTCGGACGGATGCGCCTAAGCGGCGAACTTCTGTGATAACAGCAAAATGTCACGAAGTGTGTCTGTCCGGATTCGTGACGAGCTTCAATCCCCAAGGCACGGCGAAAGATTATCTCCGAGTCATTCCCCACTCAAGCCAAAAGGCTCAAATGGGCCACGGTCCCCAAGCTGACCCATGCCCTTGGTACCATTGACCTCGTTTTCCAAATATCTTGTAACTAGTTATGGACGCACTTAGATCTCGGGGCCCATTCGAGCCGTTTTTTTGCTTGAATGGGTAGTGCCCAATTGATGCACCCAAAAAAATCCGCCTAAGTCCATGATTCCAATACTCCCGCGAAATCAGGGGGAAAGAGTAGCTAGCAAACTTTACTCGTTCCCAGGAAGCTGGGCGACGAAACGTAACCGAACGTAATCGGCGGTCCATTGGTCTTTTTTGTCGCAGAGCACTGGACGCAGCCTCTCCACAACCTCGGCCACGGCTGCGTTATGTTCGGATTCCGGCATGCTCCGGATGAACGACATGGCGAAGGTTTCAATCCAGGCGGACATGCAGGTTGGAAGCGAAGTAGGACGCGGAATGAGTTCGATATAGTTGACGGCGAAGCCGCCTGATTCGAGCCTCGCGCGATAGTCATCCACAGTGGGGAAATACCAGGGAATTAGCGAGGCCGGATTCTCTATGCCGCGGCCCTCCAGCGTGGAAAGCAAGGCCACGGTTATCGCGGCGACGTTGCCATGGCCACCCATTTCGCCGACGAAGCGCCCGCCGGGCTTGAGCGCGCGGTTTACGCCCGCAATCACCGCATCAGGATCGTCCTTCATCCAGTGCAATGCGGCATTGCAGAATACAGCGTCAAATTCGCGAATAAAGTCGAGGTGGTATGCATTCACTACGCGGGCATCGAGACCGCGAGCTTGTGCGACTTGGGTCATGTCTGGTGAGTTGTCAACTCCAACTACCTCGGCGCCAAGCACTGCAATTTTTTCGGTGAGCACCCCGTCGCCGCATCCAAGATCGAGAATTTTTTCGCCAGGACGCACCTTTAGCAGATCAAGGACGGGTTGTCCGAGCGCGGACACGAAGTGCGCGTGCTCCGCATAACGTTCGGCGTTCCATACTTGGCTTAGTGTAACCGTAGGGTCAATATTCAAGTCTCACGCTTCGAGCTTTTGTTGGACCAGTTCTTCAACTCTTCGCAATACCTCATCTTCTGACATGCTGGTGGAGTCGAGTACAAGCGCATCTGAAGCTGGCTCTAGCGGGGATGTCGCTCTCGTCCGGTCGCGGTGGTCCCGTTCTCGCAGTTCCGCGGCACTTGTCGGGGCTAATTCTCCGTGGAGCTTCTGCTGTTGCATTCGGCGCTGTTCGCGGACGACCGGATCAGCATCGAGGAAGATTTTGACATCTGCATCAGGAAATACTTTGGTTCCGATATCGCGTCCTTCCATCACAATTCCGCCGTCTTTGCCCAGTTCACGTTGATGCGAGACCATCCACTGCCGGACTTTAGGGTGGACTGACACCCGCGACGCGCCCTCGGTCACGTCGCGCTCCCGCACCCGTTGAGTTACGTCTTTTTTGTCGAGCAGCACGCGGTTGCCGCCGAGGTTAGGCTGAAGCTGAATACTGGAATCTTCGGCCAGCTTGTGCAGCGCCATTTCGTCATCGAACGAAACGTCCCATTCGATAGCTTTTAGCGCCAATGCCCGGTACATGGCCCCGCTCTCGAGATTTATGTATCCGAGCTTTCGGGCGAGGCGGGAGGCAATCGTGCTCTTGCCCGCCCCGGCGGGGCCATCCACGGCGATGATCAGTTTGCGGGCTTGGGAGTCGGAAGACACAGCGAAAATATCTTACACGGACAATGTAGGGCGGACACTCCTGTCCGCCGATTTTGATTTGAGTTGATAAATTAAGATCAACCGCAACTGCGGCGGACAGGAGTGTCCGCCCCACACATGCAGGGCTAGCTCAGAACTCGGTTGAGAAATCCTCTTACGCCGGTGTATCCCAACAATCCCACACAAAGCAGCAACGCGGCTAGCGTAGCCCACACCGGCATGTGCGGGGCTTCGGGAGTTAGCGCGATCCGCAGTCCCTCGCTCATATAGACCAGAGGATTAATCAATACCGCAATTTGCAGCCAGCGAATGCTGTGAAGCGCCGCCCACGGATAGTACACGCATCCGAAAAACGTAACCGGAACGACAACGACTCCGAACATCAGCGCGATATGCTGCGGTTTAACGATCGTTCCAATGGTCAGACCTACCGCTCCTGAGGCCAGACTTGCGAGCAATACATTGCCAATCAATACTGGCCAACTGTTTACATGGACGTGCACCGGTGTTGCCGGAATGAAGTAAATCATCGGAAAAACAACCAGAGCAGCCACTATGCTTTGAAGAGAGCTGAAAACAATTTTTTCGATGGCCACCAAACTGACCGGCAGCGGCGACATGACACGATCTTCAATTTCGCGAGTAGAACCGATCTCGAACGAAAGCGGAAGCGCCACTCCCATGATCCCCTGAACAAAAATCGCGACGGCCACCAGTCCCGGCAAGATCAGCGTCCCGAAGCTGATTCCGCGCGCGTTCTGAAAATCCTGCCCCATCTTGGGGAAGAGATAAGTGAACACAAAAACAAACATCAGGGGATTCATTACGGTTCGCACCATGAACGCAATGAACTCCCGGCGAAGGACAGAGATATCGCGCACCATGAGACCCCAGAAAGCACGCGCGTAAAGAATTGAATCACTCACGCAAATCCCTCCCCGTCAGCTTGATGAACACGGTTTCCAAAGTGGTTTCGCTGATAGAAATATCCTTCAGGCGCGGGCCTGTGACTTCGATTATTCTTGGCAACAGGCCATCGAGATTGTCCACGAATATACGTACGCCCTCTTTGGTGGATTCGACATTCTTTACGCCTGCCAGCTCGCTGAGACTGCGCTCAAACGTGGAATCGCTTTCGCTGCCGAGATGAAGGCTTATCACCTTTTGCGCGCCGACGCTGCTCTTCAGATTCGCGGGCGTGTCGCAGACCAGGATTTTCCCGTGATCAATGATTGCCACGCGGTTGCAAAGTTCATCCGCTTCTTCCATGTAATGAGTTGTCAAAACGATGGTGATGCCTCCAGCAAGAAGCTGGCGAATGCTGTCCCATAACGCCAAACGGCTCTGGGGATCGAGACCTGCGCTAGGCTCGTCTAGAAATAGAATCTCGGGCTGATGCGCAATGGCGCGGGCAATCTGAACTCTCTGCGCGAGGCCTCCGGAAAGTTCGCGGACAAAGGATTTCGATCGCTCGGTAAGCCGAAACATTTCAAGCAGTTCGTTCGCCCGTTTGTTCGCCGCGGCAGCGGGGTATCCAAAATAGCGGCAATGAAAATAGAGGTTCTCCCACACCGTGCATTGCCGATCAAGCGTGTTGTATTGAGGTACGACGCCCATGTGCTTACGCGCCTGGGCTGGAGTGGCGACGACATCGAGTCCGGCGATCCGCACCGTCCCTGACGTCGGTAGAGTGCGCGTGGTGCAAACGCTGATGGTGGTGCTCTTGCCAGCTCCGTTCGGACCAAGCAGTCCGAAGAGTTCTCCTTTCTGAACCGCGAGATCAATATTGCGGACCGCTTCGACGGGAACTTTCCCGGCATAGCGTTTCGTCAATCCGCGAATGCTGACGATGTCTTCAGTGCTATTGGGCATAAAGGATTGCAAAATTATACGTGGAGGACTCGCAATCGGGGGCGCGAACTTATCGTTGCACCGGCGCGGCTAGAGGCGACGTGACTTGAGCTGTCGTGACTTGAACCAGCGACCTGTTTCCTACGCGAATGTATTCTAGTTCCCGAGCATTCAAAAGGACGTTAACGGACTCCTTCACTCGCGAGCGTGGCACAAAGTTTCCGAAAAAATTATCCAGTTCCTGCTGATCGGCGGCGATGACACAATCCAAATATTTGGAAAGCAACGCGGAAAGCGCTTCACCGACGGAGAGATTCATGCCTTCGCGCACGGCGTCTGGAGACCAACGATAAAGCACGTCCCAGAAGGACCCTTCACGCGGATTGTAGTCAACACGGCTAATTCTCAATTTCGCTCCCAGTTCGCCCAGGGCGCGATCAAGGGCCGCAATGGAGACGCTTCCGCCCAGCATCTCTCGCATCTTTTGTTTCGAAATTGGACCGGCACGACGAATCAATTCGAAAGTGTCGCAGGCGAGCTGCGAATATTCTGATCGATGTCCAGGTTCGGGAACGTGTTTGGGGTTGCGCTCGCCGATCAGCGCGTAGAAATAGGGGAAGATCGATTGGGCTATCAGAAAGGCGTTGTTGTCATCGAACCGGTTGGCCTCGTAAGCATCTCGCTCTCGCAACATCCGCACCATCAAGTCGGTCGCCTGCTCGGCACGCGGATCGGCAAACGCATGTTGCCATGTGGGGAGTTTGTCGCCAGAGCCGGCCCACGCACCGATGAAAGTAGGAGCGAGAATCGCGGGAGTGTGCGGATACATAATGCAGACTCCAACTTGGTCGAGAAATGAACGTGCGTCTTCAAGCGTGCGCACGGGACGCCCGTCCAAGTGCCACTTCTCGCGGCGAAGCTGTTGGAGTTCCTGCTCGGTCATAAAATCAGCTGCTAGCTTCTAGCTCAGGAGCTAAGCAATCAGTACTCAGTATTCAGCACTCAGCAAATTCTGGTCTTACTGGCAGCTTCCGAAATCGTCGCTCCTCAATGCCGAAAGCTGAGTGCTGATTGCTGCATCCTAAATCCTCTTAAACGCCCTCTGAATATCCTTCATTGAGTATCGCAGAACAACTGGCCGCCCATGGGGACACGACATTGGGCACTCCGTCTTCGCCAACTCCGCGAGTAGCCACTCCATTTTATTCTGCTCCAGCGGCATGTTGACCTTGATGGCGGCGTGACAGGCGATGGATGCGGCAATGCGCGAACGAATCTTCTCCAGATTTATCGCTTGATCTTCGCGCAACAACTGATCGAGTAATTCGTGGAGCATGTGTTCAACCTGCGAGGCGTCAATTCCGGCTGGCGCGACTTTTATCGCAATGCTTCTGGTTCCGAAGGGCTCGGCTTCAAAACCATTTTTCGAGAGTTCATCCGATATATCGCTAAACACCGCTTGTTGCGCTGGAGAGAGTTCCAGCAACAACGGCATTAGCAAATGCTGACTTTCTACTTTTTTGATTGCGCGCTGATTAAGTATTTTTTCGAACAGCACTCGTTCGTGAGCGACGTGCTGATCAATGATCCAAAGACCTTCGTAATTGACCGCGAGAATGAAAGACTCCCGAATTTGGCCCAGTGGCTTGAGCGTGGCGAGCGATGGTGCCAGTTCACTTGCTGGTTCTGGCTCGTCAACGACAGGCGAAGCGCATGCGCCTATGGGAGCCTGCATTGGTTCGCGGGCAAGCGAGACGGCGGCATTTCCTTCCACGCTGATTCCGCCGTCGAAATGAAATCTCTCGTTTAGCGGAGGAACTACTGGAGCCTGCAAAACGAAATTATGCGACACCAGCGAGCCACTCGCGGCCTGTGCTTGCGCTGGGTCTGCCGACGGCGCGGCTGAAAGTCTTCCCGAGGTTAAAGATGGACTAGCGGTCGGGCGAGCTGAAATTTCGATTGCGAATTGAGGAACCGGACGGGCCTTCATCAGTGCCGCGCGCACCGAGTCCCTGACAAAATCATGGGTCGCGGTTGTCTGGCGAAAGCGAACCTCAGTTTTCGATGGATGAACGTTCACATCTACTTCTTCCGCTGGCAATTCGAGGAACAGCAATACTACCGGGAAGACTGTTGGCGGAAGAACGTTGCGGTAGGCCTCGGTGATCGCGTGATGGATGAGGCGATCATGAATGAGGCGTCCATTTACGAAAATGTAAATGGAATTGCGATTGAGCTTCTGAATTTCTGGCTTCGAAACAAAACCATGCAGCCGCAATTCGCCGGGATCTTTGGTTGCTTCGTTTGCGTCGCTCCGCCGCCACGGAGGCGGTTGCGGCAATCCTGTATGCGCCAACGGTCGCGCGGCCGTCAAAGGCAACAATTGGTCCAAGACTTCCTTGCCGAATACTTGATAGACGCGCTCTGTATACCCCGCTACCGGCGGTGCAACGAGCATGGCGTTGGTCGCCGAGTGCAGTTCAAAATGCTTGTCCGGATGGGCCAAAGCATAATGGGTGACGAGAGAAGCGATGTGCGAAAGCTCAGTGGATTCTGCCTTGAGGAATTTCTTCCGTGCAGGAGTGTTGAAGAACAAGTCACGAATCGTGATCGAAGTTCCAGACGGCAGTCCGGCCTCTTCAATCTTGAAGATTTTGCCGCCATTGATTTCGATAACCGTTCCTGACGATTCTTCTCCAGCGCGGGTTTCAAGCCTCAGGCGGGACACCGAAGCGATAGAGGGTAGTGCCTCTCCGCGAAAGCCCAGAGTCGTAATGCTCAGAAGGTCTTCCGCATTTTTCATCTTCGATGTCGCATGGCGCTCGAACGCAAGCATGGCGTCGTCGCGAACCATTCCGCATCCGTCGTCAGTGATCTGAATAAGCTTCTTGCCGCCGGCTTCAATTTGAATCTTGATTCGTGTGGCGCCAGCGTCAATCGAATTTTCCAGCAGCTCCTTTACCACCGACGCTGGCCGCTCCACGACCTCGCCTGCGGCAATCTTGTTGGCTACGGCTTCGGATAAAACGTGGATGCGGCCCATGGTTTTAGAATGCAGCACTCAGCACTCAGCAGGAGAACAGGAATTTTGAGTGCTGAGTGCTGAATGCATTCCCTGCTCTACAATTTCGGCTTTTTTAATTGCTGCTTCCATCCTAGAACCCGCGCCTTATTCCCTTCCTCTTCGGCCTCGGGAATCATTCCTTTTTTCTGATACAGGACGGAGAGGCTGGTGTGCGCCAGAACGTCATCGGGATCTATTTCAGAAATTCTCCTGGCGACAGCAATTGCCTCATCAAAGCGACCTAAATCCTGTAAAGCGCGTGACATTCCGTGCATGGCTTCGGTAAAAGCCGGATCGGCGCCAAGGGATTTCTGATACTCGACCACGGCTGCCTCATGATCGCCGTCCGCGACAAAATCCAACGCAGCGTAATAGTGGTCTTCGGCTGTCTGGCGGTCGTTTTGGTCGGTCACGAATTTCTGAGAATCCTCAAGGAAAGTGCGATTCTAGCATGTAGCGATGCACGCTCAGGCGATGGGTCGAGGGTCACGCGTCTGGGCCGCTATACTATAGGGATAAGGGATAAATGATTTGCATATTTCGATTTTTGTGGAATGCCACGCGCGGCCATCGGCTTGCACCGTGGCGCAGCCGCTATCTGTTGTGGAGAATCGAAACCTATTGCGGCGTGAAGATGCAGCAAATCGGGTTTTTGGAATTCTGGGAATTCACATGGCGGGAGCGCAGCCATCTTTGGCGCTTTCTAAAGTGGACGGCTGAGATGGAGCGTTACGTCCATCCGAAGGCAAGGAATTCATGAAGGCGAAGTAACAACGAGAGCGACGCGGCAATGTCCCCGCCATTCGCTCTCGAAGGTACCGCAGTCCGCTCTCAATTATGACCGGGGATATAGCTCAAGTCAGGGCGGTAACGAATTGTTTCCGTCCACTCGCGCTTAATGCTGTGATCCACGGAGTGCATTAGCGCCTCCGCATCGTGAGGCCCAACAGCCTTTTCCAGCATGACAGGGAATGCCGGTTCCGGCCCGGCAATGTCCGCCCAGCCGTTCATATAAATCAGCAGCACGTAGTGAGGGCCCTCTCCGCCATCCTGCAACTCGTACCAAGTGTAGTGGGTATCCCAGTCTGTCTTGTTGATGGCATCGGTAATTTTGCGAATTGCGTCGCTGAAATCCCTGTCCGACCCGGGTTTTAGCAAGAAGTGGTTTACTTGCGCCAGCTTCGGAGGTTCCTCGTCTTTTGGCGGCCGACTTACATCTTTCATTACCTCCCATATGCTGGCGGTGGTTGAAGCGGCGTAAGGGGCAAGGTTGACTGCCGCATCGGCAGTATCTGCGGTTCCCATCTTTTCTTCCCAAGCATCGAGATCCTTCCAGGAATGGCCAAAGCTTGTTGACAAATAGGATCCCGTGGAATCTCCTGTTTCCACCTGCCATACTTCCCAGGTCCATGTGTCATTCTGCTTCCGGTGAAAATCCATGTGACGCTTTCGGCCCTCTTCCAATTGCTTGATCATGCCTGGTTTCGGCGTGGTCGCGTATACCCAGCCCACATCGGCGGACTTGTCTTGACCGAATACTGCCGGCACAATTGAAGCAACGAAGATAGCCAACAGTAACGGTGCTGCTTTGCGCATAAAATTCTCCTCTCTGATGGAAAGTTCTTGTCTCCGTCTTTCACGGTTTGAAATACGCAGGAAATAAGCGACTGAAAGACAGGCGGGCGCAAATCTACTCTTGCAATTGGTCGCCGTCAAGCGAGCGTTGGCGATTCGAAGGGAGAGCTTTTGGGCGACTAGCGTCCAGGGCTGTTGAAAAAATGGATATATTGACTGGATAGATTGGCTAGGATCCGCTGCTGGTTGCAGCTGCGCCTTCCAAGATAATGTTCACTTCCGTGCCTTTACCGGAACCGATGACTTGGAAAGCCGAACCGCGGTTAGCGGCGATTTCCAAGTATCCCATGCTTCCGGGGATAGCGAAGACTTCTCCCGGGGCTCCGTCCGCATAGGCGAATCTAACGTCGGTGATCTCGCGCTTTCCGATAATAATTTTGAAAGGCGGCGGTTGAGGTTCGAATAACATAGGCGCGTCTTCGGCGGTGACATTGGTTACGAGATTCCCGAAGCGGTCCACCTTGAGAATAACCCCGCGCAAAGTATTTCCGTTTACAGGCTTCGGTTTAGGCGTGTTGAAGCGCACGAAATCTGTAATGTCGGCGCCGAACTTTGCAGCTTCCACCCGCTTTGCCAGATAGGCAGCGACCGGCGAGAATACGTCCCGCCCATGAAATGTATTGCTCAAGCTTTCAAGGAAATAGTGCTCTGCCGTAACGTGATGCACGTGCACCCGCTCTTCGCGCGCATAAATTAAAGAGAGAACTCCATTGTCTGGAGCCACGAAATGGTGGCGTTCTGTGCTGGCGATGATGGGGCGGCGATCTGTGCCCACGCCGGGGTCAACAACCACAACATGCACGGTGCCTGCCGGGAAGTATGTGTATGCCTGCGCGATGGTGAGCGCACCATCGAGGATGTCGAATGGCTGCACGAAATGGCAGATATCAACAATCTCAGCGTCTGGATTTATGCCCAAAATGACGCCCTTCATGGCGCCAACGTAGTGGTCATTGAGGCCAAAGTCGGTGGTCAAAGTGATGATCGGATGTTTCGCCACAGGCAGCCTTTGCGGAAGGATTTCCCCGAAACCCGAAAGTAACCTGCCAGCGGTAACAAGTCAACACACGGTGGTAATGGCCGTAGTCAGCGATCGTCACGCAACGTTTCGGACTCATCTGTTTCCGTAGTCTTGATTTTTTCGGGCCGCATCAGCGGGAAGAGAATTACATCGCGGATGGTATGGGAATCGGTGAGGAGCATCGCAAGGCGGTCTATTCCGACTCCAACGCCTCCGGTCGGAGGCATGCCGTAGGAAAGAGCGCGAATATAGTCTTCGTCCATTTGGTGTGCTTCCTGATCGCCACGCTCTCGCTCGACTAGTTGCGATTCGAAGCGGCGGCGCTGTTCTTCGGGGTCATTCAATTCGCTGAATCCATTCGAAATTTCCATCTTACCGGCGAAAATTTCGAAGCGTTCCACCCAATCAGGGTCGTCCGGCTTATTTTTGGAAAGTGGAGATATGACTGCGGGGAACTCGTAAATAACGGTCGGCTGAATTAATTGCTCTTCGACGACAGCTTCGAATAAATTCGCGATAGTTTTTCCCGCAGGCTCGTTTGGATCGTATGCGACGTGTGCATGGCTGGCGTTAAATCTCTGCACCAGTTCCTTTACGCGTTCGTTCGATTCAAAGCTGGATATTTCCACTCTTGCTCCGGCCGATTCCGGCCAATAATGAATGATCGCCTCCCGCATGGTCATGCGGCGCCAGTTTGGGCTGCTCCAATCTATTTCGTCTTCGCCCCATTTTGTTTTTGTTCCTCCGGTCACATCAATCGCCGCGCGTTCGATTAAGTGCTGCGTCAGGTCCATCACTCCGCGAAAATCGGTGTAGGCCTGGTAAAACTCGAGCATGGTGAACTCGGGATTGTGCCGGGTGGAGATGCCCTCATTGCGAAAATTACGATTGATCTCATACACCCGATCGAAGCCGCCTACGACAAGCCTTTTGAGATATAGCTCAGGGGCGATTCGTAGAAAAAGATCAATGTCCAGCGTGTTGTGATGAGTCACAAAGGGCCGCGCAACAGCGCCTCCGGCAATCGGCTGCATCATCGGAGTTTCGACTTCGATAAATCCATTCGAGTCCAGAAATCGCCGCACGGACTGAACCAGTTTGCTGCGTTTTAGAAATACTTCGCGGACCTCGGGATTCATCACCAGGTCAAGGTAGCGTTGCCGATAACGAAGCTCGACCTCGGCGAGGCCATGCCACTTTTCCGGCAAGGGCAACAGATCTTTGGAAAGGAAAGTGATCTCATCCACATGCACGCTGAGCTCGCCGGTGCGCGTTCGGAAAAAATATCCCGCGACTCCGATGTGATCACCGATGTCGAGTAGCTTGTAGAGCTCGAATCCTTTTTCACCTACGGCATCTTTCTTTACGTAGATTTGCAGCTTCTGCCCGCCCTGCTGAATATGCGCAAATCCGGCTTTTCCCATGAGCCGAATCGTCATGATTCGTCCAGCGACCCGAACATTGGCACGGGTGGCGTCTAGTTCTTCCGCCGTTCTCGACGTGAACTCATCTACGATGGCATGGACGGTGTGGGTGAATTCGTAGCTGCTGCGATATGTGGGCTGTCCGAGGGCTTCGATTTGTTTCAGCTTCTCTAGCCGCAGCGCGTAGATTGTTTCGTCGAGGGGCAATGAGTCCTTCTTAGTGGATGAGATGAAAGATGGAAGGCCCGATTATAAACAAACGCCGTGCGTACCGTGATAGACGCCGCGCGGTTGTCCTTGATGGCCGATAAACTAGGCGATACTATCGTTAGTCTAGAAATCCCAGGCGGGCCGGGCATTTGCGTTCCGCCGACATAAGTTTGCAGGTTCTCCGACTGCCTAGATTCGGATTTCTGCGGCAAGGAAGGGAAGACTGAAATGAGTGCAACGCTAGAATCTACCGCTGGACCTTCGACAGAATCCTTTTCAGCCAGTCGCTGGACTAAGGGCAATCTCATATTCCCGACTCGTATTGTTGTTACTTCCCAGCGCGTCAGCCGCGTCAAATCCCGGCTGTTTGGAAGCAACGATGAAAGTATTGCGATACCACAGGTCGCTTCCGTGCAGATTGCGACGGGCATACTCTGGTCGGAAATCAGAATTGACTCGACCGGCGGGACCAATCCCATTACCAGCCATGGACACCGGAAGAAGGATGCGCTGCGAATCCGCGAATTAATTGAGATGCACCAGGCTCAATCCACTGGGAATTTCCGGCAACCAAACTCATGATCTCTCTTGTCCTCGATCGAAAAGGCTAATCAGACTCGCCTTGTGATTAAAGATGCCTCCAATTTGCTCAGTAGTCCCGAGTACCTGCTCTCGCTTCCCATTATTTTGCTGGTACTTTTTGCTGCCGGGATCCTTCTGATTGATTTAGTCACTCCACCCGACTGGAAATGGATGAATGCAGCCACGGCAATGGCGGGAGTTTTATTTTCCGCGGCAGGGGTTATGAGAATTCAATCCATTCAGGCCCAACTGGAAAGCTCGGGTCGCCGGCTGGAGTGGGCTTTTCGGCATTCAATACTCATTGACCACCTTTCCCTATATTTTTACTACCTGTTTTTATTCAGCGCGGGGTTCACCATACTGACTTCGGTCCGCCAGCTTCAGGCTCCGGTTGTACGACAGGGGAAGGCCTTTGCGCTGATTCTGCTCTCAGTCGTAGGAATGATGTTCATGGCTTCCGGTTTCGACATCGTGATCATATTCGTTGGGTTGGAGCTAATGGGCGTGAGCACATATATTTTGGTTGCGCATTTGGGGAAGGATCTCGGGGATCGAGAGGCTGGTCTGAACTATTTCCTGCGCAGCGCATTTTCGTCTGCCGTATTCGCGGCCGGCTTGTGCCTACTATATGGCCTTACAGGCAGTACGAATTTGCAGATGATCTCGCAAGGTCTAAAAAACATTCCGCAGGGTCACTCGACTCTTGGCAGTCACGCGGTTGCGATCGTCGCGGTCTTCCTCACCACTGTGGGGTTATGTTTCAAAATCGCTGCGATGCCGTTTCACCGCTGGATATTAGACGTGTGCGAGGGAGCGCCTGGCAGTATCGCGGGATTCATCTGTCTCGCATTTCAAGTGGCGGGGTGGGCAATGTTGCTGCGCGTCCTGTTATGGGGGCTATATCCATTACGCGCGGAATACGTACCGATGCTGATCATTGTCGCGGTGATCTCAATCGTGGGGGCAAACGTTGCAGCGCTGACGCAGAACAGCATCGCGCGTCTGTTCGCATATTCATCCATTGCGCAGATTGGATTCATAATTCTTGGATTAATTTCGCTGGCTTCCGCGCAATACCCAGCGCCAGCGTTTTTCGAAGGGTTCAAGGGAATCTTGTTCTACCTGTTGGCCTATACGTTGATGAATCTGGGAGCATTCGCTGTTGTAGGGGCATTACGGCCAGCGAAAACTGCACAGAATCAAGGCCGAGATGAAATCGCAAACATGGCGGGACTCTATTACCGCGATCCTTTCGCAGCAATTTTCATGGCAATATTTCTTTTCTCGCTGGGTGGGATGCCTCTATTCGCCGGCTTTTATGGAAAGTTTTTTATTTTTCGCAGCCTATTTGAAAGCGGACACTACTTGCTCGCTATATTGGCTCTGTTGTGTTCCCTCATCCCTCTTTACTACTACGGACGTTTGGGGCAAATTATGTTCATTCGCGAGCCGCGCTTGACGCCTATTTCGGCAGGCGCTCCAGCGCGAGTCGCGCTCGGGATTGCCGCCATTGCTACAGCGGTGATCGGAATTCATCCGCAGCCATTTATTCGGCTGATCGAATGGTCCATGCAACTGACTTAGTCGCGAGATTCAAGTATTCTGACGTTCAGCAAGACCAAATCCGTGTCTCGGGAGATTGTCATGAGTCCGAACGATCCAACACCGTCTCCTGATAACGATGGCGCTGACAAAAAGAGCACGTGGGTACAACTCGCAAACTATAGCCAGTTGGCCTTTATTTTTCCCGCCGCGACTATAGTCGGATGGCTCATCGGGGCAGGACTCGACCGATGGCTGCATACGAGCTGGCTGTATTTGGTCGGCCTGATATTGGGTATCGTCGCAGGTTTCGTAGAACTGATACGAACAGCCATGGCGGATTCCAAGTGATGCTTGCGGGCACCCGTCGCGAAACAACTGCCAAGGTTCTTCTCTGTTACGCCCAGCAGCTATAAATTCATGCGATGGCACTTCTGGTGTCCCTAGGAGGTTACGGTTCTCCATCTGGCTGCTATGCTCTTTGTCAGCAATTGAAGGAAACTCTCTTAGCCCTAGGCTTCCATTCATGCAGTTTTGGAATTCCTCGTGTTGAACTTTACGAGTAAATTGCGCGGCCGGCGCGCCAGCGATACGAGCCGCAGTTTTTATGTCGAGCGCCCCCTTGTTCTCTTGCAGAGCGACGATTGGGGAAGGGTCGGAGTTTGCGACAAGGAAGGTTACGAACTTCTTCGGGCCGCGGGAGTTCGGTTGGGAGAACATCCCTACGATTTTTATACGCTAGAAACCGCCGAGGATGTCAGCGCTATTCATGACTTGCTGAAGCGTCATCGGGATTCCACCGGACGTTCTGCCTGCCTGGGAATGAATTTTGTGATGACGAATTTGGATTTCGAAAAGATCTCCAATGATGGAACTAAAAACATTTTTCTCATGCCTCTGACCGACGGTCTTCCTGCCAAGTGGAAACGGAACGGACTTTTTGAAGCCTACCGCTCGGGGATTGACGATGAAGTCTTTTTTCCATCGCTTCACGGTCTGACGCATTTTTGTCAGATTGCCATAGAACATGCTCTTGCGAAAAACAACCAGCACTCCCATTTGCTGCGGACTCTATGGAGCGCGCAGACACCTTATATTTACTGGAGAATGCCTTGGGTTGGGTATGAATACCACAATCCAGAAAAACCGCGGCAGGGTTTTTTGTCCGCCGAATTACAGGCGCCTCTCATTGGACGAGCAGCGGACATTTTTCGGAATTTCTTTTCCCGTCCGGCGACATCGGCGTGCGCCCCTGGATACCGCGCAAATAGCGATACCCACAAAGCTTGGGCTGCACACGGGATTCGTGTTGTGCAGAATGGAAGTGGCGCTCCGTTACCTCCGCAGATGAATGAGTTCGAGATGCTGAACCTTCACAGGACGATAGACATCGAGCCCAGCCAAAAAGATCTGCCTGTCGAAAAATACATTCAACTGGCCGAAGGCTGTTTTGCCCGCGGGGTGCCGGCGATCATTTCAGTTCATTCTATAAATTTCCACTCTTCTTTGAAGGACTTTCGCACCTCGACCTTGCATGCATTGGACGAGTTTTTAACCGCGCTGGAGAGGAAGTTCCCTAATTTGCTCTATATAAATGATATGGACGCATACGATATCGTAAGCCGCGGAAAGTTTCGGTCGAGCCGGGGCATGGTTTCGGTCGGTGTCAGACGTTTGGATGAACCTGAGCGAGTCTAAATAAAATGGCCAAGTCACTGGTTCTCATCACCGTGGATTGCCTCCGCGCCGATCACCTCGGCTTCCTGGGGTACCGGCGAAACACGACGCCATTTCTCGACACGCTGGCTGCGTCGAGTACCATGTTTTCAAATGCCATTGTGGCTGGCGCCCCCACTTATTATTCATTCCCAGCAATCATGGCATCGCGTCACCCGCTCGCCCTGGGCCGGGATGTGATTGGCATCGCGCCAGAAGAACCAACGATCGCATCCGTGTTGAGTCAATCTGGATATGCCACGGCGGCATTTCTGGCTGCCAATCCTTACTTGTCTTCACGCTTTGGCTATGATGCCGGGTTCGACACGTTCCATGACTTCCTCGATGCTCCAACGGTTTCTTCTGCCGAAAATGCGAACAGCCTTTTGGATTCTTCGCTCTTAAGCAGGTTTAATTCGGTTCTGGCAAAGAGCCGTCACTTTCTTGGACCGATCGGTTGGTTCTATGACGACCTTTACTTCCGGTATTGCCAAATTGCCGCAGGCTCTTCTGGCGATTCTTTGGACACACTACGGCGATTTCCTTCTGCGGATGTAATTGTGAAAGAAGCCAGCGCGTGGCTTAAAAAGATCGGCCCTGGGCCGTTCTTTCTGTGGCTGCATTTTATGGACCCCCATTCTCCTTATTATCCAAAGAAGGAAGCGCTGAAGTGGATGACGGGCGATGAAGACGCCGCGCGTGCCCGTTATGCAAACTCGTACTGGAACCGCGCTGATATCGGTCCAAGTCGCCTTCGCACTCGTCGCGACGAAGTTATCGCGCTCTACGACGCAGGAATCCGTTGGGCAGACTTCCAAATTAGCTGCCTCGTGAATGAGTTGCGTCAGCGCAAGTTGTGGGACGATTGTCTGTTTGTGGTGACTGCCGATCATGGTGAGGAATTCCTTGAGCACGGTGGCCGCTATCATTCACCATCAAAGGTCACTGAAGAACTGATTCATGTCCCCTTGTTGTTGCATGGGTCCAAAGCGGGAGAACCTCAAGTACATAGTGACCCCTTCAGCCTTATTGACCTGGCGCCCACCGTTTTGGACGATCTGGACATTTCAGCGCCAGCCACTTTTCGTGGGAGAAGCCGATGGGCCAAAGGAGCAACGCAGGCCAGCCCACCAGCAATTGTGGAATGTGTTGAAAGGTGCAATAACCCTTTCTCGCCTGAGCAGCGAATGGGCCCTCGAATTCTCGCCATTCGTGAATCCGAGTTCAAATGGGTGTTTGATTTCGCCTCATCCGAGGAAAATCTGTTTAACCTGGCGAGCGATCCGAGCGAACAGCATCCACTTCCATCGGATGCCGAGAAGACTGTGCGCCGGCGGTTCCTCGAATTCGCACGGCAGCATATTGGCGAATCAGTCCGTCTCCGGGACGATGGGCAACGTCTGGACTCGAAACTGCGCGGCTTTAGACTAGAATGTGCAGACCCGCAAGTTCGCATCTCCGCTTAGCATGGCTAGTTCTAAAGCATTCAAAGGGGCGCGTTCCACCCAGCCTCGTACTCCGATTCGCATTCTGGTTGATAGTCTCGTGGACGAAGGCCTCACGAATGCACAAATGACAAATGCCCGCGAAATCATACGGCGGCTGGACCCAGCCAAATTTCACGTAAGCACGTTTTATCGCGATCAACCAGATCCCGGTATTCAATCGAGATTGAACACCAGGCTGATTCGCTTACCGAAGCGAAGGCAAACAATCAGAATCTTGCAGGAATTTGTTTTTGGAAAGCACCAAATTCTCTTTTATATGAAGTCCGCTCCGGCAAGTAAGTTCTATATGCGCCTCCGACGGAAATGGAAGGACCAACGAATTACGATTGGAACAGTCGAATCTCAATCCGATGTTCGCAACGAGCCGACAATCCGTCCTGAAGGCATCAGTCTGTGGGAGCAAACAATCCTGCGCTCTGATTTCCTGTTCAGCAACTCGCAGGCTGTGAAACGAAGTTTGCAATCTGAATACGGTTTGTTGAGCGAAGTTGTGGAAACGGGCGTGGACACAAAATTCTTTAAGCCCAGCTCGGACCAGCAATGCAATGCGCGAACTCGTGTTCTGTTTGCGGGATCGTTACGGCCTTTCAAACGGCCGCACCTTCTGTTGGAGGCCGCGCGCCGCTTTCCTCATGCGGACTTTGCCATCGCGGGTGACGGAATCATGGCCCAGGAGTTGCGCGAAAATGTGCAACGGCAGAGTCTCACCAATGTTCTTCTACTAGGGCCTCTCTCAGCGGAAGCTCTACGAAAAGAGTATCAGCGCGCTGATATTTTTCTGTTTCCTTCTAAATGGGAGGGATCTCCGAAAGTCATTCTTGAGGCTGCGGCGTGCGGCCTGCCGGTTCTCGTACGAAGAGATTACAATCCGGAAACCGTGGTTGATGGAAAAACTGGCTATGTGGTGGAATGCGATGATCAACTTTACGCGAGACTGGGAGAGTTACTCGATAATGAGAATCTCCGCAAGATGTTGGGGGCGGCCGGACGTACTCATAGCGAAAAATTCGATTGGGACTTAATTACTTTAAAGTGGGAATCAATATTTTTACGGTTGGCGTCGTAGAAGCAAGCGTCCAGGGCGTATGACCGAAGCTCTGGCGTCATCAACCTCTTCGCTCGCCCGGCCTCGACCACCGCTTCACGTTCTGACACTGACGCCCTTCTATCCCACTTCAATGGACGATGCGCAAGGATGCTTCGTGGCTGAGCCTCTGCAATTAGTCTCCAACCTGGGGATCGCTAACACAGTCATCGTAGCGCAGCCTTTCTATCGTCCTTATACGGTAACCGACCTCAATGCATTTCCCGCGCAGCAGAGACGGTATATTTCCCTGCCCAGCGGCTTTGGCCTTCCGCCGGCGGGCGGATTGCTCTTTGCGAATCTTCTGGGGATTGTCCGCAAGCTGCACCGTTCTAACCCCATTGACGTCATCCATGCACATGCCGCATTGCCCTGTGGTCATGCTGCTGCCTTGTTGGCGCGTGAACTTAAAATTCCATTCGTAGTCACAGTACACGGGCTCGACGCTTACTTCACGGAGCAGGTTAAGGGGGCCGCAGGGAAGTGGTGCGAGCACGTTTCGAAATTTGTTTATCGTTCTGCGGCATGCGTGATCTGTATAAGCGAGAAAGTCAGGGAGCACGTGCTGGAAGGCGCAGGGAGTCCAGTGAAGACGGAAGTTGTTTATAACGGAGTTGATTCACAGAAATTTCATCCTGCCGACGACAACTCGCCAGCCCATACCATTCTTTGCGTCGGTAACTTGATTCCGACTAAAGGCCATGATCTGCTTTTGCGCGCATTCGCAAGTGTCCATGCGAAATTTCCGGATTTTTCGTGCGATGTCATTGGCGACGGCCCTGAGCGCTCACGTCTGGCCGGAACGGCTGTTGCGTTAAATCTCAAACACCATGTTCGCTTTTTAGGGCGTCGCAGCCGAGAGGAAGTGGCTGATGCAATGCGCCGGTGCACACTTTTTGCCTTGCCGAGCAGTTATGAGGGTTTGGGCTGCGTTTATTTAGAGGCAATGGCATCCGGCAAACTCGCGATTGGTTGCCGTGGACAAGGAATTGAAGAAATCATCGAGCACGGCGCAAATGGATGGCTGGTTAGTCACGGCAACGTGGAAGAGCTGGCGCATGCGCTCTCGGTGTTGCTGGAAGACGCGCATCTCCGGCACGAACTCGGAGAACAGGCGAGGAGGAGGGTTCTGCGAGAGTTCACGCTCGCGCATCAGGCAGAGCGGCTGGTCGGAATTTATCGGGAGTGCGCCGCGTGAAACTGGTAATTCTGACCGAGATCATCGCGCCATACCGGATCCCGGTTTTCAATGCACTGGCGAAACTTCATGGGATTGATCTGCAAGTTATTTTTTTGGCTGAGACCGATCCAGGCGCTCGCGATTGGATCGTTTACAAGAACGAGATCCGCTTCAGTTATGAAGTGCTTCCGTCCCACAGAAATCGTTTTGGAAAGCATAATGTTCTTCTAAACTGGGGCGTGGAAGCGGCCTTACGAAAGGCCAAGCCGGATGTGATCATCTGCGGCGGTTATAACTACGCCGCTTCCTGGCAAGCTTTGTTCTGGGCGCGGCGAAATCGCTCAGCTTTTCTTTTGTGGACCGAAAGCAATTCCGCGGATATGCGGCACCCTAATCGGTTGTTGCGGAGATTGAAAAGTACTTTTATTGAAAAGTGCGATGGCTTTGTAGTCCCAGGAAAAGCATCCCAACAATATTTGCTTTCTTTCAATATTTGTCAGGAAAGAATCTTCACCGCACCCAATGCGGTGGATAATAACCGTTACAGTAATGCCGCCGCCGACGTTCGCCGTGATCCTTCAAAATGGCGTTCGCAACTGAACCTTCCCGAACGTTTTTTTCTTTTTGTAGGCAGGATGGTGGTTGAAAAAGGGGTATTTGATCTTTTGCAGGCTTATGGCAGATTGGATCCCGACATCAGAGGGAAAGTTGGACTAGTGTTTGTAGGCGATGGACGAGCGCTGGCCGGTCTTGAACGACTGGCGCTTAACGTAAACGGAGGATCAATTCAGTTTCCCCGCTTTATTCACCGGGAAAATCTGCCCTGTTACTACGCGCTTGCTGAGGCATTGGTGCTTCCCACCCATTCAGATCCGTGGGGTCTGGTGGTCAATGAAGGGATGGCTTGTGGTTTGCCTGTAGTCTGTACTCAGGTTGCTGGATGTGTTCCTGATCTTCTGGAGGATGGCTGGAATGGCCGCGTTCTTGCTGTCGGCAACATCGAGGCATTAGTCCAAGCTCTCGAAGATTTGGCGCGAAATCCAGAAAAGATTCGAGAGATGGCAGAGAATAGCCGGAAACGAATTCTGAATTTCTCGCCAGAAATATGCGCGAATGGTATGGCCGAAGCAGCCTTTTCGGTCAAAAAGCAAAGCTATGAATAGTTGGAGTTATGGGCATCGGTCGACACTGGTAATCGCACTTTGCGCCTTAGCCGCCGTTTTATTACTTGTTGTCCGGCCCTGGTATTTTACAAATATCGAGTATTTGGGCGGGTTGCTGTTGCTGGAGGCACTGGTTGCCACCATCTGGAACTATCATCGCCGATTCTTCCCGATTCTTATTTTGGTTTTCTTGTTCGCTGGAACGGATGTTCCAATGCAAGGAGTATGGAATGCTGTGCGCTGGGTGGTACTCGGCGTGGGCGCTTTCGCCGGAGCAGCCATTTATCTGAAGAATTATGTTTTTTCGATTCGATTGATTCATTGGATCGCACTACTTTGTGTGGCGGCGGCGACTACATCGGCGGAAGTCTCCTCATTCCCTAAACAACCACTATTAAAGGCCTTGAGCCTGTTCCTGCTGTTTTTATACGGCACCTTCGGCGCTCAAGTCGCGATCGTGGGCAGGGAGCAGAAATTCTCTACGGACTTGCTGCTGGGATGCGAGGCGATGATCTATTTTGTTGCCGCACAGTATTTCATCCTTCACCGCGAGTTTTTTGGAAATCCAAACTCGCTGGGCGCGGTTATGGGAATTGTCGCGGTTCCCCTGATGCTCTGGGGAATCTCGGTAGCCGAGAGCGTGCGAGTCGAGAGACGACGAATGTTTGCTTTACTTTTGTCCATCATCCTGCTGTTTACCAGTTATGCGCGCGCCAGCATTTTCGCCGCATCCGTTTCTTGCATCTTGTTTTGTGTGCTGTCGCGCCGTTATCGCACCTTGATCAAAGGCCTTGCGGTAGCCTTATTAATCGCGGCGGTGGTGGCTTCTGTTGTACCGCTGCCGAATTCTCCTGATGCGGCCACCACGTTACGATCACGGTTTCTCTATAAAGGAAAGGAGCAAGGCGGTGCCTTGGGTTCTAGAAGATCTGTCTGGGAGACGACGATCTCTTCGATAGAACAGCATCCCTGGTTTGGAACTGGTTTTGGAACCGCGCTCTCAACCTTCACAACGGACGAGAACCAAGTGGGAAATTTTGGATCAAATTCAATTACCACGCATGAACACGGAAATAGCTACCTCGCCATTGTTGAAGGCGTAGGGCTGGTGGGAGTAGTGCCGTTTTTTTTCCTTGTCATTCTGACTATTGTGAATATTTTCCGGGTATTTCGCAATCTCTGGCGAACACGAGACCTATTCTCGCCGGCCGTTCCCATAGCACTTGTTCTTACCGCCGGATTGGTGCACGCTATGTTTGAAGACTGGCTCTTCGCCGTTGGCTATTACACCTGCGTGTTTTTCTGGGCATTCGGATTCATGCTGGTAAACCTCGCTCCTCAAACGTCGCGAGTACGTCATGGACGCGACCTGCCGCAAATGCACGCCCCACAGGAAAATGTTCTAGCTCCATCGGTCCCCTAATGCATCTGTTCCTAAACGGAGTAGCTGCCAGCGCGGGCGGTGGACTGACGTATTTGCGCAATGTGGTTCCCGAACTCGCGAAACGAAGTGACATAAAAACCACAGTCGCTCTTAGCGAAGGGTTTGATGGCAATTTCAATACTCTGCCCAACGTTTCATGCGTCACCATGCAGAGCGCGTCCGGAGCTGTGCGGCGTTTCTGGCATGAACAGGCCCATCTTGGCCGATTTATAAAAGACAGTGGGGCGCATGTTTTGATCTCCACTGGAAATTTTGCTCTGAGAAACTCACCTGTCCCGCAGATACTGCTGTCAGGAAATTCTCTTTATACTTCCAAAGATTTCTTCGCTGACCTGCGTTCCCGGGGCGACTACCGACTGCTGCTTGATACCTTGGGGAAAGGCCTGTTCGCGAAACGCTCAGTGATTTGGTCTGACTGCACGGTTGCCCCGACGCAAGCCTTTGCGAAAGCGCTTAGTGATTGGACCGGAATTAGCGTTAAAACAATCCATCACGGCTTCGACCGTGAGCGATTCTTTCGGAACAAAAATCGCCTGCCCGACGAGATCCAGCGAGAGCTTGATGCCGCCCAGGACGCACTACGCCTGTTGTTTGTAAGCCACTACAACTACTATCGCAATTTTGAAACGCTATTTCGCGCAATCCCGATACTTCAAGAGCGCATGGGAAGCCGGCAAGTCAAACTTTTTCTCACCTGCAAGCTGGCGGCTGGGAAGAATCCCGGTTCCTACCGAACGGAATCCGTTAACGCGCTGGTCCGAAAATTGAACATCGCTGAGAGCGTGGTAGAACTCGGCACGGTGCCCTACGAGCTACTGCACGGGCTTTACCGTTCATCTCACATCTATACAACGGCGGCGTACACCGAAACGTTTGCGCATCCTCTTGTCGAGGCTATGGCAAGCGAATTGCCCGTCGTCGCTTCGGACTTAGGCGTGCATAGAGAAGTTTGTGGAGAAGCCGCGCTTTACTTTGACCGGTTTTCTCCGGAGGAACTTGCGATGCAAATTTGGCGGATGGCCGACTCGCAAAATATGAGCCGACAGTTCGCCGCGAAAGGTCTGGCGCGCTCGCGAGATTTTTCATGGAAAAATCACGTGGATCAAATGCTCGCATTAGCCCACGATTTGTGAAGACTGCAAATTGCGAATCGAAAGCCAGCGTTGTACTCTATCGGGAATCTCGGAGGATTCTCGTCTCAGTAGAGATTCGGCAAAACGATATCGTCTTACGGCATTCCGAACTACCGTTCGCCTTCTGAACCTTCGCTGCCGGAATCCGCAAAAGAAAATGCTTGCGAAACATTAGAAAATTCTTTGCCCGCGATCTCAACGTGGGGATAGATAAAATAATTTAGCGCTGGTCCTTCCTGAGGAGGGCTTAAGCGCAAATCCCTGCCTGTACTGAACTGCACGCGATTGGCATCCAGAGCGCCAAACAAATAACTCTTTTTTTCAGGATGCAGCCATGCTTCTGAGATATCCACCGGAACCCATCCATGTTGGGGCTCAAAGAAATCCGCCCAACAGTGATATCCAGGAATTTCCCCGGAGTGCACTTCGGCGGGCAAGGGAAATCCAATCTCAAAGCGCGCTGGAATTCCCTGCGAGCGGGCCATGGCGATAAATAATGAATGAAAGTCAGTACAGTTGCCTCTTTTAGCGTCGCACGCGTACAACGCATCGCCGCGGCCCCAACCTGTTCCAGTCTTGTCGTAGCGCATGTTCGCAAAGACGTAATCGTAGATCGCGTGAGCCTTGGCCAAAGGTGTCGTCTCAGCTTTTGTGACGGAAGCAGCCAGTTGCGCGGGTACACCAGTGATGGGAACCAGACGATCCGGCGCCAAAAAATCGTCCTTTTCCCGTTTTGTTAACGTGACACTTTCCAGATGCGGGGAGTAAGTCCCTAAGACCAAACGCTCGTGGCGAACAATGTCATAAACGACCTCGAAATCCAGTTCAGATTTCTTGGCCTTCGAGGCCTGAGCAAAATACATTTGGTTCCCGTACTTCGATTCGCGTGTTTTCTTCAGAGGAAGATCGCCAGTCGCCGAGACGACGCGGACTTCCTGGAATTCATTCGTGGTTGCGACGGGAATCCATATACGTACCTGTTCGCCGGTTGGAATGTTTCTGACGGAAAAGCCGTAGTGAAATGTGAAATGACGTGACTCCTGGGCGGAAGCCAGCCCAATAAATACAATCAGAAAAAGCAACAGGAATCCAAGCTTGCGCAACATGGGAATGTCCTTTCGAGGCTTGTGAGAAATGAAAGTGGAAACGACACACGGGCGTTTAGAGGGACGTCCGTCAAGTGAAGCCGTGTCGAAACACTCGCATTCCAGACTCCTGTGGAGGTACGATTCTAAATCATTTTCTGTATTCCGAGTGGCAGGAGGAACTTGCTATCCATGTCGTTCGATGTGCTAGAAATTCTCCTTGCGGACAGCTTGGTGCCCTAGGTTCGCGTCGGTTTTCGACGCTCACCTGGGTCACATAACGACGCGGCTCCCAGGTACCGCCCAAAAACCGGGCGGGAACCTGGGGCACCGGGCGCCAAAGTACGGCGCGAACCTGGGGCACCCGGCTAAAGAGGGCTTGATTCCTGTCCGACGTTTAGAACTGTCTCACTCAAGCCAAAAACGGGCTCGAATGGGCCACCCGACGCGCTTATCTGAAATGTCTGTATGTGGAGTACACTGTGGGATAGGTTCCACATATGCAAATCGTCCAAATCGTGCTGGATAAAAAGCTGTTACATGCGGCTGACCAAGCCGCGAAGCGCAGTAAGCGAAACCGTTCCGCTTTGGTGCGAGACGCCCTGAGGGAACATCTCCGTCGGCTGGATGTGCTAGCCAGTGAAGAGCGCGACCGCCAAGGCTACTCGCGACAGTCGCAAGCCGACGCGGAAGCGGGCGGCTGGGAATCGGAGGCCACGTGGCCGCAAGAATAGCCCAAGGCCGGATAGCCCGAGGTGAGGTTCGGCTCTACCAGTTTGCCGCGCCCGACAAGAAACGACCGGCCCTCGTGCTCACCCGCAACAGCGCCGTCGCATATTTATCCACAGTCACGGTTGCGCCGGTCACTTCCACGATTCGCGGCGTACCGTCCGAGGTCGTTCTGAATGAGGAGGACGGTATGAAGTCCGCGTGCGCGGTGAACCTGCACAATGCAGTTACAGTGTCACAACAGCGCCTAGGGAAACGTGTGGCCCAGCTTAGTCCCGCACGAATGAACGAGGTGTGTGCCGCTCTGCGCTTTTGCCTGGGTTGCGATGCAAACTAGTTAGCGGGAGCGTCCGTCTGTCCCCGGATTTCCGTCCGATTCGAATATGACATGCTAAGCGGTCAATGGAACTGTGCTACCGCTATCGACATCGGTGCTTCGCTGCCGGCAACAGGGGAATTCACGTTCGGGGTGAGTGCGCCCGTATTTGGATCAATGTCGAAGATGTCGAATGCTGATGGCAGGCCAGAGCTAATTGTTATGTAGAGAAACTTTCCTGATGGGTCGACGATTAGAGTTCCCTGAGCGTTGGGATTTACCGCGAATGGCGAGCCTGCGACAGCGGTAAGGGCGCCGTTGGTTGAATCAATCGTGAATGCGGCAATCGTATTTCCATTAAAATTGAATGCGTAAAGAAACTTCCCAGAGGGTGCAATCGTGAGTTCAGAGGTTTGGGTGAACTGGCCCGGCCCGGTTGCAAAGGGCGATCCGGGAGCAGCTACTAAAGCGCCGGTCGTGCTGTTAATGGTGAAAGCCGCGATGCTATTAGAATTTGATAGCGCAACGTAGAGGAACTTACCAGAAGGATCGACCTTGATCCCTTGCGGCTGGCTGTTTCCCCGAGTGGCGAATGGCGACCCCGGCATTGAGGTGAGCACCCCTGTTTGTGAATCAATGATAAAGCCCCAAATGTTAAAACCCCCGGTAACAAGCACGTCGTCGAACGAAGCCGACGCATAGAGGAATTTCCCCGTAGGATCAATCGCCATTTTCACCGGGGGTCCACCGTTTCCGGGCGATGAAAACGGTCCTCCGGGAATACTGGTCAATGCTCCAGTTGTTCCCATAGCGAAGCCAATAACCCCGTTGCTAGGGCCAGATTCATAGGAGGCATACAAAAATGGGCCATTAGGGTCAACGGTTAGGCTAGAAATTCCCTGCGTGGTCGAATTGGGAAACGGCGACCCAGATATGAGAGATAGTGTGCCGGAAGAACTCGTGGAATATGTGCTAATCCCCGATGTCCCGGTAGTGGCATACAGAAAATTGCCAGAAGGGGTGACCGCAATGCTGGAAGTGTCAACCGTACTTGCGGGAATGGTGGCCGTTGCAGTTTTGGTCAGGGCTCCGGTGCTTGCGTCAATAGTGAAGGCAAACAGGCTGTCTCCGAAGTCCGAGGCATAAAGAATTTCCGTGGTACTTGGCGGGTTACCTCCTCCTCCGCTTCCCGGATTTCCTCCACCACTTGTTACATTATTGCTTCCCCCACCGCAAGATAAGGACAGAGACAGACACCCGACGAGCACGAGATGACTCGTAAGCCGCTTATCCATGTCTTTGTTCTTTACTCCGCGATTGATCGCAAACGCAAGATACTAACACAGCCAGTAGAGCGGTGAGCGGTCGGAGTCCTTGTTACTGGGTCTATTTGGCTGGTGGCCCATTCTAAATTCCGCGTTCTTGGCAAAATTTAGAGTGGGGATGTTGGTGGCTGGCCAGCTATGCAATAGGCGCGAGACAACGGTAGAGATCGAGCCAGAATGGACGACACGAAAACACCACGGAAAAGACTTTATCCACGTGTAGAAATGCCCCACTCAAGCCAAAATCAGGCTTGAGTGGACCACCCGTCCCGTCGCAGGCTGGAAGGATTTTGGCGCTATGGTGGGGAATCTCGTTCGTGCTTGCGCTGCGCTGGTTCCGGTGGACCTAAGTTCAATATGCGGAGGGATACGATCCCATTGCGCTGATTAAGTTTTTCTCCCGCTTGGGTTTCTTACGCGAATCCCTGGCGAGCCTGGCGCGTTTAGCCAGTTCTTTTCTGGAATACATACTCCCCCGACATGTCTTCGCGCCGCAATAACAAGGCGATAAGTCTTCGAGATCGCCATCGTAAAGGTTGTAGTCATAAGTTATTTCGTCGCCGGCGGCGATGTTCATGATCGCAGTGATCACCACGCGTCCATTGACTTCATCGGCTTCGCAGTTTGGATCGCAGGAGTGATTGATGAACGCCGCGACTCCATCGCCGTCAATCACCTGGGTGCCGTTCGTCAATCCGAAGAGGTAAGTGCGGGGAGAGTCTTCATAGAGCGCATCGGCTTCGGCGATCGAAATGCGCGGCCCAGTGTATTCGGCCACCAGCGCTCCCTTCTTGATAGGCTTCGTGGTGTAACAGCCGTCAGCGTGGATCCTAGACTGTCGTATCACAAGTTTCATGGATGAATGACAACAGTTGTAAGTTAAGCGTGTGATTCCAAATTCTACGCGGCCATGAGGTAATATGAGCTGTCACCTTGACCGGCTTGAGCGGGAGTAGTTCAGCGGTAGAACGCCAGCTTCCCAAGCTGGATGTCACGGGTTCGATCCCCGTCTCCCGCTCCATTTTTTCGCTTCAACTGACGCGCGATCAGAGTAGAGTTGGAATTGGGACATGCCCCGATCATCATCCCTGATAGAGCGCGTCAATCTTTGCGGCCATTATGAAATCGCTTTCAGTCAGGCCATCAACCTTGTGTGTCCACAATGTGATTTCTGCTTTACCCCAGGTCAGCAAGATATCTGGATGATGGCCCTGCGCCTCGGCGACTTCTCCGACGCGGTTCACAAACGCCAACGCCTGCTTGAAGTCCGGGAAGGTAAAAGCGCGAACTATGTGATGTTCATTGACGACTTTCCAATGAGCCCATTGTGGAACTTGTTTGTGGATGTCATCGAGTTCTCTGCCGCGAAGAGGTGGAACGCCACCGCGGCACGGTACACAAGTCTTGCTTGCTAAGTCGGGCATTGCATACTCCTCAGCAAAACATTATCAGGTTCCGAGCTACATCGGGCAATGTCACCGGTCCAGTCCGTTTTCCCAAAGTAAAAACTTTCCCGAGGTTGTGGTCGCACTCTCCGCTATAATCACGCACAATCCATGGACTTCGACCAGTTAGTCACATTTCTGGAAGTTGCAAAGCTGGGCAGCTTCTCGCGCGCCGGACAAAAAGTTTTTCGCTCGCAGTCAGCCGTCAGCGCGCAGATACGTCAGTTGGAACAGGAATACGGCGACCGGCTGCTAGACCGCTCAGGCAAGGATGTGACGCTAACTCCCGCAGGGCGAGTGCTCTTCACCTACGCCGAACGCCTCTTGCAAACGCGCGATGAGTCCCTGCTTGCGGTCGCCGATCAGGGCAGCAGTCCGCGAGGAACCCTGTTGGTTGGCGCTAATGAGGCCACATGCCTGTACGTGCTGCCCGACGTATTCGCAAAGTATTCAAGCCTTTATCCGGGCGTGCAGATCAGCATCTATAGAAATTTTAGTTACAAGATCGTTGAAAAGCTGGAAAACGGCACCATTGACGTGGGCATTGTGACTCTTCCGGTAAAGTCCTCAAGTTTGAAATCACATGCGATTTTCCGCGATCAGTTAATGCTGATGGTGAATCCTCAAAATCCTCTGGCAAAACACGACGTTGTTCCGGTAAGCGAAATTGCCAAGCAACCGCTGCTGCTTCCAAAGACGGGCTACAGCCGCCGGGTCATGGATAAATTATTCCGCCCTTATGCGGCGCAATTGCAGGTCAGAATGGAATTGCCAAGCGTGGGAATGATCAAGAGCTTCGTGGCTGCTGGCCTTGGAGTTTCATTGATCAGCGCCAGTTTCGCCCGGGATCAGGTACTGGCGGGGCGGGTGAAGCTCATTGCGCTTCAGGACGAAGAATTATGGCGTGAACTGGGACTTGCGTACCGCCGCGATCGCACCTTAACCAGGGCCACTACCACTTTCATCAGTACTGTTCGGCAACTGGCCGCTACCTCGAAGTAGTGTCGGCCTATCTAATTTCTTTATCGCTCCTATCATAATTTCTGATCTCTCTTGACCCCTCAAAGTTGATATTTTTAATATTGCAAGGTTTGGTGGAGGTGGCTATGAGCGAATTAGAAACCAACTTGAGTAAGATTCTTGAGGAACATCAGCACGAGAGCGGACTGCACGTCATCGGCGGCCGCAAAAGATTGATTGACCGCCTGGTTCAGTTCTTTGAGGAAGAGCCTAAGCTGCAGGCTCCAGGTTCAAAGACCGGCAAGCAAAGCCAGAACTAAGCCGTTCCCCGGCTCGGGCACGTGTAACGGAACTCGAAAGGAACAGAAACCCATCGCCAAGAGTGGCGGTGGGTTTTCCTTTTCTCGGGCCTCAGGACGCGAAGCCTCCTTTGCGCCGATCTCCCCCAAAGTTCCACCTATCGGAATTTTTGCTTGACACCATTCGCAAAACCTTTACCATATGAATAGTTATTCATTTTCATGAATATAAATGCATGAATAAAGCTTTGCGGCAACGGGCGATTCTGCAATTGGTCCAGGAAGGACCGGTGGCAAGCCAGGACGACTTTCAGCGGATATTAAAAAAGCAGGGATTCCCGGTCGGGCAGGCTACGCTTTCGCGCGATATCCGGGAACTGGGGTTGGTGAAGACTGGCCAGGGTTATGCAGTTGCTCAGGGGGATAATGGCTCCGATCCGGCGTTGCCTTCCGTGTCGCGGCTGGTTCGCGAATTCGTGTTGGACGTTCGCGCGGCCGAGAACTTGATTGTGACCAAAACCAGCGTCGGAAGCGCTCAACCGGTTGCCGCCGCGCTGGACGGTGAAGGCTGGCCCGAGGCCATCGGCAGTATTGCAGGAGACGACACAATTTTGATTATTTGCGCCAATAAGAAGTCTGCGAAAAAGATCGAAGGCAGAATTCAGGAGATGCTTGCTTAATGGCGGGAGGACTAAAAACTGCGGTGATCGGAGCAACCGGCTATTCCGGAGTGGAGCTCGTCCGCTTGCTTGCGGGTCATCCGCGAGTCGAGGCGCCTGTGTTGCTGAGCCGGCATAAAGATTCGACGACGACGAAGACTGAATCCGTCACCGATCTTGCTGAGATGTTTCCAGCTCTATCGGGGAATGGCGGTTTTCCATTGCAACCGCTTTCGTGGCCTTCGGTGAAACAGCAGGGCATTGAATTGCTTTTTCTGGCAACGCCGCACGACGCCTCGCGGACGCTGGTTCCACAGGCGATAGAGCAAGGATTGCGTGTCATTGACTTGAGCGGAGCATGGAGGCTGAAACAAGCGCAACATCGGGCGATCTACAACTTTAAAGATCAGGATTGTGTAACAGCGGAGGAACTGACAAGGAAAGCGATCTACGGTCTGCCAGAATTAAACGGCGACCGCATCGCGGATGCAACGCTGGTAGCGAATCCGGGTTGTTATGCAACTTCCGTGATTCTGGCGCTGGCGCCCCTGCTCAAGGCGGGAATCGTGGATCGCGATCACGGAATTATTTCCGATTCGAAGTCTGGCGTTTCCGGCGCAGGAAAAGAGCCGACGTCACGAACCCACTTCGTTTCCGTCGCGGACAATTTTTCCGCGTACGCAGTTTTTGCGCATCGTCATGTCGGGGAGATTCTGGAGCAGTTATCTCTCAATTCGGCGGAGTTAATCTTCACACCGCATCTGCTTCCGATTCCTCGCGGAATTCTTTCGACGATTTACGTCAACCTGAATCGGGAGATGATGCCGGCGGAAGTTGAGTTGTGCTTTCGCGAATTTTATGGAGGCAAGCGTTGGGTGCGCGTTTTTGCGACACCAAATTTGCCCCAGATTCAATTCTCGCTGCACACGAACTATTGCGATTTGGGATTTTGCCTTGCCGAAGATGGACGGCGCTTGGTGCTGGTCTCATGTGTGGATAATTTGCTCAAAGGGGCGGCCGGCCAAGCCGTGCAAAATATGAATCTGATGTATGGATGGAGTGAGGAAGAAGGCCTTCAGTGAAGATTGTCGTAAAAATTGGCGGCGCGGCGCTCGAGGATAAGTCAACACTCTACAAATGTGCACACGCAGTGGTTGACCTGGCGCGAGACGGGCACAAAGTAGCCGTAGTTCACGGCGGAGGCAGCGCCTTGACGCGCACACTGAAGCTTCTCGGCAAGCAGAGCGAATTTGTGGACGGGCTTCGCATTACCGACGCTGAAACTCGCGATGTCGCGTTGATGGTGCTTGCAGGCATTGTGAATAAGAGTTTCGTTGCGGCAATCGTCGCGGCGGGGAATCCCGCAATTGGCTTGTGCGGCGGAGATGGCATGAGCTTTCGCGCGCGAAAGAAGAAGACAGAAGGATATGACCTCGGATTCGTAGGAGAGATTTGTTCGGTTGAACCCCGCTGGCTGGAGGCGATCTGGGGCGAGGGAGGGATTCCCGTCATGTCGTCGCTGGCTCTCGGCTCTGATGGCGAGTATTACAACGTCAATGCGGATCAGATGGCAGCGGCTTGTGCGGCAGCGTGTCATGCGGACTCGCTCATCTTTTTAACCGATGTCCCCGGCGTCAAGGACGCTGAAGGAACGGTGATTCCGTGGCTAAAGACCAAAGAAATGGCGGCGCTGGTAGCAGCATCGGTCATTAGCGGAGGCATGTTGCCTAAGCTTGAAGCGTGCACGCAGGCACTGAAGAAGGGTGTAGGACGCGTCCGCATTTTGCCGGCAGCAAAAGCCGACATCCTTCCACAATTTTATTTTTCTAAGCTGGAATGTGGCACGGAGGTGATTGGCGCATGAGCCTCGCTTCCGTAATGCGATCCGAACAGGAATTGCTGTTGCCGACATATGATCGCCACAAGATCCTGTTTGAAAAAGGGCGTGGCGTTTATCTGTGGGATTCGCTCGGCAATCGCTATTTAGATTTTTTAAGCGGCATTGGCGTGAACGCGTTGGGACATGGGCATCCCGCGATCAGGGCGGTTTTGACGCGTCAGTCGGCGAAACTGATTCACGTCTCAAATCTTTTCTTTCATGAGTATCAGGCTGAACTTGCGAAACGGTTAACGAAAATTTCGGGATTGGATCGCGCATTTTTTTGCAATAGCGGAACCGAGGCGTGGGAGGGCGCGCTGAAGTTGGCACGGGCACACGCGCGCGCGCAGAACAACAATGGCCACAAGGCGAAGTGGCGCGTGCTGGCACTCGATAATTCGTTTCATGGACGCACCTTTGGCTCCCTGGCCACGACTGGACAGGAAAAATACCGGCATCCGTTTACGCCCCTCATGCCTGGCGTAAATTTTGTTGCTTTCAACGATGTTGAAGACTTGAAACGTCAATTCGATGGCAGTGTTTGTGCCATTTGTGTGGAGACGATTCAGGGCGAAGGTGGAATCTGTCCGCTGAGCAGGGAATTTCTGCAAGCGGCGAGGGACCTAAGTCACCGCACTGGCGCATTACTGCTTATCGATGAAATTCAAAGCGGGCTCGGCCGCACTGGACGTTACTTCGCGTATCAGCATTACGGAATTAAGCCGGATATTGTGACCGTCGCGAAGCCGCTGGCCGCGGGATTGCCGCTTGGCGCAATTCTCACTACAAACCTTGCCGCAAGCGGAATGCATCCGGGGATGCATGGCACGACGTTTGGCGGAGGCCCGTTGGCTTGCGCGGTAGCCATCGAATTTTTGCGCATTCTGGACGGGATGATGGGGCACATTCGTGAATTGGGCGACTACTTTCACGCAGAATTGGAAACTCTGAAAAGCAAGCACGCGTCTATTCGGGAAGTCAGGGGAATGGGCCTGATGCTTGGCGCGGAGCTGGATTCTTCTGACACAGCCAAAGCTGTGGTTGCACAATTGTTGCAGCGAGGAATTTTGATCAACCGCACTCACGAAACGGTGTTGCGCTTTTTGCCGCCTTACATCATTGAGAAGAAACACGTGGATCAGGTGATCCGCGAGCTTGATTTGGCGTTGGGTTCGCATACCGCAAAGCCAGTCTTACAGAAAAGAAAGTCCAAAAAAAGGAGCCATTGAAAGTGATCAGCCAACCGATGAGCAGTGCGCAGGTGGCGCGTCCGGCGGCCGCTGCGATTTTTCCGTGCCAGGATTTGGTTTCCATTCGCGATCTCGGTGCTGGCGAAATTAACAGTATTTTCAACCTCGCTGCGCGCTTGAAATCGCATCCGGCAGACTTTCGTGCCGCGCTTGCCGGCAAGCATGTAGCCATGTTTTTCGAGAAACCTTCGCTGCGAACACGCCTGACGTTTGAGGCTGGAGTCGCGGGATTAGGCGGCTCAATTTCTTTCGTGGACCAAACCTCTGGCCGGCTCGACGCGCGTGAAACGTTGAGTGACATTGCGCATAATCTCGAACGCTGGGTGAGCGGAATTGTGCTGAGAACCTTTGCTCACAACACGGTTCAAGGGATGGCATCGTACGCGCGCGTCCCGGTCATCAATGCGCTTAGCGATTTGGAACATCCATGCCAGGCGCTTGCGGATTACTTTACGCTTCAGCAGCGGTTCGGAAATTTAAAGAAGATTTGCCTGGCATACGTGGGGGATGGAAATAACGTGGCACATTCATTACTGCTAACGGCAGCTACGATTGGTTCGACGATTCGCATCGCGACGCCGCATGGATACGGACCCGATGCCCAGATTGTCGCCGATGCAAAGGAGATCGCGCGGCATACCGGAGCGACCATCGAACTGCTTACTGATCCTCATGAGGCAGTGGCGGGCGGTGATGCCATCTACACCGATGCGTGGACGAGCATGGGGCACGAACATGAGGAAGCCGAGCGCGCACGAATATTCCCTCCTTATCAGGTAAACGATGCGCTGATTGCTGGCGCAGCGCCTCATGCCGTATTTATGCATTGTCTTCCGGCGCATCGTGGAGAGGAAATTACCAACGAGGTCATGGACTCGCCGCGATCAGTAGTCTTCGATCAGGCGGAAAGCCGATTACACGTGCAAAAAGCGATTTTGATTTCACTATTAGGCGGCGAGAACACCCGCATGCCGGTTAGGAACGCACATGCCTGAAAAGGTTGTTCTTGCATACTCTGGCGGACTTGATACTTCAATCATTATTCCTTGGTTGAAGGAGAACTACGCATACGACGTTATCGCGATGGTCGGCGACGTTGGCCAGGGCGACGATTTGGATGCCGTGGTCGAGAAAGCATACAAGACCGGCGCATCCAAGGTCGTAGTGGAAGATATGCGCGAGGAATTCCTGCGCGAATATGTTTTTCCTACGTTGAAGGCGGGCGCAGTTTACGAGCACAAATATTTGCTGGGAACATCCATGGCACGTCCGGTGATCGCGAAGCATCAGGTGGAAGTTGCTTTCCGCGAAGGCGCGACCGCGGTTGCGCATGGATGCACGGGAAAAGGAAATGATCAAGTTCGTTTTGAGCTGACCTATCAGGCACTGGCTCCGGATCTCAAAGTCATCGCGCCATGGCGTGAGTGGTCGTTGAAATCGCGGGAAGACTGTCTTGATTACGCGGAGAAGCGCGGCATCCCGGTGGAAGCAAGCCGCCAGAAAATTCATAGTCGCGACCGGAATATCTGGCACATCAGTCATGAAGGCGGAGAGTTGGAAGACGCGACGAACGCGCCTTTTGCGACTACCTGGCAGATTTCCCGTTCTCCCCAGGAAGCGCCTGATCGGGAAGAACAGGTTTCCATTGGCTTCGAAAAGGGCGATCCGATTTCTGTGAATGGAATGAAGCTTGATCCGGTTTCGCTGGTTGAATTGCTGAATGAAATTGGCGGACGCAATGCCATCGGCAGGATTGATCTGGTAGAGAATCGCTTCGTCGGAATCAAATCGCGCGGCTGCTACGAGACTCCGGGCGGAACTCTGCTGGTCCTCGCTCATCGCGAACTGGAAGCGTTATGTCTCGAACGCGATCTCTCGCACTTCAAGCAGCATATTGGATTGAAATATGCGGAACTGGTGTACTTCGGATTGTGGTTCACCCCGCTGCGCGAGGCGCTCGATGCTTTCGTGGAGAGCACTCAAGCGAACATAACTGGGACTATCGCTCTATCGCTCTATAAAGGAAGCGCTTCAGTCGTGAGCCGCCAGTCGGAACATTCCTTGTATCGGACCGATCTTTCGTCGTTCACCATGGACGAAAGTTATGACCAGAAGGACGCGGAAGGATTCATCCGCATTTTAGGATTACCGTCGCGGTCGCGAGCGCTAATGGAGAAAGCGAAAGCGGAGAGTACGAAGTCTGAGGTTGCTCGATGAAGATGTGGTCTGGCCGTTTTCGGAAGCCGCTTGATCCGGCTTTTGAAAAATGGCAACGATCTTTTGGATTTGATCATCGCCTGCTGGCTTACGAAGTCGAGGCCAGCGGCGCGCACGCTCGTGCCCTGAAAAACGCCGAAATTCTAACTTCGGATGAGTTGATTTCGATTCTGAAAGGCTTGGAAGAAATTGGAAAGCGCGGAGCAGAGACTCCGAGTTTTCTTGAAGATGATGAAGCCGAAGATGTTCATCATTTCGTCGAGAAACAACTTGTCGCGATCATCGGCGACACGGGCTACAAGCTTCATAGCGGACGCAGCCGTAACGAGCAAATCGCCACGGACCTGCGGTTATTTGTTAGAGGCACAATTGACCAACTAACGACGGAAATAACGGAATGGCTGACCGTCCTGCTGGAGCGCGCCGAACGGGCCGGAAATTCGGCGATGCCAGCTTATACGCATTTGCAGCGTGCCGAACCGGTGGTGGTGGCGCACTGGCTGCTGGCGTATCTGGAAATGTTTTTGCGGGACGCGGGTAGACTCGCCGACTGCAGAAAGCGGCTTAACGAATGTCCTCTTGGCTCAGGGGCGGTTGCAGGGGCCACGCTTACTCTTGACCGCCGAACCATGGCGCGCGATTTGGAATTCGATCGTCCGACTCTCAATAGCATGGATGCGACCAGCGATCGTGATTTCGTTCTGGAATTCGCCAACGCGCTCTCGATGATTGGAATTCACCTAAGCCGTTGGGCGGAAGAGATGATTTTATTCTCGACCCAGGAATTTAATTTTGTTCAGTTGCCGGAGTCGTACTCGACCGGCAGCAGCGCTATGCCGCAAAAGAAAAACGCGGATTTGCTGGAGCTTACACGAGCAAAAGCAGCCCGGTTGATTGGAAATAGCAGCGCTCTTACCGTGGCGATGAAGGGATTGCCGTTGGCCTACAACAAAGACTTGCAAGAGATGCAGGTTCCACTTATTCGAGGCCGCCGACACTTTGCTTTCCTTGTTCCCGCTGATTATCGGATTTATGAATGAGGTGGAATTTAATTACGAGCGCATGCAAGCGTCAGCAGAGTCCAGCTTTATGAACGCGTGGGCGGCTGCGACTTATCTAGTCCAACATGGGGTCCCGTTCAGGTTGGCGCATGAACAGATCGGAAAAGCAGTACAACTGGCTATGGAGAAGCATTGTGAACTGCAAGATTTGTCTCTCGATGAGCTGCGCGAACTAAATCCAGCATTCGCGCAGGATTTTTACTCCTGCCTAACACTACAATCGGTGCTTGAAATTCACGATGTCCCCGGAGGCACGGCGCCAAGACGCGTGAAACATGCGATTGCAGACGCGAAACTGAGGCTCGCATCGCTCAGGGAGGGAATTCATGCGAACGCGTGAAGCAATTCTTCCAGATGCGGAACGAATTCACGAATTGATTTCCGCATATTCGGGGGACGGCACCCTATTGCCCCGTTCTTTTGCCGAACTCTGCGAAAATGTACGAGATTTCGTTGTTCTCGAAGATCATCGCGAGATCATCGGATGCGGCGCGCTCCATCTCTACGGCACCCATCTGGCCGAGATACGCTCCATCACCGTTGATCCGCTGCATCAAGGCCGAGGCGGCGGAGAGCAACTCGTAAAAGCCCTAATGGCGGAAGCAGAACGTCATCATGTGGCTTGCATTTGCCTTTTTACTCGAAAGCCGGATTTCTTCGCTCAGATGGGATTCTCGGTGGCTCATCGCGAGGACCTGCCGGACAAGATCAACAAAGACTGCTGTGTCTGCCCGCGATTCGATCACTGCGACGAAGTCGCGATGGTCCGAGGCGAAATTCCGAAAATTTCGATTCTACCGGAAGCTAATACCTGGCTCGTCAAACTGCAAGTATGAGCGAGCCTGAAGGGTCCCTCTCCGTTCTACTTCCCAAAGGATTTCGTTTTTCTACCGCCAAGGCGGGGATAAAGGCCAGCGGACGCGATGATTTAGCATTTGTCGAAGCGTGCGCTGGAACAACTGCTGCGGCCCTATTCACGAAAAACAAAGTTGTTGCCGCGCCAGTCAGCGTGGGTAAGGCGTCCCTGGCTAGTACACGAGGGCGCGTCCGGGCCGTGATTGTGAACTCGGGAAACGCCAATTGTGCTACGGGCGTGCCTGGGTTGCGAGCCTGCAAAAGGATTTGTGATGAAGTCGGAAAACTGCTAAATGTGCGTGGTGAAGAAGTCTTTCCTTCTTCGACAGGAATTATCGGTGTACCCCTTCCGGCGGAAAAGATTTTGGCGAAGTTGCCTGAACTGGTATCTCGAACCGTGGCATCGGAAGATGCAATTCGCCAGTTTGCCCAGGCGATTATGACCACGGATACCCGGGCGAAGATCGCGGCAGAGTCCTTTAAGTTTGCAAACAAACAAGTCACGATCGCCGGAGTTGCGAAGGGCGCTGGAATGATTCATCCGCAACTCGCGACGATGCTGGTGTACATTTTCACCGACGCCGCCGCAAGTCCCTCTGAGTTGAAGCAACATCTTAGGAGCGCCTGCCAGGAAAGTTTCAATTGCATTTCAATTGATGGAGACACTTCGACGAATGATACTGTGCTACTTCTCGCATCTGGAGAAAGCAGTATGTCGCTCAAGGCTCCTTTATCGCGCAAAACATTTAGCGACGTCCTTTCTAGTATCTGCAAATCATTGGCGCGGCAGATAGTCGCTGACGGCGAAGGAGTGCAGCATGTGATCCGTCTTCACGTCGAGCAAGCGAGAAGCCACAACGAAGCGTTGAAAGTGGCACAGGCAATTTCGCGATCGCTTCTTGTAAAGACGGCCTGGGCTGGCGCCGACCCAAATTGGGGACGGATCCTGGCAGCGATCGGCGCGTCTGGCCTGCCGATTGATCCAAATCGCGTAGATATTTTTATCGGGAATCTGAAAGTCTGTCGCAATGGAATGCGCGGTCCATTCGATGAGCGTAAGGCTCACGCAGAGCTTGCGAAACCTCAGAGCGATATCAAAATAAGGCTTCGGCGTGGATCGGCGAAGCTCACATTTCTGACGACTGATCTTACCGCTGAATATGTCCAAATCAACGCAGACTATTCAACCTAAGTGGTTAACGAAGACGGCGTGACCCGGCCTGACATCGTTCGGCTTCGACCGGGTCCAAGACGAGGAAACGATAAAAACTCGTGCCGCCGTCATCAAGGGCAATCATAAGACAACTAGGCCGGATCCCGCGCGATGACAGAATATTTCTTGGAAAATACAGAGTGTTCCTGATCGAATTTATTCGTAAGGAAGCTTGAGAGTCCCCATCCTGATATAGAGTAATAGCGTCTATATTGCGCAGGATTCGATTGCACATTTCTGTTCTGTAAGGATTAATTTTTGCTCGGTCAAACTGCTCCCATCACATGGCCTGGCAAGCCTTACCCTCTGGGCGCCACGTGGGACGGCGAAGGCGTCAACTTCGCGATTTTTTCCGAGCATGCGGAGAGTGTCGAGCTATGCCTGTTCGACGTAAATAGCCGCCGTGAAGTACACCGCGTGCTATTGCGTGAGCAGACCGATCAGGTTTGGCACTGCTATCTTCCTGAAGCCCGCCCTGGTCTTCCTTACGGATATCGCGTCAACGGTCCTTACAAGCCGTCGGAAGGGCTTCGCTTCAATTCGCATAAGTTGTTGCTGGACCCATACGCAAAACAAATTCAGGGCGAGTTGCGCTGGAGCGACGCCCATTTCGGATACAAAATTGGTCATCGGAACGAAGACTTGTCTTTTGACCGTCGTGACAGTGCGCCTGGAATGCTGAAGGGCGTCGTAGTAGATCCAGCATTTACGTGGGGAGCGGATCGCCCTCCGCGTATTCCGTGGCATGAAAGCATCATTTACGAAGTGCATACGAAGGGTTTTACCTTTCAACATAAGGATGTGCCGCCCGCTCTTCGAGGTACTTATGCGGGGCTCGCCACGGCGCCGATCATTAATTATTTCAAGAATCTCGGAATCACCGCCGTCGAATTAATGCCCGTTCATTGTTTTATTGATGACCGCTCCCTCGTGGAAAGAGGATTGCGCAACTATTGGGGATACAACACTATCGGATTTTTCGCTCCTGAACCGCGCTATTCAGCGACCGGATCGCTGAATGAATTTAAGACCATGGTGAAAACACTACATTCCGCGGGCATTGAGGTGATCCTCGATGTGGTTTACAACCATACCGCCGAAGGCAACCAGATGGGGCCGACTCTATCTTTCCGCGGTATTGACAATCCGGTGTATTACCGTCCGTCGCCCGAAACGCCGCGCTATTACATGGACTACACCGGCACCGGAAACACGTTAAACATGCGGCATCCGCGAGTTCTTCAGCTGATCATGGATAGTTTGCGGTATTGGGTTCTGGAAATGCACGTGGATGGTTTCCGGTTCGATTTGGCGGCAACGCTTGCCCGAGAATTGCACGAAGTTGACCGGCTCGGTGCGTTTCTGGACATCATCCACCAGGACCCCATTCTTTCTCAGGTTAAGTTGATCGCCGAACCATGGGATCTCGGTGAAGGCGGATATCAGGTCGGAAAGTTTCCTGTGGGTTGGGCGGAGTGGAACGACCGTTATCGCGATGTGATTCGATCCTACTGGAAAGGGGACGGCGGACAAATTGGGGAACTCGCATACCGGATCACCGGCTCCAGCGATCTTTACGCCCGCAGCGGGCGGCGTCCGTACGCCAGCATTAATTTTGTCACCGCACATGATGGTTTCACTCTTCAAGACCTGGTCAGCTATAACGAAAAGCATAACGAAGCGAATGGAGAGGGAAATCGCGACGGCACCGACAACAATCGAAGTTGGAATTGCGGTGCTGAAGGAATCACAGAGGATGCTTCGGTCAACGCTCTTCGTGCCCAGCAAAAACGCAACTTCCTCGCAACTTTGTTTTTCTCGCAGGGTGTGCCAATGCTGTTGGCGGGAGATGCCATCAGCCATAGCCAGCAAGGAAATAATAATGCCTACTGCCAGGACAATGAAATCAGCTGGGTAGATTGGAGCGAGGGATCGAAAGACACCGAGCTTTTGAAATTTGTGAGACAAGTGATCACGTTGCGCAAGAATCATCCCGTTTTTCGGCGGCGAAACTTCTTTCAGGGCAGAGGAATCAAGGGGGCGGGAGTAAAGGATATTCTCTGGCTCAAACCCGACGGAAGCGAAATGACCGATGAAGAATGGGGTCAGGAGTCAGCCCGCAGCATGGGGGTATTTCTCGCTGGAGAAGGATTGGATGAACAGGACGAGCGGGGACAGCCTGTTACCGACCAAAACTTCCTCCTGCTAATGAACGCGCATCACGAACAAGTGCCCTTTCAGATGCCGACGGTGGCATCAGGAATGGTGTGGGTTGCGTTGATTGATACATCGTGCCAGACCGCTCGTACTCCAGCCCTTCTCTACGACGCCGGAAGAACGTATCAATTACAGGCGCGTTCTTTAGCGGTCCTTGTCGAAAGACAAAAGGATCAGGTTCGCGAAAAAGACCGGCGGCATGAAACGTAATCATCGCATGCCATTTGGGGCAGAATGCCACGAGCAGGATGGCACGCGGTTTCGCCTGTGGGCTCCTAACGCTGGAAAGGTGGACGTGTGCCTCGAGGGGGGAAAATCTTTCTCCTTTCCAATGATCCGAAAAGATGATGGATGGTTTGAACTGACGACGGATGCCGCCACTGCGGGGAATCTGTACAGGTATCAAATAAATGATGGAATGGAAGTTCCTGATCCGGCTTCACGCTTCCAACCTCATGACACTCGTGGTCCAAGCGAGATCGTAAGCCCGTGCGCCTTCAATTGGACCGACGAAAGCTGGCGCGGACGGCCGTGGGAGGAGGCTGTTATCTATGAGCTCCACGTCGGAGCATTCACGCCAGAAGGAACCTTTGCCGGCGTTGAAAAGAAGCTGGACTATCTCAAAGATACCGGCATCACTGCGATTGAGCTTATGCCGTTATCGGATTTTCCTGGCAAGCGCAGCTGGGGCTACGATGGAGTGTTGCCCTACGCTCCGGATAGTTCGTACGGGCGACCCGAAGATCTAAAGCGACTGATACAGTCAGCCCACGCAAGGGGCCTGATGGTATTTCTGGACGTGGTTTACAACCATTTCGGCCCCGACGGGAATTATCTTAATGCGTATTCGCCGCAGTTTTTTACCGATCGTCATCGAACGCCATGGGGAGAAGCTATCAATTTTGATGGACCCCAAAGCAGGGTCGTGAGGGATTTTTTCATCCACAATGCGCTTTACTGGTTGCAGGAATACCATTTCGATGGATTACGATTCGATGCGGTGCACGCAATCCTGGATGATTCGAAGCCTGACATTCTTGTTGAGTTGGCCGAGACCGTGCGCGGAGCGATTGGGTCCGATCGTCATGTTCATTTGATTTTAGAAAACGGGGACAACGAGGGACAGTATCTGAGCCGCGCGGATGGCCAGCGGATTCGCTGGTATAACGCGCAATGGAATGACGATATTCATCACGCCCTGCATGTGCTGCTTACTGGCGAAACGGATGGATATTACAGCGACTATGGGGCTAATCCCATTTCGCAACTTGGTCGCTGTCTGGCTGAAGGATTCGCTTTTCAGGGAGGCTACTCAGAATTTCACCGGGCGAGACGTGGCGAGCCGAGCGCTCAATTGTCTCCATTGTGCTTCGTGAATTTTCTTCAGAATCACGATCAAATCGGGAATCGCGCCTTTGGAGAAAGAATTTCGAAACTGACAAGTGTTGATGGGCTCAGAGCTGCGATGGCGATTCTTTTGCTTGCGCCGTCACCGCCCTTACTTTTTATGGGAGAAGAATTTGGCGCGAGCACGCCGTTTTTATTCTTCTGTGATTTTTCCGGGGAACTCGCGGCCGCAATCACGAATGGACGCAGGAGTGAGTTCGCGGCATTTAAGAAGTTTGGCTCGTCTGAAACATTGGCACAGATTCCTGACCCTAATTCAGAAGAAACATTTGAGCGCTCGAAATTGGATTGGCAAAGCGCGGAGGAGAGCTCTCACCGGGACTGGTTGAATTTTTATCGTGAATTGCTCTCAATCCGGAAGAAGGCGATTCTCCCGCACCTTAAAGACGCGAGGGCGGGTTCGGGCACGTTCGTTGTAACTGGCAAGACGAGCGCAACAGTAAACTGGAAGCTCGACGATGGAGTCTCTCTCACTTTGACCGCTAATCTTGGGAAAGAAACCGCAGGCCAAGTTCGACGTCCGGCCGGAGAAACAATATACAGCAATAGGCCCGATAGTCTCGCGTCACAGGTTGAATTATTTCCCTGGCACGTTGCATGGTTTCTTCAGCGATGACGAAAACTCGCATTCCACTCTCAACGTATCGCCTGCAATTCAATCGCGATTTCACTTTCGCGCAAGCCACTGAAATCGTGCCATATCTCGCGGCGCTTGGAGTTTCCCATTGTTACGCTTCGCCATTCTTGAGGGCACGTCCCGGAAGCACGCACGGATACGACATTATTGATCACAACAAATTAAATCCCGAGATCGGCAGCGACGAAGAGTTTGAGCGGTTTGTCGCGGCGCTTCATGAACACGGCATGGGACAGATTCTCGATATCGTTCCAAACCACATGGGTGTGATGGGCAGCGATAACGTATGGTGGCTCGACGTACTGGAAAACGGTGAAGCATCGGACTATGCCGGGTTCTTCGATATAGATTGGGATCCCTTAAAAGACGAATTGCAGGGGAAAATCCTGGTTCCGATATTGGGCGATCAATACGGTACAGTTCTCGATAATGGTGAACTCAAACTGACCTTCGACCGGGAAAAGGGCGAATTCAGTATCCTCTATCACGATCACAAGTTTCCAGTGAACCCACGAGAGTATCCCCGCATACTCGGACGTGGGCTGGAACGTTTGGAGCAAACGTTAGCGGCCAACCGGGACGATTTTTTGGAGCTACAAAGTCTGATCGCGGCGTTCAGTCACCTTCCCAGCCGCAGTGAAACATCTCCCAATCAGCGCGAGGAGCGCATTCGTGACAAACAAATTCATAAGCGGCGTCTCGCTGCATTGTGCGGCAGATCAGTGGAGATCTCAGGATTTCTCGAACAGAACGTTCGCGAGCTGAATGGCACCCCCGGCGATTCGAAGACATTCGACGAACTCCACGAGTTGATCAAAGTCCAAGCCTATCGGCTCGCCTATTGGCGCGTGGCCGCGGATGACATCAATTATCGCCGGTTCTTCGATATTAACGATCTGGCAGGCTTGCGCATGGAGAACGAATCGGTATTTGAAGTCACCCACCGGTTCGTTCTCGATCTACTTCAGCAGGGAAAAGTTGATGGACTGCGCATTGATCACCCGGACGGCCTTTACGATCCTGCTCAATACTTCGAGCGGTTGCGGCAAGGGCTCAAGTCTGAAGTCGCGGCAACTTCGAATTCCAAGCCCCCTTATGTAGTGATCGAGAAAATTCTCACCGGCGAAGAAAAGCTTCCCAAAGACTGGCCAGTGGATGGGACTACAGGATACGACTTCTTAAACCTGGTCAATGGATTGTTTGTTGACCCCGAATCGGTCGGGAAGATGGATCGCATCTACCGCATGTTCATTGGTGTAAGGGTCAACTTCGACAATCTTGTCTATCGCAGCAAAAAAATCGTAATGCACAATGCTCTTGCAAGTGAGCTGAATGTGCTGGCGAACGCCCTTACTCGCATCGCTCTCGCCAATCGTCATACATGTGACTTCACTCTCAATAGCCTGCGTGATGCGCTCAGCAGGATCGTTGCCTGTTTCCCCGTCTATCGAACTTATATTTCGGGGAAACATGTTTCAGAAACCGATCAAAAATACATTTTGGAAGCGATCGAGTGCGCTAAATGTCAGAGTCCGGGCTCCGACCACAGTGTTTTTGATTTCGTTCAGGATGCGCTCCTTCTGACCAAAGCGGAAGCTCAAGGCAAGATCTACCTCGACGGGGTGATTCGATTCGCGATGAAGACGCAGCAATTTACAAGTGCCGTAATGGCCAAAGGTTTGGAGGATACGAGTTTCTACCGGTATCACAGGCTCGATTCCTTGAACGAAGTGGGAGGAGATCCACGGCGGTTCGGCGAATCAGTCGAAAGATTCCATTCCGAAATGGTGGAGCGCGTCAAATCATGGCCGCACAGCATGCTCGATACTTCGAGTCACGACACAAAACGCTCGGGAGATGTCCGGGCGCGCATAAATGTGCTCTCCGAAATACCTGCCCAATGGGGAAAGGCTTTGAGGCAGTGGCGAGAGTGGAACCACGGCAAGAAACGCCTGGTGGATGACGTTTTGGCGCCGTCGCGCAATGATGAATATCTGCTGTATCAAACTTTGGTGGGGACCTGGCCATTCGAAGAGAATCCTGCGGCTGATGCTTTGTTCCGGGACCGCATAAAAGCCTACATGGTAAAGGCGGTTCGAGAGGCGAAAGAAAAAAGCAGTTGGGTGAACCCGAATACAAATTATGAATCAGCAGTAATGGCATTTGTGGACGGAATATTGTGCCGAGGCGGGGAGAACAATGAGTTCCTGACAAGTTTTGCTGCTTTCGCTCGTTCCATCTCCAGCGTTGGGATGCTTAATAGTTTGGGGCAGACCTTACTTAAGCTCACTTGTCCCGGCGTTCCCGATCTCTATCAAGGCAGTGAGTTGTGGGATTTGAGCCTGGTGGATCCAGATAATCGCCGCCCAGTGGATTACGCGCGCCGCCAGAGGACCTTGCAGGAGATGCAGAAATGGCCGGAGTCCGCGGATCGGTTGAAACCTCACGTGCAGGATTTAATCGCTCACATGAGCGACGGACGAATCAAAATGTATCTGTCGTGGAAAGCTTTGACCCTACGGCAGCAGCAGCCACGATTATTCTTGAACGGAGATTATCTTCCACTGAATGTGCAAGGGCCGAAGGCAAAACACCTTTTAGCTTTCGCCAGGCGTTATGAGGGAAACGAATTGATCGTTGTAATTCCTCGTCTTTGCGCAAAATTATTTAGCGGGGACGTAGGATCTTACGCCTCACAAGATTGGTGGAACGAAACCGGGGTGGAACTACCTCCTCGCAGCCAAAAACGAACTTACCGTAATGTTTTCACAGCGGAACATCTCAATCCCTCGCGCGAGAGATCACTTTTGCAAGCGGACGCACTCTTCGTGGAGTTCCCGTTAGCTCTTCTAGTTGCTACGCCGACGGAGAAATAGAAATTTTGTGAGGTGACTTCTGAAGAGCTTGTTTCCGGGCAAAATTCAGGCGTGCCCCAGAAACCCCCTGATCGCGCTTTGCGATTGGAAATCGAGCACCTCGCCCAGCTGCCCAAGATCATCCACTAAGACCTGTGGGTCCATGCGCTCCAGGTTTTGAGCAGCTACATGATAGATACAGCGGCGAATGAGATTGTATTCTTCCAGCAGGGTGGTAGGGCTATAGCCCTGCTTGCGCCTCTGCCGACCATGATATGCGGCGGCCTTCATTGGCTTTGACGCAATCTCCTTCAAGCTACATTTCATGCTATGCAAAGCTTCGTTCACGATGGGAATCACGGGCTCCACGCGGCTGCTGCTGGAAAGCTTGATCCGCCTGATATTTGGGTCCGCCTGAGTGTATTGCAGCCATTGCTGGCGCAAGAGGCGTTTTCTTTGTCCCACAAAAAAACCAAGGCGTTTGTTGCGGCGTCTTTCTTTTAATCCCTGAGTTTGAGCGGTCGCTGGGTGACGAAGTTTTTTGGAAATCTGCCCAATTTCCTGGGTAAGAGCGCTCTCTACTTCTGGCGACTGGCGCTCGCCGCGGGCCACGCGGCTCACATAAGAAGGGTCAACACCCAGCTTGCGGGCAACCCGTACATACAAGCCGCGGTAAAGAGTCTGGGGCGACAGTGCAATTAGATCAGAGTCTGTGCTAGTATTGTCATGATACATGACATCCTTTCGCTGCACTGTCATTCGTGGTAACGTCGCAAATGGCAATGGATCGAATTAACAAATGAGTTAATCAAACCAGTTACAGTATAGCAGTTTCATGAGTCGAATAAGAAAACTCGCCTCAAGAGAAGAGCAAAGAGAGTGGGCGGGACGAATCGGTACTCTTCGGCGCCGCCTCGGGTTCAGTCAAACCGAACTCGGCCGCCAGTTGAATTCTTCGGCAATGGCTGTCTCCCGCTGGGAACGTGGCGTGCAAGAACCTCCCGCTAACATTAATATTCTACTGGGAAACCTGACCGGCGACCCGGAGTGCTGGTATTTTTGGGATCGTGCTGGCCTGCACAGCGAGGATCTAATGCGAGTGCTGCCGGCAGTGCGTTCCCGCTTGCGGAAGGACCGTCTTCCCGGATTGAAGATCGTCCATGCGGGCGTATCTTCCGTATCCAAAAAGAATAAGTTTGTGGCAATTCCGTTACTCCCGGTAATAGTCGCGACCCATGGGGGAAAAGGTGACCCTGCTATTGCCCTCGATCAGACTCGGCCGGAGGCTATGCTGGCCGCGCCCAGCCGATGGTGTCCTAATCCGGCTAACACCAGTTGCTTGAGAGTGCATGGCCGCTCCATGATGCCATTGATTCACAGCGGTTACATTTTGGTGGTGGATTCCTCAGAGACCAATCGCCTGAAACTCCGGGGACAGATCGTAGTCGCCGCTCACAAAGATCAAGGGTTGATCGTTTCCAGGTTACAGCGGTTTGACGAAACTGACGTGTTGGTGCCCGAGAACCGCGAGTATGAATCCACTCCCATATCCGCATCCGGCTGGCGGATTATAGCCAAAGTACTTTGGTGGATCGGACACCCAAACGGCGGCGAGTTCGCCGTTTAACCGCCCTGTCTAATCGCAAAGTTTAATGGGAAACGGCGGACGCGGTTTGGGCAGGGAAGAACGTTCCTCCACCTAATACTTTCCTGACCGCTTCAACCAGATCGCGAGCGGCCTCGCTCTTGCTCACTGCCCCTCGAATCCCACCTCGATCGAAGTGGCTCGCCAAGTCCTCAGAGAGATGCAGCGAAAACAGAATCACAGGAATATCTGCCCTTGATTTTGCAATTTCACCCGCCGCTTCCATGCCATTCATTCCCGGCATGGTGATGTCCATGATAATGATGTCCGGCAGAAACTGAAGCGCTTTCTCTATCGCCTCAATTCCGTTGCTGGCTTCGGCGCATACGCTCCAGTTTGGAACGGCCTCAAGCAGATTGCGAATTCCCATTCGCATTACTTCATGATCATCCACGATTAAAACCCTGACATGCGCAGGGATGGGCTGGCATGAGATTGTTCTTTCCAGATTCATAGGGTTGCTTTCGATGGCTGCTTAACAAATAAAAGCGGCTGAATTTACCTTCAGCAAAAACACAAAATCCGGCTAATCCTATACGCCCGAACAAAATGCCGCAATGGCACGATAGTGTAAACAATATTTAATGATTCGGAATCCCGCCCTGCGGGAATATGGCAAAAGGCAACAATTCAAAAGCTTAAGACGATTGAGAACGTTTAAGCTAAGACAGGACGGGCCTTACCGCCATACAGAGAATCCTGTATGCGACCTCGAGGTGGAGGATACCGATCACCGCACTAAAAAAAGGCGGGAGCGCCTAAAAGTTTGTGTGGAACCTGGCATCAACTGCAACGCCTCCCGAAGCGTCACGATTCACGCTTACCGACCAGCGTTTGCTGAGCTGATAGTCTCCCTGGACGATTTCGCTCTGGGGTTGGGTTACGTCGGTTGAGAAGGTAAAGAAAAAATTCTTCGACAATCTTTGTTGTATCGCGATCCGAGCCGATGGGTCGCTATTATTGCCGCCTAGCAATGGGTCAATGGACAAACTCGAAAGTCCCGCAAGCTTCTGTACCCCGCTGCTGAGGCGGCTCGCCACACCCTGCGCAATCAAAGAGTTTGCGCTTAAATTTGTGCTGTCGGCCTGTTGAGCGGTTTCGCCGCGTGCGACGAGGTTAATTATGTCCACGGTCGAAAGCGGCGGATCGGAAACATAACTGGTTTGAAGTTTGTCAATGGACCCATTCACGTTGATCGTCAGATTGTATTGTTGAATCGTTGTCGTGACGGCAAGGTTAACGGTTGGCTCGGTTTGATTGGGGTTGTTGAATGTAAAGATTCCTCGCTGCAACTGATAACGGTTATTGAGAAAAAACACGTCGCCGGACTCGAGATCCGCCCTGCCCACAATCACAGGATTTGCTACGGTGCCAATCGCTCGCAAATTTGTCTGTCCTGTTAAGCTGACCTGCGAGCTCGCTGCTGAGAGCTCACCTGTGGACTGAATACTGATATTCAATTTTACGGAATCGGCAAAAGTCTGATTCGCCGGCGGGACGCTCGTTCCCGTGAATTGCCCCATGAAAGTTGCCATATCGAAGTCGGGAGTGAACGACAGGCTGTCAATTAGAACGCGACCTTCCAGTGTGGCGTCGTTTCTATTGCCCGTAAAATCCAGACTGCTATCCAGTACCGTCCGCAGCCCCTCTGGGTAAAGCAGACGAACGGATTTCGCGCTCAATGCGATATTGAATGCAACTTGGGGACGATATGTGATCGTTCCCCCCGCAGAAACCTCGCCGCCTCCGACCTGCCCGGTAAATTTGGTGATGCGTAATTGGTTGGTTCCTATGTCAAAAATTCCATTAGCATGTCCGAGGCCGAGCGGTGCAGACGCAGTGTGGAACGAGGCTTCTTTGAGTTGTATTTGACCGTGCACAGTTGGATGTCCGACTGTGCCTTGCGTGTTCACGTCAAGCGCAATTGTTCCCGAACTCTTCACGTCCGGACTAATGATCTGCAATAGCCGCAAATCAACGGAGCCTTTTGCAATCGCGCTTATCTGTTCCGCGCCCGCTATCGGGAATCGCCCTTGGAATCGGAGTTCGGTGTCAGTCCCCTTGATCTCGGAAGGTTGAATCTCCACTACAGAGTTCGCATAATCCAACCGGATAGGCCCGGAGTTCGCAACCTGCAAGGTCTGATACGAAGCCGTAAGCGTCGGAATCACAATGTGTGCTTCGATACGAGCCTTGTCCTTGAGAGGACCTTTCAAAGTGGCATGAAGTTCGGTCGCCCCTTGAAATCCATTGGGCAGACTTGAAACATACATCGCGAGCAGAGGGTCCAGCGGAATTTTGCTGGTATCAATTGTTGCCTCAGTGTAATAATCGCCGTTTAAATTCACGACCCCGTGTGCCCGAACCGTGGATTGCGCGACATCTGAGCTCAGCAGCAGAGTTGCGCGATGGTTTGCGACGCTTAGCTCTGCCTTGATTCCACTAACAGAGTTTTGGCGAAGCTGAAGTTCGGGTACCTGAATTGTCGCGGTCAGCGTCGGATTGTCCAGCGTTCCTTCTCCGCTCGCCGAAACCGTTAGCGTCCCGTTCAAAGAGAGATTTTTCGCTTGTATTGTCTGCAAACGGCTCAGCACAATTCCGGGAGCATCCAGCTTGAATTTGTATTCTTTGCTTTTCGGTACGAATGTGAGATCAGCCGTGGCGGACCCAGCAGGCAGGCTGACATTCAACGTCGAATTGATGGTTCCATTTGAGGCGTGAAACTGAACGGCCAGGTTTTCAATTAGCTCATTCACCACGCGCGCCTGCGTAAGGCGCAAAGAGCCGCTGCCAATGGGATTCAACTCGCTTCCGCGAAGACTAATATCACCAGACAGATTGCCATCAATAGGATATTGCAAGCGCGCAAGCTGTGCGAGCCGCGCCACCGGCATTTGCTTAACCGAGACAGTTGCCGTGATCGGGTCCGAGTTTATATAGGACCAGTTGCGCAACCCAGCGCTTGCGGAGAACGATACCTGTCCCCTCCGCGTACTAATTAAATTGCCATTTTGAATAGACACTCCAGACGGACTCGCCCGCGCCGTGAGAGTGAGCGTGCGCCAGTCGTTTCCATCTATCGTCAAATGTTGGGCATTCAGTTGAGCGCTGACAATCGGCGTTGTTAATGATCCCTTGACCACCGCGTTCAGAGTTGCAGCCCCCGATATGTTCATTGGTTGTTGTATCTTAGCGTTTGATTTTGCGCTCGCACTCTGCACAATGGTCGCGAGCATTGCCAGTTCGTGCAGGTCTGTGGAGCTTGCCTGGACGGTTAGATTGGAATGGTTGCTGATTTGACCGTCGGCCAAGATCGAAGATCCAGGAGTGCGAATCGAAGTTTGACGAACGGTAATAATATTTTGAGGCCCGTCGTACTGTACGTGCACAACACCATTTACGGGAATTGGCGAGGTTCCACTCGCCCTTGAACTTGTGGCCGCCGCTCGAATATCCAAATCCGATCGCACTTGCAAATTCTTCATTGCGCCGATCCATGAAGCATCGGCGGTACCTCGCAACGTGCCGGTCAATGGAATCGCGTTAGTTGAGCTGTTACTCATCGAAGCCTTCGCGGCTTGCAGAGAAATTCCGCTCAATGATGCTCGCAGTTGCGACATTGGATTTGTATCCAGATGCTGAATCGCGAGAGCCGCTGTTAATCGGCCGTTCAATAAGTCAACGGCAAAGTCACGAGTATGAAAATTTCCGTTAGCGAGTTGATAACTGCTCTTGAGTCTTCGCAGCTCGATGTGAGCTTGCGATGAAGAGATTCTCAGAAAATTGCTACCAAGTTGCCCGTTCACCACGACATCTCTTAAGAAGGGATGGCCCGGCGTTCCCTGGTAGGTCAGATTACCGGACAGCGAAACATCTCCCGACGGTGCGGTCTCGGGCGCTAGTCCTGCAACGTCCTGAATGTGAATCAGAATGTTGTAACTTCCGGTTACTCTTGGATTGTTGTAGTCGCTGACGTTCGCTTGCAGGGAAACCCTCGAGGAGCCAACGGTTAAAGCAAGAGACGGCAAACTCAGAGTAGAGGGCGTGGCGCTAAATTGGGCATCGAGGCCGTGGGGAAGCGGAGCCAGACCAGCATACTGTATGTGCCCGTCATGATAGCTAATCGAGCCGGCATAGCTTGTCGTTAAAGATTTGAAATGGGTTTCGGCTCTGAGATCGCGAACGTCGGCGTTGAGCGGGATCTTTCGGTCGTTGTAATCCATCTCGCCGTTATTTAGAAGCACATGGCCAACGGCAAGATCGAAAACGTTTGTCTCCGAGCTTTTAGTTTTGGGCGCACTCGGAACCGGGATATTGTTCCGCCCGTTTTTGTCCACGACGATGTGCACGACCGGATGCTCAATGAGCAACTCGCTCAGATTCACGCGATGATGCAGTACCGATAAGATTTTCAATCCAACCGTGATCTTATCCACATGGAGAAGCGGCTTCTCAGTGCGTGGCTCTGTCCCGTGAATGGTAAAACCGTATACATGAGCAGTAAGCGTGGAAATGCGGAAATCAAAATTACTGACCTCAACCTTTCCGCCCGTGGCTTCGCTGCCTTGTTGCACAATTTTCGCGAGCACATATTGATGAAAAGCCCGGCTTCTTAGTACGAAGTACCCGGCCACAAATACAACAACGAGCAAACTGATGATGATTCCAGCAGCCCAGCCGATAATCCGTTTCCATCTCATAACTAAGTTCCTAGAATGACTGTCCAAGCGTGATGAAATACTGCGTTGAACCGACGCCAGGCACTGGATTCAAATTGCGTCCGAGATCTATTCGAACAGGTCCAATCGGAGTCGCGTAACGTAGCCCGACTCCCACTGTGTTGGTATAGTCGCTAACAAATTGGTTGAAATTGATTCGGCTGTAAACGTTGCCTCCGTCGTAGAAAACTACAGCGCCGAGCGGCTTTAAGATGTCTATGGTGAGGTGTAGCGGGAAACGGAGTTCGGAGTTAACAATAAAAAGCTGTTCTCCGCCCACCGGGACTGTAATTTCGCTGGTGCACGCGCTCGGTGCGGTGCCGGGCGCGCAGAACGGTACCAGCCTCTGTGGGCCTGCGCCATTCAGAGGAAACCCGCGAATGCTATCGCCGCCGCCAGTAAAGAAAAGCTGGCTGGTTGGCACAAAACTGCCGGCGAGCGGTTTGGCCAATCCCAGCCGAATACTATTCGCCCAAACCATTCCGCCGATCGGATGGTAATAGGCGTACTGCCCATAGAGTTTTGCGAAATTTGCGCTTGAGCCGAATGCAGTCGGAGTAATTCCAAGATTCACCGTTCCATAGACTCCGTGATGTGCGTCGAGAGGCTTGTCGCGGGTATCTTTAATTAACGTCGCCGACACCGTTGCCAGCCTGACATTGCGGTCCTGCTGCAAAACTAATTGGGGTACCAGTAACTCAGAAAGACGCGTCTTGTTGAAGTCATATCGAATCTGCAACCGTGTAGTCTTGGCCTGATTCAAAATCCTCTCCAATTGGAAAGCGCCATCGCCCAGCCTGGCGGCGAACAAAGGATTCTCCGTCGTCCGTTCGAGAGAAAACGTAGTCAATGCGCTCCACTGGGTGTTGCGAAAATGAGGATCGCTATAGGATGCAAGGGCGCGCTGATCCAATTGCGATGCAAGCAGTGATATTTCACCGGTTTCGCCAAGTCCGCGGAAGTTTCTGCGAGTGTATTCAATTGATCCCCGAGGACTAACAAATGTAGCCTGGCTTGGAACGATGTTATTTGTGCTCGCCGCGATAGTGGGCAAACTTGGAATAGCGACAGTTCCACTTGGCACGCTGCCCCCGCGACGTGTCGCTTCAAATCCGATGCCATAGGTTATCGAGTTGCGTTTCGCTTCATGTACCTTGATCAGCGCCTCCTCGTCCGTCTGGTCAGCAATCTCTTTCTTCGGGCCTACGCTTGACCAATCGAAAATGCCAAGGTTGTAAAGATCACTTTGCGCTTGCAGAAGTTTTTCCTGGCTCAGAGGAGTCTCAGCAGAAATATTGGCAGTTTCATTGATGAGCCTTGGCCGCGTGACTTGCTGCCCAATGAGAACGACGTCTTTGACACGAACCTGCTGATGTTCACTGATAAGAAATGTTATGTCCACCCTGTGCGGGTTTTCAGGGCGCCGGGTGATTTGAGTCTTAACATCCACGTTCAGATAACCCAGATCAAGATATTTCACCAGTATTTGGCTGCGGTCTTTCGAAACTCTACTGGGCGAGAACGGAGTACCCGCGAGCACGTTAAAGCCGTCTTTCGGCTTAAGGTTCGCGATTGATAAATGGTGATTGCCTTTAATCTCCACATCGTCAACAAGGGTGCGCGTGCCCTCTTCGACTTGGAAAGTGACATCAATTTTCGGCTCGTGGTCCACGACCGCAGGGGTTACCTTTACATCCTCGTAGCCCGTATCGTGGTACAGGCCTCCCATATTCTTAACGCTGACATTCAATAGTTTCTGGCTGAACAGACCTCTGGATAGGAAGTCGTGCTTTTTTATCTGAACGACGGCCAACAGCTCTGCGGTTGAAAGCTGGTGATTTCCAGCAATCACAATGTTGTCTACTTTGTGTTTTCTCCCTTTATTTATGGCGTAAGTGATCGTCACGTTGTTATTGTCGTGCTGGAGATTGGTCGTAACGTTAACGTCGAAATAACCCTTTTTCTGGAAGTAGTTGGCCAGGTTTCGTTCTCCCTCATCAACCAAATCACGATCCACCGATCCTTCGCTGTAAATCGGAATCAGCTTCTTTACCTCGCGATTTGAAAGACAGGGAATGAAGGAAAGCCTTGCCCCCGTTGTCTTAACATTGACGACCGGACCCGTTTTCACCGTCATGGAAATATCGGCCCGGTTGGTGTCGGGGTGATATTGCGGCGGCTCGAAAACGATTCGGTTGGCAAGGTAACGTTGCTTCGCGAGATATCCCTTTAGCCGGGCGGTAGCTGATTTGATTCGTGCGGCGGTATATGTTTTGCCGGGTTTCAACAATCCGCCAAATAAATGTGCCCGTAGACCCTGCACCGAATGTAAGAGTGCACTGCGTTCGTTGGAAGGCGTTCCCTGGATATTTATCGCGCCAATCCGCGCCCGTTTCCCAAGCTCGATGTGAAAAATTGGATTGGCGATTCGGTGAGTGTCGTCCAGTTCCGCTTCGCTGTGAATTCGGGCCGCAAAAAAACCATTGGCCTTGAAGAAGTCCAGTAGCAGCTTTTCTTCCCCAGGAAGTTGAGACTTGTCATAAGCTTCTTCGTCTTGGAAATTAACGACCTGAAGAAGACGGGTATACCGGAAAAGTTTGGTCGCCCCAGGAAAGTGCACCATGCCGATGTAATATGCTGGCTCAAGTATGAAATTTACCCGTAAGCCAGCCGCCTCGGGTTCCACATCAATAGAAACCTTAGTAAAGTTACCTGCCCTCTTCAGCGCCTCACTGCTGGATTTGATATCAGCCGAGGAGAATGGCTTTCCTGTCTGCTGCGAAATCAACGGGCGTAGTTTCTCAACATCCATACGCGGGTCTGCAATTACACCAATTGAACTTACGATTTGTCCTTGATAGGAAGCCTGGCCGAACGAGTTTATTTGAAAGGGAATCAGAATAATGGCGCACCAAAAGCAGCGAAAGAGTTTCGATTGAGATCGCAGCAGTAATTTCTGGTTCTGATGAGTGCGTGACAAAAGAAAGTTCCCAACCTAGGAGAAGTTTTGCAAACGTGCTGTGATGCGAACAGCGTTGGCGAAGATGTCCATTTTCCGTTTGAGCGTGATGCTGCAGCGCTACAGCATCCTCCCTTCTAATGTAGGAGATACAGTTGATGTTGCGCGCTCTATTCGACCGTTATTTTGGGCAGAACTGTCTATTCTGGACGTGTTCACGCCCAAAAAAAAGAGGCGCATCTTCAGATGCATTCTTAAAGCATGTGTACGTGTACTCAACAACGATGTTGGCGGTCATGCTATTACCAATGCGAACGGCCTGCGTAAGCTATTGCAAGGACCAGTTTCGAGTGGCCAAAGCGCAGCTTGATTCGTTGCTTTCATACATGTTTTAGTCCTGTGGAATACATTGTCAGCCTGATCGCCAGTGGACCGTCAGTTCGTTTATGCTGGCTGCGAAGTTGGAATTAAGCATAGCCGGAAAAGGAGACCATCATGCTTTATTGGGCGCTTGTCTTTCTGGTAGTGGCGATTGTCGCTGCGATTTTCGGGTTCGGTGGAGTGGCCATTGCCGCCGCTGGAATCGCTAAGATTTTGTTCTTTGTCTTCCTTGTGTTTTTTGTGATCACGTTGATCACTCACCTCTCTCGCAGAGGTAGCGCAGGAGTTTGAGGGTTTTAAATTCTTCGTTGAGCGTTTCTCCTTTATCCGGGCTACGCAGTTCATCCTGCTGAGTCCGGATAACTATTTCCGCTCCTTTCCACTTTCACGTTTAAGTTCTCGCCGCCGCGCAGTTCCGCAAGAGGTTATTATCTAATCTTCCCTTGGAGGGCAAAAGGTGGCGATTTTAGTCTTGGGAGGAGCTGGGTACATCGGAAGCCATACGGCGCACGCTCTTCGGCGAAAAGGGCATGAGGTTATCATTTATGACAGTCTCTCCACGGGGTATCCAATCCTCGCAGAAGGGTTCGAGCTTGTGGTCGGAGATATCGCGGACGCTAGAAAGCTTGAGCCTATCCTCAAGCGTGTAGAGGCTGTAATGCATTTCGCTGCGCATGCATATGTCGGCGAGTCTGTTGAAAATCCCCGGAAGTATTTTCAAAACAACTTGCTCAGTAGTATGTCGCTGCTGAATTCCGTCATGGACTCCCCGGTCCGCAAATTTATTTTCTCGTCCACATGCGCAGTCTATGGTGTGCCGGCTAAAGTGCCAATGACCGAAGACAACCCTCGTTTGCCGGTGAACCCTTATGGGTCTTCCAAGCTGGCTTTTGAATTTGCGCTGGAAGCTTATGCCAAAGCTTACGACCTACGTTTTGTAGCGTTCCGCTATTTCAACGCAGCTGGGGCGGATGAGAATGGAAAAATCGGGGAAATGCATGATCCGGAAACCCATTTGATTCCCGCCGCGTTTGAAGCAATCAAAGGCAAACGGCCTGCGTTGCAGATATTTGGAGATGATTACCCGACCCCGGATGGAACCTGCATACGCGATTACATCCACGTGAGCGATCTCGCGGAAGCGCATGTGTTGGGGTTGGAGTATTTGAATAACGAGAATTCGACAGCCTTAAATTTGGGCACCGGGCAAGGGTACTCCGTAAAGGAAGTCGTCTCGACTATTGAGAAAGTCACGGGCCGAAAAGTTCCGAGCCACATGGCCCCACGGCGGCCTGGAGATCCGCCGTCATTGGTTGCGGATCCGACCAGGGCGGAGAAATTAATGAATTGGAAGGCGAAGCGCTCGCTTGATGAGATCGTTTCGAGTGCGTGGAAATGGGCCGAAAGCAAGCATTAATACGCTAGGCGCGGAACATATCTCCGATTCGGCGAATCTGTGCTCCCACTCCGCGCAATTTCTCTTCAATGTGTTCGTATCCGCGGTCAATGTGGTAAACGCGGTCAATAATGGTCTCTCCATCGGCCACCAGCGCTGCCAAGACCAGCGACGCGGATGCTCGCAGATCCGATGCAAGCACTGCCGCCGCGCTCAATGGAGTCTTTCCACGAACGACAGCCCTTCGTCCCTCAATCTTGATATTCGCTCCCATGCGGACTAATTCCTGCGCGTGCATGAAGCGATTTTCGAAAATATTCTCGGTGATTGCCGATGTTCCATCCGCTTGCGTTGCGAGCGCCATGTACTGCGCCTGCATATCGGTCGGAAAGCCCGGATACTCCTCAGTCGCGATATCAGCTGCTTTGAACGGTGCGTCGCCCATGACACGAACCGACTCAACTCCCGGGGCGGTTTTTACACCGACTTCATTTAATTTGTCCAGCAATACGGAAAGATGATGGGGCTCGCAACCGGACACGTTGAGATCTCCTCCGGTGAGCGCGCCCGCGATTATGAACGTTGCCGCTTCTATGCGGTCTGGAATGATACGATGCTTCGCGCCATGCAGCTTCTCAACGCCTTGTATGCGAATAAGGGACGTTCCAGCGCCCTCGATTCGCGCACCCATCTTGTTCAGCAAATCCGCTAAATCAACCACCTCGGGCTCGCGAGCACAGTTCCGCATCACCGATTCACCTTCCGCGAGCGCGGCGGCCATTAGCAAGTCTTCGGTTCCTGTGACAGTTATCTTGTCGAAAACAATTTCCGCGCCTTTCAATCTCTTCGCCGTGGCTTCCACATAACCGTGTTCTTGCGAAATATGCGCTCCTAAAGCTTCCAGGCCCTTAATATGCATGTCAATGGGACGCGCGCCGATCGCGCACCCTCCGGGCAAAGAAACGCGAGCAGTTCCGCAACGCGCGACCAGCGGGCCAAGAACAAGCGTGGACGCCCGCATGGTTTTCACCAATTCATAAGAAGCCTCCGGGGCAGCGAGCGTTCGGCAACAAATTGTCGTGCGATGTTGAGCGCGGCCGTAACCTAATTCAACCTCCGCTCCCATAGCCTCGAGCAATTTGCGCGTGGTCTCGATATCGCGAACCTGGGGAATATTCTCCAGGATAACCGGCTCCTCCGTGAGAAGAGCAGCAGCCATACAGGGCAGCGCGGCATTTTTCGCCCCACTCACTCGAATAGTTCCAAGCAACGGATTGCCGCCACGAATTACAAATTTGTCCATATGCGCAATTGCCCGGCCTCTATTTTAGCGGGGAAAGGTTTGAATCGTGGAGTGAAAGGGTAATCGAGAGGGCACGGCCCTCCAGCACTTCACTTCGCCGAGTTGTCCCGGGCGCGAGCAATCGCTTGGCGTACATTTCCGCACACCGTTTCCAGCGCGTCCTCCGCTTCACCCAACCCAACTCCGGCTCGCAACATTACTAGCGCGGCTGGAACGCTGCCATCAGACGCCTTCAGTGCCTTCTTGGCTTTTGCGTGGGGGATATTCGCCGCGCGCTCCAGTATCGTTACTGCTCGCGCCGCGAGTTTCTCATTTTTAGGGCGCACGTTGACCATGAGGTTTCCATAAACATATCCCATCCTCGCAAAAGCCCCACTGGAAAGCATGTTCAGCACCATTTTTTGCGCCGTGCCCGCCTTCATTCGAGTAGATCCCGATATCACCTCGGGTGCGGTCTCAACCACGATTCCAATGTGAGCAGCCGCTTCCAATTCAGAATTCGGATTGCAGACGACAGCGATGGTCTTCGCGCCCTTTCGCCGGGCGTACCGCACAGCCGCGATGGTAAAAGGAGTACGCCCGCTTGCGGCGATTCCAACGACCACGTCATTGTTCCCGGGCTTTCTCTTGGCGATTTCGAATTCACCGAGCTTGGCGGAATCCTCATTCGATTCAACCGCAGCCCCCAATGCCTTAGGTCCTCCGGCGATTATGAACTGAACCATCTTCGGATTGGCATTGAATGTTGGCGGACATTCCGCGGCATCCAGCGCGGCGATTCGGCCGCTGGTGCCTGTTCCGATGTAAATCAGGCGTCCGCCGTTTCTCAGCGAGTCCGCGATCAGGTCAATGGCCTCTGCGATCTGTGGCAGTGCCTGTTTTACCGCCGCCGCGACCTTCGCATCTTCCGCATTCATTATTCGTACAATTTCGAGCGATGATTTTTGGTCGAGATCGGCGGACGCGGGATTTGATTGTTCCGTGGCAAGCCGGCTCAGCTTGGGTTGTGCTCTAGTGCGCTTTCTCAAAGAGCAGCCTCGAGACCCACTGCTTCGAAAACGGCATCGTGAAACGCCGGCCTTATTTCTTTGATTCGCTGATTGTTGCAATCCGGCCAGGTCCGATTTGTCAGCAAGATCACCGAAAGCTGATGATCAGGATCTACCCACAGTGATGTGCCGGTATATCCAAGATGTCCAAATGAAGTTTGAGGAAAATATTTTCCGGATTGAGAAGGAGAAGAAGGCGTATCCCATCCGAGTGCTCGCGAAGTTCCTTGCGGTGATGTTACACGGCGGGTAAAGAGGGCCAGTGTTTCCGGACGAACGAGAGGCGGGCCGCCCTGCAACATTGTATTTGCGAAAATCGCCATATCAGCCACGGTAGAGAACACTCCGGCGTGTCCGGCCACTCCACCAAGCAAGCTGGCATTTTCATCCTGCACTTCGCCCTGGATCACGCGATGGCGAAAGGTGCGGTCGTCAACGGTTGGCGGAATTTGGGAGCGCAACGCGAGGGGCGGATTGAACATAGTGTGAGCCATGCCAAGGGCGCCAAAGATTTCCCGTTGACAAAAGCGATCGAGCGATTCGTCGGCAATGCGTTCCAGCAGCGATGCGAGGATGATGAATCCGATATCGCTGTATTCGTCCCGCGTCCCCGGATCGGCTGTGAGCTTTGTAGTGAATGCGAGCGCCAGCAGTTCGTCTCTGTTTGGTGCACGTTGGAAGAGCTTGTCGTAAGCGGGCAATCCCGATGAATGAGCCAGCAACATGTGAACGGTCACATCTTTACGCCGCGAATCCGGACCAGCAAATTCTGGCACAATCGCAACAACTGGGATTTCCAGATCAAGCAGGCCGCGCTCGTACAGAATCATTGCCATCGTCGTCGTCGCTACCACTTTCGAAACCGAAGCCAAATCAAAAATAGTGTTCGTGGTTACTTCAGGAGAATTTGAGTCGTAAGTAAATCTTCCAAGTGACTTTAATCCCGCTAGTTTTCCACGATACAGAATCGCCGCCGCGGCGCATGGAAACACCTGATCCGTTATCGCCTTCCTCAAAATTTCGAATGGGGCGACGAATACAGAATCCTGCTCATCATACGCAGCCGGAAACAACTCGTGAGTCTTGGAAACAGCAACCATAGAGAATTTGCAGGACCTGGAAACCCTTGTGCCACGCGATTAGTTCGCAAAGCTGAGAAAGATGGTAGCAGAGAGATTCCAGCCGGGCATTTGCGAACACGGCACATCAGTCCGGATTTCTTGAGATACCTGCCGCTACTTGTGTAAAGTCGAAGCATTACCTCACCAGTCACAAATTCGCGCACGCACCGGTGTTTGTGCCAGTTGATGGTAGTGGCATGTTTGCTGTGTACGCCTGGTTCGGGCGCAGTCAAAAAGGTGGCCAGCCGCACAGCGCCCCTCAAAGTTCTTGACGGAATCGTTCTGGACGCTATTCACGATCATGAAATTCCAGGCGCAGTGGTCCTTGTGTGGCACAACGGTCGAGTCATTTATCGCAGGGCCTTCGGGTATCGCGCGCTTGAGCCTCGCCGTGAATTGATGACCGTGGGCACAATATTTGACTTGGCATCCCTCACCAAGGTAGTCGCGACCACAACAGCGATCATGCAACTGGTTGAAAAGGGAAAGATTCGTGTCAACGATCCCGTGGCGAAATATCTTCCGGACTTTGCGCAGAACGGTAAAGAGGACATTACGATCCGCGAATTGCTTACCCATTTCTCAGGCTTGCCGCCCGACTTGGATCTCGGACAATCGTGGGAAGGCCGCGATGCTGCATATCAAATGGCCTGTGCCTTAAAACCGATCTTCCCTCCCGGCTCGAAATTCCTTTACAGCGATGTCAACTTCCTTGTGCTCGGCGCTCTCATCGAAAAAGTCTCCGGCGAATCTTTGGAAGATTACTGCGAGAAAAATATCTTCCGCCCTCTACGGATGACACACACCCGTTTTCTACCCCCCGCATCGTGGATACCAAAAATCGCCCCTACGCAATACGATGAGCGCGGCAAAATGCTGCGGGGGATTGTGCATGATCCCACAGCTCGACGCATGGGTGGCGTCGCAGGGCAGGCTGGTTTGTTCTCGACCGCCGATGATTTATCGAAGTTTGCGGTCGCGCTGCTTCAAGGCAGTTCGATTCTCTCGCCACTAACAGTGAAGAAAATGACCACGCCCCAGCAGCCTCCTACTTCAGACGTTCTGCGCGGATTCGGATGGGACATTGATTCGCCCTTCTCCAGCAATCGTGGAAGCCTGCTGCCTGTCGGCTCGTTCGGACATACAGGTTTTACAGGTACTTCATTATGGATTGATCCCACAACGCGCACTTTCATTATTGTGCTGACAAATGCCGTTCATCCACGTGGAAACGGGAGTGCGATCGCATTGCGCTCGAAGATCGCGACCGCCGCAGCCTCGAAGCTTGAATTAAGTGTCGCTGAAAAAAATGATCTGCGCTCAAAAAGCTTAACCGGATACAACGAGACAGAAGCGATCCAACGTCTGCCAGCAAGAAATGCTTCGGTTCAGGCAGGCATTGACGTCTTGGAAGCGCATAACTTCGACGTGCTTCAATCGCCGACGGGGAAGCGAAGAGTCGGCGTACTAACCAATCAGACCGGAGTGGACTCTCAGGGACAACGCACCATTGACGTTCTCGCTCATGCGCCTGGCATTTCTCTGCAAGCGATTTTCAGCCCCGAGCACGGCGTTACGGGTACGCTCGATACGGTTCAAGTGGGCAACTCGCGAGACTCGGCAACCGGAGTTCCCGTCTATGGCGTTTACGGAGGAACGGATGCCGCGCGCAGGCCATCTTTGGAAATTCTTAAAAAGCTCGACACGGTTGTCGTAGATATCCAAGATGCTGGCACCTATTTTTATACCTACGAGACAACACTGGGCTATTTTCTGGAGGCGGCGGCTAAAGCTGGAATCGAGATCGTTGTGCTGGATCGGCCCAATCCTATTACAGGCGCTTTTGTGCAGGGTCCAATTCCTGACGTTGGACGGCAGAGTTTTGTAAATTATGACCACATCCCCGTCCGAGATGGAATGACGATGGGCGAGTTAGCCAGAATGTTCAACGCGGAACACAACATCAATGCCCATCTCGTAGTGGTGCCAATGGATGGATGGATGCGCGCCGATTGGTATGACTCGACAGGTTTGCCATGGATAGACCCTTCGCCAAATCTGCGCAGCCTTACGCAAAACACACTCTATCCCGGCGTAGGTCTTGTTGAATACACCAACATTTCCGTGGGCAGGGGGACAGATACGCCGTTTGAAGTTGTTGGCGCGCCCTGGATAAAGAGCCGCGAATTTGCCAGCTATCTCAATGCACGGAACATATCGGGAGTGCGATTTATTCCTGTCACCTTCACGCCCACGGCTAGCAATTACGCGAATCAGAAATGCGAAGGCGTCAACATCGTAGTCACGGATCGGAATGCGTTTGACAGCCCTGAACTCGGCATTGAGCTCGCTTCCGCTTTGCATAAGTTGTATGCGCAACAATATGAGATGCGGCGAATGATCGAACTTCTATTGAATCAGTCCGTTTACGATGCCATATCGAATGGCCAAGACCCGCGCCGCATCGCCGAAGACTGGATGGGGCCACTCAATGACTTTCAACAGCAACGGCAGAAGTACTTAATCTATAAATAGCCTATCGGTGCCGGTGCGGCGAAAAATGCCATCCGCTACAATAGGTCCGCAAATCTGGTTTCAGACCTTTCATTCAGAAGGCCATTGTGATCGAACCTCGAAATTCAAACTTCCCGATACCCAGTTTCTTTTATCGTTGCGCGGGGCCGAACTGCGGAGCTCTGAAGCAAAATAGCGACCGCTGGTGGTTGGTCTGGACGTCATTCGGTGAATTCAACCGTCCCGTGCTGTATTTGTGTCCGTGGGACGAAGACATCGCGGCCCGCGAAGGGACTTTATACGTGTGCGGAGAGCTGTGCGCTCAACGATTACAGTCGCAGTTTATGGGCAATGTCCGGGAAGGCCAGGCGAGGCGCGTTGGCAGTTAGCATTCTGTGGCGGAATAACTAACCTTTTCGCGTCCAGCTTGCATCCTATTTTTACGGGAAGTGCCCCCAGGCGTAATTCTGCAAACGATTCGGAGGTGTACCATGCGCGTTCTTGTGACCTTGCTATTGCTGGCTCCCTTCGCGGCCGGCCAATCGGGTGTTACTGCATCATCCGGGAATTCGGCACAAAGTCCGTCACATCCGGAAATTGCAGCTGCGTCGGCTGCAACGCCGACTCCCTCGATTAGTTCGAACCAACTGGTTATTCCCTCCGGCACAAAAGTTCCGGTGGTGTTGAAGCATGCCATCTCCACCAAGGGGAGCCGCGAAGGCGATGCCGTTTACGCAGAGACGACATTTCCTGTCGTAATAAATGATCGCGTGCTGATTCCTCCAGGAACTTATGTGCAAGGCAGAATCACTCACATTCAACGCGCGGGCAGGCTTAAGGGACGCGCCGAAGTTCTGATGCACTTTACTACCCTCATCTATCCCAGCGGCTATACCGTTGTGATGCCGGGCGCGTTAAAGAACGCCCCAGGAGTAGACAAAGCTGATGTGAAGGACGACGAAGGCACGGTGCGCGAAGACAGCCAGAAGGGCGAAAAAGCGGGCAAGGCCGCGGATGACGGCTTAAAAGGCGCAGAAGGCGGAGCGCTAATCGGGGCCCTCGGTGCCGGAAGCAGGATGGGCGCAGGTATCGGTGCCGGCATCGGAGGCGCAACGGGTGCTGCCATCGCCTTGTTGAGTCGTGGCAACGACGTGAAGATGGATGTTGGAACGTCCATCGAAATGGTCATTCAACGAGACGTAACTCTCGATGCGAGCCGTCTGCCAAAATAGCTTTCTATTCGGCAGAGATTCATTTCAGCGTAAACATGGCGTTCACGTGCGCCGTCACCGTAATGTTTTGCGCCGAAAACTCCTCCGTCGGAGCGGGCTGCATCAGTTGGGCGTTCATTCTGGGGAGGGTTAGCATCATTGGACGAATTGCACGGATGTTTTCGAACGTGTCCACCGATGCGTAGCTGAGTTCCCCAAGGCTGCGGCCGCTGGCTTTTGCAACGACTTCAGCCGACTCACGAGCCCGTCGGTATGCATCTTCAACCGCCTTGGCTTTCGCGGCGTCAATGCTTTCCAGAGTATAGTTCACGGATTGATTGTCAGTAATATCACTGTCCGCGAGCTGTTGCAGAATCGGCGCGAGCTTGGCGAAATCCTTTAACTTTAGGGTCACGGTCGCATTCACGCGATACGCGATCAATTTGCGCTTCGCGTTCTTGAAGTCATAGATAGGTTCTAGAGAGAAGAATCCCATATCCGCGGTCTTGGGTTCGATACCATTCGACCGTAGAATCTGTCGCACTCGTTCCGCGTCTTTTGAAGCACGATCGAATGCCTCACGCGACGTGTTTTCCTGAGCCGAAATATTGAATTGGATGACCGCAGTGTCGGGAGGCGCCTCGAATTTTCCGTCCGCACCAACGAAAATAGTGTTCGGTTGCGAAGTAACGCTGGGGTGTTCCTGCGCAGGTAGCCAGGCGGTAGAAAACACCATGAACAAGCATGCTGCGAGAATCTTCATTGATTATCTCCTCAAGCAAGCGACTAATTCACCAAATAGCGACACTCTAAGAACGTGAAAGACGACAAACTTGCAGATGGATGGTGGTTAGGTTGCCAGATGTTTCTTCGAGAGAGCTTATCAGGAAAGCTTATTGGCAGAAGCGGAGTACGCAAAGCGGTAGATCTGGGCGTCAATCTCCTTGCGGAGGTCGTCCCAGATATTTTTCGGCATCGAAACAAAAACCTTCACTACTTCCGGATCGAACTGGCGTCCTGACCATTTCTGTATTTCTTCGATTGCGGCGTCCAGAGTTTGCGCAGGGCGGTAAGGCCGGTTGGAGGTGATGGCGTCCAGCGTGTCGGCTACCGAGAACAGACGTGATCCCAGCGGAATTCCTTCACCCTTCAAACCGCGCGGATATCCAGTTCCATCAAAGCGCTCCTGGTGCGAATAAACAATCTCCGCCGCTTCGGCCAGGAAAGGAATCTTGCGCAGCATCTGATAGCCACGATAGCAATGCTCTCGCATGATTGCGACTTCATCCGGGTTTAGGGCGCCGGGCTTTCGGAGAATTGCATCGGGAATCGCCATCTTTCCAATGTCGTGCAGGAAAGCCCCACGAGCAATCACTCGAATCTGATCCGAGGACAATCCTATTGCCCGTGCAATGGCGATCGTGAATGCGGTAACACGCTTGGAGTGCCCTTCGGTCTCCGCGTCTTTCAAGTCGAGCGCATCGCCCAACGCCTCTAGTGTGATGTCGTAAGAGCGTTCGAGCGTCCCAATCGCTTTGCGGAGCTGCTCTGTTTTCGCCGTTACAAGAGATTCGAGGTTGGTTTGATATGCCCGGTTCTCAAGTTTGAGACGGCGGTTCTCCAAAGCGCGCCGCACGGTTGCCAATAGCTGTTCTCGTTCGAACGGCTTTAACAAATAGTCATAAGCGCCATTGCGGATCGCCGCCAGCGCCACCGATATATCGTGAACGGCGGTGACCATGACTACTGGCAGATCGGGAAATTGCTCCTTAGTCCGCTCAAGCAGGCCAATGCCGTCGAGATCGGCCATCATCAAATCAGAAAGCACGAGCTCGAATTCTTCTCCCGATTCGAGCAACGCCAGCGCCTGCAAACCAGAACCTGCCTGGCTGCATTTGTAATGGGCAGCAGTCAACATTGAAGACACAATCTCGCGGATTGCTTCTTCGTCATCCACAATCAAAATGCGGTCAACAGGCATGAGCGATTACAGTCTATGCCAATTTTATCTTAAGGGGTTGATGCCGAAAGTAACTGGTGGCTGTGGAAAGGGAGCGGGCGGCATCCGAAAGCGTGTTATCAAAAGGAAGGGCGCAGCTTTGTCATCGCAATGAATATTCCTGTCTCTGGCGGCTGGAGTGCAGCAAACCTTATTTTGCCGAACCTCGAATTAAGCGGCCTGGTTATTCTGGCCGCCAGCTTGCTGGTCTTCCGCACTTTTCGCGAACGCTATTTACTTACCTGGATTGTAGGCTGGCTGACGTATTTGCTCTCTTCCAGCATGACGCCTGTGGGGTTGCAGAGTCGCGAGATGGTCGCGATTTCGCAAGCAGAGTTCGTCCTGGCAGTTTGTCTTTTTGCTGCCGCGATTTTCGTCTATGCTCACGCGCAAAAGTTAGTTTCACCTTTACTGATCATTCTCGTAATACTGGTCGGGTTCGCGATATCGCGCGAGTTATGGTTTCCAGATTCATTTGCACTGCGGGTAGTGCTGGAAGTTTCCTACAGAATCATTGCAATTACTGCCGCAATTCAACTCATGCGATTCCGCCGGGCAAGGTGGGAAATCGGCCCGTGGTTGCTTTGCCTAAGCCTCTTGCTTGTGCACCTTGACTGGTATCCAGTCAACGGATATTTCCCCGCTGGTTCCGGGCGTGTGATTGAACTTCTGCTCGGATTCAGCATTTTGCTCGTCGTTTTCGAAGATTCCCAGAGGCGCACCCGCCGCTTGGGTGTACTTAATGCCGTGACCACGAGCATCACGCGCGAGCAGCAAGATGGTCCAATGCTGCACACTGCACTCGATAGATTGAAAGGTTTGTTATCGGCCAAGGCCGCGTGGTTTCGGGTATTAGAGGGAGAAAAACTTGTACTCGTCCAGCAAATCGGCCTCTCTGAGGAGTTTGTTAAAGACCGAAATGGGGTTGCAATTGACGAAGTACTGAAACGCATTTTAGCTGCGCCTGCGCCCACGGTTGTCGAAACGGCAGCCGCGCCGGAAAATATTCGTCCATATTTCAAGAAGGAGCGGTTTCATCACGTCCTTGTGATGCCAGTAGTCGGGAAGAAGTCAATGATTGGCATCTTGGCGATGGGAAGCCGCCATCGGGTGGCATACGCGCCTGAGGATATGGAGTTCCTAGCCAATAGCGCTCATCAGCTTGGGCTTGCCGTGGAAAATTTGCGGCTCATGGATGAGATCCTCCGTTCGCATCGGCAATGGACCAATACGTTCGACTCCATTCAGGATTTTGTTCTATTGCATGATTCAGATTTCCGCATCATGAAGGCGAATCGCGCTTTATTGCAGCGCCTCGTGCAGGCGCCAGCTGATGTTGTTGGGAAATGTTGCGAGGAGGTGCTTCCTCAAGGTCAGGCTCATTGGACTAAGTGCCCATATTGCAGCGATGACGAAGATGGATTCCATGAAGGGTCTGATCCCTGTTTTGGCGGCTTCTCCATGGTTTCGAGTTCCTCCTATGTCGAACAGGGCGCCAAACAAAAGGGAACCATCCATGTGATACGCGATGTCAGCGATCGTCGCGTGGCTGAAGAAAAATACCGGCAACTATTCGAGCAGGCCCAGGAAGGCGTATTTGTCGCGACGCCCGAAGGAAAATTGCTCGACTGCAATGATGCCTTTGTGCGCATGTTCGGCCACAGTCGTGAAGAACTCATGGCGGTGGACGTTGATCTTCAACTTCACGCTTCAGCGGAACAGCGCCAGGCATTTCATCGCGAAATGGAACTTCATAATTATGTCCGAAACTTTGAAGTCGCACTGCGCCGGAAAGATGGGACATTGCTTACAGCTGTAGAGAGCAGCTTCGCGACACGCGACGCAAATGGCAAAATCGAACGGTATCAAGGCTTCCTGCTCGACATAACAGAGAAAAAGCGGGCAGAGGATGAGATTCGCCGCCGAAACCGCGAACTGAATGCGCTGAACGCAATGGCGGTCATTGCAACGCAGTCCTTCGATCTCGATGAGATTTTAAACCTCACTCTGCGGCAAGTGATCTCTTTGCTCGACGCGCAGACCGGTTCCATTTACCTTTGCGATTCGGATGCCACAACCTTTCGTCGCCGGGCTGGATGGGGCAAGCCCAGTGCAGGCCGCGGCAGCCTTGCCGAACTGAACTTTGATGATGGCTTTGGCGAGCTTGTCACACGTTCCCGCACCGAGGTGATTACAACCGACTACATTCCGCATCTTCCGCCTGGTGTAGCGAATTTTGTTCGAGGCGACGGATCAAACTCCTGGATTTGGGTACTGCTCTGGGGAAAAGATAATCCCATCGGAATTATGGGCATCAGCAGTGGTCAGGCGCGCGACTACACAAGCAACGATGAGAATTTGCTAGTAGCGATTGGGCGTCAACTCTCAACCACAATTGAAAAAGTCCGGTTGTACGAAGAGACCTGCCGTGCCTATGAAGATTTACGGCACACTCAGGAACAACTGTTGCAGAGCGAGAAGATGTCTGCCGTAGGTCAATTGATCGCGGGCGTCGCCCACGAACTCAACAATCCTTTGACCGCGATTCTTGGGTATGCGCAGTTGCTGGAAAGTGAAGGCCTCAGCGAACGCGCCGCTGACTTTGTCGCCAAACTTTTCAAGCAGGCGCAGCGAACTCATCGGGTTGTTCAGAATTTGCTTTCTTTCGCTCGCCAGCGCAAGCCCCACAAGCAGAAAATTGATATTTACAAAGTATTGGACGAAACCTTGGCGCTCCGCGATTACGATATGAGGGTTAACAACATAAAAGTTGAGCGCGACATCGAAGCAAAATTGCCGGCCGTGACCGGTGATTCTCATCAGCTTGAGCAGGTGTTTCTAAACATCATTAACAATGCGGTGGACGCCATGCTCGAATCGGGAGAGGTAAATTGTCTGAAGGTGCGCGGCTACACTCTCGAAGATTGCGTTCACATCGAAATCCAAGATTCCGGCGGAGGGATCAGAGAGCCAAAGCGCATTTTCGAGCCGTTCTATACAACAAAGAGTGTTGGAAAGGGAACCGGCCTCGGTCTGAGCATCTGCTACGGCATCATTAAGGAACATGGCGGCGATATCTCTGCGAGGAATTCCTCCGACGGAGGAGCCATCATCGAAGTGCGATTGCCATCAGCAGGCAGAGCTGTCACAACGGACTACGCCCTGCCGTCGCCGCGCCGCGAAATCGTAATCGAAGGAACAATCTTGCTCGTGGACGACGAAGAGGCAGTCATTGAGTTCGAACGCGATGTGCTCAGCGGTGCCGGTGCGCAGGTCGTGACTCTGATGAATTGGGAGGACGTCAAGCTCCGCTTGATCAGCCAGCCTTTCGACGCAATCATGATGAATGGGAAAATGCCAGGGGGATGCACTCCCGAACAAGTGCATGAATGGATTTCAAAGAACTGCCCCGGCTTGGAATCTCACTTGCTCTTCACGTTTTCAAGTATCGCCGAACCCGAGGAACGAGCTTTCCTTCTCGAAAAAAATATCCCTTATCTGGTCAAGCCTTTCGAAGTCGGCGATCTGATTACCCAGGCGCGCAGGCTCTTGCAAAAAACCCACGCCGCCACCGCTGGATAACGCGATTTAACTCTAATTACAGTCATTCCGGGCAGCCTCGAAGTAACGCCTTCGGTGCGGGCGCGGCCGCTTGAACTCCTAGCGCTGCTGCCGCCAAGCTTCGCGTCTCCAGAACGGATGACCACAAAGCCGCGCAGCACTCACCGAGAAAACCACGCCGAAAACAACGATCCCAGGAATGATCGCCCAGCGCCCTTCCGCGCAGTCTATGCCTGCATCCAGCAGCTGAATAAATGCTGTGAGCACCATCAGATTGGCAAGCGCTCTTCTGGCTCCCAATCCCAACATCGCCAAAAGCATAATGGACAATGCCAAATTGCGCGACGCGAGATAGCCGGCATAAATGTGAACGGCTCCATTCATCTGCTCATGGGGCGATACCAGCATCACTGGGTGAACCAGCGCTATGACCCCACCCGCGGCCAGGAGAAGCGCGCCGAGCACAACCACTATGCGCAGCCACCATGGAATTGCCGAGCCATCGCCTAACTGCCCAGCTAGACCGCGGTCGTACTCCTTTGTATGTTCAGACATAAATGTGCTCTCTCGCGAAGGGACGGCGACAAAAATGATCAGATGTAAATGTATACGTGATGCAGGATTCTAAGTTCCGTCATAACCGACGAAATCCCAAGCGATTTCGATCCTGAGCACGAACCAAAATAAGGGGGTGGCCCAGCCTTTCGCGCTCTTTGCGAAAACTGGGGATTTTGCTGTTGACCTTCGCCACATCATCAACACAACGGCTGCCCCATTCTCCGCGCACTTTGCGAAGAGTGGGAGCCATACAGTCCGCACTGCGATCCCAATGAGCGGCGGGTGGCCCAGCCTTTCGCGCTCCTTGCGAAGGCTGGAGATTTTGCTGTTGACTTTCGCCCGCATCACCAACACAAGGGGTGCCCCATTCTTCGCGCACTTTGCGAAGAGTGGGAGCCATACAGTCCGCACTGCGATCCCAATAAGCGGCGCAGCGCTGGAGATTTTGCTGTTGACCTTCGCCACATCATCAACACAACGGCTGCCCCATTCTTCGCGCACTTTGCGAAGAGTGGGAGCCATACACTTCGCACCGCGGCCCCCAAAAGTGGTTTACGACTCGCCCCCGGATTCGTATCAGGGCATGCCTTCAGGCACGCCGCAGGATCACAACGACCTCCGGCTCTAGCCGCCGCCTCCGCGCCGTGGTGTACAATTCCATCCTCCCCGGGGCAACATAATTTCCAGTGAACTGAGGATACCCATGCGCTCAAAACACTTCGCCACGAGTTGCATCCTGTTACTGACATCAGCCGCGTTAGGACAAACGACCTCCGCACAGCCTCCAACAGGCTCGCAGAAAACCGTCATCGAATCTGAAAAGCCGCGCGTGTTCATTACCGACAGCCAATCGTGGGAAACCCGAGGCGGAGGTGGCGGCACTGCAGGCGGCTTCGGAGGCGCATCCTCCGGCGGAGCCCGTCCCCAAACCGCCGAGATCATCAAGACCTTCGACGAGCGCTGCCCTCAAGTCATGATCAACAACATCCAGCAAAAAGCCAACTACATCGTGTTGCTCGATCACGAAGGCGGCAAGAGTGTCTTCAGCCACAAAAACAAGGTGGCCGTTTTCCAGAGAGTCAGTGGAGATTCCATCGTCAGCAAATCCACGCTCTCGCTCGGCGCTTCCGTTCAGGACGCCTGCGAGGCCATCAATAAAGATTGGACCGAACATGGTGCAGCCATGCTCGCCGCGGCAGCAGCGGCCGAAACGAAATCGGCCCCGGCGTCGCCCGCCGCCACGGCGACCTCAACTTCCACCGCAAAGCTCTCCGTAGGATCCGTACCCGACGGCGCCGACATCGAGATTGACGGCAACTTCGTAGGCAACACTCCCTCCGACATAGACGTCCCCGCCGGAGACCACACGCTTTCAATAAAGAAATCCGGCTTCAAGGACTGGACCAAAACCATAAAGATCACCGCCGGCAGCAACATCCACATCCACCAGGAACTGGAAAAAGCTGGCAATCAGTAAAGTAAGGCTCAAACGAGGTCAGCATGGGCGATATTCTGACGAAAGGGTTCAACAATGGGCGACGATGGCTACCAAGAGGAAAACGCGGATCGGGTCCTAGCTAACAATGAATGGTTCGAGCCGGAAGAAACGGAAGAACTGGACGATCAAATACGTGAATACGACATAACTGCTTCGCCTAACGACTTCAACACTCTCACTCTATTCAGCTTTATCGAATCGGGCGTCGTGAAGGTTCCCGGCTTTCAACGGAACTACGTTTGGGACATCAAGCGGGCATCCAAACTAATTGAGTCGATGATCATTGGTCTTCCGGTTCCGCAAATATTTCTCTACGAAGAGGAGCGTAATCGCTTTTTGGTAATAGATGGCCAGCAAAGGCTGATGTCCCTCTATTACTTCATCAAGCAGCGGTTCCCCAAAAAAGAAAAAAGAATCGAATTGCGCCGCATTTTTGACATGCACGGAAAAATTCCCGACGAGGTCCTGCAAGACGACAACTATTTTTCAAAATTCGCGTTGCAACTTCCGGAACAATTGCCAAAGCATCCAAACCGCCTTGGCAAGCTTAACTACTCGACCCTCGGGGACTATAAAACAACGTTCGACCTTCGAACGATCCGTAACATCATAATCAAGCAAACATCGCCGCCCGACGATGATACCTCGATATATGAAATTTTTAACCGTTTAAATTCGGGGGGAATGAATTTGAAACCGCAAGAGATTAGGACCAGCCTTTATCACTCCTCGTTCTATGACCTCCTATATAGGCTCAACGCTGAGGCCGCGTGGCGAACATTACTCGGCATCACTGAACTCGACCTTCACATGAAAGATGTCGAAGTACTGTTGAGAGGTTTTGCCATGCTCATCGACGGCGACAATTACTCACCATCTATGGTCAAATTTCTGAATAATTTTTCTCGGAAAAGCAAGAAAATGTCCGAAGAGCAAAACAAATATTTAGAAGTGATATTTCACTCTTTCCTGACAAGCTGCGAAGGCATAGGCGAACGGCCCTTTCACGGCAGGAAGACTAAAAAATTCAATATCTCGCTGTTTGAAGCGGTCTTTGCGGCTGATTGTAAGCCAGCATTCGAACGTCGGGATACGGATATCAGCCCCATAAACGCTGTTGGCTTCGAAAAACTAAAAGAGGACGAAGGCTTTGCAAAGGCCAGCCTAGAAAAAACCACCAGCACGGCCAACGTTAAGAACCGGCTCGACTTGGCAAAGACATTCCTGATCGCGTGAAACATGGTTGCAAGCATAATAGACAAGATTTACGCGGATCATCAGGAGCTTACAAAGTATCTCGGTGAGCGGACGCAGCCCTCTTTCAGCCAAATTGTTACTGATGACTTTCGCAAACTCCTCGCGCTGTCAGTAGCAAGTCTCTTCGAGCAAATAATTACTAACGCCATTCTGGAATTCTGTACCATCAAAGCCGCAGGCGATCCTGGCCTCTTGTGTCTTGTGCGAATGAAGGCCGTCGAACGCCAATATGCGACTTACTTTGACTGGAACCAGAAGACCGCGAATGGGTTTTTCCGGCTTTTCGGTGAACCGCTCGGAATTTCGATGAGGGAAGATATTAAGAAAACGCCGGAACTAAAGGCCGGCTGTGACGCATTCTTGGAGTTGGGGTCATTACGAAACCGTCTCGTACATCAGAATTTCGCAAGTTTCGCGTTTGAAAAAACAGCCGAGGAAGTCTACAACGACTACAAACAGGCGATTAGATTTGTCGAGTATGTTGTTGCCCGCCTGTCCGACAAAGGTTCTTCCGCCATCGCCGACGAGGGGTCGGGGGTGCCTCCTACCTGAAGTCTGCTCGGTGCCCCAGAGTACCGTGGAGCAAAGAATTTTTCTTCGAGCTTTTCCTCGAAACCCAGCAGCAAGCGTCGTAAGGGATTCCCGTCTGAGACTAAAGTTAAGCGCGGGTTTCCGTATGGTCCGCGGCGATAAAGAGCTTCTTGAGAAACTGGGCAGAAACGATCTCCGCCCCTGCGGCTCCAACCGCAGGTTTCAAGAAGTGCTGTATGCACTCCGGACATTACGACGGCGCAAAACGTAACCACTACAAACGATAACAAGCAAGGGCACGGATAGAATCTGTGCCCCTTGCTTCATTTCTCAAGGCTTGGAGACCGAGCCGAAAAACTGCACAACTAGAGCCGCCTCTTCCAAAAACCGGGCTTCCGGCTTGCGTGGGCGACCGCCAGGATCTGAATATTCCCGGCTTTGAGCTCGCGATAAACCAGAATGAAAGGAAATTGCCGCAGCAAGAATCTGCGGGTTCCGTGAGAGCCAACTGCCCAACGCTTGGGAGCCTTCAGAATCTGCGCTGTTGCTCCATCCACTTCAGCATCAAACTTCAAAGCCGCGGCGGCGCTTCGCTGGAGGTACCATTCAAAGGCCGCGTCATACTCGGCGCCGGCTTCCTCGTGGAACTCGACCCCATCAGTGGGCATGAGGCAGTTTTGCTAAATTGCGGCGGCGCACTTCGGCCCATGAAGTTGTCTCAGATTTCCCTGAATCCAATTCCGCGATTCGTTTGCCGATTTCGGCCTCCCATGCTGCGCGCAGACCATCATCCACCTTTCCACCAAGGGTGGAAATCAAGGAATCTGCCAAAGCCTCCTGTTCCTCAATGGAAAGGGATAGTGCCTGTTCCAGGAGCTTTGAAACCTCCGGCGTCATCTGGGCCATAACCACCTCGCAGGGACTATTTTATCGCACATGGGGGAAGCAGATTTGCTCGCCATATCAAGAACAATAAGGAGCGGCTTGCGCCGCCCCCCTGGTCAAGCCCCGCGCGGGCATGAGTGTCCGCGCCACCTAAGCCTGTGTCACTTGCCCTTTAGTCCATCGCGCCAAGCCATCACTTCGAGTTCGACCCGGACCGCGTCCTCGACGGCAACGACGGGGCGTGCCTCCATTTCAAACGCAGGCAGCATCGAGCAAAACTTGTGAACCATAAGCGGATCGTCGCAGTCCACTAACAAATACCCACCCCAGTCGCCCACCCGCACTACGAAGAACTCGATCTTGAAATTCGCCGGCGCCTTCCACTGCCCGAACACCTCAAGGATTCGCTTCTGGGCATTCTCGTACTCCGCAGCCGAACCTTGCGGGCGCTCGTTCCAGCTGATCACGTATTTCATTTCAATCTCCCTTTCCTTTTGGCAACTGGTCTGACCGATTACGACCGCTTGAGTCTACTCCTCGGCGATAGCTGGCCACGGCCCGCATGTACGTTTTTTGTAAAGGCGGGCGCCCCATTCTTCGCGCTCTCTGCCAAGGCCGGGGTTTTCATTCTTGTGGGGGATCCAACGTCGGGCGGGTGGGTTTCGCAGACCGCCCAACTGTCCTATGAATTTCTAATTGTGTCCGTTACCACGCCCCCATTGATTCGCTATCCGACACCATTCTCACAAGCGGGCATTGAGAATTTTGCCGACATCGCGGTGGCTGTGGAGTATGGAAACAACTTGCAATGGCTTCGTCTCAGGGCGGTAGACAATCAGATAAGAATAGATGGGGAAGAACTTCACGGCCTGCCCCGTCAAGTCCCTGCGCCAATGTCCTGCGCCGGGCGTCCCCGCTAGCAAAATAATCCTGTCCCGAAATAGCCAAGTCAATTCGGTTCGCCGTTTCAATGCTGCTTTGCTCTTTGATGTAGCGCCAGATTTGGATGAGATCGCGGGCGGCCTCTGGCGCAACGACATAGCGCGCCATTATTCAGGCTTGGCTTTCAGTTCCGCCAGATAGGCGTCCAATCGGTCTTCGGGGATTCCCTCGCCTCTGTCAAGCTGTTCAATCCCACGCCGAATTTTGGCGTCGTTCGAATCCCGGTTCTCTAAAAGCCACCGGTCCTGTTCTTCCTGCGTTTCAAGCAGGCGAAGCAACACTTCCTCGACGTTACGGGAACCGGTCGCCTGAAGCTGTTTCTGGATTCTGGCCTCGAGGTCCGCGTCGCGGATTTCGATATTCATCGCGCACCCTTTTGCTGCGTGCAAATATTATTTTACCGCATCCTCGGCGGAGGGCCCAGTTTCGTATCGGGGCATGCCTCCAGGTGTGCCGAGTTTGATCTCCGTAAGCAGGCTTAACCGGGGGTGCCCCATTCTTCGCGTCCTTTGCGAAAAGTGGGAGGCATACCGCAAGCACCGCCGCCGCTGCAAAGTGGTTTCTTTGTGTTGTGTTTGCCGAGATCAAAATCTTTGCAAATGGGCCAACCATCATTTAAAGGCCGATCGCGACCAATTTCGCCAAAACGCCAAGTTCTTGTCAAGACCTAAAACATGAGCATTTCCTGATAACTAACTGATAACAATACGAAAATAGTTAGTCCCAGCGTGGCGCATTTACCCTATTCAACCTGCTATCCTTAAAGAGTAGATACAAATTAAGACGCAGGCACCGCCAAAAACGGTGTCGCGTCTTTTTTTATTCGAATCCGAACCTGAAATAGAAAATGAGCAAGATTGGAAACCATGGAAGAGATTCCCGAGCAGAAAATCGGCGAAGTGCCGCCTGACTTAATTTCGGCAAAACCCACACCAAGAACGAATCTAAAGAAAGCCAGCAAGCGTCTCGGGGAGGTGGCCGAAGCTGCCTTTCTCAGCAAAGCCACCGCCTTGGGTTTTGGCATATCAAAGCCATGGGGAGACAGCGAACGCTATGACTTCATCGTGGATGTGAATGGACGCGTCCTTCGCGTACAAGTCAAGTCTGCTCATCGCGTATCAAAAAATCTTCGCGGCGGATATCACATTGACGGCGGCCACGCTCGATACCGTGGTCGCACTCGCTACCGCGCAGGCTACACCGCCGACGAGATTGATATTCTCGTCGCCTATATAGTCCCAGAGGATACTTGGTACATATTCCCTCCATCTAGGTTTGAAGCGATGGGGGGCATATGCATTGTCACCGACAAGAAGAGGCCGTCAAAATTTCATCAGTACTGCGAAGCCTGGAATCTCTTTCGCGAGGTGATTCCAAAGACCCATAAATCCCAATGACGGAAGGATGACGCGCGGGCGCGGGTACCCACCCTTTTCGTACACTTTGCGGAAGGGTGGGATGGACAAATGCCCAGGCTTGGGATCTTAATGGACCTTCTTTACTGATGCGTTGCGGGCGCTTCGGTCGGAGGCGGCAGCGGCGTGATGGGCTGCGTGCCCTCCACGCCGACAGGAGGCAGCGCCATTTCTGGCAGCGGTTGCTCGAGAGCGACGGCGAGAACTTGGTCCATGGTGTCCACGAAGTGCAGCTTCATTGCTGTGCGGAGGTTCTCTGGCACTTCGGCTAAATCTTTTTCATTGTCGCGAGGCAGAATTACTTCGAACAATCCGGCACGATGAGCGGCGAGAAGTTTTTCTTTGAGTCCGCCAATGGGAAGCACTTTGCCGCGGAGCGTGATCTCGCCCGTCATCGCCAGATCGCGGCGAACGGGGATCTTGCTCAACGCGCTGGAAATTGCCGTGGCAATAGTGATGCCCGCAGAGGGCCCATCTTTCGGAATGGCGCCTTCCGGAACGTGAACGTGAATATCAATGTTGCGATAGAAGTCGCGCATTAGGCCAAGGCGTGATGCGCGGGAGCGCACGTATGACATCGCGGCTTGCGCGGATTCCTGCATCACGTCGCCGAGTTTGCCGGTGAGGGTCAGCTTTCCCTTGCCGTCCACGACTGTGGCTTCGGTGCTGAGAATCGAGCCGCCGACTTCGGTCCATGCCAGGCCCGTGACCAATCCCACTTCGCTTCTTTCGTGGGCAAGCGTGTCGCGGAATTTGATCACGCCGAGGAAGTCGTTCACGTTCTCCCCGGTGATTGCGATGTTATAGGTTTGCCCTTCTTTTACCACCTTGCGGGCGACCTTGCGGCACACGTTGCCGATTTCGCGCTCAAGGTTGCGAACGCCGGCTTCGCGAGTATAAGAGCCGATCAATGAAGTCAGAGCTTCGGTGCTGAATTTTATGTTCTTGTCCGTCAGCCCGGCCTGAGCCAATTGCTTCTTGACGAGGAATTGCTTGGCGATTTCGACTTTTTCCTGCTCGGTGTATCCGTGAAGCCTCAGAACCTCCATTCTGTCTTGGAGGGCCGGTGGAATCGTGTGCAACACGTTCGCAGTGGCGATAAAAAATACTTGCGACAGGTCGTATTCGACGTCGAGGTAATGATCCACGAACATGAAATTCTGCTCGGGATCGAGAACTTCGAGCAGGGCCGCGGATGGATCGCCGCGGAAGTCCATGCTCATTTTGTCAACTTCGTCGAGCATGAAGACGGGATTCTTGGTGCCCGCCTTTTTCATCATCTGAATAATCTGGCCGGGCAGGGCGCCGATATAGGTGCGGCGATGACCGCGAACTTCGGCTTCATCACGTACGCCGCCGAGCGACATACGGACAAACTTACGGCCGGTGGCCTTGGCAATGGACATTCCCAGCGAGGTCTTGCCAACTCCGGGAGGTCCGACGAAGCAGAGGATCGAGCCTTTCGGATTCTTGACTAACTGCCGGACGGCAAGAAATTCAAGAATGCGCTCTTTGATCTTTTCGAGGCCATAGTGATCTTCGTTGAGGACTTTTTCGGCGCGGCTGATGTTGCGAATTTCTTTGGAGCGTTTCTTCCATGGAACTGCAAGCAGCCAGTCCAGGTAATTGCGCGAAACCGTGGACTCGGCTGACATGGGCGGCATGGCCTCAAGCTTCTTCAGTTCTTGTAGCGCTTTGTCTTTGACTTCTTTCGGCATGCCAGCGCCGTCAATCTTCTTTTTCAGTTCGTCGAACTCGCTCTTTTCGCCGCGTCCGAGTTCCTTCTGGATGGCTTTGATCTTCTCGTTGAGGTAATACTCTTTTTGCGCCCGCTCCATCTGCCGCTTCACTCGGGACTGGATCGTGCGGTCCATGTTCAGCTTTTCGATTTCGATATCGAGCACGTCGCCAATGCGGCTGAGGCGGTCGGACGGATCGAAAATTTCAAGCAGTTCCTGCTTCTCTTCAATTGATAACTGGAGATTCGCGGCAATCGTATCGGTGAGTTTCGCCGGGTCTTCCATCCGCACGGCAGCGATCATGGTTTCGTAATTCAAAGATTGGCAGAGCTTGACGTATTGTTCGAAAAGCGCAGTGACGCGCTGCATCGCGGCTTCAATCTGAGGATTGGCTTCGATGGTATAGCGGGCAAGCCGAACCGAAGTCTGCATGTAACCTTCAGTCTCGGTAATTTGCAGGATTTTGCCGCGCTCAATACCTTCAACTAGAACTTTAATGTTTCCGTCTGGGAGCTTAAGACTCTGGACGATATTTACGACCGTCCCAACCTGATAGATTTCATTCGGCTTAGGTTCATCCACGCTCGCATCATGCTGCGTAGCCAGAAAAATTTTCTTATCCGAGGTCAGCGCTTCTTCCAAAGCGCGCACGCTGGATTCGCGGCCAACCACAAACGGCGTCATCATATGAGGAAAGATGACCACATCCCGTATCGGCATCATCGGGAGTTTCTTGGTTTCGAATTTTTCCTTGGCTGTGGTCATGGGCTCCGAAAATCAGCTATCAGCTAAACCTACAATCCTATTGTACTATCCCGCCTTCTCCATCATGGCCAGCGAGACGTTGCGTTTTTCGACCATCTCGCGGGTTACTTCGAATTCTTTCACCTTCTTCTGGCTGGGTAAATGGTACATCAGGTCCAGCATGAGTTCTTCAAGAATCATGCGTAGGCCGCGGGCGCCGACTTTGCGCGCCATAGCCTGGCGAGAGATGGCCTTGAGGGCGTCTTCGCTGAACTTGAGCCTTACATTCTCGAATTCGAAGAGGCGCTGGTACTGCTTGATAATCGCGTTCTTGGGGCGGGTAAGGATTTCGATCAGCGCAAATTCGTCGAGATCTTCGAGCACGCCGAGGACGGGAAGACGGCCCACGAACTCGGGAATCAAGCCAAATTTAATCAAATCTTCCGGCTGGGCGTCACTCAAAAGCTCGAAAGTCTGCTTTCGGTCCACCACAACCTCATCGGCAGGGCCTTCTACATCGGCCTTGAATCCAAGGGCCTTCTTTCCGGCGCGCCGGGCGATGATTTTGTCGAGACCTACAAAGGCACCGCCGCAGATGAAAAGAATGTTTGTGGTATCAACCGGTGTAAATTCCTGGTGCGGATGTTTGCGTCCACCTTGAGGCGGAACGTTGGCGATTGTGCCTTCGAGAATTTTCAGCAGCGCCTGCTGTACGCCCTCCCCTGAAACGTCGCGGGTGATGGAAGGGTTTTCGTCCTTACGGCCGATCTTGTCAACTTCATCAATGTAAATGATTCCGGTTTGGGCGCGACCAACGTCGCCGTCGGCTGCCTGCAATAGTTTGAGGATGATATTTTCGACATCCTCGCCGACGTATCCGGCTTCGGTCAGCGTGGTGGCGTCAACGATGGCGAAGGGAACGTCGAGCATGCGGGCCAAGGTTTGCGCAAGCAGCGTCTTTCCGGTGCCTGTCGGCCCGATCAGCATGATGTTGGATTTGGAAAGTTCAATGCCGTCGCCGGTGCGCTGGCGGTTCATGTAAATGCGCTTGTAGTGGTTGTAAACGGCAACGGCCAGCTTCTTCTTGGTTTGCTCCTGGCCGATCACATATTCGTCGAGGAAGGTCTTAACTTCTTGTGGCTTGGGAAGCTGGTTTGGCGTAGTCGCGGGGGGCGTCGCAGTGCGGTCATCTTCTAAAATTGAATTGCAAACTGCAACACACTCGTCGCAAATGTACGCGCGCGGATAATCGCTGGGGGACGATATCAGCTTGGCCACTGCGTCCTGTGATTTATGACAGAACGAACAGCGCAGTATCTCTTCGGTGCCGGTTTTATTCTTCAATCGGCTTCACTCCTTTTATTACTGTGCCCCAAATTCCTCTCTGTAAAAAACACCTGAATGTTTAGCCGTCTTACAGTTTGCTTCCACCCTTCGCAAAGGGCGAGGCTTTACGAAACTCAGCGTCGTGCGCCAAAGCGGACTCTACTTTCCCAGCTTGCATTCCCTTCAGGTCACTCATCAAGACAAGCGATCATATCGTTACTTAGTCTTGTAAATGATGTCGTCTATGATTCCGTATTCTTTTGCTTGCTGCGCGTTCATGATGAAATCGCGTTCAACGTCTTTTTCTACTTTTTCCAATTTCTGACCACTGTGTTTTGCCAATAACTCATTAGTAATCTCGCGCATGCGCAAGATTTCGCGCGCATGGATGTCAATATCCGTGGCCTGACCGGAAAGCCCTCCCATGGAAGGTTGGTGGATTAGGATGCGGGAATTGGGCAATGCGAGCCGCTTTTTCGGTTCGCCGGCAGCTAAAAGTAACGCTGCCATACTGGCCGCCTGGCCAATGCAGATCGTAGTTACATCGTTTTTCACATATTGCATGGTGTCGTAGATGGCCATCCCTGCCGTAATCGAGCCGCCGGGAGAATTGACGTAGAGCTGAATGTCTTTTTCCGGGTCTTCCTGGGCGAGGAAAAGCATTTGAGCGATAACCAGATTGGCAATGTTGTCATCAATCGGGGTTCCGATAAAAATGATGTTGTCGCGCAGCAGGCGAGAGTAAATATCGTAGGCGCGTTCGCCCCGGCCGGTCTGTTCGATGACCATGGGCACAAGCATCATTTGAGGATCTTTTCCGTTCACTCTTCACACTCCTGCCCTATCACATCTGGGCTTTTGGGGGGAATCAAAAGCGGCCGCTATGCGGACTGCTGATACAAAAATTCGAGGGTCTTTTCGTGGCGGATTCTATTTCGGATTCTATCCAGCGCTCCATCTCGTGTCAAACGAGCGCGGATGGCTTCCGGCGTTTGCTTTGACTGCTCTGCAAGCGCTTGAACCTCGCGATCAATTTCCTCGTCGCCAACTTCGATTTTTTCTTCCTCCGCAACTTTTTCAAGCAACAACGAGGCCTTCACTTCCTGCAATGCCTGATCTCTTTGCCCGGCCCGCATGCGGTTGAAATCCATTTTCTTGATATCTTCGGACTTCATTCCTTGCGCGGTGAGGGCTCGCAGTCCGCGCTCAAGACGGACATCAATCTGCCGCTCGACTAACGCTTCGGGGACTTCGAATTCATTGCGCTTCACAAGTTCAGTGAGCAACTTGTCTTTGGATTCGCGCTCGGCGGCGTGCTTGCGTTCCGCTTCCATGCCTTCGCGGATGCGTTGGCGAACTTCATCGAGAGCAGCGAATTCTCCCAGTTCCTTGGCGAACGCGTCGTTGAGCTCCGGAAGGCTCTTCTGTTTAAGCGCCTGTACATTGACCGTGTAGGTAAATTTCTTTCCCGCCAATCGCTTGTCAGGCGCGTCTTCGGGATAATTCACTTCGAAACTGCGCACATCACCGGCTGAAGCTCCGCGCAGATTTTCAGTGAATTCCAGCATGGTGTTCTTGCCGCCGATTTCGACGAGGATGTCGTCCATATGAACAGGCTTCGAATCGTCAGTCTCGTTATTAGGCTTGCCGTCGAGCGAGACCTGAGCAAAATCACCGTCTGCGAGCGGGCGTCCTTCAATAGCGGCGTAAGTTGCGCGCTGTTCGCGAATGTCATCGAGCGACGCCTGAACCTCTTCGTCGGTGACGGAAATTTCTGGTTTATCCGCGCGAAGTTCTTTGTAGCCCTGAACCTTGATTTCTGGCATGACTTCGAAGCTGGCTTTAAATTTCAGCGGTTCGTTGTCGTGAAGGTGTAAATCGGTCACGCGAGGCTGAGAGACGGGAATCAAGCCAAGCTTGCCGGTTTCCTTGCGGAAAAACTTTGGAATCAACGCGTCAACGACATCGTTTTGGATGTCCTTGGAGAAGCGCTGGCGAATGACCGACGCGGGAACATGTCCCTTGCGGAAACCTGGAATACGCGCGATTTTCTGGTATTTCCCGATCAAGGTTTCGGTTTCGCGGGCAACTTCCTCGGCTGAGATTTCGATCTCAATTTCCCGCTTCGTATTGCTGGAAGTTTCAGTAGAGCTCACATTCTTGAGTGTAAGGACATGAGGGGAGAACCGTCAAACGGCGGAGAGTGCCTTTAGTCACCAGGGTGGTTAGCTGATCTTATCTTGGAACACGAAGGTGCTTCTGTCCTGCCTCAGTTGGAAAGGAGAAAGCGTTCGTCCGTTAAGATAACGGAGCGAACTTATGAGGAAGGAACGGAAGCATTTCACTCCAGAAGAAAGAGTAGCTATCCTGAGGCGGCATCTTGTGGAATGCGGCACGTTCTATTACTTGTGCAGCATTCTGGATGGGTTCAGTCGCTTCCTCGTGCATTGGGACCTGCGTGAGTCCATGCGAGAAGCTGATGTCGAAGTGATCTTGCGGCAAGCCAAGGAAAAGTACCCGGAGGCGAAGCCGCGAATCATCTCCGACAATGGTCCGCAGTTCACTGCTCGCGACTTCAAGGAGTTCATTCGAATCTCGGGCATGACGCATGTCCGAGATTCGCCTTACTATCCACAGTCGAACGGCAAGATCGAACCGCTGACACAAATCGCTGAAAAGCGAGTGCATTCGGCCGGGAACACCGCTGTCGCTGGAAGATGCACGGCGTCTGATCGAGGGCTACGTGGAGCATTACAACAACGTCCGCCTGAAGCAATGCCACCTGCTACATCACGCCGAAGGACATGCTGGCTGGCCGTCAGCAGGAGATTAACAGCGAACGCGACCGCAAGCTGGAAGCCGCCAGACACCAGCGCCAGAGCGGCCGCCAGCAAGCCGCGTGAACTAACCTAAGCCCCGCCGCAAGGCGGGGCTTCTTGTATTTGCAGAAAAGTAGTCGCGAGGTTAAATTCGAAGGCGACCGCGCGGAGGCCGGTGGGCCACCCGCCGCGAATCGATGCGGGGAGCTGACCACTGGTGTAAATTCTTCGTGGACGCGGCTCAGGTAGACTCGTCGCCGTCCTGGAGGGGATGGCTGGACATGGGTTGGCGAAAGGACTTCAATGCGTGGCTGACGCGTAAGCTCGGCTGGTACGGAGCCTTCATGGCGACCGCAGTCTGCCTTGTTATCCTTACGTGCGGGATCGCCGCGCTCGCACTGCAGACAGGGCCGCGTGAACTTTTCGTACCGGGGTTGCTGGCAATTGCCATGTTTGCAGCCGCCGGGCCATTCTTCTGGGTAGCAAATAGAGAACCGGGCCGCATCCATATCCACCCAGCTCTAGCGGGAATGGCAATAGTTATGTTGTGTGGACCTCTGACGCTCTTCTATTCAGCCCTGCGTCTGGGGCTTATTGGAGCGGAGACATTCCATGGTTACGTGGTGACCGTCGCCGTCGCTGCGCCTTTCGTCATGGTCATCGCCTACTTCACGATTCGCTTCCAACTCAAGGGCAAGAAGGAACTCGTTTAGAAGTTTGCCAGTTCCTCGCTCTGCGCTTCGGTTATTCCTGCGATATCATTCGCGGACGCCAGAGTTTCATCCGATCGTGCCTTGGTTTTATCTTTTCGTTTCAGCAGGCCCGTTTCAACAGGCTCAAGAAGGCCATTCGCGGCCTGGGCAGGAATTCGCCTCCGAAAACGCAGATCGAGCACCCGAGATCGGGCCGTCTAACGGCGGTTGAAGCCGATGTCCTGACCAAAACATCTAAAAGACTAATTTTCCCAGTCTCCGATAATCCCGTTGCCTCATTCCGGATCGGTAGAGAGCGAGTCCCCGCCCATTTGGTTCTGGAGAGCGGATTTCACCCCTCAAGTCTTCGGAAAATTCGGGTCCACCTTTACTTCATCAATTTGTTTGGTGTGGCGCTCGCTGTGCGCTGCGATGAACAGCAGCCATTCGTATGCGTCCAGCGGCTGGCCGATGGGACTATTGGTAACATGCTGGCGCAGGTCCGGGGTGGATTTCATGAATGCAATCGTCCGGGCGCGACTCTTTAGAAAATGATCGAGAGTTTCGGACGGAGACCAACGCCCGGTGGGCACGAGTTCCGGAGGCGCTTGCGCCTTGTGGCTGCGGTCGGGAACCATCGCCAGAACCATCGCATCAATTTGTGCGGTGTCCCGATCTGCCGGTCCGGCCGGTGCTTTCATGACTTTCTCGGTGACATTCTGCATGAGAAAATCTTCCGCCAGAGCGATGTGTTCGAGGGTCTCCGCCACCGACCAGCGGTCGGGTGCAGGTTTGAACTTCATCTGGGCCTCTGAGAGTCCCTTTGTGGCCGCAACGACGCCATCTCGCGTCTGCTCGAGATACCGCACACCCTTTTCGCGGTCGGCCTGCGTAAGACTCTGGCCGAATGCGATGGTTCCCAAAAGCAGCAGTGCGCAGAAATAGAGTGACACTTTTTTCATTGTGGTTCCTCCTGTGATTTCCGGTTCAACTTTGCTCAAGAACAGACAATATGTTTCCGGCGGGATCTTTAAACCACGCGATGACGGGACCGCCGCCGCGAAAAACTCCTCGCTCGTCCGTCTTGAGATTCGGCTCGGTGTAGATTTCAAAACGGACGCCGCGTTTCGTGAGTTCATCTACTGCCTTGTCGACGTCTTCCACAGGAAAATTAAGAATGGTGAAAGTTGCGGGGAGATGATTAGGCTTTGCATAAATGAGGACAGTGCTGCCGCCCGCGAGGTGCAGTCGCAAGAGACCATGAGATTCGGAAACCTCCAGGCCAAGCGTTTTGCCATAGAACTCTTTTGCCTTGTGAATGTCGTTCACTGAGAATCCGCTGAAAGCCTTGCTGTTTTTTAGCATTGATCGCCTCCTCAAATTTCATAGGGGAAGGACTTCCTGTTCGCAAAGTACGCGAACAAAGACGGGCCACCCGGTTTCTTTCTTCATCCGTCATATGCCTTCTGCAAGGCTTCTATATCAATCTTGATCATCTGCATCATGGCTTTCATAACTCTTTGGGATTTTTGCGGGTCCTTATCGCCCAACATCTGGAGCAAAACTGTGGGAACGATTTGCCAAGACAAACCGTATTTATCTTCCAGCCAGCCGCATTGAATTTCCTTGCCTCCTGCCGAGAGCTTCTCCCACAGATCATCCACTTCTTCCTGCGTTTCGCAGTTCACCAGGAAAGATATGGCCTCGGTAAATTTGTTTTGAGGGCCGCCATTTAGCGCCATGAATTCCTGACCGTTCAATTGGAATGTGGCGACCATGACGGAACCCTTGGGGCCAGGTCCGGCGTCGCCGTAGCGAGAAATCTTTGCGACTTTCGAATTCTTGAAAATGGAGACATAGAAATTCGTTGCCTCCTCGGCTTGGTTATCGAACCACAAAAATGGAGTGATTTTTTGCATAGTCAAATCCTCAAATGAGATCCCCGATCCGGAATGACAATCGCCCGTTATGCCACTTCCTTCTCAGCCATTTTCGCGCGCATACGCTCCTCTTTTTCTTTCATCTCAGGCGTGAGGTTAGCGCCCAAGTCCTCGAGTTCGTGCACTTGACGAATCTCGACTTCAGCGCCGTCTCCGAACGGGGCGCGCCTAAGGCATTCGATGGCTTCTTCTTTCGACTTTACTTTCCACAGCCAAAAGCCGGCGACTAAATCTCTTGTTTCGGGAAATGGGCCTTCGGTCACGGTAGGTTCGGCGGCGGTGAACTTGACGCGCGCTCCCTTTGAACTTGACCAAAGCCCCTCGCCGGCGAGCATTACGCCCGCCTTCACGAGCTCTTCATTGAATTTGCCCATCTCAGTCAGCAATTCTTTGCTGGGAAGAACGCCCGCTTCTGAATCCTTGCTAGCTTTCACTATCACCATGAATCGCATTGTCATCCTCCTTCTTAAATTCCTGCTAAACGGCCTTCTCGCAGTTAATCATCCAGGGAATACCGAACTGATCCGTGAGCATGCCAAATCGCGCGGCCCAAAACGTTTCCTGGATTGGCATCTGCACGGTGCCTTTTTCCGACAGCGCATGAAAGATGCGTTCGGATTTTGCGACATCGTTGAGACCGATCGCGACCGAGAAGCCCTCCGGTTTGCGATAGCGGTCAGGCGGCGCATCTGCCCCCATCAATACCTGATCTCCGATATCGAGGGTTGCATGCATAAGTTTCTTTTGCCAGTCCGCGGGAACATCTTTCGCTATCGGCGTGCCTTCGAAGGGGAAGGTAGCGGCAATTTTGCCGCCCAGGCACTTTTCGTAAAACTTAAACGCTGCCTCACATTGGCCATTAAAATTAAGATAAGAATTTAGCTTCACAAATCCTCCTGATTAGGCGAATGATTGAGAAATTCGTTTTCGTGTGGAATTATGAAACATATTACTTGTGAATTGCAAGTTAAAGTTGCTATTCTGGCAAAGTGGCAAAGAAGGGAAAAATAAAGCGGCGGTCCGAGTGCCCCTTAAATGCATCTGTCGAGATGTTGGGTGACCGCTGGTCACTGCTGATTATCCGCGACATGATGCTGCGCGGGTTTCAAAGCTATAGCCAATTCCTAGAATGCTATGAAGGAATCGCGACGAATATATTAGCGGATCGCCTGCGGAAGCTGGTCGCGTATGGGATCATCACAACGGAACCGGATCCCTCCGACGGACGAAAGCTGATTTATCTCCTTACGGAGAAGGGGATTGATCTAGCGCCAGTGCTCACGGAAATGGTCCTATGGGCAGCTGCGCACGAAGAGACAGGCAATCAGGCGCTAATCCGGCAAATGCGCGATGACAAAGGAAAAGTCATAGCCGACGTGCGAAAACGTTGGGTCCACCGCCATTCCAGCCAGCCGTAACGTTGCGGTTCTTGGGACAACCCTTGCATAACAGTTTTCTTTCGCCTGCCCATCCACAGAAACTACGCACTATACTCTTAGCGAGGAAATTCTATCGTTACCTTGAACGATCTACGGGTGGCTCAGGCTCGCCTTCGCGGCGTGGCTACGCGCACTCGTCTCATTGAATCACACATTCATAAGCGGGAAAGCAGATCCCTCGACTTCGTTCGCGATGACAGTTTCTTAATTGATGAAAAGGAGCAAAGAAGGAACGGGGGAGTAGGTTTGTCCCGTGATGCTCGCAAGCTATTTCTAAAGCCCGAAAACCAACAGCCCATTGGCGCATTCAAACTTCGCGGGGCTTACAACAAAATTGCCTCGCTGACTCAAGCCGAGCGCGATCGCGGAGTGATCACATATTCCAGCGGCAACCACGGGCAAGGAGTCGCTTATGCGGCTCGCGCACTCGGGGTCAAGGCTGTCATTGTGATGCCCAGCAATGCCCCGCCAATCAAACGCGAGGCAACCGCTGCATTAGGCGCGGAAATCGTGTTGGTGGGTCCGGGTAGTGCGGAGCGCCAGGCTAGAGCAGAGGGATTAGCGGAGCAGAATGGGTACGTTATTGTTCCTCCTTACAACGACGAAAAAATCATTGCCGGCCAAGGGACGATTGGGCTGGAGATACTGGAAGATGTGCCGGATGTGGAAACGATTTTCGTGCCGGTAGGCGGAGGCGGAATGATTAGCGGAGTGGCCGCAGCCATCAAGCTGAGTGGGTCTAACGCAAAGGTCATCGGAGTGGAACCCGAACTTGCGGCGGATGCGCAGGCAAGCTTTAGATCGGGAAAGATCGTTGAGTTTGCGGCCGAACAGGCCTCCAGTACCATGGCCGATGGATTACGAACGCAAAGCGTCGGAGCCATCAACTTCGAGCACATCCGCAAGTTCGTGGACGATATTGTGACGGTGAGCGAAGTTGAGATTCAGGAAGCCACGCGGCGGCTCGCGTCTAGTCCGAATACTGTCGCCGAACCGAGCGGCGCTGTGGCTGTGGCGGGGTTTCTCTTCCGCTCCGATCAGCTCCCGAAATCCAAGCTGAATGTCGCTGTTATCAGCGGGGGAAATATTGATCCGGCAATGCTTCGCGAAATTGTGGCATCCAACGTAGCAGGAATTAGTCAACCGAAATGATGAAGGATCTAGATGTACCGAGAGTTTAAGAAAATCTTCGTTGCGGTTCTGTTGTTGTGCGCGGTTGCCGCGGCCGACGTTGTTCGTGGCGCTCCCATTCGAGTGGCGTCAATCTATCTTTCTCCAGATTCCACCTCCGCAAAGATGGGAGAACTGGACCGGGGACGCGAAGTCATCATTCTCGAAACCAGCCGCGATTGGCTAAATGTCGAAGCCAACGTGACCGAAGAGAAGACGATCACCGGCTGGATTCAGGGAAAATACATCATCCAATCCTCCACGCCGAATGGGGACAAGATCCTCTTCGGCGAAGCCGTGGATTCGGAAGACCAGGCAAGCCGAAGCCACGGCCGAAATGGCGCAGCTCAGGACGCAATGCGGCTCTACTATGCGGTCGCTGAATATTTTCCGACGTCGCCTTTGGCGGGCGAGGCGATGTACCGCTCCGCTGACATTCGCTGGCAAATTGAAAAAGTTGACGTGATGTCGCGGCCATCCGCAAAAGAACAGGAGGCCTATCTACGCGAAGGAATGAAAGAAGATTACATGAAAGAAGTTATGAAGAAGTTTCCGGGCACGAAGTGGGCTGACATGGCTGCCTTTCATTTGATTGATAACAAACTCTGCGGGGATTGGCAGGGAATGTCGAAGTGTCCCGAAAAGGAGGCGCAGATTTACGAGAAATATGCGAGCGAACATCCGGAATCCCCGAATACACCAGAGGCGATGTACGACGTGGCTTACCGGTGGTCGGCCTTAATTGAAATTTACAAGACTGAAGGCGAAGCCAAGAAATCGGAGCAATCCAAAGACAAAGCGTTGGCGGCGGCGCAAAAAGTTGCGACGCAGTATCCCCAGACTGATTGGGGTGCCCGTGGACAACGTCTGTTGTACCTAGTTCAGCAAGGCATTCCCACGTATGGCAACGGGGATTAACGCACGATTCTTTTTCGCGAGAACTTTCTAGTCACACTTTCGCAAGCAGATCCAGAACCAAGTCTGCTAGCAATTTTGGCCTGATTTTCTGCAATACTTTCTTCGAAGCTATTCTGCGTTCCAAGCGTCTGTTTGACGGCTTCTCATATTCGTGGAGGTGATTGATTGCCAATTTATCAAGCAATCGTCCTGGCCATCGTGCAGGGAATAGCGGAATTTATTCCGGTGTCGAGCTCAGGGCATCTTATTATCGTGCGGCGCTTGTTGGGATGGAATGAGCTTTCAGCCGCCCACGAGCTCACTTTTGATGTCGCGCTGCATTTCGGCACGCTGCTTTCCGTCTTGTTTTATTTTCGACGCACATGGTTCCAAATTATTCGCGCGGCGTTTGGAGGGAAAGTTGTGCGCTTCTCGGAAACCACCGATTCCGATGACAATTTGACCGTGGATGAGCAACGAGAAGAACGCCGTCTGCTCTGGTTTCTGGCCATTGCAACAATCCCGGGAGGTATTGCCGGGAAATTGCTTGAGCATTCCGCCGAAGATTATTTTCGCGAGCATATTTATCTGATTGCGGGATCGCTTATCGTGGTGGCGTTGTTCATGTGGTGGGGCGAGAAGGTGGACAAATTCACAAAGCCTCTAACCAAAATAAACCTCTCTGACGCCTTTTTTGTGGGCTGCGCACAGGCTTTCGCGCTGATACCCGGCGTCTCGCGTTCCGGTTCAACGATCACGGCGGGATTGTTCCGCAATATGACGCGTGAAGCGGCGGTGCGCTTTAGCTTTCTCTTGTCCACGCCACTGATCGCGGGGGCAGTCGTTCTAAAGGGCTACGAAATGCGGAAGGAAGGCCTGCCCCCGGGGATGCATGCTCCTTTTATCGTGGGGGGGCTGGTTTCGGCAATTGTGGGATACGCGGCAATAGCGTGGCTAATTCGCTATTTGCAAAATAATACCCTCAAGCTCTTTATTATTTATCGCGTCCTGCTTGGTGTCGTCGTTATGGTGCTCGCATACACCTGGCATCTGCAATAAGCGATTCGATGGAGAGACATAGCGGGCGAAGCCGACTTGATACTCTCTGTTCAACTCCGGCGTTGTAGGGTCCCCAGGTTCTTGGCATAATTGTAAGGCTCTGGCGTAGGTCAGTCATCGCGGGCTTTTGCCCACGTGCGCGAAATACGCTGAATGAAAGTTCTTCCACGGATTTTCGCACCCACCAACAATCGGCGGCTCAATGAGCTGATCGGCTTCCTGTTGTGTGTCTCCGCGCTCCTCCTTTTCCTTGCGCTGGCTTCATATTCGCCGCTTGATCCATCGTTCAATAGTGCTTCGGTCCTAACCGGCTCGCGGGCAGCGAGGAACTGGATTGGCGTAGTTGGCGCCACGGTTTCCGATTTAATATTGCAAGGTTTCGGCGTAGGGGCATTTCTTCTGCCCGTATTCGCCTGGGTTCTTGGGATGCGCTGGTTTCGTTCTCGAAGGGTGCCATCCCCGATTGCAAAATTGCTGGGTGGAATCTGGCTGCTGATGTTTGTTCCGGCGCTGCTGGCGCTTCTTCCCGGACATGTTCGCTGGGTAGGCGTTATTCCGGTCGAAGGCATTTTTGGCAGAATTCTCGGCGATTTTCTAATTCATTACTTCAATCTGGCCGGCGCTTACATTGTTTGCGCCAGCTTCCTGGCGGTTGCCCTCTATCTGTGTACCGCGTTTTCGTTTTCCGCTTTGCAAGTCTGGGCGCCTACCCGGTTCGCTTTTATTGTTGCTCTCTGGAATCGCTGGAAAGACTGGAAAGAGGCGCGGGCAAAGAGGCGGATGCAGGAAGAGTTGGAGAAACGCCGGGCTTCGCCAAAGCCGGTGATCACCGCGCGGCTCATATCTGCACCAGCGGAAGGGGCGCATGCGTCCGCGCACCGAACGCCAGAGCCGATTCGAACCGGCATAGACCGGACGTTCGCGGAAGAAGTTCACGCGCCGCTTAGTTCCGGGAATTCGGAATTTACGCCGGAAGTCACCGAGCGCGCGGACAGCGGGCTCAAAGCAAAAACTACTCTGCCCCGTATTGCGGGGGGATTCAAGCTGCCGCCAAGTTCGCTACTACATCGTCCCGACGGACAGCAGGCGATTGATTCCGATGAACTGAAAATACTAGCCCAGGTCTTGACCAGCAAATACGCTGAATTCGATGTGCACGGCCAGATTACGCAGATCAATCCCGGACCGGTGGTCACGACATTTGAGTTCAAGCCGGAAGCCGGAATTAAATATAGCCGCATCACCAACCTTACCGACGATCTTTGTCTCGCGATGAAAGCGGAGAGCATTCTCATCGAACGCATGGCGGGAAAATCAACGGTCGGGATTCAGGTTCCAAACCGCGAGCGCGAAATTATTTGGCTTCGGGAGAACATTGAGTCGCAGGAATTCATTGGTACAAAATCGAAGCTCACGCTCGCGCTCGGCAAAGACATTAATGGACGCATCGTGACCGCCGATCTGGCTGGGATGCCGCATCTTTTAATCGCGGGCTCGACGGGCGCAGGCAAGAGCGTGGCCATCAATGCCATGATTATGTCTATTTTGTATAAGGCGACGCCGGAACAGGTGCGACTGATTCTGGTGGATCCGAAGCGGCTGGAGTTGGGAAATTACGAGGGCGTCCCTCATTTATTTACGCCGATAATTACTGAGCCGAAGCTGGCGGCAAACGCGCTGCGAAATGCGGTGCGCGAGATGGAACGGCGACTGAAATTACTTGCCGAGAAGGGCGTGCGCAATATCGAGCAGTACAACAAATTGTTCGACGAAGATGGAACTCCGAGTCTGTTTGGCGATTCGGACGAGGACCGTCCACTTCCGTTTATCGTAATTATCATTGATGAATTGGCCGATCTCATGATGCTCGACTCGGGCAACGTCGAAGAGTCGGTTACGCGGCTTGCGCAAATGGCGCGCGCCGTAGGAATTCATCTAGTCTTGGCAACTCAAAGGCCTTCGGTTGACGTGATCACCGGGTTGATCAAGGCTAATTTCCCGGCACGTATTTCATTCCGTGTCGCGACCAAAGTTGATTCACGCACCATTCTCGACGCAAACGGCGCGGAGGCGCTGCTTGGCAAGGGCGACATGCTTTATCTTCCCTCAGGTTCAGCTCGCGTTCATCGTCTGCACGCACCGTTCGTTACGGAAAAAGAAATCGCCGCCGTAGTCGAATTCTGGCGCTCGCAAGGGACTGCCGAATACGAAGAAAAATTCCTGGAAGCTCCGAAAGAAGGGCATGAGGGCGGATCGTTAGGTACAGAGGGCGATTCAGAGGAAGAACATGATCCCGCCTATGAAGATGCCGTGCGACTCGTCATCGAGTTTGGCAAAGCCTCAACGTCACTCCTACAGCGCCGCCTCCGAATTGGCTACGGTCGCGCCGCTCATCTTATAGACCTGATGGAACGCGATGGAATCGTAGGCGCAGCGGATGGTCCCAAACCGAGAGAAGTCTTGAAGCGTCCCGATTGGATCACGGAAGTGGAAGAGTCAATTTCGTAGGAAACGTTCCCAGCATTTTCATCGAAACTGAACCGTCCTTCTCTTAATAACCGAGCCGCTGACCAGGTGATCAGATCAACCCTAAAGGCAACACATGCCTCGTGTGCAATATTGACCAGATTTAAGACCGCCAATTGTGGAGAGTGGTGCTAGCGGAAATTTAATGGACATTAATCTCGCGCTTAAGGAGAGTTACATGCGTCGCGGATACCGATTTCTCGGTTCGCTGTTACTGATTGCTGCTCTCGCCGCACCTGTTGCCATGATGGCCGCTGCCAGCCAACAAGACGACCACAACCAGCAAAATAAACAAGAAAATAATAAAGACCAAAACAACAAGCGCTACTATGACAAAGGCCACAAGGACTATCACACTTGGGACAGCAACGAAGACAGCGCCTACCAGCGGTACCAAATCCAGCACCATGAGAAACGCGCTTTCGACCAGTTGAACGGCAAGCAGCAGACCGCCTACTGGAACTGGCGCCACAATAATCCGGACGACAAATAGCCAATCCGGCTGGCCCCGTCTTTTTCAGATCTCGGTTCATGGAGTTCCCGGCCTTTTTCCCGCTTCTTGGAGAGACAGGGCGATTTTCATCTTGATGCCGAAATATTCCAGCCTTCGCAAGGCGCGAAAGACCGGGCTACCCTCCAGAGTTCAGCCATATGTAAACTGCATTTGGGGAAATCCCTTTGAAAGTAACTACCGAATATCTAACCTTTCATACAAAGACGCATCGTGCCTACGTTCACATCACGCCGCAGGTCGAAGCCGTCGTCGCAAAGAGTGCGGTCAAAGAAGGCATGGTGCTGGTCTCGGCTATGCACATCACCGCCGGAGTTTACGTCAATGACAATGAATCGGGATTGATTGAAGACATTGACCAGTGGCTTGAACATCTTGCGCCGTTTAAGAAAGACTACAAGCATCACGAGACTGGCGAGGACAATGGCGACTCTCATCTCAAGGCGTTGCTCATCCATCATGAAGTGATTGTGCCGATCACCGCAGGGAAACTCGATCTTGGACGCTGGCAGCGCATCTTCTACGCGGAATTTGACGGGCAGCGAGGCAAGCGGGTGATTGTAAAGGTGATGGGAGAATAGGAAGGCACGTTCCATCCGCCAGAAAGGGAATTCTGGTGACACGGAATCGGGACCGATGAGTCAGTGTCGCAACCTATCGTTCGCCCTTGCAGGGCTCGCTCGTCCCGCGCTCTACCCATGGCTTGCGCCATTGGGCTGCATTGTCCCGCCGCTTTGCGGCTATTTTTGCTATTGGCGTTCCGCTTTCAAAATCGAAAATGGGCTTGCGACACAGACTCGGATGCAGCAGCCGCCATCGTTTAATCGCAGGCTAAGTAAATACGCCGGACAAGTAAGTGGCCTAGCCCAAATGCATAGGACAAGATAGCCTGTCCGCGTTCAGTCGTTTTCACATGGTGGCATGAAGCAGTATTAATGAGCGTGGGCGCCCAAAATGTAATAGGCTAGATTGTTTTAGTGATGAACAAGAAGGTCACACTCTTCGATATCGCGAACGCCCTTGGGGTTTCCACGGGCACTGTGCATCGAGCCTTGCACGATCATCCAGGAATAAATGCTGATACGAAGAGAAATGTTTTAAATGTTGCGAAATCGCTGGGTTATCGCCCAAACCTTGCCGCACGTTTCCTGGCTTCTGGGCGAGGTCTTAAAATCTCCGTCAATACTCTAAAAGGGACCACGTCGTTTTGGGACGATGTGCGCGCTGGAATAACCGAAGAAGCCAACGCGTTGCCCTTGGAAAATGTCGAGGTTGTGTTCCGCACATATCCGCAACTGGATGAAGGCGACGAAGAAGCATTCGACGAAGCTTTGAACGCGCGGGCCGACGGTATTATTGTCTTTCCGAGCAATGTCGAGAAACTGCGCCCCTACATTTCGATGGCTTCGCGGCTTCGCATTCCCACGGTCTGCGTTGTTACCGATGCGCCGAATACCGATAGATTGGCGGTTGTCTCGACAGACACTCTGGCTAGTGGAGCACTGGCAGCGGATTTATTGGGGAGATGGTTGCGAGGGACCGGCAAGGTTGCAATTACGGTGAGTGACTTTGGGATCTCGGAGCATGCGGACAAGTACAAAGCCTTTGAAAGCACTTTGTCTTCTCTTTATCCCAACATCCGGTTAGAGCAGCCAATTGAAGATCATGACGTTGAGCCAGAAGCTTACGAGAAGTGCCGTCGGCTTTTCGATTCGTGTCCCGACCTGGCGGGGATGTACATTACCACGGAGGCTTCAATCCCCGTATTGCGAGCCGCACGCGACGCGGGAATCCTGGAGAGGCTAACTATTATCACGACTGATTTGTTCCCCGAATTGGTCAGGGAAATCAGGTCGGGCGCGGTGATTGCGACAATTTACCAGCGTCCTCGAACGCAAGGCCGCATGGCGTTCCGGAATTTATGCGAGTTCTTAGTTGAGGGAAAAACTCCGCCCAGTCATTTCACCCTAGCGCCCCATCTGGTGATGCGGGGCAATCTCGATTTCTTCCTGCAAAGGCAAACCTCTGAGTTAAGTGCACCGAAAGAACTCGCAGAAGAGACTGGGGAGTCAATGCTCGAAACCGGCACGCGATAGCATCAATCAAGGTTCGAGAGAGCTCGGCTTATCGTTATTGGGGCAACCTCAAACGATGCAAAGTTCTTGACACGATTTGAACCGTCGGAGTACAACCATTCGGGCGCAAGTTGTATTATTTTGTGTGATGTTAACGTTTACGAAGTTAACGTTTACCGAACCGTTCTCCTGGTAGCGAGGTGGTTTCGAACCCCTCGTATTTTTTTGGTGCGGATACCGTTTCGGATTTGTGACCGCTATAGGAAGTTGCTCGCGGTTTTCGTGATTGAGTTGCATTGATACTTCCCCAGCAGCAAGGAAAAAACGAATGATGCCATTTTTGGCAATGGAAATTCCGGCCAGACTTGTCCACCTATCTGGCGTTGACGTTGCGATTATTGCCTTCTACTTCGCGCTCGTCTTGGCGATCGGTTTTTATCTGCGTGGAAGAGCTAACACCGGCGAGGATTTTTTCATGGCCGGCCGCGAGATGACGGCTTGGGTAGCGGGGTTGAGCTTCCTATCGGCAAATCTTGGCGCGTTGGAATTGATGGGCTGGGCGGGTTCAGCTTATCAATACGGCATTCTAGCAACGCATTGGTACTGGATCGGCGCCGTTCCGGCGATGCTATTCCTCGCTCTGGTCATGATGCCGTTCTATTACATCTCGAAGACCCACTCGGTTCCGGGATATTTGAAGTTGCGTTTCGGCGAGCCCGCGCGCGCATTGTCCGCGATTTCGTTCGCATTCATGACCGTGCTGATGAGTGGCGTAAACATGTTCGCCATGGCTAAGGTCATGCAAATTGTGCTGGGATGGGACCTCAATTTCAGCATCTGGATTTCGTCGCTGACCGTGGCCATTTATGTAGCGCTGGGCGGGCTGCGCTCGGCGATCTTTAATGAGGTGTTGCAGTTTTTCTTGATTTGGGCTGGGGCCCTCCTGATTCCAATTCTTGGCTTGTACGAAACCGGCGGCTGGAGCAACCTTAAGCTTCAAATCACTCAGCGAGCGTCGGCACAATACGTACACCTCTGGTCAGGCTTGGGCCATTTCAGCACAAACCCCATGGGAATCCACTGGACTGGCATTGTGTTCGGCTTAGGTGCGGTTATCTCCATGGGCTATTGGACTACAGATTTTCTGGTGGTGCAGCGTGTTCTTGCGGCTAAGGATTTGCGCTCGGCAGAATTGGCACCCATTATCGGCGCCGGCTTCAAAATGATGGTGCCGTTCATCGTCATACTGCCTGGCCTGCTCGGGTTAGCTGTTCTGCCGATGAAACTGGTTCCGGAGTCGGTTGCCGCGGTTACGGGAGGTCATAGCTACAATGATGTTCTTCCATTAATGCTCGCGCGTTACTGTGGGCCTGGACTGCTGGGGCTAGGAATCACTGCGCTGATTGCCGGCTTCATGTCGGGTATGGCTGGCAACGTTAGCGCCTTCACCACCGTCTGGACCTATGACATTTATCGTCCGTTAATAAACCCCAAGGCGACCGACCATCACTACGTAAATATGGGGCGGTGGACCACGATAATCGGCGTGCTGATCAGCGTAGGAACAGCATATCTAGTGATGCATTCGGCGAGCATCATGGACTACGTTCAGGAGCTATTTAGCTTCTTCATTGCTCCCCTGTTCGGAACAGTTCTTTTGGGAATGATGTGGAAGCGAGCATCTGGGTGGGGTGGGTTTTGGGGGTTGCTCTGTGGCACCGTGTCCTCAATTAGCATGTGGGCGTGGGTGAAGGTGGACCCTTATGCCTTGCGATATGTGGCGCTGTCGGCGGATGCAAAAGCTCTTGCCCAGGACATGTATCAAGCGTTGTGGTCCTTCCTGGTCTGCGTGATTGTGACTGTCGTAGTCAGTTTGATGACCCAGCGCAAAACCGACGCCGAATTGACTGGTCTAGTCTATGGGTTGACTCCGATTCCTTCAGTTGGCAATGTCCCACTGTATGAGAAGCCTCTTTTCTGGGCGGCTATAGTGATAATCATTTTCTTCGTTCTCAATATTATTTTCTGGTAAGGAAGGGCTGGTGAGTATGAGCGGTAGAGTAATCTCGATCTGGTTCTTCATTGGATTGTCACTATTCGTGAATGGAGTTCTGATTTTTGGCACCGGCGTTTGGGAAGTGTTCAATCCGCCGGCAAATCTCGTTGTCCTGTTTCATCTTCATGCAAGTGTATGGTGGGGCGCCTTTCTTCTGATTTGCGGGCTGATTTACTGCGTGAAATTTGCCCCCAGCCGATCATGACGGCGGCGCAGCCCCGTCGCCTCGGATATAAGCCGGAAAGTGTCACAACCCCGAGGCTAAATTGCGCCTCCAAGGGGTATGGTTCCTGACGAGGCCCTGTTCCCATGTGTGCACTACACACGTCCGCTCTTCCTTTAAAGCCGGGTGCGGATTCTCGGTTTAGTCGCAAGAAGCTAGTACTTTTCGGCGGACTCACGGCGCTGGTGATTATAGTGATTGCCGGAGTACTTTTAGCTGTCCCGTGGCCATTTCGAGAATCGGCAATCATTAAAAATCTTGAAGAAGCTGGCTCCGGCAAAGTTGAAATTAGGAATTTTCGACAGATTTATTTTCCACACCCGGGTTGCATTGCGGAAGGAGTGACTTACCGCCTTGCGACCAATGCTTCCCCTTTTGTTACTCTTGAAAAGCTGACAATCCAAAGCAACTACCTGGGTTTGCTCGGAAGCCACATAAGTAGGATTCGCGCCGATGGCATGCACATCTATGTGCCGCCGAAGGGATCAAAACAGAAATTCAACGGGCTGAACTCAGCATCAACCCACATTGATGAGATTGATGTTTATAACGCGGTCCTCGAGGTTCCGCGACAAGATGCAGGGAAGGCACCGGTACTTTTTGGGATTCACGAACTGACTCTGAATCCGGCAAGCGCGAACCGTCCAATGCATTTCTCGACCACACTTTCGAATCCCGAGCCTCCCGGCGAGATTATCGCGGCGGGGGAGTTTGGTCCGTGGCGGGGCATGCAAACTCCGGTGAAGGGTGACTACACATTTAAGAATGCCGATTTGGGAACTTTTGAAGGTATCGCTGGAATCCTTTTCTCGGAAGGAAAATTCAGCGGCATTTTGCAGCACATTGATGTAGCGGGGAAAATTAATATTCCGGAATTTGAAGTCAATAGAAGCGATCACAAGGTGGCTTTAAACTCTGAGTTCACAGCTTATGTTAATGGCGCGAATGGAGACACTTTTTTAAACCAGGTCTCAAGTGAATTTTTGAAGACCAAAGTAATTTCCAAAGGCATGGTTGCCGCCGCCGCTGGGCAGAAAGGAAAGACCGCAACAATTGATATCGAAGCTCAAAATGGCAGGATTGAAGATATTTTAAGACTCTTCACCAGAGAGGGGCGGCCACCGATGGCTGGCGAAGTCAGTTTCCAAGGGAGAGCGATTCTGCCTGCGGGTGAAATGCGCTTTTTGAAGAAGATTCAGTTGGCGGGAGATTTTGGCATCAGCGACAGCAGTTTCACTCGCCAGAGCACACAGGAAAAAGTTGATCAGTTGAGTCAAAGCGCGAAGACGGATGACATTGAGAAGTTGAAGCGGAACAATAAAGGTAGGGATAAAGACACAGATAATTCCCCAGCTCCCCCCGTGTTGTCAGATCTGCGAGGCCATGTTGTGTTGAAGGGTGGCACTGCCACATTCTCAAACCTTTCCTTTTATATTCCTGGCGCACACGCGCAGATGCATGGCACTTATAACTTAGTCAGCGAGAAGATTGACATGCACGGAACCCTAAAAATGGACTCAGACCTCTCGGACACGGCACATGGCGCGAAGGCGGTGATATTGAAAGTGCTCGATCCGTTTTTCAAGAAGAAGCACGGGGGATCCGACGTCCCGGTGAAGATCAGCGGTGACTACCATAACCCATCTTTCGGAATGGATGTTGGAAAGGCGGGAAAACGCCTTGTCACTGGAAAATAGGAAGCCGGACCGTTTTGGAATGTGTCAATCCGGAACAAACCTGAGAAATCTTCAAAAAAACTGTAGAATCGTTTTAAGTCTTGAGTTATTATTTTGCGCATTATGAAAAGCCCTGTGCCCCCTCACAGCCTTCGTCTCTCAAATCCCTGTGTTCACATCGAAACAGCGAATGATTGTGATGGCTCTGTTTGCCATCAACCTATTTTCAATGAAGATGGCGGCCTGAACTATATAGCTCCGCATTCTCATTTGGTGGAATGGGACTTCGATCTTATTGAGCCTCGCGTCTACGCTTTGTTCGGAGATTTGCTTCCTTAGGTTAATCCAGTGGGAACATTCTGACGACGTTGACGATCGCAAAATCGCCGAACCCCACACACGTGAATCCGTGCGAGAGAAGCACAAAATAGGGCGACCAATTTTGGTCGCCCTATTTTGATTACGGCTGGAGTTTAGGCTGCTCTTCCCGGCTTACGCTTGGCGATCTTTTGACGGCCCGGCGCTTCGGCTACTTCTTCAGACTCTTCACCCGCCCCGGCCCCCTCATTTGCTTGAACGTTTATTTCTTTTGAGAGTTCGGTCAGCTTTTCGTCCGTCTCTTTTTCTTCCTGCAAGGTCTCTTCGAGCAACGATTGCTGCTCAGATTTGCCGAGCAACTCCGCGAAAGCGACGACTGTACCGTAGGCCGCTATCTCATAATGCTCGACTCGTTGAGCCGCTGAAATCAAACCCGCATCGAGAACTTTGCCCTCGAATTCGTCAGAGATCTCAGACCCTTCTTTTACCAAGCCTTCCATTCCCACGCACTTCTTGCCTTTAGGGCTTTCGCCCAGTGACTCGAAGATCTGTTCGAGGCGTTGCACGTGGCCCTTTGTCTGCTCAAGATGCTCTTCGAAGCCGGAACTCAGTTCCTCTGAAGTTGCCGCTTTGGCCAACTTGGGGAGTGCTTTTACCAGCTGGTTCTCCGCGTTGTAAAGGTCCCGCAGTTCATCAATGTAAAGGTCTTTCAAAGATTCGTTTGCCATTTTTTTCCTCCGCTAGATTTGGGTATTCATAAGTATTGATATGGAAGCCAGACACGGTTCTCAAAGCGGCGCGATCGTTTTCATTTCTCGACTGCGATTTTGATTCTGAGAGGAGCTGGAGAGATGGCTGCTAAAAAATTTTAAACCCGGTCTGGGCAAGTGAGACGGAACGAAGTTCTTGCCGCCTTAGAAAATAGCCTTAGACTCCTGAGCGGAATTAGCGTACACCCTGCATAGGTCGCGAACTGTTAGGACAATCTCTCCCCAGGGACCTTCGTTACCCTGAAGGACGCGGATATCCTTGCGTACTAATCGTATCGAAGCTAACCTGAACTCAACTGAAGCGATTTAGGGCTGCTGATGATAAGGTCGTTCGCTGATCTGGCAATCAGTCAAATCCCAGAGACCAGAAATCGCTTCCACTCGCGTGGTTTAGACAACAAAAAGCCACCAGTTAAGCCATCCAGCCTGTCTGGATGCTTTCTCCTCGTTCGGTAGGGACCGCCACATCTTTTTGGCTGGAAGTCGTCCCGAATATCAAATTCTTCGAGACTTGGGGATTTTAGGGCAAGCTATACTAGGTGAAATACCTTAGGTATAAAACCTTACGAATATTATACGTAGTTAACTGTACTTCCTACAGTGTTAACTGTATTTTTTCGATTGTTCTCCTAAGTTAAAAGCCTTAGCTTGCAAATATTCCCGCCATTTTAAGCGGTTTGTCACCTATGCCTCCGGGCCGCGTTTCTTAGAACGGCGATTTGACCAGCCCGAAGCTTCGGATGGCACGAAAACCCTAGGAGATGAAAAATGAATTCCCGAATGATTGGTGTTGCTATCGCTCTCGCTGTGACGATGAGCCTTGCGGCACAAACCATACCGATTAACCCGACAACGACCTTAGCTGCAGAAACCGGTAACAATACGAGCGCTGCAAATGCCTTCGTCTCGCAGACAAATGGGAACGCAGGTGCGGGAAACGTAAGCAAACTCAATATCCATAGTTTGTTGTATCCAGGTGCCACCACTAAGGTCATCGCCCATTTCATGCCGTGGTGGGGAGATCCGAAACACATCAACGTGGGCTACAGTTCGCATGATCCGGCGCAGATTCACCGCCAAATCATGGATATGATCAGCCGGGGAGTGGACGGCACAATTATTGATTGGTACGGCCCTAAGGACTTCACCGATCAGACCGCAAAGCTGGTGATGGCCGAAGTCGAGCAGCATCCCGGATTTACCTTCGCCATAATGGTAGATAAGGGCGCCATCGCGAACAGTCCATGTTCAGGTTGCAACCCTCAGCAAACATTGGTCTCACTGGTTCAGTACGTGGAGCAAACCTATATTCCTTCTCCCGCTTACATGCGGGTGAATGGGCGGCCCTTGATCACGAATTTCGATATGGACCTTAACTACACGGTGGACTGGGCCGCTGTGAAGGCGGCTACCAGCACCAATCCAGACTTCATCTTCCAACACAAAGGAGGATTTACTCATGTGGTTAGCGGAGGCAGCTACTCATGGGTGATCGTGAATGTCACCGACGAAGGCATGGATTATCTGTCACAGTTTTACAGCGCGGGCATGGCTTCTCCCACGGAAGAGACGATAGGCGCTGCCTACAAGGGCTTTAACGATACGCTTGCTTCGTGGGGCGAAGACCGAATTATGAAGCAGCAATGCGGCCAGACCTGGCTGCAAACATTTAACAAAATCAACAGTATCTATAACTCGACCAACCAACTGGATGCCGTACAGCTTGTGACTTGGGATGACTACGAAGAAGGCACGGAACTTGAGACTGGCATAGACAACTGTGTGTCGCTCTCCGCGGGCGTTTCCGGCAGTGTTCTAAATTGGCGGATTACAGGAAACGAAAACACCATTGATCACTATGTGGTTTACATCAGCTCCGACGGAAGCAACTTAATGCCATTAAATGAAATGGCTCCGGGGTCGTCGTCCTTGGACTTATGCAGTTACGCGCTGGCCCCTGGAAGCTATAGCGCGTATGTACAGGCTATTGGGAAGCCGACCATGCGCAACCAGATGTCAGGACGAATACAGTACACGGCCCAGTGCGGCGGGTCAGGTTCCGGGGGTTCCGGTTCCGGCGGATCGGGATCTGGCGGGTCGGGCTCGGGCGGTTCCGGTTCCGGAGGTTCGGGAAGCGCCAGCGGCCCCACCCTCAGCGCTACGCCTTCTCAGCTTGCGTTCCGGTGGGGGCATTCCGCCGCGGCGCGGGTGACAATCAACGGCTCCTTGCAAGGAGCGATCTTGCTTTCCTGCTCCAATCTGCCAGCTGGCGTGAAGTGCGCATTTTCTCCTTCTTCTCTTCCCGCCGGTAGTATCAGTGCAACGTCGAATCTGACCATTACCACGACAAGTCAATCCGCATCGGTTGTCATAGGGGGCAAAGGCGGAATCTTATACGCATTTTTCCTCCCCACCTTCGGAGTCGGAGGATTAGTCATTACCGGAGGCTTATTCACCCGCAAGAAACTGTGGAAACTCCTGCTGCTATGTTTCCTGGCGATGTCCATCGGATTGCTCACTTCTTGTGGGGGAGGGACGATCACACCCGCCAGTCAGATAGCGGCAGCCAGCACACCCCATTCCTACACAATTACGATTAAAGGATCGTATGGCAGCAAAACGACGTCAACTCAAGTCAAGTTAGCACTGAGGTAGGTGGGGATATGGATTCTAAGATTCAACAACTGGCTGCGGTATCCGTCACTTAGGGGTCTCGACGAACTACAATATAAGGGTGATTCAGAGTCCTTCTTGCTCCATAAGCAACTCCGGCCATTAAATCTGCGTCGGAGTGCAGGTAGAGGACCGATTTCATCCCAATGATACGAATTGGTTTCCCGCATGCCAGACTGGCGCTGTTGTGCGCAGCATTGAGCTCAATTGTGTTATGGATGACGGGCTGCGTCGGATTAGTGGGAGTGCCGGCGATTCCCACTATCGGTTCTTTCACCGCGACTCCGGCCACGATTCCCGAGGGGCAAAGTACCTCTTTAACCTGGACCTCGACCAACGCCGACTCTGCCACCTTGGATAATGGGGTGGGACAAGTCAGCCCGAATGGGGGGGTAACCCTTTCCCCGACCCAAACCACCGTCTATACACTCACGGCTAGTGGGCCGGGCGGGAGCGCCAATTCTCAGCTAACAGTCACAGTTAACTCTGCCGCTACCGTAACGATAACTGCAAATCCCACAACCATGTTTGTAGGGCAGTCCACCTTGCTCACTGTGACTGCGACCAACGCAACCAATGTGGTGATTACCGATAACGTTGACTCGACCACCTACACTTTGCCTGTGACGGGTGGAACACAGAGTGTGAGTCCAACTGTTACGACGACTTACACTGCAACTGCCACGGACGCCAAAGGGAAGACGGCGACTGCTACTGTCACGGTCACCGTTAATCCCGCTCCAACGTTTCAGAGCTCGGTGAATCACATTCTTTTCATGATGCAAGAGAATCACACCTTCGACAATTATTTCGGAATGTTGAATCCTTACCGGGCCGCAAACAGCTTTAACGTCGGCGATGACGGCAAGACCTATGACGTGGACGGTATAGATGACAAGCTCTCAACGATTAGCAATATGGACGATGAGGGACAAACTTTCAGCTTGTTCAAATTAAAAAGTACCTGTATTGACGATGATTCTTCCGCCTGGGTGCAAAGCTTCGGCGACGTAAATCGCTTTGATTTTGCGCCGACGCGACCAACTCTGATGGATGGCTTTGTTCACGTAGCGGAAAATTATGCCAAGCAAAAATCTGGCGCGGGTGATTTTACCGACACCGTGGGTCAGCGCGCGATGGGCTACTACGATCAGGACACGCTGAATTATTACTACTATATGGCGTCACAATTTGCATTGTCGGATCGCTGGTTCTCCCCGGTAGCAAGCGAAAGCATTCCCAACCGGATTGCGACCATGACGGGTGGCACCACGCAAGGATTAGTTCATGATCCGGGTTCTAACGAGGATAATCTTCAGGTTTTGTTGACGATTCCCACCATATTCGAGGAACTGGATAATGCATCGGTCTCGTGGAAGATTTATTACAGCACGACGGAAGACCAATGCTCGGCGGGGAATGACGGGGATTGCGGAGTCAGCACCCTTGCATATCCTAAATTTCCCGCGACAACATTTACTTATTTCAAGTATTCGCAGAATTATTTGACGGTAAATCCCAGCAAAGGGCCGTGCCCGCCTCCGACACAGAATTCAGGACCAGCGGTAGGAGATCCCAACAACAATTTCTGTATTGATACGGCTAAAATAGCGCCGATTTCTCAATATTTTACGGACCTGCAAAACGGAACCCTTCCAAGTTTCGCGTGGATAGAACCAGGTTACAGCAATAACGATGAACATCCAGGGTCGGGCCAGTCTGTCCAAGTGGGTCAAGCTCAGGTCGCGAATATCCTGAACAGCTTCATGGCAAGCTCCTCTTACAACGATTCCATATTTTTCTGGAGCTATGATGAAGGAGGCGGACCCTACGATCACGTGCCGCCGGTCCCTGGTCACACCAATGAGTACACCGATGCAAGCCTTGGAATCACGACCGACATATCGAGTATCGCGGTGAATCCGGATGGATACAATCCGTGCGTGCCCCCCGGCGGAGCCCCGCCGACGCTGCACTGTGATCTGCATCCCGGCGATCCGGGCGTAAACCCCGGGGACGCCCCGGCCAGTCAGGGTTTCGCTGCTCAACTCGGTTTCCGTTTGCCGAATATGGTCGTTTCTCCGTTTACCCGGAAGCACTACGTCTCGCACATCCCGATGGATCACACCGCAATCATCAGGCTGGTCGAAACGCGATTCATCGGAGTGTCCGCCCACCTTACCGCTCGAGATAACACTCAGCCGTCCCTAATGGATTTCTTTGATTTTACGAACATGCCATGGGCCACGCCACCGAACCCGCCGCCGCCCATCACGTCAGGCACCTGCGACGCGGCAAACATGGGACCCTAGAATGCCCGCGATAACAAGGATGATGCGCTATCGCCCTAGTGTGAGAGTGCTGAGCGTCTTCTGCTGCTTGGCAATCAACGATTGCACTCCCTCGCGGGCGAGGGAAATCATGGCGGCAAACTGACCCTCGTCGAACACTTTGTGCTCAGCGGTGGCTTGCACTTCGACAAACTTATTGCCGGCTGTCATGACGAAGTTCATATCCACGTCGGCACGAGAATCTTCCTCATAGCAGAGATCGAGCAGGATTTCGCCGTCCACGATTCCAACGCTGACGGCGGCGACAAAATCGCGCAGCGGAACTGAAGTCAAAGTGCCCGCCAGCACCAGTTTCTGAAGCGCCAAGCCCAACGCGACGAACGCACCTGTTATTGATGCCGTGCGAGTGCCGCCGTCCGCCTGAATTACGTCGCAGTCAATCCATATGGTTCGTTCGCCCAGCTTTTGCATATCCGCTACCGCACGCAAGGAACGGCCTATCAATCGCTGGATCTCATGAGTGCGTCCGCTCGGGCGGCCTTTGTTTACTTCACGGGGCGTACGAGTCAAAGTTGCCCTGGGCAACATGCTGTACTCAGCGCTGATCCACCCCTTGCCACTGTTGCGCATGAATTGCGGAACGGTTTCCTCAATCGAAGCAGTACAAATAACGCGAGTATTGCCGACGCTAATTAGAACTGAGCCTTCGGCAGTGTTGATGTAGTCAGGAATGAGTTCTACCGGACGCATCTGGCCCGGCGCACGATTGTCAGAGCGATAATGCATAGGCCGCAAATTGTAAATGAAATGAATACAGGAAATTCTCAACTCAAAATGCAAAGCCAGAGCGTTTGTCCAAAAATGTCATCGGAGAAAGAATACTGGCGTTTTTTATCGTATTATTGCCCCGCCTTGAGCTGTTCCGCCAGTTGGTGCACCGCCCCGACATCGTAGAACCCGGTCAAATCTGCATGTCCGGCCAATGTGTCCTGGGCTTTGCCATCCACAAGAATCTTTACTCGGCTGATCCCGGGGACACTTGCTGTTAATGATTCCACCAGGGATGCCACCGTGAGTTCTTCCAGGAGGACGCCCGAGGGGTGCCCGGTTGCGAATGCCCCATTAACGTCAATAACCGCAAGATCAGGGTCAACGAGATAAACGCTGCGTAGTTCGGAGCCGGGCCCCAAGGGGTGAGGCGAAGGATTGGTCTCGTAAAGCGTGATCAGATCGCGCAGTAACTCTTCGGCTCGCTGTTGTCTCCCCGAGGGAAGTGGGATACGAAGAACCTGCGCTTTCAAGACGCCAAGATCATCGTGTGCCACGTACAAGGTCACCTGCTCGGTTGGGCCTGAAGCAGGAGGCGCAACGTGCGCGCTGGATGCCGAACCGGCTGGCAAGCCGACGGCATGGCTTCGCATGCGCCACCCGTACGCCGCCATGCCCGCTGCGATCACAATCATGGCTGCGACCGAGAAGAGCAAATTTCGCGGAATCATATCCTGGCGGATCATATTTGCGAATTATGGAGCAGTTCCCATCTTCTCGTGCATCGCGGCAACTCCGTTCGCGATCGTTGAGGCTATGAGTTGCTGGTATTCGGATGAGTCGAGTGCGGGCGCTCCACCTTTAGCCGGAGCAATTTCAATCGCTATCGCGGCGGTCGTGATGTTGTTCAATGGGCGCAAGGGCGCGGCCAGTTTCCTCACTGGAACTTTGGAGTTATCGAAAGTGGTCGCAAGAATCGCCATTGCATCCTGGCTCCTGGCTAGCGATGAGTCTTGCGCTGTGTCCCAATCCAGGAAAGATCCGTGGGACGGACTGGCCACGGGAAGTAGCGCGGTGTAAAGATTCACGCCGCTGCCTTGCGAAGTTACATGAATGCAGATGTAGATGGACGCATTGGCGGCATTTGTCATCCCTGCGCGCTGATCGAGGCTTATGTCGGTGTCGTCATTACGAAGAAGAAGCGTGGAAAGGCCGCGGGCTTGGATTTCGTGTTGCAATTGCCGCGCGAACAAGAGCGTTAGATCTTTTTCAACAAGTTGTCCGCTCAGAGTGGCACCGCGATCTATGCCCCCATGGCTCGCATCAATAACTGCGAAGTATTGGGATTGTTTAGAATTGACCTGTATTCCAGGATTCAACCCATTTGCTTTTGCGACGCCGGCCGGCGACCCTTGAGGTTGAGCACGGGCTGATGGTGCAGCGGTGATGGTGATTGTCTTTCGATCGCCACTAAAGTTAGCAAACAACGGCGCATTACCAGCCACCGTTATTGTTGCGTTGGCATTCCCATCCTGATATGTCGCTGACGTAATAACGGCATTGTTAAAGGTAAGAGTTTGCGTCCCGGGGGCAACAACGGGCTCATGCGTGAACGTCATACGCAATTTTCCAGCTTCGGTTGCAATCGTCGGATTGACCGGGCCACTGAAATTCATGACTAAGCTGGCGGGGTTGGAGGCGGTTAACTGCGCAGTGAAATGCACGGCAACGTTACCAATAAAAATTCGCCGGGAAGCGGGATTAAACGTCACCGGCCCGCCCAGCACGCGAGACAACAGGGGCGCGAGCGTGGAAATCGGAACCAATCCCCGGCCATTTTGCAGCACAAATGGCGCACCCAGGTCGAAGTCGCCGCCTTTCATCTGGACGCGCGGCTTATCTACAGTGAACGCAAGTTCAGTATGGTTGTACCGCAGCTTCCAATGCTTCTGATCAGAATTAGCGGTGACCGACCCGACCGGTTCGAGGGCTTCAAGCAATCCGGCATATTCCCGGCCTCCGGCGTCAATTACGGGCAGCGAGTAGCTGGCGACATTCGAAAAGATCGCGATGCGTTTTTCTTCCGGAGGCGCTCCGGCAAGAAGGAGGTTAAAGCAAATTATGGCGACGGCAACCGTGCTAATTAGTCGGAAAAATGGCCGCATTTCATACTGCTGACTTGAACGCCAAACTTGGTTTCTAAAAATATGCTGCGTAGCTGGATTCACTCCTCAAGCGGATTCCGCTGGTCTTTCTGCGTTTGAAAGCCACGTGAAAATTCAGCAATTACTCCAGCGCATAAATCGTAAGCCCACTCAATAGTTTCGGATAAAAGTCGGTGGACTTTTGCGGGAGCACTTCACTCGCGAAGGCGATGTCCCGCACCTGTTGCATGCGCACCGGATTCATCAGAAATGCGATATTGGCGGCGCCGTCACGAACCTGTGTTAGAGCCTCTGCGGCATCGCGAATATAACGAACGTTGTGTTGATCGCGAATCGCTTCCTCCGAGATTCCCAACACCCCTTCGAGCACGCACTTGTGCAATTGGACCACATCAAGAGACTGCTGACGCAAAGACAAACCGGCAAAAATGTTGGAGCCAATTGAATTGGGGGTATCCAACAGGAATGCATGATTCCTGGTAACCGCTAGCAAGGCGGGGCCACTTTGACCTGCTTCACGCAAAATGGTGTTGGCCCGCGCTCCGTCAATCGAAGGATCAACTTCTTCCACACTGAAATACACTCGCGCCCGGTCTCTGAAACTGTCGGCGGAAAAAGCCTTCAGACTATGAACTACCCGATGGGTGGGTAGGATTACAAGGCCGGGGCTGTCCATGTTGACGAACGTCATCATGGCAAGATCGTGAGGCGCGAGCTCGGGTCCGGCGGGCCGTGCTAGAGGATCTTCAGCCGAATATTGCCGAGGGACTCCAGGGACAGAGGACGATCCGGCCGCGCGACGATCATTGCGGTAATTCAGCGCCGTTTCATACCGATGATGGCCGTCGGCGATGATTAACTTTTTGTCGCGCATCTTGCCCCGAACAAGATCAATCAGGGTTGGATCAGAAATCTTCCAGACTTGGTGGAATACGCCGTATTCGTCGCGCATCTCCATGTCAGGGGCATTTGGGGAGACCAGCAGACCCTCAATTTCGCCGGCAGGATCGGTATAGAGCATAAAAATCTGCCCGAAATGTGCCCTGGTCGCGCGAAGCAGGTCGAGGCGGTCTGCTTTGGGTTTGGCTAATGTCTGCTCATGCCGAAAGACAATACTGGCAGAGTAATCTTCAATTTTTCCCAGTCCAATAAAGCCACGCCGTTCCATTTCAGTCTTGGTCCCTGGGACGGTAAAACGTTCAGTGTAAAGATAAAGGGAAGGTTGTGCGTCTTGGAGAAAAATCCCCTGCCTCCGCCAGTCGTGAAAGAAGCTGGCCGCACGAGTGTAAGGATTCTCCTTGCCGTTGTCAGAGTCGTTCCTCTGTCCGAGGATAATGCGAACCAGATTGTAAGGGCTGGATGCGAGATAAGCAGCCTGCATCTGTGGAGTGATTTTGTCATAAGGCTGGGTTGCGACCTGGGAAAGCGAAACCCGGGCCGGGTCATAACGAAGGGCGCGGAAGGGGGCGATGTGGGCCATATGAGGAAAAAGAGATTGTACAAGAGACAGGCTTTAGCGCGTTTAGGCTTTCGGGATGCTTTGGTCTAGTGACTGTGTTTAGCTTCATCTGACTAATTGGCTACGATTTGACAGATTGGGAATGAAATACCTGATTCAATCGGAAAGGCAGATTAAACCAAAGGATTAAGCAAACTCTTGCGCAGTGGGTTTCATCTATTGTTTTTTAGAAGCCATGTTCCGAGCGCATGGAGCTATGTTAGGATCGGTTTAAGTGTTGAGGTTTTTTTATGGCCCTCCATAATGGGCCGGGTTTCCCTCACCCGCTCAATGAGTTTCGGTTTGTTCGCCCTCCATCAACTCTGAAACAGATAAATACTAGATTGTGTTTATCGCAGCCGAGCCCGTTTTTGGGTATTGTCGTCGCACTTATTGCAGTGATGCTTTGCATCTTTCCTACATCTCTGCTGGGTCAGAATGAAGGGGATATTGACGACGTTCATATCCAACCCAGGGTTGAAACCCCAACTCCCAAGCCAGCGGAGAGCGATCCTGCGTCACCTCACATTCGTCCCATGAAGGTGGATGTGGATTTAGTCCTGGTACCAGTCACCATTACCGATCCTATGAACCGGTTGGTCACCGGTTTAGACAAGGACAATTTCCAGCTATTTGAAGGCAAAGATCAGCAGCAAATCAGGAATTTCTCCAGCGAAGACGCCCCGGTCTCCATCGGTGTGATCTTTGATATGAGCGGCAGCATGGGCAGCAAGATTGATCGAGCCAGGGAAGCGGTCTCCGAATTTTTCAAGACCGCAAATCCCCAGGACGAATTCTTTATGATCACCTTCGCCGACCAGCCGCAGGAGATATCAGACTTCACACAATCGGTCGAAGACATCCAGAGCAAACTGCTCTTTACAGTTCCCAGAGGACGAACCGCGCTGCTGGACGCGATTTACCTGGGCGTGAGCAAAATGCGTCAGGCGAAATATCCCAAGAAGGCTCTGCTGATCATCTCTGACGGCGGCGACAATCACAGCCGTTATACAGAAGGAGAAATTAAGTCGCTGGTGAAAGAGTCTGATTTGTTGATTTATGCGATTGGAATTTATGATCACTATTTTGCGTCAGAAGAGGAGCGCCTGGGTCCCGCGCTGTTAAGCGATATTGCTGAGTTGACGGGGGGACGTTCGTTTACCATTGACAATCCCAACGACTTGGCGGACGTTGCTACAAAAATTGGGATTGAGCTACGCAACCAATATGTGCTTGGATACCGTCCAAACAAACCTGGGCACGATGGCAAATGGCGTAAGATAAAAGTGAAATTACTTGCGCCCAAGGGCTTGCCACCGCTGCGGGTATATGCCAAGACGGGATACTATGCGCCTTCGGAATAGCCGATTTGTTGTTCTGCTGATCGTTTTTCTTTCAATTAATTTTCTTTCAAGTGGTTCGGCGAGCGTGGCCCAGAGCGGTCCGTCCCAAAACCCCGGGGCGGCTACTTCGTCAGCAGGAACTGCCGCGCCTCAGACTCAAACCCCGCCACCGAGTCAACAGGCAACTCCATCCTCAGATCAAACACAACCTGTCGGTCAGCCGCCTGCAAGCAATGACAACGGCGTTTTTGTTTTCAAGACGCAGGTAGAAGAGGTGGTTCTGCACGCGACTGTGGTTGACGACAAAATGCATCTCATTACCAATCTCGATCGAAGCGCGTTTACCGTGTTCGAAAACAATGTTGCGCAAACTATCACTTCGTTTCATCGGGAAGATGTGCCGGTTGCGATGGGAATTGTGATTGACAATTCCGGCTCTATGCGGGAAAAGCGCGACAAGGTGAACAAGGCGGCCATCAATTTGGTTCGCGCCAGCAATCCTGACGATCAGGTTTTTGTGGTTAATTTTAACGACGAATACTACCTTGACCAGGACTTTACCGGGAACATTCAGAAATTGACGAATGCTCTGGAAAAGGTGGAGGCTCGCGGCGGTACCGCGCTCTATGACGCACTTGTAGCTTCTTGGGATGACTATCTGAAGAAAAATACCAAGTTGCAAAAGAGAGTTTTGTTCGTGGTGACCGATGGCGAGGATAATGCCAGCACAGACACGCTGGAGCAGGCGGTTCATGATCTTCAGCAGGAAAACGGCCCGACTGTGTACGCGATAGGCTTGCTCGGCGACGAGAAGGCCCGTCGGGCGAGGCGAGCGCTTGAGACGATCGCTGAACGGACGGGAGGAATCGCATTTTTCCCCAAGACGCTCGACGAAGTGGACGAAATAAGCCGCACCGTAGCTCATGACATCCGCAACCAATACACGATTGGGTATAAACCGAAAACTCCCAAGAGTGCAGGCGGATATCGCACAATCCACGTAGAGGCGCGAGCAAAAGGCTACAAGAAACTGACGGTTAGAACGCGAACTGGGTACTATCCCGGACAGGAGAACGCTCCTGGCGGCGCTTTTTAAGATTTCGCCCGGTCGTAACAGTGCCTTTTCGCTTCTGAATTGACGCTTCCTTCTGCGCTTCCGTAATCTGTAGAAGCGAATGAAGACAATCGAACATACCCGCCTGCGTGTGGCCGATGACATTACTCAACTCGTCGGCGAGACTCCCATGTTGCGTTTTCGCCGTATTGTTCCCGAAGGCGCGGGGGAAGTTTACGCAAAGCTCGAATATTTGAACCCCGGCGGAAGCGTGAAGGATCGTGCGGCAATTGGGATTATTCGTCGGGCTGAAGAAGATGGGATGTTGAAGCCGGGCGGAACGATTGTGGAGGCTACGGCGGGCAATACCGGTATTGGACTGGCTCTGATCGGAGTGAATCGCGGCTACAAGGTTGTTCTGTTCGTGCCTGAAACTTTTTCGGAAGAGAAGGTGATAATCATGCGGGCGCTGGGCGCGGCGGTGACGCGTACTCCCGATGCAGAAGGCATGCAAGGCGCGATTGCGAAGGCCAAGGAATTTGTTGCCCGAACACCAGACTCGTTTATGGCAGGCCAGTTCGAAAATCCTGCTAACCCTGACTACCACTACGAAACCACAGCCGTCGAGATTTTCGAGCAGATGGAAGGGCGGATTGATGCCATTGCGATCGGATCAGGTACGGCCGGAACGTTTACGGGCATCGCGCGATACTTAAAGGAACGCCTCCCCCGCGTGCTTACCTGCGTGGTCGAGACGCAGGGCTCGGTTCTGGGCGGAGGCAAGCCTGGAAAGCACAAAGTCGAAGGAATCGGGGCGAGTTTTATCCCCAAGAATTTCGATTCTAAAGTATGCGACGAAATCATGATGGTGCACGACGTTGATGCTTTCGATACGGTCAAACAATTGGCCGCCCGCGAGGGCGTTCTCGGAGGATCGAGTGCCGGGGCAAACGTGTTTGCAGCGTTGCAGATTGCCAAGCGCTTAGGAACGGGCAAACGTGTTGTGACTATCATCCCCGATTCAGCCGAGCGGTATCTCTCCAAGAAGATATTTGAGGGCGGAATCTAGCCGTAGACACCCATCAGCGCTCACGCAGGGACGGACGCCCTCGTCCGCTCAGGTTGAGCACAGCTCAACGGCCGCCTTTCAGCAATCCTCACACAATGGGTTATTCTTGTTCTAGCCATCAGAAGACATGATTACTAAACAACAAAAGCTCCCCGGATTCGCCACTCGCGCTATTCACGCGGGCCAGCAGCCGGATGAGGAAACAGGTGCCGTTGCCCCTCCCATTTATCCGACTTCAACTTATGTGCAGCAGGAAATTGGCAAACACAAAGGTTACGAATACGCGCGCGTTTCGAATCCTACTCGCGATCGTCTCGAAGAAAATCTTGCCGCGCTCGAGGGCGGTATGGGATCGAGGGTTTTCGCCAGTGGGATGGCGGCTATCAATGCTATTTGCACGATGTACAAATCCGGCGACCATGTGGTTTGCGGCAACAATTTGTATGGCGGCGTTCCGCGGCTGTTTAACCAGATTCTCGCCGGTTACGGCTTTGAATTCACCTACGTTGACTCCTCGAATGTAAAAGAGGTCCAGCGCGCCATCCGCAAGAATACCCGGATGGTTTACATCGAGACCCCGGCAAATCCGCTCATGTCTCTCAGCGACATCCGCGCGATCGGCGAAATATGCGGCGGTACCAAAGCCGAGCTGGTCGTGGACAACACTTTTATGTCTCCATATTTCCAGCAGCCAATTCCGTTGGGCGCAGACATGGTTGTTCACTCAACCACCAAATTCCTCAATGGACACAGCGACGGGTTAGGCGGTGCAGTCGTTTGTACACGGCCGGAACAGATGCAGGAATTGGGATTTGTCCAAAAAGCAGCAGGCGCAATTCTTTCGCCCTTTGAATGCTGGCTGATTCTGCGTGGCGTCAAAACGCTAGCGGTGCGGATGGAACAACACGACCGCAATGGCCGATTAGTCGCGGAATTTCTCGACGGCCACAAGAAGGTCAAGAAAGTCTTTTATCCGGGACTGCCTGATCATCCGCAGTATGAATTGGCTCAGCGCCAAATGACTGGCTTCGGCGCGATGATTGCCTTTGAAACGGGATCGCTCGCCAACGCCAAAAAAATGTTGAAAAGAGTTCGACTCTGCTCTCTGGGGGAATCTCTCGGGGGTGTCGAGACTCTTATCTCGCATCCCGCAACCATGACGCACGCCGGGCTCGGAGCAAAAGGAAGAAAAGAAATTGGAATCACGGACGGATTGGTTCGCATTTCGGTGGGAATCGAGGATGTGGACGATATTATTTCTGATTTGAATCAGGCTTTGGCGGCGGTTTGACTGGCGCCCAGATCACAGGATCTACTAATCCGCCTGCACTCCTGCGAATAAATCTGATTCTTCTTTGGCAGGACCCCTGCTTATGCTGGCTGCGAGATGAAACATCTCCACGCCTCCGCGCCCGCGTATATTTTGCTCGAACATGGGCCACAACGGCGACTGGCTGGTATGAGTTTTGAAAGCCGCGATTTTCGTATCAAGCTGCTCGCGAATATCAACGATGGTGGTCGCGGGGGGCATGGTAATTGGCTGGCGACCAGGAATCGCAAAATCAGCGGTCGCATAATAGAGCTTCTGAGAGCGATGAGATTTTAGCCCCTCTGCGAGTTGGTCAGGATAACGGTTATCCCGCCCGGCCCAGTGAAACGCCAGCGAGGCAAAGATTGAAGCCATTGAGTGATCCGGGTGACCGGTGAGCCCTCCCTCAGGCCCAAACGTCAGCACTACCTGCGGACGGAAACGCCGAACCTGTTGCGTGAGATCGCAAACCACGCGATATAGATCTTGACGGTAGAGTTGTCCGTCGGGATAATCCAGGACCATTCCCTCAGACGCTTTTAGCATTTCGCAGGCGGCAGCAAATTCCTTGCGCCGGATGTCGGCCAGTTCACGATCGCTTTTTGCAACTCCCCTATGGGTTGCCGCTTGGCCGGCGGTAAGGCAGATTACGCACGTCTGAACTCCGAGATCGCCATACTTCCGCAGGGATCCACCAAATCCGCCGGCTTCGTCGTCGGGATGCGCTGTGATGCACATTAGACGTAGGGATTGGTAAGGGATTGTCGTATCGGGCATTGCCCGATTGTATCGTGATGGTCTCATCCTCTCCGGAACTCAGTATGCAATTTTTTGCGCAAAATGGGTTTGTTCTAAAGAATTATCCAAACAATTGGCTACAGCCATCTAAAATCGGTAAGGGTGTGGCCGCAAAATCGCGGCCAGACAAGGAGTTCAGGTGCACGTTCTCGTCACGACCGACACACTGAGCGGTGTTTGGACATACACGCGAGAACTCGTCGCCGGGCTCGTCGGTCGAGACATTCAGGTCACGCTTGTCAGCTTCGGAGAGATACCAGTTCCCGATCAGACTGCATGGATGGACAATCTGGATGGCCTGGAATATCACCCTACCGCTTTTCGTTTGGACTGGATGCAGGACGGAGAGCGAGATTTTAAAGATTCTTCCGCTTACCTTGTCGCACTGATTAAAGAGCGAAAACCCGATCTGCTGCACTTCAATCATCCATGTTACGGCAGCCTTGCGGTCCGGACTCCCCGGATTGTGGTGGCACACGGAGATTTCATTAACTGGTGGAAAGCCGTTCACGGCCATGAGCCAAAGGCAACTCAATGGCTGCGCCGTTATCGTGAGCGGCTTCAGGAAGGTTTGCGCGCGGCCGATGTAGTGGTTGCGCCCACGGTTTGGATGCTGGACTCCATCCGCTCATGCTATATGTCGTCATGGGACTTGTCGCCCACGCGAAATGCGATTGTTTACCACGGCCGCAATCCAGTTTCTTTCAATTCGTACGGCAAAAAAGACGATTCGGTGCTGGCCGTTGGACGCATGCTGGACCCTGGCAAGCAGATCGGATTGTTAACTCAGCACAACCATCGTCTGCCAATTTCAATTGTTGCCTCGGATTCCACCGCGCAAGTGCCGAGGCTCCCAATCTGTGCCGATGTCAAAGTTGCGGTTGATGAAACCACTGTCTCATTGAAAGGGCAGCAAACGGAAGCGCAGATGCGCGCCCTCTACAGCCGGACCTCTATTTACGTGGCGACGTCGCGCTATGAGCCATTCGGAATCGCGGCAGTTGAGGCTGCGCTATCTCGCTGTGCGGTTGTGGCGAACGATATTCCGTCGTTCCGGGAAGTTTGGGGAGACGCGGCGCTGTACTTTCAGCCGAATGATGCCGCCAGTCTTGCGGAGGTGCTTCAGCGCCTGAGCGTGGACCGGGAATTGCGTCGCGCCTATGCGAACCGCGCGTTCCAAAGAGCCCACGAATGTTTCACCGCCAAGCGCATGATTGATGAGTATGCGGCCTTGTATGATCGAGTGCTGCGGGACGAGGTTGGCGTCGCCGCGGCATGATTCGGCTAACCCCCATTGAATGGGTCATCCTGAGCTTGCGAAGGATCTGGCGTGTAGCGGCTAAAACTTCCCCGGGGCGTGCGAGGCAGAACTGTCATCCACACTCATCATCAAGTATTCCACACTAGCGGCGTGACTCCAGAAGCTGCTATCTTCGTGATATCGCCGAATCGCCAGAAGGAGCATTCATGTCCGCAGTAAAAATCACCATCAAGAAAAATGGCCCCTATCGTGTAGAAGGAGCCGAGGGTTCCGTGGAACTGGTTGATGCAGATGGAAACAAGTATGACTTAACGGGCAAGCCCGCATTTTCTCTCTGCCGCTGTGGTGGATCGGTCAACAAACCATTTTGCGACGGAACTCACAGCAAAATCGGATTCGAGGGAGCTGAGTTGGCGGTGAAGAAGGCCGAAGGAGACCCCGGAACTAACCTGCCGTCGTGAGGCGATAAGTGCGCATGTTGCGGCTCGTACGCAATCGCATCGCCACTTTTCAATGAATCGTTTTGGTCTTTCGCGACATGTAATCCATCAGCAGGTATTGCCCCAACGTGTAAGGAGTGGTGAAGTAGGCTTTTCCGCGGCACATTTCTGTTACTTTTTGAACGAACTGCACGAGGCCGTAATCGGATGCCAACATGAATGTATTGATCATTACTCCGGCGCGCTTGCACTTGGAGACCTCTTCGAGCGTCTGACTTACTACCAGCGGATCAAGACCGAAAGCATTTTTGTAAATCCGCCCATCTTCCAAAGTCAGCGCGGAAGGTTTTCCGTCGGTGATCATCACGATTTGCTTCATGTCCTTGCGTTGGCGCTGAAGGACTCTCTGCGCCAATCGAAGGCCTTCGCGAGTATTGGTGTAATAAGGACCAACCTGCACGCGAGCCAACTGGGAAAGCGGGACTTCTTCCGCGGAATCATGAAACAGAATCAGCGAGAGCGAATCGCCGGGATATTGCGTCCGAATAAGATGCGATAGAGCCATCGCAACTTTTTTTGCGGGCGTGAACCGATCCTCGCCGTACAGAATCATCGAGTGTGAGCAGTCAAGCATCAGCACGGTCGCACAAGAAGATTGATATTCGCACTGGTGAACTTGCAGGTCGGAATATTCTATGTTGAGCGGCAGCTGCAATCCTTCGCGCTGGATGGCACTTGAAAGCGTTGCCGTGATATCGAGATTCAACGTGTCACCAAACTCGTAGGTGCGGGAGGCTCCGCTGGTCTCGACGCCGGTGGCGAGGTCGCGAGTGTCGTGGCGTCCGAAATTCGATTTGCCGAGGGACCCCATCAAGTCGCGCAGAGTTTTGAATCCGAGGAAGTCCAAACTTTTGTCGGTAATCTCAAACTTGGCTTGTTGCTGGGCATTACCGGTGCCGCCCGCGGCGGAGGACTTCGACGGATCATGGGGTTGGTCAATGCTGATGTAATCCTCTTGCTGCATGCGCTGGATTAGTTGATCAATAAGTTCGTCGAGATTACCTTCCATCTGCATTTGCTCAAGTTGCTGCCGCATCTGCTCGTCCAGAAGATCACTTTCGAAGAGTGCTCGCTCGATGGCGCGCCGCAGATCGTCGACCGATTGTTCATTGTCCATGAACTCGTCGTACATGAAATCTTGAAAACCGCTCTGGAGAAGATAATCGGAGAGAGCGCCGATGAGATCTTCAAGGCTCATCTCACCGGCGGGATCGGGGACGTATTTGCTGTAGCGGATGCGTTTCATAGGAACTTTCGTTGGTCCTGGGCCGCGTTGGTCGTTGGCTCAAACCTACTTAAACCGATTCCGAGGGATTGCGTTTTTGGGGTTGTCCAACGACCAACGCGGCCCAGGACCAACGACGAACGACTAGTTATACGGCCTTCGACTTCGAGTTGGCGTGTCTTCGCGTTCAAAGGGTTTTTCTACCGGCTTCGGTTGCTTTTCTCCAGCGGTAAATACGCGCTCTTCGTTGCGACCAATTCGTTTGTGCGCGTATAACCCCTCAAGTACAAACTCCGCGGCAGACACCTGAGCTTCAACGGTGTCTTTGGGGCCAACGTTTAATTTTGTGGTTTTTTCCACCAGTCCCTGAATGCCTCGCAACGAATGTAAGGCTTCGGAAGAACTTGCCGTGTCGGATAGTTGGATTTCTCCTCCCAGATCAAACCATTGCACAATCTGTTGCATCTCCACGCCCTTGAAATACGAATCGTAAGTTTTCGCCACGGCGGCGCGAATCAACTCTCGCCCAACGTAATCGGCGCCTTTCATCTCGCCTTCATATTCGAGTTCGAGCTTGCCGGTGATCGCGGGCATGGCGGCGTAGATGTCTCCGATTCGCGGCACCACCATTTTTTCATTGTGCCGGAGGGATCGCCGCTCGGCGTTCGAAATGACATTCTCCATACATGAAATCGGCAGGCGCTGGCTTACTCCAGAGCGCTTGTCAATACGTTTATCTTCGCGAGCGGCAAACGCAATGCGTTCAATTACCTCACGCACGTACTTTGGAACATGGCTCTTGCTTCCGTCGCGCTGGGTCCAGGCTTCCTGAGTGGTAATGGCAATTCCTTCTTCGATGGATGCGGGGTAATGCGTGCGAACCTCCGAGCCGATGCGGTCTTTCAGCGGCGTGATAATTTTCCCGCGCGCCGTATAGTCTTCGGGATTCGCGCTGAACACCATTGCCACGTCCAGAGGCAGGCGAATTGGATAACCCTTAATCTGAACATCGCCTTCCTGCATGATGTTGAAAAGTCCCACCTGAATTTTTCCCGCCAGGTCGGGAAGCTCGTTGATGGCGAAAATGCCACGATTCGCGCGTGGAAGCAGCCCGTAATGCACGGTCATTTCGCTGCTGAGTTCGTGTCCGCCGCGAGCAGCTTTGATTGGATCAATGTCACCAATCAAGTCGGCGATGGTGACATCCGGAGTCGCAAGTTTCTCTACGTAGCGCTCGTCCGGCGTGAGATAGGCGATTGGAGTACCGTCCCCGAGACGTGCGATCTCTTGCTGGCAGCGCCGGCAGATCGGAGAATAAGGGTTATCGTGAATCTCGCAGCCAGCCACGTAAGGCATTTGCGGATCGAGTAGTCCAGTCAGCGCCCGTAAAATGCGGCTCTTGGCCTGCCCGCGCAGTCCCAGCAGAATAAAATTATGACGCGAAAGAACGGCATTGATAATTTGTGGCACGACGGTATCGTCATAGCCGACAATCCCAGGAAAAATTGGCTTACTCTCGCGAATTTTCGTGATTAGATTGTCGCGCAGCTCATCCTTGACGCGACGGGATCGCAGATATTGCTCGGAGAATGGACTCTGGCGTAACTCGCCGAGTGTCCGAGGGAAACTCATGATAAAGACCCCCACAAAGAACAGCGTTGTAGAGGATTATACGCTGGAGGCCGATTCGGATTTCGTCGCGGGCCGTTTGTCGTTGGCCAGACCAATGCGCACGATTTCTTCGTCTCGCTAGGATTCCTGGAAACAAAACGTCCCCAGGGATGACGTAAGAGGATTTTAAAACTACACTCTAAAAATGACATCCGCCGGCGTTGACCTGTCAGGTAAGGTTGTCGTGATCACTGGGGCCTCCATGGGCATCGGCGAAGCGACTTCGAAAATATTCGCCGACCATGGCGCAAGTGTTGTGATGCTGTCCCGCGATGCCGGACGCGCCGACGCTGCCCGGGTTCGCGTTGGCCACCTGGACAAAACATTGGCGCTCGCGTGCGACGTGCGCAATCGCGAAGAGATTGACCGAGTGATTGGCTTAACGATGCATCACTACGGCCGCATTGATGTCTGGATTAACAACGCAGGCCACGGATTGCTAGATTCGGTGGCCGATGCTGAAATGGCGGCCTGCCGCGAGACGTTAGATACTAATTTGTTTGGGACACTGGAAGCGATGCAAGCCGTGATTCCGGTGATGAAGCAGCAGAGTTCAGGAACGATCGTAAATATTTCCAGCGTGGCGGGACACATCCCCGTTCCGTTTATGGTGATTTACAGCGCAACCAAATTCGCTATGAACGCGATTGGCAAAGGGGCGCGGATTGAATTAAAGAAATTCGGAATCAACGTCTTGACTGTATGCCCGGGTTATGTGCGCACTGATTTTGGCGCGAATGCGATTCGAGGCAGGGAATTGAAGCAAGTGCGCCCGGAATCGGTTCGGGGAATCAGCGCCGAGCGTGTGGCCCGGGCCCTATTCCGTGGATACTTGAAGGACAAGCGCGAAGTTATCGTCCCTTGGACCATGCATCCGGTGATTAAGATATATCAGCTGTTTCCCGGATTGGTGGAGTGGGCGATGCTGAGGATGGCGAAGCCCACGGTTTAGATTATTTACTCTCGACATTTTTGCTGCGGTCAGCCTAGCTCGTCCAGCATCGCTTGCATCTCAGATTGCGCGTGTGAGTTTCCTGTTCGCGACGCGGAAACAATGCCGTCTGACAACATCTTCCTGGCCTCATCGACTCGACTTGATTTGGACAATGTCTGCGCTGCCATAAAGTACCCGGCGGTGTAATCTGGATGCGCTTCCAGCAGCTTCTTAAATTCTGCCAAGGCTCTTTCCACGTCGCCACTCTTCGAGAATTCCATCGCGAGTCCATAGCGTGCAAAAGCATCACTCGGGTTTTGTGCCAGGATCTCGTGGAGCATGGCAATGCGATCCATAAGAAAGAGATTACTACAGCCTGAGTAAGCGTTGAGCGCTTGTGCTTTTGAACATCGGAAGTTCATTTTCATCATCTGGTAAGGAAGCGGTAATAAATGTAGCAATCTTCCCAAGTTTGCCCCAGAGTTCCTACTCGATTCGGCAATTAGTGTCAACTTCGTAGGAAATAGAAAGTACCTGTTAGTCCTGATTGACCTGCTGGTTGCCGGGTGCTATAAAGACGAGGTTTTGTGCTACGGATTTCTCGGGTTGGTGAGGAACCGGAATGCACAAACATCCGACGCGGCCAAGCTCAGAAGTCTTGTTCTAGTCGTGTAGTGGAAGCGTGTTCGGAACTGCGGCGTGCGATGAACGCGGCATTTAAGGTCGTGAAATCGTTGCCAGTTATGTGGTGCCAAAACACGTTGTCATCCTGGAGAAGTTCATCCTTGGAGGATTCCCTATGCGCAACTCCCCAGCAGATTTGTTGTGTCGTGCCCGTGGCACGGCAAAAACCGCAGCGTCCGTTTTAAGTGTGTTAATCGTTGGTGCGTCAGCCGCGCTGGCCCAACCGGCTCCGGAAGCCGGGGGGAAGCTAATCTCAGGCTTCCCGATTTGTCTCAGGTGAATTTCCTCGGGATGAACGGGCATAAGTTACTCACGTTAGGAATTCTGTTCTGCATTTTCGGTCTCGCTTTTGGAATGGCGATTTACGTTCGCCTGAAGAATCTGCCTGTGCACCGGGCGATGCTCGAGATTTCGGAGCTGATTTACGAGACCTGCAAGACTTACCTGATTACTCAGGGGAAGTTCTTGATGCTGCTGTGGGCGTTCATTGCGGTCATTATCGTACTGTACTTTGGGGTTTTTGCTCCGGTACCGGGTAAGCCGATAAGCACTACGCTGCCGATAATTCTTCTGTTTAGCATTCTGGGAATTGTGGGGAGTTATGGGGTGGCGTGGTTTGGGATCCGGGTAAATACTTTTGCTAATTCCAGGACGGCATTCGCGAGTCTTCGCGGGAAGCCATATCCGGTTTATCAAATTCCTCTCGAAGCCGGAATGAGCATTGGCATGATGCTCATCAGCGTTGAGTTGCTGATCATGCTCTTTATTCTCCTTTGGGTACCGCGGGATTATGCCGGGTCTTGTTTCATCGGCTTCGCAATTGGCGAGTCCCTTGGCGCGGCGGCGCTGCGAATTGCCGGCGGAATCTTTACCAAGATTGCCGATATTGGTTCGGACTTGATGAAGATTGTCTTCAAGATCAAAGAAGATGATGCGCGGAATCCCGGCGTAATTGCGGATTGCACCGGCGACAATGCAGGAGATTCGGTTGGACCTTCCGCCGATGGTTTCGAGACCTACGGTGTGACCGGGGTCGCTCTCATCACCTTTATCCTCTTAGGCGTGAAAGACCCAGTCGTCCAAGTGCAACTGCTGGTTTGGATATTCGTAATGCGTGTTGCGATGCTGGTGGCGAGCACGGTTGCGTATTTCCTAAACGGGGCGATCGCGAAAGCGCGATATGCCACTAAAGATGAGATGAACTTTGAAGCGCCGCTTACCTCGCTGGTCTGGATCACTTCGATTGTTTCCATCGCACTTACTTACTTGATTTCATCAGTGATTATTCCACTGCTGGGCGGCGACTCTTCGCAATGGTGGAAGCTCGCCACGATCATTTCTTGCGGAACTTTGGCGGGTGCCGTCATTCCGGAACTCGTAAAAGCATTCACGTCAACGGAATCCCGGCATGTGAAAGAAGTGGTCACCTCGGCGCAAGAGGGAGGAGCTTCGCTCGGAATTTTGTCCGGGTTCGTGGCCGGAAATTTCAGCGCATATTATTTGGGCGGAACAATGGTGATTTTGATGTCGGTGGGTTATTACTTCAGCATGATGGGACTCGCAAAAGCTGCGACCATGATCGCGGCGCCTGTGTTTGCCTTTGGCCTGGTTGCATTCGGATTTCTTGGCATGGGCCCGGTGACCATCGCTGTGGATTCTTATGGTCCGGTAACAGACAACGCTCAGTCGGTATACGAACTCTCTTTGATCGAACATATCCCGGGAGTGGAAAGCGAACTCAAACGGACTTACAACATTGACGTTAATTTCGAACGCGCCAAGTATCTGCTTGAAACCAACGATGGCGCCGGGAACACATTCAAGGCCACGGCGAAGCCTGTACTAATCGGCACTGCCGTGGTGGGCGCGACGACGATGATTTTTTCAATCATCATGGCCCTGACCGCCGGGCTCACCGAAAACGTCGACAAGCTCTCTTTATTACATGCGCCATTCGTTCTTGGACTTATCACCGGCGGCTCGATGATTTATTGGTTTACCGGAGCTTCCACGCAAGCTGTCACTACGGGCGCTTACCGGGCCGTGGAATTCATCAAAGCGCATATCAAACTGGAGGGCGTCGAGAAAGCTTCGGTATCGGATAGCAAAAAGGTGGTGGAGATTTGCACCAAGTACGCGCAGAAGGGAATGTTGAATATTTTCCTGGCGATCTTCTTTGCAACACTGTCTTTTGCATTTGTAGAACCGTTTTATTTCATCGGCTACCTGATTTCGATCGCGATCTTTGGGCTTTATCAGGCGATCTTCATGGCGAACGCCGGAGGCGCATGGGACAATGCCAAGAAAATTGTAGAGGTCGAGCTGAAGCAGAAGGGTACGCCGCTGCACGATGCGACAGTCATCGGCGATACGGTGGGCGATCCATTTAAAGATACTTCCTCCGTGGCGCTGAATCCGGTAATCAAATTCACAACTCTTTTCGGATTACTTGCGGTCGAACTTGCGGTGCAGTTAGAGGCCCAGCAAGGGGCAGTTTTCGGACACGTCCTTGCAGCGGCATTTTTTGTGGTCTCCTTCTTCTTCGTTTACCGTTCGTTCTACGGAATGCGGATTGGAACGGAAAAGATCGCGCCTAAGGTCAGTATGGCCGCAGCCGATTAATTTACCCGCAAGCCGAAGCCTGTCAATAAACCGTTAAAAGGCGCGGGCTCCCCCACGTCCGCGTATCTCTTCGCCCTTTTGGTGCAATTGTTTACAATGGGTAGCCGCTTCGGAGGGCCTTTAGCGGACCGCACATTGGAAGATACGAAGCACAAATCGAGTGCCGTTCAGGAAGTTTACTGGCGGGTCGAGGGCAGTTTGCTCGAGCTGACGACGGTGCGTCCGATAGGGTTCTTTACCTGGAACGCCCAGACGTTTTCCGAACGATGGATGCGGCGCGGATTGGTTTTGCTGATGGCGGCGCTGCGGCCAGTTTTGTATGCCTCAAATCGAGTGTTTGCTACGCGAATGGTGCACACGGTTCTGAGGGGAGTGAGCCGTGACAGGTTGGAATTATTAGGGGAAGAATATTTCAGGTATGCGTTGAAACCGGCGCTAAAACCTGCCGGAGTGCAACAGCTAAAGCTAAATGTGTTGTTACAAGCCGGTGCGGAGGTGGTCCTGGTGAGCCAGGGCTTGGACGTTGTGATGAGGCCGCTGGCTGCTCATCTTGGGGTGCATCGGTTGATCGCGAACCAGCTGGAATTTCGGGATGGCATCGCCACCGGGCGGCTACTGGAGCCCGTGATACGCCCACGCGGAGTATTTGCGCGGATCACGGGGACGGGATCGGACGGGAAGCGCGAACCGGAGCAACTCGTTTCTGATCTTGGCCTTTCCGGCGCGACGGCTTTGAAGTCCGCGGTGATTTCTGCCAGGCGTCCGACCACCAAAGTTGATCGTCCTATTGTCCGGTTTAGGGGAGTAAGGTCCAGCGGGCCGCTTTCGATCAGAAGCACGCTTGCCGACAAGCACGTTATGCTGATCGGAGTTACCGGTTTCATTGGCAAGGTTTGGCTGGCGAATGCGCTGATGGACTTGCCGGAAATTGGAAAGATTTATCTGTTGATCCGGCGGCAGAAATCCAATCCGGCGCAGAGCAGATTTGAAAAGCTGGTGGAAGAGTCTCCCGTGTTTGATTCATTGGCACGGCGCTATGGCGTTGATCTTGGCCGGTTTATCAACGAACACGTCGAAGTAGTCGAAGGGGATGTCTCCCATCCTGGACTGGGAATCGCGCCGGATGTAGCGAAGGTTTTGCGTGGAAAGCTGGATTTGCTTATTAATAGCTCGGGGCTCACGGATTTCAATCCCGATTTGCGAGACGCTCTGGCAACGAATGTAGACGCGGCGCTGAATATTTTGGACTTCGTCCGCGACTCGGACCATGCCGGCTTGCTGCATCTTTCAACCTGTTACGTGGCCGGGACGAGGGATGGAAGAGTCGCGGAGAGGCTGCGTCCTGATTACACACCGATTGGTTTGAAGGATTTTGATGCGGAGCAGGAATGGCGTTCGCTGCATAAATTCGTGCAATCGGCAGAGGAAAGAGCTTCCAGTCCCGAAGTTACCGAAGAACTTCGGAAACAAGCTCTGGTTAAGGAACACGCCGCAAAGGATCTGCACGGGGCGGCGCTTGAGAACCAGATCCGAAAAAACCGCGTGCGCTGGTTGCGGAGCTATTTGACTGAGGCGGGAACCGGACGAGCGAACCAATTGGGCTGGCCGAATACTTATACGTTAACGAAAAGCGTGGCCGAGTCGCTGATCTGCAAGTTTGGTGCGGGCCTGCCGGTGGCGCTGGTTCGTCCCGCAATCGTTGAAACATCGCTGGAGAAGCCATTTGTGGGGTGGAATGAGGGAATCAATACTTCGGCGTCGTTGTCTTACCTGCTGGGAACCTATTTCCGGCAACTGCCGACGAACGAGCGGAAGCGGCTCGATATTATTCCCGTAGACTCGGTTTGCCAGGGAATGACGCTGATTGCCGCCGCGATTATAGAACGGCGTCATGACGCCGTTTACCAGCTGGCGACTTCGGTGACGAATCCGTGCGATATGCGGAGATCAATTGAGTTGACTTCTCTGGCGCATCGCAAACATTACCGGGCACAGGAAGGGCTGGAGTATTGGCTCCGATTAAAGTTCGATGCCATTCCGGTTTCGAAGCAAAGGTATGAGCGAATGTCCGCACCGGCGCAGAAGGCGATTATTAAGTCAATTCAGCGCATCATGGCGCCACTGCCGCTGCGGAAGACACCACTTGCAAAGGCGGAACGAAGCCTGGAGAGGGTTGAAAAGCTGATCGAGCTATTCAAGCCTTTTATTCTGTTTAACGAGCAGGATTTTGTTGCGGACAACATCGAGAAACTTTCTTATGCGCTTGTGGCGGAGGAGAAGAATGATTTCGGATACGAGACCTGTTCCATAGACTGGTGGGACTACTGGATCAACATTCACATTCCGGCATTGCGCAAGTGGACTTATCCTTTAATTGAGGGGCGCCCTCTGGAAGCGCGCCAACCCCGCAAGGTGCAGCTTGAGACTGCTGCGGCGGAAATGGCCCGGAGCGACGCTGAGCAAGCCGAAGTGGCGAAGTACGAAGTTAAGACGGGAACAGACGGAGCATCGTGGCGATTTTCCTGACCGGTTCCACCGGATATATTGGCGCGCATGTCGCCGCGAACCTGCTGGACGAGCACGGCGCGTCTCTGAATCTGCTGATTCGGGCGCGTGACACGGAGGATGCAGAACAGCGTCTGTGGCGGGCGGTTCAATTGCACATGGACTTTCCGCGCTTCTACGAATATTTGCAAACCCGGGTGCGGATATTTCGCGGGGATTTAACGGGGTCGTATTTTGGTTTGGCGCGCGATGATTATGACCGCTTGATCCACACCACCGATTCGGTCATCCATTGTGCAGCATCGCTGAATCGCAAATCTGAGAAAACATGCCTGAACGTAAATTTGCGGGGAACATTGGAAGTAGTTCAGTTGGCTACGAGGGTTGATCATTACCACGGACTGCGGCGATTCAGTCAAGTGAGCACGGTCGCGGTCGCGGGAAAACGAAACAATGAAGTTGTAAAAGAAGAGAATTCAATTGATTGGGAGCGGTCCGACCACGATCCGTACGCGCGAACCAAAAAATTCTGCGAGCACATGATCCGGCAATTACTTCCGGAGACACCGATTACGATTTTTCGGCCAAGCATCGTTCTTGGAGACAGCCGCCGTGCCGAGACTACCCAATTCGATATGGTGAAGGCGTTCGTATTTTTGGCGGGACTGCCGGTGCTGCCATTTCGCCCGGGCGATAAGATTGACATTGTGAATGTGGACTTCGTGGCTGACGCGATCGCCACGCTTCATCAAAAAGAGAAACCGCAGTACGAAACCTATCACTTGTCTTCTGGAACGGGATCGCAGACATTTCGTGAGTTAACCAACACGCTTGCGGCCGAACAGAACAAACGTGGGCCGATGTTCATGCCGTGGATGGAGCGTCCATTCTCGGGGACTGTTGATTTTCTTTCGAATCGAAAGGGGGCCGTCGCGTATGGCGCTTCGCTAATGAAAGTTTTTCTGCCATATCTGACCTGGAATACGGTTTTCGATAACACACGCGTGACGACTGAACTTGGGCGTAAACCGGTGCCGTTTTCGCAATACAGTTATCCGCTACTGAAGTTCAGCCGCGAAGCGAATTTCTCCTTTCAATATAAAGAATGGCCCGCGAAGATTGGAGGGACCGCCGCATGATGGATTTCATTCTTGAAGCCTGGGTGAGTTCGTCCATCCAACGCGCCAAGGCTGCATGGATGTTGGGGAAAGGAAAGCCCTGGCGTCCCGGAGAGAAGTTAAAGCTTCTGTTTGCGGGGTATAACGGCACGCGCAACATGGGTTCGGATGTTCGCGTGGATGAGATGTTGCGGCAGATTCAGCATATTCTGGGCCCGGAAAATGTGGATTGCACCGTGATGACCCAGAATTTGAAGTTTTCGCAGGAATATTTTGCGGGCAGCAAGCAAGTACATTTGCCGGATATTTTCCCTCCGTTTCTGTCGAGTGAAGTTCCAAAGCATCATGGCGTGGTGGCGTGCGAAGGCTCAATGTTCAAGAGCAAGTTTGCTAATGCTCTTACGACCATGATGATTGGGTCGCTTGGGATCGCGGCGGCGCAAAACAAACTTTCTGTGGGATACGGAGGCGAGGCGGGACAAATGGACCCTCCAATCCGGAAAATGTGCACCCGATATTGCCGAAATTCATTGGTGATCACGCGCAATGAGGAATCCCGCACGGTATTGCGAGAACTCGGAGTACCAACGGAATTGGGGACGGATACGGCGTGGACGTTCGAGCCGCATCCCGCGGAGTATGGTCGAAAAGCCTTGCGAGCAGTGGGATGGGATGGCAGCACGCCGGTGCTGGTGGTGTGTCCCATCAATCCTTTCGAATGGCCGGTTCGCGCATCGGTAGCAAAGTTTGCTGCGCACGGTTTGACCGGCGCGTACAAAGAGAGCCATTACCGGTCGGTATATTTTCATAATTCGGGACCGGAGGCCGATCGCGCATATCGGCATTATCTGAATGCCATTGCGAACGCCGTTGACGCATTCCGGAAACAGCGGAACGTGTTTGTAATATTGGTAGCGACGGAACGGCTCGACGCGCGTCCCGCAAACAAGATTTCGGAGAAACTCGGCGGCGTTCCGGTGCTCACGTCAGATGAGTACAACATATACGAGTTAGTGAGCATATTGCGCGCGTGCCAGATGATGGCGTCTTCGCGGTATCACGGAATCGTAACTTCGATGCCCGGACTTGTGGCTTCGGCGGGGATTACCATGGACGAGCGCATCCGCAATCTGATGCGTGAACGTGGACAGGAAGAATTGCTGATGAATGTGGACGATCCTGATCTGGAGCAAAGATTGCTGTTCGCGTTGAACAAACTAGCGACGGAGCGGGAAGCCATCGGCAGCGCGATTGGCCGCAGCGTGGTGCGCAATTTGAAGATGATGGCGCGAATGGGAGTGTACTTCGAGGAAGAAGTTCAGCGGCGGTATCCGGAGTTTCCAACGCGCAAGGGAGAATGGAGTTGGGAGGATTATCTGCCTCCGATGAGCCCGGGATTGCAGAAGTTGGTTGAAACGTACAGCTGAAGAGCCGTTCCCCAGAGACTTCGCGGGTTGGGAATGACAATTTTCATCAACAAATCATGAGTTTTCTGGAAGACATTTTCGCGCAGCTTGCGGCGGCGGACAAAACGTCCGTGCTTTTGGAATTGCACGAGCAGGAAGTGCGGCAGGAAGTCAGCTTCAGGGTGACTGGTCCCGGCTTGTTGAAGCTGGTGGCGCAGGCTCGCTTGTTCCTCTCAGCTCAGGGGTTGAAGCGGGGCGACCGTTGCGCTTTGCTCGGTCACAACAGTATTCGATGGGTCGCGATGGACCTCGCAATCATGGCGGAAGGATTGATAGTCGTCCCACTCTACGCGCGACAGGCAGCCTCTGAGCTTGTCAGCATGATGAACGATTGTTCCCCATCACTAATCTGCTGCGGGGATGCGGTGTTGCGAGATGGGATCGCGCAAAACTGGGAGGGCGCCCCGCCGCGGGTGACATTTGAAGATATATTTGCCGGCTCGAAAGAGGATATGGTCGCTGCTTCGCGGGCGGGGGTGCCCGCGCCACACAATTATTCTGATCCTGTGACTATTATTTACACTTCGGGAACCTCTGGGGAGGCTAAGGGCGTGGGGCTCAACGCTGGAAACGTCGGGCATATGCTCGGATGCACTTCACGCTGGCTGCCGGAAAACAAGGATGGGCAGGATCGAGTCTTCCACTATCTTCCGTTCTGTTTCGCGGGTTCGTGGATCATGCTGCTGACATCCCTGCTGCTCCGAAATTTGCTGATCTTGAACACCGATCTGAGCAAGTTACCCGCCGATATACGTTCGGCCGCGCCAGACTATTTTCTAAATGTTCCAGCGCTGCTTGAACGAATGCGCAAAGCCGTGGACGAACAGCTTTGGAAAACAGGTGGCGTCGCGCTCAGCATTTATAGCCGCGCAAAGGGCGCGTGGATACGGAGGCATGAAAAGCATGGAAGCTTGATGGATTCCCTCTGGCTGAATCTGGCGAAGGCAATAGTGTTTCCGACGATTCGTAAGAAAATGATCGGGCCTAATTTGAAGGCGCTCATTTGCGGTTCGGCCCCACTGAGTATTGAAACTCAACTCTACTTCATGATGCTTGGTATTCCGGTGTTGCAGGTTTATGGGCTCACGGAAACCACCGCAATTTGCACCATGGATGACCCAGATCATGTCGAGGCGGGACGAGTTGGTCCGGCGATTAAAGGCATCGAGATGAAGGTGGGTGAAAATGAAGAGATAATCGTGCGCGGGCCAAATATTTTTCCGGGATATTGGAATCGCCCGGCGGAGACCGCACAAGTGTTGCGGGATGGATGGTTTCACACCGGCGATCAGGGCGAAGTGGACGCTGCGGGAAATTGGCGGATTATTGGGCGCATCAAGAATCTCATCATTCTTGGATCGGGACACAACATTTCTCCGGAACCGATTGAAGAGGAGTTGCTGAAAGCAATCGCTGGCGCGCAACAGGTGGTTCTAGTGGGAAATGGTCGCGGTTACCTTTCGGCCATTGTGACGGGAAACGTGAGTCGCGAACCTGTGCAGTCGGGTTTGGATATGGTGAATCCAACTCTGCCGCATTATAAGCAGGTGCGAGCTTTCCATATTTCTTCGGAGGCGTTTTCGATTGAGAATGGGTTGCTGACCGCGAATGGCAAATTGAAACGGGACTTGATCGCGGAGCAAATGAAGGAAGAAATTGAAGACATGTACCAAGTGAAGCAGGCGTCATGAAAGGCTTTCAGGGCGAATCGCTCTCCTGGGAATTTAAGGATGGGGTGATTGAGCTCGCGCTGCGCCGCGATCCATGCAATGAGATTGGGTCGGTGACGCTCGAGGACCTGGAGAGGTTTGCAACAGCGATTGAGAGTGCTCAAGACGAAGCTCATGCCGTCATTCTTCACAGCACTCTGAAGTGCGGATTTTGTGCGGGCGCTGATCTCCGGGAACTGTATCGGCGTTCAAAGGAGACGGAAGGCAAGGCTGCGGTCGAAGGCGTGCGAGAATTTCTCGAGCGAATTCATCGAGTAATGAATATCATTGACGGCTCGCCTTTGACCACGATAGCCGCGGTGCACGGTGTAACGTTTGGCGGTGGGTTCGAACTGGCGCTGGTGTGCGACTTAATCATTGCTGACAAGACCGCGCGATTTTGTTTCCCTGAGTTGCGGCTGGGACTGATTCCGGGGTTCGGTGGGATTCCGCGGCTGAAGCGCGATTTGGGGAATGGTGTGGTGCGCGATTTGCTGCTCACCGGGCGTAGTTTCAACGCAACGAAAGCTCAATCCGTTGGTTTGGTAAGCCAGGTTGTTGCTGAAGGTGAGGGTTTGCGAGTAGCTCGCGCGACCGCGGCCCAATTGAAAAAGTTCGATCGGAGGACGGCGGCAGCTGCCAAACAATTTATCAAGCCGATTCCTTACGATGATCTACGGCAGGAAATTGATTTGTTCTGCGAACTGTTTACGCAGCCAGCCGTGGAGGCGGGCTTGCGCAAGTTCGTGGAGAGCACGGAGCCACAGCCCTATTTGCCCTAAAATCATCAAAGCAGCGCAAAACATAGCAAGTACCGATAATGAAAAATCCCGATCAAACGCTGGACGCTATTCTCAGTCTTTCTGCAGCGCACTTTCAGGTGCCGCGAGAAAAGCTTAACCCTGACGATGATTTTTTTAAGACTCTGCGAATAGATAGTTTGCAGGCGCTCGATCTGCTCACAAGACTGGAAAATCATTTCGGAATTGAATTGCCGGACTATGAGTTGCAAGGGGTGTCCGATTTCCGGACGCTCGCAAGCCGGATTCAGTCCCGTCTGTAGGATTTATTGTTAATAATCAGGCGACATATCCGGAGAATTCCGTCCCTATTCGTAAGGCTTCCATCTACAATCGGTACTTTGAAAACAAACTTTGAACACCACAGATTGCGCCATATAAATCAGCAATCCGCCCATGCTTGATCTCGACCGATACGGCTGTCTTGGGGCCGCTCTGCGTGACGCGCTGGATAAATGGCCGACGGAACTCTGCCTGATCGAATCGGACAGGGACAAGGAAAAAACACGTCTCACTTACTCTGACTTCAAAGATATTGCGACGCCAGTGGCACGTGCGCTGGAAGATGCCGAGTTCAAGCCCGGTGATCGCGGGGCAATTATCATGTCGAATCAGTCAAAGTGGCTGATCTCCGCGTATGCGATCTTCCACTGCGGAGGCGTGCTTGTGCCGCTCGACTTCAAGCTTACGGCGGACGAGCATCTGCAATTGCTGGCACACTCGAAAGCAAGTTTGCTGGTCATTGAATATTACTTATGGCGGGCGATGACGCAAGCGCCAGAGTTCAAGAATAAAAAACTGAAAACAGTTTTGGTCACCGAAGCCCCTCAGGGCGCGGATTTAGCCGGTGCTATTCGATGGGAGGAATTTCGTCGAAAGGGGAATCCTGCATTTGCGCCGCGGCAACTCGAAGATCCGGCGTGCATTGTGTACTCCTCGGGCACAGGAGGGCGGCCGAAGGGGTGTGTGCTGACTCACGCGAATTATCTTGAGCAAGCTAAATCGTTGACTGCGCTGTATCCCTTTAAGCCAGGAATTCGATATTTGAGTATTTTGCCGACGAATCATGCGATTGATTTTATGGTTGGATTCATCGGTCCATTTGTCTGCGGGGCATGCGTTGTTCATCTGCGGACACTCCGGCCGGAATATGTGCGGGATGGATTTGTGCGCTATCGCATTAACTATGCCAGCCTGGTGCCGCTGGTTGTAAAGAATCTCGAGCGTGGGATGAAAGCCAAGTTCGACGGGCTTCCGGCAATAAAATTGTGGATATTGAAGTCCCTGATTGCGATAAATAAATTGTTGACGCGCCGGCGGCCTCATGTGGAATGGAGCCGCAGTCTGCTGCCGCAGGTGCATCGGGCTTTCGGGGACAGGCTGGTGGCGTTATTCACAGGCGGGGCGTTCATGGAAGCCTCAACGCTGCAATTCTTCTATGACCTTGGCATACCCATCGCTAACGGGTATGGCCTTACTGAAGCTGGCACCGCGCTGACGCTGAACGACTTCAAACCGTTTCGCGCGGATACGGTTGGCAAACCGCTGCCAGGAGTTGAGCTTCGTATTCTGAGTCCCGACGACGAAGGCATTGGAGAAATTGCCGCACACAGCAAAACAGTAATGTCACATTATCTTGACGATCCCGAACTGACTGCGGAAACAATTGTTGACGGATGGCTGCTAACGGGCGATTTCGGACGCTTCGACAGCACTGGACATTTGCAACTCTTCGGCCGCAAGAAAAACATGATCGTGACCGAGGGCGGGAAGAATATTTACCCAGAAGATGTTGAGTCAGCTTTCGATAGTTTGGCGATCAAGGAATATTGCGTTTTCGCGGCAAACTACATCTGGCCGACGAAGACGAGGGGGGATGAATTACTCATCCTTATTTTGCGACTGGATGCAAATCAAGAATTTTCGGATGCTCTCAAGATGGAGATCATTGAATGCAATCGCCGCCTGCCGGATTTCAAGCGGGTGAAGGGCTACATAGTTTGGGATGAGGATTTTCCTCGGACTGCGTCCATGAAGATCAAGCGCGAGCTTCTAGCTGAGCAGATTGGCGAGAAGCTTGATCGGGCGTCGGCAGGGTTGGAGATTTAGGTGAGGCAGGATAACGATTCACGTAGGGGCAGGTGTCCTCACGTGTCCGGCTGATGGCTTGTGAGCTTGGCTTTTTCAGGGCTGCCTTGCTCCTTCGACTTTGTCTTGTTCGATCTTCATATTGGCTTTCCTACAAAAATAGTTCCATGATGCCACTCGGCGCATCAGCAACCCTTGATAGAAGCCGTAAACGGTATAAAGCATTGCACAAACAAAAATGCCCAACGAGAATGGCGTGAGCGATTCGGCAATGCTTCCGGTTATGACCGAGATTCCAGTAGCCTTTGAGATAGTCAGGTCTGTCAGGAACTGAATCGTAAGGGACACGAAAACAAAAATAGACAACAGTAACGTCAAAATCACCAATCTTTTCAGCGACACAACTTTGACCGAACACATCTCCCACAGAAACAAAAACCTGCTCTCCGCTTGTTGTAGCAGAGTGGGGCGATCCCCTTCGGCCCATGCTTTGGCTACTGCCTCGTTGGGCAATTTATTCGCTAGACCTGACCGGGCAAGGAACTCCACCTTTTCGCTGCTGGTACCATGCTGCTGGAGCGAAAGGTGCCTGCTTATTGAGAATGACCATAGCTGGCGTGCTAAGCTCAGCCATTTCACGAACGAAATAGCAAGGACTATGCCCGAGTAGAGTACAAAAATTCGATATTCCCAAGGACGATAGATATCGACCGATGCCAGGTCCCATTGAGGTAGTGAAGTGTCTTGCATTTCGCCTCCGAACTTTCAGAACAGACTATATCTGTCTTTCTGCCGAGAAGTTTCGCTATGAAGTTAGACACCGCGGCGGCGCGAAAAGTCTTTAGGTTCAATGCATGATGAACGTCTTACCTGATTTAGCGGCACGGGTAACAATATGGTGAACAGCGAACCAGTTCTCGCCATTGTGAATCCGGCCGCTGGCGGCGGACGCTGCCGGAAGCTCGTCGCATCCGCGCTTGAGCGGTTGCGGTCCGGGGGAATCAGTATTGATGTTGTCGAGACTACCGCTCGCGGCCACGCCACAGAACTCGCGAGAGAGGCTTACAGGAACGGGCGTTCAAAATTCATCTCCGTAGGAGGCGATGGCACCTCGTTTGAAATAATAAACGGACTTTTCCCGGAAGCGCAAAATGGGGAGAAGCCAACGCTGGCATTTTTACCGCTCGGGACGGGAAATTCGTTTCTCCGCGATTTCAGCGATCGCGGCGCGGATCATTCGATTGAATCGCTGCTGGCCGGGCGTTCGCGCAGGTGCGACGTATTGAGACTCGCACACTCCAGCGGGACACTCTATTACACCAATCTTCTCAGCATGGGTTTCTCTGCGGACGTTGCCACTATGCGCGCGCGGCATTTCGGTGGATGGGGTGAACTGGGATATCAGTTGTCCATTTTTATTTGCCTGGCTCGTTTTCGGAGGCGAGCCTTTCCGCTGAAAGTGGACCGTGAAGATACGATTGACCAGCGCCCTTGTCTTTTTCTCACTTTCAGCAACAGCAAATTTACTGGCGGTACCATGATGATCGCTCCCAAGGCTGAGATTGACGATGGGCTGATTGAATATGTGCGATGGGGACCGATTGGCCGCGTTGGCCTGCTTCGAAACTTGCCGACCCTTTACGATGGGACGCATATAAACCATCCGCTAGCAGAGCGGCGCGCGGCCAAGCGCATTGATTTCTCTCTGGACGGTCCCGTGGATGTGATGATTGACGGCGAGGTGCTTACCTTGCACTGTAATACTTTGGACGTATTGCCGGGAGCGCTGAACGTCGTGGTATAAGAATCACTTGTATGACGGAGCAAAGCGAAAATCCAGAATCGCAGCCAAGAGAAAGTGGAGCGACAATCTCCGGTACGCGGGTGCTTATTGTTGGTTTCCTGATTTTTGCGATGTTCGCAGTTTGGGCGTTTTGGTTGCGTCGCCATCACGCAGGCAACTACGACGCCCTGGCGGAATGTCTGGCCGCAAAACAGGTGAAAATGTACGGCTTGTATTGGTGCACGCATTGCGCGGACCAAAAAAACATGTTTGGTTCCTCTTTTAAATATGTTCCGTACATCGAATGTGGGGTCAAAGGGTCGCGGCAGGAGACCCCAGAATGTATTCAAGCGCACGTCAAGAATTTTCCTACCTGGGAGTTTCCCGGGGGAGAGCGGCACGAGGGCGTTCTGCCATTGAAAGATATTAGTGAGCGGAGCGGATGCGGCGGGCTCCCGCATTTCTAAAATCATGTCCCGACAACGGATTCTGGCAGTGATCTCATTCCTCTGCGTTGCCGGAATCGCGGTGTCGCTGGTTTCCCTTCAACGCCATTACGCCTCGTCGAAATCCAACTATTGCGATTTTGGGGCGAACTTCAATTGCGATATTGTAAACCGCAGCATTTACTCGGAGGTTGCGGGCGTTCCGGTATCGTTGATTGGAGTATTAGGTTATACCGGTCTTCTGGTTCTAACCGTCCTATATAAAAAGAACGAACATTCGCCGGTCATTCTTTTGGCCGCGTCTTTAGCGGGCACGGCCTTTGCTCTTTACTTAACCTACATCGAAGGCTTCGTACTCGCAGTCTGGTGCCTATTGTGTTTGTCTTCGCTGGGATTGATTTTAGCAATCGCGACCTTTTCGGGGTTGCTAATGTGTTCCAAGGTTCGAACATAGTTTGATTCAACGTCTTGTGTCCAACGCCACCACATCTGATTTCGCCGAGTCACGCAGACCCGAGCTTTCCGTAGTACTGCCTTGTCTGAATGAAGAAAACAGCGTCGGTGAATGTATCGAGCAGATAACGCGAACGTTCGCGAAACATAATATCCGGGGCGAAGTAATTGTTGCCGACAATGGCAGCACCGATCAGTCCGCTCAAATAGCGCGTAGCCTTGGGGCCATAGTAATTTCGGTCGAAGATAAAGGCTATGGAAGTGCTTTGCGGGGCGGGATCGCGGTCGCCAGCGCGGAATACATCATTATGGGGGACGCTGACGGCAGCTACGACTTCACTCAAATTCCTGTGTTCCTTCAAAAGTTACGATCGGGATGCGAGCTGGTAATGGGCAATCGTTTTGCGGGTGGGATTCAACCCGGGGCAATGCGTCCGCTGCATCAGTATTTTGGAAATCCGCTGCTCAGTGGGATTGGCCGTGTGTTTTTCAAAACTCCATTTCACGATTTTCACTGCGGGTTGCGCGGGTTCACGAAGGCTGCCTATGATCGCATGGCTCTGCGCACGACCGGCATGGAGTTCGCCAGCGAAATGGTAGTGAAGGCATCGCTATTCAAGCTCCGCACTTGCGAAGTTCCAACTACTCTTTCGCCAGACCGAAGGACTGGAAGGTCACACATCCGCAGTTGGCATGATGGCTGGAGGCATTTGCGCTTTCTGCTCCTATACAGCCCTCGCTGGCTTTTTCTTTATCCAGGGCTTGCGCTCCTGTTCGCGGGCCTGGCGATTGGTTTGTGGCTGTTGCCGGGATCGCGAAAAGTTGGAAACGTTTTTCTGGATGTCCACACCCTTCTTTATGCGGTAACCGCCATTCTCACTGGCTTTCAGGCGGTGTTGTTCGCATTCTTCACAAAAATATTTGCTATCACCGAAGGGTTACTTCCGGGGGATCCGCGACTGAGCCGCGCTTTTCGATTTTTTAACCTGGAAAAGGGCCTTCTGTTGGGTGCCGCATCGCTCACCGCTGGCATTGGCGTTGCATGTTATTCGCTTCTGTTGTGGAATCGCACTGGATTCGGACCCATGAACCCCGTGACTCTGGTGCGTCTGGTGGCAGCCGCGATGGTGACGATCATTCTAGGAGTCGAGATTATATTCTCCAGTTTCTTCTTGAGCATTCTGGGCTTGACTCGCAAATGAGCTTGATTGGAAAAGTGCATCGAGCTCTTATTTATGACAGGCGCGTGCGCCGTCTTACTGAGCTTCTCTCGACAATCATCCCGCACTCATGTTCTGTGCTTGATATCGGATCTGGCGATGGGAAACTTGCGTGGTCTGTTCTTCAAAGCCGCCCCGATTTGAGGATTGAGGGAGTTGATGTGCTATTGCGAGAGCGTACGGCGCTTCCGGTAAAACCATTTGACGGCGCGAATCTTCCTTACGCCAATTCGAGTTTTGATGCGGTAATGCTGGTTGATGTGTTGCACCACACACTTGATCCGGTGGCGCTGCTGCGCGAGTCCCTTCGAGTGGCGCGCCGGTGGCTAATCGTGAAGGATCATTTCTTGGACGGATTTGCCGCTGGCCTCCGGCTTCGGATTATGGATTACGCGGGGAATTCGGACCATGGCGTGGCGCTTCCATATAATTACAAGTCCCAAAAACAATGGGAAGACATCGAGCGGGTGTTGAATCTTAAATTGGCGGCAAAGACAAGTAATCTAAGCTTGTACGGCTGGCCAATTAATGTCCTTTTCGGAGCTGGCTTACATTTCATCGCGCTGTACGAAAAAACTTATGAAGAAAACCCACAACAGCGATTTGAGTGAAATGAATACTTCAATGGCTTCCCATCGTCTGTTGATTCTTTTCGGGCGCTGTTGACTGGGAATCGCGTGGAAAAAGAAGATCAAGGCGCGGCGGCGATTGGTCGGGGTAGAGCATCCAGATGTTCCGATTCTTGAAATACTGCAACAGTTCCCTGTTGCCCGCATCGCCCATGTCACGTGCCCATATCACTTTGGAGTGATCAATGTCAGCGGAGTTGTACACCCATTCATTAGCGGCATTGTGGTTCTCGTCGTAGTGAACAATAACTAGCTGTTGACCGGGAGAGGCATCCAGCTTTCGTAGTACTTTGGCGCGATCCACATTGCCGGGTGGCCACGCTGCCGTTCCCCACAACTGCGTTGGGATTGCTATTAGCCTAAACAACGCCATCCCAAAGCAAATGAATAACATTGCACGAACCAAAGCTCCGCCAAAGTGGAACTGACGCCATCGCCAGCGCGCGACGCGACGCATGCACTGAAGAATGACTACGAATATCAGCGCTACCGCTGGCGCGAAGTAATGAGCCTGCATCCACGTCTCAGCCCAAAGAGCCAGCATGAAAAAGGCTCCTATACGCAGCGGATAGCGCATTCGCTGATCGCGGCGGGCGTAAGGGAAAGCAATTATAAAAACGGACAACGCAGGACCCAGGAAAACAAGCCAGAACAAAAGAATTAGCTCCAGGGTCCGATTCCAAAGACCTGCTATTGTGCGCTCATTTTGAAAAGTTCGAAGATATTGACCATAAAATTCGCGCATGACAGGGTGGTGATAAATAGGCTCGGGGTGTGGTTTTTGCCAGAGGAACAGAGGCGCCCTGCCATACGCACTTTGATTTACCTGATAAGGCATTACGAATGCGCTTCCCGTGACACGATAGTTGTAATAGCCAGTAGCAAGCGCGGCCGCAAGCAAGACGAATGCCGATGGGAGCACGATGCGCCGGAAGGAAATCCTCAATGGTGGCCGACTTTTTCCGGTAATCCAGAACAGCAGGATAACGGCAATTGGCAAACTGAAAGCCAGCCCCTCATATGGACGGCTGTTGGCCAGGATTGCGAGCCCAACAGCCATTACCACGGAATTCGTCACGCTGGGCTTTCGCATCAACCGGGGAAGGGCTCCGAATACGAGCGCTCCTGCTAGAGCGGGGACGGAGCCGCCCCAATAGCTGTTCATCCAGTAACTAAAAATTCCCAGCCTGAGCCATTCGAGCAACGCTCCCACAAGCGCCCACTTGGGCGGCAGCCACCCCTGTAGGGCCCAGCAGATTGCGGCGCACATGGCTGCCGTGCTTAGCAGCACGCCAATCCACGGATGCCCGAGAACTTGGCCGAAAGCCAGAACCAATCCTTGAGCTGGTGGATACATGGACATGTAGGTTGGCTGCTGAATGATGTGGAAACTTTCAAAATGTATCCACATGGGGTGGGGGGGATTAGTGAGCCTTCCGTGCGCGAAAGTATCCGCTGCCAAGAGGTAGCTAAACTCGTCGTGAACTGAGGGTTGGGGGACACCGAGAATCGGGATAAGCGCGATGCGGACGCAGAGAGTTAGCAGTCCCACTACAAAGATTGAAAGTGTTTTTCTTCGCGCCAGCCTGCCGAGCGATCGTTCGAGGGGGCGCAGCCTGGCGAATGTTGGTTTATTGCGGCGAAAAAGGAAAATCCAAATCATGGCCGCGAGGACCATGTCGAATTCAATAATTATGAGGGACCAGTTCATGCGGAGATCCGGGAATTCCGGTCGCGGTCCCCGTGTTTATCTTTCCACCATTTCTTTCTTGCTAGTTAGCTTGTCATCATCAAGTTTCTCGAGGATTCCGCTGGCGACATCCATCATTTCCTGGTCAACGGTGCGATTTTTGGAGATGGCCTCCTGAAGGGGAATGGAAATGATTTTATTTCCGCGGAGGGCGGCCATGCATCCGAACTCACCCCGATGAACCATGTCAATTGCACCCAAGCCGTATCGTGTGGCTAATACACGGTCGAAGGCGGTGGGCGTGCCTCCGCGCTGAATGTGGCCGAGGACAACAGTTCGGGTCTCAAAGCCGGTGCGCTTCTCAAGCTCTTTCGCAAGAATATTTCCAATTCCGCCCAGCCGAGCATGGCCAAACTCGTCCTTGTCGCCATCCAGCGAGACCGCTGAACCATCGCCGGAACTGCTTGGCGAGAATTTTGCGCCTTCGGCGACAACCACGATGCTGAAATAACGACCGCGTGAGTGTCGTAGACGGATTGTGTCGGCTACTTTATCAATATCAAAAGGCTTTTCGGGAATGAGAATCACATCAGCGCCGCCGGCGACGCCGCTGTGGATGGCGATCCATCCCGCGTCGCGTCCCATGACTTCGACAACCATGACGCGATTATGGGCTTCGGCGGTGGTATGCACGCGGTCAATGGCTTCCATGACGACGTTGACAGCCGTATCAAATCCGAAAGTGTAATCGGTTCCGGCTAGATCGTTGTCAATGGTTTTAGGAACGCCGACGACGTTGAAGCCTTTTCCATAAAGCTTGCTGGCAACGGTGAGGGTGTCGTCGCCGCCGATTGCGATCAGAGCGTCAATGCCATTTTTTTTCAGGGTCGTTATGCACTGTTCCAGGCCGTTGGGCTTTTTTGCCGGATTAGTCCGCGAAGTGCGGAGTATCGTTCCACCCCGAGGCAAAATTCCAGCGACGACAGACAGATCAAGCGGAACGGTCTTGTCCTCCATCACTCCGCGCCAGCCTTCGAGGAATCCTAAGAATTCGTCTTCGTAATGAAAGCTACCTTTTCGTACAGCCGCACGGATAACCGCATTAAGACCGGGGCAATCGCCTCCTCCAGTAAGAATGCCAACTTTCATTGTTGCTCCTATGATAAATCTGGCTTGTTACTTCTTGCTGTCTTTCAAAAGACTCGCGTTCAATCACCCATCCGAAAGATAAAAGGGCGGCTTCAAAATGCGGCGCGCAACCTTTTCAATGTAAGACGAAGTCTAAAGACTATCACTAAGCCGTTTATCGGAGCAAAAAAGCACCACTGGGCGAAATTTACGATGACGTTTGCCTGGAACAAACTCGCAAGGGTGCACGTGATCCAACGGTATCGAAGTCGGCAACTTGTTTCCGGGGTCCACTTGTCGTAGGTTATTTGGGTTCTCGACTTTAGTCCGTGGTGTGCCATCCCGGACGCAATCACCTAGGAGGAACGATGAAGAAAAGAATGAAAATAATGAGTGTGATGACAGTAGCGGCGATTATGTTGGCGCTGACTCCAACCTCGCCCGCCGCCGAAAGGCATCCGGAAATCCATCGGGCGATCGAAGCGCTGCGCAATGCCAGAGCGCATTTGCAGGAGGCTGCGCACGATTTTGGTGGGCACAAAGCAGATGCGATTCGGGCGACCGATGAGGCCATCCATCAGCTGGAAATTTGTATGAAGTATGACCGGGACTGACGGTTGTTTATTGCTTTAACGGGCGGGGCTGCAGCCCCGCCCGTGTATTACCAAGGGAATTATAGCGCGCCTGAAGGTGCGTCTTTCAACGCCCGCTAGCCCTCAAAGTTCGCGGCTTTCATCCCGTATTGTGCAGGCCGGCGGCGATACCGTTGATAGTTGCAGCCAGAACGTAATTCAATTGGTCCGAGTTTGCGCCTGCGCGTTTTCTTCTCAGGAGGTCAACCTGGATCAGACTGATTGGATCCACATATGGATTGCGCAGCCGAATTGATCGCGATAACACGGCATTACTCTCGAGAATTTGTTGTTCGCCAGTGATGGATAGGATGACACGCCGCGTGCGCTCAAATTCTTCCACCAGCATTTGCCAAGTCCGCTCTCTGAGCGTCGCGTCCTCGACCAGTTCGGCATACATTCTTGCAATCGTGAGGTCCGCCTTCGCCATTGCAAGTTCGACATTTCGAATCAAGTCGGAAAAAAGAGGAAAGTCTTTCATCATATCGAGTAGTAACTGTTGCTGTTGCGAACCTTTCGCCGCAAAACGCTCGAGTGCGTAACCAACTCCGAACCATGCAGGAACGGCGTGACGGCTTTGCATCCAGCCAAAAACCCACGGAATGGCCCGCAAGTCTTCGAGGCGGCGGTTTTGCGAACGCCGTGGGGGTCGGGAGCCGATTCGCGCATGTTCAAGCTCATTTACCGGAGTGGCCTGTTCGAAATACACCAGTACCTCGGGACTCTCGGCGATATTTTTGCGATAGAAACCGTATGCATCTTCCGACATTTCGTCCATCGCCGGATTCCATTTTTCGTCGGTGCCCGCCTCCGGGCCCTTGGGGCGCATTAGAGCTTCAAGGCAAGCTGCAATCATGATTTCGAGATTCCACTCTGCAAGCACGGGGTCGGCATACTTCCAGTTAAGCACTTCGCCCTGCTCGGTGACTCGAATTTCACCGGAAAAATCTCCGGAAGGCTGTGCCACGATTGCCGCGTGGGTAGGACCTCCGCCGCGGCCGACGGTGCCGCCGCGGCCATGAAACAGACGCAGCTTGACTCCATATTCTCGCGATACTCGATGCAACGCGCGATGGGCTTTGTAGAGTTCCCAAATGCTGGTCAGCATGCCTCCATCTTTGTTTGAATCGGAATACCCAAGCATGACTTCTTGCCAGCGGCCCCAGGAATCAAGCAAGATTTTGTACCTTGGCGTACTCCAGACGCGAGACATAATTTCTGGCGAAGAGCGAAGCGATTCGATGGATTCAAACAAGGGAACTGGCATGAGTCCCGGGTCATCTCCGCTGGCGGCCAGGCTCACTCCTCCTTCATCGGCGAGCCGGAGCACGGCGAGAATATCTTCGGCCGATTCGACTCCGCTAATTACGTAGTTACAAATTGCGCTGGCCGGGTACGCCTTTTTCATCTCCACAATATTTTTGAAAGTCGCTACCACTTCGGATCCTTCCGAATTATTTGTAACAGACGAAAGTGAAATTAACGCCTGAGAGTGCAGGCGGGCATGCTGACGAATGTCGAGCGTGGAGAGTTGGAACCCGAACGTACGAATTTTTCTAAGAAGAGGATCGAAGATTAGTTCCGCGAGCCTGTGCCCGCAGTTCGTGCGTAAGCTGTCGCGCACGATCAAAACATCAAGCTCGAACTCCGCCGCATTCGAGTAGCCGTGGCCCGTTCCTTCCCCTCGGGTATCAGTTAATCGAATAATGATGAAATTCAGGAAACGGCGATATAGTTCCGTCTCTGAAATCCGTGCGAGGCGCGCATGTTCGTCGCCAAGTCGAGCGCTGTAATCGGAGAGCCGCGAGCGAAATTCGTCGGAAACCGAGACTTGTCGCGAGGAAGAACTGGTTCGATCAATTCCGCGCTGGACTTCCGAAATATAGTGCGTGAGAATCGCATTGCGCGCTCGTTGAAGGGCTTCGCGGGTGGACTCAGCGGTGACAAAGGGATTGCCATCACGGTCGCCGCCGATCCATGAGCCGAAAGAAAGAACGGCAGGGATATCTTCCTCGGCGAGTTCCCGTCCGTAAATCTCGCGGAACGACTCGACAATTTCCGAATAGACGCGCGGCAGGGCGTCGAAAATTGACATTGGATAGTAGTCCAGACCCATGCGAATTTCGTCCGAAACGAGAGGTTTTTCGACTCGGACTTCATCCGTTTGCCATAGGCTGGTAATCTCCGAAAGAACCAGATTCTCGCTGGACTTCGCCTCGGCTTGCGAAAGCGGCAAGTGATCTAGAGTTTCAAGATATTGGGCGATCCTGCTGCGCTTGAATAAAACAGTGCGGCGCGCAACTTCCGTGGGGTGCGCGGTGAAAACCGGGACTACTTTTACTTCCTTCAACGAAGCCATCGCTGCATCCGCGGTCAGGCCGGACTCTCGCATGCGAAGTAATGTTCCACGGAAAGAACCTGGAAGCAGTGGCTGATCGGTATGCAACTTCGCAGCCCGGCGACGCCTTTTGCGGTGATTTGTCTCCGCAAGATTGGTTAACTCAAAGTAAATTGCAAATGCCTTAGTTATGAGGTAAGCATCGCCGATTTCTAACTGCTTCACGACGTTTCTGGCTTCCAACATTTGCCGACTATCGAACTTCGCGCCGATCGCTTGCACGGCTAGCTGTTCCCGGTACGAAATGAGAAGGCGGCGGAGCTGTTCCACTATTTCGAAAAGGTGCAGGCCTGCCTGTTCAACTACAACTCTGCCAAGCAATATTCCGAGCGAACGAACGTCCCGGCGCAAGGGCGCTTCCTTGGACAAATCTGTAGTTGCCGCCGTTAGTTCGGCCAAGCGACTACATTGATCGTCCGCGCCCCAAAGTGAACCCTCTGTCATAGGGAATCAATAGTAATTCATTGCCATTGCGATTCTCCAAGTAGTCCTTCTGCCGTGCGGGGCAAAAACGCAGACAATTGACCGGGAAGCGACCGCGGGGCTACGATTTCGATGTGTTGCGCAATATAACATTCTGGATGTTAATTGCTTCCGCTTCCACGTTGGTGTTTGCGGCAGACCGGCGCGATGCTGCATGACGAAGGTGTGCTGCGCAACGGAGCGGAGGTAGCAAATGCTTCTGCGATTTTCTCTGGCGACCTAGTTGAAACCCGGGCTGGTTCAATCGCGAATTTGAACTCGTTGGGATCGAGTGTGATCATTCTTCCCGCCTCTCTGGTGGAATTTCAGGGACAGAGCCTCTTAGTAGAGCACGGCAGTGTGAGGGTTGCCACGTCGCATGGGTTCAGCGTTCACGTGGGCTGCATGACAGTTGTGCCGGTATCGAGTGCGTGGACAAAATTTGAGGTGACCGACGTGAATGGAACCGTCGAAGTTGTGGCCAGGGAAAACAATTTGAGGCTGGAGATGTCAGCCGGTTCGGGAACTTCGAAGGAGTTGTCAGCATCGCGCTCCAGCAGTGACCTTCGCGAGGGAGAGAAAACGTCGCGCGACGAATCTGCGGGTTGCAAGAGCGACAAACGTAGGAAGAATGCAGGAGCGACACCGGCCGGAAGGGGCGGCATATTGAATACGAATCGTGCGAGAGACACCGCTCTGATCGGTATCGGCGGAGTCGGCGCCTGGCTCGCGACGCGACATGACGATCCACCCAGTCCCTGGAAGCCTTAGCTTGTGAGACTCTAGAACGCGCAGGATTGAAAGTTCAGATTGATTCGGCTAAGGTTCGACTCGTAACGTTTTCTTATTCATGCCCATCGCGTGATTCCGATCAAGACCCCCCTTGCCGGTTAGCGGGGCATTCGTTCTCACGTTGCTGTAGAGTATAAAGTTCACTTCCTGGAGGTGTCTCATTGCAACATGGCAACGGCGACGGCGCGGGCATTGACCGTCATCTTCACGATCCAATCGAAGACAAACTCATCCCGCTAGAGCCGTTGGACCTCAATCGAATCCGGTCCATTGACGATTTGGTGCGTGCGATGGCCAAGACGGCGTTCAGCGGACGGCAGATTGGGGAAGCTGCCGATGTGCTCGAAACGATGGCAAGGGACGAAGGCTGTTTTGTGGTAATGACCCTTGCAGGCGCAATGACGGTCGCGAAACAGGGCCTGATCATCTCCGAACTGATTGACCGCGGGATCGTGAATGCCATTGTTTCAACGGGCGCCCTTATGGCCCATGGGCTTGTCGAGGCAACCGGGCGCTCGCATTTCCGCTACAACCCTGAGGTCTCGGACACTGAGCTTTATGAGCAAGGCTATAACCGAGTTTACGACACCCTTGAGCCGGAGCAGAATCTGGACGACGTCGAAGAAGTAATGTCGGAGATATTGGAAGGATGGGATCACAACGAAGTTGTCTGCTCATATAAGTTGAATCATGCCATTGGAGAGCATCTTGCGAAGCGGTCTAAAGATCAGCGCGGCATCCTTCGATCGGCGTATGAAAGGGGCGTGCCGGTTTTCGTGCCTGCGTTCACTGACTCCGAGCTCGGCCTTGATGTTGCATTAACCAATCGGTTGAGGGAGTCCACAGGCAGACACAAATTGCGATTTGATCCGTTCGAAGATCTCGAACATTTCGCCGCGACCTTACTGCGCCAGACTCGATTAGGAATCTTTACCATTGGCGGAGGAGTTCCGCGAAATTGGTCGCAACAGTTCGGCCCGTTTCTTGAATTGCGTCATCGCCGCCTTGGCGAGAATCTGCCACTCAAGCGATATCACTACGGTGTGCGAATTTGCCCGGAACCAGTCTATTGGGGAGGATTGTCGGGGAGTCCGTATAGCGAGGCTATTTCATGGGGCAAATTCGTGCCGCCCGCGGAAGGCGGCAAGTTCGGAGAGGTTTTCGTGGATGCGACTGTAGGAATGCCATTGATTGTTGCGGCAGTTTTGGAGCGATTGGGAAAGGCGAAAAACTTAGCCTCGCATGGCACAGAAAAAAAGAAGGGCAGGCAAAAATCTGCAGCCAGGAAATAGCTGGGCCGCGGACGTGACAGAACAGGCTCCGCCCCATATCGGCGACTGCTGTATTCTGGCGGGTCTCCGTTATAATCTTTGATTCATCTTGAATTTCCCACTCTAAAGGCCACTACTTGCTCGATTTTTTAGGCGAATTACAGCGTACGGATATGTGCGGTGAACTGCGCGCTTCCGATGCCGGCAAGAAAGCCGTGCTCATGGGTTGGGTCAACCGGCGCCGCGATCTTGGAAATTTACTGTTCATTGATTTGCGCGATCGAAGCGGTGTTACGCAGGTTGTTATTAACAAGGAATTGAATACAGCCGTCCATAAAAAAGCTGAAACCTTGAAAAATGAGTACGTCGTCGCCGTGATTGGTAGTGTCAAACAGCGCGATCCAAACACGGTGAACAAAAATATTCCCACGGGTGAGGTTGAGTTGGTTGCAGATGAGCTGCGTATCCTGAATGAATCGAAGCAGCCGCCGTTTCTCCCTGGTGAAACCGTTTTGCCGAACGAAGAGATGCGGCTGAAATATCGCTACATTGATTTGCGCCGCGATGTGATGCAGCGCAATATTGAGTTGCGGCACAAGGTTTCGATTGCAGTTCGCGAGTATCTTTCAGCGCATGGGTTTTTCGAAATCGAAACGCCATTCATGACGCGGTCAACGCCGGAAGGCGCGCGTGATTATCTTGTCCCCAGTCGCGTGCAACCGGGATCTTTTTATGCACTGCCGCAATCGCCGCAACTGTTTAAACAAATTCTGATGATATCCGGCTTTGACCGCTATTTTCAGATCGTTCGCTGCTTTCGCGACGAAGATTTGCGGGCTGACCGCCAGCCTGAATTCACCCAGATTGATTTGGAAATGTCCTACCCGCAACCCGAGCGGGTTTGGGAGGTCGTTGAGGGATTTCTCACTGCTGCATTTGCGGCGGCCGGACATCAGATCAAAACGCCGTTCCCGCGCATGAGCTATGACGAAGCCATGCGTCTTTACGGCAACGACAAGCCCGACATGAGGCTGCCTGCGATGACAGACGTGCGGGAAGCGTTTCGGCCGGAAGAACTTGAAGAATTCGCATCGAAATTCAAAATACGAAAAGACCTGCCGTTTCAAGTAATAAGAATTCCTAGGGCTGGAGAAATCTCCGGCACCGAGCGCCGCACGATCGGAACCTACGGGGCATTCCAGCACGTTCAGGGAGCGACTTTCGTTCAACTCATGACCGATCCCAAAAGGTTCGCCAAGGATTATCCGGAGATTTCGGAGCGCGTGTTGGCACTCGCGAGGGTTGCACCGGATGATTTATGGCTACTGGCTGGAGCCCTCGACAATCCTGATGTTGCGGCAGTTAGGGGACAGACCCTCTCGCACTTCTGCGAGAAATGTGGATTTCTGCGTCTGGACCTGGCGCAGAAATATGCCGTGAAGCACGGCGCATTTGAAAAGACTGGTGATCCGACGAGAGATTTCAGATTCCTTTGGGTAACAGATTTCCCGATGTTTGAATGGGACCGTGATACCAAACGCTGGAATGCGGCTCACCATCCCTTCACGTCGCCTCATGACCAGGACATGGCGAAGCTCGAGGGCGGTTTCGAGTCGGTTACCGATTCCAAGTCTCCGCTTGGCGAGATTCGTGCCTTGGCATACGACGTGGTTCTGAATGGCACTGAGTTGGGATCTGGCTCGATCAGAATTCATCGCCAGGACATTCAAAGCAAAATCTTCCGTGCGCTGGGAATGACGGACGAAGAAGCCCGTTCCAGGTTCGGATTTTTCCTCGAGGCTTTAGAGTATGGGACTCCTCCGCATGGCGGGATCGCGTTAGGACTTGATCGCATTGTGATGATTCTCGCGGGAGCCGACAGCTTGCGCGAAGTAATTCCATTCCCCAAGACAGCGCGAGCGGTGGATTTGATGGTGGACGCCCCGACGCCTGTTAGCGATGCTCAGTTGAAGGAATTGGGGCTCGTCGTGCGAGCACGAGAAAAGTAAGACCCTGACCCGCGCATAAAACTCATCGGCACTTCATGAGACGGGAAAGTTTCCGGCAGCAGTGATCAGCCAGAGAAACAACACCGCGAAGCCATATATTATCGTTACAATTCGAGTCCGTCGGTCCCGCCTAAAAAAGCCAGCCGACACGACGATGGATGAGGCTGGAACTCCGATCCAGAAAGCGATACGGGAAAGATGCATCTGCCCGATGAAATCGAGAGAAGCTGGCTTCGGCAACTGCTTGAAGTAAATGAGCCCCATAAAAGAGGCGGCGCCACAGACATAAAGACATCATTCCAGAAAAATCATCCCTCGACATACACCCTCCTGCTACGCGCTAAACCGCGCCAGGAGCTAGGAGCCAAGGGCTAACGCCGCCTTTCACAGCTCGTACTTCTTCATCAAATGTCGGAAAGACCTGTAGGAAATCTTTAACAGATCGGCCGCGCGAGTTTGGACTCCGTTGGATTGCGATAGCGCTGTCAGCAAGAGCGAGCGCTCAACGTCAGCGACATACTTCTCCATTTCAAGCCCCTCGGGTAAAGTTGAGCCGTTGCCCGCTTGAAATATGCCCGTCGCTCCAACGCCAGCGGCGGCGGCCTTAGCCTTGGAACGCTCCACCGGCAGCTCTACGTGTAATTCTTCGCCGGTTTCGAGCGCGACGGCGCGTTCAATCGTATTTTCAAGCTGACGAACGTTGCCCGGCCAGTCGTATCCGCACAGTGATTCCAACGATTGCGCGTGAACGCCCAAAATATTTCTGCCCGCGGCTGGAGCGTATTTTTTCACGAAATGATTAACGAGCAGTGGCACATCTTCGCGGCGCTGGCGAAGCGGAGGCACGGAGATCGGAATAACACTGAGCCGGTAATAAAGATCCTCGCGAAAGGTGTTTTCAGCTACTTGCTTATCCAGATCGCGGTTGGTGGCGGCGATTACGCGCACGTCAATCGCGATCTCCGAAGTTCCCCCGACGGGTCGCACACAGCGCTCTTGAAGCACGCGAAGCAGCTTGACCTGCATGGTCAGGCTCATCTCGCTGATCTCGTCGAGAAAAATCGTGCCTTGAGTCGCGACTTCAAATAGTCCGCGCTTGTTCTGGTTTGCTCCGGTGAATGCCCCTTTTACGTATCCAAAAAGCTCACTCTCCAACAGAGTTTCGGGAAACGCTCCACAATTAATCGAGACAAACGGGTCAGTGGCTCGCGGAGAACACACATGTACCGCGCGGGCAACAAGTTCCTTTCCAGTGCCGCTCTCGCCGTAGATTAGAACCGTACTCTGTGTGGAAGCAACCGTGCGAATTGTTTGCTTGAGCTGCTCCATCGCCGAGCTAACCCCGACAATGTTATCCAACGAATTGCGGGTGGCGGCGTCGCGCTTGAACGCAAAATTTTGCCGGCTAAGGGCCATTTTTTCCAAAGCACGATTGATCGCGAGCTTGATTTCGTCCACGAGTCCAGGCGACTTGCGAATATAGTCGGTTGCGCCGCCTGCTTTGACGGCCTCAACGGCGGCGCCATAATCGTCAACTGCGGTGATGAGAATTACAGCGGAGTCTGGAGAAACCTGGTGAGCGTGGCGCAGAACTTCGATGCCGTCGGTGTTCGGCATTTTGATGTCAGTTACTACGACGTCGTATAGGGCGCCATTGAGCTTTCTCTTGGCGTCGTCGCCAGACTTTACGGTTTCAACTTTGTGACCGTCCCGGCGCAGCGCGATGTCGAGCATTTCGCAGATGGAACGCTCGTCGTCACAAACTAAAATGTTACCCATGGGTGCCTCCCGCAGATGCCGTGGCGACGTTCATATTTTCAGGAGTCGATGCGCAATTGGACTCATTGAGGGTTTTCTGATTGGGTGTCGAGATCATACTGGCGGCTACACTGCGTAATCGAAGGACAAAAACGCATCCCTCGCCTGGTTTTGATCGGGCCCAAACTTTACCTTCATGCGCCTGCACGATCTGATAAACGATAGCTAAACCCAACCCGGTTCCGCCTTCAAATTGAGATTGAAATGGCTCAAAGACTTTTTCCGTTAATTGCGGGCTCATCCCAGGGCCCGTATCCTCGAAATTCAGTTGCCAGTCATCCCCCACTTTTTCAATTGAAACGGTTAGCGTCCCGCCGGTCTTCATCGCACGCACGGCGTTCTGGCAAAAATTCCAAAACACTTGTTTGATCTTGTCTCCGTCAGCGAGGACCAGCGCTTTGTCCGCACAATATCGGCGCTCAATGCGGATGTCTACTTTCTCCGCGATGAAGCGATGCTCAAGCAGGGTCAATGTGTCTTCCAGTAGCGGAATAAGATCAACCTGCGCAAAGCGATACTGCTTGCCTCGCGAATAAGCCAAAAAGTCTGTGATGATGTCGTTTAAGCGTTCGGACTCTCGGGTGACGATCTCCAGCAATTGGCGATGGTCGTCTTTTAAGTCAGGGATGCCTGAAAGCATGTAAACAGATCCCGCGATAGAAGTCAGGGGGTTGCGGATTTCATGAGCAATCGCGGAAGCTAATCTCCCTACCGCCGCCAACCGGTCTTGCAGCCGCACTTCACGCTCAAGACGCCTGATTTCAGTGAGGTCGTCAAATGTATAAACGAAACCCAACGTTCCACGGTCGGGAACGGTCAGGGCGGACACCATGATCCTAAATGTTTTGCGAAAGCTGTTGGGAATGACTACTCGCACTTCGCCATGTGCGCGTTCGGAATCCAGCTGTGGCAGTGAATCCAGGAAGAGGTTACTCACGGGCTCGTTCAGAAGTTCAGTTTCGGTACGCTCTAATAGCTTTTGCGCGGCCATGTTCACGAGGGTGATATGTCCATCCAAACCAGTTGTGATCAGTCCGCAGCTGGTCGCCTGAATGATGTTTTCATGGAGTGCCTGCAAACTTCGAAGCTCACCGCTGGTGCGCTTGAGCTTTACATCCACCTGACGCAGTTTTGTCGCTAAGAGGCTTGCCAGGTAGGCAATTGCGAGGTAAGCGAAGAAGTTAACAAGAATTATGGCCTGGAGAGCGCGTAAGTCGGGATGGCTAGTCGAATAGGATTGGATGACCCCATAGTAGCTCATCTCCAGCATGGTGCCGTAGAGAATGAAGGCGAGCGATGCAGTTATGTAGGTCCACCACCGGGGCAGCAGGACACTGGCAACTATCACGACGAGTGGATAAAGAAAGTTAAGGGAGCTGTCTTCTCCACCGGTTGAATACACGACCATGGAGACCAATGCCAGATCGGTGAGGACCTGCAAAATGGATTGAATCCGATGCTCTTCCCAGAAAGATAATAAGAGGAGATAGAAAACAGAGATTGCATACCAGAGCAGGATTGTATTAACGAATAACCGGAGTGGCAGTGGATTAGAGCTGAGCCGCGAAATAGCAAGCTCAATGCCCAACAGGAAAGTCAAAATTATAATGCGAACCTTGACCAGCCATGCCAGCCACAGCCGTTCATCAAACATGGATTGCATCGTGACCTAATCCCGTGCTTTCCTTCGGGGGGCGCGGCGGCTGGGGCAGTCGCGGCGGGAAGAGTTTGCTTTCGAAAAGAGGCGTCATGCAGTTTTAGCCACGCGCCTCTCTCCGAATTCCAAGCTACTAGCCAGCCAACTTTCCAATCATTGCGAACAGTGGCATGTAAAGAGAAATAACGATGCCTCCAACGACGATGCCGAGGACGCCGATAATGACCGGCTCAAGCATGGCCATCATGTCTTTGGTTGCGTTGTCAACCTCGTCTTCATAGAAATCCGCAATCTTCTGAAGCATGGCGTCCATGGCGCCGGTGGCTTCGCCGACTCCAATCATCTGAGTAACCATGTTGGGAAAGACGCCTGATTCGCGCAGAGGATCAACAATCGTTCGGCCTTCTTCAATTGCTTTGCGCACACGCATTAAAGCTTCTTCCAGAACTGCGTTCCCTGACGTCCTGGCTGTAATGCTGAGACCTTCGAGGATCGGCACGCCCGACGTGATAAGGGTCCCAAGGGTCCGGGTAAAGCGTGCAACCGCGATTTTGCGAAGCAGAATTCCAAGAACTGGCAATTTCAGCAAGGCATAATCAAAATAGTAGCGCCCTTTGGGATGCTTCCGAATCTGCTTTACGCCAACCACCAAACCCACGATGCCTACGATAAAAAACCACCAGAACGTGCCCACAAAAGCGCTGAGGCCTATTACTATTCGGGTTGGCAATGGGAGTGCCACGCCCAACCCGGTGAACAGATTGGTGAAAATTGGAACCACCCATTTAAGGAGCGCGGCCACGATTAAGCCCGCGAGGCTGACTACAGCTACTGGATAAATCAGAGCTGACTTGACTGCGGACTTCAGTTTCACGGCTTTTTCAACATAGAGTGCTAGCCGTTGCAGAATGATGTCCAGGATACCGCCGGTTTCCCCCGCCTCAATCATGTTAGTGGTAAGGTCGTCAAAAACTTTTGGATATCCACGCATCGCATTAGCGAGCGTGGCACCCCCTTCTACCGTTGTGCGGACACCCGTGAGCGTTTTCTGAAATGCCACGTTCTCCTGGTTGGCCGCCAAAATCTCGAGGCACTGTACCAACGGCAATCCAGCGTCAATCATTACCGAAAATTGGCGGAAGAAAATTGCTATTTCCTTTACCTTGACTTTTCCGGATCCGAAAGTCGGAAGAGCGAATTCCTTGCCCTTTTCTCGAATCGAGCCAGCGGTGATTTGTTCTCGACGCAACTGGGCAGTTAGAGTCTGTTTGTTCGAGGCGGTTCGCTCCCCGGTAATTTTTTGACCCGATTCGTTCTTTCCTGAAAATGTGAAAACTGGCATATGAGCCTCTCCTGACTGCTATGGGTCTCTTAAAAGGCGCTGTTGGCGCGCCTTCTAAACAAAATGTATGAATCTTCTTTACGCTTCCTTCCATTCACATCGCAACGATTCAATAGCTATCGCTTGGTCGGCGCCGCACCCTTTGCGAGAGGTGCGGGTTGGTTGCGATTTAGTCCCGCACCCCGATTAATCATTTCCTGCAATTCATCGGGCATGCTGGAACGAGCCACCGCGACATCCAGTGTGATCTGCTTTTGCAGATATAGAGTCGCCAGCGACTGATTAAACGTCTGCATTCCAAATTTGTCCTGACCCGACTGCATTGCCGAGTAGATTTGGTGAACTTTGTCCTCGCGGATCAAGTTTCGGATGGCCGCATTGGGAACAAGAATCTCCATGCACATGGCCCGGCCTTTGCCATCTGCCTTTGCCAGGAGGCTTTGGCACATAATTCCCTCGAGCACCAGAGACAACTGCGCTCGAATCTGCGGTTGTTGGTGTGCGGGAAAGACGTCAATAATTCTGTTGATCGTTGAAATCGCCGAATTGGTGTGCAAAGTACCGAAAGTCAAGTGGCCGGTTTCGGCGATACGCAGCGCTGATTCAATAGTTTCAAGATCGCGCATTTCGCCGATCAGTACGACGTCGGGATCTTCACGAAGGGCAGCGCGCAGTGCGTCGGTAAAACTCTTGGTGTCCGCGTGCAATTCACGTTGGTTGACCACGCAATTTTTGTTCATGTGCACAAACTCGATCGGATCTTCGATGGTGAGAATGTGCTCATGCCGTTCCGTGTTGATTTTGTCAATCATGGCCGCCAAGGTGGTGGACTTTCCTGAACCAGTGGGGCCTGTGACCAATACAAGTCCTCTGGGCTTTTCGCACATTTTGGTGACGACTGCCGGGAGTCCAAGCTGGTTGAAAGACTTGATCTCGAATGGAATGAGACGAAAGACCGCGGAGGTTGCGCCACGCTGATTGAATGTGTTCGCACGGAATCGAGCCAGGCCTTTCAAGCCGAAAGAAAAGTCCAACTCGAAGCTTTCCTCAAAGCGATGCTTCTGCGCATCGGTCATCACGCTGTAAGCGAGTTGCTTGGTTTCCGCCGGCGTCATTTGTGGAAGGTCGAGAGGGACCAGGTGTCCATGCACGCGAATTTGCGGCGGCGAATTGGTTGTGATGTGAAGATCGCTGCCTCCCATCTCCAACATCCGTTTGAGCAGGTCGCTTAATGCCAAACCCATAACTTTGTCCCTTTCTTCTTCCAAAAAATCTAGTGAATGGTTTCGCGAGCTACCTCTTCAAGCGTGGTCATGCCGGCCGCTACTTTGATCAATCCGCTGCGGCGCAATGTGATCATTCCCCGTTCAATTGCCTTTTTCTTAAGTTCCACGGCGGAAGCGCCGACTAACACGAGTTCCCTGATCTCGTCGTCCACTTCCATGACTTCATAGAGACCGGTACGGCCCTTGTATCCAGTGTTGTTGCAGACGCCACAACCTTTGCCCTTTTGGATCTTGGTGGTCTTGGCTTCTTCGGCGCCATAGCCTTCTTCGAGCAAGGTTTGGTAAGGAACGTCCACGACTTCAGCACATTCTTTGCAAATGCGGCGGACTAAGCGCTGAGCGCAGATCAGGTGGACGGAAGTCGCCACAAGGAAGGGCTCAATTCCCATATTCATGAGCCGCGTAATCGTTTCAGGAGCGCCGTTGGTATGAAGTGTTGAGAGCACAAGGTGACCGGTGAGGGCAGCCTTGATTGCAATTTCAGCGGTCTCAAAGTCGCGAATTTCGCCGACCAGAATGATGTTTGGATCCTGCCGCAAAAAGGCGCGGAGTGCTGCCGCGAAATTCAATCCGATCTGCTCTTTCATCTGGACTTGATTCACGCCGCCCAACTGGAACTCGACCGGATCTTCTGCGGTCATAATGTTGGTATCAGGCTGATTCAGGCGAGCGATGGACGAATATAGAGTGTTGGTTTTGCCTGATCCCGTGGGCCCCGTGACTAGAACCATCCCGTAAGGCTTCAGAATTGCTTTTTCAAATTTCACGAGCGACTCGGCTTCGAAGCCAAGCTTCGTCATGTCCAGGCGCAGATTTTCTTTGTCGAGCAAGCGGAGCACAATTTTTTCGCCCCAAAGCGTGGGGAGGGTACTAACGCGGAAATCGAGTTGCTTCTTTCGTCCGCCGATTGCCATTTTCAGCATGATGCGGCCGTCTTGCGGCAAACGCTTTTCGCTGATGTCAAGCTTTGCCATAATTTTCAACCGCGAAGTGATGGCATCCTTCAGCTTGAGCGGCGGGGACATGATGCTTTGCAACACGCCATCTATGCGGAAACGCACGCGAAATTCTTTTTCGTACGGCTCCATGTGTATGTCGCTGGCGCCCCGCTTGACGGCGTCGGTCAACACGAGGTTCACCAATTTAACGATGGGCGCCTCATCCGCAGCTTTTTCCAGATCAGCAAGACCGAGCTCTGTTTCTTCGGCCTGCAATTCGACATCGGCCTCGTCCATGTCCGTCATGGACTGCATTACTTGTTCGAGATCTTCTTCTTTGCTGTTGCCGTATGCTTTTTCGATTCCTTCAAGAATCGAACTTTCGGACGCGACCACCGGTTCGATATTGAATCCGGTCATGAACTTGATATCGTCCATGGCGAAGACGTTTGTGGGGTCTACCATGGCGATCGTCAGCGACGCTCCGACGCGGCTTAGCGGCAGAATCTGGTAACGCTTCGCGGTTTCGAACGGGATCAGCTTTACGACTGAAGGATCAATTTCAAAATACGAAAGATTGATTGCAGGAACGCCATATTGACGCGAGAGGAAATTCGTAACATCTTCGTCGGTGAGGAAGCCGAGTTTCACCAACGCAGAGCCCAGGCGAGTGTTGGTGTCCTTCTGCGCCTTTGTAGCCTGCTGCAACTGCTCTGGAGTTATGACCTTCTCTTTGACAAGAAGATCACCCAGCCGTTGTGACATATTCAATCTCTCCTAACCAGTTGGCGAAGAATGGTGCCAAGGTTCGCTCGGCTAACCCGCAACTTTCATGGGGAGGAAAGGCGGTGTACTTCGTTGACACAAATTGTCACAGCAGAAGCGTTACTTCACCAGTAACTTTGGTACTTGTACCGACTGCAAGCGCTCGTCGCAATATGCGTTTTCGGCGTAATGGGCCGCAAATGCGCGATTGGACGAAGAAGGACGTTCATCCGGACATGCACATTGGTAACAACGGGAAAGCAAGGCGCCATCTAGAAAATGAAGTCGCCGCTAGTGCAAGGACGCAACTTGGCTGCTGAGATTGCTTTACACTGTCTAACCGAGCCCCTTGGGAAGTCTGATTGCGATCCAGCCTCAAAGAAGAACAGCTTCGCGCGTATTATCACACGCTGAATGCGGCGTGGGGACGACAACATTGGTGGCCGGCCCGCACTCGATTTGAAGTAATTGTAGGAGCCTACCTTACTCAGAACACCGCATGGACGAATGTTGAGATGGCTCTGCGCCGGTTGCGTGCGGCGCACGCTCTAACGCTTGGCGGCATTCGGAAAACGCCGCTGCCAGAGCTTGAAGCACTAATCCGATCGTCCGGCTATTTCCGCCAGAAAGCTGCCCGCCTGAAAATATTCGTGGGGTTTGTAGATCATCGCTATGGTGGATCCTTGACTCGAATGTTTTCTGAGCCGACCGAGAAGCTTCGCGAGGAATTACTGGAGCTAAACGGCGTTGGGCCGGAAACCGCGGACGCAATACTTCTCTACGCCGGGCAGCATCCAATATTTGTCGTGGACACATATACTCGCAGAATTCTGGAGCGCCATGACATTGTTTCTGCCCGTGCGTCATACGAAGAGATTCGTATTATCTTTGAGCATTCATTGGCGGCGCTGACGTCACCGACGATTTCTTCTCCGCGGAAAGCCTCATCTTCTTATTACTCCGGAGTAATAAATCCGGCGGCTCGGAAATCGTCCTTGCCGCATCCACCTTCGGCTATGAGCTTGGCGAAGCGTTCCGCTGCCGCCCAAATTTATAATGATATGCATGGATTGATCGTGAGAGTAGGAAAGCAATTCTGCTTGAAATCGAAACCCATTTGCGAACATTGTCCGTTGCAAGCGTTCTTGCCAGTGCGTGTTGATGGAGAAATTTAGAATGGGTGCGTGAAAGGCCTAAATCGCGGCGCTATGCGTCTCATAAAATATCCGTGTGCCTTTAGATTTCCACTGAGATTTGTTTGGTATGTTTAGATTGAGGCATAAGTCTTGAAAGACATTCGAATTCTGTTAGCCGATGACAACGAATTCGTGAGGCGCGCGATTTGTAGCGTCCTTCGGGTGGACCCCAATTTTCGGATTATTTGTGAAGTTGCGGACGGACTTGAGGCCATTGAGAAGTCAAAAGATTTGCAGCCTGACGTGGTGCTGTTAGACGTGAGCATGCCGCAAATGGGAGGTTTTGAAGCGGCTCGTCAAATCCTGATTGTGGCGCCAAAAAGTGAAATCGTCCTGCTCACGGAACACGCTGTTGCTGAAATGGCGCGAACGGCACTGGACCGGGGAATAAAGGGATACGTAATCAAGTCTAATGCGGCGCAGGAATTGTCAGACGCAATTCGGGCAGTGAACCAGCAAAAACAATACGTAAGCGCGGGATTGATGCAAGGAAAATAGATTCGGTTTGAGTTTACGGGGTCTTCGAAGCGGCTTTTTTTCGCCGCGGCGGCACCCTTTTTGCCGAATGCCGTGCGGGTAGATTTGGGCAAGTGAGCGATTGTCGTTTTCTTCCTGGCTGCCGATGCGGCTTTCTTGATATTTGTTCTTGCGGCGGCGGTTTGCTTTTGACTGACCATGCCTGCGATTCCCATGAGAGTTGTTCATCCCATTCCATGCAAGAATGAATGATTACGCGTTCACGGTTTGGTATTCCTCGTAGGCACCCTTGAAGTCGGTGAGGTTGTGGTCGGTTTCGAAATGCCAAATCCGGGTTGCGACTTCGTCAATCAAATCGTGATCGTGAGTCACCAGAAAAACCGTTCCCTGATAGCGCTGTAATGCAATGTTCAACGCGTTAATGGATTCCAAATCCAAATGGTTTGTAGGCTCATCGAACACAAGAACGTTTGGCTTCTGCAACATCAGCTTGCAGAACAAGAGGCGCGCCGCCTCTCCTCCCGAGAGCACGGTTGTGGACTTCGTGGCTTCCTCCTTCGCGAACAACATCTGGCCTAATAGGCCGCGAAGCTCTTCGTTCGATGCAGACGGGTCCCATTGACCCAGCCATTCCAATACTGTCGTACCATTTTCAATCAGTGTTCGGTGATCTTGCGCGAAATATCCGATTGCGGCTTCGTGTCCCCACGTTACTTTGCCATCGTCCAGGAACGGGCCTTCGTATCCGCTGGTTTTGCGCAATTCGGCTTCTGGCGTCGTTGGGGAGTTTGCCAGGAGCGCGTTTAATAGGGTCGTCTTGCCGGCACCGTTGCGGCCCATCAAAGCAATTTTTTCACCACGGGTTATGCTCGCCGTAAACCCTGAGATGACTTCGTGATCGCCGTAAGACTTCGTTAAACGTTCAACTTCCAGAATGTGCTTGCCGGAAGGACGTTTCGGCTCAAATTTAATGAACGGGCGTTGGATGTTCGACCTCGCAAGCTCCGTCACTTGAAGGCGTTCTACTTCTTTTCGCCGCGACTGTACTTGGCTGGACCGCGTGCCTGCCGAAAATCGCGCGATGAATTCATTTAACTGAGAGATCTTCTTTTCGCGTTGAGCATTCTGGGATTCGATCTGCGAGCGCACCTGAGTCTTCGCGACGACCATATCGTCATACGAGCCGGTATAAGTGATGATGGTTTCGTAATCAATGTCGGCGATGTGAGTGCAAATACTGTTGAGGAAATGGCGATCGTGTGAAATCGCGATCAATACGCCGTCGTACTGATTCAAGAAGCCCTGCAGCCAGTGGATCGAATCCAAATCGAGATGGTTCGTGGGTTCGTCGAGTAAGAGGGCCTGCGGATGTCCGAACAAAGCCTGCGCCAGCAGCACGCGAACTTTTTGTCCACCTTGCAGCTCGCCCATTGAGCGATCGTGCAGCTCGTCCGGAATATCGAGACCTTGTAGCAGTATCGCTGCGTCCGTCTCGGCGGTGTAGCCGTCTTCTTCTCCAACAATGCCCTCGAGTTCGCCGAGTTTCATTCCATCTTCGTCGGTGATTTCGGATTTCTCGTAAATCTTGTTTCGCTCCTGCATAGCGGCCCACAGGCGTTTGTTGCCCATGATCACAGTGTCGGTCACGGTGTAGGCGTCGAAGGCAAACTGGTCCTGACTTAGCACGCCAAGTTTGCGTGGACGCACAAGAGTGCCCTTTTGGGGTTCCATTTCTCCGCTCAGAATTTTCATGAGCGTCGTCTTACCCGCCCCGTTGGGACCGGTCAATCCATAACGCCTGCCGTCCGTGAAGGCCGTCGAGACTTCATCGAACAGTACTTTGGCGCCGTAGCGCATTGAAACATTGCTGACTGAAAGCATGATTTTCTTGTGAGACTGCGAGGAAATTCCGCCAAGTTCGAGGTAAGACGGTGCGCAGCTAGTGTCCTTAGAATATCACGGACGCCGTGACCGGTACTTCCCAACGGAGTGAACCATTCAATTCGGCGGGTGGGCCTTAGCAAAGGTCAGTTACTGCCCGCCTATTCGGATCCATTCTCGGGCGCTATATCCTCGGGGCGGCGGTATTCCACATGAGTATGAACAGGACGCTCCGGGTGGTTCGCCGCGTCCTCGACGCCGTCAACAATTCCTGCTTCCATAGCCTGATCTTCCTCCGCCAACTCATCAACGCTGAGATCACTCGAATCCTCGGTGTCAGAAAGGCCTTGCGTATCGCCAGATTGTCCTGCGCTTGCCGAACCTACCTGTCCCGGATTCTTCCCTAATTCATCGGGTCGTGCTTCATTATCTCGTCTTGCCATAATCCCTCCTTCAAAAGCTATCCCAGGGGTTGGATGCGGATTCCAGGCGCGCGGTTAGATAAACGTGGAGCGACAGATGCCCTCGGCTGTTGGGTGAGCGAAACTTCAACCGTCCTTAACGTCAAGAGCGCAAACAGGTCCTCCGCTCCGGTCGGGATGGCAATTGAGTTGGGAAGGAGAGTGCGTTAGACGTCTACGTGTAATTCTTCCAACAAATCTGTCTTCAATTCTCTTTGATGCTCGGAAGACAGTTTTTTGCCGCCGGATGTTAAATAGAAAACATCAATGGCCATCTGGCCTTCCGTATCAATCAAAGCAATTTCGATGTTGCAATTATGGTGGGAAAAGCGGGAGCTAATTTTGTACAACAATCCCAGCCGATCCTGGGCGATTACCTGAACCAATGTGCTGGTCCCAGAACTTTGATCGTCAAACTCGATCCTGGTATCCACTTTAATTTTTGCGGCATTCTTTTCGGAACGGAGACGGTCTCTCAATAGCTTGTCCAAATCAGCTTCACCCGATACTACATCGCTGACGCTTCGTTGGAACCGCTCCCACTCCGGCATATTCAGCTCCAGCGTTCGGAAACGATCGGTGAAGAAAAAAGTGTCTATCACAGTTCCTGCTTTGTTCGAGAAGGCATCAGCTTTTACGATGTTCATTCCCCATGCCGCGAGTGTTCCGGCGATCGTCGCGAACAGAAATGGGCGATCATTAGTGACCAGGGTTAACTCATACCAATGGCGTCCGCGTTTAAGGTCGAGCTTGATTTGTTGCTGCACTAATTGTTCCGACATCTCAAAGTGGTGCAACACTTCTTCCGCGGGATAAGTTCGCAAATATCGCTTTGGCAATCCTTCTAGAAAGGCCTTGATGCTCTTGCCAGCCACCGGGGCGAGGCTTTGCAAACGCGTCAAGCTTTCATCATCCGAATCGGGATTGAGCCTCTGGTCGGCATGACGGTTCAAAAAGTTTGAACTGACAATGTAAAGTTGCCAGACGTTCTCGGCCTTCCATGGCGTTAACGCTTCGGGGTTGACAGCTTTGATATCAGCATAAGTAAGCAGGCAAAGCATCTTCAACCGTTCGGGAGTCCCGACCTTTTCGGCAAACGTCCGGACGGTTTCAGGATCGAAAATATCGCGCCGCAAAGTGGCTGACATATCAAGGTGGCTGCCGATCAGAAATAACACGCTTTCACGGTCGTGTGGCTCGAGGTCGAGCCTGTCCATGCAGCCTTGCGCGATTTCTATGCTGGCTTGAACGTGGTTTACCCCCGGCACACCCTTTCCAACATCGTGCAACAGCAATGTGAGGTACAGCAATTCGGGGCGTTCAAGTTCTTGCAGAATTCGACCGTAACGTTGATCCCATTCTGACTGCGATTGGCTGGCCTTGTGCAAACTCTCGATGGCGAGAAACGAATGTTCATCCACAGTGAAGCGGTGGTAAAAGTCGCGCACAACTAGGGAGTCTATAAGTTTCAGCTCCGGCAATAACAAAGTGAGTAGTCGCAGCGAATGCATCGCACGCAAAGCGTCGGCGGCGAATGGTTCGATGAGAATGACCTGCAAATATCTCCACAATTCCGCGCCTTGGGGCGGAGTGGCAGCCATTGAGGGCAAGACTTGTTCAATGCGGTATTCGGTCGTAGTGCTCAACTTCAGCCCGTGATGCGCCATGAAATCGAACATGCGCAACAGCAGTTCTGGGTCCTGCACCGCCGATGGCTGCTGTAAATAAATCAAGCCATCCACCACAGAAAAATCGGCATTTGATATTCGCGACCGCCAGCTCTGAAAGTGCTTATAAAGCGATGATCGTGCCGCAGGAATCTCCTCCAGCAACTGCATCGAAGCGCGGTGTAGCGCGCGGGCATGGCGAAAATAAATTCTCATCCAATCCGCGGCGTCCATTTCTTGATCGTCCGAGAAACCAATTTTTCGGGCGGCGGCTTCATCCTGCGCTTCCCAGAGCAACAAATTGTCATCCCGCCCTTGCCGGAAATGAAGGAAGCAACGGATGGCGATTAGAAACTCGAGGGCCGGTTCAAACTGCTTGCGCGCTGAAACTGGCAGCAATGTTTTCGGATCGGGCCAGTCGCGTAGTTTGTCCATTGAGGAGATCAGTGCGAGCCACGAAGCGACGTTGTAATCCCGCAAACCCCCGGGTGTTTCTTTAATGTTCGGTTCGAGATGGAAAACCGTGTTGCCGTATTTTCCATGGCGCGATCGGGTGATTTCGGCGAGACGTTGCACGATGGGCTGCATCTCTCGCATGACCAGCTTGGGGATAAGTTTGTCGTGAAGTAGCGAAAACAAGCTCTGATCGCCGGCGAGATACCGGCAATCGAGAAGAGAAATCGTGAACTCGACATTCTCCGGATCAAATTGATCGCACTCCGCCAGCGTCCGTGTAGCGGGGCTAAGCTTCATCCGCAGGTCCCACAATTCCTGCGAAAATCGGCGAATACGATCCCGGTATTCTTCTCCAACGCGGCGGTCAGCCCGAAGAAAAAGAATGTCCACATCAGAATGGGGAAAAAGCCATTTTCGTCCAAATCCGCCAATGGCTAGGAGGGCAAAGTTCTTAGGCCCGTCTTCATCCGGGGAAATTATTTCCTTCCAGAGCCGCAGCAGCACGTTTTCTACGAGATCAGTGCGCTGGGCGATTGCGGCGCGGCCATCGCCGCTCGCGACGAATTCCTGTCGTATACGATTGGATTCCTCGACGTACAGATCCCGCAATTCGCTGCTCAAGGACGATGCCGTGCTCATGGCCGATTCTCCGGGCTTACCCTGCGAATGGGGACGCGACTCTTGGGCCATTAATGCCAAACAACAATCAAATCTATCTGTGAGGGGTAGTCACGCGGAAATCGAAACTATTTATAGGGAGCATCAGGAATTGTTATTAGAGTAGCTTGTAATAGCAGATTTCTGGCGAACAGACTCTATTGAAATGAGTCACAACTTGAGGTTTGGCGGGTCGACGTTAATATTCACAGCGCACCCTCTCCGCGTTGATCGTTGCGGATGCGGATTGCCTCATCCACACGGGAAAGAAAAATTTTGCCGTCTCCAATCTTCCCGCTCTGTGCCGTGCTAATAATGGACTGAGTCACTTTGTCCACCATGTCGTCCGCCAGCACCATTTCAATCTTGATCTTGGGAATTAGATCCACGGTGTATTCACGTCCTCGATAGACCTCTGTATGTCCTTTTTGCCGCCCGTGGCCGCGCACTTCTGTGACGGTCATACCTTCGACGCCAATGTCATGCAACGCATTCTTCACCGGCTCAAGCTTAGAGGTTTGGATAATTGCTTCGACTTTGGTCATTCAGTTTGATCCTTCCTTCTCGCGTTTTAGACAAGCGGCCGGCACTGCGGCACGTCTTATGTTGAAACCTCCCAATAAATAATATCCGGTAACCGCATGAAGAAAGTTCTTATTGTGGATGCATTGCTCGAACACAAATCTACCAGGCTGGAATTTCAGCATCGAAATGTTTGCGTGGCGTCTTTTCGCCGGCTAAGTTTTCTTTCCAGCCACTTCCAATCGAGTTTCTGCCGATTTCAGTTCGTCTTCGGCTTTGGTGAAGTCCTCTTCACTCTTGCCCGACTTCAAATGCTCTTCGGCTCGCCGCTTCTCAGCCTGCGCCCGAGTAATGTCAATGTCCTCGGGACGATCCGCCGCCTCCGCCAGAACTGTGACTTTGTCAGGAAGTACTTCTGCAAATCCCCACGCCACCGCATAACGATGAGTCTGATTGCCGTTGCGATAGCTGAGTTCGCCCGCGGAAAGTTCGGTGATTAACGGAGCATGCCCTGGCAGGATGCCCAGGTAGCCGTTCTTGCCGGGAATTTGCATCTCCTCGGCATCGTCGCGCACGACCATCTTCTCAGGAGTGACGATCTCGAGATGGAAAGTGGTTGGCATAAGACCGCTCTTGGCTTCTAGCTCTAAGCTTCTGGCCAAAACCTTTCTGGATAATCTGAATAATTACGCCGCCGTTTTCATTTTTTCCGAAGCTTCGAGCACCTCTTCCATTGTGCCCTTCATGTAAAAAGCCTGTTCAAGAATATCGTCGTGCTTTCCTTCCGTTATTTCTTTGAAGCCTTTCACCGTGTCGGCGATTTTGACGTAGCGCCCCGGCGAACCTGTGAATTGTTCGGCAACGAAAAACGGTTGAGACAGGAATCGTTGAATCTTTCTCGCACGGGCGACTGTAATTTTTTGATCCTCGCTAAGTTCGTCAATCCCGAGAATCGCGATGATGTCCTGCAAATCTTTATAAGTCTGCAAAGTCTTCTTAACCGCCTGGGCAACATCGTAATGTTCTTGTCCGACGATGCGGGCGTCCAGGATGCGCGACGTCGAAGCCAGCGGATCAACGGCGGGATAAATTCCAATCTCGGTCAACGCTCGAGATAACACCGTCGTCGCATCCAAGTGAGCGAAAGTTGTGGCGGGAGCCGGATCGGTTAGATCGTCGGCGGGAACGTAAATCGCCTGTACCGACGTTACAGATCCTTTCTTGGTAGAAGTGATGCGCTCCTGCAATTCGCCCATCTCTGTCGCAAGATTGGGCTGATATCCCACTGCGCTGGGCATTCGTCCGAGAAGGGCGGAGACTTCTGATCCCGCCTGAGTAAAGCGGAAAATGTTGTCAATGAAAAGGAGCGTGTCTGCGCCCTCGACATCGCGAAAATACTCGGCAACGGTGAGTCCAGTCAAGGCAACTCGCAACCGGGCGCCGGGCGGCTCGGTCATCTGTCCATAGATCAGGGCCGCTTTAGAATGTTCGGGATCGCCTGGCTTGATCACGCCTGATTCAGTCATCTCAAGCCAAAGATCGTTGCCTTCTCGAGTGCGTTCGCCCACGCCGGCGAAAACGGAGAAACCGCCGTGCTGCTTGGCAACGTTGTTGATCAGTTCCTGAATAAAGACTGTCTTGCCAACGCCAGCGCCGCCGAACAATCCGATCTTGCCGCCCTTGAGAAAGGGCTGAATCAGATCTACGACTTTCACTCCGGTTTCGAACATCTCAGAACTGGTTGCCTGTTCGTCGAACAAGGGAGCTGGACGATGAATGGGATGCCGCTCCTTACACTGAATCGGGCCGAGATTGTCCACCGGTTCGCCGATGACATTCATTACGCGGCCCAGAGTTCCATGCCCGACCGGCACGGAAATTGGTCCGCCCTGATCAATGGCTTTCATGCCTCGAACCATCCCCTCGGTGGCTTCCATGGCGATGCAACGGGCGCGGCCTTCTCCCAAATGCTGCTGGACTTCGAGAATAACGTTCACCGGCGACGGCACGTTAAAACCGTCGCTCACTACGCGCACAGCCTGGTATATCAGCGGCATGGTCGCTTCGGAGAACTGAACGTCCACGGCGGGACCGGAAATCTGAACTACGTGTCCTACATTTTCTGGCATGGGAAAATCGCTCCTGGCGTTCAGCTCCTAGCTAAAACGTGCACTCTCAAATTGAAACGATGCGTCGTCTATTGTCGTGAGCCAGTAGCTAGAAGCTGGAAGCCGCTTCACGATGCTGCCGCTCCGCTCACGATCTCTATAATTTCTTTTGTAATCTTTGCCTGACGTGCCCGGTTCATCGCAAGCGTTAGAGAATCAATCATGTCGGTGGCATTGTTGCTGGCTGCATCCATCGCCGTCATTCTGGCGGCATGTTCGGCTGCAACGGATTCCATCAAGCCGCGGAAAATTTCAATCTTCACGTACTTCGGCAGCAATGAGCGGAATAATTCTTCGGGAGGCTGCTCGTAAATGTAATCCACCGGAGCTGTGGCGAATTTTTCGGCTGCCGCGTCAATATCCCGCGTATCTTTTGGGCGAAGTCCTACGCCCGTACCTTTGGCGGCTTCAATCGCGCGTTGCTTTTCTTCCAAAGTCATGCCTTCCGCCTGACTGACCTCAGCGGTTCCGACATGTTCGATAGGTAATATTTTTTCAACCACCAATCGCTGCGCGATCACCGATTTGAACTCGTTGTAAACCAGATACACTGAATCAATCAACTCGTTGCTGTAACGGTCGACCACGCGATCAGCGATTTCAGAAACCATTGAATACTCAAGTTTGTTCAAAACTCCGACGTGCTCGCCGATCAGTGCAATCTTTGAAGTTTCCTTAGAATCTAGGGTCCGAGGCTCAGCAATCGGATAGCGGCGCCGCAGGAAATCACGGCCTTTGCGTCCGATGGCTTCAATCTCAACGTTCTTATCTTTTTTGGATTCAAGGAAGCGCATTGCGGCCTTCAAAATATTTGTATTAAACGCGCCCGCTAAACCCTTGTCTCCCGTCACGACAATGAACAGAACATTATTTTCGGGACGCTGCGCCAACAACGGGTGCCGTAATTCTCCGGTCTGCGGATCGTATAACTCCACGCGCGAAACCAGAGACTTCAGGACATTCGTGAGCATTTGCGCATATGGACGCGCCGCCAAAGCTCGCTCCTGCGCCCGGCGCAACTTCGCCGCTGACACCATTTTCATGGCGCGCGTAATCTGACGCGTGTTGATCACGCTGCGAATACGGCGGCGAATGTCTAGAATGTTGGCCATTGAAAATCGCTTCTGGCTGCTAGCTTCTGGCTATTCAAAATTTACTTTACTGCTACTGCTTTTCGGTCTTCGACGAATGTCTCTTTCGCTTGCTTAATAATCCTGGTCATTTCAGACTTCAGTCCGTCGTCGAGGACTTTCTTTTCCATGATTGTGCGTAAAAGCCCGGGATTCGAAGCGTCCACATACTTGTATAGGTCGGCCTCAAAATCGCGAATCTGTTCCACTGGCAAATCGTCAAACGCTCCGGTTGTGCCGGCGAAGATGACCAGGATCTGCTTTGAAAAAGGCAACGGCGAAAACTGCTTTTGCTTCAGGATCTCGACTAGCCGCTGGCCGCGATTCAGCTGCGCCTGGGTAGCTTTATCCAAGTCGCTGCCAAACTGCGAAAAGGCCGCCAGTTCCCGGTACTGCGCCAGATCGAGCTTCAAGGTTCCGGCAACCTGGCGCATCGCTTTGATCTGGGCGCTCCCACCGACGCGGCTGACGGAGATTCCGACGTTTACCGCAGGCCGCACGCCGCTGTTGAAAAGATCGGTCTCGAGGAAGATTTGACCATCCGTAATGGAAATTACGTTGGTCGGAATGTACGCGGAAACGTCACCGGCTTGGGTTTCAATGATTGGCAGCGCAGTGAGCGATCCGCCGCCATTCTTGTCGCTCAACTTCGATGCTCGCTCGAGCAACCGCGAGTGGAGATAAAAAACATCGCCGGGATAAGCCTCGCGTCCCGGAGGCCTGCGCAGCAGCAGAGAAATTTCGCGATAAGAGGCTGCATGTTTCGACAAGTCGTCGTAAATGACCAGCGCGTGCCGTTTGCTGTCGCGAAAATATTCGCCCATCGCGCATGCCGCATATGGAGCGATGTATTGCATGGGCGCGGGCTCGGAAGCTGACGCAGCGACGACGATGGTGTAATCCATCGCGCCATAATCAGTCAGGATTTTGACGACCTGTGCGATGGAAGATCTTTTCTGGCCGATTGCGTTGTAAATGCAAATGAGATCGTTGCCTTTATTGTTGATGATGGTGTCGAGTGCCACTGCGGTTTTGCCGGTTTGCCGGTCGCCGATGATCAGTTCGCGCTGTCCGCGACCAATCGGAATCATGCTGTCAATCGCCTTCAGACCGGTTGCCATGGGTTCGCGAACGGGCTGGCGATCAATCACTCCGGGTGCAAGGCGTTCCAATGCGATAGTCTGGTCGGAAGCGATTGGCCCTTTGTCGTCAATAGGCAGGCCCAGCGCGTTTACTACGCGGCCAATCATGCCATCGCCGACGGGAACGCTCATGATTTTGCCAGTGCGTTTTACTTCATCGCCTTCGCGAATTTCGGTGTAGTCGCCTAGCAACACTACCCCGACTTGATCTTCTTCAAGGTTCATCGCGATGCCGGCGAGATCGTGCGGGAAGGCGAGAAGTTCGCCAGCCATTACTTTGTCGAGACCGTGAACGCGCGCGATGCCGTCGCCAAGAGTTACGACGGTTCCCACTTCGTCCACCGCAATCTTCGATTCGTAGTTCTCGATCTGCTGGCGGATTAATTGCGTAATTTCGTCTGCTTTGATTTGTGCCATAAGATCAGCTCTTAGCTTTCAGCTGTCAGCTCTCAGCCGTCAGCGCCTGACACTCTTTAGCTCTTTGCTCCAGACAATTCCTAAATCCTATTCTTAAGTCCAGCTCCCCATGTCCGGAAGCGCGGGCCTCGCGCCGAGACTGATAGCTGAGAGCTGAAAGCTGACAGCTCAATCATGAGCGATTTGCTCTCGAATTCTCGTCAACTTCCCGTCCACGGAACCGTCGTAGATCGTGCTTCCGATTCTCACAAGTGCGCCTCCCAACAGGGATTCTTCGCGAGAATAATGGGCACGCACCTTCTTGCCGGTTAGTTTTGCGACTTCCGATTCAAGAACGCTTTTCTCCGTTCCATCTAGCTCTCTGGCGCTTTTGATCTGCGCTTCAACAAATCCCATGCGCTGGCTCAATTCCTGCTCGAATTGCTTTGCGATATCTCCCAGAAAATTGATGCGGCGATGATCAATCAGCACCGCCACGAAATTGCGCACTTCCGAGGAAATTCCTTCGCGAGAAACGATCGCATCCAGTACCGCGCGTTTCTGCCCGGCGGTAATTGAAGGAGTCTCCCAGACTTCCCGCAATTCTTTGCTGCCGGTCACCGATTCATTGACCGATTGCACTTCTCGCAGAGTGCGCTGGGGATCGAGCTTGCGGTCGAACACCACATCGGCGAGAGCCCGAGCATAGGTATGGGTGACGGAAGCCATGGCTTAGTTTTGTCCCCGGCCCGGTCCCGTTTCTGGATCGGAGAGATGCTGCGCGAAACTTCGTATTAAATCCTGGTCAGTCTTGGCATCCACGTGAATCTGTTTGCGCGCGAGTGAGACCGCTAAGTCGGCCGCGTATGCGGTCAGGTCGCGACGCGCTGCCCTGGCCGCGGCGGCGATTTCCTCCTCTGCTGACTGCACGATTCTTCTGGCGTCCTCGACTGCGGCCGATTTGATGCGCGCTTCTTCATCCGCGGCTTCCTTCTCCCCGGCGCTTCGCATTTCCTGAATTTCGGCTCCCAGGCGGGAGAGGCGGGTCTCAATATCGGCTAACCGGTGGTTGGCTTCTTCACTAGTCTTGCGGGCCTCAGCCATCGCGTGCTGAATGGAAGCGGTGCGGTTCTGGAACATCGCGGGCAGGTATTTCTTGGACGCCCAAATGATCGCGCCCAATATGATCGCAAAGTTAAGTAAGGTCCCCAACCATGTGGCTTGCTTCAGGCTCAGGCCTGTACGGTCAGCAATCTTCTGAGCGTCGCCTATCCAAAGGAGCAGGCCGAAGACAGCTGCTACGAGTGCAATTTGAAGTGTTGTTCGGCTTCGCATTATCGAGCACCTATGGGAGGCTTGGGATTCGAGGAATGCAGAATGGCACGAATGATTTCCATTGCGAGCCTTCCACTTTCGGACTGCAAAGTTTCCTGGGCGGCGACTTTATCCTTCTCTATTGCAGCCCGCGCTTCTAATATTTGCGCCTGGGCTTTGGTGCGAGCCTCCGCCACGACTGCTGCCCGGGCTTTGGCAGCCTCTTGGCGTCGAGCTTCCTGACTCTTAAACATCGCAAACCTCGCCTCGCGCAGTTTTTGCTCATACTCTGCGGTGCGGGCTTCGGCTTCGGCCATGTCAGCGCGAGCTTTCTCGATTGCACCTCCAGTTTTGCTGCGACGGTCGGCGAGAACGCTTACGAGAGGCTTATGGACCAAAACACTATACAACCCGTACAGCAAAACCATAAAAATAACGGTCGGAACGGATTGAAGCAGTAATTCGCCTATCTGTCTTAGCGTCTCGTCCATGATTTGCTTGAAGGTCTCTCGAGTGAAGAAGGCTTGGGAACCATTAAAATTAGCATCTTGCGGAGGGAGGTGTCAACGCAATGACACCTAGTGTTTCAACAAGTGCGTTGAGGAGAATGGTGCGTCAGCTTGATTTTGTATTAGTGCGCCCTGCCGAAGGATTTTTGCCGGTGAAACACAGGCCCATCACCTACTTCCCCGCCTAGCGGCTTCTGCTAACATTTAGTACATGGCGACGGTCCAGCAAAATCAGCGACGTGGCGGCGTGGTCTCACACCCTCGCGGTCGCAAAGCGACCGCTTCAGGAAATCAATCGCTACAGAAGTTGTACGCCCGCCTCGAAAAGAGTCAACCCGGCTCTGAAAAGTCCAAGCGTATCTCCAAGGAAATTGTAGACGCGATTGGTTAGCTCATGGCGGCTGTCAAGATTAAGCCACCCAGAGACGCACGGTGCAGTGCTTATCGTAGCCATTTACGCGATCGAGTTGACCAGCGACAATTCCTCGCGCCCATGGCCATAGAGCTAGATGAGCGGCTGAAGAGCAATCCTGAAGGCCCCGACTTACAAGAAGCGCCAGAAGGCTGGCATAAATTTTTCGACTCCTTCACCCTCTGCGGTGAAGGCGAATGCATTGAGACCCTCTTCACAATCTACGCTCCAGGTAAACCGCGACGTAAAAGCGTGGATTTGGACCGATGGGAGAGCCAGCAACGCGATGGTTAAATCGGCACCCGCACTGCGAACCTCTGACCCACAGCCCTCGTAAGACAAATCATAAAGAGAGGCTTAGAATAATTCAGCACATGTCCGCAACCGACAATCTCGCCAACCTTAAAGATGACATGGTCGCCTTCATTGAGGGTCATGGCATGCGCCGGTTCCCAGGGTATGTGGATTTCGACGATGTTCAGCGAGTGGTTTGGAAACCGGGAGACAATCCCGAAAGTTGGAAAGACTTCGTAGAATTGGCTAAGGCTGCGGGCGCGCCATTCCTCACCATGGACGCGTGGGTGTTGAAGCGCGAAGAGTTGGAAACCCTATTAGAGAGCCTGAGTGATGTCGAATTTTCCAACGACGAAGACCTCGAGGACGCGCGCTGGCTGCGCACTTATCTCGGCAAGACCGGATTCATCCAGCTTGGCTTCCCCCATCAAGGAATCATGATGGTGTACGAAGTTTCGACCGAATGGAATGAACGCTATCAAGGCCTGCTCGAAATGGCGGAAGAGTTTGGCGGCATACCCATTGACGGATCAGGTTTCGACGAAGAAAGTTAGCTCGTGCGCTGGAACCTACGAAGCCTTAGCGAATCCAAAGTAGCGGAGCTTGCAGTCCAGCTTCGATCGAACCTCACCATAGACGCGCGCGATTCGAACCTTGCGGCTGTCCTCGCACGCCTTCTGCTGATTCGTGGCATTGATGAGATCGAGGTTGCCGAAAAATATCTCTCGCCGTCCCTGGCGCACCTGCATTCGCCTTACCTGATGGCTGGGATGAAGACCGCCGTTGACCGGCTCGCCGCGGCTATCGAACGCAAAGAGGGCATTCTGATCTATGGCGATTATGACGTGGATGGCACAACCGCAATAGTCATCCTCAAGACCGCAATTGAACTTTGCGGAGGCTCAGCGGACTTTCATGTTCCTCACAGAATTCGTGAGGGATACGATCTTCGTGGCGATGTGATCGAAGCTGCTGCTGCTGCGGGCATTCGTTTGATTATCAGCGTTGATTCCGGCATTCGAGCCTTTGCCGCCGCGGAAACTGCGCGCCGGCTCGGAGTTGATCTGATCGTCACCGACCACCATATTCCGGGCCCAGATGGAATACCGCACGCGCTTGCGGTTCTAAATCCCAATCAAGCGGGCTGTGAATATCCGTGCAAAACGCTTTGTGGCGCCGGCGTCGCCTTCAAGCTTGCACAAGCTTTGATGCAGCGGCTGTTAAGTCACAAGGATCAATCGCAGTTGTTGACATCGTTCATGAAAATTGTTGCCATCGCAACTATTGCGGACGCGGTTCCCCTCACAGGAGAGAACCGCATTTTCGCGAGATTGGGATTGAAGGCTTTGCGATCTCCGGTAAATCCGGGCCTCAGAGCTTTGCTGGAGGTTTCGCAGCTTAGCGGAAGGCCGTTAACATCTGGCGAAGTCGGGTTTCGGATCGCGCCACGAATCAACGCCGCCGGTCGCATGGATATTGCAAGCGATGTCATCGAGCTTTTCAGTGTGAAGGATTCCGTTCGCGCCCGTGAAATCGCATCGAAGCTGAATCAGCTTAATGGAGAACGTCAGGAAGAAGAACGTCGAATCCTGGCGTCAATTGAAGAACGTTTCGAGCGGGAGCCAGCCTTGCAAGCCGCGTTCTGTATGGTGGTTGACGGAGAAGGTTGGCATAGAGGAGTGATCGGAATCACCGCGACGCGGGTCGTCGAGCGATACGGGCGTCCGACGCTAATTATTTCGCGGGATGGGGATGAGGCGCATGGATCGGGCCGCTCGATTCCGGCATTCCATCTCCTGAACGCTTTGGAATCTTGCGGACATTTATTTTCGCGTTACGGGGGACACGCTCACGCTGTCGGATTTTCGTTGCCTGCGGTGAGTGTTCGAGAACTAAGTCTTCATTTGGACAGCTACGCACGCGAGCGTCTTACCATCAGCGATTTTGATCCTGTTCTGAATGTGGATGCTGACCTTCCCCTCGACTGCGTGACGCCAGAGTTGTACCAGGCGTTGCTGCGAATGGAACCGTTTGGCGTTGGAAATCCGGAACCGGTCTTTGCTGCTCGGGGTGTGCGATTGATGGCTCCGTCCAAGGTGATGAAAGACAAGCACGTGAAACTGAGAGTAGCTGCTGCTTTGACGGGATCCTCCACGATTCCGAATTGCCATCCCGATTCCGCTTCTTTGCCCACGGAAAGCAGGAACTGGAGAAGAGCCATCACCTACAACGCTCTGGGATGGCATATCGCGAAGCGTTTCCAGGACTCGCGGCTTCTTCCGGGCGACTGCTTGGACATTGCGTTCACTATAGGGCAAAACGAGCATCCAGATTTCGGAGGGTTGGAATTGTCATTGCGAGACTTCAAGGTGACGGCGGAAGTGGAATCTAAAGCAAAAGTCGCGGCCGCCTCGGAATGAATTTCCATTCGTTGGAACTCTGCATCAGTTGCCAGTTGGAATGATTCCTGCGTTCTCGACCATCAAAATAACGGTTCGTTCCGGTGCCCGGGTCCGGTGCATAATTCCCTTCGAAACTACGAATCCTTGTCGCGGAGAAAGTTCAACGGTTCGGTCTTCAAGGTCAATTGTTAGCTTTCCTTCCAGAACGTAAAAGAATTCGTCGTCGTTTTCATGCTGATGCCAGTGATATTCACCCTGTATGACTCCAAGCCGCACGACCGAGTCATTCACTTTACAAAGAGTTTGGTTGTACCACCTGTGTAAACACGCTTCGGCTAGCGCTTTCTCATCAATCAGTTGTCCGTGTTGATAATAGATGTCCAGCCGAGTTTCGTATGGATAAGTCTTAGGATCGCTCATATTGCCTCGATTGTTCCTGGGAAGTCTAAACGACAGCCATTCCGGAGAAAAGACCCACGAAATAGTATTGGCCGGGAAGCTGGTTTCGCTGAACGCTGTAGGTGACCTGCGAGAGGGGAGATTTAATGACTGCTGTTAGAACTCGAAGTAGCCGCCGCCGTTGATGGGACGTGGCGATCCTTCAGTTCCGGTGGCGGGCAGCAATCCCACAATTCCACGCAAAGTCTCCCAAGCTGCGTCGTTCAATGCCGGGTCGGCGGAGACCAATTCGCGCATCATCTTCCAGGCAGCGACGTTGAGCGCGCCTTCGGGAGGAGGACCCATCGCGAGCGAGACTGAGCACTGGGGACAGAAGCAAATCCGCTGAGCCATGGATTTCTGTCTCGGCCTTATTCCCACCGTCTGCGCGAACATATACAAAGCCACGGACTTGTGTCCCGGTTCGAGCTCACGGTTGCAGCGAAGACAATACAGGGTTTCCAAAAGTCTCCTTGGGGTTTTTAATGCGGTGGCGAATGTTCAGCCTGCATCATCAAAGGAAATATTGTCTCTACTCTCTTGTTGGCACAAGTACGTAGAAAGATTCCGGCGATAATTTCCAACGGCTCAGAAGCTAGGATGCAACTGCGATTATCGATTAGCCAGCGCGGAACCAAGCTGTGCTCTAGGCAAAGTGGATCGCATCGGGCACTCTGCTTCTATGGGCATGGATGTCACAAATATTGGAACGCGGTGGACCACCGGCAGTTCAAACGGAAACCTATCCCCAAAATTCGTTCCCTTGTCGCAGCTTCGCAAGTTGCGACAATGCGAGCAAGTTGCGGCGGTCTGCTACCGGATTCGCGCTGGTGCCATCGAATTCTTATTGGTGCGCACCCGCGGTGGACGCTGGATTTTTCCCAAGGGCAATGCGGAGCCTGGATTGACGCACGCCCAGGCTGCAGCGCTCGAAGCTTTCGAAGAGGCAGGGGTGCACGGCCGCATGGAGGAGGCTTGCTTCATCCGTTATACCCCCCGCAAGCATGATGCGCGCAATTCTTCAAACCGATCTGATGGAGGTCAGACCGCTGTTAACGCGCATCTTTGCGAGGTTCTTCGGGTCGAACCGCCGCAGGAGCGAAATCGGAATCCCACATGGTTTTCATCCCAGAAGGCCAAGAGGCGTCTGGTGGAGGGCCGCTCTTCCGACTATGGCGCGGAGATCACGAGCGTGATTGACCATGCCGTGGCGCGCATACGGGGACGAAGGCGCGCTGTTCGCGACACCATCCAAAAAGTGCAATTCATTGACGCCCGGTGAGTACGAGGATCATGGAAGCCGAGCAAGGATCACCACAGATGATAGAAGCCATCCAGCCGCGCTACTTCGACTTTCATTCCGAACAGTTCTCCCAGGCGCTGACTCGTAAGCATTTCTTCTTTCGGCCCATCAGCAGCGATTTTGCCGCTCCGCATCAATACGACCCGGTCAATCTCGGGAACGATGTCGGAGAGATCATGGGTCACCATGATGATCCCAATTCCGGAGTTTGCCAGTAAGCTCATCGTTTGCCGCAAGCTTCTTCGCGCCATCACATCGAGCGAATTGCTGGGTTCGTCGAACAGTAATGCGCGAGGCCGGTGCACTAAAGCCCTCGCGATTAGAATTCTTTTTGCTTCACCCGAGGACATTTCCCTTACGGGCCTGTTGGCAAGGTGTGGGACTTGCAATTCAGCAAGCGTCGCATAGGCCAAATCTTTTTGTGCGCGACTCACTGAGTGGTTGGAATAGATGGCAATGCTGCTGAAAAATCCTGACAAAACTACATCCAATCCTGTGGCTTCTCCAGTCACGGCTGACATTAAGTCATTGGAGACGACTCCAAGCATAGAGCGGAGTTCGAAAACGTTCCAGTACTCCTGACCGAGAATACTCATGGATGACCCAACCCGAACCACTCGATAACATTCCCGCGTGATTGTTTTCACCAGGGTAGATTTTCCGCACCCATTGGGGCCAAGAATCGCAAGTCGCTCGTTTGCCCCGACAACAAGAGTGAAGTCGTCCAGTACGACCCGGCCTCCTCGCATGACGCAGATATTTTGCAGATTTAGGAGAGCCGGTGCTTGCGGAGTCATCGTTCTCCAGTGTAGATCACGACGCATAGTGCTGAAGTTTCGGAATGATCTAGTCCCTTGGGTATCCAACGAAGTTTTGTGGCACAGTAAAGTGGATGGCAACGTCTCCCGATCTGAGGAATTCTGGCCGAGTTGCTTTTACCTATCCTGATTTCCAGCGCTATCAGATCGCCCGTTTTTGTATTGTTACGTCGCTCGAAATGTTATCGGTCGCGGTTGGATGGCAAGTTTACGACATCACTCACCGCGCCCTGGATCTCGGGTTGGTCGGCCTGGCACAATTTTTACCTGGATTTTTCCTGTTTCTGGCGTCGGGCCACGCCGCCGACCGTTTTGATCGCCGGCGGTTGCTGATGCTCTGTTATGCAGGCTTCGCATTGTGTTCGGGCCTGCTGTTGGCCGTTTCCAGGGTTCGCGGGGAGTCAGTCTATCCAATTTATCTAGTGTTGGTTCTGCTAGGGATTGTCCGGGCTTTCAATGGACCCGTCTCGCGCTCGCTTTTGCCACAGCTGGTACCGGAACAACATTTTCCAAACGCGGTCGCGTGGAATTCGAGCATATTTCAAACTGCGACCATCTTGGGACCGGCTCTTGGCGGGTTGGTCTATGCATTTTCTCGGGGAGCTTCAGCTGTATATGCGACAGCATTTCTAGTGTCATTGGCGGCGGTGCTCTCCACCTTCCGAATTCGATTGCGAATGAAACCAGCTCAGAGGGAGGAAATAAATTGGACCACTGTGCTGGCTGGTTTGCGATATATCTGGCGGCAGAAACTAATTCTCGGTTCGATCTCGCTGGACATGTTCGCGGTCCTGCTCGGCGGATCGGTGGCGCTGCTTCCGGTCTATGCGCGTGAGATTCTGCACACCGGACCGTGGGGGTTGGGATTGTTGCGCAGCGCCCCGGGAATAGGTGCAACCATCATGGCGATTCTTCTCGCCCATCGGCCTCTGCGAAGGCATGTGGGCGCGACAATGCTGTGGTGCGTCGCCGGCTTCGGTGTGTTCACCATCATTTTCGCGGTATCGCGCAGCATCGCACTTTCCATGATTGCGCTGCTTTTCGTCGGCGCAACGGACATGGTGAGCGTCGTTATACGCGGAACTCTGGTTCAGCTTGGCACTCCAGACAGCATGCGGGGCCGCGTAAATGCGGTAGACATGCTGTTCATCGGGGTTTCCAACGAATTCGGGGAATTTGAATCGGGCGTGACCGCGCATTGGTTCGGAACGGTTCCAGCGGTCGTGTTGGGCGGAATCGGGACGCTGATCGTAATTGCGATCTGGGCAGGCATCTTTCCTGAACTCAGGAAGGCGGAAGAAATCACCAGCGTTTCTTCTTAAAATTCGGCGGCTTGCCCGCGATTGATCCTTTACACATATCATCCATGCCAGATATAGTCTCGGCGTCATGACCATCGGCACAATCTTTTGCAATCAATGCGGAGCACAGAATCTTGCGACCGCTCAGTTCTGTTCGAATTGCGGTGCCGCCCTTGCAAGCGCGCTCCCGGCTTCCAACCGAGTCCCTGCAAACACCGCGACAATGACCGCGCCTGAGCAAAGTCAGCCTATCCAGGCTGCGTTTGCGCCGCCGAATATGAGCGGAACCACAGCGAGGTACGGCGGTTTCTGGATACGTTTTGTCGCCGCTGTAATTGACGGAATTGTCGTTCAAGCGGTGGTGATGCCTGTCGCTTTTATCGTCGGTCTCGTGGTTGGGGTTGCTGGAGCAGCGATGAGCGCCGTAGGGCAAGGCTTACATTTGACTTCAATCATTATCGGCACGGCATTTGGACTTTTTGCATCCTGGATATACGAGGCTGCCATGGAAAGTTCGTCCCGCCAGGCTACGTTAGGGAAGATGCTGTTTGGAATGAAAGTGACTGATCTTCAGGGCAATCGAATCTCCTTCGCCCGGGCTACCGCCAGACATTTCAGCAAATACCTCTCCGCGATGATTATGATGCTGGGATATATCATGGCCGGATTTACAGCACAAAAGCGGGCGCTCCATGACATGATTGCCGGCACCGTCGTGCATCGCGCTTGACATTTCTTCCGATACGCCCGCGCGCATCAGCATCAAGTAAACTCAATCTGTGCCCCTGGACATCCCTCGTTTACGGCGATGGCTTGCTGCCGCTGCGGTCGCGCTGATTTGTTTGGTGGCAGGAACTTATTTCTACGCGCGCTACAGGGTGCGTAATAGTCTGAAGCAAATCCCGGACAAAATTGGCGTCGAGATCCAGCAGAGCGCCAAAGGTTTTACGATTTCCAAATCTTTCGAAGGGCACACGCTTTTCAAGATTGAAGCAAGCAAAGCTGTACAGTTCAAAGAGGGAGGCAGAGGGGAGTTACATGATGTCGAAATCACGGTTTACGGGCGTGATTCGGGGCGGTTCGATCGAATCGCGGGAAAAGACTTCGAGTACGACGCGACTACAGGCGATGTCATTGGAAAGGGTGAAGTACAAATTGACCTCGAAGCCAACCCTACAGGTTTGGGGAGGCCGGATCAAACGGTACCAAGCGGCCTGAAAAATCCCGTTCACCTTGAGACTAGAGATTTAGTTTTCAACCAAAAAACCGGCGACGCTCACGCGGATGGGGAAGTTGATTTCGCCGTTCCCCAAGGACATGGTTCGGCTGTGGGTCTAAATTATGTTGCCCGAAGCAACGTGCTGACGCTGAATTCGCAAGTAAAGGTGACCATGAATGGGCTGGCTCCGATCTCAATAATGGCAGCCAGAGTGGCTATCAGCCGCAATCCGCGCACGGTTGTGATGGAACATCCGCAGGTGACGGAGGGTTTGGAGCACTCAGACGCGGACAAGGCGACAGTGTACTTATCTCAGGGAAATAACCTGGAACGCGTGCAGGCTCAAGGAAATGTGGTTATCGAATCCGACCGGCCGGATGGGGGAAAGATCACGGCTGAGCGCTTGGATCTTTCAGCCGGTGTAGCAAACAGTCTTTACGAGGCCACTCTTTCGGGGAATGTGCGTTATGAAAGCGTCGGCGAAGGCGGCATGCAGGGTGCGGCGGGGCGGGCGGTCATCCATTTCGCGCCCCAGAACGGCGTAAAGAATGAAATTAAGAATGTCCACGCAGACCAGGGCGTATGTTTAATTCAGACTTCCACTGATAAGACAAAGCAACGTTTCGAACTCAAGGCGCCAGGCATGGATTTTTCGCTGGTCCGCGGACGGCTCATTCGCAACGCCGAAACATTCGGTCCCCCGCAGATTACCATCGCATCCACCGGCAATGACAAGACGCGAGACTCAACGATGATCACCGCTGCACAGTTCGAGGCTAGTTTCAATAGTGAAGGGCAACTTGCAGCGCTTCATGGCGGCCCCGATTCGCGAATTGTGAGCAAATCTCCTGGCAAGCCTGATCGCATTAGCACGAGCCAGAGCATTGATGCTGAATTCACACAAGGCAAAGGAGTTGTAGCGCTCGTTCAAAAGGGAAACTTTGCCTATGACGATGGCAAGATTAAGGCATGGGCGGGTGACGCTCGATATACGCCGCAAGATCAAATCGTGCTGCTACAGGGTTCGCCGCGCGTGACGGATGGCGGAATGACAACCTCGGCCCAAACCATCCGCCTGAACCGATTAATGGGAACCGCCCTTGCCGAAGGGGATGTTAAGACGACCGACGCTTCGTTTCCCTCGCAAAACGCGAAAGCGGGCAAGCCTTCTTCGGATATCCCTATCCACATTACCGCGGGCACCATGATTGCAACTCGCGACTCCGCAACGGCGACTTACGAAGGCAATGTTCGGCTCTGGCAGAGTGCCAATTCGGTGGAAGCCCCGATGGTCCAGTTTCATCGGGATGGCCGTACGGTTAATGTAGAGCGGAGAGGTGCCCAACGTGTGAACGCGACCCTCAGTCAGACAGACAAGAATGGAAAAATCACCCTGCTTTCCGTTCTAGCGGATCATTTGACTTACTCAGACGATCACCAGACAGTTCATTTTGACGGGAATGTGGAAGCCGTCAGCAGCGGTATCGATTTGACCGCGGCGAAGATGGACTGCTTCCTACGTGGGCACACGCAAGCCATTAAAAACAAGAGTCTTGACGGCAGCACGGCATTAGAAAGAATTGTGGCTTCGGGAGGGGTCGTAATCACCCAACCGGGCCGCAAAGTGACCGGGGACAAGCTGGTTTATACCGCTGCGGACGATAGGTTCGTTATGACTGGCGGACCGCCTAGCATTTTTGATGCCGAACATGGCGTGGTTACTGGCGTTTCGTTGACTTTGTTTGGTCGCGATGGTAGGGTGCTCGTAGAAGGCAACGATAAATCCCCTGCCGTCACTGAAATACGAGTGGCACGTTAAATGCATACGCTGTCCGCCGACGAAATTGGCAAGTCTTACCGCGGACGCAGGGTTGTAAATGGCGTCAGTCTGCGTGTGGAGCAGGGAGAAGTGGTTGGCCTGCTCGGTCCGAACGGTGCCGGCAAGACAACCACCTTCTATGCCATTGTGGGCCTGATCCCCCCCGATACAGGCCGGATACTAATTGACGATAAGGAAATTACGGATGTGCCCATGTATCTGCGGGCGCGTCAGTACGGAATCAGCTATCTCCCCCAGGAAGCTTCCGTTTTTCGTAAGCTCACGGTAGAAGAAAACGTTTTGGCTGTTTTAGAAGCTCAGCCAATCCCATGGCATGAACGCCGGGAGCGAATGGAGAAGTTGATTGATCAATTGGGGTTGGAGCACATCCGGCAAAACCGAGGGCATGACCTGTCGGGCGGAGAACGGCGCCGGGTCGAAATTGCGCGCGCCCTCTGCATTAACCCCACTTTCATTTTATTGGACGAGCCATTTTCCGGAATTGATCCTCTGGCGGTTTCGGATCTGCAACGGATCATTAGTGCTCTTCGGGCGAGCGGAATTGGCGTACTGATTACCGATCACAATGTCCGGGAGACGCTATCAGTTACCGACCGGGCATACATCATTAACGAAGGGCGGATTTTTCGTCATGGAACGCCGGAAGAGTTAGGTGGAGATTCCGAAGTTCGAAGAGTTTATTTAGGGGAAAGTTTTTCGCTGGTTTAAAGCCGGCTCCTAGCTGCTAGCTTCTAGCTAAAGCCGCGCAGATTTGGCCAGAGGCTACTAGCTAGAAGCTGGTAATAACCGACTGATCTTATGGTGATGTTGCAGCCCAAGTTGCATTTGAAAGTTTCGCAGAGGCAGATCCTCACCCCTGGACTCGTCCAGATGGTGAGCGTTCTCGCGCTCAATAAACTTGAGTTGCGTGACATGATCACCGCCGAAATGGTCGAGAACCCGGTTCTGGAGGAGCTTGAAGATTCGGTTCCACTGATTGATGAAGTTGGCCAGCGCGAGGAAGAACGGGATCGGCCCGCGCCCGAAGAAAATACCGTTACTGCCGTCGAAAAAAAGGACCCGTTCGAAGAAATTGATTTCGGATCATTTTTTCAGGAATATCTTGATCCTGGCTACCGCAGCCCAGGCGAGATGGAAGAGATCGAACGTCCGTCGTTCGAAAATTTTCTTTCCAAGCCGAGCAATCTTTCTGACCATTTGAAATGGCAACTGGGTTCAATCTCAGTCAGTAACGAAGTGCGGGAAGCCACGGAAGTGGTGATCGGCAATCTTAGCGAGGACGGATACCTGATCGCGAGCGACGATGAAATGCTCGGGATTGTGCCTGCCGCACCTCCGGAAGCCGACGCTGCCATAGTGGAGAAGGTCGTGAAGGAAGCGGCCGCATTGGGATTAGACGCAGCTCTGGAAGATGGGCTTCCGGAAGGAGGATCGTTAGATTCCGCGCCGTTTTCGTCTGACGCAGATCAGAACTGGAGGTCTGAAACTGGGGGCGCCCTTGTACAAATAGAGCCGGCGCCGGTTCTCGCTGTTCCTGAGGCGGCGGTTTCAATTCCCACTGCCGGCGTTAAGCCCAATGGCCGCGTGGCTCCTACGTTCCACCCGAACTTTAATTTAGCCGAGTTGCACGAAGCTATCGAACTGGTCCGGCAAATGGACCCTCCGGGCGTAGCCTGCCGCGACCTACGAGAGTGCCTGCTTCAGCAATTGAAATATCACCAGCAACAATTCGCGGCCAACAGGAATGGAAACGGCGAAGCGACCGACGTGCTCTTTGCAGACACAATCGCGGTCGTTGATCAACATCTTCGCGCGCTTCAGAACAAGCAGTACAAAGAGATTGCACGAGCCATTGCGAGGCCGATTGAGGCGGTTCAGGCATCGCTCGAATTCATTCGCACTCTCGACCCGCGCCCTGGTCTGCGCTACAACAAAGGTCAGCCGCGCCTCATTGAGCCAGACGTCGCATTCGTAAAACATGGCGACGAGTGGCTTGTCATCATGAACGATGATGATGTTCCGCAGCTTCGTCTGAATCCAGCGTACAAACGGCTGATGACCCGCGACACCAACGATAAAGATACCCGGAATTACGTCAAAGAGCGCTACAAGAGTGCCATGCAGTTGATCAAAAATATCGAGCAACGCAAGCAGACAATCGCGAAGGTCTGCTACACCATCGTTGCCCGGCAGGGTGATTTTCTGGAGCTCGGCATAGATCAGTTAAAGCCCATGATGATTAAGGAAGTGGCGGAAGAGATTGGAGTGCATCCTTCAACCGTGAGCAGGGCGGTCGCGAACAAGTATGCTCACACTCCGCAGGGTGTTTTTGAGCTGCGCTATTTCTTCAGCGAAAGCGTGAACGGACCGGAAGGTGGAAATACATCTTTGCTGATCCTCAAGCGGCGCGTTAAGAAGTTGATTGAAGAAGAAGACTCGGCGCGCCCCTTAACCGACGAACAACTCACACGCATACTGCAATCGCAAGGCATTCAGGTCACCCGCCGAACGGTGGCGAAATATCGCGAAGACATGCGCATCCCGAGCACGCATCAGCGCAGAGTAAAGAAGTAACGAACCGGACGTCATAGGCGATAGCGAATTTCGCGTTGGTCTTTAAGAAATGGTGTGGGGTGCGACTGAAGCATTTGAGGAGTGGCGCTCATGAACGTCGAATACACCGGCAGACACTACGAAATTACTCCAGCAGTTCGCACGGAAGTCGAAACCGGTCTGCTGAAAATCCGCAAAATTCTTCGCGACAAGTTCGAAACCAAAGTGGTGCTCACCTTAGAGAAGCGCCGCAACAAAGCAGAGATTACCATCACGCCACGCAACGGACCGTTGATCGCGCTGGCCCAAGGCCGCGACATGAGAGTGGTGATCGGCGAGGCGCTTGAACATCTCGAGAAACAAGCAGTCAAATACAAGACGCGCTGGCGTACACAGAAGCGCCACAACCACAACACTCCGAACGAAAAGGCCATGACTTCACGCGGGCAGCGGGGATCGGCGGCTCGGCGAGACGCGCATCCCGCTGCTGGCGTGCCTGAGAGCACGTCTGTGCCACTCCTCGTGCATAAATTTCCTGCCATTGCGAAGTCCACCGAAGTTCATCTCGAGCGCTCGGACGGTGCGGTAGCGTTGCGTCCCATGACCATCGAAGAGGCAATCAAGGAAGCTCATTTTAGGGACCGCGACGTATTCGTATTTCGAGACCCAAAAGGCAAAGTATTGGTGCTGCACCGGACAAGAGACGGAAAGATGCAGTTGATCGAGGCGCCATAACAGTTTGGCCGTCTCCCGCTGATTACTGAGTACTCCTTCGGTCAGAGAAAATTCAGCGGCTGCCGTAGAAGAAATGGTTTCTGACCTGGGGCCAAAATTCTTCGTACGCATTCGCAGCCATTCTTCCTGCGAAGCCTTCGGCTGCTCTGATTACTGCGTCATGCACGTAGGCTTCACTCTTGGCTCGCCAGCTGTTGGAAAGAAAATTGTTGCCAGTGACAGCGATATACCGCGCATACGCGGGCGCATAATTCCCGTCCCGTCGTCGGGCTACGAAGGTCTGCCTCATGACATTTAGTATGCGACCACGCACGGCTTTATCTGGTGTGGCAAAATATCTTGGGTCTTCTCCCCAGACACTTCCGACAGCCGCCTCCATCGCATTACCCGTGGAAATACCCGTTAGGCGCATTCCGAACCGGTCTCGGAACCCGCCCCAACCCGGTCCATATTCTTTAGGGTGATCGAGGGCCGTGCCAAGTGCAGCCGAGAAAATGCCGGCACCAAATAAATGGGTTGGTCCAACAGTGCTATTCATAAACCAGCGAAGACGCTGACGTGAGGTTATCGGACGATAAGGCTCGGCCTCAGATTGTCGTGACAGCGGAGTGAAAAGGGAAGGTTTCCGGCGTTGGCCTTGCATCCTTGCGCGCGGTTCGTTAGCCGATTGCGGGTTTGCCCCCGAAGTTTGTGCATAGGCGAAGTTGGGAAGGGCGAGGAGAGGAGTCAAGAGTATTGCCGCGATGCGGTGTCTAATGGAATTCACCGCTAGACTCTACAAGGTTTCGTTCCAGCCTGGAATACCCGTTTTCCTCCATTGACGGGCTGAAAACACTTCAGGCGATGAAGCTAGGAAAGGATGTCAGACTTGGCGGCGCCATCGCTTAGGCACTGACGGCTTCTCCTCGCCGATCCTGGAAACATTCGCGACAGAAAACTGGACGCCCCTGGGTGGGCCTGAAGGGCACCGTAGTCTGCTTGCCACAGTGCGAGCACACCGTGCGGGTTTCCGTCTTGGAAAAGGTTGAGGCTGAGGAGGGTGTCGCACCCAGAACAGACACTCGTTTCATCTTGCAAGCCTTGCACCTCTTAGGCGCGTTCTTGAATTGCTTATCGCGAAAGAATTCTTGTTCGCCAGCGGTAAAAAGAAAATCTATGCCGCAGTCAATGCACGTCAACGTCTTGTCCTGGAATTCCATTGAGAAGAAAGCTCCCTTCGTTCTGGTCCGCGTTGTCCCGCGCACACGGAGGCAGTCGGCCTTTTTGGGCGCGGAAGCGCACAGCTTGACGCATCCCCCTCAATTGTTTTGAAGACTACCCTGGACTCGGCCCGCCACGCGTTGAGGGCATGGATACCCGAAGCGGCAAAGTAATATTTTCGAAAACCTTGCCGGTGTTTAGTGCCAAGGGCCGCCAACCGGGGAGGGGCGGCCCTTGGTTCCTTATCTTACTAACCTAACCCTAGCTTCTGGTTTTACTCTTGTTCCTTGCGAGCTTTCTTTCGGCTACGCTTTCGGGCTAACGCCTCTTTTACGCGCTTTTTCTCGCCTGGTTTGAGGTAGAAGGAGTGCCGCTTGACCTCCTTGATAATGTCTTCCTGTTGCACTTTGCGCTTAAAACGGCGCAAAGCGTTTTCGAGGGATTCTCCCTCCTGCAATCTAACTTCTGCCAACGGAAACACACCCCCAAACCCGTCCTATGTGGACTTCGATAGTTATTGCAAGGTTCGGCCTCCAAGTCAAGCGAATAGAACAGATAGACAGATTTTATGGGCGCTCTATCCTGTGGAATTTAGCTAGGGATCCCAGGGTCGCCGATTACGTCGAGGCTAAGGCGGCGACGGCGACACAAAATTGGCCTGCGCGACAAAGTGACGGGAATCAGTCTTACTTTGCGTTTTCAATCTCAGCACGCAGCCATGGCGCTGGAAAGCGGAGAATAGTCGCAGCTAATTACGGCTTACCAGCGGGTACGAATGTTGAGAGTCCGCAAGAGCGGAGAATTTTATCTTCGGACAAGGGAGGGTCTTGAAAAACCGGAATTTAAGACAGATACACCATTGAAGGAGGCCCAAAAAGAAGCTACAGTAATGCCGCTTCCCACTTGGCTAGATTCGGCTGCCAATCTGCGTTTGGTCGGCGATGGAGTGAAGCTTTGACAATTTCGCGGGCTCCGTCTCGGCCTCCATGAACTCCACCAATCCGTCCGAGATCGCTTCCAAACTCGCGTTCGACTTCTCCAATACCATCATTAGGTATTTCCTGGCCACGGGACGATCCGCTGGGTGTACTAACTTCCACCACCGCTTCACCGAGTCTTGAACGTCACCACGCGTTTTGGCGTCTTCCACGAGGGCGTCAATCAGTTTGTAGACTTTGCTTTTTACCGCTTGATACGAAACTGAAACTTCCTGACCCATAGTTTGACCCGGAATGTCTGTGGCAATATCGGGGCCAAACTCTTTTTCCTGATCTTGCCAACACTTAGCGGTGAGCGGCGAGGCCATCAATTCAAGTTCTGGGAGGAATAAAAACAATTAATATGAATTAATGTAGCGAAGGCTGATTCTCATGAGAGACATTTTGGAGATAACTGATTGGTAATGAGGCCGCGAACATGCCCACGGCGGTTCGCCAGAAAATTTATTAGCCGCGCACGAGTCAAACTGAATGGACGACTTTTGGATGGAGGAGGCACTTCTCGCGGCTCAAGAAGCGCGCCAGATGGGCGAAGTGCCCGTCGGAGCTGTCGTTATCTTAGAGGGCAGAATTATAGGTCGTGGGTCGAACCGCAATCTTCTCGAGTCCGACCCCAGCGCCCATGCCGAGATCGTCGCACTGAGAAGCGCGGGAATTGCGATCGGGAATCACCGTCTGATTGGGTGCGAGCTGTTTGCTACAATTGAACCCTGCGCAATGTGCGCGGGCGCGATGGTTCATTCGCGATTGAAACGGCTGGTTTTCGGCGCAGATGATCCGAAGGCTGGCGCGGTCCATTCGGTGATGCAGGTGCTCAACCATCCTCAACTGAATCACGTCATGGAAGTTCGTGGCGGGGTGCTTGCAGATCGGTGCGCGGACTTGTTGAGGGAATTTTTTCGCGAGCGGCGATAAAAGATAAGTTGTAGACACGAACAAACCCTGTGGCGCATTCCAAAGGCGATACTCTGACATTTATCCGTTGCAGAGTTGCGGAGTGGTTGAAGTTCCGGAGTTGTCGAGGGATCTGTCCTGAAAGTGGCGCGTTTAGCAGGCCTGATCCTAGTGGGAATCCTGACAAAGTCGAAAGGCGTGGCTTCAGATATTCCACAATCGGCCCGTTGCGGAGAGGTGCGTGAGTGGTTGAAACGATCCGCCTCGAAAGCGGACATACCTTAACGGGTATCGGGGGTTCAAATCCCTCCCTCTCCGCCAGTTTCACATTCGTAAATAACCTCAAATCCACACTTACTAAACGACGACAAACATAAGACAATAACCAGGCTCAGGTTTTCGAAATTGCTCACGTTCTACAGACGAGTACGCGTTATAGTTTTGCTCAATTGATCTGCGGGGATAGACTTTTTAGAAAAAGAGGCTGATATCGGAGTTCGCAACCTAAGAATATCCAGCTCGCTCGTGTGCGGAGTGGTGCTGCTCTTTCTCGCCCCCGCCCCTTGGTGCAGCGCCCAAACTTCCCAAGTGGTTTTTGAATTTCTTCCTTCCCGAACGACGGTTACCTTCACTCTTGGCGATGTAATGCATACGGTGCACGGGTCTTTCGCCTTGAAGCGAGGCAAGGTGGCCTACAATCCCTCCACCGGAGAGATAAATGGCGAAATAGTGGTGGACGCCACCTCCGCCCATACGGGCATCGGCATGCGCGACAGAAAGATGCACAGGGAAGTCCTGGAGACCGCAAAGTACCCGGAGATCATTTTTCGTCCCGATCAGGTGGATGGAAAAGTTGGAATCCATGGCACGTCTAACGTGCACGTACATGGCATCTTCACAATCCACGGGAGCGATCATGAGATGAGCGTCCCCCTCCAAGTAGACATGGCACAAGATCACTGGACTGCGACCGGACATTTTGTAGTTCCTTATACGAAGTGGGGAATGAAGAACCCAAGCACTTTTATCTTGCGGGTAAGCGAATTGGTCGAGGTTGATGTGCGCGCTTCAGGACAAAATTCGCAACCGCCGGCCGGGCAACCGTGACAAATTCGAGAGACGCGCTCACGAAGCGTGACAAGCAGCCAGCTATCGCCCACCTTAGTATTTTACTTAGGCGTTACGGAGTAGGATCAGGCCGTCACAAAACTTGACAGCATGGGTGGCAAAGTGTCAAACTGCCCGTCCTGCGCGGCTTTTAGAAAACTAAAGCGGCAGCAGATGTCCCTCCCAAGGAGAACTTATGCCATTTCCCAGGACTATCGCGCAGGCCGCCATCCTGCTCGCAATCACTTTCACATTCGCCCAAATCCAAACCGCCAGCGCCGCATCCAATCAATCCGTTCAACACTTGACTCGTGTAGGAACATCTACGATCAAGGCTGGACCTGTTGGCAGCGGTGCTTTTCAACTTCCCGAGATCGTTAACGAGGATGATGCAGTCGGATTAAAAGGAAATGCGGCGATCGCTCCAGGCGCAGCCACCGGAGCATCCTTCCTCAATCGTCGTACCAACTTGATGATTCCAAGCAAGCAGGCCGGCCAGCGTGCTTTGTTATCGGGATCTGCGTTAGTGTCGGGTTCCGCGTCGGTGTCCGCCGCTTCGCCAAAACTTCCGCTTAACGAGCCTGTGGCTCACAGCAGCACGGTGGTCAATTACCAAGACAGCACCTTTATTGGCTTTGACGGCCTGAGCAACATAGACCAGCGGACAGCAAACAACGGCAACCAATATAGCCTGGAGCCTCCGGATCAAGGACTCTGCACCGGCAACGGTTTTGTGGTTGAAGCCGTTAATGATGTCATTCAGGTTTACGACAAAGTCGGTAATCCGCTTACCGGTGCTGAAGATTTGAATTCTTTCTTCGGATTGGCTCCCCAGATCGTTCGAGGACCTCCTACAATTGCTGGACCATTTCTTAGCGACCCGCGCTGTTATTATGACGCTCAAACCAAGCGATGGTTTGTGACGGAATTGGAAGAAGACAACGGCAACAACACAGGCGCAACCGGCCGCAACTATAACCTCATCGCCGTTAGCCAGACCAGCGATCCGACAAGCTCTTTCGCCGTATTTCAGTACGACGTGACGGATGATGGTCTGAACGGAACAGTGAATCATGGTGCATGCCCTTGTTTTGGCGATCAGCCTTTACTTGGCGCGGACACATACGGGATATATCAATCAACCAACGAATTTTCGGCAACGACGTTTAACGGTTCTCAGATTTATGCAATTTCCAAATCGAGACTGGTTGCTGCCGCGGATGGAAAGACTTCAAATCCCCCGTTGGTTATTCAGATTGATGCTTCGCAGGAACTCGTTCCGTTTGGCGGGGAGTCCTACTCCATTCAGCCATCCACATCTCCAACTCCCACTTCAGAGGAAGCGACAAACGGCGTGGAATACTTTCTAAGCGCTCTACAATTCGGTAATCCGGGCTACGAGGTTTATGACAATCGGATTGCGGTGTGGGCGTTGACAAATACGAAGACCCTCAACACAAACTTCCCCATTTTGAATCTTGCATTCAACGTGGTACACAGCGAGACCTACGGACAGCCTGATCCTGCTGCGCAAAAGCCTGGTCCAATTCCATTGGCTACTTCGCTGGGAGATCCATTGGAACTGCTCAATACAAACGATGACCGTATGAACCAGGTCATCTATTCCAACGGGATTTTGTACAGCGGGGTTAATTCGAAGCTGAAGGTCGGCGGCGCAAGCCAGACCGGAGCGGCATGGTTCGCCGTCCAACCTAACTTCGTAGGACCAAACCTCAATGCCACCATCGTCAACCAGGGATACGTCGCTGTTACCAAGAACAACGTTATTTTCCCATCTATTGGTGTTGACCGGGATGGCGACGGCGCTATTGTCTACACCCTGGTCGGGCCGAATTATTTCCCCAGTGTCGCGTACACGCCATTCAGCGACGTCACCGCTTCCCAGTTTGTACATATCGCGGGAGCGGGAGAAGGTCCTGACGATGGATTTACCGGCTACCCGCAAGAAGGTGGCAACGGAGTCGCTCGATGGGGCGATTACTCCGCAGCTAGCTGGGATGGGGAAAGAATGTGGTTCGCCAGCGAATACATTCCCGAGGCTTGCACGGTAAACGCTCCACCTTGCCGTGAAGTCTTATTCAACTGGGGTTCGTTCGTGGGATCAATACAACCGTAGCTAAACCTTTGGATAGTTTCATCCGGGGCAATGATCAAATCATTGCCCCGCTTTTTCGTAAAGAGTTCTGCGCACGTATTGGGCCGTCAACTTTGGAGTGACTTTTTCACGTCGTAATTCCCCGATATAACTGCTCTGCGAACATTTTTCCGTCCCAATATTCGATGTGCGCTTTCAGAGGCGTCTTTGCGTCGGGATCAATGTGGTTTTGAACCCCCTTCGGATTGGTCCTCGCATGCACGTAGTGCTCGGGATGCTTCGCATTCAGCACATTCGGAGGATCGTAAAAATCGAGATGGCCGCTGATGATGTCGGCCTTAGACCACAGATTTACCCATTCTGGCGGCCGGTTCCGGTAATCGGCAATCATCGGCTGTACGGCGGCGGCGGCTACTTCGCGGACCTGTGAGCGCATATCTTTTTGGGTGCGAAAAAGAAATGCGGTCTTATCGAGTGGAGATCCGAAGGTGAGGAACATTCTGGTGCGAGCGGCGACATTGAGCGGCTGGGCCGAGAATTGATCGTCCATTAAAAGCCCGTTGAGGACGTCGTACCCGATTACTGAACCCAGAGAATGTCCTACGACGATTATTTTTGTATATAGAAAGTCCGAGTCATCTGCGGTTCTAGAGCGATAGACCGCTTCGCCTACTTTCATCGCGGTTTGCCAAATCTGCTGTCGAACTTCCCAAAATTTGCTGACCGTGTGGGCCGCGATGTATGCAGCCACGTCGCCAACATATTGAATGAGAAAACCGCGCGCCTTTGATGCCGCCCATATTTCAATTGCCCATAGCGCCACAAGGCACACTGAAGATTTCGAGACGAACCAGCGCCACATGCCGCTTGGGACGACATGAAAAAGGAACGGACATTGCGCTAAGTGTCCAGCCATGAAGATTGCCGCGACGACAATTAAAGCCGCACCTGAATAAATGAAGAACCACGCAATGAATCTGGGATTGACGCGTCCGAAGACAAAGATTCCAAGCGTGATCATTAGCGCCGCAATGTCGACCAAAACGAAATCCCAGGTCAGCAGTGTCAAAAGATTCCCGGAGGGGAAAGGATTCGAACTGCCTACCGCATGCGAAACCGCGGCAGCGGCAGCAATCGAATTAATAAAGACCAGCGCTGACATAAGCGCCATAACTCCCAGAAACGCAAATGTCAGCTTCTCGGTTGCAAGCAAGAACTGCTGTTCAGCGCCGAACATCCAGCGCCGATAGGTTCTAGCGGTGGTGTTTAGAATTCCGTTCCAACCGGCGTCGAAGAGAAAGTTGACCACATCGGTTGCGGAAACTTTGCCTTCAGTAATTGGCGCCCAATAAGCCTCATAGATATGCACCTCATGTTCATGGCCGTCGCTTTCTTTGATTTGCATCTCGGCGCGAACGAGTTCTGGTTCCACGCTATCGTTACCCTGAGTTCCCATGCGTACGGAACGAATCACGGATTTGCTGACGGTTCCACGACCCGCTGCGACGCCGCGCGCCGCAGCTTGTGCCACTCCGTCAATCGTCTCGTAAGGCACCTGCTGTCCCATTCCGTGGGCGACTAAAATTGCGACTCGATTTACCGGAGGCAACGCTGGCGGTTTTGCAGCGAAAGTTTGCGCTAACTCGGGAAATACTTCGGGAGGACCCAATTCGAGGTTCATCGCAGCCATGGCGATCTCCAGAGATGAAATTCGGACCGGGGAGAGAGAAATCTATGTTAAACGGCGAGCGAAGTCAATCCAAAGTGCGAGAGCGCGGGGTATATGCGCCAAACATAAAAGCACTGTGCCGCACGCGAGATCCTTCGGGACTAAAGTCCTTCAGGATGGACGTCTAAGTAGGAATAATTTCCGGTAGACTCAGATGCTCCGCGAAATCGAGACGAGGTTGCCAGCATTGGAAATTGGTTCAGGCGTTACAGCCGTGCCCCGCAGACGGTGGAGAATTGCCTTCCTGCTTGGATTCGGCGTGGTCGTGGCTTACTTCGATCGTGTCAACTTATCGGTTTCGCAGAGTTCTTTAAACGTCTCTTTTGGGATATCCACGATCGCATTTGGCTATCTGTCGAGCGCGTATAACGGAACTTATGCATTGATGCAGATTCCATGCGGCCTTTTACTCGACCGTTTTGGGGTGCGACGCATCGGCCGGATCAGCACATTGTTGTGGAGCGTAGCTTCATTCGGGCAGGCGGCTTCGCCTGGAATCGGCGGATTTGTAGCGGCGAGATTTCTATTGGGAGTTGGCGAGTCTCCCACGTTCCCTGGCAACGCCAAGGCGATTGGCTATTGGTTTCCCGTGCGAGAAAGAAGTTTGGCGATGGCGATCACTGATTCAGCCGCCAAATTCTCCACCGCGATCGGAGTGCCCCTCCTCGGCATTCTTCTTTTGCACTTTGGATGGCGTTGGAGTTTCGCCGCAACCGGTTTAATCAGCCTTTTCTATTTTGCGCTGTTTTATCTGCTCTATCGAAATCCCAGCGAGGATAAAGGCCTCTCTGACGCGGAGCGTCAGTTTATTGCTAAAGGCGGCGCTCAACCAGAAAGCAAAGCGACGGCTGAACGGCGGGTGCCGCTATGGTATTTGTTGCGCCAGCCCAAGGTGTACGGTCTGGCCATCGGATGGGGCGCTTACAATTACACCTTTTATTTGCTGTTAGCGTGGCTGCCGAGCTACCTCCTGATTTCACTGCATCTTGATTTGCTGCACTCGGTCTTTTACACCAGCGTACCCTGGCTGTTTGCGACATTCACCGATCTGATGGTCGGAGGCCGGCTGGTGGATGATCTGATTGGACGCGGCTGGAATCCGAATACGGTTCGCCAGGTAGTTTTGATTGGCGGTACCGCTTTAGGTCTCGGAATCCTGGGTGCCGCACGCTCGCATACTCCCGCCAGCGCCTTGTTCTGGATAAGCCTGTCTATTGGAGGCCTGGCAGCCGCCGCTCCGGTTGCGTGGACTGTGCCATCGCTGATCGCGCCTCGTGAGTGCGTCGGCACAATCGGCGGCATTGCGAATTTATGCGGGCAGATCGGAGGGATTTCTGCGCCGATCATTACGGGATATATTGTCTCGGCTACCCATGCGTTTTCGTCCGCGTTTGTGACAGCCACAGGTATTCTGCTGCTAGGGATCGCCGGTTACGTGATTCTGCTTGGCCGCATGGATCCCATCCCAGAGCCGGAATAATTGGGCAAAGCCTTCGAATACACACGGAGACTCGATTCTCTCGCCTGTGCACCGACTAACGCCGAACAAATCACCTGACTCTTTACGCGCGGCGTCTAGCATAAATGCACGATGTCATGGCGGTCGCAGACTTTGTTCGTAATGTCCCAGACGCTCGGCGAATCTCCGTTCCTTGGCACGAATAGGATTGGCAGCTCACGCATCAGTTGATTTAACTGCTCGAATCGCTCTACGAAACTGGCTACCTTGGGGGTTATGCTGTCTTTGAACATTGGATCTCTCCTCTCTAATTTTGTCCGCAAATCATTTGTACCGAAATGGGCAAAGTGCAACAATCGGATAGATACCCGATTACTCCCGGTCATGTACCAAAACCTGAGCTGTAAGGGAATCGTAAACGTGTTGAGGGCCATGAACTCGGTTTACTGCGCGTTGTGCAGATCGTCAGGGGTATCAATGTCGTCGTCTCCGCCGGGAAAATCCACTTCGTCCACTCTCAAGTGGTCGCGAGCAATGACTCGCCTCGCGCCCTTGTCGCCATGTAAAGTTGCTAGCTCCGGAAAAACCGCTCGTGAGAAGATCGCTGGAACTCCTCTGATACCGGCATAGCTCGATGCTGTGATTTGTGCATTCGCGGACCGGTGTTTGTTCAGCAATGCCTGAAGTATAGATATAGATAGTTTTGGCTGATCGCACACCAGAACCAATAAATTCGCAGGGATTGGTTTCAGTTCCTCGACCGCATCCAGGCCGCACTTCAGTGAAGAAGCCATTCCTTCGGGCCATTTTGGATTCCACACCGCGTGAACCTCGAGATCGTGGAATTGCGATTCAAACTGTTCAGCGTTCGATCCGAGCACGACTATAACCGGGGAAAAACCGGCCTGTACCGCTAGGCGTGCGGTTCGCCGAAGCAGCGATTCTCCTCCGATGGTGAGTAACTGTTTGGGCTGGCCCAGGCGGGTGGATGCGCCTGCTGCGAGGACTATGGCTGCGCAGGAATCGTCACGCACGGATTTTGTGGGCGACGTTGGGGCCGAGTTTCAGCGGAAGAGAGGTCCTGCGAAGATGATGGAATGAACGAGCATGGATTGCTGCCTGTACCTCGGCGACAATCGAGAGGGCAATTTCACCCGGGCCATCCGCGCCAAGGTCGAGTCCGACGGGAGAATGTAGTTTGCGGTTGCATTCATCCACGGTCATCCCGATTTCTTCGGCAATTTCACTCACCAGTCTTGAAGTTCTGAGGCGTGGCCCCAAGAGTCCCAGATAAGCGAGATCACGAGGCAGAAGTTCGCGCAACAGAGCGCGATCCTGCATATAGCTGTGGGTCATAACTACGACTGCGTCATCCCGACCAATATCCAGCTGAGAAAGATCGAGCATCTCGGATGCGATCTCAGTGCCTCGACTCCTATCGCTACGCTCATTCAAGACCACGACCTTATCGACAAGAGGAAACCGTGTATGGGTTGCCAGGTGCGAGCGCAAATCTGCGACGGTTATATACCAACCCATCTTGTGCACAAACTCTACGACTGGAATGGAATCGTCTCCCGCTCCAAAAATGAAGAGGGCTGGTGGAGGCGAAACGTACTCTGCAAATAATTCAAGGGGGCCCCCCTCGAGTTCAATGGTGATGTATTCGGAGCAGCGTCGCTCGAGGGTTTGGGCCGCGATCGCGGAAAGTTGGCGCCATCCATTGCTTCCGCAGTCGAGAGGAATAGTGCTTCGAAAAATCTCGCCTCCCTCGCGCACAATGAGTCTCGAGGCGATGCCGATTTGAGGATGTGCGCTCCTAATAACCGTTAGCATTGCGAAGGGCAGGCGATTGTCAGCGCTCTCTTTAATGATTTCCAACGCTAGGGTCGCTGTGCGACCACGCTCCAGGAGCAGATGGACCGTCCCTCCACATCCCAATTCTTGCGGAGATGGGTTATCTTCGTCGAAAAACGTGCCATAGCTCTGGACGGTTGGCCCTGATTCGGTAAGCCACCACGCCTTTCGACTCACTTCCGCTTCCAAACATCCGCCGCTGATCATTCCGCTGCGCCTGCTGCCTTTCGTCAGAAGCATGCGAGCCCCGGGTTTGCGATAGGACGATCCTTCGACGCGAACTACGGTGGCTAGAATAATTTCCTCGCCGCTGGCGCGGGCGTTGTTCCACAATTCCAATAAGTTTCGCAGTTCAGACATCGAGGTTCGCCTTGCATTCTGTATGGTCTGCGCTGTCGCCCCGGAATTTCCTCAGAAGAAAGGAAAAACCGGACATCCCGAGTTTCTGATAGTCCATCAAATTGTCTCACATTAAAACGGCATCTTGCTGCCTCGCAAGATGTGATGAAATGTTGCATAATCGGGAAATCGAAATCGGATCGTAGCTTCGGCTGAGGAGGTTTTTATGCGTCCGTCAGATGATCCGCGGAATTCCAGGAACGCAGATGGGGTCAGCGCGGATCCCATTAATGGGGTTGAGGCTGCGAGTTCTACGGAGCAAGGACATCCATCAGCTTCGCGATGCTCGTGGGACGTGACTCGCCGTGATTTTGCAAAGACAGCAGGCGTTCTGACCGGAGGTATGGTTCTCGGGATGCCAATCCTCTCCGCACGAGCTATGGGTGAAGCCAGAGAGAGCGCTTCAGCCAATGCCCTCCCGGTTCTGCTGAATATCAATGGACAGAAGCACGCCCTCAGTCTTGATCCTCGTGTGACTTTGCTCGACGCTCTGCGGGAGCATCTCGCGCTCACTGGAACCAAGAAAGGCTGCGACCACGGTCAGTGCGGAGCGTGCACGGTGTTGGTGAATGGGCGGCGAATCAATAGCTGTTTGGCCTTGGCAGTGGTGCATCAAGGCGACGAGATCACGACCGTCGAAGGATTGGCAAACGGTGATGAACTGCATCCGCTACAACTCGCATTTTTGGAGCACGATGGGTTCCAATGCGGCTACTGTACTCCGGGACAGATATGTTCGGCAGTGGGACTGCTGAGTGAAGCGAAAAAGGGAAGCGCCAGTGCTGTTACAGCAGACCTCAGTAGAGAGGGTGCCGTGGAACTGACGGCGGACGAAATTCGCGAGCGCATGAGCGGAAATATTTGCCGCTGCGGCGCTTATCCCGGGATAGTTCAGGCAGTGCAGATGGCGTATCGCCAAAGCTAAGCTCAGAAGTTCTTGGAGTGAAATATGAATCCGTTCGAATATCAGCGGGTGGATCAATCGCAGAAAGCTGTCAGTGCAATCGCGTCCTCGAAGCAAAGCAAGTTCCTGGCCGGCGGCACGAACCTTATTGACCTCATGAAATTGGAGGTTGAGCAGCCTGTTCGCCTCATTGACATCAATCATCTGCCGTTGAATCGCATTGAGCCGTTACCAAACAAGGGGTTGCGGCTTGGCGCACTTGCGCGAAACAGTGATACTGCCGACAACGCTCTCGTTCGAAAAAATTATCCGCTTCTGTCGCAGGCGATTCTGGCGGGCGCGTCCCCGCAGCTCAGAAACATGGCGACAAACGGCGGAAATCTTTTGCAGCGGACGCGTTGTTATTACTTCATGGACACCGGTTTTCCCCAATGCAATAAGCGCTCGCCCGGAAGCGGATGCGGCGCGATCGAGGGGTTCAATCGGATTCACGCCATTCTTGGCGCCAGCGAGCAATGTATTGCAACTCATCCTTCCGATATGTGCGTTGCTCTTGCCGCGCTGGAAGCGCAAGTTCGTGTTCTTGGTCCGAAGGGCGAACGCACGATCGCGATGCAAGATTTTCATCGGCTTCCGGGAAGCACGCCGCAGATTGATACGAATTTGCGTCCCGACGAATTGATTCTTTCGATTGATCTTCCGCCATCGCCTTATGCGGCTCATTCGCATTATCTGAAAATGCGAGATCGCGCCAGTTATGCCTTCGCGCTGGTCTCAGTCGCGGCCGCGCTCGACTTGGAAGGAGATAGTATTCGCAGTGCGCGAATCGCTCTTGGAGGCGTGGCGCACAAACCCTGGCGGTCGGAAGAAGCAGAGGCTGCTCTCACGGGCCAGAAAATGAGTCCGGAGGTGTTTTCCGCCGCCGCTGATCGCGTCATTCGAGGCGCAAAGATTTATAAAAATAATGCGTTCAAAGTTGAGATGGCACGGCGAAGTATCGTCCGCGCTCTCACCGTCGCTGGAGGTCAAGCATGAGCGTCGTCGGAGAAGCAATTACTCGGGTAGATGGAAGGGTCAAGGTCACCGGCGCGGCAAAATATTCCGCCGAGTTTCCGGTGCCGGATGTCGCTCATGCAGTGATGGTGCGCAGTACGATTCCGAATGGACGGATCGCCAGTATGGACACTGGTCGCGCAAAAAAAGTTGCAGGAGTGATCGCCATATTGACTCCGGCAAACGCACCAAAGTTGCCGCAAGGCGGCAAAGCGGGAGTTCATCCTCCAGCGGGTCGCGTGCTGTCTTTGATGCAGGATGATGAAGTGCATTACAACGGGCAGCCTATCGCGTTGGTAATTGCAGAGAGCCTGCACGCTGCTCACTACGCCTCATCGCTCGTGAGCGTTGAATATGAGCAAACCGCGCCTAAACTTGACTTCATGGCGGAGATGAACGCTTCCCATCCCGGGCACCACGGCAAAGATCCGGCGGATGAAGGCCGGGGCGACGTCGAAGCAGGACTCGCTCAGGCTGAGGTGAAGGTTGACGAAACCTACACCACGCCAATCCAAACGCACAATCCGATGGAGCCACACGCCACCATTGCTCAATGGGATGGCGATCATTTAACGCTGCACGATGCGACGCAATACGTGAGCGGGGTTAAGGCGACCGTGGCGAAAACTTTGGGCATACCCGAAGACAACGTTCGAGTGATTTGCCCCTACGTGGGCGGCGGTTTTGGGTGCAAGGGTTCAAGCTGGTCTCATGTTCTGCTCGCGGCGATGGCGGCGAAGCAGATTAATCGTCCCGTGAAGATTGCCTTGGAACGTCCTCAAATGTTCGGGCCTGTCGGAGCCCGCCCCCAAACTTATCAGCACATCGTTCTAGGAGCCACTCGCGATGGGAAGTTGACATCGGTTCGCCACGACGTTCATTGCCACACTTCTGTGATGGAAGATTTCCTGGAGCCGTCCGCAGTGCAGACACGAATGTTGTACGCGTGTCCAAATTTGACGACCTCGCACCGTCTCGTTCCGCTGAACCTGGGTGTGCCAACGTTCCAACGCGCGCCGGGAGAGGCGACAGGAACCTTCGCGCTCGAAAGTGCGATGGACGAATTGGCGTACAAGCTGAACATGGATCCGCTGCAACTTCGTTTGGTTAACTATGCGGAGGAAGATCCGCAATCGAAGAAGCCTTTTACCGGCAAACACCTGCGCGAGTGTTACGCCCAAGGCGCGGAGAAATTCGGATGGTCGAAGCGCAACCACGAACCGAGATCTATGAAGGATGGAGGACTGCTCATTGGATGGGGAATGGCGACTGCAACTTATCCTGGGAATCGTATGGCTGCGTCGGCATTGGTTCGGTTTCTGCCGAATGGTCGAGTTCTGGTGGCGTCCGGCACGCAGGATCTGGGCACCGGAACTTACACGATCATGAGTCAAGTCGCGGCTGATACTTTGGGTATTTCGACTGATCTCATTGACGTGAAGCTCGGCGACACGACTCTTCCGAAGGCGCCAGTATCAGGCGGTTCGATGAGCGCGGCCAGTGTTACGCCCGCGGTAAAGGCCGCTGCAACCCAGGCGCGGCTGAAAATATTGACGATGGCGGCGAATGATGCGCAGTCATCGCTACGCGGAGCCAACGTCGAAGAGTTGGAATTCAAGGACGGCAAAGTTTTTCGTAAGGCTTCGCCGGATAAGTCGGAAAAGTTTACTGCGATCATTGCACGAAACGGAAATCAGCCCGTCGAAGCGACTGCGGAAGCGCTGCCAGAGCAGGATGCACAGCGATTTTCCGCGCACTCTTTCGGCGCCGTATTCGCGGAAGTATCAGTTGATCCCGATCTCGGGATCGTGAGAGTTCGCCGTGTCGTCGGAGTTTACGACATTGGCAAATTGCTAAATACAAAAACCGGCGCCAGTCAGTTCATCGGCGGAATTGTGTGGGGCATAAGCATCGCGTTATTTGAGGAGGTTCACGTTGATCCGCATACGGGCCGGATCGTGAATGCAAATCTGGCTGAGTATCATGTTCCCGTGAATGCCGACATTCAAGAGATAGATGTCTCCGCGATAGATATTCCGGACATGAATTTTAATCCGCTAGGCGCTCGTGGAATTGGTGAGATAGGAATTACAGGTGTCGCGGGGGCCGTCGCGAATGCTATTTATCACGCAACCGGCAAGCGATTCCGCGATGTTCCGATTACTCCAGACAAGCTTTTAGCCTAGAGTTCCTTACCTTTTTAGCCGCCTGAAAGACGTTCCGGAAGAGTGCGAAGGCCAGCTCTTGCTGTAAGGCTTTGAGCTGACAACTCCTTTGCCTTCCTGAATCGTAATGGTCTGCCCCGCGTTAATGTTTGCAAGTTTGTCCACGTGGCCGCTGGGCCATTGCACTTCTACCGCATCAGCTTTGGTTGAGGAACCCAAACCAAAAGTCAGTACAAGTTCGCTTTGAGACAAATAGCTGGACCCGCTGCGCAGCATCTTCCATTGCTTGTCGCTGCCAGAAGTCATGCGCACGACTGCGCCGATGCCATCGCGGTTGGATTGCACTCCTTGCAGCTTAATTCGCAGGCTGTGGCCCGTCGTACCTTCATTGTGAAAAAGATAGGCGCGCCCTCCATTCGTGGTTTCGAGCAGATCGAGTGCGCCATCGTTATCAATATCGGCATAGGCGGCGCCGCGCGCGACTTTGGGTTCGGCGAATACCTCACCTAACGAGGACGTGACTTCTTGAAACTTGCCGCCGCCAAGATTACGGAATAGATGCGGCGGCTCGGCGTAGGTTACTCTCTTCTGCACGAGCTCCACGTCCTTTTCTATGTGGCCATCGGCGACAAAAATATCTGGCCAGCCGTCGTTGTCATAGTCGAAAAAGAAGCAGCCGAATCCGAGCGTGATTAGGCTGGCACGACCCACTTCGGAGGTGGGGGCCTCGTCCACAAAGAGTCCGTTGCCTTCGTTGTGATAAAGCGAAAGCATTTGGTTGGCGAAGTTCGTAATAATAATGCTCGGCTTGCCGGAGCGATCGTAATCGGCCGCGTCGGTGCCCATGCCGGCTCGTGCGATGCCATCCTCGCTGAAAGCCACTCCCGCCTGGACGCCATCTTCTTCAAACGTGCCGTTCTGCTTATTTAAATAAAGTTTGTTGGGCTGAGTGTCGTTGGTGATCAGAATGTCAGGCCAGCCGTCGCCGTTGTAGTCGAGAATGGCGATGCCCAGGCTCTTCGAGGTAGGATCATAAAGCTTGGCCTTTTGTGTGGCGTCTTCGAATTTTCCGTTGCCCAAATTGTGCCAAAGCCGCACGGATGTTCCTTTGTATGATTCCGGTGTGCAGTAGGACTTGTGAATGCCGTCGAGGGTGCAAAACAGATCGTTCTTGATGGACCACTGGACGTAGTTGGCGACAACAAGATCAAGCTTGCCGTCGCGGTCGTAATCCACCCAGGCGGCGCTGGTAGAAAATTCGTCGTGCCCCCACAGTCCGGCGGCCTTGGTTACGTCGGTAAATGTGCCGTTGCCGTTGTTGTGGAACAGATGACTCTGCCCCACGGCAGTGATGAAGAGATCATCGTAGCCGTCGTTATCGTAATCGCCGACCGCAACTCCCAGACCGAACATTGGAACATCGAGCCCCGCTTTGTGAGTCACGTCCGTAAACGTGCCGTCATGATTATTGTGGTAGAGCTTCAGAGTTGAGACGGGTCCGGGGTGGCCGGGCCAATTGTCGGAATTAATCAGCACGATGTCGGGCCAGCCGTCATTGTCGTAATCAATGAAAGCGCAACCCGGGCCCATGGTTTCAGGTAGATACTTTTTTCCGAAAGCACCATTGTTGTGCTTGAAGTGAATGCCGGCTTCGGCGGTGATGTCGCGGAACTGAATACGCTGGGCCTGAGCACAGACAGTCCCGGAGAAGAAAAGAATAAAGAGTGAAGCGAATGTTTTCATTTTTATTGGACGCCACCTGGGGCGGGAATACGAGGAACGTAGCCTCGATTGGCAACCTTCGTGTTTTGTAACGCGGCTAGCGGCACCGAGACATGTTCGTGTATCGCTTGCCGCTCGTTATTGTCGTCCGGATGCGCCTCTCGATAAGGACCGGTGATGGTTTGCGCGGCCTCATTCGCCTTGAAGCGCAGGTAGCGTTCCTGATGCGCGAGCGCGTCCTTTTCGTCGCCCAGGCCACGGTAGCAGAGCATGAGGTCGTAGTGCGCTTGCAGGTCCTCGGGATCAACTTCCAGGACGGAGTTCAACACCTTCACCGCATCCGCATATTTGCGCTGTAAGAAAAGAATGCGGCCAAGATCGTTGAGCGCGACACGATCGCGAGGATATTGCGCCAGCACTTTGTGCAACTCCTGCGCCGCGCCGTCGTAGTCTCCGTCACTCCGCAGCACCCGACTGTAAAAATAGTGCGTTTTCGCCAGGTTTGGATTGAGGGATAGCGCTTTCTTCAGCACGGTGCTTGCGTGCTCCATGTCTCCTTCCTGCACCGAACAGCGCCCTATGTTTACCCACCCTTCAGGATTGTTAGGGGCGATTTCGGTCACTTTCTCGAAAGCAGCCCGTGCGCCCTTCAAGTCCCCCTGCAAAAACAGGCCGATCCCGTAATCGTTCCACCGTTGCCAGTCGCTCGCTTGCAGTTCAACTTTCGAGGGCGGTTTGGGTGCTTTGCGATCCGCCACGTCGAGCGTGACTTGATTTTCCGCGATCACCACGATCGGCAGATCAGGAATCTTTTCTTCCTTGGCGGAAACACCCTTCAGCGAGCCCGTAAACGTCACTTTACGGTCATCGTAATCCGGAGTAACTTCTCCCGGCTTGCCTGGATCAGGCACTCCGGCAAACGCAAACTGTGTGTTCCACCACGAAAATTTCCGATAACAAAGCCGCGCGCGCAATGTGATTTTGTTTCCCACATTTTGTGGGACGGACAACCGATAGTGCACCGTGTCCGCCGCTCCCGGAGGAATCAGGCGCACATACACCACCGAACGAGTGGCCCAGGCGTTACGTTTGTTGATAGGGTTGCCGTGCCCGTCAATTTGCAGCGAGCGATAGAAATGTGCTCCGGGTTCGACCGGGCCGTGACCGTTGTCTTCGACCATGCCACTCCAGAAAATTGTCTGGCCCTTGTCGTCCGTGGCCTTGAGCTCCAGCCATGTATCGAAAGCGTCCACAGTTCCGCCGGGAAAGAAGTGGCCGACGGTCTTGGTGCGAACAACGACATCCACGCGGGCCGTGTCCCCACGGCGCACCACCGCGTGAACCCGGTTCAACGGTGCGGTTACAGGAGCAACCTCGCCCGTAGTGGCAGGAGTAATTTTCGCTTCCGCCTCCTCGCCCACCGCAAAAGTAGTGAAGGTCTCGGGCTGGCTTGTAGCGACCGACTTCGCCTGCTGCGGCTCCGGCGAGAGCGCAAAAATATCAACCGTGACAATTCCAGACTTTAGAAAGTCCTCGACCGTCTTCAACTGCACCATATCCTCATTCGCCGTTGGCAGAGCCGTGTTGGCGCCCGGAAAGCGGTGGGAATGAACAAAGCCATTAATATTGCCCTGGTCGGCGGATTTAGTGAGGGGCATATGGCAATCCGCGCATTGCATGGGCTTCGGGGGATAGTAAAACGACCGCGCGCCCTGGCCCGAAACTCCGCTTGCCTGCCAGTTGTCATACTCGTTGAAGCCGCGCACCCAGCGGTAGTGATTGACTGGAACGTCAAGATGCACTTTGTGACATGAGGAACAGAACTCCGCCGTCTGGTTTCGCATGAATGGCTTCAAGAAAACACGGCGGTGCGGTTCCGGATTCAAGTAAACAAGAAAATCGTGCATGGTGCGCACGAACGGGTTCTTGCTGGCCGCGAGTTCATGCAATTTAGGATATTCCAGAAAGAAGTCGGCTTGGCCCATCGTGCTCTTTACCCGGGCAATCGAGTGGCACATCATGCAGCCCATTCCCGCCTGCGCCTCCGGACTGTGCACGAAGGTCTTAATTGGTGTGTCCATCTTGCCCGCATAAAGCACGGCAGGATCGTGGCAGCCGCCGCACCATCTGGAGGGTTTGGTTCCGATCGTGTCCTGCATGTACTCGATACTTTTGCGGTACCACTGATTGTTGAACGAAGAGAAGTGGTGAGCTGAGCTGTTCCACTGGTTGTAGATGTCCTGGTGGCAACGCTTGCAGGAGTCGGATTCCATGAAAAATTTACTGGGAATCTTCTCCTTGCCGTAAACCTGTGCGGAACTGGGGAAGAAAGGCCCCTCGGAACCGCCGCCTTCAGTATTCATGGTTGCAGGAGAGTCCGGAGGATTTTCGATCCGCGCATTATTCAGCCAGCGGGCGTGCCGGACGTACCATGAACCTGCGCCGAGTCCTGCCAGCAGAACAAAGCAGATTCCAATCCTCGCGAATGACGAACCGATGCCTGTTCCGAGCCATCCGCGTGTGCCTGCCCACTCGGCAAAAAGGATGCCTGTCCCGCCGAGACACAGAATAATGTGCGTGTACAGAAGCCGAAATTCCGAACGCACAGTCCCGGTATAAATCAGAACGCAACCCAGGACTCCACCTCCGAGCAGGAGCAGCCAGCCGATCCGCGAGATAGCGCCCGCCGTGCGCAGTAAGCGCGATAGAGATGCTAGAAGCAGGATCGTGGCGACAACGCCAACCATCGTGTGGAACAAAACAAAAATCGGATAAATAAGGTTTGGCTGCGGAAACCCAAAAAGATAAATTGCAGACAGGAAAAGAAAGACCAACTGCCAGAGAAGTGATCGTTGACTAAATAAACTTTTTATCCGTCGCATAACACTTTCAAGTGCAAGACCTTGCAGACAAACGTGATCACGATCACACTTTGGCTGCTTCCGATCAATAGCAGTTTTGTATTAGATCCGACTCTGCAACTTCAGAAATGAAAGTTGGTTTCCACGTAGACGAGCTGACCGTTTGCATCCTTGGGGTAAATTTTTGCGATTACGCTCTTGCCCCAGGCATGGCCGTAATACAGCGTAGTGCTAAAAGATCGGGTAACTTGATAGTCGGCGCTGAGGTCCCAGACGTTGGCCAGTCCGCGGCTGCCGTTTGCGGGCCTGCCCGTAAAGCCAAAAGTTTGCGGCTGAAATGCCCCTCCACCCAGATACCACAGGTCGGAGGCGCTCGCCAGCCGCATCGCGTGCGCTTCACTGCGCAGGGCCAGCTTTGAGACCGGGCGCAGGTTTAGCGTGCCGTACCAGTCTTCGTTATTCATCATGTTGTAAAAGGGAAAGCGCGCGTATTGGCGTGGCGTCGTCAAGACCTGAAAGAAAGTGCCATGCGTCGAGTCATTGGGATTCCCATCGCCGCTGCCGTACGAATAACCAAGGCTCAACCAGGGCTTCAAAACCTTTACCGGAGGTTGCCATCCCGCCTCGCCAACGAAGGCTCCAGCGCGTTGCGTCAGATTGCCCCAGGAACCGGTTTGTACCGCGCCCCAGACCAGAAAATCGAACTTCCCGGCGTTGGTTGTGTTGACTACGTGTACATAGTCGGCACCCCACGTCGCAATTTCAATCTTCCCATGATCGGCAGCGCGAACTGGCGTAGGGCGGTCGTCGGTTTTCAGCACCAGCGTGCGATGATCAATGTAGCCCAGAGCGAACACGCGCAATTCTCCCGCGCTCTGTTTGCCGGTAACGGACCGGGTGTAAGCGCCGTAATAACTGTCCACATCCAGCTCACCCATGCCTTGTACCTGAAACACTCCTTCGGTAGGCCGCGCGCCAAAAAAGGTGAAATTGTTTTTACTGGAGTTCAAGGAAAATTGGACTCCATCGAACGTCCTCTGAACCGCCGCAAACGCGAAATTCGAAATCAGGCGGCTTGAGATTCGTGTCTGTATCACCGTAGCGAGCAGTGGGTCTTTGGGCTTGACTTCCAGCCCGTCAAAATACTCGAAGCGCCCCATTTTTAATCCGGCTGGCCCGCGGTGCTTAAGGTTCACAAACGCTTGTTTTACGAATCCGTTCGCGACGTTGGTGTGATTGTGATTGGCGGCATAATAGGTCCCGCCCAAGCCAAGCTGGCCCTGCGGAGCCGCCACCACGGCGTCATTCGGCAGGCCAAGGATCGAGGGTTGTTCCCCTTCAATGAACCAGTCAAATTGCTCTCCCGTTTGCCCGATCCCCACGCGCAACAGGGAATTCCACAGCCCGTAATCGCTGTTTCCGGTGTTGCCTTCAAACCAGTTCCAGCCTTCAGTCCGAGTGCGCCAGTTGATTGAGATCTCTAAGGGACCGAGTTTGTGCTTCGGCGGCACTGCGGGTCCCTTTTTCTCCGGTGGCGGTTGCTGAACCGTTGCTGACTGCTGCCCGAACATCCAGCCGGCGAAGAAGATAACGGCGAGACCCAGCCACGCTGATGCTCTCAACCATCTCGAGACCAATTTCATGCTTCACTCCCAGCCAGGATCTAAGAAAGGGCGACGCCCCTCAAAGTGAAGAGAATTTATTGTCAAAGAACATGCCGCGCAATAGCGGAAACACATTAGTCGCGGATCGAGGTCGTTACGGAACTCAGTGTCGTCTGCTAAAGCGGACTCTATTTCCCACTTTGCGTTCCCAACACACACGTGGCGCGCTATTGAATGCCGTTGCTTCGCGACTGCACCGCTAATCTCTCTCCAAACTTTGCCGCAGCATTCGAGTTTCGTAACAGTTACGAATCACCAAGCCGCGGGCCCATCTGGGACGAATTGTCAGCATCTGATTTCGGCAAGGCCGCGCCAAGCACGTTACCCAAGTGCAAAGGAATTGCCCGAGAAATCGGCGTCCGGCAAATGGGGCTGGGCTATAATCGATAGAACATTCTCACCCAATCCCATCCAGACGTGTCCGTGGACACCGGTTTGGAGCACTTGAGTTCGAACATGGACGCTCGCCTCAAGGCCACCCCGAACCTTCAACTGCTGTTCGAACTGGAACCAGCTCATCGGGTATTTTTTCGCAATTTAACGGACGCGCTCCTTCGACGATCTGCGCCTCCCGTCGTCACCAAGACGAGGCCTGGCCCGTTCTGGAATGACGTATTCGTTCAGACGGGGCTGCCGTGGGGCGCCTTTATGGAATCCATGTTATGGCACCTTGCGGTTGTATCCGTGTTGTGGACAGTGGCGCAAACCTGGGTTAAGCAAGTGCAGATCCAGCAGCGAAGGATTTCCCGGGAATCTCTGACCTATACGCCTCCCAAGACATTCCCGGCTTTAGGGGGGAAAAGTCCACGGGTTCGCGAGCGTCCCAGGCTGGAGAAAAATTCAACAGAGCGTCCACTGCGCGTGGCGCGCGAGCGTAACCACGGCGTCATGAAGCCGCCAGATCTCAAACTCGCTGATAGTAAAAAGCCACACATACTGGCATCGCAGCCGTCCGCCGCAGCGCCGCTGTTTGCGCCGAAGCTCCGCGAATTCACCGTGCCAGCGGGTCCAGCGTCTGCGGTAGCACCGGCCCCCAACATAGGGCAAGCCACAACCCGCCGGCTCAAGTTGCCTCAAGACACTGCCGTTGCGCCGGCCACGAATCTCGGTTCGGTTTCTTCGCGCCGGGGAATGCAGACGCCAAGCGCAGCCGTAGTGCCTCCGCCTCCTAACTTGCAAGCCTCTACAGCCAAGCTAGCAGGCACTCGCATCGGCAATCCCCAAGTCGTGGCTCCAGTGCCGGAGTTGGATGCCAGTAGCGGTATTTCTCCGCGGCGCGCGCCCTCTCTACCGCGACCTGTTGCGATCATGCCATCAGCATCCGCGCACGCTTCCGGAACCCTTGGCAGCGGACGGCTTATTTCCCGAGTTGATTTGCCAGTTGTCCCTCCCACTCCTTCGGTTCAAGGAGTCGGAGATTTTTCGCGAAATAAGCCCTCGCTTTCATTGTCTGGAGGTTCCGCAATATCCCCCGCTCCATCCATAAGGACCGCAAAAGGTGTTTCTGGGCTGGGGCGGTCAGGTTCGCTATCTGGCCGAGATACGGTGGTAGTACCGCCTCCTCCATCAGTGGGTTCGGGCAACGCGATTGGAAGCGCAAGGGTTGCCTCGTTATCTGGCGCCGGCAGGCTCGCGATACCACCACCGTCATCACTTAGCGGGGCAAATTCAATTGGTGGAAGGGGGAATCGGCTTTCGGCGGGAGATCAGAGAGCCGTCGCGCCACCTCCGTCACTTGGCGGCACGGGAAACCCAGCTGGAAGCCGAGGCGAAGCCTCCTTGTCCGGCGCCGGTCAACAGGTGCTTCCGCCTTCGTCCTCCCTTCAGGATGAACTCACCGCCATCGAAAAAGGTTCAGCCGCATCGGGTGTCAGCGAGGCTTCGTCCGCGCCGAAGATTGACAACTCGAACATACCCGCGAGCATAGAACTCCCGATACGCGTTATAGGATTGGCGGTGAGTTTGCCCAACTCTTCTTACTTTTCTAATTATGAGGTTTTTATTGCCGAGAGGCGCATTAAGAAAGGCGACCGGGAACTTATAAAACTCGTTTACGAATCTCTTCCTTACCAGCCACGCCTTACCGATTATGGTCTGGATAACTCGAAGGTATATAAACTTCGCGTAACTCGTGATCCCGCATGCGATGAAACCTTGTTGCAAATGACCTGGCCGCAAACCGACGAAAAGCACTCTGGCTCAAAGTATGCCACTGGGCCGCCAGCGTTAGCTCCTAATGATCGAAATGACTTGCTGCCCTGTTACCGAACAACCGCCGACGATTATCGAAGAGCGGTCACGCAAGACCGCTGAAAAACGCGGATGATTTCAGCCTCTGCCCGTTTTGCAGGTTTCCTGTTCAGGGAATCAAGCTTGATTTGTGACATTAATCACAACCTTTCCTTATAGACATCAGTTAAGGTCAGAGCGCGGAGGCGTGTGTCCGCACCTATGCTTTATAAAACTCTCAGCGCCGCCGTGTATGGAATTGACGCCAGCATCATTGAAGTCGAAGTTGATATTTCTGGAATCAAGACAAGTGAAGACCACTTCCATACGGTCGGGCTTCCCGACGCGGCAGTGCGCGAAAGCCGCGACCGGGTGCGTGCCGCGCTGAAGAATTGCGGCTACGACATTCCGCTCACCCATATCACCATTAATCTTGCGCCGGCTGATATCCGCAAGGAAGGCTCGGGCTTCGACTTGCCGATGGCGCTGGGGATCCTTGGCGCCTATGGCGGGTTAAATAAGAAGGAAGTGCCGGATTGCCTGTTCGTCGGCGAACTTTCGCTTGATGGAGGTATTCGCGGGGTTCGCGGCGCGTTGCCGATCGCAATCGAGGCGCGGGGAAAGAAGATATCGAAGCTGATCGTTCCTGAACTCAATGCTAAAGAAGCCGCCATGGTTGGGGGCGTTTCGGTTTATCCAGTGAAGTCATTGCTGGATGTGATCCGCTTCGTGAACACCGGCAACGGCATTCAGCCACTGAACGTGGACAGCGAAACTCTACTGAGCGAGTCGCAACAATTTTCTGTGGACTTCAAAGACGTTCGCGGACAGCAGACCGCCAAGCGCGCCCTCGAAGTCGCCTGCGCCGGAGGCCACAATATTCTGATGATTGGGCCGCCGGGATCAGGCAAAACTATGCTGGCGAAACGTATGCCGACCATCCTGCCGCCGTTTACGTTTGAAGAAGCGCTCGAAACAACGAAAATTCACAGCGTGGCTGGAGTACTCGACGCCGGAGCCGGATTGGTAGGCGTGCGTCCGTTCCGCGCGCCGCATCACACAATCTCGGACGCGGGCTTAATTGGAGGAGGAGCGGTGCCACGTCCCGGAGAGGTTTCGCTCGCGCATAATGGCGTCTTGTTCCTCGACGAGCTTCCAGAATTCCCGCGAAACGTTTTGGAAGTTATGCGGCAGCCGCTGGAAGATGGCACGGTCTGCATCGCCCGCGCTTCCATGTCGCTGACCTTCCCTTCCCGCTTCATGCTGGCTGCGGCGATGAATCCTTGTCCATGCGGATATTTCAACGACCGCAGCCGGGAATGTCACTGCACGCCTCCGATTATTCAACGCTACATGTCGAAAATATCGGGGCCGCTGCTGGATCGCATTGACATCCACATTGACGTGCCAGCGGTTAACTACAAAGAGATGCGGTCGGGATCCGAGCCGGAGAGCTCCGCTACCATCCGCGAACGAGTCATGCGCGCGAGAGATTCGCAATTGAAAAGATTCTCAGAATCTCCCAACGCTAAGATCTATTGCAACGCGCAGATGGCACCGCGCCACATTCGGACTTTTTGCGAACTTTCCGCCGATTGCGAACGACTGCTGGAACGCGCCATGGCGCAACAGGGGCTCACTGCTCGTGCGCACGATCGCATCCTGAAAGTGGCGCGCACGATTGCTGACCTCGACTGCTCTCCTGCGCTCGAACCGAAGCACATCGCTGAAGCCATCCAGTACCGAACATTGGATAGAACATTCTGGGCATGAGATGCAAGGCTCTGCGAAACGGTGCTCCGCCGGAGAAAGAACTCGAGACCGCCGTTCGAGTGAAGTTGTCACATTCTGAAAGCCACGCAAGCACGCTTGTGCGTGAACCCGAGCCAAGGCTAAGATTCGTGCGTGGAAATTCAGAAGCTCGCAGAGGAATCCCGGGATAGGACCGACGATGAACTTTTGCGATTGGCGGTCGACTCAGAACAACTGATACCCGAGGCCAATGCCGTCCTGAGAGACGAACTCGCCCGGCGACGAATCGGCAATACAGAACGATTAAAGGCTTTTCGTGAGGAGGAAGCGCAGCGGATAGAAGAGCAGAGCCGGGACCCAGGAAAGCTATTTGTGGTTCACACTTATGGTATTGGACGCAAGCGATTTGGAAAAGCTGAGCGTATCTACAATCCGGAAACCGGTACGGAACAGTTCAAAACAACCGTATTCGTTGTATTGCTCTGGCTTCCACTTATTCCGACCGGCACGTTTCTTGTGGAAAGGAAGCCTGCGTTGTTCTCGAACCAAATGAGAGTTTTACAAAGGCTCCCGCTCGATTGGGAGCAAGTATTGAAAATCTGGGTCGTTGCGTCTCTTACCCTTCTAGCCGTAGTTTGGCTGTTTCGGTTTCTGCCGAGCATCCTTTTCCGCGGATGAGCTTCACTGGGAAATTAAGATCGCGGATATTAGGCGTGGACCTTTACAAATTTTTACCAATCCAATTCACAACCATCGGCTTACATCTGGTTTCTCAGTAAGTGGAGTAGTGTTTCTTTTCGGATTCGAATCCATGGTTAATAAGAAAAAATATGCTGTCTAAGATAAATCGCTATATACCCCTCACCGGTCTGATCTCGACGCTGATTTCTTGCGCGATCTCCTCGGCAATTGTTATCACCTTTGTAAGCACTTCGGTGGCACAATTGGCAGCCAGCCCAAATGCGAACCCGTCCCCCAGTCAGCAATTAGCCCCTGGCCAAGAGGACTCAACGTCACACCCTGGCAAGCCCGCCACAACCGTGTCGGTGCGTGTCAACGTAGTTAATGTGCTCGCGACGGTGCGGGACAAGCATGGGAAGATCGTTCCGAACCTCACGCAAAGCGATTTTGTGTTGACGGAAGACGGGCGGCTAGAGACCATCCGCTATTTCGCAAAAGAAACCGATCTTCCGCTCACACTCGGTTTGCTGGTGGATACAAGTTTGAGTCAGCGCGGGGTTCTCGAACAGGAGCGGAGCGCAAGCCACGCCTTTTTGGACCAGATGGTACGTGAAGATAAGGACAAAGCGTTCGTAATTCACTTCGACAAAGAAGTCGAACTTCTGCAAGACCTGACTGGCTCGCATGAAAAATTGGAAGCCGCGCTCGATTCGCTTCAAACGCCGCAGCTGGTGCGCGCCAGCAACGGAGGAAATGACCCGGACGATTCTGATCCAAGCTCAGGGCGCGGCTCGGGCAGGCATTTCGGCGGGGGCGGCACTCTGCTTTACGATGCCATCTACCTGGCATCCGATGAGTTGATGAAAAAACAGGAGGGACGTAAGGCGCTGATTGTGCTTTCTGATGGAGTTGACCGGGGCAGCAAAGAAAGTCTGGAGACGGCAATCGAGACGTCACAACGAGCGGACACAGTGGTCTATTCGATACTTTTCAAAGATGATGACATGAATCAGGACCGGGGAAGGTTTGGTTCTCCTCGCATGGGTGGAGGCGGCATGGGAGGTCCCATGGGCGGCGGTCCGATGGGTGGCGGCCGGCGAGGCGGAGGAGGCCGACATCAAGAGGGGCCGCGACCGGACGGCAAAAAGATTCTCGATCGCATCTCGAAGGAAACGGGTGGCCGGCTGTTTGAAGTTTCCAAGAAGCAGCCGATTGACCAGATTTATTCCCAGATAGAAGAAGAATTGCGCAACCAATACAGTCTCGGCTATACCCCCGACATGGCGGCCACAGATGCGCCTAACTATCGCAAGATACAACTGACTACGAAACAGAAAAATCTGACGGTACAGGCCCGAGCGGGTTACTACGCAGACCGGTGATGCAAGACTACTTCACATCAGCGGAACGATCTCCTTCGTATTGCATGATGTGGTAATAAGCTTCCCATCCGTCCCATAAAATTGGCGGGGAGAGGTGAGTCTGCGGGTCGTCCAGAAAATTGGAAAAAGTCTGAAGGGTTTGCCGTGTCCGGTAGATGCCGGTCAGCCAGTCCCCCCGGTACCAGTTTTTCCACTTACCGTATTCCGCGGCGGTTTCTTCAAGCTGGATCTCGTCTAATGCGCTGATGGCCTGACGAGCCTCTGCGCGAGCTGCGTCCTTCTTACCGTTTTGAGCATCCTGAATAGACTTTGATACCAGGAACAAAACGCGATTGCTGTCACGGTTAATCGAAACCATGGCGAGCACCTGGGCGTGATAAAACGGCATGCGAGAGGGTCGAACAAGTGGCTCAATCGCGAGAGCGTGTTTCCAGACCGCGTCCCATCGACGCTGCGCATCGCCGCACTGTTGGATTTCTCTAGTGATGGCCTGACCCAGCCATTCTTTCCCCACTATTCGATTCGGCCCGAATCCAGATTGCCCATCCAGAACTCGCGGAGGTTCCCACTTCGGCGCCTGACTCGGGATCGTGTAGAGTGGCGAGTCAATCATGTAAGTCAGCAACATTCGCCGCGCTTCTGTGTGATAAAGCTGATCGCCGTATTCACGGGACGGCTCGCCAAAATGCGCAGGAGCCTCGAAATATTCCTTGTAAAGCTCAACCAGCCTGGGCGCGGCCTTCTGTCCAAATTCGTCGGAAGACCACTGCTTGTAGAACTCATCCGCTGAATCAGTGCCCGGCGGAAGCCCTTTCCATGCGACATCCATAACCGCCTTAATGGACATCGTGACCGGGCGAATATCGCTGGTATTTAAGAGAAAGTATTGCGTGGCCCCGGCTTTGATATAGTGGCCAAGTTCCGAAAAGCTGCGTTCGATCGGAACCATCTCGGTGAGCTGATTTGCTCGTCCATTCATCATGGCGACGTGATCGTATATGCCCTGCCCAGCGGTCACTTCACCGTTGTCTTGTAGATATCCATAACCGTCATCGGCCCACACCGTGGAGACCTCGGGGGGAATTTTCAGATCGCCCTGCTGGAACAAGCCTTGCTCCCTCTTGCCACAAGTTGGTCACAAACTTTGCATCGGGGGCGGACGGAACGCACAATGCTCATCTGATCGGCTATCGCTTTACTGATGAGCTGGCCTAAGGCCTTGTTGTTATTCCTGACGCTGGGGTCCATTGAGGCATACGTGACATCCGATAGGCCGCGCAATCCGACCGACCACAGTACCTCCTGGTCTGGCAGGTAAGAATTGACAGCGTTCTTCCACGCCCGCTCAAGAATTTCTGGATTGGTGGTGTAGTTATAGGGCACATCTCTGGGCCAGCGCGCGACGTTCAGACCGAGAGGAATCGCATGGTGCTGGGTGACAATCAAGCCGCGCCTGGCTGCCAACTGGACTTGCGGATCGTCAGGAAAAATCCAGGTTCCGGGAGCGACCATGTTTCCCTTGAGTCTGAGCGTGGTCTCATAGATTTTGTCCCACACTTCGAGCGAGATTCCAGTTTTATCTTTTTGCCCGGGCGCCCATCCGGTTAATAGATCTTCATCATTGATGAAGAAGCCGCGATATTTGAAGACAGGGGCGGGATAAACCCTTGCGAGGGATGATGGAAGTTCGACGGAAGTTCGGTGCGCAGGCTGGCGGTCTGTCCAAAAATATAGGGGATCAATGCCGAGATATTTTTCGGAGAACTCGTAGATGGCGTAAATGGTCCCGCGCGCATCCGGGCCAGAGAGCAGCACTACTTTGCCGGGACGAGTCTTGTTCCAGTTCGTTGTTGCGAAAACGACTCCGGTGCAGTCAAATTCGCGGGATGCATATCTTCCGGAAGCTTCGACTGTTCACCAATCAGAATCGTCACCGGTCCGGCATCTTGCTCGCGGCTGATTAGTCTAGGCTTCCTGCCCAGCACTTTCTGGAAATCGGAGGCGAGGTCCTGCGTGGCTCGCAGAATGGGCTCTGGCGTGTCGGGAGTTTCAAGGATCGTGATGGTGGAATCGAGAACCAACTCTTCGTTGCCTGGGCCTTTGTTACGGCTCAGAGTCTTCGCCCCAGCGTATGGACCAGCGAATGCGTGTGCCTCGTATCCGATACTAAGCGCGACAAGCATTAAGACGTTGATGACAAGATGCGTGGTGAATTTGCGCCACGGAACGGTATGTTCGCTCATCCTCCGGCTCCTTGCTGGGTGCGATGGATTGACGGAATTAGCGGGACTTGGTTCTGCGCCTATCTCGAAACTTTCACGGCTCCCACTCCCTTCCCGCTCCCTCTGACAGGTGATTATGCCTCACGACTCGGTACGGCCGCGTAGCCTTCGAAGTTAACGGAAGGTAGTATTGGTGAATATGCTGTTCCATCCTTTTTTCGATGCGTGCGAATTGCGAATAAAGACGGGTATTCTTTGCATACACTGGCGAGCCTTGTTTTCGGTGAGTACAATTGCAACAGTCCATCTGCTGGTTAGTGGCACAACATTTCAGAAGGAGAACAAATATTGGCGTGCCCGTTTTTTGTGCCGACGAATCGAGCTGACAACATCGCGTGGCTTCATCCTTCGCGATTGCCTCTCGGCACGGGATGGAGTGGCTATTGCGGGGCGCCCGGGCACGAGGGATATCAGCCCGCCTGTGAAGAAATAAAAGACCATTGCAACCTCGGATACGCTACGCATTGCCCGCGTTTGCCCGAAAAGCGCGATTGCGATGCTGTACGCTTCTCGGTGGTGCGCCATTCCGACGCGCATATCGTATTGTGTTTCGTTCTTGAATTCCAACATGGTCCTGCGGGACACGGCACCCTGGAGTATATGCTCGCGATTCAACGATGGACATTGCTCCATCCCAACGAGCGTATTCAGAAAATGGCGGATTGTTACGTTCAATCTTATTTGTCACGCAAACCGCTTCCTGTTGATCCGGGTCTCGAACGCGTGTCCGCCTCAACCTCAGAAATCAAGGAACCCAATTAATTGACCCAGGAAAATGCCCATGCCCCAGAATGATGATCTGATGTTGCCGCGGCCGGTTCGCGATTCGCAGTCCGAGATGACGGAAATAGTTTTGCCAAACGACGCGAATCCTCTCAACAATCTGCTTGGCGGGCGTCTTATGCATTGGATTGATCTTGCCGGAGCCATGGCCGCACATCGCCATTCGAGAAACTATGTGGTCACGGCCGCCATTGATCATCTGGATTTCTGGGTGCCGGTGCACGTCGGCGATCTGGTGATACTGCGGTCATCAGTCAATCGCGTGTTCCACACTTCGATGGAAGTTGGCGTGAAAGTAGTAGTTGAGAATTACATCGTGGATACAAGCGAGCACGTGAGTTCCGCTTATTTGACATTTGTAGCCGTGGACGCGGGCGGACGGCATTTGCAGGTTCCAGCAGTTGTTCCTGAGACTCCGGAGGAGCAGCGCCGTTACGATGACGCCGGTCGCCGGCGAGACATTCGCCGGACCGAGTTGGAGCGGCGGCGTAAGAACCAAGGACGTTGAACCGTGGTCGAAGTCATTTAGCGAACTTCCCTGCCGCATTCGGCGTCCCTCGCGCGAGAGGCATTCAGTTAGCGCAATCCTGCGCAGCCGAGTCGGCGATACCCGCCAAACGCTTGTATAATCCTTTACTGGGAAGTATTCCGCAGCACAGTCGAAAGAAAATCCTTGAACGCATCTATGCCTCCCCGTCCCGGTCAACAGGCTCCCGCGCCGCAACCATTGCCTGGAGTGGATGCCATCATCGCAGTTGGATCCGGCAAAGGCGGAGTTGGGAAAACTACGCTCGCGGTGAACCTCGCGTTGGTGCTTTCTCAGTTAGGACACAAAGTTGGACTCTTGGACGCGGATATTTACGGTCCCAACGTGCCGCTGATGTTGGGAATCAACGCGCAGCCCAAGGTGCTCGGCGACAATCGCATCGAACCGCCTGAGGTGCACGGACTGAAAGTAATTTCAGTAGGCTTCCTGAATCCCGGGGATAAGCCTCTGATATGGCGCGGGCCGATGCTTCATTCCATCATCAAGCAATTTTTGGGGTCGGTGATTTGGGGGGAACTCGAATACCTGATCGTAGATTTGCCGCCGGGAACGGGTGATGTGGCACTTTCTTTGATCCAGACTGTCCCTCTCACCGGGGCTATTGTGGTTTCGACTCCATCGGATGTTGCTCTTCAGGACGCGCGCAAAGCCATCGAAATGTTCCGTCAGATGAAAGTTGACATCGTGGGAATGGTCGAGAACATGAGCTATTTCACATGTCCACATTGCCACACTGAGATTGATATCTTTTCGCGTGGAGGGGCGGAAAAGACTGCTGCCCAGTTCGACGTATCTTTCCTGGGAAGTATTGAATTAGACCCGGAAATCCGCAAAGCAGGAGACAGCGGAAAACCGGCGGTGCTTAACGGCGAAGACTCAGCCCACGCGAAATCCTTGTTCACATTCGCGCGCAAGGTGGTCGAGCGGGTCCACGATATTAAAGCCGCAGCGTCGGAAGGTGTCATTCAAATCCAATAGCCACTGGTTCCTTTCTCCCGTTTTTCGCATCAATATATTGTTGTATTCGTCGCGGAGATCGCCGGCCAGCGTTACCTTGACAGCTCTGATGTGGCGTTCCTAGAATCAATACAGCCGGGGAGTTTGGTAGGTAGAGCGCAACCGTTTGGATATAAAGTATTTACTTTTTGTGCGCCACTAGACGATAGCCTGCCGAAGCCGTAATTCATTCTGTTAAAAGATCTAATATGCAGCCTGGAACTCCAATTGGCGAGCGGGGACGCGAGATTCTGACTGCCATTGTGGAGACATTTATCGCCACAGGAGAACCAGTCGGTTCGCGGACTTTAGCGCGATCGAATCGTGAAGGACTCAGTCCTGCGACCATCCGCAATGTCATGGCGGACTTAGCCGATGCTGGTTTCCTTGAACAGCCGCATACTTCCGCGGGAAGAGTGCCGAGCACGGAAGCGTACCGGTATTACGTTGAACAAATTACGGGCAAGGCTCATCTCTCGAATGAAGACGAGAACATGATCCAAGGATCATTGCAGGGCGTCACGGACGTTCAGGAATTTATGGAACGGACTTCGCATGTCCTTTCGCTCATTTCCCGCAACGTTGGTGTTGCAGTTGCGATCCGCGGGCCGAAGAACGCTCTGGAGCATGTTTATTTTTCGCGGCTCGGGGACCAGAAGGTGTTGGCGGTAGTTGTTACGAAATCGGGGCTGGTGCGCGATCGCGTGCTACGGCTTGATCTGCCGCAATCTGATCTGGACGCGGCCGCGAGGTTCATCAATGAAAACTTCCGGGGATGGACAATGGAGGCGCTGCGCGCCGAATTGGCGCGCCGGCTCGAGCAGGAGCGCAGTGAATACGACCGGCTCATGACGTCGGTAGCGCAGTTATACCGGCAAGGTGCCCTGGTTGCCGACGATGCAAGTCAAACCATCTTTGTGGATGGGACGGCGAACCTAGTTTCGGGCGAACAGGATCGGGAGCGGTTGCAGGAACTGTTGAAAACGCTGGAAGAAAAGCAAAAACTTGTCGAACTTTTGGGCGCGTATCTTGACGCCAAACAGGAAGCCGTGCGCGTGGTCATAGGATTGGATGAGGCGATGCCGTCCATGCGCAACCTTGTTTTAATTGGCGCACCCGCGCGAGTGGGCGGTGAGGTTCGCGGATCGCTGGCGGTAATTGGTCCGACAAGAATTGATTACGAACATACGATGACCGCAGTCTCATACATTGCGCGCCTCTTCGACAAAATTCTGAATGAAAATGGTGAATGAGTGAAATGGTAAGAAGGAATGGAAAATCGGAAGTAGTACCAGCTGAACTGGACGCAGAGCGAGAGTTGCCGTCTTCAAGTGACCCTATTGACGTTGGCCCTATCGAAACCTCTGCTGATCGCGGTACGTCTTCGTTTGGCGAAAGTGAGCTGCAAAAAGTTACCGCTGAACGTAACACATTGCTGGATCGACTGGCGCGGGCGCAGGCCGAATTCGACAACGCACGCAAGCGGGCAGTGCGAGAACAACAAGAATACCGGGATTATGCGCAAGCCGACGCGATCAAAGCGTTACTGCCAATCCTGGATAGCTTCGAGCGCGCGCTACATGCGAACCCGCCTGAGAAAAGCCGCCTGCAAGATCTCGAATTTCGCAATGGGATTGACCTGATTTACAAACAGTTACAGGACGCGCTGACAAAGCTTGGATTGCGTCCCATTCCAGCAAAGGGAGAGACTTTCGATCCTCATTTGCATGAGGCTATCGAAATGGTGGATACCGGAGATGCCGATGATCAAACTGTGATCGCTGAGCTCCAGCGCGGGTACAAGTTAAAGGACCGCTTGATACGGCCCGCCATGGTGAAGGTTGCGAGAAACCCGCGACAATGAGCATTACGTATTTGGGGGAAGATTATTCTGACTAGCAACGTGAAACGCGACTATTACGACATTCTCGGACTGCAACGAGGGGCGAGCGATCAGGACATTAAGAGCGCGTATCGGAAACTCGCAATGCAGTTCCATCCCGATCGCAATCCCAATAACCCTGACGCGGAGGAGAAATTCAAAGAGGCGAGTGAGGCTTATGCAATTCTCGCCGACAGCGAAAAGCGCGCTCTCTACGATCGTTTTGGGCATGCGGGCGTCAGCGGAAACTCGGGTGGGGGCGGCGCGGGTTTTGATCCGGCAATTTTCCATGACTTCAGCGACATCTTCGGAGACTTTTTCGGCTTCAGTGATATTTTTGGCGGGGGTTCGCGGAAACGAGGCCGAGGTCAGCGCGGCGCGGACTTACGCGAAGACATCACGCTGGAATTCGAGGAGTCGGTATTCGGCACTGACACTACTGTCACGGTCCGGCGTCACGAAACGTGTGAAGACTGCAAGGGATCAGGCGCTGCGCCAGGTAAAACCCCGGTGGCGTGCAGAACCTGCGGCGGCCAAGGGCAGGTGCGCTATCAGCAATCGTTCCTTAGCGTAACGCGGACGTGTCCCACATGCCAGGGACTAGGCAGTGTCATCACGGATCCCTGCACAAAGTGTAAGGGTGAAGGACGAGTGCTGCGGCAGAAAACAGTGGATGCGAAGATTCCTGCCGGGGTCGAGGACGGCACGCGCATCCGCTTCACTGGACTCGGCGAAAGTGGGCTTCATGGAGGGCCCGCTGGTGATCTGTACGTCGTGCTCCATGTGAAGGAACACCCCTTTTTCGAGCGCGAAGGTAATGACCTGCACTGCGTTATTCCAATTTCTTTTGCACAAGCTGCGTTGGGCGCCGAGATTTCCATCCCCACGCTCGAAGGCGAACACAAAATGAAGGTGGCGGACGGCACGCAGTCGGGAACTCGGACTCGCATCCGGGGCAAGGGTGTCCCGATGCTGAACGGTCATGGCAAAGGGGATTTGTTCGTGGAGATCCATGTGCAGACTCCGCAAAAGCTCAGCAAACGCCAGCGCGAGTTACTGCAAGAGCTGGAAGGAATCACCAAGATTGAAAATAACCCGCAACATCGGACATTACTAGGCAAAGTCAAAGATATCTTTGGTTAGCCGCAGTAATACTCGCTCCGGCGCAAAGATTGGAACCCGCCCGCGGTTATTCCCCTCCGCACGTGAAGTAGATTCCCAGGTCTCGCAAACACGGAGAGACCTGGGGCATCCGAGCGTTCGTGTAAATGAAAGAATCTCCGCCTTGTCGCCTTAAAAACATGGAAGAGACGAGGGTTCGACACGCGACATCTCTAATTGTCCGAGATAGCTTGACAATTCTTTACCTGCCCGCGGCATAACTTTCCGCTCGAAAGCGTGTTTCCACTGATGTAGGGCGGAGGTGATCCGATGAAGAAAACAAGCTTACTCATGGTGTTGGGACTGGCTGTGGTGCTGGCTTCTGCGGCGGCACCGAAGGCGAACGCTGCCGTTGTAGTTGGAGTCGGGATCGGAGGTCCGGTTTACGTTCATCCGGTACGGACTTACGGCTATATCGGGCCAAGATATGTAGCCCCCGGATATGTTGTGCGTCCGTATTTCACACCGGGGCCTTTTGTGGCATTTGGGCCCGCTCCAATATACCGGCACGCTTATGTGCCGGCGCCGTACTACGGTCGCGGGTATGGGCGACGATTTGTTGCCCGGCGTGATTTTTACGGCTACCGGCGGTAGTACGAACTGAACAACTCGACTTAGTCGGACGGGCTGTTCGTGGCGCAACATCAGCTATGGGCGGCCCTTGTTTATCTCGAATTGGAATTTCGGTAACGAATTTGAACTCAAAGAGAGGATCGAATATGAAGCTGCAAACGTTTGTTTTTAGTATTGGAATGATTGCGTCAACGCTGTCGTTCTCCGTGCAGAATGCAATGGCGACTGCGCGAGGGACAAAGGCTGTTGCCAAACAGGTTAAACATGAGTTGAACATGCTGCCCTATGTGAACGTGTTCGATTACATGACATTCGCGGTGGACGCAAATGGCAACGTCACGCTCGCTGGCGAAGTGACGAACCCAGTGCTCAAGAATGACGCGGGAAACGCGATTAAGAGAATCGAAGGTGTGGAGCACGTGAATAATCAGATTCAGGTGCTGCCACTGTCTTTTATGGACAATGGCTTGAGGGTCCGCTTGTTCCGCACGATTTATGGGTATCCTGCTCTCCAGAGATATGCGTTGGGCGTCAATAAGTCTATCCGCATCATCGTGGGCAATGGGCATGTCACGCTAGTGGGCGCGGTGTCCAATGAGATGGACAGAAACATCGCCGGCATCCGAGCGAACGGTGTGGCGGGAGTTTTCTCGGTTGATAACCAACTCATGGTTGTAAAAGGGTAACGGGCGAAGCTCCAGGTCTCGCGATGCGGGAAGCCCCAGGAGCACATGACTTATAGCCCAGCCTTTGCCAAGAGCGCAAAAGGCTGGGCAGCCCGGAGAAAGGAATCAAGAACATCTAGTACTGAGGTAAGTTGATTGCCTTACTTTTTGATGCCCGGTGTGCCGTGGCGCTTAGATAGCGAGATAAGCAACTCTTTTCTTACCGAAATACTCTAAAACCCGCACGGATAGGGGCTTTCACGCCCCATCAAAGGAAGTTCACTGGTGAATCCCATGAAAATCAAATGCGGTTTAGCAGAGTTTATTGGCGTCAGTTTATTGTTCGCGCTTGCGAGTTTTGCGGCGGGGCAAACTCAGGGCGCGACCAATTTCAGCGCCTCAAATTCAACTCAAGTGGTTAACGTCCAGCAGTCCGGAAGCGGCTTTGGAGTTACGTCCAACACTTCTTCTACCGGGCCTGTGGGAGCGGTCTTCGGACAGGCTACGGGAACGAGCGGTTACAACAACGGGGTATGGGGACGCACGTATAGTCCAGCAGGCGTCGCGGTGCGCGGAGAAGGCATGGCTAATACCGGCAGTTCGACTGGCGTGGCCGGCTTCAGCAACTTCAGCGAAAATGGAATTGGAGTTTACGGGCACGCTCAATATTTTGGAACGGCAGTTCTGGGGCAAATTGATTCGCTCGATTTTGGCGGCATCGCAATTTACGGGCGGGCAGGCAAAAGTTGCTGCGGCATCCCCGGCGTCTTTGAGCAGGATGCTACCGACAATGGCGGCTACAACGTAATCCTGGTTGGCCAATATCTCGACACCAACGGAAATATGCAGCAAGCTTTCACGGTTGATCCGTCGGGCGCGTATGCGGGGAGGTTTCAGGCTCAGCCCGGGCCCGTTAACGAGGATCTTTTTGTCGGCCTTGCTTCAAATTATACGTCCAATGTTTTCCGGGTGGATCGCAATGGCACCGTTTACGCCGATGGAGGATATAAGACGAGCGGCGCCGACTTCGCCGAAGCATTTTCGGTGAAAGGTCATTCCACCGAATACATGCCCGGAGACGTTCTTGTGATTGACCAGAGCGCAACGCGCCGCCTAACCCGCACGGCTAGATCCTATTCGACGCTGGTTGCAGGGATCTATTCGACGAAGCCGGGTGTTCTGGCAAGTCCATACCAATTAGGTGAAGCGCCAAAGACGGATGTCCCGCTGGCGGTGGTTGGCGTCGTGCCATGCAAAGTGACGGCCGCGAATGGCGCGATCCATGCTGGCGATTTGCTGGTTACTTCGAGCAAGGAAGGCTACGCCATGAAGGGAACGGATAGAAATAAAATGGTCGGCGCAGTTCTGGGAAAAGCCTTGGAACCTTTAGCGCATGGAAGCGGGGTTATTCAAGTACTGGTGACCTTGCAGTAACTTCTGATTGGTCGTCTTCCATTGGGGGGACGAAGAGTGTTCGATTCGTTCCACAAGCCGATCCTCGAACTATTCGCCGAACATGGGCACTTGGCGCACGTCGGACGGGGCCTTTCTTTGGCGGCGGGAGGCTCCTATCACAGAGAGTACGGTAAGCGATTCCAGAGCGCTTCTGGGGACGAATATGCGTTGAGTGTTCGAGCGCAAGTCAGGGGGATTCACTAGAAATCCTTCGGGCATGTTGACTGAGAGATCATTGGGCATCATGCCTTCGAGGACTTCATTATCCTTAAATCTCAACCTCACCCAAAGTCCCTCGGTGCGGGGACGCGTGGTAAAAGTCTTGCGGTTTGGTGCTTCGGTCTCTCCAAACTCGCGAACGAAATAAACGACCTTTATATCTTTGAGTTCGATACTGACAACGTTTCCGGCGGTGTTGAGAAGTTCCAGCTTGCCCTCGTTCACGAAGTTGGAGGGCGCGACGTATCCGTTGATGGTGTCGCGATCCATTTTGCGAACCACGACCTTTTTGTGGGTGGATGGCATAGTTTAGGGTGCGGAATCGATTGTAAAATCGAACTTTTAAGCCCAGTGTCAACCCGATTCTCTCATTTTAGACATTAAATTCGCGGAGTATCCCGTTGGTAGTAGCCAAACTGACAACGTTGTGTTATTTTCTGTAGTTTGCCGCACATATCCTTTTCAATCTAAGTGTAGCGGCTAGAGTGATTTACGCCGAAATATACTTGGGGCGATAGCTTCGCTTGCGGGTTTTGCCTGTGGAAATCAATGCGCGCTCTTGGACCGGGTGACGACGGCGAGATTCCGTCAATAACGAATGGCTGACTACATTTATACGATGGAAATCCGGCTGACGCCGGACCAGCAACGTGGCGTAACGCTGGTACAAGACATTGCCCGCGCGGCTGGCATGAATGTTTACCTTACCGGGGGGGCGGTCCGCGACATTATTAGCGGATTCGCAATTCGCGACCTTGATTTCACGGTTCAGGGCAATCCTCTCAAACTTCAAAAAGAGCTTGAACGCGCCGGCGCGACCATGTCTGGAGCGGACGATGATCTCAAGACACTATATCTGGTGTTGCCGGGTAATGTTCGTGCGGAGATCAGCAGCGCGCGCACAGAACGATACGAAAAAACCGGGAAGCCGCCGGTTATTTCGCCCGCCACGATCATTGAAGATCTGCGGCGGCGCGACTTCACGGTCAATGCGATGGCATTGTCACTGAATCCTGGGTCGCGCGGATTGTTGATGGATCCTTTCAATGGTGCGGCCGACATTGAGACCAAGACCCTTCGTATCCTGCACAATTATGCGTTCGTGGAAGATCCATCCCGGCTTATTCGCGCGCTTCGCTTCGCCACCCGTTTTCAATGGCCGCTTGAGGAGCGCACGCAGGCTCGATTTGAATCCGCAAAAGAAAATAAGTACATCGAATACATAACCTCCAAGGCGATTGGTCGAGAGATCGAGCAGTTGGCTTATGAAGATGATCCGCTGAACATTATTCGGGCGCTGGAGAAAGAGCAGTGGCTGAAAGTATTGAATCAGCACTGGACCATCCCAAAAGTTGATACGGCGGGTTTGTCGGAATTATTGAAAACCCGGCAGCAGATGAGCGAGTTGGGATATCCAACGGACCCTGCGGCTGCGGTGCTGCACTTTCTGACCGCGAAACTTGGCGACAAGGACGTGTCGGAAATCCGCAGGCTGATTCCGCGCAAGGATTTGGTCGAAGCCTGGCGGACGATAGAAGACAGTGCGAAAGCCCTGGCGAAGCGGCTTTCCGGGAAAGAAGCCGCAACGCCATCCCGGACGTGGAAACTGCTGTCGGAAACTCCGCCGGAAATGACCCTATTCCTCTCGGTCACTTCGCGGCAGAAGGCGGTTGACCAGAAAATAAAGAACTTCTTTACCAAGTGGCGGGAAGTGCAAAAGAAAGTTCCGCTCCTGGAGATGACGGAACTGCGCATAACACCGCAGATGGCGGAGTACCCCAAGATCGCCAATGAAGTTTTCATGTTGCTGCTTGATGGAAAACTGCGTTCGCATACCGAGATCATGAAGTTTTTGAAGCCGCTAGCGCCGCCGCCACCGCCGCCACCGCCGCCCCCTCCGACGAAGCGCGGACGCGGTGCCAAGGCGGCTGCAGCCGCAACGCAGGTTGCGCCCGCGACGATTGCCCCTGTCGCTGGCAAGGGAAAGAAGAAGGGAAAGGGAGAGGCGGCGGCTGTCGTTCCAGTAGCGGTAGCAAAAGAGGTCTCAAAGCCCGTTGTTTCTGCCCCACCGAAGCCAACCAAACAGCCCAAGAAAGTTGTCGCGCCGAAGAAGGCGTCAACCACTAAAGCAAAAACCAAGAAGTCGAAGCCTTCAAAGTCGAAGCCACAAGAGTCGAAAAAGAGCAGCGCCAAGAAGAACAAGAAGCATTGATCCGTCAGTTCAACACTCTGTCTTACGGATGGCGTGCTAAAGATGAGATTGACGGAACCGTGCGTGGACAACAGTGAACCTCCGACATACTGCAAACTGTGCCGCAACATGCATGGCGGTGGGGATAAGAATTAGTCGCTGCTCCGGTGGCCTGCGCCCACCCGCCCAGACGGGGACCTCTAGGGCTACGTGTTTTTTGGTGATTCATTCGAGCGATCACAATAACCAGATCAGAACGAGTTTGGTAATGTGGGTAAATGATTTCCACTGTTTGTCCACTGAATCCTGTCGTTACGAAAATGATCTGATTGTTTTCATGAACTTCTGAGTGCCCTCTGTGGAAATGTAATTGCTGTTGCACATTAGCAGACTCTCTATAATGCGCTGAGAGTTGCTTCCCCCCAGGGAGTTGTTTTGAGAAGTCGAAGAAGTCGGAAGCGGAACGGAAAGAAAATTAGCCGTTCAGCAGTTCTGTTGTTGGTTGCAACCGGCGCAGTATTCGCCGGGGGAATTTTCTTTTTGCTGCACTCGTCATCTCTTTCGTCGCGGGCGAGTAACTCCCAACGGATCGAGTTAGAAGAAAATCCTCAGTTCGATGCAATTGTTCAGTCCCCACGAAATTCATTCGTACCCGACGCTCCACGCGTGATTTATCCATATTCCGTTGTTCCAGGCGGGGTCCGTTCTCCCGAGGAATTGCAGTCTGCCAGTGCTCGCGATCGGGTTGTCAGCGAACATTATGCGGGGTTCGATTTCCGGAAAGCACGAGTAATTAAGGTGAAAGAATCTCGACTGGTTTACCTTTCTTATCGTATTGGAGACCAAATCTATTGGACGGCGAAGAAGGTCAGTCTTCATGCCGGAGAGAATCTCATTACCGACGGCAAACTCACGGCCCGAACCCGTTGCGGCAATCAAGTGTCAGCGCTTCCTCAGAAGAAGACGTCTTCGCAAGAGCCCACCATGGCTCAATTTGACGGGCCTATTGGGATCTCAACGCGAGATCCTTTTCCAGAAAATTTTCATTCGGCGCTGGAGTCCCGGCCCGGGCCAGGATGGGGCAGCCCAGCATTAGGTCCTGCGGGCCTATTTGCCCTTGGTCCAGGCGGATCATCGCCATTAGGCGGCGGATATCTTCCTATTGGGTCTCCCCTGGTTCCGGGTGGATCGAGTTGCAGCCATGGCGTCAATTCCGGTGGCACCTGTGGAACGTCATCCGGTCCTGGCCCAACTCCCCCGGCGGGGCCGCCGTCAGTGCCGGTTCCAGAACCCGGCGCGTTTGCGTTAGCTTTTGCAGAAATTTTCGCCCTGGTTTTGTGTTCGAAAATGGTCTTCAAAAGAATTCGATTGGTTCGATTCCCGAAATAAACTCTGCCACCCATGTACTTCCTGCTCATGGTACAAGTACCGAAGTTTCCCAATAGCCGCACTAACCCTGCTAACATTTGATCTTAACCATGCGACGTTTTGCGGATAATTCATTCAAGATAGCGGTGGGCTTTGCTTTATGCCTGGGCACGTCATTTGCGCAAGCAGAGGGCGCTGTAAACGGTGGTGAGACAATTCGCAAAATTTCCATCCTTGCAGGAAGCACCTTGGAACTGGAGATTTCCGCCAGCGGACCCCTCAAGCCTAAAGCGCAAGCTATTCATGGCCCTGACAGACTGATCTTGGATTTCCCCGGTGCATTGCCCGGCAAAGGCTTGCGCAACCTCGATATAAATCGTGGCGATGTAAAAGACGCGCGTGTGGGACTGTTTTCCTCGCACCCTCTGGTAACGCGCATCGTGTTGGATTTGAAATCTGCGCAACCTTATCAGCTGTTTCCGTCCGGTAACACCGTGGTAGTGAAATTTGGCGCTGCTATCGCTGCCGGCGGAGCTTCGAATTCAGTGGCTGTAAGTCGCAAGCCTGTGTCTGATGATTCTCCCGAGACGATTGTTTCAATCGAACGTCCCACAAACCAGGGGATCGTCTCTAATGGGCGAGTGGAGGCTGCCGGACAAATTCCTGCCGCAACTCCGGCCGTTTCTCCAGTTGCGGGTCAGGTACCGCGCATGCAGGTCTCGTTCGAAAATGGACTGCTCAGCATCAGCTCGAACAGGGCAAGCTTGTCTGAGGTTCTTGCTGAAGTGCATCGTCGAACCGGAGCGGAAATTGCAATTCCTCCCGGCGCCGAGTCCGAGGAAGTTTTCACCAACCTCGGTCCGGGCGCGCCGAAAGAGGTCTTAGCTTCTTTGTTGAATGGCTCCCGTTTCAACTTTATTGTGGTTGGTTCGGAACGCGACCCGGGAGGGATACGGCGAGTAGTTCTTACGCCAAAGGAGGGAGGCGCTCCGGAAGCAGTTGTTTATCCGTGCGGTTCCACCCAACCTTCTGTGGCTCAAACTGCGCCAGAGGCGGGGCAGCCGCAACAAGCGTTCGGAACCCCTGTGCCGCCTGAAGAATCGAATCCAGGCGATTCGCAAAATCAGCCACCACAACAGTAAATAGTTTTGTGTTTCAAGTTTCGTGTTTCTGGAACGGAACTAGCGCCAGCCTGCGGATGTCCCGAAACCTGAAACTTGAAACTAACTCTTCGTTCCGCCCAACTTCTCAAAGAACAGACAGATGGATTCAATGCCGCGATGGAAGTTGGGAATGTGGAACTTCTCGTTCGGCGCATGGAGATTGTCGTCAGGCAATCCAAATCCCATCATTACGGATGGAATTTTCAGCACGTCCTGAAAGTCCGTTACGATTGGGATGGAGCCGCCGGAGCGGATGAAAACCGTATCTTTTTTGAATACTTCATGCATGGCTTCGGTTGAAGCCTTCACATACTTGTTGTCGGTGCCGACCACGCATGCCGGGCCTTTGCTCCAAATTTTGATATTCGTCTGAATGCCTTTTGGAGTGAGTTTCTTGATGTAATTTTTGTAGCGAGTGAGGATGTCGTCCGCGTCTTGATTCGGGACCAGGCGCATGGAAACTTTTGCCGAAGCTTTGGCGGGAATCACCGTCTTGGCGCCGGGCGCGGTGAAACCGCCGGGCATTCCGTGAACTTCGAGCGTGGGCCGTGCCCAAGTGCGGTAGAGCACGGAAAAGCCTGGCTCGCCTGTGAGGACATTCGAACCGACTTCGGTCTTGCGGTAGTGCTCCTCATTGAAGGGAAGCCGCTTCCACGCTTTCAATTCGGCTGTACTCGGAGCTTTTACCTTGGAATAAAAGCCCGGGATTAGTATGCGCCCCTTGGAGTCTTTCAGCTTGCTGATAATTTCGATCAATCCGAACAAGGGATTCGGGGCTGCCCCACCGTACATTCCCGAATGTAAGTCTGTTTTTGCGCCGATGGCTTCGATCTCGGTGTAGATTAGGCCGCGCAGTCCCACGCATAACGTCGGCAGATTCGGAGCGAAAAGTTCGGTATCGCAAACCAGCGCGAAATCCGCCTGGAGTTTGGTCTTTTCTTTCCGGACATAAGCCGCGATGGATTCGCCTCCTACTTCCTCTTCGCCCTCGATGATGAATTTGACATTGATGGGGAGTCTTTCTTTATGCCCCCTCATGAGGGATTCGACGGCTTTGATCTCCATCCATAACTGTCCTTTGTCGTCCACTGCGCCCCGGGCATAGACGTTGTTGTTGCGTTCGGTCGGCTCGAAAGGAGGCGAAATCCATTCATCCAAAGGCTCGGCGGGCTGGACATCGTAATGCGCATAGCAGAGCGCTGTTGGCTTCCCCGGAGCATTGAGCCAATCGGCATAAATCAGAGGATGACCCTTAGTGGGAATGACTTCGACATTCTGCATTCCGATGCGGCGGAGTTCAGTAGCGACGAAATCGGCGGCCCTGTGCACATCGGCCTTATGCTCTGTCAACGTACTGATGCTGGGAATGCGAAGCAGATTTTTGAGCTCGCCTAAAAATCGCTGCTTATTTTCACGAGCATAATCAACCGCGGGAGACGCCATTGAGTTCCTTTCGGAGCATAGGTAGTGAGAGGAATAATATATCTGACCGGGCAGAGTTTATGGCCTCGGGGATTGATTTCCGCCGATTTTGGTCAGGTTGACAAAACATGACTGATGGGCCCGCCATTGGTGGCGTAAAGAGTAGTCAATGAGTACTATGGCGATGTTACGCCAACTATCCTGGGGGACGTACAATACGGGCCGGAGGCACTCCCCGCTGTGAGCATCTCCACTAGAGATCATATTTGGTAATCCTGATAGTAATCGGTTATTTGGTGACGCCAGTTGCATTGGTCTGGGGTTTGGATCGCAGGCAGATCTGCCGCAGCAAGATCGCCTAATAAAACCAACGTAACCGTCCCATGCTATTCTTTCGCTGTCTGGATCTGTTTCGCAAGAAAGTCTCAGCACCAATTTCGAACCTGCGCCCACCTCGCATCACGCTCTTCAGCCGTTCTTGAAACCGCTTCGTCGCGTCGCGCACCTGCTCAGGTGTCGGAGCCGAGGAGACAATCGCATCATCGTCAGATGGGGAGCTACATGGAGAGTCAGACATAGGAAGGCGGGAGGACCACTCTCTACATCATTTCGATCACGCTTGATTCGTCACGAAATCGGTGAGGATGGTTTGCTACTTCGCCTCGACGCGGCAGTACGTGGATTCGCACAGAATCGGTCCCGAAACAGTCAGGCTTTCTCCTTTGCCAACGCAGTTGCGGTATCGCGCTCTTGTCTAGCCACCTGGTTTCGGGTTGGAATGCTGGCGTTCTGGGAGTTCCTTTCTCGCTAGGCACATCTTTGACGGTGATGTGGCAACATTGGGACGATGCGCCGCTTGATTACGAATGAGGAATTTCGACCGTACTGAAGTGCTTTCAGTGGCTGCGCTCGACGCAATACATTACTTTTGGCTATCCTCAGCCTCAAGTAGCCGCGATTTCGCCGGCACCACAGATGGAGGGAAACGTGGATGCTGTCCACCTAGACCGTGTGTTTGCGACAAGACTTTTCGTCCGTCATGCAATATTGGACGTTCGAATCGAATATCTGAATCACGAGCACGGTGGCGCCTAGCACCCGCTCTGAGTATTTTCGCCAATGTTAGCGGGTTTTGTTGATACGAGGGAATCTCTACCATGAACTTCGGGTTGAGAGCTTTAAAGTGAGAAACTCAGTCAGGAGCTTCGCTCTCTTCTTGTGTATCCATGTTTCGACAAATGCGTTCCTGTCGGTGTGCGACCGATACACCTTTGTCCAACGCTGCTTCTGATTGTCCGAAATCCCCAAAGCCGAGTCAAAGGTCACCACGACGCACCAAATAACAGACGTAAAACTCTGCCCGCTGCTCACCCGTTGTGACGAAGCTGTAGAATGTGCCGCACGTGGATAATTCGTTGCCACCAACACGAGCTTCGTCTCTTTTGGGTCTCGCAATGATTTCGAGAAAGCGTTCCTGTCGGTGAGCAGGTATGAACGCTTTGACCAACGCTTCTTCGTGGTTGACGGATATCGTCATAGCCGAATCTAAGGTGTCACGATCGCATTCTAATGGATTGTTGACGAAATCAGGCCCTAGCGCTCACAATCGGCCCGCCGACAGGATTTGCGCGGACAAGGTGTGGCACGACAGGCCTATAGGCGCGTTTCGTGATTCCGCATCTACTCTCCGAAACCCGGCCACCATCTTCCCATCGGGGCGCGCTCAGGATATGTCCGCATCTACTTTTCCGAAACCAAGCTATCAGCTTCCGATTCGTGCCGCAGGAGTTGCGGGGCCGCATGAGCGTCGATTAGGGCTAACTCTCCGAGTTCTTCGGTGCGCGCGGACAAAACTCTGTCCCGCTAGATCGCTTTGAAGGGGCGGTGCTTCAGCCCCGCCGTTGTTCTCTAGCTAATCCTGACGGCGCGCCTGAAGGCGCGTTTTTTCTAGGCAAATGGCAGGGGCATCGTTCAAGCCGTTCAGTTTCGAAAACGTCCGGCAGAGAACGGGGAAAGATCGTGATCCGCCTTTTTCCCAGTGAGGACCTGTGCCATCAGGTGTGCCGTGATGGGCGCGAGCAGGATGCCGTCACGAAAATGTCCGGTCGCGACGAAGTATCCCGGAGTAGTCGTGTCACCTAAAATTGGCAGGTCGTCGGGGGTGCCGGGACGCAAGCCGGCCCACGCCTCTAAGATTCTCGCTTGCTTGAGCGCGGGGACCACATGTATTGCTGCTAGACGCAGGCGGAGAATTGCGTCTGCGTCCGTGCGTTTGTCAAACCCCGATTCCTCAACGGTGGAACCGATGAGAATTCGTCCGTCGCTTCGGGGAACAATATATACATCGCTGGCCCGGATCACGTGCCGTAACGCTGGACCCTCTACCACGCAGAGAATTTGCCCTTTCACGGGCCGCGTCGGAATTCGTATTGGACCAAATTGCCCGGCCCATGCTCCCGCGCAGTTGACGACGACAGGCGCGTTGTATGTGGTTTTATCGGTGCGGACACCAGTTGTTTTACCTTCTGACAAGATTACTTCGACTACTTTCGATCCCGAAGAAATGTCCACTTCACGATGTTTCGCCGCTTTGAGGGCCGCAGCGGTGAGCGCCCGCGGATCAACGCTGCGCTCTTTTATATGGGCGACCTGAGCGCTTGACGGTGCAAGAGCAGGCTCTGGTTCTTCAAGTTCCTTCCGCAAAAAACCTGGTGTTCCGATGTCCGTCAAAATATGATCTAGATCCGACGTGAATTGAAGCGTGCCTTGATCCCGCAAATCGCAGTTGATGCCGGACTCATCCTGCAATTCATGGACGAACTCCCGGTACATGCGCGCGCTGGCTTGTGCGAGCGCTTTTAGCGGCGAGGAGTTTTCAATCTCAGCGTCGGCCAGCATTCCTGCGGCGGCGTGGGAAGCCTCCCGTCCAGGCTCTCCGCGTTCGACTATCAACACTTGGGCGCTTTGCTTGCGCAATTCAATCGCGAGCGAGAGGCCAATAATGCCCGCGCCGACAATAATGACGTCCCAATTTCTCACGATTGAATTGTAACGAAGGATGTCACCGACTCAACCCGCATAGGGTCAGAGAAACTGGATACCTCTCCCTACGTGGGCTTTGTGGCTGAGAGCTTGCTGAGGTAATCGAGAATGTCGGTCTGGTTCCACTCTACCGGACCGATGAACTTGCGCCGAACCGTGCCGTTTCGATCAATGATGTAGGTCTCGGGGAATTTGAATGTGCCGTACAAATCGTTACTTTTCTGATCGGCATCGCGGACGGTAAGCAAAGTCACGCTGTGTTCTTTCAAGAACTGCTCATAATTATTTTTGTCGGCATCCACGCTGACGGCTAGAACAATTACTCCCTTGTCCCTCATTTGTTGCTGCATCGCAATTAGGGATGGCATTTCTTCGACGCACGGCGGGCACCAGGTCGCCCAGAAATTCAGAACCAGTACTTTTCCCTTGAAGTCACTGAGCGTAACTTTGCGATCTGAGTCCTGGACCGTGAATTGAGGAGCAGGCTTGCCGATAAGCCGCGGCCGGGAGTTGCTGTAACATCCGGCCAAGAGCAAAGTTAGAGATGCAATCAGGAAGGAGGCGCGTCGCACAAAGTTATAATACGATAATCATCGAATGCGTTTGCTAAACAATGCGTTGCTTGATCCAGCTGCCGATCCAACCGTCTCGATTATTGTGCCCGCTCGCAATGAAGAAGGTTCTCTCGGGCGATGCCTGGAGTCTCTGGTCGCGCAGGCGGGAGTAAGTTTCGAGATTATCGTGGTGGATGATGGATCTACGGATCGGACTCGCGAAATTGCCGAATCTTTTCCGGGCGTGCGGGTGATCGGCGCCGGTCCGTTACGAGGCGGTTGGACCGGGAAGAACAATGCCGTATTCACGGGCGCGAGCACAGCACGTGGCGTGTGGCTGCTGTTCACGGATGCGGATACGGTGCATTCTCCCGGTTCGCTGGCGCGGGCGGTCGCAGAAGCGGAGCGGCATGGTGCGGCTCTATTGTCATTCTCTCCGGAACAGGAAGTGCATTGCTTCTGGGAGATGGCAGTCATGCCCGTAATCTTTGCAGAGCTCGCGGCCGCTTATCGTCCTTCTGAAGTGAGCGATCCGGCGTGTCCCGCCGCTGCGGCAAACGGACAATATCTGCTGGTCTCGCGCGAGGCTTATGACTTGGTTGGGGGCCACGCAACATTAGCGGCGGGTTTGCTTGAAGATGTGGATCTCGCTCGGGCGGTCAAGGCCAACGGCAGAAGAATTTATTTTCGCTACGGAGCCGACGCGGTGCGGACCCGCATGTATCGAAATTTCACACAGCTTAGGGAAGGATGGACGAAGAATCTCGCGCTGCTATTTCCATCTTCTTTAAAGTTGGCGACGTCGCGTTGTACCGAATTTGGATTGATGGCTGGTAGCGTACTAGCGGCGGGTATTTTTGCATTCAGTGGTGCATGGCTTCCTGCAACTGGGGTCGGTGCGATCGCGTTAGTGTTTTACTCCCGATTTCTGATACGCATTTGCAGGGCGCATTTCTCATGGAAGGCGAACGCTCTCTCAATATTTGGGCTTCCGCTATTCTCTTATCTCTTGCTCCGTTCGGGGCTTCGACATCGTAGGGGGACCGTAAGCTGGAAGGGGAGAAAGTATACTCCATCATCGAATACGATGATTTCCCCAAAGAATCGCGTAGGGGCAGGTGTCCCCACCTGCCCGGCCGAGCGAAGCTCGGCAAATATTTATTCTTAAATTGATTAAATGGTCTATCTCACGCGCAAAGCCGAGTTCTCCGCTTCACACTACTATCACAATCCGGATTTCACTCCAGAGGAGAATCAGCGCGTTTTTGGAAAATGCAATAATCCCAATGGCCACGGCCACAACTACACTTTGGAAGTTACGGTCAAAGGCGAGATTGATCCACGCTCAGGCTTCGTGGTTGATCTGAAGCAGTTGAAGGAAATTATGAGCCGGGAAGTGCTGGACGCTTACGACCACCGTTTCCTGAACAAAGAACTCCCCGAGTTCGCGCATCAAATTCCCACGACCGAAAATTTGGCAATTGCCATCTGGGAGCGCCTCGCGACCAAGCTCAAAAGAGCGCAACTGCATCGGGTGCGAGTTTACGAAACGCCCGATCTGTTCGTAGATTTTTATGGAGAAGCGTGAAGGCCTATCTCACCCGTCGCTACATGTTCTCGGCGTCGCATCGTTTGCACAGTGATGCTATGTCCGAGCCCGAGAATGTCGCGACATACGGCAAATGCAACAATCCTTTTGGACACGGCCACAATTATGCGCTGGAAGTCACGGTTAGCGGTCACGTGGATGACAAGACCGGAATGATTTGCGATCTGGCTGATTTGGATGGGTTCGTGCAGCGCGAAATTGTGGAGCGCATGGATGTTCAGAACCTGAATATGATTCCCGAGTTCGCCGGCATCGTGCCGACTACGGAGAATCTCTGCGCGGTGATTCACGATATTCTGCATCGTGGATTCACGATTGCTCATCTGGAAAAGGTGGGGATTGAAGAAACCATGATGAACTCCTTTGAATACGCAGGCGGCGACGAGCTGCGCAAATGACGATGGATTCTCGCAAGGCGAATACTTCGATTTCCGTCGAGGACCCGAGCCTTACCAGCGCAACCTTCGAAGACCTTGTGCGCGAAATGATTGTGCGGCTTGGCGAAGACCCGGAGCGCGAGGGACTGGTCCGCACTCCCGACCGCGTTCATCGCGCTTATCAGCATTTAATGAAGGGCTATAAAGAAGATGCGGACGCCATGCTGAAAGCGGCTCTCTTCACCGTGACTTACGATGAAATGGTCATCGTCAAGGATGTGGAGATGTTCAGTCTTTGCGAGCATCACATGCTGCCATTCTTTGGCAAGGTGCACGTCGCTTATATCCCCAACGGCAAAGTTATCGGCCTGAGTAAAATTCCGCGGCTGATCGAAATCTTTTCCCGGAGATTGCAAATTCAGGAGCGGCTTACCACGCAGATTGCCGAGACCATTCAAAAAGCAATTGAACCGCAGGGCGTGGGCGTGGTGATTGAAGCCCGGCACCTCTGCATGATGATGCGTGGAGTGGAGAAGCAACATTCCCACGCAGTCACGTCTTCAATGCTGGGATGCTTCCGCAATGAGCAAGAAACGAGGACGGAATTTCTATCGCTGATCCACAATCGGCCAAATGGTATCTAGTCGCGCGTCCTGTGTGCGTTGTGCCGCGTTGGCGATTTGCGTTGTGCTCGCAGCATGTAGCGCCGCGCAATCCGTTTCTCCACCTCCTTCTTTCTGCTTGGGTTTTGATCGCAACGATTATCCGGGCGATCAAAATCTTCCTGCGCTTCGGCAGACTTTCTCTTTCGTCGGATATTGGCTGAATAACCCTCCTGGAGAAACGTCGAATAATTGGGCAGGCAAGCGTCAGAACCTCGACTCAGCCGGATTCGGATTTCTGGTGCTGTTCAACGGCCGTCTCGATGCGGAATTGAAATCAGTTGCGAAGGCGCGGAGTCTCGGAACAGCCGATGGGCTGTCCGCCGCTTCGTTGGCCAATCAGGAAGGATTTCCCGCTCGAACGGTTATCTTTCTCGATCAGGAAGAAGGTGGCCGCATGCTTCCTGAACAAAAAGCCTATATCTACGCATGGGTGGACGCCGTTGCAATGTCTGGCTTCCACGCCGGAATTTATTGCTCTGGCATCGCGGCGAAGGATGACGAAAATATTGTTACAGCCGACGATATACGTCACTATGCCGGTGGCCGGAGCATTATTTATTTTGTGAGTAATGACCAGTGTCCGCCGTCGCCGGGATGCGTGTTTCCGAAGAGTGGGCCGAATCCATCACAGAGCGGCACAGCGTTCGCGGATGTATGGCAGTTCGTCCAGTCTCCGCGAAGGCCTGAATATACCGCTGCCTGTTCGGCGACATACACCACTGATGGAAACTGCTACCCGCCCGGGGTCGCAGAGAGATTGCATATTGATATTGACGCCGCTAGCACCGCGGACCCTTCACGGGGAAGAATCCGATAGGAGTAGGCACGGACTCAGCCTCTCTGCCTTTCGCAGGCGAGGGTGCCGGGGCCACAGACGCCTTGCGTTGCCTGCCGCCTAACGTGCACAATAATGGTGGATATTTCAGTAACTTGTGATAGCGACTCTTGTGAGTGGAGAAAGTGTTACTTTCAGCTGGCTTTGAGCATCTTAAGTAGTGATATGAAGAAATGAGCGGCTTCAACATCCCCGCCGGTTGGGCGCGGCTTTTTTGGAAATTGCAAAGAGGACGCGTAGTGAATCGGCTGTAGCTGCTGCTGGCTTTCAACATCCCCGTTCCGTATAGCGCTGTGAATTGCGGAAGATCGCAATGCGCGGTGCGTCCGGAGCTGAAAGCGTGAACAACATGGCTACCGCAGCACCTACTTGCAGTTTGGAGAATTATCTCGTCCTGCCTGATAACACCATGGACGACCGCATTGCCGCAGCCCGAAAGATTTTGGGCCGCGAGTGCGTCATTCTTGGCCACCACTATCAGCGTGATGAAGTCATTCGCTTCGCCGATTTTCGCGGCGACTCGTACAAACTTTCGCAGCAGGCGGCGCAAGCGGGAGGGAAGTATATTGTCTTCTGCGGCGTGCATTTCATGGCGGAGAGCGCCGACATTCTCAGCCATGCCGGCCAAGTGACGATTTTGCCCGACCTCAATGCCGGATGCTCCATGGCTGACATGGCTGAAATCACTCAGGTTGAAGATTGCTGGGAACATCTGGTGGCGGCTGGCATAACCAGCGAACTTGGCGAAGGCGTGACGCCCATTACTTATATGAATTCGACCGCCGCGATTAAGGCGTTCTGCGGCGAGCGCGGCGGAGTGGTTTGCACTTCGTCGAATGCGGGTGCGGCTTTCAGGTGGGGATTTAAAAATCAGCGGACAGAAGTGTCCGCTCCACATAATCAGAAGATTCTTTTTCTTCCCGATCAACATCTCGGGCGCAATACTGGATACGCGATGGGGGTTCCGCTGAACGAGATGGTGGTTTGGGATCCTTATTTGCCGAATGGGGGCCTGACTCGCGAGCGGATAACCGCGGCGAAAGTAATTTTATGGAAGGGACATTGTTCGGTACATCAGCGTTTTCTTCCCGAACATGTTGATCAGGTGCGCGCAAAATATCCTGGCATTCGCGTGATCGTGCATCCTGAGTGCCGGTTGGAAGTTTGCCAGAAAGCCGATGGAATCGGCTCGACGGAAGGCTTGCTGAAGATGATTCGGAACGCGCCTTCAGGAACGATGTTCGCTGTAGGAACCGAGATTCACCTCGTGAATCGCATGGGCAAAGAGTTCGCGGCGGAAGGGAAGAAGGTGATCACGCTGAATGAATCCGGCTGCCTGTGCACGACGATGTACAGGATTTCACCGCAGCATCTTTGCTGGGTGCTGGAGAACCTGACCGAAGGAAACATAGTCAACCAGATCAAAGTGAAAGACGATGTAAAGTTCTGGGCGAAAGTGGCGCTCGATAGAATGCTGGAACTGGAATGAACCAGGCAGGCCCAGATGTCCTCATCTGAGGGGCCGAGCGAAGCTCCGCTGGGCAGACGAGACGTCTGTCCCTACGTGTTCTGTAATACTCCATAATGGAATAGAATAGGTTTATACCTCATATGTCAGATCGAACCTTTACTCTCGAAGAAGCTCAATCTCTCTTACCTACACTCGAATCTCTTTTGCGCGTCTCCATTGATGGGAAAAAATTGATCGAAGCGGTTGATCTTGAATTCCAGGCGCTCGCACATCGCGTATTCCTTGCTGGAGGCCTTTCCGTCAACGTCGTTCAAATGGCGCGGCGCAAGGCGGAACGCGAGAAGACGATTCACCGGGTGAAAGATGCCATGGCTGAAATTGATGCCATCGGTGTGCAGGTGAAAGACCTGGATATTGGGCTGCTGGATTTTCCATGCGAAGTTGACGGAAACACCGTGCTGCTCTGCTGGAAGCTTGGCGAGACGGGGATCACACACTGGCACAGCGTCAGCGAAGGATTTGCCGGACGGAAGGTGATTGACGAGCGCATCGCAAGAGCCAAGCGGGCCAATTAGATCTCCAGGTAAATTCTGCATTTGGATTCTTCCATTAATCCTCGGATGGCGAAACATTCCGGTAGAGACGCAGCTTGCTGCGTCTTTCTCCCTTGGCAGTGGCGGCGCCCTGAGGGCCGAAGGCAGACGTTTCAAGCAACGTCTCTACGCAGGCGTTTAAGAGAATAGCCAAACCATCGCTTGATCTCACTTTTTATGTGCAAGTATGCCTCAATCTGGCATTCTCTTATTGGGAACTGAATCGGGCAACGTCTTATACACACTCTGGTACATGTCCGCGCGCAGCGTATTTCGCGAATGTTCTCTGCTACAATTTATTTAAGCGGTAACGACACGACTCCGCTGGTTTTCTAAATGAATAAGCAAAGCCGGAAATTTCAACTGTTAGCTGGATCCGTCGCGCTTCTTGTGTTTGCCATGGGCATTGGATGCACAGGATTTTTCGTGAATCCGACCCTATCCACTCTCACCGTGGGTCCGACTACTCCCACTTTTCAACAAGGCAGCACTCTGCAAATGGCGGCAACTGGAACTTTTAACGACGGCACCACGCAGGATTTGACCAATAAGGCCTTTTGGTCCACTTCCGACTCCACGATTGCGAGCATCAATACCACGGGGCTGGTAACCGGAGTTTCCCCCGGAACGGCGACAATTACGGCAGCGTCAGGAACCGTGAGTGGTTCGACCACGGTAACTATTTCGCTGGCAAACGTAACCTCGATCGCGGTAACGCCGACGACTTCAACGAAAAATCAGGGCGAGACTGTGCAGTTTACGGCTACGGCAACTCTGGCAAACGGTACGACTCAGAAAATTACTGGCGTGACATGGACGCTTTCGAATAGCGCTGCGGGGACCATCGACGCTAATGGCTTGTTTATGGCTGCGACTGCGGTCACCACGTCAGAAGTATCAGTTGTTATCGCTACGTCAGGTGTCATATCTTCTCCCTCAACGGGGCCGCTGGCCGCCACCGTAACGGTGAACCCGTAGTTATTCGAGAATCATTGTTATTCGCACTGTCACCGAAGGAGAGTCGGCTGCTTTCGGTTTTGGTTAGTCTCCTCACGGCTGATACCCCCCGTCAATCCATCGCTTCAAAAGATCTAATTGCTGCTCACTCCAGAATGGACCACCTAACGGCATTTGCGGCTGGGCTTCTCCGTTCAGATGGCGATATACGTTGCGGGCATTTGAAGGCTGGGACATCCATTCGTGCTTGTGCAGGAAAACTCCAAATGATCGCATGTGTTCAATATCTGTTGGTCTGAACAAAGGCAGAATGTCTCGCGAAAATGAGACATTTACGGCAGGATCGTTCATGGGCACAACTCTCCCCTGATTTATATTTCCGGGCCATTTTGACCTCGGCGGTCGTGTTACCGACAGGGGAAGCTGAGGATCTGGGTTGCAGGGCAGTAAGTTGCTGTCATTCTGCCCAAGTGAGATGGGACAAACTATGCTATGGCTGGATGCGATGTCAAGGAAAACCCTGGCAAGAAACCGTAAGGCAAATGGGGCGAATGCTCCTTTTGGCTTCGCCGAGGCTGGTGCTTCCTCGCAAATACGCTTCTTCAGTCTCGTGATTGATCTCACTCGAATGAATTCCAGACTTAATCCCCACCTCTGTTTCGCAATTGTATTCCTCCTTACGCAGACGAAAGCCTTAAAATCCTGCGCTTGCGTTATAGTGTGTTTATCCCCGTGAAACCTGCGGTTCGGCTGCCCTCATTTTGGCTTCTGCCGTGGCTGTGCGTCGCATGCCTATGCCTGTCGGCATGCAATCGCGGCGGCCCTCGGGTATTGGAAATCGCATACGTCTCTGTACCGCAGGCTGTGTTGAGGGATCACGTTGCCGCTGTATTCAATAAGACTGGGGTTGTGAAAAACGGAGAGCGTGTCGAGGTGCTGGACCGCGACCGCCGCTTCGTGAAGGTCCGTGCTCCGGGCGGAGAAGAAGGTTGGATCGAACAGCGATTTCTTGCCTCCGAGCAGGTCTATCAAGGCTTCCAGAAACTGGCGCAACAGGAGAAAGCGGACCCGATTGAAGCCACTGGCACAACCCGCAACGACACCAATCTCCACGTAGCTCCGGGGCGTGAAACTGAGCACCTCTACCAATTAAACCAGGGATCGAAAGTCCTGATGCTCAAGCGTGCCACGGTGGAGAAGTCGCCTGGAGCGTCCGCTAACCCGGCGAACCGGAACGCCAAAGCTGGCAGTGTGGACATGGAAGATTGGTGGCTCATCCGCGATCAGCAAGGAAGAACCGGGTGGTTGTTGGCGAGAATGGTTGACTTGGATGTTCCCCTAGAAATCGCCGAATACTCGGAAGGCCAACGAATGGTTGCGTTTTTTGTACTTGATCAGATATCTGACGGAGAAAAGAAAGTGCCGCAATATCTAGTGTTGTTCACTGAACCGAAAGATGGTCTGCCATTCGACTATAACCAGATTCGCGTATTCACATGGAACGTCAGACGGCATCGTTATGAGACCGCCTATCGCGAACACAATCTGAACGGCATTCTGCCAGTCACAGTTTCCCAGGAGAATTTCGACAAAGAGGGCATGCTGCCGGTGTTTGTGTTGCGAGTTAAAGATGCCACAGGAAACGTGGTGGAACGGAAGTACAAGCTGAATACTCCCATTGTGCGGCGAGTTCCAGGACTTGGAGAAGCGAAAGAGAAGCCCGAGTCGAAACCCAGGAGGCATCGTTAGCCTGCGGGATTCCCGGAAAAACTCTTCATCTGGGTACATTCAGAGCTGCGAAGTTTGAAATCGGTCAATTCCAACTAAAATACACGATTACATAGATTATCAACGACGACAATACTGTTAATAATAGCGACTAACAGCCGTACCTTTGTAAGTACAAGTATTTAATAGGGATTCCTTGGGTTCGCTTTGGAATGGGACTTGCTTTCTGTATAGCGCGTCCCCAATTAGTTATGTCTTGTTTTGTTGGCTTTGTATCCCGCAATTTTAGTTCCCCAGGAGAAATGGTGATGAATACAGTTTCAAGCCTTAAGCGTTTCGCGATAGTACTGGCAACCTTGGCGGCTTTCGCTTTGGTAACCATTCCGGCATTCGGTCAAGCCATTGACGGCAGTTTAACAGGGACGGTCGTGGACCAATCCGGGGCCACCGTAGCTGGTGCTGATGTCACCGCGTTAAATGTCGCTACGGGGCAGAAGGCCAATACCGTGACGCATGAGTCGGGCAATTACCGGTTTAACGATTTGCCGGTCGGGACATACAACATCACGGTCAGCTCCCCAAACTTTAAGACTACGACCCTGAATAACATTCCAGTTGTGCTGAATGAGACCGGGACGGCGAATGTGAAGCTGGAGGTTGGTACGACGGCGACCACGGTGGAAGTTTCGGGGGTGGCGCCCCCGGTGGACACCACTTCGGCTCAGTTGCAAACTACCTACAGTTCACAATATGCGCAGGACTTGGGGATGACAGCAACCGGAGGGCAAGGAGCGGGAGTCTTGAACCTCTCGATGCTAAGTCCTGGCGTGACCAACGCAAATGCCATGGGCGATGGTATGGGTCCATCGGTCGGTGGTCAGCGTCCACGCGACAACAATTTCACGGTCGAGGGTGTAGACAACAACAACAAGGCGGTTACGGGAGCATTGATTGTGGTGCCGAACGATGCTGTTGAGAATTTTACCCTGCTGGAAAATCAGTTCAGTGCGGAATTCGGTCACTCTTCCGGCGGACAATTCAATACCACAATCAGGAGCGGCACCAATGGCTTCCACGGCTCTCTTTACGAATATTTTAGAAATCGCAATTTAAATGCGATAGATGAGACCTTTGTGCAGCAAGGGCTGACGACGAATCCCCGACTGGACAGCAATCGTTATGGCGCCACGTTCGGCGGACCAATCATCAAGAACAAACTCTTTTTCTTTACTGACTTTGAGCGGCAACCGGTTGGGCTCACCGGCACAGCTCCCGGAACCGTTGACACTCCCACGGCCGCCGGCCTGGCTGCGATCGCAACCGACCCCAATCTCAACGCGACCAACTTCGGAATCTTCAAGCAATATGTACCGGTTGCCCCGGCTGGTAATGGCTGCATTGCGTTCAACGGAACGACCAACGGTGTGCCTTTTGGCGCTGGTTTCAACGCTCCCGCGAACGGTCAATGTGCTGCCGGAAATGTGGAAGTCGGCCCTATTTCAATTGTGCCGCCGGCTTTTCTCAATTACGAAAACTATATTCAGAGCGTTGACTTCAATATGTCAACTAACGATCAAATTCGGGGCCGGTATGTTCTTAATAATTTGGCAGGACCTGATACAGCGGCGCAATTGCCCGTCTTCTACGTGGACGTCCCGCAAAAGTTCAGACTATTTACCTTGGGCGAATACCACACGTTCTCGCCTTCAATTTTGAACGAATTCCGGATAGGTTTTAACCGCTTTGCGCAAAATTTCCCCGTTGGGAATCAAAAATATCCTGGACTGGATGCGTTTCCCAACGTTGTTCTTAATGACTTGGGTGGCGGACTCAGCATTGGGCCTGATCCCAACGCCCCGCAGTACACCATCCAAAACTACTATAGCGCCGTAGACAACCTGAGTTGGACCAAGGGCAAACATACGCTGAAAGTCGGCGTGGAGTACGCTGAGTATATTTCACCGCAGAATTTTACCCAACGCGCGCGTGGCGACTATGAGTACAACGCCAGCCAGCTTTTTCTTGAGGATTATTCTCCCGATTATCTGGGCCAGCGCAGCACGGGCTCAACGACTTATTATGGCAACCAAAAAGCTATATATTGGTATGCCGACGATACTTGGCGTGTGACTACAAACCTTACATTGAGCCTCGGCGTTCGTTATGAGTACACGTCAATTCCCCTGGGAGAGCAGCGGCAGGGACTTAACACGGTCTCGAACTCTCCGAGCGTGATCATCCCGCAGGTAAACGAACCTCTCCTGTTTACCACTCCGTATGCTCCGAAGAACGACTACGCGCCGCGTCTCGGCTTTGCGTATTCCCCAGGGACTAGCGGTACCACCTCCATCCGTGGCGGTTTCGGCATGGCGTACGATACGCTCTACGACAACATCGGAACCTTGGCTGTTCCTCCGCAAATCGGATCAACCAACAATGTGAACACGAACCTTGCACCCGCCCCCAATTTTCTTGGCGCAGGCGGTTTGGCGGGCGGCGGCAGCGGGCTCACGGTCCTCGACAGGGCCACAGCGATCGCCGACACCGCATCCTGGATTCCGCCGAATGTGAAGTACCCGTACTCAATCAACTGGAGTTTGGGAGTACAACATTCCTTCGGCAAGAATTACACCGCGGAGGCAAACTATGTGGGCACGCGTGGCAATCACTTGGATGTGCAAAACATCCTGAATTTTCAATCGGTGATTAACCCACAGAACGCGCTGCCGACCTACTTCCAGGCGCCGTCGCAAGCTACCCTAAATGGTCTTACTTCGTCGAACCTGAATGCGCTGGAAAATCTTAACATCATACCAGCGAATTTAAATAACGTGGATGGCCCCGGAATCGGCTTCAATGGGTCAGTTCTTACCGGCTTCCTCCCGACTGGGTGGTCCACCTATCATGGACTGGAGACGCAACTCCAGCGCCGGTTCAGCAATGGGCTAACGTTCCAGGCGTCATACACCTGGAGCCATACGATTGACAACAGCACGGCGGACTTTCACAGCACCGATTTAACCCCGCGCCGTCAGCAGGATTTCTTTAACTCAAACTCGGAAAAGGCCACATCGGCGCTTTCCCGCACTCACCGGTTCACGATTGCCGCAGTTTATGACATGCCGTATTTCAAAGGGGGCAATTGGCTGGAGAAGAACGTGGTGGGCAACTGGGAACTGGCTCCGGTATACACCTACGAATCTCCGGAGTTTGTGACGTTACAAGCAGGTCGAGACGCCAACCTCAACGGTGATTCTGCTGGTGATCGAGTGATCCTTAATCCAGCCGGTGTGCCGGGCACCGGAGCGGGTGTTTCGCCTCTGACTGCTACCGCCGGTCCCAATGCTGGGCAGATCGTTGCTTATTTGGCCAACCCGCTACCCGGTGGCGGCCAGGCGCAGTACCTGGCAACGGGCTTGGGCTCCATATCTAATGTGGGCCGTAATACCCTGGCTACTTTACCAACCGACGATGTGGACCTTGCAATTTCGAAGAGTGTTAACATTACCGAAAGGTTTAAGTTCCAGCTTGGCGCTCAGTTCTCCAACATCCTTAATCATCCCCAATACATTCCCGGCAGCAACCCCGGGGTAGGCCTTGGGGTCAATGATGTCACGGGATATAGTTCGTGCTGCACTACGACAAATTACAGAAGCTTCACGACTCCCGGGAAGGCAAACTTTAACAATCCTAAAGACACGTTTGGCAGCAATGCACGGACGTTGGGAATCGTGGCTAAGTTCATCTTCTGATAACCCAGGCGGACTATCCGCTTGTTCGTTCAAAAGGGAGGCTCAACCGAGCCTCCCTTAATTTTTTGAGGTGCAATGCGTTCGCCGTTATCGTCCGAACATTGGGTAGTGGCTTGCCGCGCCCATCAGGAATAAGAGTGGGATGGACAGAAAGGCGCTAATTCTGGAAGTCAGGAATGCCATCCGCGCCATGCGAGCGGACTTTTCTGGCATCGCTGTGCCGCTGGCGGCGTTTTCTTTGGTCCACTGAATAAGCCGCTTCTGAATCCGCCAGATTACGCCCCAGACATTTAACATCATCACCCAGCCCAAACCTCCGCCGATTCCAATGGCAAGCAGGCGATTGCTTTCCCATCCATGATCGTTGAGGCTTAGAAACAACCAAGCTGCTGCGATCACGATAATCGTGACTAGCATGGCCAGCACAGGAGCCTTATTCAGCAGGCCTTTGCCCGGGATCAGCAGCGCATAAAGAACTGCCCAAGTCGCAGTCCAAATGATGAAGAAGCTGGCCATTGCCATGCCCGAGGATGCGCCGCCGTTGCGGGCATCCGTTCCCACGATATTTCCCCAATATGCGACCCCGGCAACTACGGTCACGACGGAAGACCATCGAAACCACCACAGCGCGCGAGGCATGAGGGTTGGCACCACCTTCGCGCGGGTGTTGGCGTCAATCTCTCTCATGAAGGGAACGTTCACCAGGTTAAAGAAATACAGCAATCCGACCCACGTGATTCCAGCCAGAAAGTGAACCCAGCGAAATAACATCAAGAGGTTAGTGTTAAAGTCCCGCGGTAGCGATACCAGGGGTGCGAACGCAACCAGTAATAAACTTTGACTTGCCATGAGTCCTCCGATCAGAACTGACAATTCATGCTGAATCAGAATATATCTGGAAATCCCCTCGGACTTCGGCGGTCCCTATGCAACAGAACCGGGTCGGAGTTGAAAAATACCCGGCCAGCCCGTATTGTACGAATATTGACTTAGCACAACTATTTTTCGCGGTTTTTCTTCCGCACCGCGGACCGGGCGAACCGCATCTGAGATACCGGGCCGAGCATGGGAATTTGAGGAGACTTTGTGTTAACGAGGCTTGCGGTCACGAGCCGAAGGAGATCGGCAAATGGAAAATAAGCCGGCACAGAATATACAAGATTCATTCCTCAACACTGCTCGCAAGGAAAGAACAAACATCACTATTTATCTGCTAAGCGGCGTCAAACTTACCGGACGTATTCGTTCTTTCGATAAGTACTCCGTGGTGCTGGACACGAACAATCAGGAGCAGCTCATCTTCAAGCATGCCATTTCCACGGTGGCGATGGGTCGCACAACGCACACTCACGGTGAGAAAGCTTCGTCTGCAGGAAGCGAATTAGGCTCCGGATCGCCGTCTGGCGCACCCACCACGGCAGCGACGAACGAAGCGTAGGCATTGTCCATTTGCCAGGCCCACAATCCAATCGGTCACGCAGGGCGTCCTCCTCAAGGCCGTCTAATTTAATAAATGCCGGTTCACAGGAGCGCGCTTTTCTTGTCGGGCTGGACTACCGCAAGCGGGCAGCGGGCAAGTTCGCAAAGGCCACTGGGCGGGAGGGACGGGAGCTCGCGACGAATTCCAAATCTTCCAAGGCTCCGTCAATACCTGAATTTACTGCCGAAGAATCTTTAGAGGAGTTGCGATCCTTGGCGACTAGTGCGGGTGCTGAGATCGTTGGTGATTTTCTGCAACGGCGGGAGCGGCCCGACGCGGCAACACTCATAGGGAAGGGGAAGCTGGAGGAGATCGCCGGCGCTGCCGCGTCCGTATCGGCGGATCTTCTTCTCTTTGATCATGACCTCACTGCTTCTCAGCAGCGCAATATTGAAAAAGTTGTTGGCATCCGCGTAATTGACCGGACGCAGCTCATACTCGATATCTTCGCGAAGCACGCTCGAACCCGCGAAGGGCAGCTGCAAGTGGAGCTTGCGCAGCTGGAATACATGCTCCCGCGGTTGAGCGGGCGCGGCATAGAAATGTCCCAGCTGGGGGGAGGAATTGGTACGCGCGGCCCCGGAGAAACTCAGCTCGAAACTGACCGCAGAAAGATCTTCCGCCGGGTTCGTCATGTGAAGCAGCAACTGGAGAGCGTCCGGAAAGTTCGGGCGCAACAACGACAGCGCCGCGAGTCGGTACCAGTGCCGACTGTTGCGCTGGTCGGATATACAAATGCGGGGAAGTCCACTTTATTTAACGCAGTAACCCAGGCACGAGTTCTGGAGTCGCCGAGAATGTTTGCCACTTTGGACCCCACGATCAGGTCAATTTCGCTGCCTTCGCGCCGCGAGATATTGCTTTCAGACACGGTGGGATTCATTCGCAATCTGCCGCACACGCTGGTGTCGGCGTTCCGCGCAACGCTGGAGGAACTGCAACGAGCGGATCTGATATTGCATCTATCCGACGCCAGCAGTCCGCTATCAGCCGAACAGGACGCGCAGGTTGAGAAGGTTCTGAAAGAACTGGAAGCGGAAGGGAAGCCGCGATTGCGAGTGATGAACAAAATGGACCTTCTACCGGCGGCAGAGCGAGCATCCTTGCGTGACGATGAGACTGCGATATATATTTCCGCCGCGAAAGGGACCGGTTTAGGCGCGCTTCTGCAAAGGATTGATGAGATGCTGACGGGAGACGCGCTGAGTCGCGTGACACTCCGGATTCCGCAGGAGGAAGGGAAGATTTTGGCGATGTTGGAGTCTAAGTCGCGGATCTATTCTCGTCGGTATAAGGGGGATGTGGTGGACCTTCAGGTGGAAGCGCCAGAATCAGTATTGAGGCGGATGAGGAAGTGGGTGGATAGAGGCCGAGATGGAGTATAACCAGTGAACACTTATGGAATTCCTGAAACGCCGCCCTCCACGCTTCGGCGCGTAGCGCCGGCTATTGGGTTATTCTTCCTGGCTCCGCTGGTTGCCGAATTCCTCCTCGGCGATCTGCCAATCACTATGTTGGGTGCGCTCGTAGTATTGGCGCCGCTGTATGGAGGGGGCGCGTTACTGATCCGCGAAGTTGTGCGGCGAACCGGCCGGGGATGGCCGAGCATTTTCGTTCTCGCCTTTTCTTATGCGGTTCTCGAAGAGGCGTTTACAACGCAGACCCTATTCAATCCGAATTATTTAGGGTTGAACCTTCATCTCCTCGATCCGGCGTATATTCCGGCGCTTGGGATTGGAATCTGGTGGACTATATTCGTGCTTACGCTGCACACGGTTTGGAGTATTTCGACTTCTATTGGATTGGCGGAATCGCTTGTGCCGGACCGCGCCACCACACCATGGCTAGGCAGCGTTGGTCTCGCTGTGTTAAGCATTTTGTTCGTCCTCGCCGTGGTAGCCTCCACTATTTTTGCGATCAAACAAGACCGAAATCACTTTGTTGCGTCAAAGGCCCAGTTTCTATCGGCCGCAATCATTTGTGTTCTTGCGGCTGTCACAGCTTTCTTCTTGCGAAAAAGACGAATGGCCGCGGCCGCATCGGGGTACGTCCCCGCACCGTGGCTGGTTGGCTGCATTGCTCTGGTGGGCGGCTCCATTTTTCTGCTGATCCCGAACAAGTGGGGATGGTTGGCTGTGGCGTTGTATCTCATCCTTGATCTTGCGATCATTGCGCTAGTCCGCGAATGGTCGCATCGGATTGGCTGGGACAGCCGGCATAGGCTGGCTCTCGCTGGCGGGGCGGCGCTGGCGTATGCATGGCATGCCTTCATTCAAAACCCTGCGGTCGGTGGGGCTGGCGCGGTGGATCGAATTGGCAACGGCTTGTTCGCCCTCGGCTTGGTCATTCTTCTTGCCATCGCTTCGCGGCGGACGAATGCGCGGGAAAAAATATCAAAATTGCAGATCGCAGCGGCTTGATCACTTTTCCGAAATCGCAAGTTGAACTGGCGGTCTAGAATCCGGTTTGCGATACCGGCGATTTACGGTCATAATTCGCCAGGTACTATCAAAATAACGTTTTGTCGCCTGTCCAAGGCCGGGGATATCTCATGCTGAAGCGTCGCTATATAGTCCACAGTCTGGTTGCATCACTGCTTTTGCTTGCTGCGACTTTCGGTTTCTCGCAATCTGCTGCGAAGAAAAAAGTCACGAGTCAGGCCGATCTGCCTCGCTTCAGCTATCCCGTTACCGGATCAGCGTCCCAGTTAGTGCAAGCTGATGACGCTACGTTCAATGCGTTCGCGTCGAAAGTCCGTGCCGATTTGGATTCGATCTTTCGTGATTATGAGATTGACGACAAGTCCACAATGCGCACTCTGCTCGGTGCCAAGCTAGATTTGCAGGAACTGGCCGGCGAATATCAGGACGCATTGGGTACGGTGGAAGCCTTGCGCGCTCTGGAAGAGAAGCCGTCCGCCAAGCTGACCACGGGGCTTTTTACCCGCGCGGCTCTGCAAGCTGCAATTGACACCAAGACGACCAATGGTCCCACGTTTGACCACGCTTTCAGAGAGCATTACCGCGAGGCGATTGATTCTCTGCCCTGGGACGTGGTTCAGGACTCAATCAAAGCGTCCTATAGAAGTAGCCGGATCTATACGAGATCGGTTGCGCTCGGTGAAGTTGAGACCGAGCTTGACCCAGCTGTGGAGAAATCCGGAGCGCTGGACAATCTGGAAGCATGGGAACTGGTTTCGGTACGAAATGACCTTACATTCGTCATTCCGCTGGACACCGAGCGCGGTGAAGTTCTAAAGCAGTACATCGCCGCGCACAATGTGGTTAAACCTGATATCTGGGCTGCGCGTGAGGTCACTCTCAGTAAAGATCGGAAGCTGACGCCGGTACTGGTCGCAATCTGGGATTCCGGCATTGATGTTTCGCTGTTCCCCGAGCAACTGTTCACCGACCCAAAACCGACAGCAAGCGGTACGCACGGGCTCGCGTTCGATGACAAGGGAGAGCCATCTACATCGTGGCTTTATCCCCTTACACCCGAACAGCAAAAAGCCTATCCGGCATTCCGCGACCAGATAAAAGGGTTCCTCGATCTGGAGAATGGAGTGGACTCGCCGGAAGCGGACGAGGTGCAGAAGAAGTTCAGTACGCTTTCCCCGGATCAGATACATCAACTATTCGAGTTGAACAAAGTCCTTGGGTTCTATCTCCACGGAACCCACTGTGCGGGAATCGCGGTTCGCGGCAATGCTGCGGCGCGGTTGGTGGTCGCCCGCTTCAACGATCAATTGCCCGACCTTCCGTTTCCTCCAACCGCAGAATGGGCTCACCATCTTGGCGCTGATTTTCAGCAGATGTCTGAATACTTTCGCACGCGCAAAGTGCGTGTCGTCAACATGAGTTGGGGAGATGATCCACAGGAGTTTGAAACCTGGATTTCCAAGACCGGCGGCGGTGCCGATCCTGCCGAGCGCAAGAAACATGCTGCCGAACTCTACGCGATCTGGCGTGATGCCATTAAGACTGCCATTCAGAACGCACCGGACACTTTATTTATCACCGCCGCCGGAAACAGCGACAGCAACGCCGGTTTCACGGAAGATGTCCCCGCGTCGCTGCATTTGCCCAACCTCATTGCGGTCGGCGCGGTGAACCAGGCGGGGGATGAAACTTCGTTTACCAGTTACGGGGAGACTGTGGTTGTGGATGCAGACGGGTACAACGTTGAAAGTTTTGTTCCTGGAGGAGCGAGGCTCAGGTTGTCCGGCACTTCGATGGCTTCCCCGAATGTGGTTAATCTCGCAGCAAAACTTTTTGCACTCGATCCTTCGCTAACGCCTGCCCAAGTGATCGAACTCATCAAGAATGGCGCCACTACCAGCGAGGACGACCGCCGTCATTTGATAGACGAGAAGCGCTCAGTGGCTCTGTTACAGCGACGGAGCAAGAAGTGATTTGGGTGAAGATCGTGAACGAGAATCTGCTATTTATCTCCAAACCAAAGAAAACAATAGGATAATCCGGAGCTTGGCTTGCTCCTCCGAACCCGTGCGGGAGGGCGGGTCCATCCCTGTCACGAAACCTGCCAAAATGGGAATGGAAGAAATAATTGTGGGTCGGTATCCGCCATATCGTGCTACCTTCTCAAGATTAGTGTGTTCTAATGTCGAACTTTGCGGTATATGCGCTTTGGCTGCTTTCCGCTCCTTTGCAGGGGGCGATCGCATACCGTATATGGCGCCAAAAAAGTTATCGCGAGTATCCGCTATTCTTCATTTACATCCTGGAGCAATTGGTCAGGTTCGGGATTCTCTTCTCTTGTTACCAACTGCATCTTCAGGAAACTTACTTTCACGCATATGCCGGGTTCCAAGCTATTGAGGCAATCCTTCAAATTGGGGTAATTTGCGAATTATTTTCGGATGTATTTCGTCCCTACGAGGGAATCCGCCAAATTGGGCCTTCTCTAATGCGATGGGCCAGCGTTTTCTTTCTATTTTCCGCAATCCTCGTGGCAGCCTATAGCACAGGTTGGGATTCCTACAAATATTTAGGTCAAATGTTCGCGATGGAGCGCAGTGCGGAAATTGTGCAGGCAGGACTGCTATTGCTTCTGGCCCTCGCGTCGTCGCTGCTGGCACTCGAATGGAAGTCGCAGACCTTGTGGATTGCTTTGGGATTTGGATTATTCACCAGCGTGAATCTGATCGCTTACACCATTAGGTTTCAGTCGGGCATGTCGAGCCAGCAGCCACTCTCACTAATCTCTAACGCTGCTTACTTCTGTGCTTTGCTCTTCTGGGTGAGAGCTTTTTATACCCACTCTGAGGCGGCATCTTCAACCGAACAGCAGCCGACACACTGGGATGTGCAATTATGGAGCAGAGCCTTGTCGCAACTATTACGCAGATGAATGTGATTATCATTATCGCGGTCACATTGCTGGCCGCGTTGTTGGGAGTCGCGCTCTATCGTGTTGCTGCGGACCGATCCAAGGGACTGGCTGGAACGAATGGCTCCAAGGCGGTAATCGAACCATTAGATGTGTTGGCATTTAATAACCTGATTGATGCCGGGGAAGAAGACTTTCTCAGGGAGAACTTACCGCCGTCCAGTTTCAGGGACATTCAGCGCCTGCGGCTGAGAGCTGCGATTGAATACGTGATGTGCGCCAGCAGGAATGCGGCTTTGCTGATTAGATTGGGCAAAGCCGTTCCCGTGGCCGGCGCGGAGCGATCACAGCAGGCACGGGATCTTGTAACAGCGGCGGTTCAATTGAGACTGCTTTCCATTTTGGTGTTGTGCCTGCTGTGGGTTAAGATGGCATTTCCTAGCCTCCGCCTTTCGCTGAGGGAAGTCTCCACAATGCACGAGCGCCTCGTCAGGCAGCAGGCGGCGCTAACCCGACTCAACGGCACTCCACACCTACTGGAAACCACATAGCTGGCAGTTTCTACGGCAAGCGCCACCGATGTTTAAAAGTGGTGCCGTCTCATTTTGAATTTCCGCTTCTCGCCAGAGCTCACTTTCCAGTAGTTGCAACCGCGCGTTTATCCTCTTGCAATGCATAGAACCTCGATGTATCATAGCTCTTAAATGCCATCCCGTGAGACCAATCCGAATTTTATGAATGGAGTTCCGGAACTCCTGATCCTTCGGCTGCTCCAGCAAGAAGAGATGTATGGCTATGAGATCGTTCAGGCGATCCGCAGCCGCACCGACGCGGTAATCGCAGTCGGCGAAGGTGTGGTCTATCCGGTGCTGCACGGGTTGGAACGCGATGGAGCGCTCAAGTCGCGGCGCAAGACTGTGAACGGTCGTAGTCGTATTTATTATTCGGTAACGCGCGTCGGATCGCGTCGCCTGGCTGATCTGTCGGAGGCTTGGACCAATCTCGCGGCCGCAATCCGAAAGATGCTTGCGGGAGAACAACATGCCAAAGTTATTGCATGAACTTCGCGAACACTTGCTGCGGGCTGGCGTCGCGCCACGACATGTGCGGCGCTACCTGAACGAGCTTGCGGATCATTTTGCCGACCTGCAGGCGGAAGAAGAACGCGCTGGCCGGAACCCAGCGGATGCGGAATCCGCTGCGCTCGGCCGGCTCGGAAGCATGGATGGTCTCGCCAAGGCCATGATCGAGCAGCGTCAGTTCCGAGCTTGGTCTGTCCGAGCGCCGTGGGCGATGTTCGGTCTTGGCCCTATTTTATTCCTGGCTGTGGCCTATTTCGTTGCCTGCTTCTATTTGTGGTGTGGTTGGAAAATCTTTATGCCAGGAGCCGATACGCCTTTCGGGGGTCGCCCAATTGGCCCGGTGGACGGGTTCGCGAATATCTATTTCCAAGCTGGCAAGTTGTACTATTTCACCGCGCCGGTTCTCGTCGGTTGGGGAATAGGACTCATCGCTGCCCGTCAGAGATTGAAGGAAATTTGGCCTGCTGTCGGTTTGGTTCTGGTCGCATTGATGGGCGGCACCGCCCAGATTCAGGCGAGTCGAACCGTAGTGCCTCATGGATTGGGACATATCACAATGAGGTTCTTTGGCCTCGGGCCTTCTGGCCAAGCTGTTCCTGCTGAACTGCTATATGCTCTTGTTATTTTCACCTTCGGGGTGCTGCCCTATCTCATTTGGCGGCTGCAAAAGAATCTCTCCCTTTACGCCTAGCCGCCGTATGCATTGGGGCATAAGAGCGACCGGACCCGAATCCGAGCCTCGTTTAGATCAAACTGAGACGACATATATAGACTAAGTCATTTATAATGAAGCGCATAGATGGTTTTAATTTTATCACTAATTAATTAGTTACTTTTCGCGATTTCCTGCGTCTAACTACACTGAACGCGGGAGATTCTGGTGCCTCCAAGAAAATCGGCAACGCTCACCGAAGCTGAATTGCGACTGATGGATGTTTTGTGGCAGAAAGGGAAGGCCACCGTTCAGGAAGTCGTCGAGTCGCTGCCGGAAAAGCGGCCGCTTGCTTACAACTCGGTTTTGACCACGATCCGGATTCTTGAAAAGAAGGGCTATGTGGGCCATGTAAAGGATGGGCGCGCGCACGTTTACATGCCGGTTGTGGAGCGTCAGGATGCGACTCGTTCTGAAGTTCGCCATTTGATCAGTCGCTTTTTTAAGGATTCGCACGAACTCTTGGTTCTCAACATCCTGGAGGACAAGAGCATTGATGAGGAAGAGCTGAAACGCCTTCGCGGACTGCTGCGAGAAGGGGAAGAGTCATGATTTCGTCTATCCCCCTGCAGGCAATCGCGGACGCGACGGTAGCCGGAATTGTTCTGTACATTGCGGGGGGGATTCCAATCGCCCTGTTAGTTTGGGGCGCATTGCGGGTATGGGGGCGTCACGGTTCAAGGACGCGGTTTGCCGTTTTGTACAGTGCGCTGCTAGCTATTTTGCTCTTACCGCTGATCGAACGCATGCGGTCTCATCCAGTTTATTCCACAAGCGGCGGCTCTTCGCATTCGCTCATAACCATTTCAAGCTCCTGGGCGATATTCGCTTTCACAGTCTGGGGCGTCTGCGCCACCATCGCGTTGCTGCGAGTCGCAGCCGGACTCGTGAGACTTCGAAGACTGCGCCAAAATTGCAGAAGCATTGCCGTCACAAGCGTCGACCCGGTGCTTCAGGAAACTCTACGGGAATTGCGCTGCCCGAGAGCGGTGCAGATTTGCGTTTCAGACGAATTGAGCGTGCCGACTGCGATCGGATTCTTCAGCCCCCTGGTCATATTGCCTGCGTGGGCGTTGCAGGATTTGTCTTCGTCACAACTAAGGCCGGTGTTGCTGCATGAGTTGGCTCACGTCGGCCGCTGGGATGATTGGACCAATCTGTTGCAAAAGCTTATTCAGGCAATGTTGTTTTTCCATCCCGCGGTGTGGTGGATCGAAAAGCGGATTTCTCTGGAACGAGAAATGGCCTGCGACGACATTGTTCTGGCTCACACCGGGAATCGAAGAGCCTACGCGCAATCCCTTCTCTCAGTTGCCGAGAGAAGTTTCGTGCGACGAGGGTTTTCTCTGGCTCAAGCCGCGGTGAGCCGCATGCGCCAAACATCCGCCCGGATCGCGCAAATTCTGGAAGTTCGGCAGCCTGGCAAGAGTGGCATGTGGAGGCCTGCATCGCTCCTGTTAGCGGGATCTTTGGCGTTAGGATTCGTGATTCTGCCGCGCTTGCCGGGTATGGTGGCGTTCAGCGATAAGACTCCAGCTGCACTAGCCGCCGCCGCGAAAGAAGTTTCGGTGAAGCCGGTGGAAGTTTCGCCTGCGCTTGTAGCGTCTGCAGCGCCGCTTCCGCGCCGGACATTTCACGCAGCTTCGTTCCCCACGAAGCATACTTTCGCGCCAACCAGAAGCGAAGGTCAAAACATTCTCGGTCATAATATGATCGAAGCAAAATTCCCGCGCAACGAGAGATATACATCTCCCTTGCAGGGCAGAGCCGCAGTCGTCAGCAGCAGGGCTTTCACACAAACACTGTTCGTGGTGACGCGATTTCAGGGTGACGGCCAGTCAGCGGAGTACTGGACCGTTCGCGTTTGGAAGCTGACAGTCTTCACGCCTGCTACGGCGGCTCAGAACACACTTCCGGCGAAGAAAGTTTAAGAGGGTATGCGAGCAAGCATTGGCAAAATTTAATTTCAAGAAACTAAATAATTAGTTACTAAAAGGAGAATGGAAATGAGCAGTTTGAACCAAAACCAACCAACATCAAACGAAGATGTAAATGAGAAAAAACCAAGGAAGGGAATAAAGCAGCGCCTGATAATCCCGGTGCTAGCGGTTGCCGCCGTCGCATCTTTGGCGGGATTCGTAACCTTAAGGCCTACTATAGCAAAGGCAGCAACACCGGCACCGGCGACCGCGGCGCTTGACGACAATAGCGTTGCACCACTGCTCGCGCTCGACCGCGCGATGGAGACGCTGGCGGCGCGAGTTACCCCCGCGATCGTGAATGTCGCGGTAACTTCAAAATCAAAACAAGATGTGTCGGACGAAGGCGGACTACCTGATGGCATGCAGCAATTTTTCGGTCCGTTCTTCGGCCAGCACATGCAACAGCAGCCGCAGCAGCGAGTCGAACACGGCATTGGCACCGGCGTAATTATTTCGCCTGATGGCTACATCGTTACTAACAACCATGTAGTGGATGGCGAGACGGATATTCGAGTCACGATGGGCGATCGCAGGATTTTGCCGGCAAAGTTAATCGGCACTGATCCTTTGACCGATCTTGCGGTAATCAAAGTTAACGCCACAAATTTGCCGAGCGTTCCTTGGGGAAATTCGACCCAGTTGCGTCCCGGCGAGACGGTTCTGGCTTTTGGAAATCCATTTGGATTTCGGTTCACGGTTACGCGTGGAATTGTCAGCGCGTTAAATCGTCCGAATCCATATACCGATGATGCGCGCAAGCCGGGTGAATTTATTCAAACCGACGCCGCGATCAATCCTGGAAACTCCGGAGGTCCGCTGGTGGACGCTCGCGGTGAAGTCGTGGGAATTAACACTTTCCTGGTTTCGCCTTCCGGATCGTTCTCCGGAATGGGCTTTGCGATTCCCACTCAAATTGTGAAGCCGACGGTCGAAGCCTTGATCAAGTATGGCAAGGTGACCCACGGCTACATCGGAATTGGAATTACCGACATCACGCCGGACAATTCCAAGTTTTTCGAAGTGAAGGACAACAGAGGAGCCGTTGTTACTCAGGTCGAACCTGATTCACCGGGCGCGAAAGCTGGCTTAAAAGTAGGGGATGTTATCTCTGAAATGGACGGACAAAAAGTAAGCGACGCGGGCGAATTGCAAGTAGAAGTTGGCCAGAAGAGTCCTGGCACTACCTTGAAGTTGATGGTGCTTCGCGATGGTAAAGATGAAACGATTCCGGTGACGCTGGAAGAAATGGGAAAACACGACGTTGCCGAGAATGGAAACGGCGGCCAGCATGGTAAGGCCCGTTGGGGATTGGGTCTAGGGGACGTAACCCCCGACACCCGTCAGCAGTTGCAAGCTCCAGGAAACGTGCAGGGCGCGGTCATTGAGCGCGTAATGCCCGGTAGTCCCGCAGACGATGCGGGATTGCAACCCGGAGATGTGGTGGAAGGCGTTAACCGTCACCAGATGAATAGTGCGGCGGACGTGCAGCGAGCGTTGTCAGCGGTTCCTAAGGGACAAGACGCTCTGCTGCTCGTTTGGTCGCGCGGTGGCAACACCTTCCGAGTTTTACATTCACCTGATGCCTCCTAGCTGGGTGATGCGCTGCGATTCGTGGATGAGGTTGGGCCCTCATCCACGGCGTAGTTTTTTCTTTTAAGCCGTGTAATCGCACTTCCGGCCATGCTCAAACTGACCAAGCTCCATTTCAATTTCCACGCCTTTGTAAGTAGGTTGAATCATGAACTACGCCCCTCAGGCCCAGGACCGCGTGGTGAGTGCTTCGCTGGCGCCCCCCGTCGCGCCCTCAATTCATAGCGACGTGTGATAGAGACGGGTCCTTCTCATTGCGGAGGCGAAGACTGCGGCGCAGCCGTAATCTTTAACAGCTTGGTTTTCAGAGTGAATTTTTGATGAGGAGCGAGATCCACCTCGGTTTCAAAGGTTTGATACCCGGGAAGACTGATGGTGATTTTTCGCTTTCCCGGGGCGACCAGCATGCTCTTCCCAATTCCGCCCAATTCGCCGGCATGTCCGGCCAGAAGGCCGTCTACAAAGACGGCGGCGCGGTCGGGATCAACCGACAACTTAATCTCTGCGGTCACGGCGGGCATTTGAAACTGAAGATCTTTTTCTAATGTGACTTGAACAGTCTGCTTTTCCGCAGGCTGCAAATTTATTTGCTGCGTGAAATCTTTGTATCCGTCATGACGCACCGAGATCTGGTGCTGTCCTGGCAAAAGCAATACCTTCTTCGATCCCTTGAGCTCTTTCAAATACCCGAGATACTGCCCATCAATCCAGACCCCGGAGTCCTGTTCAATGCTGGTTGCTCCTTCAAAATCCACTTCGCCCAGTACCTGATTCTTGGCGTATATCGGATTTGCAACGAGGATAACGATGAAGGTAAGAATGAAAACAGCGCACAGCTCGTGCAAGCGCTGCCTCACGCGGATGGTTGCCATGATGTGTGCTCCCTATCCTTCGGCCAGTTAAGAGATTTTACTCCTCCGGCCCCCCCTCCCCTCCCCCCGGGGTCGGTATATTGGAATCATAGATTTAGGCAATGTCGAAATCCCAAATCTATGGATACATGTGACTTATACGCAAAATCTTACTGACAAAGGAGTTACAGGTTTTAGCTAAACCATCCCAATAAATATCATTGCGCCGCCTTTCGGCGTGAAATGTAGTTATGACGGATTCCTGAAACGAGGTCAAACTCGGAAGGGCAGTGGGAGCATGAGGTGGACACTTCGTTCGCCGTATATGGCAGCGTCGTTTCTGCGATTTTGTGGTATTCACGGACCACAAACGTGCGGAGAAGATTCGCTACATGCATGAGAATCCGGTGAAGCGCAGATTGGTGCTCGAACCGCAACAATGGGAGTGGGGTAGTTTTTGCCACGACGAGTTCGGGGAACGGGTGCCGTCCTGGTGAATGAAGCACAAAGAGCGGAACTTCAAGTGTGGACGATCGGCTGATAGCATCAGCACGATGGTTATTATGGTAAGGAGATCAAAATCTTGCAAAGACGGGCCCGCCCGCCCGCCTTCTCATCGCTTTTATAGGAACTGTGTCTCTTGGCAAGATTGAATCGGTCCTAACATGTTGAGCTCCGACCATGGGTAACTTTTGAGTCGTCTGTGATTTGGGAGTTGATTGCAAAGGATGGAGTTTTAGTGGCGGCGCTAGTGCCTGTAGATGATCTTTCCACCGCGAATCGTGTAGTGAACTCTCGAGAACGCCTCTATGTCTCTGGCCGGATCGCCATCGAGAACAACCATGTCGGCATCCATATTCCTGGCGAGTCGACCGGCGCGACTGAAATAACCGAAGCGCCGCGCGGGAGTTGTGGTCAGCGAAGCGAGGATCTCAGGGAAACTCATACCCGACTTCTGCATCAGCGAATATTCCTCGGCAGTGTCGTAGTGGTCGGTGTAGCCCACATCCGTTCCGAACAGAATCTCGCCTCCGGCTTCGTGAAAAACCTGCAACTGATGCACCGCGAGGTCCATCCACTCCTGGTCCTCCTGTTCGGAGACCTTCGCTTTCTTCGCTTCCACGTCGAACATCGTCAACGTCGGGATGAGGCTCATATGCGCTGCCTTCATCCGCTGCACAAGACTCGGGGGCCACGGCCCTCCCATCAGCGCAACGTGTGCCAGGATGTCCACGCCGCTATCCAGCGAAAGCTCCACGCCCTCCATTGTCGAAGGATGCGAAAACACCAGTCTGTGCTCGCCGTGCGCTGCATCCACAATCGCCTTGGCGAGGTCGGGCCGCATGAGCAATACACCGCCGGTCTCGATTGAACCCGCGAAAATTTTTATGCCGTCAGCGCCATCGCGCACCTGATAATGCACGCGTGCCACAGCCTCCGGAATTGTGTCCACCTCGGCAGAGGGCACATGGTGGTCAGCCAGAAACGGCGCTACATAAACGGGCGTCCCGCCCTTCCCATAGAAGGGCTCGCCCACTGTCAATATCCGCGGCCCAATAATCGAACCATCCGCAATGTGCCGGCGGATGTAATTCGTGTTCGAGAGCACGGAGGCCAGGTCAAACACAGTCGTAAAGCCCCACTGCGTAAACATCTTTTGCATCTCGTCCGTAATCGATGCCGGCTTCTTATATTCGGCATCGAGCAGCGCATCCGTAAAAATATGCACGTGGCTGTTCCAGAAGCCGGCGGTTATTGTCATGCCCTTACAGTCGATAACGGTAACAGCGCGAGCGAAACGTGGCGCCTTCGTGGTTCTGCTCGGACCAACAGCACGGATCTTTCCATTGTGGATCACAATGGTTCCGTCGTCGATCGGCCCGTCGGTTGGCGAGGTATAGACCTTCGCGTGAGTTAGCACTAAATCTGATGCGCGGGTTGGTTTACAGATAAACAAACCACTGTACAGAAGAGCGAGGATGGAGAGAACGAAACTGACAGAGCGATGCATATCATACGTTCTACCTGTCGGCTCACAGTTGTGTCTTGAATCTATTTGCAGCTTTCCGCCATGCTTGTGGCCCCATGCCGGTGAGCTGCTTCACGCTACGCGTCATGTGGGATTGATCTGCAAAGCCAAGAGCTGTAGAAATCTCCGCGAGCGATTCTTTGTTCGTCTCGATGGACTTCCAGGCTTGACGAGCGCGCGCCCTGGCTCGGAAGGCCGAGGGAGACAGACCGAATATCTGCATAAAGCCCCGGGACACCTGCCACGGCGTCAGCCCCTCGCCTTCACTCCAACGCAACAGACTCAGAGACGGGTTCGCAATCAAGGCCGACGCCAGTTCATCGGGCCAGTCGGTCCACTCTGTTTCTCGTGCGACGATTGAAGATAGAAGAAGTCGTGCCGCTTGGGCTTGGCTCTTCTCCGCCAGACGCACGATCAGGTCAGGATTTGCAACCGTTCCCAGCCCCGGTATGAAGGAGCGTTCCTTCGGTAGAGGAAGATTGAGCACCACCGTACCTACACCCGAGAAGCGGTTTATATGTGATTCAAAGCGTTCGTGCAAAACGACATCGCCAGACTCAACTTTGAATCGGCCATGATCGCCAGCCTCCTCATAGCCGCCGGAGAGGACGACGGCTGCATACGGGCAATCGTGGCCATGGCGGCCAAATACCGAAGAGCGGATTGTCTGCCACATCTGCAAGAAACTGCCCTCTTCTCTTATACGCCCCCTGTGCGCACGCAGTTCCCTTAGAACGGATGGAACACTGGCAACGCGGACGTTGCACCAGCGATGAACGGGTGGCTGGGCCGCCCGCTCCAGTCGCCTTAATGCTGCGTGATCTGCGTCGTCCCCTGTCCGTTATCGGCTAATGATGATGATGGGCGCGATTTCAAATTCAAATCTATATTGCGCTCATGATTCAGGCGTACGGTCTCGGCCAGGTCCACCATCTCCAGTGGTATGTACCGGTCCTTCGCGCCTTGAGTTACACAGTGCAGCCGGTCATTTTCTATCCAATAACTCTGCGCCAAATAGGCGGAGCTATCTTTTAGGACCAGTAGCGTCGGCTGCGAAGTCCGCGGCGTGCTTGTGATTCTGCTGGGCGAAGTCCAGGTATAGGCTGCGGACTGGACTTGCACGTGCGACTCACTGGATTGCGGGTAATAGTTATGCGCAGCAACCGACTGGGTTTCGTCCCGCCACAAACGAGGCCCTGGCTGCATATAACTGGAGGGACGCTCGGTGCGCCAGGGCGGCATGGGAACATTGCTGGCCAACGCGGGAATTTCCACGTCCTCCATAAGGCGCATGGTAAGGCGGGTTTCGCCCTTGAACGTAGGATAGGGACCGCGCCTGGGCAACAGGATTACTTTCATTGGCCACAGTGGCGGGAGCATCCATTCGACGGAATCGCGCACCGGATGGCCGCGTCCATGAATTTTGCCGTCGCGATCCACCTTATAGTGGGGCGTGGAGATGACCTTCGCGGCCAGGGTAAAGATTTCCGGGCCGGGCAGAATAATGCGGTCGAAGTCAATCTCAAGCCAGCCCTTGCCAACGAAGTGGCCAGGATTTCTTGAGTCTTCTAAATGTCCGGTAAGGTAGGCGCCTCGCGGGAACACGGGGTGGCCGAAGCTCGAAACCTGCGCGAGATGGCAAAGAACGGGATCACCGTTTTGCGCAGTTTTCGAAGAGAAATTGGGTTCGCTCATGGTGCAGGTCAAAAGGGTTCCCGCGGGAAGAAACTCTTTGATTGCAGATTGAGCCACGACTGGGGCTGCAAGGGATAGAACGAGGGTCAGAAACAAAGATGATTTGAGCACAACTGCCTCCTGTCTGGTGTTTGTGAGTACGTTTGACAGGGGCCTTGGGGTACTCCGCCCGAATAACCTTGGCGGCATTGTAGCAATGACAGGCGACGGTTGTCGCCAATTATTTTCAATATGTAGGAAGATTAGCCGGAATGGGGAATTGACCGCCGTTGAGGAGCTTGGCATCTCGGCGGCAGTCAACGGCAGAGCTTGTTAGCCTCGGCGAGGCGGTCTTCGCCCTGCGGCAGGAGTGGGATATGTTTGGCAAGCATCATCTGCTGCAAGAATGTTCCACCCCAGTTGCCGGAGAGATCCGGATCAATCGCGTAAGCCGGATCGCTCTCTGCGTCGGGCAAAGTGATCAGTTTGAAATCGCGCTGCTTGAGTAGATCGAGGAGGTGCGGGAGCATGACCGTCTCGAAGCCGCCGATGTGCAGTAGCATGACGTACTTGATATCGCGGCCATAGACGAGATTGGCCATTTTCTGGCTTTCTGCGAGCGACTCCGCCGCACCGTCGAGATAACTCTGCCTCAGTTCCTCGATTGCTTTTTCATCATTTTTCGCGAGGCAGCGCGCATAGGGCTCGTTGTATCCGTAGTCGCCAAAACTCAGCGTGACTTCCGCGACCCTGTATCCGTGGTCTTTGAGGAACGCAATGATGGCATGGTGTTGTTCGACAGTCTTTCCCTCGTTGAGAAAAGGATATCGAAGCCAGCGGAAATCCTTATTTCCCATGTACTTTTTCAGAGTTGGCTCATCGGCAAGCAGATCTTGCTCAAAAGCCTCCGTGGAATTAGCGTTGAGGTCCATGTGCGAGAAAGTGTGATTGCCCAGCGGGAATCCGGCATCACGCCAAAGCTGAAGGACCTGCGCGGTGGACGGATCCTCCCCGAGCCTCTTGGCATTGACGAAACCATAAATCGGCGGCGCATTGACGGCCTGAAGCGTTTTGATGATGCTATTTGCAATGTCTTCCCGAGTGAGCCCCGGCGGAAGTTGCCCGTGAGCAGGAAGGTCGTCGAATGTCAGTGCGACTTCGGGCGCAGCCTGGTTATTTGCCGCCGGTTGAGATGCTGGGTTGCCTCCGAATGCGAGAGGAGATGCAATCAGAATGCACATCACCCAACGACTAAGTTGCGATATCGTCACGGTCTCTCCTCTTAATCTCTGAAACGATTTCTAGATATGCCTTTGGTCGAAACTATCTCGCATCGCGAAGAATGCTTCTTTAGGACGATAGTTTTCGTCGAATGGTAAAGGCCTTTGCGGGCGATTGGGATGCCTTTGTTTGCGCATGGGATTATTCAGCCAGGTGTGAGCGTCGCTGACGCCCCACGTGAGAACGGCCATCACTGCCGGTTCAGCAAGAACCGTGGTCAGATAGTCACGGTAAACGGCGGCAATCGCATGGTCTACTTTGGCCGGGTCGTCATAGGGTAGCTCATCGTCATTGACATCCATCTCGGTGATGAATACCTGAAGGCCCATCTGCCGCGCGCTAGCGATGAACTCACGAATGCCATGGCCGAAAGAAAGTGGAGATCCCGCCCTGATATGCGACTGAATCCCAACCGCATCGAGCGGCACGTTCGAGGCTTTCAGGCGGCGAAGCAGTTGCAGCGTGAAGGCTCGCTTTTGCGCCTCTACTTCATTGTCATACTCGATGCCATATTCGTTATAGGTCAGGAGCGCATCGGGATCGGCCTCTCGCGCAGTTCGAAACGCAATATCGAGATAATCGGGGCCCAGCATCTCAAGCCACGGAGATTGTCGAAGCCCGTCGGGACGTCCACTCTTGGCGTCCACGGCTTCGTTCACCACGTCCCACGACTGCAATTTGCCTTTGAAGTGCCCAGCCACGGTCATGATGTGGTCTGTCAGAAATTGACGCGCATTTTCTTTGGTCACGGTCGCCGCAAACCAATCCGGCAGGGCTTCATGCCAGCAAAGATTATGTCCGCGGACTTTAATCGCATTCTGCTCGGCGAAAGCCACAAGTTCATCCGCTTCGCCGAATGAGAAACGATCCGGGGCAGGCCGCAGCGCTTTCCATTTCATCGCGTTCTCTGCGACCAGGATGCTGTACTGCTCGGATAAAGTTCGCGCATACACCGGATCGGATCGCAGAAGCGGAATCGCAACCGCCGCGCCCGTGAGCAGGCCGTGCGCCGCCGCGTGCGCCTTTAGTGAGCCGGGACCAGTGATCTGGTTGTTCACTGTCGCAAGTCCCGTAGGCCCGTGTACTCGATGAGCGCAACTACTGAGCAACGCGGTCGCCGCTCCGGCCGCCAGTCCCGCTCCGGCCCTCAATCCCGTGGATACGAATTTTCGTCGTGTCAGCATATGTTTAGCGCTCCCAGTTTTTCAGGCCAATAGACTACCAAGAAACGACGCGGATATATGGGCGCTTCTGATTGGTAAAGTGTATGGCCCGACTGAAACAGGTTGCGGAAAAACTCTCTGTGGTCTGAACAGATTTGAAAGGGCGCGGCTTTCAGCCGCGCCGTAAGTCTTCTGAATTGGTTATCGGCGGGGCTAAAGCCCCGCCCCTTCAAAGCTATTTCACCACTGCTGCGTTTTTTTTCTTGCAGCCTGTGAAAGTTGGGCCCCTTTCCTCAATTATCCGAGGCCAACCTTCCCCGCAATTCGCACTTCTGGAAGCGTTGTGCAACAGATAAATCAAATCATTCATCTGATCCCATTGAGGTGCTCTTATGATTCAGTTTGGATGCGATTCCTGCGGTGCGGTTAAGGAACCGTCTGAGGTCTGGATTTTAGGTCTCGCAGCTGAGGCAGTCGGTGCCGCCTCTGCGCGTAGGGAAGTCACGATCCTCTCAACCTGGGAAAGGCCGAACGCGGTTCACCCCCTAGCTGTTCACTTTTGCTCGGCAGAGTGCAAGGACGATTATTTGGCGCGACTCTTCGGCCCGGAGACTCCCGAGGCGAGAGTTGCCAAACGAACACGTCCCCTGGAGGTCGTCGTCGGAGCGTCAGGGAAAAACAAGAAAGAAGGCCGCCCGGGGTCCCGCCGAAAGAAAAGCGCATAGTTTCGGCTGAACAGGCTACCTAAAGTTGGGCGCGCAACATGCTGATTACGTCGTCTGATGTGATCACGCCGATCAGCTTTTTTTCGTTGTTCACTACCGGCAGCGTCAGTAGATTGTATTTATCGAACAACTCCGCTACTTCCTTTTCGCGCGCCTTTTCCGTGCAGGAGATCAGAGGTTCCTGGGTAAGCGAAAGTAACGCCGTCTCTTGCGAGGCCAATACCAGCTTGGCCAGCGGCACAGCGCCTGCCAAGGTTCCCCTGGAATCGGTCAGATAGATCGTGCTCACGGTCTCAACTCCACCCTCGAAGCGGCGCAATGTTTCCACCGCGTCATGTACGGTTGCCTTCACGCCCAACGACAAGTAGTCGGTGTTCATGCGGCCGGCCGCGGTGTTTTCGCCGAACTCCAGTAGTTCGACCATTTCTTTGCGCTCTTCAGGCGCCATTTCCTGAAGAATGTCGGAGCTGTGCTGCTCGGTCAGGTCGGCAAGCAGGTCGGCGGCGGCGTCCGGATCCATCTCTTCCACGATTTCCGCGGCACGCTCGGACTCCAGGGATTCGACAATTGCTTTCTGGACCTTGGGATTAATTTCCTCCAACGCCTCGGCGGCAAGGCCTTCGTCCAGCGTCTCGAAGACCGCTGACCGCTCGCTCGGAGCAAGCTCTTCGATTATGTCGGCGATGTCCGCAGGATGGAGTTTGGCTAGACGTTCGTTCGAGATTTTCAGCTTTACCCGGCGAGCGGGATCCGTCTCGATTACGTCCACGAACTCCCACGGAATACTGCGCGCTGGAATCTGAGAAAGCAACTTTCGCAGCGCGCCGGCGGGCACTACGCCCTTTAACAGACGACGAACGGCTCCTCTGGCGCCCACATCCACGGAACCGACTTTCAAAACGGGGTGTTCGCAGTGCGGTTCCTGATGCATGTCCACGTCATTGACCCGAACAACTTTTCGGCCGAAGACGTCAATGATTTGTTGATCTAACAGGTCGCGGGCGAGGAAGAGGCCCTCCGATCCATCCGACTGCGGCCAGGAGGACGCAGAGGTTGCGGCTCGGATCTCGCCGTTGATGGCGGATACCGAAGTGAATGGAAGCACACGGTCGCCCGATTTGGTCCGGACAATCATGAGGGACACATGATTGCGGTCTTCCTGAGGTTGCAAGGCCATCTCGTGCACACGCCCGCATCGCGCTCCGGTGGTGTCGAAAACCGGAAGCCCCAAAACCTCGGTGAGGGCAAGTGTAGTCACTGAATCGAGAATGTTCTGAGAAGTAGAAAGTGTCAATAGAAAAGCAGAAAAGGCCAATTTTAGGCGATCAGGTATCAGATGAGCTGGCTTAGGCGCAATTGCCCAGAAAGCTGGCCTAGCGGCTGACGCTGCGATCGCTGGAGGGAGTCTCGCTGGCCGATACCACAGATTTTTTCGATTCCGCCATTTTACGGATTCGTCGAACCTCCAAAAAAGTTAGCGCCGTCATTGTAGAGATCACGCTTCCAAACATAATCACCACGATGTCCATTATTATGGTCTCCGTCTCTCGACCAGTTCACCGTTCTTGACTCTTGCTTCTGACTCGCATCTTATACGGAAACCCATTAGAAAGTGCAAAGGATGGGGTTTAGTTTATGGTTCAGGCACGCGCAAGGGCTTTGTAGGGACAGGCTAGCAGTAGTTGTCGAAAACGCGCTCCAGAATCGTATAATAGAAACTCATGCCCAAATATTCCATAGTTGTTCCCCTGCATGACGAACAGGAGAACGTGACCGACCTTTATGATCGCCTCAAGGCGGTGATGGAAATCAATGGCGAGAGCTTTGAAATCGTGCTGGTTGACGATGGCTCCAAAGATCGCACGTTCAACCTTCTTCGCGAGATCGCAGCCATTGATAGCCGTGTCACCGTGGTAAAGCTTCGCCGTAACTTTGGTCAGACATCGGCTTTGGCGGCTGGCTTTGATCATTCGCGCGGCGAGTACGTGATAGCGATGGACGGAGATCTTCAGCATGACCCCGCCGATATCCCGCTGTTCCTGGAAAAGATCGCCGAAGGCTATGACATTGTGAGTGGATGGCGGAAGGTTCGCATTGACAATCTGTGGTTGCGCCGTATTCCGTCGAAGTGCGCCAATTGGTTGATGGCAAAATTAAGCGGCGTGGATATTCACGATTTCGGTACCACCTATAAAGCATATCGTCGCGAGATTCTTGAACAGGTTCCGCTTTATGGCGAGCTTCATCGCTTCATACCGGCGCTGGCATCGTGGCATGGCGCGTCAATTTGTGAAGTGCCAATTCGCAACGTGAACCGCGAGCGTGGAGCTTCCCATTACGGAATCTCACGAACTTTCAGAGTGTTCTTTGATCTGATTACTATTCGTTTTCTGCTGCGATATCTGTCCCGTCCTCTTCACTTCTTTGGAACACTAGGAATGTTGAGCATCCTTGCAGGTTCGGGAGTGACGTTTTGGCTATTTGTTGAAAAATTCCTCAATCACAACGACGTGATGATGAAGCACGGCCCCCTGATGATTTTCGGAGCCGTCCTGCTGCTTGGCGGTTTCAATATGCTGGCAGTCGGATTATTGGGAGAGATGCAAGTCCGGCACTATCACGAGCCATCCCGGCGCGCGCCCTATTCCCTGGACCGCGTTCTGCGAGCACAGAGCGAAGAACACACCGTTTCCGAGTAGCACCCTACCCATCGTTTCCCCGGATGTAACATTTCGCGCCCGAAACGCGGGTGCCATTCTCGTCAACGATACGAAAGCGAATCGCCAACGGCGCCGATCCCTCAGTGTGAAGAGGTGTTTATCTAAGACCGGAAAAAGTGATCGCAATGAAATTCTTGCTAAATGCGCAAGATGGCAATGACTCGATAGTGGAATCTACTGCCGCGAGGTAGATGCGCCAGCGGCAAGGTCACGCAATACGGTGAGGAATCCTGCGGCGGTTTGTTCGTCGCAAACGGCCTCTAAGGGGACTGTGGCTACCAAGTGCGGGGAATTGGGGCGGAAGCGCACTGTCATCAGGCTGTGCCCCCGCGATGTCATAAGAGTGTTGACAACGGGAGTGAGTTCCTGCGTCCATTCGGTGCGAGTGGTGAGCACCACTGGCCCGGGGCGTGAAATTTCCCAATTTCGTTTGGGATTGCTCAATGAGCCGCTCTTGTCGGTAATCCAACGATGCCGGAAAATCTCCAAACGAAAGTTAGGAACCTCGTCTAAATCGGCCTCAAAAGTGACGGTTTCTTTTTGCCTTCTCCAGATCGAAAGCAGCCATTGAACAGGAATTGACCGGGGACGAAGGCGAATAATAACCCTTGTGTTATCAAACCAATGGGATGTAAAGCTTAAGTGAGCCTGCAGGCGGCAGGCGCTCAACCACCTCGACTCTACGATGCGACCGCGATTCGAACACGCAAGCTGCACCCAGCGCAATGCCAAGGCTCCTTTTTGGCGGTTGTAGCGGGTGAATAGCAGATACCACAAGCCAATAAGGCTCGCAGCACCCACCACGTCAATGAATAGAAGACGCCCCACAAGACCTCTGATGCGAATGTTACGTCCAAGGGTATGCTTTGATCAACCAGTTTGGGACAATATTTTTTGGCCATATACGCCGGCCCAAGGCCAATTTCCTCTGCCCGGGTCGTTTCCAATGCGGCGGACTAAAATGTCATCGTGGACTTCACCCTGCGAGATTTTCAAAGCATTGATTTTGAAACCCTATGGCGTATTGACCAGACATGTTTTCCGCCGGGAATTGCCTATACCAAGGCCGAACTTAAAGCCTACGTGAGTTCGGCGGGAGTGTTCACTCTGGTAGCCGAAGATGCTTCAGCCGACGGGGCCGAATCATCTCGCGGCGGGGGTTCAAAGCAGAAGTCGGGGTTAATCCTGGGCTTCATTGTTGCCCAGACAAACCGAACAGGGATGGGGCACATTATCACGATTGACGTTCTGCCTGAAGGGCGGCGTGGGGGGATTGGTTCCGGCCTGCTGGATGCCGCCGAGCAACGTCTCCGCAGTTGGGATTGCGACCGAGTTCGCCTCGAAACGGCGGTAGATAATACGACGGCGCTGAAATTTTACGAACGGCAGGGATATGCGATGATGAAAACCATTCCCGGATATTATTCGAATGGCGCGGACGCGTTCGTGTTAATGAAGGATTTGTAGTGGCGCAGTGGCGCTACTGGAAATAACTGCCGAGCTCAGCCGGACAGCGGGGGGCTGTCCGCGCCTAAGACTGCCGAAGAATGAAATGCGCGAGATTGCTTTCTGCTGACCCGGCGACTAACGTTTCTGCATGAAAGTTGCGATTCAGGGCGAAGTGGGTTCATTCAGCCACGAGGCAGCGAAGCGCATGGTGGCGGGATGCACGATTGTTTCTTGTGCTCGCTCGGCGGAGGTTTTTCAGCGGATGGAGCGGGGATCGGTTGGCGCGGCTGTAATCCCGATCGAGAATTCTTTGGCGGGTTCGGTGACTGAACACTTCGATTTGCTGCTGGCCAGCAAAGTGTTCATCCAGAGCGAATTTCGCTTGCGGATTGTGCATAATCTCATCGCCGCTCCAGGTGTTAAGTTTACGGATTTGCGGCGAGCTTACTCGCATCCGGTGGCACTCGATCAGTGCCGCGATTTCTTCCGGAGATATCCGAAAATTCAGGCGACGCCATTTTATGACACCGCGGGCAGCGTGAAGCACGTAGTGTCGGAAAGGCTACCGGATGCCGCCGGGATTGCCGGAAAACAGGCTGCGGCGGCTTATAAAGGACGCATCCTCCGAGCTGGTATTGAAGACGACAAACGAAATTTCACCAGGTTCTTTTGTTTGCGAAGAAGCCGTCGCGTTCTTCCGGGAGCGGACAAGACTTCGATCGCATTTGGTTTAAAAAATGTGCCGGGCGCGCTGTACCGGGCGTTGAGCGTCTTCGAATCGCGACACATTAGTCTCAGCAAAATTGAATCGCGTCCCATGCGCGGACGGCCTTGGGAATATGTCTTCTATGCCGATCTTCTTCGCGGAGAAGATAAAACCGCTCGCGAGGCCCTCAAGGAACTCGCCAAGGTAGCCGATTTGGTTAAGGTGCTGGGAATCTATCCATCGGCTAGAGAATAGACATTCACCGAAATAGGGTAATGACTCTCAGGCAGGTACCTTCGGCTGATGCAACGGTTTGCTGGAAGGATTAGAATCCAGTCTTCCACGAAGGATGAAAAAAGATATTGCTTTCACAGCTTTGACTGAGCGCTGCATCTTTTAAAGTATCTCGGACATCAAACTTGAGCACAATACACTCAAGGTGAAAATATGGCACAGCAAACGCGCGGCGAGCACAATGTTGACGAGGAAAGCGTTCCTCTAAGTAAGGATCGGGAAGACCATCCATTGCCGATCCTGCCGGTACGGGACACGGTCCTGTTTCCTCACGCAGTTCTTCCTTTGACGGTCGGCCGCGAGAGTTCAGTTCAGCTAATTAACTCGCTTGGCGAGGATAAGACGATTGTTGTTGTGGCGCAGCGCGAAGCCCGCGTTGACGCTCCTCAGCCCAGCGATCTCTATACGGTCGGCTCACTAGCCGTGGTGCACAAAGTCGTCAAAATGCCCAACCAGAGCCTGTTTGTGTTTGCCGAGGGTTTAGAGCGTGTGCGCCTGGTCGAATTCACTCAGCTTGCGCCTTTTATGCGAGGCAAAGTCGTGTCCCTGCCGGAGGCGATTCCGCCGAAGAGTTCTGAAGTCGAAGCCTTGCAGAGGAACGTTCTAACACTGTTTCAGCAGATTGTGGCAGGCTCGCCAACACTTTCGGACGAGCTTTCGACGGTCGCAATGAATATCGAAGAACCGGGTCGGCTCGTTGACTTCATCGGCTCGAATTTGCCTTCGCTGTCGACTTCCGATAAGCAGGATGCGCTCGAAACCATGGACGTGCGAGTGCGTTTGGAGAAGATTAATCAGCATCTCGTCAAGGAATTGGAAGTCCAGCAACTACGGAACAAGATTCAGTCCGAAGTGCAGGACAGGGTTCAGCAGACGCAGCGCGAATACTACCTGCGCGAGCAGATGAAGGCGATCCAAAAGGAACTGGGCGAACAGGACGAGGGCGCTCGTGACACCGAAGATTTGCGGCAGAAAATTGAGGCCGCCGGAATGCCCGATGAAGTTAAGAAAGAGGCCTTGAAAGAGTTGGGCCGGCTTGCGCGCATGTCCCCGATGGCCGCGGATTATTCGGTTACGCGCAACTATGTGGAATGGCTGGCGGTGTTGCCGTGGGCAAAGACCTCGGGCGGCGAAGTGGACATTGTTAAGGCCAAGGAAATTCTCGATACTGATCATTACGATCTTAAGAAAGTTAAAGACCGGATTCTCGACTACCTTTCGGTGCGCCGATTAAAGCCGAGCATGAAGGGGCCAATCCTCTGCTTTGTCGGGCCTCCGGGAGTGGGCAAGACATCGCTCGGAAAATCCATTGCGCGTGCGTTGGGACGTAAGTTCGTCCGCATCTCTCTCGGTGGAGTTCACGACGAAGCGGAAATTCGCGGCCATCGTCGCACGTATATTGGTGCGTTGCCCGGACAGATCATTCAAGGAATTCGGCGTGCTGAGACCAAAGATCCAGTCTTCATGCTGGACGAAATTGACAAGGTGGGACGCGACTTCCGTGGCGATCCGTCGTCGGCGTTGCTGGAGGCGCTTGATCCGGAGCAGAATTCTGCGTTCCGCGATAACTACCTTGACGTGACATTTGATCTTTCTAAAGTCATGTTCATCACGACCGCCAACATGCTCGATCCAATCGCCGAGCCGTTGCGGGACCGCATGGAAATCATCGAACTTCAGGGATACACAGAAGAAGAAAAAGTTCACATCGCGTTCCAATATCTGGTGCCACGGCAGATCGAAGAGAACGGAATTACGCCGGAGCAAATTGAGTTTCCACCAGAGGCAATGAGTCACTTGATTCGCCATTACACACGCGAGGCTGGAGTCAGAAATCTTGAGCGCACGATTGGAACCATCTGCCGCAAACAGGCGCGGCGACTCGCGGAAGGGAAGACCGAGAAATTGGTGGTCACCGATGAAGTCATTCAAGAATTTCTGGGCGGCATAAAAGTTCGCAGCGAAGGCGAAATTGCGGAACGCACGAAACGCGCGGGAGTTGTGGTTGGATTGGCGTGGACGCCATCGGGCGGGGATGTCCTGTTCATCGAAGCGAACACGATGAAAGGGAAGGGTGGCTTTACCATGACGGGGCAGATTGGTCAGGTGATGCAAGAGTCCATGCAGGCCGCGCTGACCTGGGTGCGGTCGAATGCGCTTCAACTTGGAATCCAGGAAACTTTTTTTGCCGAGCACGATATACATATTCACGTTCCTGCGGGAGCCATCCCGAAGGATGGTCCGTCAGCCGGAGTCACCATGGCGACTGCGCTGGTTTCATTGCTCAGCTCCCGGCCGGTGCGTCCGCTGACAGCGATGACAGGTGAAATCACGCTGAGCGGGAACGTACTTCCAATCGGCGGCGTGAAGGAAAAAGTACTGGCCGCGAAGCGCGCCGGAGTGCATGACGTCATTCTGCCCGCCGAAAACAAGATGAATGTGGACGAGGATCTTACGCCGGAGCAGCTCGAGAATCTAAGTATCCACTACGTCAAGACGATTGATGAAGTCCTGGAATTAGCTCTACCTTCCACGATCATCGAAGAGCACCAGGATGCCGAGGAGCGGGAAAAGGTTCTCAGCGAACAGCCGGTTGCTTGAGGGGTAGTTAGTAAGCTGCGGGCAAGTGCCAGTCCTATTAAGGGCTGGCATTTTTGCGAGGATATAGGCCAAATGCTCTACCCGGCTAACTGTATAGAACTTCCTGGCGCCAGCAGTGTTTAATCCGGTGGGACGTTTTTTGGTGGCAGGGCGGCGGTAGGAAGACGCAGGAAGCTGCGTCTCGACCGAAAAATTTGTGAGGAGAAAAATGAAAACCAATAAGCTCTTCGCTGTTGGCATTGTTTTAGCTGGAATGATGCTACTGCTACAGGCCACGTCATTCGCGCAAGATCAAAATCAAGATCAAAACCAAGACCAAAACCAAGACCAAAATCAAGTCCAGAACGGCGACCAAGCGCAGGACCCTCCGGGCCGCGTCGCTCGGCTTAATTACTCCGATGGTTCGGTTTCTTTCCAGCCGGGCGGAGAAGGCGATTGGGTGCAGGCGGTGGAGAATCGTCCTCTGACCACCGGGGACAATTTGTGGGCTGATCAGAATTCCCGCGCCGAATTGCATGTTGGTTCGACCGCATTGCGCATTGGGACTGAAACCAGCCTCACTTTTCTCCAACTCGACGATCAGACCACGCAATTAAAGTTATCGCAGGGAACGCTGATCCTGCGCGTGCGGCATCTTGATGACGGTGACGATTTCGAGGTGGACACTCCGAATCTCGCGTTTATGGTGCAGCGCACGGGCGAATACCGGATTGATGTGAACGCCGACGGCAACGAAACCGACACCACGGTATGGCACGGCCGGGGGGAGGCCACCGGCGGAGGATCCACTTACACGGTGGTCGCCGGTCAGTATGCGAGATTTAATGGAACTGACCAACTGGATCACGAAATTGATCAGATTCCGGCGTCCGACGATTTGGATACATGGGCTTTCAATCGCGATGCGCATGAAGATCGTTCCGAATCAGCTAATTACATTTCCCCGGAAATGACGGGATCGGAAGATCTAGACGATTACGGGAGCTGGCATTATGTGGCGGAATATGGTCCGGTATGGACTCCGCGAGGCATTGATGGTGACTGGGCTCCCTATCGGCATGGCCATTGGGCATGGGTTGGACCTTGGGGATGGACTTGGGTGGAAGATGAACCTTGGGGGTTCGCGCCGTTCCATTACGGACGTTGGGCGTATGTGTCCGATTCATGGTGCTGGGTTCCAGGCCCGGTCGTAGTCAGGCCGGTCTATGCTCCTGCGCTCGTGGCATTTGTCGGCGGCGCAGGATTCGGCGTCTCAGTTGGAATTGGCGGTGGCGTGGGCGTAGGATGGTTCCCGCTTGGCCCCCGCGAAGTTTACGTTCCGTGGTATCACACAAGTCCGCGATACGTGAATAACGTGAATATCACGAATACGCGGGTCAGCGTCACGCAGGTGACGAATGTCTATAACTCCTACCACAACACGAGCTATGTCTCGCGCGTTACTTACGTGAATCAGCACGTGAACAATGCGGTCACGGTTGTGTCGCACGACACGTTTGTAAACGCACGGCCCGTGCGCCAGAATATGGTTCGCGTAGATGCGCGGCAAATTCAGCAAGCTCAGGTGGTCCGGACGGCGCCGGTGCAGCCGGTACGAGCAAGCGTGATGGGCGCGGGGGCGACGGCGCGATTCAGGCCTCCAACCATAGTCGTGAGCCGGCAGGTTGTTGCGACTCGAAATCCAACGCCACCGAGGCAGTCGTTCGAGCAGCGTCAAGCGGCAAACGTGCGTACGGAAAACCCAGGGACACCTCAATCTGCCGGACGCTTGGGGAACGACTCTGTGCGTCAGAACGGCGCGGCGGTAAATCGGGGGCAACCAGAGGGCACAGCGGCGAACGTTCAATCAAGAAATGTTCCGCGCCCGCAGGACAATGTGCGTTCTGAGCCGCCACAAAATAATCGTACGTTTGAACAGCGACGGCAGGTTGACAGCAATCAGCCGCAACCGTCCGTGAACGAGCGGAGCGTTCCGCGGCCGCAGCAGGCGATGCAAAACGAGCGGCTGGCAAACGATAATTCACGGATGACTCAGCAACAGCCTACGCATCCGCTGGTGAGACAGGCACCTCCTGTACAGCAGCAGCCCGAGCAGCAGAGGAATGAGGAACAGAAGTTCAATACCTGGCAACAACAACGCCAGGCGGCAGCGCCGCGTGAGGCGACGCGTCCCGCTGAGCAGCGGGCACAGCCACAGCAACGCACACAGCCGCAACCAAAAGAGGACCAGAAGCGCGAGCCGCACAAGTAAGCGTTAGGTTTTGGGAACACTCGCGTAGGGACAGCCGCCCCGGCTGTCCCTACGTGAGCGGTTACAAGGCAGAGATTTCGGGGGCGAGGCGCCCGCGTCACACGGTCAACCCCCACGATCAAGCCACTGTCAGCCTAGATACTTCACGAACTGTCCCGGCTGGTTGTCGAAGCCTGGGAAGACCTGATTCAAGTCTTTATTTCCCAGATGCCGATAGACTGCTTCGCCGATCACGCGGCGGAAGTCAGTCGTCAGGGCGAGATCGCGTCCTTCGTAAAGTTGCGACTGATCGAGTCCCGGCCAGCGTCCGTAAACCTTGCCGCCTTTTACTGGACCTCCAATCACGAACATGACGTTGGCGTGGCCGTGATCAGTGCCGCGATTGCCATTTTCGCGGGCAGTGCGTCCGAACTCGGACATGGTTACAAGCACTGTGTCTTCGCCGAGATCGCCGAGGTCAATCCAGAAGGCGGCGAGGGATTGCGAAAAATCGCGCAGCACGTTTGCGATCTGTCCCTGGGTGCTGCCTTCGTCGACGTGATGGTCCCATCCGCCGATGTCGGCGAATGCAACCTGCACGCCGAGGTTGGCCTTGATCAGTTGAGCAAGCTGTTTCAGGCTGTCGCCAAAACGTCCCTTGGGATAATTTGCGGCTGCGGCCGGAGTGTACTTCGATGGATCAGCGGCCTTCAGCATCTTCACCGCTTCGAAGGTCTCCTCTCCCGTGCCGTGCAGTACTGAATCCACGGACTGATCGTACATCGCTTCAAAGGTGTTCGAAATCGGCACGGCATTTGGATTTCGTCCGCCCACGCCGAAATCATTGATATCGTTAAGCGCTACGGCAGGCTCGCTTCCGGAAAGTATTCGTGGCAACGAAGGCCCCATGGCGATAGCACGGAAAGCTGAGTTGGCGTCGGAGTCGGGAAGAGAACGCAATGTGCGGTTGAGCCATCCATCTTCAGTCGCTTTTACTCCGGGTGTTCCCGATTCCATGAAGTCTTGCGCATCGAAATGCGAGCGAGAAGGATCGGGCGATCCGGCTGCGTGCACAATTGCTAACTGCCGCCGGTTCCAAAGGGGCTCAAAAGGCGAAAGCGAAGGGTGCAGCCCGAAAAATCCGTCGAGATCAATCACCGCGTTGCGCGGAATATTAATGGACGGGCGCATCGCGTAATATGCCTGCTCGGCATGAGGGACTACGATGTTCAATCCATCGGCCGCGCCGCGCTGGAAAATTACGACCAGCCGCTTGTTTTTGATGCCAAGCGACTCGGCGGCGTAAGCGGCGCGAGTAAGAAAAGCGGGGACGGCTGCCGTGCCGACTACGGCAACAGCGCTATTGCGAAGAAATACGCGACGAGTGATTGGCATAAAAATAGCTCCTAGCTCTTGGCTCTTGGCTAAGCCACATGGATCAAGTCCCCAGAGGTTTCAAGCTAATGGTCAATAGCTCATAGCCAAAGGCTTTTATCTTCTCTGAAACTCTGGAGATCCCAAAATCAATCCCGCGATTACTTTTACATTCGGCGCATGCGCGGGATCATCCAGTTTTCGCTGCGCAATTTTCGGATCCGGCAGACGTGCGGCAATTATGTCGTGCGTCTGCTTCGAGACATCGCCCGCGAGAAAACTGTTCTCGAGAACTGCCTGCGCTTGCGACGGATCAAGCGAGGGATTGGGACCTAATATTTCGTCCGTGTCCACTTGCACACCTTTGAACCTTCCCGCGGTGAGTGCCAGAGCGAAATTCATTCGTCCCAAAAGCGCTGCGGAATTTACCCAGGCATCCGCCTTCATCGAATAGCCGGTTGGCGGCTGCATTCCGTAGAGAGGCATTCCCATTAGTTGAAGCTGGTAGGCAAGCGGAGCGGCGTTGTCAATTTGAGCGCCGGTTGCACGGGCTGCCGAGACCACAAATTCCAGCGGCGTCTTTACTTTTGCGCGATACGCATCCGGAGACCAAAATTCCGGCGAGTGAAGCATTGTCTTTACCACTTCTCGTATATCGCCGTCTTTTTTCAAGAAGGTCTGCGCCATGCGATCAACCAAAGCTGGCGGCGGATTGTCGGAAACGAATCTCATTGCGAGCTTGGTGCAAACGAATTTCGCGGTGGAAGGATTGTGCGCCAGAATATGCAGAACTTCGAGACCTTCTTTTTCACCGTTCGGCTTGATGCGATGGCCAAGGACGATCTTGTCCCCCGGCTCGTGCTTGCGCTCGTCGAAGGTGAAGCCGCGTCCTTCTTTCGGTGGCTTCAGAGTCCAACCGGTTAGCACGCGGGCTACTTCCGTTACGTCTTTTTGAGTGTACCCGCCGTTTACACCGAGGGTCTGAAGCTCCATGATTTCGCGGCCGTAATTCTCATTAAGACCGTTTCGTTTCCCCTTCGATTGCTTTACCGGACCATTGCGTCTGGCACGCTTTCGCCAATTATTGTTAAAGCGCTTACCAACGCCGTTCGCCGCATCGGAGTTCGGCCCTTCGCTTAACCAGTTATCCAGATAGAAAAGCATTGCGGGACTCTGGGCGGTCGCGACCAACAAATCCTCGAACCTACCCAGCGAATGGGGTCGAATCGTATCCCGCTCATAGCTGGTCAGCAGGTAGCGATCGGCCTCCTTGCCGATGAACACGTTGAAGTGATTCATCCAGAAATCGGTCATCACTTCCTGCAACTGTCGCTCGCTGTAGATGGCCCGAATCAATTTGGCGTCAACAAGTTCCTGGTCAACAGCCTGCATGGGATAGTTAAGCGCAATCACCGTCTCGCGGTCACGCGGATTCAGGCCGTCCATTAGTTCATTGCGTTTCGGGCCTTTGAGAGAAGTGACAAGAGCGATTTGATCTTCCGCAGGCATTGCCAAAATGGCTTTTACGCGCTGGTCTGGAGGCGTGCTGAGAATCGAATCCACGTTTACATTGTTGGCGAGACGATCGTCATTCCGGCGGCCGATCTCTTCATCGGTGAGAGCCTGTCCAGCGGCTGCATCGGCCATGTTGTTGGTGCTGGCGCTGGCAGGAACGACCTGCTGTTTGCGTTCCTGCTTTTCCTGGAAGCGTTGCAGTTGGGCCTCGTAAATCGAGTGCTGGACCGGATCGGACGGCATTGACGCTTTGCCATTTGAAATGGCGCGAATAAGTTCCGGCGGCGGAAAGTTCTCGATAATTTGTTGCGTGCTCATTTGCAGAGTGGGGAACTGTGCGAGACGAGCTTCCAGGGCGCTGTCATCTATTTTTTCGGGATGAAGTTGCTCGTCAATCCATTTGTCCACGCCCATTGCGCTTACGCGATCGATGTCACCGGGCCGGGGTCCGAACGTCAGGCGATTCAGCGCGTGAACGACGCGCCTGTGTTCGTCCATCTGCTGTGCGGCGGGAATGTTTTTCCTACGGCCGAGCGCAAAGGGCAAGCAAGCCGCGAGCAACACTAAAGCAGCAGAAAGTCCCAATTGTTTTCGTGAGAGCAGCATCTGTCTTGGGAAAACGAAATAAGCCTTCCCAGATTATGAACCCAATTGGAGGGAAAAGTTGCTGCTAATAAAGGTTACTAATGGGATGGGGCCGCGAGAAAGGAATCGTAGCGATTAAGTGAGAAATAGCCGGCCATGACTGACCTTGTGCTGCAAAGTAGCCGCGAGATGGTCAATGTCCGTGGCGGCTATGTTTTCCGACATCCGCTCTTCGAGGAATGGGGTGCGATTGCTGCCCACGGCGTCGCGCCGGATTTGCAGCAGCAGGCCCTGCACCGCTGCGGGATCAAATTTTTGCGGAGTCAAGCGAACAATCTCGTTCAGAGTGCTTCCGAATGAAATGCGTTCGCGATAAGGACGCTCGCTGGTCATGGCATCAAACGTGTCCGCCAGGCCGATAATGCGGACGGGCATGGCCACGTCTTCGGCGACCAAACCGTCGGGGTATCCGGAACCGTCGGCGCGTTCATGATGCCAGCGGACAATTTCGGCAATGCGCGGCCACGGAAATTGGACCCCGCTGACAATCTGATAGCCGACGACGGTGTGATCGGCCATTTCGCGAAATTCCTCAGCATCAAGTGACGTAGCTTTCGCGAACAGCCGTTTATCTACCGCGACCTTGCCAATGTCATGCAAGTAACCAGCCGAACGCAGGGCCGCCACGTCGTTCATTGGCATGTCCATGGCTTCGCCGATGGCGGCGGCGTATCGTCCTACGCGCAACGAGTGGCCATGAATGTTTACGTGCTTCACGTCTATGGCGGCGGCAAAAGATTCCAGCGCGCTGTCGTAAAAGCCATTTAGCGAGGCCATCAACCGAAGATTTTCGGAGACGCGTTGGGCAAGCGTCTGGCTGAGGGAATGATTATGGATGGCCAGCGCGACGTAATGGCAGAGCAGAGCAAGAGATTGAAGATCGTCTTCGTCGTAGATCGAGTCGCCTTCGCGGCGCCCCAGGGCGACGACGCCCACCAATTTGCCAGCCACTTTCAGAGGTGCGATGCAACGGAATAGTTCTGGAGCCACGTTGCCATTTGAACTCAGGAATTTTTCGGACGATCCACTGCTCAAAACAACCGGATCACGCGTCGTGCTGAGCGCATGAACGTGTTTGGGCAGAAGAGGAATCACCGCAGGCTCTGGCATCAGCGCGAACCCGTCAGAAGCAATGGAGGTGAGGAGGGAAGGCTTGTCAGTAAAAGTGAACAGGACGGCTTCTCTAGCGCCGCCAGCCTGCAAAATTGCGGACAGCATGACACGCGCCGTTTGCGGAAACTCGCGTTCGGAGGTCATGGCGGGGCCAAGGTCCGAGAGCGCTTCCACCGTGCGCAAGATTCGCCGGAAGTTGTCGTTCTGCACTGCCACTCGTCGTGGTAGCAGAAAATCCAGAGCAAGCTGAGATTACCATGCAGGGAAAGTGTTGGATCGTGAAGAGTTGTTGGTTAGTTTGGTGCGGTGGGATATCGCGATTAGGGTGCCGTTGGTGCAGTCGCGGTTTACACCATCAACGCTTCTGAGTTTTGAATTACACCGCTTTCATTGACTTGACCTCGACCCCGGCTTAAGATTGCCCGACCTCGTGATTGGCGAGACCATTTCTCATTACCGCATCGTCGAGAAGTTGGGCGGCGGGGGGATGGGTGTGGTTTACAAAGCCGAAGACCTAAAGCTCGACCGCTTTGTAGCGCTAAAGTTCCTGCCGGACGAAGTAGCCAAAGATCCGCATGCTCTGAACCGTTTCCAACGGGAAGCCAAGTCTGCGTCGGCACTGAATCATCCGAACATCTGCACCATCTACGAAATTGACGACCAGCATGGCGCGGTCTTTATCGCCATGGAGTTTCTGGATGGCGCGACGCTGAAGCATCGCATTGCAGGAAAGCCGACCGAAACGGAAGTTCTGCTGGGTGTAGCTATTGAGATCGCCGACGCCCTCGATGCCGCCCACTCTAAGGGAATCGTTCACCGCGACATCAAGCCTGCGAATATCTTTGTCACCCAGCGCGGTCACGCAAAAATTTTGGACTTCGGGCTGGCAAAGATCGCGACCATATCAAGGTCGACGAGTCAGAACAACACTGAGACGGCGACCACGGAGGACCGGCACTTAACCAGTACCGGGACCGTTCTTGGCACCGTTTTCTACATGTCTCCCGAACAGGCGTGCGCGAAGGAACTGGATGCGCGAAGCGATTTGTTCTCGTTCGGAGCGGTGCTCTACGAGATGGCAACCGGAGAGTTACCATTTCGTGGCGAAAGTTCCGCGCTCGTCTTTAATGCGATTCTTGAACGCGCTCCAATTCCCGCCGTGCGGCTAAATCCCGATCTCCCCGTCGAGCTGGAACGGATCATTAACAAGGCTCTGGAGAAAGACCGCAATCTTCGGTATCAGCATGCAGCGGACATGCGAACGGATTTGCAGCGGTTGAGGCGTGACACCGAGTCCACCCAGATCGCAGCAGTACGACCGCCGCGTGACAAGAAGCACCAAGGTCGCAAACTCTGGGTCATCATGGCCACCTGCCTCATTGCCGCCATCGCACTGGCGGCAGCCGGCGCCCGATATTTTCGGTCTAGCGCGGAAGCCCAGATTGATTCCATCGCCGTGCTTCCTTTCGCCAATGTGAGTGGAGACGCTAGTAAGGACTACCTGAGTGACGGCATCACCGAATCGCTGATGGCCAGTCTTACTCATGTACCCGAACTGAAGGTAAAGTCGCGCAGTTCGGTCTTCCGCTACAAAGGCAAGGATGTGGATGTGCAGAAGGCTGGCAATGACTTGGGCGTGTCGGCGCTGGTGAGCGGACGGGTGACGCCAGACGGAGACAACGTGGAGGTGAGCGCCGAGCTGACCGATGTTCGGGACAACACCGAGATCTGGGGACAGCACTACAGTGGAAAGAGCACAGAAATCATCTCGTTGCAACAGCGGATTGCAGGGGACCTTGCGGAAAAGTTGCGTTCCAAGCTCAGTAGTTCAGAAAGGCAACAAGTCACTAAGCAAGGCACGCAAGATCCAGAAGCCTATGAGCTGTATTTGAAAGGCCGTTACTACTGGAATAAACGGACCGCTGCAGACTCTGAGACGGCAATCTCTTATTTGAATCGAGCGATCGCCAACGACCCGAGCTACGCATTGGCGTATTCGGGTCTGGCCGATGCCTATCTCGTATTGACGAGCTTAGGCGGCAATCCCGTTGAGAGCGTTGCCAAGTCGAATGCTGCCGCGCGCAAGGCTCTGGAGCTGGACGCGACCTTGGCACGTCCTCATGCCGTTCTGGGCAGCAACGAGATGGAGCACGACTGGGATTTTGCCGGGGGAGAAGCTGAGTTCAAAAAGGCTTTTGCACTCGACCCCAACGATGCCACGACTCACCAATGGTATGCCCTGGAGATTGGTACCCTCGGGGGCAGAGAGGAGGAAGCAATTGCTGAAGCCAACCACGCTCGCCAACTCGATCCAATGTCAGCGATCATTGGCTACAGCGTAGGATCCGTTTTGATCCACGCACGGCGGTACGACGAGGCCATTCTTGCTTGCGAGACGCTGGCAAATGAAAACCCAACGTTTGCCCTGGCGCACTTTTGTCTCTCTTGGGCCTACTGGGGGAAGCGTATATATCCGAAGGTCATTGAGGAACAGAAGACCTATGCCCAGCTCTCGCGCGACCGAAACGAAACCGATTTCGCGTCTGCCCTGGAGCAGGGATTTCGTTTAGCGGGCTGGAAGGGCGCACTCGCCAAAGGCATCGAACTCCGGCAAACGCAACGCAACACCGGCTACCATTCTGCGGTCCTCATTGCTGGTCTCTATGCCGACATGGGAGACAAAGATCAGGCCTTCCGCTGGCTTAACATCGCCTATAAGGAGCATGACAGGCTGCTACCGGAGTTGAGGACTTTTTTCTTCCTTGACTCCCTGCATTCCGATCCGCGCTTCGCTGAGTTGGCGCGGAAGGTGGGACTGCCGCAGTAGCGAAGGCCATCTGGGGCTTTCTCACCCTCTGGAAAGACGCAGACCCTGACATCCCCATCCTCAAGAAAGCCAAGGCGGAGTACGCGAAACTCCCGTAGCGAAACACGGCATGCATCTTGCGTTTGCCGATCAATTGCTGCCGAAGTCCCCTAAATCGCAGAAATCCTCCTTTAATAGCTATCGCTGCCAATCGCTTTGAATGTCATCTCTTTCGCAGAGCTTCGCGATCGGTTCTTCCAGTCATAAAACAATTCCGTATAATTTTGTTTAATGTAATCGGACGGCGAGATTCCCAATAGACGGGCGGTTTGGTCAATCCAGCGGGAGTTTCCTTCGATTTCGCCGAAGTTGCCGATGGGCGTTTCGTCTAGGACCACGTGGCCTTTTCCGTCGCTCCACTCGGCACGGAATTTTTCGTAGCGGAATGACGGCGTGAATCCTAGAGCCAGGAGGATCGGTTCCATTTTCTTGCCGTCGGCGATTTTGGTTTCGAGTTCGGTGCGGGATTTATGGCGTCCGGCTTTGCCTTTTGATTTATGGGTGAGAATCCATTCGGGACCGTATTTACGAAGGCGTAACAGTTCGCCACGTTTTCTTAAAGGCTTGCCTTTGAGATCGTACAGAGTATTTATTTCGTGAGTGCGCGGAGTAATTAGCTTGAACTTCGACGCGCGGAGGCGACGTTGCAATCCGCGAACGTCGGCGATGCGGAATTTGATCTCGATTTCCTGATTTCGCATATCAAACCGTATACGGTATTTGATCGCCCCGGAGCTGGGACCGCCGCGGCGGACTGACTCACTACCCGTGAGATCCCTCGACCGGCTGAAGTACGCCGGATCTTCGGGATGACGGCAAAGGAGTGAACATTTTAGAGTCACACAGTCTGTGACACGCTACGTAAACGTGGGCAGCTTTACCAAATCGTTTGTGGGGACGGTCTCCACTTCGTTTCCAGCCTTTCTCCATGCCGCCAGGCCGCCCACGATTACGAACGCGTTGAATCCCTTCTGCCGCAGTAGCAGCGCCACACGGGCGCTGGTGGCTTCGCGTATTCAAGTGCAATAGACGTAAATGTCTTTGTCCTTGGGAAGGTTCTCAATTTCCACCGCCAAATTATTCGGTTCAATGCGAATTGAGCCTTTAATGCGCGCGGCGTCGGCGTTGTAATAACCATGACTGCGAACGTCGGCGAGTAGGATTTTATCCTTCTCCTCGGACTTCAGCTTCAGCGCCAATTCCCCGACTTGTACCCTGGGCACGATCAAATAGATTTTATTTCTCTGGAAAATATGAATGCGATAACCGATGTAGGCGATCATGGCAATCACGAGCGCGATCGCCATTACATGCCCGGCCGTCTGAAATCCGCGAGTGATTGATTTGAGGAAATCGCGAAACAGGAATCCCAGGCCGCCGTAAGCGAGGACATAAAGCAAGATTCCGGCTAAGTCGAATTGCAGGAATTGGCGCGTCCGCATCTTCATGCTCCCCGCCAAAGGAGGAGCCATGGTGTTTAGGCCGGGAATGAATTTCGCAAATACGAGGGTTAATTTTCCGCGCTTATAGAATGATTCTGCCGAGCGAAGAATGCATGTTTCGGGGTTTGCCGAAACCCGGCACAAGAATCCCAGCAAGGCCCAGCCGGTGTAGCGTCCCAATACATACAGAAGAGAGTCTCCACTCAGCATTGCTCCGAGAGCGACCGCAAGGGCAATCGGGGCGCTCAAAACTTTTGCAGCACACCCCGCGCCTGCCGCGACCAACGCCAAGGCTGCCGGGACCGGTAGCCCAAGCGCTTCGGCCAACACAACCAAAAACAGCAGGAGATATGCGTGATGAGCTAGCGCCGCAAGAAAATGATTCATGGGACTCGCGCTGTTCGCCAATAAACTTTGCCAATAAAACAAAGGGCGGCATTTCGCCGCCCGGAGCTTCACATTTTGATGAGACTACATGGCAGATTGTTTGAGCATTTTTACGCTCATCACGTGGATTGCGCCCTTATCTGCATAAACGTGGGCGCTAACCTGCACATGATGACCTACGTGGTCCTTTAACTTTTCCGGATTCATTACGTCCCAGGACTTGCTGTCCTTGTCCGAAACGAATGTAATTTTGTCGCCATCTTGCTTCACAGTCCCCTTGATGCTCATCAATGGCGCCTTAGCCATTGGTTTGTCGCTCGTGGACATGGAACCCGCAGACGTGTTTCCCATGTTGTCCTGTGCGACAGCGCAAATGCTTACGACGATTGAAAAACCGAGTGCTAGAACTAACAGCTTTTTCACGGTGAAACCCTCCTTTGGTTGGTAAGGTTAACTCTGAAATTAAACTACCAATGCAAGTACGAAACAAGGGCAAAAGCGAATTTTACATCGCAACGGTCCGAGCACCCGCTTGATGCAAGTCTTCACCCTCATTGTAGAATCAGAATCTCATGCAAGAAGAAAACAGCGCCACGGTTCGTCACGACCGAAGCCCGGGCGACGAAATTCGCTACGATGCTCAAGGCATCGAGACAAAATGGCTTGAGCGCTGGGAACAGGACTCATCGCGCTATGCTGCCGAGCCGAATTCCGTCAAACCGAAATATTACGTGCTGGAAATGCTGCCGTACCCTTCAGGCGCGTTGCACATGGGGCACGTTCGCAATTACGCCATTGGAGATGCGCTTGCCCGCTATATGTGGATGAATGGATACAACGTGCTTCATCCCATGGGATGGGATTCGTTTGGTCTTCCGGCGGAGAACGCCGCGATTTCTAACAACACTCCGCCCCGCGAATGGACCCTCCATAACATTACAAACATGAAGGCGCAAATGAAGCGCCTAGGCTTCGCCTACGATTGGTCGCGTGAAGTCACGACCTGCCTTCCGGATTATTACCGCTGGAATCAATGGTTCTTTCTGAAATTCTACGAGCGCGGGCTGGCGTATCGAAAAAAGAGCAGGGTCAACTGGTGTCCGGACTGCGCCACCGTTTTGGCGAACGAGCAGGTGGTCGCGGGATGCTGCTGGCGTCACGAAAATACGGTCGTTGAACAGCGGGAATTGGAGCAGTGGTTCTTACGGATCACTCATTACGCGGATGAATTGCTGCATGATTTGGAAAAACTCGACGGTTGGCCCGAAAAGGTCAAAACCATGCAGCGCAATTGGATTGGGCGGAGCGACGGCACGCTGGTTGATTTCAAGATTGACAGGGAAGCGTCAGATTCCAAAATCACGGTTTTCACCACGCGTGTGGATACGATTTACGGAGCGACTTCGATCCAGATTGCGCCTGAACATCCGCTGGTTACCGGTTTCGCCGCGAGCGATACAAGGTTGCGCGGGGAAGTAGATCGGTTGATCTCCGAACAACGCAAGGCCAGAGAAGTCGGGGACATCGGAGCGATCGAAAAGCACGGCGTAAGTACGGGCCGGTTTGCAGTGAATCCTTACAACGAAGAGAAGATTCCGATCTGGGTGGCGAACTACATTCTAATGGACTACGGAACCGGCGCGATTATGAGCGTCCCGGCTCACGATGAAAGGGACTTCGAATTCGCTAAAAAATATGATCTTGAAATTCGTCAGGTCATTTTGCCGGGGAACGCGGGCGAGGGCGCCCGCGCCACGCAAGAATTGCCATTTACTCCGTTGGATGGCTCATTGGTTAACTCTGGTTCTTTCAGCGGGCTCAGCTGTGAAGACGCTATCAAGAAAATGTCCGCTCATGCCGAGAATAGCGGCTTCGGCAAAGCGACCGTTACTTATCGCCTGAAAGACTGGGGAGTATCACGCCAGCGCTATTGGGGCACGCCGATCCCAATGCTCTATTGCGAAAAGGATGGAATCGTCCCAGTTCCCGAGAAAGATTTGCCGGTACTTTTACCCGACAAAATTGACATTACGCTCACAGGCGGGTCGCCTCTCAGCCTCGTACCCGAATTTGTGAATACGACTTGCCCAAAATGCGGCGGTCCCGCGCGGCGCGAGACCGACACCATGGACACATTTGTAGATTCGTCCTGGTATTTCTATCGCTACACCGATGCTCACAATAATAAAGCCCCGTTCGACAGCGAGATCGCCGGATATTGGTTTGGAGATCGCGGCATAGACCAATACATTGGAGGCGTCGAGCACGCCATTCTCCATTTAATTTATTCGCGATTCTGGACAAAATTCATGCGTGACTTGGGATTGGTCAAAAACGCCGAACCCGTCGCAAGATTGTTCACACAGGGAATGGTCATCAAAGATGGTGCCAAGATGTCGAAGAGTCTAGGCAACGTCGTTTCTCCCGACGAGATGGTCGCCCGCTACGGTGCCGACAGTGCGCGCATGTATAGCCTGTTCGCGGCGCCTCCCGATCGCGATTTGGATTGGAACGATAAAGGAATTGAAGGCATCCAGCGATTCTTGAGCCGAGTGTACCGGTACGTTGCCAGGCACGCGGACAAATCTCCGGCGGAGGCGCAACCTGCTGCGTCTTCAAAACGAGCCGACGAAGCCTTGACGCCCGAGGCTCGCCAAATCCAACGCAAGTTGCACCAGACCATCAAGCGCGTAAGCGATGACTTTCAGGGACGCTGGCATTTCAACACCTGCATCGCCGCGATTATGGAGTTGGTCAACGAACTCTATGCCGCAGAAGAAAGTGTGGCACAGACCAGCTCTGAGCGAACTCGAATGGGGTCGTCGCCCGCGAAGGTCGTGCCGGAAACTCTGCTCGCCGCAGTTCAACACGCTCTCGTGTTGCTGCTCGCGCCCTTCGCCCCATATCTAGCACATGAATTGTGGGAAATACTTGGCGAAAAGGGAAGCCTGTTGCGTGCTTCCTGGCCGAAGTATGATCCGGCTCTGGCGAAAGAAGAAGAGATTGAAATTCCGGTGCAAGTAAATGGCAAGTTGCGAGGCCTCATAGTCGTGCCTGCGGACGCTTCCGAAGAAACAATCCGCGAGCGCGCTTTGGCAGATGAAAAAGTTAAGGCCACCATCGCGGGGAAACAGATTGTGAAGGTAATCGTCGTGCCGGGGAAGCTCATCAACATTGTGGTTCGCTGAATACGAAATGAAGCAACGCTCTCCCACCATCGAAGGCTTCCGTCTGATGTTCAGCCGCCCGTCGCTTGGGTTCGCTGAAATCGCATGGCGCTGGACTTTCGGCTCCGCTGCGATTTTGTCCCTGACATCTCTGATTCTCGAATACTTCAGAACTTTGCCGGTTAGTCGCGGAGATCTTTTTCTGTTGCGCACCAGACATCCGTTGCTCATCTCCCAGGCACTGGCTCATATTTTTGGCGGCAGTGCGCCTCGAATGGCCAAGGCTACTCTTCTACTATTCACACTGCTATCGGGCGCATGGATCGTCGTTTCATCATTGGCGCGGAGAGGGACCGTAATAGCGCTTCTAACGTATCTTCGGGAAGATGGCGACGCTTTAGTAGATCCATCGGAAATTGCGCCATCCGCGAAAATTCGGCAGCGTGCCCCGTTCGGACTTAATCTTTTGAGGGTCGTCGTATCGGCGGCCGCGCTCTTGGCGCTTCTTGGAACATTCGTCTTGGCCGAGGCCGCATCGCCGCGTGCCAATCCTTCACCGGCAGCCGCCATGCTTATATTTCTGATGTTTGTGATGGGTATTTCCCTGGCGTGGTGGCTGCTCAATTGGATTCTGTCTCTGGCTGCGATTTTTGTGGTGGCCGACGGTAGTGGCACATTCAGCGCAATTTCACGCGCAATAGATTTGTGGCGTGTCCGCTGGGGTTCGATAATGGCGGCGGGCACCTGGTTCGGAATCGCGCACACGATTGTGTTTTTTGTTGCCACTTCCGTCGTTGCGTTTCCACTGGCATTTGCTGGAGTTCTTCCTCCGGGGATTGTGCTTGGAGGAGTTTTGCTCGTGGGGCTGTTGTACTTCGCGGCGGCCGACTTTTTATATGCCGGAAAAATGGCGGCGTACGTCGCCATAGCGAAACTTCCGGACGACCCAATATCCGTACCCGGAATTTCAGATTCTATTCCGCCGAAATCCGGCATAGATGGCAGCGAGCTGATTCTTTCCGATATTCCAGTCATTGTGTAGAGACGTGGCAAGCAACATGTCTACCGATGATGAATGTTGAAGCAGCCGGAATTGCCTTTCTCATTTCCCCGACCCGTAATCGTAGCTGTATCCCGTAGGCTCGTTCCCTGAGACGTATCGCGTGTTGTACTTCAGCAAATAATTCAGATGCGAATCATCGGAGGGAAACGCCTGGCCGTGGTATGGATATCCACTCATTCCCCGGAAAGGCAAAGGTTCTACCGTGCTTCCGTCGGCGGCGTAGAAATCCATGTCTTTTTCATATCCGTTTGCTTCGAAGAAGTAGTCGCGCGTCCACCCTTTTGGAAGCGCAGGTAGCGAGGCAGGACTAAAGTCCAGCGCAACCTCGTCGCCTGATCCCATTACCACAAGACGATCATCGAAATTGCTGAGCAATGGCCGCACGTCGCCGTAACGCGTGTAAGTCCCGGCCTGACGCGCATAAGGCCCGGTGCGGCTGACCTGCTCATAAACATATTTAACATTTCCCGGCGGTTGAGCTTCGATCTGCCTGGGGTAGCCGTGAAACTCCAGGTCGGCGCGCTCCAGCGGAACCTCAGTCAGCGTTGATTTCAGATTCTGGGGCGTTCGATCAATCAGAATGCTGTCCCAATAAATCTGCAAGTTTGTCGAGATGCGAATCCGCTTCGTCCCCACGGGTAGTACTTTACTCAGGTCGGCAGTGATCGTTCGCGGAAGCCCCGCTGGAAAGCCCATGTCATCAAGTACGCGCTTCCATTTTCCATTTGCATCTTGAGCTTCCACGTGGGGAGCAATTGCCTTGATTCCGGCCTGATCGGCGGCGTACATTCCCGTCGCGGTGAAGTACTCAATTTCGCCGTGCATCAATAACCTTAACGGACCGCCCCGATAAGGCTCGCCGAGATCAAGTTCAACGCTGTGCAATTTTGCGAAGCCTTTAAATGGCAGCAATTTGAAATCGCCGAAATAGTGATGCGCCAGCAAATCGGGCAGAACATCGTGACCATGTTCATCCCACGCTCCTGCCGGCGGACGCGCATCACGGCTTGTGATTATCTTGAACGCGGGGTAAGGCGGATTGCTCGCGAAATATTCGTTGGGATAAACTTCCACGCCGCTGGGATGATCAACCGCCAGCAATCGAACCTGATCGAGATAGACAACTTCCTCCATCGGTTCCATCAGGCGGAAGCTGAGCCTTCCATCTTTCTCTCGGATCGCGTTGCGGTCTACCTTCACATACTCAGTTGGACGCGGGATATTGCGCTGGCCGGGCCCAACCCAGTGGCCCACAACTCCAGCGCCAAGAATGTCGGCGACAAGTTGATAGCGCTCGCCATCCCATGCGAAGAGTGTTGGACACGAACTGCCGCGACGGTCTATTTCCGTGTACGCCTGCTCGCGATTCGCTGGAACTTCGATTTCATCCTGCAACACTCCCGTAGGCCACAACATGCGAACGACATCGGCCTGTTTCGCTTGTCCGAGGCCAACAACAATCTGCGTTGAATTTTGCCCGAGATATCCCGACGACCCGGCGATCTCAAACTTCTGGCGATTGCCTCCGGAAAACACCTCGATCTTGGTTCCAATGGCACTCTTGTTGTCGTTCAGACCCGTGAGTGCGAGCCGCAACCAGTTATTCTTGTTGCCGCCCTCGTTTCGCAAAAGCACAGCAGGACCATGATTCTGTGTGATGAGCAGCCCGGTCGCACCGTCACCCTCGAAGTCTCCGGTAATGATTGCTCGCGGATCTTTTAGCTGAATTTTGTCGAGCCCAACATCGGCGGTGACGTCTTTGAAGCCTTCAGGCCCAAGATTGCGGAAGAGCTTCACTTCGCCCTTACCTTGCGCAGTTTCGCCGATGGCCACAAGATCAACCCAGCCGTCATTGTCGTAATCGAACGCGGCAACGCCATAGGCGCGGACCCAGTTTGTTGCGGGCAGCGTCACAGAGTCAAAGCCCTTGCCCTGATTGTTGCGCCAGAGACTTATTGCGGGTGCGCCCCAATGTGTAAAAGCGACATCCATCCATCCGTCATGGTCGAAGTCAAGGACCGCAACGCCTACCGCCGGGCTGGCCATGGATTCGGACCAGAACTGATGACTCTCAAAAACTCCCTCGCGAGGATTTTCAAAAATGATCGGCGGCTTCTGTCCGCTAGTAACGAGAAGGTCGACAGCGCGGTCATTGTTGTAGTCGGTGCCCACAGATGCAATTTCCGATGCTGACCCGCCGAGGCCAATCGCAGCGCTTACGTCAGTAAAAGTACCATTCCCATTGTTGCGCCACATTGTGTTCTGTGTGAGCGAAGGAATTTGTTCAGACCAGATCGCCGGACGTGCAATCGGCAAGCCAGAGATGAAATTTGGGTCCGACGGCCTAGTGACGTATAAGTCAATGTCTCCATCGTGATCGTAATCAACAAACGTTAATCCGATATTTAGGCCGTCGCTTTTTATACCGACAGACTCAGCCACATCCTTGAACGTGCCATTCTTTTCGTTGTGCAGCAGCATTACGCGTCCGTTAATGCTAACGGCTAGGTCAGTGGCTCCGTCATTGTCATAGTCTCCGGCCGTGCACCCGATTCCATGGAGCCTCGGATCAAGGCCCGCTTTTTTCGTCGCATCTTCATACTTCCCATTGCCAAGGTTGTGATATAGCGACATCCCTCCTTCGGCCCCGTTGTCTGGAAGAAAAATGTCGAGCTTGCCGTCGCCGTCGTAGTCCAGAAAGCATGCGCCTGGCCCAATGGTAGAAGCCAAATCGTTGCCGGTCCGGCGCGATCCTTTCGTAATTAAGCCTGATTCCTGCGTCACGTCCACGAAGTTCACCGGGATCTCGGGCGGAACTTTCGCTAAAACCGACGGCGATTCTTCCGCAAGGGAATATTTTCCCTGATCTCCGTATGCGAGACTGATCGCGGTGCCGAGCTTGTGTTGAGTAATGAATTGAAAGCGGGCTAGATGTTCCCGCGCATGGGCGGTGTCGCCCGATTGTTGATAGGCGCGCGACAATCCGAACTGCGCGGAAGCATGAAGGGGATTGACCTTCAACGCATGCTCGAAAGCATCAATCGCTGCGGGAAATTGCCGAAGCTGCGAATAAACTGATCCGAGAAAATACCAGGTATCGGCATCGTTCGGATCAATTTCAATCACACGCCGGAAAGCCTCCACCGCTGCCTGGGGATCGCTGCTATTTTTTTGCAGAAGACCGAGGGCGTACCAGGCATGAGGATCTTTCGGATCGCGTATTACTGCCTCGTCGAGTAGCGGCTTAGCTTGATCAATGCGCCCGAGATTAAGCAGAGCAATAGCTTGATTTATATTCGCGATCGCCAAATGCGAATCAAGCTTCGCAGCCTGCTCGAAATGATTCAGAGCCTTTTCGAAGAGCTGCTGATTCATATACGCAACGCCAATGTTGTTGAGCGTTGCGGCTTGAATTGAATCGGCAATATGCGGAGATGCTGCCTCCTGGGAAAAGATCCCAAAAAAAGCGATGCAGATTACGGCCGGTAAGATAAGAATGCGTCGGGTCATTGGTCGTCGAGCCACGGTACAGAATTTAATCACAAATGGCGGGAGAAGACACAAAGGAATAGGAGGAAATTGCGCGCACCCAATACTCAAGGTATCGCGCTAAACAGTCAGCGCCATTGGCGGCGCTCGAAAGCCGCCGCATTGCTTTTCCACCGCGGCAGCGACGGAAAGCACCATTTCTTCTTCCCACGGACGCCCCACGATCTGAACTCCAATCGGCAAGCCCTCCGGTGACTGCCCGACCGGAACGACGGCAGCCGGGAATCCCAGCAGATTAAACCATTCGCAGTAGCTCCATGCATCCAAGTACTTAACTTCGCTGACCGTCGATATTCCAACTGCGCTCACCGTGCCGAAACGCAGGAATCGCCGCAACCGGACAAATCAAAATCGGGTGCTCTCGCATTTGCCGCACCACGTTTATGCGGACTTCGTCGCGCTGCATCCACATATCGAGTAGCGATTCGGCGGTGTGCTGCTCGTCGGCCGCCCATCCGGAAAATTCTTTAAGAATTGGGCTGATCTCGGACTCGTGACCTTGAATCATCGGCCCAAGAAGCATTCCTCCCGTAATCCCGAAAAACTTCCACCAGAGTCCTCTCGCGCGCTCAAGACCATTAGGAAGAAAAGATTCAACTTGGAATCCGGCGCTCTGCAAGGCGTTTGCAGGCTTTCCTGACCGCCGCACGCGTTTCGGGCGTGACCGGAGTTCGCCCATCATCCTCAAAATATCCGATGCGGATATTCCTCAAGTCTTCGTCGTGAGGCCAGCGCACCGGAACAGGCGCGGCCGAAGGATCGCCATCGTCCGGGCCTTGCATAACCTCAAACAGAATCTTCAAATCGCCGACGGTGCGGGCCATCGGCCCAACTACTCCAGTCAGAGCGAACGGGCCGACCGAAGATGGAAAATGCCCAGTCGCCGGAATCCGGCCAGGCGTAGGCTTCAATCCGCAAATGCCGCTAAAGTGAGCAGGTACGCGGATGGATCCTCCGCCATCGCTGCCCACGCCTCCAGCGGAACATCCCGAAGCGATCGCCGCCGCCTCGCCCCCGCTGGAACCTCCCGCTGTCCGCGATAAATCCCACGGATTATTCGTGCGCCCATAAAGAAGATTGTCCGTCTCCCACGCCATCAGCAACTCGGGAGTGTTCGTCATGCCTAAAATAATCGCCCCAGCCTGCCGAAGCCGCGCAACCAGCGGCGCATCCTGAGCGGCGACATGGCCTTCGCGCAGCTTCGTCCCGGCCTCACATCGCATTCCGGCGACATCTATCGAACTCTTAATGCTGATCGGGACGCCATGCAGCGGGCCGAGCTCCGACGTCGTTGCGCGCTACTGCTTTATCCGCCTCACCGCCTCGCGAAGAGCGTCTTCAGCACGCAGTTGCACAAAAGCATTCAGTTGCGGATTCAGCCGTTCTATCTGGGAAAGATGTGATTGGACTAATTCAACCGCCGAAAGTTTCCTGCGGCGAATTTGTTCAGCCATTAACGAGGCTGGGAGAAGTGTCAGTTCGCGCATGCTTGTGAATCACGATAGCATGAGCAAACTTATGGAGAATCCGAGGCAGAGGGAAGTCTGACTCGCACGCAAGATGGATCTAAATTGAGCCAGCGCGATCAGACTCCGGTGAATGACTGCTATCGCGATTTTTTGCCACTCAACCGATCATGTGATACACCTCAAGGTCCAACGCATTAAATAATAGTAAGATCACAGGCGCGGAGGGTAGGGTTTATTCCGGAGGGAAGAAATGGTTGAGGGACTGTTTGCTCCGCTGCACCTGCTGCTCCTGCTTTTCGTCGCCCTGATCATTTTCGGAATACCGCTTCTGCTCGTTTTTCTTTTGGCTCGATGGTTGGATAAGCGTCTGCAACGCCGACCGGGTATAAGAGTGTCGATTGTCCCGATAGTGATCGGCGGAATCACCGATGTTGTCGCATCAGGTGTCCTCACGTTACCTGTGGTCATTCACGTGATGGTGAAGCATGACCTTTTGCGCTCAGCTAAAAGTCCCGCCGCAATCGCCTCCTCGATTCATTCGATCGCGTGGCTGCAAGGGCTGCAATTGGGAATCGGCCTCGGCTGTTCTGTCCTAGGGGGATACGTTGCCGCTTGGATGGCCAAACGCGACGAACTGCTCAACGGGCTACTCTCGTCATTCCTCTGCATCGCCCTCGGGGTCTATTCCATCATCTCAGGCAAAGACTCTCGATCGGTGGTCGTACAGATATTCCTCCTAGTAGCCGCCCCGGCTTTTGCTTTCTTTGGCGGATATCTTAGGCTGACACAGAAACGCATGGGTCGTAGGCCCGGTGTAACGGGACCCTTCGCCTAGCTATGGTTCATTGACGTAATCGCAATTGCACTCATAACCATTTAGTGTGAAACGTGTTGTCGACAACAACGACCGAGAAGTACGAAAATTATTAAGCCCTAACTGAAATCGCCCCTCAAGGCTATCCCGGAGGCCCCTTTGCCCAACGTTCCCCAAATCTCTCCCGCACTCAAGAAACGCGCCGCGCAGATTAAAGTGCTGCTCATGGATGTTGACGGGACCATGACAGACGGCGGCGTCACGCTGCTCTCGCAACCTGACGGCACCGCTCTTGAGATCAAGACGTTCGATGCGCATGACGGCCAGGGCCTGACCCTGGCCGCAACTGCGGGACTACGCACCGGTTGCATTACTGGCCGCGAAAGTGCCGCTCTACTTCGCCGCGCAAATGAGATGAAGATGGAATTTATGTACATGAAGCAGCCGCTGAAAATGCCCGCGTATGAAGAAATCCTTCGAAAAGCGGCCGTCTCCGATTCAGCCGTCGCATTCGTTGGCGACGATCTTCCCGATATCCCATTGATGCGCCGTGTCGGCCTCGCTATTGCGGTAGGCGATGCCGTCCCCGAAGTAAAACGCGCGGCGCACTACACGACGAAAGCCCTCGCGGGACATGGCGCCATTCGTGAAGCAGTCGAATTGATTCTCAAATCCAAGGGGATATGGGAGGAAATGATTGATAAGGCGCGTGCCTGACGTCGCCGGATTCCCTTACTGCACTTATATCCAGCAAAAAAGCCGCCCGCGTCTGAAAAGCGGACGGCTGGATTTTTGCTAAAGAATTAAGCGGCGTGCTTGGACCTCCCCGCTCTGCTTTCAATGAAAAGCTTAATCATCTCCCGATTGAACGCTGGGATATCCGATGGCTGCCGGCTGCTGACCCAATTGTCTTCGCGGACAACTTCCTCATCCACCCACGTGCCGCCGGCATTGCGCACGTCGTCTTGTATGGTGTGATAGCTGGTCAGGGTACGCCCTTCAACCAGATCGGCGGAAATCAATAGCCACGGAGCGTGACATATAACAGCGATCGGTTTGCCGGCCTCGTCAATGTCGCGCACAAATCCCTGCGCCGCCGTGACTACTCTGAGCGCGTCGGCATTCAACGCACCGCCCGGCAACAATACAGCGTCGAATTCCTCCGGATTCGCCTTGTCGAGCGTGGCTTCCACTTCGTACCTTTTCGATTGTTCATCATGCTTCATGGCTTGGATTTTTCCAGGCTTTATGGAGATCAGGGTAGTCTTCGCCCCTGCTTCATCGAGTGCTTTTCTTGGGTCAACCAGTTCGGCTTCCTCGAACCCATCGGTTGCAAGAATCGCCACTCTCAATCCCTCGATGTTGTTTGGCCTGCTGTTGCTTGGCATAGTTCCTCCTCAATTTATTTGGTTCCCCAATTTTTATTTCATCGAAGAACTTTATGAATCGGGTCAAGGCTTTAGGTTTTCTTGTCGTCGGCTGTAGGTTATGCAGGTCCATCTCAGTAACTTCACCCGGTGCATGTCAGGGCGCCTTGATAAAATAGATAAATCCGTTTTTGAGAAGTTATGGCACATCAACACTCGCCACGGTTTCTGCAAATTGCCGAGGACGCGCGAAAACATATTCAGGAAGTCAGCATTGACGAAGTGAAGTCTCGTCTCGATCGTGGCGAGAAATTTCTTCTGTTCGATGTGCGCGAAGAGAGTGAGTTTGCGGCGGATCATCTGTCGGGCGCGATCCATCTGGGCAAAGGAATTATCGAGCGCGACATCGAGGCTCGTGTGCCAGATCCAACGACGCCAATGGTCCTTTACTGTGGCGGCGGGTATCGTTCCGCTTTGGCCGCGGACAACCTTCGGAAAATGGGCTATACCCATGTGCTCTCCATGGCTGGGGGCATACGAGGTTGGCGTGAACATCACTTCCCATTGACCTCTAAATAAAGGACTTCAAAGTAGCGGATGTTACGCTGCGGCAGGTCTGCCTTCAATCTTTCGTAACTTGATGCAAATTCCTCCGGCATAGACACTGATTCTACGGAGCCGGTTTGTGCTTTGCTGTCGAATTGGCGCTCCGTTGAGTTCAAACATGTCTAAAGCCGACCAAATCTCGGGCCAAATAGATGGGAAGACCGGAGCTGCCGCTGCGCCAGCCCGGATTTCAGAGACGCTCAGTTTTGAAAGCGCGTTGAGTCAGGCCTCAACACCAGAGGAATTTTGTGCTGAAGTGGCAAATGCTTTTTCCGTACGCCCAACCGAGGTCGCCTTGTTACGGCTGGAAAAGGGACTCTTAACCTTCATTTTTCCTAACGAGCTAAAAACAGCTGGATCAATTCCTATTTCAAGTTCATCCGCCGTCGCCGTTCATACGGTCTTAACCCGGAAGGTTGAGCTGTTCAATAATTTTGTAAAAGTAAAGCACGTCAGTGTCTTTGAAACCGTGAAATTTACCTCCTCGGAAGAAACCGGCCCGGTTGAACCCGCTCCAATCCAGAAACTTATGTCCGCGCCCATTACAGATGCGGAGCACAAAGTATTGGGCATTCTTCAGGTGTGCCGGAAGGCAGCGGATGTTAAGACGGCGGGCCGCGACTTCACGCTCGACGATCTTCAACAACTCGAGAGCGCCGCCAAAGTCGCCTCAAAACTGCCATTCATGCAAAAGGGCCTGCCGCAACACTAGTCTTTTGCACGAAATCCAATCGCGATAATTGAACGAAACAACCTATCTTTCACAAGATCCGTTTCCCTAAGTGCATGTACAAACCTGCATTCGAAGGCCCGAATCACATACGACGGAATACCCCAGCGCTGGCCTGCAAGGCCATCTCTCGGGCATTGCGCAGCTTCGTGACGGGATCTCCTGTGGGTAAGAATTCCATGGCAACTATGCCATCGAACCTTAGTTGGGCCAGCTTGCGAAATATGTTTTGATAATTAATTTCGCCGGTTCCCGGCTCGTGCCGGCCTGGCACATCTGCGATGTGTACCACTCCCACATGTTCTATGTTCTTTTCCAGCTTTTCAATGAGGTTTCCTTCCGCGATCTGTTCGTGAAAAAAATCGTACAGAAATCTAACCTGCGGATGATTTACGGCTTTGACTATTTCGATCGCCTGGGCGGCCGAAGTCAAAAAATATCGGGGGTTCTCCTCGGGGTCAATTGTTTCAAGGAGAAGGCGCACAGATTCGCCGGCGATTGTTCTTCCCTCTATGAGCTTCGCGGCCGCTTTTAGGCCGTCAATACAGCTTTGATGTTGAACTTCGCGGGCCATGCCAGGAATTGCATCGCCCGATAGCAGGATAATACGTGGGCATTCAAGCCTTTCCATAGGAACCAGAGCTTGACGAAGGTCATTGAGTAAAGCTTCACGATCCTGCGGATTGCCTACCCCGTGTTTCAATCCTGCCGTGGAATCGAAGGTGATGCCAAGTTTCTTGCGCTTTGCATTGACTCGCAAGAAATCTTCGTCGGACCAATTCTCGTACTCGCCCACGAGTTCCACATATTTGTAATCGGCATCCGCCACTTTCTCCAGCCGCTGCTCGAATGGCAGATCTTTGAACACGGTCCAAAGCATCACCGAAAGCCTGAATGGAGCCTCTTGGGCGACTGTACCAAGAGCATCCCGGCTTTCCACTTGCGCCACAGAGGACTTGTGGCCTTGAGCGATGGCACCGAGCGCCGTAGCTGCCAGATTTCGACTGAACTCGCGACGATTCATGTTGGGTGATATCTAACCACGCTTTGAGTCATGATGGAAGCGTCGGCCCGAGGCCGCAGGCAAGCACCCCTTAAGCTATTTGCTGGCTTCACCGGATGGGCGCGGAATCGCCACGCCCGCCGCCACGGGCACACCGAAATTTGGAGTTCCGTCCGCGTTCCAGGTAAAAGGCTGGATTCGCGGCGAGCGATGCGCGCCACAACCCTGGCCGGGCAGAGAATTAGCATGATAGATCAGCCAGTCTTGCTTTCCGTCGGGCGATTTAAAAAATGAGTTGTGGCCAGTCGCATAAACCCTCGCCTCGATGGACTGCTGGAAGACCGGTTTCGGCGATTTCTTCCATGAGGCGGGATTCAGCAAGTCGCTTCCCGATGTAGCCTCTAACATTCCGAGCGCGTAGTAGTCCGTCCAACACGCGCTGCCGGAGTAAACCAGGAAAATCTTGTCCCCGTGCTTCAAAGTCTCGGGGCCTTCATTGACGTCAATATGCGGAGGATCCCCGGGCTGTATTTTTTGATTCACGTCGCCAACCTTTTCCCACGGATATTCCGGAGTTGAAAGGCTGGCGCGCGGGCCTTCTACGGTCCACGGATTTTTCATGCGCGCAATGTAAATATTCTGCGTGCCATTTTCGTCGTCCGCCCACCCCGACCAGATCATGTAAAGCTGGCCCTGATCCTTGAAAACGGAGGGGTCAATCGCCCATTTGTCCGACGAATCGGAAACTTTTCCCTTCAACGTCCATTCACCTTGAAAAGGGTCGGAGGACGAATTCTCCACCACCCAGATGCGATGTGTTTGATTTCTCATCGCGTCGGCGGCGAAATAGATGTACCACTTGCTGGAGAGAAAATGAATTTCAGGCGCCCAGATGTCGTGAGAATAAGGACCGTTCGCCGGAGGAAACCACACTACTTTCTTCTCTGCCGATTTCAGATCAGCCATGCTGCGAGTTCTCCACAGCGTGAGATTGGTTCCGGTTGTGTTCATGTAGTAATAGACGCCGTCTCTATATTCCACCCATGGATCGGGTCCGGTCGGAAGCACTGGATTCCTGAACGTGAGGGTCTTTTGTTGGCCGTAGAGGCCTGGGCACAAGCAGATGCATAGAAGCAGAAGCCACGCAGATTTCATGGACTCGTCTCCCTACAGCGCGCTGATTTCTAAGGCTTCGATTTCGGTTCGATTCGGAAGCAGTATAGGCTTGGACAAGCTACCGCGTACAGGCCGCTGCCGATTTCGTGCAGTGGGCACTTTGAACATCAATGTCTATGAAGCCTTCAGTCGTGATGAAGACACTGGAGCTAACGAAAAGTGTCGTTCACACTAACATTCCTAACTGTTGCGAAAAATCGGTGTCAGAGTTCTTTAAAATAGAGCCAATACATATTTGCTTCCGGCTTACCTGGAAGTTCTGAGGTTTTAACAAATGTGCAGGAACATCAAAATTTTGTTCAACTTCGATCCGCTTGTTACGGACGAAGAAATCCGAGCTGCCTCTATTCAGTTCGTGAGAAAAATCAGCGGATTCAACAAACCGTCAAAAGCGAACGAAGGCGCGTTCTTGGCGGCGGTGGATGAAATCGCGGGCATCTCGGCGCGACTTCTGCATTCGCTGGAAAGTACCGCGCCGCCAAAGAATCGTGAAGAAGAGGCGGCCAAAGCGAAAGCCCGCGCCGACGAAAGATTCGGGGCTCGGCCCTGAATGGTAGTTTGGCGGACTCCACCGCGCGGCGTCTGTTGTCAGCAGTTTTGCGTTGAATGAAATCGGGTTTCGGTGGTTTCCAGCTCTTCTGAAGTAATCCGCACACCGATCTGCTATTAACAAATCAAATCCACTAGATTCGTATTCGTCATCACATGGCGCCATCCGTTCCGGCCTAGCCGTTTGCTTTCATCAGGCAGAAGCATCCTTTATCGTAGCCATAAGATTTCTTTTTCAAACTTTCCCTAATCACCTCTAAAAAAAAAATCAATTGGACGCCCCCTTACCAAACCAAATAAAGTCCCATCACTTCGCGGGCCGAATACTGGCCAGAACAATCGAGGTACCTAGAAAACACAGAAAAGGAGCCACATTGAAGAAAGACACGAGAGGTGCTTTGCTAATAACCGCCGTCATGGTGGGTGTGCCGTTCGGAATCGTGCCGCTTCGCCACGAGAAGAGATCACTTCCGCGGGTACTGCGGACGTGTTCTCTGGCTCTTTTATTGGTGACGTTCGCGGCTTTCTCATGTTTCGCGCAGAGTTCTGACACCAGCTCTCAGACCGCCCCCGCTTCAACTCCCGCCGACCAGACACCGGCTCCAGCAACCCCGGCGGCGGCACCGCCGGCAGCAGCAGCAGCGGCGCCAGCACCTCTACCCACGCCATCAATGGCAGGGCCGCTATCAACGGCGATTCCTCATGAGATCGCAGCGGGTCCGTTTGGAAAAGTGGAGGTTACGGGTATTTTGAGCGGTATGGGGTGGAGCGAAGGAAATGCTGTTGCAGGTGATCCGGATTCGCATTGGGACGTTAGCAATGCTCAGGTCTTTATCCAAAAGACCACCGGCTGGTTTCAATTTTATCTGCAAGGTGGCGCCTACAACCTGCCAGCTTTAGGAACACCCTTCCTTTCGACTGGCGACACCGTGAGACACCTATACGGCCCGTTCCCTCAAGGCTTTGTCAAGCTAGTAAAGGGAAATTTCAACGTAGAGATCGGCGCGCTACCTACGCTTATCGGGGCGGAGTACACATTCAGCTTTGAAAATATGAACATTGATCGTGGCCTTCTCTGGAATCAGGAGAACGCCGTCAATCGCGGCGTCCAACTCAATTACACCCATAAGAAACTGACCACTTCCTTCAGTTGGAACGATGGCTTTTACTCGAACCGCTACACATGGCTGACAGGATCTTTGACTTATGCATTCAATGCCGCAAATACGTTGTCGTTTGTGGGCGGCGGGAATGCCGGAGCGTACGCGAAGAGCACCCTCGCAACACCTCTGTTTCTAAATAATGAAGCCATCTACAACGTCATCTACACCTACACCAAGGGGCATTGGGTGATCAATCCCTACTATCAGTACAGCAATGTCCCTACGAATGCGAATCTCGGAATTACTCAGGGAGCGTCCACGAGTGGAGGTGCGCTGCTTCTCACCTATGCCTTCAAACATGGATTCTCGCTGGCAGTCCGGCCGGAATATATCAAGAGCAGTGGAAGCGTCTCAAATGGCGCGATCAACCTCTTGTACGGTCCGGGTAGCGGCGCGTTTGCATTCACCATCACTCCGACCTATGTCAAAGATGGCTTCTTCGCTCGCGCGGACTTTGCCGTCGTTCACGCCACCAGTTCCACGGCGGGTGACGCTTTCGGTCCCGCCGGTCTAAACACCAATCAACCGCGTGGCGCCCTTGAAGCTGGCTTCATGTTCTGAAGAACTACGGCGGCTTGCGGGGATAACTCGAAAGATGGTGGTGGCTGGGGCCACCATCTTTTTTTGGGATTTGTTCGCGGTGCCTCCGCAGTAATTTTCCGCTCGCATGCCTCGCGGGCCGCATCGGTGGAACTGGTGGTCCGGCACAAGAGGCGAAAGACTAAGAAAGTAACGGAACATTCTGACAACCCTCGCCGTATCTGCGAGAGTCCCTAGGTCTAGTCCTCTTGGCACAACAGGAGGACAGATGAGTTCCGCCAGGAACGCCGGCAGGTTTGCAGGATTGCTGTACGTAATCTTCTCAATTTATTGCTTTCGCCGGTGGCTCGCTCCTTTCCCGAGTTGCGGGAGTGGAACCTTCGCGGAAACAGCAGCATTCCACTGTGCTGATTGTGACTTCACTCTGACAGTTACTGGTCGGATATCGCTGCCTGAGTGCTATAAAAAAAGCCAAGTACATTGCCTTGGATTTGTCTCCGCACATAGTCCTCAGGGAACATCCGGTGCCTGCGTCCCCGCGCTAAGAATGATGGGCCAGTTGCTAGGTGAAAGGGCAGGAACGCGTAGCGTGCAAGCGTGGCTTTACCTTTGAGACACAACGTTGTATTCGCAAGACTCTTATTTGTCGCTTCACTCCCATTCTTTATGCTTTTGACGTATTGGCAATTAAGGAGATGGTGAGCGCGGTAGGAATCGAACCTACAACCTACTGATTAAGAGTCAGTTGCTCTGCCAATTGAGCTACGCGCCCGTGATTTGGAATAAAACAGGAAGGACAGTAGCAGAGTATAACATTCTGACTAGGCGCGTCTCTGCTTTTGCGCACTGAGCGCCGCGATTAAAATCGCTGGCGCAAATTCGCGGTGAAAGCTTGCACCGAATCCGGCACGCTGGCATTGGGACGTCGCGGAGGCAATTCTTGCGAAGTGACTGGAGGGCGCTCCTCCAGTGTTCCGAGGATTGCTAAATCGTCAACACGCAGAGTGAGAAATTGTTGTTCGGCACAAATCGCATCAATCAATCTGGTCTGACGGAAATTCAGCACTTTTACGGGCAAGGTTTGAAAGTGACGAAATATCCAGAGCAAATAGATTCGCTGTGCAAAAGATGGTCTGAAATATCGTGGTCCAAGCGGCGTTAGTACTCGGAGAACGCCACCGGAAAGTTTCTGTATCCACATAAAACACAATCCTGAATGTTGAGTTTTCGAGCCAGAGTGTTGTAACGGCGAGAATTATTGCACCGAAGTCGAGGCATTGGTACAAAAAAATGCATACTTTTGCAGCCGGGGCTTTTCGGGAGGTTTGCAAACGGGGGAGATTGCACAAGAAATGGTGCAGAAATGCGGTTTCGGAACCTACCCGATTAATTCAGGCAGGAATTGCATCTCCCGCACTTCGGCGGCAACACCGTGCGTTTTTCCGTCCGCATTGTCCTCCACTCGCACGATTGTTGCCTGGCAACAGACCCACCGCTTTTCGCCGCTTGTGAGTTCGGGAGGCAGGATCAAAACCATTTCAACATTGTTTCCCTGCCGAATTGGAAAGTCGGTGTAAAAAAATATGCCGTTCGAACTGAGGTCACGCGTTTGTCCGGTGGCCTGAAGATTCGTGTCCGTCGCCGTAATCGTAACCGGAACCTGCACTGGGATGCGTTCGCCGGATCGGCGCTCAGTCTTATTATCTGGCATTGCAGGGGAGGGTAACACAATCGCTGAGGGCCGTGCGTAGTTTGCCGCGCTGATTTGCGTACCTGGGAGCGATGCGCAGCCATACAATAGGCCATGCCACTTCCGTCAGAAATCCGGGGAGAGAAATATATAAGCCTCGCTACATTTCGCAAGGCGGGCTTGGCGGTTCGCACTCCGGTGTGGTTCGGCGAGGAAAACGACAGGCTTTATGTGATGACCCGCAGCGATTCTGGGAAATACAAGCGGATACGCAATAATGCCGAAGTCAGAATCGCCCCTTGCACCATGCGAGGAAAAATAACAGGACCGGAATTTGCGGCCCGGGCGCGAGTCCTTTCCCCCGAAGACTGGCCGGCGGCGAGCGCTGCCATACGACGGAAGTACTGGTTGGCGCGGATTCCATTTGTGTGGAGCGAGCAGAATGTTTATCTCGGAATCGAGATAGCGGGATAAATTCGTTCGCCGTTTTTCATCCATTCCATTTTCATCCAGTATGATTTGACTTCATGTTTTCCAAACGCACGGACTGGGTGCTTACTCCAAATCGCTTTACGAAAGTTCAAAGAGAACTTCAGGCTGCTGGAATTCCGCTACTCGACCTTACGGTTTCCAACCCTACCCGGGCCGGCATTCTTTATGACGCGGAAACCGTGTTGGATTCCCTCCGCGCGTCAGCAGCGATGGATTACGACCCCCAGCCCAAAGGATTGCTGAGCGCCCGCGAATCTGTCGCGGATTATTATCGCCAAGATCATGATGCTGTTGTTGATCCAGAATCGGTTGTGCTTACCACAAGCACAAGCGAAGGCTATTCGTATGTTCTTCGGCTGCTGTGCAATTCTGACGATGAGATTCTGGTTCCGAAGCCGAGCTATCCTCTGTTTGAATTTCTGGCGGACCTACAGGATGTAAAACTCGTTCCATATCCGCTGATTTATGACCATGGCTGGCAGATTGATTTTCATTCGCTGGCGCAGGCGGTAAGCGAACGCGCACGGGCGGTTGTGGTTGTGCATCCGAATAATCCTACAGGGTCATTTGTTAGTCCATCGGAACGCATTGCGCTGAATCATTTTTGCCGTGCCCACGATTTGGCGCTGATTGTGGATGAGGTTTTTCTCGATTACCCACATGACGGCGTGCGGCGGGAGACTTTTGCCTCTAACCGGGAAGCACTGACTTTCACTCTGAGCGGAATATCCAAAATTTCCGGACTGCCGCAAATGAAGCTGGCATGGATAGCGCCAAGCGGGCCGGAGGGCCAAGTCAGTGGGGCGATGGAGCGATTGGAAGTGATCGCCGATACTTATCTTTCGATGAATGCGCCCGTTCAATTGGCAACCCACGCGCTGCTCGATCAGCGAAAGAAGGTCCAGCTTCAGTTGCTCGAACGTGTGCGCACGAATTTTCGCGAACTCGACCAACAACTGGGGAATCAGAAAAGCTGTGAAAGACTTGGGGTTGAAGGCGGGTGGTACGCGGTGTTGCGCGTGCCCGTCACGCACTCAGACGAAGAACTTCCCATCGAACTTCTTCGGAGGGCTTCCGTGCTGGTGCATCCGGGACATTTTTATGATTTCCCGAGCGACGGATATTTAGTATTGAGCTTGATCACGCAACCAGCTGACTTTTGCGAGGGGATGCGGCGAATTATCGCGATTCTGAATCTTTAGGAAGTGTCTAGCTTTTTACGAGAAATGGATTGTTTTCTCGCTCTTCGCCAATGGTAGTCAGTGCTCCATGACCGGGCACTACGACGGTCTCATCCGGCAGGGCGAGCACTTTTTCCTTAATAGAGTTGATAATTTTCTCGAACGATCCGCCGGGCAGGTCCGTTCGTCCAATGCTTCCCGCAAACAGAGTGTCGCCGGCGATTAACTTTTTCTCCGCTTCAAAATAAAGGCAAATGCTGCCTTCTGTATGTCCTGGTGTGTGCAGCACGTCTGCGGTAAGCGATCCAGCCTTCACCTTATCGGATGGTCCAATGCTTTGATCAACCTTGACTTCTCCTGGGGAAGCCATGCCAATCCAGGTAGCCTGTAGATCGAGCAATTTGAGCAAAGCGTAGTCATTCTGATTGAGAAGGATAGGCGCGCCGGTGGCGGCGCGGAGCTTCATGGCTCCGCCAACGTGATCAATGTGCGCGTGAGTAATAACGATTTGCTTGACCTGCAAGTTGTGCCTGCGAACGATCTCCAGAACGTCTTCGACGTTGTCGCCGGGATCAATCACCATCGCTTCATGAGTGACTTCATCTCCGATGACGGAGCAGTTGCATTGGAGCGGGCCGACGGGAAGGATTTCGTGGATCATGGAGTCGGGGCTTAACTTTGCCTTGAATCGAGGGCGAAAGGGGCAAATGCATTCATTGTGCGAGCAGCTCTAGTTCTGCGGGACTTGCGGAGGCGCTTGGGCCGGCTTCGCCGGCGCCGGTTTGCTCTGCGATGTCTTCGTATCCTGGAGCACCGACTGTGGCCCTTGATGCCGCGAAGCTGCAATTGAAAGTGTTACGGAGGTCAACAGAAAGATGACTGTGGACCAGGCCGTCGCTTTGGAAAGAGCGGTGGTAGCGCCGCGAGGTCCGAATGCGGTCTGACTGCCCATGCCTCCAAATGCAGCCGCTACATCGCCGCTGGTGCCACTCTGTAATAACACGACAACAATCAGAAAGAGCGAAACTATGATGTGGATAATCGTAATGAGTAAAATCATGCGCTATCGGTATCTTTCTGGTCTGCGAGACCTTTACAGAGGAATTCTTTTCAGCTTTAGCTGGGTGAAGAAATCTTCAAATTGGTGCGGAAGGGGGGATTTGAACCCCCACGCCTTTCGGCGCCACCCCCTCAAGATGGTGTGTCTGCCAGTTCCACCACTTCCGCAAGTTTACAAAGCCGTGTTTTCTCTGGGTTTGAGGTTAATTTCAGCATCATGGTCGAATGTATTGGCTTGTCAATGACCGCCGTTGTCGCGATCTCAATGCTATCGCGTCCGGATAACTACCGCAAGGTAAAGGGCGGGATAGTGGCTCACTCTACCGTAAACGGCCTGGGCAATGGTGCTCTTTGCAAAAGCTGAATTATTGTCATCCGAAGCCGGAACTCTCGCGGAGGATCCCACCCTTACAAAGAATTAGAAATTGCAAAGGTGGGTGCACTGTGCATCCCCGGCTTCCTGCTACTCAGAAAGTTTATTTCTTGGGTTCAAGGATGATCTCTCGGGCCACTCGATCACCTATGATCTCCCGCCAACTCTCGCGCTCCTCGTAGCCTGAGATCATCTTGTTGTCGTCCGATTGGAGCGCCTTAGTGACAACCTCTCTTGCCTTGTCCTTGTTAGCTTCCATGGTCGCCAAGTCCTTAAACTCTGTCATCAGCATAAGATCCCAATCATTTGGGTTGTGAGATTCGCTCTCAATCACTTTGTAATCAAGGCTTAGCCCGGCACCTTTTAAAGCCTCTTGTTCTGTCTTCCACTCCGTAGCCAGGAAATTCATATACTTCAGGCCAACCCCCGGCTTTGCCTTGATGAACGTGAGTGTCCACACCGGTCCATCGTGAAATGGCCGCGCGGGTGCCTGAGCTTGCGTCAGGGCCGGCAACAGCGTCGCAACAAATACGGAGACTGCAATTGCGCGAAACATGGTGTTCATTGTCGCTCCTTGTGGTTACGAGATAGAAGTGGCGAACTCACAGCGCCGCCCCATCGCCACTTGATTGGAAGGGGGCAGATTTCCGCTGATAAACGATGAAACATTTCAGCCTCGTAAGGAATGCAATTGGCGCGGAAGCGGCAACAATACCCGACTGTTAAAAAGAATACAAGCTAGGCAGGTTCCCGAAACGTTTCTCCAGCGCGAGGGAAGCGACGTGGTTTATTGGATTGAATTCAAACGGAGGATCGAGGTGTCCAGCCCGCATCCGTATAGACGCTATTTTGGCTGGAGGCTGTTGCCGACGACATAACGGAAATCGTTATGCATGCGAAAAGAATTATGAATTGGACGTGCAATCCGACAGGACCTTACGCTATGACATGGAAAGCAATCATAAAATCACGGCAGCGGGACATGCAGCAAATTCAGAGGCAGAATTAGAGCTTTTGATTGCCAAATACACCTTGGAATATCTATATCGTTGGACGAATCATTTTGACCCGGTTCAACTGGCTCAGATCAAGCAGATTCTCGATACGGGAGACGAGCCGAAGGTTCTCTTGAAAATGGTGACTGGCGGCTCGGCATTGCCCAGCTAAGCTCAGCTTTGACACCGCAGTTTCGTTCAGCGCGGAACGTGCGAGAACTTGCGCCTAGGAGGCCTGTCTGTTCATTATTTTTCTGACAGAACGAAATTTGCTACTTCCGTGCCATTAGCCGCTACATCCACTTTCTTATCCCATGTTCTGGGATCGGTGAAGATGGGACGCTCAACTTTGCGCTCGGTGAGCACGTCAAATGAGTCTTCGTTCTTCGCCACATGCCATCCTTCATGCCAGGCTACAAGTTCGTAGCTGCCGGGAGGCACGTCAGTCAGCTCAAACTTCCCATCCTGTCCAGTCACTGCGTAATAAGGGTGTGACACAACCATGAGTTCAGCGTTCATCCAAACATGCCCGCCGTTACATTTTAGTGTCACCAGGCCAGGTGTTTGCATGCTGCGGGAGATGACATGATTCTGGAAAGGAAATGGCAGGTTGTAGCTCGCGGCCCCCTCCATATGGATCGTGTGCAGGGTTGCGTCTGAACTTTGCATTTGAAGGTCGGTTTTTTCCGGTACCAACAGGACGTGCGGCTCGTAGCGGCAGTGTTTCTGGTCCAGGAAACGTCTGGCTTCGGGCAGGTCCATTGCCTTACCGCTCGAAATATTCTTCAGGTAAACCACGGTATTGGCGACTCCGCCATCGGGGCCAATGATTAATCGCTCCAAATCCATTCGCTTGTGGTTTTCCGGATCGCAAATCGCGGGATCTTTAGTTACCGGAACGCTGAGAGCACGAGGCAGTGTTCCCGACCACTTGACGGTACCTTTAATTGTGCCGCCATTGGTCACCGAGATTACCTGATAGCCGCTTTGCGCGAAACAGGGGCGTACGGCGGCTGCTGTAAGCAGCAGTAAAACTATGAGAAATGCTTTACACATTGTTGAGCCAACTTCTGAATGAATTTTTAGGAGGAATCCCTTATGTGCAATCGTAGAAGGGGGTATTTAGGGGCACAAGTAACTGAGGTAACATGCAGTTCTCAGGGATATTCGCATAAGTGCCTCGAACGCTGGCTCCGGGACATAAATTTCAGAGAGTACGGTCGCATGACCGTGCGTCGCTAGGTGCTCGCGAACCTCGCTGTGCCGGCTTGCTCTTGCCATCGTTGAGCGTTCACACCCATTGCGACGAGCCAAAGCTCCAGCGGTATTTCCGCGAGGGCGGACGCGGTAGCAATGAAGGGAAAAAGATGAGATGCGAGCGGCGGGTATACATACATCATCCAACCCAAGCCATCAATCGTCAGCAGCACCCCAAGAATTCGCGGCAGGAAGGTTGACTTGAAAATGAGGTAGCCGGTCAAAGCACACCACAACCCGAAGAATACAAGGTCTATTTCGAAGGCGTAGGAATTCAATTTGATAAATATGAACGCCAACTCTTGCACCTGTTGTGCGGTAAATGCAGCCAAGGAATTTCCGCTTTGCAGAATAAGCAAGGGGGCTAGGTATAAGAAGCTGGTAAGGGCCTGAAGACCGCATACCACGATTCCGACGAAAGCTGCGAGTAACGAGAGGGTTCTGTTCACAGGCCTAAACAAGTAATAGAAAAGAAGCGTCCAGGCGATATGGCACGCAACCCCGAGGAGCGAGGATGCGAACCCTAACCAAAATAACCGCTCGTGCCCCAGGATATTCGCGGCTGTTGCAGCGGGATTGCCAGAGACAACAAGCCTTCCGAGAACGAAGACCTGGCCGAATGCCGACGTCGTGCCTTCGAGCACTTCAAAGACACCGGCGATTCTGGCCTTAAGACGCGGCGAGGTTTCTGTAATGCGTTCCATCATTTCTAATAGGCTGCAGGAGCAGTCGTCTCCTTGCGTAGCGAGGTTCCGCAATACGGGCAATAGACATCTTTCGCGCCGACTGCGCGCTGGCACTGCGGACAGCTCGGGCTTAGTTTGTAGTTGCAGCCAGGACAGAAATTGAATCCCGCTTCGACGGTCTTCCCGCATTGCGGGCAGGAGTTGCGCAATGATTGCCGCAGGATGAAATAAAGAAGAATGCCAAGCGCGTTGGGAATAAGAATGGCCACAAGGGTCCACAGTGTTGGACTCATGCCACGGCGCTTTGCGTCCCGGTTAATGTAGCCGATGAATAGGAGATAACAGCCTCCCCCGATGCCCGCCCCCAGGCCCATCAGCAACCGTCCCCATTCCGGCGGGGGATTGTGCTGGCGAGCGACCACAGTATTGAAGAAGAGCTGCGCGGCGATAAATATGATCCCCGCGAGCACCCATGCCCACAGCGGGACAATCCCGATTTCTGCCGTCATTCGAGTTTGAGTTTCGCTTTTCAAATGCATGACCGTATCCTCTTTCTCATCTCTATTGCGTTTCCCCGTTGTGGGTCCAATGAATGCCGCGAGCTAGTAGAAGCGCACTCACGACCAGCGACGGTGCGATCCAGAGGAACGCAAAGCCCGTCTGCCAAACCCACCTTGAAACCTCGGCCCACTCGCCCATCCACGCAAAGAGCCGCCAGAACAAAGGAGTCGTGATTGCCGCCGAAAGCCCCACAAGCAAGCAAGCGGCACCAACCAGCCAAATCCATTCCTGTTGTTGACGTAGTTCCAGAGCCCGTGCTCGCACGCGCGTCTGTGTCATTTGAACCAGCGAAGAATCGGCGGCCAAGGGCTGGGAACGCACAGCCCGAACCGCCCGGCCAGTAGCCTCAGCATAGTCATGGCAGTCCCGGCACTCTTGCAAATGAACTCGCAGCCAGTTCTGCTGCGCATCCGAGAGATCTCCACCCAAAGCGATTAGTTTTCGTGTTTCGTCATGTGGGTTCTGCGTCATGCCTCTGTACCCCCCAACCTCGCCATCATCAGGTTCAGTCCGCGATACAATCTGGATTTCACAGTCCCGAGTGGTGCCCCGGTAATGGCAGCAATTTCCTGCAAAGCCAATCCATCCTGAAAGCGCAATACGATTGCCTCACGGTACTCCGCCGGAATGCCGGCCAATGCCGCGCTGATTTTTTCAGCCTGCTCCCGTTGTGCAACGAGCTCCCATGCCAAAGGGCGTGTATCTGCGGGTTCGAACGGTGCGTGTTGTTCATCGTCCTCCATCAGCCCATCGAGGCTGGCAGGGCGTTTCTTCCGCAAATGATCAATAGTCAGATTTCTCGCGACCGCGTAAAGCCAGGTGCTGAATTCGTGCCGGCCGTCATACTGATGGCCGCGCTCGAGCACGCGAATCCAGGTTTCCTGAAAGAGGTCCTCCGCCAATTCACGATTTCCTGACAGGTGGATCAAATAACGAAGCAGACGGTGCTGATACTGCTCGATAAGACGGTCCAGTAGGTCTGGATCACGCCGGCGAAGACCGCGAGCAATTGCGCTTGCATCGGATTCCATCGCGTTCAAGAAGCAGTAAGCTACGGCTTTCATGCTACCTGTACATACGGGCGAGGCAATGGAAAAGATGCAGGATGGAGGACATTCTTATACAGCGTGGTTTTGGCCCAAGTCAATCAGGGACTTGGCTCCATTAAGCGCGCATAAGATTCCGGGGCTGCGCTGGTCGGTTCCCCATCGTTTCTAATCCGCGTGACTTGGTCCGGGGCTCGGCAGAGGCGCCGAGAACGATGGGCGGGCTGTCCGGCTGGCACGTGTGCGCAATCGGTCCATGTAAAGATAAATTACGGGGGTGGTAAAAAGAGTTAAAGCCTGACTCACAATGAGTCCTCCGACGATGGTTATACCGAGGGGCTGGCGGAGTTCAAAGCCGGTTCCGGTTCCGAGAGCCAGAGGCAGGCCACCCAGCAACGCGGCCATCGTCGTCATCATGATGGGGCGGAACCGCAGCATGCAGGCCTCAAAGATTGCATCGGCGGGCGACTTGCCTTCGAGCCGCTCCGCTTGCAAGGCAAAATCAATCATCAGGATGGCATTCTTCTTCACGATTCCAATCAGCAAAATGATTCCAATCATCCCAATGACGTTGAGTTCATTGTGCGTAAGCTTCAGTGCCAGCAGGGCTCCAAGTCCGGCGGACGGCAGCGTGGAAAGGATTGTGATGGGATGGATAAAGCTCTCATACAAAATCCCCAACACAATGTAAACCGTCAAAACGGCTGTGATAACGAGCACAAGCTGGTTGGAAAGAGAGGATTGAAATGCCGCCGCCGTCCCCTGGAAGCTGGCGTAGATCGTTCCTGGAAAGTGAATGTTTCGCTCGGCATTCTCAATTGCGGTCGTAGCCTGGCCGAGCGATATGTTCGGCGCTAAATTGAAAGATAGGGTAACGGACGGAAATTGCCCTTGGTGATTCACCGCCAGCGCAGTATTCGATGGCCCGAAGTGTGTGATGGCCGAAAGCGGAATCAACTTGCCGCTTGAGGAGTGGACGTAAACGCTGTCGAGAGTGTCGGGGTCCTGCTGAAACCGAGGATCTACTTCCATGACGACGTGATATTGATTGAGCGGCTTAAAAATAGTTGAGACCTGGCGCTGGCCGAATGCGTCGTAAAGCGCGTTGTCAATATCCTGTGGAGAGACTCCAAGCCGCGAAGCGGTGTCCCGATCAATAACCACGCCAGCTTCAAGGCCTTTGTCTTGCTGGTCGGTGTTGACGTCGCGCAATTCAGGAAGCGTACGCAATTTCTGCAATAAGAGCGGTGACCAGGTATTCAGCTCTTTCAAATCCTCGTCCTGCAAAGTGTATTGATATTCCGCCTGGCTTTGGCGGCCGCCAATAGTCAAATCCTGCGCGGATTGCATGTAAAGTGTCGCACCTGCAACGACCGCAAGTTTCTTTCGCAAGCGAGAAATTACTTGATCGGCGGTGATTTTTCTCACATTGATCGGCTTTAACATAATGAACATGCGGCCTTGATTTAGAGCAGTGCTGCCGCCAGCGAAGCCAACAATGGTTTCTACTGCTGGGTCCTTCAGCACGAGGTCCACGAACTGATACATTTTCGCGCTCATGGCGGGGAACGAAATGTCCTGCGCAGCTTGTACAGAGCCGACCAGTCTACCGGTGTCCTGCTGAGGGAAGAATCCTTTGGGAGCAATAATGTAGAGATAAACCGTCAGTGCAGCGGTCAGGATGGTCGCTGCCAGCGTGAGCGGTTGATGACGCAGAACCCATTGCAGTCCGATGCGGTAAATTCGGAGGATTTTGTCAAACATCTTTTGACTCCATCCGTATGCGCGCCCATGGTTTTCCTCGTGGAGAGGTTTAAGCAATTGCGCGCACATGGTCGGAGTAGTGGTAAGCGAAACCACGAGTGAAACTGCAATCGCGCTGCTCAACGTTACCGCGAATTCCCGAAAGAGGCGGCCGACAATCCCGCCCATCATCAGGATTGGAATAAAGACAGCGACGAGAGATGTGCTCATCGAGAGTACGGTAAAGCCGATCTCGCGAGCGCCAAGAAATGCTGCCTGGGCCGGTGCGATGCCCCGCTCCAGATAGCGGGTAATGTTTTCAAGGACCACAATTGCATCGTCCACAACGAAGCCGGTCGAGATGGCCAGGGCCATCAACGATAAATTGTCGAGACTGTAGCCAAGCAGGTACATCACGCCGAACGTTCCGATCAGAGAGAGCGGAACTGCGATGCTAGGAATGATGGTGGCGCGGACGGTGCGCAGGAAAACGAATACAACCAGAATGACAAGAACGATTGAGATCAGCAAAGTGATTTCAATATCGTGCACCGATGCCCGGACAGTGGTGGTTCGATCCATAACTACGGCTAACTTAATCGCGGGAGAGATGGACGCCTGAAGTTCGGGCAGCAATGCAAGAACGTTGTCCACGGTGCTAATTATGTTGGCCCCGGGCTGCCGAAAGACAATGATTAAGACGGCGCGCTTACCGTTAAACAGGCCAACGATGTGCGCATCTTCGACGGAGTTCTCAACATCGGCGACATCCTCCAACCGCACGGGGGCGCCATTCGTGCTGTTGTAAGCAATAATTAAAGGCTTATATTGGTCGGCCTTCATGATTTGATCATTGTCGGTAATGACCCAGGAATTCACCGCGTTCGATATTTCTCCCTTCGGCAGATTTGCATTCGCGGAGCCGAGAGCCGTGCGAACTGCGTCGAGGCCAATGCCCAGTTGGTTTAACGCGGTCGGATTGACCTCGGCTCTCACCGCGGGATTTGCGCCGCCTCCGACATACACCTGGCCCACACCGCTGACCTGGGCTAGTTTCTGCGAAAGAATTGAATTCGCCTGATCGTAGATATTGGGCAGGGTGACGCTGTCGGAAGTCAGGGCGAGGATTACAACCGGGGCGTCCGCCGGATTTACCTTGCGATAAGTGGGATTGCCGGGCATGTACGAAGGCAGTTGACTTCGCGCCGCATTGATGGCGGCCTGCACGTCACGAGCGGCTGCATCAATGTTGCGGTTCAAATCGAATTGCAGAGAGATTCCGGTCGAACCCAATTGACTGCTTGAAGTCATCTGGTTGATCCCGGCGATGCGGCCAAATTGGCGCTCGAGTGGCGTAGCAACGGCGGATGCCATCGTTTCCGGGCTGGCGCCGGGGAGTCCGGCTCCGACCTGGATCACGGGGAATTCGACCTGAGGCAGTGGAGCGACGGGAAGGAAATTAAACGCGAGTGCTCCTGACAACAAAAGCGCGAACGTCAGCAGTGACGTTCCAATCGGTCGCTTGATGAAGGGAGCGGAGATATTCATGGCGCGTTAGGTTCTTTAATGAGCATTTCCGGCGAGCTTGCGCTCGCCTGCCCGGACGAGGACGTCCGTTTCTACGTGGGTGCTGATGATGGCGGTTTTGTGCGCATGCATTAGGCTAATCTCCAGCGACCGGCTCTTCCACCGGATGCTCAAAGTGAAGCCGCTGAAACTTACTGGCGAGACGGTCGAACCACAAATAAACAACCGGAGTCGTATAGAGCGTAAGCGCCTGGCTGACCAACAGCCCGCCGACGATTGTGATTCCCAAAGGATGCCGCAGCTCTGATCCGGTACCCCTCCCTAGCGCGAGCGGAAGACCGCCCAACAATGCCGCCATCGTGGTCATCATGATGGGACGAAAACGCAGCAGGCACGCCTGAAAAATCGCCTCCTCCGGAGGCTTATGCTCAACACGCTCCGCCTCAAGCGCGAAGTCAATCATCATGATGGCATTCTTTTTTACGATTCCTATGAGCAAGATAATTCCAATCAGGCTCACCACTCCAAGATCATTCCCAGTGATCAACAAGGCAAGAATGGCGCCCACGCCCGCGGAGGGCAATGTCGAAAGAATCGTGATGGGATGAATATAGCTTTCATATAAAACTCCCAAGACGATATAGACGGTCACAATTGCCGCGACAATCAGCCAGGGTTCTGTAGAAAGTGAATTCTGGAATGCTGCGGCGGTTCCCTGAAAGCTCGTGTGAACGCTGGCGGGCATGTTGATCTCAGCTTCCGCCGCATCAATGGCTTTGGTCGCGTCTCCCAGCGACTTACCCGGAGCAAGATTGAATGACAACGTCACTACAGGAAATTGTCCCTGATGATTCACCGCAAGAGCTGTGTTTGAAGTTTGCATCTGGGTGAACGAAGACAGCGGAACCTCAGTTCCTGTGTTCGACTTCACATAAAGATCTTTGAACGCGCCGGGGTTTTGCTGGAACTGCGGGTCAACTTCCAAAATAACGTGATACTGGTTTAGCTGGGTGAAGATGGTCGAGACCTGGCGCTGACCGAAGGCATCGTAAAGAGTGTTGTCAACCGCGAGAGGCAGAATTCCCAGCCGCCCAGCGGTGTCGCGATCAATCGTGATATCAGCCTGAAGGCCGCCATTTTGCTGGTCGGTTGCCACATCCCGCAACTCCGGCAGGGTGCGCAGCTTGTCGGCCAATTGAGTGGACAACCGGTCAAGCTCGACGGGATCCGCATCCTCCATCGAATATTGAAATTGCGTGCGGCTCACGCGATCTTCGACACTGAGATCCTGCACCGGCTGCATGTAGAGAGTGATGCCAGTAACCTGCTGTGCGAGCTCCGGTTGTAATCGGCGGATTACATCCGACGCGGTGTCACTTCGCTGATTGCGCGGTTTCAGATTGATCTCTATCCGTCCGCTGTTGGGCGTGAGATTGGTTCCGTCTATGCCAATGAAAGAAGACAGGCTCTCAACGTCCGGATCTTTAAGAATGACACGAGCCAACGCCTGCTGATCGCGGGACATGGCCGCGAATGAAGCATTCTGGGGTGCGTCAGAAATACCGAGAATCAGGCCGGTATCCTGCACCGGGAAAAATCCTTTGGGAACGATGACGTACAGAAACAGCGTCAGCACGAGTGTGCCGAGGGTTATCAGGAGCGTTATTGGTTGATGTCGCAGAACGAATTTCAGCGTGCGCCCGTAGAAGTCAATGACGCGGTTATATAAGTCTTCGGACTTCCGGTAAAAGCGGCTTTGCTTTGCCGGATCTTTATGCTTGAGCAGCCGGGCGGCCATCATCGGAGTTAAAGTCAAGGACACCGCGGCCGAAACCATGATTGTGACCGCGAGGGTGACGGCAAATTCGCGGAAAAGCCTTCCGACGATGTCGCCCATGAACAGGAGCGGAATCAGCACGGCAATTAGCGAAACGGTCAGCGACACGATTGTGAAACCAATTTGCCCTGCGCCTTTCAGAGCGGCGTCGAGAGGGGAATCCCCGGCTTCGAGGAAACGGTCAATGTTCTCGATCATGACGATGGCGTCATCCACGACGAATCCAGTGGAGATGGTGAGCGCCATGAGAGTCAAATTGTTGAGGCTGTAGCCGAGCAAATACATGACAGCGAAAGTGCCGACAATGGATAGAGGAACAGCGACACCGGGAATGATGGTTGCGTAAAAATTCCGCAAGAAAAGAAAAATCACCATCACCACGAGAGCAACGGTGAGCATGAGTTCAAATTCAACGTCGGAGACAGACGCTCGAATTGTCACGGTGCGATCGGTGAGCACCGAAACCCTCACCGCTCCGGGAAGCGAGGCCTGAAGCTGCGGCAGGAGTGCCTTGATGCGATCAACCACGCTGATAATATTTGCGCCCGGCTGCCGCTGAATGTTCATGATCACGGCGGGCTCGAGGTTCATCCACGCGGATTCCATGACGTTCTCGACGCCATCGGTTATCGTGGCGACGTCCGAAAGCCGTACCGGAGAGCCATTCCGATATGCAATAACGATGGGACTGTATTGCGCGCCGGACATGAGTTGGTCGTTGGCCCCAATCGTGAACGATTGGCGGGGGCCATTGAGCGTGCCTTTAGCCTGATCCACGTTCGCCGCGGCAAGCGTGGTTCGCACATCTTCGAGACTTAGCCCATAGGAAGCGAGCGCTGTCGGGTTGGCCTGAATGCGGACCGCGGGTTTTTGCCCTCCGCTGATGGAGACGAGTCCAACACCAGTGACCTGGGAAATTTTTTGCGCCATTGCAGTATCGGCGAGGTCTTCGACCTTCGAGAGCGCCAGCGTGCTCGAAGTAAGCGCCAGCGTGAGAATTGGAGTATCCGCCGGGTTCACTTTGCTATAAATTGGCGGATTCGGCAGATCGGGAGGTAGATATGTCCCGGCAGAATTAATCGCGGCCTGCACTTCCTGTTCAGCGATATCAATATTTTGATCGAGATTAAATTGAAGGGTGATGACGGAGCTTCCCAGCGAACTGGTGGAAGTCATCTGGCTCAGGCCGGGAACCTGGCCGAATTGCCGCTCCAGGGGCGCTGTCACGGACGACGCCATGACATCAGGGCTTCCGCCGGGATAGAACGTCATCACCTGAATCGTCGGATAATCAACCTCAGGCAATGCCGACACGGGAAGCTGGCGGTAAGCCACGATCCCCACCAGCATAATGGCGACCATGAGCAGCGCAGTTGCTACCGGCCGGAGTATAAACAGCCGCGACGGATTCATTTGGAAGAATCCCCTGCGTTCGCGCCGCCAGAGTTGGGATCACCGGAATTGCTGCCTTGGCCTTGCTTGCGTGAGCCGGAATGTGACGCCGCTTGCGACGGCGCACTCGACGCTGTACCTGGCGTCTGGTTGGGCGAGGCCGTAGCATCGGTTCCAGCCGACTGATCTCCCGGCGGCGGATCGGTCGAGGAAGGATTTCCCGCCGACTGGCCACTCTCCTCCCCGGACCCAGAAGCATTCTGTGCGCGAGGTTCGATTTTGCTTCCTGCCTGAAGTTTGTCCTGGCCATCGGTCACGACTTCTTCGCCCGGTGACAATCCGCTGGAAATATTGGCGAGATTTTGCTGTGTGAATGCGACCGTGACAGGTCTTACATCCACCGTATTGTTTTGCTTGGCGACAAAAACGTAGGTGCCTTGTGGCCCACGCTGAATGGCGGCTGCCGGGATCACGGTGCTGTTCTTGCGGACATCGAGCAGTAGCCGAATGTTAACGAACTGGTTTGGCCACAGCATGTTGTCTTTGTTGGCAAACACCGCCTTCAGCTTTCCAGTACCGGTGGTCGGATCAATCTCATTGTCTATAGTCAGCAGCTTTCCAGTAGCCAGTTTGGTTTCGTCGTCGCGGTTGTAAGCGTCCACGGTGAGCGACCCTTGCTTCATATGCTGCGCAACAGATGGCAGCTGATCCTCCGGGAGAGTGAAGAGTACCGTAATGGGCTGAAGCTGAGTGATCACAAACATGGGGTTCGTATCGGTTGCGTGCACAATGTTGCCGGGATCAACTTGCCGCAGCCCGATTCTTCCGGCCACGGGAGCCGTTATATGGCAATAAGTGATTTGCAGCTTCGCATTGTCAATCGCCGCTTGATCATCTTTAACCGTTCCCTCAAGTTCATCGGCGGTAGCCTGTTGCGTATCTATTTGCTGCTGCGAGACGGCGCCGGATTCCTTAAAGAGGGCCTTGTAGCGGTCCAAAATTGTCCTGGCGTCACGCAGGGACGCTTGATCTTTAAACAGCGTCGCTTGCGCCTGGCTCAGCTGCACCTCATAAGGACGCGGGTCAATGACTGCGAGCAACTCGCCCTGCTTCACGTTTTGACCTTCTTTAAATTTCACATCTTCGAGTTGCCCGTCCACGCGGCTCTTTACGTTGACGGTGTAAAAGGCGGTGACCGAACCGAGGCCGGTAAGGTAATACGGCATGTCGCGGCTCTGCGCCGTGGCCACGCCAACCGGCATCGTCTGCGGTCCCATAGGTTTGCCAGAGGCGGATTTTGATGCTGCACCGCTGCATCCGATATAAAGAAGAGACAGCAATAGGATGGCCGAGAGCGGCAAGAATCGGCGCCGGATCTTTCCCGGGGAAACATTCGTCATGATTGCAGCGAAAACATCCATCTGGCGAAGCGGTCCGCTAGCTGGAGCTTTCCGGGTTTCGATCATCCGCTGACCTCGTTTCGAGAGTTCGCATGCTCTTGATCAGATTGAATATTTTGAAATTAGACTCATTTTGCCCCAATAGTTCATCCTACGATGAGTATTCCGGCAAGACCGTAATTTATCGCCAACTTTTGTAAGACTTCTTTACAAACTTTTACGTATTTTGGTAGAGCCAGCGTTTCAGCGTCGCGCAATTAACACCCTTAGTCTATCGTCACATATATTATTCGGCTCAAGTGTTGCGCTCGGTATGTTGGACTCGAAGCCCACTGTTAAAATTCGCGAACTCGACACCGTCACTGATTTGAGACAAGTTCAGTCCCTCGAAAAAGAGGTATGGAACCTGCATGACATTGACGTGCTGCCTCTCACCTGGGCCGTCGCTTCCGTGGAAGCAGGAGCCGTTTGGCTCGGTGCCTTTGATGATAACAAGCTGGCAGGCTTTGCCTTCGCGTTTCCGGGAATTAGTAACGGAGCTGTAATATTCCATTCCCACCAATTAGCCGTGCGGGCCGAATATCGCGATCGGGACCTGGGACGGAAGCTCAAGCTCGCGCAACGGGAGCATGTTCTAACGATCCGTCTCGGCGAAGCCGTGCCTAGCGATGACCTCCTTCCAGAGCGCCGAATCTCCTCTCCCGGCCAGACCCATATCCAATCGCGAATTTCTGAAATTACATGGACTTTCGATCCTCTTCAAAGCAAGAACGCGCACTTAAACTTTTTCAAGCTTGGAGTTTCTTGTGACAGCTACAAAGTTGACTTGTACGGACCAGGAACCTCCAGCATCCTGCACCGCAACGGCACCGATCGCTTATGGGTTCGCTGGCCAATCAGCAGCAGGCGAGTGGCGGAGCGAATTGGCGAGAAAGATGAGAAAAAGTCTACGCAAAATCTTAGGTATGAAATTCTCGATGCTCTTGCGGTTCTGCAGCCTCTCATTCTTTTCAGCGGGGATGGACGCCCGGTTCGCTCGGACCTCGAAACGGCATTGAGTCGCCAGAGAGTAGCAATCGAAATCCCCAGCGACATTAATTCTATCGAACAGAAAAATCCGCGATTGGCAACAGAATGGCGGATGGCGACGCGATGGGCATTTACCGAAAGCCTAAACGCTGGATTTCATGTAGCAGAGTTCTGCCGGACCGTCCGCGGCCAACAGGGGCCCGGGGCGTATCTGCTGGAGAAGGCCTGAGTCGAGCAGCAGTAACAACTGGAGTAGAGAGGTAACTGCTACGTCTGCTTCGCGCCCATTTGCGGGAAACCCGATGGTCCGGTGTTAATAAGAAATCCCATCTTTTGAAGAAGCACAAAAGACGGGCTCTGGGCGTAAATCTGAAATGTGGCGATGCCCACTCGCTAATCGGCCGCTACGGAGCTGTGGCTTGCAACCTCTTTCCACATCCCATGCTGCCGGGCGAAAGTATCGGTGCTGATTACAGTTTTTACACGATGTTCGCCGCGGATCATTGCGTCATAACTATCCTTGTAAGTCGCAATCGCGGTATCGCCGTAAACCCGCACCTTTAAATCGCTGATCTGCTCGCTATTCATTTTGTTATTTGCCGGGTCTTTCGCATCAGCCAACAGAGATTCCTTCGTCTCCCATCTCCCACCGCTAAAGCCCATGGTAAAGTCGTCAGCATAATTCTTTTCCATGAAAGACGTGTCTCCTGCCAGGTCAGCCTTTACGCTGTCATTTTCCATTTGAGTAATCGCCGCGACCGCGTCCGAATCGGATTGTTTCTTCATTTTGGCAACCGAGCTAACTGCTGCCAGCATTACCACTGACGCAAAAAGCGTAAGCATTACCTTCTTCATGTTGGTGTGATCCTTTTCCGCTGTTGCGGGACTAAGATGAGAGAACTCCAGTTGAGCTGCCCTAGTTCAGCACACCTGAAAGAGCGGAGGCACGGATTCGCCCGTTGAACACGGTAGCCTTAGCACTCACGCTTGTCAAACCGGACGAACGAGTTAAATTTATTGCGATATTATGGGGTGAAGCAGCAAACTTTCGTTAAGGGCAGCAAGTCCTAGCGAGAGACCACTTCTCTAAGCAGTGTTCGGAGGTCCCTTGAAGCAATTAGCCGGCTGTGCTCTGTTATTGATGACGTTGTTAGCGTGTGCGTTTGCGCAATCCGGTAGTTCGCTGAGTTCCCCGAGCGGTCTTGATCTTCTACAACAGGTCTCCCGCCATTACGCTGAAGCCAAGTCGTACCGCATTGAGGCCAGCGAAGAGACCACCACCACCAGCGACTTCGAGCAGAATTGGCAGAAGATCGTTCTCACCGCCGCCGAAGCGCCCGGTAATCGTTATCATTTCGGAGGTCGCTCAGAATTCGGCGGCGCAATGCATCTGTCGGATGGAACGAAGCTATGGAATTACCACAGCGACGAGCATACATACACAGCAAAGAAAATACCGGATGAGTCGACCGCACCGCAGCAGCCTTTAAGCTGGGTGGAAGTTGCGTCTCTGCGGGCGCAGAATATTCGCAAGGGACTCGGCGAGTTAGCCACGCACTACAACTCGGCGGAACGGCTACCAGACACCTCGCTGGTTATTGATGGCCATGAAATTTCCTGTTATGTCGTGCATGTCAAGAGCAGTGACAGGAAGCGATCGCTGCCAAGTCACGCTTCGGAGGAGACGTTCTGGATAGATAAGAACCACCAAACAATCGTGAAGTCGCTGGATCAGTTTCATACATACAAGACGAGTGGATCAGCGCGCATTCCGATGGAAGGGGAGATAAAAACTACCTATAGCGTGGTGGAGCTGAACACGCCGCTTCCAGACAGCTTATTTACCTTTGAGCCCCCGTCAGATGCGAAATTATTGCAAAACTTTCCGAATCCGGTGAACAGCATGGCAGGGGCTGACTTCACTGGCCAGACCGTTCCCTCGGTCAAGCTGAAGTCCTACGATGGTAAGTTGATTTCCCTTGATTCCTTCCGCGGCAAGCCGGTTCTTCTGGACTTTTGGGCCACGTGGTGCCCTCCTTGCGTCAAGGGTCTGCCCCAACTGAATCAGATTTATCAGGAGACCAAAGACGAGGGACTCACGCTTCTTACGGTTGACACTGACGAAGAAGCCAAGAATGCAGCTGACTTACTGGCAAAGGGCGGCTATCAGTGGCAAAACTTTCACGACGCCGGTAATGTGTCCGACGCCTTTGGCGTGAACGGAATTCCACGAACGCTTCTGATTGATGCGGATGGAAAAGTAGTATTCGACAAAATCAATTCCGGGGATAGCGAAGTGCGAGCAGCAATCGCCAAGCTCGGCCCAGACTATGCCTTTCTCGCACCCAAGGCCGAGCCGGTTCCTTGTCTGGCGACTAAATAGACGTTCCTATTGGGCGTCGAGCCGTGCAATTTCGAGAGGAAATAATGGATTGCCCGGAAACTGATCGCGCAAAGCCGCGAGAAGCTTTCGCGCGCGCACTTTATCTTTATCGCGGACGTATGCAATTGACAGCAAAATACGCGCAAATGGGGCCAGATATTGGCCGTGCTCTGCCGTCAATTGCAGTTCAGTAATTCCCGCCTGCTTGTTTCCGGAAATCCCACCCAACCGTACCAGCCAGCGGACCGGCGCCGACATGCTTCCAATAATGTATTTGCTAAAACCAGTGGCGACATGCGCGTCGTAGCAGCTGGGATCTACAGCGAGCAACTGTTGAGCCCATGTATCGGCTTCTTTGGTGAAATGCAATGAGGCCAAATTGCGCTTTTCGATTAGGGCCGCGTAATCCGCGCGAAGCCCCGAAGACAGGGTCATGGCAAATAGCGCATCGCGATCTTTGGGATCTTTCGTCAGCCGCGTTCTGGCTTCTGCCTCAGCTTTATCCAACGCGCCATTGAATTGATCTCTGACTTTGGGGTCGGGATCAAACTTGGCGCGGGCGTCAAAAGCTTTGTCGGTTGCGAGAAATTGAGATTCTAGAATACCGAGGCGACTGAATTCTGAAAACAAGAACCCTGCGGCATCACAGGCTGGACCTAGGGGATCGTCAGGATGCCCCTGCTCCCACGTCAAAAACACTTGGTGGGCGTGGGCGAACTCAAGGTTGTAGAGCAGCTGAAATCCTTGATTGAGTGATGGAGCGGCGACGATGATATTGTCAGAAGCTTGGCTGGTGGCCACCAACAAGGTGACCGAAAAAAAGACGAAATACGACGTTCGGCGTGCAATCCCACTTTTCATTTGCGTTAACTTTCACGAGCGCAGACCGATTCTACTCAAAGCTTGGATGCAAGGGTGATTAAAGCGTGCAATATATTTGCAAAAGCATTGTAAAGTCACGCCCAAACTGGTTTGATCCTCGCTATTGGCTTTGTTACCTTCTATGGTTCTGTTGTTTCCGTGAAGATATAGACGGAAAGAGATCATTATGGCAATAAAATTCCGCGGCGTTGATTTTATCGAGTTCGATTCGTTGCTCAACGATGACGAGCGATTGGTACGCGATACGGCTCGTAAATTTATCGAAGAGAACTTGATTCCCATCATCGAAGAGTGCAACCGGGCCGGGCGCTTTCCGCGCGAACTGGTTAAGCCCATGGCGGAACTTGGATTTTTCGGGGCTTCGCTGCAAGGCCATGGCTGCGCAGGAATGTCGAATGTGGAGTATGGCTTGGTTACGCAGGAATTGGAGCGCGGCGATTCCGGACTGCGGTCGTTTGTGAGTGTGCAATCCGCGTTAGTGATGTATCCGATCTTCGCGTTTGGCACCGAGGAGCAAAAACAGACGTGGCTTCCAGCGATGCAAAAGGGCGAAAGGTTGGGATGCTTCGGACTGACTGAACCCGATTTCGGATCGAATCCCAGCGGAATGCGCACGCGCGCCCGCAAGGTTGGAAATGAGTACATCCTGAATGGCGAGAAGATGTGGATCACCTCCGGATCAATCGCCGACGTGGCCATAATTTGGGCCAAGGTCGAAAACGAAGACAATAAGATTCGCGGCTTTCTGGTCGAGACCGACCGTCCCGGTTTCCGCGCCGAAGACATTCATGGAAAGTGGTCGCTTCGCGCTTCTGTAACGTCGAGTCTTTCCATGCAGGATGTGCACATTCCCGAAGCGAACTTGTTGCCCGGAACCGGCGGACTCAAGTCTCCATTGAAATGTTTAAATCAGGCACGATACGGCATCGCCTGGGGCGCGGTAGGCGCGGCTATGGCCTGCTACGACTGCGCTCTACAATATTCGCTATTCCGCAAACAATTCCACAACGAACCTATAGCCTCGCGGCAGCTTGTGCAGGAAAAACTTGCCTGGATGATTTCAGAAATTACAAAAGCGCAATTGCTCGTCCTACAAGTAGGAAGACTCAAAGATCAAAATAAAGCGGGGCCTCAACATATCTCAATGGCGAAAAGAAATAACGTCTGGATGGCCCTGGAATGTGCTCGCATGTCGCGTGACATCTTGGGAGCAAACGGCGTTGCCGATGAGTATCCAATTATGCGCCACATGATGAATCTGGAATCGGTGAAGACCTACGAAGGAACGCACGACATTCACACTTTAATCATTGGCCAGAGCGTGACGGGAATTGATGCGTTTTAAATACTGATATCTGGTTGCGCATCTTTGACTGCGCACACGATCAAAGACTCCAGTCACGGGTTCGACTTTCAATTCACCGTTGCACTCCTGCCGACGTTCGAGCAGCGATCTGTGCTACATTTCGCGGTCATGCCTCCCGCAGACTCGGGAACCAATCGTCCTGCAATCGCCGATCCAGCAGACCTGAAGTCCAGCAGGGGCCTATTGCGGGTGCTCGGCATGGGTTTTGGCCTGGCCGTGATCATCGGCAATACCATTGGCGCTGGCATACTGCGAACCCCCGGGGATGTTGCCAATTACCTGCCGATTCCGGTGATCTTCGTAGGGGTATGGGTCGTGGGAGGGCTTTACGCATTGCTCGGCGCAGTCTCTCTTTCCGAACTCGGCGCGATGTTGCCGCGCTCCGGCGGCTATTATGTTTTCGCGCGCCGCGCACTCGGAGAGTTCGCGGGGTTTACCGTGGGGTGGACCGACTGGCTGGGGCAATGCGGCAGCACAGCCGCCGTAGCTATCGTGATCGGTGAATATGCCGGAGACCTAATCCCTCCACTCGCTGGACATACTATCTTTTCGGCCGCCACCGTCACTATCGCGGTGGCCCTCTTACAGTGGCGTGGTATCCGCACGGGTAGCTCGTTCCAGAACATTACAAGCGTCCTCAAGACTCTAGCCTTTCTGGCGCTGGTGGCTGCGGCCTTTGCCTTCATTCATCCCTGGCTGCCACATGCTTCTGCGGTGGCACCCGTCAGCTTAGCGGGCCATTCTCTGTGGCTGGCCGTGATTCTTGCCCTGCAAGCGGTCATCTATACGTATGACGGTTGGTATGGAGTCATCTACTTTGGGGAAGAGGTACGCGATCCCGCGCGCGATATTCCGCGCTCGATGATTTATGGTGTGCTGGCTCTCATGACGATTTATGTGTTAGTGAATGTCGCTCTGTTACACGTCCTGACCATGCCGCAGATTGCCGGACAAAAAATGGCGCTGGGGACGATGGCCGCCGCGATCTTCGGGAGCCACGGCCAGACCATCCTTCAAATCCTGATGATCGTGTCGCTAATAAGCGCGATCAATGCCTATCACCTCATGGCCAGCCGCATTCCATTTGCCATGAGTAAGGATGGCCTGCTTTCGCACCACGCCTCCCGCGTAAATCTTGGTGGAACCCCGACCGTCGGTCTTCTTCTTAGCACGCTCGCGGCTCTGGTATTTATATTGAGCGGCAAATTCGAGATCGTGCTGGCTGTCACGGCTTTTTACTTCGTCGCAGACTATGCCATGGCATACGTGGCAGTATTTGTTTTGCGCTGGAGGGAGCCAGAGACTCCGCGCCCGTTTCGCGCACGGGGATATCCGTGGACAACCGGCTTGGCTTGGTTGGGATCAATGGCCTTCCTGATCGCCGCCGTGAAAGAGGACACGCGCAACAGCGAGTACGCTTTGCTTTCGTTGGCTCTGAGTTATCCGCTGTATCGGCTCACGCGGGTGCTTTTGCGAAGGCAGAACCGCGCCGCGACTTAGAAGATTCGAGGTGTGCATTGGTGACGAACTGAAAAGCGATGGAGCGGGATGGCCTAGCCGGGCCGGAACGCAGACCCGTCACGGCAACGTGAACAGAACTTTTTGGCCATCCAGGATATATTCCAGCTGGTAAGTCGCTCGCTTATTTTTAATTGGAAAATAAATGTAACCGGCGATCGGGGCCGATGTCTGCCCTTCCGGCAAGCCCTTCTCACTTAGTTCAGTCTCCATCGCACTACGATCTTTATCGCTTGAGCCGGGGTTTGGTCCGGGACTCCCGATGCCCACGCCGACACCCGCTTGCTGGTAAATTCCCCCACCGCGGGTTCCAGTGACAGGATCGTAGCCTCCACTCTCATATCCCACACCCATACTAGGCGAAACCGTGATATTGCGGTCTGTTGCGGCTTTCCTCTGCAGGGTCGCGGCTATTACTTTGGCACTCGATGGCTTAAAAGCAGTTTGAGTTCCTTTTACTCGCAGAACAAAATCATTCAGCGAGATATTTAGAACCTTTGCTTTTGGCGGATAAAAAGCTACCTCAACCACTGTGCAACAACGGTTCACATCTGAAACAAACGTCTTCCTGACTTCGCGCGGGACAACCAAGGTCGCTCCGATGGCCGTCCCGTTGTGTTGCCTATGTACCCCATAGGCCGATGCGGCCGTTTTCGGCACGGTTCCTTTCGGCCCCGCTCCGGCGAAGGCAGCCGTACATACAAATAACGCTAAACATGCGGGAAGTTTCATGGCTTGATCTGGTACGCGAGCTTCGCTGCAAGTTTGAGAGTTTTACCGCTTAACACGTAAATTCGTTGCTGAAACGGTTCTCGACCCTCCGCAGACACGGACAAATTGTAGGCGCCAGGGTCCAGCCAGATAGTTTTTAATCGGTTCGCAGTTCCTGCATACGCGCCATCCAAATAAACCGCTGCGTCTTTCGGTTCCGCCGCGAGCCGCACCTCGCCTTTTCCGTTGCCATATGAAAGATACTCGGGACCATAATAAGCGCCCCATATCGGACTCCACAGCAATCCGGAATATATAGCGTCGTACGGATAGAAGCCATAGGGACCGTATGGGTAAACAGGTGGAACAAAAAAGCTGCTGTAACCAGCACCAACGCTCACGGTCCCGAGCCGAAAGTGCATTTTGCGATCACTCGATCCGTTAGAATCCCGGTCACTTGAAGTTCTAGCGCTACCTGCGGCCGCCGTTCCGGAATCATCCCGCGGATTCCCGGCTTGAGACCCTGAAATCGCGTGTGAATCGGACGATTGGGCAGAAGTCGTCTTGTCAGGTTGTTTGGTCGAATTGATCTGAGCGCCGGCAACACTCTCTGAAAAGAGCACTGCCCCTATGAGCAGAAACCCGCACTCCAGTTTGCGAATGCGCGTCATGACATCTCCGTTGTCTAGTCGGTCGGATGCCCTCAATCTTAGCCCTGGTTGCCCTTCATAAACAAACATTTCCACCACTTTCCTATTATGCGTGCCTGGCTAACCCCGCCCGATGCAGGCTCGAATTATGGGGTCGCCCGGGCCGGGTGCGCGAGATTGCCGCGCGCTACCGATCAATCCGGCTGCTCATCGTGCTATTTTTTCGAATCTTTCAACACTTCACGCGCCGCATTCGCTCCCGAGCCGCCTGACAATCCAATCCCCGGATGGGTTCCTGACCCGCAAAGGTATAGTCCCTTGATGGGCGTGCGGTAGCGGGCCCAGTCCAGTAGCGGACGCATCGTGAAAAACTGATCGAGCGAAAGTTCGCCGTGAAAGGGATGGCCGCCTGTCATTCCGTAGGTCTGTTCCAAATCTTTGGGAGTAATTATCTGGCGCCCAAGAATAATGTTGGGGAGTTCCGGAGCATATTCAGCCAGGGTCTTAATTACCGTGTCGGCTAGTTTGTCGCGCTGATTCTCCCAATCCATGCCCCGTAGCAGGTAAGGAGTGTACTGCACGTAAACCGACATAACGTGTTTACCCGCGGGGGCCAGAGTCGGGTCAGTAAGAGTGGGAATAACAGCTTCGAGATAAGGCTTTTCGGAAAACTGACCATACTTGCTGGCGTCGAATGCGCGTTCCAGGTAATCAATTTCGGGGCCAATGTGGATCCGGCCAGAGAGTGCCGCGTCGTCTGGAGCAGCGGTAAATTTCGGAAGTCCGGAGAGCGCCAGATTCATCTTCGAGAGCGTTCCGTGGGTGCGATAGTTTTTGAGTTTCCCCAGAAAGTTCGGCTCTAAGTGTTGCGCGTCCACCAGCCCAAGCAAAGTGGCTTTAGGATCGGCATTTGAGATGACAGTGCCAGCTAGGATTTCCTCTCCGTTCTCAAGAACAACACCCATGGTCACGCCGTCCTTAACAAGAATCTGCGTTACGCCAGCGCCGGTGCGAATTTCGACTCCTACATCACGACACGCGGACGCCATCGCTTGCGTGACCGCGCCCATTCCGCCCTGCGCGAACCATGCCGAACCGCACGCTTCTCCATCGCAGGCGGTGCGCAGCATTAACATCATCGCGCTGCCAGCGGACCATGGGCCGAGATTGGTCCCGAAGATCCCGCGAGCCGCAATTGTGGCCCTTAACAAATCGGTATCGAACCATTCGGCAACGAAATCTGCGGCTGCCATTGGTCCCCATCGCAAGAGTTGATAGAGTTCCTTGCGGCCGAGTCCGCGGGCTTTCTTGCCAACCTTCAGAAGAGACCACAGATCGCTGGCGCTGGGATGATCAACATCTGGTGGGGTCATCGGCAGCAAATCTGCGATCACACTTGCCACGCTGGCCAGCGATTTTTGGAATTCGAGATACTTGCGTCCATCCTTAGGGGAAAATTTCGAAATCTCTGCGCTCGATCTTTCCGCATCTCCGTAAAGAATTAGCTCGCGGCCATCTGGCGTGGAAGAAAATACCCGGACGTCGGGCTGCATCATCTTCAATCCGTGCCGGGCAAGAGCCATGTCGCGAATGATTCCGGCGTGCAACGGGGCAGTCGCGTGGGCGAGCGTGGAACAGCGGAAGCCGGGATGGAATTCTTCGGTGATGGCGGCGCCGCCAACCACATTGCGGCGCTCTAGAACCAGCGGTTTAAATCCGGCCTTTGCCAGATAGAACGCTGTTACCAGACCGTTATGGCCGCCCCCTACGATGATGATTGCTTTTTTCGGCATGATCTGGTGAGTCGATTAGGTCGCCGGCTACAAGCCAAATTTATCTGGTGGAATCTTTCAAAATTTCCATTGCCGCTAGCCGGCCGCTGGCGCCCATGATTCCGCCTCCCGGATGCGTGGCTGAGCCGCACATATAAAGGTTACGAATCGGCGTGCGGTATTGCGCCCACCCCGGCGCCGGACGCAAGAAAAACAACTGCTCGAGCGACAGCTCTCCCTGAAAGATGTTGCCTTCCGATAATCCCCATTCCCTTTCCAAATCGAGCGGCGTGATCACCTGTTTGCCGATAATCAGATTCTTGATATTGGGCGCGTAGGCGGCGATGGTATTGATGACGTTGTTGCCAAATTCCTCTTTCTTTTCGTCCCAAGTGCCTTCCGTCAGCTTGTATGGAGCGTACTGCACGAAGCACGACATGACATGCTTGCCGGGCGGAGCAAGCGATGGATCGGTAAGACTCGGAATCACAATGTCTATATACGGACCTCGGGAATAACGGCCGTACTTGGCCTCGTCGTATGCGCGTTCCATGTAGTCCACGCTTGGAGAAATAGAGATGGCGCCACGAAGATGCGCGCCTGCACCAGGGAGGCACGTAAATTCAGGCAGACCATCGAGCGCCAGATTTACTTTGCCGGAAGAGCCGCGAAACTTGTAACGGTTGATATCATCCATGAAATCATCAGGCAGGTTGCCGGGCTCGATCATCTTTACAAAAGTATTGCGGGGATCCACGCTGGACGAAACAACATCGGCTACGGATCTCATCGCCATTCTCCAGCACCACGCCAAGCGCTTTTCCGTTCTTTACTATTATTTTGGCGATGCTGGCTTTGGTTCGAATCTCGGCCCCCGCCTCGCTGGCCGCGTCGGCGATCGCATTTGAAATCGCACCGGTGCCGCCCTGCGCAAATCCCCAGGAACGAAACGCTCCGTCAATTTCGCCCATGTAGTGATGAAGCAGAACGTATGCCGTGCCCGGTGAGCGCACACCCAAAAAAGTTCCGATGATTCCCGACGCCGACATCGTCGCCTTGAGCACATCGGTCTCAAACCACTGGTCGAGAAAATCAATGGCGCTCATGGTCATCAACTGCACCTGGTTATATTGGTCTCCGGAAGGAAGATCGCGGAAGCGGCGGCCCAAAAAAAGCAGCTTCATCAGTTCCCGCGGATTCAGCGTGTAAGGGTCGGGAGGCACCATGCTGAGAATAGGTTTCACGAAGCGGCACATCTGCAACATGGCCTGGCCAAAGTCATCGTAGGCTTCGGCGTCGAGCCGCGAGTGACGCGCGATCTCCCGTCGAGTCTTCGCGTGATCGTTCACTCGCCAGAGATAATCGCCGTTCAGCATCGGAGTAAACGTGCCGTCGAGAGGAAGAATTTCCAATCCGTGCCGCGGCAGGTCGAGGTCCCGAATGATCTCCGGACGAAGCAGCGAAACTACGTATGAGCACACTGAGAATTTGAATCCGGGAAAGATTTCCTCGGTGACAGCGGCACCTCCCACAATGTGTCGCCGTTCCAGTACCAACACTTTCTTGCCAGCGCGGGCGAGGTATGCGGCATTCACGAGGCCGTTATGCCCACCGCCGATCACGATGACGTCGTAATTCCTAAATACAGCCATTTGGCTTTTGGCCCTTAGCCTTTAGCTTTCCAGATAAAAAAGAAGAGGGTGTATTTCGCCAGAGAGTGATGAGCTGAGATTGAATCAGAGTCCGCTGGGAAGAACTCGCCATTGTGTGAGACGGCGCATGAAGGAAATGTTGATCGCTTCATTCTATCTCAGCAGACCTAGAAGGTGATCAGATGCAGCTCAAGAGATTCCGCAGGGGGCTTCAGCAATGACGCACCCTCGATCAAAAAAAACGGTCCAGAAAATAGCGCGCCGTCAAAAAATCAACGTATTTCAAGCGTAACAAGGTCAAAGTGGTTGAACGCGCCACAACTGTTGCGACGTATCCCTAAGATTAGCGACAACTTGGGGAGACAATGCACTTCCCATTCTCCTGCCGAGAAAGGCCCTAAAGAACCGAAAAACGCACGGGCACAAGGGCCAGTGCGCTTCTGGGAGACGTTCGCGCTGCAATTATAACAAGATCATGGAGTTAGCCCGCCTATCCCTCTAATTCGTTGATTTTTGCGTTTTCGACAGTCCCGGATTGAGAAAGACTGGGGCGAGGTTCTGCCAACACGCCTATAATAGCGAAGCATGCGCCGCCTAACACAGGCGATTTTGCTAGCCCCAGCTTTCGCGCTGGCTTTGCAATCCGGCGTTGCTCAGCAGTCCGACTCCGCAGAAATCCCCGAGCCTCAAAACGTTCGGGCTTGTTCCACTCCGCCTGACGATGAGCCTTCCGGGCCTACAATTACAATCACCGAAGTGCAATTTGACGGTGACCTTCACTTGCCCGTTGCGGATCAAGATCAAATCGCTTCTTCGCTGAAACAGTTGCCATACTCGGGTGATCCAGATGACGTTACAAAGGACCTTGTTGAAAGAGTCAGGCAAGCATGGCAGGACCACGGTTACATGAAAGTGGAAGTAAGTGGCGAGAATCGTATTCTCAGCAGCAACCCGGTTAGCGAGAGCATCGCTGTCGCGGTCCGGGTAAACGCGGGAGAGCAGTACAGGTTGGGACAGATTGCTTTTAAGAACAATAAAGCGATCACCGACGTTAAGGGATTACGCGATCTCTTCCCAATCTCGGACGGCGAAATACTGGACCGCTCCAAGGTCGCAAAGGGACTAGAAAATCTGCGCACGGAGTATGGAGAATTAGGCTACATTAACTTCGTCGCCGTTCCCACACCGCGCGTTAACGACGACGATCATACTGCTTCATTCGACGTAGACATTGATGAAGGCAAGCAGTTTGTAATAGGCAGCATCAACATTCTTGGTCTCGACGAACAAGGTTCCGCAGCAGTATCTAAGGAGCTACCGCTGAAGCGTGGTGATCTCTACAACGACAGACTCGCTCAGCTCTCCATGCAACAGTATTCCTCATCGCTGACACCCGAACCATCGAGCGATTCTCGTGTCCGTCTCCAACTGGATAGACGAGCAGGAACGGTCGGAATTACATTTGACTTCAGGGCGTGTCCCGTTGAATAGCTGCTGAATGATCCTTCGCCGAAATTTGCTGGTTGTCGAATTTCCGCACGCGGCACTAGAATATCCTGCGTTCATTCAGTCCGTTAAAATCTGCTTCTCAATCAGGAGAAAAACATGAAAGCTAAAACGATTATTTTGACTCTGTTGGTGTGCTTTGTTGCAGGCGCAATGTGTCTTGCCAGCGACGTGACCATGGGTACATGGAAGCTCAATGAGGCAAAATCGAAGATCGCCCCCGGAATGGGGAAAAATACCACGGTTGTCTACGAGGCTGCCGGAGACCAGGTGAAAATCACGGTAGATGGGACCGACAGCAAGGGCGACCCCGCGCACAATGAGTGGACCGGCTCGTTCGACGGAAAAGACTATCCCGTCACCGGCGATCCGGATGCCGACATGCGGTCGTATAAGAGGATTAATGCCCACACGTTGGAGCTAACCGACAAGAAGGATGGCAAGGCTACTATGACGGGTAGAATTGTTGTGTCGGCCGATGGCAAAAGCCGCACCATCACTCTCAGGACTATGGATTCTAAGGGCAAGATGGTGAGGACCACTGAAGCGTACGACAAGCAGTAGCCGCATCTTTAAACCCTGTGCCCTTCCGCTTATTTCCTGGCGGAAGGGTATTTGACTCTGCAATTTTGCACCGCGATGTTTAAGCCCGCCACGGCACTGCTAGTCGCCAAAGGTTGCGGGCGCACCTCAAATTGTCGCGGGCGAATTGTCTAATTCGGATTTTTATCGGATCGTTACTTCAGGTGTTCCACCAGAAACAAGTCCGACAGGTTGCGGACGTATCCATAAATATAATGCTGCTCGTCGGCGGCAATTCGCGGGCAGGGCACCCCGGTTACACCGGCCGCATCGGACGGTCCCACCGTCTTCCATGGGGTCCTTACTCCGGTTCGTAAATCTACACGCACAACCGTGCACGATGTTTCCCCGCGCCGGCCGACCAGTAATGAATTTCCATCTTTGGACCACCGGATGGGCGCCTCGCCGTTTTGGATACCATGAACGGGTTGTACGTCGCCACCATCCAAGGAAACCAGTGCGATGCCATCGTTCGTAACCGCCGCAACACGCTTGCCATCGGGTGAAATGGAACGGGAGCTTGCTCCCAAACTAAACCCCTCGGGGGCAATGGGGCGAGGCGCGCCGCCATCCAGATTGAGAACGTACAGGCGCGAGCCGTGGCCATTTTCGTGACCTTCCAGGATCAGCCGCTTGGAATCGGAAAAGAATTCAGCACAACAGGGAATGACGCCGCCGGTAGGGACCGGGCGTTCTTGTCCGACTCCGGTGGGAAGAAGCTCCAAGTCCGGAGGGTTCATGTTCTGGCGCAATACCAGAGCCCACTTGCCGTCAGGAGAAAACCCATTAGCCGAACCCTCGCCCAGCCGGACTGCGGAATCACCATCGGTGTTGCGGGTGAACACGGCATAATCTCCGCCGCCAGCCTCCCCGGCTTCAATGAAAAGCATGAGCTTACCGTCTTCCGAGATGTCAATGGGGACGGTCCAGTCCTGCCAGCTGAGATCGCGTTCGGTCTTTTCGCCGGGGGCAAGGCCAATAGCCCCGGCTCGCATGGCATCTCGCGAGATCAGTGCCCTGCCGCCCGCGCCAACATCATGCAGGGTGAGTGTTCCAGGAGCGCTTAGCAACTCCCGAAGCTTGCCCGATAAAGTGACCCCGCGAAGAGAGCGACTGAAGCCCGTTGCCGTGGCAGTGAACCAGATTTCATCGCCTGAAGGCGACCACGCGGCTCCGAAGGCGCTTGCCCAACGCCCGGTCAAGTCTGACTTCTTACCGTTCATGTCAATCACACTGATGGTTCCACCGTCATCTCCTAGAAGGTTGTGGTCAATGAATGCAAGACGATCGCCTCGGGGAGAAAAGCGCAGATGGCTGATCCATCCGGTAGTTTGGTATAGAACCTTGCCAATTGGAAACTCGATCTGACTTTGCCCATTGACCACGTGAACGACTGCGAGTGAGTTCCCATCTGGCGCCCAATCGGCGGCCTCGACATTGTCCAGTAGGTCGCGCGGAGCATCGGCGCCGATCGAAACCTGAGCCAGGGTCCCGCGATGAGTAAAATGGTTGGGGCTGATGCCAAACTGGCGGAGCACCGCCATTTGCCCTCCGGCCGAGACCGCTAATACTTCGGTTTCGGGCAGACCCAGATCGCGGGACTCAGTCGAATTCGGCGAGCTGATAAACACCGCTTCTGGTTTGCCTTCCCACGCAGCGCTGTAAACCGCCGAGCGTGGGTCAGGAGCAAACCTCGCCGCCAACAATGCTCCGCGGCGGAAGCTGAGCTCGCGGAATGTGGGCACAGGCCTGACAGCGGATCGCTTGCCGGTTAGAAAGGCCGCGAAGCCAACCACGAGAATCGCGATCGCGGCAAGCCCCGCAAGAAGCGGGAGATCTCGTGCTCTCTTTTCAACGGACGCTTCCGGTCTCGGAATTTCGGGTGCTGGTTCCGCGTCTGATGGCGAGGCCGCAGGGACTAATCGCTGCGAAGAGGGATGCCAGTCGCGTTGCAATCGCCTGAGGTCCGCCCTCATATCGGCAGAGCTCTGATATCGCAGATCGCGGTCTTTTTCCAAAGCCTTGTTGATGATTCGTTCCAGTTCCGGCGGGAGTGCGGGATTCAAGCGGACGGGCGATGTCGGAACCTTGTTCAGAATCGAATTAAAGATCGCTGCCGACGTGCTTCCTTCGAACGGAAGGCGAGTGGTGCACATTTCATACAGCACGACGCCGAAAGAAAAAATGTCGGTACGCGCGTCGAGTTCTTCGCCGAGGGCCTGTTCAGGACTCATGTAGGCCACGGTGCCTAACGCAGCGCCCGGGGATGTCAAGTGCTCTATTCGAACGTCAACGGTGGCTCCGGCCGTAATCTCGTGAGGATCGAGACCCTTGCCACGTTCGACGCCGACCTTTGCCAACCCGAAATCGAGAATCTTGGCGTGATTGCGATTGCTTACGAAAATGTTTGCGGGCTTAATGTCGCGATGAACGATGCCTTTCGAGTGAGCAGCCTCGAGACCATCTGCGATTTCAATCGCAAGACTGAAAAGCAATCCGATTTCGAGCGGGTGAATGGTAATGCGATGCTTCAGCGTGGTCCCTTCGAGGAATTCCATCGCGATGAAGGATTGACATTCGTGTTTGCCAATTTCGTAAATCGTGCAGATGTTGGGATGATTCAGCGCAGATGCTGCGCGGGCTTCGCGGCGGAAGCGTTCGAGAGCCTGCGAGTCCTGGGAAAGGTCTTCAGGAAGGAACTTCAACGCGACGAAACGTCCAAGTTGGGTGTCTTCGGCTTTGAAAACCACACCCATGCCGCCGCCACCCAGCTTCTCGACAATGCGGTAATGCGAGATGGTTTCGCCGATCATTCCCAGTCAGGCCAGTCGGGCCATGTTAGGCGGGATGCGGCCCGCAAGTCAACGCAGAGTAGGAGAAATATGAGCGGCCAGGATTTGTCGGACCCCAACTCTTATCGAGGGCCAGCCACCACCGGGAGAAAAGCTGCGGAGGCCAACTAAGATGGATCTGCCACCGCAAACCCGCTGCTCGTGAGTCCATCGGAACAGGTGGACCCTACCTTCATCGGACTGTGGTTGGGGAGTGTCTGAGTCCGGCCCCGCAGGGGTCCGCGAGTGAATCGGCAGGAGTGACTGGTGCGCTCCAAAGATGTTTCGCCATCCGGATCGCGGACCGCCACTCCGCTGCTGGTGAGCCCATCGGAACAGCTCGAGCCCACCCTTGCAGCGCTACGATTCGGAAGTGTGTGCGTTTGACCCTGCAAAGGTCCTACGTTGAATTTGCAGGTGTGGCTCATGGGCTGCGCAGTCTCCGGAGTGTCTGGGTCGGGAACGGCAATACCGGTGCTGGTAAGACCGTCTGAACAGCTCGATCCCACCACCGTGGCGCTAAGATTCGGAAACGTGTGGGTTTGACCCTGTAAAGGACCTCTCCTGAATTTACAGGTATGACTCATCTGGTCAGATGCAAAAGCAGCGCTCAACAAAAGCACGCAGAGAGTCAGGTTCTTCATTAACGAGAAGCCGAAAATAGCGACGGGCCTATATGGCACAATTCCTCCTGAATACGGCTCAGCGGTTTTCTGGACTTAAGGATATGGGACCAGCGTTCTTGCGAGGGAGCCAAAAACGAGCGTTCCACTGACGTTAGTAATCGTCAGACTTCATTAATAATGATCGGTCGAGTGAACTGTTGAATCGGAGGATCGAAGAATGTCGCATATCCGCGTCGCACTCGTCGGTGACTACAATGCATCCTTGACGGCACACAGTACGATTTCCCCGGCGCTGGAACTTGCAGGCAAGGCATCGAACGTGGATGTCGAACCGGCGTGGATACATACATCGAAGCTGACCACAAAAGAAGAGATACGATCATTGCATTCCTACGCAGGAATATGGTGCGTACCCGGCCCTCCCTATGCGAACGCAGAAGGCGCAATCTCCGCGATATCGCTGGCCCGCACAGAAGGAATCCCATTCTTAGGCACGTGTGCTGGCTTCCAGCACGCTCTAATCGAGTATTTCAGGAATGTGATTCGTACAAGCAACACAGCGCACGCCGAGTCAAACCCTGAAGTGGAACGCCCGCTGATTTCCAGGCTCTCCTGCTCTCTGTTGGACGTCAATGCGACTGTTCGGCTCATTTCCGGCTCGCTGAGTCAACGGCTCTATGGGACAGATCACGTGGAGGAAGGTTATCGTTGCAACTATGGACTGAATCCCGAGTTCGCGTCGTTGCTTCAAGATCGAACTGACATTCGAATCGAAGGCACGGACGACACGGGCGAGGTCAGAATCATTCGTTTGCAGAACCATCCTTTCTTTATGGGCACTTTGTTTCAACCCCAACGTTCCGCGCTCAAGGGTCTCGTTCACCCGCTGATCCGTGAATTCGTGTCCGTGAGCGCCCGCCGGGGTCACCGAGCGTTCGACGTTGAGCAAGTCGCCAACTAAAATTGGAAGAAATAGTTCATGGTGGCTGGTCCACCTTTGCGGTTTTTGCAAAGCTGGGATCTCAGACCGCCTGCGTCGGGATTTTCATTCTGCTTGCGCAATGATTTGATTTCAAATCCGTACAAACACTGTAGCCACCGACATCGTAGTTCCCACCTTTACAAAAAACGTAGGGGTGAGCCAGCCAGTCTGTGATTTGTCGGACCCACCTCTAATCGCGCTATGAGAGAATCTACCCGCGACGAGTTATGCGATGGCGTCAGCTAATTCGCTGGGTTGTTCTGTTTTCGGCGATCTCAAGCCAAGCCCAGACCGGGATGGAGAAGCCCCAATCCCCATCGGCGGAGAAACCATCGGTCCAAGTGTTTCTAACTGCATCGGACAAACATGGTTCGGCTACAATGCCAGTTCAGTCGGACCTCAGCGTTTCTGTGGATGAACAGCCAGCGCAGATTAGTACGCTCCGATCTGCGAAGAATGACCCTTTGTTGTTCGCAGTGCTTGTTGATACGAGCTGGTCGGGAGCTCACGCGGCGGAAGAGATCAAACAAACAACTTTGCAGCTCTTCCAAAGTCTAGCGGCTGGCGGCAACCAAGGCTACCTTGTTCTATTTAACCAATCTGTTGTCATCAGCACGCGGCCCCTTAAGATCTCGGAGTTGAAGGGGCTGCTAGACAGTGTGAAATTCGGGGCTGGAACAGCACTCTACGACGCAATCGAACAAACTTGCGTCCAGAAGCTAACTAGGTTGGGCAATCCCGATAACCCTCGCCGCGCGATTCTACTGATTACCGACGGGGATGATAATCAGAGTCACGTCACTCACACCAATCTTGAAGCCGCAGTTGAGAAAGAAGGGGTAGCGGTCTTCTCCCTGGCGACCTGGTCATCTCTGAAGGGAACGCGAGGGGAACATTTCTTGAAGGAGATCAGTCATGACACGGGCGGTCAGGCAATCATGATCAAGAATCTAGCGGATGGCGTCGCGCCTCTCCTCGCGGCCATCGAGAACGAATGGGCTCTAAGCTTTGTGCCCCCTGAATCGCTCGGCCAGGGGCTGCACGCGCTCGATATAAAAAGCTCGGAGAAAGACATTCGCATTTCTGCCCCGGTTCACGTTTCTGTTCAATAGATCATGGAGGAATTTCGTAGATAGTGGGTTTCGGGACCGCTTGCGACAAGCACTTACCAAAGTAGTTTCAATCCGAATTGCACTTGGCGCGATGTGGTCGCGGTGCTGGTGATTGCGCCCGCTGTGCCTGAAACTCCGGAGGGAGTGAACACAATGAGATTCGGAGTACTAAAATTCGCCCGGTTCAGGAGGTTAAAAATCTCCGCGCGGAACTGTAGTCTCATGCGCTCGTAGATTTCCGTTTCTTTGAGTGTGGAGAAATCCCATGTCGCGAGACCGGGACCGATTAACGTATCTCTGCCGAGATTGCCGTAAAATCCGCTGCTCGCCGGTGGCTGGAGAAACGCGTTTGAATTGAACCACTGATTAGGTTTACCAAGTATCACCGGACCGCTGAAGTTCGGATTCACAAACGGGCGCACCGGATTTCTGGTGTCTCCGTTGTTTGAAGGGTTATAGCTGAGCTGCGGCGTGAAGGGAAACCCGGATTGAAGCGTGACAATGCTGTTGACCGACCATCCGCTTGCCAGTGTTCCTCGCCAACCTTCCAGTCCGCTTCCCAGCGCCTGCCCGCGCCCGAACGGCAATTCGTAAACAGCACTGATCACAGCCGCGTTCCGCACATCGTAAGTGGCGAGACCGTAATCGGAGCGCAGATCGAAGGGATTCGACACCAAGCCGGGAGCATTTCCCGCCGCCGTACCATTCAACGAATCTCCATCATCGAGGGCCTTTGACCAAGTGTAGGAACCACGCAAGGACAGACCGTGGCTGAAGCGATGATTCAGGTCCGTCTGAAGCGCGTTGTAGTTGCTGTCGCCGCGCGAAAACCATGTCCATGTGTTCGCGAGGCTCGGGTTGGCTTTGGGCGTTCCCGCAGGAGTGTAGTAGGTTCCAGCGGGGACAGGCGCGTTCGCCAGCGCTCCGGGAAACGTACTTGGGTACGTAGCCGGGCATGGAGAGGCCGGACAAATGGTGGGAAATGGCTCGTTGGCGTCTTCCCCGATGATTTCATGATATCCATGCGATCCAACATAACCAACCGCCAACACCGTGTTTGGTGAGATTTCCCGTTGCACTCTTAGCGACCACGAAATTAGGGTTGGCGTTTTCATGTCCGGCTGAACCCCTCCGGCTACGAGCAGCGCCTTGCTTGGCACCGGAGCGGCAGGATTGATGGGGAGCTGCGATACCGCCAGCGCGGCAATGCTGTAGGTGGGATTGAACGGCGCGTTCTGATCCGTCCGATAGCCAAGCGCATCTTGTAAATCGTTATACATACCAAAACCCGCGCGGATCACCGTCTTTGAGCCTAACGGACTCCATGCCATTCCAATGCGTGGTTGTGGCAGAAACTTCGCATTATTAACGGTGAAGATTGAATCCCCGACGTTCGGCTGAGTCGAAATCACGCCGTTGGCGAAAGTATAGTTGGCGGCGCGACCGTGAGCCTCGTTCCAGCCGGTCGTAAATTCATCGCGCAAGCCGAGCGAAACGGTAATCTTCGGAGTGAAACGAATGACGTCTTCGGCGTACCATGCGCCTAGCAAAGACCGCCAGTTCATTTCCGTTGGCGCGGGATCATAAAGGAAGCTTGATGTGGTTCCCTGGAGGAATGTTTGCAGGCTGGCGAAAGTTGCCTGTCCGAACTGGCTCAATGCTAACGTCTCGTTCGATTGAAATGGCTGCAACCACGCGCCAAAGCTGAATTGATGCCGCCCCCGAGTAAGGCTGAGACGATCTTCGAACGTGAATAGATTCCTGGCAATCCGCAGGTTGCTTCCGTTATTGCTTCCGGCCAGCCCGACTTGGGCCTGTGGATTGGACGCTGCGCTCCCTCCAACAACCACCGCGCCTACCGGTTGCCCAAGCAGAAACCCAGAAACGGCGGCCGCCGGAGTGCCCGGAGTTGGTTGTCCCGTAAAAAAGTAACCCGCGCGAGAATACCCCACCCTCGCCACATTTAAAGTTGAAGATGAAAACGAATGCGTTTCTTCCAGGGAGAACACCTGCTCTCTAAGGCTCTCAACATCGCTGCTGTAAGGGTCAAGCGCGGTCGCGGTGAGATCGTCACCGTCATCAACCGTATAAACGGATGCCAGCGAATCTTGCGAAGAAAAAATGTGGTCCAGCCGGGCTGTACCAAAATCTTCTCGGATAGTTTGCAGAGGACTGCTAAACACTTGTGCGATCCCATTGAAATCCGGAGCACCTGCCGGCGCGGTTGGCCACAAATTGAGAAGAGGTCGAACGCTTGGGACTGCGGCCGCGCGTGACGCAGTATCAGGAACAAATGCTGCCGATGTTTGGTGAAGGCGCTGGCGTAATCCTTCGTAGTTGCCGAACAAGAAGGTCTTATCGGTTTGGATCGGGCCTCCGAGAGATGCGCCAAACTGGTTGCGCTGAAATGGAGGCGCTGACCCCTGGTCAAAGTAGTTGGGCGCGTCGAGATCGTTGTTTCTCAAGAATTCATATGCGGATCCGTGCATCTGGTTGCTTCCGGATTGGGTCACTATGATGACCTGTCCCCCGGGGCGCTTTCCGTACTCAGCGCTGTAGGAGTCGCGCAACACATTGAATTCGCGGACCGCATCTACTCCCAACAACTCCTGACTCGTTCCCCCCGGCTGCATATTGTTTTCCGCCGCGCCCGTATATTCGACTCCGTTCAGCAGAAACAGGTTTTGCTGCGGCCGATTTCCGGAGACAGCAAAGTTATTTCCCGTAGTGGAATTCGATACCCCGATACCGCCGGTCTTTTCCGCTGTGAAATTAACGACGCCAGGATCCAGCGTAAGCAGCAAATCATAACTGCGGCCATTGAGCGGCAGATTCTTCACTTCCTTCTCGCCAACGAGTCCGGAGATGTCCTGCGTAGTGGGATTCACGAGCGCAGCGTCTGCAATCACCCTCACTTCTTCGCTCACTGCTCCAACTCTCAGGCTCAAATCGGCGCTGGCATCCTGCCCGACTACCAGGCGAATTCCAGTGCGAATTCCTTCTGCAAAGCCATCTTTTTTGACGCGGAGCTCATACTGCCCGACTGGCAGGGCAACCAGAACATATCGTCCCTGTTGGTTCGTAACCGTGCTGCGCGGAAGGTCCGTATCGAGGTTGATTGCCGTGACATCGGCGCCAGACACAGCCGCGCCAGATTGATCCGCAACTACTCCAGACAAGCTGGCTGACGCTTGCGCTGAGACAAATGACGGGCAGAGGCAAAACAACAGCAATATAACGATTAATTGCCCGCCCCTAACGCTGGCTCGCGCGGCATGGATATCCGAAGGAGATGATTGGCTCCATAATAGTCCGGGCAAGAAGAACGAGCCTACAAACTCCCCCATCGTTTCCCCTCAGGCTTGGGTTTGAATGCGAATCATAAAATGTATATGAAAGACAGTTCCTGTGCCTAATAGTATGCGTTTATGAGTGATAACCCTTTTTTGTGTCTGCTAGCTGAAATTCTGGAACCGCTGCGCGGGAAGTCGAAGTTGTGATTCAGATTGATTGACGGGTGAAATAGCTTCACTGTAGGATTCTCTTCAAAATGGCGGGAAATTCTAGACCTCGACGCGAGAAAGGGACAAATCAGGAACTGCTGAAGCTTCGCGAAGCGGCTCTCGAACTTCGGGTCAGCTTTCCAACCATCAAGCAATGGATTTACAAACGGAAGATCCGCAGTGTACGAACGGCGGGCGGGCATCACCGCATTCCGCAGAGCGAAATAGACAGGCTCTTATTCCGAACGACGGGCAAGACGGCGACCGAGCGCGGCCTTGTGAAGCGTCTGGTCAGCGGGAGAAATCAACTGGTAGGTCGGGTGGATGGGGTTCGCATAAGCGGGCTAATGGCGGAAATAAGGATTTCGATAGGGGATCAGCAAATTACATCCATTATCACTGCCAGCTCCGCACGCGAAATGAAACTCAAAGCAGGTCAGACCGCTGCCGCCCTCATAAAATCCACCGAGGTGATGATTCTGAGGATTTGAACTGGGCTTAATTGTGAAATCGAAGCCGGATCAATACTAAGACGGCAACGTTGAAGCCCGATTCAATTGAGCCCCGATTTTCTCGAGCAGCGCGGATGCCGCTTCGCCCGCATCCAGCATGGAGAATTCGTTGCCCAGTTCCACCACCGGCACTTTGGCACAGGCGGATTGAAAGGCCTCTTGCGTGGCCGCGGACGCCGCCAAGCCCCCGCCCACTACCAGCAAGCCGGGCGGCGTCACCCGCATGAGAATCAGCGAGTCATGCAGATTATCCGTCGTATACGCCTGATAGCCAGCCCGCCGCAATAATTCCCGCAAGTAGGCGAGTACGTCCGCACTGGAATGAATACATAAGACACTGGGGCCGGTGGTTTTGAGCTTCTCCCATGAACCGCTGAGCCGGTAAAACGCCGCCACCGCTTTCTCTTCCGATTCGTGGGCGTCGAACAGCTTGTCCAAATGCGTCATCTTCAGGACTTTGTGGATTACGTCAGGCACATTGCATAACTTCACATCGCCGTGCAACTGACGGGCGCTCGTTAGCGATCGCACCATAGTTCCAAGTCCGCTGCTGTCAACAAAATCCACTTCACTCAGGTGCAGAACGATTGCCTTGCGATCGCGTAACAGGTTCACCACATGGGCGCGCAGCAATTCCGTTTCAGCGCCCACGGTGATGCGTCCCTTGCAGCGGACAATCGTGACTCGACCAACCTCGCGTGTTTCCAGCGCCAGCCGCATTGGCCATCCCCCTCGAGCGATGCAAAGCTCGCGAATCGCGCACATTATACAATTTCCCGCGCGGCTGGGTTTCCTCGGAAAGGGCGCCTAATTGGGGGGATTAAAACCCCAGTTTGTAGCAAGCCGCCTTGTTCAATATGAAACCGGAGAATGCTCCTACGGGAGTTTAGACAGCCTCCTTTGAAATTGCTCGCTTTGAGTCGCTGGATGAATGCACCAAAACTGCACCTATGGACAAACAGCTGACGACGAGGTATATGTTTTATTGCCCTGAAAGCCGCGTCTAGAGCTAACTCTGGGGACTTGCAGGAATTGCAGGCGTTCTAAAGCTCACTCCCTGGTCGAACCGCTAAATGTGGTGGCTGAGGGCTCCCGCGGAACTTAAATACATCGAGAATGAATGGCATGGACCAACAATCCCCACTCGGTCGCGATTCATTCGAGCAGATTCTGGCCACCGCTTGGGTTCTCCAGCAATTTCAAAAGCGGGCGTCATATTTGGGTGCCAACGAGTCTGAGGGCGCTCCACAGCTCGTGGACTTGGCTAACGCCCAACAGGCAATCCAAACTGGATCTCTGTCTCCGGAAGCGGCGCTACTGCGCATTGCGGAGTTGGCGCTGGAATTAGTTCCAGCCCAGGGAGCCGCAGTATGGCTTTTTGCAGGCGACAATTTTGCATACCGCGCCGGCGCTGGTACCGCTTCTGACGATGAACGCTTGCGGACTGCTGTTTTGTCAAGGCTGGTAACCGGCAAGAGCTATGCGCGCTCAGACGTTTCAAACGACGCTCCACGTCGCTCCCCAGCCGAGTCTTTGTTGGTCGCTCCCATCTATCAGGGTCCTACGATCGCCGGTGCTCTAGCCATCTTTTCCGAAAATGCCAATAGCTTCAGCGAACGTGATGTTACTAATGCGCGGTTGCTTACCGGTCTACTTGCCCATGCCGTAGATAAAGCAGCTAGCGCGGAACTAAAGCGCACCGTTAGTTTGGAACGTGCGGTAATCCTCCACGTCATTGAAAAAGTTGTTCCTAATCTCGCGGCGGGATTGGTTGAGCAAAGGCAGCAGCAACAGGCATTGTCAGCGCCCACGGCTACCTCGGCGCGGAATAGATCGGCAAATAATATTGCCGCAAGAATTGGGAATCCCCCTGTGTTAGTCGCTGAGGTTGAGAAGGGAGGGGAAGCCCCCGCGCCGGTTGAAGATTGGGAGATCCTTTGCAAACGGTGGCTGGACACCCACGATTTCGAAAAACTCGAGTCCGCCGAAGAAGTGCCGGTCGTAATTCAGAAGTTATCGCCCGTGGAATCGGGATTGACCGCACACACATATCCGCCGATCCTGCCCGCAGCATTGGAACAAGAAGTTTGCGCGAGCCATGGAGAAGACGTTTCGATTCGAGGCGGTCTAGCCGAAGCGATGCCGATAACGTTCTTGCCCGTAGAACCTGTGCCGGACCAATCAAAATCGACCGACTTGTCTTTGTCGGGTCAATCTGTTTTCGGTCCGTCTGCACGGAGTCACGCGGTTGACTCTGCCGGAGATGGTCAACTGCACATTTACGCATTCTTACTCGGAAAATGGCTTGCTTCGCGGCGTTTGGATTGTCGCCGAATGCACGATTGGGCCGCGAAGAATTTCACACCACGCCTGAGGCAATGTAAAGACTATGCAACGCAAACGAAATTGCGGTTAGGGCCAGCCCGGCTGGTTAAGGTAAGACACGTAGCAATTGTCGCCGCTGCGCTGGCCGTGCTGGCATTTATGATTTTTAAAATCCCCAAGGCTCGGCCGAGCGTCCGGGCCGCAACAACACCAAGCCTGCACATCGCCCAAGCAAAAGCGGAGAATACCGTTCTCGATGTGAGTCATAATCGGGTCACTGATTCCGCAACTTCCGCGCTTGTGAACGAATTGAGCCCCTTCGAAATTCCTGGATTGATGCGCCAGGCGCGCTACGGAGACGATTCGGCAGCCTTTATTCTCGGCATGGCTTATGAAATCGGACACGGAGTCCGGCAAAATTGCGCGACAGCGGCCAATTGGGTCCGTGACGCGGCAATTGGAGGGAATGTTGCCGCCGAGTACAATCTTAGCCTTCGTTACCGCGATGGCGATGGAGTGCCGGTGAATTCTGGGGAGTCTGAAAAATGGCTCCGGAAAGCAGCCGCGCAGAAGTATTCAAAAGCTCAAACCGCGCTTGCAGCGTCAACGGCTAACCAGACGAGCGCCGCGTTGTCACAGCGAAAGCACGAGTAGCCTGCATCGGTTGTGACGAAGAAGGCTCAACTATGTTCATTCCGCGCGCCATCGGGCACGTAAAAAGTCCTTACAAGGATCCTCGCGAGATTCCCAAAGGATTGGGTGCACAGCACCACGCCGAGGGCGTTCTCGAAATCCTCCCGGAATTTGAGATCGGGCTTACCGATATCGAAGGGTTCTCGCACCTCATCATCATCTGGGTATTTGACCGCTCGCAGGAGTCTAAATTGCTCAGCACACCGCCCAGCGACAATCAGCCGCACGGTGTATTCGCGACGCGATCCCCGAGGCGTCCCAATCCCATTGGCCTTACCGTAGTTGAGCTTCTTCGTCGAGATGGCACGATGCTGCATGTTCGCGGAGTTGACATGCTCGACGGAACTCCCATTCTCGACATTAAGCCTTACCTGTCAGGCGTTCCTGCGGACACGTTACGGCGTGGCTGGCTGGCCGAGGCGGAAGCCCGCAGCGGCAAATAATTCCGGCTTCTTGCTCGTAGTCATGTCATGATCCTTCGATCTTCTGGTTAGCTAAACTTCCGCAAGTATTCCAACATGACCCCTTCGCTCCCAGACTGGCTCAGACAGCTTAACTGTGAAGTGGTCTCGTGCACTCGCTGTCCGCGGCTCGTGGTTTACCGGCAACAAATTGCGCGCGAGAAGCGGCGGGCGTATCGAGATTGCGAGTATTGGGGGAAGCCGGTGCCGGGATTCGGCGATCCCAGCGCGCGGGTTCTGGTACTGGGACTCGCTCCGGGAGCTCACGGCTCGAATCGCACGGGCCGACCGTTTACTGGCGATGCGTCCGGCAAGTTTATGTATCCGGTGCTTTACAAAACTGGATTCGCGAATCAACCTGAAGCTACGCATGTTGGTGATGGCCTCGAATTGAGAGGCTTGTATATCACCGCAGCGGCGCGCTGTGCTCCGCCGGACAATAAGCCACTTCCGCAAGAGCTCGCAAATTGTTCTGAATATCTTGATCGTGAAATGGATGGTTTAAAAAACCTAAAAGTTGTGGTCGTGCTGGGAAAGATTGCATTCGACGCATATCTGAATTATCTGAAACGCGGGGGACAGCTTCCAAGCAGAAAGCCGTATCTCTTTCAGCACGGCGCGAAATACAACATGCCTGATGGCAAGATTCTGCTGGCTTCCTACCATCCGTCGAACCAGAACACGCAGACCGGAAAACTCACGCGGGAAATGTTTATAAAGATATTTATCGAAGCTGCCCGATTGGCCGATAGGAAAGCGTAGGGCCGCCTACATCAATTTCTTCCTCAACATATCCAGCGCTTGCTGGGATGCGAACTGGCGAATTCGTTTACGGTCTCCGGGGAAATTACGTTCCACCACCTCGACTCCGCCATCACTGGCTAGGGCATGAAACACAAGCCCAACTGGCCTTTCCGAAGTGCCTCCGCCTGGGCCGGCGACGCCGGTGACGCCAATTCCGAAACTCGATGCACACCGCTTCCGTATTCCATCCGCCAAGGCAGCGGCCACTTCGTGACTTACAGCGCCGTGTTCAGCAATTAACTCGGGCGACACATCCGCAAAAGCAGTTTTCAACGCGTTGGAATAAACCACCGCCCCTCCCAAAAAATATCTTGAGCTGCCACTCACCGAAGTGATCCGCTCCGCCACCAATCCTCCTGTACAAGATTCGGCCACCGCCACGGTCGCGCTGCGCATTTGCAGGTAATAGCCAACGATCTGTTCGAGCGAATCTCCATTGTCGGAAAAAACCAGATCTCCAAGCTCCGCTTCGATTTTCTCCATGAGTTGATCTACTCTTTGCTGGCCCGCTTCGAGGGTTGCGGCGCGCGTTTTCAAATGCAATTGAATCTCGCCCGGGCCAGCCAGAATTGTGGTTTGGACGTCCTCATATTTCCGATAAATCGGTGCAACCCTGGTATCGCAGTGCGACTCGCCAATTCCCGTGATTTTTATCACGCGCGTTGCTATGAATTGTTGCGGCAACCTGGCCCGCAGGCGTTCCACGCAAGCTTCGAATACGGCCGTCATTTCATGCGGAGGTCCCGGCAGCAAAAGAATGATTTTTTCTTTACCATCATATTTCCCCGCGATCCATTGGCCCGGCGCCGTCCCATTCGGATTGGGGACAACGGTTGCCCCGGAAATTACGTCGGCCTGCTTGATGTTGTTGGCCGACATCCTCCAGCCCCGCGCGGCAAACCGCTGCTCGAGCGCCGCAACCATTGCAGGATCTCTCTGAAGTTGCAGCCCCAATGCCTTCGCGACACAGTCCCGGGTCAGATCATCTTCCGTGGGCCCAAGGCCTCCGGTAAAGATAACGATCTCGGCGCGGGAAACCGCCAACGCCGCCGCCGTAACCAGATGCCCGGCATCGTCTCCAACAATGGTCTTGAAGATTACTTCGACGCCTAGCCGGTTAAGCTGTTCGGTGAGATAAAGAGAATTAGTGTCCTGACGGAACGGCGTTAACAGCTCCGAGCCAATGGCAATGATTTCCGCATTGATGATCTCGGCGTTGATGATCTCCGCGTCTATGGTCCCGGCATTCACGCCTAGAAGTCTAAACGATCTCAAATTCTGAACGCATCGTGCGGAATGACAATATTTTATGGAGCGGCCGCATCATGGGGCTACGGAAGCGGTTCTTACTTTTTGAGGATTGGATTGTAGCCGTCGCTGAGCAATTGCGTGCGCATGCTCTCGGCGTCCTTTATTGCGGCGAAAGGGCCTACTTGAACGTGAAACAGCTTATCCGATGTGGTTTGCGCGGCGACTGCATTGTATTGCTTCTTTTTTAGAGCCTCGACCAGCGCTTGGGCATCATCCTGTTTGCTGACTGCGGCCACCTGCACAAAGTATCCGTTAGCCGGCGGAGCGACATTTGTGTCTGTCGCACTCTCTTTGGTTGCGGGCGGATTCGTGCCGCTTGCGGCCGGTGACAATTCGGAATCAGTATTGTTTTGCCCAACGGATTTGTAAAACGACATGTCAGGAGACTGCGGAGGTTGTGCTGTCGAATTTACCGGGGAGGGCCGATTCACCGCTTTTACAGTAGGCGCCATAGCACCGGGATCATTATTTTGCAGCTGGCTGGAGTTTTTACCTGCCGAGAATCCCAAACCAAAAACTACCGCGCAGAGAATTACCAGCGCGAAAAATATCCCCAGCATTCTGCCGGTACCGAGCGTGATTTCCGTATCCTGAGACGCAGCCATGACCATGGAAACCTCTTTTAACTTTGCGGCGAACCAGCCTTGCCGGCAGAAGGCGAACCGGTTGCATCGGGCTTCGCCAACATCCTTTGAAGTCCCGCAAAGAAATCCACCGGGACGGGAAAAATCACAGTTGTGTTTTTCTCCACGCCAATTTCGGTCAGGGTTTGCAGGTATCGTAGTTGCACGCTGACGGGTTCGGTGGCTAACAAGGCGGCTGCGTCCACCAGACGCTGAGCAGCGGAGAATTCACCTTCGGCGTGAATGATCTTGGATCGCTTTTCGCGTTCCGCTTCGGCCTGCTTCGCCATTGCCCGCAACATGGACTCAGGCATGTCAACCTGCTTGACCTCGACATTGGTCACCTTCACGCCCCATGGAGCGGTGTGCTGGTCAAGAATGGTCTGCAAGCGAAGATTGATCTTGTCGCGATGCGACAATAATTCATCCAGTTCCTGTTCGCCGAGGACCGAACGTAAAGTGGTTTGGGCAAATTGTGAGGTCTGATAAACGTAGTTGGAAACCTCCACTACGGCCCGTCTCGGATCAATCACTCGCAGGAAAATTACTGCGTTCACTTTCAAAGTGACATTGTCGCGAGTGATGATGTCCTGTGGTGGGACTTCCAGCGCTTCCTGCCGCAATGAAATGCGAACCATGCGGTCGAGCGGTGCGAAGACCAAAGCGATTCCTGGCCCTTTGGCGTCCGCGAGCAATCGTCCAAGGCGAAAGATCACGCCGCGTTCGTATTCGGCAAGTATCTTGATGGAACTCAGGACGTAGAGAAGTACGATGATGATGACGATGGTAGTAAAACCGAATCCTAGTTCCATTGGGACCTCCGAAAATGACGCACAACAGCGCTGACGCGGATTGTATCGCACTTCCGAGTGCCGCGGATTCATTCAGCAGTTAACGATGTTGCCTGCGGAGATGCGCGAAACTTCGATCATAGGGCGTCTGGCTTGAGAATGTTTCGGGCGGAAGGAGCGGGATCTACGCGCAGTTTTAAACCATCCACCTGCCGCACGATGACTGCTTCGCCGGCAAGCACTGGGTTGGAAGAAATCGCGTCCCAAATCTCTCCGTGGATGAATACCTTGCCAAACGGAGAAAGCGGAGTATGTGCGAGAGCGGTCTCGCCGAGAAGTCCCTGAGCGCCGGTTACGACCTTGTTGGCTCGGGCTTTGAGGGCGATGCCCATGAGAAAGACTGTGATAATTCCAATCGGGATGGCCACCGCCAATGCGGTGAAAAGATGCACGCGCATTTCTGGAATCGGTGCATCCACCAGAAGCAGTCCGCCGAGGGTTAGCGTGGCTATTCCTCCAATCGCCAGAACTCCATGAGTGGCGAATTTTGCCTCCAGTGCAAATAACGCGAACGAAGCAAAAATCAACACCACGGCGGCAAATCGCGTAGGCAGCAAATTCAAAGCAAAGACCGCCAAGAGAATGAAAATAACTCCTACCGTTCCTGGAACCACCGCACCAGGATGGTTGAATTCGGCATAGAGCGCCAGTCCGCCGATGGCAAGCAGAATGAAAGCGACGTTCGGATTCAGAATATAGGCGAGGATGTGTTGTTTCAATGTCATGTCAAAAAATCGCACTGGCTGTCCCACCAAATTTAAAGTGACTATCTGACCATCAAAACGTTTGACCGGCTTGCCTTCCATTTGCTTGAAAAGATCCTGTTCATTGGGAGCGACGTAATCAATTAGCTTTTGCGAAAGAGCTTCCTGGTCGGTGAAAGATTTAGATTCTCGTACGGTACTCTCAGAGACCGCAACATTTCGTCCGCGCTTCGACACTACGGAGCGCATGAGCGCCGCAGCGTCGTTCTCGACCTTCTGCTTCATCACGTCGTCCATCTTGCCGCCGCCGAGGGAGACGGGATGCGCCGCACCAGTATTCGTTCCGGGCGCCATGGCCGCGACATCAGCACTCTCCAAAATAAAGAAGCCCGCCGATGCCGCCCTGCTGCCGCTGGGTGTCACGTAGATAATTACGGGGACGGGCGAGGCGAGGATTTTCTGAATAATCTCGCGAGTAGAATCGAGCAAGCCGCCTGGCGTATTCAATTCAATCAGGACCGCCTGATCGTTGTGCTGATGCGCTTCGTCCAGGGCACGGCCGATATATTCTTCGGTGATGGGATGAATGGTGTCGTCAACGACAATCTTCAACACTTCAGCGGAGGAAGATCCGCAGAGTATAAAGATTAAAAAGGCTAGACACCAATAGCGAATGCCGCGAGAAAGATCTAATTTCATGGGATCAGCAGCAACTGCGCTTTCCGCGCCAGATTCGCCGCAGGCTCGAAATCTCAACCGCAACCATTATTACCTGTAGAGATTCAGTTATCAATGAAGCGGTCCTGCATTTGCAGCTGTCTCCATTTTACTTTCAGGTAAACCTTCTTCTTTGATCAGTTCAGACCATCCGGGCAGCGGGGAATCGCCTGTGATTAATCGGACTCCGCGTTCGTAAGTGAAGTAGGACCACGCCCACTGGATGAGCACGATCAAACGGTTGCGAAATCCAATCAAGAAGAAAATGTGAACGAAAAGCCATGCCAGCCAAGCCGGGTAGCCGGAAATGTGCAGCTTCTTAAACTGTGCGACTGCGGCAGCGCGTCCGATGGTAGCCAGGCTTCCCTTGTCTAAGTAATGGAAGTCCTGCCGAGGTTTGCCGGCGAGATCGCGCTCGATGTTGCGCGCCGCGGCCACCCCTTGTTGCATGGCGGCGGGTGCGACTCCCGGGATGGAATTACCTTCTGAATCCTTAAGGGATGCAAGATCCCCAATCACGAAAACCTCGGGATGACCCGGCAAGCTCAAATCGTTATTCACCAGCACGCGCCCGGCCTTGTCCACGGATGCTCCCGATTCCTTCCCCACCAGTTTCCTTCCAAGTGGAGAAGCCGCGACGCCTGCCGCCCACAGCGTTACCGCCGCGGTCATGCGCGACGTGCCTGTCAACACGCAACCCGGCTCAATGCCGGTCACCATGGTGGAAGTGAATACTTCAACTCCCAATTTTTCTAATTGCTTCTGCGCGCTCGCGGAGAGATCCTCGGCATAACTGGGCAGAATGCGAGGACCGCCCTCCAGCAAAATAATTCGCGTTCGCCTCGGATCAATTGTGCGAAACTCCGTGGCCAGCGCACGATTCGCAATCTCCGCGAGAGTTCCCGCCAATTCAACGCCAGTAGGGCCGCCACCTATCACCACGAAACTGAGTTGTACTTGTCCTTCTCCGCGTGCTGCGCGGCGTTCGGCGAGTTCGAATGCCAGCAGAACACGACGGCGAATTTCGAGAGCGTCTTCGAGTGTTTTTAATGCCGGTGCCAGATGTTCCCACTCGTCATGACCAAAGTAGGAATGTCCCGCGCCCGCTGCAACGATCAAGTAGTCATAGGGCACTTCGAAATCCTGCAGTTTTACTATGCGTCGCGACAGGTCGAACCCCTGCAACTCGCCCAGCATGACTTCCACATTGCGATTGCGGCGAACGATCCAGCGAATAGGCGCTGCAATTTCGCCGGGAGAAAGGCCTGCGGTCGCGACCTGGTACAGCAGTGGCTGAAAGGTGTGATGATTCTTTCGATCAATCAGAGTCACGCGCACGAGCGACGATTGTTTCGACAGGACTTGTGTCGCTCGCAGGCCGCCAAAGCCAGCCCCCACGATCACTACACGCGGTATGTTGCCATCCGGCATCGCTGGGCCTCTAATTTATAGATTCGAGATCTGCGCCAATGGAGTCGGAAACTTTTTGGGCCAGGATGCGGCATTTCTGATATCTCTGCGGGAAGGACTTTTCTTGTTTGCGGAGCCGGGAAATCGCGAAAGCGGCAAATCAAACGCCCCTTTTTCCCTCGATCAGATACTATGCCGACCAGGGGCACAGGAATCGTTTTGAATACGACTCAACAACACGCAGGCTTTGCGGTTCGGAGGGAAGAACCATCCGCAGGGTTCCGCTGGGCAGCGCCTTCCGTGACTAACTTGTTCTTTATCGCCATACTTTTTTCGCTTAGCTGCGGTCCCTTTGGAGTGAAATTACTTAATGACGCTGGAATTGGATGGCATATCCGCAACGGCCAGCAGATTCTACAAACGTACGCGATTCCGCACGTTGACTTGTTTTCTTCCACGATGAGTGGCCACTCCTGGTATGCGTGGGAGTGGCTCTACGATGTCATCATCGCCGCTATTCATCACTGGCTTGGACTAAATGGCGTTGTATTCTTCACCGCGTTCGTTATTGCCGCTACTTTTTCTGTTGCGCTCCGCGCGGGATTGAAACGCGGCGCCAGCTTGCCCGTCATGGTGGCTTTAATTGTGCTTTCCATTGGAGCGGCGAGCATACATTTTCTCGCGCGTCCTCATGTCTTGAGTTGGCTGTTTGCCGTAATTTGGTTTCATTTGCTGGATTCGGATGCCGGCGCATCGAATGCACGAACCTTTCGCCGGGTGTTCTGGTATCCCCTGATAATGCTATTGTGGGCGAATCTGCATGGCGGGTTTCTGCTTGGCTTCATACTTCTCGCACTCTTCGCTGTCGGTGGCTTGATCCAATATTTTGGTAGCGACGGAGCAGAAAATCGTGCGCTCACTCTTACCAGAGTAAGCCACTTGGTTTGGGCTTTCCTCTTATCATTTGTCGCAAGCTCAATTAATCCCTACGGCTATAAGCTTTACTCGCACATTTATGCATACTTGACGAACCGATTTTTGATGGACCACATTGACGAATTTCTGTCGCCGAATTTCCACGGAAGCGCGCAGCAATGCTTTGCCGCGATGTTATTGATTACGCTCGTTGCGCTGGCAAGTGCGAGAGAAAGGCTTACGCCTGCAAGGTTGCTGATAGTTGTATTCGCAGCTTATAGCGGACTTTATTCGTCGCGCAATTTGCCGGTTTCTTCCATTCTTCTCGCATTAATTATTGCTCCGCTTCTGACGATGATAATCGCCAATGCCGCCCAGAACGAGAAAATCATCCCGCAGCTGCGAAAGTTATTTTCCCGGTTCAGTTCGTTCTCAAACCGTATGGATTCGATGGAATTTAGTTTTCGCGGGTATTTGTGGCCTGCGTTATCGGTTTTCCTCGGCATTGCGATTTGTATGAACGGGGGAAAAGTTGGCCGCCAGCAATGGATGAATTCCAGATTCAGCCCCGAACGTTTTCCGGTGCAGGCAACGGATTTCATTTTGTTGCGACAAATTCACTCTCCAATTTTCTGCCCAGATTATTGGGGAGGCTACTTGATCTACCGGCTATATCCGCAATCGAAGGTTGTTATTGACGATCGCCATGACCTGTACGGTGAGAATTTTCTCGAGCAGTATCTGCAAGTGATTCACGTATCGCCGCAATGGAGCGACGTACTTAATAGCGAGCGCGTCAACTGGATCCTAGCGCCGGTGCAGTCGCCGCTGGCAAATATTCTGACGATATCTCCAGCGTGGAAGATGGACTACGGGGATGGAACTGCGGGATTATTCGAGCGAGTGCAGAAATGACTGAAGGGGAAAATCGCCCGTTCAGAATCATCAATCTGAAAATCCCGGGTGGCTATTGTGTATCAACGTCGAAGCCCAGAATCGCAGTAACTTCGACTGGTTGATTCCCTCGAAACACGGGACGGAATTTCCAGCTGGGAAGTGCGGCTAAGACTTTTGCAGAAAGCTCCGGCGAATTCGCCTCTAGTACTCGCGGTGCTCTTAACAATCCTGTGCGATCGAGAGTACAGGAGATTACCAATCGTGAAGGGGTTACATCTGAAGGTAATTCGGCGCGAAGAGCTTGAGGCGCTGTCAAATCTTCGGGATAAGACTGTGTCGCCGATTTCGGGTCGGCAAACTGCATGACTGCGATTCCCAGTGTGGTGTCAATGTAGATGGTATAAACCTTATCGCCTTTCAGCATTCCATAAAAATTAAACGCGCCCGCAGAGTGTGAAGTCGCAACCACGGTGATGCCCGGCCCACCCGGATTTGTTATTGCGGGTGAATGTGATGGGTCCGTGATGGGCGCGCCGTCGGTTCCGAAACTTGGCAGCCTGACCGTATTGTTTCCACCTCCCGAAACTGATACCCCCGACATCGCCGGAGCTGCGGTTGCGCTCTTTCCGGCGCCACCGGTCCCTGGGAACGGCGAAATTCCATTGTGGGCAAGCTCGTTGGAGCCTGGGCCAGATTCGTTTGCTTTCGCGCCGGGTGCTTGTCCCGAGGTGCTGCTTCCAGGGCCGCTACCATGACTGATGCCTTCGCCCCCGCCCGCCCCGCCCAGTCCTGGATTCGCGCCCCCCGACGGAGACATGGCCAGAGACCCTGCGGACCCTGCGCTTGGGGAGCCTACTTTCGGTCCGGGTCGTGCGGACAGCACAATGCCACTTGCAAGGGATGGGGAAGGTGGCACAACTGCCTCCGCCATCGCCTCCCCGGGACCACGCCTTCCTTGGCCAGTGGAACTCGATGCGTCGGAAACTGAAGGCGGAGGCCGAACCACGGAATTTCTCCGAGACAATCCATGGGCCTCGCGACTGGTGAGAGAGCCATTCAACTGCGCTGGTGGAGGAACAACTCCGGACTCACCTAAATTTCTTCCGCGTTCATGTGTGAATGCGGCATTGCTAAGCTGAGACGGGGGACCAACGACGGCATTGTTAACAGCTACCGTCTGCCGTCGCGCAGACAACACATTGCTGATCTGAGTAGGAGGCGCGACTGCCGCGACATTGCCGACGCCGGCACCTTGTCGCCGACTTAATACATTGGCGGCCTGAGGCGACGGGGGCACTACTGTTTCTCTTCTTAAATCTCGCGCGGAGAACCTGGCATCCGCTCTAATTTCTCGCTGTGATGGCGCAGGAGGGATGACGCTCGATTGCGGGAGTGGTTGGGATTGAAGATTCGTGATTTCTTTTGGAGCAGAAACCGGCGGGGGCACCACTTCGCGGGATTCATAAGCGCGGCCGTGCCGGCCCCCAGTCAGAACGTTTGCGGTCTGAGGTGCCGGAGGCACGACCGTCTCGTTGCTCAAGTCTCCTGACCCGAATCGAGCTTCAGTTTTGATTTCTCGTTGCGACGGAGAAGGTGGTACGACGAGAGACTGCGGCATAGTCAATTTTGGATTCAGGATGGCGACTTCCTTCGGCGCTGTAACTGGAGGCGGCACCACGTTTTCGTGCGAATCATAAGCGCGGCCCTGCCGGCCCCCAGTCAGAACGCTTGCGGTCTGAGGCGCCGGAGGGACGACCGTCTCGTTTCTCAAATCTCCTGACCCGAATCGAGCTTCAGTTTTAATTTCTCGTTGCGACGGAGAAGGCGGCACGACGAGAGACTGCGGCATAGTCAATTTTGGATTCAGGATGGCGACTTCCTTCGGCGCTGTAACTGGAGGCGGTACCACGCTTTCGCGGGATTCGTACGCGCGGCGGGAGGTCAGTTGGTGTTGCAACGCGTTTGCGGTTGGCGCAACGACGCGGGCTTCCATATCGGGAGCGCTTCGGGGATTTTCATTTTGAATTGCCGCAGGAGGAGGTACGGCGGATACCGGCAATTCCTCGTGCGTCAAAGAAGATTCCAGTCCCTTATCAGGCGGGGGTCCCGGAAGGCTTTTATAAGCGAGCAGATTCGCTACCGCAGAGTTCGAGTTCGGAAGATTCAGTTTGGGGGCGTCCACAACCTGCTCTTTCAGCGAGGGACCTCTGGAAACCCGGATAACTTGCGTGGCATGGTGGCCTTCTCTCCCGCCGGAACGGCCCGAGCGGCCGGATCGTGCACCGCCAGTATCTTCAGTTTTGGGAAGTTCGTCTCCAGAAAAATAAATTACGTCATACTTGGGGGGCGGAGCCGGCTGAGACGCCCGCATTGTGCGAAGTTTTGACGGTAGGAGGATCAGAACCGCCGCCAAAGCGGCTTCAACTACCAAAGTAACCAGCATGCCGCGATAAGGGAACAGCCCGCTGCGAGCTTCTGCATCAAGCGGCGCAGCCGAACGGCTCAAAGCAGGACGAATCGCTGTGACGAATTCTTCCCACGGAGAAGACCATTCCACCAGAAGTTTTAGGTCGTCATTCATGCAAGTTCCGGTTCCGGTATTTTTCCTATCGTGATCTCAATCTCATCCCCAATCGTAGTCCCGGTGGATGCCAACGTATTCTCTGGAAGCTCAATGATTGATTTGGCCTCCGTAATCACCCGTGCCACTCGCCACGGTTTAAGAGCCTGCGCCATGTAAATGACAGCCTTCCCGCCATTCAGATAAGCCACGTCTATGGGAAAACGCATGGCAAAGGTGTGGACGCCATGGGAAGGGGTGATCCACAAACCGCGACCGGCGCGGAAGCCCGCAGGGTCAGCCCCCATCAAGCCGCGCAATCTTGACCAATGCGTATCTGCAATCGAAAGCTGCGTCGCCAAATAAGCGCGACGGGTGCGATTGAAGGCGTATCCTGTGGGGCCCGGCATCACTACTCCTGATTCGCGAATTCCTTAGTCACAAACTTCCTGGGGGGAGTTTATGGATGCGTGGCGTTCTCAATGGCCAGCCTCTGGGGCCAACGTACGAACAAGTTGGATGATGGCTGGACCGAGGGTCACAAAAATAATAGAGGGCAAAATAAACAGCACGAGTGGTAAAACCATTTTTATAGTGGTCTTTGCCGCTTGCTCTTCAGCTCGTTGTCGTCTTTCCGTGCGCAAAGAATCAGAATGGACTCGAAGCGCCTGAGCCACGCTGGTTCCAAAGCGATCGGTCTGTACTAATGTGGCAACCAGCGCCCGGATGTCGTCCACGCCGGTGCGGGCGGTAAGGTTTCGCAAAGCTTCGGCCCGCGGTTTGCCGGCGCGCATTTCCAGATTGACCATGTGGAACTCATCGCTAAGTTCTCGATGAGCATGCCTAAGGTCCTCGCCGACCCGCATCAAGGCCTGGTCAAGCGCCAGACCAGCTTCAACGCAAATTACAGTCAGGTCCAAGGCGTCCGGCAATCCCAGCGTAATGCGTTGTTGCCGTTGCCGGATCATTCGTTTCAATGCAAAGCGGGGCAGGAAAAATCCAAAAGCCGCCACACTAATCATTAGCGGAACGGATTTTGCGCCGCTGAAGGCAATCACTGCCACGAAGCCGATGAAGGCGAGGAGCACTCTGCTACCGACGTAGATCGTGAGATGCCGGCGGTCGCGATATCCAGCCTGAATCAGCCATTGCCGGGCGCGCGACACCTCGGATGGCGATAAAGGAATCGCCTTGCTAAGGGGATCCAGCGCTTGCTCTAATCGTTCTTTGAAGGCGCGCTTTTTTCGTTGAGTGCGTTGCCCACCCAAGGAACGCAGGCGCGAGCCCAGCACCGACGACGGAGCGTAGGCCGCGGCCCCAAACGAAAACACCGCCAGTGCGATGGTCAAGAATAATAGGACTGCCAATACAGCTGCCATGCTTAAACCTGAATCCGAATGATTTTGCGAATCACGAAATATCCGATCGTCTGCAACGTAAGCCCCGCGACGATGAGAGTATGGCCAATGGGGTCTGAAAATAGGGGCTTAATGAAGTCTGGGTTCATTGCCAACATCGCCACCACGATGATCGGAGGCATCCCCATTAATAGCATCATGGTAAGGCGCCCCTGCGCTGTATATACGCGTACCTGACGCATAATCTTGAAACGCTCGCGAATCATATAAGAAAGATTATCGAGAATTTCGGCGAGATTGCCGCCGGTCTCGCGCTGCAACATTACCGCGGTCACAAAGAACTTTACGTCCACTAATGGGACTCTCTCAGTGAGGTTGAGTAGAGCGTCCCGGACCGGCAAGCCGAATTTCTGCTCTTCAAATAACTTGCGGAATTCAGAAGCGATTGGCTCCGAGAGTTCATTGGCAATCAATTCGAGAGCTGTTGTAAACGCGTGCCCCGCGCGCACGGCGCGCGTCAAGGTGTCAATCGCCTCCGGAAAAAGCTCCTCAAACTTGCGGAATCTTCTTCCTCGCATGTAGGAAGCGTAGGAGTACGGCAGAAGTCCTCCTAGAACAATTCCCATAAATACAAAAAGCGCGGATTGCCTTCCTGCCATGGAGGATGTCAGGAGAAGGGCCATTGCGCCGACTACAACGGAACTAATCATGCATAAGATCAGAATGTTGCCGGCGCGAATTCCCAGGTCCGCCTGCTCCAGCATGGTTTGCAGGTTCGATACCTTCACCGAACGGCGCAGCAAACTATCGAACGCTGGTATCCGGCTTAACATCTCATCGCGAAGCAATGCGAGTTCTTCGCCGGTATTCGGCTCCAGGGCCTTGTCAACGTTTGCAAGCCGTTCGCGAATCAAACGTGCCCGCGCGCTGCGCTGGTCCAGAAGGGAACCAATTGCAAACGCGGCAAGTGCGACGGCCGCGAAAATAATGATTGCTATGAATGGCAACATAAGTATTGAATCCGCATCAGCGAACTAAATTTCCATCTTCGAATCAAACAATCCTGCGCGGAGATTGAAACCTCCCGTTTGCAATCGCTCTGAGAATTTCGGCCTTATACCGGTCGAGCGGAATGTACCTTTGACCTTCCCGTTTTCGTCAATTCCGCGGCGCTCAAATACGAAGATGTCCTGCATGGCGATTACGTCTCCCTCCATGCCGGTCACCTCCGAAATCGTGATTACTTTGCGGGTACCGTCCACCATGCGCGCTATTTGCACCACAGCATGAATGCCCGACGCAATCTGCTGCCGCATGGCCCGCTCGGGGATATTCAAGTTCGCCATGGAAAACATGCTCTCCAGGCGTGATAGCGCGTCTCGCTGGGAATTCGCGTGGACGGTGGTCAGCGAGCCTTCATGGCCGGTGTTCATGGCCTGTAGCATGTCAAAAGTTTCCTCGCCTCGAACCTCACCCACAACAATGCGATCGGGGCGCATACGCAAACTATTAATGACAAGTTGTCTTTGCCGCACTGCGCCCTTGCCTTCGATGTTTGGCGCACGGGTTTCTAATCGCACGACGTGTTCCTGCTTCAGCAGAAGCTCCGCTGCATCTTCAATGGTCACAATGCGCTCAGAATTTGGGATGAACCCCGAAAGCACATTCAGCAACGTAGTTTTGCCGGCACCCGTGCCGCCTGAAATCAGGATATTGAGCCGTCCCTTAACCATCGCCGAAAGGAGTTCGAGCATGGCTTCGGTCAGAGTCTTATTCTCGAGCATGTTGCGGGCAGTAACAGGCTCTCTGCCAAATCGCCGGATCGAGAGGCAGGGGCCGTCAATTGCCAATGGCGGAATAATTGCGTTCACACGTGATCCGTCCGCAAGACGCGCATCCACCATGGGAGAAGACTCATCCACGCGGCGTCCCACGCGGGAGACGATGCGATCAATAATTTGCATCAAGTGCGAATCATCCTTGAAACTCAAACCGGTTGGTTCCAATTTTCCAGCGCGCTCGACGTACACCCGGTTATAGCGGTTTACCAAAATGTCTGAAATCGTCGGGTCCTTCAGAAGAGGCTCTAATGGCCCAAGGCCAAAAATCTCGTCAAGGATTTCGCGGGCCAGCCTCTCCCGCTCTGCAAAACTGAGCGGAACCGCCTCGCTGTTTACGGTGTTGCGGATGAGGAGCAGCACTTCATCGCGCGCGGCATCGCTCGGAGTACGCCCAAGTTTTTCCAGATCAAGGCGATCAAGAATCTTGCGATGCAGATCCGCCTTTACCTGCTGGTACTCGGTTCTCTCGAAGGTCTGAAGGTTTGGCATGAACTACCTAACTAATTTTGAACATTGACCACGCGGCACGCTTCACGTCTACGTCGCTCTCCGTTAATCTGCCGGCAAGGGCGGCGAACGATCGAGCGATGTCGGAGTTACCCTGTTGCACCAATGGAACACCACGATCAATGGCAGTTGAAGCCGCGAAGTATTGATTAGGGATTTTCCACAGTAGCTTCATGCCGGATGCAGACGCAGCGTCGGCCTCCGTGAACCCCGGAGTTTTGCGGAACCGGTTCAGCACAAGCTGTAGTCGCTCTCTGCCACCGGTTTCCCCAAGATATTGTTGAATCTTGGCCGCGCTCCATAATGACGCCACGTCAGGGTGAGCCGTAATCAGGACGGCTTGAGAGAGGTTGCTCACAAGTCGGGTTGTGGGATCAATTCGCGATGAGGCATCCACGACTACATACCGGAAGTGGCTGACCAGCATGTCGAACAACCGTGCGAACTCTGCTGTAGAAGGCTCGACGGCTAATGGAATAGTGGTGCCAGCGAGCAGCTGCACGCCGCTACTGTGGCGAGTAGTGAGGCTTTCGAGCAGAGAACTATCCAGGCGATGCAGGTTCTGAATGGCATTAGCGACCGTGAAGGACGGCTTCACGTTCAGATGGAGCGCCGCGTGGCCCAGCGGTGCAATATCCACCAGTGCAACATTTCCATGGGCGCTTTGCAGCGAAAGGGCCAGATTTACGGCGATAGTGGTAGCGCCGCTGCCGCCCTTGGAATTCACTACAGTAAAAACTCTCCCGCGAATCTCTTCTCTCTGAACTTTTCTCTGCGCCGCGCTCAGCCTCACGAAAGCTTCCAACAGATCAGTCGTGGTGGTTGGGCGCTCGATGAATTCACGTGCGCCGGACCGCATTGCACTGACAATAATTTGTGGTTGAGACATACTGCCTAAAGCAAAGACTGCCGATCCTGGAAGTTCCTGACGGATCAATTCGATGGCCCGCAACGCTGCCGATGAATCTGACGGTATATCCACCATGACCACGTCGGGATTTGTGGCGTGAATTTTGCGCAAAACCGGATCTGTAGCGGCGACAGGATATGTACCAAAGGTCTGGCGGGTGCGGGCGACGCCAGTGCCGTCCACTATTACCTGCATTACGGACCGCTGTTCAATATCTGAAGCAACAACTGCTACTGAAAGTTCAGGCATGATACGGATTCGTTCCTTTAGCTAAAATCGTTTAGGCCAAAATCAACTGGCTCACTTTTTGCCGGCTGCACTCTTTCCGTCAAACTCATTCTTATCCAGAAACTTCCTCGGATCTTTTGGCAACGTCTGGTCCTGGGTACTGGCCGAAATCCGATGCACAGTACAAAGAACCATTAACTCGGTCTTGCTCTTTTGCTGATTCTTGCTACGAAAAAAATTGCCCAGGATTGGAATATCGCCAAGTCCGGGTACCTTGCTGTAGATATCGGTGAGGCGATTATCCAGCAACCCGGCAATCACAAAACTCTGGCCGTCTTTCAACTCGAATTCCGTCTCCGCTTTCCGGGTGCTGAGGGCGGGGATCGTAAATCCCGAAATAGTGAGAGCGTTGGTGAAATCCAACTGGCTGACCGACGGCGCGACGTGAAGATGAATGTTGCCGTTCGGCATAATCACAGGTGTAAATTTAAGCTGGACTCCGAACTCCCGGAATGAGATCGTAACTGCTGTAAAACCAGCCCCGGGCTGCACGACGGGATAAGGAAACTCTCCGCCCGCTAGAAAGCTCGCTTCTTTTCCATTTACCGCGATAAGGTTGGGCTCGGCCAAAATCTGCAACAGGTTTTTCTGCTGAAGCGCCTGAATCACCGCTCCGAGGTTAAGGTCACTGCGAAACAGAAACATGTTCAGCGCGTTGTTGACGGTGATCGTAGGCGGAGTTGCGGTTGTGGCCGTCGTAGTGGTGCCGCCTGCGGTCGTGGTACTTGCGGAATTTGTCGAAACCCCGAAACCGCCGAATTGTCCGGTTGTTAGCGTTCCTACAGTATTGCCGAGTCCCGGGGAAAAGAAATTCGCGCCTAACTGGACCACAGCGTTACGGTCAACCTCGGCGAACTTCACCTCGAGCAGCACTTCCTGCGATCCCACCGGACCGAACGTCAGAACGTTGACGACATTCTTTGAGTAAGCTTGCGCTATCTGGCCGGCCCGTTTGGCAACATCTTCAGTCGAAACGTGTCCGGAGAGCACAATCGCGGAGAGCGACGGAGTAACGGTAATCTGCTCGTCCGGGAAAACCGCCTTTTCCTCTTCGGCGGCCGCGCTCACATCTACGTCCACCCGTAAATCAAAGCTGCGGGACCGCTCCAATTCATCCCAAATCAGCAACGACACTTCTCCCGCAGAACGGCCATGCACCAGGATTTGCGTCGGCGAAATCACCTGAGGGTCTGCGATGCTGGAATCAGTCACCGAAATCCGCTTAAGTCTCTCCGTCGTATTGATAAGCAGAGACTTGCCGACCAAGACCCTCAACGGCGCGGAGCCTTTAACTTCAGTCTCTGATCCAGGAGATACAACTGTAGTTGTCTGAGCTGGCGCTTGTTCCGATGGCGCCGCCCCGGGCACCGCCTGGGGGCCAGCTTGCTGGCGTCCCATTGCAAATACAGAGAGCGACAACACCACAGCCGCGGCTATGAGTAACTTGCCGTGGCTCATATTTTTTTCTCCCAAGGACGGGAGCAGTTTGCCATGGTGTCTGACCTCTATCTCCGGTGCGCTTTTAGAAAGTCTGCACGTCTTTTTTGTCCCCGCGAATGACCTCAATCGAATAAACATTGGGCGCCGCCGGACGCTCGATTACCCGCCGTGTTATCGTCTTGCGTTTTGCCGGCGCAGACGATACCGGCGTTGAAACGTTTTTGTAAAGCGCTCCGGAGTCCACTGCTGCGACAGTGTTCTGCCCGGTATCGAGCGGGTTCCGCAGCGCCAGTTGAATGTGGCCTTGAGTACTCGCAAGCGTGAGCTTCTCTGCGTCATCCGGGGAGACCAGCAGCGTGATTACCGGAGCGGTTTGGGGTTCGCCTGCGGAGTTGCGCTCCAACTTTTGCCCGACCGCGACGACCGCCACATTTTCTAAAACTGTTGTGGTCTGTTGATCGCCTGATCCGGAGGGATTCCCGGTCAGCAACACGTCCACGTGGGTTCCCGGAATAACAAAACCTGCAACCGCGACAATGTCATTGACACGCACGGAAACGGCTCGCATACCGCGCGGTATAAGTGTCGGCATGCCGAACCCTGCGTTCTCGCCAGCAAGCTTGTAGGGCAGGATGAACTCTCCCATTTGGATGGGGAGTACCGCGCCGCGTCCCAATATCTTGGACTTTGCGTGGAAACTATTGGGAGGCAAATCGGCGGATGGGAATCGCACAACCTTCAAGTCCTTGTCTTCAATACGCGAACCAACCGGAATGTCCGTAGCAGCGATGACCACATCCTGTCCAGGAACTTGATTTCCGCCGGTGCGCGCTTGCAGGCTTCGGTACGCTACAAAACTGGCAAAAGCGCCCAGCATTAAAGCCACAACTCCGATTAATAAAAGCCGATTGCGATTCATGAAAGCCCCTCAACAAACAAATGGCGCGTCAACAAGGGAACGGCTGCACGAATTCTGACGAGCGTGACAATATCGCCCGGAGCCATCCTCAAGTTATTCCCGCAAAATATCCCGCCATAAGGAAAACCGTCTTGCGATTTTCCCTATTGGATCGAGCTGGCAACGGATGAGAAAACGTTATTTGCATTGCTACCGATGAGTCTGATCGTGCCCACTACAATCACCAGTATCACCGCCAGCATTACGGCGTATTCTGCAATGTCCTGACCGTCATCTTCCGCCCAAAGCGCAATCAACACGTCCTTCATTTCCGCCTCCGGTGAAACCGCCCACAACAGCGCCATTGCCGCTATCGTCTGCCATTTAGCGCGTACCTGTCTCGGGGAAGACAAAAACTCTTCAGTGCCTGATCAATCATTTACGGGAAATGTGGCGACATCTTAGAGTGTTGTCCCATAATACCCGACATAGCTGCCTGTGGGCGATACTTTCTTGCGGAGATTTGGCCGGAAAGCCAGTCTTTCGTCACTTATAGAGGGACCGGAGAATAATCTCTATGTCACTGATTACCCTATGGTTCGGTCTTATGCCAAATAACTGTCTGCGGATCACCATAGACCTGCTTCCAGTTTGGAGACAAGCGCAGCGCCGAGACTATGGGAGCGTCGGGAGGCAGAAGAACCGTTTGGATTCCCCACCGGTCCAAAGCGGCCCGCCAGGACGGACCTGACAATTGATAAGTAGCGGCAAACTGGTCCAGAAACGTGTCGCCATAGAGGTCAGAGCGGCCGTCAACGTAAACTCGATATTCCGGGTAAAGGCGCCAGATGAGGTATCCGCCCCAGTTGTAACTGTTGAACAGCGATCCCGGAAGCCGGTTGGCCCTCAAAAATGACACTGCCGAGACTGGGAATGAGCTTTTTTCGGCGTCGGCCTGGGTGCTGAGGACGTGGCTGAGTCTGAATCCGCAAAACAGCAAAAATGCTGTCAGGGCAATGCCATTTGCAACAGCGCTGCCTGATCTCTGAGAACTTCCTTTAACCGCTGATCCGAAAAACTTCTTCTCACGCAACCATGAGTAGATCAGATTGCTGAGTATGGGCGCCGCAACGAGGGCGAAGAGCGGAACATGCCGGGCGGAATGCAGAGCCGCCAACGTCATGGCTGAGAGTAATAGCAATTCGCGAGACTTGGGACGCGAGGGCGAGATTGCGGCCGCAATTAATAATGCAAGGATCAACAGAAGCACTGGCACGTACATGCCTTGGTGAAAATTTGGCGAAATCCATTCGCTGATGTATCCCTCAATGGACTTGGAATACACGGTTTTTACCGGATACCAGTACATCCTGGTCCCGTATGGATTCAGCGGGATTACCGCCAGACACGCTGCGGTCGCAATGGCCAGGTTCTTGAGCCTTGTGGGCGATGACCATTCCGCAAGGCCGAACGCCATGTCTAATAGGTCACCGGTTAGAAATAAAACCATGAAAGCAATTCCGATTGCGAACCCCGCGTGAAGGTTTACCCAAATCAGCATCAGGGGCAATGTGTACCAGAGAACTTTTGGGCGCACGTACGAATGTTCAAGCAGAAAAAGAAACAAGCTCGCAAGAAAAAGAGAAAAAGTTTGTGGGCGCACGCCCCAAGAAGCAATTGACGCGAGCGCGCCCCACACGGTAAATGCGGCCGCGAGATAAGGGCCGCCATCGCAACGCAAAAACACCAGCATAAAAGCGCCAGATGTAATTGCCGCAAACGTCAGAATCAACCCACCGAAACCCACCGCTCGATAGACGGCAAATATCAGGACGTCCGAGAGCCATTCGTGATTCACCCAGGGCTGTCCGAATTTTGTGAATGAATACGGATCAGTATGAAAGACAGCGTGGTTCTGAAGGATGAGCTGACCCGTTCGCAGGTGCCACCAAACATCCGGATCAGTCACGTTGCGAGCAGCCATCGCAAACAGACCGATCGCGACGACGGCTACGAAAACACGGCGCGTATCGAAGAGTGATGTCATCTGATGGCACGCGACCAGACCTGCTACTGCTCACGTTCGTTCGCGTTTGCTGCCGCTGCGGCTAAGCTTGCGCTGCTGGAGACTTACGCTCTTAGCTTATAATGCCGCTCTTCCCGTGCTCTATGTTAAAAAAACAAACCCAGCGAAAGCTCGCGATTTATTTCGGCGCCATGATCTTTCTAAACAGTTTTCTGGTTTGGCGTTCAGCACATGGAATTGCGATTGGGCTTTCGGATTTTGCGTGCTTCTACACTGCTGGTGAAATGCTGCACAACGGTCAGGGACATCAGCTATACGACCTTGGCTTGCAAGAAGCGGTTCAGCGGACTGCTACCCCAGAGGGAGTAAGGGACAGAGGGGCGGTGATTCCATATAATCACCCTCCTTTCGAAGCTCTGTTGTTCCTGCCGCTCATTAAATTCTCATATCGGACGGCCTATCTAGTTTGGCTCATGGCCAACGTCGGACTGCTAGCAGCCGTGGTCATGGTCTTACGCAAGAATCTGAGTTTCCTTGGCCAGCTTCCGTTGTACTTATGGATCGTCGCATGCCTGGCTTTTACGCCGATAACATTTGCGCTGATTCAGGGACAAGACTCTATAGTGTTGCTGTTTTGCTTCTGCATGGTATTCATCGCACTCCGTCGCAAAAGGGAATTCTCTGCTGGCATCTGGAGTGCCCTCGGACTGTTTAAGTTTCAACTATCGCTTCCCTTGATGGCTCCCTTTCTGCTGCTTAAACGCTGGCGGACAGTCGGTGGGTTTTCCATTGTCGGCCTTTTGTTATTGCTTATTGCATTGAGAACCGTCGGTCTTGAAAGCTTGCTGAATTATCCGGGATTTGTGTGGAGATTAGATCACAATCCAAGGTTTAGTTGGCTTACACCTCTTGCCAACCCGAGCCTCCACGGACTGGTCTCTGTGCTCACCCTTCCAAACCATCCTCGACTTGGAGTTGCCAGCTTACTGATTATCTCGGGAATGCTGCTGGCCGTGGCAACCTTTGCGTGGCGCATAGCGCCGAACGGTGATACCAGAGGTCTCGATCTTGCTTTCGCCGCAATGGTAGTCATTGCGGTATTGCTCAGCTATCACATTTTGGTCCATGATCTGAGCGTCTTGTTCTTGGCCCTCCCGGTAGCCGTCGAAAACACTATAGCGGGACGGACTGCGGCATCATGGTCGCGGCAATTGATTTCGATCTGCTCGTTGATTCTTTGGAGTCCGCTCATCCTCGTCCTCTTTGAATTTCATCATTTAGAGGTCCTCGCAATAGTTTTCCTCGTGCTGATCGGATCTCTTCAATTTGAGAGCCGCTTCGTCCGGTTGCCCATTGCCGGCAAGAACGACCAGTAACATCGGTATGTAGATACACCATATAGTCCATCTCCCAACCTGTGAAACGTTTCGAGGAATGTTGTACCAACGCCAAATGCCCGCGCCCCAGCTAAAGAACGCGGTCCATACGATTGTGCGGCGAGTTTTGGGAATCAGCCACAATATCAAAGTGTCGTAGAACCACCGTTGCGGCATAAGAGCCATTGATAGCAAGAGAACTGAGTCGCGTTTACGCCAGCGGAATATCGCCAAAACGAGTAATGGTCCAGGGAAAATTAGCAAAGGTATGAAGTGTTGGTATTGGCCCAGAGCTGCGACCCAGTTCAATGGCCATCGCGGAGCGACAGCGAGACTCAACAATGCAATTACCAGACATGCCAGAAACCCGCGCCGATTGGGATAAGCCAGGCTTATCGGTAAACCTAGTTGCGGTTTGGCAATTACAGCGGGCAGAGCGATAGGCAACAGAGCGCCTGCCATTATTAGCGGTGACCACTGCGCGGTCAGAATCCCGGCCCAATAGGGATACGCGAGAAAGATTAGAAGGCGATGATACCCATCCCTCATCAATGCGAATGCAAGGAGGGCGGAACTGGCTCCATAAAAGATTCCGCCTGCAATTTCACCTTTCAGATAAATAAATGGAAGACCAAACAGGGCAGCAGGCAGCGGATAGAGTTGTAACGTTCTTTGATATGGATCCTTGTGCGCCAAAACGTCTCGGGCGGCAAGAATCGCCCAGCCAAAATCCCCCGCCCCCAGATGGAAGTGCTTAAGCAGATACCAGCAGAATATTCCGCTCGCTAATCCTATTCCGCCAGATATCTGGATTCGCAATCGCACGGCAATTTTATCCGCATAAGTTGTAACATGCTGCCTGGCATTGTTCCGAAACTCCACAGTTGGGTTACTGGTGGCTCTGCTTCTAGGTGGGGGCATGTGGTTCTACGTTCGGCATGTGCTGGTTCCGTACCAGCGGGCGGATGCCGCTGCCCACGGACGGCCGAGAGGCAATCTCTCCGACCTGTATCCCCGCTGGCTTGGTGCGCGGGAACTTCTTTTCAACCATCGTGATCCTTACAGCCAGGAGATAACTCGAGAGATTCAGATGGGCTATTACGGACGGCCTCTGGACCCTGCCAGGAGCAGCGACCCTAAAGATGAACAAGGCTTTGCCTACCCCGTATATGTTGCCCTTCTTCTCTCCCCAACGATCAAACTCCCATTTGCAGTCGTGCAAACTGGATTTCGATGGCTGCTGTTGATTCTGACCGCGGCTACTGTCCCTCTTTGGCTTTGCGCCGTAGGCTATCGGCCACCCTCAGCCACAATTGCAATTTTGATAATCCTAACCCTTGGGAGTTTCCCTGCGGCGCAAGGCGTGGAACTTCAGCAGCTAAGCTTGGTCGTGAGCGCTCTAATCGCCGGATGTCTGATGTTGATCGCCAGCGGCCAGCTATGGCAAGCCGGCGTTGTGCTGGCTATAGCAACCATCAAGCCTCAACTTGTAGTTCCCTTAGTTGGCTGGCTTGGCCTCTGGGCGGTTGGCAACTGGAAAGAGAGAAGGGGACTAATCTACGGATTCGGACTCACGATACTGTTACTTGTATTCGGCGGCGAACTGATTTTGTTCGGCTGGATCGGCCGTTTTATGGATGCGGTCGCTGCCTATAGTAGATACACAGATTCCAAATCCATACTCGATCTGCTTACCACAGAATTTGTGGGCAGACTGCTCGCAGCCGCAGTCGTCATTATCGTCGCCACTCGATGCTGGAAAGTTCGGCATGAAAAGTGGGATACGATTTCGTTCGCGTTGGCCACCTCGCTTGTTCTTGCCGCAACAATTGTAATTGTACCCACGATCGCGCCCTACAATCAGCTCCTGCTGTTACCGGGAATTTTTCTACTATTGCAGAGCCAAAGCGTCTCGTCGAGCGGAACCCTTGCCACGAGAATGTTTAGCATACTGGGTGCAGCCACGATCTTTTGGCCGTGGGTTGCGGCGCTTGGGCTTACAATCTCCTCGTTTTTGCTGCCTGCTGCTCGTGTGCAGCAATTCTGGCCATTGCCTTTTTACACCAGCATGGCGATTCCTCTAGCGGTGCTTGGGCTCTTGTTTCAGTATGCTTTTCAACTGCCGCCTTCCGGACGGCATTCGCAGTTGCCTTCTGAGCGCCTTTCTTGAAAGCTTGCCTTTTGGGACGCCTTATCCCCCTTTTCTGATAACCTAGGGAACGTTTTCAAACCTGCCATGAGCTTATCGGGCATTGTCAATCCGGGATCCAAAGCAGGCTCCGGAGTCTTTCCCACGCTGGTTTTCGTGCAGGGAAACGAGCAACGCACAATCAATCTTGATCACAGTCCTTTTACCGTGGGCCGCAAGGTTGATAAAGACCTGGTCATTGCTGATCCACGGGTTTCTCGGGAGCATGCGTTGATTGTTTCTGAGAATGGCGAGTTCTGCGTCGTGGATCAGGCCAGCAAGCATGGCACGTTCGTCAATGGAGAACGCATTGATCGCAAGACGTTGGAGAGAAATGACCGTCTGGAATTTGGAGTTCGCGAAACTGTTTACGTAGTTTTTAACCCTCAGCATGAGACTTCCAACACTGCCCGCGACTTTTTAAGCCAGATCTCCGGAATCCATATTTCGGACGAGACCACTGATCTGGAAAAGTTGACTCTGTTTCTTGAAGCGGCCCGCAAATTGAATACCGTCGGGGTGCTGGATGAAATCCTCATGACGCTTCTCGATGTGACGTTGAAATTGACTCGCGGCGAGAGGGCTTATGTATTCATGAAAGGCGCCGACGGAGGTCTTCGGCTTGCCGCCGGGCGCAACGCCAAAGGAGAGCCACTACTCGATGACAAGACAATTTCGCACTCGATTCTCGACGATGCGTTGAAATCGAATTCCGAATTCGTGCTCACCGACACAAGCCGCTCGCTTGACCTTTCCGGAAGGCAAAGCATTGTCGCATACGATCTCCGAACGGTGATTTGTGTTCCGCTGCGTAAGCCGCAGGTCCAGACCAGCCGCGAGGCGCTGGAATCGCCCTCATTGTCCGCCGAAGTAATGGGCGCGCTTTATGTTGATTCCCGTTTCGCCTCGAGAGACATCTCGACAGTAAGCAACAATATTCTTCACGCGATCGCCACAGAAGCCGCATCGCTGATCGAAAATGCACGGCTGGTGCAAGCGGAGGAAACGTCGCGCCGCTACCAACAGGAACTTTCGATTGCGGCATCCATTCAGCAGCGCTTGATGGCCGTCACCATTCCCGAGGTTCCGTTCGCGCGCATGGGGGGTAGGAACCTCTCCTGCAAAGAAATCGGAGGCGATTTTTTTGACGCCGTGAACACCGACGATGGGCTGACGGTGGTTCTCGCCGACGTGAGTGGTAAAGGAGTTTCTGCGGCGCTCCTGGCCTCCACCCTCCAGGGCATGATCTATTCGCAACTGGTCGCGCATATGCCACTCACCGAGATTGTGGCGGCGGTGAACCGGTTCTTTACTCACAAACACATCGGCGAGAAGTATGCGACGGTGATCATTGCCCGCGTCAAACGAGATGGAGAATTGGAATATGTAAACTGTGGGCATGTCCCTCCGCTACTGGTTTGCAACAATGAAATTATTCGCCCTGGGCACGGAAATTTGCCGGTTGGGCTGTTAGCCGATGCGGCGTATGAGAGCGATCGCTGCAATCTGCACCCGGGAGATCGCCTGGTGATGGTGACCGATGGAGTGACCGAAGCGGAAAACGCCCGGGGTGATTTTTTCGATAACGAACGCCTGGAACATGCAGCGAAGAAGGGAACTCTCGAAGATATTTTTTCGGCCGTCGCGGACTTTTGCGGAGGAACTCCGCTGAACGATGACTGCACAGTGGTAGAACTGATTTATACGGGAGAGTGAGGACCAGGGCTCACCCGAGATAGCTATATCGCGTTATCCTTTTTCAACGACAACAGAAAAATTTGTGCCTTCCCACTTCTGCGCTTCCGGCCAAAAAAAGGTGAAAATTATTTGGCTACCCTGCGGGAGCTTGCTGCTCGGCAAATCAGCGGCATACATTCCGAGCCCAGTATCAATGGTCTCAGTATCCTGTACGGTCTGCCAGCCGTCAAAACTCCAATGCACTCGCGCGGGAGACAGCAATGCAAGGCGTAAGATTTTCCCTTGCGGCATGCTTCGAGTCTTGTTGTTGAAGCGCCATCCGAAGCAGGTTGATTGAGTTTTTTCGACAATATATCTCTGCACGGTTTGCGGAGGCTGATCAAAAACCTTCCCGTCTTTTAGAGAACGACGAAGTTTGATGTATTCAGAATGAGCCCAGACTAAAGGACAAGCCGACCCTGAAGGTTTGCCGAAGCGAAGCTCGCGTCCCGGGATGTCGGGCGCATCCCATACCTGCTCTGGAAGCAAACGAGTGCCATGAGTTGAATACTCCATCACTTTGAGTAATTCTTCCGCCTGCTGCGGATTTCCGGCGGCCAGTTCGTAATGAGCACGCTCTCCTGCCAACAAAGGCCACGCTCTTCCGATTCCCGTTCCATCGAAAGGCGACCCGTCTTCATGTTCGCCATAACCGTCTCCGTTGTAGCGGTACCAGCACGGTCCTTGGGGAAGCTGCACTTTCAATACCGCATCTATAACCTTTACAGTGTTCAGAATGCGCGGATCATTCCCGGCGCGAAGCCCAAAGCGCACAAGGGCCAACGCATCGGGGCTGATTAGATCCTCTGCTGGCTCATTGCTCTGCCCCGGCGGCTTGTTCTTGATAGGCACAAAGCCTTCAAGTGGGGATGCCGCGCCATCACTGTCTGGCGGAGCAATGCGGACATAGTATCCTTCGACTCCGATTTGTTTCGCCAGAGCGGTATTCGTGCTATAGATCCATCGCTCGATATTGTCATTCCAGGCGTCGGCGGTTTCGCGCAGATATGTTGCGATTGCTTTCTGCCCGACTGCGTCCGCTAAATCGGCAGCAGCGAGCAATGCCGAAATCTCGACAGCCAAAGTGAACGGAGAGTAACCCGAATCTTCCTCCCAACGATCTTGCTGCGTGACGGGGCCGTTTCGTATCAGGAAGGCGGCAGCGCCACGCGTAACTTCCCACCACCGATTCAGATCGCCCAAATCTTGGGAAGCTTCGCGTCGCAACAGGTCAATCAGCAGGACGGGAAATGCGGTCTCATCCATCTGCTGGCCGCTCCAGTAGGCACGTCCGTCAAGCCACATGTTTTGCGCCCAGTGTCCATCCGCTTCCTGAGTGGATTCGAGATAACGAAGCACGCGTATGGCATCACTTGGCGCACCCGCTGCCAATAATCCGCACGCGGATTCAACCAGATCACGCGGCCAGACAAGGTGATAGCCGCCGAGATCCTCGTCTCCCTTATTGAATCCCCATGGAATAGAAAGGCTGGCGATGATGCCTCCCAAGAAATCTTTAGATTCGTGAACTCGCAACATGGCCATGCTAGCGCGATACAAATCACGCTCGCGCTGCGGCTCATCAAGTTTTAGAAGAGTGTCTTGCCACGCGGCCCAATGCCGCGAATAGTTTTCGCGAAGTTCGGAGTACGGTTCCAGCAGAGTCGCGCGAACCTGCTGCCCCGCTTCCGCCCAGATTCCACCAAAACCGACGGCGATCAAAAACTCCGCGTCACAAGCCTGCAAATCAATTTCGCCTGTAAGCGCGATGTTTCCATTCTCAGCGCGAGTGTAGTCCCATGTCATTTCGTAGTTGCTGGAAATATCCTGCCATCCATCCGAATATCCCACGAAGCCCACCGACATTTTTCGCCATGGCGTCGAACATCCAAATGCCAACGAATATCCATCGTGCTCGGCGAAAAGCATTGGGTCGCCTTTGTAATCTCCGACCCATCCCGTATTGTGATCGCCGCAATTCGCCAAGTGCGGAGACAGCAAAGCGTAGAGATGATAATCCGCGAGGGTTCCTTTGAGCGGGACGAAGCGAACCTTCTGCAAGACCACATTGCGATAAGGATCGGTGAGCACTTCTTTTTCGATCCGATATCTGCCTTCCATATCAGTGTTAGTAAGTTCGTAAAGCGGGATTCCCGGTTCACCGACGCGGTTGAGGAACTTGCAGTGGCGCTTCTCCTCAGAAAAGAAATCTTTACCGTTGGTTACCATCAACCCTAAATCACGAGTGCAGGCCTGATCTACGCGGGGGTAATAGATTTCATTGAAAATGCCATGGCTCAGCGTGAACCAGACGCGGCTATGCTGGTTCAGAGCCGTGCCAACTCCAGTCTTGGCGCTGGATGTCCAGCGTGCTGGAATGCCAGGCCAGCCGGGCGCAAATCGTTCAGGATTGCTCATTCGAGTTCTGAGTCGAGTTGTTTGACTCGTTTGCTTGTGACGGGGCGCGAGGAGCGCGGGATGGAGAATACTTCAAGTCGGTTTACCTTGCGAGTGGGAGTCGGACCCGCTTCATACTCTCGCAAATCTAATTTGCCCGTATAGACCGCCATTCCAACGACCGCGTCCACGCCCATGCCATGTAGCTTTTCCACTTCCTCATTCGTTGAGATCCCGCCCGCCACGATCAGTTGTTTGGACGTCGCCGCCCGCAAGGGGCGCACGGCGTCCATCGGGATGCCTTGCATCATGCCTTCCGTTTCGATGTGCGTGTACAGAAAGGAATCGCAGTACGGATCGAGAGATGTGATCATCTCCAAGGGAGTGATTGACGTTAGTTCGCGCCATCCTCTGATCGCAACCTTGCCGGCCTTCGAGTCAATCCCAAAAACCAACCGAGTACTACCGAGGGAGGTTGAAATGTTCTCCGCGAACTCTGAGTCAATGTTTCCATCGCGGATCAAGCTAGATCCGAGGATCACCCGCCTCGCTCCCATACCAATGATTTTCTGCGCGACTTCAATGGAGCGAATTCCCCCGCCAACCTGGCAAGGCAGGCGATCCAGGAATTGTTGCAACAGAGCTTCGTTGGTTCCTGTCCCAATAGCCGCGTCGAGATCAATTAGCTGCACCAGCGGAAATCTCGAGAAGCGCTCGATCCACTCTTCAAAATGATCGAATTCCAATGCTTTTTTCCTGCCTTGTACCAACTGAACAATCTTGCCGCCCATTAAATCAATCGAGGGAATCAGCACGCGCACCTCATTGGAATTCCGGCCAACTGCAATTGTTGTTTCAAATCAGCGATAGATCTCAAACCGAAATGGAAGATGGAAGCGGCCAATGCCGCATCTGCATGCCCTTGTTTGAAAACCTCTTTAAAGTGTTGCGCGTTACCCGCGCCACCGGAGGCAATGACCGGAATTCTTACCGCGACCGCGACCGCTTTCGTTAACTCGCAATCGAATCCTTGTTCCGTTCCGTCTTTGTCCATTGACGTGAGCAATATTTCTCCTGCACCGCGATCCTCGGCTTCCTTCGCCCAAGTCACGGCATCACGGCCAGTCTGCTTTCGCCCGCCCTGTACCCACGCTTCAAATGCTTTCATGTTCAAATTCCTCTTTGCGTCAATTGCCACAATTGCCGCCTGCGAGCCAAACCGGTTGGCGATTTCGGTAATTAAATCTGGAGTTGCAATCGCAGCAGAATTCATGCTGATTTTGTCCGCGCCAGCGTCGAAAATTGCTCCCGCATCCGCCAAAGTTCGAACGCCTCCCCCAACCGTAAATGGAATAAACAGTTGTCGCGCAGTTCGGTTCACCGTTTCCAGCAAAGTGTTTCGCTTTTCATGGGTTGCAGAAATATCGAGCAACACAATCTCGTCAGCCCCTGCTTCGCTATGAGCAGCGGCCAGTTCCGGGGGATCGCCCGCATCTTTAAGATTAAGAAATCGTACGCCCTTCACGACGCGTCCACCGTCAACGTCAAGGCAGGCGATAATGCGTTTAGTCAGCATTCTGTTCCGTTAGGACTTCAGAATCACAAGATTTCGCGAGATTCAGAGAGCAAAAGTTCTCCAGCAGCTTCAGCCCGATCGCCCCCGATTTTTCAGGATGGAATTGCACTCCGAACATTTGATCCTGTTCAACTACAGCCGAAAATCTTCCGCCATATTCACACTCAGCAACCGTGTTGGCGAGTAAGGGAACGCGATAGGAGTGTGTGAAATAGACATAAGAGCCAGACGGAATTCCCCGCAACAAACGTGAAGGTCCGGGGCGAAACTCCAACTGATTCCATCCTACGTGCGGCGACTTTACGGAGGCAGGGAAGCGAACGCATTCGCCCGGCCATATTCCTAAGCCCGCTGCCTCCGGGGCTTCCTCACTAGATTCCAGCATCCATTGCAGCCCCACGCAGATTCCAAGAAACGGGACGCCGCGTTGAATGGAATTAACGATGGCATCGCGCAATCCAGAATCTGTCAAATGGGACGTTGCCGAAAAATGCCCGACCCCCGGAAGTACGATTTTTTCCGCACGCGAGACAACTTGAGGGTCGGAAGTAACGACGGAATCAGCGCCGACTCGATCAAGCGCTTTCTTGACCGAGGTAAGATTTCCGGCGCGATAATCCACGATTGCGATCATCAGAGGAGTCCTTTAGTGCTGGGCAGCAAGCGCGCCATTTGCCGGTCACGCCAGCAGGCCGCTCGCAGTGCGCGCGCAAACGCTTTGAAAATGGCTTCGATCTTATGATGATTTGATCGGCCATAAAGAGTGCGAGCATGAACATTGGCGTGCGCGCCGCGCGCGAATCCTTCAAAAAAATCAAATAGTAGTTCCGATTGCAAATCTCCGACCAGCCGAGTTTTCACCTTGGCGTCTATCACGGCAGCCGTCCGTCCAGAAAAATCAACCGCAGCGAGGGCCAGAGTTTCATCCATCGGCATCACAAAATATCCGGCGCGCAAAATTCCGCGCTTGCTGCCCAATGCTCCGGCAAACGCCTGCCCCAGCGCGATTCCAACGTCTTCAACCGTGTGATGCTGGTCCACATCCAAGTCGCCTTTCGCCGTCAGCTCCAAGTCGAATGCCCCGTGATGCGCAAAAAGTTCCAGCATATGATCGAAAAAACGGATGCCCGTCGAAACCTTGTAACGTCCTTTGCCGTCAATGTTCAAGGAGATTGCGATGTCGGTTTCCCTGGTCGTCCGCTTGAGAGTGGCTTTTCTCATCCGCGAACCTTCTGCCGCATGCCGATTTGTTCAAAAGCTTCCCGCAACGCAGTGAGCATCTGGTCGGTTTGCAGCTTCGAGCCAAGCGTGATGCGAACGCAACCTGCACACCCATAGTCGCTGGAGCGGTCTCTAACCAGAATTCCACGCTGGCGCATCGCCGAAATAAATGCCGCAGCTTGGGAGCCCAAATACATAAGTACGAAATTTGCCCGGCTCGGCCAGTAGCGGATGCCCCAGTCTTGCAACTCGCGCTCCAACCGCTCGCGTCCACCGAGGACTTCCTCAACATATTGCCGGACATAAGCCTGATCAGCCAAGGCATCTGGGAGACATGCCAGCGCGATCGAGTTCACGTTATAAGGCGAACTTACCGGGCGCACGAAATGCATTTGATCGGGATGTCCGGCGAGTACGCCTATTCGCAGGCCCGCCAAACCATAAGCCTTGGAAAATGTTCGCGACACAAATAGATTGGCGAATTTACGAAACTCGGGCAGCAGCGTCTCATCGCAGAATTCAAAGTATGCTTCATCAATCAATATCGCACTATTTGGGGCATGCTCAGCTATCTTCAGTAAGTCATTCCGGGAGGCCAGCGTGCCTGTCGGATTATTTGGATTGGCAACCGCAATCAACCGTGTTCTCTCATTGATCCGAGCGAGAACATTCTCCAACGGAAAACGAAACTCTTCGCCCGCAGGCACAGCAATAATTTTCGCGCCAGTCGCAGATGCATAAATCTCGTACATGGAGAACGTCGGCACAACAATGATGGCTGCGTCGCCGGGCTCCAGATAAGTTTCGCAGACGAGATGGATAGCTTCATCCGTCCCATTGGTAAGCAACAATTCTTCCGGACGAATCCCCAAATGCGAAGCGACGACTGCCTCAAGCGGCTCCCGCTCTGGATAACGCGCGAGTTGCTCGGCGTCGAGCGTGCGCAATCGCTGCATGACTCGCGGCGAACACCCAACAGTGTTTTCATTGAAATCCAGCCTCAAGCCCTGCCGGTTACCCAACGGCGGGTGGTACGACTTTAATGCGCGCACCGCCTCTCGTGGTTTAAGCATGGCCAGTCCTCACCCAAATGGATTCCGCATGTGCAGCGAGCCCCTCAGTTTCCGCGAGATATTCGATTGCCGGAGCCAGTCGCTTCAGCCCTTTTGAGGAAAGCTCCTGTACCGTAATTATTTTCGAGAAATCCATCACGGATAACCCGCCGCGAAATCGCGCAACTCCAGCGGTGGGCAAAACATGATTTGGTCCTGACGCGTAATCGCCCGCAGCTTGCGCGGAATAATCGCCAACAAATATCGAACCAGCATTATTGATGAACGGTAAATCCTTTCGTTCCACCGTGATGTGTTCGGGTGCAATGGCATTCGCCCAATCGCGTGCTTGGTCAAGCGATTCCGCGACAAGAATTACTCCATTCCGGTTTAGCGATTCCTGCGCGACCGCATTGGAACGGGCCAAATTCTCGGCGTGGGCGGCGACGCTTTTTCCCAAAGAGAGCGAAGTCGTAATGAACACTGCCAATGTTTCAGAATCATGCTCCGCCTGCGCAACTAAATCGGCTGCAATGAATTCAGGCGTCCCCGTATTGCTCAACACAACAATTTCGGTCGGGCCCGCAAGAAAATCAATGGCGCAATCAAATGAAACCAGTTTCTTTGCGGCCGTCACGTAGCTGTTGCCCGGTCCAACAATTTTATCTACGCGCGGAATTGTTTCAGTGCCATAGGCCAACGCGGCAATAGCTTGTGCTCCGCCAACTCGATAAAACTCCTTAACCCCCAGCATGGCGGCAGCGGCAAGCACTTCAGGCGGAGGCTTGGGGGACGCGATTCGAATATTTTCTACTCCGGCAACCTGTGCCGGAATCACCGTCATCAGCACTGTTGAGACTAGCGGATACCGCCCACCCGGCACATAACATCCGACCGACGATAAAGGACGAACCACTTGTCCGATAGAAATGCCGCCCGAACTTCGTCTCCATTCCTTGGGCTTCTGCCATTCGCAAAACTTGCGTATGTTCTTCGCAGCTTCCCGCAAAGCGGAACGCAGCGAGAGTGGCGCTGCCTTCCACGCATCTTGAATTTCGGCTTCGTCTACTCGTAGCGCCGTATCCTTTTGCAGACCATCCCATCGTTCCGCGTAAGCCCGCAACGATTTGTCGCCGCTTCGGCGGACATCATCTACAATCCGCTTCACGGCCGGTTCAATTTCCGAGCGCTGCGACCCGCGCGCCGCAAGTGTGCGCACGTGCTTCGCTGCGGCGCGGCGTGACAATATCCGCATTACATCACCACCTTGTTCAACGGATATTCAACGATGCCCTGCGCCTTGGCTTCTTTCAATCGCGGAATTACTTCCCACGCCGTTGCCTCTTCAATCACCGTGTTGACCGCAAGCCATTCAGGATCGCTCAAGGTCGAGATCGTCGGCCGCTTCAACGCCGGGAGCACCGACAGCACCGCATCAAGGTGCTCCTTACGGACGTTCAGCATCAGTCCAACTCTCTCCTTGGCTTCCATGGCGCCACGCAGCATCATTGCAAGGTTTTCGATCTTGCGGCGCTTCCATGGGTCAGTCCACGCGACTTTGTTGGCGATAATTTGAGTATTCGATTCCAGAACTGTGTCAATGATGCGAAGGTGGTTGGCTCTGAGCGAACTTCCGGTCTCGGTAACTTCGACAATGGCGTCCGCGAGCATCGGGGGCTTTATTTCGGTTGCGCCCCATGAAAATTCAACCTTGACCTCGACGTCGCGGCTCTGGAAATAGCTTCTGGTTACATTCACCAGCTCGGTGGCGATGATGCATCCATCAAGATCTTTCGGCCTCTGAAACCGCGAATCTTCCGGGACCGCCAATACCCATTTCACTTTGCCTCGGCTCTGCTTGTTATAACTTAAGTTCGCAACCGTCTCGACGTGCAGGCCGCTTTCGATTACCCAGTCGAACCCAGTGAGGCCGGCGTCCAGCGCGCTGTGTTCGACGTAACGGGCCATCTCCTGGGCACGAATGAGCATGCACTCGATTTCCGGATCGCCGGTGGAGGCAAAATAAGAACGCGCGTTAACGTGAATTTGAAGGCCTGCCTGAGCAAAAAGCTGAAGCGTGGCGTCCTGCAGGCTGCCTTTCGGAATCCCGATACGGATTTTCATCGCTTGCCTTCTCCGCCGGCGGTCGGATTAAGCGTGATCGTTTTGGTGAAACAGGATCGCGTGCCTTCATGACAGACTACTCCGGCGCCCTCAACATTGACTTGCAACAACAGCGTGTCGCGGTCACAATCGGTGCTCGCCGAAAGTAGCCTTAACTTATTGCCGGAAGTTTCCCCTTTTGTCCAAAGCTTGTTCCGGGTGCGGCTATAAAATGTGACGTAACCCGTATTCTGCGTTTGTTCCCAGGCGTCCCGATTCATGAACCCAACCATCAGGACTTCACCATTATCAACGTCCTGCACGACTGCGGGAGTCAGTCCTTGCATCTTCTCGAAGTCAATTTCAGCCATGCGCTTTTCCCTTTTCCGAAATGATTTAAGCAATCCCTCGACGGAGTTCGTTCGATCCGTTCCAAAAAACAAAAAACCCGCTGCACGTTATCGCGTCAGCGGGCCGGATCTTGTGATTGCTGAATATGAAATCGAACCGACTCAGCTACACACACCCACCCACCCGCACGCAATGCGCGTGATGGCGATGGTGGTGATGTCGGCTGCTCAGCATACGTAGTTAGATTAAAAGTTCGGGCCGTTCCTGTCAATTACCATTCTCCCGGTCAATTTGGATCGCAGACTGCGACACGGAATAAATCCCCTGATGTAAGATTAGAAGCGGCATAAATATTGTCAGGGCATAAACATGTACAGACAGCCGCCCCCATGGGCCAAAAGAATCGGAGATTTGGCTGAACAAGGGGCCTATCTGGCCCTTACGGCAAAGGAGGCATGTTAGTGATCATGCCTCAGGGGGTGCCTAGAAAGAGATATGGTCTATTCGTATTAGCTGTTCTGGTACTCCTATCTGGGGGCATGGCTCTCGCCGTGGGAAGTCATGACTATACTATTCGCTCCCTTGGCCTTGTGGCGGTCCTGGCCAGTACGTATCTTCTTCGCATCTCTAATGTTCATACCCGATCAGCATCGCCCGTCGCAAGCAGGCAAGGGGCTGATTTCAAACCGATCAAGAGCCCGGGGCGCCTAGTGTGGGCTGTTGGCGTAGCTTTGGTGCCCATACTGGGAGTCTCTTTTCGTTACTTATATAACGATGCCGTCCACGGTGGTCACACGGCGTTGCCTGTGTATGTGTTTGCCGGCGTCATAGTCGCTTGCGCTTCGTTCTGGTCTTATCTGCTTTCGAGAATCCTCCGATGACGGGCCAGGCCGTCTAGTCGAGCGTAGCTCGACAGGGCGATTTATAGATTATTTATGCGCGGGACGACCTCGAGCGGCCCGTACCACATGAGCTTCCTAGGAGAAACAAATGGCAAAGATTGCAAAAACTGCGGACCGTAAGAAAGTAATGGACACATCCAAAAGCACGGATTGTCCGAAATGCGGCAAGTCAACCCGAATTGTGAAGCGGGTAAAAGATCGGGAGCGCGGCATCCCAGGCGGGGTTTTTATCTCCTGTTCAGCGTGCGAGTTCTACGAGAAACTGTAAGAGTTAACGGCTTTGTCGGGATTACTTTCACTCATCTCAGCCAGGATTTTCCTCGCGGCTTGCGCAGGATCGGCGGCCTCGATGATGGGCCGGCCGACTACAATATGCGTCGCCCCAGCCGCTATGGCCTCGGCGGGGGTAACAACCCGCGCCTGATCTCCGTGGCTGCCCCCGGCGGGGCGCACTCCCGGCGTGACGATTACAAAGTCTCCCCCAAACTGCCGGCGAAGCGCCGCGGCTTCTTGCGCGGAGGCGACGACTCCATGGCATCCTTCAGCCATTGCTAGGGATGCCAGACGCATCACCTCGTCGAGGACCGGTCTCTGCACCCCGACTTTTGCGAGTTCAGGCTGGTCCATGCTTGTAAGAATGGTCACAGCCAGCACCTTGACATCGGGATTTACCGCCCGCGCACCTTCTACCGCTGCGCGCAGCATTTTGCTGCCGCCGAGCGCGTGGACATTCAGCATCATCACTCCGAGCCCGGCAGCTTCCCTAACCGCCAAACCAACGGTATTTGGAATGTCATGATATTTGAGATCGAGGAAGACTTTCCGCCCCGAGGAAACCAGATCGCGGACCACTTGGGGTCCTTCGGCCGTATATAGCTGTAAGCCGACTTTAAAGGTGGTAACGGAGTCTCCCACAGCCGCCACGATCTTGCGTGCGGCGGCTGAGGTCGGCACATCCAAGGCGATGATTAGTTTTTCCCGGGGATCCATTTCGTCAAGAGTATAGAACCCCTGACCTCATCGGTCCACAGTTGCCAGGGCCGCTATCATTCGCGGGCGGCTCTGTGGCTTCACGATGTCCAGGCGCACCCTTTGCAGACCTTGCGCCTTGAAATGAAGGACCTTCGCGGCACTATAAGACAGGTCAATGATCCTTCCCGGCACCACGGGGCCACGGTCATTGATCCTTACCAGGACGGCTTCCCGGTTCCGCAGATTTGTAACCCGCACGACTGTCCCCAAGGGGAGGGTGGGATGGGCGGCGGTAAGATCGTACATATTAAAAGGCTCACCGCTGGCGGTCTGTTTGCCTTCAAAGTAGTCGCCATACCAGGACGCTGTCCCAACTTGATACGGCTTGGCGTGGCTGACCTTCGCCGCCACGGTTTCGGATGTCTTTACAACGGGATTTCGAGTCTTGCCCGACCCTGAGCTGATTGGCCCCTGAGCCGCTCCCAAGCTGACGAGGATTACAATCGCCAGTCCACGAGCAATAAGTCTTCCCATTCAGTCACCTCGCATCTCTAAAAGTCTTGCCTCCCCGGTTCTGCCTTTCAACGCTAGCGTTAGTGAAAATGCTATGGGTCAGGGCAGGGGGTGTCAATCCAGAATGCTCTGTACGAATGTAACTAGCATGTTTATAGATATCTTACGTAACTTATTGTATATATTGCTTCAACCTGCTTGGATCCCTGTATTAGCAGACAGTTAGCTGTTTACCTAGTGGTAAATAATCGTAGAAACCGACCCATAGAAATTCCTACATCCTGAATGTTTTGATTGCTTTACGAGCGGAACTATAGTTTATCTTTGTTTTCAATGGTTTGCGTTCGCCTTTACCAAAATCTATATGTACCAACTATTTAATTTCCATTCTGAGCGGCGGGATTTCGGGTAGATTGCGGCTATGGTTCACTCGCCGCCTGTTGTGCTAACGATCGCAGGATTCGATCCATCTTCGGGGGCCGGGGTTACTGCCGACATCAAGACCATAGCTGCCCTCGGTTGCTATGGGGTCGCTTGCATCACCGCCCTTACGGTCCAATCAACCCGCGGGGTGCGCCGCATTCAGCCTGTCGCGCCGGGTCTGCTATCGGAAACCCTGGCCGAACTTGCCGGGGATATGACGTTTGCTGCGGTACATATTGGAATGTTGGGCTCCGCAGAGACAGCCAATATCGTTGCTGATTTCCTAGCCGGCAACCGCCTTCCAAACGTCGTTTTGGACCCCGTCCTTAAGGCGACTTCCGGGGTAGACCTGCTGGATGGACCGGGCCTGACCGTCTTGATCAAGAGGCTGATGCCTTTGTCCACGGTCATAACCCCAAATCTGGATGAGGCATCTGTTATCAGTGGTTTGACGGTGAGCACAGGGGAGGAAATGGCGCTTGCCGCGACGAAACTACATCAGATCGGGGCACGCGCCGTGATCGTAACTGGAGGGCATCTGGCCAAGCCAGCCGATCTGCTAAGTGTCTCGGGAGAACGTGGAGCGCAGCAGCAATTCTTTGGGGTCAAGCACGTCAAGTCCACTTCTACCCACGGCACCGGTTGCGCCTTTTCGACTGCAATTGCATGCCATCTCGCTCATGGCAGAAGCCTCGCCGATGCGATAGGGATGGCCCAGGCATATGTAAGTACGGCTATAGCAAGAGCCTACCCGGTGGGCAAAGGGCTTGGACCCATGAACCACCTGTTCGCATTGGAAGGAGAAGGGACTTCGAAGCAGACCAAATAACTGTCCTATATTTTCTACTCCCTGGGTTCAGCGGGCTTCAGGAGAACTCCCGCCAAAAAAGCGGCAACGCAGCCAAGCAGCCACTCGATCCGCAATAGTTGGACAGCCTGGAACTCAGCAGTGGTCTGAGCCTTCACGACCCTACCGACGGCAACAGCGGCTATCAGGCAGCCGATGCCCGCAAGAAATCCCGCCAAGGAAGGCAGAGGCAGCCCGATGCCTTGCTTGATATGCTGAAATCCAAATACGCGGAGAAAGGCAAAATGTCCCGTCCAACCCCACGATTTTCCGGACGCTTGTGTTCCCCGGGTAGCTCCGCAAAGGTAGCAGAACCGCGAGGAGGGCATGAATTCGGTCTGGCAAACAGCACACGATTCAACAGAACTTGAGGCCGCGGCAAGAACTGGGCTGGAAATGACTGCTTGCTTTACCAACGGTGGGCGCCAAAATTCCTGATGAGTATCTGGAACAACTTCAGACATGAGGTTAACCTTTAAATCCGCTCTCGCAAATGAATGACCATAGGCTGTGTCCAGAATGCCTGTTTACATTCATTGGCTTATCTGGAAAGCGACTCTCCATTCCCAATCAGCAATGCAGGAATTACCCCTTAGATCGCGCAAGAATGTCTTGCCTTGGACGGAATTCTCAAAGACATTGTCTCTTCCTTACAACGGGGCGGTAAGTAGCCGCAGTGGTTCCTAATTCAGTATGCCTTGATCGGGTAAACTTAAGTCTCGACACCTCTGCCCAAAGAAAATCCAATTCGCAAATTCCAATTCATTGGAAGTCTGTTTCTGTGTTGCTGTGTCTTGGCTCAGGTCCCGGGACTGAATGCGAGCACCGCGAAGACCGAGGCACGAGCAGCCGAAGATTTTTCTTTCCGCCCCGATGATCTGTTGACTGTGGCGGGTTTCAACCATTTCTATAATTTGGAATACGACTCTGCGGTTCGAGACTTCAGCGAGGTGTTGCGCCGGCATCCCAATGATCCATTTGCCATAAATCACCTGCTGACGGCGGTCCTTTTTCGTGAGCTATATCGCATGGGAGTGCTGAACACTGGAGAATATGCGAACGATAGTTTCATCAAGGCCGCACATTTGGCACCAGACGAGCACGCTCAATCCGAAATCAAAGATCTAGTGAAGAAGGCGTTCAGCATAGAGCAGGGTCGTCTAGCTACGGATCCCAACGACGTTGGCGCCCTCTACGCTCGCGGCGTAACCCGCGCACAATTCGCCACCTATACGGCGCTCATCGAACACGCATGGTTCTCTGCCTTGCGCAATGCCGTGGGCGCCAGGCACGACCACGAGCGCGTGCTTGAGCTCTCACCGGGCAATACAGAAGCCAAGCTGATTGTTGGCGCACACAACTATGTCGTCGGAAGCCTCCCTTGGGCGCTCAGATCGGCGGGTTCCTTAGCGGGACTTGGCGGTAACAAGGAAAAGGGCTTGCAATTCTTACGAGACTGCGCCGCCGGACGTGGAGAAACCGCCGTGGATGCCAAGATTCTGCTCGTAGTATTCTTGCGCCGGGAGCGCCGCTACGAGGAAGCCCTTCTTCTTGCCAGAGGATTGATTGAAGCCTACCCGCACAACGTTCTTATGGCTGTTGAAGACGGAAATTTGCTGCGAGCAGAGGGTAAGACAGATGACGCAGCCGCAATATACCGGAAAATTTGGCTGGCTGGGAAAGAAGGTCATTATCCCGGAACGCATTACGAAATCGCGGCTTTCAGCCTTGCCGATCTTCTTCACGAGAAGAAAGACTACGCCGGATCGGCCGCTGCCTATGAAGAGGCCTGCGATGTTCCGCATCCAGATACGGACACCAGGCAACGCGCAAACCTGGGGGCCGGAGAGATGTATGACCTTCTGAAGAGACGCGATCTCGCGGTAAAGAAGTATCAGTTGGTAATAGCGGCCGACCCAAAGACTACTCTCGCAGATACCGCGAGTAAATGTTTAAAGCAGCCCTGCAAGGGTCAATAAAAGCGGTGCAACAACAAAAGGGGCGATAACAAATTGTGGAACTTGTTACTGGTGGTTAGCGTATCTTATCCAAGGAGGGTGAACCGTGTACTGCAACTACTGCGGTAAAGTGATTCAGGACGACGCCAACGTATGCGCCTATTGTGGGAAGCGCATAGGCTCCATCGAGTCTCGTCACCGGCTCATGCGTTCGCGGACGGACCGCAAAATCGCCGGAGTCTGCGCGGGTTTCGCCGAATATTTCGACTTAGACGTCTCCCTGGTGCGCGTCGTGTGGCTTATCGCCGCGCTGCTTCCTCCCGGCGTGTCGCTCATCGCCTATGTGATTGCGTGGATCGTGATGCCTGAAGAGCCGCTAATGCTCTCGGAGACGGCGGGTCAGCCAGTCACCAATACATAAATCAAATGTGGCGCGGACACCCTTGTCCGCGCTGTGCGAAACGGCAAGAGCCCGCATAACCGTTAATCCAGACTGCGCCGCTTGGTTTGCGACATCGGCCGCATTGTTTAATCCCACCATGCCCCGCATTAAAAGCGACGATGCAGAGATTTCCTATCAGGTTCTCGGCGATGGCCCTCCGATCGTTCTGCTGCATCCGTTCCCCGCAAATCATGAGTTCTGGCTTCCCGCCGCTCAATCGTTATTGACTCGCTATCGTCTGATTCTCCCGGATCTTCGAGGACACGGTGATTCCGATCTGGGCGAAGGTCCGGCCACGATGCAGAAGCACGCGGCGGACATCGTTCGCGTCATTGACGATGCGGGGATAACTCGCGCTGCATTCGCCGGAGTCTCGATTGGCGGATATGCACTATTCGAATTTTGGCGGCGTCATCGCGACCGGATATCGGCGCTTGTCCTCTGCAATACAAAAGCGGCCGCTGACTCTTCGGAAGCGCGTAACGCGAGATTGAAGTCAGCGGCGGAAGTAATGGAACGCGGCACCGAACCATTTTTCGAAAGTATGCTTCCCAAACTGCTAGGTGACACCACGCGCAACACGCGACCAGACCTGGTGCAAGGGGCGTTGCGGATGATGCGCAAAATGTCCGCCGAAGATGTGGCGATGGTGCAGAGAGGGATGGCCGAACGTCCCGATTCAGTCGCGACTTTAAAAACGATTAGCGTGCCTACGTTAATTATGACGGGGGAAGAAGATGTTGTGACAGGCCCAGCAGAAGGGGAGTTGATGCGGCAAAATATTCCTGGAAGCAAGTTGAAAATAATTCCAAAAGCCGGACACTACGCGGCATGGGAGCGGCCAAAAGAAGTGGGTGATTTGCTGCGAGAAGTTTTCGATTCGGTTCACAGATAGGCGACAGTCCCGCTCCTCACAATGCGCTTAGGCGCGAGGAGTGGTTTTTAGCAGCCTAATGGGGCGCAAAATATCAGCACTTAGTCTCGACCTCACGAGCCTTCCTCCTCTGCTTTAAACGAGATCGCCGCTTGTGGATATTTCGCTATTAGCCTTTCCAGGTATGGCATAGACCCCTTGGACCACTGGTTTGATAGAGCGTAAGTATTCCCAGCCACATGGAAAAGCTCTTCTTTTTCAGCGAAAAATCTTCCCAGATCGTATGTCGCTCCGGTGGGACTTCTGAGATTTGATGCGATGTCGGCAAATTCCTCGGGTGAGGTGAAGGTCCCCTGCACGGTCAAAAACTTCCGCCGCGGAAATATCTCCATGATCTGTTCGGGAGTAACTTCGAGTCTAATCAAGGCACCTACAACCCGAAAGATCAATCCTCTTTTAGTTTGGTGCGGAAACGCTTCGTCGGCAATCCTCACTTCATATCGTGTCCTATCAACGCCGCTGCCTTCCGACAGGCGCTCTTCTGCTGCTTTTTTCCTAATCTGCACTTGATATTCCTCTGCCTCACGCAAGGGCAGCACCTGTTGAATATCGAGCAACACACGGTCGTTAAGGACGTACGGGCTAAGACGAACACATCGAATGTCTAGACCGCTCTCATTAAGCCACAGGACCGACGTGGTGATTTCTATTGAAAATTCACTGGAAATTAGAATGACTCTAACCTCCTGCGCAAACTCTTTTTTGGGTCCGTCCCAGTCGAGAAATGTCAGTATCGCTGCTTTGGCTTCCTCTTCTTTATCGCTGCTGCCGAGATACCGGCTATGCGCCCCCACTGCCTGCGCAAAAGTCATTTTGCTGACCATCGCTGCGTAACGGATTGCTTGAAGCTCCATGTGCCCTCCGTCCTCCGTTCTCTTCAGTTCGACAACAACCAAGCTCGCGTCTTTGTCTAAGCAGAGGAGATCAATACGACGCCTAGAATCCTTCCACTCTCCATATTCCTCCGCCAACACAAGGGTCTCAGGGGCGATAGCGCCAATGTTGTCGCGTAACACTCGTTGCAGGTCATAACGTTCCCGAATGTGCTCAGCGGCGAACGTTGTAGTCGCGACTGGTACAAGAGAGTTTTTTGTCAGCTCAAAAATGGGCACGGCGGGAGCTCCTCGTGAAAGCGAAACGATTATAGCCCGTTACAGATTGCTTCCGAGGATGTAGCGGCTGCACTCGATTTTCAGATTTTCGCGGCCAGCGGTCCGCGATTTTGTCCCAATCCTTTATATTAAAGCTCAATGAAATCAGACTCCTCAGTTGTCATCCAACCAGCCCGCAATGTGTCAGGAGCGATCCGTCTTCCCGGCGACAAATCCATTTCCCATCGCTACGCTATGCTCGGGGCAATCGCCCACGGCACAACGAAATTGGAAAACTATTCTACTGGCGCGGATTGCGCCAGCACGTTGAGCTGCCTGAAGATCTTTGGAGTAAATTGGCTGAAAAAAGATTCGGCAATAGAAATTGAGGGCGCGGGTCTGAGGCTTCACGTGCCAGGCTCGCCCTTGGACTGCGGCAACTCCGGCTCGACGATGCGCATGTTGAGCGGCATTTTAGCTGGGCAGGACTTTACCAGCGAGTTAATCGGCGACGAATCTCTTTCACGACGCCCCATGTCGCGCATCATCAAGCCGCTTGAAATGATGGGAGCGAAGATTGTTGCGTCTGATGGGGGCCGTCCGCCGCTTCGTGTTACTGGAAATTCTCTTAAGGCAATCAGCTACGAAACTCCAGTCCCTAGCGCGCAGGTAAAAACCGCATTGCTCTTCGCGGGCTTGTATGCGAATGGAGAGACCGCGATTCGAGAATCGGTCCGCACCCGCGACCACGGCGAAACCGCGTTGCGAGCTTTCGGCGCGACAGTGACGCAACAAGGCAACGAATCGCGAATCTCCGGCGGACAGCAACTGCATTCCATCGAAGCTCAAATTCCCGGCGACCTTTCAAGCGCCGCCTTTTTCTTGTGTGCCGCTGCGTTATTTCCGGGATCACAGCTTACGATTGATTCTCTGCTGCTGAATCCGACGCGGGCTCGCCTGCTTGATGTGCTGATTGGGATGGGCGTCGGCATCGGCATTACTCAATTGGAAGAGAAACACGGAGAGTTGATCGGGACCGCACAAGTCACCGGCAAATCGCTGACCGGAGCAACGATCTCAGGCGCGCACACTGCCGAGCTAATAGACGAAATTCCGGTGTTAGCGGCAATCGCGCCTTATACCGCGAACGGAATCGAAATTCGCAATGCGCGAGAACTTCGCGTAAAAGAATCAGATCGCATCGCTGCCGTCGCCACGAATCTACGCGCGATGGGAGCGAGCGTGGAAGAATTCGAAGACGGGCTGAAAATCCCAGGCAATCAGAAACTTCACGGCGCCGAACTGGATTCCTTCGGAGACCACCGCATCGCCATGGCGTTTGCAGTAGCCGCGCTATGCGCTCAAGGCGAAACGCAAATCAACCGCTCCGAAGCAGCGGTAATTTCCTATCCGGCATTTTACGAAACACTGGAAAGCGTTACGAAACACTGAAAGTGCCGCGAGAAACGTGGAGGCAGAGCCTGTCCTGAGCGCCGAAGGGTGTCCCAACCTGCTCAGCCGAGCGAAGCTCGGCCGTCCTGGAAATCTGCCGCTCGCTCATCCGTACGCTAATTCTTTCGCGCGCTGCGTGGCTTTGACGACGGCTTTGATCAGCGTCACTCGCAGCTTGCCTTCTTCAAGTTCCATAATTCCGTCCACGGTGCAGCCCGCGGGAGTCGTCACTGCATCCTTCAACAACGCCGGATGGTCACCAGTTTCGAGCACGACCGTCGCGGCACCCAGAGTTGTTTGTGCCGCGAGCAGAGTCGCGATATCACGGGGCAGACCGACTTTCACGCCAGCCTCGGCCAATGATTCCAAAATAATATAAATGTACGCTGGACCGCTGGCCGAGAGTCCGGTAACGGCATCCATGTGTTTTTCATCAACCACGACGGTTTTTCCCACGACGTTGAAAAGCGCGGAGGCAGCTTCGACATGTTCCGCGCTGGCAAATTTTCCCTTGCAAAGACCCGTCATGCCGACCCCAAGCAGGCACGGAGTATTTGGCATCGCGCGTACTACCGGGACATCTATCTCGAGCGCTTTCTCAATCTGATCTGTCGGAATGGAAGCAGCCACCGAAATAATGAGCTGCTTCGACGAAACGTTAGGACGAATCCGATGCAATACTTCCTTCACCACCTGGGGTTTCACACAAACCAGCACGATATCAGCGTCCTTTACTGCCTCAAGATTGTCGGTGCCGACTGCGATTCCCAATTTCTCTGACAGATCGTGGGCGCGTTGTTCATGTTGCACTGTGGCACGGGTCAGCTTCGGCGAAAGCAATCCCTTTTCCAACAAAACCTTCACCAAGATTCCGCCCATTTTTCCGGCGCCGATTACAGCTACTCGTTTTCCCGAGAAGTCGAACTTCATTTTCCGCCTCCGCTTTTTCGATGTCGCAGGAATCCTCCCGACATGTCATTTAATCATGTGCAGAAGGAAATGGTGATCGTAACAGAATGGCGGATCGTTGAACCGGCGAGAACGGCGTAGGCCCAGGGGGCAGGCCGCCGAGCTTCGCTCGGCTGGGCAGGTGAAGGCACCCGCCGCCCCTACGTAATTTCGGCAAATCCTATCGCGCAGTCTGAACGGTCAGCGAAATGGTCGTGCTGGCAGTAAGCGATCCGGATGTCCCAATCACGGTAACCGTGTAAACTCCCACCGGAGTGCCCGGATTTCCCGCGGACGCAGCCGAACCTCCCTGAAGGCCTCCGCATCCCGAACACAGAGCCAGCATCAGTACCATGAACAATGTTCGCAATCTCCATTGCGCTCTCATAGACCCAAGCCCGCCAAACACGATCACAAATCCTGGTAATGGCAGCCATAGCCCATAAGACAGAGTTCGCGATTCAGAGTGAAGCGCGGGTGGTGTGGTTGCGATCGTGAGAAAAATGTCTGTCCCGCCGCTGCCCGCTGCCACTTGAGACGAACTCAGAGTACAAGTGCTTACTGCGGGACAGCCGGTGAAGATGAGCGCCACAGGATTCGGAAACTTCCCCGCAGATGGTGTAATCGTAATGTCATATTTTGCCGACGATCCAGCGGTGATTGTCGGAGGGCCGGAACTGCTCATGGAAAAACTAAACGCCCCAGTCTGGGCGGTGACGGCGAGAGAAATCGTGGTGCTTGCGGTCGGCGAACCAGACGCTCCAGTAATTGTTATCGGATAAGTACCTCCAGGCGTTCCAACCGCGGTCGCGACAGTTAGAAAGACGTCGGTGGTTCCGCTTCCGGCGGGTACCACTGCCTTGTCGAATGAACACGTGGCTGCGGCAGGACATCCCGTGAACGACAGGGCAACTGGATTCGGGAAGGTGCCAGCAGACGGCGTAATCGTGATGTCATATTTCCCCGAGGATCCGGCGGCGATTGTCGTGGGCCCGGAGTTACTCATCGAGAAACTGAATGCGCTGTTCTGCACCGTGAGTGGCAGCACCGCATTCGCGTTCAACGATCCCGAGGTGCCGGCGACGGTCGGGGAATAAGTTCCTGCGGGCGTCCCTGCGGAGGTGGCAATGGTGAGCGCCGCGCTCGTAGTTCCACTGCCCGCAGGCACTTGCGATGGGTTGAAGGAACACGTGGCCAGTGCCGGCAGATTGGAACATAAAAAGGTTACCGGATTCGGAAAAGTCCCAGACGATGGCGCCACATTTAGGTTGTACGTGGCCGTTTGTCCCGAGGTAACGGTCTGAGGCCCTGAAGTGTTTGCAATTGAAAAGTTAAAGCCTCCAGTCACAGTAACGAATAAATTTTGAGTTTGAGTGGTATATCCCGAGGAATCGGCGTGAATCGCGAGTGAGAACGGGCCACTCTGTGCGGCAGCCGTGGTCGTTACATTTAACTTTACCGTGAAGGGATTCCCGGGGCCTACATTCGCTGACAAAGTTGGGCCGCCACCGAAAAAGCTGCACTGCGCAAAAGAAGGAACTCCGCACGAAAGGTTCACAGTGAGCCCAGTCGCCGCGGTTAACTGCAATGTGACCGGGGGCGATGTGCCGGGAGCGCCAACTGTTACGGAATCTGGTACCGGACGGCCAAGATTGAAACTCGACAATTCCCATACTCCGCGGCCATAGGTCGAAGCGCGCAAGCGCCGAGTCCGCGCAGGATCGAAAATATGCAAAGCGGTGACGGCGACATTCGGCAAGAATCCTGGATTGCTGGTGCCAAGCGATGGCCCTACTTCCGCCCAGCTTGCAACACCATCGCCGGTCGCAAACACTCCAACGTCAGTACCAACATAAATTGTGGTCGCGGTGTTTCCGCCGGAGTTGTCAACTAATAACGCGTTCACTGGGGCATCGGGGAGGTTGCCGGTGAAGTCAACCCATGACACTCCGCCCGTAATCGTCTTCCAAACATGCGACACGCCAAAACCCATGATTCCGACGTACGCGGTTAGGCCCGATATATCTGAATTGTCAATTGCAACTGCCGATACCGGAAAATGCTGAGGATTGATGGACCCAGTTTGATCAATCCACGTTGGCGATCCTCCAGCGACGTTTGAGCTTATCCAAATATGTCCTCCAGTCGGCAGGTCGGTGGAGAGCGGACCAGTCCCATTCGTTCCGGTATAAATCACATTGCTGAGACCATTCGCATCCTTTGCTCCTCCAGCAGCTATCGTCCTCACCGCATTAGTTTCGGTGCCGCTACAGATTCCGGTCCCGCCGGTTTCAAAGTTAGGACTTAGATCAGAAAATGATCCGCCGACACTGGGGCCGCGCCACACCCTGCAGGTTCCGACGATCATTTCGTCGGAGTTCTGCGGATCAAGAATAAATGGCGTGTTAAAGCTGCCAGCATCACCTCCGACTGTTACTCCACTAACGACTTCGTTATTTTGAAAATCTTGCGTATGGCAATTGATCCCGGAATCGCACCTGAAGATATTTACTCCTGACACCGAGTCCGGAGGATTCGAGACAAACCAAATAGAGTCATTATCCGGGCTTATGGCGGTGTATCCCCCATCGCCCGCATTGACGTTTTGCCACGTCGTGCTACTGTGCGCGGAGACCGTCCCCGGCGATCCATTCCCTTGCGCGCCCGCCAATAAGATATCGGGGCTCGGAGATTGCATAGAAGATTCCGAAAACGACACCACTTGCGTCATGGAGCCTAGAGTCTCGTTCAAGCTGTCAAAAGAGTTGGTGTCGCCGCAGGTTCCAGCGAGAAGTCCAGTGTAGCCATCCAACGCGCGATAAATTCCGCCATCGTTGGCGAAATACATTACATCCTCGGCATTGTTATTGATGAGCGTAAACGCGATAGAGTGTTGCGCCGGATGAACTTTCGCAATCGAACTGCACCCGTAGGCGTGGGTCAGATTTATAAAAGTTTCCGAGGCGGTGCCGCTGCAATTAGGAGAGATGACCGAAATCGTGCACTTGTATAAATTGACGGCGCCAGCATACAGATCTGTCGCCATGCCATCCGGAACCGCGGCTAGCGCGAGATTGTATGTGCCTTGCTCGGTTCCGCAGCCGCCAAACAAGTCGCCGCACAATGTGATGCCGCTATCGTTAATCTGCGCCCAGGACACTCCGGCATCGCTACTAGTCCAAATTCCGCCGTCATTCTCATTTGAGTCAACAAACCATACGTACATTTCGCCCTTACCGCTGATCCCGGTACGGTTTGGCACGACCGCCAATTCTCCGCGAAAGATCGGACAAATATTTGGAGAGGCGATGTGAGCTGGACATGAAGAGGAGTTCAGTGCACCAGGCTGGTTCGTCAGCCGGGACCAGTTGATTCCATCAGACGATGAATAGATTCCGTGCAGGCTGATGGCTGCGAAAAACTCCGCCGCCACTGCGTTATAAACGACGTCGCTCACCGAGGCCGGATCTATAGCAGCACCGTTTTCTCTTACGGTGGCGTATTTCCACGAAACGCCACCGTCGGTGGAGGAATAGATTCCCCGGTTCACTTCGACCGGATTCTCTTCACCTTCGGCGATGCCTTCTGCCGTAGCGGAAGCTGCAGCAACCACGACGTTGGGATTGTTCGCGCTGAATGCAATCTTGCCGAATCCCAAGCCCGCAAAAGATTTGGGCGGGGAACTGCTATCTTGTTTTGCTAGCACCCACGTGTTGCCCGCGTCGGCGGAACGCAAGATTCCAATCCCGTAATATGAATCCGCGGAACCGTTCGTTTCTCCTGTACCCACCAGGATCACGCTCTTGGTTGGGTCTGGATTACTTAGCTGCGGCTGAATAGCAATTGACCCGATAGCGAGCGTCACTTGGCTGTCAGTCAGCGGAACCCAGGCAACGCTTCCGGGTTCCGAGCTGAGGGGGCCGGCATTCGTGGATTTCCAAACTCCCCCAAAGGCGCCGCCTGCATAGACCGTGTTCCCAGTGGAATCGGCGGGATCAATCGTCACCGCCGTCGCGCGTCCGGCGACGTAGTTGTAATCCTGCAAACCCACACCGCTCGCATCCGAAGTCACTGGTGCGGGGCCTAGCTGCATCCATTCGCCGGAGAGAGCATTTTCGGGTGAATCCGGGCTGGGCATCTGCACTCTCTTGATTGCCCGGAGCGCCATTTTCTGACGCAATGCATGGTAGCGTGCGGCTGCTGCTGACCCGCTCGATGAAACTCGGCCTTGCGCGAACCATTGCTCCCGCCGATGGACGTTCCGCGCCGCTTCAGCTGAAACCCGGCCCTCAGTGCCAGCGTCTTGCCCCAACAGGGACATGTTTCCAAGGAATACGATGAGCGCCACGGTCAGACGGCACGCAGTCATCCTCACGCCACTTTCGTCGGAGGCATCTTTGACGAGACTTTTCCAAGCCTGATCAAACGCGCCACAATGGAGGCGACCGTGCGGTTGTGAATTTTCGCGATCTGCTGAAAATCACTTCCGCTTCGCAGCTCATCGCACACCTGCGCATCCTCTTGCGCGGACCACGGCTTTCCAGCATTTTTCGGCAGCAACCGCCGGTTTCGCTCCCGCTCATTTATGAATTCGAGTGCGCCCACAGCACGATGCAGCGCACGAACATTCTGAGGATTTTGGTAGACCAAATCGCCGGGCAGGGCTTCCCCTGTTTCGGGATTTATGCCATCCGCCAGCGATTTCATGATTTTCAGCGCTTCTTCAATCTCCATTAACAAGTCTCCCGGCCAAGAATCGTATGCTGACCGGCTAACCAAGCTTTGTGACTTCCGAACATGCGATAAGATTTCAGCCCAGATTGGGAATTCGGAAGCGAGCACCCAGTATTCAGCACTCAGCATCGACCGCTTCGGCTGATTGCTGATTGCTGAATGCTGAATGCTGAATGCTGAATGCAATTAGACTCGATGAGCGCGGTGAGTTCAGCATCGCAGAGGAGCAATAATGGACTGGCAGTCGTTGTGGCTTACAATCCGGCTGGCCGCGCTGGTTGCGGCGATTTTATTTCTGATCGCTCTTCCTGTGGCGTATTGGATTACGTATTCGAGATGGCGCTGGAAGTTTCTCGCGGAAGCCATGGTCGCGCTCCCGATCGTGCTGCCTCCAACCGTGCTCGGCTTCTATTTGCTGATTGCATTGGGTCCGCGAAGCCCCTTAGGGCACTTGTGGCAGACCCTCACTGGACACACTTTAGCTTTTACTTTTCAAGGATTAGTTATTGGTTCGGTCATTTACAGCCTGCCATTCGCGGTGCAGCCATTTGCCGCTTCGTTTGCTGCGGTTGATTCGCGATTAATTGCCGCTTCCGCGACCTTGGGAGCCTCTAAACTGCGGACTTTTCTTGAGATCATCTTGCCTTTATCCGTTTCCGGATTAGTCGGGGGAGTGGTTTTGTCGTTCGCTCACACCATGGGCGAATTCGGCGTGGTGCTGATGATCGGCGGAAACATTCCACGAGTAACCCGAACGGCCTCGATTGATATTTACGATCAGGTCCAGGCGCTTAACTATTCCGCGGCAAATACTACAGCGCTTGTGCTGTGCGGAATTTCGTTTAGCCTACTTTCTTTGGTGTACGCATTTAACCGGAGAGTTCTGGCGGTCTGGCTGTGGAAATGAAGGAGGTCGCCAAGGAAAGCTCAGCAGCCCCCTTGATGGAAAGTTCCAGGCAAAATGTTTCCCGGACATTGAACCTGCAAATTCGAAAGAGGTTCAGCAGCGCGAACCCGGCCTTTGAACTCGACGTCAATGCCGAGATTCAACCTGGCATCACGATTCTTTTCGGTCCATCCGGGGCAGGGAAGACTACTCTGCTCGAATGTATTGCGGGGCTTCTTATTCCCAACTCTGGCAGGATCGCAGCCGGTGATCAAATATTTCTCGACAGCTCACGCAAAGTGAGCGTGGACCTTCGACGGCGCAGAATAGGATACGTCTTCCAGGACCTTGCTTTGTTTCCGCATCTGACAGTCGGAAAAAATATTGGCTATGGAATTCGGAATCTTGCTGTCGAGGACCGGGAGCGAAGAATTTCGAGCATTCTAGACTCTTTCCACATTGCGGGTCTTCGCGGGCGCAAGCCAGGCGAAATTTCTGGAGGAGAACGCCAAAGAGTCGCGTTGGCTCGTTCGCTTGTCACCGATCCGTGTGTGCTTTTGTTGGACGAACCTTTGTCCGCACTTGATGCCCCCACAAAGCTAAAGATAATTGACGACCTGCGAATTTGGAACGGTGCTCACGCTATTCCGATTTTGTATGTGACGCACAGTCGCGAAGAAGTCTTCGCCCTTGGAGATCGGGTGTTAATGCTTGAAGCCGGGAAAATCATCGCGGACGGCACTCCTGGAGCCGTCATGCATCGCTAGGGTTCACGTAGGGGCAGAGCCTGTCCTGAGCGAAGCCGAAGAATGTCCTCACCTGCCCAGCGGAGCGAAAGCTCGGTAGCCTGCTCAAGATTCGCAACAATGTCTTTTTATCATTGTTCGTTTTATGCGGGCTTAATCTACAGCCGGCTTCGCCAGCCGCCCAGACGGGGACGTCTGGGCCTACGTGACCCCTGCCAGGCCGGTGGGATCGGCGGCAACGCCAAGCTTTTTCAGGTCATCGCGCAGTTGTTCGGCGTTTTGCATTTGGATCACGTGCATTCCCATTTGGCTTGCACATTCTAAATTCAGCTGGCGGTCGTCAATAAAGCAGCATTCTTCGGGTGGCCGTTGCGTTATGTCCATCGCCAATTTATAAATCGCCGCCTCTGGTTTGCGCAGGCCCACAAAGCAGGAGCTCACGAACAGGTTAAAAATGTCGCGCAACTGAAATGTCTGAATGCGATACAAATTCAGCTCTTCAGATTCGTTGTTCAGCGTGGACATCAGATACTTACCCGATTTCGCCAATGCGCGCGCCGTACCAAGGACATCGTCTTTCGGGCGCGACAGCGAAAACATGTAATTCTTGAATGATTGCTTGGAAAACGTTCGCGTGCGGTAGAAGATTGTTCGTTCGAGATATTCGTCGAGGGTAATCTTTCCTCGCTCAAACGACGACACTAGCATCTGATGGCGGTCGTTGAAATCCACTTCATCCAATTCAAACTGGATTAAAGCGCGATTGCGTTCGGCGTGATCCCAGGCATTGGTTAGAAGAACGCCGCCGACATCCCAGAAGAGGGCAGTGATTTCGGGCATGAATGGATTCTAGCCGCGAACGAGAGATTGCGGATCGCTCCGTTCATCAAAAGAAAAGCCCCGAGCCTGCATGGCAGGACCGGGGCGGGAAGAGAGAGTTACTGCGGCGTGAAGTCCTGACGCTCGCTCAGATTGTTAATGTCCTGAAGCATGGGTGTTCCTGGAGGCAGATCCTGAGGATTCTGGAAATCCGCATCAAAATAGAAATTACGATTTGGCGCTCCGTACACGTCCGTGCAGCACTTAAATGTGCCAGTTCCGTATTCGGAATAGTAGAGGCTTACCAGCGAACCGCGATAGTTGAGGCCGACCCCGCCCCAGTTTTCCAGTAGGCGTAGGAAGTTATGCACGCCGCCGTCGGTACCGAAGTCATCGCCAGTTCCGGCAGGTTGAGGGAAGTTCATGCTCTTTCCCGCAGCTATGGCCATTCGGAAGTACGTCTGGGTCGGATTTCGGCCACCGAGGTTCAGAGGATTCCCCATGCTATTAAGGTCGGTCCAGCTATTGGAAAGCAACGTTACAGCATCGGCAATGATCGAGGCTGCCGCGTGAGGCCGGGCGTCATCGGTTCCTGCTGCCCCCCAGACAGTATCCGCTGCATCAGAATTGTAATTTCCCTGAACGTAAACAGGATTCTCAGAGGCCACCGTGAAGCCGCCCGTTGGGGGATTCACTGTTCTCACCATGGGCAGGTTGGTGATGCTTCCGTCAACCAGCTTTAAAACATGGCGAGCGCCCGTTACGATATTCTGCTGGCCGCCGTTCGTGCAATCAACCCTCTGATATGGATTCAAAGGCACCGCCGTATTTACATGGAAACCGTATCCGACGTTTGCGGCGCCCCAGTTGTCAAGCTTTCCGTTTTCATCCACGTCCTCTGGGGAATAGGTATTTCCATTGCTGCTTACGTTGTAACCTGGGGTTGTTGCCTCCAACGCCTGATTCGGAGTTCCGGTGCCGGACCCAGAGTTGATGACATCTTCAAACCCATATTCACCATCTACTGACGGCCCGTTCGGGTCATTTGGATTTATGACCATTCCGCGACGGTCAGAAAAGTAGAGGATATAACCGTTCTGGGTATTGTTAACATTCAACCCGGTCCCGCCGCCATAGGGTCCAGCTCCCTGAAGCCATTGGTTCAGGTTGCCCACGTCAAGTTCGACGGCGTTCATGATTCCGTTGGCGTAACACTGTGTGCCGCTCAAAGTTGGGTTCAAGCTGGCCCCGGCAAAGTCGCGAGGCAACCCTTCGCGCGCATCCCAGAAATTGATGGGATACCAGCTGTATTGGCTCTGCGCGCCTGCGCCATCAATTATCGGCGATTTGACGATACTCGCGTTGTTCAGTTCCTGGAGAATCAGTATTGCATCGGGATGCGCCGTGTTTCGACCAGCGGCGGCCCCGTTATACGGATTTAGGGGTACATTCATTCCACGTGCGAATCCGTGACCAAGCCATTCATTGGTTATTCCATGCCACGCGCCGGCATTGTCTTGGTACTCAACTCGTAGCCATCCTTTAACAAGATTCCAGTTTCCATTGGCATAGGCTGCGGTTCCGGTCGGAGCTCCGCCGGCCCAGTTATCCAGTGCCGGTGGTGTGTTCGGGTCGCTTCCGACATGTGCCATGGCTACGCGGGTTTTTCCAGTCCCCGTTACGGTTATTTGAAGTCCGTTCTGCGCGCCGCCGCCAGTCAAGTCGACATCGTTGGCGCTGACGGGCGTGCCGTCGGTGTGAAGCAATGCCTGAGTATCGGCAAGGAAGATCCGGATGGACGCCTTGTTATAGAGTTTGGAATCAGCGAGCGTTATATTATCCGTAGGCAAGCCTTGGCGGATAATTTGAATCTGTTGGGCTGCATTACCCTGATTCAAGGCGTTATTGCCCTGCACGAACGGCAGCACAAGCTGTTTCACCCCGAGAGCACCATTCGCGATAAATCCATTGAACTCGCTAGAGTTGTTTGTGCCTGTGGCCCAGTTCGGGTTCTGCGCGCCGGCGGGAGGGATGCCTCCGCTCCAGCTGGCGTCGTTTTCTGCCTTATTGGCGTCCGGTCCAAGATCCAGGCAATGCGCGGCCGGCCCCCCACCTGCGCAGCCATTGGTCTGGTTTGGAACATACACGCTACCGGTGTACCCGCCGTTGTAATTGTTGGCTAACCTGTCCCGAATGATTTCTCGAAAGGCGGTTATCTTGGTGCTTGTAGTCAGGGGACCCGAATTCGCTGCTAGAAATAAGTTTCCGTTGGTGTGAATGCGACCCGCAAATGTAAATGGCGGGCCAGCGAAGTAGCTGCAATCACTGTCACAGAACACTCCAAACTGAAATACAGGGATCAGAGCAACCTGAACCGTCCGAAACATATTGACCGACGCTCCGGAGCTCCGGGTCGCTTGCACCTGCATGTTGATGGGGATAGTCAACGCACTGAGACCCTGATCCGGACCTTCGGGAATGGTGGTGTATTGGGAACTGGGATTTCCGGTTTTGGGGTCAATCGGCTGTGAAATTGATTCCACAAAAGTCATAGGTCCAACCATCGCGGCGCTGGGCGGCATAGTTGCCAGGTTGCTAATAGACGCCTGGGAGGGAGCAGGGTTTGCGGCATACAGAGCTGCGAGATCGCTGGTCATTTTCTCCATGCCGGATTCCGCACCATAAAAGGCGAGATTATCTTCCATGTCATTGCCACCGACATGTTGCTGGCTGTTTACAAGGAACATAAGTCCGATAGCGACACCGGACAATAAAACCAAAACCAGCAGACTTGCGATGAGGGTGAAACCCCGCATTGACTTTGTAGCGTTACCCATGGATCTTCTCCTCAGCCTTCAGTGCCCGTCTCTCAGTTGTAAGTGCTTCCGTACAGATTTTTGAAAGTCAAATCTCTGGTGGCTACAGATGTAGTTAGCTGCATATTCTGGGCCTTGTTTGTGTAAGAAAGTATGCTTTGCCCCATTACCGATATATTCACCTTATGAACTTGGTTGGGTGTGTACCCGCTCCCGAAAAGGTCGGAAATGCCAGCGCAGGTAGCCGCATTAATCGTCGAATCGCAAACGTCGTAGGTAAACTTCAACGAGATGACGTCATCCGCAACCGGCTGAGCTGGATGTCCGTCCACCTGGCGCATCAGTTTGGGAAGTTGGCCAGCAATCGCCGGCACTTCAACAAAATATGTGACCGCATACACACGCCATGCAGTAGGTGCCGGTGCGTTGCTGCAATTGGCAAGGCCATTGCACAAATATTTAATGTTTCCCCCACCGGTGGCTAGATTGATGGCCGACTGGTTGATGTTCAGAGGATCAAGGTTCGCAAAGGTAATGGTAGTCGCAGAAACATTGGTGACCTCACCCATTGCAGAGCCTATGCTATTAGAAAGTAGAATCAGGTCTCCGACTTGAATGCCAGCAGCCCCGTTGATAAATGCCGGTAGCGCAGGCACCGGAGCGGGATTGGGAATTGCGAGCGTGATGCCGTTGCCGGCGGCGTTGAAAGTCGCTGTGTATTGGTTGAGCGGAAATGTGAAGTCGGCGTAAACGGAAGTGATGGCGTCGGCGGCCTGGTTGGTTGCCGGTATCTTCGCGACCCCGCCCTTTTCCATTCCGTTTGCGGGTCCTGGTATGAGACCGTACATATAGTTATCCACCGCAGCGGGAGGTGTTCCGAAATTTCCTGTCGGATAGGTGTTACCGTTCATCCAGGTCTTAAGGTTTGTGTCCTTTCCGAATACTGAAAGACCATTATTGCCGGGACCGTAGGGCAATGCGAGGCCGCCGGTGGGCATTCCCGAACCAGCCTGGCTAACGTCCTTAGCGATCATGTTGATCGCCGCGCGAACGTTGTCTTGCATCTCCGAGCGTTGCGAGACCAGCCTGCTGGCATCCATTCCGTTCTTGAAGAGCTGAGTAGCAGCTCCAAGGACAATCAGGCCCAGCGCCATCGCGATCAGGAGTTCAATGAGACTAAAGCCGCGTAATTTTCCAATCGTCCGTGAGTTCATAAGCATTTTCATTTAGCGGTACGACGAAATCAGGGTCGAAACTGTGTAGTTTCGCGGATGACCCCGGCCATCCGTATATCCGACCGTTACGATCACTTGCTTTAAGTCGGGATTTATTGTGTTTATGGTGATGGTCCGATTGAAATTACTGAGCGAGAGAGTGACGTCGTCGGCAGTTCCCAGAATGCCGTCGGGCCCCGGCAGAATTGCGCACTGGTATGGAAGCGGGCAAGCACCCTGTGGCGTTGTGCCGTCGTCGGCTGTGCCCGCGAGACCGTCGGGACCGTCAGTAAGTATGCCGTTCACCGCACCCGCGGTGAAAATGCCACCCGCCACTCCTGTATTCGCAATTTGCGTGAAAGTGATTTGCTGGGTGGACCGTGCTGCATAGACACTTTCCAAAGTTTCCATCGCTTTCTGTTTGGCGATTTGATCGAGTTGCACGCCTTGCGTGGTGCTGACCGCCAATGCGAATACCCCAAGCATGGCTATCAGGCCAATCATCAAAATGGCGCCGGAGATGGCAACTTCCAGCAAAGAGAATCCAGCCTGCCGGTTATCTTTACTCGGCCGATTAAATTTTTTATTTGTCATTGCTCAATCCATGCAGCGCCGTTGAGGCGCCATCCTCGAACTCTGCCTGTGGTGCCGAACACGGTGATAGCCTTCGAGCTCGAAAGAACCCCTCCGCGCGCCAAATACACCACGCCGCTGTTGTAATTTCCCGCTTCGTCCTGCGACGATCCGTCGGGCATGAACATCACGTAATTGAGACCGCCTGCACCGACGCCTTGATCGAAGTCAAGCGCTGTCGCCCCAGTTCCCCAGCTGTCTGGCCCTGGAGATGGGAGTCCACCTACAGCTTGAAATTGCACATCAAATGGCAATTCAACCGAACGAATTGATACAGGTGGCGGAGATACTGGCGTTGCGACCGCCCAATGCCAGAGCTGAATGCTCTGTGCATCGGGAGCCGGCACTGTGGCTCCGGAGACGCCAAGTGGCGGCAGATTTGCGCCGAAGCTAACGATGTAGCGCGTGCGCTCCGAGATAGCTCGTTCGCGAGCGACTCTCAGTTGTGTTAACGCAGTATCGTAAGCCGTGTTTATGTGTGCATCCTTCAAAGCAGGCTGAAGGCTAACGAAAGTGATCGACGCCATAATCAGTCCAATGCATACGACGATCATCATTTCGATCAGCGAGAAGCCGCGCATGCCACGCGTACGCATGTGCTCTTTCTTCACGGACTGTTGTGGAACTAAGAACTTTTTCATTTGCGATGCGTGTCCTCGACCGAGTTGCCAGCCCGGGGATTGAGCCAGCATTCGTTTCTACAGATTTAGAGGGAGGGCAGCTTGTTAAAGTTAAAGGCTTTGCGAGTTAATCCCGCATGGGTCAATCGTAGGGGTAGGGCGGAAGAGCGTCAAAGTACTAAAGGCTATGCGAAAACATTGGACTTTCGTAATGTAGCTTGCGGAAGTTTTAGTCCGGAGGTCGTTACAGGGAAAAGCGATTCTAAGCCCCGCGAGCCTTGGATTGTGCCGGTTTATTGGGCTTGTTCATCGCTTTCCGTGGAGTTGGTATGTAGATACAAGAGCGAAGATCGTAGTGCTGAGCCAGGCAGTTTCCGCACATGTGAAGCTGGTGAATCTTGCACAGGACTACCGGTGTTTCCAGCCCGCAGAGGTCACATCCGCCACGTTGCTTGCGAGTAATGGATGGTTGCTGTGCCACAAGACTCGCGTTCGATGATTGTATGGAGCGCGCTTTTATATAGATACCGCCGGCGATGCATATCGCTCCCAGGGAGAACAGGCACGCCCCAACGGGAAGAAGACTTTGGTCGGCAGTTCTTCCAAGCGCGCTGGGAAGAACACACAATCCGGCAAATAATATGATCACTCCGAATCCGATGATCCAATTTCCAATTCGTGATGGCATAAAGAAAATCCTTACCAGAATCGAGAAATGAATGCAGTAACCAGCGATGACTAAAGCGATTGGTTACAGCCAAGATAGCCCTTCCGCAGTTACCGCTCTAGATTACGAACGTCACTGGAATTACCGGCCGGGCCTGCGCATAACAAACGTAACTTGTTACTAAACTTGCAAGAACTTAAGATTTCGAACAATGGCGCTCACATCACTGCTGGTCTGCGCTGACGCCAAGACGGTTCAGGCGCTCAGCCGTCTTCTCGTCAACCTTGAAATGCAGGTGGAGCATTGTGGCGACCCCACCGCGGCACTAACGCTCTTTTCCAATCAGCGTTTCGACACGGTTCTAGTCGACTGTGAGAACCAAGAGGCCGCTACCGAATTTATTTCTCAGCTCCGATTCAACCGCAGTTATAAAGATGTAGTGGTAATCGCGATGTTAAACAGCCGGAACAATGCCCGAGAAATATTCGGAAAGGGCGCGAATTTCGTTTTGTACAAGCCAGTTTCGGACGACAGGTTAAATAAAAGCATGGCAGCTGCGAAGACAATGATTCGCAGCGAACGGCGGCTCACTCGGCGGATTCCGCTGGACGCCAATGCATCCATCGCATACGCGAGCACTGAGAATGAAATCATCAGAGTGGTTGATCTGAGCGTTGATGGCATCGCAATCCATTCTGTGAAACCGCTGCCGAGAAACGTCAAAGTGTATTTTCAATTTTCGCTGCCCGACGAAACCTCAACCATCCGCCTATCCTGTGAGGTGATCTGGCAAAACGATTCCGGCAACGTTGGATTGCGTTTCGTTGATGTCCCGAAAGCATCGCGGCGAATACTGGATTATTGGATAAAAAACAAGGTTGGAAGGCAATTGCAGGTTGTACCGTCACCTGCGACCGACGCGGAGCCCACGAACGATTTGCGGCAACGGTTGGTAGCGCAACTTGGTCTAATTGCGGCGTCTTGTCCGGAACGCAGGCAGCAGCCACGTCATGAGTGTTCTTTAGGCGCCGAGGTCTCACGCGCCGGCAGCATGATTCAGCAACGGTGCGTGGTGAGCGATCTTAGTATGGGCGGATGTTACGTGCAAACCAGCGAGCCATTGCCGGTCGGCACCGCGATCGAAGTTGTGATGCGAACACAAGAATTAAAATTCGGCGTGCGGGGGAAAGTACAGATGGTGCACCGGGGGTTGGGGATGGGAGTCCACTTTATTTTGGAAAAAATGCCCCCAGAATTGCAACGGTTAGTGTCTGAAGTGCAAAAGCAGCAAGTCGCTGTATAAGCGCGAGTCCGTTACTGGGAGCGCCGGGTTTCTCGCGCTTCGACGAATTTTCAGATTATAGGGATGCTTTGAGGTGGTTCTTCTCCGTCTCTTCGAGCGCAACGGCGTTTTTGAAATATTCGAGGGACATTTGTAACCCGGTATCAAGATTGACCTTGGGTTCCCATCCCAGCAGGGCTTTTGCCTTAGTTATATCGGGGCATCGCTGCCTCGGATCATCTTGCGGCAATTCTTCGTATCGAATCGTGCTCTTTGATCCGGTCACGGCCAGCACCCGCTTCGCACACTCGAGAATCGTAAACTCTGAAGGGTTTCCGATATTTACCGGAAAATGCTCTGAGGATTTTGCCAGGCGGATGAATCCTTCGATTTCATCACTCACATAACAGAAGCTTCTGGTTTGGCTGCCGGTGCCGTAAACGGACAGGTCCACACCGCGCAGAGCCTGCTTCATAAAATTAGGAATGACGCGGCCATCATTCAATTGCATGCGCGGGCCGTAAGTATTGAAAATTCTTGCGATGCGAGTGTCCACTTTGTAGTAACGGTTATAGGCCATGGTGGCGGCTTCTGTGAACCGTTTAGCCTCGTCATAAACCGAGCGGGGACCAATGGGATTGACGTTTCCCCAGTAGGTTTCTTTTTGGGGATGTTCGAAGGGATCTCCATAACACTCCGAAGTGGATGAGACTAAATATTTCGCTCCGTATTTTCGGGCTACTTCGAGAGCGTTGAAGGTGCCTGCAGAACCAACCCGGAGCGTTTCGATTCCGTGGGCCATGTAATCCACCGGGCTCGCCGGACAAGCAAAGTGAAAAACGTAGTCCACCCTCCCGAAATCGAACGGTTTATTAATATCGGCTTCCTGGAACTCGAACCGGGACTCGGTTCGAAGGTGTTCGAGATTACTGCGCCTTCCAGTTAGAAGGTTATCCGCGACGACGACTGAATAACCATCGGCAAGTAACGCGTCGCATAAGTGAGAGCCCAGAAATCCGGCGCCGCCGGTAACCAAGGCTCGTTGTTTACTCATAATTAATTCTGCTTGTGAGTTGCAACGTTTGCGGGTTGGTTCTCGGGCGAGGCGGTGGGCCGACCGACGCTGTAGTAGGTGAATCCACGAGCCGCCATCACCGCAGGGTCATAAAGATTCCGACCATCAATAACAATTGGATACTTTAGAGCGGCATGAAGTCTTTTCGGATCAAGCGATGCGAACTCCTCCCACTCGGTCAGTATCAGCAGCGCATCCGCCTCTTTCGCTGCTTCATAGGCGTCATTCGCATATTCAATAGCATCACCGAGAACGTCTCGCGCCCGCTCATGCGCGGCAGGATCGTACGCTGAGATCTGGCATCCCTCCTGCAACAGAGACTGCACAAGCAGAATCGCTGGAGACTCGCGCACGTCGTCGGTTCCCCCCTTGAAAGCAAGTCCCAGTACTGCAAGCCGCTTGCCCCGCAAAGTCCAAAGAGCGCTACGAACGGTACGAATGAAGCGCTTGCGCTGATCTTCGTTAATACGCATTACTTCATCGAGCAACCGGAACTCGTAGCCACATTCGCGGGCGACAGATCTGAAGGCCATCAGGTCCTTAGGGAAACAAGAGCCGCCATATCCAATTCCAGGATTTAGAAATCGTGGACCGATTCTGGTATCGGTCCCAATTCCCTCGCAGACTTGCTGAACATTTCCTCCAACCATCTCGCAGATGGAAGCCACCGCGTTGACAAAAGAAATCTTCATCGCTAGAAAAGCATTTGAAGCATGTTTGATAAGCTCCGCGCTTTTCGCCGTAGTAACGATGAGCGGAGGCGGAATGCGAGCGCGGTCGGGCTGAGGAATTGCATCTTGACGACGGTAATAACTCCCATCCGTTAGAGGCGCGTAAATTTCAGCGAGAACGGCCGCACATCGTTCATTATCAGCTCCCACAACGATTCGATCAGGATAGAGAAAATCTGTGACCGCCGTGCCTTCACGCAGGAATTCAGGATTCGATGCGATGTCGAATTCATCGGGAGCGGTAGCATTGCGCAAAATGATCTTGCGAATCCAGTTGCTGGTGTAAACCGGGACAGTGCTCTTTTCCACAACAACCTTGTATCCATTGATAGCACTTGAAATACTTCGAGCTACCGATTCCACATAGGAGAGGTCCGCTTCTCCTTGTTCGGTTGGCGGCGTGCCCACAGCAATGAAGATAGCGGCGCTCGCGCGAACAGCAGCGCCAAGATCATCCGAAAAAGTTAGCCGATTCCCGCGATGGCGCTGCAGCAATTCAGGCAGGAAATTTTCGTGAATGGGAACCTGGCCTTCACGCAAAGCGGCAAGTTTTTTAGGGTCATTGTCCACGAGGATAACGTCGTGGCCGAGATCGGCAAAGCATGCCCCCGCCACCAAGCCGACGTATCCCGATCCAACTACGGCAATCTTCACGCGTCATTCTCTCCGGATGGAGTAAACACCCTTTGGATTAAAAAGTTACTTTAGCAGTTTCTGTTCAGCGTGTGCTGACATGCCGTCATTTTAAAATCCCGTCGAGATAGTACTCGAAATTCTTAGTCAGCCATCTGCGGCCGTAAAGCTTCGGCCCTTCTTTTCTGATCCTAAAGCAATCACGGCCACTAAAATCAAAATGTTCGCAATTTCAAAGCTGGCTAATGCCCAACTGTATCCCAACTTGTCGCGTAGCGCATATTCGATGGTCCCCGTACCTGCGGCGAGCAGAATGCCAAGTTGATACGCCAAGCCGGGAATCAAACCTCGAAGTGTATCTGGAGAGAGCTCATTCAGGTGCGCTGGTATGATGCCCCACGTTCCCTGCACTCCCGCTTGCATGGCGAATGCGCCTGCCGCCAATATGAGGAGCGAGCTGCCAAACGCCCAAGCTGGAATCATCACGAATGACAGCAGCAAGGCAGCGATCATGCTATAGCGGCGCCCCAACCGTTCCGAAAGGTGACCGAAAACTATGGAACCTAAAACAGCTCCGACGTTATACAACATTGCCACATAGGAAACCACGGGGGAAGTGAGTCGGTGTACAGATTTCAAGAAATCGGGATACAAATCCTGTGTTCCGTGAGACAAGAACATCATGAACGTCATTAGGATGGTGAGGTAAGTCAGATTTTTCCAATGACATGCCGTCGTGCGAAGGATATCCGCAAAGGATGATTCGTGGCGTTCCTTCCAAGCTGACGATTCGGGCACGCGATATCGAACGTACAGAGTCAGCAGCGCCGGCAGCCCGCCGATCCAGAACATGGCTCGCCATCCCCATAGTGGCAGCACAAACCGGGCTGCTACAGCGGCGAGCAGGTAGCCAATGGAATAACCGCTCTGCAAAATTCCCGAGAAAATTCCCCGCCATTTTCGCGGAGCGCTTTCCATTGCAAGCGATGCCCCGACGCCCCATTCTCCGCCCATTCCAATTCCATAAACCGCTCGCAGGATCAGGAAGACCGTGTAATTGGGGGCGAAGCCGCAAAGCAATTCAATAATCGAGAAAAACAATACGTTTGCCATAAGCGGCCTGCGGCGCCCATAGCGGTCAGAGAGAAAGCCGAACACGAGCGCTCCCACGGGCCGCATCGCCAGAGTTGCCGTGATTGTCCAGATGATCGCCGACTTGGAGACATTAAAATGTGCGGCCAATGTATCAACAAGAAATACCAGCACGAAGAAATCAAAGGCGTCGAGAGTCCAGCCAAGAAAGCTTGCGGCTACCGCATGTAACCGCCCGGAGCTCGATGAAGGGACCCTTGGTTGTCTTGCTAATGAATCCATCTGCTTGCCAGTTGAAGATCGTCATCAGAACATGACTGCGCGCTGGGATGCAACCGGATTGATGATAGGCAAATTGCCAAGGGCGTGAATTCTGTTCGCTGCTGCCATGAGCGACAGTGCTGCGTTTCGTATTGACAAGGCGATGCTTTCGCGGGAAACTCCGCTCAAATAACGTGTAATCTTAAATCTCGGATTACTCGTGCGGCATCAGTATGCGAAATCATCTGAGGTTCCGGCCCGATCCTTTTGATTACTCGTTGCTGGCTGGCGTCCATAACGGATCGGCCGGCGACATCTCTTCAAGGCCGGAATCTGATCCATCACTATCGCAAATAGCTTGCACCCTTTCGGTCAGCGGTGGTGCTCTTTCGACCGATCTCGCACTCGATCTGGTGTTGCATGAGATTGCCGAACAAGTTCGGTTGTCCACGGGAGCTTCCGGAGTCGCCATCGCGCTTACCCGCTCCAGCGAATTGGTATGCCGGGCAACCACTGGCAGCGCGCCTGACTTGGGTGAGCGCCTCAATCCTTATTCCGGGCTTTCGGGACTTTGTTTGCGAACAAGAACCGTGCAACGCTGCGATGACACTGAAACGGATTCCCGCGTGGACAGTGCAGCATGCCGAAACTTGAGAGTTCGCTCGATCCTTATCGCCCCGGTGGTGTTGGTAGAGAACGGCGATGCTATTGGTCTGTTGGAAGCTTTCTCGGCCGATCCTGATCATTTCAGGGATCGAGATGCGGAAACTTTGTTGAGTTTTTGCACGCGTATCGTGCATACGGTTCAGTCAGCGGGCGAAGCTGCCAAAACCCCTAAGCCTGGCGGTAATCCTCGCACAGAGAACATCCCTGCAAGCCAGCAACTTGTGCCCTCAGCTTTAAGCACGCCTAAATCTCAATTGTGGGATCGCTGGACTATGGTCTTGACGACTGCCGTGATTGCTGTGGCGCTATTGTTAGGATGGATGATTGGTTTGTCCGATAAGCATAAAGTCGCGATTCAGAACTCAGCGCATTTAGGCGCTAAAGCGCAGAAATCATTTCATAGCCAGAAGGTTCAAAGTGAACCTCCAGCGACGGCTGCCGCAAATTCCGTCGTTCCCGCATCGCACACGAGCAATTTATCAGAATCGAAAAAGACGCAGGAAGAGAATGCAAGCGGCGGGTTAATTGTTTATCAAAACGGAAAGGTCGTCTTCCGGGAGATCCCGCATTTGCGTTCGCAGTCTGTAAAAGGCAAACCTAAATCCACGCGCGAGGCAGACACTGCCTCGGGGATCATTCCCTCGGCCATCATTCCCGCTGGAAAGACTGAGCTCTTAACGCCCGAGTCCGCAGATCAATATGTCACCTACCGCGTCCAACCTGGCTATCCCGAGGCTGCGAGGAGAGAGCATATACAAGGTACGGTTTCGTTAAAGGTGCTGGTTGGCAAAGACGGCGGCGTGCAGCAGGTCCAAGTCGTAAGCGGAGATCAGAAGTTGGCGTCTGCCGCAGCCGACGCTGTGGTGCAATGGAGGTTCAAGCCATTTTTACTTTCCGGCCGCCCGGCCGAGTTTCAAACTCAAGTAACGGTTAATTTCAAGCTCCCGTAGATAAGCGGCCGAATATCCAAGTCTACTCTTCTGCTTAATGAGACTTGCCGTTATCGGTTCTCGGATAAATGTCATAGGAAATCGGCGCCCCAGTTAAGCGGGGCGCGATCAACAGCGGATCCACGTTTTGGGGAAGTGCGGATAGGGTCGAGTCTTGCGCTCCAGCCATGTTGGGGCCGGTAGCATCGCTGGCTCCAACCTGCAACTTTGGCTCCGGTAGTTGCGCGGTCGGGGTTGCAATTAAAGGGACAAACGGCATCGCGTACTCGCCAGGACCGAGTAAGGGACCGTCCGCCAAATCATAATTCGGAGTTTGATTGGAAATTTGTGATGCAGTCTGGGCTAGACATCCGTAGGATAGAAACATAACTGCCCAAATAGCGATGACACGCATGATCCCCTCCAAATAGCACACTTTTATGATTCCGAAGACGCCGCATGGGCTGCCTGGAGCCAATCCGCGACGAGGGATTTTAGGCGCCGACGTACCTTGCGTAGAGGCTGCGCGCAACGGCTTTGTCCACTGTTCCTTTAATAATTGCCCGGCCGTCGGGAAAGAGTGTCATTTCATAGGGGTCCAGCCAGAATTTCAGGACAAATTCGTTATGGCTCACCTTGCCGTGCGACATTAGTCGCCGGCTTACTTCCCCGAGATCAAGAGGGCGATCTCTCTCATGGATTTGCACCGAGTTTCGTCCGCAGAGGGTAATTTGAGGACGTTGCTCACCGCGGCGATGTCTGAAGTCACGCTCGCCGCAAGTTCGACATTCCGGACGGGGTTTTGCGGCGGATACTTCGGCTCGTTCGTTTCCCCAAAGGTCAAGAGAGAGCAGGGTGCGTCTCAGACTGTCTTCAGCACCGACGAGAATCTTTATTGCTTCCGTGGCGGCAATTGACGCAGCGGTATTTACCGTTGAATTCAGCACGCCGGCGGTCTCGCAAGTCTCGATCGCGCCTTTCGGCGGATCAGGGAAAATGCAGGTCAGGCATGCCGTTCTACCCGGAATGACATTCATGCTGGCTGCGTAGCTGCCCACGGCTGCGGTGTAAATCCACGGAACGGCATTTTCGACCGCGAAGTCATTGATCAAGTATCTTGTCTCGAAGTTGTCAGTGCCGTCCATAATGAGGTGCATCCCGGCAAGAAGGTCTGCAATATTTTGCGGAGTGAGATCGGCGACGCGCGGCTCCGCAACGATCTGTGAGTTGAACGCGGCTAATTTCCTGCTGGCAGCGATTGCCTTAGGAATGGACTGGGCAGCATCAGCTTCATCAAAGAGCGTTTGCCGCTGAAGATTGCTGGACTCAACGTAGTCCCGATCAATGATCCGGATGGTTCCCACGCCGGAACGCCCAAGAAGGGATGCTATGGCGGAACCCGTCGCGCCGCACCCTACAATCGCAACTCGCGACGTGCAAAGCTTCCGCTGTCCTTCCGCACCGATTCCAGGAAAGAGCACTTGGCGGGAATAGCGGCCTTCGCCGTCAAAGGAGGGTGGGCTTTCAGAATCCCAATTTGGCCGCATCAAAATTCAATAATCCGGGTTTAGAAGATTTAAGTCACGCAAGCTAAGGGTGCCGAAGAGATCACCAATTTCCGACCTCATAAACCATTATTATAGGGGACGCTTCGGGCGAGGGAGGAAAACCCTGTTCTCGTCTTCATTTTTATGGGCTTAGAGGGTAGCGCCTGCGTGAGGGAGCTTATTTGCGAGTTAAAGGAGTGCTGGCACATGCTGTGATGATGGCAGCGCTTACCTCAGCGGTTGCGGCGAATGCCTCAGGCAGCTCGGTTACAGGAAGTGGAGGCGCCCAACAAGTCACAGAGAGTGGCAGTCAAGGCATGGGACCACTGGACACTCTGGCCCGCTACCAGAATCTTAAGATAAAAGAAATTTACTTTGCCAACGTTCCCAAGAGCTGGGACCAGAAGAATTTGCTCCAACTTGTGCCGCTCAAAGTCGGCGAGCCTTTGGATCGCGAAAATATTCGTCAGAGCATCCAAATGCTTTTTGCCACGAAACGGTTTGCGGACATTCAGATCGAAGCCGAGCGCGTGGGAAGCGATGGAGTTTCAATTTCGATAGTGACTGTTTCGAATTATTTTGTCGCCGACGTTCGGGTCGTAGGGGAACCGAACCGTCCAACCTCGAGCCAAGTCGTGAACGCATCGAAGCTGCAGCTTGGCGAGTTGTTTACGCAGGAAAAGGTGGATGCGGGGTTAAAGAATATCAAGCAACTGATGGATGAGAACGGTTACTACCGCTCGTCGGTGAATATGCAAGAGACTAAACAAGAGGATACACAGCAGATCACTGTAGTGTTCTCCATAAGGCCTGGGGAGCAGGCCCATGTTGGGCAGGTGGCCGTTACCGGGAATCGCGTCTTTTCTCGTGACGAAATTGAGGACATCACCAAGATGCACAGTGGAGACCCAGTCACGGTTCAGCGCGTTTCGGGCGCGTTGGATCGTTTGCGGAAAAAGTATCAAAAACAAAATCGCTGGCTGGCCCAGGCTGCGATCTCTCGCCGGGCATACATTCCGGCGACGAACGCGGTGGATTTTGATTTCAAACTTGATTCCGGCCCGACTGTTGCAATCACGGCGGAAGGATTCCGGATCAGCCGCAGCGTCTTGAAGGAGAACGTGCCGGTTTACGAAGAGAATGCGCTTGATGACGATCTGTTAAATGAAGGCCGCCGCAATTTGCTCAACTATTTGCAAGCCCGCGGATACTTTGAGGCGAAAGTGTCATTTACGAAGGAGTCGGGTGCGGCGGGCGCTCACGTCCGAATTATCTACCACATTGACGCAGGTGCTCTTCACAAGCTGGTCAAAGTCGAGATCACCGGCTATATGAGCGCCGATAAGGGGCTACCCGAGGAAATGCTTCGCAGCCACATGCAAACCGTCCCGGCTGGCCGTTTACTTTCGCACGGCCGCTACAGCCAGGCATTGCTGTACGACGATGTCAAAACGCTGGAAACCCTGTATCGCGCCAATGGATTCGAGCAGGTCAAGGTCACCAGCAAAGTAGCCGATGATTATGAGGGCAAGAAGAACATTTTGGCCGTGTTCGTGAATATTGATGTTGGCCCTCAGACGATTGTGAGCGCATTGCACATCGTTGGAAATAACGCGAAGCTGCAAGAGCCTTTTCCGGTGCTGAACACTGCGGTCGGACAGGCTTTCGCGGATTCAAAGATAGCCGATGACCGCGAAATCATTCTGAACTACTACTTCAACCAGGGTTTTCCCAACGCTACCTTCGAAGCTTCCGCGAATCCGATGCCGGACGACCCTCACCGCATGGATGTGACATTCGCCATACACGAGGGGGAGCAGTTATTCGTGGATCGGATTTTTGTTTCAGGTTTACACTTCACCCGCCCGTTCGTTGTGCAGCGCGAGTTGTTGATGAGAACAGGAAATGTCCTGAGCCAGGACGACATGTTGAAGACTGAACAGCAGTTGTATGATCTCGGCATCTTTAGTCAGGTGCAAACTGCCGTGCAGAACCCCGACGGAATTGAGCCTAAGAAAAACGTCTTGGTGGACGTCCGAGAAGCAAAACGATACACGCTGACTTATGGCGGAGGATTCGAATTTCAGACTGGGCAACCGACGGGGAACACCACGCAACCCCTCGGGAGCACAGGCGTCAGCCCTCTGGTTTCGCTCCAGGTGACGAGGCTCAATTTTCGAGGTCGCGATCATACGATCACGTTCGACTCCCGTGTGGGCCGGTTACAACAACGGGGCTTGGTTAGCTATGAGGCTCCGCGATGGTTTAACAATCCAGATTGGAAGCTTTCCATTACTGCGTTCTACGACAACACTCTCGACGTCACAACGTTTACCTCGCAGCGACTGGAGGGATCGGTACAGGCGGAGCAGACCATAAGCAAGGCGACCACCATGGATTACCGGTTCAACTATCGTCTGGTGAAGGCCAGTAACGTCGCCATCAGCACCGACCTGATTCCGCTGCTTTCCTTACCAACTCGGGTCGGCGAGCCGGAATTTACTTATGTTCGGGACAAGCGTGACAATGCTTTTGAAAGCACACAGGGAAGTTACACGACGGTGGATGGCGGCGTGGCTTCCAGTTATTTCGGGTCGGAGTCAGACTTCAGCCGCATTCTGGTCCAAAATTCCACGTATCATGCGTTCGGCAAAAACAGGCTTGGCGCCAAGAGATTTGTGCTGGCGCGTTCGACAACGGTCGGCCTCGAGGACCCCTTTCGCAACACGGTCACGGTTTTGCCGGGGCAGCAATTCCCAGAGAATACGGCGTTAACTCTAATTCCATTAGCGGAGCGATTTTTTTCCGGAGGCGGCAATTCGCACCGGGGTTTTGGATTGAACCAAGCCGGCCCGCGAGATCCCCAAACTGGCTTCCCACTGGGCGGCAGCGCGTTGTTTTTGAATAACCTCGAACTCCGGCTTCCTCCGATGACCTTGCCTTACGTTCAGGACAATGTGAGCCTGGCGATTTTTGACGATGCCGGAAATGTATTCACTGATGGGAGCAGCATGCTTCGCAGCCTCATACGATGGCGCCAAAAAGACCCCCAACTCTGCCTTCAGCAAGTCACCGCTCTGCAATGCAATTACGAATATATATCGGATGCGGTGGGGCTTGGCATACGCTACAAAACGCCTGTCGGGCCGGTGCGATTCGACTTCGGATATAACTTGAATCCTCCTGCATTTCCGACTGGCGCTATTACCGGTCCTTTTGCCCCGGAACATGTAGGCCATTTCAATGTTTATTTCAGCATCGGACAGAGCTTCTAATGAATTCAAGAGTCTCTATTGCGCTCGTCGCTCTCACGCTAACAATCGGGGCCGTAGTCGCTCATGCCGCAGAGGTTGTAGATCGCATCGTCGCCACGGTGAATGGGAGAATAATTTTGCAGAGCGACTGGGAGGACGCTATCCGCTACGAGGCCTTCGTCGCCAAACATCCGCTGGAGACGGTAAGTTCTGCTGTCCGCAAAGCGGCGCTCGATCATCTTATTGACCAGGAGTTGCTGCGTGAGCAAATGCGTGCTCCTGATTCCGTGCAACCTGGAGAGCAGCAGGTTAAGGATCAAATCGCGGAGATTCGAAAGCAGTACGACGAAGCAAAGAACGATGCGCAATGGAAGGCTCTGTTAGCGGGTCATCAACTGACAGAAGATGAACTTCGGCGCCATGTCACGCTGCAACTGGAATTGTCCCGCCTCGTAGATGTGCATCTGCGTCCGTCGGCAAACATAAGTTCCAAAAGTATCGAAAGTTACTACCAGCAGGAACTGTTGCCGCAACTTCATCAGTCAGGATCGAAGGAAGTGCCTCTGGCTGAGGTCAGCCCAAAGATAAAGGAACTGCTAACCCAGGAGAAAATATCAGAATTACTGGTCACATGGCTTCAAAGCCTGCGCGCAGGAAGCGAAATTCGCACCGAACCCTATTCTTCCGACAACGATAGTCTCAATGAGTGACGCCCGATGACAGATGATGGCGCGAAGCCTTCTTCTCGCAGGCTTGGGAAATATTTAGTTGTCATCGCAATCCTTGCCATAGCTGTTTTGGGCACGCTTGCCTGGTATGTCACAACCAATTCATTTCAAACCGTGGTACGGAACCGGCTGGTCTATGAATTGGAGAGAATTACCGGCGGGCGCGTGGATGTTGGCAGCGTACACACCGTTCCGTTCAAGTTCCAGGTTGAAGTTCGCGATCTGACAATACACGGCCTTGAGCGCAATGGCGAAATTCCTTACGCCCATGTGGATCGCCTGATGGTGCGTCTCAAGCCCACCTCCCTGTTGACCTCGGGACTTGCGTTTCAATCCGTCGTGTTTGAACATCCGGCGATTCACATCATTTTGTATCCAGATGGAACCACGAACCAGCCGGCGCTGAGGACGCCTGTGAGTCGCGGTAATACACCAGTCGAAAATCTGTTCGCGCTTTCCATCAGTCAGTTGGAAGTGCGCAATGGTGAATTGCTTTTGAAAGATCGGAGAATTCCGCTCGACTTCAGAGCGAATAATGTTTCTGCCGATATGAGTTACTCGATCTTCCACGAGCGTTATGAAGCAAGTCTTTTGGTGGGTAAGGCAATCACGCGCTATCGGAGTTTTGCGCCAGTCGCGTGGACGGCGGCAACGCATTTTAGACTAAGTCAGAACAGCGTGGAGGTGGAGTCACTTCAAGTCACATCCGGGCGTTCTCGTATTCAAGCCGCTGGTACGGTAACCAACTTCGGCAGGCCGGTGGTTAACGGCACTTACGATGCCATTCTTGATCTTGGAGAAGCGAGAGGCGCGCTGGGCATACCCGAAATTCGCCGTGGCATCATTGAAGCTTCAGGAAAAGGAGCATGGAGTGCGAAGGATTTCTCAGCGATAGGGAAATTACAGGGGAAAGACCTGAATTGGCTGAATGGGTCTTTCAGCCTTCGTGACGCAAGCATTAACAGCGGATACTCAATAGATTCCAAGCGGATACTTCTTCCGGATATAGTGGCTCGCATCATGGGCGGCGATGTCGCTGGTAACGCAGAGATTACAAATTGGCGAGTTTTGCAAACGGCCCCTCGAGAATCAAACACAAGCCAGCGACTGGCGTTGACCTCTGCCGTTCATTTGAAGCTCAAAAATATTTCCGCTTCCGAGATCGCCAGCGCCTTATCCACTCCCCGGCGTCCATTTGTCAAAATGAACCTGGCCGGTGTCGTAAGTGGCACTGTGGCCGCGGGATGGAAGAATTCTCCCATTAACACTGTGGCGGACGTAGTTCTTGACGTGGTGTCGCCTGCAACACCAAAGCCGGGACAATTGGGAGTGAATGGGCATGCTCGCACGACTTACCGGCGAGCCTCAGACGAGATCGAAATTTCTGAATTTACCGCCAGCACCAAGGCCACGCAGGTTCATGCGTCGGGTACTCTCTCAAGCTCTGCGTCCGTCAAGCTTTTCGTTTCTACGTCGAACCTTGGAGAATGGCAGCCCATCCTGATTGCCGCGGGATATGACCAGCCTGTTCCGGTAAAACTCCTCGGCCCGGCATCGTTTAATGGCACAGCGACAGGTCATCTTTCCTCTATTACGTTTTCCGGGAAGTTACAGTCGGGGAACTTCGATTTTGTAATCCCCGCAACTTCCCGCACGCCGGAAGAGGATGTCCATTGGGACTCATTCATTACCGATTTGCGGATTTCTCCCGCCGGGCTGGCGTTGCGAAACAGCCTGTTGCGCCGCAATAGCACAGCGATCAACTTTGACCTCTACCTCGGCCTACAAGACCGGGAGTTCACCCCGTCGAGCCCATTTACTGCCCGCATCAACATGCAGCAGGCGAATCTCGCCGAATTGTTGGGCATGGCTGGCTATCATTACCCGGCGACCGGTATTGTGGACCTCTCAGCCCACTTGGCAGGAACCCGCAGCGATCCGGAAGGAAATGGCAGCATTCGGATTAGCGATGCTGTAATCCATGGGCAGCCCGTCCAGCAGCTGAGCTCGAAACTCAGTTTCAGTAACGGCAGAGTGGTTTTCGCCAGTCTCGAACTGGCTCAGTCTCTCGCTCGCGTTACTGGAGATGGTAGCTACACGTTCTTGTCGCATGCCTTCACGCTAGACGTTTCCGGTTCGCATTTTGACCTGTCTCGCATTGCTTCGTTACAGGCCAGCCGCGTAGCTGTTCGGGGTCAGCTTGATTTCGTGGCTCATGGATCGGGGACACTCGAGACCCCGGCTATCAATGCCCAGCTTCATTTGCGGGATTTGACTCTGGGGGAGGAGCTGGCTGGTGATCTCACAATGAATGCGGTTACGCACGGTTCTGATCTGCAAATATCTGGGACCTCGCAATTCAAGACCGCGAATCTGAGCTTATCCGGCGACGTCCATCCGTCGGGAGACTGGCCGGCATCTTTGGATTTGCATTTTGCCAATTTGGATGTGGATTCAATTTTGAAGGCATTCCTTCACGGTCACGTAACCGGACATTCCACAGTGGCGGGAGATTTGCACTTAGAGGGTCCGCTTCGCCATCCTTCAGAGATCAACCTGGCTGGAAACCTGTCGAATATGTTCGCCGATATAGAGAGTGTGAAGCTACACAACGACGGTCCCCTTCGCTTCTCACTCTCGAGTCATTTGTTAAAGGTCGAACATTTTCATATGCTCGGCGACGACACCGATATATCCGGGGACGGCTCGGTGAACCTGGCAGGGAGTCGCAATATTGATTTCCGAGCGCGGGGACAGATGAATTTACAACTTATCCAAACCTACAACCCCGACTTTACTTCAACCGGCACAGTCAATGTTGACATGACTATCGGGGGCACAATTGCAAGTCCGCTTGCGCAAGGGCGTATGCAAATTGCGAATGGATCAGTTGCCTACGTTGATTCGCCGAGCGCACTCAGCGGAGTGAACGGATCTCTCACGTTTAACCAGAACCGCTTCGAGGTTCAGAATTTGAGCGGACACGTGGGAGGCGGATTGGTCGCGTTTCGGGGGCACGCGAGCCTTTATAAGAGCCAGATCAGTTTTGATTTGGGGTTGCACGGAGAAGGGGTTCGCCTAAGATATCCTCCAGGCGTAAGTTCCACGGCGAATCTGGATTTGCAGTTTACGCGGCACCTCGGTAGCTTCGGCTGTAACCGGCGACATAACCATCACAAAGCTGGCAATAACCCCAGGCTTCGATTTCGGAGCTTATCTGCAACGCACGGCGCAATCCGCTGCAATTTCACAAACCAACCCAATACTGAATCGCATACGGCTGGACGTGCATGTTGTGACCATGCCTGACTTGCAAATGCAGACCGCTGTAATTCGCCTTTCGGGCGATGCCGATCTACGCCTTCGAGGAACTGCGGCAAAATCGGTTTTGCTTGGGCGCGCGGACGTGCTCGAAGGCCAGGCTTACTTCAACGGAACCAAGTACCGGTTGGAGCGCGGTGACGTAACCTTTACGAACCCCGTAACTACCGTCCCGGTAGTTGATTTGCAGGCTTCCACTCATGTTCGCGACTATGACATTACTTTGAATCTGAACGGCCCCGCGGATAAATTGAACCTGACCTACCGGTCTGAGCCGCCGCTACCCACGGCGGATATTATTGCGTTGCTCGCTTTTGGCCAGACCACTCAACAATCTACTCAACTTCAGCAGAACGGTGGTTCCACGTTCAACCAGGATGCTTCCAATGCGATTCTCGCTGCCGCACTGAATGCAACTGTCAGCAATCGCGCGCAACGTCTCTTTGGCGTCAGCAGAATAAAAATAGATCCCCAGGGCCTGAATACAGAAACTTCTCCAACCCAAGCTGGGCCGGCTATTACGATCGAGCAGCAAGTCGCCAGCAACATCACAGTCTCTTACAGCACGAACGTGGCGCAGACTTCGCAGCAGGTCATTCAGGCGGAATACAACGTTACGCGCAACATTTCCATCGTAGCGATTCGAGATGAAAACGGCGTGGTTAGCTTCGACGTAAGAATCCGTCAACGCAAGAAGTAGAACTCAATAATGGTGGTCGCGACGAACGTTTCATAGAGACGCAGCTTGCTACGCTTTCTGCACGGACAATCACTGTCTTGTGCTGAATTTTGCGAGCGAATTTGATGAAACCTATTCCTTCCGAATCTAACGATCCCTTCGGAGCTCAACGCGTAAAGATGGTAGATTCGCAGCTTCGCGAGCGAGGCATCAACGACTTGCGAGTGCTGGAGGCAACGTCAAAAGTACCCCGCCATCAGTTCGTGGCCGAACAATATCGCTCGCAGGCGTACGAAGATCATCCGATTCAGATCGGCGAAGGGCAAACCATCTCGCAGCCTTATATCGTGGCACGAATGTTGGAAGTCCTGTCACTAACTCCCTCCGAGGTCGTATTGGAAATCGGAACTGGCTCGGGATACCAAACCGCATTGCTGGCGGAGTTGAGCAATTATGTTTACTCCATCGAACGGCATGCGGGTTTGGCGCAGAACGCGCAGGCCACTTTGGATCGTCTCGGGTATAAGAACATAAAGATATCGGTCGGCGACGGCAGTCATGGGCTGCCCGAAAAGTCGCCCTTCGATGCCATCGTGGTTTCTGCCGCGGCCCCACAGGTGCCGGCTTCGCTTTTTGAACAATTGCGCGAAGGCGGCAGAATGATCGTTCCCGTCGGACCACCTCAATATCAGGAACTGCAACTGATACGGAAACAAAATGGGAAGCAAGAGATTACTCGGCTGGAATCCTGCCGATTCGTGCCCTTGATTGGAGCGCACGGATTTGCGTCCGATTAGCTTGGGTAGCCCCAGACGTCCCCCTCTGGGTAGGTGAGCGCAGCTCATCAGCGATCTACGCTAGTGGAAGGTGCGCGACCTCTTATGAGCAATGGTGCTCGTCTGCTTTACAATCCCTCTGTGCCTGTTTTCAAAAGCCTCGGCGTCACTTTGGAGATGATCAAGTGGGAGCATTCTATTTTTGCGCTCCCATTTGCCCTATGCGGAGCATTTCTCGCTGCGCGCGGACTTCCGACTGCCCGTCAGTTGATTTGGATTATCGTCGCGATGATCACGGCACGTTCGGCGGCGATGGCATTCAATCGTCTAGTGGATGCCAGTACCGACGCCGCGAATCCGAGAACAAAAATGCGGGCCCTTCCAGCCGGTGCGCTTACCCCATCGTTCGTAGTTGCATTTGTGATTGTTTCTTGCTTGGCGTTTGTATTTGCGGCATCGCGGCTTAATCGCCTCACGTTTGTGCTGTCTCCGGTAGCGCTCCTTGTTATTCTGCTTTATTCGTACACCAAGCGATTTACCCGGTGGTCTCATGTAGTGTTGGGATTCGCACTGGGCATAGCTCCTGCCGGAGCATGGATTGCGATCAGAGGTTCATTGGATCCAAGAATTCTGTTGTTGACCGCGGCCGTCACTTTCTGGGTTGCAGGTTTTGACGTTTTGTACGCCTGCCAGGATTATGATTTTGATTCCCGGGCAGGATTACATTCCATTCCGCGTTATTGCGGAATTGCGAAATCTCTGTGGATTGCGAGATTGTTTCATTCGGGGATGCTCGGCCTGCTTATCGCCCTCGTCGTTGTTTTCAATTTAGGCACTTTGGCCGTGATCGGTGTCGCGGCTGTGGCTCTTCTTTTGTTTTACGAGCACACGCTGGTCCATGCCAACGATCTGAGCAAACTTAACGCGGCGTTTTTCACCATGAACGGCGTTATCTCGGTGATCTTCTTCGCGTTTGTCGCGGGAGATGTTTTGCTTCGCAAAAGCTAAAGACGGTTATGGTAGTAGCAAATCTTGAAAATTCCGGATGAATTGTCGTTCCGAAGCACGGGCGCCATCACGCGGGGATCTGCTGTTTTACAGAAACAGTCGCAACTTGGCATCCTTCCGGTGTGCGGCCCACCGGCCCACGGTAATTGGGGCAGCCAGGTTATCATTTCGACCAAAAGATTACGACGACCACAAGGACAAAAATTGCCGTCCAGCACAGCCATCACTGTGATCGAATCTTCTGAACTCGGCGGCGGCAGCGGTCCCTTGGCCGGCGGCGAGATACGCTTCTCCGCGTACGTAGGTTGGATAGAGGCAGGAAATATTGGTGACGAAACCGATGCTGCCTAACTCGATGGAGGAAGCAGCTTGTAGGGCAGTCACGGCAGCGGTCGGGTTCTTTCTATCCAGCGCCAACTGTGCCTGAATCGCTGGCAGCCAAAGCGATTGCATCTGCGTGTCCAACGGGAAGCGCTTTCCTAAATCTTGCGCCAAAGATTCGGCCTTTGCCGTGTCGCCCGCCATGGCAAATGCAAGGGCGGCTTCAGCTGCGGCTCCTTGACTTGTCGGGAGCGAGCTCCAAAGCCTCTTCCGCCGACGGCCGGGCTTCCGCAGGATTGCCGTAAGCGGCTTCGCGCTGAGCAGCAATCGCCTGCCATATTGCCCCACCTTCCTTGTTATCGGCTCGTACAGCGGAGTCCACAGCCCGTTCGGTCAGTTCCCGTGCCTTGCCAAGATGACCTTCGTACGCCTCAGTATCGGATGCAAGAGCCTGTCCAAAGTTCTCTTCGGGCTTACCCGTAAACCACTGTTGCTGCTCCGACATCGCGGGAGAGTCCGAGCCGAGAAATGCCAGGGCATACAGAGCATTGTGGAGTATGAAATTATCCATTTTTCGCTCCAGCGCTTCGTGGATGATCTGACGCGCTTCGTCGAAGCGCTGCAAAGCAAGTGTAAAGTTGGCGAGATTGACGTAAAAAATTAAATAGTCCGGTGCAAGGCGCAAGGCTTGCCTCGTGATCTCCGCGGCTTTCTCATACTGCCCCTGTGCGCTGTACACATTGCACAAATTGGTGTACGACGGCCAGTACCGTGGGTAGCTCTCAATCGCCTCCTGATACGTCTGGGCCGCTTTATCCAATTCTCCGGTTACGTTGCTGATAGTAAAAGGCGGTAATCTCCAGCTTTTCCCGTTCGCTGGCATGTTCCCGCAACTGAAACGCTTTGGTGTAGTACTCGCTGCCGCGTCCCTGCTCGCCGAGACTGGCGTAGTCGGACCCCGCTGCGACGTAGCCCATGGCAAAATTTGGATCAAGCTCGATCGCGCGTTGATGGTAAGGGAGACCTGCGGCGGGGCCTTTCTCATTACGTGCCTTGGTGCCAAGGCTGAACGCTTTCAGAGCTTCGAGCGAAGACGTAGTTGCTTGTTCGAGCGGAACATCAAACTGCTGCACCGTCGCCAGCGACTCGCCCAACTCGGCGCGCAACTTGGATGCCGCCTGTCCCAGCGCGTCCAGCACCTTTTCCTTGGACGCAGCCGTCACTTGCTCCTCGGCCAGCGGGTCTCCACTCTGGCAATTCACCGCCTTCAATCCCAGCACGTATTCGCTGCCCAGGCTGGCAATTGATCCGGCAATGTACGCCTTGCTGCCCACGCGCTGGCAAAGCTCGCGGGCCGCATCGGGCGTGAGTTTCGTGCCCACGGGAAGGGACATCAATTTCAAGGTCGCCGCGACCTTGTTGTCGGGGAGCACATTCAGAAACGGCGACTGGTTAAGAGCCACGCTGAGTGCCTGCTTGAGCGTGTCGTCGAACACCTCATCGCCCGTTTCATTGCTGAAATCGGCGAGAACGACGGTGTCCTTGTCAGTCAGTTGGTGTGCGGTCTGGCGCGAGAAGAACCAGAGGCGGCAAATCAAATAACAGAAACTCCGCCCCGACATCAGCTCCAAGCTTCACTCGGCTTGGACCCCTCGGCTTCGCTCGGGGCAGGCTTGCGGGGGCGATCGTCTCCACGCGATCTTTCTCTACACGATCTGGGACCTTCACGGCACCCGACGACGGAGATGGAGCAACCGCAGGCGAGGAACCCGATGCCGCTGGCGACTGGGCGACGATAGGATGCGTAATTCCGGGCTGAGCAATGCTCGATCCGCTTTCGTGAGCCGCAGCTACCGTACCTGAACTCGCAACCATCGAGACGAGCACTACCTCTGTATTGATTCAGCCTTGACTATACACTCGAATCTCCAGTTGGCGTCTGGTAGCGCAATTGCTGGTGATTTCTCCAGCGCACGATTATCATCTCTTCTACCTTCGGAGGAATATCCCGGTTGAAGCGAATTGGCGACGGCGGATCAGAATCGAGAATTGCTTTGAAAATGAGCGCGGAGGTCTCGCCATGGAATAGCAAGCTCCTGGCCCGATCTCTAGAGCACCGCTTCGATCAGCGGTGCGCGCATCCAGGTCCTGCTCTTGGCCTGCTCCGGTGACATGTACGCCACTGTGCCGAGCGTAGAACCAGGGCTGGTCAGATGCTCGGCGTCCAGCGAACCCGTCTGCGTGTTAAAAGACGCAATCTTGCTCGAAGAACTGGCTGCCAGACTCACTTTCGCCAACCCAAAGTCGCGTCTTGGGGGGCCGCTTGACAGGTTCGCGGCTTGATGTCGCGGTGGCAATGCCCTCTACGTTTCAAGCCTGTTTTGGCTTGAGTGGGGCAGTTCTACAGCTGGAAAAGCCTTGCGGCCCTCGTTTGCATTCCGGTGACTTTTACTCGGCCCGCTAGGGTATCATCGGAGAAATGCCGCATTCATTTCAAACGGACGATTCTCGTCTCCATCCAATCCACGATAAGGTCATCGCTCGCGAGCGTCTAAACGAAGATGACGCGCTTAACCTCTATCGTTCTCCCGACATTCTCGCCGTAGGCTGGCTGGCAAATTTCGTCCGCGAACGCATGCATGGCGACCGGACGTATTTCAACGTGAATCGCCACATCAATCCTACAAATGTTTGCGTGGCGGCCTGTCGTCTCTGTGCATTTGGACGCAAGAAAGATACGACCGGCTCATACACCATGGCGCTCGAAGAGGTGTTCGAGACTGCCGCATCGGGATACAGCGAAGCGGTTACCGAGTTTCACATTGTTGGCGGGTTGCATCCTGATTTGCCGTTTCAGTATTTCCTGGATCTGATTTCTGGACTCAAAGAGCGCTTCCCGCAAGTGCATTTAAAAGCCTTCACGATGGTCGAGGTGGCTTATCTCGCAAAACGAGCCAAGCTTTCGATCGCCGAAACACTGGGCCAACTGAAAGCCGCAGGGGTGGATTCATTGCCCGGAGGGGGCGCAGAGATTTTCGCTGACCGTGTACGTCATATTATTTGCGACCACAAAATTGACGGCGATGAATGGTTGCAAACTGCCAAGCTAGCCCACCAGATTGGACTGAAATCGAACGCGACGATGTTGTATGGGCACGTAGAGAACGATGAAGACCGCGTAGATCATCTATTAAAACTACGCGAACTACAGGACGAGACTGCCGGATTTCAAACCTTTATCCCGCTGGCGTTCCATCCTGATAACACTCCGCTTCAACATCTGCCCAAAACAACAGGGATGTTGGATCTGAAGCAGATTGCAGTTGGCAGATTAGTCCTCGATAATTTTCCTCACATCAAAGCCTACTGGCAGATGATGACTCCGAAAATCGCGCAGATTGCTCTTCGCTTCGGAGCCGATGACATTGACGGAACGGTCATTGAAGAAAAAATCTATCACGACGCCGGCGCGACCACTCCGCAAGGCATGCGGCGTCAAGATCTGGTACGACTAATCAAGGAAGCCGGACGCGAACCCATCGAACGAGATACCCTTTACCGTCCGGTGACGCGCACGGAAACATCAGTTACCGTCGCGGTGTGAAACCAGGCCTCCTTCAGACGGTTTGCCCGTCTCGTAGACGCCGGCTACTGGAAGAACTCCGTCATGTCCGGCGCGGTAGCCGCTGCGCCCGGGAAATCCGGTACGCCAAGCGCTTTCATCGTCAACCGCAACGTGCTCTCATGTTGATATAGGGTTGTTGATTGGTATCCCGCTTTCGCCTTGGGGCTAATGATGAGCGTTGCCACGCGTCCTCCACCATTGGCGGAATCACTGGCATCCCCTTCGTCAAAAGTAATTATGAGCAGGCAATTTTGAAAGGCCGAACTTTTTATAAGGGGATCAATATTCGTCTTCAGCCACAGATCGGCGCTGGCTAACTTTTGAGTATCCGTGCAAGTGGACATCCCCGATGGGCAATCATGCGCGTCATCGCTTAAGTCGGGAGCGATAAAGCCATACTCCGGAAATGTGCCACTACTGAGATCAGATGCGAACTGGGTGAACGGGACCATATTGGCCGCTTGAGCAGGCGTATTCTGCACGTCGGAGAAGTAAGAGAAAGGATTGTGGCCACGAGAGTATGCGCCGGTATTGGGACCTTCGTATCCAATTTGCGGAATGCTCTCACCGTAATACCTCCAACTCTTGCCGGCCGATACTAGTGCCCGCACAACATTATCCTGAGTGACTGTGCCGGAATAACCATCGCCCTGGGTCCCCGTGATCGCCGTACTGGCGCCTACGGTTAATTCGAAATAGTTTGGCAGCGACGGATGCGCGTCAGCGAAATATTGGGTGGCCAATCCATATGCCGATACCAGGCTATTTAGATATGGCATGTCGGTATTGCCAATAACGTCGCCGTAGCCATGGTTCTCTTCCACGAGAACAAAAACGTGCGCAACCTGAGGAATGCCGCCGCTTCCGGTCGGGCCGCCGGAAGTGCCCCCCGTCGGAGATGCGCTTCCTCCGCCACACCCGCAAAAAAGTGTGGTGAATACAATTAGGGCAAATAGAAGCCAATACCTCAGTTTCATGGGCCAACCTTTTCGTGAGTGACTAAATCTTAGAGGGCGCACCCGTCGTATGAAGTTGCACTGCATGAGTGCTCAATCGAGTTAGAATTGGGAAGGGTGGAACAATGCCCAAGTCAGCGAGCGTCGAATGAACGTCCACATCAGCTACAAAGTTCACAGAACCCCCGACATTGAGCGAGAAATCAATCACCTGCTGGAAAAATTGAATCGGCGCTTGCGCGCTTTCCGCCCTGACCTTGTGCATTTGAAAGGACTCATCGAGCAAAACTCCCCGCGCGAAGGCGCCGTGGTTTCCTGGAATTTGCGTCTTCCCTCCGGTCAAATGGCTGCGCATGAATCCGCTGCGAACGTACTAGGGGCGCTGAAAGCTGCGTCGGATGATTTAGTTCTGCAAGTCGGAAAGCACAAGGCCCTGCTTCGCAGCTCGCATAAGTGGCACCGTCGCGGCACACGGGATTCCGTTGACGGGGAGCGCGTGGAGTTAGGCCAACTCCCGTTTGAAAATGCTGATGCGGCGGACCGCAGAACCGTCGCAGTATCGGACGATGTTCGTTCGTATGTGAACTCTCATCTCGGGCGATTGGAACGTTTTGTAGAGCGGGAATTATATTTTCGAGAGGCGTCTGGGCAAATCAGTTCCTCTTCTGTGACGAAAGATGAAGTAGTGGATGAGGTTGTGGTCCGCGCTTTGGGCGATGTTGGAGAAGGGCAGGAGGATTTAGCGTTCGAGCCATGGTTCTATCGTCTCGCTATACAGAGCATCAATGATCTAACTTCCCGATCGAGCCAGGGAGCTTCCGATCTTCCACTGGACCGCCCGGCTCACCGATCCGATGGGACCGGCAGCGACGATACAGAATTGGAATTCCATCAGCCCGACGAATTCATAAGTCAACGCGATGTGATCGCAGACAGCACTACCGGAACGCCAGAAGACATTGCATATGCAGATGAATTGATTTCCCTCGTAGAATTTGCTCTCCGCGATGCCACCGGAAGCGATCGAGAGGTTTTTGTCTTGCACACTCTCGAAGGCTTCTCGGTGATCGAGATTGCAGCTATAACTGATCGCAGGCCCGAAGACATCCGGACAGCAATCGCTTCTACCCGCGACAGGCTTCGGCGATCACCTCCCGTTCGGAGCGGCTTCAAGGAAAATCACCTTCAGCGGACGGGGACGGATTGAATCTACACGTCGCCGTAATGTACGGCCTACGTGGTCCGTCCTGTTTTGCCTTTGCGGTCAGCCCTGGTAAACCTCAATCCCAGATTGCCGAACGAGTGGTAACGTGTACTGATCCTTACAAAAACATCGTGGAAGCAAATTCAATCGCCGCATCGAATAAGGTCATTGTTATCGGAGCGGCTCCTGATGGGGCCGGCGATCCCGAAACTGCTGCGCGGGCAGTGCGCCAGATGTTCACTTCTATCGCTCCGCGATATGACCTGCTTAATCACGTGCTCTCGTTCAATATTGATCGCCTTTGGTGGCGAAGAACTGCGCGAAGCTTTGCCGCCATCTTGTCCCAACCAAATGCTCAGGTATTGGATTTATGTTGTGGGACCGGTGATTTGACGCTTGCGCTCTGGAGAAAATGTTTAAAAGATTCGACGGCCATCGTCGGAGCCGATTTCGCTCACCCCATGTTGCAAAGAGCCAAGGATAAGTCAGCTGGAACTTCGTTGCGCTGGATTGAGGCCGACGCGCTGCGCTTGCCGGTTCCCAGCGGGCAATTTGATCTCGTGACTTCTGCGTTCGGATTTAGAAATCTGGCCGACTATGACGCTGGCTTGCGGGAAACGGTGCGGGTTCTGCGTCCCGGAGGTCAGTGTGGAATTCTTGATTTCGGCGAACCCGGTGGCTTGATGGGAAAGTTTTATCGAATCTATTTCAAGCACGTGCTGCCTGCGGTGGGATCGCTTATCTCCGGTGTTCAGGGGCCTTACCGATATCTTCCGGCTTCAGTGGAACGATTTCCTTCTCCCCAAGAAATGCTCGAGCGCATGAAGTGCGCCGGTCTGACCGAAGTCTCGTGGACGCCTTACACGTTTGGAATCGCAGGTCTCTTCCGAGCCAAGAAGCCAGTTCAGGCGTGATCCATTTCATGTGTTGTGGAGGGCTCAACTTCCAAATGGGAAGATGAGGCAAAGGCATCGGCGAAAGCATCGGAAACTGTGTATTGAATTACATCCTCATAATATGGCCCGAGAAATTCGCGCAAACGCTCCGTATTCATGATCGGAGTGCTTGAGAGATAATCTGTCGCCTCCGGCGGGATTTCAGAGACCCCGAATTTCCACAGAAAGCCCAGCAGTTGTCGCCGTCCCCACTTGCCCGGAAGCCGCAGCAGCTTTGCATCCGCCATTTCGGCGCAACGCTGTAATGCAATCGGTTCGCCCCGTCCTGAAATGTTTAGAACGGTGAGCCGTCTTGACTCCGGCTCTGACTTTCGCAAGATAAACGTAATTACTCGTGCAACATCTTCGGTTTGAACAACCTGAACCTGCCGCTGTAGATGTTTCTTTCCCCATGGAAGGATGCAAGGTAGGCGCTTGCCATTCTTAATCAACCTTGCGCCGACGCTGCTGCGATCGCTTGGAGTGCCGCGGAAAGCTGCGATCAGATAATTCAAAGCCCCTGCACCTGCGAAAGTTGCCGGCCGCAACAGATACACGCTGCAACCTCTTGCCGAAGGAGCACGTTGCTGAATTGCCTGATCTGCCTCCATTTTATGAATTGCAATCGGAAGCGAAGAAGCAGTGAGCTTTTGATCTTCGCTCACGGTTTGTGGAAGATTCGCCCCGTAGGCGAACGCGCAACTGACAAAAACGAATTTCTTTATGATCTCTTCATCCCGGTTCACTTCCGTCAAGGCTTCGAATACGCGAGCTGCGCCCCCGACATTGATTTGCCAGGCGCGATCGGCATCGCTGATCCCAGCACGTAAGGGGTCGGCGACAAAGGCCAGGTGAATAACCGAAATCGGACGTAAGGATCGCATCAAGAGGAACAATTCGCGGCACGATTCCTCCAGACCCAAATCCAACCGAACAAAGTGAAGGGCATGGGTGGTCTCCGGCGGAGTCAGACCGATGCCGGTAACTCTATATCCTTTGAGTTGCGGCAGAAGGCTAAGCCCGAGATTACCGGAGATTCCGGTGACCACAATGTTCGGCTTTTCTTCATCCATTACTTCGGCCCGGTAGAAGGCTCGGTGTTGCCAGGGTGAGTCCGCGGCGGCATTCCCGGATTAAGGGATGGCGGCGCGGGTGACCCAGATGCAAAATATGCCTCATTGAAACTTGGCGTCGCGGATTGTTGCATTGTCTGCATAGCATCCTGCATCTTTTGTTTTTGCAGCGCCGTCCGAATTTCGTCTTGTACGCGATCGAAAGGTATGGCGTCTTTCTGTTCCAGCTTATAAACAAAATATCCGCTAGGGTCGGCTAATACTTGCGACACTTCTCTGGATTTCAAATCGAAAACGCTGGCTTGAGATGGTGGCAATGAGGTGCGGCGTACTTTCTCCATTTTTACCGCCGGAGGCATCGCCTTGAAGTCGGCAAATTTGTAGGCTTCCGCCTGCAATTTTGTAAAATCCTCTCCCGCTGCCGCCCGTGCCCGCAGGTCGTCCGCTTCCTTCTTCATCGCAGCTTCGGCATCCGCTTCTCGTTTCTTGGTATCGGCGTCCGATTCTTTTGGACTGTCCTTGGAGGGTTCCTGCTGTTGCGTGCGCGGGATATAGAGCCGGTCCAGAGTAGCCTCTTGATATGCGGCCTGATTGTTTTGGTAATAGTTTCGTATTTGTTGATCGGAGATCTTTGCGGACTCTTCCTGGAGATTCTGGGCGAGTTGCCGCGTCAAAACTTGTAATCGTGCCAGCTTCAAAAGTTCTTCATAGTGCTCGCCGCGATCTAATCCTTTCTGGTGAGCTTCATTGGCCATTATCAGTGCAGTAGCATACTGAGCCGCGAATTGTTTTTTCGCCGCTGGCGGCACTTGCAGCGTATCCACCAATCGTTCGAATTCGGCGCGAGTCACGACTGTCTTGCATTCGGAACTGGCACTCCTATGGGCCGGGTTCTTTAGCGATGGTGCTTTTGCGGCCGCAGAATTGCAAATACCGTTGATTGTAATGACCGCCGGATTTGCCGCCACACCAGGTTGGGCAACTTTGGTGTGCGGCGATTCGGTCAATTTGGGTGATGCCGGAGCCGCAGCCGGAGAGCTTGTTTCCTGGGCCGCCGCGAAACTCGTGGCCAGCAGAAATACCAGAACAAATCGCATCATGTTGGAGATTCCTCCAGAGGATTCAGAAAAGGACATCGAAATCGTAGCACAGTGCCGAGGAGAATCGTTGGCGGGAGTGACTTCCATGGGCCCACAGCGCAACTCAAGTTGGCGAAAGTAGTTGCTCCGGCGATAATGCACTCATGCCGGAAGCGCACCTGGTTTACAGCCCCCAGTCCATGCGGAGGGAAAAGCGCGCGGTCGCGGGAAGGTCGGTCTTGGCCTCCATCGCGATTACTACTTTGAAAGTGATTGTTGGCGTGGCCACGGGCAGCCTGGGCATTCTTTCGGAAGCAGCACATTCCGCTCTCGACCTTATCGCATCTGTCATTACGCTTTTCTCCGTACAGGTCTCTGATAAGCCCGCTGACGCCGACCATCAGTACGGACACGGAAAAGTCGAAAACTTTTCGGCGTTTATTGAGACCGGGTTATTGCTGCTTACCTGTGTCTGGATCATCTATGAAGCCATTCACCGCTTGTTTTTTCGTCACGTTGATATCGAGCCTACCGTAGCCGCTTTTCTCGTTATGTTTTTCTCGATGCTCACGGATTTCTGGCGGTCCCGCGCCTTGGGTAAGATCGCTGTCAAATACGATAGTCAGGCTCTAGAGGCTGATGCTCTTCACTATTCGACCGACATATGGTCGAGCGGTGTCGTTGTGGCCGGCCTGCTGCTCGTGATGCTCGGACGTAAATTTGCCGTTGGATGGCTGCGCGATGCCGATCCGGTGGCAGCCCTTTTTGTTGCCGGGGTCGTGGTCTATGTGAGTTCGCGACTTGCCCGCAAGACGGTTGACGCCTTGCTAGACGCCGCGCCGGCAGGGGTTCGCCTTAGCATCATCGCAGCAGTGCGGAATGTCGAGGGATTGCTCGAAGTAGACCGCGTCCGCATTCGCCGAGCAGGGAACAAATACTTTGCCGATCTCTCCATTGGTCTGGCGCGGAATGTGACGTTTCAACGCTCTGAACAGGTTGCCGAGGCCGTTACCGCCGCCGTGCACCATGTTTTGCCGGATGCGGATGTCATAGTCCATTCCACACCGCGAGCCGCATACACGGAAAACATCTTTGACCGGGTTCGCGCCGTCGCCACGAAGCACAATTACAACGTGCACGATGTAAGTATCCAGAACTTGCGGGGCCGCTTGCATGTTGAACAGCATCTCGAACTTGACGAGCACTTGAGTTTAAAGGAAGGGCACGATCATGTGACCTTGCTGGAATCGGAAATCCGCAACGAGGTGCCCGAGATCTCCTCCATTTTGACTCATATTGAGAGTGAGCCGGCGACCATAGAAAGGGGAGACGAAATTCTGCGCGATGCAGGATTGGAAAAGCGGCTTAAAAAGATTGCGTCCGAGTTTCCAGAGATTCTCGACATGCACGATATCGCCATCAAACGCGTTCGCGGAAGACTTTATGTTTCCTGCCATTGCACTTTGTCGGATGACCTGCCGCTTTCGCGAGTGCACGATATTTCGACTGAGTTGGAAATCCGATTCAAACAGGAAGCGCCAGAACTGTTTCGGGTTTTGATTCATCCTGAGCCGAGAACCGATAATCGGCGATAATTGTCGTTCCTCCAACGAAGGGCCGCGCGACATCGGCGTTTCGTTTCGAGCGGTTCACTTCGAGAGTTTCGCTTCGAGAGTTTCGGTTCGAGAGTTTCGGTTCGATGACAAGCGCAGAACCTTATTCAATTGCCTAGAACAACGCATCGCTTCCTTGGATATCTATACATTGCAACCGCGACATTCTTCTGGGGAGTCTCGGCAACCATGGGACGCGCGGCGTTCACTGGCCGCCTACTTTTCCATGGCCGCGCGCTTGGTTCGATTGATCCGCTGATTTTGTCGCAGAGCCGCACAACGTTATCTTTGCTGTTTCTTTTTCCCATCCTGTTCGCGCTGCGGGGCTGGGAACGTTTGAAACTATCTCGCGCCGATTTCGGACGCATGGCGCTGCTCGGTGTTTTTGGACTGGCGGGAGCCAATTATTTTTACTACCTGGCAATCCAGAAAACCAACGTTGCGACCGCTATCACCGTGCAATACACGGCGCCGGTTTGGGTCTTGCTCTATATGGTTGCGCGGGGCTTTCAGAAGCCGACGATTCAAAAGTTAGCCGCGGTCGCGCTGGCGGTCTTCGGAATCGCCATCGCCATTGGAATGTTCAGTTCCGCCAGAGCGCCGCTTAATTCGCTAGGTATCGTGGCCGCATTGCTGGCGGCGTTTTCATATGCGTTCTACAACATCAGTGGCCATAGCATAGTCGCAAGGCATGATCACTGGACGGTCATGCTTTATATGATGCTGGCGGCGTCAGTCTTCTGGCTGATCCTCAATCCGCCGTGGAAAATCATTGCTGCCCACTACTCGGCAACGCAATGGCTGTTTCTAGCGGTATTTTCCCTGACTTCAATGTTGATTCCGTTCTCGTTTTATTTTGCTGGATTGCAATATCTCGAACCCACACGCGCGATCGTGACAAGCTGCCTGGAACCGATATTTACCATTCTGATCGCTTCTGTTGTGTTGGGCGAAACAGTGCGGCCCGTTCAAGGTGTGGGAATGATCATGGTACTCGCGGCGATTGTTATCGTGCAGTTGCCCGAGACAAACGGAGGGAAGGCGAACTTGACCAAACCTACCTAGGTGCCTTCACGCAGACAATGGAAGTGTCGCCTACTGCACACCAGCGCCAGATTTTGAATCCAGCAAACGAAAATAGCGCTGCGCTTTCCTTATGTCCCGTCCAATTTGTTCGCGCAAAGCTTCCACCGATGGGAACTTGATTTCGTTACGCAGGCGTTTGAGGAAATGAATCTTAATTTGGGTTTCTTCACTTACTTCGAGAGGATGAAAATGCAGCAGGTGAGACTCAATGGCGAACGAGTCGGCACCGAAGGTTGGACGATTTCCCACATTCGTCACCGAGTCAAAACATTCTTCACCCACCATAGTGCGAGTGATGTAAACGCCATCTTCCGGAACAAGTTCCTCGTATACTCCCAAATTAATTGTGGGAACCGTGTATCTGGAGCCGTATCCACGTCCCCGCGCAGGCGTAGATTGAATCTTGAAAGGCCGCCCCAAGAGATGCCGCGCCCGAGTCACTTCGCCGCCCTCCAACAAGGTTCGAATATGGGTGCTCGACACCGGATCTTCACCGACACGCATCTCGGCATAAAGCACTACGTCAAACCCCAAAGATCCGCCGAGCTTCTTTAGCAGAACCACATCCCCTGAAGCCTTGCATCCGAAACGAAAGTTATAACCTTCGTGCACTTCAATGGCGCGCAACCTGTCTTTGAGGATGTTGCGGGCAAATTTCTCAGGCGTCATCTCAGAGAGATCGTTGGTGAAGGGCAGAACAACGGTTGCGTCAATTCCTGTAGCCCCCAGAAGGTTAAGCTTCTCCGCCGTCGGTGTGATGAGCTTGAGTCCATTTCCCGAACGGAGCACTCGCATCGGATGTGGTTCAAAAGTTACAGCCAGCGAACGCTTTCCCTGCGCCATCCCGCGCCGCGCGATTTCTTGCAGCACCCGCGCGTGAGCCAGATGTACTCCGTCAAAATTGCCGATGCTGACAATCGTGGGGCCGAAATCCGAAGGCAGATCGTCGAGGTTGAGAAAAACATTCATTGGATTGCGAGAAATGCTAAAAATCCTTCGCCCTAAATTTCAAAGTTCAGTTTCATTCCGTCATACGATAGCCGGACGTTATCCGGCAACGAAGCGTTCGTAGCCTGATGCGGCAGGTCATGACAAATATGAGTAAAGAAAGCCCGCTTCGGCTGCAACAACTCCACGATTCGCAATGAGTTCTCCACCGTAGAGTGCGTTGGATGCGGCTGATGCCGCAATGCGTCGAGAAAGAGAACGTCCAGGTTTTGCAATCGAGCCATTGAAGCTCCTGGAATCTCGCTATGATCGGTGAGGTAAGCCGCCGACCCGAATCGGAATCCTAAAATCTCAATTTCTCCATGAATGACCGTAACCGGTTCAAACTTCGCTCCAAAGAGTTCGACCGGTCCCGTAATCTCTATTAGTTCAAGCTGCGGAAGCCCTCCGAATTTATATACAGGCGAAAAAATATATCCGAACATATTGCGGATGAACTCAACCGCCTGCGGTCGCGCGTACAGCGGCAATTTCCCGGGCCGATGCTGATAGCTTAAAGGCCGGAGATCGTCAATTCCCAAAAGATGATCTGCGTGCGGATGTGTATAGAGAACGGCGTCCAACCTGCGAATGTGCTCACGAATCGCCTGTTCGCGAAAATCAGGAGTAGTGTCAATCAGCACCGACCTGCCGTCGTATTCGACCAATATAGAGGGACGGGTACGGCGATCTTTGGGATCGGTGGAATTGCACACCGCGCAGTCGCAACCAATGGTTGGAACCCCGACTGAAGTTCCACTTCCCAACACGGTTAGAGTAGCCTTCATCGCTTCGCGGCGGCGGACGAGGGTGCCTGCGGTGGATGGGCTAGGGCATTATTGACTTCAACGTAGGCCATGCGCAGCTCGTAGAGACAATTCTGCAAAAAGCTAGCTTCCGTGATAGTTAAATTCCCTTTAGTTTTTTCTGAGAGCAGGCTCAGTGTATCAATGGTTTGGCGCGCGCCGATCAGATCAAGGCTTGGTTGACCGCCTTCTTCTTGCATAAGGCCAAGCTGCAACATCGCGGTCATGTAGAGAGATGCCATGAATCGCTCAAAAGTCATTTCCAGTTCTTTGGACGAATGACCGCTCTGTTCGACGCGCGAATCTAAATCTTTCGAAGACTTGCGGTAAGCGTCGGCTTGTTCCTGCTGTTCCGCTGCGGTTGGAGCCGGACGCATTTCTTGTTCGCTGGCAACGGCACTGTGTGAAGAGGCAGTAGCGCTTGGAGCCGCAGCCGCGGGAGGAGCAGGAGTAGAAGTCGAAACTTGTTCCTCCGAAATATCCTTGCGTACTTCACCATCACTGGTGAACAATCTTCGGTCAGTTACGGTAAAACTTTCCTGCTTTTTCTCTGACATGTTTTTCCTCAATGTTTGAATGCTTCAGTGAATGGAATACGGGTGACCTTGAGCTTCGCACGGTCAATCTGAATCGGCTTATCGAGCATCGCTATCTCGCGCCGGATATATCCCAGTGCAACCAAATATGAATCGCCCCGAAGCGGCAATGAAGCCGAACTCGTAATCTCCCCGATATCTTTGCCGTCCACATTGATCTTGGTTCCGGGCAGTGGGAGCGCGCCCTCAACTGTGAATCCAGTAAACATTCGATGAACATTTCCGCGCGATCGAATTCGCTCGACGATTTCCTGGCCGATGTAGCATCCTTTGGTAAAGTGCAGAGCGCGCTCCTGCCCAGTTTCCTGAGGTAAATCGCGCTCACGAATATCCTGCCCGTATTGCGGAATCCCCTGCGCGATGCGAAGCAAATCCAGCGCAGTGGCTCCCGCCGGCGTGGCTCCAGATTTTTCTAGCGTACCTAGAAGCAAACTTTTATTTTCCGGAGGCAGCCACACTTCATAAGATTCGACACTCGGACTATCACCTCGAACCACTGTCACAGAAACCTCCCGCCAGGTCAGATCAACAAAGCTCAGCGGCTCAAGTCCCGGAAATTCCAATCCCGCCGCTTGCAACACTCCAAGCGCCTTCGGTCCTGTGATTCCCACTGCGCAAAGTTTTTCACTGACATCAGTGACTTCGACGTCATCCATGATTATGTATTTATCGAAAATCCCTAGCACTTTCTGCAACTGGGAGCGGTCTGTGTCCACGAGCAAGGAATCGCCGCGATTGTATGCGTACAGATCGCCCAGTATTCGTCCTTGCGGATTCAGCAAAAACGCATAGACCCCCTTGCCTTCGGCTAAGTCCCTGACATTGTTGGTAATGATGCCATTCAGCCAACGGACGCGGTCAGACGCGGTGAGAGAAATTTTGGCACGCCAAGGCACGTCATAAACGCCGCAGCCCGAAAGCAATGCCTCGAATTCGGCAGGAACATCGCCGAAATCTGACGCGGCGGGAATGCCTGCGTGCTCGCCCACAGAGGGCGAGATTGACGTGTCATGTGGAAGGGTCGAAACCATCTGAACTACTTCATTATACAGGGCAAAGACCTAGCAGAGACGGGTCCGGGCTGCTACTTACAGGGCATTGACTAGCATCTTTTGCAGGGGTAGGCTAACGGCAATGGAACCTGCTTGCGCTTGGTCAGCGAGCATCCCGGTTGGTTCATCCCAGACACGACATTTTGATTCGGTGTTCGCAATATGCGGGCATGCGTGTTTGGTCAAAATGCCATCTAAGTTGCCGGACGAATTTGAACTTGAAACGCGAAACACGCGTGGGAGGATACGCCAAAACTGAATGAAGAAAAGTATTGCGATTAGTCCCAACATTGAAACGCTTTTCGGTACGCGGGATGAGAATCTTCGCGTTCTCGAAGATGGTTTGAACGTCAATATTGATCTGCGATCTGAATCCATCCAAATTGAAGGCACACCCGGCGATGTATCGCGCGCCGAGCAGGTTTTTACTGATTTTGACCAACTCCAACGGTCGGGGCATCTATTCCACAATGGCGATTTAAACAGCATGTTGCGAGTGCTGGTCGCCGACCCAAAAGCGACGTTGCGCGGCTTGGCTGAGGCCGGAAAATTGCGGTCGTTTGGCCGCCGCACGGTGCAGCCCAAGAGCTTGAACCAGCGCCGCTATCTTGACGCCATTGAAAAATATGACATGGTTTTCGGCATCGGCCCCGCGGGCACCGGCAAGACTTATCTCGCGGTCGCAATGGCGATTTCCGCCCTGCTTTCGAAGCGCGTGAACCGCATCATCCTGGCGCGCCCCGCAGTGGAAGCCGGGGAGCGGCTTGGCTTCCTGCCGGGCACGCTGCAAGAAAAAATAGACCCCTATCTGCGCCCTTTGTACGACGCCTTGTATGACATGCTCGAACCTGAAAAGGTTGACCGCTATTTGGAAAAGAACGTGATCGAAATCGCTCCCATCGCGTTCATGCGTGGCCGCACGCTGAACGACTCATTCGTAATTTTGGACGAGGCTCAGAACACAACCTCCGAGCAGATGAAGATGTTTGTGACCCGTCTTGGCTTCAACTCCAAAGCAGTAATCACCGGAGACGTAACGCAGATAGATTTGCCGAGCGCGCGCCGCAGCGGCCTGCTCGAAGCTGCGGATGTACTCAAGCAAGTCGAGGGCCTTACATTCGTACAATTCGACGAAGGCGATGTGGTTCGCCATCATCTGGTGCAGCGGATTATACGGGCATACGATGAGCACAAGGTTAAGCTTGCCGAAGCGCAAATGTCATTGCTCGAAGCAAAGCCCGCTAGCAATGGAAAGTCGAACCAGCCTACTCAAGCCAGTCCGATTCATGCCGCTGCTGAGATTGCCTCGACGCCGATGGAAAGCGAAGGATAATTTTCGGAACAGCAAGAGGGCCTCAGGCAGCCCTCCTTATTTATCACAATTGCCTGCATATCGCGATGATCATTTCTCGGTCCCGCCTCGCGGGAACTAATAATGCTTCCCTGGAAAGGTTTGTAACCAAGGTCCGCCGTCTTCTTCCGATTCCGGGATTAGTCAATGTGCTTGTGACCACCAGCAATGAGATGAAAAGCTTAAACACCCGCTTTCGAGGCAAAGATCAGGCGACAGACGTTTTGTCTTTTCCGGCGAATGGAATGGACGGCCTTGCAGGTGAAATTGCAATTTCCCTTGAGATTGCCAAAGAGAACGCCGGTAAGTTAGGACACCCAACTTCTGCTGAAATCAAAATCCTCATCGTGCATGGGATACTTCACCTCGCCGGTTACGACCATGAAAGCGATCGTGGAGAAATGTACCGCGAAGAGCAACGACTCCGAGCGGTGCTGAAATTGCCTGTCGGACTGATCGAAAGGAATAGGTCACTTCCAAGAGTTCGGGAAAAATCTTCTCGGGACAAATCTTTCTGGGACAAATCTTTAAAGATCAAAGCGGCCAGGACTTCGGAGTTGAAGCGATGACTTTCGGAATTGCTGCCACGCTTCTCATCCTGCTTGGCCTTTTGACTTTGGTTTCCTATGTTGATCGCGTCTATTCTGAAATTGGCAAATTTCTTTCCCGCGATTTCCAGGCAAACATTGATATGTTCGAAAAAGAGGTCGAACCTCGCCTGGATGTATCGCGAGCCCGTGCAGCGCTGTCTATGGCTGTGCTCGCCCAGTTGACGACAGCTGCCGTCGCCATGCTGTTGGGCTTCATGGTGTTTCGCGACGGAACGTGGAGTCTGCAAGAAGTTCTTCAGGCGACGTTGAGCCTTATTTTAATCGTTATCATTTGCAACCGTTTTCTGCCATTCGTTTTTTTCTCTCGCACGTCTGGACAATGGCTCATCCGCTGGACTCTTTTTCTCCGAGTTCTAATTTACATTGTGCTTCCGGTAACCCTGGTCTTGGGGTTCTTGCAGTCTGTAGCCGCTTTAACCAAGGAGCACAGCGAGGAGCAGCCTGAAAGTCAGGCCGAAGCCGTGGACGCGCTAATCGAAGCAGGGCAGGAGGAAGGCATCCTCAACGAAGGCAACCGAGACCTCATTCAGTCCGTGGTTGAGTTCAGCGAGAAAACCGTTCGCGAGGCAATGAAGCCGCGCCCGGAGATTGTAGCTGTACCGGTTGACACTACGGTCGAACAGTTCATTGATTTGTTGCGCACGAAGCCATTTTCCCGCGTGCCGGTTTTTGACGGTACCATTCACAACATCAAAGGAATTGTTTACGCGCAGGACGTTCTACAGGTTCCCGATACGGAAGCTCGCACGCGGCGAGTTGACTCGCTAATGCGCAAGGACGTTTACTTCGTGCCTGAAAGCAAGCTGGGCAAAGACCTCCTGCGGGAAATGCGAAACAACAACATTCGGATGGCGATTGTAGTTGATGAATACGGTGGAGTCGCTGGATTAGTCACCATCGAGGACCTTGTGGAGGAAATCGTCGGCGAAATACGCGACGAACACGAGAATGTTGAAGTAGTTCGCGAGAGCGACACCTCTTATGTGGTTCGGGGCAACATGGATGTGGACAGGCTCGACGAATTGTTCGGAATACGTCCCGAAAGCAAGCAGTCATCCACGGTTGCAGGCTTGGTGAGCGAACTTGCCGGCCGCATTCCCACGAGAGGCGAGGTGGTTGAGGAGGATGGTCTCCGCTTCGAGGTCCTCGAATCTACCGGGCGAAGAGTCGAACGTGTACGAATCTCTCTGGCCCAACCCAGCCAGATGAAGCTGATATGAAGTAAGCTCCTAGCTGCTGGCTTCTAGCTCCCAGCAAGTGACGTTCTGCAGACCGGCGACTAGAAACTAGGAGCTCGGAGCTAGAAGCCCTTATGGCCTTTCATTCAGGATTCGTCTGCATTCTCGGCCGGCCTAACGCTGGCAAATCAACATTGCTGAACGCTCTCGTGGGCGAAAAGCTCGCAATCGTCAGCCCCAAGCCGCAAACGACGCGAAATCGTATTCTTGGAATTATTCAAATTCCGAAACGAAAAGGCAAAGCTGGTGGTCAAATAATTCTGATTGACACGCCGGGAGTGCACAAGGCCGACACGTCGCTCGGTCGGCGAATGATGGGCGAAATCCGGGAGGCTGTCGAGGGATGCAATCTGCTGTTGCTGATCATTGACGCCACACGCCGGTTCGGAGAAGAAGATCGGATAGTTCTAGAAATGTTGAAACGCACCAAGACTCCGTCGCTCTTGTTGCTAAACAAAATTGATTTGATTCGGGGCGGAAAGGAAAAGCTGCTTCCTTTGATTGCGCAATACTCCGAGCAGCATTGCTTTACAGAAATTATCCCCATCTCCGCACGTAAGCCGGAAGGACTGGAATTGCTTTTGGAGAAAGTTATTTCCGCTTTGCCGGAGGGGCCACACTACTTTCCTGACGATCAAGTAACCGACCAGCCTGCGCGGTTCATGGTGGCGGAACTCATTCGAGAACAAATTTTGGCAGAAACGACGGAAGAGGTTCCGCACGCGGTTAGCGTCGTGGTCGAACAGTTCGAAGAAGGCGCACGCCTCACTCGCATCGCAGCGGTAATCTATTGTGAGCGCGACGGACAAAAGAGCATTCTGGTGGGAAAGCAAGGCCAGATGCTCAAGAAAATCGGCACCTCAGCCAGACTGCAAATCGAAAAAATGGTAGGCACCAAGGTTTTTCTCGAGCTCTTTGTGAAGGTACAACCCGGCTGGCGCGACTCGCAACGTTTCGTGGATGATCTGGACTGGCGGCGACAACTGGAAGGTTTAGCCAGGCCTCGGTAAGAGTGACTGCAGGGTCGAAACCGACGCTACTCTTTCACAGATATTCCCAGCGTTTTCATTTTTCTGTAAAGATGACTTCTCTCCAGCCCAAGCACTTCGGCGGTTCGACTCACGTTGCCATGATTCTCGTCCAGCTTTTTCAAAATATAATCGCGTTCGTACGCCGCGCGGGCCTGATGGAGAGTGGAGAATTCGGCTCCGGCTGCCCTCCGAATTCCGTCGCGATAAACCAGCGGTGGAAGATGCTTGCGTTCGAACCGGGTTGTGGTTGGATTCATAATCACGATGCGTTCGATGACGTTGCGCAGCTCTCTAACATTTCCCGGCCAGGAATAACCAACCAAAGTGTCAATTGCGTCGTCGGTGATCTCACGCGGGCGACGTCCATAAGCGGCGGAGAAGTCTTTGAGAAAGTGGCGGGCGAGCAATGGAATATCCTCTTTCCGTTCCCGCAGCGGCGGCACAGAAAAAGGAATCACATTTAAGCGATAAAACAAATCTTCCCGAAAGTTACCCTTCGAGATCTCTTCTTCCAGATCCTTGTTCGTGGACGCGATCACTCTGACATCCACGGTAATCGGTTCCTCACTCCCCAGCGGCGAAAATCGCTGTTCGTCAAGTGTGCGCAGCAGCTTCGATTGAGTCTTGAGGCTCATGTCGCCAATTTCGTCAAGAAATAAAGTTCCTCCATTCGCTCTTTGCAATTTTCCTTCTTTGTCATTATGGGCGGCGGAGAACGAACCTTTGCGATGCCCGAACAGTTCGCTTTCGATCAAATCCTCAGGGATCGCGGCGCAGTTTACTTCCACAAACATTTCGTCTTTGCGAAGGCTATTAACATGGATGGCATTCGCAACCAACTCCTTGCCGGTGCCTGATTCGCCGTAAATGAGAACGCGTCCATTAGTCGGTGCCATCAACTGAATCTGCTGCCGAAGAGCCTTCATGGGAATGCTGTTACCCACAATCACGCTCTTCGGAGTAAGTTGCTTCTTGAGGTCGCGATTCTCATTCCTTAGATTGCGGGCATCAATCGCGTGCTTGATAAGTATCACCGTCTTGTCAATGGAAAGCGGCTTTTCAAGAAAGTCGTAAGCGCCCAGCTTAGTTGCGCGAACCGCTGTCTCGATCGTTCCATGGCCCGAGATCATTACGATTTCGGGAGCATTCTCGGTCTCACGGATTCTTTCGAGAGTCTCCAGGCCGTCCACGCCCGGGAGCCAAACGTCCAGCAATATCAGATCGAATGTGCGCTTGCGTAGAACTTCCATGCATTGCTCGCCGCTTTCCGCGACGGAAACTTGATAGCCTTCATCTTCCAGCACGCCTTGAAGCGACTGCCGGATGGTGGATTCGTCGTCCACAATGAGAATTTTATGCATGGTGAAGCGCAGGGCTGGCAGCGACAGGTTCCAACACAACCGGCAACTCAACTATAAACCGGGAGCCGGATGGTTTATTTTCCTCGACGCGGATCGAGCCGTGGTGGTCCTCAACAATGCGGCTCACAATGGCGAGGCCAAGACCGGTGCCGCGCTGTTTGGTAGAAAAGTAAGGAAGAAACAAACGCTCTTTCAATTCGCGGGTCACGCCGTGTCCGGTATCGGAAATAATGATCTCTACTGCATCTCCGGTCGCGACCAACGCAGTGGAAATGTCAATTTCTCGCAACGGGGAATTCAGCATGGCTTCCGCGGCGTTATCCACGAGATTCGCCAATGCCCGTTTAATGGCTTCGGGGTCCGCCATCACCTTGGGGAGATCGGGGGCAAGACGAGTGCGCACGCGAATGTTGGATAACCGGCCATCGAACATGCCCAACGCAGTTTCCACGATCCCGTTGATGTTCGATGGCTGCGGCTGCGCTGTGGGGAAGCGCGCCAGCGTGGAAAACTCATCCACTAGCGTCCGAACCGTGTCCACTGCGCTGGAAATTGTCTCTGCGCAGCCATCAATGGTACGAAGCGAAGCCTGATCAGGGATACCGCTTCGCTTTAGGTGCCGGCGAATCCGATCCGCCGACAGCGCGATCGGCGTCAATGGATTCTTGATTTCATGCGCGACACGGCGGGCTACATCACGCCAAGCCGCCTGTTTTTGGCCTTTCAACAGGTCAGACAAGTCTTCGAAGACCAACACATATCCCAAGCGCTCTCCGTCATGCTGAAGAGTCGCAACCGTTGTTGCGACATTGAGTGTCGCACGCTGCACAGTTATCTCCATCTGGGTCGTGGTGCTTCCCATACGGTCCGCGCGGCGAAGCAGAGGCTCGAGATCCTGCAACATTTCCGACGAAAATACATCCGCTAGCGGGGAACCTATAAGTATGGTGGGCGCGCCCGCTTCCTCGCCCTTCGGATGAAACAGCCGCAACAACGCCTGATTCAGATGCGTAATATATCGGTCGGCATTCAGCGACAACACGCCAGTAGGGATGCTTTCAAGAATCGTTTCAATGTGCCTGCGCCTTTGCTCTAGCGTATTGTTCGCTGCGCTAAGCTCGCGACTAGAGGCTTCAATCTGTCGGCGGCTGACCTCAAGTTCCCCCGCCATTCGATTGAACGAGCGAACCAGATCTCCCAGCTCGTCCGCCGCGGAAATCTCAACCCGGTAATCGAGCCGCCCGCGAGAGATTTCCTGGGTTGCTTCTGCAAGTGCCGCCACCGGCCGGGTTACCAGCTTGGAAAGAAAAAGCGCGAACCACGTGGTCGCGAACAGTACCAACACAGTGAGCAAAAGCAACAGGTCCATGTATGTGCGCCGCACCAGCCGGCGCTTGCGGCTTAAATCAAGATAGCGCTGCTGGCTGGCCTCAACCTGCCTCACAGTCTGCGAAAAGTCAGTCGGGAGGGGCATTGCGACTATGATTGTTCCGCTATTACCCACAGGAGCCGATCCGAGAATGTAGTCCGTCTGCTGCCACGTGAAGGAACTGTTTGCGGCCAATCGCTCCAAAAGCTTGTCCTTCAGGCGAGGCCACGGAGCCGGCATGTCGTCCCCTGATTCAACTTCATTGCCGGAAAGCGCGATCGCAAAGCCACCTTGCAGCCTCGATTTTTGCCGGCGAAACTCTGGCGAGGCCAATGAGAGATCGTGTATCGCGAAAGCGTGGCGGGTCTCGGGAGCATCCGCAATTGTTGCCGCCTCAGTGCGCGCGTTCTGTCCCGCGTATTTCGATAATAATGACGCCATTGTGGCCGTGTCTCGACGCACTTCCTCCACTGGACTGGAGAACCACTTATCAATAGACCGGTTGATCAGGCCGTAAGCAAACCAGAACATCACGATCACGGGAAGAAACGAGAGCAACAAACTGGCCACCACGAGCCTTGTGCGGAACTTCGATCCCAGCACTCCCAATCTTCGTTCGGCAAAAAGTTTGAGAAGATTGCGGGCCAGGACGAAGGTCAATGCCACAAACAGCAAAAAAATTAACGCCGACAACGACATCAAGAAAAGCAGCGCTTGGTTGTTGTCCGGATTCAGAAAGGGCAGATCAAAAGACGATTGAGAGAGCAGGATTCCAAAAAGCAGAACAATACCGATGACAAGCAGGAGAATAGCTTTTTTTCGTCCCGAAGTTTTGTCGCGAGCGCGGGTTGAATTGGAGGTGTGCACGCCAACGGGATGCTCGCTGTCCACAGCAGGGAGCATCGGTAGATTATAAGCTGCCAGGCTTTCACCTGGCGGGACGGTCGGGGGGCGGCCGTCACTACTTGCTTTCTGACACGCTTAAGCGAAGCAGCATTGTTACGCGCCCACTAGCGCGGCTTCAGCGTCATAGATCGAGTGCCACGAAGTAGCCGCCTTCAATCGCTCATTCACATTGTTGATGTTCTTTACGCCTTCATCCAGCAGCCACTTACGAAAAGCTTCGCCACCCTGTTTCGCATAGATAGGAATTCCATCTTTCCATGTTGCGCGGCCGCAGAGTACGCCGTTGAATTTCACGCCTGACTCTGCCGCCAGTTCAAGGGCTTCGGTAAACTCCGCATTGCTCACGCCCGCCGAGAGGTAAATGAAAGGCTTAGTCGTCACAGCCGCAGCTTTACGAAATAAATCGGCAGCTTCTTTTCGCGTGTATGCCGACGCTCCCGTGCAGGCCTTGGCGCCCTCAACGAATTTCATGTTTATCGGTACTTCGACTTTTAGAACGTCAACGCCATAGTTTGGTTTGGTGAATTCCTTCATGCTCTCAATTACGATCTGCGGCTTCACCTTCGCGTAATCCAAGCCTTTTTCGTCCGCGCCTTCCTGATATCCGACGAACTCCAGAAAAAACGGAATGTCATTGGCGCGGCATTCGTCGCCCAGACGTTCCACCCAGGCGTGCTTCTGGTCGTTCACCGGTTTGGGATCAAATGGCGTGTAATAAAGCAAAATCTTTATACAATCCGCGCCTGCTGCCTTCAATCGCTGAACGGACCAGTGATTAAGCAAGTCTCCGAGACGGCCGGGGCCAGTCTTGTCATATCCAGTTTTTTCATATGCGAGCAGCAAGCCGGAATTTTTCGCGCGGCGTTTTGAGGCGGGCAGTCCCCACTCGGGATCCAGCAGGATGGCGCTTGCATGCTGCGTGAGGACCTCGGTCACCAGCGACTTAAACTCTTCCATCATGGCGTCGCTGACTTCCGAACCTTTTTCCTTTGCCAGCGATTTCTGTAGCGAACCACGTTGATCCATCGCAGCCGCTGCAATCACTCCACGCTCGTTCGAAACTCTCTTGAGACCGGCCAGTTTTCCAGGGCTAAGCTTCATGAACTCCTCCATAATTGCGTTGGAATGGGATTAGGTGCGACCTGCAACAACTCATCAGGATAGCCAAACATTGTATATGTTTTACGAGGCACCCGCGACCATGGTCGCTGCGGAGCGATCGCCTCGGGCCGGCAAGCAACTGGCGGAGGCGCGGCAGCCATTCTGAACTAAAGTTAGACGCCGAGCGCGCGCGCCTTTTCGGAGTGGGAGGAGGTTAGGACCTCGAGCGATGGAAACGCGACAGGCACCGTGGTAGTTCTTTCCGGAGGCGTGAATCCCCCCTGAGTCGCATGGGCGAGCAATTCCAAAGCTTTGCCCGTATTAGGCGGCACAATGACCGTTGCGGTAAGCAGTCCTCGTTTAATCCAGGCGAGTCCTGTTTTTGAAACGCCGTCCACTCCCAGGTAGGGAAGACTCAACCATCGGTCTCGTCCGGCATTTTCGGGGAGCTCTTGAAATGCTTTTCGCGCGCCAATTGCCATTGCGTCGTTTTGAGCTGCGATCACGTCCATGTGGCTTTGGCGGGAAGTAGAGAGACGCAACCATGAGCTGATAGCGTTGTACGCGCTCGATTCCGTCCAATTTCCCTTCACCAGCTTTACCTGCACATCACCCTTCGTTTCGTACATGCCGGTGGTCCGATGCTTTGTAGCGATGCTTTCGCTTGGGCCCTGAATGTAAAGTACTGATCCCCCATGCGGTAGCAGGGCCTTGAATTGATTGCCTTGGATACGGCCAATTTCTTCGTGATCGGAAGTAACAGCGAAAATCGGTACCCGATGCGATTTGCGTAATTCGGAGATGTATTCAACGTCGCGGTTGAGAACTACCCAACCAATCCCAGCTGCCGCAGCCGCCCTGGCCACTTGTGGGAGGGCCGTGCCGCCGACCGGTTCGAAAATAATTCCATCAGGATGTGCGTCGGCGTGCGACTGAATAATTTTCAGCAGTTGCTGGCTTTGGGTGATCGAGTCGTTCTCGGCATAAATGATTTGTACGTCAATACCGAGCCGCCGCGCCGTCTCTTCGGCGGCCGATGCTTGCTCTATCTGGTAGTCGTTGTCGTCCGTAACCAGCGACACTACAAATCGCATCTTTTTCATACCTTTACCCGTTTTCGATAATATTCCTATCTTCTGGGAACGACATATGACCGAAGTAATGTCGGTTTTGGAGAGATTGCACCGAGCGTTCTCGGGGCTCGCGCTTTAAGAATGTTAGAATTGCGCCGCAATGGTATCGGCAAGGTCCACTACTCTTATCGCGGATAGAGGTCTGAACAAAGATGAGAAGCCGCCGTCAAACCGCCTCATGTCCCTCGATGTATTGCGCGGCGCGACTATCGCCGCAATGATTTTGGTGAACAATCCAGGGGATGGATACACCTCATACGCGCCTCTCCGTCACTCGGAATGGAATGGCTGGACGTTCACGGATCTGGTTTTCCCTTTCTTCCTGTTCATTGTTGGTGCTGCTCTTGCCTTTTCCCTTCGTTCGCGAATGCAACGCGGGGAAACTCGTGGCAAATTGCTGGCTCACATCCTTTGGCGCGGATTGCTGCTGTTCGCCCTAGGCATGTTTCTCAATGGATTCCCTAATCATTATCAACTTGGGACGTGGCGCGTTTACGGAGTTCTGCAACGCATTGCGATTTGCTATGTGATCTCAGCAGTTCTCGAAATGTGGTTCGGCTGGAAGGGTCAAGTCGCAATCATTGCAGTCTGCTTGGCTGGGTATTGGGTATTGATGCGCTACATTCCCGTCCCCGGCTTCGGCATTCCAGGCCGCGACATTCCCCTCCTCGATCCTGATAGAAATCTAGTCGCATGGCTCGATCGCAAACTGCTTTTCGGACACCTATATGAACGCACTCGCGATCCTGAGGGCCTGCTGAGCACGATACCCGCAATTGCCACCACCTTGATGGGATTGGTGACGGGAAGATGGCTTCGTTCGCAGCGAACCGGCGGCATGAAGACCGCAGGAATGTTGGCCATAGGAATTCTTGCCTTCGCATCCGGTGAACTTGCAAGCACGTGGTTCCCCATCAACAAGAAGTTGTGGACAAGTTCCTACGTACTGCTAACGGCGGGGTTAGCGATTATCGCGTTGGCATTTTGCTATTGGATACTGGACGTGAAGCGGTGGCGCGGGCGTTGGACAACGCCTTTCCTGGTCTTCGGCATGAATTCCATAGCGGCGTACGCGCTTTCGGAACTCGCTCCCGGCATCCTCGATCGTTTCACCCTTCACTCTGGAAACGGCAGAGTGTTGTTGCGGGAATTCGTGTACCAGCATTGGATCGTCCCATTTGCGAGTCCGCCGAATGCATCATTGTTGTACGCCCTGGCGTATGTATTCGCCTGTTGGCTGGTAATGCTGGTTCTGTACCGCAAACATATTTTCTTGAAAATATAACGGCGCGGAATGCCCGAAGGGCCTGACGCTGAACGACTCAGGCTGTGCTACCAGCAGCGCGCAACGTGGCGTCTACCTTATTCTATGGATCTTTTTTAGTCTGAACAACAACAACGAAGTCAGTTCTTTCACATGATTTAATCAGCCTGATTACGACAAATCTGAGGGATTTACGTGCAGAAGTTTTTAATAAGTCGAAGCGGGCAGGAAGTTCGGTTTATTTTCTCGGGAAATCGAGGTAAAATCATGTCCCTAAGCTTCGGCATTGCATCGAATAGTTCGACAGTTCAGCAAAGAGGTTCTGCATGCGCAGTTGGAAAGCTACCCTCACCGCGACTCTCCTGCTGGTTTCCTTACCGCCGTTCAGTGTCGGCTTCAGCCAACAGCGGGACGACCGAAATGGTCGATCTCAAGACAACAGGAATGATCGTGGCGATCGCAACGATCGTCGTTCTTCTGATTTCAACAAGGGTCTCCGCGACGGTGGACGCGGCGGTCAATATTACGACCCTCGCCATGAGGACGACGGCTACGACCAGCGCTACCGCCAAAACTATCAGCAGGGCGGGATAGGGCCCGGCACGGGCGCGCTCATTGGGGGAGCCGGTGGTGCTGTCCTCGGCGCGATTTTCGGCCGCGGCCTCAAGGGCACTATTATCGGCGGAGCAGCCGGCGCAGGCATCGGTGCCGTCGTCGGCGAGGCGAATCAGAACAATCGGGGACGCGACGATTACAATCATCGCTGACCCGTGTCCAAGGCTCGCTTGTTGACGAAAGGAAATATCATGAAAGTACGACTCTTCCTCGCTGCCTCGCTACTCGCTACGTCTCTATGCATGTCAGCGTTCAGCCTCCAAACTTCCGCAGCCCAACAGCCCGAGGTCACGGCTCATCCCCAAACCGACGCCAATGACAAGACTTATCCCCTCGATCAGATCGTCACAGCCACAGTCCACGATGCGTGGCTTCTGAGCGGAAAAAACGAAGATGCTTTCTTCGATATCGTTGAGCAACTCGCTCAGTTTTCGGCGCAGAAGCGCGGACTTACTCTGCCTGATACGGCAGCAGCAGGGCGAAAGATGGGCCTGATGATCAAGGCTCGCGCTAAAGCAGACCACGACCAGCTTCTCTACGCTATCGTGGACCAGGCCGTCCGAACCCTTGGCGTCAAAGCTACCACTTCCGCCAAATAGGTCTCATTTACTGATCAGGCCTTTCAAAGGCGACGTGACCCGGCCGAATGACGGAAATAGCGTTTCTCCCCCAGCTACTTGCCTGCCATCTGCCCACCTGCGCGGCTGACAAGGTCTTGCCTCGCATCGAGAGACGAATCGGAAATCTTCTCAAATTGCAACACTCCCTCGCTGTCAATTGTGAAGGTTCTGGGGACCATTTCTTTAAAGCTGGCTGAGTTCATCCAGACGCCAGCGACGGGGTTCTCAACGTGGCGCTGGAGCTCGACACTCAAGCCAAACGCTTGCGAAATGGGGCCATTGAAACCATTCCGGTATTGCAGCCCAGGCACGTCGTTTTGCTTCAGAAAGGAGCGCCAGGCGGCTTCGTCCTTGTCAACGCTGACGCTCAGGATGACGAAGGGCTGGTTTTGAAACTTCTTCGCGATTTCTTGCAGGTGTGGCAAGCTGTGCACACACACGTCGCATGATGTCGCCCAGAAGTGCACCAGCACTACGCCAATTCTCCCCTTCAACTTTCGGAGTTGAGAGCCAATTCCGCCAGCTTCGCCACAGTGTTTAAATTTCGCGCGGTGCCATTTTCGCCGGCGGGAATGCGTAACTTGGAATTGCCAATGCCGTCCGGGTACCACACGTAGATTTCGCGTGTCCCGAGCCGCAGCTGCTCGGTTTTGTTTCCAATGGCTCGCATCAAGGAGTCGGCAGGTGGCGCGGCGTCGAGAAAGATCGCGAGTACTTGACTGCCAGAGGCTTCTGGGAACGGGTTCCGCGACGCAATACCGGCCATTTCCGCAGCTGTTCGCACCAGAATAACAACCGGCTTCCCGATATTGGCCTCGACCCTGATTTTGAGGTCTTTCTTTACCTGGCCTTCAGATTTTGGAGAGTGAAAAATGACATTGCCGCTGGCGATATAAGTCTTAACTTTTGTAAAACCAGCCTCTTCGCACATTTTCTTGAGCTCGGCCATAAGGAGCTTGCCGGTGCCCCCCACGTTGACGGCACGGACCAGTGCAATGTAAGTAGGCATGATTCCTCTCGGCGAATACGCCAGAATATCCTACAGCCTCGAGATGAGTTCCGATTCGAGCAAAGCTGCGTTGCATTTCCGACTTTTTCACCCCGCCGCGCAGAACAACAACTTGGGTAACTTTGGGCGGGCGGCCAGGCCATGCTAGGCTCGTATAGGCAGGAGAATCAGCAACTTACGCTAGAATAATAATGCCTCGCATTCCAATATTCAGGATCGGACAACAAGCGGCCGAAGAACTGGAGCCGCCTCGTCTTGCGAGCTATATTCCTGCGCTGTCATTCCATGATTTGCGAATCGGAATTGACAACCTGCGCCATGACGTTTTCCTAAGTCCGAAGTTTGTTGAAGATGCGCGCCTGCAAGTCGCACGGCTTATCATCCATTACGGAAACGTTAAGAATCTGTTGGCGGCGGGCTCTTCCGAACAACCGGAACCTCAGCGGAATAATCTATTCATCGGCTCTTATGCCCGCGCCAAGGTCCAATCCAAGACCGAGCCGTCGGATCTCAAGCCACTATTAGTTGACATCCATCTTTCAGCTCTGAATCGCGCGAAGGCTGCGGGAAACATTTCATTGGACGTGCTCGCCCGCGTCGCGATCATAAAGTTTCTGCGCGCTGAGTTGAATGCGCAATTTTCCCAGGTACTAGAACGATGCCGCACCACGGCTAAGAGTTATGACGGCATTCGCCAGCAGAAAGCCCTGGAATACCGTGAGCAGGTTGCGTCCTTCCAAGTTGCGAAGAAATCCATTCTGCGCCAGACCGGACAGGAACTTTTCCGTACATTGCGCGAGATCGAAAAAGAAACCATCGCTCGCACCCGCCGGTCGCTATTTGGAAATCAAACCTATGCCGAATATCGTCTATTTCTCACACCGTTAATTTTCAGCGAGGATGGTAAAGACATTTACCTTAACGCCGAGCACTATGTGATGATTGGGAATTTCGATCGCGATCCCGATCGCTTTTGGAATAGTCGTCGCATGGCTTGTGATTTCCTGCAACTTCTTGGCCTTGGACCCGAGGCCGGCGATGATGACGTACTCGAAGGCTGGCTTAACGTACCGGAAAACGCCGAAGTGCTCGTCGGATCAGGCATTCCTGACGACTCCACACCAGAAGGTGCGTCCCAAAAAATCCGTTTGATGGCATGGCGCGAACTGCTGGAGCGCGAACAGACGATGGAGCACGTCGTTGCGTCTTATGAAGTAGTGCCGCTCCTCAATGAATACTCCCCGACCATCAACGCTCAACAATTGAAAAATGCACTGATAACGAAGGATGAGAGAAGCAGGGTCGAAAAGCTTATCGCCGAGCACGGAAAACTTTCTGCAGGAAGTTTCTCCGCGGCATTGGCCCGGGCGGCAAATTGCCGGGGCGACGAACAGGCCAAGATTGCAGGCCGATTCCTGCGGGACTTTTTCCGCCACCACCGCGACGTCCGCCGGCTTGAGGTTCTAAATGATGTGCTGAACCAGGTCAATATCCTTTCCAGCGAAAAGATGCGCGATCTTTCCGCCATGAACGGAACTCTGTATGAATACCTGTTGCAGCATGAACAGAAACCTGCTGAAGATCGTGTGCTGCGTCATGTTGTGGTGAAAGCCGACGTTCGCGATTCATCGCTACTTACGAAGTCGCTGCTGGCGCGGCAAATGAATCCCGCTTCGTACTTCAGCCTGAATTTTTACGATCCAGTCAATAAGCTGTTAGCCAAATATGGCGCGACGAAAGTCTTCCTCGAAGGCGACGCCATTATTCTTGCCCTTTTGGAACGCGAAGCTGAACCAGAACTCGCTGTCAGTAAAGCTTGTGTGATGGCGCGCGAAATGATTGAAATCGTGCGCGGCTACAACCAGCTACTGGAACGTGCGGGGCTTCCCACCCTCGAACTTGGCCTTGGTATCTCTTATCAGAATTCGGCTCCGGTGTATCTGGCTGACGGCGCGCAACAGATCATGATCTCCGACGCGCTCAATGAAAGCGATCGTCTCTCATCCTGCGATAAGCGAATTCGGAAAGCCATGCAGACCATAAAAGTCCCGTTCAACGTCTATGCCTTTCAAACCATCAGCGATAACCAGGACGGTGAAAATCCCGACGAATTTATCCTGAAATATAATCTCGGGGGGATTCGCATCAGTGAAGCTGCTTTCAAGAAATTGGAACAGGAAATTTCACTCGAACCGGTTATCGCTTCATTTCCACGCCTATGGAATGTAGAGGAACTTCGATTGCTGAGTGGACTCGTTCCCTTGGGCAGCGGGATTTTTCGCAAGATCGTAATACGATCCAGCCGCATTCCGACGATTGATGCGCGGACTTTTACTTTGAAAGGGTGGACGGACCGCTGGTGTTATGAGATGTGCTCGAATCCGGCCATTTATGCCGAGATTGAAGCCAAGGCTTCGGCCGGTCAATAGTCGCCGGATAAATCTGTTCTCAACCAACTAAAAAGTGGGATTTACTGTCCCGCGCGAATCGGCGAGATGAGAAGTCGTCCAACCGGCTTCTTCTTCGAATCCTGTTTGTCGTGCTGATAGGAAAGATCGAGCGATCCCTCAACCGCCGCTGAAGCGTCCACCAGAGTTGCCGCAAGCGCTCGAAATGCGCGGCTGATGTCCTGGTTATCCTGGAATGTTACGGGCACTCCCTTATCAATGGCCGGCGATACCAATTGATAATTGTTAGGCAGCTTCCAAAGCAGTTTGCAGTTCGTTGCTTTCTCGACGTCTTCGTCATTGAATCCCGGAATCTTCTTGTAACGATTAAGAACCAACCGAACCCGATCCCGGCCAGCGCCTTCTTCCAGAAAAGTGCGAATACGGTTTGCGCTCCAAAGCGAGACGACATCAGCCTGCGCGACCATCAATACCGCATTCGATAGATCGCAGAGAAAGCGTTCGGTTTGATCTTTGCGCCCCGAGCAATCCACGACAACGTATTTAAAATGAGTTACAAGCAGATCGAACAGTCGGGCAAGTTCAGCGGCTGTAGGCGAAAGAGGTGTCGGTTGCTGGGGGCCCGCGAGCAACTGCAAGCCACCCTTACAGGCCGTCATCAGGCCGTCGAGTAATGAAGAATCCAAGCGGTGCAAATTCTGCAAAGCATCAATAACGCCAAATGTTGGCCGAACGTTCAAATGAAGGGAAGCATGGCCAAGCGAAGCAAAATCCACCAGAAGCACTCCGCCCTGAGTTTCCTGAAGCGCAATTGCAGTATTCACGGCTACGGTAGTCGCGCCCGCTCCGCCCTTCGCATTGGTCACCACAAATACGCGAGCGCGGCCGGCTGACGTTCGAGTCTTGCTGCGGGAAGACGTAAAGCGGTCGAAGGCTTCAACGACAGCTTCGGAACTTGCATTGCGCTCGAGATATTCGCGGGCCCCGGCACGCATTGCAGCAACAATCGTGCCAGGATCGTGCATGGAGCCTACGGCGAAAATTGCAACGTCGGTAGTATTGCCGTGGATCAGTTCGATCGTGTCAATGGCGCGTTTTACATTGCCGGGATCAATATCTACTACCACCACTTCAGTGCGAACATCCTGAAGCTGGCGCAAAACCGGATCAGTTGCGCTGGTAGGAAAACCTACATGGCTGAATACATTCCGTCCGCTCTGAGTACTCTCGACGCGATGCTGAAGAGAGGCCTGCCGTTCTTTATCTTCCGTCAAAAACGTAACTGCTAGGCCTTGCATTCGGGGAGCCTCATTATGATCGCCACTAAATGAATGGTATGAAGGGAGGGCACCAATGCCAAGTGACTTTTGTAATCGCAAATCAGACAAATACCCCCTTGACCCATAATCCTCATCGCAAATTAGGAAGTGATTGGACAGCCACAGCAACGGGCGGGGTTTCCCGGAGCGAAGCACCGTCCTGGAGACCCTATTCTATGCAAAAGTGGTCAGGTTGGAAAGCCCGCTATGTAAAAATCTGGCACGGTAAACTAATCGAGAGTGCATCAACGTGACTTAACTTCTTGGGAGTACGCTAAATATCAGCCCGGAGGGCGACATAGCGTAGCCCCGGACGTAAGTCCTGGGGTAAAAGTGTGCCAGGACTACGCGCCTAAAGGGCGCAATAGCATTCTCACCACAGGTCCCGAGGATCTCTCCTGTATTGCGGAATTGGCAGCAACATCAAATCCCATGCGACGCGACTTCTGGCAATTTTGGGTTAGCATCATAGCAGCGCAATGAATGTGAACCGGTGAGAAATCCCAAAAATCATCAGGCAAGACGTGGCTGATTCTAGTCTCCCCGGTGGGAGCGCTCTTTCCACAACCTTCCGCGCGCTGCGTCATCGCAATTTCCAGTTGTTCTTCGGCGGACAGCTCATCTCGCTAATCGGAACGTGGATGCAAAGCATCGCCGAAGCATGGCTTGTCTATCGTCTAACGGGATCGTCGCTCCTTCTGGGATTGGTGGGATTCTCCAGTCAGATTCCAGTATTTCTCGTCGCCCCAATTGGAGGCATCGTCGCCGATCGTCTCAACCGCCAGCGCGTCGTAATCGGAACCCAACTGGCCTCAATGAGTTTGGCTCTTGTTTTCTCAGTTCTGACCCTGGCCCATTTAATTCAAGTCTGGCATATTTTCGTTTTGGCAGCGTTGTTGGGAGTGGTGAACGCCTTCGACATTCCCGCCCGTCAATCGTTTCTCGTTGACATGGTCGGCAAAGAGGATTTGATGAACGCGATCGCGTTGAACTCATCCATGTTCAACGGCGCGCGAATCATCGGTCCCGCAATTGCTGGAATTCTGATTGCAAAAATTGGGGAAGGCTGGTGCTTTTTTGCCAACGGCATCAGTTATGTCGCGGTCATCACCGGCCTTCTCCTGATGCGGTTGGATCGTCCCGCTTATCGTCCCGCAAAGGGATCGCCGCTGGCGAACATTATTGAAGGGTTTCGTTTTGCGCGAAACACATCGCCAATTCGCGCCCTCCTTCTCCTGCTGGGATTGGTCAGCCTGGTCTCAATGCCATACACGGTCCTGATGCCAATCTTCGCCGATAGGGTATTGCACGGAGGCGCTCGCGGTCTGGGAATCTTAATGGGCGCAACTGGCGTCGGCGCATTGCTCGGCGCATTGACTTTGGCCACTCGCACCGGCGTCCGCGGCCTGGGTCGTTGGGTCGCCCTCTCATGCGGCGGCTTCGGCGTGACGCTTGCCTTGTTCTCATTTTCGCGCAACTTTTATCTGTCCACAGCCCTGCTGGTTCCAGTTGGCTTCTGCATGATGCTGCAAATGTCATCCTCCAACACATTGATTCAGGCCATGGTCCCAGATCAATTGCGCGGCAGAGTAATGGCGTTGTATTCCATGATGTTCATGGGCATGGCCCCGTTTGGAGCATTGCTGGGGGGCGCGTTAGCCGACCGCATCGGAGCGCCGCATACCATCGCAATGGGATCGGTCGCATGCGTAGGAGGCGCGATACTTTTCTGGATCAACCTGCCCAAGATTCGCGTCGAAGCCCGACGCCTCATCATCGCCCAAACAATGGCCGGCGGCGATCCGTCCGTAGAGATGACCGCAAGAGTAGTAGAAGACTGATCTTCACCAGAGGTGCCGCTGTGCGGGTGCCCCAGGCCTCGCCGCCGTTGCGAGACCTGGGATATCACTATCACCCTTGTCATCCTGAGACAGTGGAGACGTTCGCTCGCGAACGTCTCCCAACGAAGGACCCCTGCATCTCCAAAATACGCTCCAAGTTCCGAGAAATGGGAAACCGTCGAGTGTTTCCTGACATTTGTCAGCCTCAGACACTGACGTTCCACACTTGTGGTTCTTCACCGCCTGCCGCAATCTAGACAACGTGCGAAAACGCCAATCATCTATTGAGGAGGAACTATGCGTGTCTCTCGCGGATTAGGGGCTTTGTTTCTGGTTCTCATGTTTTCTTCGCTTCTCTTTGCAGCCGACCTCACCGGAAAATGGTCCGGACCCATGCAAGATGGCCAAGCCGTATTCACCCTTAAGTCTGACAATAACGTGATCACCGGAACGATGCTGGGAATTGACGGGAAAGAGTATCCCATCACCGACAGCAAACTTGATGGAGACAACATCTCATTCACTGTGAACTCCCAATGGCAAGGAAATCCCGTTAAGCTATTTGTAAAAGGCACAGTCTCAGGCGAACAGATGAAGCTAAACATAGCCGCCGATAACGGCTATTGGAGCACGGACGCCACAGTAAAAAGAGAGCCCAAAAAATAGCGAACTTGCGTCGGGACAGTCGCCCCCGGCTGTCCTGGCGGCCAAGCCTGTGAGAAAGTGCTCGCGCTACCGCATCCCATCCAGCACGGCGCTCCGCAACGGCGATGGTGTCAGAGTGACAATCAACATGAGCAGGCCCAATACCGCCACTCCCCAGCGCGCTCCGCGCAATTCAGGGAAATCGGGAGCCTGCCGTTGGCGCCATGAAATGATATTCATCACCGTGATCAGTCCGGCCCACACCAGCCATCCCGCATACCATTTCCCCAAATAAACGAGCGCGAGCACCGTGATCCACGAAATGTACCGGTGCGCCTTCGGCCACAGAGCGTAAACAATGTGGCCGCCATCGAGCTGTCCCGTAGGCAGCAAATTCAACGCAGTCGCAAACATCCCCACCCAAGCCGCAATCGCGCTGGGATGTAAATAAATGCCACTCAACGGAAGTCCAGCAAGGCGATACGACGGCAAAATAGCAGCGAGCATGCGGTGAACCATCTGAAAAATGAGCGGATATCCCAACTGCAAGTCAGACGGTCCCATACCCGCAGGCATCGGCTTCGAAAATCCCAACGCAATCGTTAAGGCGACCACACTCACCACGAACCCGGCAATCGGTCCCGCAATCCCAATATCAAACAGAGCATCGCGAGTGCGAATCGGTGACCTGATCCGAATCACCGCGCCCAGCGTGCCGATCAACGTAGGTGCCGGAATGAAAAACGGCAGCGTCGCATACACCCGGTAATGACGGCAGTAAAGGTAATGCCCCATTTCATGTGCCATCAGGATTAGGAGCAGCGTTCCAGAGAAGGGAACACCAAGTAGCAGTCTTGAAGGTTGCGCGAGCGCCCATTTGATCGGAAAGAATGGTATGAATTCATCGCCAACGGTGAACGCGGGCAGGTTGTGCAGAAAGTTAAACTCCATGCGCGCGCCGACAACAAACGTCGTAAAAATCGTGATAAGAAATAAAAGAACGTGCAACCAATAGCGCTGCGGCCGCCGCTCGATAACATACACCGGCATCGGACGGTAAAAATCGGTAGTAGAGGAAACGGGAGAGATGGAATCAGACATCGGGAACCCGGTTGGGAAAATCTTAACGGCGGTTGAAGAAGTCCAACAATTCAGGCAGGCGCAAGCTAATCAATGGATTGCAATTCCTTGCCCGGCTTGAAGCGCACCGCCTTGCCAGGAGGAATCGAAACCTCAGCGCCCGTGCGAGGATTGCGTCCAATGCCAGTCTTTCGCGGCCTCACATTGAACACTCCGAATCCGCGCAGTTCGATGCGGTCGCCTTTTGTTAAAGACCGTTTCATGCTTTCAAACACAGTCTCGACCGCCAATTCGGCTTTCGTTTTTGTGATTCCAGTCTTGTTCACAACTTCATTAATGATGTCCAGCTTGATCACAGACGGCTCCCGGCGGCGCAATAGGGTACCAAGTCATTGATGCTAAGGAAGATATGACGGAATGTCAACGTTACGAATATTGTGTGAAATTTCGATGGAGTGACGGGCGTCCTCGCCCCTCCGGCAAAAGCGCCCGCGGCTCCAGTGAAGCAAAGCTAAAATTCTCTATCAGGTCTCGAGTCAACTCGTTCGTGTAGCATAGATGCTTCGCAGCCATCAAAGAAAACAAAGTCAAGGAAATTCATTCATGCGCAAGAAAGTCTCAATTGTCGGTTCCGGAAACGTAGGGGCCACCACCGCTCACTGGATCGCCTCAAAAGAACTCGCGGACGTCGTTCTGATTGACATTATCGAAGGCGTTCCCCAGGGCAAAGGCCTCGACTTGCTCGAAGCCATGCCGATCGAAAAGCGCGACTCTCACATAATCGGAACTCAGGATTACGCCGACACCGCGAACTCTGACATCGTAGTTATCACCGCTGGCATCCCGCGAAAGCCGGGCATGAGCCGCGACGATCTCCTGAACACCAATCACAAGATCATGAAGGATGTCGTCAGCAAAGCCGTGCAGCATTCTCCGAATTGCATTTTGATCGTTGTTTCGAATCCGCTGGATGCCATGGCTCAAGCTGCGTTTAAAATGAGTGGTTTTCCTCGCGAGCGTGTAATCGGCATGGCAGGTGTTCTGGATTCCGCGCGCTTCCGCGCCTTCATCGCCGACGAATTAAAAGTCAGCGTCGAAAACGTCACCGCGTTCGTCCTCGGCGGACACGGAGACACAATGGTTCCGCTCCCACGCTACTCAACCGTCGCCGGAATCCCCATCACCGAATTGATGGACGCCGCTACCATCGAGCGATTAGTCCAGCGCACTCGCGATGGCGGCGCCGAAATCGTCAAGTATCTGAAAACCGGAAGCGCCTATTACGCGCCCTCCGCAGCCGTGACCGAAATGGCTGAAGCCATTTTGAAAGACAAAAAGAAGATCATGCCCTGCGCCGCCTATCTTGACGGCGAATACGGAATCAAAGGCCTATTCGTCGGTGTCCCCGTGAAATTAGGATCGAAAGGCATCGAGCAAATCATCGAAATCAAATTGACTCCCGAAGAAAAAGCCGGACTGAACAAGAGCGCCGCGTCCGTAAAAGAGCTGGTCGGCGTGATCGGCGTGTAGGTCGTAACCACCAGCGCCTTTTCCCTAGGAAAGACGGCTCGCCGGCGCTTTTCTTTTTACTAGGTGAAAATGCTTAGCGAGAGATGTTGCAAGTCTTGATTCAAAACCGTTCTTTATGTGAAGTGGACCGCAACTGTCGGCGATCAGCCGGGTTTGCGCACGACAGGTTCCTGCGGAAAGTCTTCAACGTGCCGACTTGGTAATAGTTCCGGAGCGAATCCCGAACATTTGGGATATACTTTTGAGAGCCTCTCTTAAATTAGAAACCGGCATCAGTTTTGAAGGAAAAGCTGTCTTCTGTGCACAGTACACCTATTCAAGCCGGACCAATTTCCGAAATTCGAAGTGTTGAGTACTTGTGCGAGACGGCGTTCGGTGCGTGCCTCGCGGTGTTCAGTTACGCGCCATAATAATAATAATAATAAAGAACCTGGGCCAAGTTCTATCGCGATAAATAGCCGCATATCATCGGGTTATCTCATCTGTGTCACGTAAGTGAGGGGGCGAAGCTGTGGAAGGGTCTTCGCGAGTGAATCCAACAGATATTGAGAACTTTAGCGGCTCGGCGGGTTTAGCGGATGCTTCATTGGCCTCGCCGTCAGAATATACGGAAGCGAGATGGTATGCGGCGCATACAAATCCCCGCCATGAAAAGACGGTGCAGCAGTTAATGGAAGGCTATCGGATCGAATGCTTTCTACCGCTTTATAAGTCAGTTCGCCGTTGGAAGGATAGGCGCAAGGAACTCGAGTTGCCACTGTTCCCGGGATATATTTTTGTCCACATTCCTCTTAGAGACCGGCTTGATGCGCTGCGAATACCCGGCGTCGTGCAATTTGTTAGTTTTCAAGGTAAGCCAGCGAGGCTGCCGGATGCTGAAATAGAAGTATTGCGAAATGGACTCGCACGAACTAGCGGCTTTGAGCCGCATCCGTATCTGATCGTGGGCAGACGGGTCCGAGTTCGCAGCGGACCGTTTTTTGGCATGGAAGGGATTCTAGTTCGCCGAAAAGAGAAATTTCGAGTTGTATTGTCCGTTCATTTAATCCAACGGTCGGTCGCGGTTGAGGTGGACGAGGGCGATGTCGAGCCAATATAGCGGCAGCATGGCTGCATGTACAAACTACTTCCGTGAATCATGCTGTCTGATTTAATTGGCGTCCAAATTCGCCAATAGGGGTCTCATGTGAACCAATTCTCATACTTGTTACTGTCCCGGGTCACTAGCTACGGTACGGCGCTGGTTTTTTTATTGACTGCTGTGCTTCCCGCTTCGTTCGCCCAGGAAAGGATGCAGCCCAGAAGTCCTCAAACCACCAAAATCACTACTTCCCGGGCCGAGGAGGAAGCCGAGCAGATGGTGTCGCTTTCGGCCGAAGACATCACAGGCATCCTTGAGAAAGAGCCCGGTCTGCTCCTCGAAGTTAAGAAGATGCTCGTGCGCAAGGCATACGAGCAGGGCCGCATTCTGGATCCGCAAGATTTGACTGACGAGGCGCTATACCGCGTGATCGAACAGGATGAAAATGTTCGGGTTCTAATCACCCAGGAAATAGAGGATCGCGAGTACATCCGGGTGAAGCCAACAAAAGAGGAATTGGCGCGAGAGGAATTGATGCGGGACCAGCAAAACCGCAGATTCGCTCCGCAGACCGCGGAAACAGAAGATGAATTCTGGAAGCGCCACGATTTTCAAATGGAAGGAGCGCCCAAGCCTGAGAATCAACCCCAACAACAACCCCCGTCTACCCCCGAGCCCTATGATTCGCGACGTGCCGTCGAGCGAGCGCAATCGCAATACTACAACGGCGATTCCACGCAATATACGGGAATAGACAGCTTCGGCGGAGGCGCGCTGGGAGGTGGAAACTCCACTGGATTGCCGCTTGATGTCTTGGGAATGCAAAGTATGTCCCCTGACCAATTGTCGGCATTGTCGGCGTCTCGAATGGGTGGTGGTACGGGCATGAGTCCAGCTTCGCAATTGAACCCGGCGGCTTTAACTGGCGGGGCAGGCAGCGGGGCATTCTCGAACGGGATGCTGCCCAGCTCCTTATTATCCCCGTCTCTGGATCAAATTGGTAGTTTGGGGATGCAGGGTCCGGAGCAGACGGGGTATGAGATGCCGCGGCGCCCTCCTCGCCAATTGCCCTTCAAGCTGGATCAGCCCGCATTAAGTCATCGCTCAAATCCCTACGCCGATGTTCCTTCGCTCTACGATCTTTATTCGCAGTATTCGCAGCGTCAGCCGATTCTCCAACGGTTTGGCGCCGATATTTTCCAGAACGGTTTGGGGAACGTGGATGAGTTGCCGATGGACCTGCCGGCAGGGCCAGACTATGTTCTCGGGCCCGGGGACGGTCTCAGCATTGACTTGTGGGGCGGCGTTTCGCAGCGTCTGCGGCGCGTGGTGGACCGCGAAGGCCGTATTTCTCTTCCAGAGGTCGGCGATGTTCAAGTCGCCGGACACACGCTAGGAGATGTACAGCGCACGGTTGAAAATGTACTGAGAAGCCAATTTCGCGAGGTGCAGGCCGATGTGTCCCTGGCGCGATTGCGTACCGTGCGAGTGTACGTCGTAGGAGATGTGGAATACCCAGGAGCGTACGATGTCAGTTCGCTTTCTACGCCACTCAATGCTTTGTACGAAGCCGGAGGTCCAACTTCCCGCGGCTCCCTTCGTACTCTCAAGCACATGCGAGGAAGCCAACTGATTGAGACAATTGATATCTATGATCTCCTGCTCCACGGTATCCGTTCCAACATGCAGAGATTGGAAGCGGGGGACACGCTTCTAGTACCTACGATCGGACCGGAGGTGACGATTGAAGGGATGGTCCGGCGTCCGGCAATTTATGAGCTTGCCGGAGAGAAGGATCTTGCTGACGTCCTCGAATTGGCGGGCGGAGTGCTGCCTTCCGGCACGCTGCGTCATATTGATGTTGAGCGAGTCGAGGCTCATCAGAGCAGAACGATGCTGGCGCTCGATGTGCCAGAGACGAATAACGAACAATCCGTAAATAAAGCCCTGGAAGATTTTAAAATTCAGGACGGCGACAAAATTAAGATTTCGCCCATCATCGCGTTCGCCGATAAGACCGTTTATCTGGATGGACATGTTTTCCGCCCAGGAAAGTATGCATATCGGGACGGCATGCGCGTAAGCGATCTCATCAAATCCTACAAAGACATGTTGCCAGAACCTTACCTGCAACATGCGGAAGTCATTCGCCTGAAGGCTCCAGACTACAAGCCAGAGGTTATCGCGTTTAATCTTGGGGACGCCTTGGGAGGCAAGAAACAGGATTTGCTTTTGCAGCCATTCGACACGGTGCGAGTTTTCGGACGTTTTGATTTTGAAGATTCGCCCGTGATCACCGTATCCGGTGAAGTAAGAGATCCCGGCGACCATGTGACCAATGGAGCCACGTACTTGCGCGATGCAATTTTCCTCGCCGGAAACACTACCCCGAAAGCGCGGCTTGATGACGTGCAAGTTTTCCGGACCACCGAAGACGGCCAACTGAAAGTTCTGAGCGTCAACCTGAACAAGGCTCTAGCCGGAGATCCCAGAGAAAATATCCTGCTGGAGCCGAAAGATCGTGTTTTCGTACACAAAAATCTTTCGAGAGTTGACCCGGCTGTCGTGACGATAGAAGGGGAGGTGGCGCGTCCGGGAAAATATCCACTCGGCGAGGATATGAATGCGAGTGACCTGGTTCGGCTATCCGGCGGATTGAAGCGCAGCGCCTACACCGAGGAGGCTGACCTTACGCGATATACCGTGGACCACGGCGAAAGAGTCGTCGGAGAACACGAGAAAATTCCGATCGCTAAGGCTTTGGCGGGAGAACCGGACACGGATGTCCGCCTCCATGACGGAGATGTTCTAACAATCCGCCAGTTAACCGGATGGAATGATATGGGGGCGGTAATCGCAGTCCAAGGTGAAGTCGTGCACCCGGGAACGTATGGCATTCAGGAAGGCGAGCGTCTTAGTTCGGTTCTCGCGCGCGCTGGAGGATTCCGTAAAGACGCATACCCCTACGGCGCTATTTTCCAGCGCGTTCAAGTGCGCCAACTCGAGGAAATAAACCGGGTCCAATTAGTGCGGCAAGTGAAGGAAGAGGGCGCCGGACTTAAGGATGCGGGCGACCTTGATCCTACAACCCGTGAAGCCGCGATGTTGCAGTGGAAAAATACTTTGGAGAAGCTACAAACTACGCCTCCACCCGGCCGTATGGTAGTACATATTCCGCTGAACAATAAGCATTGGGTCAACACGTCGGCTGATATTCAGGTTCGTGCGGGAGACGTGATTTACATTCCCAAGCGGCCTAACTTGGTCATGATTGACGGCGCGGTGTACAACCCGACAGCGGTGACATTCCGCCCCGGACGAAACGCCCATTGGTACTTAAAGCAGGCGGGTGGCCCGACCGCAATGGCCAACAAGAAGGCTATATTCGTCATCCGTGCTGACGGCTCCGTCACGGGCGGCTCCGGAGGATTGTTTAGCGGAGGCGTATTGGAAGCGTCGCTTCAACCAGGGGACACGGTTGTGGTTCCCGATCGCGCGTTCGGCGGCCCAGTCAATTGGAGAAATACGCTTCAGGTAGCGCAACTGGTTTCTGCTGTGGGCATAGCCGTGAGCGTGGCTAGAAGCTTCTAATCGCTCATGAAGTCCCGCGCTTTTTGTGAGCGAGTGTTCGTGTTTCTCTTGGGAATCCTGGTTGTGAAAAGCGCCGGAGCCCAAGAGCAACCGAAATCGGTTCCGCCTCCCGATCATTCGACCGTTTCGGCGAAGGCCTCAGACCCGGCTAGCTCCCAACAATCAGACACAGATTCCCAATACGGCTTGGAGCCGGGAGATGATCCCGATAATCACCTCTTCGTGCCGTTCCTGAAACACATTGGCTCCGACCAAAAGGAATTCTGGACCTATCCTGCTCATCTAAAGATCAAGGATCTCAAATGGATCGCCCCAGCCGCCGGATTAACAGCTGGATTGATCGCGAGCGATAGCTGGATATCCAAGCAGATCCCTAACAAGCCCAGCCAACTCAACCGCAGCCTGAACATCTCTGACTATTCTGCTTATTCCATGATCGGGATTGGCGGCGCTTCCTACCTGCTGGGTGAAATGACCCGTAATGATCACCTAAGCGAGGCTGGATTGCTAAGTGGCGAGGCTGCTATTGATGCCACTGGGGTGGCTTACTTTCTGAAAGAAGTTACGCAACGCGAAAGACCCAACCTGGACAACAGCGCTGGGAAATTCTTCCAGGGCGGCCAGTCTTTTCCGTCTGAGCACTCAGCCTTCGCATGGTCAATCGCAAGTGTCTTTGCGCACGAGTATCCCGGCACACTAAGTCAGATTCTTGCCTACGGTTTGGCTTCAACCGTGACACTAACTCGCGTGACCGCACAACAACACTTCTCCTCTGACGTTTTTATCGGAAGCGCTCTTGGGTGGTATTTCGGGCGTCAGGTCTATCGGTCGCACCATGACCAAACCCTGGGGGGGGCCGCGTGGGGGGACTTGTTCCCGCACCACGATGGCGAGAACGTGCGAGACCCCAAAAATATGGGATCGCCCTACGTTGAGGTTGACAGCTGGGTTTATCCCGCATTTGAACGATTAGCGGCCTTGGGTTATATCCATAGCGAATATTTGGGAATGCGCCCATGGACCCGCATGGAATGTGCACGCTTGCTGCAAGAAGCCGGAGATCAGCTTGCGGATAATGCGGATGAAGAAGACGCACAGGCCGAAAAGCTATATGACTCGCTACAGGCGGAATTCCAAGATGAAACCGCAAGGCTCGACGGCGCGGAAAATTTGAGCGCGAGTGTGGATTCTGTCTATACCCGGGTGACCGGTATTTCCGGCACTCCTCTAACCGATGGTTACCACTTTGGCCAGACGATCGTTAATGATTACGGCAGGCCATACGGTGAAGGCTTCAACGACATCACCGGATTCACTTCTCACGCGGTTGCTGGCCCCTTCGCGATTTCGCTTCAAGGGGAGTATCAGCACGCGCCCGCAATACTATCGGAGTCGCCCGGAACCCTGGCAGCCACCGGGGCTGCCGATTTTACTCCCGGACTGCCTAATGGGGTAGCCACGGTAGATCGCTTTCGTTTGCTCAATAGCACCATTTCTTTCAAGACAGGTAACGTCCAGTTTTCCTTCGGCGAACAGAGCCAGTGGCTTGGGCCTACCGAGGCGGGCTCATTATTGATGAGCGACAATGCCGAGCCATTCCCGATGCTGAGGGTAGATACACCGTCCGCATACAATATCCCCTTTATATCGAAGCTCTTAGGGCCGATTAGACTACAATATTTCATCGGAAGACTTTCAGGCCAAAAATGGGAAGAGTGCGATTCTACGACATGCCCCCCTTCTTTTCCTGGTTACCCCGGAGTCGTCGGCCCAAATATCTCCTCCCAGCCATTTATTCACGGGGAGAAAATCAGTTTTAAACCCACGTCCAACCTCGAATTTGGCATGGGTGTTACGGCAATGTTTGGAGGACCTGGGCTGCCCGTGACGTTCGGCAACTATTTTCAAACCTACTATGTGCACTCGACAGTTGCTGCCACAAACCCAGGAAAACGCATCTCAGCTTTTGATTTCAGCTACCGCATTCCCGGACTTCGGAACTGGTTAACTGTGTATAACGACTCGTTGGTGGTGGATGAAATTTCTCCGATTGGTTCAACCCGTCCAACAGTGAATCCCGGAATTTATATGCCGCAAATTCCGAAAATACCCAAATTGGAGCTTCGTCTGGAAGCTCTTAGGACAACACACACCAGTGAATTTGCGCCAGGTTTTGTGTACTACGATCTGCGCCGTTTCCGCGATGGATACACAAACAATGGAAATCTGATGGGAAGCTGGGTAGGCCGCGATGGACAGGGAGGCCAGGCTTGGGTGACTTACTGGTTGTCTGCTCGCAATAAATTACAATTTCAATATCGGAACCAAGAGACACAAAAGAATTTCATCGGAGGCGGCCATCTTAACGATTACGCCTTTCGGAGCGATTTCATGCTGCGTCCGCGAGTGGCATTCTCGGGACTCTTACAATACGAAGAGTGGCGATTTCCTGTTCTTTCGACGCTCAGGCAAAATGACTTTACTGCGTCAGTTCAGCTGAGGTTTTACCCGCATTGGGAATTCAAGAAGTAACAAGGGCCCTGCTAACTAAGTGATAGTTTAGTGGTTAAATAAGTCATTAGTAAGGAGCACGATGCATTCGTCAATCGGTGTCAGCGAGCCCTCGAAAACCACTTTTAGAGCTTCTGAGATAAAAATAAATCTGGTAGATGTTGCTGGGAAGCGTGGAGCGGCAGCGCGTTTCCGGCGTTCAGTCGCTGCTCTGGAAGTAGTAATAGATCTACTGACGGTAACGTTCGCCGTAGCGCTCGCGTACGTTGCTTATTATGACTTGGATTTCGGCAAACATATTCAGTATCAGCTAAAAGCGGTCCTGGGAGTGGCCTTTGCTTTCGCGATTGTTGTTGTTTTAATGCTGGACCGGGTCGGCGCTTACAAACGCGGAAACGGGCTGCTGCGAATCCGTGAGACCGAGCAAGTGCTGAGGGTATCCACTCAGGCATTCTTGATTGCATTTGCGGTGAGCTTTTTTACCAGCGTGCTGGTATCCAGATGGCTGTTGTTAATCTGTCTCACCGTAGTCCCGCTCGCGTTGTTCATTGAAAAGCATTTCATTTACCTCGTGGTGCGAAGCTTTTACTCACGAGGGTACGGCATTGAAAAAGTTATCATCTACGGCTCTGGCTCGACTGGACGCCGCGTATTTTCCGCGCTAAGCCGATCGCCAAAGTTAGGGCTGGAACCGTTGGCGTTCGTGGATGATGATGTCAGTCAGGCGGGTAGAGTCGTATTTGAAATGGGTTATGAGCGGCGCCGCTCCGCGCCCGTGGTGTGCGGGCCGGTGCAGCGAAATTTAATCACCCACTATGGGGCTGACGTGGTGATCGTTGCGATTCCGCTGATCTCGCATGAGAAGTTCATGCACACCACGAGCGAAGCGCTGGCAGCCAATGCGCGCGTATCCTTTGTACCCACGCACTTCATTCCGCCTGATTCGCTAGTGGACTACGATGATATTGATGGGATTTTACTCGCGTCATTTGGGCGAGGTTCTCAGCGTCTGGGATACGATTTGGCGAAGCGGGTTGGGGATGTGATCGGGTCCCTTGCGCTTCTGATAATTGGGACTCCGCTTTTCCTCTTATTGGCGCTGCTTACCAAAATTGACTCGCGAGGCCCGGTTTTTTTCCGCCAGGACCGCATTGGACATCTTGGAGTGCCGTTTCGCATGTACAAATTTCGTACCATGCACGCTGATGCGCCGACGTATGAGTACTCTCCGAACGCATCCTCCGATCCTCGCATTACGCGCTTCGGCAGATTCTTGCGCCGGACTAGTCTCGACGAGTTACCTCAGTTGCTGAACGTTTTGCAAGGGTCCATGTCATTAGTGGGGCCGCGGCCAGAAATGCCATTTATAGTGGAGCAATACGCGGATAATCATCGGCAGCGGTTGCAGGTCAAACCCGGCCTAACCGGATTATGGCAGTTGAGCGGAGACCGAGCATTTCTGATCCATGAGAATATTGAGTATGATTTGTACTACATTCAGCACCAGAATTTTTTCATGGATATTGCAATTCTGTTGCACACGCTTGTTTTCGCCATGCGTGGAGTGTGAGTGTGGAATTGCGCCTCTGGCAAGAGATTCTTTTTGAGTGCGCACCCGAATCAACTGATGGTGATCGGAAGAGGTCCTAGTGGAGGATTCTAGGCAGGACTCGGTTCTCCATGAGTTCGAGGAGATCCCGGATATTGATTTTTCGCCGTCTCGGCGGTTGCGAGACTCCGCTAGCCAGGAGTATGGTTGGACCTCCTACGGCTGGCTGCTGCTGGAAAAACGCGGACTTATCTTTAAAGTAATTATCCGCTCCCTCCTAATCAGTACCGTAATTGCTTTTCTCATTCCCTCCAGATTTGAATCAACCTCGCGGATTATGCCGCCTGAGCAAATGGATGGCGGAACGATGCTCGCGCTTCTGGCAAGCCGGGGTTCCGGTGGATCCAGTTCTGGATCTGGTTCCTCCGGTTTAGGGGCCCTGGCGGGAAACTTGCTGGGAATGAAAACCACCGGGGCGCTATTTGTTGATCTGTTGCGCAGCCGTACCGTTCAGGACGGTATTGTCGAGAAATTCAACCTGCAAAAGGTTTATCGCGCACGATATGAGCAGGACGCCCGCAAAAAGCTGGACGAGCGTACCACAATCGAGGAAGACAGAAAGAGTGGCGTGATTTCGCTCTCGGTGACCGATTCTAACCGTGAGCGTTGCCGCGACCTCGCGCAAGCTTATCTCCTCTCTCTCGACATGCTCCTTTCCCAGGTCAGCACTTCCTCGGCACGGCGGGAGCGAATGTTTATTGAGCAACGGATGGTGGCAGTCAAGACGGATTTGGAGGATGCCGAGCGGCAGTTCAGTACCTTTGCCAGCAAAAACACGGCGCTTGATATTAAAGAACAAGGCAAAGCCATGGTAGAGGCAGCGGCCGTTCTTCAGGGCCAATTGATGGCGGCGCAATCCGAGTTGCAGGGACTGGAGCAGATTTATACCGGCAACAACGTACGCGTACGGTCTCTTAGGGCACGGGTCGAGGAATTACAGAACCAGCTTCAAAAGTTCGGAGGCAGCGACGCCCCGCTGACGGCCGATGGTGAGACTGAGTCAAAGGGGGTGTATCCGAGCATCAGGCAGTTGCCGCTGTTAGGTGTCGAGTGGGCTGACCTTTACCGTCGCATGAAAATTCAGGAAACTGTATACGAACTTCTGAATCAACAGTACGAACTGGCGCGAATCCAAGAGGCGAGAGAAATTCCTACGGTTCGAGTGGTGGATCCTGCAAATGTCCCCGAAAAGAAGTCATGGCCTCCACGGCTGCTAATCATCGTAGCTCTTACTTCGCTTTGTTTTGCTGGAGCTGTTCTGTGGATAATGGGATCGGACCATTGGGAGAAGATTGATCCCCACGATCCGAGAAAGCTGCTGGCTTCCGCCGTCTGGGATAAGATTCGATCCTGGGGCAGCCGCCAAGGCACCCGGCTTCATTTCCGAGGGATTGGGGCGCCGCACAATGGAAGAAACGAACCATGAAATTGCCTCGCGATCGCTTCCATATATTTAGTTTCCTCAAAGCCGCCAGTTAAACCCAATCTAACTTTCAAATAATGTTTGCATCGCCAAGAGCTTTTTTTGGTCCGGAAGGATATTTGAATCCGCGAGCGCCCGTAGTGCGAGGCGTGAGATATATTGCGCTGGCAGGCGAGATCCTTGTGCTGGGGTGGTTGGTCGCAACTGAGGGCATCGCAGACGTAAGACTGCTGGCCCTTGTATTGCTAGGAGTGATCGCCACTACCGTAGCCATAACATTTAGGTGGCCTGCGGGAGCGGTCTTCACTCTGGTAATCGCCAGCGCGATGCCACGACTGGTTGCGACTGTTTTCGGTCTTCACTTGCGCCCCGAACATGTAGCTATTGGGTTGGTTTTGATAGTGCTTTGCGTACAAATGTTTCGCAAGCGGATCCAATGCTGGCCCAAGATCCATTACTTCGACTATTTTCTGCTCGCCTACGTTGCTCTTAACTTCTTTACTTCGGCTTTCACGTCTCCCGAACCGCGGATGACATTGCGGTGGGCCTCGTTGAACGCAATTGTGATTGCTCCTTTTTTTCTTCTTCGTTTCCTAGTGACAAGCAGGAAGAAGGCGTACCAAGCCGTGGAAATGCTGATGTGGACGGGCGCCGCAGAATCGGCGGCTGGAATCGTTTGTTTCTTATCAAATGCCATGTTTCACACTACTTTTGGAATTTCTGCCGAGCAATACGGTTTCATTCCAGGGGTTTACGGCACTCAATACGAAGCCAATATTTTCGGGAGTTATTGCGGATGTTGCGCCATTTTATTCCTGGCTTTTTTTCTCCTGTCTCAGAAATCGCATCGCAACCGCTACATTTGGGGGATGGCTCTTTGTCTGATAGCTGCGCTGATGAGTCTGGCGCGGTCAGTGCTTCTGGCGCTGCCGATTGCGGCGGCTTTTGTGCTTTGGGTTGTCTATAAAAGTGGCCGGGTGCAGTTTAGAAGTCTCGTCCGCCTGGCTGCTGTAGTAACCGTCTTGGTACTGCTTGTCAGCCCATTCATCTTTAATCTTGTGGTTGAGAGGTTCAGCACAATTGATATTGACGAACTCTCCGCCGACAATACGACCCTGACAAGGGTGGTCCAAATAGCCGCCGGTTTAGAGGACATTCGAATGCATCCTTTGCTGGGCACTGGCACCGCAAGTTTTCAGTTATTTTTTAATTGGGACGACTATATGCCGGGCATGGGAGGAGATACAGATGCTGGTGGCTGGCTTGGGAATAGCCCGCTTCGAGTCCTTCATGACACCGGCATAGTGGGATTGGCGATATTCTTGTTATTTCTGGGTTTTCTCGTCTCGGCGAGCCGGAAAGCCTTCCGAATCGCCGATCCTCAAACAAAAGTTCTTCTGCTTGCCCTTTCAGGCGGATTAATTTTGTATGCAATTACATTTCAAGCGACAGAAGCAACTATGCTCGCGTTCACTTGGGTTCATTTGGGAATGTTGGCCGCTATTGCGGAAATCGTCAGAACTCAAGGCCGCCTTCACGGAGATTCCAGCCAACGTTTTACCTCATAGAGCCATCAGATTCTTGATCCGATGGTGAGATTTGACAGAACGGCTTCCGGGGTTACCAAAGATCAGGGCTAGTGATCTATCTGTTAATGCATTCGAAACCGAAGTGGGAGGCTACTGATTAGGTACAATTTTCAAATTGATATTTCAGCTTCTCGTAGACGGCCCTTGCAAGTCACTGTAGTCTATTAATTAATATGCGAATCGCGATGATCGGTCTCAAGGCACTTCCGCCCCGGTACGGCGGATTCGAAACCGCGGCCGATGAGATTTCGCGCCGGCTTGTCAAGATGGGGCATGAAGTCGTCGTTTATAACCGTTCGGGTTTGAGCAATTACAAGGGCGACGACTATGAAGGGGTGAAGCTGGTTACCCTGCCGACCATCAAAAGCAAAAACCTAAGCTCCATCACTCACGCATTTCTTTGCACCGTTCACGTTCTGTTTAATCGGGCTGATATCGTTCACTACTTTACGACGGGCACAACTCTCTTCGCGCCCATTGCGCGACTGGCGGGAATGAAAGTGGTTTGTTCCGCGGACGGAACCGATTGGCAGCGGGGAAAATGGGGAGCTGTGGCGCGCTGGTATCTCCGTTTTTCCGAAAGACTGGCAGTTTGGTTTTGTGACGACCTGATTGGCGATTCACCCGAAGTTCTTCGCTACTATCGGCAGAAATTTGGGGTTGAACCAACCTACTCCGCGTACGGAATACGCGAGAAGAGGGCGGTAGGAAAAACGTGGCTTGAGCGGCTCGGATTGAAAGAACGCGAATATGTGCTGTTCGTCGGGAGGTTAGTGCCTGAGAACAACATTCATCATTTAATTGCTGCTTACGAACAAACTAGGACCGATAAGAAGCTCGTCATTGTTGGGGATGACCCATGGGGCAAGCGGTATGTCGGTTCGCTCAAGTCCACTCGCGATTCCCGCATTATTTTTACCGGCGGCATTTACGGCGAAGGGTACGAACAGTTGCAACAAAACGCCTACTTATTCGTGCTTCCCGATGAGGTTGGTGGAACCCATCCGGCTTTAGTGGAAGCCATGGGATTCGGTAATTGTGTGCTGGTGAACGATGCCGAGTCCAATGTGGAGGCAATTTCTGACGCCGGGTTCAGCTACCGTGGGTGCGAGGGCGCTGGAGATTTGTACCGCCAACTTCAAATGCTGCTCGATAACCCTTCACTTGTGGAAGAGTTCCGTAAGAGAGCGCTTCGTCATGCCACGGCGAACTATCAATGGGACGATGTGGTTCGCGAACATGAGTCCCTATATTATCGGTTGCTAGGGTTGGGGAGCGAGAGCGAATCTCAAAACGAGTCTCAAGCGGTGGCTGCCGGGCCTCCCTTATCCAACACGGCAGATTGATCAGCGAGTCGCGCACCGCACAAAGCCATAATGCTTCATGAAGATTGGGATTGATGCGCATACGCTTGGAAGCAGGTCATCCGGCAATGAAAGCTACTATTTACAGCTCCTTGAGGAGTTGGCGAAAGCGCCCGACACCAGCAACCGCTACATAATTTATTTCACTTTTGAAAATGGGAAAGCGAAAATTCCCGCTGCCAGCAACTTTGTAGTTAAGCGTATCCGCCCTGCAAGCCCCTACATCCGCATTCCTCTTTCCTTCCCACTGGAATTCCGACGCGAAAAACTCGACGTTTTTCAGGCACAGTACATCATCCCGCCATTTTGTAACTCGAAGACCGTCGCCACAATTCACGATATTTTATTTGAAAGCTATCCGGAGTTTTTTGCTCCTGCCGAAAACTTACGCTTCCGAATTCTTATCCGGTGGTCGGCGAGGAGGGCTGACCATATCGTTACGCTATCGCAAGCCTCGAAGAACGACATTGTTTCCAAATACCACATTGATCCAGAAAAAGTTTCAGTAATCGACTTGGCGCCGCGCGACGAGTTTCATGCAATGAACGCCGAAGAATGCAGAGAACGCATTCGGGAAAAATATGGAATACGCGAACCCTTTGTGTTGTACGTCGGCAGAATTAATCCTCGTAAGAATCTATTGCGGCTCATGGAGGCGTTTTCAATTCTTCGGCAAAAAGGAATTTCCCAAAAGCTGGTGATTGTGGGCAAGCAGGACTTGCTTGCGAAACAGGTCATTCAAAAAGTGAAAGACCTGGCTCTTGGGGACGCCGTCATCTTTACTGGCTACGTGGATTGGGACGATGTGCCGGTGTTCTATAACGCAGCGGACGTTTTCGTATTCCCCTCCATATGTGAAGGTTTTGGCCTGCCAGTTGTGGAGGCTATGGCTTGTGGGATCCCCGTCGTCACGTCTTACGGGTCTTGTTTAGAGGAAGTCGCTGGTGGCGCCGCGGTTCTTGCCGACCCTTATTCCGTTGACTCCATCGCGAACGCAATCAATGCCGTTTTGTCCCACCAGGATCTTCGCGCATCCCTTCGCGAGAAGGGTTTGAAGCGTGTCAAAGATTTCAATGCTGCGCGGAACGTGCAGGACATAATTGCTGTCTATCAGAAGTTGGCAGGCGGTGAGAGCGTTCGAGGACGCAACTTTACTGCTGCAACATGATTGAATGTGGTGCTGCAAAGGACATTTCCATGCGGTCAAATATATAATTCCCAGCTGACTGAAAGACTTATTTTGACGCCATGAAAATCGCGCTGCTCATGCACGAACTGCTGGTTGAAGGGGGCGGAGAACGGCAGTGTCTTTCTCTTGCCCGCGCATTGGCTTGCAAAGGGCATCAGGTAACTGTTTTTACTTGTGAATATGACCCCGCAGGATGCTTTCCGGAAGTTTGCAAGGGCCTGCGAATCGAGCAGGTTGGGCGCGGGTTATTCCCGTCTCTTCAAAAACCTCGCTTCGTTCGCGGATATCTCGATATGCGACGGCTCGCATCTGCCGTAAACACCAAGCACGATATTTGGAATCCACATCATTGGCCGGCGCAATGGGCTGCGGTGTGGCTTAAACGAAAGCTCGGCGGATCGGTACTCTGGATGTGTAATGACGTGCCGACGTTTCCCGAGAAGGCGCACCAGCAGGTATCTTTCGAGAAATTCATCTCTGCAACAGTGCACAAGTTCTACTATCGGTACGATCGAAAACAGAACCGTGAAATGGATTTGACCTTGCTGCTATCAAAGTACGCGGAGCGCGGATTCAGGGCGGTGTATGACGGTCCGACGCGCGTAGTACGAAGCGGGATGGACCCGGCCCGATTCACTCCCGGGGGACATCGCGCAGAAATCCGAAACAGATTCGGATTTAGCGATCGGGATTTTGTATTGTTGTGGTTGGGGATATTGATGCCCCATCGGCGATTAGAAGATGCGATTGAGGCTGTCAGCCTTCTAGCTCGCCGTGGAATCCAGGTGAAGCTCCTTTTGGCCGGTTCCGCAAATACCTTTCCGGAATATTCCGATTCCCTCAAAGTGCTGGTAAATCGCATGGGAATTGAGCCACGGATCATCTTCGCTGGGAAGGTGGCGGACGAAGAGATCCGTGATTTTTACTGCGCGTGCGATGCATTTTTGTTTCCGAACGACCAGCAGACATGGGGGCTGGCAGTGCTGGAGGCTATGGCGTGCGGCTGCCCGGCGGTGGTCTCGCGTGGGTCGGGTGTGCATGAAGTGCTGACTGACAATTACGACGCGCTGCTTTTCCCGCCGAGAAATTCTGAAGCTTTAGCCACGAAAATTGAAATGTTAATCACTGATCCAAATCTGAGAGAAAAGATCGCCGAAAACGGCATGCGTCTCGTCAGGCAGAGCTATAACTGGGACCGGTTTGCCGATCAAATCGAAGCCATTGCCGCCGAATTCTTAGATGATTCGAACACCTCATCCAAATACGTGAGCCCAGGCGTGCCTCCAGCTCGGCATCAGCAGCAGGCAGCGAAGATTAATTAGGGAAATCAACTGGGAAGTTTTCGCGTCTCGTTCGCCAGTATTGATCTCCAGTAATCCAGCAAGTCAGCTATCGTTTTTTTCAGCGGTATTGCCGTGGACCACCCGGTCTCGGAACAAATCTTCCCCGGATTGCCACAGATCTCATCAACCTCGTTGGGCCGAATCTTGTCGGGATCAGCGTGGACTTCTACTTCTCTCCCACACGCTGCCTCGAACATCTTTATGATGTCTGACAATGGTACGGTGGACCCGGAGCACACGTTGTAAATTTCTCCTATTCGTCCTTTTTCCATCAGCAGTGCATACGCTTCGACGACATCTCGAACGTCACTGAAATCACGTTTTATTTCGACATTGCCGAGTGATAATTTTGGCGGACGCAATCCTATCTCAATCTCGACAAACTGCTTCGCCATGGAAGGCAACACAAAATTTGGGGCCTGGCCCGGTCCCGTATGGTTAAACGGCCTTGCCGTAATGATGCCGTCGGTTTTGCAATCTTGAAACTCGATTCTCAGCAGCTCCGCCATAGCCTTGCTTGCTGAGTAAGGGCTATCGGGAGCTAGCGGACTGTTCTCGCTCAGTTTTTCGGCGGATCGTGCATAGACCTGTGAAGTGCTGACATTCAGAATTCTTGCCGAAGAAGCAAGCCCCATGGCAGCTTCGAAAACGTTGCAAGCTCCCCAAAAATTGACCTCGTAGGTGACTCGCGGATTTGCCCATGAGGCACCTATGGCAGTGATGCCCGCCAGATGGTAAACCTGGGATGGATTGACTTCTTTTACGACCGCCTCGACCCTATCGCGATCGCGCACATCGGCTTCGTAGTAATGCACTCCGGGTTCAGGCCGTGAAGGTAAGCCGGAAGACAGCACGGCGACGGAATTACCGCGTTGCGTGAGAAGTTGAATCAGATATTTTCCGACGAATCCGGTTCCACCGGTAATGAGGATCGGCACAGCCAACTTTATATCCGGTATTCAAATAACAGGGCAGCTAAAATCGCCATTAGCCCGTTCTCACGGAGGCTGCTGCGGGAAAAGACCTGGACACCAATTCAAGATCGCTATCCACCATCATCCGGATCAGTTCGTCGAAATTCACACGGGGTTCCCAGCCTAACTGCTTCCGCGCTTTGCTGAAGTCCCCCAAAAGATGGTGCACCTCAGCCGGCCTGAGAAACTCAGGATCAATCTCCACATGATTCCGGTAGTCCATGCCGGCGTGAGCAAATGCCAACTCAATTAGATGCTTTACGGTGTGCGTTGCTCCGGTTGCGATCACGTAATCTTGCGGCTGATCCTGTTGCATCATGAGCCACATGGCGCGGACGTAGTCTCCCGCAAAACCCCAGTCTCTTTCCGCATCGAGATTGCCAACCTTTAGCTTCTGCTGATGCCCGAGCTTTATGCGTGCTACGTTGTATGCAACCTTTCTCGTCACGAATTCAATTCCGCGTCGAGGAGACTCGTGGTTGAACAGGATTCCTGAGCAGGCAAACATCCCGTAGCTTTCCCGTGCGTTCACTGTCATCCAATGTCCATATAGTTTGGCGACGCCATAGGGACTTCGAGGATAAAACCGAGTGTTTTCGTTTTGGGGCGAAGACTCCACCATGCCAAACATTTCGCTTGAGGAAGCCTGATAAAAGCGAATTGCGGGATTCACAACTCGAATCGCCTCGATCATTCGAGTCACGCCGAGCGCGGTAAATTCCCCCGTCAGAACCGGCTGGCTCCACGATGTGGGAACGAACGACTGAGCTGCCAGGTTGTAAACCTCATCAGGCTGCGATTTCTGTAGGGCGGTGATGAGGGAACTCTGGTCGAGGAGGTCTCCCGGGATCAGCTCGACCCGATCTTGCAGATGATTGATTCGTTCAAAATTGATGGTGCTGCTGCGCCGGACCAATCCGTATACGCGATAGTTCTTTTCCAGCAAAAACTCAGCCAGGTAAGAACCATCTTGACCGGTAATTCCGGTAATTAACGCTCTGCGGTGCATAAGCTCGAAGTTTTTTATTGGAAGTGGAAGAAGTTTAGCATAGCGCCGGCCCTCGGATTGTTTGCGATGTAAGCATTCTGTTACTTCGCAACGCTTCGATATACTTCCACGGTTTCGGACGCCATACGCTGCCAGCTAAACTTGCGCGCCTGCATCAGACCTCTCTCGCGAAGTTGTTGGGCGATACGCGGATTCTCAAGAATGCTTTCGACTGCGTCGGCCATCGCTTCTTCGTCCCGCGTGGGAACCAATATGGCTGCGTCTCCCGCGACCTCCGGAATGCTCGAATTATTGCTGGCGACGACCGGGGTCCCCGCCGCCATACTTTCCAGTATCGGAAAGCCGAAGCCTTCATACAGGGTTGGCATTACCAACATGCTTGCCTGAGCGTAGAGTCCCGGAATATGCTCATCCGGCACGTGACCAACGAGCAAGACGACTTCCTCTAACCCCAATTCCTGGATGGTTTCATGCACTTCCGCAAGGCCCGGCAACCCGCGCGCTTCTGATCCGGCAAGAACGACCTGACGGTTGCCCCATTTCCCTTTTGCCCGCAAATAGGCGACGGCGCGCAGCAATGTTGGAATGTTTTTGCGGGTTGCTAGAACTCCGACATGGAGGACATAACCCTCGCGCAGACCGACCATTGCGCCCAGGTCGGGTCCAGTCGTACATCTGGATGGAATCTAGCGTGATCCACGCCGCTATACACCACGTGAACTTTACTAGGCGGGATATTGTAAAAATTCAGCAAATCCTTTTTAGTGTGTTCTGACACACAGACAATCGCGGAAACGGACTGCAACACCCATGGCATTTGATAGGTAACGTAAGCGCCCCACCAGTTCTTAAAATGTCCCGGAAATAGGCGGAAAGTAAGATCGTGCACCGTGACCACGCTGGCCGTGGAGCACCTTGTCGGCACAACGAATGCCGGGCCGTGCAGCACATCGAAGTCACCCTCGCGGAGAAGTTGAGGAAACTGTAAATTCCGCCAGTAGAGGCTAGCCATACCCCGCGCAATTCTTGCAGCGAGTCCTTTGCGATGTCCTCCCATATCCGGCCCGTTGAATACCTTTAAATTTAGCTCCGGCGCAGAGGACAGTTCTTGGATAAGGTGCAAAGCGTATGTTCTCGTACCCGTAAGATTTCTTCGTGTAAGTGAATTGTCAAAGGCAATGCGAAGCTGGCGATTACTCATTTGATAAGGGTGAAGGTAAATTAGTATACCCAAAGTTGCTGGAGTGCTTTCCGGTTTCTCTCAGAGCTCGTAAAGTATTCCCGGCAATGCCGAATATAGAATTGTTTTATTGTTAGGTTAAAGGAACCGAGAGCGGCCTTGTTTAAATACGACGAACTTAAATATTGCGGCTTCGGAATAAAGGCGGGAATTTCGAATCTGTTTGCCAATGGGTTGAGCCTCGGTGGAAAAAAGACTATTGGGAAAATCACGCAGCCCATTAACAGCTATACTCGTTTCCCTGAATACTTCTATTTCGAGGAGGCCGTTCGCCGACACCTCCTCACTGTTCCAGACCAAAGCGAAATGCGCATCCTCGACGTGGGAAGCCCCAAAATGTTAGGACTTTATCTCGCATTTACGACTCGATGTAAAGTTACGCTCACAGACATCAGCGAATTAAATGTTGATGAGTATGAAACTATGTGGCGAGCCCTGAAGCCAGCGGCGAAGGGGGAGGCTGCGTTCCTTCTTCAGGACGCGCGGTCGCTGCAGTTTCAGGATGCCGAGTTCGATGTGATCTACTCAATGTCGGTCATTGAACACATCGAAGGAGAATCTGGGGATTCGAAGGCAATTCTAGAGATGCTGCGCGTATTGAAGCCCGGGGGCATGCTCGTCCTTAGCGTTCCGTTCGGTTCTAAATATGTTGAGCAGCAAAGAATCGGATTCTCTGGAGCAGTTAGAGAAATGGCTGACAAACACGCTTATTTTTTTCAGCGCATTTATGATCCCCCTGGATTTGAGCGCCGGATCCTTAGCCAAATGCCACAGCTCGAGGAGACCACTTTCACAACGATCTGGCGAAAGCACAGATGGTTGACTCGCAGCTTTGGATCCTTTAGCGAGAACGCCCGAGGAGTACTCGGATTCTGCAATCCACTAATCTCAGCTCTCTCGAATCAGTCTTCTGCCGGGATAAGCAACGGTTTTGAGGTGGACTACGGGACGCTTCACCAGGCTCGGGACTTGTACGGCGATCTCATTATGACCGGCCGCAAGCCGGTGGCCGAGTCTACGGTCAGCAATCTGTTTGCACGCCATCCGGGTTCTACCGGGAGAAGTTTCCTTCACAAGCAGTCGCTTTAGGGCGGATCCCCTTCAGTGCGGAGCTTTCAGTTTGCATTCCGTTGTTTTTCCTGGCAATCACTAGAATTGCGTCGTCCACATTCGCGCCTGAAAACAGACGTATTATGAGGCAGCAGCAATACGTAAGCGTCGGCTTTCAATTTCGGAGGCTGTCGCCACGTAGTAGGGATCAAGCGTGCTCTCAAGTATCGAAAAACCTGACCTCTCAAGCAACCGCGCAAGACTTGTGGAGTGAAGTGAGACAGATGTACCTCATGGCCAGTGGACCCCATAGTTATCCGGTGAAGTCCTAGTTTCCCCGCGCCATTCCTTCTCTTCATCCCCAGATTCATTAACAGGCGCTTAAAGAAAGCACGAAGGGAAGCGACTTCATTGGGCACGGCGATTACCAGAATACCCCCGTCGGTGAGGAAAGAATGACATCGCTCTATCAATGACCTTGGCGAATGAACATGCTCCAGGACGTGGAAGAGAGTAATGTCGTGGAATAATTGACCGCGGAAGTCGAGACCCTCAAGAGTACCTTCAAATAGCGCCAAGCCGTATCTTTGCTTTGCGAGGTCCGCAGCGGTCCGCGACACCTCAGTCCCATAAACTTCATGGTAGGAATGCCGCGCAATAGAAAGGAATTGCCCAATTCCAGCCCCAACGTCCAGTATTAGCCAGTCTTTTTCGTTGACTCCAACTTTCGCAATCGTCGTTTCCAAAGCAGGTCTCGGGGATTCAGTTCAGCAAGCCACGAATCATACTGTGCGGGGCGAGAATAGAATTCAACCAACTGCTCTTTCGTCGGTCAGGGACTGTCGAAGATATAGCCACACGTTTGGCATTTCGTAATGTTGCACGCCGGGTCCACGGCTTTGATGTTAGGACTATCGCACACTGGGCATTGAAGAAGAACGTTGTTTTCCGTCATTCGATCCTGGGTTTGGCTATTCTGCACACTCGCGGCGAAATTCAGCCATATGATACAAGATAAGCAGTGGCCGCAAATCGCGGAGCATCCTTGTAATGAAACGCTTTTGTCGGCGGTAGCGAAACCACTTTGCTTGTCGCGGGCAATCGGCCGATCTTCGAGCGACGCGGGCTCCCCCGTCGCGGACAGCGCACGAGATTATTTCCTAGTAATTAAGTATGAATCCAATAAGTCTCTATAAATTCGGTGGAAGCGAGAAGCTCGTCAAGAGCATCCAAGGTCCATTTGTGAGTTTATTCAAAGGTCCTGGGCCAGTCCTGGATATCGGATGTGGGCGCGGTATTTTCCTAGAACTCCTTGCGAAGGCCGGAATTCAAGCTGTTGGCATTGACCATTCCGAAGAATCTATCGCCATCTGCCGCAAAAAGGGATTGACCGTTCATCGCGACGACGGCAGCGAATACCTCAGTCGTAACCCAGGCAAATTCGGCGGGATCTTTTGTAGCCATGTAATCGAGCACATGGGCTACGATGATGCCGTCAATTTACTACAACTCTGCCATGGCGCGCTGCGGGCGAACGGCATCATCCTTCTGATTACGCCAAATCCAAGAGATTTAGCGGTGATTTCGGAGGTTTTCTGGCTTGATCCTACCCATATGCGACCCTACCCCGGCCTGTTGTTAAGAGCGATGCTGGAAGCCATAGGTTTCGAAGTTGGGATTGAAAAGCAGTTCCTTGGAAGTTGGCGGATGATTGGAAAACGTCATTTACCTCGATACCTCTTACGAAAGCTATTATTGGGTTCGTTTTACGGAAAGCCTAACACTATGGTTTTAGCCAGAAAGCGCGAGGAGTCTGTCTGAACCAAAATCAGCAAGAAGGTGTTTTGACAGCATTGGTGCAAGAGGTAGGACAGTCCAAACCCGTAAGCGGCGGTCACGGACGCACCGTCAGCATCGTAACCCTCCTTACCTTTGCTGTCTCGGCTCTAGGGTATGTTCGCGCAGCCACGCTTGCCGGCCGATTCGGGGTGTCAGCAACCATGGACGCCTATTTTGGGGCGACACTCATTCCCAATACTCTGTACCTGATTGTCGTTGTCGGCACGCTGTCACCAATTTTTATCCCGATTTTATTGCAAGAGAACGCAAGCCAAAGCCGAGACGAAATTTCCGAATCTTTCAGCGTTGTAACGAACTTCACCCTATTAATGGTAGTTGCGCTTGTGGCCCTGGGCATGTTCACGGCGCGCCACTGGTTGCCCTGGCTATTTCCTGGATTCGGTGCTGCGACGGATGCAATGCTGCTGCGGCTCGTTTACGTAATCTATCCTGCTGTCGTTTTTCTTACGTTGGCTGGGATTTTTTCTGCGGTGCTGAATGGATTCCACAAGTTTGCTTTAGCGGCAATCACACCGGCGATCTCCAGTGTTGCCGTTATAGCGGCAGCGATTTTTGCCCGGGGTAGCCGTGCTATTTATATTGTGGGAATCGCCACCGCCGTTGGATTTGTTCTTCAATTTCTGGTTTTGCTTCCCTCCATTGCCGCTCTGGGAGTCCGCTATCGGCCCATATTTAATTTCCGTCATCCCGCGATTATCAAAGTGCTTCGCCTCGGAGGGCCGCTTTTTTTATATCTGGTGGTGTCCAATGCATCGCTAATAATCGAACGCAATCTGGCGTCTCGGCTCTCGGCTGGGGCGGTTTCTGCAATGACTTATGCAATGCGGCTGTTTACGGTGCCCGCGAATTTTTTGGCGGCTCCTCTGGCGATTGTTTCATATCCACTTTTTGCCCGTGAAGCGATCAAGGAGAAAAGGGGGGAACTGGGAAAGCAACTTTCGCGCACATTGCGCTTTATCGTAATAATATTTCTACCGATCACCGTGCTGTTGATCCTGAATGCTTTTCCTCTAACGCGAGTTCTCTACGAACGAGGACGGTTTCGTCCGCAGGATTCCCTCCTCATTTCACGGGTATTGATGTTATACGGGATAGGAATCCTTCCCAATGCAATAGCGGTCATCTTGGTTCGATGCTTTTTTGCAATCCAAGACACTGTGACTCCTTTGGTGGCGGAAACCATTGATCTCGTTTTCTATGCAATTTCGGCTACATGGCTTACCCATCATTTTGGTATCGAGGGGCTGGCGGTTGCACGTGGAATGACGTTCTTTTTGGTCGGTGGGATCTTTGCCCTGGTTCTCGCGAAGAAGCGACGGTTGTTAACCTTTGATTTTGACTTGCTATCGCTGTTCAGCCGCACGGTGGCGGCGTCGCTGGCCATGGGCATCGTGAATTGGATCGCATTACATGCTTTGCAGTCGTCATTCGATTCGGGTAAGACTCTGCAAAGGCTGGCTCTGCTTGGCGTTGTATTCGCCCTGAGTGCCGCGACATTCTTAGGCATGTCCCGGTTGCTGAAACTTGCCGAAACTACTGCCATTCTCAAGACAGTCTTCGGAGTGCTTCCTACGAATTACGTTCGCGGGTTGTAATGGTTCTGATCGTGATTCACCATGGTTTTTCGTAAGCAGTGTTCGCTATGTCCAACCTAGAGCCTTCCGAGGTTGAACTCGTCTGGCGGTGTACCGGAAAGCGATTTTATGAAGTGGTGTGACCACTCAGGGCCGTTCATCGTAAAGTCAGTTCGATATGGATCGTGGTGTGGTCGCGCTAAGTTCACAAGCTATCAAGACATTGTGATATTAAGTTGAGCAGCATGAACGGAGTCGTCGCACCGACAGATGAGCTTTCCCGAATAGCCAGAGCATACTCGCGGCGGGAAAATCAATCTAAATACAGTCTGTTGGGCGCTGCGAATCTGTTGGCTGCTCAGGAGCGCGAGACAAGAATATTGGCGGCGCTTTCGAGGCATGGCTACGTTTCGCTGGAAAAGGTTCGCTTACTTGAGATCGGATGTGGGGCCGGATTTTGGCTGCGTGAATTTGTGCGCTGGGGAGCGCGCCCGCAAAATATTTCCGGGATTGATTTGTTGCCAGAACGAATTCGAGAGGCAAGAGCCCTGGGCCCAGCAGGGGTTAGCCTCGAATGCGGCAATGCCGAGAAACTGAAATTCCCCGATGGCAGCTTCGATTTAGTTTTTCAGTCCACTGTTTTCACTTCGATTCTCGACGAGAAGATGAAGGTCCGAATCGCGCGGGAAATGCTACGCGTGCTGCATCCCAGTGGCATGATTGTGTGGTATGACTTTACGGTGGATAATCCCTGGAATCCCGACGTGAGGGGAATCCCGAGGCGCGAGATCATGCGGCTTTTTCCGGGATGCCGGTTTGAATTCGAAAGATTAACTTTGGCACCGCCCGTCGGCCGGCGAATAGCGCGCGTCTCGACGTTCCTTTATCGCTTTCTTTCTGCGGTTAAGATTTTGGATACGCACTGTTTGGCAATCATTCGCAAGACATGCTAACAAAAGAGGTGTTAACGCAATCCGGGCTGAAGGTCCCTTTTCATCGCAGCGCTATGGGCGACGAAGAAGTGGAGGCGGTGAGTGATGTCATTCGCTCTGGTTGGTTGACCATGGGAGCGAAGACGTTTCAATTCGAGCGAGAGTTTGCGCGGTACGTCGGCGCATCCCATGCGATTGCGGTTTCGTCCGGCACAGCGGCGCTTCATCTTAGCTTGGATGCGATTGGAATAGGGCCTGGGGATGAGGTACTCGTCCCCACAAATACTTTCACGGCCACCGCCGAGGTCGTGGCGCACATGGGCGCAAGGCCTGTGCTTGTTGACATAGATGAGAGAACTCTAAACATAAGCGCGTGCGACGCTGAGAAGAAAATTACTGCGCGCACGCGGGCGATCATTCCGGTTCATTTCTCTGGATTACCCTGCGACCTGGATGAAATTCATGCGTTGGCCGAAGTTCACGACCTGCGCGTCATAGAAGATGCCGCTCACGCGCTTCCATCGTCATACCGGCGCAGGCGCATCGGACAAATTAGCGAGCTCACCACATTCAGCTTTTACGCCACGAAACCACTGAATACAGGCGAAGGCGGGATGATTGCCACAGAGAGTGACAGTTATGCGCATCGAATTCGGATGATGCGGCTGCATGGGATATCGCAGGATGCGTGGAACCGCAACACTGGGAACGGTTCCTGGCAGTACGAGGTCCAGGAGCTGGGTTACAAATATAACCTCACTGACATACAGGCTGCGCTTGGTGTCGTCCAACTTGGGCAATGCGACGCGATGTATCACGCCAGGCACAAAATCGCCGAGAAGTACGCGCAGGCATTTCAGTCGATCGCGACGCTCGAAACGCCCATCACTCAGGCGGATCGTGAGGGTTCATGGCATTTGTACGTGCTGCGGCTGAACAGTGAGCGGCTGCGCATCAATCGCAGACAGTTTATTCGCGAATTGGCCGAACGAGGAGTCCAGGCGAGCGTTCATTTCATTCCACTGCATCTCCAGCCTGCTTATCAACGACTCTACGGTTACAAAGAAGGGGACTTGCCAGCCGCTGAACGGCAATATCATCGCTGCATTTCGCTGCCTATTTTTCCGACGATGAGCGAAACCGAAGTGCAGTACGTGATTTCGTGCGTTGTTGACGCTGCGGAGTCATTTGTCCGATAGTAACCGTTTGTATTTCCGTCGAAGGTGCGACAGATATGGCGAAAGTCCCGGGATTTTATCAGCAAGGAGGCAAGCGTCTGTTTGATGTTTCGACATCCGCTTTCGCACTCTTGTTATTGTGGCCGTTATTTTTAATTGTCGCGTTGCTGATCAAACTGACCTCCCCAGGCCCCGCGATTTATTTTCAGGAGCGCGTTGGACGCGGAGGACGATTATTTCGAATCGCGAAATTCCGCACGATGCAGAACGACGCGGAACAGCAAGGCTCCAGTATCACGTGGGACGGTGATGTGCGGGTAACAGCGGTCGGAGGCGCGCTGCGTTTTCTAAAAATTGACGAACTGCCGCAGTTGTGGAATGTGCTCAAAGGAGAAATGAGTTTGGTGGGACCCCGTCCGGAGTTGCCATGCTACGTTCGCCATTACACCGCCAGAGAGCGAGAAGTACTGACGGTCCGCCCAGGGATTACTAATATTGCATCCATCAGGTACCGGCACGAAGAGTGTTTGCTTAGCCAATCTCCCGATCCTGAGCGATTCTACGAGGACGTTATACTGCCCCACAAACTTGACTTGAGCTTGGATGATCTCAAAAGGACTTCATTTTCTTACGAGTTCTCTCTGCTGTTAAAGACCCTAAGTGCCACTGCTCTGCGAAGGAACTCCTTGCGCCGTCTGGGCTTGGCCCCAGACCCTATTAGGGATATCCGAAGTGACACTTTATCGGGAGTTATCGAGATAATGGAAGAGCCGAAGGGAAACTCAACGAGATCACATCCGCAGAAACAAATAACACGCTGACATTCGTTTCCGTTTCCACTGGTTCACCATCTTTATAGAATGGGTCATACCGCCATTGCCGAACGGCGCGTGCTGCGGCTGCTGACAATATTTTATTTCCGGACAGAATTTTTACTTCGCGAACCCTACCATCCCCGCCAATCACCGCTTTCAAGCTCACCTTGCCACGGACTTTGGTGTCCGGGTAGTCGGGATATATAAGCCGTCGCGGTGGGCCCGAGAATTGAATCCTCGGCGTCTCTTCCTGGACTTTATCTTTCTGAATGCTTGCCACGATAGGGTTTCCTTTTTTTCGAACTTCAGTCGCGTTGTCTTCAGCCGGCGTCTGTTTGACGGTGGAGTGGATTGCTTCAGGCTCCAAAGGCGAAATAATAGCAGCCGGCTTTTCAATGGACAACCTTGAAGCAGAGAGTTTCGCCTCTGATTGGGACGGCGCAAAAATGTTGGCGGGCTGGCCTGTCTGATCGAGCGGTGTTTGATCCACAGAAGGTGAAGGAGTCTGCATCGGCGCCGTGGTCGTGTCGCTCTGAGCCGCGACTTCTGTGTATCCGTTTTCCGCGACCGGAGTCCGAGCACTTACACTTGCCGTCTTTGAAGCTTCCATCGGTTGGAACCGATGCCATGCATTTACAGCGACGACCGCGAAGATGGCCGCAGTCGCAAAGGCTAGCGCGGTTTTTAAATGGCCGCGTCTCCGCGCCAAGGTCGAAGGTTGAATCGGCATACCCTCGTCGGGAATCTCGTTCTCTTCGTGCAAGTCTAAAGAAGGAAAGGGAGAAAAAACTTCGGAGTGCACAAATACTGTCTCGGCAGGTTCGGTGTGCGTTATCGATTCGGGAGAAAGCGAGGACGACGGTGCCTTTGCTCCCTCAACAGTACCGATGACCTGCATGCGGTCGAGTCCGCTCCACAGGCCCCGAGCGCCGCAACGCGGAAGGCGTTCCACGAGCTTGCGTTGTCGCGAGTTCAGCGTTTTCAGGGGAAGGCTGTTGAAGTGCCGGAAGGTCCACAGGAGGTAAAGCCGCTGCCACCCAGAAGGCTGGACGTAAACGGGACCGTATTCAGTCTCTAGCGCAACTATGCCGGATTCGAGTTTGTCCAAGAGCAAGGAATTTCCCCCGCGCCGGGGGCACGCTACCGGGATAATTGCACATAAAGTGCCAACGCGGCACCTTTTAAGTGATTGAAAGCAAGTATCCTGATCGCGGCAGAATAACTGCTTTTGCCGTTTCGCGCAAACATTTTCACTTGCCTGTGCATTCAGGAGAATGCCAGTCGTGAGTTGGTTCCCGGCACCCTGCCTCCCACCCTTGCGAAAACCGCGCGAGAACGGGGCACCCGCGGACTTATGGTGCTTCAGGAAATCGAAATCTTACGACAAGTCTAGTCCAGGATAGGAAGATTGATCGTAGGCTGGACCAAAAAATCCAAGTGGGCAATTTGCGCCAGCGCGCTCTCGACAAGCGAAGTTTTGCAGGCCTCGAGGGTGATGACGAAAGGCAGGCTGGACTTTGAGTACCCGGGCTTCTGCAAAATCGAATCAATGTTGATTTCGCAATCAGACAGAATCTTCGCCAGGGCTGCGATGATTCCCGGACGATCAGTGATAGTGAATCGCAAATAGTGTCTGGTCGTAAAGTCGGCGGTCACGGTTGGCGACATTAGCGGGGTCTCGACAAATCCTTGCGCTTCATTATTGGACCCTGCGATCGCAATGATGTCGGAAACGACAGCGACAGCTGTAGGATTTCCACCCGCGCCGTGACCTGCGAAAACTGTTTCTCCACCAAAATGTCCGGTAGCCATTACTGAATTTTGGCCTCCCTCCACACGGGCTAGGGGTGATGAAAGTTTCACCAATGCCGGCCGCACGGCTGCGTACAAGTGATCTCCATCGAGTTCAGCCCACGACACCTGCCGTATCGTACATCCCAATTGGCGGGCGTATTCAAAATCCACGGCGCCGATAACTCTGATGGTTCCGCAGGCAATCTCTTCCGCCACGACGTTGCTTCGCAATCCAATGCGCGTGAGAATCGTGAGCTTTGCACGGGCGTCGAGGCCATCCACATCGTCGCTGGCGTCAGCTTCGGCGTAGCCAAGCGTCTGTGCTTCGGCTAGGGCCTCGGAAAACGGGATGCCACGATTTTCAATCTGGCTGAGAATGTAGTTGCAGGTTCCGTTCAGAATTCCGTAAATCTTGGACAGGCGGTCACCGGCCAAGCCCTCTTGCAATCCGGAGATTACGGGAACCCCGCCAGCTACGGACGCTCCGAAAGCGATATGCCGCTTCTCACGTCTTGCCAAATCCATTAATTCCGGGCCGGCGTGTGCGATCAGTTGCTTATTTGCCGTGACCACGGATTTTCCGGAAGCCAATGCGCGGCGAATCCAATCTCCTGCTGGGTTCAGCCCGCCCATCAGTTCGACTATGACATCCACCTTCGCCGGCAAAACGTCTTCGATGTTCTCCGTCCAGTGCACGTCGGCTGGAACCCAATCTACTTTCTTGCGGGCGATGCCGCGATTGTAAATGTGAGTCAGGCGTAAACCATCGGTTCTGCACTCGCATAAAATTTTGGCGACTGAACGTCCGACTGTGCCAAAACCGAGGATGGCTACGCTCGTAATCTTTTTATCGCGCACGTCTTTTTCTGCGACTGCAGGCGTGGCCGTCTTTGGCTGATTGCTTTGCAGGAGTGTCATTTCTTTTTTGCCCGGGTTCCAGTCTTTTCCAGCGCCCCGTGCGAGCGGAAAACTCCGGCCTTAATCCTCCCGCCCGAACCTCTTCCCACACCATTTCCATTGGACTGAATAGGATCGTTTCCCGGATTTTCGCTGTGCAGTCCACTGCCAGCATGCTTGATTCGGCTTCTTCGGGCGGGGGCGCCCGTCCCCAGGCGCTCTTTAGGGAAAAAGCGGGCGTGCAGTTGCTGTACCGCATGCGGGACATCACTCTCTTTAATCACGAAACTGATATTGATCTCGGAAGCGCCTTGAGAAATCATGCGCACGTTGACGCCAGCATCGGCGACGGTACTGAACACGCTGGCTGCAATTCCCGGACGTCCGTGTATGTCTTCTCCCACGAGGCAAACAATCGCTTGTTTGTTTTCGGAAGTGACATCCGCGATGTTCTCCAGTTCAGAAATAAGTGCGGCGGGAAGGCGCTTCGTCTCCATGGTAAAAGACATGCTCACTTCGGAAATCGCAACAAGGTCTACCGACGCGCCGTAGCGGTCAAGTGCCTCAAACACTGATCGCAAGAATCCGTGGACCATAATTCCACGGGAGGCCACGACATTCACGATACTCACGTTAGTCTTCGCCGTAATGGCACGGAACATTTCGTGTCCCGCTGGTGCGTGCGCAGTGATGCGCGTGCCCTTGCCCGACGGATTGCGCGAATTCAGAACGTAAACCGGAATATTCCGCTGGACCGCAGGCAATAGTGTTGCCGGATGAAGGACCTTGGCGCCAAAGTATGCAAGCTCGGCAGCCTCGTTGAAACTGATCCGCTGGATGGTGCGAGCATCCGGACACAAACGCGGGTCCGTGGTCATCATGCCTTCGACATCGGTCCATATTTCAATGGTTTTTGCGTCGAGTGCCGCACCAATAATTGCAGCTGAAAAATCGGAGCCACCCCGGCCGAGCGTGGTTGGGATACCGTCCACGGTTGCCGCGATAAATCCCCCCATTACCGGGATTTTCCCTTTAGAAACTAGCGGACCGATTATTGCTTGCGAGCGCTTTCGAGTTTCGTCCATTTGCGGACGGGCCGCGGTATGCTTTGCATCGGTGACAACACATTGGCGGGAGTCTACCCATATGGTGTCGAGATCTCGTAAAGCGAATGCTGCGGCAACGATTTCGCTGGAAAGCAATTCGCCAAAGGAAAGCAAAGCGTCGCTGCTGCGGGCCGAAAGCTCGTGGACAGCGGCGAGTCCGCGTGCGAATCCATCGAGCTCCGTAAACAACTTCTCCAGCCTGGGAGCGATTTCCTTGCATTGTCTTGCTCCCAGCAGATCGTTGGCAACCTGAAAATGGCGTTCCTTAAGCGCGGAAACTAATTCAGCCGCCGAGCGCGAATCAGCCGCCGAGGCCTTCTGACCGATTAGAACCAACTGGTCAGTAACCTTTGCTAGCGCGCTCACCACGACCACGGGCTTTTGCTTTTGGCGGCTGCGCACGATCCCTGCGGCGCGGTCAATCGCCTCCGCGTCCTGGACCGAAGTCCCGCCGAACTTCATGATGATCATGGAAATGCCACCTTGCAGTGTGAACTCTCATCATCCTACATTGGTCGTGAAAACAAAAAACCCACTCGCCTTACGTCTCTTGGCGGTGGGTTTCTTGAGCGTTCTGGGAAATTCTTAGCTCATCTACCCCCATGCCAAGTAATTCGTGTGCCGAACGTCATTCTTCGCGCACCAGCGGCAGAAGTCTCGTGGCGAGGGTCGGGCATAGGAATCGCCACTATATCCGAATCTTCCGGCTCAGCTAGATGCGAATTTCCGATGGCTGGAATCTGTAAAACGAATTGATAGATTTAGCGCACCGCGATTCCGGGCCATTTACCGTCCAATACCTGATTCACCCTGCTCATCAACTGGCTGTCCGGTGAGATATTGGCGGTCGGGTCACCTTTGCCAAGTGCCAAAATATCCATCCTTGTTATCGAAATTCTGAATTGTACTTATCTGCCCATCCGATTGTAATAACTAAAGATAGGCATAACATCAGCCGCAGACTATTTTAACGTCTCAGGGCTGAGCCGACGTTCCAGCCGCGTTATCTTTAAGTGGTTGTTTCCGTCAAGATTCCATGACAATGAAAACCCATCTCAAAAGCGGATTGCCCCCTGCGCAAGGATTGTACGATCCGGCGTATGAGCATGACGCATGCGGCATTGGCTTCGTGGCCAGTCTGCGCTGCGAGAAAAGTCATGAGATTATTCGGCAGGGAATCCAGGTACTAATCAATTTGACGCACCGCGGCGCATGTGGCTGCGATCCTGAGACCGGAGACGGCGCGGGCATACTGATACAAATCCCGCACAAGTTCTTCGCGCGCGAGTGCTCGCAATTGGGGTTTGAACTTCCTGCTGAGGGTGAGTACGCCGTCGGCATGACTTTTCTGCCGGTAGAAAAGCATCAGCGATTGCAGTGCGAAGGAATCTTGGAGCGCATCATCCGCGAAGAGGGATTGAGCGTCCTCGGATGGCGCGACACTCCCGTGGATGGCGACGCCATCGGTCGTGTTGCTCGCGCTTCTCAGCCTTACATTCAGCAGGTGTTTGTGGCGCGCCCGGAAGGTTTGAATGAGGATGCGTTCGAACGCAAGCTGTACGTCGTCCGTAAGCGCGCCGAGCGGGAAGTTGCGGAATCGGACGTTGAGGACAAACAATTTTTCTATATCCCGTCGTTGTCGGCGCGAACCATCGTTTACAAAGGGCTTCTGCTCGCGCCGCAAATCGAAAATTTCTATGCAGAGCTCTCCGACCCCGATGCGATGAGCGCGCTATGCCTGGTGCATCAGCGTTTTTCGACAAATACTTTTCCCAGTTGGCAACTGGCTCACCCCTATCGCTACGTCGCGCACAACGGTGAGATCAATACGCTCAAGGGCAACGTCAACTGGATGCACGCCCGCCAGTCCATCCTCGAATCGCCGCTATTCGGCGATGACATGAAGAAATTGTTTCCAATAATCGCGCCCGAGGGCAGCGACTCCGCAAACTTCGACAACGCGGTCGAGCTTCTGTTTCAGTCCGGACGCAGTTTGCCCCATGTGCTGGCCATGCTGATTCCAGAAGCGTGGTCAGGCAATCCTCACATCAAGCCTGAAAAGCGTGCGTTCTACGAATATCACGCATCGCTTATGGAACCATGGGACGGCCCGGCAGCGATGGCTTTCACAGATGGCCGCGTTATCGGTGCGACGCTTGACCGCAATGGATTGCGGCCCGGGCGTTACGTGGTCACCCACGACGGTTTGGTGGTGATGGCGTCCGAAGCGGGCGTGCTCGGCATTGATCCGGAAAACATCAAGACTAAAGGCCGATTGCAGCCCGGAAAAATGTTTCTCGTAGACACGGTTGCTGGGCGAATTATTTCGGATAAGGAAATCAAGCACCAACTGGCATCGCGTCAACCCTATCAACAATGGCTCGAGCAAAATCAAATCACGATGGATCAGTTGCCGGAGCCTTCGCGCATACACCGTTCTGATTCCGGCACCATTGTTCCTCGCCAGCGTGCGTTCGGATATACCGACGAAGATTTGAGAATGATCCTTGAGCCAATGGCTGCCAAGGGCGAAGAGCCGGTTGGGTCGATGGGAGCGGATACTCCGTTGGCGTGCCTTTCGGACCGTCCGCAGCCATTGTTCAATTACTTCAAGCAACTATTCGCCCAGGTCACCAATCCTCCTGTTGATCCCATTCGCGAAGAGATGGTGATGTCGCTCATCAGCTATATCGGCACCGAGCGAAACATCCTTGAGGAAACGCCGGAAAATTGCCACACGCTGAAGCTGCCGCATCCTATCCTAACCAACCGCGATCTTGAAAAGTTGCGCCGGGTTTCACGAGGTGATTTGTTAGCAACTACGCTGCCCGCGCTCTTTCGAGGCGCCGATGGAGAAGCCGGTCTTAAGCGGGCCCTGGATGAACTCTGCCAGCGAGCGTCGTTGGCAGTGAAATCGGGTTATACGCTGCTGATTCTTTCGGACCGTGGAGTGGATAAAGAATTTGCGCCAATTCCAAGTTTGCTGGCCTTGGCTGCCGTACACAATTTGCTGGTTCGAGAAGAAACTCGCACACAGGTCGCGCTGATCATTGAATCTGGAGAGCCGCGCGAGGTTATGCACTTTGCTCTGCTGATTGGTTACGGAGCGAGCGCGGTGAATCCCTATTTGGCAATTGAAACCTTGGAAGATTTGGCGGCGCGCGGTTACTTGCCTGACGGAGTGTCTTCCGAACTTGCGGTCAAACATTTCATCAAGGCGACGAATAAAGGGTTGCTGAAAACTTTTTCGAAGATGGGAATTTCGACCCTGCAGAGTTATCGTGGTGCGCAGGTGTTCGAAGCCATCGGTTTGAATAAAGAATTGGTGGACGCATATTTTGCGGGCACGACCTCGCGTCTCGAAGGAATTGGACTAAGCGTGATTGCCCGTGAAGCGCAGATGAAACATGAATATGCTTTTGGTCCGGTCACTGAGTCCAATACTGAACTTGCGGTCGGTGGGAGTTATCACTTCCGCACGAATGGTGAATACCATCTTCTGAATCCGGAGACCATCAGTAAGTTGCAACACGCGGTGCGGCAGGACAGCTTCAAGACTTTCCAGGAATATACGGATTTGCTCGACGAGCAGGGCCGGAACCTTGCTACTCTACGCAGCTTGATGCAGATCAAAAAAGCCGCGAAGCCGATTCCAATCGAAAAGGTTGAGCCTGCGAAAGAAATCGTCAAGCGCTTTACCACCGGCGCCATGTCATTTGGTTCCATCAGCAAAGAGGCGCATGAAACGCTTGCTATCGCAATGAATCGCATTGGAGGCAAGTCCAACACTGGCGAAGGCGGCGAAGACGAGAACCGTTTCAAGCCGGACACGAACGGAGATTGGCGGCGTAGCGCGGTGAAGCAGGTCGCGTCGGCGCGATTCGGCGTGACCACAAACTACCTCGTGAACGCCGACGAGCTGCAAATAAAAATGGCGCAAGGCGCAAAGCCTGGCGAAGGCGGGCAGCTTCCGGGCCACAAAGTTGATGAAGTGATTGCCCGTTTACGGCACTCGACACCGGGTGTTGGATTGATTTCTCCGCCCCCGCATCACGACATCTATTCCATCGAGGATTTGGCGCAACTGATTTATGACTTGAAGAATGTGAACCCGCAGGCTCGCATTGCAGTGAAGTTAGTTGCCGAGGTTGGAGTCGGAACCGTAGCCGCGGGCGTAGCAAAAGCCCACGCTGATGTTGTGCTGATTAGTGGCGACAGTGGTGGAACGGGTGCCTCCCCGCTCAGTTCGATTAAACATGCCGGGATTCCTTGGGAGTTGGGCCTGGCCGAGACGCAGCAAGTATTGCTGCTGAACGACCTCCGCAGCCGCATTCGCGTGCAGACCGACGGTAAGTTGCAAACCGGTCGCGACGTCGTGATCGCCGCGCTGTTAGGCGCGGAAGAATTCGGCTTTGCAACTGCTCCGTTGGTCGCGATGGGCTGCATTATGATGCGCAAGTGCCATCTGAACACTTGCTCGGTCGGAATCGCCACGCAAGACCCGGTTCTTCGCGCGCAGTTTGCGGGACAGCCTGAGCATGTTATCAACTTCTTTTTCTTTATCGCGGAACAAATGCGCCAATCCATGGCAGATATGGGTTTCCGCAAGGTTGATGACATGGTCGGACGGGTGGATATGCTGGACGTGCAGCCAGCCGTTGATCATTGGAAGGCCAAGGGCCTTGATTTATCGGCGATTCTCTACAATCCGCCGGTCCCCGGGCGTGTCGCGAGACACTGCACCCAGAAGCAAGACCACGGACTGGAACTGGCACTTGACCATCAGCTGATCAAACATTCTTACGGCGCTTTGGAAACGATGACGCCCGTCGAAATGGATTTTCCGATTCGCAACGTGCATCGCACCGTGGGCGCAATGCTGAGTGGAGAGATTGCTCGACGATATGGTTCAGACGGTCTTCCAGATGACACCATTCGCATTGGCTTCGAGGGGTCTGCCGGGCAAAGTTTTGGAGCTTTCCTTGCCAAAGGGGTCACCATGACTCTCGAAGGCGAAGCTAACGATTACGTTGGCAAAGGGCTCTCCGGCGGACGCATTATCGTCTATCCGCCCAGGGACTCCGGTTTCGTCGCCGAAGAAAACATTTTGATTGGCAACGTAGTGCTCTATGGTGCTACCAGTGGCGAAGCCTTCTTCCATGGGATGGCTGGCGAACGATTTGCCGTACGCAATTCCGGTGCGGTAGCGGTGGTCGAAGGAGTCGGCGATCACGGTTGCGAATACATGACGAATGGTTTGGTCGTTGTGCTGGGGTCTTGCGGAAGGAATTTTGCCGCTGGAATGAGTGGCGGCATTTCATACGTCTTCGACGAACGCGGCGACTTCACCGAGAAGCGCTGCAATCTGGCGTCCGTGGACCTTGAACCACTAATCGAAGCGTCGGACGTAAAGATTGTCCGCGATTTAATCACGCGTCATTATGAATTCACAAACAGCGGTCGCGCGCGATCCATTCTGGATAACTGGTCTGAAGCAGCGCCGCGCTTCATTAAGATATTCCCTCACGAGTTCAAGCGTGTGCTGGGCGTCAGCCGCAGTCGCCAGCCGTACATTCCGGGTCAGCCTCGTGCCGTGCCCGAGCTAGTCGAGCAGGTGCAGCATGGGTAAGACTACCGGCTTCATGGAAATTCCGAGAGAAGTCCCCACGCGCCGCCCAGTCGCGGAGCGGGTGAATGATTGGTTTGAAATTTATCAGGATTTTCCCGAGGCGAAGCTTCGCGACCAGGGTGCGCGCTGCATGGATTGTGGCGTGCCGTTTTGTCACACGGGGTGCCCGGTGAATAATCTCATTCCTGATTGGAATGATCTGGTGTATCGCGGCCGCTGGAAAGAGGCTGTCCGCCAATTACATTCCACTAATAACTTTCCAGAATTTACCGGAAGAATATGTCCCGCGCCGTGCGAGGCTTCGTGTGTTCTCGGAATCAATCAGCCCCCCGTTACGATTAAGCAAATAGAGAAGAGCATCGTCGAACGCGGGTTTCAAGAAGGATGGATCCAGCCCGAGCCGCCAAAATGGCGCACAGGCAAAAAAGTCGCTGTGGTCGGGTCAGGTCCCGCAGGCCTCGCGGTCGCACAGCAACTGAATCGCGCCGGGCATTGGGTGACGGTTTACGAAAAAGCTGATCGAATCGGCGGCCTGCTGCGTTACGGCATTCCTGAATTCAAGATGGAGAAGAAAATTCTTGACCGGCGTCTCAAACAAATGTCGGAAGAGGGAGTGAAGTTTGTCACCAAAGCTCACGTGGGTCAGGGCCTGCCGATTGAGGACTTCCAGCGCGACTTTGATGCGATCGTCTTAGCCGGTGGCGCCGAACATTCGCGGGATTTGCAACTACCCGGTCGCGAATTGAAAGGAATTCATTTCGCAATGGAGTATCTGCCGCAACGGAATCGCCGCTGCGAGGGCGACAGCCTCGAAGGGGAAGCGGAAATTCTTGCCAACGGAAAGCACGTTGTGATCATTGGCGGCGGCGATACGGGTGCGGACTGTCTGGGAACTTGCCATCGTCAAAGACCGGCATCAGTGCATCAGTTCGAGATCATGCCCACGCCGCCGAATGACCGTTCTCCGCTAACTCCGTGGCCTCTTTGGCCAATGCAGTTGCGCGTCGAAGGCGCGCACGAAGAAGGCGGTATTCGCGGTTGGAGCATTGCGACCACTAGCTTTACCGGCGACGAGCATGGAAACGTTAAAAAATTGCACGGCATCCGTGTGGGTCCTCCGCCGAAATTCGAACCTCAGACTGGCACTGAATTCACAATGGACGCTGACCTGGTATTGCTCGCAATGGGCTTTCTGGGTCCTGTTCGCAATGGAATGATCGAGAAGTTAGGTGTGAAACTTGATGCTCGCGGAAACGTCGCAACCGACGAAAATTACATGTCGTCCGTCTCGGGAGTATTTGCGGCGGGAGATATGCGCCGCGGACAATCTTTGGTAGTCTGGGCGATTGCCGAAGGACGCAAGGCAGCGGTAGGTGTGGACAGTTACCTCAGGCAATCTGGGATGGTCGCCGCTAGCGCGCAAACCTCATCGAGAATACATTCGGTAGTCGCCTAGCAACGGCAACCGCTCTTAGCGGCCAAGAACAGGAAGCGAAAAGCTAATCCTTCGTGATCCTTGGGTGTCCTTCGTGGCTAAGCCCTTGAATCAGCTCGCGGGTAATTTCTGGTTCGTTGCATCCTGTAAGATGTTCTGCGTCGTTTCATCCAAGTAAATGATTGCTCTCTCTGACATCGAAGCTGCGCTCGTGCGCATTCGCGAATCTATCTATCTCTCGCCCTGCGCCCGTTCTGAGACTTTTTCTCAGATGACAGGAAACTCCGTTCACTTTAAGCTCGATAATTTGCAAAGAACCGGTGCATTCAAAGAACGCGGCGCATTGAATAAGCTGCTCACGCTTACTAAAAAAGAGCGCGACCGAGGCGTGATTGCGGCCTCTGCGGGAAACCACGCTCAGGGCCTCGCGTATCACGCGGGCAAACTGGGCGTTAAGGCGCAAATATGCATGCCGCTTACCACGCCGCTCACCAAAGTGTCTGCGACCAGAGGTTATGGCGCAGACGTAGTGCTGCACGGCGCGAATTACGACGATGCTTGCGAAGAAGCCATTAGGCGCGGCAAAGAAGACGATCTGACGTTTGTGCATCCGTTTGATGACGATGCCGTGATCGCGGGGCAGGGAACCCTCGGGCTTGAAATATTGCAGCAGCATCCAGACATTGAAGCCATCATCGCGCCCATCGGAGGCGGAGGACTGATTGGTGGCATCGCCTGCGCAGTGAAAGAAAACAGTCCGTCAGTCCGCATCATCGGGGTTCAACCTGCGCGGCTGCCTTCTATGAAGGTTGCCATCGCGGAAGGGAAGCCGGTGACACTAAGTCCAGCCGCTACGATTGCTGACGGAATCGCAGTGCGCCGGGCCGGGGATCGCACGTTTCCTCTCGTACAAAAATATGTTGACGAAATCGTTACGGTGGACGAAGAGGAGATCGCCAATGCCATTTTGCTTCTGCTGGAACGCGAAAAAACTTTGGCCGAGGGAGCGGGAGCAGCTGCGCTCGCTGCTCTTGTGAATCACAAAGTTTCCTTCGTCGGCAAGCGAGTAGCGATTCTCGTATGCGGTGGAAACATTGATGTAACTCTGCTGGCACGAATCATGGAACGCGGCTTGGTGAAAGACGGCCGCCTGGTTCGCCTTCGAGTGCACTTGCCAGATTACCCCGGGGCCTTGCATCAACTGACCGGAATCCTGGCGAAACATCGCGCCAACATCGTCGAGACTTCATATGACCGGGCGTACTACGGAGTGAATCTGGGGGACACCGCGATTGATATCACAATGGAGACACGCGGTCCCGATCACATCGCCGAGTTGTTATCAGCGCTGGGCGCGGACGGTTATGCGCACGAACGAGTTCTGTAGGGGGTATGGAAACGTGGAAATCGCACTGAAATAGCTCCGCAAAGTTAATGGCCGGAGAGGAATCCCCTACTTCGCAGTAATGCGGTCCTCGATGCGCTTGTATTCTTGTTCGGAAAGAATGTGTTTCGTCACGACATCGTGGGGATCATCATAGGGACGTCCGGCGATTACACGGCCGGCACGAATATGCGTGATTCCCGGCAATGTCTCGAGCTGCTCCTGTGTTGCCGTATTGAGGTTTATCGTCTTGTCCCGGCTCAGTCCTTCTCGAACGCCCTCGACAACGGCCTTGGTATCGGTCTTTAATTGCGCAGTAGCGTCGGCGGTCTTCTCTCTCAGCTCATCGGGATTCTGCGGTTTTTGCGTGCATCCCGTAACCAGTACGGCTAAGACAGCGGCGATGATTAGAATTTTCACGCCAATAAGATGTTTGGACGGTCGGCAAAGTTGTGTGATGCGGAATAGATGGCTATTCATTGACTTCTCCTATCGGCGAAGTGAGACTAGCTCAACATAAGCGCATAATCAAGCGAAGCTCATTCTCGTCAGCCAGGTTCTGAATTATCCTTATTTTGCCGCAGTTGAAAATCCCAAAACGGTTTGACTCTAGATAGATAGGACTATGAAAATCTGTGTTCTTGGTTTAGATTGTGCGGCCCCGGAAATTGTCTTCGGCGATGAGCGGCTGATAAATCTTCGCCGCTTAATGAGCGCTGGAATGTATGGCAGGCTCGAAAGCGTAATTCCGCCGATTACGGTTCCTGCATGGATGTGCATGACCACGAGCCAGGATCCAGGATCGCTCGGAGTATATGGCTTCCGAAATCGTAGCGATCATTCTTATGAAAAACTCAGCTTTGCAAATTCCGCTTCCATCAAAACCCCGGCGATTTGGGACCATCTTGCACGGCAGGGCAAGAAATCAATCATTGCGGGTGTTCCGCCGAACTATCCTCCGCGGCGCGTGAATGGCATTAGCATTGGTTGCTTTCTCACTCCCGACACGGCGAAAAATGATTTTACGTATCCGCCCAACATCAAATCACAAATCCATGCGCTGGTCGGGGAATATCCCACCGATGTGAAGAATTTTCGCACCGACAATAAAAACTGGCTTAAAGAACAGATTTTCAGCATGAGTCGTAAACAGTGGCAGGTTGTACGCTGGCTGCTGAAGGAACACGAATGGGATTATTTTCATTTTGTGGATATTGGGCTTGACCGGATGCATCACGGTTTCTGGAATTACTTCGATCCGACGCATGTGCAATTCGTGCCTGGAAATCCTTATCAGAATGCAATCCCTGAATATTATTTGTGGCTCGACGAGCAGATCGGGGAAGTTCTCAAACTGCTCGACGAGGACACGATTGTCCTTGTGGTATCGGATCATGGAGCGCAACGCTTAGATGGGGGTTTTGCCATTAATGAATGGTTGATCAGGGAAGGCTTGCTGGTCTTGGAAGAGTATCCTACGTCGCTTACTCCGTTCGAAAAGCTGCGGGTGAATTGGAGCAAGACTCGCGTTTGGAGCGAAGGCGGATATTATGCGCGCGCGTTCTTTAACGTGCAAGGACGGGAGCCGCAAGGCGTGATTCCCCCAGATGAATACGAATCATTTCAAGATGAAATTAAAACCAAACTTGAAGCATTGCCAGATGACAAGGGCGGTCCCATGAAGTCATTGGTGTTCAAGCCGAAGGAACTTTATCGGCACGTACGAAATGTCGCGCCCGACTTGATCGTGCACTTCGGCGGACTGTATTGGCGTTCAATCGGAACGGTTGGGCACGGGAAGGTTCACGTCCAGGAGAATGACACAGGTCCCGATGCCTGCAATCATGCGCAATACGGTATGTTCATTTTGTCTGCTCCCAATTCTCCGTTACACGGCGAGTATGAGGGCGCGCGCTTGCTCGATATTGCGCCGACTTTATTGGAACTAGCTGGCCACGAGATTTTAGATAGCATGCAAGGGCGTTCGCTAGTCGCCACAACACTAAAGTGACGCGACGGGTGCGCAGAACACTAACCAAAGAGCGTCGTTGATTGCGTTTTGAATTGAATCCATGTCACGCTTTGGGCTAGGCTAGACGCGGTTATATGAAGATCAAAATCGTAGTTCTGTTGCCTCTGGCGATTTTTGCGTCAGGTTGTGGGGGTGGAAGTATGGGCACCACCACCACGACGAGCACCACGCCTCCGGGAAGCATTGCCGTGACCGTTAGCAATACTTCAACAGGTCCGTTCTCGGTTGCGATGTCTACTTCGTTTCAGCCGGCGGAGTGGGACTATCAGTTTTTTTCAAATTTTCCTGCCGCGACGACTCCGCTGGGTAATCTGCTGCCTCAGCACGTTCGCTTGCAGCCGGTTTCGCAAGGGGTGCCGCAAAAGGCAGATCAGACCTGGGATTTCACCATGCTGAACGCGATCCTCGATCCCGTGATCAGCGTTGCTGACAAGAGTCCCGAACTTCAGCTTGCCACCGCTCCCGCGTGGATGGACGACAGCGGCGGCTCTTTATTGTCCTCTCACTTTTCTGATTTCGCCGCATACTCGGCCAATATGGTTTCGTACTACAACACGACGACGGGATTCCGGGACACAAATGGGGTTAATCATGTCCACCCATCGCTGACACCGATAACTTACTGGGGCATTTTCAACGAGCCGAATTTTAATAACGTTGACCCCACGCAATACACGCTGATCTACAACATGACTGTTCCGGCCATGCAGGCGATTGATCCTACGATCAAATTCGCGGCGGTTGAATTGGGAGACTATGACGGGCTCGCTCAAACCTATCTTCCCGCATTTGTGGGTGGCGTATCTGCTCACGTGGATGTGTTGGCGACCCACTTTTATTCCACGTGCAACCAGAGCGATTCCGACTCTAAACTGTTTTCTACGATTCCGGGCTTCGTTTCCGAGGTGAAAACAATTTATTCGCAGCTCGGAACAAACCCATCGCTTACGAGCGTTCCGGTCTGGGTCACCGAAAATAATGTCAATGCCGACTATGACAAAGGCGGCGGCATCAGCGCATGCAACGGAAATGCATTTGTAACAGACTTACGGGGATCCAGTGCGTTTTTCGCCGCATGGAGGCCTTACGTCTTTTCGCAGCTGGGAAAGGCCGGCGTTCAGGCGCTTTACCATTGGGCTTTTAATGGTGATAAGCAATATGGTGAATTCAACGACAGCTCTGGAAATCTGCAATTAAGTTATTGGGTGGACTACTATCTGGCCCGCATGTTTCCATCCGCTCCGGAAGGGAGTCTGCTGAACTTCACCAGCGCTGACAATTCTGATATTGAAGTGCTGCCAGTGCGCAATGCGGACGGGAGCGCTGTGGTAATGATTGCGGATTATGCTGTCGCGAATTCTTCTGACAACAACGGCGCGGGCGTGGCGCGAACTGTAAGTGTGAATGTGAGTGCCTTAGGATCGTTCAGCACCGCAAGTCTGCTAATGATTGATACCAATACAAATGCGTCCGCCGGACCTACCGCAACATCAGTCGTACCCACGTCGCCGATCACGATTACGTTAGGTGGGTATGGCGTGGCATTTCTAAAACTCCAACCTTGAACGAACGTAAGTGGCCGCCGAGCTAAGCACGGACGGACGGGGACGCCCGTCCCCACATCGTTTGTTTGCATGCTATTGCTGTTTCTTTTTCTTCCCAAACAGCCCACCGATAGCATTGACCACGGAACCGGCATTCTGTCCGCCGGCGGATTGCCCTCCCAGGCCTCCCATCCTGGATTTGAGCTGACTTCCCAACATCCCCTGAATATCCGGCACGAACCTGGGGCTGGAACTTGTTCCCTCGATCATGAAGGGTAGGGCAGCGCCCTTATTCCCCATCCCCGCGAGCTGGGTAAGACCTGCGGCCACGCCGCCGGTAAGAGCTGCATTCATCTTGTAATTAAGCGCGTCGGAAGGGCTGACCGTTCCGTTGCCGGTTATGACTCCGAACGATGGAACGTTGAGGTTGATGTTGTCCGTAGTCGTCCCGGCGGGCGCCATGTGGACGTCAGCGCTGAAGTTCTGGATGAGAGTGTCCTGACCCTGTGGCGCGCCACTTAGCTTTGAAATCTCGGAGAGCTTCGAGGCAAAATTAAATCCCGCAAGCTTAGTATTCGAAAGCTTCACTGGACCTGCAATCACCAACTTGTCGAGAGGGCCTGCAACCGTGAAATTCGCCGACAGCGTTCCGCCTTGTAGCGACGAGCCGGACGGAAGCGTGACTCCAAGCGCAGGCAGTAAGGTCTCAACATCATCCACCGGCATTCCATCGGCATTAATTTTCATGTCTATGACGGTGGTTTCCCCCTTCATGTCGAATGATCCGACAATGCGCACGACCGCTTTTCCAACCGAAGCATCCGCCGAGGAGACTTGTCCTGCTTGCTGTTGCAGTGCATAGTTAATGATGTACTTCACATCCACCGGGCGTCCCGCGGGCCGTCCTTTAGGGGAGAGCTTCAGGTTACTCGCTTTCAATGTTCCCGTAGATTGCACTTCGTGGCCATCCGAATTCAGATTTCCGTCAAAGTCAGCCATACCAGAGATACCTGACGCGGGAGGGACGAATCCCGACGCCGCGAGATCGAATCCCTTTACGGTGATTTGGGCTTGAACCGGGGTCAGAGATGCGTCGGTAGAGTCAATGGGTCCTGCCTTGCCGTCGAGTTTTAGCGAGCCATTTCCCGGCAACGTGGCGGATAGGGTGAAAGGGAACTGAGAAGTCAGCGAGAAATCCGAGACCGAGACGTTTACATTCTGGTAAACAGTTGGCTTTGCCGATGAATTCGCTGTGCCCATGCTCAGGGAACCATCTTTCACAGTCAGTTTTTCGACTGAGAGATTTGGATTCGAGGACTCAGCCGGCTTGGCGGCGCTTTTGGTCCCAAGAGTTGAAAAGTTCCATTTACCCGAGGGCGAGCGCAGCAAAATCACCTGCGGCTCGTCGAGTTCAATCTTTGTGATTTGAAGTGACTTCGAAAAAATCAGCGGAATCATTTGTACGCCGACATCAAGCGCTTTTGCACGAACAAATGGTGTCGTGCTAAACGACGGGTCGTCGGCAATCGAAAGATCATCGGCAGAGACGCTTCCAGTCAGAATCGAAAGCTTCAGGTTGCCGACTTTAACCTGGCGCCCCAGCGCTGCGGAGAGATCGGTTTCGATGCGGGGCCGAAACTCATTGACGTTGAGCACGAAGGGAAGCGCGATCACCACAACTACAAGAATTGCAATAATAATGCCGATGATCTTAAGCGCCTTCATAAACGTCCTCCCTGTGAATCATTGCCAAATGAGATTCTTGGATGAGTTAGCGCGATGATAAGTGGCCCCGAAGACCGGATTCTTGGTCAAACATTCAGGGGCCCGAGTCACGAAGGAATCGGTTTCAAACCGCTCTACATCGGCAGAAGCCGGCCTCAACCAACCTGCGCATGTTCGCGCGACCTCATTCTAGCCAGCGCTTGCTGCAAATCCGCGATCAGGTCATCGGCATTCTCGATACCGACCGATAACCGAATCATTTGATCGGTGACGCCCATCTTCCGGCGATGCTCGGCTGAAATCATTGCGTGGGACGTAAGCACCGGAATGCTCACCAGCGAATCCACCCCACCCAAACTCGGCGCCAGAGTGAAGAGGTTTAGCGACTCTGATAGCTGTCTCGCGTCCTCATGGCTACCGTCTATTTCAAAGGTCAATACGCCGCCACCGCCCTGCATCGTTTCCATTGCCAGAGCGCGTTGCGGATGGCCTTCTGCGAACGGATAGTAAACGTACTTTACTTTGCGGTTTTGCGCGAGATATTCGGCGACACGCAGAGCACTCTCATTCTGGCGTTGCACTCGAACTGCCAGCGTCTTGATTCCGCGAAGCAGCAACCATGCCGCGTGTGGATCCATATTGCCGCCAAGCGTAGTGCGAGTGGCGTGGATCGTCTCAATCAAATCTTTGCGCCCTGCCACGGCTCCGCAGATAAGATCGGCATGTCCGGCAAAATATTTGGTGCCTGAATGCATTACCAAATCAATGCCGAATTCAAACGGACGCTGGTTGATCGGGGTCGCGAAGGTGCTGTCAATTGCAGTGATCAGGCCGTGTTGCTTTGCCAGAGCGGAGACCTTCCGCAAGTCCACGATCTTAAGAGTCGGATTTGTGGGGGACTCAACGTACAGCAACTTCGTGTTTGGGCGAATGGATCGCGCGAGCTGATTGTAATTCGCCGTCTCCACGAAAGTTGTTTCCACTCCCAGCTTTGGCAGCCACGAGGTAAGAAATTTCGTTACGCCTCCGTAAATATCTTCCTGCGCCACGATATGGTCGCCGTTCTTGACTAATGCGAGAATGCTAGTCGTAATCGCATTCATCCCCGAGGAAAACAGCAGCGCGGCGTCGGCGCCTTCCAGTTCGGCAATCGCACTTTCGGCAACGCTGTTCGTGGGGTTTCCATACCGCGTGTAGAACATGTCAGTTGACGTTGCGCGGACCTGTTGATCGTTATCGGTGACTTCAAACGTTGAAGTCTGATAGATCGGTGCAACGAGAGGACCATTTTTCTTGGCTAGATCGGTGCCTCCGCGTACGGCTTCGGTTTCCGGGTGACGCTTGTGTCGTTTCATAGTGTTATTCCTGTGTTCGCCTGATTAACCTCACAGTTGTAAATTGGATTGAGTCCGGCGATAAGTTAAGACTATTCCTCGGCGGGCAAACTGGGCAAGAGTGCCATCTGCTATCGGGAGTGGCTCCATTCGCTTTGCTAACAGCGGATTCACGGTACTCTGATATTCTGTTAGACCCCAGCTAAATCCAAGTGAGAATTGAATAAAGATTTTAAATGAATAGGCAAATCACTTCCGATCTCGACTCTCGCGCCGTATCGGAGCGCGAACCGAAGCCGCCATCATTTCAATTGCGCTGCATCGGTTGTGGAAAGATCGGCGGGGCGCCCACAAAGAACCTGCGTTGCGCAGATTGCGACGACCTGCTCGAAGTTGTTTATCCCGCATGGAAGCAATCAGTCGGAATGCAAAGTGCGTCGACTCTGAAGGAGCTATGGAAGCAACGGCGAACGTCGCGCTTACCTTTGGACGAAAGCGGGGTCTGGCGATTCCGCGAGGTTCTCCCCAATCTTTCCCAAGGAAATGACGCAATCACGTTGAGGGAAGGGAACACGCCTTTGTATGCGATGCCACAGTGCGGGGCCAAGGCTGGTGTTCAGATACTTTTCGCCAAGCACCAGGGCATGAACCCTACTGGATCTTTCAAAGACACGGGCATGACGATGGCAGCCTCCATAGCGCGTCAGGAAGGGTTTCGCTGGGTCGCTTGCGCTTCCACTGGAAATACTTCGGCCTCGATGGCGGCCTATGCTTCCCGCGGCGGCATGCGTGGGCTTGTGTTGATCCCTGAAGGCCAGATTTCCTGGAGCAAACTTTCCCAAGCGTTGGACTATGGCGCCGTGACGTGCCAACTGAAAACCGATTTTGACGGGTGCGTGAAAGTTCTGAACCAAGTGGTATTGGAGATCCCCGTTTACCTGCTGAATTCCGTGAACCCATACCGTCTGGAAGGACAGAAAACCGCAGCTATCGAGTTGTTGGAGCAGTTGAATTGGGAGTCTCCCGATCACGTAATGGTGCCGGGAGGAAATCTCGCCAACTCGTCCGCTCTGGGCAAGGCATTTCTGGAAATGAAGCAACTTGGATTCATTTCAAGCTTGCCGAGAGTTTCGATCATTCAGGCAGAGGGCGCGAATCCGCTGGTTCGGACGGTACGGGAGAATGCGGGACAAAAGCTAATATCAGTTCGCGCGGAGACCATGGCTACTGCAATTCGCATTGGAAGCCCAGCCTCTTGGAAAAAAGCCGTTCGAGTGCTGGAAGCGACCGGCGGAACGGTCGAACAGGTCAGCGAAGCTGAAATTGCACTGGCGAAAGCGGAGATCGGAGCCGAGGGAATTGGCTGTGAGCCGGCCTCCGCCGTAACGCTTGCGGGCCTCAAGAAATTGGTAAGGCAGGGTTTTGTCAAACAGCATGAAACCGTCGTATTGATCCTGACTGGGCATCTATTGAAAGATCCGGACTTCACATTGAAATTTCATCGCGGCGATCTGTTTCCGGGCCCCGGCGGGCCGGAGAGTCCTGCTATTCTTGCGCAGCAGCGTGCTCCGATAGTTCTTGAACCCAGCGCGAAAGCGGTATTCGAAGTCCTGAAAAAAGTCGGAAATTGAACGAGCCAATTGCAACCATAAGATGAGACGGATTTGAAAAAGTTCAAGCCGCTCCAATGTCCACCAAACGACCCAACAAGCCGTCTCCGAGAGTTCGTTCCTTTCAGATCACCCTTCCGGCGACTTCAGCGAATCTTGGGCCTGCCTTCGACGCCGCCGCTCTCGCCTTGCAACTATTCCTGAAAGTCACAGCCACCACCTCGGCAGATGGTTCGATATCCGCAACGGGACGCGATGCGGATATTTGCGGCCGCATTGAAAATCATCTGATTCTGAGAACCTACCGTGAAGTTTTGCTAAACGCAGGGAAGGCAGCAAAACCGCTGTCGGTACGCATCCACAATGACATTCCCATTGGAAAGGGCTGCGGATCATCCGCCGCGGCACGCCTCGCGGGAATCGCGCTCGCAGTTCACTTCGGCAAACTGTCATGGGCGGACAGCCGCATAATCGGCGAAGCTTCGCGGCGGGAGCATCACGCCGATAACGCAGCCGCCTGCTGGCTCGGAGGACTGACCATAGCCCGCATGGCAAACGATAGGGAAGCGCAAACAGTTCGTGTTCCTCCAAAAGGGAAGTGGCCCTTGCTTCTGGCAATTCCTGAGCAAAGTTTGTCCACCGAGAAAGCCAGGCAGGTGCTTCCGAGACAGTACAGCCGCGACGACACGGTGACCAACATTCAAAATTCTATGTTCCTGCTGGCGGCGTTGACCCAAGGCCGTCCAGAGCTAATATCCGGAGCGCTTGAAGACCGCTTGCATCAACCTTACCGAGCATCGCTTTGTCCGTTATTGCCGGTACTTCATCGGATGCAAACGAAATCGGGAATTCTGGGAGTGGCGTTGAGCGGAGCGGGTCCGTCCGTACTGCTTTTCATCGCTCCGGGGGCATCACTCACTCAAGTCAAAGCAAGGGTTCAGAAACATCTTCGCGATGCAGGACTTTCCGCGGAACTGATTTCCACCACCATCACCCAGCGCGGAGGCAGTTCGTCTTTGCGATCCTTGCGCACTTGAAAGTCGAAGAGAAGAGAGGGACCGGGGTTCATCCCGGTCCATTTCGAAGCAATCAGATTCCCGTAAGCTACTGACCCCGGCTTGCTGGCGGAATGATGCCGTTCATTCGCAGATACTCCACCATCTGTCCATAATGATCAAACGGATGAGCGATCGAGAGCGTAGCCAGTCCGAGCCTGCTCGCTTTACTGTCTCCGAAGGGAGCCTTGACCAGCCCTACCAGATTCGCATCCGTGAGGGAGTTCATCGCTTTGTGCTGATAGTCGAATGAATCCTTCAAAAACTTCAGGATGTCCGCCTTGGATTTGATGGAATCAGGTCCATTTTCTCCGCCCAGTTCGACCGGAGGCTTTTCCTCGAGAATCGCGGCGGCGATCATGTAATTGACGGCAGCCACGTGTTTGACCTGTTGGGCGAAGGTTCGGACACCCTTAAATTCCCCGTTGGTTGGCGCAAACGAATACTTGTCCTCAGGCATGGCCTCTGCGGCAGAGGTAAATTCGTTTTCTACATTGTCCACAGAGTGATCAAGTATTTGGCTTGCAGTACGGTGAACATCCGCAGCTGGGGTTTGGGCCGCCGCGATACCACACGCCGCGAGTAACAACAGAAATACACAACACGCGTTCAGCAGTCTCATAGTTTCTCCTTAATATTAAGATATAGAGACGTAGCTAGCTACGTCTTTATCGGGCATTGCAGACGCAGCAAGCTGCGTATTGAGCTTTATTAGTCACGAATCATAGATGGAGCCAAGTCCAATTCTCGCTCTGAAAGCCTGAAACGCTTTACCGTGAACAATCCAGCAATCAGAGCGAGGGCGGAACACAGCAACGTCCATGGGATTCCGACTTTCGTCGCCAATTCTCCCCATGCGGCGCTGCCAATTGCCATGCCGCCTTGCAGCACGAGCAAATATAACGACAGCGCCCTTGCTCGCAGCCAGGGCGGAGACATGGTTTGCGCGGCGACATTCAAACAAGCCAGAATTCCAATCCATGCAGTTCCGCTTGTGAACAATACCAGACAAAGCCAGCTAAATGTTTGCACGCGTCCGGCGGCGAATGTCATTACTGCAAATATTACGATTGCCGCTGCGACCACAGCGTCCACGGAAAGGCGATTACGGAGACGAGGGAGTGCGCTGGCGCCCGCAAGCGCGCCCAATCCGAAAGATCCAAGCAATAGACCATAACCGGTTGGACCATGAGGCCGCGCCAGGATCGGAAGCAGCGCGAGCAGGGAACTCGCGGCCAGGCTGAAAGCTCCAGTGCGGATTAAAACACAGCGCACTACTGGCGCGCCCAATCCATAGCGGATCCCAGTTTTAATGGCGGCCATGACGCGTCCTGTTTCCACATGCTCGATTGCGGGGCGCCGCCAGCGATAGAGAAAGAAAATTACTCCGAAAAATGAAAGGGCATTGAGCAGAAACGCAACGCCGGAATTGGTGGCGGCAATCACAAGTCCTCCCAGTGCCGGGCCGACCGCGCGGGCAACATTAAAACCAACCGAATTGAGCGCAACAGCGGATGCGTGACGTCCCGTTGAGACGATTTCGGGCGTGATCGCCTGCCATGCCGGATCGTTCATCACCGCGCCCAGTCCCAAAACGAATGTGAACCCCAGCAGCACCCAGGGCGTGATGTGATGCATCAGGCTCAGAACGCCCAATGCCGCCGAAGCCATTACCATCCATCCCTGCGTGATCAGCAGGAAGCGGCGACGATCCACCATATCTGCCAGGGCACCTGCAGGTAGAATGACCAAAAACACCGGCAGGGTGGTCGCCGCTTGCACCAAGCCCACCATCAGCGGAGACATGGTGAGCTGCGTCATCAGCCAGCCCGCGCCGACGTTCTGCATCCATGTGCCGGTGTATGAAATTACCGCCGCGATCCAGAGAGACCGAAAGAGAGGCTCACCCAGTGGCGACCAAGGCGATCCTCCGTGGTGAACTGTCGCAAGCCTATCCGGCAATGGACTATTTAGCGAATCAGCCATAACTAATCGCTACCCTGAGTTAGCGGGCGAGGAGCGCCAATCTCAAAGGGCCATTGTCTCTCATGCCAGGCTCGCGCGAGGAAGATGACTATACCGCTAAGAAGAATAAGCAGAGCATAGCGAAGTTGAACAAGCGATCCGGTTCGTGAAATTAGAATGAAGACGAATCCAATGGTAGCTGCGAGTGCCGGTAACGGATAGAGCCACATCCGAAAAGGACGAGCCATGTTCGGCTCCCTGATTCGCAGAATAATCAATCCAATCGCCTGCATAAGGAACTGAAGAGTGATGCGAATGACCACTAAAGCTGCAATCACGTCGGCTAGCGGGAGAAAGCAAAACAGCAACGCCACGCCACCGAGAGCGAGGAGTGAGATGTGAGGAAACCGGTGCATGGGATGAACCTTCGCGAAGCTGCGGAAATAATTGCCGTCGAGAGCAGCCGCATACGGCACGCGAGAGTATCCCAATAAAAGAGAAAAAACCGAGGCGAACGCCGTCCACATCACCAAGCCCGTAACCAGATTAGCCGCCCATGGCCCGTAAATTTTCTGCATAAAAATTGAGACTACATATAATCCGCTGCTGGAATGGGCGGGATGGACGATCTCCTGCCACGGAATCACGCCCAGAATGCAGATATTCATCACTATGTATAGACACGCGGTCAGCAGAATAGATAGCAAAACAGCCCGCGGAATCGTCTTTCCCGGATTTTTTACCTCATCGCCGAGAAAACAAACATTGTAGTAACCCCAATAATCATAGGTTGCGATCAGCATTGCCGACCCCAGCCCCAAAAAGAAGTTGTTCGACAGCGTGAACGCACCAATTGGAAACGTGAATGCGCGGGACCGGTCGAAGTGGGTTAGCCCTGCGAAAATAATCCAGGCGATCGTGATCATTACGCCGAGCCACAGCGCTTTGGATAGCCATCCAATACTGGTTATTTTGCGATATAGAAGAAAAACGGCGACTACGAGAACTGCAACTGCCAGCAGGGTTGCCCCGGAAATTATCCAGCGAAGATGCAGCGGACCTAATAGCGGAAGTTGTGAATTCCAGTTGCGAGACACATATTCGTGGGCGAGGCTCGGCCAATAATACGATGCATACCCCGCCAGTCCGATCGAGCCCGAAGCAATCGAGAGCGGGGCACTGAAAGAAAGTTGCCAGATGAAAAGAAAAGAAACCAATTTTCCGAGGCGGTTTCTTCCATAAATTTCTCGCAAATAACGATATGAGCCGCCGGAGCCGGGCATGGCAGCGCCCAGTTCTGCCCATATCAAACCATCACACAAAGCGAAAATTGCGCCGGCAATCCAGCCCAACATGGCTTGCGGGCCTCCCATCGCGCCCACGATCAGCGGCAACGTAATGAACGGGCCGACGCCAATCATGTCGGTCATGTTGAGGGCGATCGCGCTGCTCAGGCCAATGCCACGAATCAGTTTGCGAGAATCCTCTGCGGCTTCATCTGGTTTGGACATTCGAAAGTGGAAGTCCTGGGTCACGTAGCGACAACCGCCCTCGGCTGTCAGGTTGAGCGAAGCTCAACAATCGCCTCAAGCCGTGTATTCCGAGATAACTTCGGACCGGGACAGACAGAACGCGCTCGCGCACGCAACCTCAATACGTTGACAGTTGCGCATTGAGGTTCGCATTTTCTCCCTCATGTCCCGAGCTCAACAAATTCCCAAACAGACGAACCGCTCCCGGAACCCCATAAGGAAGTTGGCGGAAAAATGCGTACCCAGTGTAAATATATATGCCCTTCCCATAGGGCGCCCGCAGCAGGCCGCCTTTCTGCGGTGCTTGTCCTGGATCATGACACGCAAGCAGAGACGTGAAATGGTCATCCCATTGATCCATGAAGTAAAGTCCGCGCTCTTGTACCCATCCGTCAAAATCGCTTGCAGTAATTTGGTTTGGATAATGAAGGATGCTGTCTTCCGGTTCAAGAATATCCACCGGAGCCTCTTCGACCGTGACTCTCTGCCGGCTGAGTTCGGCGGGAAATGGGGTCAGGCTCTCCCGATTAAAGTCACCAATACCCGCGTTGTACTGCACTACCAGCGTTCCGCCATTGGAGACATAGTTCAGCAGTTTGGCATTGTTCGTGACCACGCTTTGTTCCGTGTCGTACGTGCGAATGCCCAGCACAATTGTTCCATATTTAGATAAATCCTCGTCGGCGAGGTTCTCTGCCGGAATCATCGTAACGTTCATTCCAATTTGCCGGAGCACCGTGGGAATATCATCGCCAGCTCCCATGATGTAGCCAATCTTCAAACCGGATGGAACCTTGACATCCACCATGCTGACCCGCTGCACTGCGGGCTGATAGTAATAGAAGCGACCAATATCTTCCCGCGTGACCAGGGTATAACCCTCAGTGAAGCGCCTGCCGCCCGATTCGAGAAGCGCGCGGAGTTCGACTTTCCCTTCTTTCAATTTGTCAGGAACGATTGTGAATTCAAAATCCTTCTTCTCGCCGCGATCATGAAGATTAACCGCCACACTGTGAGGTTCGACCTTCCAGCCTTTCGGAACATCGAGCCGCAACGTGCCTTTCGGTAATCCGGCGATGTTGCTGCGCACTCCAACTTTCACCGTTTTGCTGGAGCTTTCGTTCGTAGCAATCACCTGCGTTCCTGGTTCGAGCATTACCGAGAATGCAGGCGCAACCGCCAAGTCGGGATCGCGCTCTTTACCATCCTTGTCAACGAACGGAACCTGAACGGTTGCCGCAATTCCTCCTCCAGGGCCATCCGTTCCCTTGACTTGGAACCCCATAATCGCGAGGTCCGCGCGGCCCGTGATGCGATAGTCGGCGCGAACTCGCAAAGGCGGCGGAGGAAATGGCAGCGTCGCATAATTCTCATCATCAATTATGTTGACGCTCTCTGTTTCTGGGTCGTCTCTATGCCAATAAGGCCTCGTCGCTGGCGCATCGGCCGGAACTCTTAGGCGGAAGTTGGCATAAAAATCGTCGCCAGGCTTCACGAAGTTGCGATTGTCGCCTTTGTAAGTGCCGGTAACCCAATCTTGAGCCGACTCGACCGATAGCTTCTCTATATTGAGGGGATATTTTGAAGCGTTATGAAACTTCACCAGCACGGTCAATCTCTGTCCGGGGGAAACTACTGCCAATGCATCAGCTTCAGACGGCAATCTAGACAGCGATCCCTTTGCGGGAGCAACCGTCGCATCCAACGTAATGCCCATCGCGAAGTTCGCGGCTGTTTGGCACTGCTGGAGTTTGTCCTTTAGCACGGTTACGACATCGAGTTTTTCGCGAGCATCGAGCGAACTTCCTTCGACTGCATGAATGAGTACTTCGAAATGATTTAGAGCCGAAAGAAGCGGCGGAGCGGCATGCTTGGGATCGCTATCGCTCTCGTGGGACGCGGTTTCTATTTCAGTCTGTATCTCTTTTAGTCTTGAGCGAAAGTGCGGCAACTTTGCGCTGTCATCTCCCAAGCGCTTCGCGAGGCCGGGCAGAGTTGTATCAATGCCGTCAAGAAAATTGCTTTCGTGGCCCTGAGAGATTCTTGGCAAAACCGAATCCACCAGCTTGTAGTACGTGTAACGAGGGCCGGAGCCGACCGTCCATGCCCCCGCGCCCTGGGAAAGTTGGTGCCGCAAACCCTCAATAGCAAACTGCGCATAGGACACTCCAAGTGCCGGGTCAAATTCGCCGGTATTGAGTCTGACGGTGTAATTTTCATCCGGGCAGGTATTGGCGCCGAATCCGCAGACGTTTCCGATGTAGAGCTTTTTCGCCTGCCAAGGTAAAAGCCCGTCGCTGATTTGTTCTGGAAAGCGTTTAGGATCGGCAGCGGCGCGGAATGCTTCTTTAGTCAAAATTGCCGATGCCTGGTGGTGTCCATGCCCGTCGCGTTCCGTGCCGCTGAAGCGCGCTATGAGCACGTCCGGCCGAAACGTCCGGATCACGCGCACGATATCGCCAAGTGCGATGTCGTGTCCTCCCCATTTTTGAAAAGTCTCCTCGGGAGTCTTGGAGAATCCAAAATCGGCGACTCGCGTGAATCGCTGTTCCACGCCGTAGTAGCGATCCGCGGCCAGCACCTCCAACGTTCGCAGAACTCCGAGCACATCGAAAAGATTGCTCCCGACCCTGTTCTGTCCACCCTCGCCACGATTGAGAGTCAGCAAGGTCGTAGTAATGCCTTTGCCTCGCGACTCCAGCGTCAGCATCCCGCCGTCCTCGTCATCCGGATGCGCATCTATTTGCAGCAAACGAGCGGTTGTATGCAACCGCAAAAGCATTTCTTTGAGGCCAGCCGTACCCTGATCTTGGGGAAGAGGTTTGTCGGGAGAAATTATTTGGGAAGGAGCTTTTTGCTGGTCTGTTTGTTGTGCGACGGCTGGGGCTTTATCCTGAGCGGACGACCCGGTCAACAACAGTGCGAAGCAAAAACCCGCCAGCAGAATTCGTAAATGTTGTCGCCAGGATGGTTTGCAGCAGACAGCTCTTACGAAACAAGAACGTATGTCATTTTGGATTCGAAGCAAGGTTCGGATATGTTAGGCCGAGGGTAGGCTCAGGTCAAATTGCTGATGTTGATTTAGGATAACTATGTGCCCATTGGAATAAGGCGTGCCGACCTAAAGTCTTTTCTCAGTCGTGCGCCGGTAGTATTTACAATTCTCTTTGTCACGGCGGTGCTGGCATTTCTGGCGGTCAGCCATCTGGTCGCCCGATTTCGGCAGCAAGAAAAAGCTTTGGGCCGCCATCTATATGAACAGGGGCAGGCAGAATATGCATCCGGAGACCCAGAGCGGGCCATAGCCGACTTCCGCGCCGCGCTTACCTACAATCGTGATGATTTTCAATATCAATTGAGCCTGGCACGCGCGCTGAGAGACAGCGGACGCACGCCCGAGGCGAAAACTTATCTGATGAACCTATGGGAACGCGTTCCCGAAGACGGTGCGGTCAACCTGGCCCTGGGACGGCTCGCCGCACGGGAAGGCTCAACCAGCGAGGCGATTCACTACTACCACAACGCTACGTATGGGCTATGGGACTCCGACGCCGAAACTCATCGTCGCGATGCGGAGTTCGAACTCATCAATTTTCTTTTACAGCAAAATGCGTTGCCACAGGCGCAAGGCGAATTGATCACTCTATCCGCTTCTCTTCCGCCAGACCCTGAACTTGAAATGCAGGCGGCACGGATGTTTGACCGTGCTGGAGCACAGGACCGCGCCCTCTCGGAATACCAGGCCATTCTTCGGCATGATCGCCAAAATGCCGCTGCGCTTGCTGGTGCGGGCCAGGCGGCTTTCCAGTTGCATCGCTATCGCACTGCTGAAAAATATTTGGCAGAAGCCTCGAAATTAGATCCGAAAAATGCGGCGTTGGAACAATCGCTCGAGTCCGCGAGATTGATCCTGCAAGCTGATCCCTTCAGTCACGGCCTTTCCAACGCGGAACGGAGCAGCCGCATCCGAGATGCATTCAATCGTGCGGGGACGCTTCTCACAGATTGCGCCACGCTGCACGGAGTTAGTCTTAATGATGGCGATCAGCGCGGAACTGCGACGCCGAATGACGAGTCACACAATGATGAGTCAAACAATGACCAACAGGGCAATCCTCCGGTCAATTCCTTTTCCTCTGGCCTTACCTCGCTCCATAAGAGTTGGCTTGAAATGAAATTCAAACTCAGGCGAGCGAGTGCCTACTCTGATCCGGATGCGGCCGATTCCATCATGGCCCTGGTGTTCCAAATCGAAGAACAAACACAAAACCAATGTGGAGAGCCCACCGCCATGGACCGAGCTTTTCTCCAACTGTCTCAGAACCCGCAAGGAGCCGATCAGTAATGGATTCTCCAGATAGCGTTGTTCTGGACCCGGCCCTTTCACTGCCGGACACGCCTGCTGCCTCCGTCCGCAAGTTCGGGCGCAAGGCTTTAAGCGACACTTTTCGCGAGGATCGCTTTTTCCTGATGCTTGCGGTGTTTATAGGATTGTTTTCCGGATTGGCCGTGGTCTGCTTCCGCCTGGCAATTGACTGGAGCCGCATCGCTTTGCTGGGACCCGTACTGCAACCTCATAATCTGCGTTTGATAATCGCGCCTGTGGCGGCAAGCCTGCTGCTTACGGTCCTGGTGATCCACGTCTTTCCTGGGGCGCGCGGAAGTGGAGTGAACCAAACCAAGGCTGCGCTTTACATCTTCAATGGTTTTATTCCTTTTAGGACGGCGGTTGGAAAATTCCTTACCGCCGCACTTGCCATCGGCGCGGGTCACTCGCTTGGACCAGAAGATCCCTCGCTGCAGATCGGCGCCAGCCTGGCCTCAGCGCTTGGCCGCCGCATGAATCTTTCCCGTGAGCGGTTGCGCCTCCTCGCGCCGGTCGGAGCTGCAGCAGGATTGGCGGCAGCTTTCAACGCTCCGATCTCTGCCGTGCTGTTCGTCATTGAAGAAGTGATTGGACGTTGGAGCGCGGGAATTCTTGGTTCCGTTGTGCTCTCAGCCATCTCGAGTGTGGTCGTGGTGCGCTTATTTCTTGGGTCGCAACCGTTATTCCGGATTCCACCGATCACGCTGGCGCGTCCTTTCGAACTCATTGCCTACGCCTTGCTTGGGCTGATCGGCGGCATTGCGTCGGTAATCTTCGCCAAAGGCATTGCATATTTCCGCCCCCGGCTTAGAGCAATGCCGCATTGGACCCAATACTTTCAGCCAGCGGTCGCCGGACTACTCATCGGCCTGATTGGCTATTTTGGCGCTCCGCAAGTCATGGGTGCGGGATACGAATTCATGGACCAGGCCATGCACGATCAGTTCACCTGGCAAATGCTTGCAATGCTAGCCGGGTTGAAAATTTTTGCCACAACTCTTTCATTCACGACTGGTACGCCGGGAGGAATGTTTGCCCCCACTCTATTTATCGGTGCGATGCTCGGAGGGGCCGTCGGTGGACTCGAACGCCATTTCTGGGGTGCCCATCTTACCGGTTCAACTGGGACTTATGCGCTGGTAGGAATGGGAGTGCTTTTTGCCGGATTTTTGCGTGCACCCATGACTTCCGTATTCATGGTGCTCGAAGTCAGCGGAGAGTACTCAATCATCGTTCCGGTTATCGTTGCGAACACCGTTGCATACGTGCTCTCTCGCAGCTTGCAGCCAGTACCGATTTTTGATTTGTTGTCCCGCCAGGACGGGCTCGATCTTCCGTCTATGGAAGAGCAACGCGAAGAAAATATTCTTCGCATTGAGGACGCCATGCGCCCAATTGAAGGGCCGGTGCTGAATTCGACCGAGACGGTTCTCGAAGCCAATCAAAGAATCAAGACGTCATCGGCAAACAGCTTTCTGGTACGGCTTGTTCCCAGCGGTTGGAAGCAGGTCACGAAAGAAATCCTGCAAAAATCGCTGAGCGAAGGAAAATCAGAGCTAAATCTGGGCTCGATTCTTACCGGGCCGCCCCTGCCGATTGTCCATCCGGATCTACCTCTCGATGTGGCATTGCGCTACGTGAACCAGGCCGAATTGGTCCCGGTAGTGAGCAGGGCAGATTTCGGAAAACTTGAAGGAGTGATTTCGAGCGACGCGGTTCTATCAAAGTATCGCCAATAGTGCGCGTCCTTACGCGCACAAGAAAACCCGCCCTCCCAAATTCGGAGGGCGGGGATGGCAAGCTCGATCAATCTGAGCGGGCCGGGGAAATTGTCTCTGCCTAGTTCGGCATGAGTACGGTGTCAATCACGTGAATGACGCCATTCGACTGAAACACATTCGCGATCGTGACCTTCGCGACATCGCCCTTTTCGTCTTTCAGAACGATATCCTTGCCTTGCATCATCGCGGTTAGAGTTCCGCCGCTCACCGTTTTCAGGGATGCTTCTCCGTGAGCTTCCTTGATTTGCTTCTTCAAATCCGCTGCGCTGAGCCTGCCAGCGACAACGTGATAGGTAAGAATTTTGGTCAGCATTTCCTTGTTTTCGGGCTTCAGCAGGTTGTCAACCGTGCCCGCCGGAAGCTTGTCGAAAGCCTCATTCGTTGGCGCGAATACGGTGAAAGGGCCGGGTCCCTCCAGTGTCTCCACCAGTCCTGCCGCCTTTACCGCCGCAACCAGGGTAGTGTGATCAGGGGAATTCATCGCATTCTCAACGATGTTTTTGCTGGGGTACATCTCTTGCCCGCCCACCATCGGGTCTTTCTGAGCCAGAGCCAAAGTCGCCATCAACGTGACAACGCACAGCAGTAAACCATTCATTTTCTTAGTCATTGCGCACCCTCCAAGATTCAAATCGCCTTCATGACAAGTACGGCGGCGGAGGGCTATTTGGATTGCACGATTATTGGTGCGTTAAGCGCATGGCAGGTATAATCTTGCGCTGGCCGCTGCCTGCCAGAAAATGGTGCAGGCCCGAAAGCGAGGAAACAATCATGACCTGGAAATCCAAATTAATTCTGGGGATACTCACGGCATTGGCTATGCTTGCGCTGACCTTCGCGCTTCCAAAGGGAAATGCGCTGCAAAATGCGCAACTGGTCCAATTCCCGCTCACCGTTGGAGTGTGGGCGATCTTCGTTCTGCTTTTCGTAAAACTGAAATAGAGAGTGCGAGTAATTATTAATGAAAGAAAGGCACCTTCATTTTGTTTCGGATGTTTCCTCTGGGATCAACTGATAACTGACGAACGCTACCTTGAGGCTGTCCGGAGACCATGATGGAACGTTAATGGTGCCCTGCCCACCGAACAGTCTTGCCAACACTGTAATTGTTTTGTCGCCCATATTTTTGTCTGCGAGCGACATAATCCGCAGCATTACATCTTTATTTTCGGGATGCCCGGTCACAGTCTTGTCATAAGTCAAAAAGACCATCAATTTTCCATTCGGCGAGATGTGTGGAAACCAATTGTTGTAGTCGTCGGAAAACACCTGCTCTTGCTCGCTGCCGTCGGGACGCATGCGCCAGATTTGCATTAGGCCGGTGCGTTCGGAATTGAAGTAAATATACTTCCCGTCGGGCGAATATTCGGGACCGTCGTCAAGACCCTTGGCGGTCGTCAATCGTTTTTCTTCGCCTCCTTCGGGCGAGATGCCGTAGATATCAAAATCACCGTTGCGCTGCCCTACGAATGCAACAGTTTTCCCGTCCGGCGACCATCCGTGCCAGTACGACGGAGAATTCTGTGTGATGTGCCGCGGAGTGCCTCCCGCGAACGGCACAATATATACAAGCGATTGGTGATCCCCTTGGGAATTGTCACTGAAGGCGATCCACTTCGAGTCGGGCGAAATGCCATGATCGTTGTTGCAGCGATTCGCGAAACCAGTGTTAATAGTATCCGGAGTTCCGCCCGTAACAGGCAGTCGCTGCAGGTGGCCGTCCCTGTTAAAGATGAATGAAGACCCATCGCGGGTCCAATTGGGCGCTTCGAAACGGCCGGGCGCAATATAAACGACCTGACGATCGCCGGATGAAATCGCCACCGTTTCCAAAGTGCTGTACAGCATTGGTGAGCTTGTTGGGCTCGGAGGCGAGAGCGTCTCGATCTTGACATTCGAGAAAACAGCCTTTTCAACAACGTCCTTATCGTGAGAGCACAAGCCAATCCCAACGTAGAAGTCGCCTTTCAAGGGAATCGGCAGCCAGCCGCCAGCCATTTGCAGATCGTCATTATCCTCCGACACTGACATGTAAACGTAATCGCCTCGCTTCACGATGCGTATTCGTTTAGGAGCGGAGATGTTCGACTGAATTTCCTGTGTGATGGCGCCCGTCGAATCGCGATATTGCAATGCCGTCAATCCAACGCCGTGCAGCGCTACGTCGGCATAGACGGAATCGGGGTCGAGGTTCTCCCGCAACATGACTACTGCCTTGCGGTGCGGGTTTCCTCCTTGCCCCACAAAAGAAATGTCGGCGCTCAACGCCACGTCGCCGGAAAGTTTCTTCCAGACAAATTGAAAAGCGTCCGACTTGAACCACATGTTCTCGCCGCTGGCGCTCAGAGTGTACGCGCCTTTCGTCGGGTCGTATTTGGCGCTGCCCGGGTGAAGAACCGTGCCCACATCTGCATGGCCCTCAAAGATGCCGATTGGCTGGTTTACTTGCGCGGGAAGGTCAATGCTGCCAAGACAAATGAATGCGACAGCACTAACGATGATCGCTGACCAAAGCTTGCTCTTATTCATAAGAAAAGTCTCCAGGTCACGCCGCAAAATCACTTGGCGGCGTTCCCGCGCTGACACTTTAGCACAAGAAAATTACTCCAAAAGATTCGAAAACAAAAACTCAATTTACCCGATGCTATATTTATGGGACCAACGAGACGTGATTCGTTTAATATTCCGGCATGAAAAAACTATTACTGATCACAATTGCGATTCTCTGCATGGTTGCTTTCACCGGTGACTTGTTTGCCCAGGAGAGCACTCTCGCCGCAACTCCTCCAATGGGCTGGAACAGTTGGAACAAATTCGGCTGCAACGTCAGCGAGGATTTAGTCCGGCAAATCGCCGATGCAATGGTCTCAACAGGAATGAAGGACGCGGGTTTCCAATATGTGATCATTGATGACTGCTGGCAGACCAGTCGCGACAAAGACGGCAACATCATCGCCGATGCTCAGAAATTCCCATCGGGAATCAAAGCCTTGGCAGATTACATTCACGCCAAGGGCCTGAAGTTTGGAATCTATTCGGACGCGGGTACAAAAACCTGTCAGGGACGTCCAGGTGGCCGCGGATATGAATTTCAAGATGCCCGCCAGTATGCCGCATGGGGCGTGGACTATCTGAAATACGATTGGTGCAGCACCAGCACGCAAGACGCCCCCTCAACCTATGCGCTCATGCGCGCAGCACTGGATGCCTCGGGGCGCCCCATTGTCTTTAGCCTTTGCGAGTGGGGCAAGGACAAGCCCTGGCTGTGGGGGAAAGGCATTGGAAACCTGTGGCGCACAACCGGCGACATTAAAGATCAATGGGACGGCAAGATCAAATGGCCACGCGGCGATTGTTGCGCCTACGGAATGTTAGCCATTCTCGATCAACAAGACGGGCTCGAAAGTTACGCCGGACCGGGGCACTGGAATGATCCCGACATGCTTGAAGTTGGAAACGGCGGCATGACGAATATCGAATATCGCTCTCATTTCAGTCTTTGGGCGATTCTCGCCGCGCCTCTCATCGCCGGCAATGACCTGCGGGATATGATGCCGGAGATTCATGACATCTTGACGAATAAAGCGGTGATTTCCATTGACCAAGACCCGTTAGGCAGAGAGGGACGCCGCGTTCACAAAGACGGTGATCTGGAAGTCTGGGCCAGACCCCTGGCTGGCGGAAACCGCTCCGCCGTGCTGCTCAACCGCAGCGCGGCCGAGCGACAGATAACGCTGAGTTGGGAAGACCTCGGCTATCCCAGCCACCTGTCTGCATCAGTTCGTGATTTGTGGCAGCACCGAGACCTCGGAAAATTCACCGGCAAATTTTCGGCGACCGTGCCATCCCATGGCGTAGTGATGGTAACGGTAAAGCCTTAAGTCACTGCGCTCTATATGGCGACCCCGTCATCCCGAAGACCCAGAGCTTTCACCAGCCAGGCGGGGGATCTCGCGTGCAGTGAATATGCACGCAGGGAACTAATTCTCTTCCTTGAACGCAATATAGCTGTGAGGCTCTATCGTGAGGAAAAAACTCATTCGCTGCGGACCTTGCGGCCTTCGCGAACGCGGCAGCGCCGCTGGATTTCCACTGACCTCTTCTCCGCTTACCAAATTTCTGATCTTCGAAAACTCTCCAGTTGTCGAAACAGTGACATTCACTTCTTTGTCCAGAAAAGACTCCACAACAAAAGTATGATTGTCGTACGCGAATAAGCTGACTTGGCTGGACGCATCGAGACGCACCGGAAAATCTCCGAGGATGTAGTTCTTGATCGCGCTCAAAGCCTCCGGCGGCATCGAATAAAGATCGTTGAAGTTTTCCGGAATCGTCAACACGAAGAGTGTGCCCTTAGAGTAATGATCCATCAACAGAATCGGAATTCCGTTTCCATTCGCAATTCCGCGCACCAGCGGCCAGGCGTCATTAGTGAAAAAGCGAATCTCCGGAAACAGCACGTCCGAGCCCGAGTTCGCTCCTAACTCCGTTCCCCCGCCCGGACCATACGCGCCCATGTAATCTTGCACCGCAACCTTGTGATCGGTGTATCGAAGCTCAACAATGTCCTCAATCCCTTTGCCCTGCAAGGCATGCAGTAGGCCCGAAGTGATCACTACATTCTTGCCTGCGCGCAATTGGTTCTCAATCTTCTTAACAATTTCGGGGTCGTATTTCGCCGACTCAGTCAGCAGAACCGGATTCGCATCGGTGGGGAATGATGGATAAAGATCAATAGGGATGCCGATCATTCCCAGATAGTTATGCAGAAAATCTTCACCAGTAGATTGATAAGGTTTGTAGCTCTTGATACCGATGGGGTTGCCGAGCTGTCCAACTATGTTGTCAACTTGCTCGAGGGAATATCCCGCAATCCGAGCCATGGTCGGCTGGCTGGCGCTGGAAGCGGGTAGAGAAGCGAGCATTTGCCCATAGTTGAAGCTGGTGTGTTCGCTCTGCCATTTTTCACGTTCGCCCGGGCTGGCTTTGAGAAGCAAAAGATCCCAATTAAAAAGCGTGATCTCCGGAGCCTTGGCAAACATTGTGTCCCAAAGCTGTTCAGCATAGCGGTCAATGTAATTGATGCTGAATGTATCCACCCATCCGCCGCCGTTTCCTCCGGGCTTAATATTTTCGAAATAGCGGAAGACCTCGTAGCTCTCATACTGCTGCAAATGCTGATCCGTATTCACAGGATCGCGTGTCTCGGTTCCGGTGTAAATTCCGTCGAAGAGCTTTGGTTCCTGGTCCAGATCGAATCCCAATCCTTGAAAATGTTCGTACCAGTTGGGAAATTTGATGATGACTTTCACTTTTGGATTGGCAGCCTTCGCCGGACCAATCACCAGATTGCGCGCGGCATCATCCATGAGACCAAGCCGAAACTGTGTCCAACTTTTGTTGCCTTTTGCGGCGATGTCCGAATCGTTCTTTGTGGTGACAAAGAAAAAATCATCGAGAATAATTTCATTAAAATGTCTAGCAGTCATCGCCGAGATATTACTCACATACTCCCGGTCTTTCGGATCGGTATAGCAGAACGATTGAAACTGTCCGCTGTCATTTCCAGTCAGCGCCATACCGCCTGCCACTTGCACGCCACGATCAACAAAAAACTTTTTTACCTGTTCGATTAGCTCTTCGTCGGCAATTCGGCGACTGCGATAGGTTTCGATGTAAACCTTATCCACCTTGACCTGGCTGCTTATCGTGTCCCATGAAGACTGTAGCCATTGAGAGTCTTTCATTTGCTCGACCACGCTTACGGGGATGTACACCGCGACGCGAAAATTCTTGTATTTCTGGGCACCGCAGAAACTTGAGAGTGCGGTGGAAACATGGAGCGCCAAGAAAAGAACTATGACCTCGCGTCTAACAAAGACTCTCATAAGCAGTTCCTTTAATCCTTGAAATGGCGCATCCCCGTGCGCAGGTGGGTCTAACGTCCAACCTTCTCATCGAAGAACTTCGCCATCAATTCCAACGCTTCTTTTGTTTCGGGCAATTGAAACTGATACCAGAACGCGTGCGGCAGCGCTTCAAAAACCACCAATTGGGCGTCAACCCCCGCACGAAGCAAGGCCCGATGAAAAATAGTCGTATCGCTTAACAACAAATCGCGGGTGCTGGTGACAAGCAGGCTGGGAGGCATTCCCCGTAGGTCAGCGAACAGCGGCGAGAGGACGGGATCTTTGCGATCGGTGTTCCCCGGATAAGCATCCTCGGGCGCATGATTGGGATCCTGGGGTTGCAACTCTCCCGGGAGCCCGTTGAGCGTAAATATTTCTCGAGAATCGGTGGGTCGGCTCATATCCGCAAGACCCGAAAAAATTCCAAGCGCCGCCGGCTCCGGTAATCCTAACTGTTTGAGCCGCACGGCTACCTCGCAGGTGAGAATGGCGCCCGCTGACGTTCCAAAAATTCCAATGTCGTGCGGCTTGTAGCTCTTGAGCAGTTCTTTGTATACGGCAACTACATCATCCACTGCGGCTGGGAAGGGGTGTTCAGGCGCGAGACGGTAATACACAGAAACCACTTTCGTCTTTGCCAGATTCGCGATCGGAACGCCCTCGATCAACGATCCGGAGTCCGAATTGAATCCTCCGCCATGCAGATTTATGAGCACCCGTTTGCCATTCGCTTCTGGCGTGGTGAGCGGCGTAATAATGTCAGTGCGGACACCTGCAGTAGTGGTTTCTTCGACGTTCACCGGATACATTTTGCGTGCCTCAGCGGAATCTCGCTTTCGCCATTCGTCGGTCTTGATACGTCTTTCAGCGAGCGTTTCCGGACCAGACTTCAGAGTCGTCAGCGATGCCAGCCACTTCTGAGCTTCTGGGCTGATCGTGGACGGCATCGGAATCACGCGCGTCACGCGCGCCGTACCATCGGCATCGAATGTGGCAGAGTCCTTCTGCGGCGGTGGTTCAGACTGCGCACTCGATTGCGCGGAAAACATCGAACCCAGTGTTAAGGCACAAACCGCCACGCGCATGGCAACGGTGAAATTCATGGTTTCCTTTCGCGGATCTTTCATTTGGTCATTGCGCCGAGGCATCGGCCAACTGTTGCAGACGGGCGGTGACATTCAACAGTGCGCGGCCATCATGATACGCCGCTTTCCAAATCCGCCCTTTGTTGGGGTTCACCGGAACTCCGTCCGGCCCTACCATCTCATACACCCCATGAAATTCACGAGTCAGTCTGGTAATTCTTGGATGTACTGCCACTGTCTCTGGAAGGCTTTGAAATATACATCCGTTTGCTGTCCGTATTTTTCATGCATCAATAGCAACGAGTTGAGGCCTTCCATCTGTACCCACCACTCTTTCAGCCGCGAGTCCGGTTTGCCAAATGTTGTGCCGTCCTGATAAAAGCCGCCGTAGGTTTCGTCCCATCCATAGGCGAGCGCGTGGTCCACGAGCATCTTCGCCATGCTTTCCGTTTTCGGATCGTGTCCGTGACCCAACACATCTTCCGCTTCCAAGATCAAATAGGCAGTCTCAATGTCATGCCCGTAAGAATCGTGATCGGGGATTGCTCGCCAGTCGTTAGTGAAGTAAAGATTCATCACTCCGGGCTGCACGCAAATCTTATCTCGAGTAATGGCGAGCAATTCCTCCAGCCGCTTCCGCAAAGTCTCGTCTTTCCAGATTTCGTAAAGTTGCGTCAACGACTCCAAGAGATGGATGTGCGTGTTCATTGATTTATATCCGATGGGGAACCCAGCAAGCGGAACAGGCTGTAGCGTGGCTGCGTCAGCATTTCCCTCCACAACTTTGCCTTCGCGAGTTAGCCATTCGAAGTATCCGCCATTCTTTGCATCGTGCGCATGTTCATCCATCCATCGGAAGGCTTTTTGGGCGAGTTCCAGAGCTTTGGGATTACGTGTGGCCTGATATGCGGCGGCTGCGCCATACATTCCAAAGCTGATTCCGTAAAGTTCCTTACCATCTGTGTACATGGGATCAACGTTCCCCTTGTCGTCGAGTCCCCAATAGAATCCGCCATATTGTTTATCCCAAAGCACGTTATTCAGGTATTCCACACCGTGTTCCACGATCGGCAAATACTGATCTCTCAGGTCCGGACGGCGCATCACAATCTGAGCGGCGATCCACGTCATGCGGCCCTGAAAAACCGAGAATTTACCGTCGCTTCTGGAAGGCTGCCAGTCGCGGGTAAAGTTGGAATAAAATCCGCCATCCTTTTTATCAACGCTGCGCGGAAACCACACCGCAAGGACGTCGTTGCGCAACATTGCGTCGGTCTCCGCTGCAAGTTTGAGGTAGGTCTTACGATTCGCAGGCAGATAGGTAATGGGCTTGGGAGAAGGCTCAGGTTGCGGTGCTTGAGCGAAAGCTGCACCGCTTAGCGCGCATGTCATTGCGATTGCGGTCCACATGAGTTTGACCGGTATTCGTGACTGATTCATTCCTATGAAGCCGCGCCGCTCAGATCATACCAGTGCCGCACCTCCCGCGATGCCCGAGTCGGCTCCGTAAGACGCCGCAAGCAACGGAATTTCCTGACACCGCGAATTCACGCTGCACGCGGGAATGCGCTCGCGAATTTCATCGAATAAGGGTGTGAGGATCGAAGCGACCCCGCCTCCAATGATCATGACATCCGGTTCCAGAAGATCCACCATGTTTCCCAGCCACAGTGACAGCAGCTCAACGGTCTCTCTCAGAACTTCTTTTGCCAGAGGATCCCCGGTGGCATAGGCCTGGCCGACTATCTCGCTGGTCACGCGACCAATATCTCCGTTTGATAAAGACAGGATTTCAGAGTCGCCATTCCGATGCTCGCGCAGTCTTTCCTGCGCTCTTCTCGCAATCGCCGGTCCCGATGCCAGAACTTCAATGCAGCCGCGTTTGCCGCATCCGCAACGCGGACCGCGGTAGTCAATGGTGACGTGTCCTCCCTCGCCCGCAGCTCCGGTGCGTCCGTGATAAATGTGGCCATCGAACACAATGCCAGTCCCAATACCAGTCCCGATCGTGACATAAAAAACGTTTCGATAACCACGGCCCGCACCCCAAAGCGCCTCAGCCAGAGGCCGCCGCATTCGCGTCATTGTCGAGTTTTACAGGCAAAGAATAAATCCGGGAAATTTCAGCAGCGAGCGGAAAATTCCGCCAGCACGGCAAATTGGGAGGATTGATTACGACCCCGGTATTGGGATCAAGCGGTCCGGGACTGCACATGCCAATACCGCGGACCGATTTGTCTTCGCCAGACTTTCCCAGTTTCTCCGTCACCAGGTCAATGGCGGAGACGACTGCGGCCATGCCGGTTGCGGAGCCTTCATTGCAAATCATCGGAATCCGCACCTGATGTTTGATCTTGCCATCCTGGCCAACCACGCCGGCGGCGATTTTAGTGCCTCCGATGTCCACTCCGATTACGCCCATCGCGTTGGTGGAATGTTCGCTCATGATTGGCGCCATCGCGAAAAAGAATTTTTAATCTCACTCTGCTGCGCGTGCAAACGGGCGCCTCCGTTGAGGTTGGTACGAAACCCTCCAAATGTAACAGACAGAAGCGAGCTGAGTATGTTCCCGCTGCTTGCGAGATATTTTCGTTTGGTCGGCCCTAGCAGAGGATTGTGCGGGTTTTTCTGCTCAACCCTCTATTTTTTGACCTGTAGTTGGAGAAACGGAGGTTCCCGGCCGGGGCAGTCAATGAGTGTAATGGCGATACTACAACAGTTACCCATTCGTTAATTTTCAAATGGAAGAAAAGCCGACCAGGTGCGATTACTTCCGAGTAGCCGACCAACCGGGAGTTAAGAAGAACGTTTTCACGCTACTGATCTTGAAAAGTTCAAACGAACCCCTCACCAGGTCTCTAGGCTTCGGGAACAAACTCTCACGAGTTCTCGTATAGAACCTTGGGAAGACTTGTGCATTCGAGGAGTGAACGCTGATGCGGCTAACGTCAGCTTTTGCCACATGCCTATCAGTGGCTGGCTCAATCGCTGTATGGGGTCAGCAGCCAAAGCAGATGCTTCTGAAGGACAGCACCTTTGCTTTCCAGGATATCTCCGGAATTCCCATGGATACGAACCGCGTGCTGACTACCAAACTGTCGTTGTCCGAGACGGCAAGATCTTCGAGATCAGTTCCACGATGACCGCGCAGCTGCCGCCTGGAACTACGGTCATCAACAGTCGAGGCAAATTTCTAGTGCCAGGGTTAGCGGACATGCACACGCACGTGGACAGGAAAGAGATGCTGCCGCTGTTTCTTGAAGCCGGTGTGACAACCATACTTAATATGGGACTCGCCCCCCCAGAGTTCGTTACCTCAACCCGCGACGAGATTCGCAGAGGCTTGATTCCCGGCCCCCGTGTCTTCGTGGCTTTTCTAATCGATGGTCCGGGCGATCCCGGACCGGAGTATGTTCCGGTTTGCGAGCGCGATGCGCGAGATGCCGTGGATCGCGCCAAACTGGAAGGCTACGACTTCATCAAGGCCTAAGACGTCTGCAGCCCGGGATCTTTGCGGCGGTGCTCGACTAGGCGAAGAAGCAACATATCGCATGGTTGGGCATATCGCCCCAGCGGTGGGACTCAAGAGCAGCCTCGCCCAAGGGCAGGTGATGATCGCTCATGCGGAGGAGTATTACAAAACATACTTTGGCCATAAGCCCGATGAGTCAAAGATTACCCCGGCCGTCGGGTTGACGAAGCATTGGGGCGCATATGTCACTCCGAATCTCTCGTTCTTTGCCGCCCTTGACCCAGAGGACCTCCGACCCAAAATCGTTTGACAAGCGCCTGGCTGAGCCGGACATTTCTTTTCTGCCGCCAGATATCCGCGAAGAGTGGTTGGAAGACCGGCCAGCAAGGGCTTCCGATCGCTTTGAGCCTGAATTCGCCATCCTGAAGAAGCTGACGCTCGCGTTATCAAATGCAGGCGTACCGTTATTGGCTGGTACTGACAGCCCAGGAGGCGGCATGCCTGGGAGCTCACTCGATGATGATGTCGAGCAGCTCGTTGGGGCAGGACTCACGCCCTTCCAAGCGCTCTCCGCCGCAACTCGTGTCCCCTGGCAGTTCATTCACCAATTCGTGTCCGGCGCCGACGAGTTCGGAACGATTTCGCCTGGAGCGGCGGCCGACCTTATCCTGCTCTCTGCCAACCCGCTGCTGGACGTTCACAATCTGCACGAACCGCTTGGAGTAATGGTGAGTGGTCGCTGGTTCGATCACGCGGCTTTAATGGCGATGATCGAAGCACAAGTGCAGGGATATAAGCGAGTCGAGGAGATGGATTCGGCATTCCAGGCCGCAGTTGACACAGCGGGTACCGTAGCTGCTATTCGTGACTTTGAGACTCATGCTAAACCCGCAGACAAACTTTCGGAAAGTGTGGTGAATGCCTTGGGATACCGCTTGCTCAACGCCAATCAATTCGAGGCCGCTATCGCGTTGTTCGCGTTGAATACCAGCCAATACCCAGACTCTTGGAATGTCTATGACAGCTTGGCAGAGGCGTACGCAGACAACGGACAGTTGGATCTCGCGATCCTCAACTACCGTCATTCTCTGGCACTCAATCCAAGAAATGCCGGAGCGTTTGCATACTTGGAGAAGGCAACGATGAAGGCCGATCCTTCGAAGTGAGCTGTCGACCCCCCCGCAAAATCGGTGTGCCTGCAATTTGCTGAGAATGCAGGATGAAATTTGGTCGGGGCGATAGGATTTGAACCTACGACCCCCTGCGCCCAAGGCAGGTGCGCTACCAGGCTGCGCTACGCCCCGACTCTGGTATCGTCCGATTATAACTGAGCTTCGAAAGTAAGCCGCAGTTCGTGAGACGGTGCGATTACCCGAAGCGCTATAATCTATTTTGCATGACGCGCGCTTCGCGGTATGGCCTGGTGGCCTACGTTAAGGATCCAGTCAGGGAATTCATCCAAAATATCAGGCAGGAACTGCATCCCAATCTCCCGCATCTGGCCGCCCACCTAAGTTTGCTGCCTCCACGGTGCCTGAATGGCGATGAAGCTTCAGCGCAGGCATTGATCGAGGAAGTGTGTAATACCATCGAACCCTTCGATGTTTCTCTTGGGGAAGTTGAGACTTTTATTCCGGTAACGCCAACCGTTTTCATTCGTGTGGCCCACGCCGCCTTCCGCATGACGGAACTGCACACTCGTCTTAACACCGCTGTGCTTGCCTCAGGAGAACCCTGGCCATACCTGCCTCACCTAACGATTGTGAAGATGGGAGCCGAGGACGAGGCGCAGGACGCCTATCGAATTGCCAGTCGGCGTTGGTCCGAATTTGAGGGTAGCCGCTGCATTCATGTGGATCAGTTAACCTTCGTCCGCGAAGAAGCTCTGAACCGATGGGTGGATTTGGCGGAGATCCCGCTAGGCCGTCCTCTACTCAAGCGATAGCCAAGAGTTAAATTACTCAAAAAAAAGATTCCTTCCTCTTCCGCCTGTCCAGATTCCCATTGGGACATATTCCCCTTCTGGCGGTACACGTCCCTCTCGTGCATTGCCAACAAAAGGCCACAAGCGTAAATAAGAGGTTGGCGTGCTACGGAAAAGGCGCAAATCGCCCTCTGCTGGCAGCTTCCGGGCGCTCTTCCCGGGGAGGATCAATGCAAATAGGCGTTTACGGCGCGGGGTACCTCGGCACAGTGATCTCGGCTTGTTTAGCCGATTTTGGTACGCCGGTGACCTGCTGTCATCCAGACAGCTCCCGAATGGTTGAGATGGCCCAGGGCAACATCCCTTTTTACGAAAAAAATCTGAACGAAGTGATCAAGCGAAACGTGCGCTCCGGTCGCCTGGTGTATTCGACCGATATCGAATCTTTCGCGCGCAAATCGCAAGTCATCTTCCTCGCCGAAGACACCGTGCAGGAACTTCCGAACCTGGTTTTACGCATCACGCGTTGTGCTACAAAACCGCCGATTATTACGATTACGACTCCGGTTTCCGTGGGAACGGCGTCGGCCATTGAGCAGGCGGTGTTGCAAGCTGGATTGAAGGCCACAATCGTTTCGCAGCCCGTGTTTTTTACCCCGGGATGCGCCGTCGAGGATTTCAACTGGCCTGACCGCATCATCCTCGGCACCTCTTCGAATGATGCCGTTCTAGCCATCAAACAAGTATTCCATCCGCTGGTCATGCGCGGAGTTCCGGTCATTGTGACCAACCACGAGACTGCGGAACTGGTGCGCGAATCAGCGACTGCTTTTGTCGCAACCAAGATTTCGTTCATTAACGAGCTCGCCAGTTTGTGCGAGAAGGTAAACGCGGACGCGGTGAATCTCTCGCTAGCCCTTGGCTTGGACAAAAAGATAGCGCCTCGCTGCTTGCAGCCCGGAGCCGGCATGGGCGGACTCTTCGCTGAGTCCGATATGGACTCTCTCGCAAAACTTGCGCAGAAGAATGGCGTGCCCCTGAAAGTGCTTTCCGCTGCGCGGGAGGTTAACAGCAATCTGGCTGAGGGATTGGCTGCCAAGATTTCCGGCTTCATCGAATCGGTGCAGAACAAGGACGTCGGCATCCTGGGCCTGGCCTTTAAGCCCAACACGAATTCCGTCGCCGGATCATCGTCCATGCAACTGGCCCGCAACCTCGTTTCGAAGGGAGCGCGTGTTCGCGCTTATGACCCAGTTGCCATCCCTGAAGCGCGACTTGAGCTGAATGGGACAGTCTATTATTGCGAGACGCCCTACGCCGCCGCCGAAGGCATGGACGCGCTCGTCGTAGGAACCGGCTGGCCAGAATTCCGCGCTCTAGATTTCAGCCGCATTAAGAATTTGCTCAAGCGTCCGCTAATCGTAGACACCAAAAATCTGCTGGATTCGGTCCGCTTGCGTGCCCTCGGCTTCGAATACGTCGGCGTCGGCAGAGGCTAAAAAGTCCTGCCATATCATTCCAATTTTGGGCAACTATATACTTCGATAACCAACTCCGCTATAATCTGCGAAATGACCAGACCTACCGAACCGCAGCAACCGCAACCGCCGCGCGCCGAACCGCCAGAACCACGACCATTTCGAGACAACAACCCCGATCCGCCGCCGCCACCACCACCGGACCGACAACCGGGCGAACCGTTTAGAAGATCGTCTTGACGGAGAGGACGACGGTAAGAAGGTTTACCACCACCGCGATAAAGGTGAACCAAAACGACCACTCAAGCAGCGTTGATTTGTGGCGATTCTTTTTCTGGTTATCGGCAATGCGATTCGCGGCCCACTGCATCTCATCGTGTAACAGTGCGTTCGCCACGTTCGTGTCGAGATCGGGATACGCGCTATAGTGGCTCGTCAGTTGGTCGATCCGCTGGGAGATAATGGGCGACTCCGGTTCTGGCAGAACATAAACGCGCGGCCAAAGCTCGAAGAGCGCGAAGAGCGCGGCCAGCACAACGCAAACAATCGAAACAAGCTGCACGACAACTAGAAGGCGCGGAAGTCCCTTATCCAAGAGATATGCCGATTGCGTGGCGAGAAAGAGAATTATCGCTAAGCCGATACTGGCTTTCACATCAAGCGCATCTCCGAGCCTTAGAGATAAATCCTCTTTCGCATTGATCTCTTCCAGTCGAATCTCTGCAAGTGCCGCCATGCTCATTCCCCCTTTTGGTCCGTGGTCGAGTGGGTGCTACACTGCGAAGTATAGTATGGCTACGAAGCGAAAACCCGGAACACCCGCTGAATATCAGGCGTTCTCAAATCTTCTAGGGAAAGTTCTCCAGGTTTCCCACTCCGAACTAAAAGCAAGACTCGAAGCGGAAAAACGAGCGAAGAAGCGAAAGACTAAACGCGCTTCCGCTTTCCGCGATTCTGGCGCGAAACGTTAGGCTGGCGTCGCATCTGCCTTGCCCGTCAACTCCGCATACGTGAGTCTCCGCCCCGCAACCTGCGACAGCAAGCTGTAGAAACGGGCTGAATCGTCCATCGGCTGTTTGCGGTTGTTGAATCGGAACGTCTGCTCATCCAAGTAGCGAAACAAATGGAATGGCTCGACGGAAACATAAGTGCCGCTGATCCCGCGTTTCAGGAGTGACCAGAAATTTTCTAACCCGTTCGTGTGAACCCGCCCGTCAACATAAGCCTCAGCGTGATCCACAACCTTGTGCGCGTACTCTTGCGTCAGGCCGTCGTAGGACTTGAGTGCATCGGTATAGAGCGCAGTTCCGGCGGCAACGTGCTCTTTCACTTTCGCTTGCAAAACGCCCTTGTGACGGCTCGGAATCACCGCAGCACAAACCTTTCCGCCACGTTCCAAAATTCCCATGACCACCGTTTTGTCTTTCCCTCCTGTGCCAGTGATTCGGCGCTCCCGCTTGTCAATATGCATGTTCCGCGTAAATTTGTAGATAGGATATAGTTCTCTTAGGGGTCATCCTGAGCTTGCGAAGGCTCTCGCGTGTAGCGGATGCTCGCTGCGGGCCGACAACGGTGACAGTACGCGCGATATCCTTCGGCGGTAGAAAGTCCCATGGGATAACGCCATGCCCCCATCGAGTTGCTATAATCGAGAACCTGCGGTGGGAGTAGCTCAATCGGCAGAGCACCGGACTGTGGCTCCGGACGTTGCGGGTTCAATTCCCGTCTCCCACCCCAAATTGCTCAACAGCTTCCGGCTAAACAGCGCCATTCGACAATGGAGCCTTGCATGGAATTCATCCACGATGATTTTCTGCTGCATTCCGAGACGGCCCGGCGCCTGTATCACGATTACGCAGCCGATCAACCTATTCTGGACTTTCATTCCCACCTTCCTCCTGCGGACATAGCATCCGATCGAATCTTCCAGAATCTATTCGAAATCTGGCTCGAGGGCGACCACTACAAATGGCGGGTGATGCGGGCAAATGGAGTTGCCGAGCGCTACTGCACTGGCGACGCATCGCCATACGAAAAATTTCTCGCGTGGGCTCGCACCGTTCCATTCACGCTGCGAAATCCGCTTTATCACTGGACTCATCTCGAACTGAAAAGATGTTTCGGCATCAGCGAATTACTGAACGAAAACAATGCCAAGTCCGTTTGGGATCGGGCAAACACACTGCTCCGGTCGCGTGACCTGTCGGCAAAAGGGATTCTTCGCAAGTTCAACGTTCAAGCCGCCTGCACTACGGACGACCCCTGCGACGACCTTTCGCATCATCGGGCAGTCAATACTTCTGGGGGGGACCTCCGCGTCTATCCAACCTTCCGCCCCGATGGCGCACTGTTGGTACATACACCGAAATCGTTCAATGCGTGGGTAGAACGGCTGGAAGGCGCAAGTAATATTGCGGTATCGAATTTTCAGCATTTTCTCGATGCCCTGAAACAGCGTCACGACTTCTTCCACGCCAATGGCGGAAGGCTCTCTGACCACGGCTTGCCCTATTGTTATTCTTCGCGTTGCACCGAGACTCAGGCTGCCGCTATTTTCGCCAAGGCTCGCGCGGGTAATGCCGCCACCGGCGACGAGCGTGAGCAATTCGCTTCTTTCCTAATGCTTTTCTTCGGCCGCATGGATGCCGAAAAAGGTTGGACCAAGCAATTGCACCTCGGCGCAATTCGCAACGCCAACACTCGCCAAACCCGGGAAATAGGGCCAAACACGGGATTCGATAGCGTAGGCGATTGGCCGCAGGCCGAGGCCTTCTGCCGGTTTCTAGATCATCTTTCGCAGGAAAACTTGCTGCCAAAGATGATCGTGTACAACGTGAATCCCGCTGACAATTATGTATTCGCCACAGCAGTCGGAAATTTTCAGGATGGCTCGGTCGCGGGAAAGATTCAATTCGGCAGTGGCTGGTGGTATCTCGATCAGAAAGAGGCAATCGAATGGCAACTGAATGCTCTTTCCAATAATGGACTGCTCTCGCGTTTCGTCGGTATGCTAACCGACTCGCGATCATTCATGTCATTTCCAAGGCACGAATATTTTCGCCGCGTGCTGTGCAACCTGATCGGCCGCGACGTAGAAAATGGCGAACTGCCGAATGACGAGCAGCTTCTCGGCACGATGATCCGCAACATCTGCTTTCGCAATGCAAAGCAATATCTCGGCCTGGAACTGGCCTCCGCAAAACAAACCGAACCGGTAGGAGTTTAGTTTGGCGCGGACTTCAGGTCTAACGGCGTGTAGCCATTTTGAAAATTAAAACAATAAAGACGTCATCCCGAGCTTGCGAGGGATCTCGCGTGTAGTGAAAACCCTCCAACCGGAGGCAGCCTCCCAACCTCACCAGCTGTGCATCGTTCCATCCAACTTGCGATTAATCGGCAAATACGCCCGCTGATACGGATGTTGCGCCGCCAGAGATTCATTGATATCCACGCCAAGACCAGGCGCTTCGCCCGGATGCGCGAGTCCACTCTCAAAAGAATAGGTGTGGGGAAACACCTTGTCGGTTTCGGCGGAATGGTACATGAATTCCTGAATCCCAAAATTGTGAACGCTCAAATCAAAATGAAGCGCCGCAGCCATGCACACCGGACTCATATCGGTCGCCCCATGCGCACCAGTCCGGACTTGATAAATCTCCGCCAGATTGGCGATTTTTCTCAGGTGTGAAATCCCGCCTGCATGAACCACGGTCGTGCGGATGTAATCAATGAGTTGTTCCTGAATCAACTGCTGACAATCAAAAATTGTATTGAAAACCTCTCCCACAGCCAAAGGAGTAGTCGTGTGCCGGCGAATGAGCCGGAAGCTTTCCTGCAATTCGGCTGGTGTAGGATCCTCAAGCCAGAAAAGATGAAATGGTTCGAGGCTCTTTCCTAATCGCGCCGCCTCGATTGGAGTCAACCGGTGATGGGCATCGTGCAACAGGTGAAGCTCATCCCCGAACTCCTTACGCAGTCGCGCAAACAGACCCGGCACGAAATTCAAATATTGTTCCGACGACCAACTGCTTTCCGAAGGAGCGTCCTTTTCCGCAGGCTCGTAGTACATCCCGCCGCGGCCTACTCCGTAGGTGCTGGCGAGTCCCGGAATTCCCGACTGGGCGCGGATTGCCTTATAGCCGAGTTCCATGTAGTGCGCCACGGCTTTGACTGTTTCTTCCACTCCGGCACCGCTGGCGTGACCGTAAACAAGAACGGCTTCCCGCGAAGCGCCTCCAAGAAGCTGGTACAAAGGCGTATTGAGGCTCTTCGCTTTAATGTCCCATAGCGCCGTGTCAACGGCGGCGATTGCGCACATTGTCACGGGCCCGCGCCGCCAGTACGCTCCTTTATATAGATACTGCCAAATATCCTCAATGCGTCGCGCGTCGCGGCCAATCAGCAGAGGCAGCACATGCTCTGTCAAATAACTTGCGACCGCAAGTTCCCGTCCATTTAGAGTCGCATCGCCCAAGCCGTATATGCCATCTTCAGTTGTAAGTTTGAGCGTGACAAAATTTCGTCCGGGGCTGCAAATAATAACCTTCGCATCCACAATCTTCATTTACGCAGGATCCTTGTTTGGAATGTTTGGATTTAGAATGCTTTGACCGCACTCACTTTACCATTATGATTACGGGCCGACGAGAGGGCGGTTGTCCTACCGTCCCGCAGAGCGAGACTCCGCACACAGCAAACACAAGACAATTGGCCCCGCGCAGAGTAACTTAGTCTGTCATGGACATGAGTCCCAAATCAGAGCGGGACTGTCCCGGCCATTATCGTGTCCACTTCCGATCCACAGATTGAGGGAAAAAGTGTGGGGCATTACCGGTGGACGATCTGCGCCCTTCTCTTTTTCGCAACCACTATAAATTACATTGACCGCCAGGTGCTCGGATTGCTGGCGCCGCTGTTGCAGACAAAAATTGGCTGGAATGAACTTCAGTACGGATACATTGTCGCGGCATTCCAAGTGGCCTATGCGATTGGACTGCTCGCCATGGGCCGGTTCATTGACCGGGTCGGAACCAGAATTGGATATGCCGTGGCAATTGGAATCTGGAGCCTTTCCGCCATGGCGCACGCGCTCGTGCACTCCGCCCTGGGTTTCGGAATCGCTCGATTTGCCTTGGGATTTGGCGAGTCCGGCAATTTTCCCGCAGCAATAAAAACCATCGCGGAATGGTTTCCGAAAAAAGAGCGGGCGCTTGCAACTGGAATCTTTAATTCTGGAACTAACATCGGCGCCACTGTCGCTCCCCTGGCGGTGCCGTGGATAGCAATCCATTTGGGATGGCGATACGCGTTTTTATTTACCGGATTCTTTAGCGCAATTTGGATCGTTTGCTGGCTCATGGTATATCGCAAACCCGCTGAGCATCCCAAACTGTCTCCCGAGGAGTTTCAGTACATTCACAGTGATCCGGCCGAAGCGGCTTCAAAGATCGCGTGGTGGCCACTGCTCGGTCACCGCCAGACTTGGGCGCTGATCCTGGGCAAGTTCCTCACTGACCCCATTTGGTGGTTCTTCTTGTTCTGGCTGCCAAAATTTTTCTCCTCGGAACACCATCTGTCTTTAACCGGCCTGGGACTGCCCTTGGTCATAATCTATAACGCCGCCACTGTTGGCAGCATTTTCGGGGGCTGGCTGGCAGCGAGACTAATAAGGGCCGGGTGGACTTTGAATCGTGCCCGCAAGACGACCATGCTAGTTTGCGCTCTGGCCGTGGTTCCGATTGTCATGGCCGCAAATGTCCAGAGTCTTTGGGGCGCAGTCGCTCTCGTCAGTCTCGCGACTGCTGCCCACCAGGGTTGGTCAGCCAATCTGTTTACCCTCGCATCGGACATGTTTCCTAAGAGAGCCGTCGCTTCTGTAGTTGGGATAGGCGGCTTCGGTGGCGCGATCGGCGGAGCGCTCATCGCTACGTTCGCCGGATTGTTATTGCAACTGACGCACAGCTACGTTCCCCTCTTTGTGATAGCAGGATCCGCTTATTTAATTGCGCTTCTAGTGATCCAACTTTTGAGTCCGCATTTGCGGCCAGTAAACTTGGAAGATACCGCAGTCATAACTTAAATAAAACCTCTTCAAGAATTTTGAGCTGAATCCAGTGAATATGCCGGAGTTCCACACTCCATGTTCTTCTGCGAGTCACTGATCGCGAGAAACTAATCTCTCGCTTGTTACGTTTTACGGACGCATGACAAACTGCAGGTCGTTGCGGCGAGCTTTTAAGTCGTGGTTACAGTCACCTCAGCCAAATTTGGCCAGAGGAACTTTCCATGACAAGATTCTTTCAGCTCGCACTACTCGCGACCGCCCTCATAACCGCGCTGGCCGGACCCACGGTTAGCCTTATCGCTGATGGCCCAGGCCCCTGGCCCGATCCACCCGCTATCAACTTTGTGAATAGCTAATCCCCGGGTGTGGGGATGCCAACAAGAATGCAGGCCGACCTGTCACCGGCGATGACAATCGCTTATCCCTCGTTTTCAAAAATGCGGGAAGCATCCCCACACATTCATTAAAGTTAATCCCTCGCAAGCACGATCCCGGAAGCCTCCCGCCTGTTAGTAGGCAGTTTGGAAAAAATACGAAAGAAAATATTCAAGAAATATCTAAGAAAAATGAGACGTCATCCCGAGACTCGGCATACTTCAGCCGAGTGAGGGATCTCGCGCGTAGTGAAAAATCTCTTCACACCAACCCCGGAGACTACGCGCCGTCCCGATGCACCGTCTGTATCGAGAACGCTGGCTTGCATACCGCAACGTACTCTGCTCCGCCTTCATTGGGAGTGGAATATTGCACCCATTCTCCCGGATGCGCGATCACCGCCTGACCCGCGACCACATCCATCGAGCCCTCCTTGTGCCGGACCCGGACCGTACCCTTCAGCACGAGCGTGACTTCCTCGAACTCCGGCGTCTGCCCTGGCTCTTCCCAACCTTCCGGACTTCGCATATGAGCAACGCTTATCGCCGACGTGTTGCTGTTGACCTTCCCAATGTATTCATCTATGAGTTTCGGCTTGTTTCCCGCGCAAGCGACGCGGGTGGGTTGGGACACAAGGGTGGGCATCAGAATCTCCGTTGTTCACAGTAAACAACTTTAGCAAACATTCCGAAGTTCATGAAGATTGAAAGAGGGCGTTAGCAGAGGGGCTTGCCGATTTGCGAAAGGACCGCCCAGTAATTGGGCCGATACACGTCAGATCCTTCAAAGTGAAAATCGAAGAGGCAAGCGTAGGTATTGGCACAACCGAGATAAGCTGCTGACTGACCGCTTCACTGCGGATTAGCCGCGGCTAACCTATGAATTGGGCCAACTTCAACTTCGACCTGGGAGTTTCTGGCGAATACTACGTCGCGCCCACGAGCAATGAATCGAGTATAAACGGTGCGTCCGGCGTCAACCATACCAATCGCTCCGCCTACCATCCTCGAACCCGTGGAGATCGCAATGACTCGTGTAATCAATCCGAATCCATTGCTGGCAACTGCAGTCCGGCCCATGCCGCCATCGTCGTCTGAGAACGCAGACGCGGCAATCAGCCCCAGTGTGAGTGGCAACATGACTCCTTTTTTAGTGTCGGGCTCAACTCCGCCCTCGCTATCCAGTTTCAGGCTGCGGTTTTTTGATCCGTCAACGGCGGACGGTACGCCCGAGACTTGCTGCTGCGGTCCCTGGGGAAAATCCACTTGATTGAACGTGAAGCGCAGCGCACCGTTTTTACCCCACTTTTCCGCTGCGCGAGCGCGCAAAACTCGCCCCCGCAAAATCGCGCCCTGCGGAATCTCTATCTGACCTTTGGCATCCAGGACTGGCTGGGTTACCACTGCGCTAACAAGGTCTCCCCGTTTGCCGGTCTTCGAGCTCAACTCCTCTTGCAGCCGGGCGTGAAGATATGCGGACTGATCCAGAATGCCATTTTTCGGCTGGGGCTTCGGCAACGGCGCGGCGAGAGCCTGCCGCTCAATGGATGTGATTGGACTCAGTAGCGCAACATCATATTGCGATCCAGCTTCGATGATCTCCGGGTGCCAGGGTAGTTGGGTAAATACGTACTCCTTCAGACGGTCAACTTTCCCCGGTGCTGTCACGGTGGTTATGGCCTGATTTTTTTGGGCAATCACGGCGTTCCACCCTTGCTTTAAAAGCGAGGGCCGCGTGGTGTGGGAACTTTGGAAACGGACGACCTGGCTACCTTCCTGAGCGGGCGACGTCGAAATAGGAAGTCGCGACCCATTTTGCAGCCTTAGGCCATTAAATTCAATTGAAGCTTCATGCAACGGCGTGAAATCGCCATGAGACATTGCATTCGCTCGTTTGCCCTTTGACGCTGGACTGACCGCTGAAACTTTGCCGAACAAAACCGTCCCGGCCGGGATCACCAATCGGTTCAAATCATAAAGGGGTTCAACCGTGTGTGCTCTTACGGGCGCTCCCAGTTTGACTTTCGCGGGACTGTCGAGTTCCACTCTGAGCACAGGGTTACCCAGACTTGTTTTGTCCTGTGATTGCGAAGAACCGCTAACCGTAGCGGCTAACAGGAAGCACAACAAACAGGGATAGAGGCGAGGAGCTGAAAATCGTAATGTACTACATCGCATTTGATACCACTTCTTGCATCAGATTTTAATCGAGCCGCTCACTTTGGAACAACGCTAAGGTGCAAACTTTACATTTTTTGCGAGAGATCGGGCGGCTTCATCGGTCTAATGGCTTGTTTTCACATCCGGCACAGCTCTTGAGATGTCAACGAAGATGTCCAAGGAGATGGCGTTTCCGGGCATTTGTTGGCTACGAACATTTAATTGAGGACACCAAGGAAATGATGCGCTGCTTCCGTTGCCGGTTGTACTCGCATCCAATTATCAAGGCATATTCCATAGGGAATTGTCGTCCCCTCAGATCGAGGGATTAAGCTTTCAGAGCTCGGTACGGAAGAAAGATGAGTAGGTCACGCAGGATACGAATATCCAAAAAGGCTGTAGAGCAGGATGGTTAATACGATCAACGTGAAGACGACATACATGTGATCGCGCTCGATGGCAAATCCGAAGATAGAAAATATGACGCGGGCGACCGGGGTGGCGATCAGCAAAAGAAGTCCGAGCTGAATGATACCGCGGCCACGAAGTTTCAATGTGTACCTTAAAATTGCCGGAATACTTTTCAAACTTGAAGGTTCCCCGTGAAAGACGCGGTAATCCGGGTAGGCTTTCCCGTGATACGTCAAAAAGATCACTCCTCCACAAAACACAACGATGGCGGAGATAAGGACGCCCACGCCGAGCAGATTACCGATAATGGCATCGAGTTTTTCATCATTCCACTCTGGCGAGCTCATATTGTTCCGAATAGACCCTTCACGAGCATCTGCACCCCAAGTACCGCAATCACTACGCTGAATATAAGCCGCAGCCATTTCGTCTCAGCCTTGACTAGAATTCGCGTCCCCCACAACGAACCGACAAGCACGCCCAGCATTACCGGCATCGCCAGGCCCGGATCAATATATCCGCGTTTCAAGTAAAGGCCCGCACTGGCGGCGGCGGTAACGCCGATCATGAAATTGCTTGTAGTAGTGGAGACTTTGAACGGAATTTTCATGGCGTGGTCCATCGCAAGAACTTTTACAGCTCCAGATCCAATGCCCAATAACCCGGACAAGGCTCCTGCACCGAACATGAGGCTAAACCCGGCTGGAACCCGCTGCACGTTGTAATGTCGCAGACCGCCGGCATCGGGGAAACTTCCGTTCATGCGGAGCCGGGTGGCCAATGAGTCGGGAGGAACGTTGCGGTCCGAAGCAGAGCGCGGTCTTCGGGAAAGATAAGCAGAATAAAGCAGCACCAGTCCAAAAATAATGGCGATCGCCGACGTAGAAACTTTTGCCGCCAAAAGCGCACCGCAAAGAGCACCTATCGTCGTGGCGATTTCGAGAAACATTCCAATCCGGATGTTGGAGAAACCCTCCTTAACATAAGCTGCCGCTGATCCCGATGAAGTTGCGATCACCGAAACCAGTGACGCTCCGATCGCGTATCGAATATCAACCTTAAAAAAAATTGTCAGCAGTGGAACTAAAACCACGCCTCCGCCCAACCCCGTTAGCGATCCTAGCAGGCCTGCAACCAGGGAGCCAAACCCGACCAGAATCGTAAATTCAAGAACGTTCATCCACTTCGCCTCCGGTAGCGGGAGCTTTCTATCTTACGTGAACATCGTGCTTTGACGTTGTGGGTGAGGAATCGAACACAGAACACGGACTGGAATTAAGTCCTATTTACGGCGAGAATATCCGAGCGTGGTGATTGGTGATCTCTATGGCTTCTCCTGCAGCGCAGCCAACCCGGAGGAAGAGCAAGACTGGCCTGGCTCTTTGGATGGATCGCGTGCTTGAAGAGTGTGACCGCGCCAGCGTGGGCTTGCTGCCTGATCCAGTTCATGACTTGCGCGTGGCTTTGCGGCGCTGCCGGTCACTGGCCGATGGAATCATGGCGATGGATCCCCAGCCTTCTTGGAAACAGATGAAAAAGGCAGGAAAGGATTTGTTTCAAAGCTTGGGATCGTTGCGGGATATCCACGTGATGCAGGAATGGGTGCACCGCCTGGGAACCAGAGGTGATCCCGTAACCGCGGCGATGCTGCAATATCTCTCCGCTTGCGAACTCCAGTTCAAGCAGGCGGCCTCCAGGGCGCTTGCTGACTTCGACCGCAAGCAATGGAAAAAATGGAGTGCGATCCTGCCGCGACGGGCAGCGAGATTGCGTTCAGGAAGTGCTGTGTTCAAGCATCTTGCGCTGGAACGGTGGATGCAGGCTCATGAATTGCACAAGGGCGCATTGCGAAACCGTTCCAGGCTCGCATTCCACAGCCTCCGCATTGGACTGAAAAGATTTCGTTACATCGTCGAGAATTTCCTTCCCGAGCAGCACGTAGCATGGAGCGACGATCTCAAAGAACTTCAGGATTTGCTGGGCGAAGTGCACGATCTCGATGTTCTATGGGCGACAGCTTTGCAAGCCAATGTGTTTCTCACAATGGAATCGCGATCTTTGTGGCGGGCGCGAATAATCGAAGAACGGATTCGACGCATCGAGAAATATCGCAGCAAGATGCTTGGAAAGAATTCGCTTTGGCCAGTCTGGCGTGCCGCACTGCCGCAGGGAAAAGAAGTGAGGGCACTGGGGTTAAGACGTATAAAGCTTTGGGGGTCGGTACTGGACCCAGACTTCAAACATTCTCACCATGTGGCGAAGTTGGCGCTTGAACTTTATGACGGGTTACTACCGAGAGCCAAACACTTGGATTCGCCTAAAGCTTTCGATCAGCGTGCGATTCTGCAAATTGCGGCGCTGTTACACGATGTCGGGCGCTCGAAAGGAGAAAAAGGATCGCACAAGGTCAGTTACAGGCTCATTGATCGGCTTGAGCCCCTTCCGGGCTGGCGCTCCGAAGAGCTGTATCTCGCCGCCGTTGTTTCCCGTTACCACCGGGGCGCGCTGCCGCAACCTCGACATGCAGTGCTGCGTGGCTTAACCTCCGCGCAACGGCAAAGCCTGCTGACTCTCGCAGGAATTCTGCGGCTAGCCGATGCGCTCGATGCCGATCGCGACGGCCGAATCCAGCGCGTAAGTTTGGAGCAGCGAAATGGTTTTCTCGTAGTTGCCGCCCAAGGCTATTCTTCGCGCGATCGCTTGGCGGAAGGCATTGCGGCTGCACGTCACTTGCTTGAAATCGCGTATCGCTGTCCGGTTATGGTGAAGCCGGCGCCGGCGAAGAAGTAGCGTTTATCAATTGCGGCTTTTCGCGATTGGTAGAAATTCGCAAAGCTAAGTTTTCGTTCTTACCCGCAATTCATAGACCTTCGCTTTGATGTGAAAGAACTGAATTCCCTGAAAACCACAGTAGATAAGCCCGGGCACGCCATCCAGGAATCCAAAGCGGAAAATGTATTTGTATAGAAAGAACAGAACCGGCGAACCCGGAAGCTCAAATAGTTTTTTCCGCAGCCAGCGGCGCCGTTGTGCTTGCGTCCCTCCGAACGAAGCCGGAAGCTCTGAATCAGTTTGTCCTGCGATCCGGACTTTCGCCTCCCAGTTCGAATATTCATTGTGCTTCTGAATGTAACGCGAAAGGGATTCGACGTTGTGGTGCATCACTGGATGTTTCAATTTCGCCGTTTTGCCATCCACCACGACGTGCTCATGCACCTCCATGTCGCACATAGATAAATCCTGATCCCGTAGCCGGCATTCGAAATGGCCCTTTCCGCGCCGAAAAAGCGAAAGCTTTTCGAGATGGCCGCTGCTGTGCTTTAGCGTCCGCCCAAGAAAATGCATTTGCAGCGCGACGTAGTAGCCGTCCATTTTGCCATTCTGGATGGTTCCGGCAATCTCATCCGCCAATTCGGGCGTCAACGCTTCATCAGCGTCGAGTAGCAAAATCCAATCGTGGGCGAAGGGAAGAGTGTCCATCGCCCATTGGCGCTTCTTCGGCCAACCGCCCTGATAGTGAAATTGCACGACATTCGCACTGTAGGAATTGGCGATTTCAACGGTTGTATCAGTGCTTCCCGAATCAACCACGAAAACTTCGCTGAAACGGCGCAGCGATTGCAGGCAACGAGCTAAATTATGAGCTTCGTTGCGCGCAGGCACGATCACACTGATCGGGATCTTGGCGGAAGCGTCTTTCTGGATCAGCTTTCCGTGATCTTCGAGTTGAGGATTTGTAGCAGGCAAATTCGTGACGACATTTTACCTCGAATCCCCAGCGCACTTTAATAAAGCCGCGCCCCGTGGATACCATGTTAATATTTGGCCAAAATTCCTCTCCGCCATGGCCAATCCCCAACCCATTCCAGACCTGAAAGACGAAGTTCGTGACTTTTGGAATTCTGAACCGTGCGGAACTCGATATGTCGAAGATTCGGAGACATTCGAATCCCACGCTCACACTCGTTACAGTCTCGAACCATACATTCCTGAATTTGCGGAATTTCGCTCGGCGGGCGGCCTGAGGGTCCTTGAGATCGGTACGGGGATGGGCGCCGACTATTTGGAATGGCTAAAGTCCGGGGCCAAAGCCACCGGCGTGGATTTGTCGGCGGTTTCGCTCGACAGAGCGCGCAGCCGCTGTAAGCTGGCAGGCTATGATCCTGATCTGCAAGTCGCAGACGCGGAGCATTTGCCATTCCCCAGCGGCACCTTTGACCTGGCGTACTCCTACGGTGTGATGCATCACAGCCCGGACACCCACCTGTGTATCCAGGAAGCGCGCAGAGTTCTCAAACCGGGCGGCAAAATTAAAATCATGCTGTATCACCATCCGTCCCTGACTGGCATGATGCTCTGGTTACGATATGGCATGTTTAAAGGTAAATCCATCCGGCGAACGGTTTACGATCATCTGGAAAGTCCAGGCACAAAGACTTTTACCAAATCAGAAGTAGGCACGATGCTCGCCGGCTTCGAGGATATTTCAATTCGGCAAGTCTTCAGCCCCGGCGACCTCTTGCTGATTCGTCCATCTGCCCGGTTCCAATCCCTTATATATCGGATCGCATGGAAGCTCTACCCGCGGAAATTGGTTAAGAAGTACGGAACCAGGTGGGGATTGTTTCTGTTAATCAGCGGACGAAAGCCCGAAAAGCCGATGCTGATATGAAGTTGATCAAGTAATTCTGGCTTCAACTCTTTTCTTGCTTCATGAATCCCCTGCGACCATCGTTCGCGAGCGAATTAAATTTCCCGCAGGCCGTATCAGGCGCTGCTGTACGATTATCCGACCATAAAGGCCCTTTGAATGTTGGAGACTATAGTTCGGTTCGTTGTGGGAGGAATAGCTGTTTCGTTCTTTTCGATATTCGCTGACGCTCTTAAACCCAAAAGTTTTGCCGGGCTGCTTGGCGCTGCGCCCTCAGTGGCATTGGCGACAATTACGCTTACTGTGTTGAAGAAGGGAAGAGGCTACGCTGCCATCGAGGCCCATTCGATGGTGATTGGGGCTGTGGCATTTTTTGTCTATGCGTGGGTGGTTTCTAATCTGTTGATGCGTGCGAAATGGTCGGCGTTATTTACAACAGCAATTTCTCTTTCCGTCTGGTTTGCTTTTGCCTTCGGCCTACATTATCTGATCATGAGGTGATAAGCGATGTTGGTGAAGTTCGAAGTTTCCGAACTTCGAGAAACCCGGTGGTACGAATATGCCACGCGTTTTCTATTCGGCGGCGCTATCACGGCAGCAGCAGGGATCATTGCTCAAAAATACGGGCCGACAATCGGAGGACTTTTCCTGGCTTTTCCGGCAATTTTTCCTGCCAGTGCCTCACTGATAGAGAAGCACGAAAACGAAAAGAAAAAACGGGCCGGGTTTAGAGGAACCGAGCGAGGCCGAATTGCCGCCGGAATTGACGCCGCGGGCACAGCCATGGCCTGCACCGGCTTAACGGCGTTTGCCATGGTGTCGTGGAAATTGCTGCCTTTGCATGCCACTTGGCTGGCGCTGACTGTGGCAACTCTCACATGGGCAGGCGTTTCCGTGATCGTGTGGATTTCCCGCAAACGAACTTAAGAACGTTCTCGTTGATCGCGGCGCGGTACCTCGACGTCGAAGTCTCCCGGCGGAGCGAGCCACAAAATGGTACAGTAAGCGTTTATTAAGGGAGCGTTTACGTTGCGCAGGATAGCCACGGAGCTCAAAACATCGTGGCCAATCGTCCCCGAGCACTATATTGGGTTAATATAGACCGATTCTAAGCGGTTGTGTGGCTTTAGGTGCCAGGCGGGTAAGCGTTTACCGAGCGAAGGCCCGGCGCGCTGTCGAACGAATATGTAAAAGGAGATGCGATTGAAATCATCACCACCATTTTCTTCATCAAGGCGAAAGTTTCTACAACAGGCTTCGGTCACAGGACTGGCTTGCTCAAGCAACCTCGTACTCGGACGGTTTGCGTCCGCTCAGGTTGCGTCTTCAAACAGTGCGGTTCGCGTTTACGTGGATTCCCGGCGCACCATTGCACCGCTCGATCGAAATCTGTTTGGCTCTTTTCTTGAGCATCTGGGACGCGCCATCTACGGGGGGATTTATGATCCAGGTTCGAAGTTATCCGACTCCAACGGATTCCGCACCGACGTTCTGAATGAGATCAAAAAATTAGGCGTGCCTATCATTCGTTATCCCGGAGGAAATTTCGTCTCGGGATACAACTGGCTCGACGGCGTGGGACCTAAGCAAGACCGTCCGGTGGAACTTGATAAGGCATGGAACTCTCTCGATTCCAATCAGTTCGGGACCGACGAATTCATGACCTGGTGCAAGATGGCCGGCGTCGAACCTCTGATGGGGCTAAATCTCGGCACCGGAACACCCGAAGAAGCAGCCGCGCTGGTGGAATATTGCAATGTTGACCAAGGCACCAAGTGGAGCAATCTCCGGCGCAAGAACGGCGTAGCCGAACCCTACAAGGTTCAGAAATGGTGTCTTGGAAATGAAATGGACGGTCCTTGGCAAATCGGCCACATGTTGGCCACCGAGTACGGCCTGAAAGCCGCGGATGCGGCCCGTCAGATGCGTTATGTGGATCCATCCCTAAAGCTCGTCGCCTGCGGATCAAGCGGTCCGTTTACTCCGACTTATCTTGAATGGGATCGAGAAGTGCTTGAGCAGTGTTATGACTATGTGGACGCACTCTCGCTGCACAGATATTTTGAAAACACTCCGGACACAACAGGAGGCGACAGCTCAACGTTCCTTGCCATGAATTTGAGCATGGAACAGCAAATCGCTGAAACGGTCGCAGTATGCGATATGGTTGGCGGCCGCCGACATTCGCCCAAAAAACTCTGGCTGTCATTTGACGAGTGGAACGTTTGGTACCGTGCGCGAAGCGGATCTGCCATGAATGGAAACAGGCAGGAAGCCCCGCATTTGCTCGAAGAAGTCTATAACCTTGAAGATGCGCTCCTCGTCGGCGGACTTCTTAATTCGCTTCTGCGGAACGCGGGTCGGGTCAAAATTGCGTGTCTGGCGCAGCTAGTAAATGTGATCGCTCCGATTATGACCAACGCCAATGGATTGATGCGGCAGACCATTTATTATCCTTACAGTTGGGCTCTTCAATACGCGCGCGGACGTGTGCTCAATGTTTTGACCGAGTCTCCCACCTATGAAGTTTCAAAAATGGGTGAAGTTCCCTACGTGGACGTTGCGGGTACACTCAATTCAGAGGATGGAAGGGTTTCCCTCTTTATCCTCAACCGCGACTTGGCCAAACCGCACCAGGTTGAGGTGACTTGGGAAGACAAAACGCCGTCTCGGGTTCTTTCTTCTGTATTGCTGACGGGAGACGATTTGAAAGCTTTCAACACTTTTGATCAGCCGCAACGCGTCGCTCCGCAAGCGTTCGAAAAGCCTTCGACAACGGGCAGTCGAACCACGGTAGAAATGCCGCCCCGCTCCTACGCCGTGATTCAATGGGGTGCGTAGGCAACACGACGGAACTTGAGTTTAAGGAAAAGCATGCTGCTGGAAGCGCTTCGCAACGAAGTACTGGAAGCAAATCTCGAACTGGTGCGAAGAGGATTGGTCCTCTACACGTTTGGTAATGTGAGTGGCACTTCGCGGGAAGAGGGGCTCGTGGTTATCAAGCCGAGCGGCGTTCCCTATGAGCAGATGAAGCCAGAACACATGGTAATCACCGACATGGAGGGCAAGACCGTTGAGGGTAAGTTACGGCCGTCTTCCGATCTGCCAACTCATTTGGTGTTGTACAAGGCATTCGCGAAGATTGGAGGCGTGACCCATACCCATTCCGAGTACGCGACCGCATGGGCACAGGCACGTCAGCCAATCCCATGTTTTGGGACCACCCACGCAGATTATTTTCACGGGTCAATTCCGGTTACAGATGTTATGACGAGCAAAGAGATCGAATCGGAATACGAAGAAAATACGGGTCACGCTATTGTGCGCGCTTTTAAAGACGTGGATTATGCGGCAGTTCCTGCGGTATTGGTTGCCAATCACGGCCCTTTCGCATGGGGCCCGGATGCGGACACCTCGGTGCACAATGCCGTTATTATGGAAGCTGTGGCTCGCACCGCATATTTGACGAGGGGAATCAATCCCGGCGCGGGAGCTGCGGATCAGGTTTTGCAGGATAAGCACCACTCAAGGAAGCATGGAAGCAATGCATATTATGGGCAGGAAAAAGCGAGCAAATGACATTCATAGAGACGTCGTGGCGCTTTATTCCGAGATCTACGAAAGTTGTCATTCCGAAGCGCGGCACCATCGCGCGAGGAGTCTGCTGCTCTCCCCGCGACGGAGTTCTCTAAGATAAGCTGGCGAGTTTGGGAGCAGGAATGGGAGTTTTATGGCAAAGAAAAAAATGACAATGGGCTTGATCGTAGGGAACCGCGGTTTTTTCCCCGATCACCTCGCGAAAGAAGGCCGCGAAGAAATGCTGCGCGTCCTTAAAGCCAAAGACATTGACGTGGTTGCGCCCACCCCGGAAGAAACTCACTATGGGGCGGTGGAAACCCGCGAAGAATCCCGGCGTTGCGCCGACCTGTTCAAGCGTAACCGCGACCGCATTGATGGCATCATCGTCACGTTACCCAATTTTGGCGAAGAACGCGCGATTGCCGACACTTTGCGTCTGGCCAATCTGCAAGTTCCGGTATTAATTCAGGCCACACCAGACGATCCCAAGAAAATGACCATCGCTTTTCGCCGCGACAGCTTTTGCGGCAAAATGTCAGCGTGCAACAACCTTATGCAGTACGGCATTCCATATTCGGTCACAACACTCCACACCGAGAGCCCAGATTCACCTGAATTCGCGAAAGATCTGCATTGGTTTGAGGCCGTCTGCCGGGTTGTGAATGGTTTCCGAAATCTGCGTGTGGGGTCTATTGGCGCTCGCCCCACGGCTTTCAACACCGTTCGCTACAGTGAAAAGATTTTAGAATCGCAAGGCATTTCGATTGAGACCCTGGATCTTTCAGAAGTGCTCGGCCGAATCGGCAGAATGAAAGATGATGACGAGGCGGCTCAGGCCAAGCTCGCTTCTATAAAGAAGTATGTGGATTCAAGCAATGTGCCCGCGGCTGCGCTTTTAAAGATGGCGAAATTAGGTGCTGTAGTTGATCAATGGATGTCAGCGACGGAAGTTTCAATCAGCGCCGTTCAATGCTGGACTTCGATTGAGGAGAATTTGGGCGTGGTGCCCTGCACCATCATGAGCATGATGAGCGACAGCCTGCTGTCAAGCGCATGCGAAGTGGATATCTGCGGAGTCGTTGGCATGCACGCTCTGCGCCTGGCTTCCGAAACCCCTTCCGCGCTCCTCGATTGGAACAACAATTACGGACCCGATCCGAACAAAGCCGTCTGTTTCCACTGTTCAAACCTGCCTAAACATTTCTTCCGCTCGGTAAAGATGGATTATCAGGCAATCATCGCGGGCACAGTCGGAATTGAAAATACATACGGCACGTGCGTTGGAGTAATCAAGCCCGATCCGATGAGCTTCGTACGCTTCTCGACCGACGACACTTCCGGCAGAATGCGCGGCTACGTCGGCGAAGGTAGGTTTACGGACGATCCTCTGAATACGTTCGGCGGCGCGGGCGTGGTCGAAATTCCCAAGATGCAACGATTATTGCGCTACATCTGCGAAACCGGTTTCGAACATCATGTGGCCGCGAATCTCTCTACCGTAGCGTCCGCAGTGCACGAGGCATCGACGAGATACCTGGGCTGGGATATGTACTGGCACGAACGCAACGACGGATACTGCTGATGGCCATCGTGGCTGGAGTAGATTTCGGAACTTTGAGCGTTCGCGTCGCCATTGTGGACAGCGAGCGCGGTGTGCTGGCTTCCGCAGTAGTCGAATATCCGCTGCATCGAAAACGCGAAGACCCCGAATACGCGACTCAATCACATGAAGACCACATGCTCGCGCTTACAGCCGCAACGCGCGAAGCGGTAAAGAAGGCCGGCATTTCAGGCGATCAGGTGCAGGCGATCGCCCTCGATACCACCGGTTCTTCCGTCATTCCCGTTGACAAGAACATGCAGCCGCTCGGCGAGTATTACCTTTGGTGCGATCACCGTGCCAAAGGCGAAGCAGCCGAGATCACTGAAGCCGCCAATCGAGAAAATCTCGACGCCATCAAGTGGTGTGGAGGCGTTTACTCATCCGAGTGGGGATTCTCCAAGTTGCTGCACTGGCTTCGTCATAATCCTTCCAAGCGCAGCGAATTCAGCTCCGCGTTCGAACATTGCGACATGGTTGCGGCGACGCTCTCCGGCATCACTGATCCTAGAAAAGCAAAACGCAGCATATGCGCGATGGGTCATAAGTGGATGTGGAATTCCGCGCTCGGAGGCCTGCCGCCCGAGGAATTCCTCGTCAAAGTTGATCCTTTATTAAAGGGTGTCCGGGAAAAACTCAAGGGCGAGTATGCGACGTCCGATCAGCTCGCAGGAACTCTTTCCGCATACTGGGCTGAGAAGCTGGGACTCAAAGTTGGAATTCCGATTCCCGTCGGCGCGTTCGACGCGCATTGGGACGCGATCGGGGCTGGATGCCGCACCGATGACATGGTGAACGTGATCGGCACTTCAACATGCATCATCGGCATCACACCGTCCGTGAATCTTGTTCCCGGCGTGTGCGGCGTGGTGCAGGGAAGTGTCCATCCTCAGCGGACGGGGATCGAGGCCGGGCTTTCCGCGGTGGGGGACATTTTCAACGCAATTGCGGCGCGCGCTGGGACCGATGTACAGACCCTCAGTCGGGGATTGGAAAATTATCGCTCCGGTCAGACCGGATTGCTGCGCATGACTTGGGACAACGGCGACCGCACGGTGCTTGTGAATCCCAATCTTCGCGGCATCACTCTGGGCTGGAATTTGCAAAGCACGGCGCAAGACGAATTATTTGCGGCTATCGAGGGCACGGCTTTCCATACGCGGGTAATCCTCGATCGCATGGCGGAAAATGGTGTGCACATCAAGCGCGTGATCAACGCGGGCGGAATTCCGCAGAAGAGCGATGTACTCAACCACGTTTACGCCAACGTACTGGGACGCCCGGTCCTGGTTCCCAGCAAGAATGTGGTGAGCCTCGGTTCTGCTATCTTTGCATTCCTGGCGGCGGGAACATTCAAGACAATTGAAGAAGCTCAGGATAAGATTTGCCCATCTCACAAGATGTATGCCCCGGATAAATCGCAGCAGTCCGTGTACGATTCTCTGTACGATTTGTATCGAAAGCTTTACTTCGCATTCGGATCTCCCGGTGACGGAGCCTTTGGGAACGTGTTGCCAACATTAATTCGGACCTCAGAACATGTGAATAAAAGTTTGGGGAGCAAAGCTTCATAGTTAGAAGCCGCAATTCGATTTTATGGACATTAGTCTAAAGCGCGTTTATGGAGGTCACACAATGAAGTCGAGCGTAGCAATAGTTGCCATTCTGCTGGTTTCGCTATTAACTGTGAACGGTTGGGGCGCACAAGGAAAGAAATCAACTATGCAAAAGCAAGCCTTTGGGAAGACAGATGACGGTCAGCAAATGGATCTTTATACGCTCACGAATAAGAACGGGATGCAGGTCGCCATTACTAATTTTGGAGGCACGGTTGTCTCGATCAAAGTCCCGGACAAGAAAGGCAATATCGAGGACGTTGTGCTGGGGTATGACGACGTCTCTGGCTATCAGGGTGGAAAAGCTTATTTCGGCGCGACCATTGGGAGATATGGCAACCGCATCGCAAAGGGAAAATTCACGCTGGATGGAAAGACCTACAGTCTGCCACTGAACGATGGTCCCAACACTCTTCATGGCGGGACGAAAGGATTCAGTCAACGCGTTTGGACGGCTAAAGATGTTTCAGGACCCGCCGGGGAAGCGTTGCAGCTGACTTACCTAAGCAAAGACGGAGAAGAAGGATTTCCCGGAAATTTGAACGTGAAAGTAGTATTCACACTTGCCGCTAATAATGAATTGAAGATTGATTACAGCGCAACCACCGACAAAGATACTGTTATCAATCTAACCAACCACTCTTATTTCAATCTGTCCGGCAAGGGCGAGGGGGACATCCTGGGCACCGAGCTCACGATTCACGCTTCGAAGTTTACTCCGGTGGATGCGACCCTGATTCCAACTGGTGAATTACGCAGCGTGAAAGGTACGCCGTTCGATTTCACAAAAGCAACCGCCATCGGCGCACGCATTAATCAGGAAGACGAGCAATTAAAGCTCGCTGGAGGATACGACCACAATTGGGTTCTGGACGCGGGAAAAACAGTTGCCCTGCATCTTGCGGCGCAAGCCTACGATCCTACGAGCGGACGCGAGCTCGAAGTCTTAACTACTGAGCCGGGCATTCAGTTCTACACCGGAAACTTTCTCGATGGCACCATCCACGGCAAGGGCGGCAAAGTCTACAACAAGCATGACGCATTTTGCCTTGAGACGCAGCATTTCCCGGATTCACCGAATCATCCCACTTTTCCCACGACCGAGTTAAAACCAGGCCAGCGGTATCACACAATGACGGTATTTAAATTTTTGACGAAGTAGAAGGTGAAGGCCTTAATTCGTCTCATTTTTAATGAGACTTCATCCTGAGCTTGCGAAGGATCTCGCGCGCAAGCGGATACGCCTTAAACACGAACCACTGTGCTGGCGCACACAAGATCCTTCGGCGCTGAAATCCGTGTCGGAGTAGAACGGGGGCCCCGCGAAGGCACGAACGGCTGGTGACCCACTCAAGCCTTCCTTTGGCTTGAGTGGGGAAGTAAGCATTTCCAATCTGGCGGGATGTACGATCTCCTACGACGCGAACGGCAATCCTTTGCAGAATTGCGCGAGGCACGGCTGGTGACGTATGTTCAAATCCTGCCGACGACCAGCAGGATGACAACTATCAGAAGTATGAGACCTAACCCGCCGGTCGGAGCATAACCCCAACTGCGGCTATGCGGCCACCGTGGCAGCGCGCCGAGAAGTGCCAGGACCAAAATCACAATCAATATAGTTCCAAGCATGATCGCTCCTTACTGCGATTCACCAGGCGCAGCCTCTCCCGAAGCTGCACCCGGTAGACCCTCTACCTCGAGATGCTGATCGCAATACCGACGCCGGGATACCTGCGGTTGTACATGTAATAGCCGTTGTCTGCGTAGGTGATGTAAACGTCGTCGTTATCGTACCAATCATTTCCCCAGTATTCAGGCCACGGATCAACGGCACTAATCCAATAGCCGTCATATTGAAAGCGCGGGTATCCGCCCACGACGAGGAATGGTAGGCCTCCGATTCGGAACCCATGCTCGGGCCCGAAGTATCCTCGGAAGCGGTCGTCAGGAATGCGGTAGCCCCGGTATCCACCGCGTTGTTGCCACGTTCGGTGGTCGGATTGCCAGTTACCTGCGCGATGCCGCTGCCAGGCGCTCGCTTCGACACGCTGCTGTTGCTGCGTGCGTTGCGGACGTTGGTTGCTCCGCTGCTGGACGCGCTGTGCCTGCGCGTTTTGCACTGGTCGCCGCTGTTGTTGTTGGGCGTGTTGGGTTTGCTCGTGATTCTGGGGTGATTGCGACTTCTGTTGCGCATGTTGTTGCGGCCGCTGCGTTTGGTGCGACGGTCGCTGTTGCTGGGCATGCTGTACTGGCTGTTGCGTTCGGTGTGATTGCGGCCGTTGCTGTTGAGCGTGTTGCGTCGTTTTGTTTTGGCTGCGCTGCTGCGGTTGCGGTTGAGCGTGCTGTGGCTGCTGAGCATGCTGTTGTGCGGGCTTGCCCTGTTCGCGATTGTTCTGTTGTCCGCTGGAATGGTCTTGCTTGTCGCCTCGGTGATCCTCCTGCGCGTAGGCAGCGGCAGTAGTTGCGAGAAGCAAGGACAAAACGGCTGTGCTCGCGATTCCACTAATTACTTTCATAAGCGATTCCTCCACTACCGGTCATACTCAGCGTTACTGCAAACTTCCCGTCGTCGCATTGACCGGGCTGCCGATGGCATCGCCGGACACGAGAAGTTCGACTCTCCGGTTCTGCTGTCTGCCGGAGGAATTATCGTTTGAGGCAACGGGCGAACTGTTGCCGAAACCTCTAGCCGAAACCGAATTCGTCAACACGCCTTCTTGCACAAGGTAGTCGCGGACTGATCCAGCACGATTCTCCGATAGTCTTTGATTCATATCATCGCTACCCACGTTGTCCGTGTAACCGCCGACTTCAATGTTGAGTCCAGGATAAGCGAGCAAAATGCCGGCGACTTTCGCCAGTTTTTCCCGTGCACCCGGTTTCAATGAGTATTTTCCAGTGTCAAACAATACGTCCGACATGCTGACGATAAGGCCGCGCGCGGTATCCCGAGTCTGGAGAATGGAATTCAGCTGCGCTGATAATCGGGTACGCATGGCCGCTTTGTCGCTTTCTGCTTGTTGCGCGGTCAACTGCGCCTGCTGTGCAGATAGACGGGATTGGTCGGCGTCAGCCTGGGCTGCGGAGATCGCCGCTGCCGATGCTGCCTGGTTGTCCGCCATATCGGATCTAGCTTTGTCGGAATCAGACTGGGATCTGGCAGCATCTGCCTGAGCGCTTGCGGCATCCGACTCTGCCTGTGTCTTAGCAGCTTGGGCTCTTACGGTGTCTGACTCTGCTTGGTCCTTTGCGGCTTCGGCTCTTGCGGTGTCCGACTCCGCCTGAGCTGTGGCTAATTCTGCCTGGGCTTGGCCAGACTGTGCTGCCTCTTTCTGACGCATGGCTTCATCTGCCTGTGCCTGGGTTTGGGCCTGCTCGTTAGCGGCGGCCTGGCGTTCGTCCGCGCGGCGTACTTCGTCCATCTTCTTTACTGCGACCGCGCGCGCATCTTCTGCGGTTTGTACTTCGTTGCGAGCGACGGCAATAAGTCGTTTCTTGTCCACGTGTTTTCGCGTGGCGTATCCGTCCGCTTTATCCATCAATTGGACGGCATCCTGATAACTGTTGCTAGCGTAAGTTTCGGCGCCTTCGGATTGCGCGATACGTAAAGCATTGCGCGCTTCAAAGAATTCCAGCGGCAGCTTGGCATTCAGAACTACTGGATCAAACTTGTAGCCGGTCGGAATATAACCGCCCCGCTCCATAAGTTCATACTTCGCGTTCACCGCTTCAACGGTGCCTTTTGTATCGTTGCGGACAATGTTTTCAAGCACCACCACATTGCTCGGTTGGCGCACCGCATAGTAAGGCTCCGCGGTGACGATTAGCGCGAACGCCTGAAGGTCCGTGGTCACCTTTATTTTGCTGCGGTCATTGCCTCCTACTAACACTTCGCCCAAATTCACCGCGCGCCCTTCGGGAGAAATCGCCCATAAGACGTAAGTCAAATACTCGTTGCCGAAGGTGGTGGGCTTTTGCAGGTTGCCGAATTCGGCTTCAATCTCCATAGTTCCGCGCTTGCTGTTTACTTCGGCCTCACCGTTCGCCGATGGCATGAGATCGGTGCCGGCGAAGTCCAACTTCGTGGATCCGCTGTGATGGCGATAGTTCACCGCTTGTACGGTACGGCTGATTACGGTGACTCGGAACGTTGGCGTGTGAGCCATGGGCTCGACGGCCATGCTTGTTTGCGAATTGGATTGAGCAAACGCGCTCAAACTTAAAGTAATTCCTGCAGCCAACAACAGCGTTATCTTCAAAGTATCTCCTTGAGGCATTTGTCTGCCATCAACATTCGGTGATTGCGTAGATTCTTTCTATTGCTACGATTCGCGATCCGGTCAGCGACTGGCGGCTAATCGAATGGTTCAAAGCGCCGAATCAGCGTTCGCATGGTTGCCAGTAAACTCAGAAGAATTAAGAATGGCAGGTGTGGGTTTTTGTGTCTGAGCAAGATAGCTCACATTGCTGGAGAAGTTACCCAAGTGTCCCGTGTGGGAATTATCTGGAAATACTGAGCGGTTGATAGTTGCCAGCAATTAGATTGGCGGTGAGCGAATAGTCCAAGCAAGCCTGGAATCAAACTCCGCCTAGCAGGTTCCCTCGCTGCCGCTCTTCGGATTCTTTAGCGGGCCTCCCTTTCATTCAACCGATTCCAGCATCCATTTCAGGTACTCCGCACTTCCATTTTCAATTTCGAAGCCGATACATTCCGGCATGTCATATGAGTGCAGCTCCTTAATCGCATCGCGAACACGCTCGAAAGCTTCGGCAGTGGTCTTGATGAGGAGCAGCCACTCCTCTGCCTGCTCGATTTTTTCCTTCCAGCGGTAAATGGATTCGATTCCTGGAACGATGTTCACGCACGCTGCCAGCCGTCGCTCGACCAGGGCGCGCGCGATGCGCAGAGCTTCTTCGCGAGATCCAGTTGTGGTCAGAACGATTTTATTTCCAGTCATATAAAATTCAACCTTCAGGTATCAGAGTTTAGGTTACGGCATCCAACGCAATCCGGGGTTACGAATTATGGCGACGGAAATAAAGTTCGGCACTTCAGGATGGCGCGCCGTCATGGCCGAGGAGTTTACGTTCGCGAACGTGCGCCGCGCCGTTCATGGGATTGCCCGGCATGTTGCTTCGCGGAAGCCTTCGGGCGCGCGAGTGATTGTTGGCCGCGATCCGCGATTTCTCGGGGAAACATTCTGCTCCATGGCCGTCGAACTTCTTGCCGCCCACGGAATCACGCCGCTGCTCGTCGCCGAGCCTGCGCCCACGCCGGCCATTTCTTATGCCGTAATCCACGAGCACGCCGACGGAGCTATTAACTTCACCGCCTCGCATAATCCGCCGGAGTATAACGGGATCAAATTTTCAACGCCAGACGGCGCCCCGGCGCTGCCCGAGGTTACGAAGCACATTGAGTCCGAGATTCGCGCATACGATTCGGACGCCGATTTTCCGAAATCAACCGCCCGGGAAATAAAGTCGCAACCGCTCGACCCCCGCAGAATTTATCTCGACCGGCTTCGCGAAATCATTAATCTCCCCGCGATTCAGAAAGCGAGGCTGCGCGTGGTATTCGATCCGCTATGGGGAGCGGCTCGCGGCTATCCTGATGCGCTTTTGAAAGATGCCGGCGTCGAAGTTGCAACCGTCCATGATTACCGCGATGTCCTTTTTGGCGGACACGCCCCTGAGCCTGACGATCATCTTCTCGAAGACCTTCGCGAAAAAATGCGTGTGACCAATGCCCATATCGGAATCGCCACCGATGGCGACGCTGATCGCTTTGGAATCGTGGATGAAGACGGCACGTTCTTTCAGCCGAACTACATCATTGCGTTGCTTTTCGATTACCTGGTCGAAAACCGGGGATGGAAAAATGGTGTCGGCAAATCCGTGGCCACCACGAATCTTGTAAATGCCCTCGCCAAATTTCACGACGTGGAGCTGCACGAAACGCCGGTCGGCTTCAAATACATTGGCGAACTGATCATGCAGGACAAAATCGCAATCGGCGGCGAAGAGAGCGCCGGACTTTCCATTCGCCACCACGTTCCCGAGAAGGACGGCATTCTCGCCGGGCTGCTTTGCTGCGAAATGGTGGCCCGCCGCGGCAAGCCATTGGGACAACAATTGCATGAGCTATTTGGCAAAGTTGGTTCCTTCTATCCACAAAGGGAAAACTTTCGCTTGACCCAGGAGGTGAAAGAGAAGTTCACTAAGAAGTTAGCCTTTGAGCCTAAGGATTTTTTCGGCCATACGGTGAAAGAAGTCGTACGCACCGATGGTCTGAAGCTCGTTCTGGACGATGGTTCGTGGGTTTGCTACCGCCTTTCTGGAACAGAACCCGTAGTACGTGTCTATTCAGAGGCAAGCAGTAGAGAAGCACTAGAGAAACTTAGCGTGGTAGCCAAGCAATGGATCTTCGAGTAATAACATTTCCGAAAGTTCGAATCTTGCTTAAGCCAGAGCGCCGAATCCCGCTCGGCTCAAAGCCCGCAACACATATAGAAGACATGGCTGCGCGCGTGATCGAGAAATTTCGCCCCGCCGCGGCATGGCTATACGGATTGCGCCGCCGTTTCGCCACCGGATTGGTCGGCCTGCTGGCCGTATGGCTCTTCCTGCATGTAATGCTCGGAGCCAATGGAATGATGGTCTATCGCGCGAAACGCACAGAAGTCCTCAGCCTGCAAAAAGAGATTGATTCCCTGCAAAAAGAGAACGACCGCTACAACAAGCAGATCAACGATCTGAAGACTGATCCTAAGACCATCGAGAAGGCAGCCCGCGAACAGCTACACTACGCCCGTCCCGGCGAAGTTGTGTACATAACGCCCGCCCAGCCTGTTCAGGAAACTCCCCGAACCGACTCCGCGGAAAAGTGAAGTCCCCCGGGGGAGCCAGCGTGACAATTCCCTCAACCGATCTATGTTAAGATTCGCGAGTTGGGTACAACCTTGAGGTCCTGTCGCCACACTAATACCGAAGGTGCCGGTATTCAAAGCCCGTCTCACCAGGGTGCTGATCAAATCTGCGGCTCAAGGCCGCTAATAGAGGAGAAATATGAAAAAGATACTACTTGCATGTGCGGCAGTTTCGTTGATGTGCTTCATGATCGTAGGAATTTCGGCAGCGGACCAAACAACCGTAAACGGATGGGTAACTGATTCGAAGTGCGGAGTAAAGGGCGCCAAGCCGGGACATGAAGCGTGCGCGAAGAAGTGCCTCAGCAAGGGCGCGAGCATGGTCGTGGTAAGTGACGACGACCAGAAAGTTTTAACAGTGGATAATCCCGACGCATTGAAGGCCCACGTAGGGCATCACGTTGCGGTCATGGGCGAAGTGACCGGCGATTCCATTCATGTGGACAGCGCAAAGATGCTGAAGCAAGGAAAGAGCGACGACAAGATGCAGATGCAGTGATTGATCCTCGGTAAAAGTTAAAGGCGGCCGCAATGGCCGCCTGTTTCTTTGTCCGCGTTTCCGTCATCGCAGAACATTTTCAACGGGTGAACTCGCCGTCGCGTATAGCTTCTTGCTCATGCGCCCCGCAAGATATGCCTCTCGTCCAGCCATCACCGCGTGCTTCATCGCATCCGCCATCAGCACTGGATCTTGAGCGGCGGCGATGCCCGTATTCATCAACACCGCGTCGGCGCCAAGTTCCATCGCCAGCGTCGCGTCAGAGGCGGTTCCGACTCCCGCGTCTAAGATCAGCGGAACGCCGGTGATCATCTCCCGCAAAATACGAATATTCGCTGCGTTCTGAATTCCCAGCCCGCTGCCGATTGGCGCTCCCAGAGGCATCACGGCACTCGCACCCGCGTCCACGAGTCGCTTCGCAAAAACAATGTCATCAGATGTGTACGGCAGAACCGTGAACCCTTCCTTCACCAGAACCCGTGTGGCTTCGAGCGTCGCTTGAACATCTGGATAAAGCGTCGCCTGATCGCCGATGACTTCGATCTTGACCCAGTCCGAGATGCCGACCTCGCGTCCTAAGCGTGCAGCTCGTATCGCTTCATCCGCCGTATAGCAGCCCGCGGTATTCGGCAGCAAAAAATATTTCTTGGGATCAATGTAATCGAGCAACGATTCCTTGTTGCGATCAAGATTCACTCGCCGCACCGCCACTGTAACCATCTCGGCTCCGCTCGCTTCGAGCGCCCGTGCAGTCTCCTGAGACGACCGGTACTTGCCAGTGCCAACAATGAGCCGGGACCGAAACTCGCGTCCAGCAATAATCAACGGATCAGACATGCTTCCATTGTAATGAAAACCAAATTTCGATGGAGCGTCGGCTGGGCCGCAGAAAATTGCGGCCAATGCGGATTGTGTAAATGCTCGCAAGCTTTGTGACGCGGGGCCTGAGGCACCCTCGCGAGTAACATCCTGTGGCTCGCATAGAGGGGGCTCGCGCGCCGAAACTATTTCAGTCCCTCTACCAGATACAGATCCGAGAGTGTTCTCACGTAACCGTAAACGTAACTCTTGCCATCGGCGGCCATGATGATGCCGCGCAGATTTGTTAATCCCGCCGCGTCGGCAGGGGAGAGATCTTTCCAGGTCTTTCTTTGTCCTGTTGCGAGGGTGATCTGAACCACTTGCTCAGGTATTGCGCCGAAGTGGAAAGCGAATAACGACTTACTGTCCGCAGTCCAGCCGGTGGCGATTTCTCCGGTTTCCGCGCCCTTCACCGGGATAGGGTCTCCTCCCGCAACCGGATAAAGGTAAAGCTTCTGATCGGGACCAATCGCAGCTGCGAACTCACCGTTGGGCGACACCACAAACGTATCGTCAACGCCTTCGGGACTGATAGGCCGCGCCTTGCCGCCCTCCGACGATTCCACGTAAAGACGCAGACCATGGTCAGGCTCGTTCCCGGTGAACACGAATTGTTTTCCGCTCGCAGGCCACTGTAGCCGAACATGGTTGAGCCCATCAGGCGTGAGCGCTCGTGTTTCTCCCACGCCGGTGGGAAGCATAACTATTGGGGACGGCACGCCGTTTGGATGGCATGCCGCCCACTTGCCATCGGGCGAGAGCGCGAATCCCGAGCCTTCGCCGAGACGAATGGCTGGTGAGCCGTCTGTGTTTCGAAGATAGACGGCGTATTTTGGCCCGCCGCCTTCTCCGGCTTCTGTGAAAAGTAGCGTGCGGCCGTCCGCCGACAAACTGTTGGGCACGGACCAATCCAGCCAGGAGAGATCGCGCTCTTTCGTCTCTCCGGGCGTCATGCCCAGAATGCCAGCCCGATCATTTCCGCGAGTCAAAAGCACGCCACCCTGACGGTCTACATCAAGCAAAGTCAGTTCGCCCGGGACACGCGCCATGAGCCTGAGCTTCCCGGAAAGATTCACTGCGAACAGCGACCGGTCGCCTCCGGTCTTGGTCGCGGTGAACCAAATTTCGTCGCCCGAGGGCGACCATGCCAGTCCTTGAATGCTGTCCCACCCCTTGGAGAGAGTGGTTTTCTTGCCCGCCAGGTCAAGTATCGCAACTTCGCCCCCGTCGTCGCCCGGTTGAGGATGATCAATGTAAGCAATGATATCGCCCTTGGGCGAGAATCTTGGATTACCAATCCAGCCCTCCGGTTGATACAGCAGCTTCTCGGGAGGATACTCAAGCCGAGGGCGTCCTTCGACTTCTCGGACAATCGCGAGATTGCTTCCGTCAGGCGTCCAATCTGCCCACTCGACATGTTCGAGAATCTCTCTCGGAGCGCCTCCTCCGAGCGGGACTCGGGCGAGTGTGCCGGAGAGAAGAAATGGTTTGCTGGTATGACTGCCGAGCAACAATGCCATTTCGCCGGTGGAAGAAATAGCAAGCACATCCGCGCCAGCCGGATCCAAGTCGCGGGCCTGAGGACTGTCGGGCCGCGTGGTAAACATTTGCGACGCACCGCCTTCCCAGGATGCGCTGTAAATGATGGTTTTGCCATCTGGCGTGAAACGGGCGGCATGAACCGCTCCTCGCCGGAAGCTCAACGGATGATAGATCGGAAGCGGCGACTGAGCGGGACGCTTGAAAAAGAACATTCCGCCGGCAATGCCTGCGGCCAACGCAATAACCGATGCGAGGAGCACCGGGACAAATACGCTTCGCTTTGAAGCTTTAGTCTCGGTTTTTCCGGGCAGGGCCGCAATGGTTGTGGAAGAGGAAACGCTCGCGCTGGCGGCGCGGATTCGAGAAGTATCGAGGCTGCGCTTGAGCCGCTTCAAGTCCCCGCGAAGTTCGGCCGCAGTCTGATAGCGGTACTCACGATCTTTTTCGAGAGACTTTGAAATGATTTCTTCGAGCTTCGCCGGCAGAAGCTTATTTAGCATCGAGGCTGACTCTGGCGTGCGGTTCAAAATCGCTTCGAACACAACTCCAGTGCTGCTGCCAGAAAATGCCACGACCCCGGTCGCCATCTCATACAGGACGGAACCGAACGCGAATAAATCCGTGCGAGGGTCAAGTTCCTCGGCGCGAACTTGTTCCGGCGACATATAAGCCACGGTCCCCACAGCGGACCCGGGGCTGGTCATCAGATCGCCGCCGGTAACGGTGGCACCATCGAGACCCTGGCGCTCGGTCAACTTGGCGAGTCCGAAATCGAGCAGCTTTGCCTGGCCTCTTTTGGTGACGAAAATATTTGCCGGCTTGATGTCGCGATGGATAATTCCTTTGCTGTGCGCAGCGTCGAGAGCGTCGGCGATCTCAATGCCCAAGCCAAGCAGGGCTTCGACATCCATTGCGCGCCCTGAAATTCGATGCTTGAGGGTTTGGCCTTCCAGGTACTCCATCACGATGAAAGCCTGGGTGCCTTGCTCATCAATTTCGTGAATGGTGCAAATGTGGGGATGATTCAGGGCCGATGCCGCGCGGGCCTCACGCCGAAAGCGTTCGAGAGCCTGAGTGTCTTTGGCGACATCATCGGGCAGAAACTTCAGCGCGACGAAACGGCCGAGAGTAGTGTCTTCCGCCTTGTAAACCACGCCCATGCCTCCCCCGCCAAGTTTTTCGGTGATGCGGTAGTGAGAGATGGTTTGTCCGACCAGAGTTTTTTCAATCATTTTGATAGCATCGTGAGCCAGAAAGAAACGGATGGGAAATGTTAGGAGGTAACCGGGTGCAAGTCAACATAGGCGGCCTTACTTCTGCACGAAGAACTCTGACATAGAAGGTGCGCTGGCCGCTGCGCCCGGAGGATTCGACAATTGAAGTGCATCCATTTCCGTACGTAGCATGCTCTGATGCTGATACACCGTAGTTGACGCTTGCGTATAGCCGAGCTTCACGTTCGGTCCCCAGAATACCGAAGCGACACGGCCGCCGCCGTTTGTGGCATCACTGGTTGCCGCTTCGTCGAAATCCACGATGAGAATGCCATCCCCGCCGGTCGCGAATACGGAGGAGCCGGACAAGGGCGCGACCACGTTGGTCTGCAACCAGGCGTCCGCCTGCTGAAGCGTTCCATTGTGTGCATCGTCATCAATATCCGGGACGATGAATGAGTATTCGGGCAACGTACCGGCGACGAGGTCCGCGGCGAACTGTGTAAACGGCCAGATGCATTCGCTCGCCACCTGCGGATTGTTGGCAATATCGGAGAGCATTGCAAATGGATTGTGCCGAATCAGGTATAGTCCTGTGTCTCCACCTACATAGCCCTGCGTAATGCCTTCCGCATAGATCCTGAACGTGACGCCCGAAGCCAGCATTCGCCGGGCGATATTATCTACGTTCCAGACAGCGGTGGAACCGTCATCCGTGGTCAGCAACTGTCCTGTCGTCAACATGAAATAGTTACCAATCGAGGGATGGGAGTTAGCGTAATAGTTTGTTGCAAGAGCGCCATGGCTTATCAGAGTGTTGAGATTCGGCCAATCGGTGGTATTGGCTACGACGGTTGAATAGCTCTGGTTTTCTTCCATCACCATGACGACGTGCTTGCTCTGCGGCGTCATTAACTGCACGGTTACGTTCGCCGTCCCGGACTTTGTTGTGTCTTCGTTGCTGGTTGCAGTCACGGTCGCGCTAGCCGGCGAAGCCGGGGCGGTGAAAAGCCCGCTCGCATTGATGGTGCCTGCGCTGGCAGTCCACGTCACCGCGGAACTGTAGGACCCCGTACCTTGAACCGTCGCAGTACACTGCGAGGGCGCGTTGACGCCTACGGTGGATGGGTTGCAAGTCACCCCAACAGAAGTAATTGTGGACGGCGATGACTGCACAGTCACTGAGGTTGTTCCCGACTTCGCTGTGTTCTGGGTGCTGGTGGCGGTCACGGTCGCGGCAGCGGGGGAAGCTGGCGCAGTGAAAAGTCCGCTCGCATTAATGGTCCCAGCGCTGGCAGTCCACGTGACCGCGGAACTGAAGGACCCCGTGCCTTGAACGGTTGCAGTGCATTGCGAGGTTGCGCTTATCGCAACCGACGAGGGAGTACAAACCGCCGAAACTGAGGAAATAGAGGGCGGCGCCGGGGTGGACTCGGGGCCGCTTGTTCCGCCTCCACAGGCCGCTCCGGTCAGTAGTATCCCGCACACTAATACGGCATGCAGGGGCCGAGTCTGGACTCCCTTTGTCCTCAGATTTCGGCGTGAATTACTCATACAAGCCTTGAGTTTACATGGCCAAGAACCGACAAGAGACGTATCACATCCGCCTTCAACAAACTGGAGCAAGATTTGCGTGCTGATTCGGAATTTGGCTAACTGGGATCCGCGGACGGACCCGATGCCTCTGCCCCGGAATACATGCCTTCAATTTCTTTTGAGTAACGTTTTTCTACGGCGCGGCGGCGTAGTTTCATGCTGGCGGTTAGGGTTTCGTTTTCGGCCGAGAACTCGTCTGGGACCAGCAAAACTTTTTTTAGCTTCTCGAAGCGCGCAAGATTTTGGTTGACGTCTTCCACAACTTTTTCGTAAAGCGCACGCACGGCCGGGTCAGCAACTAATTCCTGGCGCGATACAAAGAAGATCTGATGAGATTGTGCCCAATTTTGAAGCACGGTGAATGCCGGAGCGATTAGCACGGCGGGAAATTTCCGTTTGTCTCCGAGCACCACCGCTTCGGCGACGAGCGGATTGTGTTTCAGAGAATTCTCAATCGGCTGGGGGGCAATGAACTTTCCGCCGGAAGTCTTGATCAAGTCTTTCTTGCGGTCGGTGATGGATAAGAATCCATCGGCATCTATGTTGCCGATGTCGCCCGTCTTGAACCATCCGTCCACGAAAGCATTGCGGGTTTCTTCCGGAAGATTCCAGTAGCCCTGAAATACCGATGGGCCGCGCACGAGTATTTCGCCATCGTCGGCGATGCGCACTTCGAGGTTGGCCAGAGGCTTTCCCACTGTTCCGATCTTGTGCGCCTTGGGATTGTTCAGCGCAATCACGGGCGATGTTTCGGTCAACCCATAGCCTTCATGAATGCGGATGCCCATGTCGGCATACCATTCGGCGAGTTCGCGTCCCAGTGGCGCTCCGCCCGAGATGAAGCATCGGGCATGCCCACCAAAGCCTGCTCGCACCCGCTTGTATAGCAACCGGTTCGCTAGTTTCCAACCTGGAGAAGGAGGCGTACGGGAAGCAAGTATTTCGGCGCGGTGAGCGCGTCCCATAGAAAGCGCCCAGCGATATATCAAGTTTTTAGGAAAAGTCTTGGCTCCCAAATCCGCTTTGGCATAGACCTTCTCGTAAACTCGTGGCACAGCCACAACCAAAGTCGGACGCACCTCCAACAGCGCCTTAGGAAGCTGTTCGATAAACGGCACATAAGCCAGAGTTGCGCCGCGATATAGCAACGCCAAGTCGAGATGGCGGGCCGTGATATGCGACAACGGAAGAAACGAAATGCTGGTGTCTCTCGGGCCAATGTCAAAACCATTCAGGGAGCATGAGATGTTCGAGGCAATGTTGCCGTGAGTTAGCATCGCGCCCTTGGGAGTGCCCGTGGTGCCGGAGGTATAAATGATAGTGGCCAAATCGTTCGGCATCGCGATCGAGAGCGCGAATTCGTCGAACGATACGTCGCGCTGCGGTGGGCCGTTCTTTCGCAACTCAGACATGCGGACAGCGTCGCTCGATTCCATGGCATCCATCACAACCATACGTTCGGCGGGAGTTGAATCTCGCTTGTCTAATATCTTCTGAAGCTGCTTCTTCGATGAGACGAAAACCACGCGCGCGCCTGCATCTCGCAGGATGTATGCAGTCTGTTCGTCGGTGAGTGTGGCGTAAATCGGCACGACGACAGCTCCAATCAGCAGACAGGCGAAATCTGCCATCGTCCACTCCGGCCGATTTTCACTCAGAATGGCGACGCGGTCTCCTTTGCTGATCCCCCAGTCGCGAAGCGCGCGGCTAACCCCAACGATGTCGCGATAAAGATCGTTCGAAGAGATTGAGGCCCATTGATCCGAAACCTGGTGCTTCATCACGCAAGGCTGGTTGCGGTCCACGATTGAAAAGAAAATTTGATTGAGAGTGGAAAGGGCCATCCACGTGAAAGATTACCACTGCCGACCCACGGCAGCATGGCGTTGTTGGGCTACGCTAGCATAGGAGAACGCGTAGACCGGGACATCCTCGTCTGGGTGAGTGAGCGCATCGCTCACCGAAGTTTATAATTTGTACAGGTCCCTGCCGTGCCAACGCTCCGCGATATCGTCTATGAAAACGTTCGGGAAGGAGATCTTTACGAGCGGCTTGACCGCAATCGTGTGCGCTGCTTTGCCTGCGGGCATTGTTGCCCCATTCCCGAGGGCCAGGCAGGAGTTTGCAAGGTTCGCTATAACCGCGGTGGCACGCTCTATGTTCCCTGGGGATACGTCGGCGGAGTTCAGTGTGATCCTATCGAGAAAAAGCCTTTCTTTCATGCTCATCCCGGAGCATTAGCGTACAGCTTTGGAATGCTGGGATGCGATCTGCACTGCGGCTACTGCCAGAATTGGGTAACTTCGCAGGCGTTGCGCGATCCAAACGCGGTGTCGACGCCGCTTGAGGCTTCTCCAGAAGCGCTGGTTCGAGATGCGCTTCGCCAAGGCGCGAAAGTGCTGGTCAGCACTTACAACGAGCCTTTGATAACGGCCGAATGGGCGGTTGCTGTATTCAAAGAAGCAAAGGCCGCGGGCTTGATTACGGGATTTGTGTCGAATGGAAATGGAACCCCGCAAGTCCTCGAATATATTCGCCCATGGGCTGACCTCTATAAAGTTGACTTAAAGAGCTTCGACGACCGCCGCTACCATCAGCTCGGCGGACGGCTTGCGCCAATTCTCGATACGATTCGCCGGCTGTATGAAATGGGAGTATGGCTTGAAATCGTGACGCTTCTGATTCCAGGATTCAACGACTCCGATGAAGAACTGCACGGGTTGACGAATTTTCTCGCGGCAATCTCTCCTGACATTCCGTGGCACATAACCGCGTTTCATAAAGATTACAAAATGTTTGATCCGGAAGACACCACGCCGGGCGATTTGCTTCGCGCGGCTGAGATCGGAAAGAGTGCGGGGCTGCGCTATGTATACGCGGGCAATCTACCGGGGATGGTCGGGGACTACGAAAATACGCGATGTCACCACTGCAATGAGTTGTTAGTAAAACGCTACAGCTATTTCATTCAGGATTATCGCGTGACGGCTGAGGGATGCTGTCCATCCTGCGGAACTGCAATTCCCGGACGGTGGGCTTCGAAATTCGACGGGCAGATCGCGGCGAGGCCGTTCGTGCCGCAATCTGGGTTGGTGACGATCCGGGAGTAGCGCATTTGCCTAGGGACAGCCGCCCCCGGCTGTCCGGGCCGAGCGAGGCTCGGCTATTTTCTGCGATCCCAATAATCATTCGGGAGGCTTTTTTAAATCTGTTGAGCTCCGCTCAACTGGACAGCCGGGGGTGGCTGTCCCTACCTGTTCCTCTCAGGTTATCTTCCGTCGGACTTTCCCAGCAGGCTGGCCATCGTTGTGCGATGGTGCGTCTCATGATAGCGTGCAATTCCTTTATACAGGGCCTCGGCAATTCGCTGTCTGTATGCCGCACCTTGCAGTTCGGTCTCATCGGTGGGACTGCTCACGAAAGAGATTTCGGCCAAAACCCCCGGCATGGATGTTCCGGTCAGAACAACGTATTGAGCTTTTTTCACGCCGCGATTTCGAATGCCAGGATTTTTCGCTGCAACCGTTCCGTAGAGCGCCTCTTGTACACACTCAGCAAGATGATGCGATTCCTGGACTTTTTCGCGGATGTCCACTCTCGTCCAATCTATATTTTGAAGAGAGGGTTCGTTGTCGGCATCTGTGGGGCGGGCTTTCACCGACGAATAAGTATTCGTGTAATAGGTTTCGACGCCGCGAGCGGAGGTCAGGTCGCTGTAGTTTGCATGAATTGAAACGAAAAGGCTTCCCTGCGAAAGGTTGGCGATTTCGGCCCTCTTCTCTAGGGCAACGTAGCTATCGTCGTGGCGGGTGTAAATGACTTTGGCGTTCAACTGCTTTTCAAGCAGGCCGCCGAGCCGTTGAACGATATCCAGAACCAGATCTTTTTCTTCGAGGCCTTTTCGTCCGACCGTGCCCAAGTCCCATCCGCCGTGGCCCGCATCGAGCACAATACTAAAGCTAGGACCTCGAGCCAGCGTTTGATTGGCTTGCCGATTCCTCGGTTGCGGCGTGGCGCCGTTCGCTCCCGCAATTGCGTTCCGAGAGGCTATAGGCGCGGCTTCGACAACCTTCAGTTGCGCTGTTGCATTCGAATCACTCTCAGCGGGAACCGCAGGCCCGAAGAGATTCATCTTAGTGCTCGGCCCCACTTTCGATCCCAGCTTGCCGATCTCTACTACCAAGCGGTACGGATTCTGCTCCATGCTCACGGAATAATTCGACGCGCCTTTCGTATCGAGAACAACGCGGGTCACTCCCTGCTTTGGTTGAGCAATTCGAATCCGCTGCAAGACGGGATCGTTCACTTCGATGACTTTGCCAAACAATCCATGAGCGAGGCTCGTATCGAGCAGATCAAAATAAATTCGCTCCGGACTGGTAAGGCGATGCGCCTCATATTGAACCTGATCCTGAAGATCAATGACGACCGTGCTCGAATCAGCGGAGGACCAGTGACGGATGCCGGTGATCGCGGGAAGGCCAGACTTTTCGGCGGCTTGCGTCGTCCCGCCCACATTCGTGCCTGCGGTAGGAAGCTGCGAGTCGTCGGATACATCGGAACCCTGCTGCGTAGGCAGAACTGGCCGAGGCTGAATGCTTGTCGAGGGCGCAGTCTTAACGATCTTCTTGACTACTTTTTGGGGATCTGTATTCTGACGCACTTGCCACCACAAGCCGGTTCCCAGGGCGATGGCAAGCATGACCAGGAGAATCACGAGTTTCAGACCAGGCCGCGAGTCTTCCACGGGCTCGTATTCAGAGAAAAAGATCAGCTTCGCGTTTTGGTTTGAACCGTCTGAGTCGCGCTGCGCAGCAGGCGTCGCGGGTTGCGGCTCGCGTTGCGTTCTCGGCAGGTTTTCTGCTTCTGGAAGCCTGAGCGTCTCAATTCTTAAAGGCTCGATTTGCAAACCTTCGCGCGTGATCTCCGCCCCAGGCGCGGTAACCGGTGCAGCGGTCACAACCTGCCGCGATATTTCGCTCAAGCGATGCTCTTCTTCGGGCTTCATGGCGTCAAGAATGAGCTCGCCAAGAAGGCTCAAGCTGCGAACGTCGCTGTCGTTGAATCCGAGGGGCTCGGTTGAGAAAGCCTCGAGCACTCCTATAATCGCTTGTGACGTTGCGAGCGGTACTGCGACCATGGACCGAGTGCCCAGCCTGCGGCAGGCCTCGGCACTTACGCGCTTGTCTCTTTCTGAATCGTCACATCGGACTATTTCCCCAGTCCTCAGGCACGCTCCCGAAAATCCGGAGTAAGGATCCAGACGCGCTCCTCGCTCGGGTGCAATCTTTCCCGCCGATGCACGACACACAATCCCACTTCCATCAACCAATGCCACGGCTACGCCGTCGGCGCCCGTGACGGTGACCGCGCGATCGGCAATCAGTTGCAAAACTTCATCGGGTACGAGCTGCTTAAGTTCCCAGGAGTCACTGGAAGTTAATCTCGCTCCCTTATCTAATTCCTGGGCGCGGCGGCGGCGAATCTGATCGTGAAGGGACGACAAGGCGAGCAGTGTTTCGAGATCCTTATGATCCGGACGCGGAAATCCTGGGATCGCCGGAAGACTCCCAGGAGGTGCCAGCGGAGCCGCCTTAATGGGCCCGGGAACCGGATTGTTGGGGCTCGCGCTCATTTGGACGAGTTCCTCACAGCGGATTCAAATCGTAGCTTAAAGTGGCCAATATCCGTAAGTTACAGCGGATTTGTTCGAATCGCAATATTCTGTTGCCCACGAAGGTGGAATTCGGACATGTTCTTTAGTAAGCTAAGAACTCCCCCCGAAAGTCACCCCCCGCTGTTGGTGCAAACTGGCGGCAAATGCGTGATTTAGAGGTTTAGAAGCCATGGCAGTCACCGACCAAAAGAAAAAAAACCGCTGGCTGCCGTTAAGCCTTTTGGCAACAGCATTTGCGGGAGTTGGCGTGGTTCTGTTTCGTGGCTGCTGGCATCGCAAAATGAGTTGGCCGGTTCGTTCCGCTGGTTATTGTTACCAGGTTTGTACCGGGTGTGGCATCAAACGCCTGTTTGACGAGCAGTCGTTTCGCGCTTACGGCCCCTACCATTACGATTTAGATCGCCTGATCGCGGCGAAACGCGGTCAACCCAGTCCGCCAATAGCGATACCCGAGCCGGAAGTTTCTGCGCACCGAACTGCATCCTAATTTCCCCGCGCGGTTTCGCGATCCCGCAGCGAATCTCAGTTTAAAGAGAGATCATAGAGGAATCGGTGATTCCTCTATTCGCCCGCACCCAGCATTACGATTGGCGATGTTGGCCCTTCGGAACCGGTTTGCGGTTCAATCGTAATTGCAAACGCTTTCGCTTCGACTCCCTGTGGCAACGGAGGATTCACGACTGTCGCGCTCCCGTGCGCGTCCGGCTTAAACACTCCCGCCGCAATCGGATTTCCCTTTGTCGGAATCAGCCACAGTTCATATGCTTTGCCGGATGCTACTGGTTTGAAGTTGCTGGCCAGGAAAATCAAACTCCCTCGATCCCGGACGTAAATCGCCTTCCCTTGTGGTTGTGGCTGAGTTTTTGCCTCCACCAGAGTCACCCGCAAAGCATCTGTAGCGGTGAGGGTTGCAACCACTTCTCGCGCTTGCTCAAGCTGCGATTGTTGTTCTGTTGTGCGGTCACGCAGATTTGCCAGTTTCTCCTGCAATCCGCTGTTCTGGCGCATGAGGAGGACGGCGAGGATCGTCATCGCCGCGGCTGCGATCCATGGAGCCATCCCCCACCACGAACGCTTTGCCGCGACTTCTTTCCTTCGAGGTTCGCGCCGCACCGCATCCATCAATCGCTGACGCGACCGCTGCGGAGGGACCGAATTTACAGCCGAAAACGCCAGCAGCGCCGTATCTCCGCGCAATAGTTCTAACTCACGCCGGCACTCGGCACACCCATCCAAATGCTTCTCAACAGCAGCGCGCTCATCGCCAAGCAGCGCTCCCATCGCGTAGAGTGCGAGGTCATCCGCGTATTGTTCATGCACGCTCATGAGTTAAACACCTTGCGCAGCGCCAGTAGTCCGGACCGGATGCGAGTCTTGACCGTCCCCAACGGTTCTCCGATCTTAGCCGCAATTTCGCTATGACTTAACCCTTCAAAGTATGCCATTTCCAAAGCGTTACGCTGCGCGGCGGGCATTGAGGTTAGCGCGCCGCGAACTTTCTCCATCGCCTGATTTCGTTCCGCACCACCCGCCATGTCGGGATTCACCGAAACTACAATATCCGCGATGTCATCTTCCGGACGGCGCTTGCGCAACACATCAATGGCGCGATTGCGTGCAATCACGGCAAGCCACGGCCCCGCGCTTCCTCGCTGGGAATTAAACGCCGCGGGATTGCGCCAAAGTTGCATAAAAATTTCTTGCAGTACGTCCTCGGCCGCGCCTGTATCCTCAAGCACGCGCAAGGCTACCGAGTACACTACTCCTGAATACCGGTCGTAAAGCGCCCCCATGGCGTTCTCGTCGCCGGAGCGAATAGACGCCATTAAAGCCACGTCGTCCGCGGAAACAACTTTTACTTCAGCGTCGGACAAACCGGCTATCTCTCTCCTTTAAGTACGAGGGCTGGACCGTGGTGGATTGACACCCTTTTGGTTACCGCCGTGGGATTACCGATCATTCACAACGTGTGAATCTCTACGATTCGGGCGAAAAAGTCAATCCGGATGAAGCCTTAGCGGGATCAATTGGAAAAATTCTTCAAGCCAGCCGTTGTCGTGAGGGACTCTTCTTTCCCGAAGAATTCTTGCGGGCGTCGGTAACTCGCTCACGTCCAGAGAATCTTCGGTACACCCGGGATCCCTCGGAAGCTCGCGATGACGTGTCATCTTTAAAAACTCCCGACCCCCGAAGCCTTAGCGCTTACTGCTCTGGAAAACCGTCCAAAGCTGGAACAGGGACCGAAATACATCTGCGCGAGCATGTCCGTGACACTACTGGAGTTCCAGTGCTCTGGGCCTCCGGTCGTCATGGAAATCCACCAGGTCGTCTCGGTAATCAATCTTTACATCCAGCTTACGCAACATGGCAAAACCAAGAATGCCTGAGACTTCGGTACCGCAATTATCGCTGATCGAAGTCATATCAAATGTCACAAGGTCCTGGTCCTTTTCGTATACATGCGCCACGCGAAGAACGGCCTGGTCGGCACTGTAGACTTTGTTTACTTTGCCGTTGATTCCAGTCACGGTCGTGAAAGGGTCGTTGTGAACCTTTGTGACTCCGCGGGCTGCCGCGGGAGTAATTTGGTTCCAGAAAGCCCCGCTATCTATCAGGAATAATCTGCTTGGAGCATTGCCAGCGAAGGTCGGCACCAACAGGTCGTGCCCAAAGCGGTAGATTCGTGTGTAGGATTTCATTTCCGGTGCAATGTAGGCGTCGTGAAAAGTCCGCGTCGGTGGAGAGAGAGGTTTCTGCGAGGTTGTGCCCGCCGCAGTGCGAACCGGATGCGCAGTCGTGACGTCGGTATCTTCGTCGTCATCGGGGTGCAATCCCGCAGGCTGGCCTGAATCCTCCGGCCGCCTTGGCAACTCGCTAAGCTTTAATTTCTCGTTTGGAAAGTCAATATCAACCAGGAAATCGTCGAAGACGTCAGCGCCGATTAACCCCTCTTCCCCGACCACGGAACGATTTTCCATAACTTCGATAGGACAATTCTCAAACCGCAAGCCGCCGATGGTGATGGATTTCGCGACACCCACGTATCCATTCTTTTCGCCTCTGTCCCCAATACCGCCGATGCCTGTGTCGATGAGTTTTCCAATTCCGGCCTTCTCCGCCATTCCGCGGTCGAGGAGGATTCCAGTCGCCCCGGTGTCGAGCATTAAAGTTCCCTTGCGGTCATTCACTTTCACGTCAAGCCCGTAGCCACGGAGATGATCGGCGTCTCGGAATAGACGAGCCAACGGAACCTCCGTCGAAGTGACATTGTTGGCCAGACGGCACCCGCCCCCACCCTCTGCCGCACGCGCTTTCAAAAACTCCAAATAGTGTTGGGTATGAGTACGGTGCTCTGCGTCTTGGTCATTCGGACCCGAAAGATAACTCTGGAGATATTTAATCCGTTCGGGACGGGTGAGTGTCCCAATCCACTGGCGTTCGACGTCGGGGTCGGCCGGATCAAGTTCGCGCGCCTCGTCAATCATCGTCTTGCCTCTTTTGTACATTGCAACCGCGTTACTTACGCGAGCAAGTCCAAGAAACGCGCGTGCGTCGGGGTGTCCGGAGTTGATTACTTTCACCCACTCCTGTTCAGCTTCCGATATTTTTCCCTGGCGGAATTGAACTTCACCCAGTGCCACATGCAACGAAGGAGAATCGGATACTGCAAGGCCCTTAGCGACTGTCTGCGACGCGAGATCCACATTTTTCTGCTGAAGGTAGACGCGCGCGAGGCCTGCATACGCGTCCGACGATTTAGGATTGTCCTTCAATAATTGCTGGTATCCGTCAATCGCAGCGGCAAAGTTACCCATACGGTAGAGTGACCAAGGGTCGAGGTTAGCGTTGGATCCTATAGAGTCGGGCGATTTCTTCTCTGAGAGCTGAGAGTGGGCCGGTTCGGGCTTGGGCACGGGGGCGTTTTCTTGAATGGATTGACCTGGACACAGAATAGAAACGAGCGCCGCGAATACCGCGCTCCACCACAAGCGTCGTAACATTAGGAACGCCCTGGGACGGCCCTGGACTTGGGGAAGAGGCCGCAACGGATGCAGTTTGCCACAGCTTCTTCGCGATGTCGAGAAATTCGTCTCAAAAAGCCAATCGGCGTTACAGGTAAGATATAGAAAATAAATTCAATGTCTGTACACTCTTGATCACAAGTTTTTTGGCACTATTCCTCTTTGGAGCAACAAATGGCGACCCTTCGACTTATCGAATATAAAAATGCCAGTCCCGAAGTGCGGGCGGTTTACGACGACATCATGGCCACTCGCAAAGTGGACTGGATCAATAATTTCTGGAAGGCGCTGGCGAATGACCCGGCGGCGTTGAAGCGGACCTGGGAGGACATCAAGCAGATTATGGGGCCGGGCGCGCTTGATCCCCTCACCAAAGAGATGATCTATGTGGCAGTAAGCGTCAGCAACCAATGTGGCTACTGCATCGCGTCGCATACGGCGTCGGCGAAGAAGAAAGGAATGACGGATGAAATGTTCAAAGAATTGATGGCAGTGGTGGGGATGGCGAACGAGACCAATCGTCTGAGCGCCGGTTATCAGGTTGAAATTGATGAGCAGTTCAGGAACACGTTATGACCCTGAAATTCACGACTTCTTACTTGGAAGACTCGATTGCGGTTTTTCATTACTACAAGAAGCTTGCGGAACGCGCGATGGAGCAAGTAAAGGATGAACAACTGACCGCCGTTCTAGATGGAGAGATGAATTCGATTGCGATCATCGTGAAGCACATGGCCGGGAACATGCGTTCGCGCTGGACCGACTTTCTAACCACCGATGGAGAGAAGCCTGACCGCAACCGGGACAGTGAATTCGTAGATGCGCCAGTTTCCAGAGATGCCCTAAAGAAAACTTGGGATGAAGGATGGGGAACTCTTTTCAGCGCACTGTCGCCATTGTCCGAAGCAGACCTTAGCCGAACAGTCTTGATTCGCGGTGAGACGCATTCGGTGATGCAGGCTATCAATCGCCAAATCGCGCACTACCCCTATCATTGCGGGCAAATCGTGTTATTGGCGAAACACTTTCAGGCACACGAGTGGAAGTCGTTGAGTGTGCCTCGCGGAAAGTCTGCTGAGTTCAACCAGAAGGTTTCTGACCGCGAACTCAGCCAGCGCTAGCCACGGTGTTTAGCGCGAACGGCTTCTCGTCTTTGGGAATTTGAACTCGTGCAACAGCATGTTCACTCGCCTGCCGCGAAATGCTACGCCTTCGGCCTGCAACCGCATTCGCTGTTCGATCGCGTAATCCGCCGGAACCTTAATCGCGCCTCCCGCGCCGAGAACGCGATGCCACGGAAGTCCTGCATAACGTTTCATGACCTGTCCCACCTGTCTGGCATAGCCTGCATATCCTGCGGCCCGCGCGACTACTCCGTAGCTTGAAACTTTTCCGCGTGGAATTGTTCGAATTGCGGCTACCATGCGCGCGTGCATCTTGGTTGCAGGAGAAGCAGTGTCAGCCTCAACCCTGGATAAACGTTTCACTTCTTAATCGCCACGGCTACACCATCGCGGATCGGCAGGATAGTGGTGAATAATTCCGGAGACCCATATAACAGCCGGTTAAATTCCAGAATGGCCTTAGTTGAATTCTCGACAGGATTCTTCTCGGCAACCCTCCCGCTCCACAAAACATTATCGGTAACGAAAAGCCCACCCTTACGCAGGCGCGGAATCGCCAACCGGAGAACGCGAGGGTAATCTTCTTTATCAATGTCATTAAAAATGATGTCGAATTCCCCCGTTTGCTCCGACAGAAGTTCGAGGGCATCGCCGGTTCTCATCGTGATCTGCGCGGCAACTCCTGCCCTGTCGAAATAGCCGCGAGCCTCTTCCGCATTCTTCCGGTCGCCATCGGTATAGAAAACACGTCCGCCTTCGCCGACGGCACGCGCCCACCAAATGGTTGAATAACCAATCGCAGAACCCATCTCGAAAATATTCTTTGCTTGAATCATCAACGCCAGTTGATGGAGGACACGGCCGACAGCCGGCCCGACGATTGGAATATTGCGCGCCGCAGCTTCCGATTCCATTTGCGCAAGGACCTCATCCCGCGCAGGGATCATTGAATACAGATAGTCTTCTACTGCGTCGGCAGTAATGCCATGATGTCGCCATTGCGGCTTGCTTTCGACCCGATCAGGCAAAATATCTCCCTTGAGAACCGAAATTAAAAGAAAAACGAAATTAAACCATCGTCATCCCGAAGATCCCGCGTATTTCAGCCGGTCGAGGGATCTCGCGCGGAGTACCGATCACTCAACGCCCGCTTAAGCAATTGTCTGCCCAGGTTTCATCTCCAGCACTTCAATACCAGAGACGAGTTTCTTCAACTCCGCCGGCGTCCCGGTGAGCTGAGGAAACGTTCCATAATGCATGGGGATGACCGTTTTCGGCTTCAGCAGATTACAGGCATAAGCGGCTTCCCGCGGTCCCATGGTGTAGTGATCGCCGATCGGAAGCATCGCGACGTCGGGCGCATAGACTTCGCGAATGATTTGCATATCTCCGAAAACGCAGGTGTCGCCCGCATGATAAATCTTCAAGCCATTTTCAAACTCAATGACATACCCGCACGCTTCCCCACCATAAGCGAATTCGTGGCCATCCTGAATGCCGGACGAGTGACGCGCGTCCACCATGGTGACTTTGATATCGCCGATCGTCTGCGTCCCACCTTTGTTCATTGGCAAAATCTGTTTTGCGCCCTTGTTCTTCAACCAGGTTGCTAGCTCGGGAATGCCGACGACCTTCGGATTGTATTTCTTGGCGATCTCTATCGCATCGCCAATGTGATCGCCGTGCCCGTGAGTGCAAAGCATGACGTCAATTTTCTCCAAGTCTTTTTCGCTGTCGGGGCACTTGGGATTACCCATGACCCACGGATCAATTAACAAAGTCTGACCCCCGGGAGTCGCAATTTTAAATGTCGCGTGTCCTAACCACGTAACTTTGATTCCGTTGAGCTTCATAATATTTCTTTCCGAATGTGCCAATCAGTTTAATGAGCGGATAGCCTTTTTCGCAAATTGAGCTGCTGCTTCTACATGAATGCCGGTCAGCCATTCCTCTTTGCATGCCGACAATTTGTTAGCGTCTCCCGTGCATATGTGTGTGTTGACTAGTCATATGACTAGTTATATACTTGGGAGTCAAATAAGGAGTTCTGATAATGGCTTTATGGCAAGTACAAGATGCAAAGGCCCGTTTTAGCGAGTTCTTGGATACCACCATCAAGAAGGGACCACAAGTTGTCACGCGCCGTGGGATTGAAACTGCTGTCCTGGTGCCGATCGGGGAGTGGAACCGTTTGCAAAAGGCTGTCCGTCCCGGTCTCAAAGACCTGTTGTTGGCTCCTGAAGCCAGGTTTGAACACTTGATCCCACGGCGGCGCGAATTGCGGCGAAGGACCGTCCTGACAATCAAATGAACCGCTACCTTTTGGGTACCAATGTCGTGTCCGAACTGCGCAAGCCGCATCCGCATGGAGGACTGGTCACTTGGCTTGGCAATCAAGCCGACGAGCAATTGTTTCTGTCAGCGGTGACGATGGGGGAATTACAAGCGGGAATTGAGCGGACACGCCGCCAAGATGCATCGAAGGCGGCGGACATTGAGTCTTGGGTAGATCAGTTGGCCGCTTCGTATCAGATCCTGCCGATGGACACACCATGCTTTCGGGAATGGGGCCGGATTATGGACCGCAAGGCAAATAGATTGCTTGAGGACGCTATGATTGCTGCTACTGCACGCGTTCACCAATTAATCGTTGCCACCAGGAATGAAGTGGATTTTAGTCAGTTGGACGTCCGGATTCTCAATCCATTTAAGGCGGGCTAGAGTCCCCATTGGCGCGACGACGTTGGCCGCTATACCATGTTGGCCGTGCCTGAACTCGAAATCCTGATTTCACAAAGACAGATCGCGGAACGTGTCACGGTGATCGCTGGTGAAATCACTCGTGATTTTTCCGGTCAGCCAATCATTTTTGTAGGGGTGTTAAAAGGCGCAGCGATTTTTTTGAGTGATTTGGTTCGCGAAGTACAGCTGGATGCCGCATTCGATTTCATAGGAGTTTCAAGTTACGGCAATCGTCCCACTCCTGCACAAGAGCTTGCCACCGGATGGGATTCCACCGGGGAAGTCCGGCTGACTAGGGACGTTGATCAATCGCTCGCTGGACGAAACGTCATTCTGGTGGAAGACATACTCGACACGGGGCTTACTCTCACCTTTCTAAAGAACGTGTTGCAGGCGCGAAACCCCAAGTCGCTTCGAGTCGCGACTCTTTTGGATAAGCCTTCGAGAAGAAAGCAACCGGTCGAAGCCGATTACGTGGGATTTGCCATCCCCGACGAGTTCGTAGTCGGTTATGGAATGGACTACGCGGAACGATATCGCAATCTGCCGGATATCCGCATAGTCCCACGATTGGTTTCAAAAGCTTCAGATCATTGAGACGCGCGATCGTTTTCCGCGCATCGAGCAGCCTCGGCTACGAGCATTTCCATTGCCAAACGACGCGAAAAACTTGTGATTGTCACACCTCAGCGGCGTGTGCTACCGTATTGGCAATTCACGCCCAGTCCCCAGACACAACGCGCCGTGCTCTGGTCCTCCAAAAGCGTGCCAACAGGTGATGCCATGAAAGATGGAATTGAGTCCTCAGTCGCAGAGCAGCCTCTGCAACCAGAGGGATTTGCCAATCGCAAACTGATTCGGCCCTCCCTGAGCCGCAGCGAGCACAACCACATGTCCCCTCCGCTTGGAGAACACCGTGACCGGCCCGAGCGAAATGGTCACGGTGACCGCTCGAATGGTTCGGTGAAGAAGCCATCTCCGCCAGAGCAGACCAACGCTGAGAATTTCTATTATCAGAAGCAGATGCAATCGAAGACGCCGATGGTCATCGTGCTGCGGGACGGCGAGGAACTTCGCGGAACTATCGAATGGTATGACAAATCCTGCCTGAAACTGAACCGCAACGGCGCCGCCAACCTGATGGTTTACAAGCCCTCGATTAAGTACATGTATAAAGAGGGCGAGAACAGCCGGTAGCGCGGCACAGTTTAGGATTTTTGCCACCGAGCATTCAGGAATTCAACATCACCCCAACACGTTGCGGAAAAGCTGTTCCATTCGGAGGGGTCGGAAATGCCCGGAGCCAATCTTGCCTTTCAGATCGCGGCTCAACATAGAACTCACAAGTGATCGGGGTTTCTGGCGCGATCCCTCCGGTATTTCCCAAACAACAGCTCCGGCAGGCAAGTCAAGGTGATTGTACCGATCAGAATGGTCAGACCGATTGCGTTCCAGCCGCTCCCACCAAGCGGTAGGAGGCCCAGGCCGTACAGGAGAGTCACGACCGCCATCATTAGAAAGAAAGGCCCTGTGATGTAACAGTGTACGCGTCGGCACCGGATCGCGTTGGCCAAGCACGCTATGCCGATTGCGCTCAGGGCGGCCGCCCAAATCGCTGTTCGCCAACCGCTATTAACACGATTACTCCCGGTCGCGACAATCGCAACAGCCGGAAGGCAAAACAGAGCACAAGCTAGCAGCGGATTCGAGAGCATGTCGCGCGACTTACTGGTTGTTGTCGCACACTTCATGAAATTTACTCTCGTGCGCCCCCAAATCCTCATCCCATCTTACAACCTGGAGTTCAATCCACAGTCAACCTGGCGTTCTTTAGGCCAGATTACGCTGTAATTACAGTTCCTTAGATCGCCGGATTCGCGACAGGATCAACACGTTTACACGGCGCGGGGCTATCGCGACGAATGTTGTAGATCTCGACCACAAGTCAAAGTCCGCAGGATGACTCTAGTTCGCCCCCGGTTCGATGGATATTTCGGCAAACCTGCATTTACAATAGAAGAATGGCGAACAATCTTAACTTTGGGCCGTACGTTTCGGTCGAAAATGGCAAGCGGGTTGTGAATGACCTTACTTATGGGAATCCAACGCCCGAAGGGGTTGTGCTCACTACACTCGACAACACGGTCAACTGGATGCGCAAGAATTCGATCTGGCCGATGACATTTGGATTGGCTTGTTGCGCAATCGAAATGATGTCCATGGGAGCCGCGCGGTTTGATATTGCGCGATTTGGGGCGGAAGTTTTCCGGCCGTCGCCGCGGCAATCCGATCTCATGATTATTGCGGGGCGAGTATCCAACAAAATGGCTCCGGTGATTCGCCAACTGTGGGAGCAGATGCCAGAACCGAAATGGGTGATCTCGATGGGCGCGTGCGCCACATCGGGTGGCGTGTTTAATAACTACGCGCTGGTGCAGAGTGTCAATCAGGTTATTCCGGTTGACATCTACGTGCCCGGATGTCCGCCACGCCCTGAGCAATTAATTTACTCCATCACTTTGCTGCAAGACAAAATCCAGAAAGAACGCGGTACCATCAGGCGTGCGCTGAATATTTCATAGTCGTCAACGTGGTAATACAAGTTCGTTAGCATTGCTAACGATTGCTTTTTCCCAAAATCCGCGATTATCGGCAATCTAGGTGTTTCACCTTAGAGCCTAGGCGCGATGCACTTTCGAGTGGGTATTCAAGGTTTTTTCTCTAGTTTTTGATTGATCCCAGTCCGAACTGTCAATAGAATCCGATCAATTCGTAATTAGTTTTTCCTGCGCCGCTTCGTAATCACACAAGCTGGAGAAAAGTTAAAAATGAGAGTAAAAGCCCACTGTCTACTCGCTTGTTTTTTTACGCTACTTTGCTCAACCTGGGCAGCAGCCTGGGTGGGCGTTTCAACTCCTGGAAGTGGCGCAACTGTATCTTCGCCGGTCCATTTCGTGGCCACCGCGACTTCGACATGTTCAAAGGGCGTGTCGGCAATGGGAATTTATACTGCTCCGAACTCACTCGCATACGTGGGAAACGGCGCTAACCTCGACACCAACTTAAATCTGAGCAGCGGTACTTATCACACGGTAGTCCAGGAATGGGACAACTGCGGCGGATCTACGACTGCACCACTAACCATAACCGTGGGCGGATCGGGATCCGGAGTGCAAGTCTCGCAGCCAGTGAGCAACAGTACGGTGTCGTCGCCGGCGCACTACGTAGCGTCAGCCTCTACGAGTTGCCCAGCGGGCGTTGCCGCAATGGGAGTCTATTCCGCTCCCAATCAGCTCGCGTACACGGCGAACGGATCGAAGCTTGACGCTAACCTCAATCTAAATCCTGGAACTTACAATACCGTCGTACAGGCGTGGGACAATTGCGGTTCGACCGCAACCATGCCGGTGAACGTGACTGTAACACGCGGTGGAGGGAACCCCGGAGTGCAGGTGAGTTCGCCAGCCGCCAACAGCACGGTTTCGAGTCCGGTCCACTATGTGGCTAACGCTACAACGTCCTGTGCGCAGGGTGTGGCATCCATGGGCATTTATACCGCGGATAACGCCCTCGCATATTCGGCCAACGGTGCCACGCTCGATACTAACGTCAACCTGAATCCTGGGACCTATAACACGGTGGTTCAAGAGTGGGATAAGTGCGGGGGATCAACTGCGACGCCTGTGAAAGTCACAGTGTCGGGCGGCGGCGCTTCTGGAGGCAAGACGTTTTACAGCATGCAAAAAGCGGGCGGCTGGACCGGATACGCGCTGCTGCCCTCCCTTGATTACAATATTTGCCCCGGCTGCAAATCAAGCGGTCCGGAAGAGACATGGGCATGGAATGCTGGAGTCGGCTCCCCGTCACTCAGCGGCAGTTCGACGCAAACCAGCATTGGTGGGACAGCCAGCTCTCAGAAGTTTTCCGATGTGCTTTGGAATAATCATCTGATCGGCGACTTCTCTTCTCAAGGTCTTCCCGATTACAACAAAACTCTTGCTCCAAGCCTCCACGATTTCACGTACGACGTGTATTTCTGGGTAGGAAACGTAGAAGTTTCGCAGGCGCTCGAATTTGATATCAACCAGTTCGTGAATGGGCAATCATTCATCTGGGGACACGAGTGTCGAGTCGCCGGCGGCCACCAATGGGACACATGGAGCAATCCGGGCCAGCATTGGGTGCCGAGTGGTGTCGCCTGCAATCCCGTAAGCAACGCGTGGAACCATTTGATCCTGCATGTTCAACGAACTTCGGACAATCATCTGTTATTTCAATCCATCACGCTGAACGGACAAACCGCCAACTTGAACCGGTATGACACTCCGACTCCTACCACGTGGTACGGGGTTACCATCAACTATCAGATTGACGGCAATCGCAATCAGGACGCGTATTCGGTGTTTCTGGATAATCTGAACTTCACGTATCAATAGGCTCTTGGCCTTTTGCTAGAACGCATCGTAGAATGTGAAAAAGACCCATCCGAAAGATGGGTCTTTTCCTTTATCCGGCTTCAAAATCAAATTCCGCACGGCCTGAAACGGGCTATAATTAGCGTAATTCGGGCTGGCTCGGCCATGAAGTTACGCAATATCCCGCTTCCGCTCATTCTTGTCTTCTTTGCCGCAACCCTGTTCGGCAGTGATACTCATCAAACTCCTGCACCTCACATGTCCAAGCAGACGCGAATGGATTTGATCCACTCTTTCAATTCCGAGCTGGTATATATTCGCACGCCTTTTCCTATGGGCAAGAGAGGCCTTACTCTGAAAGATGGAACAATTTCGCCCAGCGGAGAAGACCTTCGCCAGATGATTGCTATGTGGGGACCGTCGGTGAAACCCGGCGACCGGGCCATGATTTCCGCGATCGAGATCAAAGCCAACCGAATTCACTTCGAAATCAATGGCGGGCCGGTCAAGAAGCTGAAGTGGTATCAGCACATTTCAGTCGGTACTGGCGACGCGGACACGCCGATTGCCGGAAGTCCGCAGGATAATCCCCGAGGCTCTTATGTGGACTTGGAGTTTGATCATTACGTGCCGGACCTGAACGCGCGGCAACTTAAAGCTCTGCTGGCGCCTGTCTTCGACTTCGATTCCAAGTCCGCTCTACAGGCGTATCTCGAAACCGTTCCACCGAACGTCAAGGAAGCAATTGAAGCCCACCGCGTCCTCGTGGGCATGAATCGCGAGATGGTGATTTATTCGAAGGGCCGCGCGCCGCAGAAGACGCGCGAGAAAGATGGAGAAACGGACTACGAGGAATGGATATATGGCCAGCCTCCCCAGGATGTTGATTTCGTTCGCTTCGTGGGCGACGAAGTCGTACGCGTAGAAACCATGAAAGTGACCGGACAAAAAGTCGTGCGAACGGAAAAGGAAGTGAATTTAGACGCCAGTCTCGCTAAGGCGGGAGCAGCGCCCGCCACTCACCCTGCCAACGCACCAACCTTACGCCGCCCCGGCGAAGAAGAGACGGAAAAACCTGGTCGAAGTGCACCAACGAACACGCCATTGGCCCCCATCTAGCTATTTTTATTTCGATGGTTGTATAGAGAACGGCGTTAACTCGTCCGCTTTGCCACGAGCCTAATCCCCTTTACACTTAAGTTGTGAAGATTGCTTTAGGGCAAATCAATCCCACGGTTGGCGACTTTTCCGGGAATGCCGGAAAAATCATTGAGGTCTCGACGCGCGCGCAATCTGCCGGGGCGGAACTGGTATTGTTTCCCGAGCTTTCGATCTGCGGATATCCCCCTCGAGACCTGGTAGAGCGTTCGTCATTTGTGGAACATAATCGCGCAGCCGCAGAGGCCGTTGCCCGAGCCACCCGGGGCATCGCCGTGATTTGCGGACTGGTCACCCGCGCCGATGCCAGCACCGGCAAATCGGTAATGAATTCTGCGGCGCTGCTGAAGGACGGCGCGATCGCGTTCGTGCAGTCCAAGATGCTGCTTCCGACTTATGATGTTTTCGACGAAATGCGAAACTTTGCGCCTGCCAGCAGTCAGAGCTTGTTTCCGCTCTTCGGAAAGCAGATGGCGCTTACGATTTGCGAGGACGCCTGGAACGATAAACAGTTTTGGAATAAGAGACTGTACACATTCGATCCCGTCGAGACGCTGCTGAAGGCAGGAGGAAATTTTCTCCTGAATATTTCGGCTTCTCCATTTTGGATGGGCAAGCGTGAATTGCGCCACGAGATGCTAGCCGCAATGGCGCGCAGCTATAAAGTTCCAGTCGTCATGGTGAACCAGGTGGGAGGCAATGACAGCCTGGTTTTTGATGGTTCGAGCGTGGCGTTCGATTGCTCCGGGAAAGTCATTGCCCAATGTAAGTCCTTTGAGGAAGACCTCGTCATTTTTGATTCCGATAAATTTACAGGAGAGGTTCACCAGCAGATTGCCGGGGACGAACCAAGTGTTTACGCCGCATTGGTTCTCGGAACCCGCGACTATGTGCGCAAATGCGGATTCAAACAGGTCATTGTGGGCTTGAGCGGAGGCATTGACTCTGCTCTGACCGCGACCATTGCGGCGGATGCGGTTGGTCCTGAAAACGTCATCGGCGTGGGCATGCCTGGTCCTTATTCCTCGCCTGGATCCATAGACGACGCGAGAACCCTGGCTCAGAACCTTGGGATTCGTTTCGAATTGCTCTGCATTACCGATATCTTTGAGAATTACCGGAAGACTCTCACGAAAGTCTTCGCAGGTTACCGGGAAGATGAAACCGAAGAAAACATCCAATCGCGCGCGCGGGGAACGCTGTTGATGGCCTTATCAAATAAGTTTGGCACCATCGTGCTGAGCACCGGAAATAAAAGCGAGTTAGGAGTCGGGTACTGTACTTTGTATGGGGACATGGCCGGGGGCCTCGGTGTGATTTCCGACGTTCCCAAGACTTTGGTTTACCGGCTAAGCCGGTATGTGAACTCGAGGAGTGCAGTGATACCAGAGGCCACGCTTGAAAAGCCGCCATCCGCGGAATTGCGTCCGGGGCAGAAAGATAGCGATAGCCTGCCGCCATACGATGTGCTGGACACGATCTTGGAAGAATATGTGGAAGACTCCCGCACGGCCGAGGCGATTTCATCTGCGCACGGATTCGATCTGGACCTGGTGCGCAAGGTCATCCGCATGGTTGAGCGCAGCGAATATAAGCGGCAGCAGGCTGCCCCAGGGCTGAAGATTTCAGCAAAGGCTTTTGGCTCGGGAAGGCGATTCCCAATCGCGGCCAAATCAGATGTTTAGGACGCCTCAGGTAAAATAGCCGGACTGCAAGCGGCGGAGACGAATATCTTCCGAGGTTGCTCGGAAACGTGACTTCGTAGGCACAATTAGAAAAAGGGAAGGGAATACATGCATCGCACATTCAGTTGTTGGTTAGTCCTTCTGGCGGTAGCCTCGGTTTCCCAAGCGCAGCAGGTGCATGCGGCTAGCAAGGCCGAGACCCATTCTCCGGCCGCAACTTCGCATGCGAAGGAAACCCACCTGCCATCGCCGGAAACCTGCAACGCTTTTTTACGTGAGACTTTTGGGTACAACCCGAATTTGAGCTGGAAGGTTTCTGACATCAAGCCTTCTGAAGCCGAGGGGCTCGCCCAAGTAACAGTTGAAATCACCACGCCGCAAGGGCTGCAAGCGAACCAGTTTTATGTCACCGAAGATGGCAAACACGCCATCACCGGCGACATTATTCCGTTTGGAAGCCATCCCTTTGCTCCGGCGCGTGCGAAACTGGAAAAAGAAGAGAACGGAGTTGCGCGCGGACCCGCCACCGCGCCGGTAACGATTGTTGAGTTCAGCGATCTGCAATGCCCGCATTGCAAAGAAGCGCAGCCAACAATTGAAAGACTTTTGTCTGAGGAAAAGAACACCAGGCTGGTTTTTCAGAATTTTCCGCTGCCGTCCCATGACTGGGCGGAAAAGGGTGCTGACTACGCGGATTGTGTTGGCCGTAGTTCGAACGCAGCGTTCTGGAAATTCATTCAGAGCGTGTACGACGCGCAGACAGATATTGTGGCCGCGAATGCCGATGACAAACTGAAGGCGCTGGCCGACGCCGCTGGGGTAAACGGAAGCCAGATCGCCGAATGTGCCGCCAAAGCCGCGACTTTGGGCCGCGTGGAACGGTCCATAGAACTGGGAAATTCGCTCGGCGTCACTGGTACGCCAACATTGTTTATTAACGGCAGAAGCATCAGCAATTTAGGGACGCTTCCTTATGAGGTCTTGAAACAACTGACGGAGTTTGCGGCGCAGGATGAGGGCAAGCCTCAATCAGCTTCGAAGTGAATCTATCTTGGAATCCATATCTCCGAGCTTTCGTTCTGCGATGCCGACCGAATCACACGAGGCGTAATGACCACCATTAGCTCGTCGTCATCTATTTCCTTTGTATTCGAGGTCATCGCCTGATTTAAGCCAGGGATGAAGCCAAGTCCGGGAAGTCCGGTCATGGTTCGTGCTTCGCTGCGTGAAACCGACCCGGCGACCACCGCAGGCTCGCCATTCATTAGCGTGATACTGCCCTTATATTCTCGATTGGCGAGAATCGGTACACCATTTACTGACTGCCCCGCGAGCGAACGGACTTCCATCTCGACATCAAGACTGACATTGGAATCGCTATGCACCGTAGGTTTCGCCTTCAAAGTCAGCCCAATATCTTCGTAGCTGAAGGAAGGAAAAGGTGCTTGAAAACTGTTGTTCCCCAGTACCTGTGCGATGGCGGGGGTGTTGTAGATAGGCGCAAAAGTTGCATTTAATATCGGATATCGCTCGCCCATGTGAAAGGTCGCGTCGTTGCCTTGCGACACCCGAAGGGTCGCGTGCTGCAAATCCTTAACTGAACTTTCATTGAGCGAGAGTTGGGCGGCGAGCGTCCCGAGGCTCAGCCCCGAGAACGTGAGGCCTCCTCCAAACGTCGCCAGCGGCTGGCTGAAAATAGAATTTCCCTGGCCCTGCAATTGCGCCAGCAGGCCGGCGATACTTTGACTGTTTGCCTGATTGATGCCGCCGCCGGAAATCAATTGGTTGATAAGACTTTGGATATTCTGCCCGCCCGCGAGGCCAGCCAGTGCCGCGATTGGAATGTTAAACAGATTGAACTGATCTGGAATTCCCAATCCAATGTTCCGCATGAAGGTGTGGCTAATCTGGTAGATCTCAACATCCAGCATTATCTGCGGACGAGAATCGCCAAGGTTTTCGATGAAACCCGTAGCAGCGTCCAGAATATTTTGCGGAGCGCGCACGGTGAGCGTCCCGGTCGCGCCTTCCTGGCTAATCAATTTAATGTCGAAAATGTTACGCAGGACATTGGTGACATTCGTAAGATCAGTGGGCGAAGAAACCCCCGGAATATAAAAGGTCCGCATCGCCATGCGGTCGTATTGGCGATGATTGTCGGGAGTATCCGCAGCAATCAAAATTTGTTTCGGACCCATCGGAGTCCAGAAGGTGTGGGTGACGGCGCTGGCGGTGGACATCGCGGTGTCAAAATTTACGCCCGTGATATCGAACCGCACCGGCCGCGCAACCACCGAATCGTCCATTTGCACTTTAATTCCGAATGCGTCGGCCACCTGTGTGAGCAAGCCTCGCGAATCGCCCTTATAGTGAAAATCGGATTGCGCGACTTCAGGCATAACTCGAATCTCAGGCGATTGCTCGAGGATGCGTACGGGTTCCGCAATTTTAGGCACCGATTCGCCGAGGGCGTCCCGCACTCGCTGTTGCGCGAACACATTTTTCGGATCGAGCTGAAGCGCGGCGCGGAAATCGTCCAACGATTGCGCTTGCTTGCCGTCGAGCAGTTCAGCGTTGCCGGCTTGCAGGTGCTCATAAACTGATTGCTGACGGGCGAATTCAAGCGAGGTCAGATAATTTAGGTTCCTTGGTTCCAGGCGGGCCGCAGTATCGAACTCCTCATACGCATCATCCCTGTGCTTATCTTTTTGTAGCTTGAGTCCCTTGAGGAAGGCGGTTTTCGCTTCCTTCAAATCTTTTCTGGAAGGATTGCAGTCCGAGCTGGCGGAATCGCGGGAGGGGCAGGGAAGCAGCGGCACATTGGACGTGATATCGGCGGCGAACGCGCCCATCGCCAAACAAATCACCATCAAAACCGCAGAGCTGCGCATACCGGGATTGTACCCTTGAACGCGGGGAAAACGGAGCGTTTCCGTAGGTGCGTGAACCTTTGGCTATTGGCCTTGCGCGTGGGCCTCACCCATCCCCCCGGGTTGGAATCCTGCTAGACTTGGCGTATAAAAGTTAGTTGCGACGGCACTTCCATCCTGTGCGGCCACAACTACATCCAAGATATTGAGCGAGGATACATGTCCACCGCCATGCACGCTCCCCGAGGGTTGGAGGGAGTGGTTGCAACGAATTCGAGCATTTGCTACATAGACGGCGAGCGGGGCATTCTGGCCTATCGCGGCATTGACATCCACGAACTGGCGGAGAACTCAACCTTTGAGGAAACGTGCTCGCTCCTATGGACTGGCAAGCTTCCTTCGCGGGACGAACTCGATCAACTCCGAAAACAATTGGCGGCGGAGCGCAAACTGGATCCTGGAATCATTGATCTGTTGCATAACGCGCCCGACCATGCGTTGCCCATGCACGTGTTGAGAACGGCGGTTTCGGCGCTTTCTTTCTATGATCCCAACGAAACTGAAAATAGTGGCAACAATGGAAACAAGGGCAGCCAGCACGAGACGAATCTGAACACCGCGATCCGGTTGACGTCGCAGATAGCAATGATTGTGGCCGCGTATGACCGTATCCGGAAGGGAAGACACCTCATCGAGCCCGATCCATCTCTCTCGCACGCGGCGAATTTTTTGTTGATGTTGACAGGCACGCGGCCATCTGCGACTGCTGAACGCGCTTTGGATATTGCTCTTATTCTGCACGCCGATCACGAACTCAATGCTTCAACCTTTGCCGCACGAGTAACCGCAGCGACTCTTTCGGACATGTATTCGGCCATCACATCGGCGATTGGGGCTTTGAAGGGACCATTACACGGAGGCGCCAACGAAGCGGTGTTTCACATACTGGAAGAAATTGATCACGCGGGCGCTGATCCCGTTGATCATATAAAAGCAATGCTGGCTGACAAGAAGAAGGTTCCGGGATTCGGTCATCGCGTGTATCACACAGAAGATCCGCGCGCGACCCACTTGCGGCAGATGTCTCGCGATCTGGGAAAGTCCAGCGGACAAACCAAGTGGTTTGACATGTCGCACCGCATTGAAGAGTTTGTGAAAGCGGACAAAAAACTCAACGCCAACGTGGATTTTTATTCGGCCTCGACCTATCACACCTTAGGAATTGGCGTTGACTTGTTCACTCCGATATTTGCGGTGTCGCGAGTGAGCGGTTGGACGGCGCACGTGATCGAGCAACTCGATGACAATCGGCTCATAAGGCCTCGCGCCGAATATGTGGGACCTGCCTATCCTCAACATTGGGTGCCGGTCGAAAGCCGGTAGGCCGAGATTCTTGTCCATCGCCCGCACCCATATACTTCGGGACGGTGGGGCACCGGTCTGAATCGTTATTTACGTTCATGCCCACGCTTCTTATGATCAAACGCGGAGAGAAGCCATCCGCGCATGTCGAAGTTGCTCCCGCCAGACCGGAACAACAACCAATCCTCGCTAATTTGCTTGAGCTGTATGCACACGATTTCAGCGAGTTTCATGATGTCGCTATAGGGGCGGATGGGAGGTTCGGCTACAAGTCGCTTCCTCTTTATTGGAGTGAGCTGGGGCGGCATCCCTTTCTCGCTTGGGTGGAGGGCGAATTGGCTGGATTTGTTCTGGTGAAGAGAGGGTCGGAGTTCTCTGGGAATGATGCTGTCTGGGATATGGCAGAATTTTTCGTTCTACGTGGATACCGGAGACGCGGAATTGGAACTCAGATCGCGCATCAAGTGTGGAAGCGTTTTCCTGGCATGTGGGAGGTTCGCGTGATGCAGTCGAATGTCGCGGGTTGCGATTTTTGGGCTCGCGCGATTTCCGGCTTCACGGGAACCGCGGCTGATCCGGTTCAGGTAGGGAAAGATGGCACGGGCTGGAAGGTTTTCTCGTTTGAATCTTAACTTGGTGTTGCATTGGAGATGTCGAAACAGGAGTCTTGATTTCTTCAAGGATGGAAAGGATATTCCTCCGAGGCTCGCGCCTCGTTTGCAATGACAAAGTCTAATTGGCAAGTGAAAATGTTTGGTGCCAGGCGAGAAGGGAAAGAGATGGTCCAGAGACCGCCGTCATCTAGGAGTCATGTTTAGACCTGATTGGATAGTGACGACGTTATGCGATTCGACCCAATCGAGCCTTACGGAAAGTCCACGTCCAGCGAATACACATCTTGCATGCTGGCGTTGCGAATGAACATCCGCGAACCGTCGGGTGCCATATCGCTCCACGTTCCAAGTTCAGTTGGGTACTCAACGAAATTCGTTGGAGTGAACAAAATCTGAGAATGGTTGTCGCCTACTCGGACGCGTTTGCACGCCGCTTGGCCCTGGTATTGAACATAACTGCTATCCGACGTCCATGCGGGATACCCGATGCCTGTCTCATCCGTCATCCAGTCCGACCACTTGTTCGTCCGAAAGTCAAACAGATAAAGCTTCGTTGAGTTTTCCGAGAAATCAAGAGCTGCCAAATAGCGTCCATTCGGCGACCAGCGCGGGCTGAACTTGCCGGCCGACCCCGGCACCTGCGAAATCTGCCGCGTCTTCAGATCAATGATTCTGATGTCATGGGGCCCTACGCCAGTCCCGGCGGAGAACACGATACGTGTGCCATCAGATGACCAATTGGGATCGCTTTCGCTCGTTTCTCCCGGTATCAATTCCTCGGCCGTTCCACCCTGGGTCGAGATCACAGCGGCCTTCCAGGGCTTTCCAGACTGAGAACGCATGAACGCAATTTGCGTGCCGTCTGGTGACCAGCGCGGTAATACAGCACGAACTGGCGGATAAGTGAGCTGGAACCGGTCGCTCCCATCTACGGCACTCGTCCATAGCGTGCCATCTGCAAACTTCACGTAAGCAATTCGCTTCCCATCATGGGAGAACGTGACGCACCAGACCGCACTACCATTGAGAAACGGCACGAACCTTTGTGATGTGGGATCGTAACGAACGAGCTCAGGACGGGCGTCGCTCGCAGTTACGAGCAGCTTTTTGCTGTCGGCGGTGAACGCGCCGACAGAATACGTGAGCGGACCGAAGGTCAATTGGAGCGGAATGGACGCCGATTTGCGAAAAATGCCTGGTGACTCGGCAATGGCGTAAAGGTCACCGAAGCCAAAGGCTTCGGCCCAGTCATTTTGAGACGTGGTCCGAAAGATATAGTATTTTCCATCGGGCGTCCAAATTCCGCAGCATTCATGAGGAGGATTATGCCAACCGGGCAGAAGCTGATGAAGCTCCGTGCCATCAATCCGGACTTCCCAGAGCGAAGTGGTATGGTGGTCTTGATCCACAATGCTAAACCGAATCCTCTTGCCATCTGGCGAAAATAACGGCCACAAAGGCCATCCCTCGACGGCAATGAGACGCCGCGGGTTTGTGCCATCGGAATTCGCCAGCCACAGTTGCGGGCCTCGAATAAAGACCAGCGACTTCATGTCGGGCGACCACCTGGCTCCCGAAGGATCTGCTTTTAGATCTGCCAGCCTTCGGGGGGAGCCGGCAGGCAAAGGTACCGCCCATCCCGGGGCATTTTCGCCATCAATGCTTCCGGACATCGCGAGTAGTTGGGAGTGGTCGGCAGAAATATCGAAGAGGACTGCCGTTTGCGAGTGGACGGCAGAATTGTCGAGAAGTTTCGCAAAAGTTGTGCCGCCAAAATCGGTTACCTCGCCGCCGTTGAGCGAGACTTGATTTATTTGTTCCGACTCAATCCCCCCGTGGTTGAAGTAGATTCTGGAGCTGTCAGTTACGATAGGATAAGCTATTGCCAACCCGTCATCAGTGATCCGCTTGGAACCAATGATGCGGGGCTGCGGTGTCGGTAGTAAGTACCAGATGACGGCTGAGAGGATGGACAAAGCAATTACGGCTGCGCTTGCCCAGATCCACGCTTTGCCCTTCGGCTTTGTGGCAACCTGGCCAGATGCCGGTGCGCTCATCCGGCGGAGATCAACTGCAATCTCTTTGGCGCTCTGATAACGGTTCTCGGGGTCTTTCTCCAGACATTTGAGAACGATCTCATCCAGCTGTGGGGGAAGATTGCGATTAGCCGTGCTCGGACGGGTCGCAGGCCGGTGCAAGATTTCGTCAATCAATTTAGCGTGTAGCGACGATGTATAGGGCCGTTTGCCGGTGGCTATTTCATAGAGCACCACGCCGAGCGAATAAATATCCGAGCGGGCGTCCAGGTCGTCTCCACGCAACTGTTCCGGTGACATATACGGCAGCGTGCCGGTGATGGCGTTGGTCTCGGTGAGTACATCGAAGGTACTTGCACTGTCGGCCACTTGCAGGAGCTTGGCCACCCCGAAATCGAGCACCTTCACCAGCCCCGATGATGTAACAAAGATATTTCCCGGCTTGATGTCGCGATGGATCACGCCTTTGGAGTGCGCTGCAGTCAACGCTTCAGCGATCGGAATCCCCAGCTTTGCGACCGTATCGCTGCTGTTAGCATGCCCGGAAATGTAAGCAGCAAGTGTCTGCCCGGCGAGAAACTCCATCGCAATGAACTCACGCCCATCGTGCTGCTCGATTTCGTAAATCGTGCAGATGTTCGGATGATTCAAGGCCGAAGCAGCCCGCGCCTCGCGACGAAACCGCCCGGCCGCAACGGAATCAACCGCCATTTGCTCCGGAAGGAACTTCAGCGCGACCGGGCGGCCGAGCTTGACGTCCTCGGCCTTGTAAACGATTCCCATTCCGCCGACGCCAATTTCTTCAAGCACGCGATAGTGCGCAACCAAAGAGCCTTTCAGGTCGGGTCGTGAAGGGTGGGTCCTCCGGGACCGCCCTGCGCCATCGAGAACATTCGCGGGCAACGGCGATCGCGCCGGATCTTCAAATGCGGGGTTCTCAATAAAACCACCAGCCTTCCCGTGATGTGCCAGCAGGGATTCAACTTCTCGCCTGAGCGATTCGTCACCTGCGCACGACTCCTCGAGCAAAGCGCTACGCTGGCTCCCGTCGGCGTCAACCACCTTGTGAAAGATGCTTTCGACTCTTGCCCACCGGTCATTCATCGGCCTTGCCGCTCATCTCGCGCAGCAACCATGCCTTGGCCAGACGCCAGTCGCGCGCCACCGTGTCTGGAGAAACTTTTAAGACCTCTGCTGTTTCCTCAACACTCAGACCGCCAAAGAAACGCAACTCCACAACCTGGCTTTTTCTTTCGTCCACTTGTGCAAGTGCTTTCAGCGCCTCATCCACCGCGAGCAACTCCCGCTGCGTACCCGCAGAAACTTCCGGTGCTTCATCCAGCGGCAAAACGAAGACGCCGTCACCGCGTTTATGCGACTGCCTAGCCCTTGCAATGTCAATCAAAATGCGGCGCATCTGCCGAGCACATATCGCGAAGAAATGCGCGCGGCTTTGCCAATCAATGGACTGCAGGCCAGCCATGCGAAGGTAAAGCTCATTGATTAACGCGGTGGTTTGAAGCGTGTGGTCGTCGCGCTCGTTGCGCATGCATTGCCGCGCCGCCCGATGTAGCTCGCGATAGACCTGTGGAGTTAGCTTATCGAGCGCGAGCTGGTCGCCGGCACGCCAGGCTTGGAGCATTTCGGTAATGCCACGAGGTTCCTCCACGGCAGGATCCCTAAACTAAAAGTGGCCACCCAGGTAGCTGCCAAATTACCACAAATCAAGAGTATTTCCTGCGATTAAGTACGGCAGAAATTCTTTCTCGGACGTTACAGGTTTTGCCGCCAATTTTCGCCATACAAGGTGAAGGACAAAATAAAGGCGGCTGGGCAGGGGCCCGACATAGCCTGACAAGGAGGAAGTTATGACAAAGCGAATCGCATCTCTGATTGGTCTGGTGCTGCTGGCGGCAGTCTCGATGTCAGCGCAGATAACGAATAAGATGGAAGTCAAAGTTCCATTCTCGTTTGCAGCAGCTGGAAAAATCTGGGCGGCTGGCACATACAAACTGGATATTCGATTGGATAACGGGCTGGGGATGCTCCACTCAACCGAGTCCGGTTCCAAAGTGTTTCTTACGCAAGTCACCCAATCCCGGGACCGCGGAAACACCCGCGTCCGATTCGAGCGATACCGGAACGAGTGGGTGCTCCGAGCCATTGTTGGGGGCGGGCTCTCCGCTGATGTGCTTCCGGGGAAGCTGGAGCGGGAACTAATAAGCGATAAACCTTCAGCCAGTTGCGCCCTGGTCGCGCGTCTTCAACCATAGGGATCCAGGGGTCAGCGTCGCCGGACGCGCAAAGCGTCCGGCGGTTGTTGGGGAGTCTTTGAGCAGAGCTCTTTCCCTCCTCCACGGCTCCGTTGACTTGCCTCAGTCAGCATCCTAATATGGTCGCCCTAGAGGAAATCATTCAAATTGATTGGCCAAACTATTTCGCATTACCGCATTGTTGAGAAACTTGGCGGCGGAGGAATGGGAGTTGTTTACAAGGCCGAGGACACACGGCTAGACCGCTTCGTCGCGCTGAAGTTTCTTCCTGAAAATGTCTCGAAAGACCGGCAATCGCTGGAGCGATTTCGCCGCGAAGCCAGAGCCGCGTCTGCTCTGAATCATCCGAATATCTGCACTATCTACGACATTGGCGAACAGGATGGCCAGGCGTTCATCGTCATGGAATACCTCGACGGCGCGACCCTGAAGCATATTATTAGCAACCGCCCAATGGAGCTAGACTCGCTGCTTCAGTACGGAATTGAAATTGCCGATGCGCTCGACGCAGCGCACGCGCAAGGAATCGTCCATCGCGATATCAAGCCGGCGAATATTTTTGTTACCAAACGTGGGCACGCGAAGATTCTTGATTTTGGATTGGCGAAGGTTACGCAGTCCCTGACGCGTACGGTAGATGGGTCGGGCGAAACGGTGGAGGCGACCTTAGCGGAAGAGCATTTGACCAGCCCAGGCTCTGCGATTGGGACGGTCGCGTATATGTCGCCCGAGCAGGCGAAGGGAAAAGAACTCGATTCGCGGACCGACCTGTTTTCTTTTGGAGCTGTTCTATACGAAATGGCGACAGGGATGGTTCCGTTTCGCGGAGACACCTCGGCGCTGATTTTCCAGGCGATCCTTGACCGGGCGCCGGTCCCGCCGATTAGGCTGAATCCGGATACCCCGCCAAAGCTCGAAGACATCATCAACAAGGCTCTGGAGAAAGACCGCAACCTGCGTTACCAGCATGCGGCGGATATCCGCGCCGACCTTCAACGGTTGAAGCGGGACACCGATACTGGACGGGCGGTGGCGGCAAGCTCCGGAGCAGTGGCAGCGCATGATTCTGGATCGCGGCCCGCAGCGGAGGTGTTGTCTTCTGGCTCCAGCGGTTCTGGCAGTTCCGGCAAAGCGGTCGTAGCGGAATCGTCGGGCGCGGTGAAGCCTGCGAGTGGAATCTCCGGCGTGGCGGCACCGAGTGTGAAAGAAGGTTCGGGGAAGAAGAAATCGTGGAAGGTTCCAGCAGTTGCTGCGGCTGTGGTGGTCGCAGCCCTGATCGCAGGAGGGTTGTTTTATCGCTCGCGCCATGTGAGTGCGCTCACCGAAAAAGACACAGTAGTTCTCGCTGACTTCGTAAACACTACAGGCGACCCCGTATTTGACGGAACCCTGAAACAGGCGCTGGCGGTGCAACTGGAGCAATCTCCGTATCTGAAAATTTTGCCGGAGTCGCGGATGCGGCAGGCGCTGGGTTTCATGGGGCATCCCGTGGACGAGCGCATCACCAATGATGTCGCGCGAGAAATCGCTTTGAGGGAGGGAGCCAAGGCAGTTCTCGGTGGCTCAATTGCCAGCCTCGGCAGTTCGTACGTGATCACGCTATCCGCCGTTAATGCTCAGAACGGTGACTCGCTGGCCCAAGAGCAAGTGGAGGCTGCCAGCAAAGAGCAGGTACTGAAAGCGCTCGACGGTGGGGCATCGTCTTTGCGCGGAAAGCTTGGCGAGTCTCTGGCCTCGGTGCAGCAATTCGCCAAGCCGCTCGAACAGGCCACGACCTCATCGCTCGAAGCTTTGCAGGCATTCAGCCTTGGTCAAGCGGAGCACCTGGGTTTGCATGACGATCGGGCTGTACCGCATCTCAAGCGCGCGATCGAACTCGATCCCAACTTCGCGATGGCATATGGGACGCTTGGTGTTTCCTATGAAAACCTCGGGGCGGCGACTCTCAGCCGGGACGCACTGCGCAAGGCTTTCGACCTGAGGGAAAGGACGAGCGAACGAGAGAATCTGTATATTTCCGCACACTACTACGAGTCAAGGGGAGAGATCGAAAAGGCCATCGAGACATATGAGCAGTGGAAACAGGCGTATCCGCGCGACAGCGTTCCTTGTGACAACTTGTCACTGCTTTACGCCGGAATCGGACAACAGGACAAAGCTCTGGCCAACGCGCAGCAGGCGATGCAGATAGATGCTAAAGACGTCTATGCCTACCAAAATGTGGCTGATGGCTATCTGTCACTCGGACGCTATGACGAAGCGAGAGCAATTCTCGATCAGGCGACGGAACAGAAGGCGGAGTCGTTTTCGACGAACTTGATTGGCTACCAATTGGCCTTCATCCGGGGCGACCAGGCGGCGATGCAGCACGCGCTGGACAGTGTTGCTGGCACAGGCGATGAGGCGTTTATTTTATCGTTCGAGGCCAATGTTAAATATTTTCAGGGACGCGTGCGCGAAGCCCGGGAGGTTTGCGATACCGCAGCGCGAAAGTCAGAGCAATCGAAAGACGTCGTGGCCAGCGTCCGCGTATCAGAGGGAGCGATTGAGGCTGAACTAGGAAATGCAGACGAGGCGCGGCGCCAGACTGAGGCGGCGCTCGCCATGACGGAAGACAAGAACGTCAGGGGTCAAGCTCCGCTGACGCTGGCGCGTACCGGCGACAGCAGCGGTGCGGAAAAAATGATTGCCGAACTGGCGAAGGAATATCCCACAGACGAAGTACTCAACAAGGGGGATCTTGCGGTTGCCCGGGCTGCGGTCGCACTGCAACACAAACAGCCGGCACGAGCCATAGAGGCCCTGGAGCCAGCGAGAATTTTCGAATTAGGGAGCGGGCCCGTTGCGCCGGTTGATTTTTGGCCGCTGTACTTGCGCGGCGAGGCCTACCTTGATCTTCACGATCCCGCAAAGGCGCTGCTCGAATACCAGAAGATCGCTGCCCACCGCGGGATGAGTCCGACCAGTCCCTTGTACGTTCTGGCGCGTCTTGGATCTGCGCGAGCCTACGTGCAGCAGGGGGATAGCAATAAAGCGCGAGCAGCCTATCAAGACTTCTTTGCCTTCTGGAAGGACGCCGATCCCGAGATCCCACTCTTGAAGCAAGCCAAGGTGGAGTACGGGAAGCTGGACTGACAAGTTCTCGCGGGGAAAAGGTAAGGCCCGACTTTTGGTCGGGCCTTTTTTTGAATTGACGAACTGTCTACGCGCGCTCGAATGCAAACCGTTTACGAAATGTAAATCCAGTTACAGTGAACAGTGCGAGAACGCCCAAAAGACTCAGTTCGCTCGGTTCAGGAACTGGGGTATATCCGAGGAATTCTTGCGGAGTACCATCAGTGTTAGGCTTTTGGCTTCCCGCAACTGGCGTGTAGATCGTAATCCCGCTAAAGTCACTTGACGGTGCAGACACTGCCGCTGCGAGTGCGTTGTTGTAGATTGTTAACGCAGCGGAATCTCCGCCTACGCCAAACGGACTTGAAGCGCTCCCTGTAATATCCTGCAAAGCGGTGCTGGAGAACAGCGCCCAGACTGCCCAGTTTGCGTCCTGATTATTGGTGAAACCGGTTAGCGTAACGCCGTTTACACCCAGCATGCTGTCGAAAATAAGACCGGCTGCATCATATTTGAGGCCGGCATTAGCAACCCCGTTAAAGAGTCCTGAGGTAGCGGCGCCAGCGATACTGCTCTCGTTTGCCGTCCAAGTTTCGTTGTTGTAGATCTCATTGTCGAAGGTGTCGCACATTAGTTGCATAGGCGTGCCATTGACCGTGAAGTTGTATGGATAGGTATAGACTCCGCCTAAATTAGCTCCGCCCGCTCCGGTGAAAACCATGCTGTCGGCGAAAGCAGATCCGCTTAGCAAAAGCGCCGTCAAAAGAGCAAAAATAAATGCAAAGAAACGCGCGTGACGCATTTTAAATTCTCCTGCGGTGGCTCTGACCGGCAGCCATCCGGGTTAAAGTTGTCTTACGGTGTTTTGTGAGCATTCGGCATACCAATCCAAACACACTGAAAACACTTGGTTTAGCTTTTCTTAAATGGCTGAAAGGGAAACGGCTTTCACTAAGGATGAAGGCCATGGGAACTTTTCTGCTTCAAGCCCAGAAGCTGTGGGGAATCGGGATTGACAAAAAATGGCAGTATTCGCGGGCCGCGATTCGTGCACTCTGTGATCGAAGCGTAAGATAAATACAGTTTATGCGCCGCGTATATCTAGACAACAACGCTACAACCCCAGTACTTCCCACGGTTTTGGACGCGATGCAGCCATATTTTGCGGATCATTTTGGCAATGCGTCCTCGATCCATCATCACGGGCAGGAGACGCGGGCCGCCGTGGAGCGTGCGCGCGAGGATGTGGCGCTGCTTGTGGGATGCCGGGCTTCGGAGATCGTGTTCACCAGCGGAGGGACCGAAGGGGATAACCTGGCAATTTTTGGATTGCTTCGTTCGGGTTTGGTCCGCGAAGGGGACCACCTAATTTCCTCGACGATTGAGCATCACGCCGTGCTGAACTCGTGCAAGCAGTTGGAGTCCGAAGGATGCAGCGTTACATATATTCGGTGCGATGAGCGGGGGTTGATTGATCCTGACGATCTGCGGCGGGCGATCAGGCCTAATACAAGGCTGATCACGATCATGATGGCGAACAACGAAACTGGAGTGCTTCAGCCAGTGGAGGCGATCGGGAAAATTGCAACGGAAGCCGATGTGTACTTCCATACTGATGCTGTGCAAGCCGCTGGCAAAGTAGCGATTGACGTAAGCGCCATTGGTTGCGATCTGCTTTCGATTTCTGGGCACAAGATGCACGCGCCGCAAGGAGTCGGGGCTCTTTATGTGAGGAAGGGAACGCGTCTTCAGCCATTGTTCCATGGCGGGCGTCATGAGCGTTCGCGCCGAGCAGGAACGGAGAACGTTCCGGGGATCGTCGGGTTGGGCAAGGCCGCGGAACTTGCGAGAGAGGGATTGGAGAGCGGCGAGATTCGGCGGATGGCGAAGCTTCGTGATCGCCTGGAATTGTCACTGCTTGGCGAAATCGAGTCCTGCGGCGTGAACGGAGCAGGCGCTCCCAGAGTTCCGAACACTACGAATATTTATTTTGATCACGTTGAGGGTGAGCCGCTGGTAATCGCGCTTGATCTTAAGGGGCTGGCCGTTTCGACAGGCGCAGCGTGTTCTTCGGGCGCGCTCGAACCCTCGCACGTTCTCACGGCGATGGGACTGAGCGGGGATCGCGCACGGGCGAGCCTGCGCTTCAGTCTCGGGAAACAAAACACTTCTGAAGACGTTAATTTTGCTGTGACTCTCATTCCCGACACCATCAGCCGGTTGCGAGAGCTGTCACCGGTTTACAATAAAGAAGCATTCAGCACTTAGCATTCAGCACCTAGCGAATGCTGGGACCGCAATGCCTAACTACGATTTTTGACTGCTGAGTGCTGACTGCTGAATTTTGAATGCCTTCCACGAAAACCATTGCCGTTGCCATGTCCGGCGGAGTTGATTCCTCCGCTGTCGCGGCCATGCTGCGCGCCGAAGGGCACAACGTTGTTGGGTTGACGATGCAGCTGTGGAATCAGCGGCGGCTTGCTGGGCATGAGGGCATGCCTGAATCGGTGCAGGGACGTTGCTGTTCGCTTGACGATGTTTACGACGCCAGGCGAGTCGCCGAGACGATTGGAATTCCGTATTACGTTGTCAATCAGGAGGACCGCTTTGAGCGCGATGTGGTGCGTCCCTTCGTTCAGGAGTATCTTTCGGGGCGAACGCCCATCCCGTGCAGCCTTTGCAATAATCACTTGAAGTTCGATCAGCTGTTGATTGTGGCGCAGCAGATTGGCGCTGGCTCGCTGGCAACGGGACATTATGCTCGAGTTGAATTCGACGAACTTGGCGGGCGCTGGTTGCTGAAGCGTCCCGTGGACATTGCGAAGGATCAGACTTACTTTCTCTTCGGGCTGACACAGGATCAATTGAGCCGCACGATCTTTCCGCTCGGCGGAATGACGAAGCCCGAGGTGCGCGAACTGGCCCGCAGCCACGGACTTGCCCTGGCCGATAAGCCGGATTCCCAGGAGATTTGTTTTGTTCCCGGCGGCGATTACAAGACTTTCATGGACGCGTATCTAAGCGAGCAGGGCGACGCGCTGCCGGAGGCCGCAGGAGAGCTTGTCACTACAGACGGGCGAGTGATCGGCGAGCATGGTGGTGTTCATAAATTCACGGTGGGCCAGCGTAAGGGACTGGGAGTCGCGACGGGATCGCCTCTATACGTAGTTCAAATTAAGGGAGACAGCCGTCAGGTGGTAGTTGGAAATCAGGAAGATCTTTATTCGAAGACTGTCCGGACCAATAAGGTGAATCTCATCTCAGTGGAGACGATTGATAAACCGATGCCTGTCCAGGTGAAGATTCGGCATCGTCATCAGGCGGCTGCGGCCACGATTGAAATGACGGCGAAAGATGAGGCGCTTGTTACGTTTGTCGACCCACAGCGCGCGATAACTCCCGGCCAAGCTGCTGTCTTTTACAGCGACGACGTAGTCGTCGGCGGCGGCTGGATCTGCTAGCCAGGACGTAATTGTTTCCAGGAATTACTGGCCGGTTAAACAACTCCGTTTTGCTCATCTGCAAGACGTGCAAAAGACGTCGGTTGCATTTCTGGCGATGATGCCATATGGTATCCCACCTGCACATACAAACGTGGATTCTAGGAACCTCCTATAAATTGCCAAAGGTACCGCATGACGCGCTGCCTTTGGCAATTGAGTTTTTGGTGGAATAACCGTTTAGACGGCCTCACCTAGGTCTGGTCTTGCGTCCTCTATATGAACATCTCGTCCTGAGTAACTCCATTGCCGTTTCGCCGGCGGCGCTTGGCTCCGAAAAAGACTTCAAAGCCTGTGCTGACTCCGCGCACCACACCGGAGATATGCTTAACCGGAGAAACTACTGTTTTGCGAACCATGTCCCCGGTTTCCTCAATTTTGTCCATGGTATGACTTACCATTTCGTCGGCCCTGATAACTTGCAGGCGCGTGCGATCCACCACGTCAGTGAGCGCGGCATCAATTCGCACTGTTTGAGCGCGAACCATCGCGGTCGTGCTGCTGACATCGTCCACCACGGCCTCGATCTTTGGTTTCAACTCGATCAAAAGGGCATGAGCTGTATCCACCGCAGGAAGAACTTTATCCTTCATGTCAGACGCCAGAGACGACACTTTCGGCAAGACATTGTCCTGAACTTCCGTGACGAGCCCCTCTACCTTGGCGCCAATAGTACGGACTGCAAGGTACATTGCGATGAGAATACCCGCTTGGATTACGACAGCAGCCGCCGTTACACCAATAAAGATCGTGGTTGGGTCCATAAGGGTTCGCTTACCTTTCACTAAGCGCGAGGTGCGCTAAAACTACAAATTCTTGGCCCCGCCATCGGCGGCGGTGCTGGTGGTTTCGCGGTAGGCCTGTTTGCCGGCTTCTACGGCGGAACGAATCTGGTCTTTCTGCTGGTTCAGGACATCCTTGCCGCGATCCATCCAATCCGAAGCATGTTCGCGTGCTTCGCGTGCCCGGCTCCGTACGAATTCTTTGCCTTCATCGGCTTTCGAAAGCAGAACTTCGCGCATCTCGCTGCCGGACTGCGGCGCGAATAAAATTCCCACAACCGCGCCCACGCCCAATCCTACTAAGAGCCATCCAATGCCGCTTCCTTCTTTATGTGACATGAAACCTCCACCAAATGCGTGTGATAGCTTTCTCTTCGATGCTAACATCGGGGTTTGCGAAACACAATTTTGAGGGGAATTGCGGCAGTGGGTCGGTTCAGAGAAATACGCGACGTGAGTCCCAAAGGGTCGTGTGTGTATAGGCATCAGGAGCCTGTTTTCCGACGTTGTGACCCTGGGCGTTAAAGTCCTCTGCTCTTGAATAGCGTACTCTTACTTCCCGTGACATCAGATATCGAACGAACTTGTAGTGTGAACTGACGCTGCGCAACACGAATTTGTCGCGTAGGCGGATCATCTCCGCGTGTTTGGGTCTTTGATTTGAGACAACTCTCACCCGCGCCGGTTTACACGGCCCTCTTTGCATGCTTCAGCAACATAACGAAGGAACATGTTAGCAAGAGTCCCTTTCAGGATGAGGCCGGTGGCCAGCGTCCCGGGTCAAAAGACCGGGCAACTTCTGCTACGATGACTTTCTGGTGAGGTGGCTATGCCCCAATTTGTGATTGAGCGGGAGATACCGGGCGCAGGTAATCTATCGGATGCGGAGCTGCAGGCAGTCGCCAAAAAGTCGGTTGGCGTGCTGAAGGATATGGGTCCAGAGATCAAGTGGCTCCACAGTTATGTCACAGGCGATAAAATCTATTGTGTGTACCTGGCGCCGGACGAGGAAACCGTTCGCGAACACGCACGTCGCGGGGGTTTTCCGGCGAACCGCATCTCGGCAGTGCGGCGTCTGATTGACCCCAACACCGCAAATTGAGTTAAGCAGAGTTTCGACTGTGAAGAGGTTCCGCGTCGCCGTCGAGCGCCTCACGGACTGCTTGCTCGACCGGCATCGCCCAGCCTTCCGTCCACGCCGTCAGGCCTGCAGCGCTGCCAAGCGCTCTGCGCGCGAATTCCAACGCCTTTTCCAGTCTCGGTTGCTCGGTGAGCCTGAGCGGTGCGCCCAGCCGTTGGCGAAGTGCGGCGGCGGCTCCTGCCAGGTGCAGCGATTGTTCGGCGTTCGATTGGGAAGCGGCATTAACCGCGAGACATTCGAGGGCTCTCGCGATCCCCCGTTGGTGACCCAATTCCTGGAACATCCTGATACTTTCGCCATAGAGACGACGCGCCTCGCCGTTGTTCCCCTTATCGCAGTTTAAACTTGCCAAATCGGAGAGGGCGCTTGCAATTCCCCACCCGTCCCGCAGTTGCCGGAACGCGGCCAGACTCTGTTCACAAAATGAGCATGCGGCAGCCACATCCCCTTTTTCGCGTGCGACGTCGCCTTGGCAATTCAGCGTCCAGGCGACCCCTGCGCCATCTTCGGCCTTCCGGAACATTGTCAGGCACTCGTCGTAAAGCGAAGATGCACGCGCATATTCGCACTGCAACTTCATCACGTTGGCCAGGTTGCTGAGGGCGCGGGCGATGTCAGCGGAATCGCCGAGGTCCTTCCATATCTCCACACAGCGCTCGAAGAGTAAGGATGCAGCCGCCAGGTCGCCTCGTTCTCGAGCGTTGACGGCCAATGCGTTTAGGGCGACCGCAACTCCGCGGTTATCGTTGAGTTCGAGACAGGTCTCAAGACTGTCTTCGAACAGTTGCCGCGCGGAGCCGTAGTCGCCCTGCTCGCCGGATAGAACCGCGGCAGCAAATAGCATGCGGGCGCGCAGCTTTGGACGCGCCAAGGTTCCCTCCAGTGCGAGCAGCCTGACAATCGCGTCCCGGCCTTCCGTGAGATATTCCCGCGTTTCCCAGAAGCGAAACAAAGCGGCACCGAGACGGAGACCCCACTCGGCATCTCCAGTCTTGATCAAATAATCGAGCGCCAGTCGGAAATTGTCATGCTCGACCTCGAAACGGTCGAACCATTCGGGGTGAGCCGCCACGTCCTCGGCGCCTTCTTCAGCCAGCACGAGGTAATACGCGGCATGGGCTCGGCGAACTGCCGGCGCATCGTCGCTCTCGACAAGGCGTTCGAGGGCATACTCGCGGATGGTGGAGAGCATCAGGAATCGCGTCTCCGCATCCACTTGCTCCGACTGCTGCACCAGGCTCTTGTCCACCATGGAGGCCATGGCGTCGAGGATGTCGAGGCCCAGATCGGTCTTCGTATCGCATACGGCTTCAACCGCCTCCAGCGTGCAACCACCGGCAAATACCGAAAGTCTCCGGAAGAGGGTTTGTTCGGCGGTATTGAGCAAGCTGCAACTCCAGTCCACGGTGCTGCGAAGAGTTTGTTGCCGGGTCGGCAGATCGCGCGCGCCGCCGGTCAACAGATTCAGGCGGCTCTCGAGGCGTGACAGCATTGCGGATGGCGAAAGCAGCTTGATGCGCGCCGCCGCAAGTTCAATCGCCAGAGGCAGGCCGTCAAGGCGAGCGCAGATAGCCGCCACTGCGGATGCGTTATCCCTGCTTAGCGCGAATTCGTGCTTCACCGCCCGCGCACGTTCCACAAAAAGAGCGACCGCTGGAAGGCGCGAAAGCACCTCCAGGGGAGGAATTGATTTGAGGTCTGGCAGCCCGAGCGGAGGGACAGGGAATTCATGTTCGCCATACACGTGAAGCGGGGCCTGGCTTGTGACCGCGACCTTGAGCTTTGGGCTCGTCGTGAGAAGCTGAGTTATCACCGGCGCAGCGGAGAGGAGGTGTTCGAAATTATCGAGCAAAAGAAGCGTCGGCTGATCCAGGCCGCTGACGTAATCTTTCAAGCTTTCCTCCGAGGACTGATTCCCGTTTTCACGAACCCCCAATGCTTGCGCAATCGTGGAGGCGATCAAAGCAATGTCGCTCACTACCGACAGTGGGACGAAACAAATACCTCCCGGAAAGTCGGCGGCTGCTTCGTTCGCAACCTGAAGAGCGAGTCGAGTCTTTCCGATGCCGCCTGGACCGGTCAGGGTAACGAGTTGCACGTCCGCACGGTTCAATAACTCGCGGAGGGCAGTCGCTTCGTGTTCGCGTCCGATGAAAGCAGTGCGTTGTACTGGAAGATTGTTGGGACGAGGCTCCGAAGGGCGCGCCGACGCCTCGGCGAGACGGTCGCGTACTGCGGCGAGGTCGCGAGCCAAATCCCCGGTAGAGCCGTAGCGCTCCTTATGGTCCTTGGCCAAGCAGCGCTCAACGATCCAAAGAAAGGGCGGATGCGCTTGCAGCATCCTGGAACCGAGGCGATCGGGCTCATCGCGAAGGATTGCGGCCGTGGTCTCCGCATAACTCTTTTTCTGAAAAGCGGGAAATCCGGTGACCATCTCATAGAGCACCAACCCGAAAGAAAACTGATCGGAACGAAAATCAACGTCGCAGCCGGTGGCTTGCTCCGGCGACATGTAGCCGACCGTCCCCGTCACCGTCCCCTGCTTCGTGGTACTGGTCGATGCATCCGAATCCCGGGCTTGATTAACCCCCAGCAGTTTGGCCAGGCCGAAATCTAGAATCTTGGCTGTGTCGCCAGAAACCATCAGATTCTCCGGCTTCAAATCGCAATGAACGATTCCAAGCGTGTGCGCTCTGGCGAGGGCATCAGCAATCTGCGCCGCGATTGCAACCGTTTTGCGGAACGGTATAGGGCCGGAGGCCAACAATTTTCGCACCGTTTCGCCCATCACCAGCTCCATCGCGATATAACACGTTCCCTTCACCTCCCCGAGTTCGTAGATCGTGACGATGTTTGGATGATTGAGCGCGCAGGCGGCACGCGCTTCCTTCTCGAAGCGCGATATAGCTTCCGGTTGAGAAGAGCGGTCCAATAGAAGAGTCTTGATTGCCACTTCGCGTTCAAGACGAGTGTCCCTGGCGCGGTAAACCTCGCCCATGCCGCCAGTGCCTAATCGCTCGAGAATCTCGTAACTCCCGAAGCGCGTCCCCGGCGATAAGGTGGACGGCACCGAACCTGAGGTGGGGTGTTGGCTCATGGGCCCTGGATAATACAGCTCTCCGCATGCCAAGGGACGGCTTGCCGCTGCGCAATTACAGTTGGATTCTAAGTTGCCGCCACGACCGAACCAGGCAGCATTCACGGATAAGCTTATAATACCCAAGTTTCGGAGGCGATTTTATGGATATTCGATCGTTGCAGCGTCCACTCAAAGATATGTACCGCCAAGACCCAGCCAGCTCGCGAATCACGCTGACCGCGCGCAGCAGTCAGACTGACGCGCCCATCTCATGCTCGGTCGACCTGGGGCGGGCAATCTACGGTGCGCAAGCGCACCAGGGCGTTGGGGGAGCGGGCACCGGAGCCTGCTCCGGAGACCTGCTGCTGGGCGCGCTCGCCGCCTGCGCGCAGATCACTTGCCAGATGGTTGCCGCTGCGATGGGAATACCTACCGAGGGAATTGATGTCAGGGTCGAAGGCGATCTTGACCTCCAGGGAACCCTGGGAATATCGAAAGAAGTACCAGTCGGATTCCAGAGTATCCGGGTCACTTTCGACGTCCGCGCGACGCAAGCGACGGAGCAACAGCTAAGTGCGCTGCAGGCGAAAACGGAACAGTATTGCGTAGTGATGCAAACCTTGCAGAGTCCGCCGAAGATTGAGCACACATGGGCGCAGCGATGATCGCAAAATAGCCATTTCTGCCCTGGATTTTCGTCTAGGGCTATGTCGCTCCATGGAGATGGCGCTTGCCATACTCTGTTTGTTGCCATACTCCACCCGCTTGCTCGTCAGCGGGTTCTCGCCCAGACTGTGAAATCGTCTCAGCTGACGCCGGTGGGCCAGCCGTTCCGCGAACTGCTCCGCCGCCCGGACGGAGACTGACCGGGCCTCCGTGAGCGGATGTTTTATTTACAGCTGGGCGCAGACTGCCTTGGTCTCCGTGTACAGCTCCAGCGCGTCGTGGCCCATTTCGCGGCCCCAGCCTGATTGCTTGTAACCTCCGAATGGTAGCGCCGCGTCGAAGACGTTATAGCAGTTGATCCACACGGTCCCCGCGCGAAGTTTCGCGGCGGTGCGATGTGCCTTGCCGATGTCGCGAGTCCATACGGCGGCTGCGAGTCCGTAGATCGAATTATTCGCTGTGGGAACCACTTCTTCGGGATCGCTGAATGGAATGGCCGCGACCACCGGTCCGAAGATTTCTTCTTTGATCACTTTCATGTCGGGCTTGGTGTCCACCAGCACGGTGGGCTCGACAAAATATCCGGCGCCGCTTTTCTTTTTGCCTCCAACGACTGCTTTTGCGCCTTCGCTGATTCCGGAATCGAGATAGCCGCAGACACGGTCCAACTGCTCCTGCGAAACCAGAGGGCCCATGTTGGTTGCGGCGTCGAAGCCCGGTCCTACATGAAACTCTTTGGCGACTTTCGCTACGCCATCCACTACTTCGTCGAAGATGCTCTTATGCACGAAGAGTCGTGATCCGGCGCAACAGCACTGGCCTTGATTGAAGAAGATTCCGCTGGCACTGCCGGGAATTGCGACCTTCAAATCTGCGTCAGGGAAAATAATGTTGGGAGACTTTCCTCCCAGCTCCAAAGAAACTTTCTTTAGATTTCCAGCAGCAGCCTGAAGAATCAGTCTGCCGACTTCGGTGGATCCGGTGAACGCGATTTTATCTACGTCAGGGTGTGCAGCGAGCGCCGCGCCTGCCGTTTCGCCGAAGCCGGGGACGATGTTCAATACTCCATCCGGGAATCCGGCTTCCATTGCTAACTCGCCCAAACGCAAAGCCGTCAGCGGAGTCTGCTCAGCGGGCTTCAAAATCACGGTGCAGCCGACGGCCAGTGCTGGCGCCAGTTTCCACGCCGCCATCAATAGAGGGAAATTCCACGGGATGATCTGGCCGACGACTCCGACCGGTTCGCGCAATGTGTAGGCGAAATATTTCGCGCCTCCGGACGAGATCGGGATGGTGTTGCCTTCCACCTTGGTAGCCCATCCGGCCATGTAGCGGAACATATCAATCGCGAGGGGAACGTCGGCCACGCGTGCGACGGTGAGAGGCTTGCCATTGTCGAGAGTTTCCAATTGCGCAAATTCTTCAAGGTTTGCTTCAAGTAAGTCGGCCAGCTTCCACAACAGGCGACCTCTTTTCGATGGAGTCATTTCGGGCCATTTCCCGCTTTCGAAAGCACGCCGTGCAGCCTTGACGGCTTGCTCAATATCGGCGCGATCACCCTCGGCAACCCTGGCGAGAACTTCGCCCGTCGCAGGATTGTAGGTTTCGAAAGTCTTACCCGAAACGGAGTCTACCCATTTGCCATCCACCAGCATCTTTCGTGGTTTGCTGAGATATTCAGAGACATTCTTGTGAAGTGTGGGGGCCGCTAGTGTGGTTGCCATGTTTCCTCCTTTTGGCGATTCGCGGGCTGCTTCCGATAGAAGTGTAGGTGGCAATACTAACAAAATTCAAAAGGATAGTTAAGCGGATGGCGACGTCACTTGTCAGCCGTCATCTATTATCCGATGCGCGCACAGCTGAGGCGGAAAGTTGACATCTCGATTCACTTCGACGCTTTCCAATATCGGCTGATTGAGTGTTAATCTCTGCAATGTCTGTCAGGTCAGACGGTCATGCGGCTGATTGATTGTTTAGCGACCACCGACGAACTCGCAAAGCTATTTTCTGACCAGTCAGTGCTGCAATCCATGCTTGAATTCGAGGTTGCGCTCGCCCGTGTCGAAGCGCTCCTCGGCTTGTTTCCGCATGACGCCGCTGAGAAGATAGCAGCCTCAGCCAAACTAGAGTTCTTTGACGCTGAGGCGATTTCCCGGGATAGTCTTCGAGACGGCACGCCTGTCATTCCGCTGGTCAAAGCTCTCAGGGGACGTGTGCATGCCGATGATCCGGTTGCCGCGAGTTTCGTGCACTGGGGCGCGACCAGTCAGGACGTGGCCGACACGGCGCTCCTTCTTTTGCTCAAGAAGGCGCAAGGCATTTTCGAATCTGATCTTTCGCGATTGGAAAAATCACTGCGTGGATTGGCAGAAAAACATGCCAACACCGTCATGTTGGGACGTACGCTGATGCAGCCTGCGCCTCCCGTCACGTTCGGACTCAAAGGCGCAGGCTGGTTGGGATCCATTCATCGCTCGCGTGAAAAGCTGAATCAGAGTTTCGCGGATGCTCTGGTCCTTCAGTTCGGCGGCGCAAGTGGAACGCTGGCGTTCCTCGGCGACAAGGGAATCGCAATTGGAAAAGCTCTTGCCGATGAACTTGGACTCGCGTATCCCGATGCGCCGTGGCACTCGCATCGCGATCGTCTGGCCGCACTGATGTGCGCGTGCGGTGTGCTCACGGGCGCTCTCGGCAAGATGGCCCGAGATATCAGCCTGTTGATTCAAAATGAAGTCGGTGAAGTAGCTGAAGCAGGGGAATCCGGCAAGGGCGGCTCTTCAACAATGCCGAACAAACATAACCCTGTGGGGTGCGTGCTGGTGCTTGCGGCTGCCAATCGAGTTCCGGGGCTCGTTGCGAATTTTCTTTCCGGAATGATTCAAGACCATGAACGAGGAGTTGGCGGCTGGCAAGCGGAATGGCCAACGGCGGCGGCGATAATTCAGGCTACTGGGCTGGCTATTCATTCCATGGCGGAAGTCGTTGAGGGACTTACCGTGGACGTGGCGCGAATGCGAGCCAATATTGAGGCGACGAACGGAACGGTGTTCGCAGAGAAAGCAATGATGACCTTGTCGGCGCGACTTGGACGGGAGGCTGCTCACAAACTGCTCGAAGACGCCACTCGGGAGGCTATTTCACACAATCGCCGTCTTTCTGAAATCCTGGCGGAAATGCCGGAAATCACGCGTCATCTCGATGCCAAGACTTGGAACGATCTTGAAATTCCCGAACTGTATCTCGGCGTCGCCGAAGAATTCCGAACAAGCTTGCTTGCCTCTTTGGCACCCGATCCTGACAACAAGAAGGAATAAGCAATCATGCCATTCGCAATCGTTGAAAGCCATCGAGTGTTCTACCGCCTCGAAGGGAAGAGCGGCGCGCCTGTGCTCGTCTTATCTCACTCGATTGGCACGGACCATGGCATGTGGGCGCAGCAGGTTGAAGAGTTAGTACCGTATTTCCAAATATTACGCTACGACACTCGCGGGCACGGCGCTTCGGACGCGCCTGCCGGGGATTATTCAATCGAGCAGTTGGGCCGTGATGTAATCGGACTTGTTGATTTTCTGGGCATCTCAAAATTTTCCTTCTGTGGACTTTCCCTCGGCGGCGCCATCGCACAATGGCTGGCAATCAACGCTCCTGATCGCGTCGCCAAGCTTGTTTTGGCAAATACGTCTCCGCAGTTCGGTTCGCGCGCCAATTGGGACGAACGCCAAGAAACCGTGCTTGAAAATGGAATGAAAGGGATTGTTGAGATCGCGATGCAGCGATTCTTTTCTCCGGAGACGCTTTCGCGAAGGGATGTTCATGCCGAGGCAATGCGGAACTTGCTGCTTGGCACAAACCCGGTTGGATATGCCGGATGTTGTGCGGCGCTTCGAGATTTCGACAGCACAAAGCTGTTAAACAAAATTCAGACTCCGACACTTTTGATCGTTGGCGAGAAGGATGTGTCCGCGCCATGGGAAGGTCATGGAGAAATATCGGCTCGCGAGATTCCTCGCGTTAAAGTAGTTCGTTTGCCCGCGGCGCATTTGTCCAATATCGAGCGGCCTCGATCTTTTACAGAAGCATTGCTGGAATTTCTTCGGCCACGAGATGCATCTTCCGGCCCTCTGGAAGCCGGGTTTGCAATCCGACGCGAAGTGCTTGGCGACGCGCACGTGGATCGAGCCACCGTCGCGACCACGGACTTTACCCGGGATTTTCAGGATCTGATTACGAGATATGCGTGGGGCACGATCTGGACGCGTCCGGGACTAAGTCAGCGAAGCCGGCGTCTGCTGACACTTGCAATTGCCGCAAGCCTGGGACGATGGGAAGAGTTCCGATTGCATGTGCACGCCGGACTATCGCATGAGCTGGAAGCATGCGATCTGAAAGAAGTCTTGCTGCAAACTGCGATCTACGCGGGAGTGCCAGCAGCCAACACCGGGTTCCACATTGCCAGCGAAGAGATGGAAAAATTCAAAGCGAAGTAATGAAGCTGTAAATCCCGCCCTTTCGAAGCTAATCGCCGCCGGCAGCGACTTTTTCGGAAAACTGTGGAAGTCGTGCCCTTCCGAAATCGGTTGGACTACATCGCAAAAAAGAAGACGCAGCAAGCTGCGTCTCTGCCAGAGATATTTCCCGTTTATTTCTAGCTGGATTTTTTCTTCGGGACTTTGGCGCCTTTTTTTCTTGCTTCCGACAGGCCGATCGCGATTGCCTGCTTCCGGCTGGTTACTTTTCCGCCCTTGCCGCCCTTGCCGGAACGAAGAGTTCCTCTTTTTTCCCGATGCATTGCGCTCTTAACGCTTTTGCCGGCGGCTTTTCCGTATTTTCGTCCACTCGATTTCTTTTTGGTTGCCATTGTTTTTCTCCCGTGCGTTAGAGGGAAAATCCACGCGGCAGGTTGTGTGAGCCGGATACGAGTGATGACAGGACGGGCGAGACGCCCGTCCCTCCGTTGGAAGGATGCAACACAGGATACGACCTTCTATCGCGCTTCTTCGATCAGCTCCTGGCAGGTGATGCAGTAGCGGCTCCATGGAAGAGCCTCGAGGCGTTTCGCATTAATTTCCTGTCCACAGTTAAGGCATTCGCCGTAGCTTCCGTCGCGAATTCGCGCCAACGCGGCGTCAATGCCTTCAACTATGGTTCGCTCATGCGCGCTCAGACGCAGAAGGATGTCTTTATCGTGGGAGATGTTCGCGCGGTCGCCTTCGTCAATGCCGTAAGTTTGCTGAACCGTCCGGCTCGTCTGCTGAGTTTCCGCCAGGCTGCGAAGCAATTCCGCGCGGCGGGCTTCCAGCGTTTTCTTTAACTGTGTCAGGCGCTTCTTGTCTGCCATAGAAATCTATGCGACTTCGGGTACTATTTTCGACGACTTAATAAGCCTTACATAATCTCATTTCACGGCTCGATTCGTACAGTCCCCCTTCGTCTCAATGCAGTAAGCCCGTGGTACTATAACACCGCTCTGAACGTTACGATGCGCGCGGCTTCAAAAAAGGCTAGCCGTCCTCTTAATCTGAAGCAAGTAACCATCCAAACATGCACCTATTAGGTATTGACGTCGGCACCGGCGGTACTCGCGCCCTGATTGTAGATAGAAACGGACAGATCGTTGCGTCGGCGACCGAGGACCACGAACCGTTTGCGTCTCCTAAGATCGGATGGGCGGAGCAAAACCCCGAAGATTGGTGGCGTGCCTGCGGAATAGCCGTTCGCGGCGCTTTGTCGAATGGAAATCTCACCGGTGCGGATATTGCCTGTGTTGGGTTCTCCGGACAGATGCACGGCGCAGTTATGCTCGACGAAGCAGATGCTCCAATCCGTCCGGCTCTCATCTGGTGTGATGTTCGCACCGAAAAGCAATCCGAAGAATTGACACTGAAGATTGGCGCTGAACGCCTGATTCAGCTTACGTGCAATCCAGCTCTACCAAATTTTACCCTGACAAAATTGCTCTGGGTCCGCGAGAACGAACCTGAAAACTGGGCTCGCGTGCGTTCCGTAATGCTTCCGAAGGACTACGTCCGATTCCGATTGACCGGAGACAAGGCAACGGATGTCGCGGATGCCTCTGGAACCTTGATGCTGGATGTTGCCAAACGTCGCTGGTCGAGTGAGGTTTTGAAAGCGGCCGAGGTTAGCGAGTCGCTGTTGCCGAAGCTCTACGAATCTCAAGATGTCTGTGGGAAAATAAATCATGAGGGGGCGGCTGCAACTGGATTGAGAGAGGGCACGCCCGTCGTGGCCGGTGCAGGGGATCAAGCCGCGGGCGCAACTGGAATGGGCATCGTCGCGCCGGGATCGGCTAGCGCCACGATCGGAACTTCCGGAGTCGTTTTTGCGGCAACCGATCGTCCCGCGCTTGATCCAAAGGGTCGGCTGCATACTTTTTGCCACGCCATTCCGGGGCGATGGCACGTGATGGGAGTTACCCAGGCAGCAGGTCTCTCGCTGCGATGGTTTCGCGATCAGTTTGGCGCGGGTAAAGACGATGGCCGCGATCCCTACGAGCGTCTTTCCGACGAGGCCTCCAAAGTCCCGGCGGGCGCGGAAGGATTGCTGTGGACCCCTTACCTGATGGGAGAGCGCACTCCTCATCTCGATCCTAATGCCAGGGCTGCTTTGGTGGGACTTACGGCGTCGCATACTCGCGGCCATGTGATTCGCGCAATTCTCGAAGGCGTGGCTTTCAGCCTAAAAGATACGTTTGCGATCTTCGAGGAAATGCGCGTCCCAGTGAATAACATTCGTTTAGGAGGCGGAGGAGCAAGATCTTCGCTCTGGCGGCAGATTCAGGCCGATGTGTATGGGCACGAAGTGGAGACGGTGGAGGCCGAAGAAGGAGCTGCTTACGGCGCTGCGATCCTCGCCGGTGTTGGGGCGAAGGTCTGGTCATCCGTGGACGAGGCGTGCAAAGCTGTGGTGCGTGTTAAAACTCACATCGCACCGGTTGCAGTGGCCGAGTCAGTATTGAAAAAGCAATATCAGGCCTATGATCGCGTTTATCCAGCCACGAGATCCGTTTTTTCCTCAAATTCGCAGAGTCTGGAGACGGCATCAGGCAGAGTCAGCTCCTAACTCGACATCCATACGCAGCGTAGTGGAGAAGCTGCAAATGAACTTTCGCGTGTCCGGGGAACTGTGCTTCATGATAAATAAGTAAGTCCTCACGGTACTTGAGCAACTTCGTGTACCCTCAAGAACTTCTTCGCTATGGATAGCCAGAAGATCATTCCAGACAGGCGGAACGCGGTTCGCCACAAGATGCGGACACCGGTGTTTGCGATCTTTGACGGCGTTAGCAGCGGGATGATCCTTGATCTTAGCGAACGGGGCCTGGCAATGCTGGCACCTGTCTCCCCTGACGCGAACCGCGCCATCCCTCTGAAGCTCAATCTCCCCGAACCCTCCGGCAGCGTGGAAACCACAGGTTATGTAGCTTGGGCGGATACGCTCGGGCGAGCAGGAATACGCTTCTCGGATTTGCCGGTAGATGCACGCCTGCGCTTACAGGAGTGGCTAACCGTCAATGCTACGCAGCCCAGCCGGAAGGCACCAAAGTTCACGCTGGACGAATCATTGCTGGCAGATTTGCAAGGCAACTTACATGAGATTCCGACGGACAAGCCCCGGTCTATTGATTTTGAGGCGGAGCCTAATTCCGCGGAGCAAAGCGGCGAACAACAGGCTTCAACGGTTCAGTTCGAGTTCAATTCGCTGGGATCGGATCTCGACGCTGCTTTGCAAGTCATCGCGGAACGCGCGCAAACATTGACTCGCGCTACCGGCGCCGCACTTGCGCTTGCGAATAACGGATTCTTGACTTGCAGGGCCAGCGTCGGAGATGCAGCGCCTGCGCTGGGTGCGACGGTAGATGTGAACATCGGTTTCTCAGGAGGATGCGTCCGCACCGGAAATACCGTTCGTTGCGACGATGCCGAATCCGATCCGCGTGTGGATAAAGCCGTATGCCACGGACTGGCAATACGCTCGATTGTGGCCGCGCCCATTCAATACGAACGTCAAATTGTAGGATTACTCGAAGTTTTTTCGACGCAGCCTTTCGCCTTCGATGGTGGGGATGTTGCCGTGGTTGAAAGGCTGGCGCGGACCGCTTTGCTAACGATGAGCCAAAATGCCGCGCTAAGGTCTTCCCCCGGGAAGTAACTGATTGGATAATAACCCAGGTAACCATTCCAAACACTCAACCGGGCATTGATCCCCTTTTGGAACAGGAATATACTTTGAATATAACCCCGCCGAGAAATCTATGAATCATTCCAGATTTGTTTCGAGCCGTGCCTGCCTCCGCGTTTCAGCAATCTCAATCCTTTTGGTGTGGGCTTTCTCAGCCTGTGCCGCTCAAACTGCGAAGATTCACGTGGGCATGGTGCAGGACTGGAGCCATGCACACACAGTTGTGACTGCCGGAGGGACACCCGCTTCTCAAATCCAAGCCGGGAACAGCCCACGTCTGTTGCAAAATTGGGTTATGCGATGGCATGCGCACCAGTTCGCTGCTCCGCTGGCCCGGAATACGTCGAGTTCTTTCGTCCTGTCGAAGACAAGAAAAAGCCGCCCCCACAGCGATTGGGCAATCGCTATGGGCGGAACACTTTCAGCGGATCAATCCCCGGCGAAATATTCGTTTGACATATTAGCGCCTCCGGACTGCGTGAATGACTTCGTTGTATTTGGCTTAAATGTAAATAGCACCGCAACGCAGGCGAACCTCGTCGGGTTCAATCAGCTTTACACTGGAGTTCCAGCGGGACTTTGCGCCGGAGCGCAAGCCTCAACCTACTTTGCTTATAACACCGGAACTAAGATAACTCAGTCCGTCGTGCTCTCTGACGATGGTAGATTCATCGCTTTTATGGACAATGCCACTCCGAACAGTAGCTTCCACGTACTGGCGTGGGCGGCTAACAGCGGAACCATAGCAGCTCCTACCGCGCCTACAGTAGTGGCCACCCCTCCTGGGCCCGATCAGATGACTTCTCTCACGCTGGCTGGCCGAGACACCGGTTCGGCTCCTTTTTATGATGACATTAATGACTTCGCATATGTTGGGACCACCACCGGGGTCCTGTACCGGATCAAGAATGTTTTTTGCACACTGCCGGCCTGCGTCAGTGCGCCGGTTGCTCCCAGCATTGACTCAACCTTTGGATCAAGCGGATTTGTGACTGCGGGAACGAAAATCTTGACCAGTCCGGTGTACGATTTTGCCAGCAATAACATCTTCGTGGGTAGTTCGAACGGAAAGCTCTACGGATTTTCGGTATCCACAGGCACGCCAATAACCGGATCGCCGCTCACGGTTGGAAGCGGTTCTGCCACCGGCGGAATTATCACCCCGCCGATCGTAGATGGCAACGATGGTGTTTTGTATGTCGCGACGGGCGATAATGGCGCCAATGCGGTACTGGTTCAGACCAGCACGGCCAATTTTACATCCCCGCGAACTGCAAGCCTGGGTTTGGGCAGCGTGAGCAGCATTCATCTTCCCGCGCTGAATGATAATTATTATTCCCAGGCTACAAATACTCCCGGCCTACCATGGTTTATTTACAGCTGCGGCTATGACACGAGTAGTAATCCGTTCCTTTATCGGGTCGGCTTCGACCTTAGCCGTAACATGAATACCACAATTGATGCCGTGACCCTGGGTCTGGGGACGACCGGAGATGAATGTACCGCGATGACGGAATGGGCGAGCGGCGGCGTTGATCGCGTTTATTTCAGCATGAAGACGCAAGGTCTGGTGAAGTATGTTGACATCACGACAAATCCATTCGTTCCAGCAGGTCCAGGGATCAGCGACCCGACGACTGAAGCGGGCGGAGTCAGCGGAATTATAATTGACAATGTAAGCTCGCAGGCGCAAGCTTCCAATATCTACTTTTCTAATAACAACAAGCATCAGGCGGTAAAGCTTAACCAGGTGACGTTGCAATAATGCTTCGACTGCTGCAGAAATGTTGTAGACTTGCCGGGATGCGCGTCGCCCGTCAGTTGCTCGCGGAACGCGCCTCAGTGGCCTCATGACTCAAAAGAAGACGGATAACGTTGAGAAAACAACCTGCGCTCCACGAAGGCAGTACGAAAAACCTGCATTCAAGTTCGAGAGAGTGTTTGAGACTATGGCCCTCCATTGCGGCAAGACGAGTCCAATAAGAAGCCAATGTAAGTTTAACCGGAAAAGCTCATAATTTTTGTAGTTCATGCCCGCCGGAAACGATAATTGCGAGACCCATAAAATGAAACTGAGCGCGGAAGTTCTTCGTGCCGGGGGATCAATTCGGCTGAAAGTTCTGGGCACCAGCATGCTGCCCTCTGTTTGGCCCGGAGATATTGTCAGCATCGAAGGAGGGGCGGTCGCCGCCGTGGCTCGCGGGGATATTGTGCTGTATGAATCGGACGACGGTTTTTTTGTTCATCGAATAGTAGAAACGCTGCGGACCGAAGAGTCGCTGCACTTGGTCACGCGTGGGGATGCCGTGCCTCAAAACGATCCCATAATTTCAAAGCCCCAATTACTCGGTCGTGTCTCGAGCATTTACCGCGGCGGCCGAACTATCGTTCCGAAGCGCCAGCTTGCGCCTCTCATGCGGGCGGCAGGTTGGGTGCTATGCAACTCCGATTCCTTGCGAAGCCTGGCGTTGCGCGTTCATTCATTTCGAACCCGACCAAGGACGAATGGCTTTGTCCATCTCGCGCGGTTTTTTTGAAGCCATCACAAGAAAGCCTCATGCCACCGGCCCCCGGAACAATGCCTGACGCCAGAATGGCAGCGGCTAATGACTCGGTAGTGGTTGAGATCGGTGGAACCGCGATAGCTTTACAAACTGAAAATCCTTCCCTCCAGCAACTTTTCAAGGACCGGTATTCTCCCTTTTTGACGCCGTCGCAAAGGGCGCACTCTCATTTCACACTTGAGCTGATCGAACCCCGCGCGGACCTTAATTCAGAAGAAGATTTGCGAGTGAAAATGGAGCAAGGCCGATGGACCTTCCTCAGGAATGACTTTCATGCCGAATGGGATCCTCGAACGGGCCTCGGCCATATTCGCCAGTCCTTGAATCCTTACTCTCCGGATACGGTCTTGCGAATTGTGCATTCATTGATTCTCGCTCGTGAGGGTGGATTTCTTCTTCATGCCGCTAGCGCCGCCCGGAATGGAGCCGCATTCTTGTTCGCGGGGGTTTCGGGTGCTGGCAAGACTACTATCTCGCGACTAGCTCCTTCAGATGTGACCTTGCTTACCGACGAGATTTCTTACGTCAGACCTGATGGCGTGGAATATCGAGCATTTGGAACTCCTTTCGCCGGGGAACTGTCGAGGCCAGGCAAAAATGTGTCTGCACCGGTAGCCGCGTTATTCTTTCTGGAAAAAGGTCCAGAGAACCGGATCAAGGCAGTTTCTCCCGACGAGGCAGCCCGCTTATTGCTTCGAAATATTTTGTTTTTTGCGGAGGATTCTGAGCTAGTAAACTTGGTCTTTCAAGCAGCATGCAATTTCGTTGAAAGAGTGCCGGTGCGCAAATTAGTATTCGTCCCGGACGAGCGAGTTTGGGAGACACTTCGTACAGCAGGGAACTGATGCAGGAAAAATACATCGCGAGAAGCTCCGCCATCGCGGCCCGCTTATTGGGCGGAGAAATGATGATCATGTCAGCCACGGATTCGACATTTTTTACGCTTAACGAAGTCGCGACCACGATATGGCAGGCAGCCGATGGACACACGCCGCTTTCTCAAATCATCACCCAAAAGATTTGTACTCAATTCCAGGTAGATCCAGTTGAAGCCAAACGTGACGCTGAACAATTCGTGGACGAGCTGGCTGGTCACGGAATTCTTCTAATTTCTCAACAACCAATTGATTCGCAGGCGGGAAGGAATAAAGCCGAATGAGTCTACTCACCGAGATGAATCAAAAGGCCATGGGTCTTGGCATTCCAATCAGCGTCCATCTTGACATAACTTACCGTTGCAATGAGCGCTGCGTTCATTGTTATCTCGATCACGATGATCATGGCGAGATGACCACTGCGGAGATTTTCGACATCCTAGATCAGCTCTCCGATGCCGGAGTGTTTTTTCTGACTCTAAGCGGCGGCGAAGTTCTTATGCGACGCGATTTCTTTGAGATTGTCGCCTACGCGCGCAGCCTTCTCTTCAACGTGAAAGTAAAAACCAATGCGGTAATGATTAAAGAGAAGGAAGCAAAGAGGATTCGCGAACTTGGCGTCGAGCAGATCCAGATCAGCGTCTATTCTCACCGCCCAGAAGTTCACGATGCCATCACCAAACTTCCAGGCTCACTGAAGCGCACGATTAAGGCTATTCGGTTCCTCAAGGAACAGGGATTAAAGGTCACCATCGCGAATGTTTTGATGACCGTGAATTCCTGCGATGGCCCCGGCGTGATGGCGCTGGCGAAGGAGCTTGGCGTTCACTACACGCTGGACCCAACCATCACTCCAAAGATGGACGGAGACACTTCGATTCTACGATTGCGTATTCCAGGATCAGAGCTTCCGCAAATATTCCACAATGAAGCTCTGGTGGGGAACGTGGAAGAGTTCTGCGCTCCCCCGCCCGCTCCTGATGAGGACGTGATGGAGGGATATCCATGCAGTGCGGGGCACACGTCGTGCTATATCACTCCTTACGCGGACGTGTTTCCCTGCGTGCAGTTTCCCTTACCCAGCGGCAATTTGCGGAAACAGAAATTTGTTGATATATGGAAAAATTCAAACGAGCTGAAGGAAGTTCGCTCGATTCGCGCCAAGCATCTTCCGGTTTGCTCAACCTGCTCCCATGTAGGGACGTGTAGCCGATGCCCGGGGTTAGCTTACATGGAGGGAAGCATGCGCGGACCTTCGACGGCCGATTGCGAAAAATCGTTCCATCGCACCGGAATTCCAAGCGCCAACATGCTGCTGAGATCGCGGGCGGTTCCGTCAGGTCCGCTTATTCAGATACAGTCCCAGCCGTTCGGGTGATTAGTTTTCCATCTTTTTGAGTGCAGCTACAGCCTCACCCGATCCGTGCGCAGCCGCTTTGCGATACCAGTCCAACGCTTTATCCCTGTCCTTCGGCACGCCGTAACCATTCTCATAGAAAAAGCCGATTTTATATTGGGCATAGGCGACGTTATCGGACAGCTTCATATACCATTTCATCGAAGCAACGTAATCCTGGGGGACGCCTTGCCCGGTTTCGTACATTGCCGCAAGTCTCTGTTCAGCTATAGGTTGGTTTTGGGCGGCGGCTTCTTGATAATATTTCGCCGCCATCGCGGGGTCCTTGGGTACGCCGCGGCCTCTGTCGTAAATCTGTCCCAAGGCAAATTGGGCATCAACCTTCCCCTGTTTCGCGGCGAGGGTATACCACTTAATGGCTGTGGGAGCATCTTTTTGAATGCCCCCGCGCCCCAATTCATACATCACCCCAAGATAGTACTCGCCGTCTACATTGCCTTGCTGGGCTGACTTTGTGAACCACTTCACCGCTTCCTGACCATCGCGATCAACGCCGCCGCGGCCAAGGGCATACATGTTTCCAATTTTTGCTTGGGACTCAGCATCCCCTGCTTTTGCTTTCTGCAGGAGCGCCGTCGCATTGTCCTCGCATAACGCACCGCTGGCCAGAAGACCAACGACTACACACAAAGTAAAGGCGAATCTCTTCATTTTTCATTCCTCCGGGGACTTATTCTCCCACGATTGACGAATCCAGCCAACGAACTATTTTGACGCTGACCGTTACTGCGCAGGAACTAGCAAGACTGCGCGGGGGATTCGCAGTGTTAGCCAGAGGCAAGGCCAATTAAATCGGGCTAACCATTGATTTTTAGGAGCGACGGATCTCGTAATAGTGAGGTCGCGACTGAGAGTCGCGACCTTTTTCCGCAGCCTCTTATTGTTCAAAAATGATGACGGTCGGCACCACGCCGCTATCAACATCAATGGCCACCATTTTGGTAGAGCTGACCACCCAAAAATCTAACGATGGTACTCCGGGAGCGCCAAAATACATGAAGGCGTGCCCGTTTGGCAGCGTCGGATTAGCGTAGTACCCTGTGAAAGGTAGATCAGACATAAAGCCACCCGGTAGGGATTCATCTGATTTATCTTCATTTCCTGTTACCGGAGCGGTCCGGGTTACGGATTGGCCAAAACTGCCCGTTCCAGATATCAATGGGGCAGTCGGCGAAACCATTAGATCGGAGCCGAACATAAATGGAAATGGAAAGCCCGTGGATTGGGATTCAATTTTGCCGACGGTGACGGAAGGTCCCAGCAAGAACCCGGCATTTGTTGATATCGGGAATACGCGAAATTGAGTGAGGTTCGGAGCGCTACCACCGGCAACGAGAATGTCGCCGTTTGGTTGAACGGTGTAGGTACAGGTGCCGCTGGGAATAATTAGCCCTTTTTTGTTTGTGGTGCTGCAAATACCCTGGCCCGTCGCCCAAGTTACTACGCCGCCATTGTTTAGGTCATACTGCAAGCCAGTGAGGTCACCGGTGCTGTCGTATATCGAAACCTGCCCGATAGCCGCTTGAGGCGTCCCGAGAGTTCCGGGCGCCGATCCGGCTGGGACCACTGAGGAGCCCGACCAACTGAAAACCGCCAGACCTGGCTGAAAGGCGGTGGAGGGCGCGACTAATCGACCCAGCGCCTGTCCGCTAAATACCGGATTACTTGTAAGTCCGGGGTCGTCCATCGAAAGCAAAAAGAACTCCCCAGGGGAAATGATATATAAGCTGAAGTTGAACACGCTCACATCAGCGCTGTTGCCGTCAAAACCCTGGATAGAGAACTGTGCTGTGCCGCGCCCGTTGGGACCGACGTTATAAGTTCCAGCGAACCACTGAAATGCCGGAACGGCTGAAATACAGGACGTACTGCCGGCCGTCTCCTCCGGGTAGCAAGAAAGGTTGCCGTTATCGTTTACATCCATCACTCCCGACGAAATTGTAGGTACCGAGTTTGTTACAAACAATGCCATATTTCCGACCGCTGCTATCGGCAGCCCTGAAGAATCAACTCCGCTGAGATTGAATGCATATGCGGTACTGAGAGAAGCGTTAGTGAATGCTGAAGGAGTCTGCAATTCCAGAACGCCCGAGCCGCGGATGCCGCTTGTGGCGGAATCGGACTCGATGAAGCGTGCTTTTGTATTCGCGGCATTCATGGCAAGCGAGAAGGTCTGAGCTGGGCCGCTGGCTGGAGCAACGGTAAACGTGCCCCGACCATCCGCGCTGATGGTGTAGGTACCGGTCAATGAAGCACCGGAAACTGGGCCTGAGGCACAGATTGGATCGGAGGCGCCGAGACCGCAGTTGATATCCTCGACTCCGTTAGCTAACTTGCCGTTCCCATCCGATGTAAAACTGCCGGCGGCCTGGTATGGCCCGGAAGCATCGAACCCCCGGAACAGGAAGGCATATTGCCCGCTTAAGCGGCTATTGCTTGATGGGACAATTGTCGCGATAGTCGAGCCGCTCTTGGACGAATCTGCAGCCAAAGTGGCAATTATGTTTACATTGGCCGGGCTCGGCACCGTGGAAGGAGCCAGGTACAGTGCAGTTGTGGGGCTTATTGTCGAGATAGCGCCGCAGGCCGCACCGGAGCAGCCAGAACCGGAAACACTCCACGAGACAGTAGTACTGGAAGCACCCGTAACAGATGCGCTGTATTGCTGTTGCGCATTTACCGACAGCGAGGCCCCGGACGGCGAAACAGAAATCGTAACGATCGGACCCACGACTAAGGCGGCCGTGGCGAACTTCGATGTATTTGCATTCGCCGTGGCGCGCACGGTCACGCTCAACGGAGAAGCTACCGTGCCCGGCGCAGTGTAAAATCCCGACGAGGATATTGTCCCGCCCCCAGAAACGCTCCACGTCACCGATTGAATCGAAGAACCGGTTACCGTCGCGAAAAACTGCTGAGATGTTCCAGGCGCCATTTGAGAATTGAACGCAGCGATTGAGACTGCTACAACAGGTGTCAATTGAATGGTTACAGAAGCCGAGGCTGACGGAGTGGCTTGAGAAGTCGCGGTGATAACAACCGATAGAGTTCGAGTCAGGGAACTGGGAGCCGTGTAAAATCCACCCGGCGTAATCGTACCGCATGTCCCGCCGCAGCCGGTGCCACCAGCACTCCAGGTGACGGCGGTGTTGGCATTACCCAGAACATTTGCGGAAAACGTTTCTGACGCGCCAGCGTTCAACTGAAGGCTGGTCGGGGGCGAGATGCTAACCGTGGTCCCACCTCCGGCACCCGCACCTGGATTAACGGTGATCGTCAGGGAGCCGGTGTTTGAAAAATTCCTAACGGAAATAGCCGTGATGGTTACAAGAATAGGACTGGAGAGGGCTGCGGGGGCAGAGTAGAGGCCCCCGTTGATGGCGATAGTTCCACAGCCAAAACCGGAACAACCGCTTCCAGAGACCGTCCAATAAACTACCTGAACGGCGCCCGCCGCAGTCGTGGCCAAAAATTGCTGCTTCGAACCGGCATTCAGCACGGTTACCGGCGTGGGTGTGGCAGAAACGATGAGAGGCGTAGCTGCCGCGAATGTTCCGGCAATCAACGCGAAAACGAGTCCGATTCTGGAGAAAATTTTTATCGTTAGACTGGTCATATGGACACCACAATCCTTCGTTCGTAACAGCCTCGGCGTGGGGATCGCCAAGGCCATTCGAGCTAAATGTTCTACTTCGCGGAGGCAGACGTTTGGGCGATTGCGGTTGGAGATACCGCAGCCGAAACACCGGCCGGTGACGAAGCAGGCATTTCCATCCCGATGATTTCGTGGATGGTATTGGAATCAACCGACCCGTTAAAGAAGTGGCCGTTGACAAAGAAGCTTGGTGTCGCAGTCAGGCCAAGCCGTTGTCCCTCTTGCAGGTCCTTCTTCACCGCCGCAGCCTCCGCACCGGAATCCAGGCAGGTCTCAAACTTACCCTGGTCAAGCTTCAGTTCCCCGGCGTGGCTCTTGAGGCTGGTTATATCCGTCTGGTGCGTGGCAAACAGAACATCATGATATTCCCAATACTTGCCCTGTTCTCCAGCGCAACGCGCGGCTTCGGCAGCCTTTTCTGCGTCTTTGTGCATGGGGAGCGGAAAATCCTTGTAAACGATCGCTAGCTTGTCTCCATATTCTTTTCGGAGTTGAGCCAGCAGAGGGTTCATCTTTGCGCAGTAGGGGCATTGGTAGTCGGCAAACTCCACCAACGTAACCGGCGCATCTTTTAATCCGCGAATATTTGAGTCTGACGCATCCACATCCGCAACCGGGGGCGCCAGCAGAATGCGGATATTGCTTTGCACGCGAAGCTTATTAAGATAAGCATCACGCGCTTTAGTCTTACGGAGCTCACGGACGTGATCGAGGATCTGCTCCTTAACTGCGGCAAACGGCTGGTCGGAGCCAAGACCTTCGTAATACACTTCCATCTGGTCGTCGGTCGGGTCTTTGATCCCCTGGTAGGCTTCCTTGTCCAACAGCTGATCTACGGTTAGTCCTTCCTTCTTCGCTTGCAAGTCCAGGAGCTGATCGTCAATAAATTTGTCGAGCACTTTGCGCTCGCTCAGGTACAACGTATATCGCGCTTGCAGGAGATCTCCTGCTTCTTGCTTTTCAAAATCCGCAGAATTGAGGTAGGTTCCACCTACCTTCGCAACCGCGTCATTCCCTTGATTTGTTTGTTGTGCTGCTGAACTTACGGTTAAGGTTGTGGCTAAGGCTATGATAAGTGCGGAAACCTTGGATACATATTTCATTTGCTGAACTCCCCCCGTGGAAATCGTTTTAACTTAAAAACCGGGCCAGGTTTGGTAAAAGCAGCCGCACCTGGCGCCGTCGAGAATTGAAAAGTGAATGGCGGCCGGAATCCGTCCGCCATTCGGGCACAAAAGTTACTTCAACGCTTCAGGGTTGCAATGGCAAACGCCGTATCCGCTACCAAGGCGGACCGCAGAAGCGCAATCGCCCTGGAGAGTGGCGGACTCGTTGAAGCTCAGCAATTCTTCGTCCCCGCGACCTTCGGTAATCGGGAACGCAGTGCCGACCTTGTTCTGAACGTGCGTCAACCAGCTGTCAATTTCCGGTATTGGAAAAGGATCGATGTCGGTTGGGTCGCAAACGCCGCCGTTTGGAATTCCAGAAATGATCTGGACCACGCCTTCGTTTGGCTCGGTGCGAGTCAAATAGTTAGAGAGAAGGTCGGTTTTGAGACTCTCGTGAATCAGGCCGTTTCCGCTCACCGGGCAACCGCAGCAGGTCGTCAGTTGCTGATCCGCGGCGTACACATAGATCATGGCGCAAATGTTCCCTTGGTAGAGTGAGCCATGTTGAGTGAAACGCAACGTTGCATCTGGTGAGCCAGCCGTGGTGGCGTTGGCGAAATAGTTAGTGGTGAATACTTCACTGTCTTGCGCAAAGGCAGCGCCGGAAACCATGGCGATGACCAAAGCGATAGCTAGTATGGGCAGAATGCTACATAATACTTTCTTCATTGAGGATCCTCCTATTTGAGGCGCTGCCGGCTGGGGGGAGGGGACAATTCAGCTGAGGACGCGCAGACAGAACTTTAATTTATAACGAAAACTTTACAATTACCCTTGTGGCTTAGTCAGAAACACTAGTTAGTAAAGCTAATACTCGGGAAGTAGTTCATCAATGACCCGATAGGATTAGGCAAAAGAACTAAGCCATTTAAAATACCTTCAGCCGCTGGTAAAAAGCTGAATGGCGGCCGGAATCCGTCCGCCATTCGGGCACATAGGTTACTTCAACGCTTCTGCATTGCAAGAGCACACGCCGTAGCCGCTACCAAGGCGGATCGCCGAGGCGCAATCGCCCTGGAGAGTGGCGGATTCAGTGGCGCTCAGCAATTCCTCGTCCCCTTGACCTTCGGTAATCGGGAACGCACCGCTGATTTTGTTCTGGACGTGCGTCGCCCAAGAATCAATCTCTGGGACAACATCAACGTCGGTTGGATCGCAAACGCCGCCGACTGGAAGTCCGGAAATGATCTGGATAACGCCTTCGTTTGGCTCAGTGCGAGTCAAATAGTTAGAGAGAAGGTCAGTTTTGACGCTCTCGTGTACCAGGCCGTTTCCGCTCACCGGGCAACCGCAGCACGTTGTCAGCTGCTGATCCGCGGCGTACACATAGATCATGGCGCATATGTTTCCCTGAGTGAGTGAGCCATGTTGAGTGAAACGCAACGTTGCATCTGGCGAGCCAGCCGTGGTGGCGTTGGCGAAATAGTTAGTGGTGAATACTTCACTGTCTTGCGCAAAGGCAGCGCCGGAAACCATGGCGATGACCAAAGCGATAGCTAGTAGGGGCAGAATGCTACATAGTACTTTCTTCATTGAGAATCCTCCAATTTGAGGCGCTGCCGGCTGGGGGGAGGAGGAAAATTTTCAGCTAAGGATGCGCGGTCAAAAACTGTATCTTAGATCAGAATCTTTGCAATTACCCATGTGGCTTAGTCTTGATCACTACGTTATAAAAGTTAATTCCATCGGATTAGTTCATCAATTACCCAATAGCATTAGCCAAAAGGACTAGTCCGGGTAGAACGCCGACTCCGAAAGAATCACCATCGGGATTTGGAGTGCTCGGCCAGTAGAGTCTTTCCTGCCACGGCTTAGGGCTATTCAGCCTGAAGACGCGCACTCAAAACTGACCTCGATGTAACGTTCCTGGTATGTATTATCCTTGAGTCAGCCGGAAATATCGTAGACCGTTCCGAAAAGACGTCCGCTTTGGGACTGCCGAAGGACTATTGGTTTGAAGAATCGGCAGCGGAGTCGGGAGCCGGGGAACCTGGCTCTGGAACTGCAGGACCCGAGACCGGAGCTACAGAACTTGGAGCAGTGGCGTCCGACGTGCCAGATCCCGCATCACCCGAGTCTCGGGTTCGAAGAAGGCCTTTGGAGGCCATCTCTGCGTACCGTTGTTGGGCCTCTTGTATTCGCATCGCCTTGAGATTTTCAACCTCAGCCTTAAACGCTGCCCTCTTCTCTTCCGGAGATTGCCCCGAACCGGCTTGGGGCAGAGCAGCAGCGCGAACAGGACTAACCGGTGCGGAGCTTTCGGCGACTTCCGTGGGTTGGTCTGACGGAGTCAACACGATTTTCTTAAGGTCGCTGGAGGTGTCTTGGGATCCGGTCATCACATAGTTAAACTTGGTACCATTGAGAAGTTTCACCATAACATCTCGGACCGATCCTGGCCCAATGTTGGCAAAGACGGGCTCTGTGGCGCTTCCCGCAGGTACTTCAAGGGTGGCTCCAGTCGCGCGGCTGACTTCATGAAGGACATCGCTTAGAGGCACATTTTCGGCTGTGATCGTAAGCTGCCCGTCCTTATAACTGACATGGGGCACGGGCGGGGCTGGTGTCGCGGGCGCAACTGCTTCTGCCGCAGCAGGAGTGGAACTCGTATCCGCTAAGGTACAGACCTCGATAATCCCATCCGGCGTACAGTTCATCGGAGGATTTTGCGCATGCAGAGCGGAGGCGAAGAACATCTCCAACGCGATCGCGAGAACCGGGATGAATTTAAACTTCGTCATGATCGTTGAACGCGCATTCTTCGCAGACTTGCTATTTCTTTTTTTCGAACCAAAAACCCGTTGCCTTATTGTGACATCCTACTCGGGTTTACAACTTTGCGGCGTGTCTATTTTATCCGGCCTGGATTCCAGCGAGAGTTCAAGTTTATCCTTCGCCAGGTCCCGGTTCGATCCGCTCCCCGATATATGTTCAAGATTTTCAATAGCGGCGCTACTTGCGGCCGATCCGATATCTGAAGCTACTGGGCCTTTATCAACCTCCTGAATCGCAACATCAGACTTAGATCGGCCAAGCCCTGCAGCTGGAGCACAGCTCGCTGCGTCTTCCTGCGCTACTGCTGCTTGCTGGGCCGGCTCTTTTACCTTCTGTATCGTTACAGCGACCACGGGCTTCGTCGAAATCTCTCCTTGCTTAGTGCTCACTGCGGCAAATACATGCGTCGCCGAAACGCTAAAAACTAAGGGGAGGGCGCAAAAAAGTATGCTGATAATCTTGATCTTCGCTCGTATCAAAGTCTGCCTGCTGTCTGCAAAAAATCTCCTCATGCGCTCGGGATCGCAAGACCCAGAACTGCCAAACGTGCATGTGACCCCAGCTCACAGTAAAACACCGGGAAGGAAGGGACAACAATAGCGCTGGTGAACTAGCCTCGGAGGCTAACCGTAACGGTTAACCCAAAAGGATTAGTCCACACAACTTAGGCCAAATACCTCCTGAAGCCAAACAATTGCATTGATTGGATCTCCTGATTCCGCGGCAGATTTCTGTCACTTTGCCTCTTGACATACGCCGGTTCGAATGCAAAGCTTGCTGTTCCTCCCCTAAAAGCGTAGTCCATTTTGTATTTTTTGAGCGTCTTTCCGCGGAAGATCAGTGAACCACCACCGCGGCATTCAACTCCTCCCCTGGTTGGCTCTTGAAAATAAGAGCTCGAAATGTTTCTCAAAGTCGAAGGAGTTTTCTGTGCCCATTGGAATATCGGAACCTGGATTCTTGCTCATGGATCCCACGTTAGCTCCTCTCGCTTGTAATGCCGAGGCCGTGCAGATCCTGACATTTCCTAATGTTCCGGAAAAAATTAAACGCCTCGATATTTTCCTGTCCGACAAGGTGCGCTCGGGATTGGTTGACCGCCAATCCCGACAATCGCTGGATTTCGTGAAGGAATTTAAATCTGGCCGAAGGCGTTATATCTGCCGCACCTTTCGCCTGGATTGCAATAATGACGGCAATCAGCCTTCATTAGGCGTCTTGCTCGAGCGGTATTCTTCAAGCACCACCGCATTATCGCAACTTACCAAGCAGTTCGATTTAACCACCCGTGAGCGCGAAACTGTTGAACTTTTGCTGCAGGGCCTAACGAGCAAAGAAATCGCGCTCCGAATGAATATCAGCCCCAACACGGTGAAGGCTTTTCTTCGCCTGGTAATGGTGAAAATGGGCGTCTCAACACGTTCTGGCATTGTGGGTCGCGTGATTGGTTCACAAGCCTAGAAACCAACGCGTTAAACAATTGAACTAATCCATTCGAGCAATTTACGTATTGTTAAGTTCGAGGCATCATCACTGATTGTGAAATCCTCCTCCGAACGCGAACGCCGCCGTTATCCGAGATTTCCGCAAATTCTGGAAGTTCAAGCCTGTGATGTCCCGCCACTAAAGCAAAAGCAACCCGCGAAATCACCATTGCAAGGCCGGGCGCAAAATGTCAGTAAGGGCGGATTCTGCCTCCTAACGCATCAACCCGTGGATCGTGCCTCCCTCATGCTATGCCACATCGGCGTCTCAGAAGGCAGCGCCGCCATTCCCACGCTCGTCCAGGTGCGGTGGACGAGGAAGCGGAATATCGAGGATGAGAGCTACCTTTCCGGCGTACAATTCATGTTCTAAAGCCCTGCTACTCTTAGTCTTAGATGAGATAACCCATTTGGGTTAGTTCGTCTAGGCTAATCACCTTAAATTAGCTCAAATTGTCTAGAGCCTTCAGGCCATTCCCCAACTATTGACGTAATTCTAAAGTATGAGTCTGTTTAGGTAGTCGTGTCTTCCCCCTGACCGGCAGCTAGAATAACTATGAGCCACAGCGTTATCAGGGGCTACGCGGGAAGATTCAAAGCCATTGGCGCGATCGCCACACTGGCCTGCCTCCTGAGCATATTAAGCGCATGCGGCGGAGCCCCAGGGTCCTCGCATTCGAGCAAAAATAGCGACGAGTCGTTAACGTCCCTCCTGATTTCTCCCGCAAATCCGGTTGTGCCAATCGGAGACAGCGAGCGATTCGCGGTCACCGGCGTTTTTTCCAACGGTAGCAAACAGGACGTGACCTCCACAGTTACTTGGACCACTACAAATCCCGACATCGCCTCGGTGGACAAATCTGGTTTGGCCACCGCAAAACATCCGGGGAGTACGGTAATAGAGGCGGTCTCCGGCTCGATCAGCGGCAAAGTAACTTTGAAGGTTCCTCCAGCGTCGCTCATTTCGATTTCAATCACGCCGCCCGGCTCATCAGTGCCGAAAGGAAGTACGATCCAGCTTGCAGCGACCGGAACATTCAGCGACGGCACCACCGGGGATGTAACGAACTCCGCAACCTGGGCTTCGTTGGGTTCCGCAATTGCCAGCGTGAACTCTGCTGGACTAGTGACTGGCACTGCTTCCGGAACCGCGATGATCACGGCGACTTCAGGTCAAATCCGAGGCGCGGAGACGCTCACCGTTCTTCCACCGAATATGATTTCCCTCTCAATGTCGCCTTCGAGCGCTGTCGTCGCAAAGGGGCGAACGCAGCAGATTACAGTTACGGCAGCCTTTAGCGACGGGACTACGCAGGACGTCACAGCAAGCGTCGCTTGGACCGTGTCGCCCGCAACGGTTGCGGCGATCAGTCAAACTGGCTTGGTTTCGACACTGGCCCAAGGTAGTGCGACTATATCTGCAGTTTCCGGCTCGATGAGAGCTTCGGCCGCAATTACCGTTGGGCCACCCGCGTTAACGTCATTGGCCGTTACCCCGCCGAATCCTTCCCTGACAAAAGGGGGTACGCAACAATTGACGGTAACTGGGAGCTTTACTGATGCCAGCAGCCAAAACGTGACCGGTACCGTGGCTTGGACAGTGTCCCCTGCCAGTGTGGCAACCGTCAGCGGCGGGGGACTGATCACGGCGCTTGCAAATGGGACAGCGATAGTCACAGCTACGTCTGGTTCCGTCAGCGGTTCTGACACCCTCACGGTTTCCGGCGCCACTTTGGTTTCGATCGCTGTCACGCCTGCGAACCCGTCCATTTTCGACGGCAAGACGCAGCAGCTGACGGCCACTGGAACCTACAACGACGGCAGCACGCAAGACATTACAAGCAAAGTTTCATGGACTGGCGCGCTATCCGGCGTAGTGAATCTGAGCACTGCGGGTCTTGTTACTGCGCTGGGTCCAGGCACCGCAACAGTCACGGCCACGTCAGGTTCCATTATCGGCTCTGACACTGTGACTGTTCCTGCGGTGAATCTGGTTTCGATCGCGATATCACCGGCGAACCCGTCAGTGCCAAAAGGCGAGACGCAGCAACTCATCGCAACCGGAACCTATAACGACGGCAGCACCCAGGACATCAGCAGCAAGGTTACCTGGAGCGGCGCCGTGCCCGGCGTGGTGGATTTGAATGCTACCGGCCTTGTCACGGCTACAAGTCTCGGGACGGCGACGATTGCCGCAGCCGAAGGCTCAATTAGCGGTACCACCGTAATTACGGTTTCGGCGGCAATTCCAGTTTCACTGGCCCTATCGCCCGCGGCTCCATCTATTACGGTCGGCTTTACTCAGCAATTCCGCGCCGTTGAACTTTTTAGCGATGGCACCAGGCGAACTGTGACAACCCATGCGACCTGGACTTCCTCGGATCCGGATATTGCCACCGTGAGCGCTTCGGGCATCGCAACTGGCGCGGACTTGGGAACAGCCTCTATCAGTGCCAGCTACCTTTCCGTTTCCGGTTCTAGCAGTCTGACGGTCATACCCGTTAATTACGTTGAGACGGAAGACAAGCCCCGGAGTGGAAAATCGTCCCATACCTATTTTGATCAGGCCAATGTACCTGGAGTTGATGGCACGCTGCGTGTCAGCAATGCCGGAGGCGCGGCGGAGAATCTCTGCGCGATGGTGTATGTCTTCAGCGCCGACCAGCAATTGAGCGAGTGTTGTGGCTGTCGCGTAAGCAAGAACGGATTGCTGACGCTCTCTCTTACCAGTGATCTCACATCGAACCCTCTGACCAGAGGGACATTGACCAGCGGAACGATCGAGGTTGACTCAGCCGATGTGGCAGGCAATCCAACATGTGACCCCGCTTCGCTTTCTCCGGCGGGATCGCTAACCATGTGGGCTACCCATATTCAAGCCATCACCACGGGAACACCTCCTGTTACCGGTGGCAGTTCGCCAGTTACGCCACCAAGTCAAAACGCTCCCATGAGCGTTCAGAGTCAATGCCAGTATGTACAAAGACTGGGAAGCGGCCAGGGAATTTGCAGTTGCGGTACTGGGGACTGAACGGTAACGTTGACCCAAATGCCGCGCGACTTTTAAATACCCCGACATCTCATCGCAAGAAATAAAGCAGTAGGCCGTTTGTACAGTTTTTAGGGCGCAATGGCGGCACCTGCGCGACTTTCCGGTCTTGTCAAAAGAGACCCTTCTACGCTCCCCACCTTGACGGCGAAGCCACTTTCCAGCAATGATCCTGCTGCTAACAAATTTCGGAGGAATTGATGATTTTTATTCGTCGCGCTTCCTCAGCGCTGATTTTGCTGTTGGCTTCCTGCTCGTTCGTGTTTTCCCAAGCCTCTCTGGACTCCGGCGCTACCGAGCGCCGTATTGACGATCTGCTGAAGCGCATGACGATCGAAGAAAAGGCAGGTCAGCTTGCACAATACGATGGCGACAGTCCGCAAAATCTTGACTTGGTGCGGCACGGAAGATCTGGGTCGCTGTTTAACGTTTTCGGAGCAGACAGAACCAATGCAGCGCAGCGCATCGCCATCGAAAAATCGCCAATGAAAATCCCGCTGCTCTTTGGCTTGGATGTGATTCACGGCTATCGCACCATCTTTCCGGTTCCCATTGGAAGTGCAAGCAGCTTCGATCTCGATTTGATCCAGCAGTCAGAGCGCGTAGCAGCCAAAGAAGCGACGGCCGATGGAGTGAAATGGGTGTTCGCTCCGATGGTTGATATCGCCCGCGATCCCCGATGGGGACGCATCGTCGAAGGCGCCGGCGAAGATCCATACTTGGGATCAATGGTCGCCGTGGCGCGGGTACGCGGTTTCCGGGGATCGAATATCGCCGACCCGCAGAGTGTCATCGCATGCGCGAAACACTTCGCTGCTTACGGTGCCGTCGAAGGCGGACGCGATTACAACACCGTGGATATTTCCGAACAGCTGCTGCGTGAAGTTTATCTGCCGCCGTTTCACGCGGCGGTCGAAGCAGGAACCGGCACAATCATGGCCGGATTCGAAGACCTGAACGGCGTGCCGGCGACTGCCAATCATCACACACTGACCGACATCCTTCGCAATGAATGGGGATTCAACGGATTTGTGGTCAGCGACTATACCTCCGTCCACGAACTCATCGCTCATGGAATTGCCGCCGACAGCAGTGAGGCGGCGCAGAAAGCAATCTTAGCTGGCGTGGATATGGATATGGCTGGCGGCGACTTCGGAACGCAGCTGCCCGCATTAGTAAAGTCCGGCGCCGTGCCCATGAGTGTTCTCGACCAAGCCGTGCGCCGAGTGCTGCGGATTAAGTTTCAGGCGGGACTCTTCGCCAATCCCTATACCGACCCACGCCGCGCGCATGATGTCATCCTCTCTCCCGCGAACTTGCAGGTCGAGCGCAAGATGGCGCAGGAATCAATTGTGCTTTTGAGGAATCAAAACAACCTTCTGCCACTCGATCCAAATGCGAAGACGATCGCTGTTATCGGACAGCTGGCGGATTCCAAAGCCGATCAACTTGGTCCGTGGGCTGGAAATGGGAAAGCCAGCGACGCCGTCTCGCCACTGGAAGGAATCAAAGCCAGATTGCCGAATGCGGATATTTTGTACGCTAAAGGCGCGGACATTCCGTCCATGGAAAAGGTGTACAAGAATCCCGGACTCCACGGCTTCGTACCCGCTCCGACTACTGCGACGGGAGCGGCAGGAGCCGGTAACGAGGCCGCGCCAGCAAGCATCGACGACGCGATCGCCGCCGCCAACAAAGCCGATGTCGTAATCATGTTCCTCGGAGAACTTGCGCAGATGACTGGCGAAGCCAGTTCGCGCGCTAGCCTTGATCTTCCCGGCAAACAACTGCAGCTTTTGGAATCCGTCGTCGCAACAGGGAAGCCGGTTGTGCTCGTTTTAGAGAGTGGACGTCCCCTGAACATCACCTGGGCTAGCGACCACGTGCCTGCGATCATGCAGGCGTGGTTTCCGGGAGTGCAGGCGGGAAACGCCATCGCCGACTTGCTTTTTGGGGACGCCTCACCCAGCGCGCGCCTTCCCATAAGCTGGCCGCGATCTGTCGGGCAGATTCCGATTTATTACAACCATAAAAACACCGGACGCCCTAGCTCCGACACCCGCTGGCACACCGGATATCTCGACGAAAGCGGCGAACCGCTTTTTACCTTCGGATATGGGCTCACTTATACGACATTTAAATACACAAATTTGCGCGTGGAAAATCCAACCATTAGTCCATCAGACACGCTGCGAGTATCGGCGGAAATAGAAAATACCGGCAAGCGCGCGGGAACTGAAGTCGTGCAGTTTTATGTTCATGACCGCGTGGCCCCCACTTCACGCCCTGTCCGCGAACTGAAAGGATTCCAGCGGATTACATTAGCGCCAGGCGAGCACAAGACAGTCGAATTCAGCGTCGAAGCAGATAACCTGGGATCCTACGATCCAAACATGAAGTGGCTCGTCCCTCTCGGAGCCTACGACGTATGGATCGCCCCGAACGCCGCCGAAGGAATCACCGGAACATTCGAGGTGAGTTCGAAATAAACAATAGAATTCATCGTCCCTTGGCTCTACGGTCTTCGTAGGGAAGGGACGGGGATTTTCGCGGCAGCGAAATTTATTGTGCCGCAATCCTCGTCGTCTGGAGCTCTTCTGCCTTGGCGATCAGCTTCTTGAGTTTGCCTTCGATGGACGCGTCTCCTATTTGCTGATCTTGCAGCACGCCGTCCGCGTCAATGGTGAAGGTTTGCGGAATCGCATGCACCGCAAACAGTTCTGCCACGCGGCCACCGAAGCCGCCATCGCGGTATTGAATCCATGTCATTTCATTCTTGATTACGAAATCCTTCCACTTTTGTTCGTCGTCGTCCAGGCTCACGCTCAACACAACCAGCGGCTGGCCTTGAAATGTTTTTGCGATCTTTCGAATATGGGGTAAAGCCTCCCGACAGGACGGGCACCAGGTAGCCCAGAAGTCTATAAGCACAACTTTCCCCTTCAGATCGTCAAGCGTAAGGTGCTGCCCATCTATGGTCGTAATCGCGAAGGCGGGCGCCATCCTGGCCCTCGCCAATGCTGGCTCGCTGATATAGCGAAGAGCCCGCTGCCGGTCCGGATCATCCACTGGTCTCATTTTTGTGAAGTCTTGAAACCGCGCCGTTGCCGCATCGTCTCGCTTCAGGCGCGCGAGGGCCAGGCCGTCCGCATATATCGCGCCGGGAAATCTTGGAACGGCAGCCAGTGCCTTGGCAAACTCGTCGTTCGCGCGAGCGAATAGCTCATCTTTATTTTTGACCGCTCCTTCCCGCATCATTACTATTCCCAGCTGATAATGCCCGAGTGCCGTCGCTTGGTCGCCCTGGGCCTCGGAAATCAGTTCGTTTGCCGCGAATTCAGCCGTCTTCCAGTCCTGGCGCTCAATGCCATATTCAATCATCCGGTTCTGGCACTCCACGCAGTGACCGCCATCCTGCTTGTCGGCCTTCTTGAACTCGTCGAAGGCGGATCCGGTTGCGTGCTTGCTTTGATACTCAACCGCTTCCTCAAATGTTTTTTTCGCCTTGGAGTCTGTGGGACCAGTTCCAGTCTGCGCACTCGAATCCAACGGCATGAGTGCAGCAGTTGCGCATGCCAACACCAGTAAGACTTTTGCCCATTGCATATTGTGTCTCCCTAGAACCAGACACAAAATATCACGATTCTCGTGACTTTCAGCGCAGGAATTTTCCTGGCGGGATGCGCGTGCCGTGTTTTGAAGAGTCTGGCGGGCTGGCCCATCTTTGTAGATTTTTATCTTCTCAACAATCCTAAGAAAATGGCTGCCCCACCCTTGCGCGATTTTCGCAAGGGTGGGGACGATAATGTCGGCGGTCAACAGCCTTCGGCCGGCCGGCTGCCCCACTCATTCGGGCTTGCTGCGAACGAGTGGGACTGCCCTGGATACTTGGAGCTTCAGAGCACACTCCTATCTCCGACTGTTGAAGTCCTGCGCGTATACAGTTTGATAGTAAACCCACTGAATCGCAGAGGATTAGTATCCCGTGCAAAATTGAAAATGCATGGGATCCTTGGCTCTTCCGGGCCAGTCTCCGCCCCATTCAAACCCGGCTTGCTGGAACACCGAGACGACCCCGGGATTCATATCGCCCGCTGTCCCCTGAGCATTGCTTTCTGAATTCAAGTCAATCGCGATGCCCCAGCTATGCGCGGACAGCTTGCTCCCAGTTCGCTGCGGACGAAATGAAAAGCATCCTCCAAAGCTATATAAGTCCGGCTCCAGCCCTCGGTTCTTGATCTCCACAAAAACGGCCTCCAACATATCAACCAGAAGTTTGTGACACCGAAAATGTGTAATGGTCTTTGTATGATCGAATGAAAGCATTAGCGGAACCGGCAGTGCCACATAGTCGAGAAACTTTATCGGCCAATTTACATCCAGGGTTCCATCAGCCTGAATGTAATCGTGAATGTCTCCAAAAGTCGCGACGATTTCGTCTATTCCTTTCGGTGGTAAAAGAATCGTATTGGAAGACACACTTCCGCCAGCGTCTACAATTTCTGTCATAAAGTTGTCCTTTGTTATTGAGATAAACCGCTACGAAGATTCAGAAGGGAAATGAACTATATAATTCCCGTTACGCACACGTAGGGACAGCCGCCTCTCGGCTGTCCAGTCGAGTGCAAAAAGCTGAACGGCCTGGCACGGCTGTCCCCGCGCAGGCATATTTTCTAAGAAAGAGGTTTCCTTGGCTTACGACGATTTGCGCTCTTGGATCTCCGCTCTCGACCGCGCCGGCGAACTAAAAAAGATTTCCGGCGAAGTAGATCCAATTCTCGAAATCGCCGAGATCACCGACCGCGTTAGTAAGAATTGCGGCAGTTCCCACGCTGCACCCGGCGGACCGGCGCTTCTGTTTCAAAATGTTAAAGGCCATCCCGGCGCCCAGGTCTTGATCAACCAGTTCGGATCGGCTCGCCGCATGAACCTTGCCCTTGAGGTCAACTCGCTCGATGAAGTTGCAAATCGCATTCGACAGTTCATGGACGTGAAATCCCCGCAAGGCTTCCTGGACAAAGTAAAGATGCTGCCCATGCTCGCCGAGATGGGCAAGTTCTTTCCCAAGACAGTCTCGACAGGACCCTGCAAAGAAGTCATCCGCCGCGATAATTTCTCACTGGACTATTTCCCGATTCTGAAATGCTGGCCCAAAGATGCCGGACGCTTCATCACCCTCCCCTGCGTGGTAACTCGCGATCCAAATACTGGAAAGCGAAATGTCGGGATGTATCGCCTTCAAGTTCACGATCCACACACCCTAGGCGCACATTGGCAGCGGCAGAAGATTGCGGCGGAGCATTACCGCGAGCGCATGCGCGCGGCTGTTTCTGGAACTCCCACCGGGGAAGGATGGGACACCCGGGGCGCCGCGGTTGATGTCATGGCGCGATCTTCTGGCGGATCGGTTCTTATCGAAGGCGATCGGCCTTCGGGAAAGATGGAAGTTGCCGTTGCCATCGGCACCGATCCTGCTGTTACTTTTTCGGCGATCGTTCCCGCTCCTCCTGATATTGAAGAATATTTGATTGCCGGATTTTTGCGCCAAAAACCGGTAGAGCTTGTGAAATGCGAGACGGTTGATCTCGAAGTTCCAGCATCTTCCGAAATCGTTCTCGAAGGGCACGTACATCTCGACGAACTTCGCACCGAGGGCCCCTTCGGAGATCACACCGGTTTCTATTCGCTCGAGGATTTGTATCCCGTTTTTCATCTGAGCTGCGTCACTCATCGCAAAGATCCGATTTATTCGACGACCATCGTCGGCAAGCCTCCCATGGAAGATGCTTATATGGGTAAGGCTGTTGAACGCATTTTCCTGCCGCTGATGAAGCTAACGATTCCTGAAATTGTGGACATCAATCTGCCGATTGAAGGCGTCTTCCACAATCTGATGATCGTCTCGATCAAGAAGTCTTATCCGGGACAGTCGCGCAAAGTCATGAACGCCGTCTGGTCGCTGGGGCAGGCGATGTTCACCAAGTGCATTATCGTTGTGGACGAAGACGTCAACGTTCAGGATATTGCCGACGTTACCCTTAAAGCTTTAAATCACATTGATCCCGAGCGCGACATTCAATTCATGCTCGGCCCGGTTGATTCGTTAGATCACGCTTCGCGCCTACCCAACTACGGCTCAAAGATGGGCATTGATGCCACCCGCAAGTGGCCAAGCGAAGGCTTCAACCGCCCCTGGCCAGATGAGATTCTTATGGACGCCGAAACCAAGGCGTTGGTGGATCGCAAGTGGAAAGAGCTTGGTTTCGAATGAGCGATTATAGAATTTATGAGTTGCGTAAAGTTTGCTCTTCTACGTCCGGAAAGCAGATTCCTCGCGGTCTAATTCGAGGCCGATGCCAGACAAGCGGCTCGGAATGACAAGTTTTATGGATTGGACTTCGTCTTCTGAGTCATCCCGCTGTTGATGCGTTCGTCCAACTGGTTCCAGGCTTCACGATAGACCTCGTATTTTGCGTGTCCGCCCCTATTCGTCTTTAAGCCGTCGGGGTGCAAACGAATGCCCGACCTTCTAAGAACGGCGCTGACCGGAATCAGGTACCAAATATCTCTGGGCGCCACGTAAGCCGCCAGAAAGTCGATGTCGTCGGCTGTGTAAAAGACACTACTTGAGTTGGCCTTCCGTGCCGTATTGACGTGGAAGCTACCGTTGCGGCGGAGACTGTAGACGGACTTCACCTGAATGCGCAGCAGGCGGCGGCCGGAATCCACTATCAGGTCGTAGCGGCGGCAATCGCCATAGGGCTTGGATACGGCGAGGCCCTTCGCACTGGCAGCAAGAACAAACGCCAATTCGCCCAAGTCTCCCAGTTCTTTGGTGTCCAGAGTGCCCGCGGTTTTCGCGAGGCGTCGCGACGAGTGCTTTGTGGTGCTTCGGTTAGTCTTTTCGGATTTTTCGTACTTTTCATCGGTTTGATCCATGTTGTGGACTCTGCGCACGCGGTCGGCATGAGCTTCATCCCTCCCCGGTTTTCATAATTTGTGAATTGTTCGACACGTCGGTGTCGCAAACTGCTCTTTCGCCCTTCCAGTGCTGGCTCATTTCCCACTCTGTACCCAGGGCTACGCCCTAGGCTGCATTTTTGCGCCGCACTGCGGCTAATGATCGACTTGGATTTCGCTTTCTAGAACGAGTCCTTCAGCGAATAGCAAAACAAAAGGCGCAGGGCTGGAAGCCTGCGCCTTCGTGAATATTTAAGCTTATAGTTATATGATACGCCTTTTACTATGCTAAATGAGACAGGGTAATCAAGTTTATTTTTGCCGTCGAATGAATGACATGGGGGAAAACGGTGTGTTTACGGGGCTTGACAAGAAATTGGAGATCGGAAGGTTTTAGGGGAATGGGAGCAGATTCTTTGTCTCGATTCCGGAGTTGGACGCGCAGGGAGTCATCCGGGGTTCCAGCAGCATTGCTCCCACCCTTACGAAAATCGGCAAGGGTCGGGCGCCCCCGGCGAAATTGTGTTGACAAAACTTAGGGATGTAGACAAACGTCAAGGCCACTTCAGCTAATTGGTTGTGTCTTCGGCTTTTGGTAGGGCGTTTTCAAATATCGGCGGGCTTCGTCCAGGGCGCCTTGGGTGTTGTCGTTGGTTTGCAATGCCTGGCGGTATTCGTTGGTGGCGCGCTCGCGTTGTCCGGTGAGGTCGAAAATCTTGCCCAAGGAGAGATGGCTCCAAACTTCAGTCCAGCGAGGATCGTCATCTCCGTTCAGTGACTCGCGATAAGCATTGGCGGAGGCCTGATAATTGTGCTGCTGAAAAAATACGTCGGCGATTCGATAGTGCGCCAGCGAACTGTTTTTATTTATGTCAAGCGCCTTGTTGAATTCGCTCAAAGCACCTGCAAGGTCGCCTTGTTGCACCAGCGCTTGCCCGCGTTGAATGGAGGCGCGGAGCTTTATGTCGGTGGAATTCTTCAACACGCGGTCGTCTGGATCAAGCGAGATGCGGCGGGGCTTGCCGAAGGTCTCCACTGAAAATGGCGAGTTGGTTCCGATAACATCAATGCGCTTTTCTTCGGTTTTGCCGTCGGTGTCAATTCTCAATTCGACCGGCATGCGAAACAGATCGAGATCCTGCGCCACCTGACCTACGACGCGGAACCCTGGACAGTGATCGGCAGGGGCGCACTTATTTCCGAGGCGATAAACCGTGTAGTTGGTTTTGAATTCGGGCGCGCCAGTTGAATCCAGCCATTGCGAGAAAAACCAGGTTAGATCGTTGCCATAGTTCTTTTCCGCAATGGCGCGGAAGTCATCCACCGTGGCGGATTTTCCGGCATATTGCGCAGCGAATTGACGCATGGTCTGGTCGTATTTCTGATCGCCTTCGACCCAGCGCAGCATGTGCAAAATCATTCCACCCTTATCGGTGACGAGCGATTCGAATTCGGGAGAGAAGAGATCTAGTTTACTCGCGCTCGACAATGGAACGGTGTCGTATGCCAGAGCGCCCACGGACATGTCTTTTACAACTTCTTCGAGGCCGGCCTGTCCCGCAGCTTGCTCCACGTATCGCGCTTCGGAGTAACGCGCAAATCCGTCGCTAATCCACCAATCGTCAACAGTGGCAGGACTCACCGAGACCCCCCACCATTGATGGGCGATGGTGTTGGCTAGTAAACGGTAATTAACTTTGTCGGTGATGGCGCGGCTAGAGATTGCCGCAATTTCTGGGGCCCAAGCGGCCGGAACGGTGTCGTCGGGAATTTCAACGATGCGCAACGTTGTGGACATCGCCGGTCCGTAGAGCGTCTCGAAATAAGTAAATTCCTTGAGCGCGGTTTCGATGTAAAGGGTTCCTGAGTTCTGATGAACCGGTTTGAAGAAAAGGTGCAGATCAAGCCCGGCGTCGTTGCTTTTATATTCCTGAAATGAGCCCGCGATGATGGTTCCTGGGAAGCTTGGTTTATCCCAAACAAAGGTGTAGGTCTTGGTTGAGGCGGTGACAGCTGATGTTTTGTTGATCCCGCCTGAAGGAGTTCCAACGGTCTCCTTGCCGCTGCCGATCACCACCATAAAAGATGGGACCGAGACGCTGATGGTGGCGGTGAAACGGTTGGTACCGTATCCATTCAACGGAAACCATCGCCCAGCGTAAAGCAAATAACTGGTATCGTCGCTGACGGATGCGAGCTTGAGTCCTTGAACGGGACTGTCGTCGGCGGAGTCGAGAACGCCTTCGTATTCGAAGGTCAAAGTCGTTGACGCGCCTTTGGGCAAGTCTTTGGCAAGTTGCACGCGAACTGTCGAATCCTGGGTGGCGCGCTCGGCGGGCAAAAGCTTGCCCGAGGCATCGGTCACCTTGGTCACGCGCAAGTCGTTATGGAGCTCGAAGGTTGCCACATTCAGGTCGTCGAGGGCGGTGAACTTCACCTTGGCTTGGGCCGAAAGCTTGTGAGCATGAGGATCGAGGGTGGCGTTGATCTGATAGTCGTCAACGTGCAGGCGAGGTTTTTCAGCCGCCCAGCCGGAAATCGAGGCCAACAATAACAGCAGGGCAGAACAGGCCATGGCGGCCCGGCGCCAAGAATGAAGATGCATCAGGGGATTCTCTCCTGGAAACCTATCTTTTAACTTGGATGAACATTATTGCTTAAAAGATGCTGTCAGCAAAAGGCTTAGGGATGCGGAGAGGGAAGTGGCCGGTGAGAGAGTTCTGCGGACCGTCGCTCCGCTGGACAGGCGAGGACGCCTGTCCCTACGTGTTTCGGGGTAGGTGAAAACAATCCAGTATCTCAGCGGCGGCGCGATCTGCGGGATGCGCTTTTTCGTGATCGGGGCCGCGAAGGCGGGCTTTGACATCTACCAGTCCGGCGATCATCTGGTCGCGAGCGGCGCCGTCATCTACGAACTGATGAATGTTCTTCACGACGTTAGCAGCCGTAAAATCGTTTTGGATGAGTTCGGGGACGACTTGCTTTCCCGCGATTAAATTCACCATCGCGAAGTAAGGAACTTTCACTCTGGAGCGGCCCAGGAAATAGGTGAGAGGCGAGACGCGGTAAACCATGACAAATGGCGTCCCCATCATTGCGGCTTCTACTGTGGCTGTGCCGCTGGCGATGATTCCAGCGCGCGAGTGATGAGCCAGCGCCGGGAGGGCTTCGGAAACAATGTGAATGTTCGTTGAGCCGACCAGCCTTTCGAGAAAGCTTCGGTCAAGGGTAGGAGCGATCGGCAGCAGAAATTCGTAATCTGAACCGAGCTTTTCGGCAGAATGAAGAATAGCGGGAAGATTCATTGCCACTTCTTTGATCCGGCTCCCTGGCATGAGGGTGATCCAAGGTTTGGCGCCGTCCGGTTTATATTTCTTTGCATACTCGGCCCGTGAAATCGCTGGGCGGGGAGCATCTGCAAGAGGATGTCCTACGAAGGTCGCGTTCACTCCGCGATCACGGTAGAACTTTTCTTCGAATGGGAAAATCACCAGAGCCTTGTCAACGTATTTGCGGAGCAGGCGGACGCGTCCCTGCCGCCACGCCCAGAATTGCGGGCAGACGTAATACACAATGGGGATGCCGCGTTTCTTCATCTGGCGGGCGACACGCCAGTTGAATGCAGGAGAATCAATGACCACAGCAAGATCAGGTTGGCGCTTATCGGCTTCTCGAATCAATTTGCGGAACAGTCCGTAAATTTTTGGAAGATGGCCCAGAATTTCGGAGATGCCTACAACGGAAAGATCCTTCGCATTCACGACAATATCGCAGCCGGCGGATTGCATCGCCGAGCCGCCGGCTCCGAAGAATTCGCATGAGGCGTCGCGTCGGCGCATGGCGTTGATCAGTTGCACGCCATACATGTCGCCTGAGGCCTCGCCGGCAGAGATCAGGATTCGCACGAGGCATTGTAAATTGCCCTACGAGTCAGCAGGGCTTGCTGTCCTCTTCGGGTGCTAGCTCGCGACCTCGGCTTCGATCACGCTGAAGGGAGATTTTGTCGGAACAATTCGGGTCAGGCGCAAGCCCGCCTTGCTGAAAAGCTGGGAATACTCGTCGGCCGTGCGCTCGCGTCCGCCGGGGAACATTAGCATTTCAATATCAATGATTTTGGAGGGATGCGGCTGATTTCCGGTTGGCACCACGAATTCCAGAAGAACTATCTTTCCATCCCGTTTGCCTTGGAGGGCGCGGCCGCAATTTCGCAGGATGGCTACAGCCCGGTCGTCATCCCAATCGTGAATAATGGACTTCATTAAATAGAGATCACCACCGTTGGGAACGGCCTTGAAGAAGTCGCCAGATTCGGTGCGGCACCGGTTCGCCAACCCTAACTGGACAATTCGCTGTTCGGCACCCGGAACGACGCCCTCCAGGTCAAAGAGAACGCCCTCCATCTGGGGGTATCTTTGCAAAATCGAGCACAGAATGAATGCGTGACCTCCGGCAATATCTACCACGGTCTTGAATGGTGAAAAGTCATAGCTCTTGAGAACTGGACCGATTGCCATAGCGCTGAGGTTGGTCATGGCTTTGTGGAATCTGTCAAATTCCAGGGCGTTAGTAGGAAAGTATTCGAAAACAGGCTTGCCAGTAACATGTTCAATGGTGGGCTGCCCTGTCCGCACAGAGTGTAAAAGTTCACCGGCGATGTTGAAGTGGAAGGGATCGGCAATCCAAATCACAGTGTCACGCATTGAGTCGGGAACATCGGAGCGTAGCAACTCAGATGCGGGAGTATGCGCAAATTGTCGCGGCCTAGTCTCGTCAAAAATGCCAACCATGGCGAGCAGCCTAAGTATGCGGTAGAGAGCATCTTCGTTGGTATGTGTGCTTTTCGCTAAATCGGATACCGATTTACTGCCGTCACCCAAAAGATCAGCAATATTGAGCTCGGTCGCAATCCATAGGGCTGCCGAGGGGACATAACCAGCGGCGAACTGCAGGATGTGTTGCATCGGATTAGGTCGTTGATGTTGATCGGATTGGTGACTTGCATCCGCGTGCTGTTTTTCAGCGTGAGCCATGGCCATAAATTGCTCCTCGTGGGAAATTCGCTTGCAGCAAGTCTATTGAGGATAATTGCGAATCGCAAGAGAACCGGAACGCAGCTCTTCCGAGGCGAGTTATACTAAGCCTTCATGGACGACTCCCCACAAAAGACTTTTTACCTTGAGACGTTCGGCTGCCAGATGAATGCGCACGACTCTGAGAAAGTGGTCGGCACTTTGCGTGCGGAAGGCTATCTTCAGGTTCCGACGGTCGAAGAGGCTGGGCTGGTTCTCTACAATACGTGCTCCATCCGGGACAAAGCCGAGCAAAAAGTCTTCAATCGCCTGAACGATTACAAGAAATTCCAAAAACAAGGGAAGAAATTCGGCGTGCTGGGGTGCGTGGCACAGCAGGAAGGCGAAAAGATTTTCGAGCGCGCGCCGTACGTTTCGCTGGTCTGCGGGTCAGCATCATATCGAAATCTGCCGCAGATGCTGGTGCAACTGGAAGCAGGGAAGCCGCGCGTTACCGGATTGGATGATCGTGAAACCGACGAGTGTTTCGAGACTGAGTTCACGGCGCGTACGAACCCGCATCGAGGATACATCACGATTATTGAGGGCTGCGATAAGTTCTGTTCCTATTGCGTAGTTCCGTTTACTCGCGGAAAAGAGCGCAGCCGGGCGTCTGACTCGGTTCTGGCGGAAGCGCAAAAGATGGCTGACTTGGGATATACCGAAGTTCAGTTGCTTGGGCAGAATGTGAATTCCTACAAAGACCCCGCGGCAAAGAAGACTTTTGCGGAATTGCTTGCGGCGGTCGGCGAAGTTCCTGGAATCCGCAGAGTGCGCTTCACGACCTCGCATCCCAGAGATTTTGGGCGGGACATTGTTGAGGCTATTGATTCTGTACCGACGTTGTGTGATCACGTCCATTTGCCGATTCAGAGCGGGTCGAGCCGAATTTTGGACGCGATGCAGCGGCTTTATAGCCGGGACCAATATATGGATCGTGTCGCCTGGATGAGAGCCGCGCGACGGGAGATCAGTATCACCAGCGACATTATTGTTGGATTCCCGGGCGAGACGGAGGAAGACTTCGAGCAAACATTGTCCCTGCTTGAGGAAGTTCAATACGACAGCATTTTTGGGTTTAAATATTCGCCGAGACCGAATACTCCGTCGTTAAAGCTTCAGGATGCAGTTCCAGAAGAGGAGAAGGCGCGGCGGCTTTCGGTGTTGCAAGAGAAGCAGCGGGAAATTCAACGACGCAATTATCATAAACATTTGGGGCAAACTATTGAAGTGTTGGTTGAAGGGAAGAACGAAGCACGAAAACAATGGGTCGGCAGGACATCACAGAATAAGACTCTTAATTTCAGCGCGCCGGAAGATGCAATCCCGTCATTAGGCAGTTATGTTCCAGTGCTTACTACGGCGACTTTTCCAAATAGTTTATTAGGCGAAATGGTGATATAGAACAGGAATTCATGGTTTTGGGGGACGGGGATGGAAGTAGAAATGAAAATTCGAGGCCTAATGATGGATCCGGTCACTAACATGCCCATTGTGATTCTTAAGGACGCCGGAAGCGATGCTGTGCTTCCAATATGGGTTGGGATATACGAGGCCAATGCCATTGCGTTGGAGATTGAGAAGGTGGCGACGCCGCGTCCCATGACGCACGACCTGATCAAGAATGTGCTGGTTGGCCTGGCGGCGAACGTTCATAAGGTAGTAGTGACGGAACTGCGCGATGAGACATTTTATGCGGTGATTTGGATGGAGCGTGAAGGCCGGATCATCAGTATTGATTCGCGGCCGTCGGATGCACTGGCGTTGGCGCTTAGGGTGGATTGTCCAATCTTTGTTGAAGACGGAGTTCTGAAGAATTCAAAGTTGGCGGCTAACGTGTCGGATAGGGTGACCAGCGAAGAGTTGCGGAAGTGGCTTGAAGGTTTGAATGACGAGGACTTGGGGCGCTACAAGATGTGAGAGGTGGTCTGTTGCGTTACCACGGAACCGTCCGGCCAAGATAATCGAGGTATTCCAGTCCGGCATTCCCTTGCTTCTTGAGCAGGACGTTCACTAGGTTCGGGACACTTTCTTCAATGCCCAGATGCGCATCTGGTCCTCCCATCTCGGTACGGACCCACCCAGGAGCCATCAACACCATGGCGCGGGAGGGTCCAAAGTTGCGGGCGGCATAGCTGCGCATGAACTGGTTCAAGGCTGCTTTACTACCGCGGTAAACTTCACGCATCCCGGTGACGTTGTTGGCGACGCTGCCTTGACCCGATGACATCACACCGATCAAGCCATTTGCGGTAACAAGACCCTGAAGCGACTCAATTACCCGCATTGGACACAGAGCATTTGTGACCATCACACGTACGAACTCCTCGGTCGTTACCTCTCCGATCGTTTCCTTCTCGTTATTTGTAGTGCCGGCATTTACGAAAAGCATCTCAAACACCCTGCCTGACAGACGCTGCCGCAATGCCGTCACCTGAGCCTGCTCGCAGATGTCTAGCGTCTCCACTTCCAGCCGTCCCTTGAACTCGTCCGCAAGATCGTGCAACTTCGTTCGGCCAGATCCCGCCCGTACCGTACCAACTACGTTCCAACCTTTTTTCAGGAACTCTTTTGCCATAGCGAAGCCTAGACCGCGCGAAGCCGCGATGAGGAGAATGGTGTGAGTTTTCTGATTCGAGGTAGTAGATGACATTGCCTTCAACCTCCTCTGTTTCGACTGTTTAGTATGGCAAAGATGAGTCATGCGCCCGACGCTAGGCCAAAAGGAGCGAATGCGCTATGCTGCGGGAAATGAAAAAAGGCAAAGCGACATTTTTCAACGTGCGGATATTCTACTTTACATAATACTTGTTATCGGACATTGCTCTAAAACCCGAGGCATTTGCCGTAAAACCCCTGTAGGAGAGTTCGGTGCGAATCATAACTCTTTTCGTTCGTCCTGCGACTTGGATTGCTATCTTCTCACTTGTTCTAGCGGCGATTGAGCCTTCAATTGCGCAAAATGCCGTTAAATCCGGTGCAATTACCCGGCCTCCCATCGTAGGCGTGGCTCACATCGGCCTCAGGACGGACAACATGGCCGCGGCCCGAAAGTTCTATACGGGTTTGCTCGGCTTCCAGGAGCCGTTCAGCCTGAACAAAGCTGACGGAAGTCTGAAGCTGACCTACTTCAAAGTCAATGATCACCAATATATCGAAGTATTTCCTGAACTAAAGGATCCAAATGAAGACCGGCTTTCCCACATTTCATTTGAAACTACGGATGCCGAGCAGCTACGGGCCTATCTGGCCAGCAAGGGTGTGAAGGTGCCGGATAAGCTCCCTGCGAGGGGGGACGGAGACTTCGGCTTCGATGTTACCGATCCTGAAGGCCATACGGTCGAGTTCATGCAATACGTTCCTGGGTCGCTGCATGAGAAGGCATTTGGCAAATATCTTCCGGACAGCCGCATCTCGCAGCACATGATCCACGTCGGCTTCACGGTGAAGGATCGGGAGGCGGAGGATCACTTCTACCGCGACATACTCGGGATTCAAACAGTTCTGGTATGGCGGCATGACGGACAACAGAACGGATTGGGTGGATATGCGCGTCCCCGAGGGCACGGACTGGCTGGAGTACATGCTAAATGTGAATAATCCCGACCCGCGAACGCTGGGCGTGATGGATCACATGGCCTTGGGAGTTCCGGACGTGAGTGCGAGCTATAAAGAATTGCTCAAGCGAGGGTTGAAAGGTTCAGAGCCGCCGAAGATCGGGCGCGACGGAAAGTGGCAGTTGAACCTGTACGATCCAAACCTCACACGAGTGGAATTGATGGAGCCGAAGCCAGTCCAGAAACCCTGCTGCTCGCCGATGGAACAGTAGGATTGAGTAATTTGGCAATTGGGTGATTTGGCAATTTGAAACCCGTCTGGACAATTGTCCAGACGCTGAATTGGTCAGCTCGCTTTCAGCTTTCCAACTTCGATTCTCGCACCGCTTCGCTTGCGTTCAGCACGATCTTCGCGTGGAATAGCGTCCCAGCAATTCGCGTGGCCATGGCGATCAGTTCCTTTTGTCCGCAGAAAACCTTGACGATTGGTGCACTGGAAAGTTCGGGCAAGTTGACGGCGAGTCCACTGCGGATTTTTGCAGCCATCTCGTCGTTGGCAGTCACCGATGGAAGTTGCGGCAGCAGCTTTCTCGGATGAACGAACATTTCCTCCAGTTGGCAATTCCCGGCTGCGCCTTGGAGTTCCTCCAATGTATGGGCTTGCGCCAAGTCGAATTCCGCGACAGAAGTCCGGCACAGGGATTGCAGGTGGGCACCGCAACTCATTCGCTGGCCCATGTCGTGAGCTATCGCTCGCATGTAGGTTCCAGAGGCAACGCGCGCGCGAAAGGGGGCGTGATCGCCATCGGCGGAGAGTATTTCGAATTCTTTGATTTCAACCTGGACCGGATTCAGGTGAACCTCTTGCTTCTTGCGCGCGAGTTTGTATGCGGGGACGCCCTGAATTTTCTTGGCCGAAAACGGCGGTGGAATTTGTTCTATCACGCCTTGAAAAGCTCGCGCGAGTTCGCGCAGCTGAGATAGTGAAACGGTCACGCTCTGGATTTGCCCGACTGCATCGCCCTCGCTATCGTAGGTGTCAGTGGCGAATCCGAAGCGGATTGTGCCTTCGTAGGTCTTTTCCGACGATGTATAGAATTGCGCGAGGCGCGTCATGTTCCCGACGACGAGCGGCAGCACGCCAGTTGCGAGAGGATCGAGAGTACCAAGATGCCCAACCGAGCGCTCCCCCAAGATGCGGCGCACGCGATTGACAACGTCGTGAGAAGTCAGACCCGCGGGCTTGTTAATGATGAGAACACCGTTCATTGAGTAATTGGGCAATTGGGTAATTGAGCAATTAAAATCGCAACTAGTAGAACTAAGTCCTTAAATTACCAAATTACCAAATTACTCAATTGCCCAATTACTAAATTGCTCAATCTCTGATGATTCCTCTCCATGATGATCAACCCCGGCTCACTACCCCTTACATTAACTATTTCCTCGTTGCGCTGAATACGATTATTTTTTTATTTGAATTGTCAGTAGGCGCACAAAGTCATCGTGCGCTGAACGGCCTGATTTATGAATTCGGAATTGTGCCAGATCATTTCACGGCAGCATTGGTCGGCTCCCACCATTTCCAGTTAGTGGGAGCATTTTTGTCTATCTTGACGTCCATGTTCCTGCACGGATCGTGGTTGCACATCATCGGGAATATGTGGGTGCTCTGGATCTTCGGAGACAACATCGAAGACTATCTGGGCCACTTTACTTATCTGCTGTTTTATCTTATCTGTGGTTTCACCGCGGCAATCACACATATTGCGATGAATCCCGGTTCCGACGTTCCTACTATTGGAGCAAGTGGCGCAATCGCCGGAGTGATGGGTGCGTATTTTCTTTTGTATCCCAAGGCGCGTGTTCTTACGCTGGTGCCTTTGATTATATTTTTTACCTTCTGGTGGTTGCCTGCCTGGATTGTGCTTGGCTATTGGTTTCTGCTGCAATTCCTGAGCGGGACGGCAACGTCAATAGCGTACTCCAGTCCAAGCGGCGGTAGAGTGGCATTCTGGGCGCACGTCGGAGGGTTCGCGTCGGGATTGATCTTGATCAAAGTGATGCCGCGCCGATCAGAACGCTCGCGATATGGAACCTGGTGAGATATGGAACCTGGCGAATAGATCGCGTAGAGACAGCCGCTTTCGACTGTTTGCGCGGAATGCGGGTTTTGTGGCAAAGATTCGATAGTTATTTCACTCATCAGTCGCCGCGTCTCGACGTGGCTGGACAACCCATGGCGGCCGTCCGTAGGTGTCTCACGGCTATAATGTCAGTGTGAACTCTGCTTCCGTCCGTCAAATTGCCTCGGCTGACTTCCCTACTCGCTGGGGCAAATTTCGCATCCATGGATTTCAGGGAGAGTTTGGGACTGGGGATGCGTTGCGCAAAGAAGAAGCCGTGACGCTGGTCATGGGCGATGTTCAATCCTCGCCGCCTCTGGTGAGGATTCATTCGCAGTGTCTTACTGGGGACGTTTTTGGATCGCTGCGCTGCGATTGCCGTCAGCAGTTGGAGATGGCTCTTTCGATGATCGCGGATGAAGGAATTGGCATCTTGATTTACGAGCAGCAGGAGGGGCGCGGCATCGGCTTGATGGCCAAGCTGCAAGCCTATGAGTTGCAAGATGGCGGACTGGACACGGTAGAGGCTAATGAGAGATTGGGATTTAAAGCTGATCATCGTGAGTTCGCTTTACCTGGGGAAATTCTCAAGGCTTTGGGAGTCTCGCGGGTGCGCTTGTTATCGAATAATCCAGATAAAGTTGCGGCTTTGGAACGCGCGGGAATTGAAGTCACGGAGCGGGTGCCGTGCGAAGCGGCCGAGAACATTCACGCAGAAGATTATTTGAAGACGAAGAAAGACAAGATGGGGCATCTGTTTACATCGCGGTAAAAGACGCGATTCGCAGATCGTCAGCCGCGACGGCGTGATTGCCGGCGCGAAAGCCGGTTCCTCTCACTTTCTCGCCGCGCAAGCGCGGCTCCGAACGGCTCGGAATGACAATGGGAAAAATAAGAGCCCCTTCAGTAAATCGGGATTTTTGGATCCACATCCCTTGACCACGCGTCAATCCCGCCGCGAAGCGACTGGGCGTTCTCGAATCCTTGCTGACGCAGCCAGTTCGTAACACTCATGGAGCGCACTCCGTGGTGGCAGACGACGATAATATGGGCGTCGGGATCGAGTTCCTGATGTGCCCGGCCCGGCACGTCTCCCATGGGAATAAGCTTGGCTCCGGAGATTCGGGATAGATCGAACTCCCATGGCTCGCGGACGTCGAGCAGGGTGAATGGAGCTTGCTGATTGAGAAGAGCTTTTACTTCGATGGGTGTGATTTCGAAATCCAGAGATTATCTCGCTTGTTTAGATTTCGCGGACAAGAGTGTCCGCGCCACATAAAGCAGCTACAAGTTGATTGCTGACTTTCGCACTTCTCCGATGGAGGCGAGAGGGTCGCGTGCGCCTTCTTTTTCTGCGATCCATTTCTTTTCGTTGTGGATGATGTCGAGCAGTAGCGTCTTGTCTTCGGCACTGGGCATGTATTCTTTTATATGCTCTTCGTAAGACGCGTCGCTGACTGCTTCTCCGGTACGTGCGTGGAATTTTTGACTCGCCCAGCGGCCGATGTTTCTGTTGAACTTCAAATTTGGCGCGTAGAGTTTTGGTTCGCCTGCCGTCAGCACGCTGTTGAGACGCTCAATCAACCCGGCGACTTCGTCTCGATATAAATGCCGGTTGTAGTCGTTGAGTTCGTCGAGCTTCGCAGTTTGGTCGTTCTTGGGTTCATCATACCGGCCCTTGATTCCCCAAACGTAGGCCCAGTGGGCCGAGGAGGAATTGTCGGTTCCGAACAAGTCATAGGAACTGGAAATCCACTTGTTCAAATATTTCTGGATCAGCCATGCCGGAATCACTCCTGCCTGAACGATGCGGCGCAGGCCATCGTTGCCGGTGCCCATGTGGAACGCTTCTTCGCGAAGCATGTATGACATTGACCGTCCGAGTGGGGCGAAGGCGGAGTACTTCAACATCTGCAATTGGAATTTTCCGTCGCGGTCAACGAAATCTGTGTAAGTGAAGAAATCCATCCAGTTATCTACATCAACGTTGAAGGCGCCAAGCAGGCGTTTATTGTCAAACGCGCGGCGCTCCAGCATTTTTTGGGCTTCTACTTTTCCGGAATAGCCGAAGTTGTCAACGAGAAGCGCGCACATCTGCCATCCGTGGCGCATTTCTTCGATCATTACGCGGGTGATGGCGCGGCGGTCCCAATCAGTAGGCGCGCTCTCGAAAAGATTCCGCTGCTGCTCGACGCTGGCAAATTCGGTGTCGCCCTGATAAACGATGAGATTGATGAGCGCATCGCGCATTTGCTGGGTGGGAACCTGGCGCAGGTTCTCCCATTTATTGCGTCCTTTGAATGCGCCAAATTGAATTTCGTTGGTTTCGATAGCGCCGTAGAGAGTGTCGAATTTAAAGTCGGCAATTTCGTCGCGGTTCACGCCGATGTCTTTGCGCCAGTCGTCGAAGAGTCCGACCCAGTCGCTGAAGGTTCCGATCTTGGCTACTTTACCCGGCATGATCTCCTATTGCCTCGAAAATGCCTGCCCAGCTTCGCTGGGCCTGGACGGGCGAGGGCGCCCGTCCCCACACGATCTTCCCGACACAAGCTCATTTTCCCGTAAATGTTGCTGGACGCTTTTCTACGTATGCGTTTAGTCCTTCTTTGGCGTCATCGCTCTGGAATAGTATTTGCTGATTTTCGCGTTCGACGGCGAGCGCTGATTCCATGGGAATCTCCCATCCGGTTTGCACTGCGCGTTTGATGCGGCCTACGGCCTTAGCGGCTTTGTTCGGCGGACAGAATTGATGCGCGTATTCCATGATGCTTTCCATAAATCCATCGCGCTCGTAGATGTCATTGATGATTCCGAATTCGAGGGCTTCCTCGAACGAAAATGTGTTTCCGGTGACCATCAATTCGATCGCCTTGCTCTTTCCTACGAGGCGGGACAAGCGTTGCGTGCCGCCGGTGCCGGGAAGCACTCCGAGGTTCACTTCCGGCAAGCCGATTTTGCCAGCGTCTTTGCGGGCGATTCGCAGATCGGCGGCCATGGCGATTTCAAGGCCTCCGCCAACGCAATGGCCGTTGATCGCGGCGATGACCAGCTTTGGCGTGTGTTCCAAACGCAGCAGAGTTTCGTTGGCATGAAGACAGAAATAATATTTAAAAGTGGGATCTACGCTGGAGAGCATTTTGATATTGGCGCCCGCCGAGAAAAACTTGTCGCCCGCGCCGGTGAGCACGATCACGTAAACGTCGTTGTCAAATCTGGCGCTTAGAATTGCTTCGTCCAGTTGGCGATTCATTTCGTACGTATATGTATTTGCCGGCGGGTCAGCCATCTCGATTACCGCGACGCCTGCATCCGTGCGGTAGTTGATCAGTTGCTTTGTGCCCTCAAGTGCCGGGGTGTCAATTGTGGTCGCCATAGAATACGCTCCTTCGCTCAAGCTAATTCACAATTCAATTTTATGCTTTCTGGATGAAAGAAGTACACGATGGGTGGTCGAAAGGGCTTAATCAGTTGCGGATGTCGGCCATCAACTGCTCGACTTCCAACTTTTCAGCCGCAGTCAAGGGAAGCAGAGGCAGGCGCGATGGACCGCCAAAGTAGCCGTTCAAATCCATTGCGTACTTCAGTGCGGGAATACCCATCTGCGACACTAAACGTTCCCCCGCTTCGGCGATTCGTTGTTGCTTCAATTTCGCGAGGGCGCTGTCGGCCTCTTTCCAGGCTGTATAAACTTCGTAGCAGGCGGTGGGCGCGGCGACGGCAAAAGCCAAGACAGCGCCGACAGCACCAGCCTCCAGAGAAAGCTGGAGTTTGTGGGCGGCACCGGCCAGCACCTGGAATCCAACTTCTTTCTGGCGGGTCTTCAGGCCGTCGGACACGGCGACCGACGATGAACCTGTAGTAATTGCCCCTGGCGCGGAAATAGAAACCAGTTCCCTGCTGCTGGAGTTTCCTGCCACATCTTCTTCCCCTTCGGCGGCTTTCAGCATCCGCGGCGTCACCGCGTCGAAGGTCGTTGTCACCGTTGCGCTGCGTTTTGCATGGCGAGTTCCGCTCACCATTCCGCGTATCTTTTCTATGTCCCCGCCGGATTCCTTGATGCCGATAATGTTTGGATGATTCGCCAGTTCAACGACTACGTCCGCGGGCAGGTCATACCCGGTCAGGGCGGGTACGCTGTAAAGCATGATTGGTAGCGGGGAGCGGTCAGCGACGGTGCGGTAAAAAGCCAGCATATTCGCGGGCTGCATCTGTTTTTTGTAGTAATGCGGAGTGCGCACCAAAGCGACATCGTAGCCAAGTTCGGCGGCGTATTCGGTAAGCCGCAAGGTTTCTATGGCGGACTCGGATCCTGTGCCAGCGATTAAGACTTTATTTGGAGAGGCCGCGTGGCGAGCGGTCTTGAGGACATTCTGCCGTTCCTCATCCGAAAGCATGACGGCTTCTCCTGTAGAGCCGAGCACGACGATGCCAGCCACCGGTGTCTTCGAATATCGCTCAACGTTATGCTCGAGCTTCTTGAAATACACGTTTCCGTCGGGGTAATAGGGAGTCGTGATGGGTGGAAAAATGCCGAAGAGTAGCATGGCTGATTTAGATTTTAACTTATCGCTTTCTTGGCGGGCATAGAAGCGGGATAACCTCGCGCTTATTGCGGCGATATACCTTGAAATCGGCCTCATCAACTGTTAGTAGGGAATGTCTGGGATACAGTTCGCTCATTCGGATTAGACATAAATCCGCAAAGTCGGGCCGGCGATCCTCATATCGTTTCGCTAGATCGCGAAGGCTTGTAATCTCTGCGCTCGCAACGAATCCGAGCCGGAGCATTCCGCTGTCCAACATCTCCAGCGGCAACGCGGCTGATCGCACATGAAAAGCCGTTTCGGACAAGACCGACTCGCAGGTCAGGGCAGGCCAACGGATATCTGCAGCCAGTCCCGCAGCCCACTCATGGTGCCAGTCGTGAATCTGCAGTAGGGCCACTAAAAATCCAGTGTCGGCAATCACTTTCACTTGCGCGAATAACCTTTACGAGAGGAAAGATCAGGTGGGCCGTCTTTCAAGATGCCGACATACTTTCTCCAAGCCTCATTCCCGCCCCCGATTAAGGGAAGCCTCCAGTGACTCCCGGACGACGCGGCTCATCGGCAAGCCAGCACGTCGAGCCTTTTCGCGAAGACGCTCGAGCAATTCTTCCGGTAGGCGGACTGTAAGTGTATTACTCATTGCCAGAATTGTACTACCGTCGCATTTTTACTTGCGCGAGTAACCTTTCCGCAATGAAAGATCGGGCGGTCCACTCATGGCTCCCGCATGGCGCATAAACTTCTGCTTGCCTTGTTTCGCTTTTGCCATTCAAGTTTCTGTCTTATCAGACGGCCCACAGGCACCCTGTGCGGCAAGAGGATTCTTTCAGCCATGCAACCATATCTTCCGGTAAACGAATTGTGAGTGTATTACTAATGTGGCAGAATTGTAACACATTGTAAAAAGCGAGCTGTTGGTCAACTAGCTTTAGCGGACGGTTCCGACACGAACTGAGCTGCGGGGATTGCGCCTATCGGCACGAGTAAACCTAACTGGTCCCAGTTGTCCCACCCTTCGGCAATCTTTCCATCCACAATTCTCTGAATGCTCGTACCAGTCACCTCAGCCTTTCGGCCTGTCGCCGCGAATCCAAGAAATGGGGCAGAGTGGGTCATCTTCGCGCTCCAGCGCGCCACTATCTTATTTCCTTGAGCCAGAGTGTCATGGATGGTGATGCGAATATCTGGGAACGCAGTCCGCAAATCGCGGGCGAACTGCTTGAATTCGACGAGTCCTATATCAACCTTGTGCTGGGCCTGTCCGTGGCCAATTGCGTCGGAAAGGCACATCTCTTCAATCGCCTCCATACGGCCTTTGGTCCACACTTCCTCGAACCACCGGTGAATGAATTCGGCATTGTCTTTTTCTTCCGACATAATGACCTCCGAAGAAAATTATTGACGTGCTCTCACGCCGCGTTCCGCATGCAATGTTTGTAGAGCTTGGACTCTGATTTCACCGCGCTGCAGTGCCGCAATGCCTTCTGCGGCGGCTCTTGCGGCCGAGATCGTTGTAATCGTAGGAATGCGTCCTTGCACCGCAGCGCGGCGGATCGCCTTCTCGTCAAAGAAGGGATCGGGGCCGTGCGGAGTATTTACGATCAGTTGAATACGATCGCCCTTAATCAAGTCCACGGCATTGGGACGTCCCTCTTTTACTTTGTACACGCGTTCGACCGACATTCCGGCTTCTTCAATTACGTCCGCAGTGCCGGCGGTTGCGACCAACTTGAATCCCATGTCAACGAATTTGCGGGCGAGATCGGCGACGTGCGGTTTGTCATGATCGGTCACGCTGATGAACACGCAACCTTCCGTCGGCAACTTTTGTCCTGCGGCAAGTTGGGCCTTGGCAAACGCTTCGCCGAAATTGTCGGCTACGCCCATGACCTCGCCGGTGGATTTCATCTCTGGACCGAGAACCGTGTCCACGCCGGGAAATTTATTCCACGGAAAGACCGGGGACTTGACGTAGTAACAATTTCCAGTATCAAGATCGGCGCGGCGATCAATGAAAGTTGGCAGAAATTCGCGTAGCTTGCGGCCGGTCATCAGGCGCGCGGCAATCTTCGCCATGGGAACGCCGGTTGCTTTCGAAACATAAGGCACGGTGCGGGAAGCCCGCGGATTCACTTCCAGGACGTAAACTTTCCCGCCGTCCGATCCATTTCCGCTCGAGCCAGCGCCGAGTCGCGGAATGGCAAATTGAATATTCATCAGTCCAATGACATTCAGAGCTTTTGCCAAGCGGAAAGTGTAATCGCGCATACGATCGAGCAGTCGCCCTGGAATATCCACGGCAGGTAATACGCAGGAAGAGTCGCCGGAGTGAATTCCGGCTTCTTCGATGTGCTGCATGATTCCGCCGATGACTACGTCCTCGCCATCGGAGAGAGCGTCAACGTCCACTTCAATTGCGTCTTCGAGGAAGTGGTCAATGAGCACCGGGCGGTCCTGCGAATATTCGACAGCTTCCTTCATATAGCGGACGACCGTTTCTTCGTCGTATGCGATCACCATGGCGCGTCCGCCGAGCACATAAGAAGGACGCACGAGGACCGGATATCCAACGCGATTCGCGCCTGCAACGGCCTCTTCGATCGAAGCCGCCATCGCGCCCGGCGCTTGCGGAATTTCCAGTTCATCAAGAAGCTTGCCAAAGCGCTTGCGGTCCTCAGCAAGATCAATGGATTCGGGCGATGTGCCAATGATCTTCACGCCCGCAGCTTTCAGCGGCATGGAAAGATTGAGTGGAGTTTGTCCGCCAAACTGCACGATCACTCCAACATCCGCGCCCGTCGAAGCTTCGTGCTCGCAGACGGCAAATACATCTTCGAGCGTCAGCGGCTCGAAATATAGCCGATCGCTTGTGTCGTAATCAGTGGAGACCGTCTCCGGATTGCAATTGATCATGATGGTCTCGTATCCGTCATCGCGCAGAGCGAAGGCCGCGTGGCAACAGCAGTAATCGAACTCGATTCCCTGCCCTATGCGATTTGGGCCGCTACCTAGAATGATTACTTTTTTCTTCTGCGTCGGCGTGGCTTCGTCTTCTTCTTCGTATGTGGAATAAAGATATGGGGTGAAGCTCTCGAATTCGGCGGCGCAGGTATCTACTCGCTTGTAAACCGGCTTGAGACGATGCTTGCGGCGGAGATGGCGAATCTTTTCTGCGGCGCCTTTTTCGTTCAGCCTCCACACGCCCGCGAGTCGCCCGTCCGAGATGCCCATGCGTTTGGCGTCGCAAAGAACTTCGGTGGGGATGGACTCCATGGGATGCTTTTCCAGCTCAAGCTGCATGTCATTAATTTCTTTGAGCTGGTAGAGGAACCAGGGATCCATCGAAGTCATCTTGGCGAGTTGCTTCACCGTGTGCCCCTGGCGGAGTGCGTAGCGGATGTAGGAAAGCCGCTCGGGATGCGGCGTTACGAGACGTTGGGTCAGAATCTTTGGCTCGATTTTTTCCGATCCGATCTTCTTTCCGGTATCGAGTGCGCGGATGCCTTTCAGCAACGCTTCTTTGAAGGTGCGCCCAATCGCCATGACTTCACCGACGGATTTCATCTGCGGGCCGAGGCTCTCGTCGGCGCCGGGAAATTTCTCGAACTGCCATTTGGGAATTTTGACTACGACGTAATCCAGCGTCGGCTCAAAGCACGACGGCGTCTTGCGGGTGATGTCGTTGGGAATTTCGTCGAGTGTATAGCCTACGGCAAGCTTAGCTGCTATTTTTGCGATGGGAAATCCGGTGGCTTTTGATGCCAGCGCGGAAGAACGCGAGACACGCGGATTCATTTCGATCACGACCATCCGTCCGGTACCAGGATGGACGCCGAATTGAATATTCGATCCGCCGGTCTCGACGCCAATTTCGCGAATCACGGCGATGGAAGCGTCGCGCATGGCTTGATACTCACGGTCGGTAAGCGTCTGCGCGGGAGCCACGGTGATGGAGTCACCAGTGTGCACACCCATGGGATCGAAGTTCTCAATCGAGCAGATAATGATGACGTTGTCTTTGACGTCGCGCATTACTTCGAGCTCAAATTCCTTCCATCCCAGGACAGATTCTTCGATCAATGCCTCGTGCACCGGAGAGAAATCGAGGCCGCGGGCCAGCACTTCCAACAATTCTTCGCGGTTGTAGGCAATGCCTCCGCCGCTGCCGCCGAGCGTGAAAGACGGTCGCACAATGACCGGGAATCCTATCTTCCCCGCGAACTCAAGACCATCCTTCAGATTGCTCACCAGCGCGGACTTCGGCACGTCGAGGCCGATCTTCTGCATGGCGTCTTTAAAGTAGAGACGGTCCTCGGCTTTCTTGATTGCGCTGATTTGCGCGCCGATCAGGATGACGTTAAATTTCTCAAGAATGCCGCTGTCGGCGAGTTCAATGGCGAGGTTCAGTGCGGTTTGTCCACCTACGGTGGGAAGAATTGCGAAGCCCGCGCTGGGCGCGAGTTCACGTTCAACACGAATAATTTCTTCGAGATATTCGACGGTGAGCGGCTCGATGTAAGTGCGGTCGGCGACTTCGGGATCAGTCATGATGGTCGCTGGATTCGAATTGGCCAGCACCACTTCGTACCCTTCAGACTTGAGCGCCTTACAAGCTTGCGTGCCGGAGTAGTCGAATTCAGCCGATTGCCCAATGATGATGGGGCCCGAGCCAAGGATGAGAATTTTTGAGATGTCAGTGCGCTTTGGCATTTAATTTATCTTCAAATGTTCCTTGTCGACAACGCCAGCGATGGTTGATTCATCATTCATCACTGTCCTGTAGACCCAACGGTAATGATCACCGGCCCAGTAATTCATTACAGCCGATGCGCGTTGTGATCCCATCAACTCGCGGTCAGCCCGCATCTCAAGGTAGCAATCAATTAAGTGTAGATACGTGCTCTCTTCGTCATTACCGCCTTCAGGATAACCAACCGGAACCTTTGGATAGATCTTTCGCAGATCGTTCTCAGCTGTGTCGGTGCGATCCTGATGTGCTGCCAAATACCAATGGAGTTGTTCGTGAACGTACGTTGAAAGCAGCTCATCATCTGAATTCAAATGACGAGTATGGAGAGTAAGTACAGGATGACTGTGCGGAATTGCCTTCTCATCAATGATCACGGTGTTAGTAAAAGTATATTTGGTCAAATCGTAAGTCGTTAGAAGCCGCTGAAGTTGTGCTTTTGTCCGCTGCTCGTTTTCGGTACCATGAGCGAGATTAATTGTGATGGATTGCGCAACACTCGTTGTGGCCATCAACAGCACTGCTACCGGGAGTTTGAGCCATTGGCCTCCTTGAAGCTGCCGAGCGCACCCCAATTCCTTCATTGCACCGTCACTTTGCAGAATGCGTCCTGCATTACTTGCCATTGCGTTTTACATTCGGGGCCGGGAGTGCCGTTTGGAACGTCAACTTCCGCTCGGCGCGCTTCGTTTTCGTCTTTTGATTTGGGATTGCATGGTCCTTTGGGCACGACGGCCATCCAATATTGTCCTTGAGCAATACCTTGGACTTCGAATTGACCTTTGCTGTCCGTGCGCCCGACTTGGTAACGAGTTTGCATAACAGTGGGGTCTTTGGCGGAATGGTGCAATTCGATGAATGCGTTGGCGACCGGCTGATGACTGTCGTCAGTGACCGTTCCGCAGACGGTAATTCCCTGGTGCGCAAGGTCGGCCTCGCTGGGAGTTTTCGCGCAGGCGGTGAGGAAAAGTGCGAGTCCGAAGATTAGGGGTAGTCGTTTCATGCGCGTTCCATTCTGTACCCGTTGGCTATGCGCCGGATAAAGCCCTCTTGAATTTGCTCGGGACAGTCTGCCACCCAACGTACGAAAGCCGATGATAACTCGCCGCATCGAGGGTCGGCTTTTTCCGAAATGTTAGTGGATTTGGGCATTTCTTGGAGACTCAACCAGTATTGTTATCGTCGCTTCGGTCTTTCCTGTAGCGCGGTCAAACGTGAACACCGTACTCAGACCACATGTCCTACCGTCATAGTGTTTTTCCAACCAAACGGGGATCACGAACTTCGGGTCGGAGTGTTCCGCGACGATGAAGTATCGGCCTGCCTCAAGATCGCCCGACTTGAAATTTCCCTTCGCCTTGACGCAGCAGGGAGTGTACTTCGATTTTGATCGATACACGAGAAGTCCCGCATTCCTCAGCACGGTTTGCTTCCCTTTGTCCACAATCCTCATCTGGCCGCACACCTCGCGCTCGCCGATCCAAGACACTCGCCGCGTTATCAAAGAAATAATGACCGCTAAGATCGCTCCTGCCAACAGAAATCCGCCGGCATAACCTCTCACCGCTTCCACTCCTCCATCATCTTCACGAAATCTTTGAACAAATAATGCGAGTCGTGCGGACCGGGCGATGCCTCTGGGTGATATTGCACTGTGAACAGCGGTAGATTGCGATGGCGCATACCTTCGAGCGTGTTGTCGTTGAGGTCCATGTGTGTTAGTTCGACTTCGCTCTGTGGGAGCGAGTCGGGGTCAACGGCAAAGTTGTGATTGTGGGCGGTGATCTCGATCTTTCCGGTGTTTAGCTGCTTTACTGGATGGTTTCCGCCATGGTGTCCGAACTTGAGTTTAAAAGTTTTTCCGCCAAGGGCTATGCCGGTGAGCTGATGCCCCAGGCAGATTCCAAAGATTGGCTGACGTCCCATTAAGCGGCGGATGTTGTCCACGGCATATGTGCAAGGTTCGGGATCGCCTGGACCGTTCGATAGAAAAACGCCGTCCGGTTTCAACGCGAGAACATCTTCGGCTGGAGTTTCTGCCGGGACGACCGTCACTTTGCAACATTCGCCGCGGAGCTTGCGCAGAATGTTGTGTTTAATTCCGTAGTCATAAGCCACGACATGAAACCGCTCCGGCTCGTCTTTAAAACCGACAACTTCATCCGGCAGATGGGAGCGCTCGCCGGTTTCCCATACGTAAGTCTTGCTGGTGCTAACGACTTTGGCGAGGTCGGTTCCGTCCATTTTCGGAATGGAGCGTGCCTTCGCAACCAGCTTGTCCACGTCGGCTTCGAGCGTCGAAACGACTCCACGCATGACGCCGTTGTCCCGCAAATGGCGAACCAAAGAGCGCGTGTCAATATCGCCGAGAACTGGGATTTTGAATTGTTCGAGATATTCCTCGGCGACCTGTTGCGAACGCCAGTTGGAACTGACGCGCGAAAACTCGCGGACGATCAAGCCCTCGATATAAGGGCGGGTGGATTCGCTGTCTTCAGAATTGGTTCCGTAATTGCCGATTTCGGGATTGGTGAGAACTACAATCTGTCCGGCGTAGGAAGGATCAGTAAAAATTTCCTGATAGCCAGTGATGGAAGTATTAAAAACGACTTCGCCGTAACATTCGCCTTTTGCTCCGTAGCCTTTGCCTCGGAAGACCCTGCCGTCTTCCAGCGCAAGAATGGCCTGCATTTTTACTCCGGGGAGTGGATTTTAAAGATTCTATCAGGGAAAGAAAGATTCGTAAGAAGAGATTGAGAAGAAATTAATCGCGTCCTGTTCTGAAAGCTGCCGCTGCACGGAATTGGAGGTTCATTAGAGTCCTTTATAATAGAAGATTCGCACTTCCCTTTCTGATGGTCTGTAACGCCGATCCACTATACGGGAACGATTGCGAGATTGCCTTTAATTAATGTCCACGGAAACCATAGTTGTTCGGGGCGCTCGGGTTCACAATCTCAAGAACATAGATTTTGAGATCCCGCACAATGCATTGACGGTCGTGACCGGCGTTTCGGGCTCGGGAAAATCTTCGCTTGCCTTCGACACAATTTACGCCGAGGGACAGCGCCGTTATGTTGAGTCCCTATCTGCATATGCGCGGCAGTTTTTGGAGCGCATTGAGAAGCCGGATGTTGACGTCATTGATGGTATAGCGCCCGCTGTGGCCATCCGGCAGAAAAACTCTACGCGCAATCCGCGGTCAACCGTCGGGACTGCTACTGAAATTTATGACTACCTGCGTTTGCTGTACGCGCGGATTGGCCGGACCTATTGCCTGCGGTGTGGGGCCGAGGTTAAGAAAGATACCGTGGATGAGGTCGCGTCGGCAGTCTTGGCCCTCCCCGAAGGAACTCGGCTAAATGTTCTTTTTCCGTTGCGAATATCCGACGCACCGGTGCCGGAAAAAAAGAAGCCTCGCGGCAAGAAGAAGGCGGCGGCTTCGAGTCCGCATAGCGATTTGCTCAAGACACAACTCTTCGAAGTTCGCCAACGAGGATTTAATCGTCTATATCAGAGCGGGCGGATATTCGAGTTTTCGTCTCCGGAATCGCTGCTGGAAGTTAATTTTGCCGAACCGGTTTTCCTGCTTGTGGACCGCCTTGTGGTTTCGGCGGATGCCCGGGCGCGAATTGTTGACGCTGTCGAAATCTGTTATCGCGAGGCCGGAGAAGTTATTTTTGAAACCGCCCCGCGCGGCGAGGAGGCACCGCAACGTCTTCGGTTCTCACAGCGATTTGAATGTAAGCAATGCAATATCCGTTATGACGAGCCAGAGCCGCATTTATTTTCGTTCAATAATCCTTTCGGCGCTTGTCCCCGATGCCAGGGATTCGGCAACACCATTGACTTCGATCTTGGCCTGGTGATCCCGGATAGCTCAAGAACATTGAACGACGGTGCAATTGAGCCGTGGACGAAGCCCAAGTACAAAACACTTTTTACCGAGCTGAAGCGGTTTGCGCGAGAGATGAGCGTTCCGCTGAATGTGCCGTGGGACGAACTGGAACCTGAGCAGCAAAAACACGTGTTGGACGGCGATGGATCGTTTCCGGGAATTCGCGGATTTTTTAAGCGCCTGGAGAGAAAAAAATATAAATTGCATGTGCGCGTCTTTCTGAGCCGCTATCGCGGATATTCGCTCTGTTCGGATTGCGAAGGATCGCGACTTCGAACGGAAGCGCGTCAGGTAAGGATTAACGGCAAGAACATCTGCCAGCTTTGTTGCATGACGATAGAGCAGGCTGCGCATTTTGTGGATCAGCTTGAATTGACCGCGCAGGAAACCGGGATTGCGGAAAGACTTCTTGAGGAAATCCGCGAGCGGTTGCGGTTCCTGAAAGATGTTGGCCTGGAATACCTGACGCTTGACAGGCTTTCCTCGACGCTTTCCGGCGGGGAGTCGCAGCGGATTCAACTGGCGACTTCGCTGGGCTCGCGCCTCGTCGGAACGCTATATGTTCTCGATGAGCCTTCGATTGGACTTCACAGCCGCGATACTCATCGGCTTATAAACATTCTGCATGGACTGCGGGACTTGGGAAACACGATTCTCGTGGTTGAACACGATCCCGATGTGATGCGGGCGTCGGACACAATACTCGATCTTGGCCCGGGAGCGGGCGAGCACGGAGGCAAGGTTATTGCATCGGGCACGTACGATGAGATTAAGAAGATGCCGGCCTCGCTCACCGGGCGCTATCTTGCACATGAGTTGAAAATCCAAATTCCGACTGCGCGGCGAAAAGTTGGCCGCGAGGAAATTAAGCTTTATGGAGCGCGCACGCACAATCTCAAAAATCTGGACATCACGATTCCCTTGGGTATGTTGGTCGCTTTGACCGGAGTTTCAGGGTCTGGAAAATCCACTTTGCTGCATGATGTCTTATATAAGGCATTGGCCGCAGCGAAGGGGCGGACGAACGGCATGCTTCCGCCGGTGGCGGGTTGGGACCGGGTGGAAGGGGACGAGTATATAGACGATGTGGTGCTGGTGGATCAATCGCCCATCGGACGCACCCCGCGATCGAATCCAGTGACCTACATTAAAGCCTTCGATGCCATCCGCGATCTGTTCGCCTCCCTTCCTGAGAGCCACAAGCGCGGATTTACCGCGGGGCATTTCTCTTTCAATATCGCGGGCGGGCGATGCGAAGTGTGCCAGGGCGATGGCACGGTCACGGTAGAGATGCAATTTCTAGCGGACGTGGAGCTGATATGCGAGGAGTGCCAGGGTACCCGCTACAAACCCCAGGTTTTGGAAGCACGATATCGCGGGAAAAATATTCACGAAGTTCTGAGTCTCACTGTGAAAGAGGCCTTGCAGTTTTTCGGCGGGGTGCCAAAGATTGTCGACAAATTGCGCGTGTTGGAAGAAGTCGGGCTGGGATACTTACGCCTGGGTCAATCAGCCACAACTTTGTCGGGAGGAGAAGCACAGCGCATGAAGCTGGCGGCTCATTTACAGCCGGTGGCGCGTGGGATTGGGCGTCCGGCAAGCCTTCCCAGCAAACGGCGATTACGGGTTCTTTATATATTCGACGAACCAACCACTGGATTGCACTTCGATGACGTGAGCAAACTGCTTGCGGCGTTCAGGCGCCTAATAGATGCGGGCGGGTCAATCCTTGTGATTGAACATAATCTCGAAGTGATCAAAACAGCAGATTGGGTCATTGATCTGGGACCGGAAGGCGGAGACCGCGGCGGCTATGTTGTGGGGGCTGGTCCGCCGGAGACGATCGCGGCGTTGCCGGCCTCGTACACCGGGCATTACTTGGCTCACGTATTAAATGGAAGTAAATCGCGTCTCAACAAAGAGAGTTAGACAATCTTCAGGTTACTCTATGAAGGGTGCCACCCCAGGTAGGGCAGACGCTTCCTTATCTTTATCCTTGGCCCAATCTTTGGCCGCGACGCGAGTAAAAAGAGGGGCGGCATGGCATCCTCGTCTCTTTTTGATTTTCGCGCTGTCGCTGCCGTTTGGGACGGCTGCCGCACAGACTAAAACGACGATTAGACATCATCGAACTGTGGAGCAGGATTCATCTCTGCAGCTTACTCAGGCCGAAACTGCAATTGAGAAGCGAGACTACGCGACTGCCGAGCCGCTATTGCAAAAGGTTGTTTTGGCAAATCCGGATAACTTTCAAGCATGGTTCGATCTCGGGTTCGTTTTCCATGGCTTGGGGAAAATTGATTACTCTATTGCGGCTTATCGAAAATCGGTCGCGGCCAATCCCAACATTTTCGAATCGAATCTCAATCTCGGACTGACGCTTGCGCAGGCAAAAAGCCCCGATGCTGAGCAATTTCTACGGGCAGCCACGAAGTTAAAACCTACAGCTCATGTGGACGAAGGACAAGCCCGCGCTTGGCTATCCTTAGCGCACGTGATCGAAGCAACCAAGCCGAACGAAGCCCTGGAAGCCTATCACCAGACTGCAACTCTTCAGCCAGCCGATCCGGAGCCTCATCTTTCGGCCGGGCTGCTGCTCGAAAAGCAGAATCGTTTTGAGGATGCGGCGCAAGAATACAAACATGCTTTAGCTTTGGAACCATCGTCCACCGATGCCATGACGGGCCTTGCCAATGCCTACTTGCGCGCGCGGCAGTTTCCTCAAGCCGAAGAAGCGCTGCGGAAGCTTGCGGCTGCCCATCCAAATGAAGGCGTAATTCGTAATCAATTAGGAAGAGTGTTGTTAGCGGAAGGAAAGAAAGACGACGCGATTGCCGAGCTGGAGGCGGGACTGAAGCTCACTCCGGGCGACGACGCTGCGCAACGAGACCTCGCTGATCTGTATGCGGATTCAGGAAAATACGATAAAGCGGAAGCTGCCTATCGACTGGTTTTGCAGAAGAAGCCAGGCGACCCGGATCTGCATGAAGCTCTTGGGAAAACATTAATGAAACTGCATAAGTTTCCCCAAGCGCAACAGGAATTCATAACGACAGTGCGCTTAAAGCCGGATTTCGGTGCGGCTTACGGCGATTTAGCGGTTGCCGCCAATGAAAATAAAAACTACGACCTTGCCATTAAAGCCGCCGACGCACGCGCCAAATTACTTCCGGAAATTCCCATCTCTTATTTTTTGCGCGCGACGGCCTACGATCACCTGCGTGACAGAAATAATGCCGTACTGAATTATCATAAGTTTCTGGAGGTTGCGAATGGGCAGTTTCCAGATCAGGAGTGGCAAGCTCGCCAGCGTCTAAAGGCGATTGAGCCAAAAAGGTAAGGCGCCATGCGTCTCCAAATCATCATTATCGCCCTGTTGGCCGCCGTCTCATTGCGGGTATTTGGGCTGAAAGCGGACCAGGATGAGCTTCCCCGCCTGATCAATCAAGCGCAGTCAGCGCCTATCGGGCGGCAGCCGAGTCTGTACGCCAATATTGCGGAACGCGAACTACGGTTGGCAGATCAACTGTATACGGCGGACGATATAGGAAGAGCGCGCGCCGCCGTCGAGAATGTAGTCACTTATTCTGATAAAGCCAGCAATGCGGCAATTCAGTCTGGGAAACATCTGAAAAATACTGAGATTTCAATGCGTAAAATGTCTTTCAAGTTACGGGATATGAAACGTCAGTTGAGTTTCAAGGACCAGTCGCCTTTGCAGGATGCGTCTGACCACCTCGAAACCTTACGCACCAGTTTGCTGTCGCATATGTTTAAGAAGAAAAAATGATGTCATTTCGGACGATAATCGGCTTTCTGTTGTCGGGCCTCGTACTAATTTCCGCATCCCGTGGCGACCGCCGCCGAGATCCACTTACTCCCCGGGAAATTGACCAGTTGCGAGACCAGGCGCAGGAACCCGATCTGCGCCTAAAGCTGTTCGTTCAATTTGCGCGTCAGCGTCTGGATGCGATAGACAAAGCGCGTTCCGATCCGAAAATTACCGATCGCGGCACAGCAACCCGGGACGGCCTGCAAGACTTTCTCGATGTTTATGACGAGATGAACGACAATGCGGATGCGTTTGACGATCAGAAAGCCGACTTCCGCAAAGCCCTAAAACTCATGATTGAGGCGGATGTGGAGTTTCAGGCAAAACTCCGGGCGCTTCAGGCCTCAGCAAATTCGACAGCGGCCGAGATCAAAGTTTATGAATTCGTGCTGCAAAGCGCGCTCGATACGGTTGACGACGGAGTCAAAGACCATCGCGAACTGCTCGCGGAGCAGGAAGAAGCGGCCAAGCATAAGAAGAAGCCGAATCGTAAGTGAAGGCTATTGGTAAACTGTTGTATTAGTGGGCGGTTTCAAGCGATCACTCCCATGCTAATCTTGCCTTGAAGTGACTGACGAACTGATTCAAATCTTTCATCAGCGTTACCGGGAACTTCGTCCGCGTGCTCCGTTTCCTGAGCTGACCGTTGAATTCTTCCCTTTCGCAAGTATCAATAGCACGATTCGTCTGCGTGATGGGAAGTTGAGAGTAAGACTTTCCGATCTCCTCGAGGGTGCGCCACAAAACGTATTGCAGGCGATCGCTCATATTCTCTTGGCCAAGATGTATCGCAAGGATATTGCGCGAGAGCACTCGACTCGATATCGGCGATACATCTCAAGCCATGACATCGCTGAAAAAGCGCACCTGCTACGGCGGATCCGCGGACGCAAAAGGATCGGATCCGCGAAGGGCGGTGTGTACGACCTGGAGTGTATTTTCGACGATCTAAACCTCAGGTTCTTCCACGGTTTGCTTGCACGCCCTCGAATTACATGGAGTCTCGAAATGTCACGCAATCGTCTGGGCCATTACGATCCGGCTCATAATGCCATTGTCATAAGCAGGATCTTCGACCGTTCGCAGGTTCCCAGCGCGGCGGTGGAGTACATCGTTTACCATGAAATGCTGCACCTGAAACATCCGGTGAAGTTGCGAGGGAGCCGGCGTTGCGTGCATTCGCCGGAATTTCAGGCTGAAGAAAAATTGTTTCCCGCAGCTTGAAATGGCGAAGAATTTTCTGAAGAGGCTGTGAGTTAATTCACCGGACGAAAACTCATTTATCGCTTGGAATTCTGCGGCCGTCAATCTGAGTCCTGGACCTATCCGACGCCATCCGCCTGCTTTACCACGGTCCTTGACGACCGAGGTACATACAGTAATCACTGTATTGAGGGGTAGGGATTCCCAACATTACACTGTCAATTGCTCGTCTTGCCCCGAAATCCCCCTTCGGGGCAGCATGTCTTCTGGATTTGTCTAACATAAGATTTAACTGAAATTTTGTCTACAGGAACCGCGTCAGCGATGCACTTGCCAACTCGAATGACCGTCTTGTGCGTTGAAGACGAGGAGTCGCAGCTTAGGCTTCGAAGAGTTTTGTTTGAATCGGCTGGATTTGATGTGCTGGGTGCGCGTACTGGCGCGGAAGCATTGGAGTTGTTTGGGGCAAACAAGGTTGATCTGGTCGTTCTCGATTATTGGATGGCGGGAATGAACGGTTTGGCCGTGGCGACAGAGCTGAAACGCCTTCGTCCCTCAACCCCGATCATTGTGTTGTCGGGATGGACTTCCTTGCCTGGCGAGACTATTGGACTGGTGGATGCCTGGTTTCAGAAAGCGCAAGTGCAGCCCGATGAACTACTGACCGAAGCGACAAGGCTCGTAAAACAAAACGGGCCGGACAAGACAATTCACGAGACTTCGCAATCTTGATGGATGATTTGTTTCAGCGTCACAGCATCACCAACTGAAAATTAACCTCTATCCGATGACGAAGCAAAATCGTCCATCCTCCTTCACAGCAAGGCTCATGCCTATTCTATTGCCCTTGCTTCTCTTCGCTGGGCCTGAAGGCGTCCTTCACGCTCAAGTGATGCAAGCCGACATGGGCACGGACAACCCCTTGAGGCAACTCAGCTTGGAACAACTCGGCAATGTCGAGGTGACGACGGCATCCAAGGCGCCGGAGGAAGTACGGAAGACTCCGGCGGCCGTTTATGTGATCACCCAGGAGGACATCGAGCGTTCGGGCGCCACAACTATTCCAGAAGCTTTGCGGCTGGCGCCGGGCATTGAGGTGGCGCGCATTGATGGCGATAAGTGGTCCATCGGAATTCGCGGTTTCGGAAGCAGGCTATCGCGCTCTGTTTTGGTTTTGATTGATGGGCGCACAGTCTATACGACATTATTCGCGGGAACGTACTGGGAAGTGCAAGACACGCTACTTGATGACATTGACCGCATCGAAGTCATCCGCGGCCCCGGAGGTACGATTTGGGGGCCGAACGCAGTCAATGGCGTTATCAACATTATTACCAAGAAAGCCAGGGATACCCACGGTACGCTCGCGTCCGCAGGTGGCGGCAGCATAGAACAAGGTTTCGCGAACTTGCGTCACGGAGGAGGTAACGGCAAGGACCTCGATTATCGGGTCTATGGGAAGGGCTTCAATCGCGGCCCCGAATACCACACGGATGACCAGAACTTCGACGGTTGGCGCGGTGGTCAGGCAGGTTTCCGGATGGATTGGGCAAGAAACGAACGGGACAACTATACCGTGCAAGGCGATATCTACGACCAGGCCGCTGGCGAGAGCGTGCAAGGCACGAGCTATACCCCGCCCTACTCGCAAATTTTAGACGGCGCGGCGCGACTCTCCGGCGGAAATATTATGGCCCGCTGGACAAGAACTCAGGGTGAAGGCGAAGATATTCAGGTACAGGCTTACTATGACCGGGCGAACCGGCATGAGCCTAACTTGGGAGATATTCGAGATACCTTCGATGTAGATTTCCTACAGCGATTCCGCCTTTCACGTCAGGAAATCTCGTGGGGACTGGGAGCGCGCATCACTCCGGCCACCGACATTGAAGTCGTATCGGGACTCACTTTCCAACCTGACAAAAGAACCGACGAACTCTACACTGCGTTTTTCCAGGACGAGATTGCTCTGGTAGAAAACCGCTTATCCCTCTCGGTGGGCTCGAAATTGCTTCGCACTAATTTTAGTCCGGTTCAATTGGAACCTAGTGTACGACTGCTTTGGACGCCCACGGAAACACAAACGGTATGGGCGGCGTTTACCCACGCGGTACGTACCCCGGCCGATGTCGAAAGAGATTTCTTTCTTTCCGGGTACATCGGTCCTGGACCAGGCGGACTGCAGTTCTTCGCCCGTTTTAACGCAAATCGCGACTTCCGCTCTGAACAAATGAATGGGTACGAACTCGGTTACCGCCGTCTTATCGCGAAAAAGGTATATGTGGATATTTCAAGTTTCTACAATCACTACAGCGACTTGTTCAGCGAAGATATCTTAGGATCGCCGTTCATAGAGGACAATCCGCCGCCTACGCACATTTTGCTTCCCGCCGAATTTGGTAACGGACTTCTCGGAACGACCAAGGGCGTGGAGATAGCTCCGGAATGGCGACCGACTCATTTCTGGCGCCTGCGGGGATCGTATTCATACCTGCAAATGGACATCGAGAAATCACCCAACTCGCTGGATATCGGCACGGCACCGGGCATTGTGGGATCAAGCCCCAAGCATCAGGCGATACTTCAATCCGGATTCGACATATCGAAAAATTTCACTTTAGACCTTGCGTACCGGTACGTTAGCGCATTACCAGGGCAAAAGGTCCAGGCTTACTCCACCGGCGACACTGTTTTTGGCTGGCGGCTTAACGAACATCTCCGGTTGTCTCTGGTGGGCAAAAATCTCTTGCAGCCATACCACGCCGAGGATGGCGGTGACCCCGGGCCTCTGGTCCTGATCAAGCGAAGTGGTTACGCTAAGCTTACCTGGCAGAATTGACCTTGATCGGCCTGTCACAAATCGAGCGCCGGTTGTTTCCGCGTCTGCAATTCGTCCGATTACTTTTCAGGGCAGTATTTTGTTCCCCGTTATGCCTGCTCTTTCTATCCCTATTTTGCGCACGGCTTAGCTACGCACAGCAGCCGCATCCAACTGAGTCTCAGGTCAAAGCGGCCTACCTCTATAACTTTGGGAAATTCGTTACCTGGCCGGGCAATACTGCGGGAAGCAGCACATCGTTTGACATCTGTGTGCTTGGAAAAGATCCCTTTGGAGTGATTCTCGATTCCACGGTCGCCGGCGGAAACATAGAGGAGAAGCAGGTAAAGGCGAAAAAGATTTCGAGCCTCCAACAATCGGACCATTGCCGGATAGTGTTTATCAGTTCCTCAGAGCGCGCGCGTCTTAAAGACATTCTCGCTTCCGCTAAAAATGGGGGAGCGTTGACCGTGAGCGACATGCCACATTTCGCGGAGGACGGCGGGATGATTCAGTTTGTGCCTCAGGAAAATAAAATTCGATTTGAAGTGAACCTCCCCGCCGCGCAGGATGCGGGATTAGTTCTTAGCTCGGAGTTGCTGAAGGTTGCCACCAGGGTGATTGGGAAAACAGGAAATTAAATGGCGGTCCGCTATAGCCGGTCAATCTCGAAGAAGCTCACCGTGATGAATATGCTGGTGAGCGCCGCTGCACTGCTACTCGCTTGTGCGGCGTTTTTCGCGTACGACCAGATTACTTTCAGGCAGAGCCTGGTGCGCACGCTTTCGGCGCAAGCGCAAATTATCGGATCCAATAGCGTCTCGGCTCTTATATTTAATGATCCCCAATCCGCAACCAATACGTTGTCCGCGCTGAAGAATTCTCCGAACATTGCTTCGGCGGGCATATTCGCTGCCGACCAACGACCCTTCGCACAATATGCGCGCGATGCTGGAGATGAGGTTCTTAACATTCCGGCGCCTCCAGAAGGAAAGGCCGAAGCGTACTGGTTTAGGGCGACGCACCTGGTTCTTGTTCACTCAATTGTGTTTCAGGGTAAAACCCTGGGATTCGTTTATCTTCGCGCCGACCTCCACGAATTGGACCGGCGATTGAAAAGATACGCGGCGATTGCATTAGTCGTATTGATGTTGTCGCTGCTCGCGGCCTTAATCGTTTCCGCTTTGTTTCGCCGGTCTGTTGCTGAACCTATTGTGCAGTTAGCCGAGGTTGCGCGGGCGGTTTCGCAAGATAACAATTATTCTGTCCGTGCCGTGCCCACGCAGGCGCAAGACGAGATTGCTCTGCTGATTGATGCCTTCAATAGCATGTTGCAGCAGATTCAACACCGCGACAATGCCCTTCAAGAGGCTCATGATGAACTCGAACAGCGCGTGGAAGAGCGTACCCGCGAATTAGTATCTTCAAATCGCGAGCTCGAAGCATTCTCCTATTCCGTTTCGCATGACCTCCGCGGACCCCTCGAGGTCATGAACGGCTTTAGCTATGTATTGCTGAAGAATTATGCCGGCAAACTCGACTCCAGCGGCAAGGAATGCCTTCAGAGTATCCGCACTGCGGCCAGGCGCATGTCGGAACTGATTGACGATTTGTTGAATCTCTCCCGTGTTACGACAAGCGTGATGCATCGGGAAGAAATTGATTTGAGCTTATACGCACGCACGATTATGGAAGAGTTGTGCCGCACCGCACCCACAAGACACGTCGAGTTCGTGGTGCCCCCGCAAGTGAGGGCGCACGCGGACGCGCGGCTGGTGCAAATCGTGATGCAGAATCTTTTGGAAAACTCATGGAAGTACACGTCCCATCATGATCAGGCCCGCATCGAATTTGGTTTCGAAGAGAAAGATGGCCGAACGATCTACTTCGTGAAAGACGATGGAAGCGGCTTTGATCCTCGGTCAACGGATCGGCTTTTTCAACCTTTCAATCGCCTCCACACTGCCTCCGAATTTCCGGGCAATGGAATTGGACTGGCGACTGTGCGGCGCATAATTCAAAGGCACGGCGGCGACGTCTGGGCCGAAGGCGCGGTTGAAAAAGGTGCGATTTTCCATTTCACGGTTGACGCCGGTCGCAGTCCGGGAGTTATGCGCCCCATATAGATCCATCGCAGTTCCCTATTGTTTTTTTCGCATTCCGAATTTCCCTCCACTCACGTTTCCTCTTTACAGCGCTCTGTTGATTTGAGACAGTTATCCGTGGAAACCCAATCCATCGTTGTCCTCGACTTTGGCGCTCAATATTCGCAGCTGATTGCGCGCCGCATCCGCGAACAAAACATTTTTTCCGTAGTGCTTCCCTGCAATGCCGCGCTCGCGGAAATTCGCAGCTACTCGCCGGTGGGCATCATTCTTTCGGGAGGGCCTTCGTCTGTTTACGATAAAGACGCGCCCATCGCTGATAAAGGAATATTCGATCTTGGCGTTCCGGTGCTCGGCATTTGCTACGGCCTGCAATACATGGTGCACGCCCTGGGGGGCAAGGTGCATCCTGCGGAGAAGCGTGAATACGGCCACGCGAAGGTTGAACTTACAGAAGGGTCTGAGCTATTCGATGGACTTCCCAAAGGTTTGGCGGTGTGGATGTCGCATGGCGATGAAGCGGTGGAGCTGCCGCCGGGATTCAAACTGACCGCTAAATCGCCGAATGCTGTAGCCGCGATTGAAAATCCGAAAAGGAAAATGTGGGCGGTGCAATTTCATCCCGAGGTGCATCACACGCCGCTTGGAACTGATATCCTACGCAATTTTGCTCTCAAGATTTGCGCCGCGAAACCCAACTGGACTGCTCAACGCTTCATTGACGAGACTATCGCTAGCGTGCGACAGACCGTAGGAAGCGGCCGCGCAATTTGCGCTTTGTCTGGCGGAGTGGATTCAGCCGTAGCCGCGACCCTCGTGGATCGTGCCTTGCGAGACGAAAACGCATTGTCGCGGCTGACTTCAGTTTTTGTGAATAACGGAGTTCTGCGTAAAAACGAATTTGAAAAGGTTCAGCAGTCCTTGCGCGACAAGCTCGGATTGCATGTTGTGGCCGTGGATGCGACTGAGCGTTTTCTCAGCAAACTTGCCGGAGTAACCGATCCTGAAACCAAGCGTAAGATCATTGGCGCCGAGTTCATCAATGTGTTCGACGAAGAAGCCAATCGAATTGCCAAGCGGGAGGGCAGCGTAGATTGGCTGGTGCAAGGCACTCTGTATCCCGATGTCATTGAATCCCGGTCCGTCCGCGGGCCTTCGCAGGTAATTAAGTCCCATCACAATGTCGGCGGCCTTCCCGACAAGATGAAACTCAAGCTGATAGAACCGTTAAAGGATTTGTTTAAGGATGAAGTGCGAAAGATAGGACGGGACTTGGGAATGCCGGAAGAGATTCTGCAACGGCAGCCATTTCCTGGTCCCGGGCTTGCCGTGCGAATTCTAGGCGAAGTCACGGTAGAGCGATTGGCGATACTACGCGAGTGTGATGACATTGTCGTCACCGAAATAAAGAGGGCTGGCTTGTACACAAAAATTTGGCAGTCTTTCGCCGTGCTGCTACCGGTCATGTCAGTGGGAGTGATGGGCGATCAACGAACTTACGCATACACTTGCGCGGTCCGCGCCGTTCATTCGGAGGATGGCATGACTGCGGACTGGGTGCCGTTACCGCCTGAAGTATTGAAGACGATTTCGAGCCGCATCGTGAACGAGGTGAAAGGCGTGAACCGGATCGTTTACGACATCACTTCGAAGCCGCCCGGAACTATCGAGTGGGAATAAAGTTCCGCTGCAGTTCGGTGAAAAATGGATTGATAACGGGCCTACTTTTGACTGCGATATTCCTTTCATCAATGCAATTGGGAAGAATGGTGGAGCTAGTCGGGATCGAACCGACGACCTCATCGTTGCGAACGATGCGCTCTCCCAGCTGAGCTATAGCCCCGCGGCATTATCGGCACCGCTAAACACAGCTGTGCCGTAGTGCGTAGGCCATTTTAGCAGCGTCGTCCGGCAAACCAAAGTTGAGTGCTCACCGGTGCCGGTGCTGCTTATTTCTTGCTCACTCCCGGTCCTGCTGGAGCAGGTCTCGTTTCGGCTCCGCCGGAATGCATTGGAGCGGCATTGCCTCGTCCCGCAGGGGATGGCGACGAGGACATCCCACGCGATTCCGAACGGGATGAGTAAGGTTGAGGTCCTAATGTCATCATAGGCCGCATTTGGATGGGGGCTATATGAATTCGTGCGGTAGCCGCGCCCTGTGTGGTGACTCGTTCAGAAATTCTGCCAAGGTTATTCAGTCCACCTCTCGGAATGCCGAGTCCCGCTGAGTCATTCCGAATAATCAACTTGCTTGTTGAACGTCCGGCAAAGACTGGAGAGGGACCGCGATTAACCATGACGAAACTCTGCCCGGTAGCTGCTGGAGGCTGCGGTGAAACAAAACTTGCTGGAGCATTCAACAGCCGTGGACGGGTATTGACAGCCATCCACGTGCCGCCCGGTTGCCATGCCCAGCCATGCCCCGGAATGAAACTCCAATTACCGGTGTGGTAGGGCGTCCATCCCCATGGATATGCCGACACCCAGCCGTAACCCATACCGGGATAAAATGCCCAGGCTCCATCCATAAATGGATCCCATCCAGCACCCGCGAAATAAGGTTGCCACATTAAACCGTATCCCGGCATGTTGAAATAGTTACCGTAATAACTGAGATCGCTCAAACCATAGGAATACGGGGACGCGTTGGCGACAGGGCTATCGCTGCTGTAACGCTGCTGATATTGGTCTTGCTGCCTGTCCCATGCGTCATAAGGGGTAAACGCAACATCCTTGGCGATTTTCCCGGTCTCGTTACCTGACAGATCGAATATCGCAGTGAGATTCTTTGACATTTGAACTGTGCCGGACACAGCTTCCACATTGGCTTCGCCGCTCAATACCGCCACGGCGGCATTCTTATCTGATAATTCGATCCGTAGATGCACCGGACGGGTTAAAACGATTTTCTCGTGCCCGAAGGTCAAGGTTAGCTGGTCATTTTTTGTATTTTTAAAATCAACGTAGGTCATTCCGGATTTGAGATCCACATCTGAAACCCTAATCCCGGAGTCAGTCAGTGAAAGCTGCGAAAACTCGATTGCTGTGTCAGGGGCCATGCGCAGGGCGGTTCCATCCTCAAACTCGATTTGTGCGCGACCATCGCTTTGCGTGCGAACCTCGTTACCCTGCGTGATTGGCAAATTCAAAAACGCCTTCTCGTAACCGTGGATATCCCGGTTAATCTGCACGCCGCCTTCGACGTCGCTAAGCCGCACAATTCGAACGTGGGAGTCGGCGAATGATGGGATAGAGATCAAAACACCCGCCACTGCGGCAACTGCGAAACCAATAACTTGAACTTTAGGTGTTGTCATGTTGGTAAACCCCTAATTGCTCTTACCCATTAGAGCACTTTCCCAGGCATTTAGTTGTCATCAATGAGTCATTAGCGAGAAAATGAAAGCACGCCTTCACTTAGCCCCCGCCAACAGGCGCTGAGCGCGCACCCTAACAACATTCATAATCGAGGGATCGTCAATAATCTTCTGTAGAATCGGAGCAATTGCTGAAATCTCCTGCAAAACGCCGGTTGCTGATGACTCCTCCATGCGCTCCAAATCTTCGTCGAGAGCGAGCTTCTGATAGTGATGGTCGTATTCCAGACGGCGTCCGAATTCCATGGTCGCGGCCAAGGACTGAAAAATTGCGGTGAGTTCCTGAACTTCAAGAATCGGCGAGTAGTTATATGCGGCTTTCGTGGTCTTTTGGGCGTCTTTGTAGGACAGCGTCTTCATTCCCGTGGATGCGATGTTTTTTCTCTTCGAATCTATTTGACCCTCGAAATACCGTGCCCGCTTAGTTAGATCGAAAATTTTCGCGCAGTTCAGTGGCGTCAGAGTGAAATCGAAATGGAATGAGTCATCAGCCGAGTCGGTAAGTTTTTGATCCGATTTGTAGGTACCCCTGCAATCCGAAGTGACCGAAATGACGTAATGTTCCGGTTCCGAACCGTGAAAGGTTTGCTCATAAACAATCGTCGGAAGAGATTGCTGGGCTCGCAAAAGAGGGATTGCCGACAGTTGGAGCAGAACTGAAAATAATAAGACGAGACCGGACGTTCTCAATTTCACCGGATTCATGCGAAAGGAATTATGCCAAACAAACGGGTTGTACAGCCAACAATTTCAGGGGACCTGAGCGGATATGCTCTCGCGCACTGCCGCGATGCTCCCGTCATTATAATTCTGGATCGCCCTTTCGGGCTTCGCCCCGGCTACACTAGACCAAGCTGCCGACGAACATCCCGCTTCGAACGGGATTTCAAAAGGAAAGAGAGTCATTACATTGTCCAGTACTTGTTCGAGTTGTGGAGTGGAGGTGAGTGACGCTGCTACGCCGTGCCCAGTCTGCGGAGAGAGCAATCACTATACTGTGTCCGCGCCGACCATGCGGGAGAGGTTGGCGGCGGCATTTGCTTACTTCAGCTTCATACCGGCCGCGATATTTCTGTTGTTGGCTCGCTTCAAGGCCAACCGCTTCATTAGATTTCACTCCTTTCAATCTATTTTTCTGGCGTGTGGCGCTGCTTTATTGGCTGGTATTCTTTGGCTCATTTTCGTGACTTTCTCGTTTATTCCTTTTCTTGCCGCGGCACTCATCGCGACTCTCGTGTCTTTGGGTTGTTTTTTTCTTTGGATGGTATTGCTCGTGAAGGCCTTCCAGGGCAAGAGATTCAAGCTGCCATGGATTGGCGACTTCGCCGAAAAACAGGCGAGTGGATAGCCTTGTCACCAATCTGTGCCGACTTAGGGACGCAAGTCGAGAATAGTATCCCGGTTGGACCCGAAGTTAAAGTCCTTGTCTCATCCCTATTTACTTTTCGTTCTCCACAAATTTCAGGTACTCTGCATATTTGGATTTTCAGTTAATCGCAGGAATGGACGCGGTTTGAAAGTAAAAGTCTTCTATCACGACAAGTGTTTCGACGGAGCATCATCTGCCGCTTTATTCTCGCGTTTCTATCGCGAGCGCATTCGCAATGATGCTGAATTTGTTTTTTCCGGATTGTTGCATCGGGCCGGGGCGCTTTTCGACCACGTAAGCTTCGATGGCGATGAAAATGCAATCGTGGACTTCAAGTATTCCAACTCGCCGAAGATCACCTGGTGGTTTGATCACCATCAGAGCGCATTTCTTACTCCCGATGATGCGGCTCACTTCGAGCAGGATCAAAGCAATCGCAAGTTCTATGACCCCGATTTCAAGTCGTGCACCAGCTTTATCGCGATGATTGCCGAGCAGCGCTTCGGCTTCAATCCGGCGCCTGTTGCCGAACTAGTGCATTGGACGGATATCATTGATGGCGCGATGTATTCGGATGCCTTGACTGCAGTTGAGATGAAGGCTCCCGCCATGAAGCTCACCATGGCAATAGAATCGGCGAAAGATCCAGCTTTTATTCCGCGTCTCATTCCGTTGCTGGCCAGCAAACCCCTTGAAGAAGTTCTGAAAGAACCTTTCATTGCGTCTGTGTTGCCCCCTCTTTTGACCCGTCATGAGCAGTCAATGGCGATTCTGAAGCAACGTATAGAATCCAAGGACGGAACGCTTTTTTTTGACGTTACCGATCTGGACCTTGAAGGCTACAACAAGTTTGTTCCGTATTATTTGAGTCCCGAATCCATCTATAGTGTTGGTTTAAGCAAAAGCAGCTTTCGGGTGAAAGTCTCAGTAGGATCCAATCCGTGGGGACCGTCGGAACCAACTGTCAACCTCGCTAAAATTTGCGAACGCTACGGGGGAGGGGGTCACGCTCGCGTGGGTGCGATTTCGTTCGACATAACCCAACACGAGCTTGCCCGAAAAGCCGCACAGGAGATTCTGCATGAGCTCCGGACTGCCGCGAAGTAAACGCGCAAGGCCGACACCTCCGTGAATATCCTGCCAGCTTCCGACTCTTTCCTCCTCCGCGCCGACAATTTAGGGCGCAGCGTGAACGGCAAGGTTCTGGTGGAAGGCGCTACGTTCGAAATCCAAAGTGGCGAGGTACTAGCCGTCGTCGGCCCTAGCGGATCGGGGAAAAGTTCATTGTTAAGGATGCTGAATCGGCTTGATGAGCCGACCTCTGGCACAGTTTACCTGGAAGGAATTGATTACCGGCAGATAGAGCCGCGAATGCTGCGCCGAAAGGTTGGCTTGGTGACCCAGCGGCCATTCCTTTTCCCCGGCACCGTGGAGCGAAATTTGCAATACGGTCCCGCGCAGCGTGGTGAAGTTCTTTCATATGAAACAGTCGCCGATCTGCTTGTTAAAGTTGGACTGCCAGACTATTCGTCACGAGACGTTGCTAATCTTTCGGGGGGCGAAGCCCAGCGAGTGTCGGTAGCCCGCACTCTGGCCAATTCCCCGCTGGTACTTTTGCTGGATGAACCCACGTCATCGCTTGATGAAGCATCCAAGATCGGGATTGAAGCTTTGCTACGCAACATTGTGACTGATCAGAAATTGACGTGCGTTATAGTCACCCACGATAAAGCACAGGCCGCACGCCTCGCGCGGCGGGCCCTGGTGCTCGAGGGGGGACATATTGTTCGCACTGGATTAATGGCCGAGGTACTGCATGCTTAAACATTTGTTCAGCAACCCGCTTCATCTGGTTATGGCGCAAGCCGCCATGGCGGCTTTCGCTGCGCTTCTGGTCGTATTACTTGCTCGCAAGCGTGGAATCCATCTGGAGGGCGATGTTTTGATTGCAATGACGCGCGGGCTTGTGCAAATCATTGCGGTCGGCTCCATCCTGGTGCTTCTACTGAAAGGCTCACGATGGAACGGAGCCTGGCTGCTCATGGTAATGATTATCGCCGCTGGCGCAACGTCCGCGCGTCGAGCGAAAGGCATCCCGGGGGCATTTTCAGTTTCAACGTGGGCAATCGCCTCCGGCGCGGGATCGGTGATTGCGGTCATGACATGGCTCGGTGTGATTGATAGCGCCATCACTTCCCTGGTGCCGGTGGGCAGTATGTTAATCGCCAATGCAATGAATACCAACGGGCTCGCCTTGAATCGCATTCGCGCGGATGTGCTCGCACACGGTGGAGAAATTGAGACTGCGCTGGCTTTAGGCGCGGAACCGGACGCAAGCGTGTCTCCCTATGTGGAGTCGGCCTTCGAATCAAGTTTGATTCCCGCAATTGACTCGGTGCGCTCTCTCGGCATCGTATGGATTCCAGGCCTGATGGCAGGCATGCTTCTTTCCGGAGCGCGTCCTTTGTACGCAGCCATTTACCAGTTTGTGGTGTTGGCGATGATTCTTGCCTCGTCTGGTCTCACTTCGCTCCTTAGTACGCTGTTCATTCGTGCACGGTTGTTCACCCCTGCGGATCAACTCATGCTGCAGCCTGGGAGATAATGAGAACATGAGGAGTGCCGTCCAGTCCGCGATTATTCCCGTGCCCCGCGAACACAAGCCGCATATCAAAGTGCTGCGTGCCGTGGCTTCGCTGGAATTGATAAAAGGTGTCGCGGCAGTGGCAAGCATTTTTGGAATTATGTTTCTTGTCCACAAAGACCCTGGCGACGTGGCCGATTGGTGCTTGACGGTTCTGCATATTAGTCCCGACCACCATTTTGCTCAGATTTTTCTCGATTGGGCAGATAGCTTGACGGACAAGAAGTTGTGGGTCGTCGCGGGTGTCGTCGCAGTTTATTCCATCTTGCGTTTTGTGGAAGCTTACGGATTATGGAGGGCCAGGGCTTGGGCAGAATGGATTGCGCTGGTTTCGGCAGCGCTATATCTACCATTTGAAATAATCAAGCTAGTTCATAGGCCGGACTTATTGTACAGCGGACTCCTAGCGTTGAATCTCGCTGTCATAGTCTATATGGCTTACGTGCTTTGGGATGCTCGAACCGCAAAAGTCAGATCGCAACTCCGCTGATTCCCATCCCGCCATATCCACGGTTCCGACTTACCGTTTCAATTGAAACGAAATCGCGAGCTTCACATTTTTCGTGCCTTCTGACTTAGATGTTCTGCACGGGCTTTTGAGTTTTCGCTGGCGGCGGAGCACAGTATGCGATCCACAATTTCCGCCACGGTTTCCAAGTCATTCTCTTCGAGTGCCCGGGCACACAGCTCATGAAAACTCTCTGGGTCGTCGTACCGCATAAGAGCTTTTCCTCCCGCGCAATTACTGTGTCACGATACGTGCCAGGGTTAGCAGAAAAACGCGTCGCGCACTGCGAAGATATTCCCGATAAGGGCAAGGCTTCCAAAGTGGAACAGGTCCGCACAGTTTGTCGCTCGTAACAAGCGCTGAGTGAGGACTGGAGGGGCTGGGCGGAGTCGAACCGCCGACCTAGAGTTTAGGAAACTCTTGCTCTATCCATCTGAGCTACAGCCCCAAGTTCATGTCCATTTATACAAGATTCCTACGCCCCTTTCAGACAGTTCTAAACTCGCAGGTCGCTGGTTCGCAAGCATTTCAGGGACTGCTCAGAATCGAAGCGATTTCGGCCAATTTTTATACGAAATCCGGAGTCTTTCGCGCTCGCGCAATAGTTAGCGCCGGACCGAAGCTGCGACCAAGGGAAAAAGGAGGGTTTTGCTGTATGTCTCGATCAGGGTATAGTGTTCCTGCTTTTGCACAACGTCTTAGGGTATCTCCAACATCTAAGGTTCACCATGAGTGCCCTGGCAGAAATAGGTGGAGCTTCCGTGCGCGCCCGGATACTCATCGCCGACGACAGTCCGTTGGTTAGGAAATCCATTCGCCGCTTGCTGGAGACCAACCCTGAGTGGGAGGTTTGCGGGGAAGCCGCCAATGGACAGGAAGCCATTGACCAGGCCATGGTACTGACTCCTGACATTATCGTGCTTGATCTTGTGATGCCAGTGATGGATGGCTTGCAGGCGGCGCGTCGCATGGCCGTGATTGCGCCCAAAATTCCCACCGTTATGCTCACCATGTACGCTTCCGATCAGTTGCGGACTGAAGCTTCTGAAGTCGGAGTTCAAAGCGTTATATCGAAGTCTCAAAGTTCGTCCTTGATAGAAACGATTCAGACCCTGCTTGCGAAACGCGACGAAATGCTCGGCCGACAGTCTCCGCGTTCGGGAAGCCACGGATAATTGCCCGATTTATAAAGTCAATCTCCACATCGAACCCCGCTTCAGCGAATTGGTCAGCGGCATAATGATTCGAGCCATAATTTTTCGATATTGATGGGACATTGGTACGGTGGGTGTGCTTTGTGGAGGATTTGAAGAACGTTTGCTGAAGGCCGCGCGGTGTATTGCGATCTTCCGGGAGCCAGCCGATTTTCTGAGAAATTTCGCTGACTCGCCACTCGCTTGATTCAATGGGGTGAAGACTGGCGGCTAACTCGGATACGGTGAACACCTTAATGTTTGACGACGAAATGCATGGTTTTTAGAGGTTTTTCTACAGGTTTCACCCTTTTTCCTTGACGACTGCTTCGTCGAACCGCATTATTCACGATACTGAAGCTTCTGCTCTATCCATCTGCCGCTTCCCCGTGGCGTGGCTTCGGACGATAGTCCATACAGTGATGTAGGAGTGTTGTGCCATGGGTGTCGCTTCTGCGCGTCCGATTAAATTGCTAAGTCTCTTCTTTTTGCTTTTTGCCAGCATCGGTTTTGCCCAAGTTTCGCCCCGGATTCTCATTACAAGACCAGTGGACGAAACCCAACTCACGGTTTTAAAGGGAAATACTCATCCTTTGGCGCGGGCGGAATTCGACCAAGGCGCAGCGCCGATGGACTTGCCGATGAATCGGATGCTGCTTGTGCTGAAGCGCAGTGATGAGCAAGAAAGCGCATTGCGAACTTTGATTGACGATCAGCAGGATAAAGCTTCTCCCAACTACCACAAGTGGCTGACTCCGGACGCGTTCGGGAAACAATTTGGACCGTCCGATCAAGACGTTCAGCAAGTGACCGCCTGGTTGCAAAGTCACGGATTTCAAGTCGCGCAGGTGAGCAAAGGACGCACCGTCATTGAATTTTCAGGAACAGCCGGGCAGGTGCAAGAGGCATTGCATACCTCGATTCACAAGTACGCGGTAAATGGCGAACAGCATTGGGCCAATGCAAGCGACCCGCAAATACCAAGTGCCCTAACTCCGGTGGTGGCAGGAGTACTAACGCTTCATAATTTTCTGAAGAAGCCGATGCTACATATTTCGGAGCAGAAGATTGGGGCGAAGGTTGAGCCGACAGGTCCAGGTAAACCGCCGCAAGTCACGTTTCCAGGCAATCCGCCCTTTCACGCGCTGGCTCCTGCGGATTACGCGACGATTTACAATATCCCTCCCATTAGTATTACGAACACCGCTCCCGGGATTGGAGTTTCAATTGGCGTCGTGGGTCGCAGCAACATTTTCCAGGGCGGACAGGACATTAGGAATTTTAATAATCTCTTTGGATCGGGGCCTCTTGCGCCAGAGGTTATCTTGGACGGCCCGGACCCCGGAGACTTAGGCGGAGGCGAGGAAGCGGAGGCCACACTCGATGTTACCTGGTCGGGCGCAATCGCTCCGTATGCAAACGTAGTTCTGTTTCTCTCCGCCTCAACCAACACTACAGACGGAGTGGACCTTTCGGAACTGTACATTATTGACAACGGCTTAGCGGACGTGATGACTGAAAGTTTCGGAAGCTGCGAGGCCGGGGCCACTGACGCTGCTGAGATATCGAGTCTCGCGGAGCAGGCTGCTGCGGAGGGAATTACGTACATCGTCTCCAGCGGTGATTCGGGCGCGGAAGGCTGCGACGATCCAAATGCCGAAACGGTAGCCACCGGCCCCCTTTCAGTAAATGTGTTGGCTGCGACACCATTCAACCTTGCAGTCGGCGGCACTATGTTCAACGAAGGCGGACAGGATAGCAAGTATTGGGGCTCGTCAAATGCCCAAGGGACGCTTGAGTCCGCGCTCTCCTATATTCCCGAAAACGTCTGGAATGAGAGCTGCCCAGCTGCAATGTGCGGGCAAAGCGCTAATATTCTCGCAGGCGGCGGCGGGGCAAGCGTTCTCTTTGTCAAACCTTCTTGGCAGTCAGGCGTCCAGGGTATTCCAGCTGATGGTGCGAGGGACATTCCTGACGTGTCACTCACTGCCGCAGGCCACGATCCCTACCTTTTGTGTCTGGAGGGCTCGTGTGTGCCGGATTCACAGGGCAATATTTCCTTTGCTGGGGTTAGCGGTACGTCAGCCTCCGCGCCGTCGTTCGCAGGTATTATGGCGCTGGTGGACCAAAGGAATTCCTCTCCAAACTTTCCCTACACTCAACAAGGTCAGGCTGCCTACATTCTGTATAGACTGGCGGCAGCCGAGAATTATTCCCAGTGTAATGCGTCCGGTCCGGCGACCAGTTGCGTCTTTAACGACATTACGGTGGGCAACAATGCGGTTCCCGGCGAGACTGCGTACGGAACAACCGGCGCAAAGTATCAGAGTGTAGCCGGTTACGACCTTGCAACTGGCCTAGGGTCAGTAAACGTAGCGAATCTAGAGAGTGCTTGGAGTTCGGTCACTTTCAATCCGACGACGACTGCGTTATCCATGAGTCCGCTGAACGTAACCCATGGTTCGCCAGTGAACGTTCACATCACTGTGGCTCCTACTAGCGGGGGAGGAACTCCGACAGGCGACGTGTCAATATTTGCTAATTCCGGTTCACCATTCGGACGCGCCCCTGGCGCTTTTTTCACCTTGCGAAGTGGCTCTGTTTCAACTACAACGAACTCATTGCCTGGGGGGAATTACGAAGTCACTGCGAGTTACTATGGGGACCGAACTTATGCCCCAAGCGATGCAACCACCGCTCCATTTATTACCGTCATGCCAGAGCCGAGCACCACGACGCTGACGATTGCGAGTTCCTTCAATCAGAGCGGAAATCCAAACCCGTTTACAGGTGGCCCTTACGGCAGCCTTGCATATCTGCGTGCCGATGTGAAAGGCAGGTCCGGCTTCGGTACGCCGACCGGGAACGTCACCTTCACGGACACGAATCCGGCACAGTCTCTACCCAACCTTCCCTTAAACAGCCAGGCCAACACAATTACACCTAACGGATTTTTTACCTTCGTGCCCGGTCACCATTCCATCGCGGCCATTTACAACAGCGATCCGAGCTTCAACACCAGCACCTCCGGAACCGATTCCTTCACAATCACGAAGGCGGCCACTACCACAACACTATCAACAACTGCTTCTTCCCAAGGCGTGGTCTTCAATGTGATAGTCAACACAAGTAGCGGCGGCAATCCGCCGACCAGTACTGTTACGTTTTCCTCAGGCACGACTCAATTGGGTACTGCGCAGCTCTCCGGCGGCATTAGTGCGCAGACCGGCTTCGCGCAAGCAACGGCCACCTTTACTGACGCGCAACTGAATAAAGGTCAGTACACAGTTACGGCGACATATAGCGGCGACACGAACTACAGTGTTTCGACCTCAGCTCCGGTTAATGTGTCAGTGCAGGCAGATTTCTCCTTGGCAGAATCGAGTGGCGTATTTATCCCCAGCCCCGGACAATCGGGGAGTCTCACTCTCACAGTGAATGCCAACAATGGTTTTACGGGAACGGTAACATTCAGCTGCTCAGGGCTGCCGACTGAGGCTACTTGTGCCGCGCCTTCTGTTACCACTTCTGGAAACACTACCTTGACGGTGTCAACAACCGCTTCCCATACTGTTGCCAGCAGGGCTGCCAAAATTGGTTTCTGGACTAGCACCGTCGGTCTTAGTTTCGCCGGTTTTGTATTGCTAGGAATACGTGGAAGGCGACGCCAGCAAATTGGACTTCGTGCCATATCTCTTCTGGTATGTCTGATTGTGGGGATCGGATGCGGCGGCGGCAACAATTCCAACAATGTAGTTCAGACCGATCCGGGCACCCCGACTGGAAGCTACACCGTAACAGTGACCGGCACAAGCGGCTCACTGGTTCACAACATGACATTCACTCTCACGGTGCAATAGAGCGCTCTCCGTCCGATCCTCCACCACTAGACGGGCGGTCAAAGATTCGTCCTTCGTGGAACTTCTCGCCTGTAGTTCCGTATCACTCTTGGCCAGCAGGGGAGTGCTCCAGAGTCGGGATCGCCGCCCTTACGCAATCGCGAGTGAAAATGCATCTACTCATCTATGATTAGTTACCTCTAACCATTTATGCGATCCGTTCTCGACATTTTCGGGCAGACTCTGCGCACTCTCTGGGCGCATAAGTTGCGCTCGTTCCTCACCATGTTTGGCATCGCGTGGGGAGTTGGATCGTTGCTTCTTCTCGTCGGCCTTGGAGAAGGGTTTCGCGCCGGCAACCGAAAGCAATTTGACGAACTTGGCGAAAATGTCATGTTCATTTGGGGAGGCCACGCTCCCGTCTTGGATGGAAGTTTTACCGGCATGAGGTGGTATTTCCTTACTTATAGAGATTACAAGGACGTGCTTTCCGAATGTCCAGATGTGAAAACTGCGGTTCCAATTATTCAGCGCAGTGATATTCGCGCGGTCAGCGACTTTTATCAGACCAGCGGTCAAGTGATGGGAGTGCTGCCGAACTTCAGCGAGATCCGTTATGTACCTATGAACGAAGGCCGCTGGCTGAACGAAATGGACGTAGCACAGAAACGCCAGGTAATCGTTCTTGGAGATGAATCCAAACGCTTATTGTTTCCCGGCCGTCCTGCTATCGGCAGCACCATCCTGCTGAACGGCATCAGGTTCCAGGTCATTGGAACCCTTAAACGCCTTGGGCATGGCAATAACAATGACCAAAACCTGAAAAATTACCTTCCGTTCACCACTATGCGTGAAGACTTTCCTCCCCTGAATGTGGGTGAGACCACGGATGCTATTTCTTTGCTTCAGTACCAACCCACGTCGCGTGACCTGCATGAAGAAGCGCGAGTTGAAGTCCATAAAGTGATCGGCCGGAATCACGGGATTGACTACACCAATCCGGACTCTTTCGATGAGTGGGACACAATCCGCACGGTGGATCAGATTGGTAAGATTTTCGACGCGATGAATACTTTTCTTGGCAGCGTAGGATTGGTAACTCTCGCGCTCGGAGCTATCGGAATCATAAATATTATGCTGGTCGCCGTTGCAGATCGCACCCGCGAAATTGGCCTTCGGAAGGCGCTGGGCGCGACCAACCGAAGCATCATGTTTCAATTCTTTGTTGAGGGCGCTTTCCTCACGCTCTTAAGCGGAGGACTTGGCATGGCCGGAGCTGCAGGATTGATGGCGGCCCTAGCAACACTGCCGCAACCGCAAGGATTTGATACGCCGCGATTGGTTCCCTCCACTGCCGCTTTGGCCATTTTTTCGCTTGCATTTGCCGGCGTGGTCGCGGGCCTATATCCAGCGCGGAAAGCAGCAGGATTAGCACCCGTTGAAGCACTGAGAAGAGAATAATCATGAAACGCGACCTGCTTGGCCAAGCGTACGGAGCGATGCGGCACGATTTGCGCAAGACTCTGCTGACTATGCTGGGCATGGCCTGGGGAATTGCCACGGTTGTGCTTCTTCTCGCGTATGGACAAGGTTTCGGAAGGGCGATAGAGAACATCTGGGACAGTTTTGGAGCTACTGCCATCGGCATTTTTCCGGGGCGAACCTCGCAGCAAGCCGGTGGGAACAAAGCTGGGGTCCCAATCCGGTTCACTCAGGATGACATCGAGTTAGTACGCAATGTGGTTCCGCTGGTCCGGCATGTCTCCCGCTATTCGGAGTTGCAATCCGCCTCGGTTCAGAATGGAAATCGTTCCTTCAGTTTTCCGGTTCTTGGCATGGACCCTCCCATGCAAGATATCTGGGCTCTGAATGTAGATAGCGGACGCTTTATTAACGATGAAGACAATATGAGCCACGGTCATTATGCGGTAATTGGCTCGGAGGCCAAGGACAAACTATTTTCCGGAATTCCACCGCTGGGCCAGTGGATTCGAATCAATGGCGTCAGCTTTCAGGTGATCGGGGTACTTAAGCCTCGTATGCAGGAGGCCGACAACGACGACAATCGTACTATTTACGTTCCATTCAACTCCTCCGATGTGCTGCTCGACACGCATTACCTGGGCGGGATATGGCTGGATTCCATCGGTGTTGACCATACGAAAATTACCAAGACTATTCGCGATGCCTTAGCCGTGGCGCACAACTTCAAACCTGACGATGACAGGGCAGTTTTCATTTTCGATGCCAAGAAACAACTGGAGCAATTCAATATCATCACCATCGCGTTAAATGTGTTGCTGGCGTTTATTGGAACCATCACTCTCGGCATTGGCGGCATTGGCCTGATGAATATCATGCTGGTCTCCGTCACCCAGCGAACTCGCGAGATAGGGGTGGAGAAGGCTTTGGGCGCACGCAGGCGCGATATTCTCTTCCAATTCCTGGCAGAGGCGATGGTAATAACCGCAGTGGGAGGCGTTGTCGGAATTTTGCTCTCCTATGCCGTGTCGTTTTCCGTGGGGACGCTGACGTTGTACAGTGCGTTGGCCAAACACGCCGAAGCTGGGGATATACGACTGATTGTGGCTCCGAAAATTCTGCTGGTTGCAACGCTGATTCTTGGATTGGTAGGAATCGTAAGTGGCATGTTCCCGGCAATGAGGGCCGCGAACTTGGACCCAATCGAGGCGCTGAGGTACGAATAGGGATCTACTTCGGCCCCCCCTCGAACCCGCTCTAATAGCTGTGATCCTGGTTCCACGACTCCTACCTAACCTTCGCTCCCCGGTCGTTCTGAATCTCGACCCTTCCTGATCTCATCTAGCAATTCATGAACAGCAACGTCCTACCTCTTTCAAATTATTCCGAACTAGTTCTGCAATCTGCGACCGCTAGCATCAATGACTCGGCTCTGCTCGATTCATATTCGCAAGCCGTCGTCGTCGCCGCCGAAAGGATCAGTCCCTCGGTAGTAAAAATCGAGGTGACGCAATTCGCCAAGACCCGCTCGGGAGAATCCAAAGAGCGGCATGGGGGCGGCTCCGGATTCGTGTTCACCCCTGACGGTTTGGTTCTGACGAACAGCCACGTTGTGCACGATGCGAAACGAATTCAGGTTTCTCTGCCCGATGGACGGCGTCTTTCGGCCCACACTATCGGAGATGACCCAGCCACCGATCTCGCGGTCATTCGCGTCGGCATGCCTGACAATGACGCGCCCAGTCTCATCGCCGCGCCCCTTGGTGATTCGCAATCTCTGCGAGTCGGGCAGATCGCAATTGCAATCGGCAACCCATACGGTTTTCAATATACGGTTACAGCGGGAGTAGTCAGCGCGCTCGGGCGTTCTCTGCGTTCGTATTCTGGGCGGCTGATCGAAGACGTGATCCAAACTGATGCGTCGCTAAATCCGGGGAATTCCGGCGGCCCGCTGGTGACCTCCGATGGCCGCGTGATTGGAGTGAACACGGCCACGATCATGGGAGCCCAAGGGCTATGCTTTGCCATTGGCATCAACACCGCGAAATTCGTTGCCGGACGCTTGCTGCGAGATGGCAGAATCAAGCGAAGCTACATTGGCGTCGAAGCTCAGACCGCGCCGCTGCATCGCCGGCTTGTGCGCTTTTACGATCTCGGAAGCGAGAGTGGAGTATTCGTCATGTCAGTTGATAATGGAAGCCCGGCGCAGAAAGCTGGTGTGCGTGAAGGCGACCTGATTATTGCGCTCGACGGAAAGCCAGTCGCTGGAGTGGACGATCTGCATCGCTTACTAACCGATGCGAGGGTGGGAGTGAGTAATCTCCTGAGCGTATTAAGGCATACGGAGAAGCTGGAGTTGAAAGTGATTCCAGAGGAGTCCCGGCAAGGGTGAGGGGATTCACGCTCTCTCTATTATGCCCTTTCGTAAATAAGTACTGTTCCTGCAAGCTATACCGCCGAGCATCGAATTCCAGCACTGCTTCATCTAATGGTGTAAGAGTATGAGGGAGAAAAAATATGCGGATACCAGGGTTGAAAGCGGTTGCAAGCTTCTTCCTGGCCGCGATTCTATCTGCGCCCGTATTTGCCAGTACGCCGAGCGCAAATTCAGCGGTACCAGGAACTCTTAATTACATAGAAGGCACGGCATCAATGGGCTCGCAAGCCCTGAGCTCTAAAGCAGTTGGATCGTCCGAGTTACAACCGGGACAAACCCTTACAACAGGAAACGGAAAGGCCGAGCTTCTTCTGACGCCGGGTGTATTTTTGCGCATTGGCGCGAACAGTTCGGTAAAGATGATTTCACCAAGCCTGACGGACACGGAATTGGCCGTAAACAAAGGGCATGCAATGATCGAAGTCGCGGAAATTCATCCGCAGAACGACATTCGCATCACCGATGATGGAGCTACTACAACACTCCTAAAAACCGGTCTCTATGATTTCGATTCCGATAGAAATCATATGCGTGTGTTCGACGGCAAGGCGGTAGTAGAGGATGACGGACATCGCGTTACCGTTAAAGGTGGACACCAAATAAATCTCGCATCGGGCAGCACATTCAAGGCTCGCAAGTTCAACAAGAAATCCTTTGAAGAAGGAGATTTGTACCGCTGGAGCAGCCTGCGTTCAGCCTACCTCGCCGAAGCCAACGTGGACGAAGCCGGCATGTACGCGTCCACCATGGGCCCGTGGGGCGGGGGATGGGCTGCAAATTGGTATTGGGATCCATGGTTTGATGCCTATACGTTTATTCCGGGCGACGGGATATTTTACAGCCCGTTCGGATGGGGATTCTATTCACCGTGGCTTGTATCCGAAGCACCTTTCTATGGCTACGGGTATGGTTACGGGTATAGACCTTATTACCATCACTTTTCCGCGAATGGCACTACAGGATTTCGTTCCCCCTATTTGGCGCGCGGGAACTATTCTCACGGGCTCTATCGTGGGCCGGGTGGGGTTAGTGCGTCCCATTCGGAGCCCACAATGGTGGGTGGCGCTCGCAGCTTTGGAGTAGCCAATGGCGGGTTCCACGGCGGAGTCGGGAGCTTTCACCCAAGTGGAGGTTTTCAAGGCGGCGGCTTCCACGGAGGCGGCGGTTTCAGACGGTAATTCCCATGCGAGGAACGTGCGTTCGTTTGCCAGATGATCACTGCTATTGGAGGGCATGTCGAATTCCGGATATTATCTCAAACTGCCAGCAACATCTCGTTCATTTTCAAAGGATTTGTGCATCCAACGCAACATTCCCCGGCATCCTAGTGTTTGATATTCTTGTAACTGATCAGGTGGAATGAAGAAGCTCATCTTATCGGCTCGGCCGAACATGGAGAATCCTGTGAGAAAGCTAAGTTTAATCGCGATTCTATGTACTTTCGCTCTGATGCAGCGCCCTGCACACGCTCAGCAGTTTGATGCAGCTTTGGGTTTCAGCGCCCTCACCGCCCCTGCCGGTACCACTGATAGTACGGGCACCTACTTCCCTTCCATCAAGGGAGGTTTATACCCTAGCTTTAACGCAGATGCGCTGATCAAGCATAATATCGGCGTTGAAGGCGAGTTTGTTTGGCGAGCTCGGCAAAATCTTTATGGCGGATACCAACCTTATCGTCCTCTCTTCTTTGACTTCAATGGAATTTGGTCTCCGTCCCTAGGAAAGAAACTTGCCGCCGAAGTGATTGCTGGAGTCGGCGCGGAAGACCTACGGTTTTATGGCCAGATTAATTGCTCGCAGTTCACCTACAGTTGCACAAATTACGTCAGTAGCAAGCATTTTATGGAAGACATCGGAGTGGGACTCCGCTATTACGTCTGGCGCAGTGTATTTGTTCGTCCGGAGGCCCGCCTGTACTTCGTTAACAATAATCTTGAGTTCAGTTCAGGCCGGGTAGCGCGTTTTGGAGTCTCAGTCGGTTACAGTTTCCGCTCCGGATTCTGATCGAAAAAAGCAGGACCAGGGGTCCAACCAGGATCCCTGGTCTATTTTGATTTTCTTCGTTGGTACTAGCCCCCCTATGCAATTGTGCTGAGGATAGCCGTTCTTCTTGAACTAACGGCCCTGCGGTTTCCGTTCCACTTGTACGCCATCTGCAAACCTATTCCTCACGTGTTATTGTAGTCAGCGCTTCTTCATTTTTTGTGTGGTTTACTGATGGTTCATCGAGTCCGGCGCGCGGGACAAGCTCTTGCGCTTTTGATACTACCCATTCTTGCGGCCGCCCAAGAACCTAAAGCCGGCGCCCCTAAGCCAGCGAAAGCACAAACGTCAACAAAATCGGCTGTGCTACCGGTAAGTAGCGACATTTCGAAAGAGGCCATCGTCTTTGAACACAACCTCACCAAGGTCGTCTTCAACGCGGACGGAACGGGCACCAGAGAGACCGCAGTAGCGATACGCGTGCAGTCACAAGCGGGGGTGCAGGCGCTCGCAGTTCTCACATTTCCTTACACGAGTTACAACGACACCGTTGAGTTGGATTATGTCCGGGTAAGGAAACCCGACGGTACCGTTGTTACGACGCCGGATTACAACATTCAGGATATGCCTGCTGATGTGACGCGAACCGCGCCCATGTATAGCGATATTCACGAAAAGCATGTCACCGTAAAGGCGCTTGACGTCGGTGACATCCTTGAATATCTGGTGCGCTATCGGACATTGAAAGCGCAGGTGCCCGGAGAGTTTTGGTACGAGTACACGTTCACAAAGGCTTATATCACTCGGGATGAGGAACTGGAAATTACTGTCCCGCGAGAGAAGTACGTTAAGGTCTCAAGTCCCGATCTGTCTCCAGCGGTTAAAGAAGACGGCCCGCGCAAGGTGTACGCTTGGAAGACCTCCAATCTGGATCTCAAAGACCGCGACGCGCTGCTGAAAAAGAGCGAGGCTCCGAAGCCGTCAGTTTCCATCACGACCTTTCGCAGTTGGGAAGAAGTGGGGCGGTGGTACGACGAGTTGCAGCGTTCTCAAGTCGCAGTGACGCCGCAGATACGGGCCAAGGCGGCGGAATTGACAAAAGGGCTTTCGAGCGATGATGACAAAATTCGCGCGATTTACAGCTACGTCTCAACTAGGGTACATTACGTTTCGCTGTCCTTCGGCATCGGCCGTTACCAGCCGCACGCAGCCGAGGATGTTCTGGAGAATGAGTATGGCGACTGCAAAGACAAACATACTCTGCTCGCGGCATTGCTGAAGGCGGCAGGGTACAACGCGTGGCCAGCCCTCATCAACTCGTCCCGCAAGCTCGATCCCGAGGTACCTTCGCCCGGCCAGTTTGATCATGCAATCTCAGTAGTTCCGCGCGGCGGTGCGATCATTTGGCTGGATACTACGCCGGCCGTCGCTCCCTTTGGCCTGCTGCTTGCCAACTTGCGCGACAAACAGGCACTTGTGATGCCCACGGGGAAACCTGCCGTCCTGATGACAACCCCGTCACAACCGCCCTTCCCCACCCTACAAACCTTTACCGCAGAAGGCGCGCTCAGTTCCGACGGAGCTCTGACCATGCACGTCAAGCAGACCATGCGAGGCGATGCCGAGGTCCTTTATCGCGCCGCATTCTGGAGTCTCTCCCCTGCGCAGTGGAAGGATTTGGGGCAAAGGATTTCTTCCGCATCAGGATTCGCAGGGGAAGTCAGTAATGTAACCGCATCGGCTCCTGACCAATTAGAGAAGCCGTTTGAGTTTTCCTACGACTACACCCGTAAAGATTATGGTACATGGAATACCAATCACCAGATTTTTGTTGCCGCGTTACCGTGGTTCGGCATTGAGAGCGCGTCCTCTGAACAGGAAAAACCGGAGGAACCAGTCAAACTTGGAGCTTTGGGCGAAATCGTATTTGAGTCGAAGGTCAAGCTGCCCGCCGGCTATACACCGAAGTTTGCGGACAAGAAGGATGTGAGCGAAGATTTCGCCGATTACAATGCCACCTATGCAATTAACAATGGAGTACTGATAGCTACCCGACGGCTCACGATTAAGAAAAGCGAAGTTCCTGTTGCGTCTTGGGATGAGTACAAGAAATTTTGCAAGATCCTCTCCGATGAGCGGGATCGTTACATTGACCTCGTAACTGGGGCAACCGTATATCCGGCTGGAGAAGGGCCGAACCCCGCGCCAGCACCCGGCGTCACAGCGGAAGCCAATCCCGAAGCCACGAAGCTGATGCAGGAAGCCTCCGAGGCATTCCAAAATCGGGACGTGACCCGCGCAGAGGAGGACCTTCATCGGGTAGCCGAAATAGATGAAAAATTCCTGGGCCTTCATATAGGCCTGGGATGGCTCCACTTCCTGCAGAATGATCGTGAAGGTGGTGTGCGCGAATACCGCAAGGAAGAGGAATACCACCCTGATTATCTTGTTGCCTATGAATTGCTCGGCAAAGCGTTGCAGTGGATGAAGCGCAACGACGAAGCCATGCAGCAATACCGGGAGTTACTGAAGCGTGATCCCGGAAACCGGGATGCAGCCATCGCATTGGCGGGCATGCTCGACAGTGCAAAAAAGAATTCTGAAGCTATTGATGTGCTCGAAAAGGCGACGGAAAAATCCCCCGATAGCTCAGCTTTGCAGTTCGGACTCGCCCAAGCCTATTTCGATAATAAGCAACCAGAGAAGGGAGTCGTCATAGCAAAGAAGCTCGTCTCGAAAGACACCACCCCCGGCGTGCTCAATTCTCTAGCCTATTCCATGGCCAACGCGAATACCGATTTGGACCTGGCAACTGAATATGGCAATCGAGCTTTGCGGGAAGCTGAAGCGGAGTCACTCAAAACGCAGGACGACGATGCTGGTTTGGCGAATACTCAGCTTATGGCTCATATCTGGGACACTGTGGGATGGATCTATTTCCGCAGGAATGATGACGAAAAAGCCCTTCGTTTTTTGCGCGCGTCCTGGCTACTTTCTCAATCTAGTGTCGCCGGTGATCACCTTGCCCGACTCTACGAGCGGCAAGGGAAGAAGCAAGAAGCTGCGCATCAGTACCTGCTGGCTTTGTCAGCCGCAATCGGCAATCCTTCAAATGTCAATAAAGACGAGATGCGCGCGCGTTATAAGACGCTAACGGGCCAAGATCCAAGCGAGGGTCCGAGACTTAGCCGTCGCTTGCCCAGCAAAGAAAACGAACCGCCGGCCCAGGAACTAAGCCTGATGCGAACCGTGCACCTTTCTGCGAAAGAGCACGAGGCTGGCAGCGCGGTCTTTACGGTAGTTTTCTCGCCGGGTAAAGCCGAATCTGTAAAGTACGTGAGTGGTATGGAATCGTTTAAGTCCATGGCAGGCCAGATCAGCACCGCCAAGGCCAACGTCAACGCTGAATTTCCTGGCCCCCAACCGGTGCATGTCGTGAGACGGGGAATTCTGATGTGCGGGATCGGCGGCTGCAGTTTTACTTTTCTTCTGCCCGACTTCGCTCACGCCATGGATTACGTTCCAACAAATTAAAGATTTGCTGATCCGAGGTACGCTCGGGGGAATACCACAAAGTGAGGTTTTTTGCTATTGTTGCAGCGCCTGCTTCAAATTTGGCTTTACACCCACCGCGGCGATGCTGGCGCTGTCCCATCCACCTCCGAGCGCTTTTACCAGGTAAACTGAGGTCACCAGCCTTTGACCCAACAATTGAGTAGCGAGGCGCTCATTGGTCAGCGCCTGCTCCTCAGCTGTGATCACGTCGAGATAAGTTACCAAGCCGCCGGTATAGCGAGTGTTGGCGAGACTTAAGGAACGTTCCGCATCTGCGACCGCGCGTTGCTGCGACTCGGATGCAGACGATAGCGCAGTCAATCCCGCGAGCGCATCTTCGACCTGTTGAAACGCAACCAAAGCGGACTCCCGGTAATTGGAAACATTCTCCGCATAGGCTGCGCGGGAGAATTCCAATTGACCGTGCAATCTGCCTCCCGCAATCAGCGGCTCCAGCGCACTGACTCCAAGAGACCAAAGTGCGCTTCCCGCACTCACCAAGCTGGATATATTAACGCTCTCCAGGCCTCCACTTCCCTGCAGCAAAATACTCGGATAAAAAGCAGACCGCGCTACTCCTACACGAGCGTTCGCCGCAGCGACTTGCCTCTCAGCGGTCGCTATGTCCGGACGTCGCTCTAGCAATTCGGAAGGCAACGAAACGGGAATAACGGGCGGCAGTGTATCCATTCCACGCACCGGCGCTCTGAAACTGGAGGCGGGCAAACCCTGAAGTGCGGCCAGCGCATGTTCATATTGCGCGCGCTGCTGCTGAAGCAGGTAAACCTGAGTTTCGGATGAATCCAGTACAGTCTGTTGCTGCGCAACATCGAGGCCTGAAACGGCGCCTCCCTCATGCCTTTCATTTACCAACTTCAATCCTTGTTGCTGGAAGGCAATCGCCCTTTGCAAAACCGCGATTTCGGAATCGAGTTCTCGAAGCTCAAAGTAATCCGCTGCCAGATCTGAGCTGATCAGGAGGCGAACATTCTCCAAATCCGCAGCCGAAGCCTGGGCATCGGCATTGGAGGCCTCAACGCTTCTACGCACATGGCCGAAAAGGTCAACTTCGTAATTCAGAGTGAACGGAATGGTGAACAGGTTGTAAGTGATCGAGGTATTTGGATTTGACGGCCCGCCCAGCGCGGGGCGATTCGCGGGAAGTCGTTCCCGGGAAACCGATGGTCCTAAATCCAGCTCTGGATACAAACCGGCTGCAGTGACCCGCGCAGTTGCACGCGCTTCGGCGAGACGCGAAACTGCGGCTTTGAGAGTCTGATTGTTAGTGATCGCCCGCTCTTCGTAGTGATTTAGTTCCGGGTCTCCAAAAAGAGTCCACCAGGTACCCTTTGGAATTGAATCGGCGGGATTAGCTTGATGCCAGGGCGCAGGAGTCTGCCAATCTTGCGGAATTACAACATCGGGCTTCTTGTATTTTGGTCCGGCCGCATGGCAGGTGGCGCACAGCAGAAGAATGAACGCGACAGAACCGCTTCTCATGAGGCGCCGCTCCCGGCATTCGACACCTGAACCTGCTGCCCCTCTTCGAGGGAATCGCTGGGATTCAGAATGAGCGCATCGTTCGGGTCGAGTCCGCCAAGAACCTCAAGTGTCGTGCCGTAGTCACGACCAATCACAACAGACTTTAGGTGAACCTTGCCGTCAGGGCCAACCACCGCGGCACGCATCCCCTCGGCGCGGAAAAGTAGAGCATTTACCGGAACCGAGAGTCGTGTCGTCTTTATGCTTAAATCGAAGTGAACCTGGGCATAGGAACCGGGGAGCAGAATGCCTTTCGGATTGGGAACATCAATCTCGGTGCGCAGGGTTCGAGTGGCAAGGTCAATAGCGTCAGCCGAGCGTGCAACGTTGCCGGTAAAGTGTTGCCCCGATAATGACGCCAATTCGATGGTCGCGTGCACGCCTGGGTGAACCGAGGACGCGTAAATTTCCGGCACATCAATATAGACGCGAATGGGGTCAATCTTGGCTATGTCGAACAACTCCTGGTTCGGCCCGCTGTTGCCGGCATTGATCAGTGCTCCAATATCAATATTGCGTTTTGTAATCACTCCGGAAAATGGCGCATAAACGTGTTTGAAAGATTCGAGTTGGCTAAGTCGGTTTACGTTTGCCGTAGCGGCCGCCAGGTTTGCCTTTCCTTGCACGTATGCGCTGGTGCGGTCGTCAGTCTCCTGCTGAGCCACGGCATCCATCTTTTGAAGATTCTCGTAACGCTTCGCCGAAATTCCCGCTAATTTCATTTGAGCGTCGGCCTGGTCTCGCGCGGCGCGAGCCTGCATTAATTCCTGATCAATTTCAGGGGTCTCGATATCGGCCAGCAATTGCCCTTTCTGTACGCGGCTTCCGATATCTTTGTACCAGTGCGCCAGGTATCCATTGGTGCGGGCGTAGATTGGCGACTCTGTAAATGCCTGCAAGGTGGAAGGAAGCACCAGTTCCTGCTGAGGCGCCTCGACTTTGGGATGGACAATCACAACGCTGGGAACAGCGAGGGCCTCGGTTTCTTTCGCCAAAGCACGGTGCTCGCTGGCGCGCAGAATAAATCCGATTGCCGCGGCCAGAACAAACAACACCAGCAGAGCAATGATCAGAAAATAGTTCGAGCCCTTGCGCTTGGGCTCCGGAGCGATCTCCCCGCGCCCTCGTTCAGCGGCCTGCCGGTCCACTACGGTTTGATCCACGTCAGTGCCTCAATTCTTGCACGATCCGAAATATTTATGATGTTCCTTCTTGCACTTACGACGCACGATCCACTCGCCTTCCATGAAAAATACTGAATACTACGGGAACGAAAAATAGTGTCGCAACCGTCGCAAATAACAGGCCGCCAATAACCGCCCGTCCCAACGGCGCGTTCTGCTCGCCGCCCTCTCCCCAAGCGAGGGCCATGGGCAACATACCGATAATCATGGCAAGGGCGGTCATGATCACCGGTCTCATGCGCGTGTATCCGGCCTCGACGGCTGCTTGGATGGGATGCATTCCTTCGTCCATTCGCTCTCTCGCAAATGAGATCATCAAAATACTGTTCGCCGTGGCCACTCCCATGCACATCACAGATCCAATTAGCGCGGGGACGCTCAAGGTAGTGTGCGTGACGAACAGCATCCAAAGAATTCCGGCAAGGGCTCCCGGCAACGCGGTAATGATGATGAACGGGTCAAGCCATGATTGAAAGTTGACCACAATCAGCAGATAGACCAGCACAATAGACATCACCAGGCCGAAAGCGAGCCCTCGAAACGATGACCGCATGGTCTCGACCTGACCGCGGACTTCCATTTCAGTGCCCCGTGGCAATTGTTTCTTGAAACTCTGAAGCATTTTCTGAGTGTCTTTGGCCACGCCCGCCAGATCGCGCCCGTCCACACTGGCATATACGTCCACCGCGGGGGTGACGTTAAAGTGGCTCACCTCCGCGGGAGCAGTTTCAGGGCTGACGGTTGCGAGGTTTGCCAAAACTTCCGGCTGTGAAGTCCCATTGTTAATTGGAATGTTCATCAGCGACTGAAGATTTTTCACTCTATATTGGGGCATCTGCACCGCGAGGCTATAGCTGACGCCATTCTTGGGATTCAGCCAGAACGTCGGGGAGGTTTGAAAACTGGAACTGAGCGATATCAGTAGGTTCTGCGCAACATCCCGCTCGCTAATTCCCATCTCCTGTGCCCGAACTCGATCTACATCGAAATAAAGCGTCGGTTCATTCATCAATTGCTGCACGTGCACATCTACCGCTCCAGGAACGTGGCGCAGGCGATTCGCGATATTCTGCGCGATCGCATAATTCTGCGAATAATCCCGACCTACAAGTTGAACATCTATGGGGGCGGGCAGGCCAAAATTCAGAATCTGACTGACAATGTCGGCGGGCTGGAAGAAAAATTCTACGCCGGGAAACTGCCGTGGCAATTGTTCTCTCAATTTGTGGATGTATTCCCGGGTAGGTCGGTGGTCCTGGGTCAAATTTACCAATATCTCTGCGTCGGAAGTTCCAATCGTTCCGCCATTGCTGTACGAAAGGTTGATCCCGCTATACGGTAAGCCAATATTGTCCAAAATTGTTGTTACTTCTTTTCGAGGAATCTCACGCCGGATTTCACTTTCCACTTCGTCAACCAGCCGTGCCGTTTCTTCAATTCTCAAACCAGCGCGTCCGCGTACGTGAAGCCTGAACTGGCCCGCATCCACGGTCGGGAAGAAATCCGAACCCAACCCAAAGTACAGGCCCCCGGAAAGTACGCAAAAGCCAAGAAAGCACGCTACAAACAGGCCTCTATGATCCATCAGACCTTCGATGGTACTGCGATAAGAGTCCCTCATCTTCTCAAACCGGGTTTCAAAACCGCCCTGAAATCGGCCAAAGAGGCTGGTCTTGCGCTTGTGCGAGTCCTCTTCATGGCCGCGCAGGAGGTACATCACCATAGTTGGAATAATTGTTCGCGATAGAAGATATGAGGCAAGCATGGCGAACACTACCGCTTCCGCAAGCGGCACGAAAAGATAGCGCGCAACTCCCGCAAGAAAGAACATGGGTACAAAAACAATGCATATCGAAAGGGTGGAAACAAATGCAGGAACCGCGATCTGCTGTGCTCCGTCGAGAATCGCCTGTTTGAGTTCTTTCTTCATCCCCAGATTTCGCTCGATGTTTTCGATTTCCACGGTTGCATCATCCACCAATATCCCGACAGCAAGGGCCAGGCCTCCGAGAGTCATGATGTTGAAAGTCTCCCCGAGAACACTGAGCATGATCACCGAAACCAAAATCGAAAGCGGAATCGAAACAGCAATAATCAATGTGCTGCGCCAATTACCCAAAAACAAAAGAATCATCGCCGCCGTGAGGCAGGCCGCGACCAGAGCTTCCCGCACCACCGCCTTAATTGCAGCACGCACAAACAACGACTGATCGAACAACAGACTGACCTTGAGGTCCTGCGGCAAAGTAGCCATCACGCGAGGCAGCATATTGCGAATGTCTTTTACAACGTTGATGGTCGAAGCTCCGCCATTCTTCAAGACGCTCAACAGGGTTCCGCGAATGCCATCTTGCCTAACGATGTTGGTCTGAGGCGTGAACCCGTCGCGCACATGCGCGACATCGCGGATATAGATGGTCGTGCCGTTGATTGTACGAATGGGCAAATCGTTGAGTTCGGCTACAGTCTGCGGGCTGGCATTGAGCTCGACCTGATATTCGAGAGGCCCGAGCTTGGCGGTGCCGGAAGGCAGAATTAAATTCTGCTCGGCGATCGCATTCACCACATCAACCGCGCTAAGATGCTTGGCCTGCAACGCAGGTGTATCGAGGTCCACCGAAACCACTCGCTGTTTGCCGCCGTAGGGATATGGAATGGCTGCGCCCTGCACGGTGATGAGCTGCGTGCGCATAAAATTTAATGCCAAGTCATTCAGTTCCTGCTCGGGAAGCGTCTTACTGCTCAATCCAATCTGAAGAATGGGCACACTCGATGCCGAGTACTGAATGATCAGGGGAGCGGTGGTTCCGGGCGGCAACGAGCGAATCGCCGTCTGAGAAATAGCCGTGACTTGGGCAAGCGCGGTCGGAATGTTGGCCGTGGGACGAAAAAATATCTTAACTACCGCAACACCATTCAGCGATTCGGACTCAATATGCTCGATATTATCCACCAGAGTAGTAAGACCCCGCTCGGTGTTCGTGGTGATCCGATTCGCCATGTCTTCTGGTGACAATCCCGAATAGTTCCATATGACACTGATGACCGGAATATTAATGTCGGGAAAAATGTCGGTCGGCGTATGAAAGATAACGATGGGGCTGAGAATAATTATGAGCAGCGCCATCACCACAAACGTGTACGGCCGACGTAGCGCTAACGCAACAATCCACATAGAGAATTTCAGCCTTAAGCTCGAACCCGTGCAGGTGAACCATCAGGTCCAGTACTGATCAAACAAAGTTAGATGAAATTCAGACACTTTTAGATTTAAAAATCAACATAGCCATTGCTGTTTGTGACGCACAGTGAAAGAGTGAGGGCTGACTTGGCACAAGTTCCGGCGCACATCTACAATAAAATCGTAAACATCTCAATTGAGGAGAATCCGAATGCAGCGGAATGCAAGTGCGGTTTGGAAGGGCGGACTGAAAGACGGTAAGGGAGAGGTCTCGGCGCCGAGCGGTGTGTTGTCCCACACCCCATACTCATTTATGACACGCTTCGAAAATGCGCCGGGAACCAATCCGGAAGAATTGATAGCGGCAGCCCACGCGGCGTGCTTCTCCATGGCGCTCTCAGCGCAGCTTGGAGCCGCAAACCTGAAAGCGGAGAGCATCAATACCAAAGCGACGCTCACCCTCGACAAGCAGGACTCCGGCTGGTCCATCACCGCCATACATCTGGATGTTACGGGTAAGCTTCCCGGTGGCGACGCCGCAGCCTTTCAGAAGGCGGCGCAAGAAGCCAAATCAGGGTGTCCGGTCTCGAAGGTCCTCAAAGCCGAAATCACCATGAGCGCCAAGTTGGAAGGCTAACGTCTTAAGGCCAAAATGATGAGTGCTTTGCCTGAGCACATTGCGGCAGTCTCGTCAGCGGCTATGCTCGACAATCCGATCTGGCACGCGCTTTCAACATCGCACCGCCGATTTGAGCAAGGAAACGCCCTTGCCAAACGATACCAACCGGAGATAGGGCCCCTTGCCGGAATGGAAAGACAATCGTCAGCTTCATACGAAGCTTTGCGGCAAGTCGTCGCGCCGGGGGAGAGCGCCGCGTTGTTTCTGACCGAAGCGCCGCAAGTTCCGCGGAATTGGCAGCTGTCGCGAACCTTCGCCGTTCATCAGATGGTTTGCGAGTCATTCCAGGACGATGAAGAAAGCATCGCGTTTGAAACCTTGACCGTCGCGGATGTTCCGCAAATGTTGGCGCTCACGGAATTGACGGAGCCGGGTCCATTCCGTAAACGAACCATTGAGCTGGGGAGATATTTGGGTGTGTTCTCCTCAGCCCGGCAACTGATTGCCTTGTCTGGCGAGCGGCTGCGGATGCCGGGATACACGGAGGTGAGCGCTGTATGTACGCATCCTGACCATCGCGGGAAAGGATACGCAAGATCGTTGATGTCAATTCTCATCAGGGGAATCAGAAAACGCGGCGAAATCCCTTTCTTGCATGTCAAAGGAGATAACGTCGGGGCGATGGGGCTATATGAATCGTTAGGATTTCGTTTTCGAATCTCTTTTCATCTGGCCGTCGTCAAGAACGGCGACGGCTAATGTTCGCAAGCCCCACGTGTTCCTTAATTGGTGGTATCAATGGCAATTTTCAAAGAAATGTACGAGATGAGGCTGTTTAATTCGGATTGGGAGTATCGGGAGCTGCGACGAATGCTTTCCGAGGCCATATCGAGGGGATATGTGGAACAGATTCCGGTAATGAAGCCTCACCCATGGGTTCCTGACGAAGAGTGGTACCGCGACAAGGAGACGGGAGAAATTTATTCACTAGCCCCGCCTGAAGAAAAGAATAGAGGCCGATGGAGGGAAGTGGACCCCGAAGACCTCACCGAGCCCGGTCGGAAGGTGCAGTGAAGATTAAGTTTCCCATTCAGCGGATCATAACCGCGGAGCTACCGTTTGGTTTGACAGCCAATGACTCGCCTGTAGAATATGATTCGTAGTCCTTCCTGATGTTGCCATCGTGGCGGAATTGGCAGACGCGCATGGTTCAGGTCCATGTACTCGCAAGGGTGTGGGGGTTCGAGTCCCTTCGATGGCACCAAGCTTTATAGTTGGGCGGATAAGCGTGCGTTTAGAAATTCCGCAAATATTTGTCGTACACATGTGATGATCCAGCATGAATCTCGGGTCCCAATCAAAACTCGATATTGAATTGTCTTCATGATTGCGATCACAGCCGCCACGCTCTTCACTCCGCTGGAACGCATAGAAAAACCGATTCTATTATTAGAAGATGGAACCATCTCTGAGATCACCTCGCGGGAACATCGCGAGATTCCAGGCAGTTGCCGAACGGTTGACTACAAGGATGCAATTCTCGCACCTGCTTTCATTGATATTCACGTTCACGGCGCCGCGGGCCGCGACGTAATGGAGGCTTCTCCGGAGGCCATGCCATGCATTGAGCAGTTACTTGCAAGGCATGGCGTAGGAAACTATTTTCCCACCACAGTGACCGCATCCGGGGACATTACTGTTGCGGCGTTGGCGCGGTTGGCCGATGCCATTGAAAAATCCCCCAAACAAGCTTCAGAAAATCTGCGCGCTCGCCCTGTTGGTATCCATCTTGAGGGTCCGTTCCTGAGCCATGCGCGGCGCGGGGTTCATCCCACCAAAGATCTGATCCTGCCATCGTTGAATGTTTTCGACCGTTTTTGGGAGGCTTCGCGGGGGCATATTCGCATTATGACGATCGCTCCCGAACTTGAAGGCGCACTCGAACTGATCACCGAGGCAAGCAAGCGCGGGGTCTGCGTGAGCCTCGGACATTCCGATGCTGACCTCGAAACGACTCGCGCAGCCGTGAACGCTGGCGCCCGCCACGCCACTCACCTGTTTAATGGCATGCGAGCACTGAGCCATCGCGACCCCGGGATTGTGGGAGAATCGTTGACGAATCCTAATATCACCGTGGAAATTATTGCCGACGGAATTCACCTCGATCCGTCCATCGTGAAGTTAACGATCGAGGCGAAGGGACAGCGTGACGTCATATTAATTACGGACGGCAACGCAGCCACAGGTATGCCGGATGGCCGTTATCACCTGGGCACATTTGAGTTTGATGTGAAAGGCGGAATCTGTCTGTCTGACGGAAAATTGGCTGGCAGTACTTTAACCATGGACCGCGCCGTCCGCAATGTTATGGAATTCGTTGGGTATGATCTCCAGCAGGCCGTTATTCTGGCGACGGCGAATCCGGGACGCGCTGTTTCGCCTCGCACGGGGAAATTGCAGGCGGGTGGGGACGCCAACATCGTGGTCTTAAGCCCGGACGGCAAACTGCGAAACACAATCATTGCCGGCGCTGGGACTTAGCATTCCTAATTAACATTCCTAAACGGAAGCCATTCAGGGTGTGAGAAGACCCTTCTCGCGCATGAGATCCGCCGACGCAGGATAATTGGGGAGCAAGTCGAAGAAGAGTGGGCCCAGAATAACTGCAGCGCCAAAACCATTTCCGCCATCGTCCAAGTAGGCGAGGAGATCGTCATGCGTGGCCTGTTGGTCGCCTAGTCCCAGGTCTACGGCGAGTAAAGCCGCAGGAGCGATAAATTCACCGCTTTCCCGGCGCAGAAGTAATTCTTCACGAAGGGGCAGCGCTTTCTCTCTCTGGCCAGACAGGCCATAGGCCATGGCAAGCTGACCCACAAATGTTGCTCCGCGCCGGCCGATCGCGACCAACTTCTCGGCAGTTTGAATGGACTCGTCCCAGCGGCCTAATGCGGCGGTTGCTTTGTGGAGCGCCCACAGGCCCAACACGAAATTGGGATGCAGTTCCAAGGCGCGCCGAGCGTTCCGCATGGCGTCTTCCTGTAAATCGGCGACTTGAAAGCATAAGGCGGTTAGGCCGTGGATAAAAGGCGAAAGAGGATCAAGCTCGGTGGCGCGGGTTGCTTCCGCAGCGGCCTCAACGGGCTGATGTAACGTCGAGAGTGCGAGGCACAGGTAACCATGGAAGTATGATGAGCGGGGCTGAATCTCTATGGCGCGGCGAAAATGCGGGAGGGCATCGCTCATGCGTGCTCCGAAGATCACCATAGCGTTGCCCATCGAATAATGAACTTCGCCGAGTGACGCGTCGAGTGCCATCGCTTTATTAACAGCCGCCAAGGCCCGTGGCCGCATTTCCTTCAGAGAAACATAGCCGTATACCGCAAGAATGGAATACGAGTCTGCGATTCCGGCGTGGGCAAGCGCGTATTCGGGATCGAGTTCGACCGCAGCGCGAAAACACTCGAGGCCGGCTCGCAGAGCGCTTTCACCACGCTGTTCCCACAGGCGTAAGCCTTTCAGATATAGCTCATACGCCTGAAGATTTTCCGAGTGGCGGCGAGTCAGAATGGACTGATGACCAGACAACGTTGGCTCAAGCATTTTGACTATGGCCGCCGTGATTTCGTCCTGGATCTCAAAAATGTCGGTGATCTCGCGATCATAGCGTTCTGACCACAATTGGTACCCGTCACCCACGTTCACGAGCTGAGCGGTAATGCGCAAGCGCTTGCCAGCCCGACGAACGCTACCTTCAACGACCGCTTCAACATTGAGTTGGCGTCCGATTTCGCGAATGTCAGTATCGCTGTCGCGAAAGCGGGAGGCAGAAGTCCTCGAGGCAACCTGTAATCCTTGGAGCCGCGCCAGCGCATTGGTCAGTTCCTCCGACAGTCCGTCACTAAAGTATTGATTGTCAGGGTCGGCGCTTAAATTGGAAAAGGGAAGCACCGCAATGGAAGGAATCCTGCGTCCAGCGCGTACTTTGCCGGAGGAGGACATTTGCCTCGCACGCTCGATTTCGCGAAGCGCGTCGAGCGCCTCGCGTGCCGACCGGCACCGGTCGCGCGAATTCTTCGCCATGAGCCGATTGAGCAAGCTGGCGAACGCGAACGGAAGATCAGGATTCGATTCAGACAACGGATGAGGCTGCCGGTTAAGGATGGCATCGAAAATCAGTGCTGACGTGGAACCTTCGAACGGGCGAAAGCCGCTGCTCATTTCGTAGAGCACGACTCCAAGCGCGAACAAGTCGCTGCGTTCGTCCAGGGTTTCTCCTCGCGCCTGCTCAGGCGACATGTACGCGACGGTTCCGACGGCTGCACCACGGCTGGTGAGGTTCACCCCGCTCCCAAGGGTCTGGGCGTCGTTGGCGATCAGTTCTGCTGCGGGTGTAGAACTTCTGGCCAGTCCAAAATCAAGAAGCTTGGCGTGGCCGTCATCCGTTAGAAAAATATTGGCAGGTTTTAGGTCGCGGTGAATGACGCCGCTATGGTGCGCTTTTTCCAATCCTTCGCAAATCTCCATACCAATCTTCCAACACTGTTCCGCCTGCACCGGGCCTTTACGCAAACGCTCGGCAAGGGTCTCTCCCTCCAGAAATTCCATGACCAGAAAATCGGTGCCGTCCTGGGAGCCGATGTCGTAGAGATGACAAATGTGGGGATGGTTCAGCGATGATATGATGCGCGCCTCGCGTTCGAAGCGTTGTTTCGCATCAGGATCGGCTGACAGATGAGCCGGTAACACTTTGATCGCAACCGTCCGCGCTAATCTTGCATCGCGAGCACGATAGACTTCTCCCATACTGCCGGATCCAAGAGGGGCTTGGATTTCGTACGGGCCGAGCTTCATGCCAGAGGTGAGCGTCATCGGTGTCGCGCCATTATAATCTCGGGGCGAAGGCGGTACCCTTTCCCTGGGACTATCTTGCTTGACAGCTTGGTAGAATTCTCAACTGTATTCTAGGAGCAGCGATGCCAGACAAAGGCGCATTTCCACATTACATGCTCAAGGAAATTTTTGAGCAGCCGCAAGGACTTCGAGACACGATCGGCCCCCGGGTGTCGTTGGAGGACGCCGCGATTGTGCTGGATGACGTCCGCATCAGCGCCGAAGAGCTCCGCGCCTTGCGTCGTGTGAACATTGTGGCTTCGGGCACCAGCAGGCATGCGGGGATGGCTGGGCAATACATGCTTCAGGAACTCGCGGACGTGCCGGTGGACGTTGATTATGCAAGCGAGTTCGAGTATCGCAATCCTCAGATTGGTCCTGGGGAGCTCACTATCGTCATTACTCAATCAGGCGAAACCGCGGACACTACCGCCGCCCAGCGCGAGGCGAAAATCAAAGGCTCGCGCACAGTTGCGATTTCAAACGTGATTGACTCGACCATAGCTCGTGAGGCTGACGGCGTGCTCTACACCCACGCCGGGCCGGAAATAAGCATCGCTTCCACGAAGGCCTTTACCGCACAGATGGCAGTCCTCTTCGTCTTCGCTCTTTATCTGGGACAGGTACGCGGCAGATTAAAAAGAGAACAGCGCCGGAAGTGGATTGAAGAATTACTTGAGCTTCCCAACACCCTGGAAACCGTGCTTCGATGCGCGTCCGATTGCGAATCTCTCGCGAGCCAGCTTCACGCGATCCAGGATTTCCTTTTTCTAGGGCGTGCCATTCATTACCCCATCGCAATGGATGGGGCGCTCAAGCTGAAAGAAGTTTCCTACGTTCACGCCGAGGGCTATCCCACAGGAGAAACCAAACACGGCCCCAACGCATTAATTGACGAGAATCTCCCGGTTGTAATTATCGCGACCCGTGACGCCAACGATGCCGGGTCTATTCTTAGGCACCAGAAGAGCGTCGCAAACATTAAAGGGTTCAAGCAGCAGCGCGCCCTCGTGATCGCGATTATCTCCGAAGGGGACGAAGAAATTAAACGATTGGCCGATCGCACGATTTCCATTCCCCAAGCCCCCGAACTATTGCTGCCGATATTGGAAATTGTGCCTCTCCAACTGTTTGCGTATTACATGGCTGTCCGCAAGGGCCTGGATGTGGATCGCCCGAGAAACCTGGTGAAATCGGTGACGGTTGAATAATTTACGTTCCCCGGTGCTCCTTCCACAGCGAATTGACTCCCCGCCAGCGGGAACCTAATATGGTCGCGTAAACAGGGGACATCTTCTTTTGATCGGCAAAACCATTTCGCACTACCGCATCGTCGAAAAATTGGGCGGCGGCGGTATGGGTGTGGTCTACAAGGCCGAAGATACGGAGCTCGGACGGTTTGTCGCTCTGAAGTTCCTGCCTCCGAGCGTGGTCAGAGATCCGCAGGCTCTCGAGCGCTTCCGCCGTGAAGCACGTGCTGCCTCAGCTCTGAATCACCCCAACATCTGCATCATCCACGAGATTGGGAGGCACGAGGGGCAGTCATTTATCGTCATGGAGTTTCTAGACGGGCTGACCTTGAAGCATCGAGTATCCGGCCGCCCCATGGAAATCGAGACGATCCTGCCTATCGCTATCGAGATTGCGGACGCACTCGACGCCGCTCACGCGGAAGGTATAGTCCATCGCGACATAAAGCCGGCGAACATCTTTATCACCAAACGCGGCCACGCCAAGATTCTCGATTTTGGTCTGGCGAAAGTGACGCCCGCTGGCAAGACGGCGCTGGAAGCGGGAGCGACGGCCCAGGAGACGGCGATTGAGGAACACCTGACCAGTCCGGGATCTACCGTGGGGACCGTCGCTTACATGTCGCCCGAGCAGGCGCGGGCAAGAGATCTGGACGCGCGTACGGACTTGTTCTCGTTTGGGGTGGTCCTCTATGAAATGGCGACGGGCGCATTGCCCTTCCGTGGCGAGAGTTCCGCGGTCATCTTCAATGCGATTCTGGAGCGCGACCCAGTTCCTGCAATCCGGCTGAATCCTGACTTGCCGCCCAAGCTCGAAGACATCATTAACAAGGCTTTGGAAAAAGATCGCGAAATGCGCTATCAGAGCGCGGCTGAGATACGCACCGACTTAAAGCGGCTAAAGCGAGAGACAGAATCCCACCATGGGGTCGGTATGGGTTCGGGATCGCTCGCGGCCGCGCAGGAAACGGGAACGGCAGCGACGGGGACCCAGCAGAGCGCGCCGTCGGGCTCGGGAGCTGCGGTTACTCCCGCGTCATCGTCAAGCGGCGTTGGTGTGGTTGCATCCGCAGCAACGAAGACTGGAAAACGCTGGAAAATTATAGCTGCGGCGGCGGCGGTGATCGTCATAGTTGCCGCGTCTATGGGGTGGTATTTGCTGCGTCCGCATTCGAGACCGCAGCTCACCGACAGAGACAGCGTCGTGGTCGCGGAGTTCACCAATACGACAGGTGATCCAGTGTTCGATGGCACACTGCGGCAGGGACTATCGTCGCAGCTGGATCAATCGCCGTTTTTAAATTTGCTCTCCGACGAGCGCATCGCGCAGACGCTCGCCCTCATGGCGCAGCCCAAAGATGCGAGGCTCACGCTTGAGTTGGCGCGCGACGTTTGCCAGCGCACGGGAAGCACGGCAACCATTGAAGGCTCGATCTCCAGCCTGGGAAGCCAATATGTTGTTGGGCTGAAAGCGGTGAACTGCCGCAGCGGCGATGTATTGGCGGATGAGCAGGCGACGGCCAGCGGCAAGGAGCAGGTGCTAAAAGCGTTAGGCGACGCCGCAACAAAAATGCGCGCGAAGCTCGGTGAATCGCTGACCTCAGTACAGAAGTATGACGCTCCGTCTGAGAACGTGACCACGCCATCACTTGAGGCGCTCCAAGCCTACAGCCTCGGATACCAGGCGCAGATTGTGAAAAACGATCCCGTTACAGCAATTTCGTTCTTGCAGCGGGCTGTCAGCCTCGATCCAAACTTTGCCATGGCCTACGCACGGTTGGGGACGAATTACGGCAACCTGGGACAAACCGCCCGCGCCGCAGAGGCTTCGCACAAGGCTTACGATTTGCGCGATCGGGTTAGCGAGCGCGAGAAACTCTATATCGTCTCGCACTACGAAGCTTATGTGACCGGAGATATCGAGACGGTGCGCAAGACATGTGAATTATGGACTCAGACCTACCCCCACGACATGATCCCAGTGGCGGTTCTTAGCGTTGCCTACATCGCTCTCGGTGACGCTGATAAGGCGCTGGCTGCTGCTCAGGATGAGATGAAAATCGCGGGCGAAAGCGGGATTTCTTACGCCAATCTGGTCAGCAGCTATGTGTCCGTGAATCGTCTTGACGAAGCCAGAGCCACGGCGAAAGAAGCGCAGACGAGGAACTTTGATAATCCGTCCATTCACCTGGCGCTTTACCAGGTTGACTTCCTTCAACACGACGCGGAGGGAATGAAGCGTGACGCAGACGTAGTCACTGAAAAACCGGGGTACGGAGATGTCATACTTTACGATGAGTCCGATACCTCGGCATATGCAGGGCAGATTGCCAAGGCGAACGAGCTGACGCAGCGAGCCTCCGATTTCGCCCAACGCGCCGATGAAAAAGAAACAGCAGCTGGCTACTTGGCCGAGTCAGCAGTACGCGAGGCGCTGGTAGGCAATATGAGCGACGCAAAGCAGCGGGCGCAGGCGGCGCTGGCTCTTTCGACAGGCAAGGATCCAGAGGGTATCTCGGCTATCGCAGTCGCCTTGGCGGGCGATGAGGGGCAAGCAGATAAATTGTCCAATGATCTTGCGAGCCGGTTTCCTCAAGACACAATGGTGCAGACCGAGTACCTACCAATGGTCAATGCAGCGGGCGCTCTTAATAAGGGTAACGCACCCAGGGCAATTGAGGCGCTTGCCGCGGCCGCATCTTACGAGCTTGGTTGCACTGCGCAGACCGTCAGTTTTTGCCTGTATTCCATTTATCTCCGCGGCGAGGCTTATGTCGCGGCACATCAGGGCGTGGCTGCCCAAGCTGAATTTCAGAAAATCCTAGACCACCCCGGCATAGTGCAGAACGAACCAATCGGCGCTCTGGCGCATCTGGGCGTGGCCCGCGCTTATGCGTTGTCGGGAGACACCGCGAAGGCGCGCCCTGCTTACCAGGATTTTCTCGCCTTATGGAAGGATGCCGACCCGGACCTTCCCATCCTAAAACAGGCCAAATCAGAGTACGCGAAACTGCAGTGAAAACTCCGGGAAACAGTTTTCTTATCAATCCAAATGCAGGACCCGAGTTGCGACGTCACTCCGGCGATTCGTTGTCGGCTCGCGTGCGACGCGTGGCCGACAAAATTAAATCCCCACGCGGCAGTACATAAAGTTTTTGCAAACGTTACTTTAATCGCGCGATTGTGATATCTGTGAACAATGCCTCTGGAATGGAAGCACTGGCAAGGCCAGATAATTAACAATAGGTTCGAACTAGGCGAGTATCTCGGCGGGTCTGATGCCACCGCCGTCTTTCGCACAAGCTTTGCCCATCCGGAAAAAGCCGCCATTAAGTTGATAGCGCTGGATGCTCAGAACCCGGAACGCCAACTTTCCCAGTGGAGGTCGGCCCAAAAATTCTCGCACGCGCACATCATTCGCCTTTTGGAGACCGGACAATGCTCTCTTGAAGGCAAGCAATTGCTCTACGTTGTTATGGAGTACGCGGAAGAGAATCTTTCGACAATCCTTCCCACGAGAGCGCTGACAGTGGACGAAACGCGGGAGATGCTTGATCCGACCCTGGATGCTCTCGCATATATTCACAGCCAGGGATTCGTGCACGGGCATATCAAACCCTCTAACATTATGGCGGTTGATGAAAAGTTAAAGATCTCGTGCGATGGAATAACGCCGGTGGGTCAGGCCATTGATAATCGGGCAAAGCGAAGCTCCTACCTTCCTCCAGAAGCGGCCAACGGAGAGCTCGCACCCTCGGCGGATGTTTGGTCCCTTGGCGTTACGCTAGTCGAGGTACTGACTCAGCAAAGACCCGCAGTGCGAAGCGACCGGGACAGGCAAAATGTTCTTTCTGCACTTCCCTTCCCTTTCGGGAATATCGCCGCGCACTGTCTTTATGCGGACCCGCAGCAACGAAGCACAATAGCGGAAATCCAGGAGATGCTGCACCCGTCGCTTCCTGCCGCCATTCCGGCCGCGAGCCCACTCGCGACGTCCACTAAGCGGCGCAGCCTGATTGGTCCCGTTGCGATCATCGTGTTGCTGGCAGCGGTATTGGCAGGAGCATTCCTCTTCAAACATCGAAGCGCACAACCTGAGCCATCGGAACCCACGGGACAAGCGCAGATTGCGTCTCAGCCAAGCGTGCCAGCACAACCGAAATCAGCCGCAGATTCGGATTCTCAGGAATCCGCTGCCGGACCCGCTGCGCCAGGGAAAGTCATTCGGCGAGTTTTGCCCGATGTTTCCACGAACGCCCTTCGCACGATTCATGGAACTATTAAGGTTAAAGCCAGGGTCTATGTTGATCCGGGTGGAAACGTGGAAAAGGTCCGCCTCGAATCAGCAGGGCCGAGCAGATACTTTGCGAACAAAGCTTTCGAAGCCGCAAAGCAATGGAAGTTCGACCCGCCGGTGACAGACGGTAAGAGCGTCCCAAGTGAATGGGATCTCGAATTCCGATTCAACAGAAGTTCTCGCCAGGTTCGCGAGTTACACATACTCCCTTAGAGCATATACACAGGTCGCGGTGATCTGACTAGATATTCATTTTGACTGTATAAAATTGACCAGTGACTGATTGCGCAATTGAGTCATCATTAAGGATGCCCGACACTGGAGAAAGAAGAGAGATCACCCGACGCGTTAACGCGAAGGAAGCAGAGGTTGTTCAAGAGTCGAAGAAGCTGGCATCGAAAACCAAGCAGCTATCGGCAAAAATGGATGCGAAGAACCGCCTGCGAGGCGCAGAAGCGAATCAGGAAGCGAACAAAAATCAGCGACGCGATCAGAGACCGAAGCGCTGACGCAAACACGAAAGCGAAAGGACCAATCCATGAACGAGAAAGCCAAGAATAGTTGTGGACATCCAAGTTGCAGTTGCACGACTCCTCCAGACAGCAAGTATTGCAGTCCGCACTGCGAAACAGTCAAGACGGGCGGGGAAATTGCCTGCGAATGTGGGCACCCCAAGTGCGCTGGAAAAATTGATTGAGAATTTGTGCTAGGTTTTAGCAGCCGACCAGGGTGCACGACCGCCCGACCGCAACGGCTAAAAGTCAGTGTTAAGAATAGGCTCATCGCATCCCCGAACCGCCGCGCGACTCACCGCCCGTGAGTTTTCGGATAACTGAAGTGAACCAATGCACGAGACAATCGCTACATCAGTCTGACCCGGAAATTACAGCTTCGTGCCTATTTCCAGACCTCCGGTTCTGCACTACGCTCGTATCTAGTACAAAGTTCCACAGGAGGCCACCATGAATAAAGATGAAGTGACAGGCAAAGCCAAAGATATCGCGGGCCGCGTTCAGCGTCAGGCAGGCGAGTGGACCGGTGACGATAAAAGTCAGGCCAAAGGCGCAGCCAAGCAAGTCGAAGGCAAAGTGCAGAACGCCTGGGGCAAAGTGAAAGATGCGGCCAAATCGGATGAAGATGATACAAAATGACGTAGTTTAATCCATCGGGCAGCGGCATGCCTGGCGGGAAGAAGCGAATCCGTAATCATCAAATACAGGTAAAAGACGCGGCCTCCCGCGTCTATTTTTTTGTCCCACAATCCGCCCGCATAAAGGTGCCGCAAAATGTCAAAAGTGGCCAGCCACCCGCCTGGGGCGTTGCATTTCAGGAAGCCCAAGGTATACGCTCCCATCGGCCGGTGCATCAAAATCGGCACTTTCCGCATCAGGAGTGACTCAATGAACAACATCAATATTGCGCAAGGTAAACTTTTTGCTTACACCATGGTAGCGGCCGTAGCCCTTGCTTTTACGATATCCGCGCAGGCACAGGCGCCATCGAACACCAGCATCCAGCTTCCCGGCACGAAAACCCTGAAGACCTCAATCGCGAATGCTTACAAATTTCAGGATACGATGATGGACGCTTACGCGTCCGGCAGCACCGTACGCCTCACCCAGAGCTACTCCGATCAAGCCCTCGGGGCGACCGCCTTTACCTACGACAACGCCGTGGCGATCGATGCATACCTGGTGCGAGGAGGCGCCGATAATTTGGCGCGAGCAAAAGTTCTGGGCAAGGGTCTCGTCTACGCCCAGGCGACAAACTTCCCAATCAATGACGGCCGTTTTGCCCAGGGGTATTTTGTAAACACACCTAATCCAGATGGCAGCGGCGCTTATATTACGCCGGCCGCGTTTCCGTTTTATTTCTACTCGAGTTCGCTGGGCGATCAGGCTTGGGCCGGCATGGCTCTCGTGCAACTCTATCGCCGCACTGGAGAGCGGGATTATCTGACGTCGGCAATAAAGGTCGCCAATTGGATCGTCTTAAACACCTATAACACGCTTGGTGCGGGCGGATATTCCTTCGGGACGTACATTAACCAGTTTAATCAGTCGGTCCCTTCCCCAAATGGCAAGTCAACTGAGGGCAATATAGATGCATACGCTTTCTTTTCAATGCTCGCTGAGATCACCGATGACGCAACTGCTGAGAACGGCCAATCATGGAAGAGCTTGGCCGAGCATGCACTGGATTTTGTGCAGGCCATGTATAACCCGGCGGGAGGATATTTCTACACCGGAACGCTGGGCGATCAGATCACGATCAATCCATCTCCAATTCCGGAAGACTGCCAGACATGGTCTTATCTGGCATTGCTGGACAATCATTACAAGAAGACAATTGACTGGGTGCTGAACAATCTGGAGACCACCGACACGGCAGCATCTCCCCACTCAAGCCTTACCGGAAGTGAAACGATCACCGGCGTAGTTTTCGATACGGCTAGTCTAACAACGACTGCCGACGACCCCACTGCGGTCTGGCTCGAAGGGACATCACATACCATCGCGGCACTGATTGCCCGGATCATCAACGGTCACGGCAGCCTTTCTTCGCGGTTTGCTGATTTGGGAACGGTGGAATACTTCATCGAGAATTGCGAGAAGGCCCAAGCCGAGTTGGGGGCAGGCCAGACCGTCAACGGCAAGCAGATTCCTGTCGGCGAAGGGCTGGTGGCGGCGACCAGCGTGATGGACACAGGTTTCGGCTACAGCTACGGTCCGTCGCTCCACATCGGCGCCACCGGGTGGTACCTGATTGCCGCTCAGGGAGGAAATCCGTTCCAATTGGGCTACGAGAACGAAAAGGAGTAGTGATTCCTTCGCACTTGTGCTTCGGCCCCGCTCATTTGCCTTTTGGCAATGGGTGGGGTCGAAGTTATTTCTTGGGCTGGAACGAAAGCCCACTCCCCATCATCCAATACATTGACTTCCATCCTCTAGCACCATAGTCTGGAAGTGGTTCTTTAACGGCCAATCCCATCAGTGGGGGCGTCACGGCTTCGACGGAGATGCTTGCGGCCAAGAGGCATGCCAGGGTGCTCGCACCTGTAATCGTGGGCAAAATGATAATTGCCAATCAACAAATGGCATACGCAGCCTAATTAATTAGGCAGCCGTTCTCCGCCGCTTCGCCCTTGGGCGGCGAGCGAACGTCACACAGAGGGCTGCTCTTCTCTTCTACGTCTGGGAGGAGAAGCTAAGATCTCAGGCTAGCGGCACGCGTTTCTTGTCCGTTCTGAGCGCGGTCCGCGAACGTTTCCGGCGAAGGCCGGAAGCATGAACCGGAATAAGCATGTAGTCTCTTGACCAGTAACATTTTCGGACGCGGGTTCGACTCCCGCCGCCTCCACCAAAACTTCACGAGCGATTGCAAACCGCTATAGAATCCGAAGGGAAGGTTGTCGAAGCAAAGTGACTTACATTGACAGCCTTGTCCCAACATACATTTTGCAGGGCTTGCCGTTGGGATGAGGAACGAGGAAAACCGTCGCCCCGTCGCTGCGCGCGATATCGATCACACTTACAACATCCGCCCACGGTAGGCAGTCGTCTGCTTCTACATATGCAATTCATTCTGGCCGCCCGCTCAGTTCTCGTTTTAGAGCACGGGCGAGATCATCCCAAGCTACTGCCTTAGAGTTTATGAATAGGCCGGGCTCCTGACCAGGGCCTGCATCCGTTATCAGCACTATCAGCGGCTCGGTCCAGGGATCAGGCTTCTTAGCTGCCGCGCTAGGCTTTAGCAGATGAACCCATAGTCCAACTGGCGTACGTTTGAATGCGCCAGTTAGCATCATTATGAGGATCACCAGGATTGCAAATACCATCCCTGCAAGCAAGCCAAACGCCGGGATGCCCACGATCGGGCGCCGCAGTGGCAACGCCTGTGCCCATTGGAAGTTTTGACCTATGGCCGATACATTCGTGATGATCGGGGACTGTTCAAGCTCACCGAAGACAAAGCCTCGCCAACCGAGAATGACAAGGCTGATACCGACGACAAAGAAGGTTGCACCCGGCCACAGCAGCACACCCGCGTAGAAGGAGTCATCATCTCGGGACGTCACAACCCTCAGCCGTGGATGGTTCGCATTGAGGCAACTAGCGTCACCGAGGACGTGTACGTCCAGGTCATAGAATCCCTTCGTAGCATCGAAACCCGCGAGATAGCCACCCTGTAGAACCGGCGCGTCCCATTGCGCGTAGACACGCCCGTCTCGATATAAGGTCCAAGTGGTCTTGAGGAAGGAATACGAAGAGCACATAGGATTGAAGTAGGTACTTTGATCGAAGTCAATCCAGATTTCATATCCCTGTTCAACGTTGATCCGGAACGGCCCTGTTCGAATGTGGCCTGCTGCGAGAGAGACAGGGATATCCACCGGGACGAAGATGCGTGTATCAATCCATCGTTTGACAATGACAAAACCCGCCAGGCCCAGTACCGCTAGACCGAATCCGATTAATGTCCTCGCACGTAACAGCGGACGGCGCTCGTGATTAGACTTCTCAGTTGCAACTTCTGCCTCCCACTGAAATCCCCCGTCAATTGGTCCAAGCGAAGTTAGCGACACTCTTTGCTCGTTGGGTTTCGCGATAACGCTGCCGACAACCGCGCTTAAAAATAACGCTGTGGCAATTGCCCCGAAGAACATCGCGAACAGGAGTAGCGCTGTTCCGTTCCCCACAAAGCTCCAGTAGTAACTTTCCTCGACTCTCAGCCGCGGATGGCCGCCACTAAAGTGGCTGTTGTCCTCGGGAAACTCAACATTCAGAATGAAACGGTTTCCAGCCGGGACCTGGAATTTGCCGAGGCCGCAGCCCTTGGTGACGGTCCCCCCAAGTGATGGATTGCAATTCTCCGTCGAGCCGCGCGCCACGACTTTCCCTGCGTCGGACAGAGTCCAGGACGCACGAAGCTCGCGAATACCATTCTTGGAACAGTAGTCCGACGTATAGCCGGTGAGGCATGAGACACCTTCGTCATCAACCCTGGTCTCGACCTCGACAAAGATCCAGAAACCAGCATCGAGATTTATCTTGAACTCGGGAGAGCGGATGTGTCCCTGGGCAAGGGAAACGGGCATGTCGAGTGGAACCCAGGTTCGGGTCGCCATCCACCACTCCCAGCCACCGTAAATAGCGGCGGCTATGAGAATCAGTAAAACGCCGATTCGGACTCTCAACAGCGCACGTTTCAGAGTGGGAGCAAACAGCACTAGCGCTCCCGCGACAGTCAAGAGGCACCCAACCGCCAATTCGTTGGCGGTGTACATCGGGACTTTTAGCGGGGACCAATTAGTTTGGAGAAAGGTGAGAGTATCAAACAGGAGAGACAGGCCACCGGCCAGAAGCGCGTATCCGACCCATCTTCTAGGTGGTGTCGCCATATTAAGCTTAGACTCCAGACAAAAACTTCAGGTTCCACGACACTTAGCCGCTAAAGTACCAAAGTGACCTGTTACTGGTTGTAGACACGTGATCAAACACTAGGCGCCAGCATTTCCGACTCCGACCCTTCGGCTCCGCTCAGGGCATCCTCTTCGCAAAAAACGCGAAGCCCACTGTATTGGTAATGCCCGCTAGATCAAAAACCCGTCCCACCCGCCGACCCTCCAGGGCGGTTCATGCATCTGTGTGTAAAGTGCACAGATGAACTCCGGAGAAATCATGGCGAACACGCAGGCACTTATAACTCAGGCCTACTCTGCCTTCAATCGTCGGGATATCGATAGCGCACTGGCGCTCATGAGTGAGAACGTTAGCTGGCCCAAGGCATCGGAAGGCGGGTGGGTCGTCGGGAAAGAAGAGATTCGGGCCTACTGGACCCGTCAGTGGAAGCACTTCGATCCTCACGTGGAACCACTAGAGATAGTCGAGCACGAAGGCGGCATCACCGAAGTCAAAGTCCATCAACTCGTGAAAAGCCTCGATGGCGATGTCCTTTCTGATAGCGAAGTGTGGCACGTTTATACCATCGCGAACGGTCTCATTGAACGCATGGACCTCAAGGAGAGCGACGCAAGCTCAAGCTCGGACCTAGCGCCATCGACAGCATTCTCCACCGAGGTCGAGCGGGCTGGCGGCACGCGTTTCTTGTCCGTGCTTGACTAGTGCGAATCAGGCGCGGTCCGCGAACGTTTTCGGTGAAGGCCGGAAGCATGTCTCGCTACTCGACCGGGGCACAGTCTCTTGGCCACGACTACGGTTTTTTTGGCGTCAGGTCACAGGATTTCTTCACTTGTGCGAGATCGAGGCCGGAGGGCGAGAACTCCGCAATTTCCGATCCGTAACGGCCGCGGATTTCAACATTAAAAACGTGGGCGCCGAGTAGAGCTCGGGTTGTGCCTTTGTCCATGGAAAGAAAGCGGTCCCGTACCCAGTTCCAGCCGTGATAGCCGTGCGCGTCGTCAGCACGGACCATGACTTCCATTTGAGGCTGTCCCCAGAAACCTGGGCGGTTGGGCGGTCCGAGACGCATGCCGGGATTGAAATCGGCATAAGTGTATTTGCCATTTGTGCAGGTGAGTTCGATGCGGGGCTTGTAGTCCCGATCTTCGCTCAGGTAGTTGTTCGATAGCAGCTCGAATCGAACTTTCTTGGCGCCGGTCATCTTGTCTTCGGCATGGAATACCGTCCAATTGCCGCCCCCGCTGACCCCATTGCCCTCGTCCTCGTAAGGATCGTTAGGGGCATTCTGAGCTGCCAAAGACATTGTTAATGCACATGTAAGCGCGAAGGTCAAAAGCAAGAGCAGTTTCACGCGGGTGTTTATAAAAAAGGAAGACGATTTCAAGTTCTCCTCCACATCAGGACATGAATACTATCTAAAAACCCAGGAATCAAGAAAGAGTTGCGCCGACGTTGCTGTCTTTGGGGGGGGTCTCTCAGGAATAGCCGCAGGGCCTCTTCATCTGTTCAAATCAGCCCGTTCCGCGAACGTTTTCCCAGCTGGAATAAAGCGTGTAGTCTCTTAACTAGTAACATTTTCGGACGCGGGTTCAACTCTCGGCGCCTCCACCAAGTATCCTATCCATGGACTTTTTGACTTGATACGCTTGAGTAACAACGCGATCGAAATCGGACCATGTGATCCTTGTTTCTGCGGAAGCGAAAAGAAGGTTAAGTTTTGCTGCCCCGTGGGTAAACACAAGGAAATTCCGCGCCCGCTTCCATCAAGTTGTAAACCTCCGGGTACGAAAACCGGATTCGCAAATCCAGGATGTTATGCGCGTCAGCTCAATGACTGCAGCACCGAGATGAGTGGTGAGCACCTCTTTAGCGACAACATGTTAAGACTGCTGACGGACGACGATGGCAAACTGCTCAGAACAGGCTATCCGTGGCAGAAAGAAGGAGAAGTCCAACGGCTTATGCCAGGAACCTGCAAGGCCAATGTACTTTGCAAGCGTCACAATAATGCTTTGTCGCCCCTCGACATAACCGGAGGCAAATTTCTGAAGGCTATCTTGAGCACTCCTGATTTTCTAAAAAATCACGATCTTCGCGTACTCATGCTCTGCGGAGACGATTTCGAACGCTGGATTCTAAAGACCCTGTGCACTCATATCGTAGTTGTACGCAAGTTCGGAATCGCATGGGAACCTCCACTCGCCTGGCTCGAGTTTTTGTGGGCAATGAGTTGCTTCCGCCCGGTTGCGGGCTTTACTACAACCAAGAGATCGGTAATCCGAGCCCGGATGTGGGTGCAGTTGAAGTTCCGCGTACTGACGTCCCCAGGCTTCGATGGGCCGTCGGGAGCCATCGTTGATCTCACAGGCTATCAGTTCGCGCTCGCAATGATCGCGCCAAATACCGAACAGGTCTCCGAATCGGTCCTCGTGCCTAAATACTATCGGCCGTCAGACTTCGTCATTAGCTATGGAAAATCCGAGGTAGTGTACTCCTTCGGCTGGGCCGAGCCGGTAACACCGCAGCGGATTGGGATTTCGTGGGCGCCTGCCAATTAACTCATCGGAACTTATTTCCTAAAACAACGTGGTGTCCAATGCGGCGATGAACTGAATTCCTGGCACGAACTTTCCCACCAGGCGCTTATCATTGGTCAGGAAAAGATCGGCACGGGCTTGTGCCGCGCATGCCAAGTGGATCGCATCGGCGGGGGCCAAGTCCATCGATCCGCGAATCTGTGCATAGCGATCTACGGTTTCAATTGTAAAAGGGATGACTTCGGAGACTGCGGATTGCATTAAGTTCTTCGTATCGGCGACGGTGGAGTTGCCGCTACGATAAACTCCGGCTAACACCTCTCCGAAAGTGAAAGCTCCTGTTATCAGCTCATCGTCCCGCTCACGCATTCGGGCCCGAATCTTGCCAACTCTCTTGGCGAATTGGGGATTGTCCTCCAGCCAATAAATGAACAGCATTGTGTCCCAATAAATGCGGCTCACTTATGATCTCGAGAAGGATAAAAGTTGTCGCGTTCGTTGCGGAGGTACGTTTCGCCACCTCCTCGTTCAGAAAAAATATTCTTCACCGCGCCCCGGAGTTGCTGCCAGGGGTCGTCCCGACCTGGAGGGGATGAAGTTGTTTCGACAAGCTCGTACGTGCATACAACGGTGGTGCTTTGACCTGACTTTGGACCATTAACTTTAAGCAGTCGAAGGTTGTTACTCTCCCAGAACTTTTTTCCCGTCAGAGCGCTGCAAACTGCTGGGGTCCGGCCCACCAAGCCTAAATCCCGGACGACATCTCCTGCTCGAATAGAAATCTCTTTTTCTTTTCGCTTCTTTGCAGGGATCACATATTTCTCCCGGGCATGCATTCTGATGGTGTCCGCAATTGTCATCAACGCCTCCAACAGCATATTAGCATAAACAAGCATGCATAGCAGGCATTTATATTACGGGTACGGACTGTGGGACCGGGAATTACGATTTCCTTCCACAAGATGCGGCGTAAATCCACCTTAGGCCAACGCCTTGCACTGCCTGGAACCAAAGAAAGAATAAAAAGCGATATACACATACGCCACAAGCGGAACGACGTAGGCCAGCGCGATTCCGTGAGATTCCTCTGAGATGAGGCCCATCAGCGGGGTGAGGACCGCTCCTCCCACGATGGCCATCACCAGCAGCGATCCCCCTAATTTTGTGTTTGGCCCCAGGCCTTTGAGTCCCAGGGCAAAGATGGTTGGGAACATTAATGACATGAAGAAGCTGGTGAGAAACACGCACCACAGGCCAAACCAGCCCGGAAACAGGATTCCAAGCGAAACGAGCATCACATTCGCCAGACTGTAAGTTCCCATCAATTTGCTAGGTGGAATGGTGCGCATGAGGTAAGCGGAAAGGAACCTGCCCACTCCAAACGCAGCCAAAGTCCCGGTAAGAAAATAGCCGGCTATTTTTTCCGGCCGGTGGGTGTACTCCTGTACGTATTGAATGAAATAGCTCCACGTTCCCACTTGTGCGCCGACATAAAAAAATTGAGCGATTACAGCCAGCACAAAATGCCGGTAGTGGAACAGTTCCCGGAGATGCCCGTGATTTTCCGAACTGTGCTCGTGTTCACTTTGGATTACGGGAAACCTGGTGCGCAGAATTATGAGCGCCCACAACACGCACACTACCCCGATGACCAGGTACGGTTTGATCACCCGCAGAGTTTCGGTGCGCACATACGCCTCGTAAACTCCTTGCGCTTTGCGGACGGCAATCTCCTGCGGAGTAAGTTCAATTCCAGAGAAAATAAAAATGGTGCCAATCAGGGCGCCACCGATGGCCCCGAAGGAATTGAATGCCTGGGAAAAATTCAGCCGTCGCTCGGATGTGTCTGGGTCGCCCAATTGCGCGATGAAGGGACTGGAGGCCGTTTCCAGAAAAGAAAGTCCGCTCGCAATCACGAATAGCGCGAATAGAAAGAATCCGTAGCGCCCTGCCAGAGCTGCCGGCCACATCAGAAAACAGCCAGTGGCAAACAAAAATAATCCGGTTACGAAGCCAGACTTATAGCCCACTTTTCTCATGATCAGGGCCGCGGGCATGGCAACAAGAAAGTAGCCGATATAAAACGCCGACTGCACCAATCCTGCCTGAAGGCGGTTAATGGCGAAGGATTTCATGAACTGACGGATTAGAACGTCATTCAGATTGTTGGGAATACCCCAAAGAAAGAAAAGAAATGTGACCAGAACAAAAGGGACGAGATGCCCCGCAGGGAACAAACTATGACGGGACCGTGCGGGACTCGTGTTGATTACCTGAGGGTTTGAGACTTGCATCGCGCTCCTGACATTAACCCAGTTGTTTCGCTCGTAAAAGAATTATTTCATCAGCAATTTCGTTAAAACCGCGTACACTCCGGATGAGTCGAGCAATGTCCGCTGGCGTCATAGATTGCGGTTGCTCTTGTCGTTCGTTGGCGCATTTATTCTCTTTCATGGACGAGAAAACCACGGTAGCCCACTACCCACCAGCACAACCCCTTGCAACTTCTGCCTCAAACCTGCAAACTAATTTATGCGCGTCTTGTCACGATTCATGTTGTCGGCTACCGACGCCGCGCACTTCCCTGCTCCTGGCCTGCCTGAAATTGCATTTCTGGGCCGGTCGAACGTGGGCAAATCGAGCGTCATCAATTCTCTGTTGGGCAGCAAGATGGCCAAGACCAGCTCAACACCAGGACGCACCCGCAGCATAAATTTCTTCGAAGTACGGTGGGCGGGAAGGCCGCATGCAGAAGTGGTCTTCGCCGACCTGCCGGGATACGGCTATGCCAAGATTTCGCGCGAGATTTCCAGCCAGTGGCCCGGTTTTATTGAGCCCTATTTGAACGAACGTCCTTGCTTGGCGCTTTGCCTGGCGTTGATTGATATCAGCGTTCCGCCGCAAGACAGTGACAAGAAGTTGTTAGACTTTCTGGACGCGAGTGGGCGCCCATTCGTGATCGTTGCGACCAAGAGCGACCGGCTGTCGGGAAACCAGCTCACCAATGCGCTGCGCCTTTCGGCGGAGACGCTGCCCGGTTCAACGACCATTCCCTTTTCCGCGAAGACGGGAGCAGGCAAAGACCAACTCTGGCAGCACATAAGAGCCGCGATTGGCGACGGCGATGCCCGCCCAAGCCAATGAAGTTGAGGAAAGTCATTCCGAAGACCCAGCGTTTTCTCCAACGGGGCGAGGAATCCCGCGTGCACTGAACTCGCGTTTCCCGATAGGTTGCGCAAAATCGTAACCTGACGCTGCGGCAAACCATCCGCTATCATGAATCGCATGGCCACCTACCTTATCACTGGCATTTCAGGATTTATCGGATCCTCTTTGGCGCGGGCCGCGCTCGCTCAAGGCAATCAAGTTCGTGGAATTGATAACTTTTCCACGGGCAAACGCGCCAATATCGCCGAGATTCTGGATCGCATAGATTTTCGCGAGGCCGACGCCCTCGACTTGGGCGCAGTTCAAAATGCCTGTCGCGGAGTGGATTATGTTCTGCATCAGGCCGCTATTCCGTCGGTTCCCCGATCGGTCGCGAATCCGCTGGAAAGCAACCGCGCTAACGTGGATGCAACCGTCAATGTGCTCGTCGCTGCCCGCGATCAGAAGGTAAAGAGGGTGGTCTATGCGGCGTCATCTTCCGCTTACGGGGATACGCCCACGTTGCCGAAGTATGAGGGAATGATTCCTAGTCCAATTTCTCCTTACGCCGTCGCAAAATTAGCCAGCGAATATTATATGACGTCTTTTTACCGGTGTTATGGGTTGGAGACAGTTTCTCTCCGCTATTTCAATATTTTTGGGCCGCGCCAGGATCCTTCGTCACCCTATTCGGGAGTGCTGGCGAAGTTCATTACTCAAATGCTGGCCGGAGAACAACCCACAATTTTTGGAGACGGCACGCAGAGTCGCGATTTCACCTACATCGAAAACGTCATACAAGCCAACCTGCTGGCTTGCAAAGCTCCCGCCGCAAAGGTCGCGGGCGGCTTTTTCAACATCGCAACCGGACGCAGAATTGACTTAAACGAAACTTTTAAAATTCTGAAAAAGCTTATCAACTATTCGGGGGAGCTGAAGTATGGTCCCGAACGGGCTGGCGATGTAAAGCACTCTCTGGCTGACTTGTCGCGAGCGAAAGAATGTCTCGGATACCGGCCCATGGTAGATTTCGAAGAAGGATCGCGGCGAACCATCGAATGGTATCGAGGAAAAGAGAAGGCGGCCGAAGCCTAATCGCGTAGAGTGCTCTCCTCCCGGGCGGGCGAAGTCCGCCGGTTTTTTGCCCCTCACAGACGCCGTTACCTTGGTGATCTAGGTCGGCATTACCCACCGGGCTAGAGTCAAGGAATGACACTTTCCTCTATGGTGGTTTCGCGCGACTGGCCTGAAATCAGTGTTCTCGAATGTATCCTCAGCGCGTTGCATATTGGAGTCGAAGTAGAGGTCCAACCCTCACGCGCAAAGGAAAAGTTAGCCAAATCGAAAATTGATGCTCTGATCGTGGATTGCGATTTGGATGGATCGGCAACCTTTTTGCGCGGATTGGAAGACGGTATGCTTTTACAGACAGTCCCATTGGTAATCTTGAGTGGTTGCCGCAGCAAAGAAAAGGCCAGCGAATGCCTTGGCACTTTCTTCTTCCAGAAACCCATTTCAGTTGAACAAGCGGTCCGCACTCTGTCCGCCGCGAGAAGCATGATAGTGGATGGAAGGTTGCGATATCATCGCCACCCGCTAGACGCGCCAGTGCTATTCAGCTGCGGCGAAAAGAAACAAATGGACGCTCAATTGATGAATGTTAGCCAGGGAGGCCTTAGGGTCCGCCTAGCGAAGCCATTGCCGGCCGACGGCCCTCTGCAAGTCAGTTTCGCTCTGCCTGGCACGAAGCGACGCGTGAAGATGCAAGCCGAAGTGGCATGGCAAAACCATCAGGGCGACGCCGGAATCCGTTTCGTTTCCCAACCGGCTCCAACAAAACGCGAACTGCAAATCTGGCTGGAACAGCGGTACTTGACCAATTAGTCGAGTAACCGCCTTCCGGTCGGGCAGCGAGGCGGAGCAAATAAGAACCAGCAGATCTGCGATTCTAACTCTCTTCCGCTTCTTTTAGTCTGGCAATAACACTCAGGTCTTCGAGCGTAGTCACATCACCTTTCACTTCGCCATTGGTCGCCAGCTCTCTCAACAATCGCCGCATTATTTTTCCGCTTCGCGTCTTTGGCAACGAATCTGTGAACCGAATATCATCAGGACGCGCCAATGCCCCAATCTCTTTTGTCACCCAGCGGCGCAGTTCTTCTTTCAACTCTGGCGATGGCTTTTGGCCGTGCTCCAGCGAAACGAATGCCGAAATCGCCTGTCCCTTCAATTCATCGGGACGTCCGACAACCGCCGCTTCCGCAACCGCTTCATGCGCGACCAGCGCCGACTCTACTTCCATCGTGCTCAGCCGGTGACCTGAAACGTTGATAACGTCGTCCACGCGTCCCATGACCCAGAAATATCCGTCTTTATCTTTGCGCGCGCCATCCCCGGTGAAATACATTCCTGGAATCTGCGACCAGTATTGCTGCACGTAGCGATCAGGATCTCCATAGATTGTTCGCAGCATCCCGGGCCAAGGCTGCTTGATTACTAAAAATCCGCCCGACCCGTCAGGCACAGGCTTTCCCTGCATGTTCACAATTTCCGCTACGACTCCGGGAAATGGCCGGGTCGCAGAACCAGGCTTGGTTGCAATCGCACCCGGAATCGGCGCGATCATGATGTGCCCCGTTTCCGTCTGCCACCAGGTGTCAGTGATGGGACAACGGTTGTGGCCGATTACATCGCGATACCACATCCACGCTTCGGGATTAATTGGTTCGCCGACTGTGCCCAACAGTCGCAGGCTGTCGAGCTTGTGACGCTTTGGAAATTCGTCTCCCCATTTCACAAATGTTCGAATGGCCGTGGGCGCGGTATAGAAGACGCTGACTTTGTGGCGGTCAATGATGCTCCAAAAACGGTCTTGCTCGGGAAAGTTCGGCGCGCCTTCATACATCAGAGTGGTTGCGCCATTTTGCAGCGGACCATAAACGATATAGCTGTGACCCGTTACCCATCCGATGTCGGCAGTGCACCAGTAGGTGTCTTCTTCTTTTAAATCGAAAACCCATTTGGTGGTGATGTAGGTTCCAACCGAATAACCGCCAGTAGTATGCACAACCCCTTTCGGTTTGCCCGTTGTTCCCGAGGTATAAAGAATATAGAGAGGATGCTCGGCGTCGAGCGGCTCGGCGGGACACTCCTCCGAAGCCTTGTCCATCAAGTCATGCCACCAATGATCGCGTCCCGACTGCATATTGATCGCGGTTCCGGTGCGCTGATACACAACGACATTCTTCACCGAAGGACAGGACTTCAGCGCTTCTTCCACGGCGGGAAATAATTTGACTTCAGATCCGCGGCGAAACGAACCATCCTGCGTAATCACGGCCACGGCTTGCGAGTCCGTGATTCGATCCACCAAAGCGTGAGACGAGAATCCACCGAACACTACCGTGTGTGGGGCACCAATTCGCGCGCATGCCAGCATTGCAATTGGCAACTCGGGAGTCATGCCCATATAAATCGCGACGCGGTCGCCTTTTTGCACCCGCAGCGACTTGAGAACATTCGCGAACTTCTGCACCTCTCGATGAAGCTGTTGATAGGTCAGTGTCCGGACTTCGCCGGGCTCGCTTTCCCAGATAATTGCAGCTTTATTCCTGCGCCACGTCTGAACATGGCGATCGAGACAGTTGTAGGAAAGATTTATCTGCCCGCCGACAAACCATTTTGCCCATGGACAATTCCATTCCAGCACTCGATCCCACTTCCTGAACCAATGCAATTCGTTGGCAATGCCTGCCCAGAACCTTTCCGGCTGCTCCACAGATTCACGGTAAATTCGCTCATATTCTTCAAGGCTTGATATGTGAGCGTTCTTCCGAAATTCCTCCGGACATTCAAACTTGCGCTGCTCCTGGAGAATCGAATCAATATCGGTAGATGTTGCAGTGGGGGTATTGGCCATGCCTGTCAGTCCTCGGGGCGTAAATTACCGCAAATGATTCTATCTTTTTTTGTCCTGGATATGCGACGGCAGACGGTGCCAGCCACATCAGCGTTCCAGATATTTTCTGGCACACACAGGCGACTAGAATGTCAATTTCATTCGTCAGGTACGATTCACGCTTGTGGGAACAAGCTCGAACTGACATACTTCGCGCGAAAAGCCTTATCAATTGTAGATATGTGCACGAGCGAAAGTCGTGAGGTGAACATGCTTTTGCAGGACCACGCAGCTCTGGTGACCGGCGCAAGCCGGGGAATCGGAAAAGAAATCGCACTCGAACTTGCGCGCAACGGTTGCCGCGTCGCGGTGAATTACTACAAAGATTCAGCATCGCTCGTGGACGCGACCATCTCAGAAATTCGCGCACTCGGCGTCGAAGTATTGCAAATTGAGGCGGACATCCGGTCGAGCGCGCAGGTAGCTGTCATGTTCGACCGGGTAACCAGTCATTTCGGACGCCTCGATCTGCTGGTCAATAACGCCGGCGTTCAAACATGGAAGCCGCTCCTGGAAGTAACAGAAGAAGAATGGGACCTGGTGGTTGACACGAACCTAAAGGGAACTTTCCTGTGTACCCAACAGGCGGCGCGATACATGAAAGACCACGGAGGAGGTTCGATCGTGAATCTCGGCTCGGGATGCAACAAGCTCGCATTTCCGAATTTGGTGGCCTACACCGCGAGCAAAGGCGGAATCGAAATGTTCACTAAGGAAGCGGCCGTGGAATTAGGACCATACGGTATTCGCGTAAACTGCATCGCGCCCGGCTCGATAGAATCGGAGCGCACCAAAGAAGAAAATCCTGACTACGCTGGCACGTGGTCGAAAATGACCCCACTGGGACGCGTCGGCACCGCCGCAGACACCGCTCCGACGGTAGTATTCCTGGCCAGCAAAGCATCATCGTTCATCAGCGGCCAAACCATCTGGATTGACGGCGCATTATTTACCCAAGCCCAATGGCCATATAAGAAATAAGCCGTCTGTAATCTCAGCCAGACTGCCGGGCTGCTCCGTCAGGAATCTTTTGTGCCCTCTTGAAACTATCTCGTTTGCGTCACTCCACTTCCAGGCAGCCACGAGAGAAATTTTAATATTTACCGCGTTCTCAACGCTTTAGGAGATGACTCAGACATGTTTCCGTTCTGACATTCTAGCCATTGAACTCACTAGGCGCGCCGTAGCAGATTGCCTCCAGCAAAGATCATTTCCTTTTGGAGGCATCGTCAATGAACGTTCAGATTCTCACCCCATCTCAGCGACAAAGATTTATTTCCGCAAAACGCTTACAAGAGAGCATTGTTTCCGGGCCAGAGAAAACCATTCTGCTCAGGCTCGCCAAGGTCACGCCCCGCTGGGTCAATTCCGATCACTTAACCCTGTTGGGCTTTCTGGCGCAATGTGCGGCTGGACTGTGTTATGGTCTCGCGCGCTGGCATCGTTCGGCACTTCTGCTTGGAATCGTATTCATTGTCCTGAACTGGCTCGGGGACAGTCTTGACGGTACACTCGCTCGTTTTCGAAAGCGCGAGCGGCCAAGGTACGGATTCTATGTGGACCACATTACGGATACCATCGCCGCATTTTTCCTAATGGGCGGACTGGCCTTCTCGGGATACGTACATCCGGCAATCGCATTCGGGTTGCTGGTCTCGTTCCTCATGCTTTCGATTGAAGCTTACCTTGCGACATATACCCTGGGTCAATTCCGGCTGTCTTACTGGTGGTTCGGCCCTACCGAAATAAGAATTCTTCTCGCAATCGGAAATTTGGCGCTGCTCAATCACCCTGTGGTGAAGCTGTTCGGCAGGCGCGTTCGATTGTTTGATATCGGAGGCTCTATCGCGATCCTGGGCATGATGCTGATGCTAATTGTGTCGGCGATAGCCCACACGGCAAAACTCTATCGCGAAGAGGCAATCGTATGAGCGAGAGCGCAAAGCTTCTTAATAAGCACCTCGCGTGGAAGCGCCCTGCTAAATTCGCCTTTGTCGGCGTGATGGGCATTATAGTTCAGCTCCTCACATTGCACTGGCTGGCTGACACCGAACTCAGCTATCTTCTCGCCACGGTAATATCGGTCGAGGCCGCACTTTTGCATAACTTCGTATGGCACGAAAATTTCACCTGGCGCGACCGCAACCGATTCACTTCGGCAGCCGTCGCCTCGCGATTGTTGCGTTTTCATTTTAGCAATGGCCTGATCTCGATGGCAGGGAACCTTCTTTTGATGCGGATGTTTGTTGGTGAACTGGGAATGCCTGTCGTCTTGGCTAATTTGTTGAGTATTATGGCTTGCTGCTTAACAAACTTCGTAGCCAGCGACCGGTGGGTGTTCGCGTAACCATTATGAGATTGCGTTTGTTGAGCGATCTGCGATTAAAAGCAACGTGCGCTGTGCAAAGGGGGCGTAGATAAGGGCGCCGGTTGCGGCTAGAGCCAGCCCCACTCCGATTTGCGGAATCAATAGAAAGGGTGCAACCGACCAAATACCATCCAGGATCAAGATAAAGATAAAAAGCCGGCTGAAGTTTCCTGTCAGGCTCGAAGGATGAAACGCGATCGAGGAAATTAGATACAAGCGGACAGGAATGCCCACGCTGGCTGAGCCAACTAACAGCACAAGAGCCAATCGCCCATACGAAAATGGTTCAAGCAAGTCTTGGATGTGTCCTAGACGTCCAAGGGCTACGACGTAGAAAACAAGGTACATGATCTGAAGCAGCACAAACAGAATGCGAACATTGGGGCGGTTAGCCGCGGGTAAGTCATCCACCGAAGTCAAGAACGACGTAGAGGAGGATTTTGCCGCGGGTGAGTCAATATTCTTCTCAGCCAGCTCTTTTCCTACGATGAATTCGACCGGCGCAATGAATCGGTATCCGCGGCGGGCCAGCGTCTCGATGAATCGCGGATTGGTCGCATTATCCCCCAAGATCTCACGAAGCTTGTTGATCGTGGTATTCAACCCATGATCGAAATCGACAAACGTACCCTCGGGCCAAAGTTTTAGTCGCAAATCTTCCCTGGTCACAACCTCCGAAGGGCGTTTCAGCATTGCCACCAATACCCGGAAGGCCTGATCCGGCAGCCGCAACCTGATTCCCGACTTACGTAATTCTCCCGAGGATAGATTAACTTCGTAAACGCCAAATCGATAAATTCCGCCGGTTGCTGCTGCGCTCGACATCGGGTTCATCTTACCGAGTTTCTGAGAACCGCGGTATTACCGAGGGCGCCCTATTTTGCCCGCTTCGCAAACACAGCATATTTGCGGAGACACGAACACAGGGAAATATCCCTCACGAACAGCTTCGCCGCGTGAGATGGTTTTTGATTTTGCTTTGTCGTGGATGAAAGTGCAGCCGCTGACTTGGAATGTTTTGCCGTCAGCGGAGACGATGACTGGCATCGCATCCGGCATCGAGAATTTCGCGGGCGCGATGAACCTGCGCTTCGGAATGTGACAATTCACTTAGACCTTCAAACATGCACTCATCGGCCCCGTGGACACACAATCAAGGCTTGGAGTGCGCGGCACGCTCACACGCACTGACAGTCTGCGTAGGATCCACGGCGGAATTATCCACTTGCTCCTCGATAATCTTGCCGCTCTTATCAATTAAAAATGTCGCGCGACGGCCAAGTTCCATGGGCACGCCTTGAATGTCTTTCTTTTCCGCCAAACCGTACTCGCGGGTCACCGCGCCTCCCCAGTCGCCAAGCAACGGGAAAGTCACACCATTCTGTTGCGCGAATGCGAAGTTCGAAAACGGACTATCCATGCTCACACCCAGAACCTGGGTGTCGGAGCCTTCCAGCTTTGTCAAGTTCTGCTGGAAAGCTTTGATTTCCTGCGTTCAACCACCGGTGAAGGCGAACACATAAAAGGCCAGCGCAACATTCTTTTTTCCGCGATAGTCTTCGAGGGAGATTTTTTTGAGTCCGGCGCCATCGAAGGCCAGCAAGGTGAAGTTGGGTGCCATATCGCCGACCTTCAATTTTATCGGCTCAGCCTTGGCCGGCTCCTTCGTTTCCGCTCGCAGCCGCTGTGGCGCGAGGCCAGTCGAAACCGCGACTAGAAGTACAGCAGCTACGATGCCTATAAAACTCTTCCGCATGAGATTTACTCCCTCGCGATTGAGGTTATATCCGGACGAAGAAAAAGGTCAAATCGGAAATTGAGGCGGCCGCGCTCCGGCGATAGAATAACTCTCTTGCAACCCCTGCGTTCGCCACCAACACGCGTTTTTTCGGATGACCGGGGAGCTCTCGGCTAGGCCGTCTCCCAAACTTCTTTCGATTCGGGTGGGAGGGCCATGAAGTCGATCTTTTGGCTCGATGTAGTTATTGGAAGCAGCTTAATCCGCAGTAACTTACAAACATTTGATGAACTTTTAGGCGAAGTAAGTATCGTTTCGCGAACCGAATTGGGAGCGGGTAAGTCAATCGGAATGTACTATGACCGGGCGGAAGAAGTTGCACCCAGACCGGAAATCCCGGCCCTGTAGCAAAATACATCAATGACCAGCGTAAGAATGGACAAGTGGCTGTGGGCCGCGAGATTCTTTAAGACGCGGTCATTGGCTGCGCGAGCTTGTGAACTCGGCAGGATTCAATCCAACGGGCAACCAGCCAAGCCCGCGCGCGAGGTCCGGATCGGAGACATGTTGCGAGTGACCAACGAGGGCGGCGAGTTTCACGTAGAAGTGCTGCTTCTCAGCGAGGTGCGCGGTCCAGCTTCGGTAGTGCAAAGGCTCTATCGCGAGACCGAGGCGAGTCGGGAGCTGCGCGTGAAAGTAGCAGCAGAGCGGAAGGCGATGAAGCAATTTGAGGAATTGCCAGCAGGCAGGCCATCGAAGCGTGATCGCCGGGAGATCATACGGTTTCGGGGGGGAAGCTGAGTCTGTGAGAACCGGGACTGCGGAGCTTTGCTCCGGTGGGCGGACGGAGGTGTCCGCGCCTACTTGTTTATCATCTCTTCACCAGCTTTTTGAGCGCCTCCACGTTTCTTTTATCGTCTCCTGGCTCGTCAATCGGTGTCTCGGCTATGAACGCAGCATGGGCTAACCTAGGGTCGTTGAGCAACCTGCGAAATGGCTCTAACCCGATAGTTCCCTTCCCGATGTGTTGGTGACGGTCGAGCTTCGATCCTCGCGCGGCTTTCGCGTCATTGCAATGCCACACTCGGACATTGTTCAGGCCAACCGTGCCGTCAAGATGCTGTAACGTTTGTTGCATTCCGGTCTCACTCACAATATCGTATCCCGCAACATGTGTATGGCAAGTGTCTATACAGGCGGCTACAGGAACCAAGCCCTTCAGGCGATCGAGCACTTCCGCGACCTGTTCAAAGGTGCTTCCCAAAGAAAATTCCGCTCCCGAAGTGTTTTCTATCAAGATCGTCAGGTTTCGCTTCGCAAGGTCAAGCGCCTGAGAGGCGGCCGCAATTGCCGCCGCGGTTTGCATCAGCCCCGCCTCTCGATCTACTCCGCGAAACGATCCTGGATGCAACACTAAATATTCCGCGCATAAGTTCAAGGCTCGCTCTATTTCTCCGCGAAAAGCCTCAATTGATTTCTTAAGGAACAATGAGGTCGTGGTGGCGAGATTCACCAAATAATTCGTATGAATCACCAGGGGCTTCAGATCATATTTCTCGCGTAAGCGGCTCATCTCGGCGCACTGGGGTAGACTCAACTCATAAGGCGCCCATTGCCGCGGACTCGAGGAAAAAATCTGGAACGTGTTGCATCCCAATCGCCAGGCGCGTTCGCCTGCATTTTGTACGCCTCCGGCGCTTGATGTGTGAATCCCAATGCGTCGCGAAGTCAATCGCGGGGGCCCCTTTGGCGGCGGCATCTTGAGGATGTCCTGTTCTTTGAAGATTGAGCGGGGCACATCAAATTATAGCGAGAGAGGGAGAGCGATTGAGCGAAGAGTTGGACTTTAAAAGCCAGGCACCGGCGACTCACTGCACACGCAAGAGCCCGTTACCGTTGCTTCCTTCCGGACCTGGCGGGATTGGCGGGAGTACGTCGCGCGAGACCGATGCCTGACCGCAATTATTCTAGCATCCGATTTGTTTTGGTTAGAACACGAGCGGTAGAACACGGCCGGGAAAAACTCTACACAGTAAGACCCAGGTTGGCGTCCAAAAAAAAGAACGGACGCGAACCTAGGCCCCCACAGCGAAGGAAACGCGCGGTCACGACAAGGGCGGTAAACTCGAACCCACCATAGTGACTTTCGGGCATGTCTTAGGTAAGCCGGTCTTTCCTTTCCGGCCCCGACGCGAAACAATGGATAGTCCATGCCTGGTGCTTTAAAATTGCGGCCCGCGTTGCCTGTCGCTATCCAGCGGTATTTCGATGTCTCGCTGTATCTACTCGTTCTTACCGGAGTTGGAACGCTGGCTTCGACGGGCACACTCGGCGTTCCCACTGTGGTTTTCGTGGGAAGCGCCCTTGTGTTCCGCGGGTATCTACTTGCCGAAAGGCGCACCCTTATCATTCCTGAGCGATGGACTTCGGTCCTGACCGTCGGTTATGTGATTTTTTACTTGGCGGACTACTTTTTGATCTCGCGCGCGTTTTTGGGTTCTACCGTTCACCTAGTTTTGTTCGTGATGGTGGTTCGCCTGTTCTCAGCTCAACGCGAGCGCGACCATTATTTATTGATGATTATTTCGTTTCTGATGGTGTTGGCGGCCGCCGTTTTGACCGTAGATAGTATTTTCCTGGCCACGTTCGGTGCATTCATCTTCATGGCAATCATCACTAGCGTTTTGATGGAGATGAAGCACGCTTCTGCGAAGGCAACATTTCAATCCGCCAATCCCATATATGCGATGGCCCATCGGCGCATGGCTTTTTCGCTGGTGAGGGTAGTCCCCGGTTTGGTGCTGCTGATGTTTTTGGGAGGAACTGCAATTTTTTTTCTGCTGCCCCGAGGTTCGGCAGGATACCTCGGAACCTTTTCTGAAGGTACGAGTCTGACCACAGGATTTTCTGACCACGTAGAACTGGGAAGCATAGGCCGTCTTCAGCAATCGAATGCGTTGGTTATGCACATTGCGATTGATAACGACAAAAATGGCGCCTTTGACCTTAAATGGCGTGGTATCTCGCTGAATGTGTTCGATGGACGAACGTGGTCGGACTCCCATGCAAAGTATGCGATGCCGAGCGGATCCGGAGGTAAGTTCGTTCTGCACGGCACAGACCGTTGGCCGCAAGCGGTAGGGGTCCCGGACCCAGTTCGTTCTATTCACTATCGTGTTCTGATGGAACCGATGGGCAGCAACGTTTTTTTCCTCGCTCCCAAAGGTCAGACCCTGCAAGGTTCGTATCGAATGATTACCGAGGATGATGGAGAGGCCGTATTCAATGAAGATGCGGAACATCCCATCACGGAATACGAAGCGACATCCAATATCGGCAAGCCTGATGGGTCGCTGCTCCGATTGACCGGGAACTCGTACCCGGACGATATACGCTCCAACTATGAGCAAACACCTGCCCTTGATCCCCGGATTGCAAGACTAGCCCAACAGATTACGACGCAAGCGCACAACAATTACGACCGTGCGATGGCCATTGAGAACTATCTTCGAACCCACTTTGGATATACGTTGCGGCTCTCTCGCACGCGTCCTCGCGATCCTCTGGCTGAATTCTTGTTCGTGCGCAAGCAAGGTCATTGCGAATATTTCGCCTCCTCAATGGCAATCATGCTGCGTACGCTGAGCATACCTTCTCGTGTGGTCAATGGATTCACCACCGGCGAATTTAACGATTTAACCTCTCAATACCTGGTGCGAGAGAGCGATGCGCACTCATGGGTGGAAGCTTACTTTCCGGGTTATGGATGGGTAACCTTTGATCCCACACCGGCAGGCGCGATTGAGCCGCGGACCGGCTGGAACCGGGCGGCGCTATACATGGATGCAATGGCGTCGTTCTGGCGCGATTGGGTGGTTAGTTACGATGCGACCCATCAGTCCAGCCTGAAACAAATTGCGACGCAGGGAAGTACCCACTCGTTGCAGCGGTTTCGCAGATGGGCTGGTAAGGAATATGGATTGATGCTTTCCGCCGCGACTCGCACGCAGAAGAACTTCGCCGAACGACCGATTCGATGGGGAGTCCTGGGATTGTTAGCGGCAATTATGACAGCGCTGCTCGCCAGCGCCCGAAGGTGGATGCAACTTTTTCGATGGGCGAACCTCTCGGCAAATCCCGCAAAGTTTCCCCGCGACGCAGCGGCGATCTGGTACGAACGCATGGTGCGCAGGGTTGCTCGTAAAGGCTGGCGCAAGCTGCCGTCGCAAACGCCTACGGAATTTCTTACTTCCATAGAAGATGGAATAGTCAGAGATCAGGTTGCAAAGTTCACAACGGTGTATGAGAATGCGCGGTTTGGAGGATCGGCAGAGGATGCCAGTTCCCTTCCAAGCCTCTACGACGAAATTACGTATGCGGGACAAGGGAAGAAATCCTCACCCGAGCAGTTAAACTCCAAGACATGAAGGCCAAGCAAATCAGTGTCCAAAATGCCAAACCAAGCCGACGCCAACAAATAAATTGTTTTGCCGGCTTTTTCCTGTACTTACATTTAATTGTGGAACGCCGCTATAAAAATCTCTGACTTCTCCGCGCACGCTAAAAGACCGCCACGTCCTAACGTCCAAGCCAGCTCCGAATTGGACTATCCCGGTAGTACTCCCCTTTGCGCCGGGATTGGCTCCTCCAAACTCTAGGTTTGAGCTCTCGCTGAAACGGCCAAAGCCTCCGCCCACACTTGCCCACGGCGTGACCGGAACATTCGGGAAGAAAGTGAAGCGCGCCGAGGGTGTGACAAAATATGAGCGATAGTCTTCAGGAATGACGTTCACCCCATAGTTCAAGTCCTCATCGAAATTAAGGAGCACGGGAACTTCAAGGGAAAGTGACACCAAATCACCGGGCTTCACAAGGCGGCTGTAGTCGGCCTCTATGCTGGGCCCCGCACCGAAAGCGACAGAGTTGCCCATAAAGTTTGTTCCCGGCACGGTTTGGTGGCCCACAAATGTGCGTCCAAACATGACCGCGATCTCATTCCTCTGTTGCGCGATTCCACTTTGAGAAAACAGAAAAACTGCGAGGAGCGCGATTATCAGTCGCCGCATCACTATTCCTCCATTGATAGCAAGTGGACAATTCTACTCCGGAACTGGAGTTTCGGGAAAATGAACGATTCGCCTTGCGGCATCTTGCGATTCCCTTCAAACGCTAGCCGATCTTCCCTACAACTTCGGCAGGACGATTCCCTTCTGCGACTGGTATTTGCCCTTTCGATCGGCATAGCTCACCTCGCAGACTTCATCGCCCTGGAAGAAGATGATCTGGCATAAGCCCTCGTTTGCATAAATTTTCGCTGGAAGAGGCGTAGTGTTTGAAATTTCAAGCGTTACGAATCCCTGCCATTCCGGCTCAAAGGGAGTTACGTTGACGATGATTCCACACCGCGCGTAAGTTGACTTGCCGACGCAGATCGTCAACACATCGCGAGGAATTTTGAAATACTCAACCGAACGTGCCAGGGCAAACGAATTCGGCGGAACGATGCAGCAATCTGACCGCACGGTGACGAAAGACCTCTCGTCGAAATTCTTGGGATCAACGACGGTGCAGTTGACGTTGGTGAAAATCTTGAACTCATCGGCCACGCGCAAGTCGTATCCGTAGGAAGACAGGCCGTAGGAAATTACCCCCTCGCGAACCTGCTTTTCGGAGAAGGGATTTATCATCTCGTGTTCTTGAGACATCTTGCGAATCCAGCGGTCACTTTTCAACATGAGAACCTCAAAAGAAATTTAGTAATTGAATAATTTGGTAATTTAGCAATTGAAAACTTTTAAAATACTGCCTGGGCTCATGCGGGTCCGATTTTCAATTACCCAATTACATATTGTCGATAAGATTATTGGCGAAGGCGCTTGTCGAAACCTTGGTTGCGCCTTCCATTAGGCGCTCGAAATCATAGGTTACAGTTTTTCGCTCGATGGTGCGTTCGAGGCCGCGTTCAATCAGGTCCGCGGCTTCGTTCCATTGTAGAAACCGGAACATCATTACACCCGACAAAATCACCGAGCCCGGGTTAATAACGTCTTTGTCCGCATATTTCGGCGCCGTTCCGTGAGTCGCTTCAAAGATGGCAAATCCGTCTCCTATGTTGGCACCCGGGGCAATTCCGAGTCCGCCGACTTGGGCCGCGCAGGCATCGGAGATATAGTCGCCATTGAGATTCGGAGTGGCAAGAACGGAGTACTCGTCAGCGCGCGTAACGACCTGCTGAAAGATGGAATCGGCGATACGGTCATTGATCATCAATTTATTCTTCCACGCGCCTTTGCCATGAGACGCCGCGATCGAATTCAGCACTCCCTTTACTTCCTTGTAAACTAACTGACGGAAATCTTCGGTAGCAAATTCCAATCCGGGTTCGACCAATGCGGCGTTGGCTTCGATGGAGAGACTGGGATTCTTATCTTTATTGTCAAGTATCCAGCTCTCCCGCTCGGTGACTACCTGGTCTCGAAATTCTTCCGTAGCGAGTTCGTATCCCCACTTGCGAAATGCTCCTTCAGTAAACTTTTGAATATTTCCTTTGTGCACGAGGGTGACACTCTTGCGGCCGCTGGCTAGCGCATATTGAATTGCCATCTTCACCAGGCGCTTGGTTCCGGTGATGGAGATCGGCTTTATGCCAACACCAGAATCGAGGCGGACTTGTTTTTTCCCGCCCTTCAGCATGTCGTTATTCAGAAACTCGATAAGCCTTGCAGCCTCGGGTGTACCCTGTTCCCATTCGATGCCGGCGTAAACGTCTTCGGTATTTTCGCGATAGATCACAATATCCATGCGCTCGGGGTGCTTCACTGGCGATGGAGTTCCTTTGTAGTATTTAACCGGGCGAACGCAGGAATAGAGGTCAAGAATTTGCCTTAGTGCAACGTTCAGGGAGCGGATGCCGCCGCCAACGGGCGTGGTCAATGGTCCCTTTATCGCGACGCGGAACTCGCGAACCGCGCTGATCGTATCGTCAGGAAGCCAGTTATCAAATTTCGCTTTGGCTTTTTCTCCGGCGAATACTTCGTACCACGCGACGCGGCGCGTGCCGTCATAAGCCTTTTCGACAGCAGCGTCAAACACTCGAACCGAAGCCTTCCAGATATCTCGCCCGGTACCATCGCCCTCAATGAAAGGGATAATCGGATTGTCAGGAATTCGATATTGCCCGCCGTTATAAGTGATTCCGGTGCCCTTCGATGGAACTGGGACACCGTTGTACGAAGCCGCCATCAAGTCTCCTCCAGAAATAATTGGAAAATGAATACGCCGGAAAACTAGCAGTTTGGAGAACGATCATTATAAAGGCTTGCGGCGAATTCGTAAGCCCTGGTGACCGGCAAATCCTTTGATTCGTAATTAAAGTTACCGGCGACAAGATAGCCAGTGACGTGAGCCATGGATTTTGCCGATAGAATTAGATATGCCTCTCGTCGTGCCAGGATTTCGATCGGACTCGATTGGTTCGATTTTCATCTCGATCCCGCTTTTCATCGTTATCGTTACTGCGTCCTCGCCAGCGAAGGCGCAACAGGACCGAGCGACATCGAGTTCAACCGCACACATCTCAAACGATGAAAGACGGCCGCAGGCTTTCGTCCAACCTCCAAGGACCAGCAGTTCCGCGATTCAGTCAGCAGATTCACCCCACCGGTTCTTCGATAGAAGCAATGCTTTGCTCTTTTCCGGAATCGCCGCAGTTCGCGTACTGGATTACACATCTACGCGAAACATGCTGGCGCGCGGCCGCGAGGAAGAGCTTATCCCTGACGATGTGGTTTACAACACCGCAGGGTTCGCCAGCCTGGAGGCCACCGGGGCTGCGGCCTCCGTGGGAATTTCTTATCTCTTGCATCGCACCGGCCATCACAAACTCGAACGGTGGATGTCCGTTGGGCATATCAGCATCACGGCATTTGGAGCGGCTCGAAATTATGCCCTCGAGTCAAGACACCCATGAAGGGGAGGCCCCTACGCTAGCATTCGCTCGTAAACAGTTCTCACGTCAGCGAGCGTCCGCGACAATTCTGTCTCCAGGCCTTCGCTAAACTGTCTGCCGACAATCTGAGACGTTAGCTTTTCCGTACCTTGCCGTGCATGTTCAATTGCGGGTAGCCATTTCTGCGCTTTCCCGAGCGATAGCCTTCCAACGTGTTCCACCGTGCGAAGCAGCTCAGCGGCGTGATCCAGGCGCGCGGCATCCGACTTTTGTAGAAGGCCGGCCCCGACGCATTTCCAAATGCGATCTCGCAGATTACCTTGTTTGTTGGAGACTCCATGCTTAATCAACAGGTAACCGGTCAAAAAATCAATGTCGTATGTGCCCCCCGGCGAGGTCTTTAAACTTTTTTCGGAACCGTTGGCAATCTCCAGCTTGTCTCGCATCGAGCGCACTGCGGCGAGAAAACCAGGATCTTTGGCGTGGCGTTGATAGAGCTTATCGGACAACCTCATCACTTGCTGAGCCAGGTCCCGCGATCCGGCAATAAAGCGGAGTTTGGTGTACATGAGAGCCTCCCAAGGCTGCGCCTCTTGCTCGAAATAGGCGGCAAATTGCGTCGGTGTGATGAGCAACTCGCCCGCTCCTCCGCGGGGACGCAAACGCGCATCCACCGGAAACACAATACCGTCCTGCGTGTATGCAGATAATGCCTGCATAACTTGCTGCGCGGATTTCGTCAGCCGCTCGCGATCTTTTTCACGCTCGCATACAAAAAGCCAATCGGCGTCCGAGAGAACATCCAGTTCCCTGCTGCCAAAGCGCCCTACAGCCATCACCGCCAAACCTTGAGGGTTCCCAGCGATGGCCAGAGCTGCCGAGGTTGCATCTTCTGCCGCAGCGGTAATCGAATCCAAAGATTCATATACGCCACAAAGCGCAGTAATCTCGCGGGAGCCTGCCGCGAGAACGCAATGACGGAAATGCTTTCGCAGCAGCGCCAGTTTTTCACCACGCGAGCTCTGTGATTCCGCGACGTATTCGAACACCGGGTCTGCCGCCGGACGCTCGTCCCCCAACGGACTGACGAACAAATAACCGGTCGCGGCGCGAGGCATCTTTTCTCCTATCTCGGCGAGAGTGACAATTTCTTCGGGATAGCGGATCAGGATGTCAGTCAAATAGTCACTGAACTCGAAAAGTGCGAGTGCGCGAATCACTAATTGCGGATTCCGGATTACGTCGGCGTAGCGCTGCGAACTTGTGAACGCAGAACTCAAAAAGCGAAATAAATTTCTGAGGGCATGATCGCTCAGTTCTCCGCTGATCAGAACCTGGTGCAATTCGACCGCGTCTTGGGCCAGTCGGTCTAATATCTGGCGATTGGATTGGTCGGACCCGTTGGGATCGGGTTCGCTCTCCAATGCAAACCTTGCAACCGGCGACGAAATCTGCATTCGGCTTTGCTGCTGGTAAATGAGCTGCTGGTAAATTTCCGCAACCGCTTCCATTCGCCGCCGCACCGTACCTGCGAGGTCATGAATCTGATATTCCTGGGGAGCGTAGCCTTCCATGGACCTCTGCAGGGTATTCATCTCATGCTGGGTCAACGGCAACTGATGCGTCTGCTGACCTTGCCTCAATTGAAGCCGGTGCTCCAAATGCCTCAAGAACTCATAAGCGCTTGTCAGCTCGTGAAATTCCCTTCCACTGATGTGGCGCTTGTCGTGAAGTTTTTGCAGTGAGAAAAGCGTACCACCAGATCGCAGCCAAGACTCGCGGCCTCCATAAACCCGCTGCAGACATTGCACAAGGAATTCGATATCCCGGATACCGCCGTGATCGAGCTTTATATCAATAATTGCTCCGGTGCCGTGGACTGAGCGCCTGCGCCGCCTTTTGTCCAACTTTTCGCGGGCCACAAGAGCAGTTTTGATCGCGGCAAAATTGAGGCGCTCAGCGGGCTCATTTGGTTCCCTTTCGTCATCCAGTTGGTCAGGGCAGCCTGAGGCTTGGGTCTGCTGCGAATATTCCGCGTCGTCATTCTTCTGAGCCTGCGCGGAATCTCTCTGCTCTGCGCCGGCACCATAAACCAGCGGTCGCACGCGGCGGATGAATTCCCGCGCCAGCGAAACATCGCCGGCGGAGTGCCTGAGCTTGATGAGTGCCTGCCGCTCCCAATCGCGCGCAGTTACCGCATAGTACCGCAATGCCGTTTCGGCGCTGATTGCAAGCTCCCCTTCGTTGCCCTGAGGTCGCAATCGTAAATCAATGCGAAAAACAGGGCCCTCTGGAGTCACTCGCGACAAGGTTTCTGTTACGCGCTGAGACAGCCGGATGAAATATTCGCGATTGCTGATCGCGGCTTCCGGCGACTCCCGTCCGTCGCCGAAGATGTACATCAGGTCAACATCAGAGCTGTAATTGAGTTCATTCCCGCCCAGCTTTCCCAGTGCCAGGACCGAGAATCCTGTGTCAGCAAGGCGGCCTTCAGCGTCTACGTGCTGCGCTGTCCCATATCGCCGTTGCAAAGCGCTTTCAGCGTCACGCAGGGCTGCCTCAATCAGAACGTCCGCGAGGGCGGATATTTCGGCGGTAGTTTCCGCGAGAGGAGCAATCTTAAGCACGTCCCTCAACATGATGCGCAGGTATTCGCGACGCTTGAAGCGTGCCAAGAGGAGAGAAACATCTGCTTCAAAGGAAAGCGCCCGAAATCGGGAAAGACTTTCCTCAAAGTCACCGGCAGAAAAACTGAGATCCAGATTTCTTTCCCGCAGGAAAGACTGCAAAATATCTGGGTTCCGAATTAAGGTCTCTCCCAGAAAGCGGCTGTGTCCGAAAATCACGATGGCGTAGTGAGCCAAAACATTATGCTGATTCAATAGCTGCGTTATCTCGCCAGGCGACTCGCTGACCAGGCGATCAAACAGAATAAGCGCTGAATCTGGGTCGGGAGACTCAGCCAGCAACGAGGGCAATGCGGCAGCAAGCGCCTGCGATATTCGATTCGTTACGTGAGAGAGGATTGCTTCTGAGGACTGCGAATTTTGCAAAGGGTTTGGAAATCCGGTATCAGCTATCCGTCCAGAAACCGCGGCCGAGTAAACGGAAGATGGTCTCTGGCTTTGTTCCAGCCGATCGCTCTTCTCGAACGGTCGCTGTGAATGAATTGTTGGCTTCGAAGGACTCAAGGGAACTGGCTCGGGAACTCAGCATAGCACGGGTCCTTCCGGTAAAAATAACTTGGAAACTACATGATCACCATCGCCGGGTTCCAAAATATTTTCTTACTCCAATAGTGTTATATCTTCCCCATGGACCATTATTTCCGAGGTCCGCGGGTCCCAGGTTTCGGTTCCTCGCGCCCAGCCGGTCGAACAGGAAGTGTTGGGTCACGCGAAATTCGAATCCCTTGCCAAGATAAATTCCAGCGCCCCACGAGTGCTCGATACCGATCGCATCAAAGGACCATGTGTAGAGGGCTTGAGGAACATTTTTTCCAAACAGAAAGCGCGGCTCGCCATAAAGCATGAATCGGCGAAATTGCCCGCGGCCAAATGGACGCACTTCCAGCAAGCCGGACAACATATATCTCGCGAATTCACTGCATGGCGCATTGGCGCCGCCATCCGTTCTCGCATCCGCGCGGCACAAATTTGGATCAATTTCGTTGTGAGGAGGGGCAAGATCGAACTCAGCGTATCCCCAAAAAGTATCGCTTGGAAGAAACATGCGCCCAGTGCCGTCGCTGACGGCAGGTTCTTGAGCTGCTGAGATTCCGCAAATGGCGAGAAAAATAGCGATCCAAAGCAGTTGCTTCATTGCGCCTCCGGATACGAAAGAATAAGTGGATGACAAGTGCGGCACATTGTAACTCCAACGAGGGCGGCGTGAGATTTGCCCCTCCTGCAGAGGAGTGTTGCGAAGTCTAAGCTGCGGGCTGCTGCTGAGTCATGCAGTGGATCGCACCAAAGCCCCAGATGAGGTCGCCAGAATAAATCCCGACTACTTCGCGTTCAGGGAAAACATCGGCGAGCGCATCCAAAGCAATTCGGTCGTTGGGATCGTTGAATACTGGAACAAGAACAATGCCATTAGCGACATAAAAGTTTGCATAGCTGGCGGGCAGGCGGCGCTTCTCAAAAACTAGAGGCCGCGGCATTGGGAGTTCGACAATTGCCAACTCATTTCCATCCTGATCTGCGGCGGCACGAAGGCGCCGAATATTCTCTCGCAACGGTTCGTAGTTTGCGTCGCTGGGATCGGACTCAATCACGCTGACCACCGTGTCTGGAGTGACAAAACGGGTGATGTCGTCCACGTGCCCATGAGTGTCATCGCCGGCGATGCCCGACTTAAGCCAGATGACGTTGGCGATTCCTAAATATTCGGCGAAGACTTTCTCATAGTCGGAACGCTTCATTCCCGGGTTTCGCTGCTGGGTCTTTCCAAGCAAACATTCCTCGGTAGTCAGCAGGGTCCCGCGGCCATTGACATCAATGGACCCACCTTCAAGGACAACGCGATTCTTGCGGAAGGTTGGCTCCAGTTCTGATGCGCCAGCAGCATTCGCAATCAGGGGTCCCAGCTTCTGATCCTTTCGCCAATTGGAATATTTAGCCCAGGCATTGAACCGCCAGCTGAGGCCTGTTAGAGAAGCGGACAAAAAATGAGGCTGCGCGTCCCTCCTAGAATCACGTAGGGACGGACGTCCTCGTCCATTCGGCCGGGCAACGTCCGGCTGGCCGGCGTTCGCCGTGCCGTCTTGACGACAGGATTTAACAAACGTGCATCCAGAATCGCGCGTCCATACACGATCGGTGGGCCAGCGATGAAACCGGATCTCTTCGCTCGAAGCGTTCGCACGATCCAAAACTCTTCGCGCCCGCTTCTCGGCCGCAGCATCGTTCACAATGATTTCAACCCGCTCGTAGCGGATCAGATTTCGAACAATTTCCGCATATACCCAGGGGATGGGCTCGAATTTCCCCGGCCAGTCCTGCCGATTGTGAGGCCAGGCTATCCACGTAGCTTCGTGCGGTTCCCACTCTGCGGGCATTCGGTATTTGATTACCGCGTTCACATCCGCATTTCGCTTCAAGGTTTGGAGGGATCGGGCGGGCATTTCTGGACTCAGTCAATCAGCCGGCTCGTGATCGCGGCGTAGCTGTCAATCCGGCGGTCTCGCAGAAAAGGCCAATTTCGGCGAATGTCTTCCAAATGTTTTACATCCACTTCGCCAAGCAGAATTTCTTCTTTATCGTGAGAAGCTTCGGCGATCACGCGTCCAAATGGATCACACAAAAAAGAGCCTCCCCAGAATTCAAGCCCGGCTCCCGGGGCTCGATTTCCTCGGATGTCTCCATGCTCGATTCCGACACGATTCACCGCGGCCACGTAAACTCCATTGGCAATGGCGTGAGATCGTTGAATCGTGCGCCATGCGTCATATTGAGCCGCTCCAAACTCCGCTTTCTCGGCGGGATGCCAGCCAATCGCGGTCGGGTAGAAAATCAGATGAGCGCCTTGCAACGCGGTCAAACGCGCGCCTTCGGGATACCACTGATCCCAACAGACCAGGGTTCCAACGCGTCCGACGCTGGTATCGAACGCGCGAAAGCCAAGATCGCCGGGAGTGAAATAATATTTTTCATAGTAAAGCGGATCGTCGGGGATATGCATCTTGCGATAAATTCCGCACAGCTCCCCATTGGCGTCAAAGAGGACGGCCGTATTGTGATAGATTCCCGCCGCGCGTTTTTCGAATAGCGACGCGATTAGGACTATCCCGAGTTCCTTTGTGAGCTTAGAAAGCTGCGACGTCACCGGCCCCGGAATCGGTTCGGCAAGATCGAACAGCGCGGTATCCTCACGCTGGCAAAAATACTGCGTCTGAAACAATTCCGGCAGGCAGACAATTTGCGCTCCGCTCTTGGCGCCGTTTCTAGTGTGCTCGATGGCACGTTGCAGGTTTTCCTCGGGATCGGGCGTGGCCGACATCTGCACCAGCCCCACACGAAATTTCTCAGGCGGCAACGCTAACTCCTCTTTGGAAGAACAGATTTGGAAGAACAGTCGGCCTAGAATACCAGAGGATAACGGCAGAGGTTACGTGGACTGTGGGGGCCCATCTACTGAATACACCGAAAATATTCGGTAGGGCCCCGGCTCGGATTTCCTAAGAATCTCGTCACTCATATTCGCTTTAGCTTCTTCGAAGGAAGCAAATAAACAATGGCTATTTGTCCGGACCGCTTCTGCCAACGAGTTACAGGAAAGAGGGGAGCACTCCGGAGAATTTCTCGCGCTGAAGTTAACCAGATCGAAGCCCTCTAGCGCCTTTCTTAAGGGCGGGGCTACGCTTGTTGTCAACGATGCCTCGGGAGCGTATTTACTCCACTTCCTGCCATCGAATTCCATTTCATATGCTTCGTAATAGAAGAGGCTGGTTCCCACCAAATCGATTGAGTTTTCCTCGGCAACGCTTAGTATTACTTCAGGAGAATCAAAGAGCCAGTAGCCGTTGTGCTTCCAGAAGGGGATGTAATCAGCGAAGTTCTCAGAATTACACCCGCTAACGGAATATATATCGAGAACATGGCTTGCGTGAAGCCAATCGGGCTTCTTGCGCACCCGTTTCGCCATGTAGCCGACGGGAATCATGCTTGCCGTCTCAGTTCGGCATTCTCCTCTTGGAGCAAGGCCCTCAGCAAGCTCCTCCTCACTGAGCCACGTCCCCGCACCCATCCCAATTGAGCGACTGGCGCTGACGGGTTATTATCCACTCATGGCTCTGAATCCTTATGCTTCGTTCTTAGGCGACCGCGACCCAATTGAAATGATGGCGTCCACCTCAGCGCAGCTTGCGAGACTTTCCGAAACGCTCGGCGTCAAGCGGATGGAACATTCGCCCGCTCCAGGCAAATGGAACGCTCGGGAAATTCTTTGTCACCTGGCCGACTGCGAGGTGGTCTTTGCTTTCCGGCTGAGACAAACGCTGGCTGAGGATAACCATGTGGTCCAACCATTCGATCAGGACAGGTGGGCGGCGCCCTATTCGTCTTATACGGCTGCCGAGGCTATGGCTGCGTTCTCGTCTGTGAGGCAATGGAATCTGGCGTTGATACGGAATTTACCTCGCGAGGCATTCGCCAAGAAAGTCACACATCCGGAACGCGGAGAAATGACCTTCAAGATCATCGTGGAAACCATGGCCGGACACGACACCAATCACCTCCGCCAACTGGAAGCAATCGCGACCCGCTTTGCCATGGTCCACTGAATATTTAGATCGCGTAGGGGATCTCTCATCCGCCAGCACTGCTCCGCTGTGCAAACCGGTGAGCGTTCGCTTACCCGCCCAGACGAGGACGTGTGGGCCCACGTGATTTTACCCCGCTCTATTTCGCTGCCGCGACTGAGGTCACTTGAATGGTGTCTCCGTCGGCAGTTCCGGTCACTTTCGCTTTCTTATCCGCCAACTTGTCGAGTTCACTCAAGGCAGCTTTATCTTCGCCATCGAGCGTGTAAACCTTGCTTCCCACAACCAAAGCGTATTTGGCGCCTTTCGCTACGCAAGCGCGTGTGCAAGCGGCAGCGGTGACTCCAGGTTCCATATGCTCAGCGCCGCACATCGCATCGCTGACTTTTCCGGTATACGCTTTAGTTGCTGCCAACGACATCGAGGCCATCCCGGCAACAAAAAGCACAATAGCTAATGAAGTTTCGAATTTCCGCAAAACATTATTCATGATTTCTCCTCTTTTTTTCGGTTCGTTCCTGCACGCTACCGGTGCCCCAAGTACCTGATCCCGAATTTTTGTCGGTGCCGGCCGTGATCCAAAACCATTATCACAGAATTTTGGATTTACCTCTGCTTCTTGGGAGCAAAAATCACTTTCACATTTACCGTCTTATTGGCGCCGTTAAGGCTTGTTTCGACATTCATTTCCAAACTTTGAGGAACAGAGATTCTCGCCTTCGCCAGCGCTGGAAAAAATTGCTTTTCAATATAGCTGGTATCGTAAGGATCCCCGCCTTGCAGGGTCCACACTCGAGATAGCGCTCGCGTCGTATCTGGGTCGAGACCTTGGACCTCCAAAGTTCCCATGCGATACAGATCCCCTTCTCGCAGCTCGAGTACATAGTGAACAAGAGAGGTGGCATCATCGAAGCGCGGGGAAACCGCGACCGTGGCTGCAATATATCCGCGAGTCCCATAGAGCTTTTTCACGGCTTGGACATCTTTGTCAAGTTGAACTGCGTTAGCTGGTTCGCCCGAGTGAAGCTGAATGAGAGGTTGAAGCTTGTCGCTTGCGAACACGGTATTTCCCTCCCACTGTATTTCCGCGAGCTTGTATTGGCGATTTGGGGTGACCGGAAATATGGCATCCACTAGAACTAGCCCCGGGTTGGATTGCTGGAGGACTTTCGCCTGGGAATCGGCAAATTCGGCCTTCAGATAGCCGCGGCTGAGGTAAACAGGTAAGAAATTGTATTGCTCCTGCGCCCGGAGCATGGACCGGGAGTAATCCTGATCTGCGAGCGGTTTTGCAGCAGCCTGCAGAAGCGGCAATTCACCACTTTGCGCTCCAGGAAAATCCATATTCTTGATGTGAATTGGCAACCCTGAAACTTTGTAAGTAATGGCCTCGATAGGGCCACCGCCCATGCGGGTGGTAGGAATATATTCCACGGTCCCAGACACCCGGCGATCATCGAGCATTGCCTGCAGAACTTTGGCGACCTGGTCGGTGATCGAGCCGGATACAGGCAGGCTACCGTCGAAAAGGGCCACTCTCTCCTTCAGCGCATTAAGCAATTCTTCATCGGAAAACCAAACAAAATTATCGAAGCGCGCGGCCAGAAATTTGTCAGCCTCGCGCACCTGTAATTGAAACTTAGTTCCCCGCGCTGAATATTCGTAGCGATAGGTAACATCACTGAACGCTCCGGTATTACCCACCCTGTTTGCAGCCTGTCGAAAAATATCCTCGTCAACGGTCTTGCCGTCGTCGCTGACGCTTTGACCGATCCGTAGTCCGGTTACAGACGTGATCTGATCTATTGAGTAGTGCTTGTTTCCGGTCACCTCGATTGAGGTCAATTTGAATTGATTGGATGAGCTCTTCTGAACAGGATTTTGTGCGGCAACAACCCCAAGAGTAATAAATATCGCCAACAGTTTATAGAGGTTGATTCTTAGGCTCATTGCGAAGGAATTGTAACCCACACTTAAGTTCGGCCATAAAGCTTAGCGCGTTGGTCTAGATATCCATCAGCGCTCTACCAGCGCGGCATCCGCGGTCTTGATTTTCACCGCAATGTCAATGAAGGCCAGCGCTGCGCGGCTCAGGGCTTTGTCTTTGCGGAAGACCAATGCCAGGTCTCTGCGGATTTTTGCATCAGATAAAACAATCGTTGCTAACACATTGGCCCGGACATCTTCCTGCACATTGGAGCGCGCGATGAATCCAACGCCCACATCCGCCGCGACGAAGCGCTTAAGCAGTTCGCTGGAATCCAGCTCCATGGCGATGCGCGGCTTCAACTTGCGTTCATGAAACAGGTTATCGAGGCCATCTCTCGTGTGGCCAGCTTTGGGCATTACAAGAGGATAGTTTGCGACCTCGGCAACGGTTGCTGTTTTCAACTTCGCCAGAGGATGCCGAGGCGGCGCGATAATCATTAATTCATCGCGATGGATCAGCACAACAGTCAACCGCGGATCGCTTACCGGCAACGAAAGTACGCCAAAATCCACCGAGTTATCAATAATGGATTCCAGAATCTTTCCGTAATCGGCGCTCTTGATATTTACAGCCACGTCCGGATATTGCTTTTTAAATTCCGCAAAGACCTCGGGGAGAATGTGAAGGCAGGTTCCTTCGTTGGCGCCGACGATGATCTCTCCACGCGGAACCCGCTCGGTCTCTGCAATCGCCACCAGCACTGCGCGGCGCGCGTCCAGGGTCTCTTCGGCATATTTTTGGAAAAGCTTGCCAGATTGGGTGATCGAGACCTTTCCTCCGGAGCGGTCCAGTATCTTGGCACCGACCTCTTCTTCAAGCGAACGAATCTGCGACGAGATCGCCGGCTGCGTGCGAAAGCGCTTCTCGGCCGCTCGCGAGAAGCTCGACAGCCGCGCCACCTCGAGAAAAGTCTCTAACTGATCAAAATCCATAAGAGCAGCACTTGGGCATTAGTATGGGTCCGCCGTGAAGCATAGCAGGCGTTTATCCCCGCGATAAGAACAATAAATTTCCTGAAAAGGTGACTCAGGACTAGACTTACGCCCGTCACAACGCAAAATTGTAGCAGGTGTACAATTTTTAGCGATCCGTCCGGCAAGTTGGCTGTCGTTTAATCTGATTCCCTGATTCGTAAGGGGCGCCAATTTTGGTGCCCAAAGGAGAGTTCATGGCTGATTCAAAACCGGCTGATCCAAAAAGTACATTGGAATTCGCGAAGAAAAGCGGAGTGAAAATGCTCGATCTCCGTTTCACCGATTTGCCGGGCTTGCAGCATCACGTTTCTTATCCCATTGAGCAGCTTTCGGAGGCTTCGTTTGAAGAGGGTTTTGGAATGGACGGCTCCTCCATCCGTGGCTGGGCCGCTATTCACGAAAGCGACATGCTGCTCGTCCCCGATCCGACAACGCATCTGCTAGACCCGTTCACCGAAGCGCCTACGCTGGTGATGACCTGTGAAGTAATTGATCCCGTCACGAAGCAACGCTATGATCGCGACCCGCGCTACATCGCTAAGAAAGCGGAGCTATACCTGGCTTCCACCGGGCTCGCCGATACCGCTTATTTCGGCGCCGAGGCCGAATTTTTTATTTTCGATAATGTCCGCTTCGATCAGCGCGAGCAGCACGGTTTTTATTTTATTGATGCCGAAGAAGGCCGTTGGAATTCGGGCCGCGCCGAAAACAATCTGGGATACCGTCCCCGCTACAAAGAAGGATATTTCCCCGTCCCGCCTACCGACCACTATCAGGATTTGCGCAGCGAAATGGTTATGACCATGCAGAAGTGCGGCATGGAAGTGGAATGTCACCACCATGAAGTCGCTACCGGCGGTCAGACTGAAATTGATTTGAAATTCGATTCCCTGGTGCGCTCCGCCGATCACATGATGCTCTACAAATACATCGTGAAGAACGTCGCGAACCAATACGGCAAGACAGTGACGTTCATGCCGAAGCCAATTTTTGGAGACAACGGCAGCGGAATGCATACCCACCAATCTTTGTGGAAGGGCGGCAAGCCTTTATTCGCGGGCGACGGGTACGCAGGTATCTCGCAGATGGCTTTGTGGTATATCGGCGGGCTTATTCAAGCACGGCCCGGCGCTGGCGGCGATCATTGCGCCTACAACGAATTCTTATAAACGTCTTGTGCCGGGGTTCGAGGCTCCGGTGAACCTCGCATATTCGCGGCGCAACCGTTCGGCGGCATGCCGTATCCCGATGTATTCGGCGTCTCCGAAGGCGAAGCGTGTGGAATTTCGTCCTCCCGATCCGAGTTGCAATCCATACATGGCGTTTGCAGCGATGATGATGGCAGGTTTGGATGGAGTCGAAAACAAAATTGATCCCGGACAGCCGCTGGATAAAGATATCTACGACCTCGGCCCGGAGGAGCTCGCCAGGGTCCCCTCCATGCCGGGTTCGCTAGAAGATGCGCTGAACGCTCTCGAGAAAGATCATTCGTTCCTGCTGAAAGGCGACGTCTTCACCGAAGAGCTGCTGCAAACCTATATAGATTACAAGCGCACCAAAGAAGTGGATGCGGTCAGATTGCGCCCGCATCCACATGAGTTCATGCTGTACTACGATATTTAGAGTGTTGTTCCTGGAACTACGGGAAGTTGATCCCTATGCTATCGAGGCTCTGTGACTTCGTGCGTCACCGTCGCGTCCGGGCCCATGTGGCCGGGTGGTGGCCCAGTCCTCCGCGTTCTTTCCATGCACAAGTCGCCGCCTGGAAGGTGCGGTTATGATGGGACAGACCCGCTGCCATCCCCGAGCAAAGGAGCTCTGCGCGCGAGCGTTGAGATTTCGGGAGTTCGGAGGTCCGGAAAAATTGCAGGTCGAGGACGTCCCCGATTCCGCCACAAGCGCAGGAGAGTTGGTGGTCCAGATTCGGGCCGCTTCATTAAATCCCAGCGACGTAAAGAACGTTCAGGGGAAAATGGAAGGAACTACTCTGCCGCGGACGCCCGGCCGTGATTTTGCCGGTATTGTGATCGAGGGTCCAAAAGAACTGATCAATGAGGAAGTCTGGGGCACCGGCGGCGATATTGGATTCAGTCGCGACGGCTCGCACGCAGAACGCATAGCGGTGCCGGTTACGGGAGTCAGTCGCAAGCCAGACAGTCTCAGTTTCGAAGAAGCGGCAACGGTCGGCGTGAATTTTCTTGCCGCTTGGATCGGGCTCATCGACACAGCGCACCTTGGTTCCGGAGAAACTATCCTCGCCACCGGCGCGGGAGGCGGAGTAGGCAGCGCCGTACTTCAGATCGCGAAGTGGAAGGACGCTAACTCGAAGACCATCGCCGTCGATGTAAAACCGATTTCACCGGAGCGGCAAAAGGAATTTGGCATTGATCACTTTATCCTCGCCACCGCGGACGATGGATATAAAAGTATGATCGACGATGTCCAGCGCATTACGGGAAGTCGAGTCGTCAATATTGCCTACGACTGCGTTGGCGGTCCCCTCTTCGAGCCGTGCCTCAAACCGCTTCGGCGCGGGGGCCGGCAGGTAAACATCACTTCCGTGGGCGATCGCCGGGTCAGCTTTGACTTGCTCGATTTCTATCATCGCCGCCTCAGTCTTTTTGGGGTGGACACCCGCGCCTATGACACAAGAGCGTCTGCCGCAATCCTCGATAAGTTGACGCCCGGATTCCAGTCGGGAGCGCTGAAATCAATTCCCATCACTGAAAGACTCCATCTTGACGACGCCCGCGATGCCTACACTAGAGTGAATCAAGGTGAGGTACGCGGCAAGGCGGTTTTCATTTTCGAGTAATTCCAAAAAGCAGGGCTTGGTATGACGGGCGCGGACGCCCGTCGCTACATTGGCGGTGGAAATAGCTATCCCGGGGAAATCAACGGCGGCGGGAAGGAGGGTCCCCAACACAGGCTAAGGAGCCCTCTCCCAGCCTAGCTATACTGATTATTTAATGATATGAAGAATGCGGACAACATCGAGCTTATCCGGAACTTTATTCAGGCCTGCGTGCGCGCGAATGCAGATGAGTTCGCCGGCTACTTTACCGACGATGCGGTTTGGTGGAATGCGCCGTGGCAAGAGGTAAAAGGGCGAGAGGCCATCCGGGAGACTCTTCAGCGAGGTGCCCAACGCATGGTCGCTCTACCGTGGGAAATCGTCAACATCATGGCGGACAGCGACATTGTGATGACCGAGCGGGTGGACAATTTCTTGGTGGGCGAAACGCGGGTCAGCGTACCTTGCATGGGGATATTCGAGTTGCGGGATGGAAAGATTGCGGCCTGGCGCGACTATTGGGATCTGCGACAATTTGAACGGCAACTCCCTAAAGCGGAATGAGTACTCTTGGTAAACTGCAGCGATGGATTACGCTGGCCGACAGAAAATCCTGAGGAATTTGCTGGACTCGAATTGGCTGGATGCGCTGCTGGTCACTCATCTTCCTAATATCCGCTATCTTTGGGGGCTGGCACACCCTGGCTGAGATTTTGATCTCCTTAACCTCGCCACAACGGAGGCTGCCGCGGTTTGCGAGGGGTGGGGCATTCCGCGCCGCCGGTATCGCGACTCCTAGTTTGAATGAATCGTAACCGTCACTGCACGCAGTCGCAATACGAGAATCACAACGATTTATCGGGTATCCGTGACTTCGTGCGTCACCGCCGCGTCCGGGCCCATGTGGCGCACGTCGGCGCCACGCACCCAGAAGATTACGTCTTCGGCGATGTTGGTTGCATGATCGGCAACGCGCTCCAGATTTCGTGCGATCAGTAGAGCGTCCAGAGCCTGGCGGGTAATGTTCGGCTGCTCATTCATGGCTTTCACAAGGATGATGAAAGCTTCGTCTTTCATGCGGTCCACGACATTGTCCATCTCGAGCACCGCCTGAGCTAATTCTGCTTTGCCTTCGATGAAAGATTCGAGCGCCCGACGGACCATTGCGGCGACCGCACTGGACATGCGCGGGATGTCAATCGGGAGATCCACCTTGGGTAATTCGGCGAGATCCATAACTCGCTCGGCAATATTTACGGCTTGGTCGCCCACTCGTTCGAGGTCGGAATTGATTTTGGTTACCGCGAGAATAAACCGCAGATCCACAGCCATGGGCTGTTGCATGGCGAGCATATCGAACGCCAACTCATCAATCTCGCGCTCGGCGAGATTGATTAATGTTTCTCCTTCGAGCACCATCTGACACCGGCTCAGATCGCGGTCAATGTAGGCCTGAGAGGCGCGGTCCACCGCCTGCTCGGCTAGTCCGCCCATACGCAACAAACGTGATCGAAGTTCGTCGAGTCCTTGCTGAAAGCGCGTTCGCATTATCCAAACCTGCCTGTAATATAGTCCTCCGTCCGTTTGTCGGATGGAGTCGTAAAGATTTTTTCAGTCTTATCGAACTCAATCAGCTTGCCCAGAAGAAAGAATCCTGTAAATTCTGCAACACGAGAAGCCTGTTGCATATTGTGAGTTACGATGACAATGGTAAACCGTTCCTTTAGCTCGAAAATGAGTTCTTCAATCTTCCCAGTGGAAATTGGATCGAGCGCCGAGCAGGGCTCGTCCATCAGAAGTACAGTTGGCTCGACCGCCAGTGCGCGAGCAATGCACAGGCGCTGCTGTTGACCTCCGGAAAGACTGGCCCCGGATTTCTTGCGGAGAGAATCTTTTACTTCGTCCCATAGCGCTGACAATTTCAGCGACCGCTCCACGATCTCGTCCAGGCGTCCGCGGTTATGAAAGCCATTCAACTTTAACCCCGCGGCGACATTGTCGTATATGGACATCGTTGGGAAAGGATTCGGCTTCTGGAAGACCATGCCAATATGCCTTCGAATCTGCACCGCCGATGTTCCGTTGTAAACGTTCATCGTGCCGATTTCTACGTGGCCAGATGCGCGGGCTTCAGGGACGGTCTCATGCATCCGATTGAGGCATCGCACAAAAGTTGACTTGCCGCATCCTGAAGGACCAATGACTGCGGTGGCCCGGTTCGCGGGCGCTTCCATCGTAATGTCGTACAGGGACTGAGTCTTGCCGTACCACGCATTTAACTTTTCGACTTTGATGCTAACGCCCATTGATTTAGCCCGTTCCGGTTAACATTCCGCGGCCCGCGACCAAGCGGACGGCACTGACTGAAGCGATAATCAAGACGATTAAAATAAGCGCTCCCGCCCACGCTTGCCGATGCCAGTCATCGTAAGGTGAAATCGCATAAGCGAAAATCTGTAGCGGCAAAGCGGCGGTTGGCTCATTCACCTTCCAATTCCAAAAACTGTTCCCAAAGGCCGTGAAAAGAAGCGGAGCGGTCTCGCCTGCGACGCGGGCGAATGCCAGCATCACACCGGTGATTACGCCTGAAGTCGCCGTACGCAGAGTGATAGATAGAGTTGTACGCCAGCGCGAGACCCCCAAACCATAGGCAGCTTCTCGAACTTGGTTCGGGACTAGTAGCAGCATCTCCTCAGTGGTCCGCGCTATGGTCGGGATCATCATAATTGCCAGGGCGACGCCTCCAGCCAGCGCTGAGAAATGACCCTGCGTGAGCACGACCAGACTGTAAGCCACAATGCCAACGATGATTGAGGGGACGCCATTCAGCACATCCGCCGTGAATCGGATCACGTTGCCGAACCGGTTCCGGCCGTATTCGGCGAGGAATATTCCCGCGCCGATTCCTATGGGGACCCCAGCAATACTGCCAATGAAAAGAATCAAAGCGGAACCGGCAATGGCATTTGCCATGCCGCCTCCGACTTCGCCTGGTGGCTTGGGGGTTTGCGTCAGGAAAGCCCAGTTAATTGATCCGGCGCCTTTGAAGATCAAATATCCGAAAACGGCGATCAATGGAAGCAATACCAAAACCACGGAACCGGCCGCCGCGATCGTCGCCGCGGAATTCATGATTCGTCGCCAAAGACTGATTGTACCGGCAGAGCGATTAATTATCGAAGAGCTGTGTTCAGGCATTCGCCCTCGCCGGATTTCCGCGCGTTACTGTCCAGACCAAAATTTGCGCGAGAATATTCACAATGATGGTCAGGATAAATAAAGCCAAGCCCACCTCGACGAGAGCGCTGAGGTAAACGTCACCGGTCGCTTCGCTGAATTCATTGGCGATCACGCTGGCCATGGTGTAACCCGGAGCAAAAAGCGATTTGGCAATCTCGGGACGATTACCAATCACCATAGTCACGGCCATGGTTTCGCCCAAGGCTCGCCCCAGGCCAAGAATCACACCGCCGAGAATGCCAGCGCGTGCGTTTCGCAAAACTCCGGTGCGAATCATCTCCCACCGCGTTGCTCCCAAAGCGAGGACCGCTTCTCTTTGCTGGCGGGGGACGGCAGTCATAACTTCGCGGGTAATTGACGAAATTATAGGAACAACCATGATTGCCAGAATGATTCCCGCAGCCAGCATTCCGATCCCATAAGGGGGCCCGTCAAACAACCCCGACCACCCGAAATAAGTTGCCAGCCAGGGCTGCAAGTATTCCCGTAACAACGGAACCAGAACGAAGATGGCCCACAGGCCGTAAATTACGCTGGGAATCGCAGCCAGCAATTCCGTTGTAAAAGCTAAAGGCCCCTTCAACCATGCCGGGGACATCTCAGTAATAAAAACGGCTACGCCTATTGCGAGCGGCACCGAGATTACAAGGGCGAGAATTGAGGAAACGATGGTTCCGTAGACAAAGGGTAGTGCGCCAAACTGATTGTTGACGGGATCCCATTCGCTTCTGAAAAAGAACTTCAATCCGAAGGCGTGCCAGGAGAGGCCAGACTTACTCACCAATTCATAGACGATGAGTCCGACGAGGAGGAGCACGCACAGCCCGCAAGACAACATTGCGCCGTAAAAAAATCGGTCGGCCATCTCGCTGTTGCCAGTGTTCGTCAGCGGCGCAATTTGCGTTTCGGGATTCTGCGCAACTTCCAGCTTTGCAACTGGTTGCGGACCTTTCAAGCGTGGCGCTCCTAACGCGGAATTAGCCATCCCCGGAGAAGCTAGCAGAGTCGTGTTACAACCATGTTAAAATAGAGGTTCTTCAGAGCGGTATTTTATTGGGTCTGCGGCGACCGCCCAAATCTGAACCCCTCTTTAAAGTTTTGCATGATATTTATGCCCTTTGATCAACAATATTGTCGCGGTGTTTCTCAAAAGTTGAGCCGCAGACTGCCCGCGATCACGGGGCATTCTGGGCCTGAGGCTGTTCACAAGCTTCGCACAAGTACCCGTCGCGTTGAGACCGTAGTCGAAGAACTGGTGCAAGAGCCTGATCGAAGCACGAGAAAGCTGCTCAAGATGCTGCGGCGCCTGCGAAAAAAGGCTGGCAGGGTTCGAGATCTGGATGCGCAAATAGCGCTGCTGCGAAGTCTCAAGATAGCCCCCGGGGGCGGACAAAAGTCTCAACTCTTGCGCAATCTTACTGGTGATCGAGGTAAAAGGGAGAAGAAGCTTTCCGGGGAGCTCGGCAAAAATACCGTCCGCGAATTGCGTAAACGTCTGGCGCGGGCCTGCCGCAACCTTGAGGCTCCGGAGGGATTGGACTCGAAAACACTAGCTTTCCAGACGCTCTCCGAATTAGCGCGAAATCATTCGCCCCTCACCCAAAAGACGGTTCATGAACATAGGATTGCGGTGAAGCGGGCACGTTACATAATGGAGATGGCAGGCAAGGATGCCGAAGCCAAATCAATGATAGAGAACCTGAGGAAAGTGCAGGACATCATCGGGGACTGGCATGATTGGTTGACGCTTACCGAACGAGCCGAGGACCTCTTCGGCGGAGTCAAAGAGTCCGCGCTCGTCGCCGCCCTGCGGAACCTCACCCGTGCGAAATTTCGCGAAAGCGTGAACGCGATTGTGCACATGAGATCAACCTTCTCCGATGGAGAAAATTCTCGCATAAAAAACGGCAGCTTAAACGCTGCGGGAGAAATCACGCGAAGGCAGCCGGCAAAATCGCCACACATTATCTCTACGGCAGCCTGAAAGCTCACGCCGAAATTACCTCAACCTCAGATATCTAACCCGCCCTTCCCCACCAAAGAAAAACGCCCTGCTGGAGGGAGGGCGTCTTGGTACCTGCTCAAACTGTACTGACTACACTAGTGAAATGATGATCGCCAGGCAATAGGGTCCGTACGGTAGCGCCACTAAGGTGGTTATAAATTTAAACTGCCAACGCTTGGGCGGGCTGCGGATCCATACATTCCCTGATTTCCTGGATCGCAGACGTGATAATCGGTGTGCGATATTCGGGGTGGTGAAATTCGAGATGCATGCCTCGTCCAACGAATCGCAGCTTCAGCATTGACCCTCCCCAAGTGGACCCCGCGATGGCTACCGGAACCGGGTCGGGACAGTAACGAGGATGTCCAGAAATTAGAGCGTTGCTTTCTCCCAGCAATACCAGGGTATAGCTGTGATGGTGAGTATCAATCTGAAGAACAGTCGCGGGCGGCAGATCTTTCAGGAACACCCCACCTTCGATTTCTGACTGAAGGATGTTGTGATTCACTTCGTCGCCAAAATTTAGGTGCGGTGTGAACATTGCCGGTTGCGGGTTCAAAATATAGAACCTAGTCTCGGGTCTTATCATACCCGAAGCTGATGGAAATTGTGTTCAGTCTAATGAATCCCAAGTAACAACCCAAATAGCCCCAAAAAATAAGAAGCGCCCCAGACTCTAATGAGTCGCGGGACGCCCGAACAGCCCTCCCCCAGAACTGCTCATGGACAAGATACGTTGCAGCCACTGCTGCTGTAAACGCCACGATGGTGCCAGTCCTATGGCACAAAATGGCTATCCGTATAGTTTTGATCTCAAGACTTAATCTAGCCTTTCCAGAAGAAGTGATGTTCTAAACCCGGGAATGGAGCATGCGTGAACCATATTCGGTCCGCTGCTTGGACCGCAAAAGCTTATTGATACTGTGCACGGATTTGCACGATTGCAGGATTCGATTGTGCCATGAGGCGAATAACCCGTTTCCTTTGAGCAGGCACGTTCAGCGCGGGTTTGGCTGCCAGAGTGCACAAGACAAAGCGAGTTGTGCTCTAGGACTAGTGGGCAAGGCCTTGAAGGAATGAGGCCACCCGGCAGCGGCTTTCCGATACAGGGGGATTTATGAGACGGATAGTGTTGATGGCCTTACTGACTTTGTCGCTGTCCATTGCGGCCTTTGCAGACACCATTTCTTTCAGCGATATGGGCAACCTCAATGGCGCTGGCACCATAACCCCCACCTCAAGCGCGAGCTTTACGGGATCAATATCCGCTGGCGCAAGCTACACTCTTAACGTTCCGCTGACTCAGTTTGTGGATAATGGGGTTACCACAGCGACGGCCGGGACCGTGACGCTGAGTACCGGGACCTTGTCCCTGGCCGCACCCGGTCAATTCACCTTTACAGGTACAGTTACCGTCGAAGATAGCTCGAATGCGGTGCTCTTCACTTCGAGCGTAACCGGCGGCACTATTGTTAAACAGACTAACGGTAGCATCAGCATCAACGGCTTATTGGCTGAAGGAGGCCTCAACAGCACCCTCGGCACACAAGCGAAAAATGGGAGCCGTCTGGTTGTCGGAGGCGGAACCGCCGACCCCAGCACCAGCGTGGTCCCTGAACCCGGCACCCTAGGCTTGTTCGGCACGGGACTGGTGGGCATTGCTGGGTTGGTTCGCCGTAAAGTAAGAACGAGATAAGCGCTTTCAATTATTACCGTGTAGCCGCTTCGAATAAGACCCCTGTCCGCGAGACAGGGGTCTTTTCTATTTCACTACGATCGTTTTCGGGTAATTGTTCAGGTCATGTCACGCATTGGCAGAAGGAAAAATGCCGCCGACTGTTCTAATCGGCAAAGAGAATCAAGACGCGAAACCTCTCGACACTCATCATTACTCCGGTAATCCCACTAAGAGCCATTCCGGTTGACCCGTTCCATCCGCCTCTTTACATTCACTTCTAGGGGGCGCCATGAAGGATATTCACGAGGTCTTGCGCAACAAGCAAGCCAAATACGCACAGCTGGGAAAGCAAATCGAGATGTTGCAGCAAGCGGCGGAAACGCTGCGCGAAATCGCACCACTTCTAGCTGAAAGCGATGAGGATGACAGCAGCGTCCTTTCCGAAGTGGATGAGCCCAACACTATGGCTGCATCCGCTGGCGTTTCAGCTTCGTCAAATCTGAGTGCCCCTGGCAAGCCCCGCGGAGCAGCTCCGCGTTGGCCCTAGGCGACAGGTAACTCACTTCAGTGGCTTGAATTTATGGTTCTCCGTGCCCTTCTCGTTTCCGCAGATGACGGCGCAATTGCCATTCTGGCCTCAGTTCTTTCCGAATTCGCGGTGACTACCCAGCACTGCGTCCATTCTTCGGAAATATTTTGCCTGCCGGAATACAAGCTCGATGCGCTAGTCGTTGATTTTGACGACGCGGATCAAGCGGTTTCGATTATCCAAAGTATTCAGAGCGTGCCATTTCCGCCGCTGATTGTTGCAATCCTGAAGGACAAGGCTTCAGTCCGTAGCGCTTTCACGGCGGGCGCAAACTTCGCGCTGTACAAGCCCCTTTCGGAGGATCAGGCCCGCGCAACATTACAGGCCGCCATCGCACTGATCAAGCGCGAGCGGCGGCGCTGCTTCCGGGTTCCGGTTCAGGTCCCGGTACAACTTCAACTCGAAAATGGTGCGGAAAAAGAAGGGATTATTTTGGATTTAAGTGAGGAAGGCATTGACGTCCTTACGGCGGAGCCAATTTGCCCCTCCACACGACTTCGGGCTCGATTTACGCTGCCATCAGGCCAGGAGGGCGTTGAAATCTGCGGCGAAGTCGCATGGGCAAATCCGAACGGTCAGTCCGGAGTGCGCTTAGTGGAAATTCCGGAAATCCTACAACGTAAATTCAGAGAATTCGTTGTCAGCCATGCCCCAGACCTTCCCAGCGAAGATACATGGCAGGATGCCCAATGCAAGCTAACCGATCTCAGCCTGGGCGGATGTTACGTTGAGACGACATCTCCGTTCCCGGAACGCTCGGTTGTAGAATTATGCTTCAGCGCAAACGAGACAGAAGTAAGTGCCGAAGGAACGGTGCAGATCATGCATCCCACAGTTGGAATGGGAATTGAATTTGCATCACGAACAGCCGCGCAACGAGAAGACGTTCAAAACCTTCTCAACCTGCTGACTTCATGCCCAGGAACGGTCCCCAAATTGGAGATCGCGCCGCGCGCGCTATCCGGACCCGAACATTTTAGGAGTGAGGATTCCGGTACACTCGACGATCCCTTGCTTGAACTTCTGCGCAATCATGAATCCTTAAGCCAGGAGCAGTTCTTGCACGAACTTCAGCAACAGCGAACTTGCCAGGAAACAGTTACCGCGTAGAGTTGGTCAGATTTCTAGGTACTGAAAGCCTCGAAAGAGTGAACGCTGAATCTCATCGTGCAGACGGCGTCCATTTATTCAGGAATGCCAACAGGTCCTCAGGGCCAAGCGCTCGCGCATTTTCGAACTCGCCATTTTTCTGACTGGCGAGCAATTTACCGGCGGAATCGAGGATCGCGAGTCCTGGAATTCCCTTCTTCATCGGTACCTGATATTGGTCCATTAAATCCTGATTCTTGTCGCCCCTTCCGACATCCACATGCACGACTTCGTAGTTACGCGCCAGCAGAGCGGCCAAATCCGGACGGTGGAACGCGGTATCGAGGACATGGCAGTCGTAGCACCAGTTCGCTCCAAATACGATTACGACCCGTTTGTGCTCTTTAGAGGCCGCTGCGAGCGCCTTCTTGATCGCGGCGTGCGCGTCACTTCCAGGGGAATAAATGTCGCTGCTGACGGAAAGGGGCTGTTCCAGCCTTGCAGCATCCGACCGCGCAACAGCAATCATTCGCCATTTGTCTCCTTGACGTTGCCAGACTTCTCCTGCGGAAACATATAAAAGTCGCTGGCCAGACGATCCACCGGAGTGCATTTCTATCTTCAAGACCAGTCTCCGCAAGTCCGGCTCCGGTGAATCCGCCTGCGAAATATCAATTTTGAGATCGCGCGCGTTAAGACCCATCCAGAATGCCACGTCGGCATCGGCATCGAGCTCTCCCTTTGGAGCGGTAATTCGTGCGAGAGGGTTTGTGCTGTAGAGATCTTTCAGAGCTTCAGCGTTGTGGCCGCTGACGGCCGATTTCCACTGTTCAATCGGCTCAAAGGATTTATCTTGAGCCGAAGCCGATGGTCCGAAACATAACAGCGAAGTTAGTCCCAGGCACACAATGACAAGACCAGTAACGACATGAATATTGTTTAACTTCACAAAGTTGTTCCCTCATTCTCCGACGTGAACATCTCAGTATACCTTTGCTCTGGCGTGTGAAAGAGGTCCCAGACCACGAGTCAGTTTGCAGTTTGGCGAACGCGGCGCACTCCGTGGCTTCACAAATCCTCACAGGGTTTCGCCATTCATCACTCTGTAACTGGCGTCTCATTCAATATCTTCAGCACGTTGTTAGTTGTATCCGTCTCACCTAGCCGGGGAAAAATCTTCTCGACACTATGACGGTGAGCGTCGGCGTCACGATCTGTCATCGCGTCTAGGACAAACACCACGTTATAACCGTAATCGTAAGCGCTCCGGGCAGTCGATTCGACGCCGAGGCTCGTCGCGATGCCTGTCATAAAGACCTGAGTTACACCGCGCTCGCGCAGATAGTCGTCCAATGCGGTTCGGATGAACGCGCCCGGGGCTTGCTTACTCAACATATAGTCGCTGGGTTCCTGACCCAACTCAGGAACCAGATCGGTCCAATCGGCCGGAAACGAAAACCTGCGGGGTCCCGTATCGGTACGGCCCGGAGCAGGAGCCGTCACCTTCACCAGGACGACGGGCAGGCCACGCTCGCGGAAAGCGCGCGCAAGCTGCCCAGCCCGGCCGATGATTTCGCTGGCAGGGTGCAGGGTCGGCAAACCGGCGATGCCTTTTTGCAGGTCAATCACGATGAGGGCGGGGGTGGTATCGAGTTTTGTGAGAGGCATGTTTTTTCCTTTGGGCTGAAGATTGTACGTTCATTGGAAAAAGTTCATATCGCCGTTCCGTTAGCTCCGGACATCAGATCTATATCGAGCGGAAGCAGCCCCATCTTCTGGTAAATCGGCTGAATGACCGCCCGGACTTTGGGCGCCTCGAATGTGAACCATACCGAGCCGGCGAGGCAAAACGTGCCAGTAACGATGACGGTGTGAGGCGCTCCGATGCGGTGAGCCAGTGTGCCAGCCAGCAGGCTACCGAAGGGCGCGGCGCCGAAAAAGGCCATCGTGTAATAACTCATCGCGCGAGCGCGTTTGTCTTCCGGGACCAGCGACTGGATGATCGTATTGCTGGCAGATGCGCATTGCAGCAGGCCGAAGCCGACGAAAACCATCAGTAGAAGCGATAACCATAATGTATGCGACACGCCAAAGAGAATCAGCGCGGATCCCAGCATCGCAGCCGCAACCTGAAGCATACGCGTAAGCCCGACGACCGACTTGCGAATCGCAAGGGAAAGCGCCGACACAAGCGCACCAATTCCTGAGGCTCCGGTAAGCCAGCCGAGAGTGGTCGCGCCGCCGTGCAGCACACGGCCCGCGAAGACCGGCAGCAGCACCGCGTAGGAGTATCCCATCAAGCTGATGAGCGCGAAGAGTAGAAGGATGGAGCGGATGGGCCGAAACGTTCGGACGTAGTCCCAACCCTCGCGCATTTGCGCGAGCATACTGCTCGCATGGCGACGGATATCCAGGGGCTTGATACGCATCAGCGCCAAGGATGCGATGACGGCAAAGTAGCTCAAGCCGTCAATTAGAAAACACCAGCCTTCGCCGGCGGCAGCGATGACCAGGCCAGCGATTGCCGGCCCGATCAGGCGCGCACCGTTTGCCATCGAGGAGTTGATCGCGATGGCGTTACTGAGGTCGTTGCGATCATCCACCATCTGCACGAGAAAAGACTGGCGCGCAGGCATGTCGAACGCATTGATCAAGCCCTGAAAAGAACTGAGAGCAACGATTTCGCCGAGAGTAATGACATGCGCCAGCGTGAGCGCGGCTAATGCGAGTGACTGGACGGCGGCAGCGGCTTGTGTCCAAAGAAGCAGCTTGCGGCGATCGAGGCGTTCGACCCACACTCCCGCAAATGGTCCCAGGGCAAACGAAACAATCTGCCCAGCGAAGCTTACGACGCCAAGCAGTAGCGCCGAATGGGTCATGCGATAGACCAGCCAGGTTGTAGCCAGCTTGGTCATCCAATTGCCGATCACGGAAATGCTCTGACCAAAGAAAAAGAGTTTGAAGTTTCGATGCCGCAGCGCGCGCCAGCTATGCGACATCGAATCGAAAAGAGAAGTCTCCCGTGTACCCGGGCTGATCGCGGGAGTGTTCACAAGCCGCGTGTGTCTCCCATTTCTGGCCACCTTTCCGCCAGGCGCCTGATGATGTCGCCAGCCCTGAACAGCGTTTCTTTTTCCTGCTCATCAAGTTGGGTGATGGCCTGCGCGAGCCACGTCCGCTTTGCGTCGCGGACGCTCTTGCGTACGGCTGCGCCCTTGGCCGTGAGCGCAATATTTACCTGCCGGCCGTCGGTTGGATGCTGCTTGCGCTCGACCATGCCCCCTTCCTCAAGTACCGCAATCGTAGTTCCCATTGACTGCGGTTTCATGCCTTCCGCGCGCGCCAAGTCGGCGGTCGTTGCGGGCCCGTCTCTGGCGAGGCGCGCCAGGACGGCGGCTTCGGTCAACGAAAGCTCGTGCGAGGCTGCCGCCGCGCGCACTCGTCGCACCAATAGCCCAACAGCCTGAGTAAAATCGCTCACGGCGACTTCAAGCGTCTTTCGCGGCATAAGAAGTCATTTATACATACAAACAGGTAAGCTTGCAAGCCATACTTGCAAGTTACACTTGCAAGTATGCTTGCTGTTAGACAGGCTGCGAACGCGGCATGTACGGCACAAACTGATTTCGAACAGACCGTCATCATCAACTCATAGATGGTGCAATGCGAACGTCTTATTACACGACCTGTCGGCAAAATATCCATTACTGCCCTTTCCGGTTTTGCGGGATACTACAAGGGCTACACAAGAGGATCAGTGAACTCCACCACCGTCGAAAGTCAACCCGGGAGGCCAAGTGCGAATGCCGCATCGGCGTTGCCTTTATTCGGCTGGCCCCTTCTTGCCGTCATGGCGGCCTCACTAATTGTGGTGCTCCCATTTATTGTCTGGGGAAATCCTTCGGGTCATGATTTTGAGTTTCACATGAACTCATGGATGGAAGTAGTGGCTCAATGGAAGCAGGGAGTAATTTATCCAGGATGGGCCGGACTCGCTCACTACGGCTACGGCGAAGCGAGATTCATTTTCTACCCGCCAATTTCCTGGACACTGGGAGCGATCTTGGGAGCGGTCTTACCCTGGCCGATCGTGCCGGCGACATATATATGGGTCGCGCTCACGCTTTCGGGATGCACGATGTTCCTATTGGGTCGTACGTGGCTCAGCCGGAATGACGCGATTTTTGCCGCCGTGTTCTACGCGGTTAATCCCTATAACCTCGTAATTGTTTACTGGCGAAGCGCCTTCGCGGAATTGCTGGCGGGCGCTTTGCTGCCGCTACTTGCGCTGTTCTTATGGCAGATGGGCAGCGGACGAAAAGTTGTAATTTCTTTGGCTTTGATTGTTGCTGCCGCTTGGCTCACGAATATACCTGCGGCGGTGATGGTGACCTATTCCCTTGGGCTGTTGGCAATAATTCTGGCGATTGGCAGGCGATCACCTGGGATGGCCGGAAGAGGTTTGTTCGCAGTAGCGATTGGCATGGCTCTCGCGGCGTTTTATCTGCTGCCCGCAATTTATGAACAGCGGTGGGTCAACATTTCTCAGGTGCTCTCTCCAGGCGTGCGACCCACCGACAATTTTCTTTTTACAAACATTCATGATCCCGACCATGATCGTTTTAATCTGCTCGTCTCGCTGGTCGCATTTTCGGAAATAACAGCCTTTGCAGGCGCTGTCGTTCTATTTCGGTTAAAAAAACTTTCCCAGTCAGTCGGATCATACTTCGTGCTGTGGGGCCTGGCTTCCGTACTGATTATGTTTTCATTTAGTCTTTTTGCGTGGAAATATTTTCCAGAACTTAAATTTGTGCAGCTTCCGTGGCGTTGGCTACTTTGCCTGAATGTGCCTCTCGCCCTGTTCCTGGCTGCTGGCTGGCGTCGCTGGACGATGCGCGTCCTTATGTATGCCGTCTTCTTAGCGATGCTTGCTTTCGTGGCGCATCGCGTTCAACAAGCCTGGTGGGACAATACTTCAGACATTGTTGAGATGCTCGACAACCAACAAACCGGACAAGGCTACGAGGGAACCGACGAATATGTCCCCGCCAGTTCCGACGGTTACGACATCGCACAGGATGCACCGCTCGTCGTTGCGAAAGGGGCAGGTCCGGCGCAGATCAGCGTCCAACAGTGGGAGGCACAATCGAAACTATTTACCGTTGAGGCCAGCCTTCCATCTAAACTTTATCTGCGCCTGTTTAACTATCCGGCATGGAAGGTGAAGGTTAATGGGAGGGTCATTCCTGCTGAAACGTTTGCGGGGACGGGGCAAATGGTCATCCCCGTTCAGGCGGGAACAAACCGCGTGCGAATCACATTCGCAAGAACGTGGGATCGCATGATCGGTATGTTAATTTCCCTGCTGACCGCATTTCTGCTGGCCATATTTGCATGGCGTCAGCGCCGCCGCGCGCTAATCTAGCACGCGCTAATCTAGCCAGCGATAAATATGGCCTCTCGCATCTTCATCGCCACCTCAAACCAAGGGAAGCTTCGCGACTTCGCGGCCGCAGCTTTATCCTATGGTCTAGGAATTTCGACAATTCCCAATTTTGCTTCGCTCTCGCCCGTTGTTGAGGACGGCTTGACATTCGAAGCCAATGCGCGCAAGAAGGCGGAAATCTACAGCAGTTATTCTGGCAGCGAGCTAGTCCTGGCCGACGATTCAGGGCTGGAAGTTGACGCACTCGATGGAGCTCCGGGCTTGCACTCGGCACGTTACGCTGCGGACAATCCGCACCTGGCAGACAGCAATACAGATGATGACGCGAATAATCGAAAGCTGATCCGAGCGCTGGCAGCCATTCCCCCGGATCGACGCTCGGGACGGTTTGTCTGTGTGATCGCCGCTGCGCGCGACGGACAAACGCTGGCAACATTTCACGGCACGGCGGAGGGCATCATCCTCGATCACCTGCGCGGTTCGAATGGGTTCGGTTACGATCCCTTGTTTTACTTTCCGCAGATTAGGAAGACATTCGCGGAATTATCGCTCGAAGAAAAGGTCGTTTATAGCCATCGCGGATCAGCTTTCCGTCAATTCTTGAAATGGCATATCGCGGCACGAAATATCTCCGGGGATAAGCCGGAAATAGTTAAGCCCGTAAACAGATCAGGCACGCAAGACTCCCTCAAAAAGCTGTAAAAAGCGCATTCACGCGGTCCTGACACGCTGCTTAGAATGAACGCTTCCAGATTCCAGTCGCTGCAATATCCAGAGTATAAAGAGCAATCCTCCCAGAGCGATGAGGAAGAAAACGATTCCGCCCTCATGGTGCAATCTCCCATGCAAGAATCCAGGGTCTACATACATTCCCAACATTGACAATGTGAAAATACGAATCGCGTTCTTAATCACCGAAAACGGCACAATGAAGAGAATGAATATTACTTTGCTCCAGAACGAACGCAAGAACAGATGCGCCAGGATGAGTCCGGTCAAGAGCAGCATCAGGCTCGACCGGATTCCACTGCACTCCTTTGCCACCTCGATTTGAAGCGTCGGGAAGGTTAATACGAAGCCGTCTTTCAAGACCGGTAGACCGGTCGGCTTAAAGAGCGCGAACGTAGCTTCAGTTGAGGCCTCTTGAAGATAGACGATTGCTTTATCGAGCAGGAACGCCGGAGGAGGCACTAAGAGAAACAGAAACAAGAATGGGAACAATAAAGATCCAAAAAAAGCCCTTCCATAACAGCAAACAATAGACGCCATCCAAAATGTCACCAGCGAAAAGATTGTGATTGATAAGCGACACGTCTCCACCGAAATGAACTGCCTGCATCTTCCCAACTATCCCAATTGCTATGGAAAGCAATCCCACGACTGCCCCTGTTACCGGCGCATACGTAATATTGCGCCGAAGCTTACCTCGTTCCAAATAAATCAGAGCCACGCTCACGGGCATGATCAAAAGGATATGGGTGTACTCGTCCACGTGCCAGGCGAGTTGTAGAAGGGTTACAATCTGCCGCCACCAAATCAAGACGGATACGCCGATTAACGTGAAAAATAAAATGTCCCTCGCCTGAATCGAGGCGGACCTGGAGGGAACAGCATTTATCTGCGCAGTGTGCATTATGGAGTTGCCGAGCAACCATAATTTTAACAGTCATGAGCGGCCGCTTAACGCCTCAATCGCTGAAGGAGGGTCTTACGATAGTCACACATGCAGAGATTATGGATGTGCACCAGCCGAGTACTACGACCTAAAGCGCAATCGTCTAAAAGACTTGTTCCGCCTCAGTGGTCTGTGTCCAGACATCCGAGTCCCGCGTGGCCCAAGCCGCAAGGGAATGACCGTGACGGAGATCCTCTGCGGCGGGTTGGTCGCATGGGCGCGCACGTTTCCGAGGGTTTCGTTCCGTTGAGAGGCTAATAAAGGAAACAATGTGCTCAAGTGTCCATTGATTTGCCCACTCGCTCGCCCCCACGTTTGTGGACCACATGGATGGCAACTCGTTTCGTTTCAGCCATAGCGGGATTGGCGACAGTCGTGCTCTTGAAAGCTCAGATCTTTCAGTAGAGCCGGGGCGCTGCCGGAATCTAAAAAATGCGGAAATCACAGATCATTGCCTTAGGACTCGCGGCGATAGTCCTGCCACGATTTTGAGAACGTCGCGGAGTTAAATCTCCGCAGGGCTATTGAAGATCCCGAAATCGAGCATTCCCCTTCCCTTTCGACAATATTACGCAACAACACATTTGACAGGCTACTAGCCTATGGAGGAGACAAAATGAAGGCGATTTTCGGGGCATTACTGCTTCTCACTCTCGCGGGAGTATCGAAGGCAGATACTTATGACGTCAACCAGATATTCGGCTCGGCAGGTAGTGTGGCTGGCACGATCACCACTGACGGCACTCTGGGAGTGTTGAGCAGCAGTGACATCTCCTCGTGGAATCTGACGTTAACGGATGGTTCATCCTCGACGATTTTAACGCCGCTCAATTCTGTGGTTCAGTCTGGAGCTTACAACTCAGTTGGGCTCAATGCTGATTTGACCGCAACAGCGTCTAACCTCCTATTCGATTTTAGCGGTGGCGATGCTGGTTCGTGGGGTTTCTCCGGGAGTACTGGTCAATTCTGCCTCACTACTTATTCGAACTGCTTCGGGCCGGCTCCTGCGATGGGGACATATGGTGTCGGCGGCAATTCGTGGAATTACTCTCTCGACTCTGGCAACCAGGTGCTTGGTACCGCTGTTCCTGAACCATCATCTCTGGCTCTGATAGGAGCGGAATTGCTCGCATTCGGCGGGATAAGACGAATGCGGTTATTGAAACGCTAGTTAAGTACCAGCGGCGCAGCGAAGGGCCATTGGGTACCGTTAGCTATAACGGTATCCCGATGGCCCGACGATTTGGTACACGAACTCCTCGAACTGTTGGCTTCCCACCGTCAAGAACATTTGCTAATGCAAAGGACACATCCTAACAACGCAGGGGGTCCGCTGAGTCGTGCAGCTTTCAGACCAAAGAGACTTTCAGGTAGTCATAGCTTTCCTCTGTTCCAGTTCCGCGAAAAGTGGTTGACAAAGTAAGCCTGTGAGGCTACAAGGTTTCACGGTATCAGTAGTATTTCCAATTTGAGTGTGCGCTCTTAAAACAACTCAAAAGGAGATTACAAAAATGGCAGCCAAGAATAAGAAGAAATCTGGGGGAGGCATCGCGCCCGTCCGGAAGGCTCTTGCTGGGATGGAAAAAGCGCAACGAGAGCTAGAGCTGAATATTAGAAATCTAAAAGCGGCTATGGGCCACATTCACAAAGCGTATGGAGGCACCGGCCAGGGCCACGTTCATCAAGCGGGAGGTGGAACCGGTCAAGGGCACATCCATACTGCTTCGGGAAAAGGGCACGTGCACTCGGCGTCGGGCAAGGGGAAGGGCCACGTACACTCCGCAACCTCGGGTAAGGCGAAGGGGCACGTGCACTCGGCGTAGACTTGCTTGGGATGACTAGGTCCGGCCGCATACGGCGTGCACGCGCGGTTCTGGCGGATTGGCGCGACGGAAAGCTGATTCTACGTAACTATCAGACGCAGGTTTCGGCCAGCGCCGAACCGGAAGCAGTCCGATTTCTACACCTGCTCGATGATTGGACCGGAGTTTCAGACTTCTGTGCTTTGATGCCGGAGTACACCCCACAGAGCATTCGCGCGGGCATGCGCGACTTGAAAAGAAATACATTTGTGGTGTTAGAGGGTTCGCCAGACGCAAAGCGGGACGCCGAAATCGCAAGCGTGTGGTCGGATTGGCTGCCGCAAGCAAGTTTTCATTTTGCCACGAAAGATGTTGAATACCTTCAACCTCCTCCAAGCTTTTTCCGGCGTTACCTGGCGGAGTCTCCGCAGCCGCCATTGCTGAAGAGCTATAGCAGAGCTCCACGCATCCAACTGCCTCCCGAAAAGAAATCACAGAGCGACTTTGCGCGTGTGCTGTTGGCTCGGAAGACGCACCGGGAATTCTCGGGCGAGCAAATACCGCTGAGCGTAATCTCAACTTTGCTTCATCACACTTGGGGAGTTACCGGAAAGATTGACGCGCCGCCTTTCGGCCGTTTGTTTCATAAGACCAGCCCTTCCGGCGGGGCGCGTCACCCCGGCGAAGTATATCTCCTAGCCATGCGGGTGAAGGGCTTGCCGCAGGGCCTTTATCACTACGATGGCTTGCACCATTCGCTGGCGAGACTCCAATCTGTGCGAGCGGCGAAAAAGGCGGTCATATACGCGGCTGGCCAGGAGTTCGTGGGAGACGCATCGGCGTTGTTCATTATGACCGCGGTTTTTCCGCGCACGCAGTGGAAGTATCGGTTTGCCCGAACTTATCGCGTGGTTCTCCTCGAGACGGGACATCTATGTCAGACATTTTGCCTGGTAGCGACGTGGCTCGGTCTCGCGCCCTTTTGTACGGCGGCGTTTCAAGACACATTGATCGAGAAAGAACTTGGTATAGACGGAATCCGCGAATCTGTACTTTACCTCGCGGGTGTCGGTACGCTTCCAGCTGGCAAGCTTCGCAGCAATCGTTGAGCGTCCTGATAGATTCCCACGTCCGCGTCGGCGTGGGCCCAATAGCCGAGAAACTTTTGCAGCTCGCTTCGCGCATCGTCCCACCGTCCAAGCTTTTGGTAGAGGACTCCGAGGCGGTAATGGGCTTCCACTGCCCGGTGAAATGCAGGCTCATCAAAACTCTCGGCGCGGGCGTCGTCCATCAATTCGTTTCCACGAGTGATCACGATCTGGTATTGCTGGACTGCTTTCTCTTGCATTCCTGCCGCAGCGTAACAACGGGCCAGCGTCTCAATCGCGAAGACGGATTTCTGGTAAGTAACTGCACTCTCCGCCGCCTCCACCGCATCAGGAAACTTCCGCTGGGCCAGTGCGATTTCTGCATTCACAAGGTTGTGTAGCGCCTGAAGGGCGGGTACGTCATGCTGACTTATCTCGAGGTCAATATCTCGCAGGCTCCGCCTGGCAGGTTCCAAGCTGCCAGTCCAAGCATAGGTCCTCGCCAATAGGAGCATGAGCGCTGGAGATTGCGGCGGCAGATTGACCTGGCCGAGTTGCTGGGTGGCCTGCAAATATAGACCTTTCTGTATTAGCAACTCTGCCATCTCGATCTGTGCCTTCGCGGCAGCAATGCGATTATGATTTCTTGTCGCGGCTTGACTGGCGTTGCCGAGTTCTTTCTCCGCTGCGGCATACAGGCCAGTAGCCAAATCCAAATCGGCAAGTGACAGTTCAGCTTCGATTTCACCATCGGGGCCGGTGCGCACCATCCCAGAGAATGTCTGCCGCGCCAGCTCGAATCGGCCCAACGCCATGTAAACGCGCCCCAAAACAACTTGCGCATACTGATTATTGGGAAAATCCCTGGCAAACGGCTGCGCGACTTGAAAGGCTTTTTCCGTATCCCCTTCTGAAAGCAATTGCGACGCGAGATTGATTCGGATATCTGACTGAGGCACTAGCTTAAGAGCTTTCTCGGTAAACGAAACAGCGGCCGCGTAATCGCTATTCTCCGCATTGCAAACGCCAAGATTCACGAAGGGAGCGGGATCGGATGGTTGCAGTTCGGCGAGAAGCTGATAGTTTTCGCACTCCTTTTTAAAATCCAACAGCGTCGCGTAGTAAGCCGCCATGATCCGAAGGCGCTCCGGTTCCGAGGCGCGGTCAGCGAGCTTGGCTGCCTGGCGTATCTCGTCCGCGCCACGATCATATTGGTTCAAATAGTCATAGCTTTGGCCGAGATATTCGTGTGCGACGGCGAACTTGGGATCAAGCTCTAACGCCTTGGTGAACATCAGGACTGCCTGGGCCGGGTCGCCTTTATAGAGGCTGTCCTTACCCGTGGTGAAGTAGCGCACCGCATCCAGGGAAGACGAACTTACTTGTGCCAAAGGAGCAGAATTATCCTTCAGCGACTGCAGAGATTCGCCTAGTTTATGGCGCACTGTCGCTGCAATTCCATCTACCTTTTTCGGAATATCGTCAACGCTCGAAACGGTTTCGCTATCGGTGGCAATGTCAGACCCAGAGGGAGACTCAATGCGGACCACCAGATTATAAGTGTGCCCGAATCGCGCTATGGAGCCGATTAAAAATGCCTTCAGGCCTTCGCGCAAGCAAATTTCCCGCGCCGTATTCTCATCAATGGGCTGACCCGGAGGAGCCCCCATGCGCTGTAGAACGTCAACCAGGCGGCTCGCCGGAAATACCTGCAACACTTGCGACTGTTCGAGACTGGAAGTAAACATCTCGCGCAGAGTGTTATCGAAAACTGGCTCGCCAGTTTTATTTTCGAAATCTCCGATAAGCAGCATCGGGCGAGGGCCGTTGGTCGCGCGCAACTGCAACCTGCGGGAAGCCAGCCATGCGGCAATGGCAAGAACCAGGACGGCGGCAATAGGTATAGCAATGCGGAACATTCGCCGCATGCGCCGCCGCGAAGCCTGCTGAACCGCAATAGGTACAGTCGCGGTGTGCAATCGCTCCAGATCAGAAGTAAGTTCCTGAGCAGACTGGTAACGCAACTTCGGATCTTTCTCCAGGGCTTTGAGCGTGACCGCTTGCAGCGCCGGAGTCACACTTCGGTTCAAGGTAGAGGGAGGCGTAGGCGCCTGGTTGAGGATCGCGTTAATAAGAAGAGGTCCGAACTCCTGCGGATGCGGACGCTTCCCGGTCTCCATTTCGTAAAGCACCGATCCCGCAGCATAGATATCCACTCGGGTATCAATGTTTTCTCCCCGGAGTTGTTCCGGCGCCATGTAGGCAAGTGTGCCCTTCGCCAAGCCCGTGCCAGTCATGCTCATGGTAATGTCCATTGGATCGGCGGTGAGAAGCTTGGCAAGGCCGAAGTCGAGAATCTTGACTCGGCCTTCCGCGGTCAAACCGAGATTGCCCGGCTTGAGGTCGCGGTGCAGGATGCCCTGTTGATGAGCGGCGCCCAGACCTTCGGCCATCTGAATTCCGTACTTTATGACTTGGTCCGGAGGCAACGGGCCGCCGCGCAGTTTGTCAGCGAGGGTATGTCCGGTCAACAACTCCATGACCAGAAAGTCTGTGGTCCCCTCGCAATCGAAATCAAAGACGGTTGCGATATTCGGATGGTTGAGACGGGCGAGTGCGAGGGCCTCCTGCTTGAACCGCTTGCGGGTGTCGTCATCAGCCAAGCTACCCGGCGGAAGAATCTTGACCGCGACATGCCGGTTGAGCCGTTCGTCCTGGGCACGATAAACCACACCCATGCCGCCCGCTCCAATTTGCTCGAGCAGACGATAGTGCCCAAACACTTCTCCGGCCAGAGGATCGTGGGACATGGTTGGCTGCGATGGTAGTTTGCAGAGTGGGCTAAGTCAATTTAGGGGCTCTGCGTGGATGACGTCTCCATATGCGCGAGAGTGAGTCCCTCGACGGCGCTCCCAAAACGGTTGATCGCTCCAGCGAGTCTCCGCGCCATACCAATGATGGAGGTGCCGTCGATAAGCCGAATGAATTTGATTCAAGGTCTGCAAATACTCCGGGAAGCACGTCTTCCCCGCCAGACAAATGGCGGTCTGCTGCTTCGGCTGCGGCCAATCCCGTGAAGAGGGCATTCAGAATTCCCTGGGACGACAGCGGATCAAAACTACACGCAGCGTCGCCCGCCGCAAACCAAGCGCGACCTGCAAATGGCTGAAGAACGGCGCTATGTGCGGCGGCGAAGCCGGAATGCTCCGCGATGAAGCCGGATTCCGACAATAGGGCACCCAATTCATGATTGGCTGCGGCGCGTTCTAACAGTGTGTTCGTATCGGCAACCGCCCGCGCCGTGGGAAGATCAGAATCTGTGTGGAAGGCGATCGCGCGACGGTCGCCAGGCAATGGCGCGGAATACCACCATCCATCCTCGGCGGCTTCCAGATAGGTGAATCCGGTGCCGCGATGGATTGCACCTGCTTTTCCCGACACCCAGCTACATACGAGTTTGTCCGCTAATTTACGGCGCGCGCCCAAAGACCGAGCGACCGGGCTGGCGCGGCCGCCGGCGTCAATCACGACTCGAGCGATTAGTTCTATCGGACCTCCGCTCATTCCAATTTTCACACGCCAGCTTTGTCCATCCCATTCAATGGAATTCAGCCGGCCCGGCGCAAGAAGCATCGCGCCTCGATCCACGGCGATGCCGCGAAGCCACAGGTCGAAGCGCGCACGATCAATGTGCCAGCCGTGACCATCCGGGTCGCGAAGAAAATCTGTCTCTAACGGTCGCGCCGATCCCCATACCGAACGGTTCCCATAACATGGAGAATGTCCCTGAGCTTGGAACGATTCCCAGAGACCCATGTCCCCGAACAGGCGGCGCGCTGCTGGCGGTAGGGATTCCCCAATCCTCGGACGGGGATGCGACTCGCGATCGACAAGCGCAACTGTCCGCGTCGGAGAGAGATTCAGCGCGGCAGTTGCGCCGGCGGGTCCAGCGCCGACGACTAATACGTCAACCTCTCGAACTCTAGTCGTTACGTTTGAGTCCATGTGGAAAGCGCCGAACCTTCTCGATGCCAGTCAGATCAATTTCATCAGCGGCATTCGGTGAACCACCTTCGGCCGCGAGTCGCTCCACGGTTGGCTGCGGCAAATTTTCCACTTCCAATGACGGCGGAAAATTGGAATCGTCCGGGCCCGGACGCTGTTCGATCACGCCCATCTCCCAAAACTTATCAATCATGTTATTGATCTGAGAGGTATATCCGCTGCTGCCCAAAGGTCGAGCCCAGGATACGCGTTGCGCGAACGCCGTCAACCGGTCGGCGAGCGGACGCCGCGCGTCCATTACTATGTTGTAATTCGCATTGGTCAGAATTTGGTTTGGAACACGCGCAGGCCAGAATGTCGGCAGATATGGATCGTAATTTTTGGTGTATCCAGAACGGCAACTGGCAGTGTCGGTCTGCCATGGAAGCGCCATCCAGCGCGTGATGCCGCCGGGTACTTGCGGACCCAGAGGACCGTATGGCAGCAGCCCTAACATTTCGCTGGGATTCATCACCGCTCCGTACTGCGGTTCAACAAAGTTTAGCGCGGCGTGGGCAATCCGAAACGGCGCCATGTACAGGCTCGCTTGGCGCATCGGCCATGTCATTTCGCACCCCGGATGGAATGCGTCCGCCAGGCAAAATTCCAGGGACGCACGGTCAAGCATGTCTGGCTGTTGCGGCAGCGGAACATCATCAAGGCTCAGCGGTTGTATTGCCACGTAGTCGGAATCGAAATTACCATTCGCCCATTGCTGCAATAGCTCGAGCTGAGTGTCGCTCAAAGCCGAGTTCTGTCGTGGCGAATGGGTAGGGGGAATGTTCATCGCATCGCCATACTGCCACGGCCACGGCTTAGGCGACCACGCATCCAGCGCGAAGTTGCGGAACTGGTTGGCAATAGTTCGCCGCATCTCTTCATCGTTCGGGTTATTCTGGCTGAACCTCGCAAGCGACTCAGGGGACGCATAGTCATTTGGTCCGCCCCATCCGAACGCCGCGGCAAACCCGGCATTAACCCATTGCAGCCGCGACAGGCGATCGAAGATTGGCCGAATGTCGGTATTGAACGAGGCACGAGTCTGCGCGGGAATCATTTTCGCTTTGATCGCCGTGTCGCGCATTAAATCCCACATGGTGCGCACCGATTTTTGCGACGGTGCATAATTTGGAGGCGCAACCACAATCCAAGCGGGATCAACCTTCAGCGTTTTTCCCTGAAACTTGACCGTGGCCGTGACCGGCCCGTCCGATGTATCGTCGTACCACCCCTCGTTATTGGCAAACGTAAGAGCCAGACTATTGTTGTACGAAGCTGACTTACCGCGGCCTCCGAAAACAAGCAATCGTCCCTGGCTGTCGGTGCGGATTTCGCCGAGGTAAACCGGGATGCCCATGAACTTTCCAGTATCGAATGCATAATTTTGGCCCTGAGTGTTTACTCCGGTTATCTGGCGACTTCCCGGATCAATCACCAGTCCATTGCGATCCGAAACCGCGAGGTTGCGCATGTAGGAATGCGGCGCGGAATCCACCTCCGGAATATCCAAGGCAATCTGAAATTGATACCACGCGGCTTTTTTGTTCGCCAGATGAACGTTCCACGTAATCTCGGCGTTGGATGGAGTGAGTTCCGCCACAATATCGCCTTGAGCATCAAGCCCGTAAATGCGAAACCGAGGCACTTGCCGTTTTAGCGCGCCTTTGCCGTCTCGATAGAATCCAAGCGGCTGAGGTGGAGTGTCCACGACTTCCGGAGCTAGAAAATATTCCTCTTCACTGTTTCCCAAACGCGCCACTCCAATGGAAGGATGGATCGCAGCACGAATGATCTGGTTCGCCTGCTTCGGGGCGGGCGCGGTTTGGAGTTCCGACGCAGATTGGTCGCTCGCAAACTTCATTTGATCTCCAGTCTCCCGTCGAAGCGAAAGTGTAACTTACGCACAGCACGGTGTCATCAACCCATGCGAGGGGAATCCGTCGCGCGGATTCACCGACTATCTCTACTTCACTGAAATTATTTTCCAGGTAATGGTCTGGTAGGAAATAGCAGCTGCTATAACAATGAAGAAAGTCGAGCTGAAAACTCGTTGTCGCATTAGTCAGCGAAAAATTCGTTGACGCAATCGAATACAAAATGCAGCTGTGACTCCGTGAGTTCCGGGTAAATCGGCAGGGCCAGGGTTTCCTTCGCAGCCCGCTCACTCTCTGGGTACGCCCCGGGGCCGATCCCAAGGTAAGCGAAGCATTCCTGTAGGTGCATGGGCACTGGATAATACACTTCCGTCCCCACACCTTTTTTCTGCAGATGGGATTGCAAGCGATCGCGATTTGGCACGCGAATCACGTATTGATTGAAGATATGACGATCAACCACCGAGGCAGGGAGAGTGACTGGCAGCTCCGCCTCACTAAAGAGCTGGTCGTATCTTTTAGCATTGCGCTGGCGTGCCGCGGTCCAGCTATCGAGGTGCGGCAGCTTGGCAGAAACGACTGCCGCCTGGAGCGCATCGAGGCGGAAATTGCCTCCAACCATCGTATGGTGATATTTCGTCTTGGAACCATGTACGCGGAGGCACTTCAACTTTTCTGCGCGCTCAAAATCGTTCGTGACAATCATCCCGCCATCTCCAGCAGCACCGAGGTTCTTCGATGGGTAAAATGAAAAACATCCGTAATCGCCAATCGAACCCGCGCGCCGCCCCTTATATTCAGCGCCAATGGCCTGGGCCGCGTCTTCAATAACCACAAGGCCAAGTTCGCTGGCGATCACCATTAGCGGATCCATATCGGCCATTTGTCCATAAAGATGCACCGGCATAATTGCGCGTGTCTTGCCGGTTATTTTCGAAGAAATCTGTTGTGAGTCTAGGTTGTAAGTATTCGGATCAATGTCGACGAAAACGGGCGTAGCACCGAGACGTGCGATGGCGCCAGCAGTTGCAAAAAATGTATATGGAGTAGTGATGACCTCGTCGCCAGCCCCGATATTCTCTGCCATAAGGCACGCAAGTAATGCGTCAGTTCCGGAAGAAACACCGATGCCGTATGAGCAGCTTGAGTAGGCTGCTATGGCCTTTTCACATTGCTCTACCTTGGGTCCTAAAATGAAATGTTGGGACTCAAATACCTCTGCAATTGCCGCATCAACTTCGACTTTGATGGCAGCGTATTGACCCTTAAGATCGAGCAGCGGAACATGCATAGTTCCTCTTTCATTTGCTTATAAGATTTCGTAAGGCCGCGGGTAGTGTTATAGGGCCTTGAGTCGCTGCCATTGTCATTTTAATGTTTTTCTCGCCGCGCTGAACCGCCCGAAGAGCCGATTTTGGCAGCCAAGCTGAGAAAACAAATGGTTGCCTAAGCGGGCGGCAGTTGTCCGCGTGATTCAGGGCCTCACATCTTCCACGAGAGATTTTTCACTACCTCGGCGATACGTTCGCCCGCGTGACCATCCCAGAGAGGTGGAATGGCGCCTTTCTTCGCATTGCCCGACAGGATGTTGTTAAGTTCGGAGGTCAATTTATTCCTGTCTTCTCCCACCAGCACATTGGTTCCAACCGTAACGGTAACGGGACGTTCAGTGTTGGATCGCACGGTTAGGCAGGGAATTCCTAAATATGTCGTTTCTTCCTGAATGCCCCCGGAATCGGTGATTACGACCGTGGCGGAGCTTTGCAGAGCGAGAAACTCAATGTATGGAATTGGTTCGAGCAGATGCAATTTCTTGGTAGCGATTCCGAATTCGGTGATCCGTTGGCGAGTTCGTGGATGGACCGGGAAAACTATATCCAGTTCGTCGCTTATTTCAATTAAGGAGTGGAGAATTGCTCCCAGGTTCTGCGCATCATCGACGTTCGAAGGACGGTGCAAAGTCACGAGCGCAAAGCGTTTAGTCCGGTAGCTTATCGGGCACTTGTCGGCGAGCGGCAAGAAACGTATCAGCGAATCAATCATCACATTACCGACACGATGAATCTTTTCCTGCGAAACGCCTTCGTTCCTGAGATTGAAATCCCCATCCTCCGAAGGGGTAAACAAAACGTCGGCGAGCCGGTCAGTCACGATGCGGTTGATTTCTTCTGGCATTGTGCGATCAAAAGCACGGAGACCCGCCTCGACATGACCTACGCGAACTAGCAGCTTCGAACATACGAGAGCAGCCGCGACTGTGGAGTTAACATCTCCGTAGACCAGCACCAGGTCCGGTTTTCGTTCCAGCACCACGGGCTCGATGCGGCACATGATTTCGGCGGTTTGAGAGGCATGGCTTCCGGAACCAACTCCGAGATTCACATCTGGTTCGGGAATCTCGAGCTGCGTGAAAAATATATCCGACATGTTGCGGTCATAGTGTTGGCCAGTGTGCACTAATGTCTGCCGGACGCCCCGGTTTTTGAGTGCGCGAAGCACCGGCGCAGCTTTCACGAAATTAGGCCGCGCGCCCACAACATGAAGAATGTGCATTGAAAGGTTGACTCTATCACCCATATTGTAGGCAGAATTCACGCAACAACGCGCGAAGGCGCAGAAAAGGTTTCGGTTGTGAAAGTTTCTCAGGATAAAGACTAGACGGAAAGCAGACCAATCGCGGTGCGAGGAACGACGACTTAGCAACTTCTAGATCTATCCCACATGCCTGTAGAGGAACTTGCCAGCGGTGGCAAGCGTGGGAACAGGCACCACACCAAATATTCTTTTAGCTATCTTAACTCGCCATGTATCCCCTGAGGTCATTGGAGAAGTTACTGGATAACGCCAGTAAGTCAGGAGGCTGCGAGTAGCTCCCCAGTGCTCTTTGAACGCAATCAGCCCCGGCTCGTCACAGTCAGTACGCCCCATATCTAATTCTTCGTAAACCGCAATTTTTTGCTTCCTGAATCGCCTTCCAGAACAGCAATGCCATTCCACCTAATTTGTGCTGCTTAGGGTCTGAGCATCCGTACTTATAGACCATGGACTTCTTGTGAGTCAGAGTGATTATTCCGCAGATTAGCGTGCCGTTTCTGGATGCCATGCGAATCTTCAAATTCGACCCAAGGCAGGTCACCAAATTGCGAAACCACGAAATTGGTTGAGGAGGCAGCCCATACCGGCGGCGGCTGCGGAGGAGCATTCTGTAAAATTGTTGGACGAGCTTTTCCGACCGCCCCTCGGTGTAATCCAGTTTTTCGCGCTCCGCCCGGCGAACCTTACGTTGTACGCAACTAGGGTGGAAACTCCGGAATAAACTCTCGAGGTCGCCCTTGAGAGAAAGCCGATGAGAATAAAACAATTTGCTTCCGGCAAACGGTTCAGTGGCAGTCCTCGGCGATGCCTGCGGTCGCATTTCGACATATTTGTAAACCTTGCGGTCAACCTTCTCCTGTAAGAAAGACCCCAGCTCCTGGAGGTCGTTTTGGTTTTCCAACAGCAGTGAGGCATGATCAGAAAACGGCAACGATACTAACCTTCGACCCGTAACCCAACTGTCTATGTCACAGAAGACTTGTCCGCTGGTTATGTCTTTACCGCCCGGAGAAGTTGTGTAGGCGATCGGACGATATGCGTATGTACGGGCCAATGCCTCCAGCCAACCCGGAGTATGAAATATAGATGAGTCAGGATGCCCATCCACAAAATCCTGCCATCGTCTATCATTAATCGGGTCAATCGAATAGAAGCTCAAACGTCACCCTTAGCATCAGTCTAGTATATAGGCCATAGTAGTTTAGGTTGGCGCGGCGACATTGTCCAATTGATCATCATGATTTTCAGCGGCGAAAGGTTACGCTTGGGTCCAGACGGCTCTTTTGGGAAAATCATTTCACATTTCGCTTCGGGACGAGACACTAGCCGCGCGGTGTATAACTAATGTCCTTCAGTTCTGCAACTCATTGCGTATCTCTAATGGCCCTTTGATTGCATCGTTTGGCTTGGGAGTTTAGCAGCAGGCTGAAGTTTGCTGAAGTGCCGGGCGTGTAAACTATCGATACAATTGGGGTCGTGCAGATGCGGGGCGAGGCCCATTTTCAAGGACAAAACGTGATTCCTCTCATTACGACGGACGCGTCGCGAGAGAGCCCCCTTTTCACAGATGACGAAATCCCTAAGCGGCTCAGCCGCATTTGGCAAGATCTGCTGGGGGTGGGCGCCGTGGGACTCGCACCAAAATTACTTCGACCTTGGCGGAGATTCTTCGCTGGCAGTACAACTATTCTCGCGCATTGCAACTGTATTTAACGTTCAATTGCCGCTAGCCACTCTCTTCGAGGCTCCGACGGTTGCTGAACTAGCGCAAGTTTTGCGGCGTGAAGTATCCGCAGCTCATTGGTCTCCGCTGGTGGCTATTCAAGCGTCTGGTTCTCGCCCCCCTTTCTTTTGCATACACGGTGCGGGCGGAAACGTTTTAATCTACCGCGACCTTTCGCGCCACCTCGGCCCAGATCAACCTTTTTATGGCTTGCAGTCCCAAGGCTTGGATGGCACATCCGCGCCGCTGACAACAGTTGAAGAAATGGCAGCACTCTATGTAAAGGAAATACGCAAAGTATCTCCCCACGGACCGTATTACTTGGGCGGTTATTGCATGGGTGGAACGGTTGCGTTCGAAGTGGCCCAACAGTTGGCAGCAGAAGGAGAGCAAATCGGACTGCTGGCACTGTTCGACACGATGAACTGGTCCAAAATCCCACGCTCATCACTCTGGAGCAGACCCTACCATGCCATTCAGCGCCTCACTTTCCACGTAGCAAATTTCCTTTGTCTGGATTTCGCTGGAATGGTCAAATTCTTCCGGGAAAAGGTTGACGACCTTGGAGAGCGATTTCCCGTGTGGATAGGCATATCGCTCGAGAAGTTTGACCCGAAGCGACTCCCAACGGCTCTGCCGCAATCCAGGGCATTAGGGCGGCTCTGGCAACTGAACGACCGCGCTTGCGTCGCCTACGTGCCACAACCGTACCCAGGCACGGTAACCGATTTTCGGCCGCGTCAGCAGTACCGGCGGTATAGCAAACCTGAGGCCAAGTGGGAACCCCTAGCGCAGGGAGGGCAACAGATTATTGTTTTGCCTGTTTATCCGGCGGGGATGCTTGTCGAGCCATTTGTTAAGCATTTGGCTGCGGCTTTGCGAAATTCAATTGACAGCGCCACGGCCAGTCAACAAACTAGTTGAATTGCGGAAGCCATGAAGGAGCGCAGTTTCTCGATTGAATCTCGGAAACGACTGGTCCAAAACCTGGACATTTTTTCAAGAAGGCTGGCACGAGGGTAACGTGCCCATCATGGGTCCGCGGACTCATGCATCATGGCTTTGCTCGGTTGTATTCGATGGCGCCCGGGCCTTCGAGGGTGTAACCCCCGACCTCGACCTTCATTGCGCACGTGTCAATGATTCTGCGAAGAAGCTTTTCTTGAAACCAATCGTTTCGGTCGAGACATGGATGAAGCTCACGCGAGAAGGAATGACACGTTTCGATAAAAATGCGTCGCTCTACATTCGGCCAATGTATTGGGCGGAAAGAGATGGGCCATGGATTCAGGCGCACGATCCCGAATCAACCCGATGGTGCCTTTCGATCTATGAGGCACCGATGCGGAAGCCAACCGGGTTCTCTATCACGTTGTCTCCCTTTCGCCGGCCAACGCTGGAGACGATGCCGGTTGATTCCAAGGCAGGATGCCTCTATCCCAATAACGCTCGAGCGCTTTTTGAGGCGCACTCCAGGCACTTCGATAATGCCGTCGTATGCGACATGCTGGGAAATGTTGCTGAATTGGCCACCTCCAATATCTTTATGGCGAAGGACGGCATCGTTTTCACCCCGGCGCCAAATGGAACATTTCTCGCCGGCATTACCCGCCGTCGCGTGATTGCTCTGTTGCGAGAACGCGGCGTGAAGGTCATCGAGAAGACTCTCACCTACCAAGACTTCGAAACAGCGGATGAGATATTCTCGACGGGAAACTATTCGAAAGTGGTTCCTGTGATCAGGATTGATGACCGTTCCCTCCAACCTGGACCCGTTTACACAAAGGCACGCGAACTCTATTGGGAATTCGCGCATTCATAACGACGGACTTCCGCGATGAGCGAAGTTCTGGTCCTCCTGAAAGCCGGCACCGAGACTCAGCCCATATTTTTAGCTCACGGCATGGGAGGCAGCGTTGACGAGTTTCGCGATCTCGTCAAGTTCATTCGCACCGAGCGCCCTATTTTTGGGCTGCAAGCAAAAGCCAATGACGGGGTCGAAGAGTCATTTGATCGAATCGAAGATTTAGCTGAGTACTTCCTCGATGGCATTAAAAAAGCGCAGCCCACCGGACCCTACTTCCTGATAGGTTACTCACTTGGTGGGTTGGTCGTGCTGGAAATGGCGCAACGCCTCGCTTCGCAGGGACAAATTGTAGGCTTACTAGCCATGCTGGATAGTTATCCGCACCCCCGGCAGGTTGCGTTAGGTCAGCGAATTCGCCTAGCTTTACGCGGTGGTAAACGTCACATTTCAGCGGTCATAAATCCTTCGGCGCGCTTCAACCAGCACTTAAACAGTTCGCGTCACGGCTCCAGAGATCGAACCAGGAGCGCGTTTCAATCCCAGTCAGAGATTATGCGGAAAGCCTACGACAGCGCCTATGAAGCGTGGAGGCATTATCAGCCGCGGTTTTACCAAGGGAAGATATATTTTGTTCGAGCCGCGATTTCTACGATCTATCCTGATGATCCTATCGCGGTTTGGGGCAAGTCGGCTGGTGAACTTGAAGTCGAAACTATCCAGGGCGATCATCACGGAATTTTAACGGAGCACCGTGAGGTGCTCGGCGCCTTGCTTTCGCGGTTGATCGCGAGAGCAACAGAGGCCCTTCGATGACCGGAGCGGAGATTTTAATTCGCACTCTGGTCGCCGGAGGAATTGAGGCCTGCTTCACCAATCCCGGAACCTCCGAAATGCACATCGTGGCCGCGCTCGACCGGGCCAGCAAGATGCGTTGTGTGTTGGGCCTTTTCGAAGGAGTTGTAACAGGGGCGGCCGACGGCTATGCGCGCATGGCTGGAAAACCAGCGTGCACTTTGCTACATCTCGGCCCTGGCCTCGCCAATGGCCTCGCCAATCTTCACAATGCAAGCCGCGCGCATGTGCCCATCGTCAACATCGTTGGCCAGCATGCAACACATCATTTGCAATATGACACGCCTCTCGCGTCGGACATTGAGGCAATTGCGCGTCCTTATTCCAAGTGGCTGCGAACATCTCAAGCCGGAGCTAATGTAAGCCGTGACGCGGCAGAAGCGATAGTTGCGGCCAATACTCCCCCCGGCCAGATCGCGACGCTGATTGTGCCGGCGGACGTCGCTTGGAGCGAAATTTCCACCGGCGGAAAGCGGCATCAGCAAGATCCCTGGTTTTCCTGTGGCTCCGATGCCCGACCCAGGGAGAATCGACGCAAGCAGCCGTAATGTTGCGTTCTGGGCTGAGAACCGCAATTTTGCTGGCCGATAAAGGCTCTTTATGGGAAAGGTCTTGTGGCGGCGGGTCGCATCGCCGCAGCGACAAACGCAAAATTGCTTGCTCCCTACCCTTTCACGCGGATGGAGCGCGGCGCCGGGCTACCCGTTGTAGAGCGCATGCATTATGTCCTGGAGCAGGCGGTTGAGCAGTTAAAGGAGTTCCGGCAGATCATCCTGGTTGGCTCACCGGTTCCCGTCGCATATTTCGCTTACCCGGGCAAGGACAGCGTGCTCACTCCGCCGGAATGTGTGCTGCACACATTAGCCTCGCCAAGCGAAGATTGTGCCGGTGCGCTCGATGCGCTGGCGATAGCGCTCTCTCTGGACACACGGTCGTCCGCTGCCTGCCAAGGCGGACCGGCCTCCATCGCCCGCTGGCGAAATCACTCCCACAAGGCCTGGCGGCTGCCGTGGCGGCCCTCCTACCCGAAAACGCCATCGTGGTAGACGAATCCATGACCTCTGGGAGGGGCCTAATGGCGGCCACCAGAGGCTGTCCACGCCACGACTGGCTCGCAAACACTGGTGGCTCCATCGGGATTGCCATGCCGCTAGCTGTAGGCGCGGCGGTAGCTTGTCCGGATCGTCGAGTGTTATGCCTGTCAGCGGACGGAAGCGGGATGTACACAGCGCAAGCCCTATGGACTATGGCGAGAGAGAGTCTCAAGATCACGACGGTAATTTTCGCCAATCGCGCCTATGCCGTCCTTAAGCGCGAGTATGCCAGCCTAGGTGTTGGCGAACCCGGTCCCCGCGCCGCCGATTCTATTCGAGATCGACCGTCCAGACCTGGATTGGATTTCTCTGGCCAAGGGAATGGGAGTTCCGGGCACACGTGTCACCACGTTGGATACATTTGTGAAGGCATTGCAGGAAGGGTTTCGGGCCGAAGGACCGACGCTTATTGAGGTGGGATTCTAAGCGAGCCGGGGTGATCCTGAGAAATTACTTGGCCTTCGGAATTCAGGAAGAGCACGCGCAGCGGGGTTCTTAGAATTTCCACTTGGACTACGCCGGTAGAGAAACTGACGGAGTCTTGAGACTGCTCCACGCGAACGTTTGTCGCTTCCGGAAACGCTGTTGGTAAAACCGCAAAAGAATGCTCCGCCGGAAAGGCGCCCGTTGACGCATATCGCACACGAACCACATTCGGCGCAACCGCTAAAATACGGACGCGGCCCTCAGCGACCTGGAGCTCCACACCGTTGGGCAATACTTCAACTTGTGAAACGTTTCCCGCGGACTGCCATGTAGGGTTCGTAAGCAGTATCCCCGGTCGCAGGAGGAGACAAACTGCAGCGACATTTATCAGATGCATCAGGCGTTTGCACTCCATCGGCGGGCGAGGCAGAGTCGCATTCCCGTGCTCGGCGGTTTTGACGACGAGCGATCGAGCCCATTACAACGTGACAGTTTTGCCCGTTTTCGCCGCTTCGTAGACTGCGGCGATAATTTTCAGATCGCGCAAACCCTCTTCACCCGGGGTGAGCGGTTCTTTGTTCTGCATTACGCAGTCCGACATGTGTTCCATCTCAGCGGCGAAATGGTCACGCTCGGGAAGCTCGATTTCTTCGATTTTGTTATCTCGCTCAACTTTCAGGCGATTTCCGGAGTACCAGGTTGCCGGATCCATTTTGAGCCGGCCTTCAGTCCCCACCACACAATAGCGGCTCTGGTGGAAGTAACCATAGCTTGACGAGCAATTCGCCAATATTCCGCTGGGGAAGTGCAGTTGAAAGATGACGTTCTCTTCGACTTCTTTAAAGCGCGGATCGCCGGGCGCGCTGTACATCATCGCGTTCACCTGAGTCGGTTCTTCGCCGGAAAGATAACGAGACGCATTGAGCGAATAGATGCCGATGTCCATCATCGAACCCCCGCCCGCGAGCGCGTTATTCAGTCTCCACTGTGTGGGATCGCCCATCTTGAATCCCGTATCGGCTAGAATCATCTGCGTCGGGCCGAGATCCTTGGAGCGCGCGATACGAATCGCCTCCTGATTGTAGGGCTCGTACCGGCAGCGATACGCAACCATTAGTTTGCGGTCTGCTTTTCGCGCTGCCTCAATCATCTGCTGGCACTCGGCGGGGGTGTTGGCCATGGGTTTTTCTGTCAGCACATGTTTGCCTGCCTGATGCCCGCGAATGGTGTATTCGGCGTGCATGCCGTTGGGCAGGACAATGTAAATGACATCTACTTCCGGATTGTCCTTGATCGAATCGTAGTTCTGATAGTTGTAAATGTTCTTTGGATTTACTCCGTAACGCGGTGCAAGCTTATTCGCTTTGTCAGGATGGCCGCTGACGAGAGCGACGACTTTGGACTTGTCGCACTTGGCAAACGCCGGCAATATCTGGTTGATAGTAAGACTGCCTAAGCCCACAACCGCCCATCCCAGCTTTTTGCCGGGGGGATCAGGAACCACGAGTTCCCCAGCTGCATCCTTTAGCAATACGCCCGCAACATTGACCACGGCAAAACTCTTCCCCATCTTCGTGATAAACCCGCGACGCGTGATCTCTTTTCCAGTCGAATCAAACATGATTGCACCCCGCGTTGTACTTACTTGGTCCCTACTTGGAATTACGTTCCTTTTGAAGCTCGTCCAATCTTCGCTTTAAATACTCCTTGTATTCCTGCTGCAACTTTGGATCAGACGGTGACCCGTAAATCTCGCTGGACTTGTACTTGCCTTCGTCGAATTTTCTCCTGGTCCATTCATCATGGATGTGGAGTTCGTCGGCGTGATCAAGAACTTCTTTGACGAACTGTGGCGGAACAAAATATACGCCTTCGCGATCGCCCACCACGAGGTCACCCGGCATCACGGTAACGCCGTCAATGCGCACGGGAATATTAATTCCGGTCAGCATGACATTTCCAATCGGCGTCGGATCCGTGGTCCGGAAATAAGCAGGCATGTCAATCTCGGAAATTCCATCGAGGTCACGGATGCTGCCATCAACCACTAAACCCCCGCCATGAGTCGCCTTGTTGACATAGTAAAAGAGGTTGTCTCCGACGATGGTTCCGTTCACTTTTTTGCCGAAGAGATCTACGACCAAAACATCGCCCGGCTGCAACATGTCAATTGCAGTCTGATTGGTGATTCGCGGAATGCCATGATCCTTTGCCTTCGCTTCGGCGATGTCATCAACATTGGAGCGCAACGGCATAAATTGGACGGTGAAGGCGCGTCCGACCAAGGTCTTCCCTGGGTGCAAAACTTGAAATCCATCCGCGTACTGATTGTTGAATCCCTTCTGCTGGAGAATCGCCCACACTTCCTCAGATGAGATCCCCCGCGCCCGCTCGATCAGATCGTCGGGCACCCTGGGCCTGCCGTCGGGAAGACGGTCAAAGGGATTCTGTGAGGTGTAGTCAATGACATCCTGCTTCGAAAATGTCAGCAGCTGCGCGGCGGCAGGAGCAGGAACAACTAACCAACTCGCGCAAATGATCAAAGCGGCAATGCTGATTGGTTTCGCAAGGCGTCCGCTCGAAGCTAGTGTCATGGAAATCTCCTGACAACTCACAACCGCACAGAAACTCTCAAATCGGCAACGATTTGTCAAACACCAATGTTGTCCGCTGGCTTACAATCGCGGAGTCTTACCCATCATGAACATCTTCCGCGGCCGAATTCGCTGGCTCTTGATTTTCTGGATGTTCATAATCAGCGCCATCGCATTTTTGGATCGCGTCAACATTTCTATTGCAGGCCGTTCCATTGAGACAGAATTTAACCTGGACCACGTCCAACTCGGATGGGTATTCAGCGCCTTCGTACTGGGATATGCGCTTTTTCAAGCGCCCGGCGGACGCCTGGCAGATCGCTTCGGCCCACGTTTCGTACTGACATTCGGAATTATCTGGTGGGCTGTGTTTACATCCCTGACCGCGTTCGTTCCCTCAGGCTTCAAAGGCGCACTCATTGCGCTGTTGAGCGCACGTTTTCTTTTGGGGGTCGGAGAAGCGGTTGTCTATCCTGCAAGCAACAGGTTGGTTGCAAGCTGGATTCCTTCGCACGAGAAGGGGATTGCCAATGGGTTTATTTTCGCGGGGGTGGGAGCGGGCGCTGGAATTGCGCCTCCTCTTATTACTTACATTCTTGTGCGTCACGGATGGCGGTGGTCTTTCTGGATCAGCGCAATTATTGGGTTGGCCGCAGGAATCATTTGGGTCGCGCTGGCACGTGACAAACCTGAAGAGCATCCTTGGATGCAAGATGAGGAGCTTGAGCATATTCAGTCCGGCCTGCCCCGGGCGCTCTCTACGACTGAAAAGCCGTTGTCGTGGCTGACCATTCTTGCGAGCAAGAATCTCTTAGCCCTATCGGTGAGTTACTTTTCCTATGGCTATGTCGCATACATTTTTTTCTCGTGGTTCTTCATTTATCTAAGTACGGTTCGCGGTTTAGACCTAAAGTCCAGCTCGTATTACGGGATGCTTCCCTTTATCGCGATGGCAACGTGCTCCCCTCTTGGCGGTTGGATTGGCGACGAACTGACCAAACACTACGGGAGCCGGGTTGGCCGCTGCGGGGTTGCTGGCATCAGTATGGGTCTGGCAGCAATTTTTGTTGCGCTCGGAACGTATGCAACAGATGCCCGAATTGCGAGTATTATCCTCGCCGGAGGAGCTGGCGCTCTTTACCTCTCGCAAAGCGCGTTCTGGTCTGTAAGTTCGGACATCGCCGGATACTCTGCGGGCTCAGTCTCAGGCGTAATGAATATGGGCTGCCAAATTGGCGGCGCGGTAACGGCATCTTTAACTCCAGTGCTTGCGAAGCATTTCGGATGGAGCACGTCTTTTTTTGCAGCGGCGGTTCTATGTATCGTCGGCTCTCTGATGTGGTTGCTAGTGGACCCGAAGCGTGAAATTGCCACGACGCCAGTTGGTCTCGCTATTGCCCCACGAAGCGGCTAGCCGGACATTAAGAAGGGAGAATGAGCGATATGGGAAGAAAACTCCGCATCCTCAATGCTCGCGGCAAGACTGTTCTTGCCGTAGTTGCGATGCTGCCGTTGGTCATTCTCGGCATCGGGTCTCTGGCGATACTCCCAGCATTTTCCAAGCCTGCGGAGCCCGCGAATGACGCAGCTTTGCTGGACGAGTATCGCCATGTCGAAGTCGCGTCCGTCTCCGACGCAATGGAAAAACTAACCGGGCAGCGAATTTATTTGTCTCACCATATGCGCCCCATCTTTCCATCGAAGTTTGCAGGTTTTGCCATTACCGTCAAATTGAAGAAAGAAGAAAACCACGATCCAGACGCGCTGCAGGGCATGCTGGCGGCAATTGATTCTGGTGGGCCCAATTCGGTATATGTGATGGTCGTCGAGGATGGCATTGACATCGCTGGCATGGGTGGATTGATGGGAACTGCGATGGCAGCGCGCAATTTCTCCGGCGCCGTCATTGACGGCGGGGTTCGCGACACTGCATATTTGCAGAAAATCGGCTTCCCGGTTTTTGCGCTGGGTACAGTTCCCTCGACGTCCGTGGGTCACTATCGGTTCGCGGGCGCGAATATCCCTGTAGTATGTGACGGCGTGCCCATCAGCGCGGGCGATATCGTGGTTGCGGATGCGGATGGCGTCGTCGCCGTGCCCCGCTCGAAAGCCGCAGAGGTACTCGCGGTTGCGCAGGAGATGGATTTCAAGGAGCACTCAATGTACGCCCACATTGAGAAGCTCAGGTCAATTGAAGAAGCCGTGAAAAGATTTGGAAGGCTGTGAGTAAGGTGTAGTCAAACGAAAGGCGGATTGCCGTGAGCAAGAATCGTCAGCAGGGCTTCAATCGGCGAGAGGCATTGAAAACCTCGGCTCTGGCGCTTGGGAGTGCGCTACTGGTTGGCGAGCCGATGGAGGCCTATCCGCAACGACTCAACACCAATTCGAGTCCTTCCACGCTAAAGATTACTGACTTGCGAGTGGCCAATGTTGCGAAGCCCGGACCCAGTCCTTGCCCCATCATTCGAATTAATACCAATCAAGGTGTGTACGGGCTCGGCGAAGTTCGTGATGGTGCAAGCCCCACCTACGCTCTTTTCCTGAAGAGCCGTATTGTCGGCGAGAATCCATTGCAGCTCGACAGAATTTTCCGCAAGATCAAGCAATTCGGCGGTCCTGCGCGGCAAGGCGGTGGAGTCTGCGCCATTGAAATGGCGCTGTGGGACATCGCTGGCAAGGTCTACAACGTCCCTGTATGCGCAATGCTGGGCGGCGGCAAATTCCGCGACAAGATTCGCATCTACGCTGACACCACCGAGTCCAAAGATCCGAAAATTTATGCGCAGCGCATGGAAGAGCGCAAAGAAGGAATGGGACTCACCTGGCTAAAGATGGATCTTGGGGTTGAGATGGTCTCGGACACTCCAGGCACCGTCACTGCACCCTCCGATCTCAGCCAATGGGAAGAAAACCAACTCCCCCATCCTTTTATTGCGATGGAAGTCACTGATAAGGGAATCGCCATGCTTGAGCAATATGTCTCTGCGGTTCGCGACGCCGTGGGGATGGAGATTCCGCTGTCTATGGATCACTTAGGTCATCTCGGCGTGAAGTCCATTATCCGGCTGGGCAAGGCTTATGAGAAATACAATCTCTCATGGATGGAAGACGTGATTCCCTGGGAGTACACAGATTTGCTGAAGCAAATCTCTGACGAGAGTCCAATCCCGATCCTCACCGGCGAGGATATTTACCTGAAAGAACCTTTCCGGGTTCTCTGTGAAAGACATGCTGTGAGCAAGATTCATCCAGACCTCGCAACGTCGGGTGGAATTCTCGAGACACACAAAATTGGAGATATGGCCGAGGAATACGGTGCGCCCATGGCCATGCACTTTGCCGGGACGCCGGTGAGTTGCATGGCAAACGTCCATTGTGCCGCCGCCACTCAGAACTTTCTTGCCCTCGAGAATCACTCCTTGGATGTGCCTTGGTGGTCGTCGCTCGCACAAGAGTACGCTAAAACACCAATTGTCAATCACGGATGGATTACAGTACCCGACAGACCCGGCCTCGGAGTGACTCTTAACGAAGAGGTAGTTCGCCAACATCTGGTGCCGGGCTCAGGCTATTTTGATCCCACCCCGCAGTGGGATCAAGAGCGATCATGGAATCGGCTCTGGAGTTAATGACTTCGCCTTTATTTGTCTCTGGGCAGTTGGCTGCTTCATTAACGAAATATTCGATAATCCCTAAATGGAAAACAACGGATTACCCTCCCGCACCTCCATCCTGACCGCTGCGGCGCGTGCATTTGGATCGCGCGAGCCCGATGCCAGCGTACGCAATCCCGACTGGGCCGCCGACCGGCTGATTGGCCCGGCTGAGTTGGCTCTGATAGCCGACCATCCTCTCAGCAAGGCTCTCGATCAGGATTTTCAGGAAGCCATCAACGATCCCGATCTCTTCGGCTTTACGTGGCTGATGCTGCTTCGGACGCGATTTATCGACGAACTGATGGAGCGCGCCGTCCGCAACGGGGCGACGCAGTTGGTGATCCTGGGCGCCGGATTCGACACGCGGGCCCACCGCTTCGCGGAACTGTTGAAGGACACTGCGGTCATCGAGATCGATTACGGCACCACCCAGGAATACAAAAAGCGGCGCGTAGAAGTGGTTCTGGGCGGCGCGCCCGACAATGTGGTGTATGCCCCGATCGATTTCGCTCGGGAAAGCCTCGGCGAGGCGCTGCACCGCGCAGGTTTCCAGCCCGGACGTAAGACCTATTACATTTGCGAGGGCGTGAGCATGTACGTCCCGGAAGAAGGGATGAAGGAAACCCTGCGCGCGATCGCTGCGGAATCCGCTCCGGGCAGTGCGCTGCTGCTGGAGTATCTCAACCGGGACGGGCTCGAATTGCTGAGAAAATATCCCATGAAGATGGTCAAGAACGCCTTCGATTGGGGGGAGCCGTTCGTGTTCGGCGTGCCCGATGGGCAGGACCGCGAGTTCTTCCTCGAAGCAGGTTTGGAACTGGGCGAGACGCTGAAGATCGGCAGCCCAGAATCGGTGAGACAATACGCCACGCGCCAGGATGGGAGCTACTACGGCGCGCATCTGGAGAAAGTATTTCAGCAGCAGCGCGAAGCCGCCCTGAAAGCCATGGCCGATGCAGGCCGCCAGCAAGCCGCGCAGGCCGCGGCTACGTCTGGCTATTGGCTGGCCGAGCTAGCCGTCCCCCACAACCACGGCTAGAAAGTCATTACAGTGGCAGCCTCGTGGACCTACCTGCTCTTACGGTTTGACTACACCGAAGTTGCGCCTCAATTCAGGCAATACGACAGGGCCGCAAATTAGGGCTAACCACTCCTCCACCTATTCGTTGTGCGAATTTGAACAATCCCCCGCGTCCGGGAGAAGCACATCAGGCGAAATCTAATAACTCATCTTCAAACCGAGTTGCAGGTTGCGCGGTGGATGAGTGCCGCCCGCGATCCCGAAAGATGGACTGTTGATGTTGTTATCGCCGAGTAGAAAGTTTGTATGGTTGAAGAGATTGAAGACTTCAATTCGAAGTTGCAGATGAAATCTTTCTGAAACACGGAGGTTCTTGAGAAGCGAGGTGTCGAGAACCCAGTAGTTGGGACCGATAAATGTATTCCGACCAAGGTTTCCCACGCAGCCTAAACATGGAGCGTAAAAGAAATTGCCGGGCAGGTCGAATCCGTTGGCCCACTGCGCGTGCGTGGTATGAATGTGATTCGAGATCGCACTTGGACGGTCATTGTTTTCGCCGTCAAGGTTGTAGTCACCACCTAGATTTATGCAATTTACTGGATCAAAGGCGGATGAGCTACATGCGGTTGGATCTTCAGAATAGAGACGGGACCCTCGGAGATCAAACGGCGACCAGTGTGCTCCGCTCTGTGAAGACCAGATGCCATTCCACTGCCAGCCACCCAGCATAGCACCGCGCACGCCGGGGCTATTTCGGTAGAAGGGCATTTCCCAAACGTAGTTGAATGTGAAGCGATGACGAATATCGAAGACTGAGTTGCCGCGATCAAGACCGGGCTGAGTTTGGTCGGTCGTAATCCCGTCGCCGGCGGCAGGACCATCGGCGCTGGTGGGGCCGCTTTGCCATGATGACCCATCATCGATTGAGTGGCTGTAAGTATAGTTCCCGCCGAACTGTAAACCTCGGGCTGCCTTTTTCTGCACCGAGACCTGCAATCCGTGATAAATCGATTCAGCTGTGTTTTCCCAGACTCGTAAAGTCCCGTAATTGGGGTTCAACAGCCCGAGCGGATTGATTTCCAGGCCGTTGGCCGCTGTGTTGGTATTGATCTGACTGCAAAGCCGCCGGCCAAAGTTATCGGTCACGATGTCCCTTCCGGGAGCCGCCCACCGGGGAGGCGATTCACATTCTCAGCACGAAAGAGGTGCCGTCCTGCCGTGCCTACGTAGTTGATCTCTATGGTCAGCTTGGGAATTAGTTCACGCTGGAGGCCGATAAACCAGTTTTCGACGTCGGGGTCGCGGAGGCCATCCGGAAAAACGATAGCCGTAAAGCCCGAAGTTTGCGGGTTCGAGGGGTCCCAGCCGGATATGTTTCCAGTCGCCTGGACTCCCAGCCTGAATGTTGCGCAGGCGGTGCACTGCCTGAGAAGGTTGGAGTGCCGCCACCCACCGGGCCATAAACCACTTTACCGTCGGGGTTATTGTCCAAAACATTCGAGACTTGGTTGAGCGAATAGAACGGAAGATTCCACCGGGTGAGTGACAGGCGTTTTTGAAGAGTTCCTTCATACGAAATGCCGAAACCTCCGCGAAAGGAAGTTTTGCCATCTCCGAACACGTCCCACGGAAAGCCTATTCGCGGGCCCAGATCATGGGGAGCGCTTTGCCCAAATTTTGGCGGCGGCAAAACCTCCAGGACCGCACTCACCAGCAAGGGTCGCTTTGGGGTCGCCGGACAAGGTGTGCTTGCGCTTTTAATTTGTCCTGCTCCAGTCGTAATGTTGTCAATAAAGTTTTGGCCGGTCCCTTTATGAACGTCGTTGCCAGATCGTTAAGTTCCGTATCTCGTGTGTAGAGGTCGTACCGAAGTCCAAGAGTCAAAGTGAGTCGCCGAGAAACTTTCCAGTCGTCGTTCACATAGGCTCCGACGTCCCAGTTTCGCCAATGACGGATGCTGTCGCCAAGGAGGCCGGACCGCCGGTTGCGAAACCAGGATCGACCCCGACATCTTCTAAATACGGCGCATCTACTGCAAAAAAAAGAGAGTCAAAAAAGGAGTATTCGGGACGGCCCGCGTTGAAATCGCTGTTCTCAATATTGCGACGCAGTTCGATGCCAGTCTTCAGATTGTGTTTCCCTTGCGCAAATGAAAGTACGTCGTTGTAGTTGTAGATGTTCTCCCGAAAGTTCTGCGGAGCGCCTTTCTCGGTGCCAAACCCCAATGTGGCATCGTCGAAGAGGATGGAAGGTACACCCGGCAGGGGAACCTTGATCGCACTCGCGTTCAACGCGTAACCCGTCCGAAATTCGTTTAACAAAGTAGGAGTGAAGGTGTGAATAAAGCTGAACTGGAAGTTCGGCGTAGTGAAGGTTGAGGGATTTGTGAAGCCACGAGCGGAGGTTGGGCTGCTGTAACTATCTTCGGATTGCGCCCAATTGAACTGACTGAAGAACCGGTTGTCCGAGTTGAAATAATAGTCGGCCCGTAATGACGCTTCGTTGCCATTGAAGAGGTTCCCGTCCGTCTGCGAATTGTTCGGAGCAATCACTTTCTGGATAAAATTCACGTCGCGATTGAATGCGCCAGCCAGGGGCGCCGAATACGGAGAACCTCCCGCACAGTTTGCATTCATCTGATCAATGTCCGCTTGCTCGACACCAAACAGGGTGGCGAACTTGCGGGAAATCGCGCCGGATCTGGAAGTCCCACCGTCGGTATTGGCGGGACAAAGATAGTCCGCAAAAGTTTGGAATCGGCTGCCGGCCGACGAGCTTATATATTGCCGCAAGGTTGCGACGGGAGTGCCCTGGCCTGCGGGTGGAAAACTTCTATACAAGAGGGCAGCCACCGAATTGGGAAACGCGGAAATCGTAGCCGACCGGAATTCTGGGGATTCAGTATAGACGGGACCCGGGGAAGAAATGAGAAATCGCTCGCCCTGATAGGCGACCAGGAAGAAGAGCTTGTTCTTCTTGATGGGTCCGCCCAAGGTGGCGCCAAACTGGTTCAGACGTAGAGGTGCTCTTTTCCGGTCGGCGGGGTTAGGGGTATCGTTTGCGAAAAATGGATTTGCGTCTAAGATTTCGTTGCGCAAAAACTCCCACGCGCTGCCATGAAACTGATTCGTGCCCGACTTGGTAACCAGGTTCGTAATCGCGCCCGCGCTACTGCCGAACTCCGCTGAGTTGTTCAGAGTCAATAGCTGGAATTCCTCCACCGTATCCAGAATGGGCTGATTGACCGGACCGCCGCTCAGGCCTGTATTGGAAATCCCATTAATCAGAAATCCGTTGAAGCTTTCTCGTACGCCATTCACAACCGTGTTAGCTCCATTTTCAAACATAATGCCACTTACATTGGTGGCACCGGGCTCGTATTGGATAAGGTCGTATACGTTACGACCGTTTAGAGGCAGACTTGCGATCAGATCGGAATCCATCCTGTACGACAGGCGGGAGTCCTCTGTATTGACGAGCCGTGCGGCATCGTTCACTTCGACCGCTTCCGAGCGCTGGCCCAAAGCCAGCTTAAAATCAACGCGCAGAACCGTCCCGGCATTCACAACTAAATTCGTGGCAATGATTGTTTTGAAACCGGGGACTTCGACGTGAATGGTGTATGAGCCGACAATCAACTCCGGGACGGTGTAGATGCCAAACTCGTTGCTTTCCAAATGAGCCTCATAACCAGTATCCGGATTGCGAACATAAACACTCGCTCCAGCCATCGCGGCTCCCGAAGGATCTACGATTACTCCGATGATTTGTCCGTTCTGAACCTGCGCTATCGCGGGAAGCGAAAGAATCGTGCAGATCAAACCTAATGTGGCCGTCTTCTTCGATGGCAGAGCTCTCAGAAATATAAATCTTGATCCGCGCCGGGAAGAATTTATCGGCAGGCGCGGCATGGCAATCACGAAACGCCCAGACCGTGAAGCATTCTTTGAAAACGCGGATCGGAGCGCAGGGGATCGAACTCCTCGTAAACTGGAAGCCAAAAAATAAGATACGGATCGTGCATCTCGTAACCCTTTTCCAGGGAGACGATGGCCTCCTCCCGGTTTCCGGTGCGCATATAACAGCGTGCAATGGCAGAAAACCCATAGCGATCTTCGGGCGTTCTTTGGCGGAGGAGAATCTCCAGCTTGCGTTGCCAGTAGCCGCGCGCCCCACGGGAGGAAAAGGCGTCGCGCAGTTCCGAGGCTTCCTCTTCTGACTCTCCATCATGAAGAGCCTTGATCGCTTTCTGGTATTCGCCTTTTTGCTCCCAACTGACGCCCAAACGCCAATAGCCAGGTTCAAACTCGGGATCGACTCGATCGCGCTGAGGATGACTCGCAAAGCATCGTCATACCGGCGAGCGCTGAAATATACATGCCATGCCATCGAATTGGTCACTACCGACACCGGATCCAACGCGCTCGCCAATTTGATTTGCTGGATTGCTTCCTCAAATTTGCCTTGGTGGGCGAGGGTGTCGGCGAACAGCGCATGCGCCATGGCGTACCCAGGACGTGCATTGATAGACTTTCGGAAAAAAATCTCCGATTGCGTAGGGTTCCAGTCGTGGAGGAAGGCGACCGCGCCGAGAACCATGAGTGCCTGCGCTTGCGCCCCATCAATCTGCAGCGCTTTGTTTGCCGCGTCCCGTGCTTGCGAAAACGCGTCGTAGTCGCCCTTCACGCCCATCGTATGCAGGGTGTCGGCCAGCCCCGCCCATGACTCGGCACTGAGGGGGTCTAGTTGAATCGCCTCCGTAAAGCTTTCCTTGGCACGAGACGTATCAAGTTTGCTCAGGTAATAGGAGCCTTTGAAGCACAGCAGTGCAACCTGCGGGTTCACGGGACGCGGTCGCGAGAGCTCAACCTTTCTTGAGGCGTAAGTTCAAGAGAAATGTTCTGCGCGATTTCGCGGGCTACCTCGCTTTGTACAGTCAGAACGTCGCTCAAATCCCGATCGTAACTGCGCGCCCACAAATGGCGATCGGAAGCGGCATTAATCAACTGCGCGGTGATGCGGACCTGGCTGCCCGATCGGAGTACCGACCCTTCTACGAGAGCGTCCACGCCCAGTTCGCGAGCTATCTGAGCAGCAGGCTTGCGGGTTCCCAGGTACGTCATGACGGATGTTCGCGAGGTGACGCGGAGGGAACTGATCTGGGCGAGATCCGTGATGAGTTCGTCCGTCATTCCTTCTGCGAAAAATTGCTGCTCCGGATCGTTCGATAGATTCAACAGGGGAAGAACTGCGATGGACCGTACCGGCGGCGTGCCGCTCAACTTCGGGAGCCACCACCTCGACGAGACGGCACCAATCGAGATTGATAAAAGAAGAACAGTGATCCCGACAGCAGAATGAAAGAATCTACTGCGGGTCGGCACCTTCGCCAAGTCCGCAGCGGGGGGCGGCGGTTCTGGATCCGATTCGACAGCAGTAACCGGAGCGATGAAACGGTAGCCGCGACGAGGCAAGGTTTCAACAAAACGCGGCTCCGCCGCCGAATCGTTCAAAACCTCACGGATTTTATTGAGAGCTGTGCCCAGACTGCGATCGAAGTCAACAAAAGTGTCCGCCGGCCAAAGCCTCGAGCAAATCTCCTCTCGGGTCACCAGTTCGCCCGGATGCTCCAGAAGCATGACGAGGAGTTGGAAGGGTTGTGCCTGCAAGCGGACTTTATTCCCGTACTTCAGCAACTCCCCTGAATGCAAGTCCGCTTCAAAGACGCCAAAAGAGAGCCGACGCGGTGCGGAGACAGTGGCCCCCATGTTGCCCTCCTTAAAGATGGCGTCAAGCGTAACAGGAGGTCTTCCGAGGGTCAAACTGATCCCTCGCGGAAGGATGGGGTAAGTTCCATCAATGCAGTGCGTTGCCTGTTGAAGAAGAATTGAAGAGTAATTGACATCGCGTAGATTGCTTTTCGCGACTTCTTGCGTGAATCTCGCTCCAGCCCGAGGTCAAAGAAATGTACTCAAGCTGGATCAAGAGTACCTTGGTGATCGCGCCCCTTTTAGCGGTATTAACGCTATCCGGTTGTGGATCGTCACCCACGCCTGTCTCGCCCACTACCCCCGTCTCGCCCTCCACGGCGACTACCTTTGCTGAAAGCTGGCATTTCAACGTGTCCAGCACTTCACTAACTCTTGATGCGGCACTCACGTTTTCGGGGAACTCAGTTGTAGGAGTGGCACACTTTCAATCCTTCACTGCGTCGACTACTTGCCCAGATGGCTTGCCTTTTTCCGGTACCATCAACGAACAAGGCCACGTATCTATCACATCATCCGTGGAGTTGGGTGTGATGCTGACATTGGATGGTGACCTCTCTCCGGACCATACCTCGCTTTCAAATGGAAATTACCACTTCACTGGGGGATGTGAGGGTGAACAAACCGGTACCATGACCGGCGCGAAGTTCCAACTGATAAATGGACTTTATACGGGGACCTTGCAACTGTCTGGGAATACAATTAACGTTTCCGCCCAGCTCATGCAGGCAGCCCAGTCAGACAGTGGCGGTCATTTTGGACTTTCCGGCACCCTGACCCTATCGAACGGCTGCGATCAGACGTTCAACCTCGCCGGGGCCACGGTCGTGGGGGCTGCCGTTGATCTATCTTCCACAAGGATAGGCCCTGATGGTCTAACTGGAGTAATGGACTCGCAAGCACAGCAGATTGCACTGAGTGACTACCCCTACTCCGACGACTGTTTCGCGGGCGCCCGAGGCATAATCGCGCGCCAATAAGGGACAACCGGAAACTTGCCACCCGATCTTCTTCTCAGGTGACACATCGGGCCGCGCTGCGTTTCGGTGCCGCGTTAATACCTATCCGACGACAAATCCGGAGGGATAGAGTAGCCCCTCAGATCGCTAGGCCCGGAGCGCCTGAGGCAGATGTAAAGAAGTTCAAGCCACTCCGCAGCACACCAACAGAAATCTTAATGACTAGCTGAAATCTTTCTCGTTGCACTGACAATCCATGGCGTCGAGCGTAACAAGAGAGCGAGGACGGCGACCAGGTCCGCGCCATCCGAGAGCATAAGTCCTATCAATACAGCGGGTTGCTTGATGAAGAAGAATAGAAGAATAATTAACGCTGCGTCCATTGCCATTTGCTACTTCTTGCGAGAATCTCGCCCTTGACCGAGGTGAAAGAAATGAAATCAAGCTGGCTCAAGAGTCTCCTGGGGATTACCCCCCTATCAGTTGTGCTAACGCTCTCCGGTTGTGGATCGTCACCAATTTCGTCAATTCCGTCCCCTCCACCTTCCATCGTAGTGGGTTCAACGGCGCGAGTGCTGGTAACACCCGGGACCGCAACCATCCTTCGCGGCCAGAGCCAGAAGTTCGTCGCGCAAGTGTCGGGTCTGAGCGATCAGTCGGTGAATTGGCATGCGACGACCAATGCGGGAACCATTGACAGCACCGGACTCTATACGGCGCCTTCGGACGGGGCTTCAGCCGGATACTTTGTCACCATTACTGCTGTCAGCAAGGTGGCACCTGGCGTCATAGGGACTGCTCTAGTCACCCTTCCGTCAGGCGTTCTCACGATTGCTCCCAGCTCCATTGTGGTCCGTCCAGGCGTAACCCAGGTGTTCTCGGCAACGGTAGTTGGTCTCGCCAATAACCAAGTGAGTTGGACGGTTCAAGACGTCGGCGGGGGAACGGTGACTAGTGACGGCTTGTACACGGCTCCTTTGGCGACGGGCATTTATAGCGTGTCTGCGACTTCTTCAGCGAATGAAGACTACAGCACCAGCGCCTTGGTAGTGGTGACGACAACGCCTTCCCCCTTTTCACCTACCGTGCAGCCTGTGCTTAGCCAATCCTTTCATACCGCCACGTTAATGTCAGATGGGAGAGTGCTGTTCGCAGGGGGCGTTCAATTGAAGGACTACAACTGCTACGCGGGAATGAGTTCTGCGGAAGTTTACGATCCTGTTCTGGGGTTTTTCGCGCTTACCTCATCAATGAAGGAGCGCCGCTACGCCCAAACCTCCACGCTTCTGCCAAATGGAAAGGTATTAATAGCTGGAGGATTTTCATTTGACGAGCCCGATTGCGAGGGCCCAGGTACATCGCCGGCAGTGAAAAGCGCAGAACTCTACGATTCATCGAATGGTTCTTTTGCGCCGACTGACGATATGAGCCAGGCCCGCGGAGCGCACACGGCAACGCTTCTGGTGACAGGAAAAGTGTTGATTGTCGGGGGCGCCAGTACGGGAGGAGAGCCTCTTCCATTTGCTGGCAATGGTTCAGCAACAGCTGAAGTCTATGATCCCTCAACCGGAACATTTACCCTCACTGGAAATATGTCCACGGCGCGAATCGGTCAGACCGCAACCCTGCTGTCCGATGGCAAGGTGCTAATTGTGGGCGGTATGACCTCGACATCTCCATTCGACGGCCAGCCACTCGCAACGGCAGAACTCTATGACCCTTCGACGAGAGCCTTCACCGTCGTGGGACCAATGACGACACCTCGTGCCGGACATACCGCCGCGCTTTTACCCGACGGGAAGGTGTTAATAACTGGTGGCTTCACCGACTCGACTCTAGTTGGGACTAACACCGCCGAGATTTATGACCCTGCGACGGGATCGTTTCTGGCCACGAACAAACCTATGGAGGTGGGACGTTGGGCCCATACAGCGACACTGCTCCCAGACGGTACCGTTCTAATCGTTGGAGGTGGAAGCGTCGTCGCGGAGATTTATAGTCCCCTCGATGGTTCTTTTTCTGCCGTCGGAATAGACGACTTCGATCGCACGTGGCATACCGCAACACTGTTGAAGAACGGAAGTGTACTCATTATCGGGGGGTTCGGTGATGCGGAGACTACCGCGGAGTTGTATCAATGACTCGGTCATGACTCTATTGACAGCTTGCATCTAGAGGGCACGGGCTCGAACCGTTTGGCTCTGTCGCGCCAGTAATTATTGAGTGTGTGCTGCTTTCAATCTGTTCCCCAAAGAAAGTTCTTTGCCCGATTTCTCAAGAATAGCTATCCGTCAGAGCCGGGGGAACTTTCCGGATTGACTCGCTAAGTTAGATTCCAGCCGGATACTGTCACGTTACAGCGTGCAGTGCGGGCCCTTCGTAAGTATGAAAAAGATCGACAAATGCACAATCGAGGTTTGCGGCCTGTCAAAGTTCCACCTTGCGCCGGGCACACGTGTCACCACGTTGTATACATTTGTGAAGTCATAACAGGAAGGGTTTCACGCTCGAAGGACGGATGTTAATCTAGCTAGGAGTCTAGGATGGCTTGCGGTGCTCAATTGTCATTAGAAGCTTCAGGAAGAGTTCATGCCGGCGACGAGATTTATTGTCCCGACATATTCAAAACGCTCGCGATGCGGTCTCCGGCATGACCATCCTACAGTGGTGGGATAGCTCCTTTTTTGGCGCTCCCTGTCAAAATATTCCTTAGCTCGTCCATTAACTTCTCTTTGTCATCACCGACCAGGATGTTTGTCCCAATCGTCACCGTCACCGGGCGTTCGGTATTGGCCCGCAAGGTCAAGCATGGCACACCCAAATAAGTCGTTTCCTCCTGGATACCGCCAGAATCTGTAATAACAACGACGGCGCGACTCTGTAATGCCAGAAACTCTATGTAAGGAATTGGATCGAGGAGATGGAGTTTATGTGTGGAGATACCGAATTCCGAAATGCGTTGACGGGTTCGCGGGTGTACCGGAAAAATAATATCCAATCCCTCACTCGCCTCAATTAACGCACCCAACACTCTCTGTAGATTATGTGCATCATCCACATTCGATGGCCGATGCAACGTTACCAGAGCGAAACGTTCGGGAAAACCATTCCTCGGACACCTTGCGGCGGCTGGAAGGAATTGGACAAGAGAATCGATCATCACGTTGCCAACACGATGAATTTTCTCCGCAGGCACCCCCTCGCGGTTAAGATTTGTGTCCCCATCCTCCGAAGGAGTAAACAACAAGTCGAAAAGAGATCGGTCACAATGCGGTTTATTTCCTCTGGCATGGTGCGATCAAAAGAGCGAAGGCCGGCTTCCACGTGGCCAACGCGAATCAGCAGCTTGGAACAAACCAGAGCGGCAGCAATGGTAGAATTCACATCTCCGTAAACCAAAACAATGTCTGGTTTCCGTTCGATCACGACAGGTTCAAAGCGACACATGATTTCTGCCGTTTGCGACGCGTGGCTTCCTGATCCCCCCCCCAAATTTACGTCAGGCTCCGGGATTTCAAGTTGCGTGAAAAATATGTCCGACATGTTGCGGTCATAGTGCTGACCGGTATGCACCAGAGTTTGTCGGACGTTCCGATTTCTCAAGGCTCGCAGCACGGGTGCCGCTTTTACAAAATTGGGGCGCGCGCCAACAACATGGAGAACATGCATCAAGAATTCACTTTCGTTTCTGCCTAACTAGACATGACGTCGGAACATATTTTCTTTCAGGCATTACCAACAATCTAAAGATCCAAACGCTACCCAGCCTTTAGCCGAAGTAATTCATCCAGAAGCTTGCACCATCTTAACTAGCGCGTCCTTTATCACTTTCCCCGTCGAAGTAACGGGCATACTGGGAGTAAGCAGAATGTGGGATGGTCGTTTGTATGGGGCAAGGTGGTCCCCAGCATGTTTCTCCAGATCCGCAACCGTCACGCGTGAGTCGGCTGATAGTTGAACAAAGGCTACTATTTCCTCGCCACCTTTGGCTCCATCAACCGATCCGCCCATGACGGCAGAGCGAACGACACCAGGATGGGCGTTCAGCACTGCTTCGACTTCAGCAGGATAGACATTGAATCCGAAGCGCACTATGAGTTCCTTAGTTCGTCCAACGATAAAAAGATTCCCATCCTCCAGCCTGGCAAGGTCGCGCGTATTGAACCATCCGTCTGCGTCAACAGCAATAGCGGTTTCTTCTGGGTTACGGTAGTAGCCCTTCATGACGTTCGGGCCACGTACAAATAATTCACCAACTTCCCCATAGCTCACGGGTTTGCCATCACGGATCAATTTCACTTCCACCCCGGGAAAAATTGGACCGACTGAAGTATCGTGCAACGGATCTTCCGGCCGCGTCTGCGCAATGTTGGGAGAGCACTCTGTCACCCCATAACCATTGTGAAGCACCAGACTGAAAAGGCTCTCCACTTCGGACTTGAGTGCAGGCTCTAGCGGAGCGCTTGAGGACGAGATGATTCGGAGTGTAGGAAAACTGAGGGACGTTATTCCCTTTAACTTTGTATATTCAAGCAACAACGAAAACATGGCTGGTGCTCCCAAAAGCACAGTCAGTTTTTCTCTTTCGATTGCCGCAAGAGTCGCCACAGGATCAAAACGGGGCGCTAGGTACAGCGTCGCTCCACTCAGGAGTGATCCCAACAGGACCACCGAGAGTCCGACCGCGTGAGAAATTGGCAGAACACCGTAGAGGCGATCTTCAGGAGCCAGTTTTCGTATGTCGGCTGAAATGGCAGCTACAAATAAAAGGTTCCGGTGAGTCAACATCACGCCCTTTGGAACGCCGGTGGTGCCCGACGTGTAGATCAAAGCGGCAATCCGATTCGCGGGGTCACCATCAACAGGCTCCGTTTGCGCACTTTCATTCTTCGCACCGATTGCTATAGGACCCAAATCCAGAAAGTCATTCATTACAGCGCCATGTCGCTTCGCATGCTGGGCGGCGTGATGTGACACTTGAGTGGTATAGATTACCCGGCGTGCGCCGCTATGGTCCCGGATCTCATCCAATTCGCGCGCTGAAAGCCGGGCATTTACCAGGACAGGCCACGCGTCTAACGCAACCAACGCCAAGAAAATTACAACCATTGCTCTACAATTCTCGCAAACGATCATGACTCGATCGCCGGGGCGCACTTCCAAGCCACGCAGCCACATCTCCGTCTTTAGCGTCGCGGAAGCTAACTGCGAATACGTCCACGACCCCGAAGGTTCCACTAGGGCGGCTTGGTCCGGAGAATGCTCCCCCCACGGCGTGGGAACATCGCTAACCCGCTCCGGCAGATTTAGGAGAATTTCAGATTTCATACGGATGATGTGGTGTTGGTGTAAAAACCTGGCAGCAAATCAGGAAGTCATCCGCGTTGGGGCAACTGGAGGAGAGACATCAGCCTTCCTCGAAAGCAAATACTGTAGCCACCCTCGATAGAGGTCTGTTGCCCACGCACTCCACGAATTCTGCAAGGTTCCGACAATAGTAGCTTCGGGAAACGACACCATTTGCTCGTCTCGAGGATCAGACAAAACACGTTCCCGAAAACGAGTCAGAAGTTCAGTTACACAGGCGTCGAAATATCTAAGGGGCATAGAGGGATAAGTTTCTCTCTCCCGCCTGAGAAATCTTTTTATATCCCGCCGATATTCTTTTAGAAGAGTCTGGGTATCGTACTCTGGATGACCCTGAAAATACACAAACAAACTATCTTGCTTTTTGTTGACGAATGAGTTGACGCCACCTTGCGGTGAACTCGTTAGCACGTCGTACCCGCACGCAACCAACTCATCCTCTCGAACTTCATTCCAGCGAGAGTGTGGGGTCTGCACCGTGTCGACGATGTGCTGCGTTAAGACGTGGCTACCGTTCTTTTGGAACTCAAAGACACCAAACTGCTTGTCGGCCAGCCGATGACGAGGAATCCCATCGCTGTAAAGGACGCTGGCGTGCGCCGCCAAACACGATAAAACCGTGGAACTAGTGTTGCGCTCGGCCCAGTCCAGAACGCTCGTCAGAATGGTCCAATACGGCTCATCCCGCAAATCTTGATGGCACGGCTCCGTGCCCGTAACGATTACTCCATCGAAGCGGCTGTATAACAAATCGTCAATACTGAAGTAAGAGTTGCTGAGATGCTGTTGTGCGCGCTCAGTTCGGGGAATTCCCGGCAATGAGTAAAATTTGATATGAACGGTGGTATCGGCAGATGCATTGTTCAGAAGGTCGAAGAATTGGAACTCGGTATCTTCCAATGCTGCGTCAGGCATGTTATTTATCAGTGCGACGGCAACGCTACGCCGCGACGCATCATAGGTATTGGCAGAGTGTGAGGCACGGACGTAACCGTTCCTTTGTTCCACGCCTGGCGCTTGGGTTCCATCCACTACTGCTGGCACACCGATCCTTTACACAATCCCGCAAAGTTTAGCGGAAAGTTAACCCGGCCTTTATGCCACCTTCTTCAGCGCCTGAGCCAGGTCGTCAATGATGTCATCAATGTGCTCAATGCCAACGCTGAGTCGAATCATCTCCGGCGTTACGCCGACTTTTTGCTGTTCTTCAGGAGTGAGTTGGCGATGCGTACTTGACGCGGGATGACAGGCCAGTGACTTGGCATCTCCAAGATTGACCATTCGCTTGAACAACCGCAGAGAATTGAAACATTTTGTCCCGGCCTCGAAGCCGCCTTTCACTCCGAACGTGAGCAGCGAGCAGCGGCTGGACCCCATGTATCGTTGTGCCATTTCATACAGCGGACTGTCAGGAAAACCAGCGTAGTTCACCCACTGCACCATGCGATGGTCCCTGAGAAACTCCGCCACTTTGCGGGCATTTGCTACATGGCGCTCAATTCGCAGCGCGAGCGTTTCTATTCCTTGCAAAAGCAAAAAACCATTGAATGGCGACAACGTCGAACCGGTGTTTCGCTGGCTCACAGTTCGGCATCTCGCGACATAGGCAGCGTCTCCGTAATGCTCAACATAAACGACGCCGTGATAGGCGATCTCCGGACGGTTCAACATATAAAACTTGTCAGGATAATCTCGCCATGGAAATTTTCCGCTGTCCACAATCATTCCGCCGAGCGTTGTGCCATGACCTCCCATGAACTTCGTCATGGAATGGACCACCACATCGGCGCCGTACTCGATCGGCCGCAATAAAATCGGTGTCGCTATTGTATTGTCAACAATTAAAGGAACGCCGTGCTTATGCGCTACGCGAGCCAAACCTTCGATGTCGGCAACGTTGCCGGCGGGGTTTCCAATGCTCTCGCAAAATACCGCACGCGTATTTTCGTCAATCAGCTTTTCTACATCGTCAGGATGGTCTGTCTTCGCGAACCGCCCGGCGATTCCCTGCTTTGGCAGAATGTGAGCCAGCAAAGTGTAAGTAGCCCCGTAAAGCTGCGGAAGCGAAACAATGTTGTGGCCCATTTCCGCGATATTGACGAGCGAATAATGAATCGCCGCCATTCCGGAGCTGACGCTGAGAGCATCCACGCCGCCTTCGAGCGCCGCGACACGTTTCTCCAGCACAGTGTTGGTGGGATTTCCTATCCGGGTATAGATATTGCCCGGGACTTCAAGATTGAATAACGCAGCCCCGTGCTCGGCGCTATCGAACTCAAAGGCTATGGTCTGGTAGATGGGAACGGCTACAGCTTTGGTTACGGGGTCGCCATCGTATCCCGCGTGAATTGCAATCGTCTCTCGCTTCATGCGTTCAATATCAATTCGAATAATTCTTATAAAAGGGGGAGGGCTCGGATGATTCAGTGTGAATCAGATGGCGCGAGTTCGTTCATTTGCCGATTGGACAACGCTCGAAACCGGAATGGCGACATGGTCTCCGGAGGGTGCCTTAAGCATGGTCTGCGTCAGGTTCCGCGCGGCAAAACCGGCACCATACGCAAATCGCAATACCGGACCAAAACTATTTGCCGCGGCTACTCCCACAAAATAAAGGCCGCGAACGGAGGACTCAAAGGTTGATGAGAGCACGGGTGTGTCCTCCACCGTCTTCATTCCCCTTCGGATCTCCGGACTGAGAAATGTCAAACGGTCGAGATTCACTCTGTATCCGGTAGCAGCGATCACGTGATCAGTGACAATTTCGCGCTCGCTACCATCTAGGCACCGAAGATGAAGGTGTACACGGCCGTCCTGAACCTCGGCGCGCTCCGTCGTGCACCCAAGCACGAGCGGGACTCTTCCAATCACTTTGTCCTTGGCGAACCATCCTCCGGATGGACCAAGGGTCGTCCTGACTGTATCTAGACGCAAGCGCTCCGGCAGGTAATGAAAACATACCGGCGCCTCGGCGAAAAAGCGCAACTGGAATCCCGTGCCAATCCCTGATTGTGGATGCCGGACACGCTGCCACCAAGATTTATTCCCATTTGTCTGAGCTTTCTCGTGAAATTGTAACGAAGGCTTGCGGGCAATGAGTTGTACGTCGGCATCCACATCCCGCAACAGACCCGCTAGATCAATTGCCGAGGCACCGCCTCCAATTACGGCCACACTCCGGCCTCTGAATGATTGCAGATCGTGATGGCGAAAACTATGCGAGACGAACTCTGCCGGAAGACTAGCCAGAATTTCCGGGATGTATTCGAAATGGGTGATCCCTACTGCCAGCACCACCCGCTGGGCTGTAACGATCTCTCCGTCTTCAAGAGTTACAACAAATCCAGCGGAAGATCGTTCGAGACTGACAACAATTCTCTGGTCAAGATCAGGTACCGTGCGCTCTTGAAAGGCTTTTCCGTAAGCCGTGAAAGTCTCAAGGCGTACTGGAAGGCCCGCGTCGGAATACTCGATCCCGCGCTCGGCGCAAAAATGTTTCAACGTAAAATCGCCTTCCGGATCGTATAGGTTGCAGGAAAAACCATCAGACTTCAACGCCATTCCCTTTGGCATGTGGGATGTCCAGCTGTCCATGGGGCGGCCGAAAATCCGGAATGGGATGCCGTGACGCCGAAAATACGCAGCGATTGAAAGTCCATAAGGACCTGCACCGACAATGACAGTATTTACCATGGCTTTACTAGCAATCTCTTGGTGACTTGTGTTTCTGGAGGCAATCGGATGAAAACGCCGACGTACCCGGGGAGGGAACGCAACTTCGTCATTATAGCACGCTGCTTTTTGGTCTTCCGGATTGACAGACTGCCCTCTCACGCTACTGATTGGACGTAATCGCCTCGCGCCTCGCATCATAAAGGGAGGTTACGACGGGGAGTTACTTCGGATACTTTTCCTCAGGCGGCTTGTCAGGCTGCTCGGCGAAGCCAGATTTCACGCCAATAAGCGTATTCTCCGCGCGAACAGCCACCCAATGCCACATAGGGGCACCCACAATATGAGTCTTCCAAAAATACCGTGTCCCGCAACTTGCGCATCTCGCCAGTGCCATCGACGATAATTTTGTCAATTCGTTTAATGACTCGCTTTTTTTTACCGCATGCAAAGCTCATGTCGGGGGAGAAAAAAAGTCCGCGATTGCGGGCGACATTGTTCAAAGTCAGCGAAATGGATTCAATCGGCTTTATTTCAATCATCTCGCCGTTTCGCAGAGATAAACTTCCCACCGGCGTGGATCTCCCTTTCCCACGACCGAAATAACCGAAGAGTTTTCGCCGGCTTCTCCAGAACAGCCAGATCGACACTCGACGCAGCATTTGATAACCAGAACAGTTCCCTTCCCGGACATCTTCAACGCAAATCTTGAGCCTTCCCCCTCGGGATAAAGGATCGGTTGCTTTCAACAACTCGCTCGCCTGGCAAAAGTAAGTGGCGGGTCCCGCCATAGTTTTTAGCCGTGCCCCCAATTCCTGATTCCTATCTGGGGCGCGAAAGGCCGTTACGTTCTCTGCATCCACCCGGCGAAGCCAGGCTTCGCGCCACAAAATCATGCATGATTTTTGACATCCGTCATGCGCAATTCCCGAACATCGCAAACCCTCGAGCAAAAGAACATCATCGCCCCTGAATTTGCGCATGGTTGAACGAGAACCATAAAAGCAGGTTTTCAGAAGTCGCTGCGAGACGCGGAACCGTCGGCCGCACAATTCAACCATCTCGGGCATGAACGGCAAGTTGTCGACTGTTCCGTTCTGGTCAAGGGTCGCGAGAATTTCGCTGGGACTCTTGACTTCGACCAGATCGCCCGGATGGAGTCTGGAAGCCATCGACCTGGATTTTGTATTCACAGCAATCATGATTCGGAGAAATTGAAACTAGTGAGCGACGCGAGCCTTTTTTCTAATACGATCCATCGGCTCCGTGATGCTGGGTGTCTTGGCAATCATCCAGATGATGGATTTATTCAGAACAGAAATAGGAAACAGAAGCGGCCGTACAAAATCCACAAATAGCACTACCCGGTAGGAATCGCACTCGTTCCAAGCCTCATGCGGATGGCTATCGTCAAAGATCAAGCTCTTCCCTTCCTGCCATGAGCGCACATCGTTTCCCACGCGGATTTTGCAGCTGCCGGAAGGCCCAGGCACAATTAAGCCAAGGTGGTAACGAAGTACACCTTTATACATTCCGCGATGCTCTGGAATATGTTTTCGCGGCGCGAGGATGGAAAACATCGCCGACTTCATCCCGGGAATATTTTGCAGAGCTCGCACTGTCTCTGGACATCGTGCGCAGTTCTCTTCCGCTTTTTCTCCGTATGCATAAAACCAGAAAGTCTTCCACTGTTCGCCTTCGGTCAGTGCTTTCTGTGCTTCCGAAATATCCTGAAAATTCGGGATGTCTTCCTGCCGGGCCATGACTGCTTCCAATTCTTTACGAATCGCCGGCCACTCTGCTTCGACCGCTGCGACCCAGGGAAACGACTCGGGTTCGAAAAAAGTCTTCTCCCCGTCCTGGAAGAACATGACCCCCTCAACGAGCCGTCTTACTACTCCGTGCTGAAAGTCTTTGTCTTTACCAGGTACAGCCGGAGTTTTCGATTGCGTATCTGCTTTCAACTTCATACTTATCTCTTAATGTCCCACAAGAAAAAATCAGAACTATGTAAGCATCAAGGGAGACTCTTGTGCCAACCCCAAAATGCGAAGAAGCTTATGCCAGGCCTTCACCCCGACGCCGAGCGGCCGCCACATGTTCTCCTTCAGAACGCCAACTTTTCGAAGCGTATCGGTGATACGCCAGGTAGCCCAGCTTCCAGCTGGAAAGAATACAAAGTCGCCTGGGCCAAACCTGCGCTCTTCCCCGTTGTCATTGGTCATGAACGCTTCGCCCGAAATAATCACGATGGCCTCGTCCATGACGTAATGCCATTTGAAACTGCCCGGAGTGCAATCCCAGATCACAATATGAGAGGTTCGGTCTGGGCTACGGACAATTTTCTTGCACCGCGCAACCGGCGCGCCGCTAACAATCCATTCAGTTGGAATTGGCTCCGGTTCAAGATCTACAGTGGCCGGGATGGCCGTAACAATCGCTGTGGGCCGGGCACTCATTGTGCCTGAGATTCCAGTTCTGACGTGCGCGCGGAAGCTGCTTCAGGTCGTAACGCGTTAGAGTTTAATTCAAGAAAATCCTTAGCTTGCTTTTGTCGCGTCAGGCCCGAGGAAAGCAACAGGAAAACTTCGGCGAAGAACGGAGCCGGGTCCGAAAGGCTGAAAGTCGCAAGCTTGAACTTCCTTCTCCAGATCGCGTCTAATAAATTCTTGATTTCATGGACCCGGCTCATTGATTTCGCAATGGCCATAAAATCGGTTATTTCACGCAGCCATGCCGCTTTGCGGGGAGCACCGGATGGAAGAATTTCGAGTCCAAAACTTTGCCTCCACAACAAGTAGGTAAAATCTATTCCAGCCGTTTGTCCCAAGGTATGCCAACCCCAGGTTCGTGGATTAAAGTCTAGGATCTTGTATTGCCCGTCTCTGGAATCAAACTTGAACTCCACTTCGCCGATGCCATCGAATTCGATACTTTCCAAAAACTTTCGGCCCGCGGCGGCTACCACAGGCTGGTCTACCGTTTCTACAAAGGAACTGGCGTTTCCAAATTCCACAGGATATTGCCTGGTCCGCCGCGCAACAAGTGAGGCGTACACCTTACCCTCCCGGCAGGCGGCACAGTACGAAAATTGGCTTTCGCCAGTTCCTGGAATGTGCTCTTGAATCAGGATCTCATCAGCCGGGATGTAGTTAATCATTTGCAAATAACGGTTGCGCAAATCCATTGGGGCGGAAACCGACAAGGCCTTGACATTAGTTTGCGGGAAAAAATGGTGATTCACTGCTGGCTTCAGGATCACCGGATAGGGCAATTCCTGGGCGTCAAAATCAGCCAGAGACTTGCTCATCAGCGTCCACGGCGTCGGAATTTCTAATTCGTCGGCACGTGCGTACGTCCACCGCTTATCCAGAGCGAATTTCGTGATCTCGGGGGGTCCCGTAGTCACTCGATAAGTGGAACTGAGCAACTCGCGATTTTCCGACAGGACTTCCACGTACTCATCGGTAACCGGGAATAATACCCATCCTTGCAGATCATGGGTTTGGGACAGTCGCAACAGTAGATCCGGAATCGCCTCCGTCTGTTCAATAAAGCGCTTGGTATATCTTGAAAACTGCGCGATCGATTTGTTTCGATCTGAGTCGATTACCCAAACCTGAATTCCGTGTAACCCTAGACTCCGAACAACACCCAGTCCCACGAAATTTCCGCCCAAAACGATTGCGCCTGGCATTTGCTTGTCAATTCGCATAGGAATTCAGTTTTTAAAACACCTCATTGAATAACTGACCTTTTTGTGATGGACGCCGCGAGGCGCGGTCCGGCGTTTGAAGTGCCCGTGACAAATCGCAGGGTTGGCCCCAGCGCTTTCTCCGCGACCACCCCTGCCATGTAGAGGCCGGGAATTGAAGTTTGAAGGTCCATCGACAAGAGCGGGTATCCCTCGCGCGTTTTATCGATTCTTCGCCGCAGCGTGCCGTCCAATATCTCGTACTTAGAAACGTCGACTTTATAACCGGTAGCAAGCACGACTATGTCAAATTGTTCAGTGGTGCCGTCCGTAAGATCAAGTATCAATTTGGGTCCTGAGACTTCGGCCCGAGAAACCTGCGTGCTTGTTCTTGTCTCCACTCCCTTCAACCTTGGAGCCAGCCAATAGGCGCCTATAGGCCGTGTGCACGCCCGAATCAATTGCTCCTGAGTTTCGGGGGACTGTCTTCTAAATAGATTTGGGTCGGCCATTTTTCGGGCTGTCCGAACGTCTCCTAAGTCGGTTGGAGGAATAATTCTGTAAGACAGTCCTCTTAATGGACCGCCCGTTAACTGTCTGAATAAGTGCTTCTTCCACGCAAACGGACGAAACTTGATTTCTGGTGAGCGCGAAATAATCACCACGTCGGCGCCGTTTTCGCGCAGCAACGCGGCATATTCAAGCGCGCTTTGTCCAGTTCCGACTACTCCGACACGCTTGCCAGCACATACGGAGAGGTCGCTAAACTCGGACGAGTGCGCGACAAATTCTTTGGGTATATTTGCGAATTGCTCTGGACGACTTGAAAATATGCCGATCCCACTTGCTAAGATCACATGCTTCGAATGAAATTCCTCGCTATCCTCGAACGACACAACGAAGGCGCTGCCATTGTGGCTGATACGTTTAACACGGCGCTCGTCGACATCCGGGGCGACCTGCGTTTGAAACCAATCCCCATAGGCAATGAAATCCTCGATGGGCAAGGGCTCGGGAAACTTTCGCTTAATCACCTTCTGATACGCATCCAGCGTAAGGCGGTTCGTAGGAGCCGCTATGTTTGAAGCTTCAATTCGCGACCTAAGCAGCATTTTCGGGGGCATGTTCCGCTTCCAGAACGCCATTGGTTGACCGATGACATATGGATCAACACCGGCATTTTGCAAAAAGGCGGCGGCGCTCAAACCATACGGTCCCGCTCCTACGATAATGACCTCTTTGGTGGAACTAGAGCTTCCGGCGCATATCGGCTTTGGCGACAGATTTTTCTCAACTAGAACGGCCATAGATTTTGTCGATGAGTTGGCGGTTAAACTTTCTTCAGAAGACATACCCCGGTCCAGGGAAAATTTCCCGAAGTATTTTTCGGCTCCGGCAAAAGCGATGACAATTCGGCCGGCGCTCGGTTGAAACTTGCAGCCGTTTTCAGTAATCCCTGAACGTCAGCTGCGTCCCATCCGTAGGGAGCGAAAAACTTCGAACCTTCCGGTGGACCGAATTTAAATGCCGCACCCACGTCGCTAAGTTGCTTTCCTGTCGATCGCTGCATTAACTTGAGCTGACCCGGCGAAGCGAGATCAATTATCCAACTGCGAAACGTATCCCGAACGGCCAGACTTTTCGCCAGCGAAGCCACTTGTTCTGCCCCCAGATAAATTAACAATCCCTCGCTCACAACCACGATTTTCCTGGCGCGCCCGTTTACGTCATCGAGCAATGCACTCCGGGCCTCCACGTCTGCAAGATCCAAGCTGATTCTTTGAAGCTGGCATACAGGCTTATCGTCAGCAAGAACCTCTTGCTTGTAGACAATAAGCTCTGGTAGGTCCACCTCAACCCAAAGCAGCGAAGGGGGCAATTCCATGCGGTAAGGCCTAGCATCGAGGCCCGCGGCAAGATTTAAAACTAAATCCGCCCCATCTTTAATTTCGCGTAATAGAAACTGGTCGAATAGATACGTTCGCGCGACCCATGCCCAATCGTGCTTCTCCCCTCCCTGCAGCGTGGCCGCGATTTCATGTCCTCGACTCCCCGTCAATTTTTCTGCGTATGGATCCCGGAAAAGCGCATCGGGTCGGCTTGTTTCTTTCGCCCGAAAATGCGCGACCCAGCGAGCAGTATCAGAGATGTCGCGAATAACGGCGCTTGGATTGCTCATTGATGCTAGATAACGACTGCTATGCGGGAGGGATAGTCACGGTCGACAGTGCCGGGATAACTTTACGCCGGGAATCCAAAATGACTGGCGCTGCTCTCGGACCGACGCACGCACGCACCAAGTCAGGCTCATCCCACGGAACATCGTGATATGCCGACTTCAAGAATGAACTTGCCGGATCCCTCAACCACTCCTGCGGAAAGTATGCGATGGTGTCATTGTCGGTGAGAATGGGAGCGGGTCGTAGTGATCCACCAGTGAGCGCCCCATATAATGCGGCCGGAATATCGCGTCCCGGGCCAAGAGTTAGGTGTCCTGCTTGAGTTACGCGAGGATTCATTTCGATCAAGTACGGATTTCCCGTACCACCATCGAATACGAAATCGAAGCCCTGAAAGCCCGAAAGATTGAGACGTCGGATTATCTTCTCAGCTGCCGACTGCATCTCCGCATTTTGAATCACCCTAACCACTGTCGCTGGCCCTGACGAATACGCGGTATGAAGGACTTCGAAGTGTAAGCTAGCTAATACGCAGCCCTGCCAACACAAAACCGTGCTGGTTGCCTCCCGGCCAGCCACGAAGGCCTGGGCATTAACCGCGCGTTGCTGGCACAGCAATGCTGGCCAAAACACCGTAGTGTCGTGTGCTACCCATGCCTGTCGAATTGCATGCCTGAACCGGGGCGCAGCGTGGAGCTTTCGAAATGCGGCCTCGGCTTCCTCGGGGGTATGCACAATCTTGACGCCTGTACCCCCGGAAGTCCGGTCTGCCTTCAATACAAACGGAAATCCGATGCGAGCTGCCCATCTCCGCAAATCGCCAGTGTCACTTATTACCTGAGTTTCAGGAACCCGAATGCCCTCACTGCCAGCCAGTTCCATCACCGCCGTTCTTCCATAGACGATTGCGAAACTTTTCGGCGATCCGAGTGAACGCTCTATCAATTGGCAGATCGCCTTGCCTGCCTTGCCACGTCGCAGACTTCGCTGATGCAAACTGTGCAGATGCTGGGTCGCAAGATCATCACCGGGAATCAGCAAGTCCGGATTCGCGCCCGCAATGGCATTCGCGAACGAAGTCAAGGGGCGAAGACCGCGATAATTGTGGATACGGCTTGCGGCGTTCGTCCGACTCACGGGATGGCCAGATGGACAAATGATCTCCACCGCGAATCCGGCATTGGCCAAAGCCAGTACCAGGCGAGCCGTCGAGAACCAGCGGCTGGTCGTCGCAACCAAAATCTTAGGTTTCATGTAGTGCTAGGCCTAGGCCTTCAAGAGGTATTTCTTACTAATGGAATAAGGCAAAAGCAGCAACTCCAAAAGTGAAGGAAGGGGATCCTCGGTCGAAAATACGGATTCAACGCGAGTGTTCCGCAAGGAACGAATGTAGGAACTGAGATCGAAGTCCCCATGTAGCAAGTCTGAGAGCACGGTTGGCACGTCTGTGACCATGCGCAGCCAGCCAATTCCGGACTTTACCGCGACAACGTTCGGCAGGTTCTCCAATCTGATCCGCGAATAAGATGTATGGGAAGTCAACGCCCGCAGGAGCACCCAGACTATGAAACCCCCACGTCCGCGCGTTAATGTCGAGCAGCTTAAACAGTCCGTCGCGGGGATCGAGCTTGAATTCGACTTCAACCAATCCGTAGTAGTTGATCGCCCTTAGCAAACGCTCTGAAAGTTCCTCGACTATGGGAAGTTCCAGGCTTTCAACATACGTTGCAGCGCGCCCGAACTCCCGGGGATGTTGTCGTCCTCTCCTGGCCACCATGCTGCTGTGCGCATGACCATCGCGGAAAAATGCGCAATAGGAGAATTGCTGCCGCCCATCACCGGGAATGATCTCCTGAACCATAACCTCTTCCGCGGGTATTAGCCGAGTTGCCTTCTCAAACAGACAATGAAGCTGCTCTGGAGTATTTGCCCGCCAAGCCTTCGCTCCTGTGGAATAAAAGAATTTTTCCTTAATCGCAGGTTTGATTGCCAGCGGCAACTTGTCATACAGGGTACCGAGGTCAGCAGAACGCAAGGGGGTCCAAGTTTGAGGAGACGGAATTTTCAGTTGCAGTGCGAGATTGTAGGTATTTCTCTTGTCCAACGCCCACCTGACGACCTTCCAATCTGGCGTCGTAAGTCTAAAAAAACTCTCCAACTCCCGGCGATAACGAGAAAAAGCCGCCACCGTTTCGTCACGCGTCGGAAATAGTACCCATCCCTTTAATCCGTATCTATGACCTATTTCGAGGACGGCTTCTACGGTCTTCCGTTCATCCAACAAATCGTCAGTATGTATTACGCGATGAACATATCGAGAAAAGCTCGACACGGAATGCTGATCATCCACAACGTAAACAGGAATACCTCGTCGCCCTAGGCTGCGAGCAATCCCAAGTCCCGGATGCTCACCGCCTATCAACAAGAGCCCCCACACCCTGCTCTCGAATTGTCCTCTCTAAACGCCTGAACGGAACCTGCACCTCAACGAGGCGCTTCGACACTACTTGGCATTCGGCTGCCTCCGGGAAATGTGGGAGGCCAATTGCCGTGATGTAAACTCCGTACCGGCGACAAAATACATAAGAGGACCAAAGCTCCGGGCAGCCGTCGCTCCTATGAAATGCAAACCCGCGACTGAAGAACGGAAGCCTGCTGTAAGTTTTGGGTAGCCGCCCAGCCGACGCACGTTCTTCAACAATTCCGCTGACAAAAAGTCATAGCGATTTATATCAACATCGTAGCCAGTGCCCAACAGGACATGGTCCACGCGGCGCTCACTTCCATCGTCAAGCTTAAGGGAAACCTGCGTCCCAAATGCTGACGCAGATTGAATAAAAGATCCAGTAGTAACCTTTATATTCGTCAACCTCTCCGGTAGCCAACGCGACCCAGCAGGCCGGACAGCGCGTTTGCGGATCTTATCTCGAAGCTCTAGAGGAATTCGATTCACAAGGTTTGGCGCGGCGACCAGACGGCTGATCCCTAAGGGACCTACATCGTGCCTAGAATAAAGCATTTTGGATAATGGGCCAAGATGATGCAGCCAACCGTGCATTCCAATCCATCGCAATTCGGGGATCTTTGCAATAACTTCAACATCAGCCCCCGCTTCATGCAATAAGGCGGCTGATTCCAGTGCGCTCTGGCCCGCCCCAATTACGGCGACTCTCTTACCACTGAATTCTTTTAACTTTCGACCCTCATAGCAATGAGAGATCTGCTCCGGCGCCAGATTCGCGAATTCAGCGGGCCGTCTGCAGAAGAGTCCAATCCCCGCTGCGACAACGACACGAGCACAGCGCACCACTTCCCCGTCGCTCAGAGTAAGACGAAATCCACTTTCTTCCGGATTAACCTTCTGCACGGCTCGGTTGTCTAAGTCAGAGGCCAGTTGGTGCCGAAACCAACGTCCATATTTGACGAACGTCTGGAGGGAAACCGGCGCCGCAGGTTCCGTTCCCGAAGCTTCCTCGTAGGCATTCAGGGTAAATGCGGAATCTGGATCGGAGATATTAGAGGCGATGCGCGGGGACCGCAAAAGCATGCCTTCAGGCATTTTGTCGGCCCAGAACTCCATCGGTTCCCCAAAAACTCGCACGCGAAAACCCTTTGCCTTGAGATGAGCTCCGGCGGACAGGCCGTACGGTCCCGCACCGATTACTACAGCATCGAGCTCGGTTCTCTTGTCAGAAAATACCTCGTGCGCAACACCATTGGAAATATGAGTTGAATTCACGTCTTATTCCATAGAAATTAAAGATAAATATTTCTGCGTCGTACCGCGAGCGTAGATTTACTGACACCTCGTTGAGGTGGAAACCGAAGGTTTCAACCCTTGGTAGTCAATTTCTAAAATACCATTTTTCTCGCGAGCATAGGCAATACTGGCGCGCTCAGATCCCTCTCCCACGATTCGCCAATCACCTCTTTCGTGTACCAGTTCCATCTGAGCTCGCTGTCTCCACCACCGATCGACCTCACGCGGGAGGGGCATCCAAACGTGCTTCTCATCTCGCAAACTAGCCAGATAGCGTAACAACTCCTCATAAGTTTTTCTGGCCTCGTACGGAATAATGTAATCGGGGTGCACTATGAAACTAATGAGCCCGTTTTTGGCCGTGATTAGATCGATCTGCTGCTTCCATAAACTGATCGAATAATCGTTGATGATATGGAAGAGAGAGTAATCTTGAGTTGTGGTTACCGGCAATTCCAGTACGTTGCCAATAAAATACGGCATGACGGTGCAGCATCCGCCGCGTTGTGGATCCAAGTGACCAACATTTGGCACCGACATGTCATAAGCAAACTGCAGCGCGCTATACCATGCCTGATTTCTGTATAAGACAGCGGACCGAAACCCTTGCGCACCATATTCTCGGCCATACGAATTAATCTTTTTTGCCCGCGACAGAAACTGCGGATGACTGTTAAATAAGCGTCCATCATGATTCAGATCTTGAATGTTAAGTTCGAATCCGCGATCACGAATAGAATTCAGATAGGCTAGGGGGACGTCGTACCGCCCCTCCGGAACAACCTGAAATGAAGCGTGTATTCCAAACGAATCGTTAATATCCATCAGCTGTGAAGAAAAATCTCTGCCCGACGCGGTCTCTACATCATGCGTCATTATTGCGCAACTGGAAGCGCCATCAGGCCAAAACCAGATAAAAGGAATTTCACGATTCCCAGTCGATTGCAATGATTTGGTCAGCAATTGCTCAAATAACGTATCGACTGTGCGGTCCACTGGCCACTGAGGAAACTGTAAATCGCGCCATCCGTTTAGCCGCAGCTTCTGTAGGCGCTTTCGAACATCAACAGATAGGATTGGACGAAGAAAGTAATACATACTCGCTAACACCGACCTTCCATTCCCCGAGGGCGAGTAAAGTTCATTACGCAGATTGTCCACAACCTCCTGCAAATTGAATGGCAGGGCGATGCAGTTGCCCTCAAAATCTGAGTGTTGCATAGCGTCGAATGAAGCGTTTGCATTCGAATCAGGTGATAAGCCGACACACCGGCCGTAGCAGATTGCATCTGGCCCAAACCGAAAGAAACTTTTGTCAGCAGAAAGTTTCCCCTTCTGGACGACGCTCAAACGGTCGGCAGGATAACGAAAATATTGCGCAAGATAGTCCATTTGCTGAACACTGGCTTTGCGAACTCGCTTCTCTTCCACGAATGTGCTCTCCAGTTGTTCCGTTCTTTCTTCACTTGGAATTACTGGCACGGGCAGACCGCTTATACGTGAATAGGCTTCCAATAGCGTTGCTCGCGATCTATTCCATCCCATTAGTCGCTTTGACCGGTCCAAACCAACTTGCCCCATTCGTTTGCACCGGGCTGGATCATCCAGTAGTTCGAGAATTGCCTGTGCGAACAGCTTGGCATCATCCTTTTCGACGTAAACCGCCGCATCTGCCGCTGAAAAATGTGACTCTGTCAAATCAGACGAAACAATCGGCAGTTCGCATGCCATGTATTCGAGGATTTTGGTCATTGTCGACAAATCATTCATGCGGCACGGCGGATCTGGTGCCAGCGCAACATCCGCAACGGACAGATAATCCAGCAGGAGCTCATCCGAGATACGTCCGACAAATCTCATCACATCGTCTACTTTTACCTCGCGTGCCAGTTCTTGTAATTGCACCCAACTCTCTCCTTTTCCTACCATCAGGAAAAGCACGTCTTTCCGCCCGTAAGTGTGGACGACTTGCTGAGCAGCCTGAACCACCCGGTCCACGCCATCCTGCTTCCCCATTACCCCGAGGTATAAAGCCATGTACGTGAATGGTTCCTTAAGTTCTGGTCGCGGCCTGACGCGATGGAAATAAGCGGTATCTACACCGTTGCGCACAATTGCCACACGGTCTTCGGGTAAACCACCTCGTTCTCTCGCTATATCTCGGTACGACTGGTTTGTGGCGATCAACAGATCGGACGTCTTGTACGACATCCTCTCGAAAAACACTAGCAGTCGGTAAAACCAGTCCCGCTTTTCAAACTTGGATTCATAGAGCTCGGGACAAACGTCGTGTTGATCGTATACGTACTTTTTCCCGAACAACTTATAGGGCCACGCCAGCAGGAAGAACATGTCAGGAGGATTGGCGGAATGAATTATGTCAAAGCCGTCGCGAATCAGAACCCAGAGCGACAAGATCGCAGTGCACAAGAACGCCCACGAGTATTCGAATATGTACCCCAGTCCTCCGCTGGCCTGATAGAGCATCGGGTAGCGATAAACTTTAATCCCATTGAATATTTCGAAGCTTTCGTGGTCCTGGCTCTCCCCCATGGGACAAATGACCCTGACTTCGTAACCTGACTGTTGCAATGCCATCGCTAAGTGACGCATACGGCGATCCCAGGGGAAAGAGATGTTCTCGATCAACATCAATACTTTGGAAGCCGGGAAATTTTTCTTGCTTGTCATTGTGCGGCCCATGAAAAGGCGGATTTCGTATTATAGATAGCGCTATGGGACCCAAGAACCGGTGGCGCGGATTTCAATGAAACGGAAGTCACCTGTTAGCGAGTTATTGGACGGGGAACGTTCAGTTTTGTCTTGACACGGTCGAGATTACTGAGGAGTTCTCCGGACTGGAATGCCATCTTCGGTGACAAGTTACAGCAGCGGGTAAAGCCCCGCCAGCGCCGACATCATGGTTGCTTGTCCCCAATGCAGCGTGGGAGTCTTGTTTACCAACCAGGGTGAATATCGCCGGTAGTAAAAGTACCCGCTGCGGTCCTGCATGTTTTTGATGGTCCATTGTGCAACCCGAATCGCCAGCGACAAGTTCTCCGGGTCCCGGTCGTGAAAGAAAACCAGAGTGTCGATCGCCTGGGAACAGCACTGGATGTCGAGAGGTAGTGTTTTGTAGTCGTAGTACTTCGGCGTTCCATCTGATAAAAAGAAAGTGCTCTTCCAGTACTCATATCCTTTCATCAGCGTATCGTTGAACTGCCGATCGCCTGTGCCTTCGGCATAATACTTGAAGCAATCGAGAACGTAAGCGGTGTGGAAGTTATCAACCCAGTGCAGATTATTTTCGTCGCCGTAATACCAAGCCCCATCCTGCCTTTGATGCTGTGCTGTGTATCGAATCGCATTCTCTGCCACAGTCCGATAAGCTTCATTCCCCGTATATGAATAAGTTCGGGCGAGCAGGCTGGCCGCAAGCGTATTGGCATTGTGGACCTTATGCGTGGCCTTCGGAAAGTATCGAATGCAAGAAATGTTCTCGGCAACGGTACCGAGATCGCGCAATATGTGCTCGCATGCGCTCACTGCTATATCGAGGTATCGCCTGTTTTCGAAGTGATCAAAAGCATCCAGAAACGTGTGACTAATCAGCGAAGTCCAGACCACTGAAGGAACGTTCGCCTTTACAAAAGAGCTTCGGGATTGATAGTCGAAATGATTGCCCCAGCATGCTCCGTTGTAGCCGGGTGATTGGTTCTCGATCAGCCACTGAAGCGCGGATTCTGCTTTTTCTTGCCAAGTCGCCTCACCCGTAGCGCGATGCAGGCGGATAAACCCGCGAACCACGAATCCCATCGCCTTGGTGGCACGACTTTTTCTTACTCCTAAAAGCGGTCGCAGGTTGAGGGGAAATCGCCGCACCCCCTGTTGAAGCGCGATACGCAGGTAAGGATTTTCAAAGGTAAACGGACGAACAAACCTGGCACTCAACCCGTCAAAGGTGTCGTAGCCGCGATAGTCGTTCTTTTCCAGCCAAGCAACGAGCCGGGTTATCGATTCACGGACCTGTGTTTTTACTGTGGGATCAAGCACGTAGGTCTTGTTTCGTGCCGCCAATGCTGTTGTCATTTTTGTACGACTGGCCTCAACCCGTATTTTCCCGCCGAGCAAAACTCAAGCGAAGTGCCGGAGGCGCCGTTGTACGTTCTTGGCAGCTGCGAGAAGCCGGGGATTCTTGCTCAGGTAGTTATCTCTCGCCTCCGAAAGTCGCCGCCTAACAAATGCTCTTACATGTCGCTGGAGGCCGAAAGTTATGATCGCAGTTTCCGGGTTTTTGTGGATGAGAGAAAATGTGTTCGAACCGTTCGGGGATAAGTTCGTTTGGCATCGAGTTGCGATGTCGTCAGTCTGGAAATTCGTGACCGGCTCCCCGTTCATCAAAATCTGTTTAATGCCATCATCCTGTTCGCTGGCGTCCCACCGCACCATACAGCGCTGAACCGAAGTTGACTGGTTTGAAATCCGCACCCTTCTTGAGTAGGCGCGAACTTGACGCGAACCATCGAGGGCATAGCGCTCCAGAACGGAATTGCCGACAGCTTTGCCCAAGCACGTCCAATGCATCTTCGGTTCGATGGAATTAACTTTGGTGACAGTTTCCGTAAGAATCTGAGGAGTTTGGAAAATATCGTGATGTTCGACAATCAAAGTGGGTTTTCCGAAAAAAATATTAAAAGCGATATCTTGGCTCATTGTGTGCTTGCTATATTTGCGGAGGAATAAAGGAAAATTCCCATAACGTAAAACCGCGGGCTGCGCGAGTTCTGCGATGGTGAGAGGATTTGGCATTCCCATGGGGTGGGGTACGGTGTTGACCGCGGCATCGAAGTTTCGTGATTTCAAAACTGACATAGCCTCTACTGAGAAATTTCCTTGCGGAAACACCATCACATGATCATATTCCAGGCCGGTGTGCTTGCCAAGCGCCGCCATCCGAGTCTCGGCAATCTGAAGCATAGCGTTCAACACGGCCTTGTCCGTAGAGGCAAATTCCGCGCCTAGATGATCGTTGCCATGAAAGCATAAGGCAAAGCGAGCGGCATTCTCTTGGAACATTCGAACTATCCGCTGAGAAGTTCGGCGAAAGTTATAAGGAATGAACGCAATCTCGGTATGGAAATTGTGTTGGTTCATGAGGCCGAGAAGAGCCTCGAAGTCCAGGAAGCCATATTTTTGCCGCAACAACGGATCGTCGATAATGACGGAAGCGTAGGACGCGCGCGGACGCCAGCACTGAGCGCCAAAGATCCACCTCAACGCCATGGCATGCGGCAACATTCGCGAAAAGTAGTCCGTCAGGGGCGCGTCATTGGCGTCCTGGTTTAAGTCCACGACCTCCCGGCTTCCAAGAAACACGACTTCAGAATTTTCGCGCCTGACAGTTGCCATAAAAGCTTCGCCGTGTATGGAAATTAGCTTTTGCATACCTGGATTTTCCTTGGCGGAAGCAAAAACCAGATCATTTGAGCGATCTACAGGACCGAAAGAAAGACCAGAAAAGGCGCCGCATATGTCGTTTCGACGCCGAATTTCATAAAAATCGCCGGAACCAAGTTCCTGAACCGACTGTAGTCCACCATTCGATAAAAAACGGACCAAACGATCATCGATAGGATCGGGAGAGGGCGCATGCAGCAGCACGTGGGGGAACCGTGAGACCATGGTGCCAGCGAGAGTTTCCAGTTGCTCAGTGGCGAAGCGTCTCTTGAGCACCCGTGGGTTTACTACAGCACAATATTCGCCGTCTTGAATCTGGGGGAAACACTTCGAAGGTCCCGAAACTTCACCGAGCGGAACGGATTCTGAGTCGATTCCCAGAAAGTTCGCCAGCCGCACTAATCGCGCATCCGTCGGGTGCATGTCGCCAGCGCAAGGAACAAGCAGCTTCACAACTGGCCCCCTTCTGACCTGCCGACCGCAGATGCTACGGTCGCAGGTTTTTGCTTGGGCCTAGGAGCGGGAATTGGCCGAAGCTGCCGGGAAAACTCTTTCACTGTATATTGTGGGACAAGCGGAACTCCGCACCGGGCAACGGGAACTGCGGGATTTCCCTGCACCATTGTCATCGGCGGGACGGAACGCGTCACTACGCTACCCGCCGTAACGACCGCACCCTCGCCTACCACCACGTTCGGCAGGATGATGGCGCCGGGGCCGACAAAGGCGTTCTGTTCAATCTTCACGCCGGTCGAACCTCGAAAATGAGCCACAACTGTGACGCGCATGCTAAGCGTGCAATTGTCTTCGAGTTTGATAAGAAAGGGACGCGAAGTGTCGAGGACCACGTCGTAGCCAATCCAGACATTTTTTCCTATCTTCACCCCGCGCATTCGGTGGAGCTTGACCCGCAGGGTTTGGGCTCCGGGCAGAATTCTCGCCAACAGTTGCAACAGGCGATTGGCGAATCCTCGCAATAAACCTTCTTTCATCGGTTCTTCAATTCTTCCCGACCGCCATTGGAATGGTTAAGGTAATCGCGAAAGGCTGCGAAAGAATTCAGTCGTGGAAGGGCTTCGGGATCAATCTCGACTCCGAACTCCTCTTGCACTACTGCAGCCAACGTCACGGTTGCGAGCGAGTCCCACAGTCCCATCGAATCCTCGTTCACGGACCGAAGTTCTGCCTGGGAAAGTCCCGTGAATACCGATGCGAAACAGCGCGCCAATCTGTCATCCTGTTCAAACATTTACAGCTCCTTCCACGCGATGAAATAACAGCGGCGCACTCGCTTCAAATTGGCGTTTCGAGATGATGACGTCGGCAGAAGGTAGATTACCGTTCAGCTCCGCAATAAATTTCTGTATCGGCTGGTTGCGCGACGTAGCCCGATAATCGAGAACAATTTCGTCAATTTCAAAGCTCTCGAACAGATACCTCAAGCACTGGTACTCGATGCGGCGGGAGAATGCGCGGCAGCTCATGACCCAGGTTTGAAGGCGCAGCTTGCGTCCATAAGTTCTTCCCAAGATGGCCGCGATCTTTCCCAGCGGGCCGAACTTATCTTTATAGGACACAGTCAAAAGAAAGGCGTCTGGATGCCTAAAAAAATCACGCCACTCCGCTTCACTGTAGCGCTGGCCATTGAGGTTGAACTGATTCGTTTTGTTGATTAGCTCGAACGCCCGGCTGTCCGCGAGTGCTTGTGAGAAATCAAAACTCACGCACGCGCCCGCATTCTTGAGAAAATCGTCCGCGGCACCTGAAGAAGGACTTGCCGCATCACGCCACTCGGCGCCTTCTCGTATGCTGCGCAATCGAACCGCGTCATCCTGGGTCAAGAGAGGTTTCCCAAAAAGTCCACGCAAATGCTTCAAGAGCTTCCAAATACCTTGATAGTCATTTTTTGGGAAAACGAGGCACTCTAATTCTGGGAATGCCGTCCTCACCTCGGCGAGTTCCATTGCATCATCATCAACGAAAACTACCGAGTCTGGACTGACGTTCCAAGTGCGGAGAATCCGTGCAACGGATTCCGATTTCCGGGACCAATGAATTTCGAATGGAAAAATATCGCCCTTAGCCAAAAGCAAGTCGGTCCGCTCAAATGCGCGCTCAACTATCGCTCGGTCATTCTTGCTGGCGGCAGCCACCAGAATGCCGGAGGCCGCTAAAGAAGCTAAAAATTGCTGATATAGCCCATGCATGTGGGTTTTGCTGTCGAGGTCCCATGAAATTCCATCGATACCATCCTCGCCGACTATTCCCGCCCACAAAGTATCGTCGAGATCGGTGATCAATCCTTTCTTGGGCAAGCGATACTGAATGAGCTCGGCTACCACCCTCCCCATCGCGGAAGCGTGGGCAAGACTGTATGGAAAGCCGATCGTGACATCGGACTTGACGTCGTATCGGGTATAAGGAGCCGAGATTTCATCGAGGAATTGGGGGTTGGCGATTCGAATGCTCGTATGTCGAGCCAAAGTTTCCCCGAATGCCGCTACCATCGCTTGAAGTTCCAACATCTCCAAATTGGCCCGTGCGGGAGAAGCCCAAAACAACGGAGGCAACGGTAAAGCCGGCATACAAATTGCCGCGATGCCTGTTCGCTTCGACATCGCCACAATTGCCCGCTCCAATCGCGCCACCATGGTTCGGACCGATGCGACAATATCGCCAAGTTGTTGGGGTCGCCAACCGCCCAGTGTCCGCACCCCGAGGCGCGGATCCAAATCGCTCCACTCGATCACAACAGCAGAGGCATGAACATTTTCCTCGAACCGCTCGATGTTTCCACTCAAATCGCCGAAGATGCCTGTACTTACGTGGATCCGCCTGTCGGGCAGAAGAGATTGCAGCTCGGCCGTCAAAAATGTTCGGAAGTGAAGCGGGGAAAAGCCGCACGCCAAAAACACTTTGTATTCAGGCCCAGAGCCCGTCAGCGGACGTTTAAGAAGTTCGAGCGCTTCAATAAGCTTCAATCGTACCTGCCAGATAAACTACTGGTTTCTAGTAAACCATGAAATGGGGATTGCACTTGTGAATTGCTAGGCCTTCCGGGCACCTAGCGCCCTTCCCCATCATTCGGCATTTCGTGGAATGCCGCGCGAGCATGCATTTTTTGGCATTTGATCAGGGGAAAAAGTCGGATTGGTGAACCTTCCTCTCCGGGTATATGTGGGATGTGATTGAAGATGAAGTCCCCAATTAAGTCCGACCAAACTGGCAATTTTAAGTTCCTGTCATGAATGCGGAAATGGTGCCCTTGCCGACCAGGCGTCCGATGACTTTAATCATGGGGCTTCTCATGGCTCGTCCCGGCCTTGAAGCTGAATCCCCAGACACCAATACGAGCGTGTCTCTTCCCTGTAATAGGTTGCACGTCAGTCTTTCTGCACTTCATTGTTTGCAGAATACAAGTGAGAATGCCGCGCGTATCTCACGGTTGTGCTGTCTTGGCAACCCCATTCAAAGACTTCCTTAGCTCATGAGTACTTCCAAGACCACCTCGGCACGCCCAACCGCCCTCCAAATTCCATAGCCATTTGCTCCGCCTGGCAGAGAATTTCAATTCTTTCCCGATAGAAACAGAGCAGCCACGAGCGAAGGTACCGCAAGCATGCAGGCCCAAACTGCCAAGCAATTGCGTGAGTCTGATCAGTAGAACCCTCATCGACTACGGGGATCAGGATCGAAAACCAGAGGCTGCTGGGCGTCGGCGGCTGCGGCTTCCGAGCTTGCGATGGTAGAGCTGTTACCTAAGTAGCTGTTTTGCCTGGTCTTCCCCAAGGCGGCACTATCTTTCAGAAGCCCTCGCAGTTTCCAAACCTCCCACTCCCCCGCCAACCGCCTCCGCACACGTCCCTTGTTTAGGCGCCAGGACGCTTCCATCAGATGAATGCCAAAATCACCGAAACAGTTCCAGTTGTTGAAATCACACACATCGTCAGGAAAAAGAATCGTCACCGTCTTCGCCAGTTCCGGATTCTCAGCCAGGGTCCGGGAAACCAAACCCGGTCCTGACGTGTACAGAACATAGAAGTCCAATTTCGATAGCGGCGGCAATCCGCGCATCATGGGCTTCACCCATGCAGGATCCTTTTGTGCGCGGACGCAATTCTCGATAATTGCTTCGAGGAAGGGATGTCGAGATCTAGCGCCGAATCCGTAGTTCCCAATCTCCCAATCCATATCGTGCTGGGTGCGGAGAAAATGACTGAAAGTGAGCCCCTCAAACGGAAAGACGCAGCCAGATTCCAATAGACTCGAAAGGCTTGAGGCCAACAACACATCCAGGTCGAAGTAGAATCCACCGTACCGGTAGACGGCCAGATAGCGAAAGAAATCATACCGCTGGATGGGAAAGCGAAAAGAATCGAATACAGCTCGATATTGCGGAAATTCTTCGTCGACGAACTTTTCTACCGCATCATCGTCAAAAAACAAGTATTCATAGTCCGGGTGTAGAAGGCGTATGTTCGACACCATACCCCGAGTCCTTAGCGATTGCGGAACTACCTTGCCGGTCTGGATGATTCGTTTTGGAATTGGTGATTGCATTAAACGCTTCTCCCACTTTCCTTGAAGCATTCTTCTGACGGCGACTGGGTTTGTACTGCGCAGTGCCTTGAACCGTAGGTAACTGCGTGCACCCATGCTGCTTAGACAACCTACACTCTAGGTACCAAGGGAGAGGCTATAAATCTAGAAACGCGAGATCAGCTTTAAGATCACATCGCGATTTATCAGAAGAAATATTGACGCGGAAGGATAAAGCAGCATTGTCCTCTAGTATCAACTTGAAACGCTCTTTTCCGCTGGTGCAGTCATTTGACCGCACAATACTGCTTGCTGACAGACCCTGGCTTCGGCGTGCCTTGCAGGTAAATCAGTTGCCCGTTGAAATCGGGGCTGATCGAATTCGTAAGTTGAACGTCAACCACGCGGCACCCGCCGTCTCGCAGAGTTTTCCGCACCTGCCGCTCGTCCAGCCAGTGCATTTCCATCTGGTGCGTGTCGATCTCCGGCGCCGTCTCGGGCAATTTAATCCCTATCAGCCTCTTCAGCCGGCTTCGCAATCTCAATCGCTGCCGCAGCCTCAACAGATTTTTGAAGCTGTGCATATAATCCGGAATCTGGCACGCCAGTATTCCCCCCGGCGCCAGTACCCGCGCGAACTCCCGTAGGTAGCTCCTCATGTATTTCGGCGCCATGTGCTGCAGCACGATGCTGCTGTAAATGAACGAGAATTCGCCATCGCTATATTTTCCCAGGTCCTCCACATCATTCAGCGCGTAAACGCAGTGCTCACCATGTCGGTTGTGCTGCTGCGCCAAGTGAATCATCGTCGGGGAGATATCGATCCCGAGGCACCCAGCGAACCTTGAGCACAGCGCCTGTGTCAGCCGCCCAACGCCGCACCCGAAATCCAGGGCACGGCCCTCCCACAGCGGCTTTAGTCCGATCGCCGCCACGTGCGCCAGCACCTTGCTGATCTCCGCTTCTCCGGTGGCAAAAAACTCAGCCGCATCCCATCTGCCGCCGCGTCTCTTCGCATCCGTGCAGACCGCCCAGAGGGGATCTGTCTCTGCCAGGTCTTCCCACGTCTGTTTCAGGCCGCGTAGGTCCGTCATGCGTGCTCTCCAGCTCAGGCGTTCCTCGCCCCCACTCGCGCTCGCTCCCTCAGATGTGCCCTGCTTTCCCGAAAAAGCCCGACCACCTGACGGAGCGGAGCGAAAGTCCGATGCAAGGCAATCACAACACCAAAATACGGAACGAGAAACAGCGAAGAGACGGTTTATACTGGTAGACAAGCAGCGCCACGAACTCTCTTTCGAGTTCGGAGTCCGGTGGACCGCAGATTGCGAATTCGCGATTTCCGCAGCGTCCTTCCTAGGTCGGGTCTTTACCGAAAGACAAGGACCACTGCATCTGGCTGTTTATGCATGTGCTTTTCAAGAATGTCGAAATTTCTCTCGATGATCTCCACTATGCTCCCACGTTTGCCTCCGCCGTCCATTCTCACGATGAAAACTCCACCTTGATTCAGGTATTTCGAGTATCGATCGAGCATTGGTCTAATACGTGGCCGCGCAACATAGTAGATGGAATCTCTGAACAGTATCACATCGAATTGTTGAGCCGGCACGTAGCTGGAAATATCTGAGTGGAAGAACCGGCTCTTATCTGCTCGACCATTCTTCTCCGTTCTCTTTCTCGCTTTATCAATAGCCACGTCCGAAATGTCGACCCCGGTGTAATCTCGGTACGTATTTGCACTTAATTCGTTCGCTGTACTACCAGAGCCGCACCCGAGATCTAAGATGCTTCCGCCGGTGGCTGCTTTTTCAATGTATGAATACACGCAGTCGCCTACCGTTGTGTCGAGACAGTCCCATCGTGCCTGTGAGAATTCGGCGTTCCACAGATTCATCTTGACCGTCACAGTTCCATAAGCCTGAAGGAGGAAGCGTATGTTATTTCGTACCTTCTGCGCTAACTTCATACAATTTGACTAAGTAAGCTCCCAGCTGCTACCCGGCTCCGGGACTCGACGCTCTGCAGAGTCTGGCGACTATGACTTGATCGTCAGAATGAGTGCGGCAACGCTTTCGTCCGACCGCCGCACAATCGGCTCCGGAAACTGATAGCGAAAGAACCGCTTCAATCGCAGGAATTTCGATTCGTAGAATTCGAACGAAAGGAAAGCTAATCCGACAGCAAACGCTGCAGTTGAAATTACGATAAAGAGTCTCCACCAAGAATTCGAATGAAGATCCTCAAGACGAGTGACCGAGTGCAGGTGAAGCAACAACTGCATAACGGGCAGGTGCAGGACGTAAATTCCGTAGCTATACTTGCCCAACCATCTCAGAGAGGGTCTGTTGATGGCAGCACCAAACGTACGGCTTGTAAGAGAAAGGGTTATAAGAGCTGCGCTCGCAAGCCCAATAATTGTATATCCGAAGATAATGACGCTTTTCGAACTAAAACTGAGACCTCCGGTCGGCAGAGCCAGATTACAAGAACTATTACGCTGGCAGGCAGCACGAAGATCGCTAGCCGCTTGAGCTGCTGCTGCAACGCGGTCTCAGAGCGAAACAACAAAACCAAAGCCGAGCCTATCATCAGAGAATTCGGCACGGGCAGGGGTAAATACGTAAATCATCCAGAGAGATTTGTGGCCATACAGCATGAGTAGCCTCACCAGCGTCGAGCCTGCCATTAGGAGGCCTGCCATCTTCATAAGCTGTATGCGATCCTTGATGAAGAATACGATCGCCGGCCATACACAGTAGAACTGCTCTTCTACCGCAAGGGACCACAGATGATCGATCGTAATATAGGAGAAAACGCAGCGCTGTGTACGTTCTTCAAGCATGAGTATTCTGAAGATAGAGCAGATAGATCCACTCTCGTGAGCGCCACTGAATGTCAAGAGGGATGGTGAGAGCCCCAAGAAGAAAGAGAAAGCCGTAATAAAGCGGAAAGATCCGAAGAAAACGACGAGCATAAAAATGTTCGGAAAAAATTTGTAGCATGCCTACGTGTCATACAGAATGCCTGTGATCGAGAACCCGGACAGTCCAAAGAATAGATCGACGCCTACCAAGAGGAACTCGCAAGTCTGCTGAATCGTTCCAGGCACTATTCGTTGGGGCAGGCGTATTTCGCCAATGTGAATGAAGAGTACGAGGAGAATTGCCAGGCCGCGAACGGCGTCAAGCGCCGGGATGTAATGTTCAGTTTTTTGCATGGCTTCTCAGCGGAACGAAGCGAGGGGCAATTGAGCTTAGATTAACGAATCTGCGGAATATAGTACGAGACCGGCATGTTCATCTAAAAGCAGCTGAGATAGCTGGCTTAAACACAAAATGCTTCATCGATGCGAAACGGTATCTCTTCTATCACCAGCCGGACTGGCTTTGCACGAGGACGTTAACGCAAACAGTCTACGAATGGCTCTCTGGCTCCCTGGGGATGTCGCGCGGATCGCGTTGGACGAGACGCAGGGTAGGGGTTGCGGTAGTCGGCCTCACAACCCGTGCTGACTCGATGCACCCTTGATCTGAAGAACCAGTGTGTACCGACGAATCGGTTGCGCCGTCGTCGAGCGCCAAGAAGTAGCCCTTCCCCATTGAAAGTCAGTGGCCCAGGACGCGGCAACCCTCTACCGACTGCCGACCTCATTGCACCACAGCCCCCAGGCCGGACGGGGGTTGCCGGCCAAGAATCAGAAGATGGATCGTTGGCATAGCACGTACTGGCGTCGAAAGCCGTCAGGAATCCGTTGCCGTCTTTCGCTGAGTTGATGTAACAAAGCTGCGCGGGAATCATGGCCGCGTGCGACGCGGTATTTGAGGTGCAATTTGTTGAACACGTCACATCGGGGCCAATCGGGGGATAGGGCGGACAGGTGCCAGAAGAAGGGTTTTTCCAGAAGGAAAGCCCCGTGCCGCAGCTAGGATAAGCAGACGTAACTCCGGTGTAAAAAGATGCGGGGAATGTCGTGCTCGGGCTGGCCAATCCTGGGAAAGTTGGGTCGGAGCTGGCCGTTTCTTAAGCTGTACATGCCGAATTTCCTGCGCCCGATCCTGTGCAATAGCGGATACCGTTACTGCCGGTTGATCCGCAAGCCGTTCCCCCATGCCCTCCATTCGTACAGTACGTTACGGCGTCCCAATTCCCCCATCGCATCAGAGTGCTTTCGGTAGCCGCATCATAGGGATCGTTCCCGTCGATGGTGGGACAACTGTTCCAAAATCCCAAGGAATAGATGAAATTATCGGACGTCGCTAGGTTGTTGTTGTCGCATTGATACATCGTATGGTGCGTCGGGTCACCAAGCACGCTCGCCACTATATTTTCATAGTGCTGGTGCGCTCCAATGCCCTGCGGGATTCGGTAGTTTGTTTTATTCGGAGGATTGCCCCAGAGTCGACTACGGAACACTGTTTGCTGCGAGGCTGATCCCCAGGTGTTGTCGTATTGGTTGAAATCAATTACGTCTCCTTCGAAAAGTGAGAGATAATTGTGTGCCAAGTGAGTCGAGTAACTGGCGAACAGATTTCCCGGGACGGTATTGACCGCGTAGTTATATCCCGCAACGAGGGCCGCATCGGTTTCGGGCAGGAGACAGGCTGTGACATCGTAGCAGATGTTATTCTCGACCAGTGCATATGTCGATGCCATAATCTCCACTCCATACTGGGTCGGCGCGCCGCTCAGAGCCGAGGCGAAATAACTGTCGCGGACTACATCACCGTAAGCCCACCACATAAACACCGCCGACCTGCCAACGTTGTCAACCCGTACGTTTTTCACCCAGCAGTAATCGCAGAACGGCATTGAGACAGCGAAATTGATCAGACTAGCGTTAATGTGCAGGTTTTCGACGCCTACGTACTGAATGTTGCCTCCATGGTTCCAGAAGAAGGCTTGGGGCGAGAGCGTCGAGTCGTGACTCCAGATCAGTCCTGGAGAAATGGTGATTTGGTTGGTTCCTGAGCTTACGCTGACAACGTGAACCATCTCCGGTTCAGAACGACTAGAAGCTCCATTGAATTGCACAGGGCTGTCATTCCTTCCGCAACTATTGCCAGAAATACAAGGACCGCTTGCTCTGTTGTGTAAACCCAAGGCTCGTTGTGTTGATCGAGCACGATATTCTGTCCTGCCGAAATTCCACTGGTGCTTGCCAGTGTCAGAACCGTTGTTCCTGCTGCGTATCCGGCTGTCCAGTTCGTCGAGCCGAGACTACCAGGGTAGTTCCCCAATCCGCCTGTGCCGTTCACGCTGAAATACAAATCATTGTTGGCCGCCAAGGTAAGCGTTGTCTGCGTCGGTCCTGCTCCGCGAAGCACCACGCTGCTACGATTGGCGTAGGCCGCCGCGCTGATCGTATATGAGCCTGCGGGAATGTTGACTACTGTATTATTCGGGGCTGAGGCAAGAGCGGCGGTGATGCTTGCCCCGGTTACCGTCCCCCCGTTCAAAGTATTGCAAGCGCTCGTCGTGCAGTTCGCCCAAGAAGCGTCGGGGATGCCTCCGGGGATTCCGGCCTGCGTCCAATCCGTAGCGCGTGCTGGCGCGAGGACGCCAGACCATGCCTGTCCCTGCGAAAATGTAGAAAAGAAGAACAACATTGCAATTAGGGGGAAAAGATGCAAGCGGCCGCGTCTCATGTATTTTTTCACTCGCTTTCAGCAATCAGTGACGGTTTGCCTTCTAATTAAGAATTTATCCCGTCAAGCGAGCAGATGCCAGACACGGAAGTACCAGAGCCACCTTCCCAATGCCACGACCCGCCGATCTTTGGGCAATGACCGCCAGGGCGACGGCGCGACACATGCTTGTGGTCGCCTCTACCAGACTGGGCACGACTAGCCGAGCAGTTCGGACGAAAAGAGCCAAGGCATAGCCTTGAGCAATTCCAGTTCCGACGGTCGGCCATTCTACTCACGATGAGATCGCACTTTCCGACTGCAGCATCTTAGGCGGCAAGAGTTCTGGCTTCGGCCCTCGCCGCACAGCCCATTGCAGGACTTTGGTAGTCTGCTGCGCTTTCGCATCCCACGTTAGGCGTTCCCTTGCATAAGACATACCTTGTCTTCGCAGAGACTCAAGAAGGTTACGGTCCTGAACCAGTGCCTTCAGAACCTTTTCCATCTGCAACACGACATCGCTTTCGTTTGTAAGAGGCACTTTGTACCCAACCTCTGGAAGAACAATATCACCGGGTCCGCCGAAGTCCACGACCACAGGTACGGCGCCGCACGCAAGAGCTTCGAAAACTACGCCTGCGCCGTTGTCGCGAACGGATGGAAAGACAAAAACATCAGCAGATCTCATACGCGAGAGGACTTCGCCCCGACTCAACCAGCCGCAGAAGTCCACAGCCTTTTCGACACCAAGCGATTTCACAAGCTGCTCAAGATGGCTCCGCTCCCGGCCGTCGCCAACAACGGTAAAATGAGCCGAATTATTTTGCAAGAAAGGAGCTGCTGCGCGCAAAGCAAGATCACAGGCCTTCCGAGGAACTAAGCCGCCAACGAAAAGCAGCTCAAGCTTGGCGCCCGGCTTTGCATTACGCGCGTCATCGTAACACAGGGATCGACTGATGCCGGGCTCTGGAATAAAGAAAAGTTTGTCGCTGATACCTAGCGAACTCCGAAAACACCTGGGACGACGCAGCTATGATCGCCGACGCGTCGCGATATGTGGAGCGAGCGAAAGGCAGATATCGGTATGCGTTCCGTAGCCCGGAAATCCATTGCTTTTGATTCTCAAGCTGACTAAAACCAGGAGGCCAGGGCAATCCGCCATTGAGCGGCCCGAGGACAAAGGGTATAGGCCCCTTGCGAAGGAAAAAAGCGAAAGGACTCGGCATAGCCGGTGACATCGGGATCAGACGCAAAACAACGTCGAACTCTCCCGCAAGGATGCGGCGCCGCATTTGACGCCAAGCGTACCATTCGAAGGCAAGCGAAAACGGAATGCGGAACGCGGTCAGCGCCTGACTGTCGTAGTTGTATCTGAAGACTCGTCGCAAACCCCAATTAAAGATGCGCTGGAGCATCGGCATCCGGACCACTTCGATGCTACGGAAGTTTGCCTTTGCGCTGCGCACACGGTCCTCAACGGGAGATCCGATAACCAAAGCGACGTCATGGATTTCGGCGAGTGCTGCCGCATGCGAATAAGTGACAAGGGGGATGCTGACATCCGTCGGGTCACAATTCGGCGCTAACAATAGAATGCGTAGCCGACTCATGGGTACTCCGTTTGAGGACTTTTGTTCCATTTGAGATTTCTCTTTTAGATGAGACTGATATAGATGAGACTGATACTCGTGAGTCGAGCTTAGTGGCGTGATTGATTGAGTCGGAGGCCGCTGCAAAGGCCGCGGCACACCACGCTACGGCTTGGCGAGCGCTTCCTCAGTATCGACGGCTCCGGGGAATGTTCGTCTGGCCGCACGTTCGGGCAGCAACTCGCGAATCAGGCCAAGGGTTTCGCTGAGTGGTCTAAGCCCTTGGTGGAGCGCAATAACTCCGGCGAGATAAAGCCCGAAAAATACCAGAGAAACTGAAACCATCCTCACGAAGGCGCTAAGGGCACTGAACGACGTCGGAAAATACGGCGTAGCCCGGATGATCAGAGCAGTCCCAAAGCCAGCCCAAACCGATGCCGCAAAAAACTTCCAGACGACTGCAAATACGGAGCCAACACTCAGCCCTATTGGCTTTCCGGCATACCAGAAGCCCGGGAACATCAGCAGAAAATACGAGGCGGTCCAAGCGAAAGCGATTCCGGATGGGCCCCATCGCAGAGTCAGCAAGAATAGGCTCGCGGTACATACAAACTCCATCAAACCCCAGCGGAACCATCTCTCGGGGCGGCCGATCGAAAGATGAATCCATCCGTGCGTGTTATACAGCAACATAACTCCGATTCCCGGACCAAACAGGGCGAAGATTCGACCGGCCTCCTCCCAGCCAGGCCCGAAAAGAAATCGAAAGAGGTCCTGTCCCACCAAGGCAAAATCCGCTCCAATTCCCATCCCCACAAGCGCCAAAACCGATATTGCCCGCAGAAAGTAGCGTTGGAATTGTTCGCGGTCCCGGTTGACGCGGCTGAGCGTACTCACGACCACGCCGCACAACGGCCCCGACAACTGGTTTTCCGGCAGCACGAACAAGTCGTACGCCTTCTTATAAAACCCAAGTGCCCGAGCGCCAAACCGCCAGCCAACGAGAAGGTTGTCCGTGTTGCGAGTCAGGTAGGTGAAAGCAAAATGCGAATACACGTTCATCGCAAACTTAAACCCTGAACCGGTGCCCGACGCGCGACCAGGCCGGCTCGGTATCCATCGGCAGGCCAACAAAGCACCCGCTGCTACGACTGCCGTCTGCGTCACACTGCCCCAAACCAGGGCCCAGTAGTGCCAGCCCGCCATCGCCAAGACGATAGAGACAATCACTTGCAGTACCTGCCCAACGAAATTGATGATTGCGGTAGTCCTGAAATGCATGGCGCGCTGCAAGAGCCCCAAGTGAACATATCCGAGGCAGCCAATCCCGATCGTCAGCGACATGCCCTGAGTTACGTGAACCACGTTTGGATTGTGATAGAAAAGCGCCAACAACGGACCCGAGCTGGCAAACGCGACAGTGAGAACTGTACCGATGCCCAGATTAATCCAAAAAAGATTGCTCGCGAGAGAATCTGTGATCTCCTCGCGCTGCATGATCAACTCCGTGAATCCATTCAGACCGAAGCTGCGAAGCAGGAGGCTAAATGTGGTGACCATAGTCACGACTCCGAAATCAGACGGAGTAAGCAATCGTGCCAGGACGACCACCGACCCGATCCCCACAGCGAAGTTTCCCGCAGAACCAGCAATGGTCGCCCCGGCGCTACGGACTGCGCTCCGGCGAAGTCCCATACCGGTCTCAATAGGATGAAAGGTGCCGTTGGACTGGAAAGGTTTCAATGATTGTCCTTCTAGCTACGTTCGTGCGTCGCTCGCTGATAGCGGGCCGCGTTCTCCACGTCTCAGGGATGCGATCAACCACCGGAGACTATGAATTATCCGATCCCAGGCCAGCGGGAAGGGAGGGTCGACAGACTCCGATTCGTGGGTACTAACTTCCCGTCCCGAAGCTACAAGTACGACTTGAAGCGTTCGCGGACATGGTGCGCGCGACTGACTGCGAATTGAGTTCAATCCTCGCGAGGCGGCTGGAAACGGTCTCGCTCTCCGGGGTGAGCTCATCGAAAACAGCCGCTCTGCTCACCGTGCTGTTACGCGAAGCACGAATCTTGGGCCTTTCGCCCCCAAAGAGACCAATGGTAACGCCACTCGCACCGACTATAGCTAACAGCAAGAAGATCCATGCCGGGTTCAGCATCCGGAAGCCTGCCTCGGTTATGTTGTAGACAAACCCGACGGCTATATAGGCAAGGAACAAGCTCCCAAGTTCGGGATCGCGCCGAAAAGCCTCGTAGGCCCGCCTGTAGCCGCCGAGTAAGATAAGAGCGATCAAAGATATACCAATCCATCCGAGGCTCAAGTAAATTTCTATATAACCATCGTGCGCTTCGTTGAGATTTGCTACCAAAGGGGGGTACCAGCCTGAGTTCAAGAGCGTGCGCTGAAATATCTGCACGTTGGGGCTAATCCAAAAACTCTCGAATCCAGCCCCCACGGTCGAATTGGGTACGGCGGGAATCACTGCCGCCCAAATGTCGGTGCGCCCGCTCAGACTTGACTGCCTTCCCAAAGCACTTATGACTTCTGCTTGTCCGCCAAAAAGTATCAGGACTCCCGCGGCGAGAAGGATTCCCAAGCAGAGTGCGTGTACCCGGGAGGGCCGCGTTCTGATCGCGCGGACGTTTGACACGATGATGAGAACCCCTCCGAGGATAAAACATGCTTTGCAGGTTGAGCACTGGGCCATTACGAATAGTGTCAAGCCAAATGCGAGCAGGATACCTTGCGCCACCAGGCGCCGGCCTCGATTGGGTTCGTCCTTGTGGACCAGTAGCGAGCGCACATTCCAGAGAACAACCAGGGAAACTAGCAGTACGATGAGACCAAGGGAGTTTTTGTTTGTTGTCACTCCGGTATTCATTAGCAGCCCATCGGATGTGTATGCTCGACCCAAGTCGTTGTAGTACTTGATAAAGAGCACTGAAGTGGGAAACAGGAGGAAGCCAATTCGGGATACTAAACGCCTTATAGCGGCCGCCGGCCGTGGGTCTGTAGCTATGACCAAGACCATCGCCAAGTCGCCGATGGCTTTGATCCAACGTTTGAATGTGACGTCCGGATGATACGACCAACTAACACTGACGAGACAATACGAGAAGTAAATCAAGATCGGCCAGTTGGCTAGTAATAAAGCCCGTGTCCGACTCCTGCGGCGGATTAAGACTCCAATGGCGGCGGCCAGCAAGACTCCCAAAACAGCGGCATCAACTGGGCTACCATCCAGTTGGACGTTAGAGGGAGGGCTGAGACCGAGCCATAACGATGCGGGCCTTGATGCAATGAGTGCTATCCAGATGCCCGGCAGCCACAAAGCTCTGGAATTGCGAACTGTTTTTTCACGGTCGAGGTACAACAGCCACGCGATTCCGCAGAGACAGATGACCGTAGCAACGAAGGCAGACATCAGTGTCTCCGCAACCGCGTTTGTGACAAACTTGGCGAACTCATCCCCGACATGCGTTATCTCGCCAACAAGCCCGAGTAAACATCTCGAGTCAAGTTCCCGACCGTTTCCCATGAGTGTCGGGAGCGAGCATAATCTCGGATCTCCTGACGCCGTTGTTCCAAGTGCCGGAAAAGGTCACTTTCAAAATACCTTTGGATTGCCACGGCTAAGTCGCCCGAGTCGCGTGCTTTACAGACGAAACCTGTACTGCCTTCGGCAATGTCCTCTTTGAGGGACCCTACGTCTGTCGCAATCACCGGCAAGCCAAAACTGTATGCGAGGAAAAGAATGCCGCTCTGAAATATCTCGGTATAGGGCAGCACGGCAACGTCCGCCGCCTTGAAATACAACTCGGTCTCTGCATCTGGGATAAAGTCGATCTTCTGGATGACTTGCTCCCGGCTGGAGTGAAGGCTGATCAACTGCTGGATCTCATTCAAATACTCCTCGCTTCCCTTTTTACGCTCGCCAGCAATGATTAGCCGATAACTTCCCTTTTCGATCGCCATTTTCTGAAATGCAGCCACCAAGTATTCGAGTCCCTTGTAGGGCTTGATAGCTCCAAAGAACAAGACCGTCCTTTCACCATTCCGGATTCCGATTCGCTCTTTGGCTTCGACGGCAGTGAGGTCAGTGTTCGCAACCGCGTTATTAATGCCGTAGGGAATAATCGTGACAGCTGAATTGACGACATGAAACCGCTGAAGCAGTTCATCCTTCATCTTTTTCGTGTGTACGAAGATGTGGTCGGAAAGCCTATACTGGATTCTCAATGTGAGGCGATTGACCAGCGAGTCCTCTGCATCTCTCCTGCCGGCATTCACATTGTGAGCGGTGAGAACAACCTTTTTTCTCAGCAGCTTGTAATACAACATCAATAGTGTTCTGTCAAAAAGCTGAAACTTGTTATTCCATAGAATATGAAAAATCTTCGGTTTAGCTGTCGAGGCGTATCGGACGAGTTTAATATAAGCGACAATAATCCTCGTGATCTTGACCGCGACATTCGCATCTTGCATGCTCCCGTACAGATTAAGAAATCTGAGCCGAGGAGTGAAATGCATCTCAGGGCCATCGACCAAGTCGCTGCCGATCACGTCTATAGACAAGCCATTGGCAATCAGCGCCATCGCTAGGCCAAAGGCATAGTGCCGATCCTGGCCGCCAGTAAGAAGGCCAACTTCTAGTCCGGGCTGCCCGGACAGGAACCTACCCTTGCCAGAGGTCAAGATGCGAACTTGGGAATCTTCCTCGTGCACGGTGGAACCGCTCATGAGCGGTTCCCCGCAGCGGTAATCTCGAGTGCAAAAAGTGACGCGGGAATGCGACTCATCTTGGATCTAAGAAAAGACGATGCAAAAGCTCAAGAGTGAGCAATTTATGGATTTCGGTCGTGTAGTTCCGATTGCCTTTGAGATGACCGCTAACGACCACCTCGACACCCTTCCGTTCGAGATAGGGACGGGAAAGTGTCAGCGGATCCAGCAGCATCTGCCGGACATAGCCGGAGAGCGAGTCGCGATACCAAACGCGGTAGTGCAGGAACTTGTGGCGTCCCAGAAAAAGACGTTGCAGGCGTAGCGCCGAAAAACTATGGTCGACGGCCGCAACCCATTGCGGCATTCCGTAGTCGTAAGCATATTCAGCTTTAAAAGTGAATTCGAAAAAACCGTGGGCCAACGGCGAAACTATCGGAACCGAGCGACCGCCTATGCCGCGATCTGATGGAATCTGGGCGAGAGCGGGATTCTGGTCCGCGATTAAGCGCAGACGGACATCATCGTCATCCGATCCTGTCAACTTAGGCGCGCGATAGACGGTGCGGACAAAATCGTTGTCGAGATATGGAGAACGCACCGTTAATTGGCTTTGTTCTGTCGCTAAAACACCGTGATGGTACCATGGAGATTGGCGGAAGGCGGCAAAAGTGACCGGATGTTGGCGACGCAAAGCTTCATACGTTCGACTCGCCTGATCAACGAAACAGAGAAGATCGGGCTTGTACAATCCCGGTATTGGAATCCCAGGCTTAAACATTACGGCGTGCCGCAAAACTTCGCTGCCATAGGTCCCCACGATTTTTGCGGGTGCAATCTGCCGCGCCTTCTCGCTCACGTACAGATCCGAGGACCGATAGACATCCACTCCCCCCTCGGTCAGGTTGACGGTTCTTTCCGCATAGTCGGAAAAGCGGGATAAGAATTCGTTTCCAACAGTAATTACCTGGAAGGGCTGCTGGCAAAGTTCCGCCACCTTCCTGCCTACTTTCACGTCTTGAGATTCGCGAAAGGGCCCACCAAAGGTGTAACTTGGCAAAGACCCAGGCGCCGATTTGTGGCAAGCCATAATGACGCGGGTGTCCAAGCCTCCGGTAATAGCTATTCCCATTAGTTGGGGCCCGCCGAAATACCTCGGGAGGTTGCTGGTAACTACATTCGACAGTTCCCGGTAATAATCTCCCATGGAAAGACATGGTTGCTCTTCCCATTGGCGCGGATCGAAGTATGTGGCCTTTTTCTGAACCGTGCCATCGCGAAGCACCCATGCCGAAGCTGACGGCAGCACATGAATATCGCGAAAGATCGTGCGGTTTTCTAAGACGCAACTGAAGGCAACAAATTCTCCCAGGCTCTGGGGATTCGGCGTACGAAGGTCCGGCCGCACTGCAAGAATGGCCTTAGCTTCCGCTGCGAAGTAGAATGCGTCCTTGGACTCGTGATAGCACAGGCGATGCATTCCGTAACGGTCGTTGAATAGCGTTGTAGTTCCCTGAGCCTTGTCAATCAATATTCCATGAAACATTCCGTTCAGGCCGGAGGGGAAAAAGCCATCGTCTTCGTACTGATGGACCAGATATGAAGCTCCCTGCTGGTCGAAACAATGTCCTCTTTCCTTGAGCTGCCGCCGCACGTCCGCAGCGGGATATTCTTCCCCGGAAAAAATAAGAGAAACATTCCTGTCCTCGCTCTGTACAGGCATCACTTCACAGAAGGAATTCTTCAATGCTGTCCAACCGACGTACAGACCAAGAGCTTCATCAATGAATGTTCCGGTCCGATAGAAACGGAGACACGGAAGTGCCTTCAGCATTTGTGACAGTTGATGTCTGGCTATTTCAGGAGACATTCCAGTCATGATTCCCACGAGTCCTGGCATATTGAAGGTTAGCTGGCGGAGCGCTGCAAACGAAAGCGGCGGAAATGGTTTAAAGATTGGAGCCGGCGGGAGGATTTGAACGCCCCATCTGCCGATTACTGTTCGGCGGCTCTAACATTGAGCTACACCGGCTCATTTTGAAATGGTATAGCCGCGCGCGGAAATTCAATAGCAGGGTAATTAATGTGTGGGGTAGGATTCCAACCAGACCCCGATGGAGTTTTAATCTTAACGCAATACTACCCTTCAAGGTCAACGGAACGTAATACCTCGGCATGAGAATTTCTTCAAATCCGTTGCGCGTCTTAAAATCCCGCAAAGGAGTATTACGTTTATTTCCGTAGTTGAATAAACCAAAGATGAGGTGGGTAATTTGTTTAATCGAGCATAGTTCCACAACTTTCGCCATTAATGCATTGGCTGGTCTCTTGTCGTGGTGGCTTGCTTTCGGTAGAAATGTCAATATCGAAGCCGTCCGTCCTCGATATACCAGCTTCACGACCCCAACCAGCTCCTGCTCGTGATAAGCGCAAATGTAGTCGCTCCGATCGAGAAAATCCTTCTGATCTTTGGCGACTTGCTCCAAGGTCTTTCCATAATGGGTGAATGACTTTCCTTGCCGCAACGGGGAATCGTTATTCAACTCCACCAAGTCGCGAAGCAAGCCTTCGTCTAGTTGCCTTACTTCTACGACTACTCCCCGCTTTTGTGATCTTCTGACATTCTTGCGGGTTTCTTGCGGCAGCTTGGTCCACCAGTCGTCGAAAGAGTTAATCTTGACCGCGGCAACACTATCCCATTCGCAATGGTATGAATATCGAGGGATACTTTCGGGCAGCTTCTGGCAAAAGGTAAAGATGTCGGCACGGCCGCTAGGTATTCCCTCGTTCTTCAAACTGTCTATTACAATCGTTGGATCTTCGACCTCGGTTTCCAGCCACTCTTCGTCTTTTATAACGGCGACGTTCAACCATGGGCCATTAACAAAAATCTCCTTGTCACCGACCCTGAGTGCCGGGACATTTACCCATTTGCCCTTGATACTGACTTCGACAGTCGTGTTTCGCACGATTTGGGGACGATTTATCAGAGGTTCGGTATGACTGGACATCTTCTCTTAAGAAACGTACTTCCGGGTGTTGGTAATTGCGTCCTTTGCACTGGGTAATCTCATGCTCAAGACTTCAGTCAAGAACTCATATTCCAGCGGATTTACCGGATGGGTCTCAACTTCGACAGTAAACTTCTCCGCCAAGGAGAAGATGTGTTCGATACGTTTCGCATTAATCGGCGGCAATGAAAAAAAATAGTCCGTAATGGAGTGGCGTCGCGCAATCGCTAAGTCAACTAAGCTACGATAAAAGCGGTTCCCCCAGCTTTTCTCTCCAGGGGCGAACGAAAAGTTTCTGCGTACTCTCGTCCCGGGCGGCAACAGTTTTGCCATAAGCACATTCGCACACAAGTGCATGTGATGATGCCCGTCAATACGAGTGGTTTTTACTCCGTATAAACGCTCGTATTCCTCGAGCTGTGCCGCGGTTACACATTCGAACGAATTCAAGAGGTTGGGATTAAATATGGCAGGCGCCCACCTGGTGCGTCGGAGGTATCGAGTTACTCTCGCCTGATGCTCGCGTAGCCGCGCCGTCGCGACACCACTTGAAAACGGAGTAGTGAAATTCAGATGCAAACCAGCGTCGATATTATGTTCACCGGCAATCTTTGCGCTGCGCTCAGAATCTTCCATGAAGACCATGGCGCTTACCGACGAAACCGACCCCCGGGTAATACAGTCAAGAATGCTCTGTGTCGTCGCGCCATCCCTTCCCCAATCGTCGGCGTTAATGATCAGGCCTTTATAACAATGAGCGCCCTGTGCTTCCGTCACTAAGAGATCATTCGCTCGCATCATTGACGACAACATGAGGCTCGCACGTCAGCTCTTGTGCCGAAGAAAAAAGCCCTTAATCTGCTCATTTCTTCGGAACGCCGAAATTTTACCATTTCGACGGAAACGGGCTGCTCGAAGCCGCACGCCATCGCCCAGAAATATCCCGCAGCCTGCGACATTCCTCCAACTAGGAGTGGCTTTTGTGTCATTTGATAGGCCATTCTGAAGAGTTGCCAAAGCGGGTGGCTCCCCAGCCGGTAATCCTTGATGCCATTCCGAAACTTGGCTGCCAAGACACTATGCTCCGCGCTTCCCATGCGGCGATGATGTACACAGATCTTTTCGGTAAAAGTTCTGGTTTTCCATCCCTTTATTCTAGCTGCCATCACTGCAATGTGATCGATTCCTCCACCTTTTACCGGACTGTAACCGCCAATCGCCTCAAAGCACTCGCGCCTGAACAGCTGACACGCGCCCGAAACATGTTCAATGCTTACGAAGCGATAATCGTAAGTCTTGCCCTTGTCATCGAAAGGCGTTCCCACCAGACCCAATTTCGGGTCCGCGGCTAACTTTTCTAACAAAAAATTAAAATATTCGCCATCGAACGAGATATCCCCGTCTAAACTTCCCAGCGCCCAATATTCGGTGTCCCCGAGTGCAGCATACCCCGCATTGAAAGCCCGAACCTTGCTGGCGAAATCGCGTTCTTCTCGCTCCGGCATCCGCAGCAATACGATCCAGGGATTAGCCGATGTGTATTTGCTGACTATCTCGTCAGTACCATCCGTGGAGCCATCGCTAACGATAACCCACTTCTTGGGAAGCAATGTCTGGGCTATTACCGATTGAATCGTCAATTCAATAAACTCGGCTTCATTCCTGGCCGGGGTTATAAGTACGTAATTGCCGGTAGCGGACATGAAATCGCTCAATAATTTCTCCTTGATATCTCCTGCTAGACGACTTGCTCGCGCACGCCGCCGACGGCGACGCCTTGATTTGAGCGGCGGATGCCTAGTTCTTCGATGACGCTTGCCACAACACGAATTTGTTCGTCGTGGAGCAATCCGGGATACATCGGCAGCGACAATATTTCGGATGCTACTTTTTCGGTGACCGGGAAGTCTCCCTGCTTGTATGCCATGAGAACGTATGCGGCTTGCAGGTGCAACGGCACCGGATAGTGGATGGCTGTGCCGATCCCCGCTTCGGCAAGATTCGTTTTCAACGTTTCGCGATCTGAAGTACGAATCACGTAAAGGTGATAGACGGGACGCGTCCGGGGCAATTCGTGAGGAAGCACAAGATTCGCCGTGTTGATGCCGAAGAGCTCATGGTAGGTCGCAGCGTGGGCGCGGCGCTTGCCGTTCCATTCGGCAAGATGTTTGAGTTTCACCGACAGGATTCCGGCTTGAATGGAATCGAGGCGTCCGTTGTATCCCTCAATATCGTGGTAATACTTGCGCGATTGGCCGTGGTCGCGAATCATTTTTACGGTTGCGGCCAACTTTGCATCGTTGGTGGTGACGGCGCCGGCTTCTCCGCAGGCTCCGAGATTCTTGCCGGGATAAAAACTGAAAGCTGCGGCGTGTCCCATGGATCCAGCTTTCTTCCAGCAATTCTCCTTTTGCGAGAAATATTCGGCGCCGTGAGCCTGGCATGCGTCCTCGATGACGATTAGGTTGTAGCGCTCCGCTAGCTCGAGAATCGCATCCATGTCAGCCATTTGGCCATAGAGATGGACGGGGACAATGGCCCGCACGACGGCTCCGGTTCTGCGATCACGAATCGTCCCGTCTTTCGAGTTGCCTTCGCAACTTTCCAGATAGGCACCGAGTTTGGCGACGTCCATGTTGTAAGTGTGCTCGTCGATGTCTACAAATACCGGGCGGCTCCGGCCTGAGAGATGGCTTCAGTCGTAGCGATGAAAGTGTTGGGCACGGTAACGACAGCGTCGCCTTTACCGATGCCGGCGGCTGTTAGGGCGAAGCGTAGAGCGTCGGTTCCACTGCCTACTCCTGCGCAATATCTAGTTTCGCAAAACGTGGCGAATTCGCGTTCGAAGTTCTCGACCATTGGTCCACCTATAAAGCCGGCTGTGCGCAGCGCTTCGCGGAACACAGTGGTGAGTTCGGGCGCCAGGTCGGCATGAGGAGTAACCAGATCCAGGAACGGAACGCTCTTAATATTGCCCATGCGAACACCTCCAGACTTAAGTGAATAAGGGGTCAAATCGGTCAAACGGCGGAATCAACTAACCGCAGGAATTTAGCGGGATTGCCTGCCACAATACTCTTTGGGGGAACGTCTTTCGTGACCACGCTGCCAGCCCCGACAATTGCATTCTCGCCAATCGTAATTCCGGCGAGAATTGTGGTTCCGGAGCCAATCGAGGCGCCTTCTTTTACCACGGTCTGCTCGACTCTCCAATCAGCTTCAGTTTGGAGATTCCCACCGGCGGTGGTTGCTCGTGGATAAATATCATTAATAAAAGTTACGCCGTGACCAACGAATACATTGTCTTCAATGTAGACACCTTCGCAGATAAACGTGTGGCTGGAAATCTTGCAACGCTTGCCGACGGTGGCGTTTTTTTGGATTTCTACAAACGCTCCGATTTTCGTTTCGTCCCCAATCTTGCATCCGTAGAGATTGATAAACTTCGAAAGCTTCACATCCCTGCCGAGCTTCACGTCGGGAGCGATGCATTGGTAGGACTGGCGTGGTTGCTGCGGTGGAAGTCACTTGGATTTAGGCGGTTTGAAAGTCGGGCGGCAACAGAAACTGGATGACTCAGTAATCGAGGAGGCTCTACAAATAAACCAGCGCACCGCGCTTTTTCAGCGACTCGGTTGCGGCTTCGAGCATCTTCACCACGCGCAGGCCAGCAGCATCCGTCATTTGTCGGGTTTTGGTTATTGGAAATGCACTCTACAAAATAAGTGAGTTCTTGTTTCAAGGCTTCGACCTGCTCTAACTGCGGGCGACCACATGTCTCCAGAACGGTAGTTGACCAGCAGATTGTAGAGTCCCTGACGGCTTGTGATGTTCACGCCCTTATCGTAGATCTTAATCTTCTCGTCCGGTTCCATATCGTTCCAAACCAGCATCTTCTTCTCGCCGCCAATCAAAGTCGTACGAACCTTTACCGGCGACAACCAGTTAACGTTGATATGGGCAATGATTTTGTTAGGAAAGTAAACTGTAAGAAAAGCGATATCTTCATGGCCATTTAGGTGAGTCTGGCCGGTTGCAACAACCGCCTCCGGAGTTTCTTCAATGAGATGGTCAATGATTGAAAGATCGTGGGGAGCCAAATCCCAAATGACATTCACATCATGTTGAAAGAGTCCCAGATTAACGCGGGTTGAATCGTAGTAATAGAGCTTGCCAAGAGCGCCTTCATCCAACAACTGACTAATTTTTCTGACCGCTCCGGTAAACAGGAAGGTGTGGTCCACCATGATTTTTAAGTTCTTCTGCTCCGCGAGGTTGATTAATTCTTCGGCTTGGGCGGTATTGCTGGTGATGGGCTTCTCGATAAAAACATGTTTGCCATTTTCGAGCGCCGCCTTCGCTAGTTCGTAGTGAGTCCAAACCGGAGTCACCACAGCAATGGCATCGATATCCGGCGACGAGGTAAGTTCCGTGCATTCCGCCGCAATACGAACTCGGGGATAAGCTTTTTGCACCCTCTTGCGGGCCGTCGGACTCTTGTCACAGACCGCGACTACTTCGGACCCATCCAACTGGTCAAGGTTCCTGACCACATTGGGTCCCCAGTATCCGTAACCGATTACTCCAAATCTGACCATATTGTTATCCCCATGGGAACTTTCCCTCTTTCGCGCAGCAATGCTAGCTTCAAGTACCGGATTCATTGGGAGAGGAACCTTAGGGGAGTGAGCTTAGTCAAACAATGTTGATTTACGTCGTAAGAATCATGAAAAGTCGGTTAATGTGCGCCGTCTCCGAAGAGGACGACCGCTGGCGTGCGAAGGAGTATCTTTCAGGTCCAACCATGGCGACCAGGTATTCGCGTATTGCAAGTCCAGGCGAACCATGTCGTCGAACTTCACTCGACTGCGCCCGTTCACCTGCCACAGACCGGTGATTCCGGGTTTAGCTTCTAATACGCGACGGCGATGCCAGATGTCATAGGCTTCCACTTCATAAGCGATCGGAGGGCGCGGTCCCACCAAAGACATCTCGCCTCGCAGAACGTGGAAAAACTGAGGAAGCTCATCAAGGCTAGTCCGCCGCAAAAAGCCGCCGACTCGCGTGATTCGCCGATCTTTCGTTAACTTGTAAATAGCCATTCCCGTTTTCGTCCGAGGCTTCGGACTGCGCTTCACCTGTGATTAACTGGGTCACGTATGCCTTGTGCACGCTAGCGTCGTTATTCACATACATGGACCTGAATTTCAGGAACATAAAAGGAACGCCGTACTGCCCAATGCGCTTTTGCCGGAAGAGGATCGGGACCCTTCGAGGTCAACTTAATCGCGACTGCAATAGCGAGAAAGACGGGCGAGAAAACGACTAATCGCAAACAGGCTTCCAAACACGTCCATCACCCTCTTGATCGTGGTAAACAGCTTGTTGCCTTTCTCCCGGTTCGAAAGGTCGGGATAGAGAGCAGGATTACTGGGCCGCTGAGGCAAGTCGTGGTCCCACTCTTCAGGGAATAGATGAAAAGAAATGGTGATGCGATCGAACTGCTCCGGTTCAAGGCTCTTACGTAAGCTTTCGCTCGATTTGTTCATGATCGTTCGGAGCAGCAAATCCCGGTCATCCATGTTCAATTCCGTGAACATCACACCCACTACGCCATTGGTCCTGTACCATCCCATCACGTCAGTTTCCCTGGTATTTTGTGCGAGCGCGGAAAAAACTTTGTGAAGAATTTTGCCATTCTTTTCCGAGGCCAGGCCATCTTTCATGTCCAGCAGCATGAGCAAGAAAGGCTTTCCCGAGCGTTCGGTTCGCTTTCGCTCAAGCGAGATTATTCTGTGGAGGGATACTTCATCCAGAACATTCTGGTCCGAGCGCGGCTTTCTGTCGTGGAGGTGCCCATTACCCTTCGACTGCCTTGTTTTCACGACGGCCTCTCCTGGCTCTGCATCCCTCTTGCGGAAACAGAGAGAGAACGGATTTGATGCGAACTGTGCCATGGGTTTGTACTTAAATTGCGATTCGAGGGTGGAATTAGTGAAGTACTACTCTACTAAGGAAGTCTGCGGCTCGCGCGCTCCCTGAGGCTTGCGGTGCGTAACGCTGGTAATAATTGCTATGGTCAGTCTCGCTGGAGCTGTTCAGTACGACTCCGAGCAACTTCGATGGCTCCAATACCTCTAGCCCGCGCTTGAGTTCGCGCTTCTCGGTAACTCCTTCTCGTGCAACGAGGATCACACCATCGGCCATTCGCATCCACACGCTGGTGTCTGCCAGCGGCAATACCGGAGGCGAATCAATCAAAATCCAATCAAACCAATTACTAAGCTGGTCCATCAACCCTGCAAGGCGGCTCGACTGCATCATTTCAAGTGGGTTCTCAGGGGCGCGGCCGGCAGGCAGGAGCCAAAGATTAAGGCCCTCGAGGCGATAGATATTAGGCAGAGACCGGGATTCTCCCTGTAACCATTCACTCAAGCCCTCGACCTTGCCCAACCCGAACCGAACGGGCAATACGGGCCGGCGCAAATCGCCTTCCAGAAGCAGCACGCGCTGCTTCTTTTTCCGCGCAAGGATGACGGCGAGATTCGCTGAAATCATGCTCTTGCCTTCTTCGGGGATCGTGCTCGTGATCAATACTTTCTTGAAGGCGCGAAGCTGTTGCAATTGACGCAAGCGAACTCCGAAAAAACGAAACTTCTCGGCGGCCAGGCTTTCCGTGTCGGTCAAGCTGAGCAGTTTGCTGTTCGGTAATGGGGTAACTTTCAGCGAGGGAAAGTGATCGAGATCAGTCTCGCTTTGTTCCGGCGCCGTAGGTTCTGAATCTTGCTCGGCGGCGCGCAGAAGTTCAGCAGGCATTGAAGGCACCTGACGATTTCGGGATCGCTCCGCCTCCGATTTTTGTAATGCCTCAAATATATGGCTCATGCTTGATGGCTCCAGGCGCCAAGGAAAGTTCTTCCAAACTGTCAGACTGGGTGGTTTGTAAATATTCCTGCAATTGCAACAATGCTTTCACCGCTGCTAGCGCCTTATTTTTTTCATCCTTGGGGAGTGGCTCAGGCTGCGCTACAGAATGCACGACGTTTAAGCGAAGATCTGACGCGGCTTCGTCAATAATACCCGGGGATATTTTCTTGAACTGTTTGGCGAATCCGGCAATCAGAGCATTTTCACAAAGTGTATTGATCAACCGCGGAATTCCACGAGAATGACGATGAATCACTGCCACAGTTTCAGGCGGGAAAATTGGATCCGCTTCGGCGCTCAGCCCGGCGAGTTCCAATCTCCGATGGAGGTAGCCTCGCGTCTCCTCTAAATCGAGCGGTTCGAGTCTGGAGCGCAACACAATTCTCTGTTTCAACTGCCGCAATGAAACCGAATCAAGTTTCTCGTCGAGTTCCGGCTGACCTACCAACAGAATCTGGAGTAGTTTTTCCTGCGCTGTTTCCAGATTGGTCAACAAGCGAATTTCTTCCAGCACTTCGGCGGAAACGTGATGCGCTTCGTCCACCACCAGTACTGTGGTAAGTTTCTTTTGATAGCGCGTAATCAGGTAATTGTGCAATTCCCACAGCAGTTCACTCTTATTTTTGCCTGATGCCCGCAATCCGAAATCCGCGGCGATGTATTGCAAGAATTCCACCGGAGATAAAATACTGTTAAAAACATACGCATATGCTACGTCGTTGCGATTAAGTAGTTGCAGCAGGCATCGCACCAACAGGGTCTTGCCTGTGCCGACTTCCCCGGTCATTACAACAAAACCCTTATGACGGCGTACGCCGTAATAGAGGGCGGCCAGAGCCTCGTTATGTCTCCGCGTGGGAAACAGGAACGAGGGATCGGGGCTGATCTCGAAGGGATTTCGCTGGAGATTGTAGAAAGCTTTGTACATTTACTTCATCCGCGAAAGTAGCTGAAGGCACAACCTGCGGCGATGACCGCAAATACCAGTGCTGTGCTTGCCCATTGCAGGCGGGCATGTCGTTTTCGTTTCTTTTCCTCGTCGGCAGTAATGATATTTGGAATTTCGGATATCACTTCGGTATGGATCAATTCCTTCAAGTCTTTTTCACTATAAAGCCGGTCATCCATCATTTCGGTACCCGCGGTGAACATCGCTCCCAGAACAATTCCCGCAAACAACCCAATGCCACAAAGTTTCAGCCGATTTGGTGAATACGGTGTTACTGGCAGACTCGGCGGGTCGAGAATCCGAAAATGCTCGCCCTGTTGCCGCAATTCCATACTTGTGGCGAGCTCCGACTCGTTCTTCTTCTTTAGAAGATCGTCATAATTCGCCTGCGATTGATCGTAGCCTCTGGTCAATTCGGAAAGTTGCTGCTCCCGGACCGGCTCCTGATTCAGGTGCGCCTGACCGGCATTGATTTTTCCTTTTAATTCCGCTACTGCTCTCTGCCGGTTGGCTATTTCGATCTTATTGGCTTCCAACTGATTTTGAAGTTGTGCCATCGGGGACCCTGCGCCCAAATCCGCCGCATCGTTCGCGGCGGGCACGGCGCTCTGAGGGTGGACCGCATTTGCTTTGAGATCCGCCTCCAATTGTGCCTTCATCTTCTCGGTCTCGGCGATCTGTTCCTTTTTCTTGCGCACATCGGGATGTAGGTCCGTGTAATGCGATTGGAGATCGGCCAGCTGCGCCCTTTCCTTCTCCAACTCTTGATCAATAGCAGGCAACCCCATTGGCGCGCTATCAGTTCCTTTGATAGATGTCTGTGACGACCGGTATTGCTGAATCAATGATTGCAGGTAAGAGTTTTGTTGAGTGGCGCTAAAAAGAGCATCCTCTTCCGACTGCAACTGCGCCTGTAATCCCCCAAGAATTTGCAAATTGCCTTGTAGTTGTCCGGGCAGTTCGCCGAGGTGCTGGTCCTTGTACTCGCGGACTTTCTGTTCCTGGTCGGCCAGCGTCTTTCTGGCATCTTCCAGCTGGCTTTCAAGAAACTTTGTCGTTTCCTCAGATTGCTGTTGCCGCACTTCAAGGTTCTGGCTAATAAAGAAATCGGTTAGCTGCCGAGTCACTTCTTGCGCAATGCGCGGATCGCGCGAAGAGTAATAGACATTGAATGCACTCAGCTCGTCCCGGCCAGGCGTCCGCACAAGTTCAATTTCGATATCCTTTCGCATCCGTTCGACAAGGAGGTCCGGCGCCTGCCCGCTATTATTAGCGTTGTAAAGATTGAGTTGATGAATGATCTGCAGCAAACGCGTGCGGCTTAGAATCTGTTCTGTAATGCTCTGTAAGCGGTCCTGCAGATTGTCGCTGACATTGGGAGTGACATATTGCTGCGGCACTGTTGGCTGCTCTACGAGAATAAGAGTGCTAGAGCGATACACCGACGGCATCAGCCAGCTTGCGCCCCAAACCACGGCCCAACCGAGGAACAGCGGAATCAAGAAATACCAATGCCGGCGACGGACAACCGCCCAGTATTGCTGGAGATTAAAAGTCTCCGAACTTTTCTCTTCTAACTCTTCCAGCATAATCCTCTTCTTACCTTCCCAGTGGTCGTTCGAAATGATACGAAACTGAAATCGAGGCGCGATTCTGGTTCGGGGCTATATTGAACGTCGAAATATTTGCGTAGCTCTGGTGCAGATGAAGATATTCAATGGATCCGCTCCAGTGTTCTCCAAACGTGCGCACGACCGACGCACTTTCGGACAGCGAATGGCCATCGAGTCCACCCTCAAATCCGCTCAAGACTGTCGAATCCAGAACCGCATTCGTCGCATAATCAGCAGACGCAGAACCGATAAGTGTTTTAGTGAGTTGAGCTCGAAACGGAAGCGTCGGCTATATTGGCGCGAACAGCTCCTGGCAATCCCCCGCCATCGGTGATTCTGCGCGAAAAGCTGGCGGCGAAACTCGTTTCCTGCCCCTGCCACGCCAAGCTGCCTCCTCCGGAGGGAGACCACATTTTCTGTGGAACGAGGGTACCTCCGAAAGTATCTGAATATTGAGGACCCCCGAAGGCGGTAAGAGAAAATGTCGGTTTTATATAAAGAGTATAGGTGCCGTATATACTATTCGTTCGTGTTTCGAGTTGGCCAGTTCCAAATTGAAGCGAGCTGGTATCAGTGACAAATCTCTGAAACTGGTAGTTCACGCCGAGGTAATTCCGATTCTCGAATCTGTGATTGTAATAGGCTCCGGCACCCTCGCCAGTCGAATCGAAGAGGCCAGGCACTTGATTCCGGTTGAGATAATTCAGCATGGAATAATTTCCCGTTGCTCCCACCATGTCATTCAGTCCAAACTGATAACTGATACCGACGTTTGCGGTATTAATCAGAGTGTCAGCAACCGGGGCGATCAGTGTGAGATTGGGAGACTGCAGGGGATTCGGCAAGGTGTCAATTCCATTAAATGCGAGCGGCCCTAGGAAAGCGGAGGTTTTAACAAAACTATCTTGCGCAGTAAAGGTCACATGTGGACTTAAGCGCAACGAGAAATTAAGTCCGAGAGCTTGACTCGTTTGATCGAGAGATGAATGTCGCTGATAGAAGGTGAATCCTGGGCTGTAACTAAAGTCCAACCGGTAACGAGGCCTTGTCAGGTCGAGGGTGATGAATGGACCCAGCGTGTAGCTCACGTCGCTACCAACATTTCCAACTTCAGAAAACACATTGTCCTGATATGCGACCGTTCCAGACGCTCCGCCGCGCAGATAGTTTGAGCGTTCACTCTCGGATGTAAAGGCCAGCGAAGATCCCATACCGCCGACGATAGAAGGCGTCGTCATAGCCGTCTGTGTTAGTGGACTGCGCGGCATCGCTTGCATTATTCGCTTGCGACGGTTCAGAAGCAGTGCTCGCAGGAGCACTCGCAGGCGGTTGGATCCCGGAATCAGTCTGTGCCAGACATCCACCGATCGCAATGCACAGGACGAAAATAAGAAGACTCGAATTCAACACGGATGCGCGATAACTGGTTGCCTGCATTACGGAATCACTATCGTATCGCGCGGTTGGAGTCTGATATTTTGTGCGGGATCTTTCCCCTTAATAACGCTCTTGTAATTAAAGGAAAGTCGCGTCTCTTTGCCATCGGGCGTCTGCCGCAGCACGTAAATATTCTTCTGTTTTGCAAAGTCTTTAAATCCGCCGGCGATCGCGATTGCATCCAGCACGGTGGTGGAATTCGTAAGAGGGTACGAACCAGGGCGTTGCACCTGCCCCAGAATATTGAATTTCTGGCTGCGGATTTCCTGGACTATTACAGTCACTTCCGGTTCTGAAATGTAGTTCTTGAGTTTCTCCGTGATTGCGACTTCAAGCTGATGGGGCGTTTCTCCCGAAGCTTGCAGTTCGCCCATTAGCGGCAACGATATCTTTCCATCCGAGCGCACTGGCACCGATCGCGAAATGTCTGGTTCCTTCCAAACATTTATCGCCAGCAGATCATCAACGCCAATGATGTAAGCATCGTCGTGCGGTTTTGCGCCTGTGGCGGTCAGCCCTTGCGCGGCGGTTCTACTTCCGCCTCCCCCGCTATTTTGCACCGGCGCTCCGGATTGTGCAGGAAGCCAACAGGTAAGCGCGATCACTATCGGCAATAACGTCATTCGTTTGAAGCGCCGAAAACGTCGTACCTTCGTAGCTCTGTTGCCAGGTTGCAACTGCGCAGTATCTTTCATAGGGATGATCAACGTCCTCGTCCGTTACTCTTAATCCCCTGACCCGCAAAAACTGATGAAAGAAGGTCCGATGGCGGAGTCAGATGATAGTGCTGAATTTTGTACAGCAAGGTGCGGTAGCTTACCTGTAAAACTCTGGATGCCGCTTTGCGATTCCAGTGCGTCTGTTCCAACGCAATCACAATCGCATTTCTTTCCGCCTCGCCCTTGACACTTTGCACCAGCGACTTTAATCCAAAGCTGTTTTCCATGGCTTCGGGTGACGGTCTGGAGGGTCCGGATATAAGTTCAAGCTTAACAGGAACGGGCGGCAATTCAGACGCAATTGCCGATTTACGCTCCAACTCAGTTAATGCAAGCTCCTCGTCGCCCACCACCAGAAATCGCTTTGCGAAATTTTCGAGCTCCTTCAGATTCCCCGGCCAAGAGTAGCGCCGGCAGGCATTCAGTACGACCGGCGAAAAAGTCCTCGGCGGAAGATCGTAGTGGCGAGATAGCTGATTCATGAACTGGGCCAGTAGCAGAGATATATCTTCTCTGCGCTGCTTTAACGGCGGAACATATACGGTGAATGCGCTCAGGCGGAAGTAGAGGTCTTCCCGAAGTTTTCCCTCCGCAAGAGCCTCTTCAATGTTTGACTGGGTCGCAGCAATAATACGGAAGTCTGATTCGACCCTGGTGTCGCCGCCAACCCGCGAAAATGTTTTGTCCTGAAGCAGGCGAACGAGCTTTTCCTGCAAACGAAGCGGCAAAGCTACAACCTCGTCGAAATAAACCGTGCCTCCCTGGCAAAGATCCAGTTTCCCAGGAAGTGGACTGGGCCGGCCGGCGACTACGGCCCGGTCCTTTCCAAAAAGCTCGCTTTCCAAAAGATCTGCCGGTAGCGCGGAACAGTTCACTTTGAGGAACTGGAATCCGGACCGAACTGAGAGTTTGTGAATTAGCCGGGCCGCAATTTGTTTCCCGCTGTCACTTTGTCCAACGATCAGCAACGGAGCATCTATCTGCGCCAGTAGATCTGCCTGCGCCCGCAATTCTCGCATGGTCGGACTAGCTGAGACGAACATCATATCGTCTGCAACTTGTTCTATGTTTTCGCTGGAGACCGCAAACTCAGTGCCGTCTTGCATTTGATCCGTATGCCTTCCGATGATCGCCTGCAAATGGACTTCCTGAATCGGTTTTACCAGGTAATCTTTCGCTCCCAGTCGAATCGCTTCCGTTCTTTGCAGCATGTCTTCAGATCGCGATAACAAAACCACGGGAATATCCGGACGAATGCGGCGCAGCCAGCGTAACGTGTGCAAGCCATCCGCCGCGTTCTCTCCGAGGTCCAGCAGGATAATGTCGGGGATATCACTGGATTGCACTCTCTCGAGGGCCTGCCACCCGCTATCCGCGAGCTCTACTCGCCACAGATTTTCTTCTCGGTTCCATCGCGGGAACAGAGCAGAAGGATCTCTGCTCACAAGTAAAACTAATGGCTTTGTCGTCGTGTCAGGCAGCATGGGAATTCTTGAGAGGGGCAGGAAAAAGAAAATTCTTGGAGGGATTTGTATCCAGTCGTAGCTTCGCCCCGTCAGTCACAATTCACAATTCGACCGTGGGTGAACGGCGCGAAATTGTACGCAGCAAGCTGCGCCCGATCGAGGGGGGAACCACAACCTAGGCTTGGGGAAAGCCCAACAACAGCAGTCACACTATCACACGTGCAATCTCCTGCAAGAGGTACACGTTCTCGACGGTAACTGACTCCGGTTACGAGTGGTTAGGCTGGCAAGTATGGGAGACTTATGGGCTAGAGAACAATTGCTCAACAAGTCAGGGATTTGGGTGATTTATAATATATCAATATGACCTTCAATAAAACGGTCTAAGTAATTGTATTTGCGTTGTTTGTTATCTTGGTAAAGCACCGTGGTCTTCGGGCTAGGTGCTGACGTCCTGTCTTATTTCCGAGCCACCTTCCAATCGGAGGGTAGCTTCAATTGGCAGATTGCGCCATACTTTGCACTACTGTACAATCAGCACTGTACTTCTGTGTTTTTCGGTACCATTCCTCCTCCAAGGATTAAGACTTCACTAGATTGTTAGTTCTGAATCTCTGAACTATCGCGATTAATGATGGACTAATTTGCCAGAAACTTCTGTCGCCTCTGGAGGATTTATGCAAACCGGTCGGGTTCGGGAACAAGGAATTCGGGTTCTGGTCGCGGATGGAACGCGAATCCACACTGAGCTCCTTGTCAGCGCGCTAAAGCGCAACCCGGCGCTGGAAGTTTTCAGTCACTCGTCCGATTCGACCACTCTTATCGAAACAGCTCTTCACTACAAAGTAGATATCGCAGTTATCGCTTCGCGGCTGGCCGAAGACCCGCTGGGCGGTCCGGAAGCGTTGCGGAAAATACGATTGCTCCGGCCTAAACTCCGAGGCGTAATTCTCCTTGATTCATCAAAACCAGAAATAATTCTTGGGGCATTTCGTGCCGGGGCGAAGGGTTTGTTTAGCCGTGACGCATCCCTTGAAACTTTATCGGAATGTGTTCGAAGAGTTCATGCAGGCGAGATTTGGGCTAATCCAGAGCAGATGGCCATAGCGTTGGAAGCTCTCACCGCATCTCCGACGCTGCGCACGGGTGACGCAAATGGGCTCAGTCTGCTTTCTAAGCGGGAATTGGATGTGGTATCAAGCCTGGCGGAAGGGCTCAGTAACCGGGAGATCGCAGCCCGCTTGGGTTTGAGTCAGCACACAGTAAAGAATTATTTGTTCCGGGTATTCGATAAGCTAGGTGTTTCCAGCCGAATCGAGCTGCTATTTTTGACCCTGAATCACTCTGGTGCAAAGACTCCGATGGGATTGGATGGAGGCAATTCCGAAAAAGGCTCGAGTTTCGCTTCATCTCGCATGGCAGCGGAGCAGGGCATGCCAGTGGCGCAGATGTCGCTGGCGAGGATGTACGCAGAAGGCAAAGGAGCTGAGAGAGATCCTTTGGCGGCGTATGTGTGGTATCTGGTTTGTGAAAAAAATGTTCTCGAAATGCAAAATTCAATCGGTGCAGAGAAAAGACAGATGGCCGGCTTGTTGACCACAGACGAAATACTGGAAGCGCAAAAGGTAGCCTCAGAACACAACAAAAAGCCCGTCCAACCAGCACCGCCGGGCTTTTCCCGCCGCGCAATAGCCAATGGGCAGGTCTAGAGATTTAAATTTTCGATAGTTCCCGAAGATCTCTAACAGTGCACAATTTTTGAGTTTTTGATTCCGCGAGTGGCATTTCTGGTGTCCACCACGAGCTGCGATTCTTGCACAATACGCGCATAGTCGTAGTCGGAATGGTCCGTTACTATGAGAACACAGTCGTATTGGCCGAGATTATCGAGCGGCGTACACGTCATCTGCAGATCGTAATGACGTCCTTTGCCAACCGTCGGAAAATAAGGATCGTTATAACTGACTTGAGCTCCCTGCTTTTGTAAGAGCTCAATAATCGTAAGGGACGGCGATTCTCGAAGATCGTCAATGTCCTTCTTATAGGCCATGCCAAGGACCAGAACGCGGGCGCCATTTAATGCTTTCTTCTGTCGATTCAGGGCCTTTACGACAGAATCCAGCACATGATAAGGCATCGCGGTGTTGATCTCGCCCGCCAGCTCAATAAAGCGGGTCCGGAAATCCCATTCCTTGGCCTTCCATGAAAGGTAGAACGGATCAACCGGAATACAGTGTCCACCGAGCCCGGGGCCAGGATAAAAAGGATGGAATCCGAATGGCTTAGTGGAGGCCGCTGCAATAACTTCCCAGATATCAATTCCCATACGAAGGGAAAGCAATTTCAATTCGTTGACGAGAGCAATGTTAACGCATCGATAAATATTTTCGAGAAGCTTCGTCATTTCCGCTACCGCTGGCGACGAAACAGGTACCACGCGATTGAAAATCGCGCCATACAAAGCTCCCGCAAGCTCTGACGATTCGGGATCAAGGCCTCCGACTACCTTGGGGATATCTCGACGCGCTACACTATCGTTCCCCGGATCTTCGCGCTCCGGAGAAAAGGCAACATAAAACTTTTTGCCATTGGACTCTACGCGAGAAGCTTTTAAGCCTTGTTTATTTCCTTTTTCAAGGATCGGTATCAAAATCTCTTCTGTCGTTCCAGGATACGTCGTGCTTTCGAGAATCACTAAATGTCCGGGGCGCAGATACGGCGCAATTGATTTGGCAGTTTCCTCAATGAAGCTAAGATCGGGCTCATGATATTCGTTCAAAGGCGTAGGAACGCAAATGATAATAGCGTCCATGTTCGAGAGCATGGAGTAGTCCGAGGTAGCTTTGAAGCCTCTTGCCCGCGCTTCCTGGATCTCCGTCGCGGGAATTCTGACAATATAAGTGCCGCCGTCGGTGAGTGTGGAAACCTTTCGCGCATCAATGTCAAAACCGGTGACAGGAAACTTCTGTTCACTATAGAGCAGCGCCAAAGGCAGTCCGACATAGCCCATTCCAATGATGGCAACTTGCGCCTCATGTGCGTCAATTTTGCTTTTCAGTTCCGAGAAAATGCCGAGGGATGCGGAGGAAACGCTCATAATATTTTTCTTTCGTTCTCTCTATTGTATTTTAATCGGCCGGTGGGAGAGCTCACGGTGCTTTTGGTGCAACAAAGTTACTATCGTTCTTTGAAGTAAACTAGGCGACCCGTCGCGGCTGCGGAAAGTCTTCGAGATACCCAAACCTAACCTTTGAATCTCTGCTTTGTATTAAACACGTATCTCGAAACTCGTAAATGACCAGAATTCTCAGTAATACTAGCATTACTGAACCGATCGAAAGATTTACGATCGATGGCGAGTTTGCAGCACCGTCTGTGAACCCAGCGTCCACCAGAGGGGTAAAGAATGCATGGCCCAGGGCGCAACCGGGAAAATGCGTGGAATAGATGCGAACCGCGAGTCTCGACTGCCGACTAGCCCAAATGGCGGGTGAACCAGTTCTTGGGCAATGGCGCACTCGCCCTGTATGTTTGGATGGAACAGAGGGCGGCCGAAGTGGACTTCAAATCGGAGGACACGGAAGATCTATTCAGGGACCTGGCACCCTCGCACAGTGACGCAGTAAAAAGCAAGGTTATCTCCGTCGAGGGTTTGAGCGTACGAATTTCTAGGCAATGCCAAGATAGAGACTGGGATACTTTCCTGGCTCAATGTCCCGGAGGACACCATGAACAAACCAGTCTGTGGGGAGAGGTAAAGGGAATCTACGGTTGGCGCACTCTTCGCATCGTCGTCAGCAGCGGAAACCAAATTGTTGGCGGAGCGCAACTGGCGACGAGGAGCCTCGGCCGCTGGGTACGGATCGGGTACATCGCGCATGGTCCCGTGACGGTCTCCGACGACCCGAAACTGGCTGATTTCATACTCGCACAGCTTGACCACGCCGCAATCAGCGAGAAGCTCACATACCTTGTCGTGGTTCCCCCATATGATGGCAGGGTTTTTGAGCCAGGTCTGGTTCGTCTGGGATTCCGGCAAAAACCTGACCATCTTCCTCCCGGAGGAGTGATGACCGCGACGCTCCTGCTAGACCTTTCGGCGGGCTTGGACAGCCTGATGGCCCGAATGCGGATGACGACCCGGCACCATCTCAGGCGAGCCGCCCGGAAAGGAGTGACCGTGCGCGAAGGCACTGGGCCGGATGTGGAAACGTTCCGCCAATTAATGTGGGCGCTGTGCAAGCGGCGGGGGACTTCGCCGACCCCACCTCAGAAGGATTTCTTCGAACACCTGTGGCGAATCTTTCAACCGTCGGGTTTCATCAGGCTGTTCATCGCCGAATTGGAAGGGCGCGTGATCTCGGCGGCCCTGACGTTTCCATTTGGGGAGACGGTTCGGGTGTGGAAGGTCGGCTGGGCGGGCGATCATGCCAAAAGCTTCCCCAATGAAATGCTCTACTGGGAAATCATTCGCTGGTCGAAGAGTAACGGCTATCGTTTCTTCGACTTTGTTGAGATCGAGAATGGAGTAGCGCGCACGTTGCAACTAGGCGAACCGGTGGACTGGCCGTCCGTCAGTGGAACGACCTTTTTTAAGATTGGCTTCGGAGGAAGCGCGGTTCTGCTACCTCAGCCTTACTATCGTATCTATCACCCACTTCTACGAATCTGCGCCCAAGCTGGCGGAACTAGGCTCATCGAGTCTCCTGCTTTTGCAGGTCTCGTGCGGCGCATGTGGAGTCAAAGAACCTACGTCTTGCTGTCTGGCCACAGCGTTGAGCGCTGAGGGTCCCCCTTGCTGATAAATTCCGAGGGTCGCAAGAAAAGGGACGCACCTTCCGGCGGCGCACGCGGCCTCCAGGTGGTCCATCGTGAACTCGCGGAACCAGCCGACGAAGACGGCGTCCACGGCTGGCGCCGGACCGGGTCCGCCGGACGCTCCAGTCAGCACGACCTCGATGCCTGCCTGCGCGCAGCGGCTCGATGAGCCCGGACACCCCGAGCACCATGACCCGCTTGAACCCGCGCTTCGCGAACATTACGACCGCGCTCGAGGCCGGCGTCATCACCCGGTTGTCGGGCACGTCCAGCCCCTCGTCCCTGCAGCACCCGGGCGAAGGCCGCGGGGGTGCGGTTGGTCCCGTTGGTGAACACCAGGTACGGCCGCCCGCGCGAGCGGGCCCAGTCCAGCATCGCGATCGCGCCAGGCAGCTGCGAGCTCGTGGTTGACCCGGTCGCCGAGCACCAGCGTCCCGTCCATGTCGAAGATGAACCCGCG
>CAVREG010000018.1:0-63354 GCA_963720075.1 uncultured Acidobacteriaceae bacterium | reverse complement strand
GAGCGGTTGCCGGAGTCGGTGCGGGTCTGTTTGTTTTAGGCTCCTGGATGAACTCGCAAGCGGAGTACGCACGTCACGTTTGGAAACGGCAACCGGATAATCGTGGGTGCCTGTACACCCTCGGCCTGTTCCGATATTCAAGGCACCCTAATTATCTTGGCGACCTGATTTCGTTCTCCGGCCTTTGCCTGGTCTCAGGACGCTGGATGACCATTGTCATTCCATCGATCATGCTGGCTGGATTTGTATTTGCCAATATTCCGATGCTCGACTCGCATCTACATAATCATTACGGCGCGGCATTCGATGAGTATGCGGCCCGAACCAGCAAATTGATTCCGTTTGTGTATTGATACCATCGTATGCAAATACATGTTACATCGAAAGGATTGCTATGAGTACACACCGCAAACGTTGAGTGGTTGTCACAGGCGCCTCCAGCGGTATCGGCAAAGCGACCGTCCTCCGGCTGGCAACAAATGGGTGGCGGGTCTTCGCTGCTGTTCGAAGGGAACAGGACGCCGAGTTACTTCGCTCCCAATCAGGAAACTGCGTTGAAACTGTACTGCTGGATATCACAGACGAAGGCTCGATTCGGACAGTAGCGGAAGAAGTGAATTCGAGATTAAGAAATGATGGATTGGACGGACTATTTAACAACGCCGGCATCGGGGCTGTTTCTCCCATTGAGTACACAACGGTTGATTCGATACGAAGAGTTTACGAAGTGAATTTGTTTGGCCAAATCAGCGTGATTCAGGCATTTCTGCCACTGTTGCGCAGAGCGAAAGGACGTATCGTAAACACGGGCTCGGTAGGCGACCATCTCAGTCCTCCATTTGCTGGAGTGCTGGCGAGTTCCAAAGCTGCCTTTGCTTCTGTGAGTTCGTCGCTGCGGCTGGAGTTGCGCGCCCAGGGCATCTACGTCATCGTCGTGGAGCCGGGTTCGATCAATACGCCCGCTGTCGAGAAAACCCTTGGCGGCGTCGAAAAGCAGCTCACTTCGCTGCCTCCTGAAGGAGCCCGTTTGTATGCCGTAGGTCTTCGCCGAATGGCGGCTGCGTTCGCAAACAACGAAAAAGCAGGAAGCTCCCCGGACGTTGTTGCCCAAGTTGTGGAAAAGGCGCTGAGTGCCAAAAAGCCAAGAACGCGCTATCCGGCGGGAAAGGATTCGATTATGTTGATTACCCTCGCAAGGCTGCTTCCCGAAAAGCTTCTCGATGTCGCGATCATGAAGACCTTCGGATTTCCAACGAAGTTCGGTCAAGCGGTTGAATAGGCCAGAGCCAAATTCCAATTCCAGGAAAGCCAGCATGCGCATGCCGTCTGACAAAAAAGCAAACGCACCTGTCATCGAACCCGGTCTGAGCCGATCTTGGATCATTAGTCCTATGAAACGCGCTTAGCGTCAGTTGTGCGATTTGATGACGAGAAGCCGACTTATCATTACCGATCTGGCCAATTTCCGCGAAGCCCGTTTCTCGGTACTAATCCGACGGAACGAACCGATAACTTCCGGATTGCCCGTGATACGCTCTCAGTCTGTGACCAGCATTAATCGAGTTTCCAACTTCCCACGAGCAGCCTTATGGGAATTGAGTTGGAAAATTGCGTTGCCTTTCCAGATTGCGAAGAGGGAGAGTTTTCTGCTTGGGAAGCGCGCCACTGGCGGGAGGGGAAATGCAGACTTCGTGGTTGATGGATGGACCGAGCTGTGCCGATCGTGGGCTCCGGATGGGTTCTAATTTCGCGCGGAAGTCAGCGGTGCGCGGGCTGGGCGTCCTGCTCCTGGCATTGTCGCTGGGCTGGGCGGCGAGGGCACAGGCGGGACCACTGGTGCTGGAGCGTAAAGGAAGAGTGATTTCACTGGAGCCCTACGCCCCGAACATTCTGCGAGTAACCATGAGCACGGACAAGGCTGCCGCGACCGCCGCTCCGGGATACGGGTTTGTGGCAACGCCGTTTGCGGATGGATGGACGCACGAGCGCGATGCGGGAGGCGACGACGTATTCCGATCGGCGCGAATGGTGGTGCGTGTGGCGCCAGGGGATCGTCCACCTGAGGAACTGCCGCGACCCATGCCGCTGGATTCTCTGAATCGCCAGTTGCGCGAGCCGTATTTTGGAGGAGGAAGCACTGAATATGCTCCGCATCACGATGCGCTGCTGGTGACAACGGCGGACGGCAAGATGCTGCTGCACATGCGTACCTGGACAATGGCGCCGGAAAGCGTGGAAGTAGCGCAAGCAGACCCAGCCGACAAGGGATCCAGGGTGGCAGCCATGTTCGACTCGCCCGCCGACGAGCACTACTACGGACTGGGGCAGCAGCAGAAAGGCTGGATGGATCTGCGCGATCACCAGATTGGCTGCTGGCACGACTACGGGGCAATTGGCGGTGAGGACCTGTGCGTACCGTTTATGGTTTCCAGCCGTGGCTACGGCTTGGTGTGGGACAACCCATCCAAGGCTACGATCGATCTGGGATTCAACGGTCGGAACGTGTGGTCGTCAGAGGTGGGAAACCGGGTATCGTATTTCGTGATCGCGGGGCGGACCAGCGATGAGATTTATGAGGGCTACCGGCTGCTGACCGGCGTGGCCCATATGCTGCCGAGGGCGGTTTACGGGTACATCCAGAGCAAGGCTATTTACGCGACGCAGGAACAGGTTCTGGATGTGGCGAAGGAGTATCGAGAGAAGAAGTTGCCACTGGACGTTATGGTGGTCGACTTCCTGAACATGACAAGGCAGGGCGAACTGGACCTAGATCCCAAGCGCTGGCCAGATCCGGCGGGGATGAATCGTGAACTGCATGCGATGAATGTGAATACGCTATTGAGCGTGTGGCCTCACTTTGCGCCGGGGACACAATTCTACGACATGCTATTGCGTAAAGGCTGGCTGGTTCATACTCCGGAGGGAAAGCCGGACACGGGCTGGATGAAGGACGTCATCGGACCGAATATCGACACAACGAATCCAGAGGCGGCGAAGTGGTTCTGGGAAAAGATTCGCGACCGGTATGTTAAGCCGTACGGCTTCGATTACATATGGCTGGACGAAACCGAGCCGGACATTGACCCCGCGAAGGACGTGTTCTCTATTGGTTCGGGCATGCGCTTCTACAACGTCTATCCGCTGTTTCACACGGCTTCGGTGTATGAGGGCTTCCGGAAAGATTTTGGAGATAGCCGGCGGGTCATGATCCTGGCGCGGGCAGCGTACCTGGGGGCGCAGCGTAACGGTACCGTATTCTGGTCGAGCGACATCGTTTCAACTTGGGACATGCTGAAGCGCTCAATTCCGGCGGGTCTGAATTTCACCGCGAGCGGGATGCCGTACTGGGATACAGACATCGCAGGCTTCTTTTCGCCGGCGATCCCGGCCGACTATCATGCAACACACAGGCCGCTCATCGATGGATCGGATGCGCGCGAAACAATTGGAAACTACGAAGACTATCCCGAACTGTTTGTGCGATGGTTCGAATGGGGCTCGTTTCAGCCAGTCATGCGGGCGCATGGCGAGAGGATGCACAACGAGGTATGGTCGTACGGCAAGCAGGCGGAACCGATTCTCGCGAAGTATCTGAAGCTGCGTTACCAGCTTCTGCCCTATGCCTACTCCGTTGCCTACCAGAGCTACCAGACCGGCGCTCCGTATATGAGGGCGCTCTTCATGGATTTCCCCGGAGACCCGAAGGTTTTAAATATTCCAGACGAATATATGTATGGGCCGGCTTTCCTAGTCGCACCGGTGACCGAACAGGGCGCGACGCAACGGACGGTGTATCTGCCGACAGGTTGTGATTGGTACAACTACTGGACCAATCAGCGGCTGCGCGGCGGACAGACGATTGTAGCGGATGCGCCGATCGATACACTCCCGCTGTTTGTAAGGGCGGGAAGCATTGTGCCGCTGGGCTCAGAGGTGCAGAGCGCACAGCAGCCGCAGACGATTGCGTCGATCAAAGTGTACCCCGGAACGAATGGCAGCTTTACCCTTTTCGAAGATGACGGAAAGACGTACGCCTACGAAAAGGGTGGAGGCTCAGTCACAAAGTTAATGTGGGACGATGGGGCCCGTCAGCTGAGGCACGAGGGCAAGTCCGCATCTAGCGCACTCGCCAAGGCAACCGTGGTGGTGATCAGCAGGTAGACAAGAGGGTTGTAATCTGGCAGCCTGGCGTCCGTTTTGCGATCTCCAAGGCGAGTGAAACCTGTGCGCCAACGGACAGTCAAGAATGTGCCAGCCGTCATCAATGGAGCAAACTCCAATAGAGCAGGGGCCAGAAAACGGCTCCATCGGCCATAAAATTCGTATCCATAGGCGTTCGCGGACCATCCGCGCGATTTCATGTCACAAACGTCTCTGAAAAGAACAGTTTTTGACGGTTGGTCGGCTACTCGGAAGTTGTCCCGTCCCGCCATCACGAGATTAGTAATGACAAGTCGGCTTGTCGGAAATGATCTCCGCACTTGGCACCATTCTGGGCGGATTACGGGCTAAGCGGAAGTTATTCCGGGCCAGAAGTCGGCTTCTGGGAAGTCTCCTGCTGACAATCGCTGAGATTCCTCTCGAGCGACGGGCAATACAGAAGTTGCCTGCGTTTTCGGGACCGAGGATAAACTCCCGTTCGTCACGGTTGTGTCTACGTTTACCTTTGAGGCGCCCCGCGGCGCGGGGCTTAGCTCTAGGGTCCATGCTCTGGCTGCGCTCAGTTTTGCGCGTCCGTCCCCGTGCCATTTCCGTGCCGTTAACGCGGAATTGCACCGAACTAGCCGCGTTAGATGCCATCTGCCGCGGTCTAAGTGTATGTAACTACATTAGGGAGCGTTTTCGAATCCCACTCTCTCCGCCAGTACTTTTGTAATCTGGCACTTGCAAGGGCTCCTACCAAATACTCGTACCACCACTTGGAGGAGCCTTGCCTAAGGTCAGAGTCAATATCACGAAATACGTTTCAACCGAGACGGGTCTGCGATACTGCCCAGCAATCATCGCATCGAATGGCCGAATCAAGCAGGACATCGTGCTTGTGGGCGGCAAGGAAGAACGCCATCCCGAGGGGGTGTACTATCTCGATTGGCGCGAGAACAGCGTACGTACGCGGCTGTCGGTCGGCAAGAACGCACAGGATGCGCTGACGCAACGTGATCGGAAGCATTCGCGCTGAATGCGGCCAGTCATGGCGCCGTCCTGCAAAGAGAACAGAACGACAATCCCACCAATCACTCGCTGACAGCAGCGGTCGCGGATTTTCTCGACGACACAAAACTCACCAAGAAGCCGAAGACCCTCGCCGCATACACCACTGCTCTCAACTACTTTCTAGAATCCTGCTCGAAGCGCAGCGTTGAAGACATCGAACGCAAAGACTTGCTGAAGTTCTCTGCGTTCCTGCGGGACGAAAAGGAACTGCATCCTCGCACCTGTTGGAACAAGTTCTCAAATGTTATGTCGTTCCTGAAGGCCCAAGGGGTTCGCGGACTTTTGAAGAAGGCCGACTGGCCGCAGTACACGGAGGAAGAGCCGGAGGTATACGAGCAAGAAGAACTGGACACGCTGTTCGCGGCATGCGATGCAGACGAGCGTCTGTGGTTCGAGTTCTTCCTGATGACTGGGATGCGCGAGCAGGAAGTGATGCACGTCTACTGGTCAGACGTGAACTTTCGGGGCGCGACCGTCAGCGTCACCCACAAGCCTGACTATGGATGGACGCCGAAGGCGTATAAGGAACGCTCGATCCCCATCCCTGAGAAGCTGGTGAGGAGTCTTCAATTAGCAAAAGCCGCGCGCGAGAAAGATAAGGCGTGTCCCCTAGTGTTTCCGACTGCTGGCTGTCGCCCCAAGTTGAATTTCTTGGATGACCTGAAGGCCGTCGCGGAGCGTGCGAGCCTCAAGCCCAAGAACTTCTTCCTGCATAAGTTCCGTGCAACATTTGCAACGTGGCACTTGTGGAACGGGGCTGATCTGCGAACCGTCCAATCATGGCTCGGGCACAGTGACATGGAGAGCACGATGCGTTATCTAAAGCCATCGCGCAGCCAAGCCACAAAGGATCAAGTTAACGCCACGTTCGCCGCAGGCGGTGCGCAATGAGCGAGATTAAGTTCACAGCGCAGGAACAGGCCGAAGTGGAAACCCTGACACTGACCAAGAAGATTGCTCGCGGCATGAAAGGGGCGCTTACGGCCAAGCAGCTAGCCGAGTCGCTGAACATCAATCGAAAAATGGTGTTTAAGATGGCGAAGGCGGGACGCATTCCTTCGTTTCGCGTTGGGTCTGCCGTACGCTTCGATGCCCGACTCGTCATCGATTGGCTACGGAAGCAAAGACGCTCAGTTTAGGTGGGCCAGCATCCCCTCATCGTGCTGGTCACGACCGCGCGGAACCTAATATTTCTTTGGCGAGTTGGAGCGCATCCGGCAAATTGAGCAGACCGTATTTCTGCCCAAGGATTCGCCGGGTCGCCTTGGGAATCACCAATTCATCGTGGCCGACTTCGTCTTGAATCTGCTTCCGTAAGAATGCCTTCTGCCCGGCCCCGAATTTTGTCACCCAGCGAGTGTACGCCCATAGGCGGGGGGCATTTGGATGCGCGCCTGCTGGGCGTCTGACGTACGTCGCCGTGCTCTGGCACAGACTACTTCTTCTTACTCGCGGTGCTTTCTTCTCGGTCTCCAAATAAGCATCGAATGCGGAACGGATTTGCCGCGCAATCGGCGGGCCAACACCTTGGACCCATAAATCTCGACTTTGACGTTGAGGTTTTGAAAAATCGCGATTACTCACGGCCCGGCTCTGAGTGTAATGGCCTGTTTTCGCCAACAATCGCCTTCCGTATTACGATACCAAAACGAGGAACAAGAAAAATCTCAGCCGGAAGCTGCCCACGATATGAGAAAACTATTCCTCAACTCCCGTGGCTTGCGCGCCGGATGGCGCCTGCTCATTTTTGTCGGCATTTTCGTGGGACTCGGATTCCTGGCGAACTGGATCATTCCGAAGATCTTCCATCTCAAGGAGCGGCCGTTCCTTGATCCTGTGGGCACCATCATCGACGAGTTGGAGGCGCTCATCCAGGTACTGATTGCAACTTGGATTATGGCGCGCATCGAGCGTCGCCGCTTCCCCAATTACGGCATCCCGGTTCGCAACGCCTTCGGAGTCGATTTCCGGGTGGGACTTGCCTGGGGCGTGGCTTCCACTTCTTTGCTCGTGGGCTTGATTGCAGCCTTCGGCGGTTATCGCGTCCTCGGGTTCGCCCTCCATGGCGGCGCGATTTGGTACTTTTTCGGCCTATGGATCATTGCCAATCTGCTCATCGGATTTTCGGAGGAGCTCCAATTCCGTGCCTATCTCCTCGCCACGCTCGCCGATGGTATCGGATTCTGGCCAGCATCCATTTTGCTCTCCATCGGCTTCGGTGCGCTGCACTATTTCCTGAAGCCACACGAGCGCTGGGAAGACTTCGTCTCCACCGGTTTGCTGGGCCTGTTCGTGTGCCTTACGCTGCGCCGCACCGGATCGCTGGCCTTCGCCATCGGCTTCCACGCCGCCTTTGATTTCGCCAACCTGTTCGTATGGTCAGGGCAAAACGCCGGTGCGTGGGCCGTCGGCCACCTGCTTGAAACCCGCTGGCAGGGCCCGCAATGGCTAACCGGAGGCCTGCTGGGTCCTGAAGCCAGCTGGATGGTCTTTGTGGTGATCGTGCTGATGTTTTGGATCTTTGATCGATGCTATAGGCACAAGAAATCTCCACGCTGAGTCCGCCCGACATGTGGCGGGTTAACCGTATGACTCCTGGCCTCGGGTTGTTAGCGAAACATCGCCTTTACACTCACTGACCAGGGGTCAAAACGTGTAATGGCCCGGATTTCGTCAACTAACCATTATTCCTCGCCAGAGAGCGATATAATCCGCCCGAAAGAAGGCGGTCAACAGATTGTGCTTTTCGTTGAATGGTGGATTGTCGGATGGCGTTGTGTCGGATTTCTTATGGTCGCCGTCGGGGCCGTCGCCTTCTGGCTTGTGCGAAAAAAAAGATGGCCTGTTCGGCTACCCGTGCGACTTCTATCTGCGCTAGCCGCCTGCGCGCCATGTCGGGTGCGGCGTAGGGACAGAGATCCCTGCGAGTTGCCGATTCGGCCGACCACCAAACTGAGGTCTAGAGCCCGACCCATGTTTATTCACTACGTATACGGTATACTGTTTCCCGGAACGCAATATGGACAAACACTGGAATTCTTATTGCGCCTTGAGCCTTGTGCATTTCCTTGCTTTCCCTGAATGCGGGTCTGGAGAAGGGCCGATCCTCGAGACGATCGAAGAAGTAGTGCTGGATGACTTCTTCTCAGCCGTCGAGATCAGCCGGATTAATAATCCCGCGATCCGGCAGGAAGTCGCTCGACTGATCGAGCAAACGCACTGCAAAGTAGACTTTGGAGTTCATCCCATCATTTTGGGCGACAAGATCAATCTCAACAGCCTAGATGCGTACCAACGAAACAAAGCATGCCAGCTGTTGGAGCCGTTTCTCGATCAAGCCGTCGAGCTGGGATCCCGAAGGTTCGTCCTGCTTTCCGGACCCGATCCCGGTCCGGCCGACAGAAGCGGTGCTTTTAGGGCGCTAGTGGAATCGCTCCAGTATCTCTGCGAACGGGCGCGGGCGCGCCAGCTGAGTGTTGTGCTCGAAACCTTTGATCGGGACGTCGATAAAAAGGCGCTAATTGGCCCCGCTGGAGAGGCGGCGATGTTGGCTGTGGCACTGCGCAAGGATTTCGAAGATTTTGGTCTCCTCTACGATATGGGACACATGGTTTTACTGAACGAACAGCCACTTTCAGCACTCACCACCCTGAGGAACTATCTGGCGCATGTGCACGTGGGAAATTGTGTGAAAGTGTCTGGTCGTCCCAGTTATGGTGATTCCCATCCGCGGTTTGGCTTCCCAGGCAGCGAAAATGACGTTCCCGAGCTGGCCGCGTTTATCGAAGCCCTCTTTAGGGTTGGGTATTTGGCAGAAGGTCGACCGCTTTCTCAGCGACCTGCCGTAGGTTTCGAAGTAAAGCCGCAGCCTGGCGAATCCTCCGCAGTGATTCTTGCCAATATTAAGCGCGCATGGCGAGATGCTTGGAGCCAGCTTGAGATGCCCGACATAAGCACTTCCAATTGACATGAGAATACTGTATACATCTACGCTTGTTTGGCCCAATCCCCGCTAAGAGAACGCGGAAAGGAGCGACATGACGAATACCACCGCGCCTTCAGTGGACATTCCGGCTTCCGGCCGCAAGCTCTACGTTCACCTAATTTCCATGGTCGCGGCTGTTGGCGGATTCTTGCTCACCTATGACATCGTCATTATGTCGGGTGGAATCATTTTCTTGAAGCATGATTTCCATCTCACTCCGCTGGCAGTGGGTTTCGCGATGACCAGCGCGATGATCGCATGTTTCTTTAGTCCCTCATTTGGCGGTTGGTTGAGCGATCGACTAGGACGCAAGAAGACCCTTTTGCTCGCCGCCGGATTATTCGGGCTGTCCGCGCTGGGAACGGCTTTCCCTAGGAACATTATAGAGTTTAATGCCTTTCGTATTCTCGGTGGATTCGGGGTAGGAGCTGCCTGCATTGTCTCACCTATGTATATCGCAGAAATTTCGCCCGCCGCGATTCGGGGCCGGCTCGTACTTCTCAACCAGCTCGCAAACGTGGTTGGGGCCGTAGTTTCGTATCTAGTTGCTTACTCGCTGTCTTTCTCCGGAAACTGGAGGTGGATGTTCGGGTCAACGGTGGTGCCCGTCTTGATTTTTGTCATCGCGCTTCTTTTCGTCCCTGAGAGTCCCCGCTGGTTAGTACAGAAAGAGCACGAGAAGGAAGCCCTCGAGGTTCTGACCCGAATCGGAGGAACAAAGAGCGCTACGTTGGAGATGGCGGCCATTCGCAATTCGCTGGTCGAGAAGACCTGTAAGCTCGGCGACCTGTTAAAGCCGGGAATCCGCGTAGCCCTCCTTGTCGCCGTCGGTCTGGCCGTGCTGCAGCAGTTGGATGGGGTCACAGTCCTTATTTTTTACGCGCCCATGATTATGCAGCAGGCGGGCTTTCCCAAAGCATCTGAGGCGATCCGCGTGACTATGATCATAGGCATCTGGAACCTGGTTTGTACGGTGGTCGCGGTTTGGCTGGTTGATCGTGTCGGCAGAAGACCACTATTGCTCTTCGGCACTTTGGGCATGGCAGCCGGATTGATCGTCATGGGAATATTTTTCCAGTTTCACGTCACTGGAAAACTCGTACCCCTTGTTTTGATGGTCGCCGTCGCGGCATACGTCATGAGCATCGCGCCGGTGGCGTGGTTGATCATGTCTGAGATTTTCCCCAACCACATGCGGGGGAAGGGAATGGCAGTCGCATCAACCGCATTGTGGATCGCTTCTTTCGGCGCCAATCTGCTATTTCCGCTAATGACTGAGTCCTCGGAAAAGCATTTGGGGTCGGCGGCGGGAGCGTTTTGGGCGTTCGCCTTAGTCTGTATAGGCACATTTGTGTTTTGCTGGCGACTGGTGCCGGAAACAAAGGGGCGCTCGCTGGAGGAGATCGGCGCGTCGTGGACAGCGGCTCCTACCACCCTTTAGCTGTGTTCCCATTTGTGTGAATTTAAAGTCGGGCGAAGTCGAGGTCTAAGTTGACCCCGAGCATTTAAAAATCACAATCAGGTTAGAGGAATGAAGGTTTTGGTCACCGATTACGCCTGGAAGGACCTGGAAATCGAGCGTAAAACTCTGTCCGCCGTTTCAGCCACTATTGTCGCGGCGGAGATCGGGGATGAAGACGAATTAATCCAGTTGGCAGTGGAGGCGGACGGAATCCTTACAAATTGGAAGCAAGTAACGCGCAAGGTGATTGCGAACGCGCCTAAGTGCAGGGCCATTGTTCGTTACGGTGTGGGGCTCGACAATATCGCTGTTCAACATGCCACGGAACTCGGGATTGTAGTGGCCAATGTTCCTCACTATTGCATTGAAGAGGTCTCCGATCACGCGTTAGCGCTGCTGTTTGCGCTGGCCCGAAAAGTTACATTGTATGATCGTGCAATTAAAGCCGGAGTCTATGATTTGAAGTCTGGTACTCCAATGTATCGCGTGCGCGGGAAAACGCTTGGGTTGGTGGGATTCGGCAACATTGGTCGAATGCTCGGGCGGAAAGCTCAGGCGCTAGGGCTCAAGGTGATCGTCTATGATCGTGGAACCCGTCGCGCCCCTGAAGAAGACGTGCAGCGAGTGACTTTTGAAGAGTTGCTGCGGACCAGCGATTACATTTCTCTTCACGTTCCTCTTACGCCTCAAACCCGGCACCTTTTCGACCACGAAGCTTTTCAACAAATGAAGTCAAGCGCATTCCTCATCAATACCGCGCGCGGTGACATTATTGACGCCAATGCTCTCCTTGAGGCGCTGGATGATGGCTTGATCGCTGGCGCAGCACTGGACGTACTGTCAAAGGAGCCGCCTAATTTAGCGGATCCGCTCTTGTTGCATCCTAATACGATTATTACGCCTCACGCTGCCTTCAACTCTGAGGAGTCGTTGCAGGAGCTGCGGCATACCGCCGCGACGGAGATGCTGGACATTCTTTCTGGAAGACTTCCGCAGAATCTAGTCAATCCGGCAGTCCTGGATAAAGGGAACCTGCGGACTAAGTTACTTATGGCCGATTCCCGTGGGATCAGAGATATTCGGCACGAGTCACAGTAACTTTTGAACCTATGGCTCCGGCGGTGCGCTGGTAGGTCTAGTTGCGTGGTGGTCAATGCTGGGACGTGACTGTCGCTTTTGAAACTCTTCCACAAACTGCACTAAGCGCGCAGCAGCCTCTTCGAAAATATGCTTGCCCTTTTCGGCTGTCGCTAGTGTTGGCTCTCCAAAAGTACCGTCTTCCGTGAAGGTGCTGGTGCGCTCGAACACCGATACCGGACCGCTTCCGAACAGGTCGCCCCATTGAAAAGACGAAGTTCCTCGTGAGTTGTACCAAGCGATGTGGTCCTTTGCCTTATCCATCTGTACTTTTTCTCCCGCCAAATGCAAATATACGGACGTCTCGACTTCGCACGCGTGTCCGGTTCCCCCCGGAAAGACCGATTCACGGACAGATGAGAGGAAACTGGGATCGACTCCAAGCAGGTTCCACCAGGTGAATGACGTGACCAGGGCGTCCGTTTCCAAAATCGCTCGGCGACTGACTAGTTCGAGAACAGCAGAGTTCCCGCCATGCCCATTCACCATCACAATACGTTTGAATCCATGATAGGCGAAGCTTTTGCACACGCTCAGGCAGAAACCAAGAAGATAATTATGTCCGACATGCATAGTTCCCGGATAGTCGAAGGCATGAATGTTATAGCCATAAGAAATCACCGGTGCGACTAGAATCTTCTCCGATGAGAGACGTCCCGCTTCCAAACACACGCTGTTCGCGATAAGGCTATCGACATCTAATGGGAGATGCGGACCATGCTGTTCGGTCGAGCCCACGGGCAAAAGAATGACCTTTTTCTGGCGCACCGCGTCGTTGACTTCAGGCCAGGTCAGGTCGCTGTAAAGATATTTTTCAGAGGCCGATTTCGCCATGGGAACACCTGCACTTCTGGGCACAAAGTTCGTTTACGTCTTGCCAGACTTGTGATGCTTTCGGAAAGCGGCAGCAACTGATTTCATCCCTTTCACTACTATCGCGCCATCAGAACTGAAGGCCAGCACTGAGAATCCATCTGCGACTGCGGTTTCGATTTGCTCCTCGCTCATTACGATTATGCCCGCAGCCTTGCCCGATTTTTGGCAGGCATTCACAACTTTGTTAAGAGCTCCACGCAGAGTGGGATGCTCCCATTGCTGCGCGATGCCGAGGCCCACGCTTAGGTCCATGGGACCGACAAAAAGAACATCCGCTCCGTCTACAGCTGCGATCTCGTCCACGTGCTCAATTGCCGTAGGGCTTTCAATCTGCAACATGGTAAGAAGTTTAGTGCCCGCCGATTTGAAGTAATCGTCAAATCCAGGGCCAAAGCTGCACGCGCGATTCATAACCGCTACTCCCCGTATTCCCGCTGGAGGATAGCGCATGGCAGCCACAGCCTTGCGTGCCTCTTCGGCAGTCTGAACGTAGGGAACCATGATTCCCGAAGCGCCCAGATCAAGGACGCGCTTGAATATAACAGGGTCATTCCAGGGAATGCGAACGATTGGGACTGCCGGCGTGCTCTCAATGGCCTGCAATTGCAGAAGCAATTCACTTCGGTCCCCTGCGCCATGCTCAAGGTCAACTAGCACCCAGTCAAACCCCGCATTACCGGCAATTTCTGCCGTGAGGCTCGAACCAAGATTGAGAAAAGTCCCTGCCAGCAATTCTTTTTTCAACGCTCTTTCGCGAATCCATTTCACTTAAGCTACCTCCGAGGGCTCGGTGTTGTGCTTCAGACGGCGCAGCCAGTCCCGAAGTAAGGTAAGAAGACCTCAACACTGCCGAGAGCTTCCGCCGGATCGGGATATGCTCAGTAATGAAATTTTTGCAGCTGGTTGCGGTCTTCTTCGTAAGTAGTCCGCGCTTTCTGGGTCTCGGGATCGTGCGAAACTTCGGCGACGGCAATGTCCCACCACACACCGGAAGCGGGCGTGAAATGATACTTCTCAGTTTCCGCGACGATGACGCAACTTCGCGTCTCATCTCGCGCTTCTCCGAGTGCTTTTCTTAGTTCCTCCGGAGTCTTAACCCGCCAGGTGCGGGCTCCCATGGACTCGGCATTCTTGGCGAAATCGATCTCCACGAAATCTCCGTCCAAACGCTGAGTGCGCCGGTTCCGCATGCGGAACTCGTTCCCAAAGCTGTGACCAACCTTATTCATTTGGAGATTGCGGATGCATTGGAAGCCATGGTTCTCAATGAGCACGATAGTGATCTTCAAGCCTTCTTGTGCGGCAGTCACAATTTCGGTTGGGTTCATGAGGTAGGTGCCATCGCCAATCAGCACGTAGACTTCTCCGTGCGACTGTGCCATGCGCACACCTAAGGCCGCAGGGATCTCATACCCCATGCACGAAAAACCGAACTCAACGTGCGGCATCGCTCCGTTGCCCGAATTCCAGAGCTTGTGCAAGTCGGCTGGAGCGCTGCCCGAGGCTGCGACCACGGTATCCCCCGCGCGAGCTTCCTCGTTGAGAAGACCCACAAGTTCCCCTTGCGACATGCCCTCGCCGGCTGTAGGCCGAAATACCGATTCTTTCAGCTGCTTCTCCCATTCCTCTTTTGCCGCGCAGACTTCCTTCAGGTATAGAGCATGGGGCTTGAGCCCAGCATCAATGGCGGCCTTCGATAGCGCACTTAGTGTTTCGCGCGCATCGCCGACTATTGGTAGTGCGCCTTGCTTATAGGCGTCATGGGAGCTGACGTTAATTCCGATGAACTTCACATCCGGATTGTTGAATGCGGCTTGCGAACCTGTGCTGAAGTCGGTCAGCCGAGTTCCCACAGAAATGACCAGGTCGGCGACACTCACGATCTTACCAGCGGCGGGATTTCCAGTCACCCCAAAGCCGCCCATGAGAAGTTCTGGTCGACCACGTAAAGCCCCTTTTCCAGCCACGGTCTCCGTCACTGGAATTCCGAGCCTTTCGGAGAAGGCTTTGAGTTCATTCCAGGCTTCTGAGTAGTGGATGCCTCCGCCTGCGATAATCACGGGGCGCTTGGCGTGCTTCAATAACGCGACTGCCTCCGCTATACGTTGTGGAGATGGCAGTTGTCTTTCTATGCGCCAAATACGCTTCTCAAAGAAAGAGGCCGGATAGCCGTAGGCGTGCATTTGCACGTCCTGCGGCAGTGAAATCGTGACAGCCCCCGTCCCTGCCGCATCAGTCAGCACGCGCATGGCTTCGGGGAGTGCTGTCAGCAACTGCTCCGGACGCGAAATGCGGTCAAAAAAGCGGCTAACTGGACGGAAGCAATCGTTGACGCTAAGATCGGCAGAAACCGGATGCTCCAATTGCTGCAACACCGGCCCTTGGTGACGCGTCGCGTAGTAATCGGACGGTAGCAGCAATACCGGCAGACGATTGATGGTTGCCAGAGCGGCTCCAGTAATCATGTTGGTCGATCCTGGTCCGATCGAAGCCGTACAGGCGAGCGTCGCCAACCGATTATTCGCTTTGGCGAAGCCGCTGGCGGTATGCACCATTGACTGCTCGTTGAAGGGCTGGTAGTAGGGAAGATCTTCGCCGTATTCGTAAAGGGCCTGCCCGAGGCCGGCGACATTGCCGTGTCCAAAAATTCCGAACAGAGCAGGAATGAAACGGCGTTCTCGGCCGTCGCGTTCGCTAAACTGCACGCTGAGATATTTGACCAAAGCCTGCGTCATTGTCAGACGCATCGAATTCTTTGTGCCTGCCATGGTTTTGTTTAACCCTTATTTGGCCTCAGTTATCGAGCCCGTGGAAAATTAGTGTCTTAACCTCTGTCATTTCCTCGATCGCATAACGTGGTCCTTCGCGGCCGATGCCGCTGGCTTTGAGCCCTCCGTATGGCATGAGATCGGCACGCCAAAGTGGTGTCCAGTTAACCTGAATCATGCCGGTTTGTACTTCACGGGCAAAACGCCAAGCGTTATTGATGTCACGAGTAAAAATGCCCGCCCCGAGCCCATACTTGCTGTTGTTGACCACGGCGATTGCTTCTTCGATTGAATCCACTGGTGTCACCGCAACCGCGGGGCCGAATAATTCTTCGCAGGAAACTCGCATCTCTGGCTTGACGTCGGCCACGACGGTGGGAGATACGATTGCCCCCTGGCGTTGTCCGCCGGTCACCACGCGTGCTCCATTTTCCACGGCTTCCTGAATCCAGCACTCGACACGTTCTGCATCCTTTAGCGTGATCATAGCGCTGATTTTAGTGTCTTCGGCGAGAGGATCACCGACTTTGAGCGCCTCCACGCGCGGTTTGAGCGCGTCGAGGAAATCGGAGTAAGCTTTGCGATGCACGAGCACGCGCTGTGTCGAAATGCATACCTGTCCGGCATTGACATAACCGCCGATTGCGGTAGCCTCCGCCACTTTGTCGAGGTCGGCATCGGGAAGCACGACTAGTGCGCTGTTCGATCCCAGTTCTAGGGAAAGTTTTTTGACTCCCGCCGCCTTGGCTAGTTTTTCGCCCACATCTGTGCTTCCGGTGAACGAAATCTTGCGAACCCGAGAGTCAGCGCACAGAATTGGTCCCAGACGTGATCCTGATCCGGTGATGCATTGGAATCCATTTTCGGGCAAACCGGCTTCGAGGAATACACGGGTAAGTTTCAGAGCGGACAATGGTGTTGTAGTCGCTGGTTTAAGAATAACCGCGTTACCAGCAGAAAGCGCGGGTCCCACCTTATGTAACACTAGCAGCAGCGGATAATTAAAGGGACTGATAGCCAACACTACTCCGCAAGGTATTCGTAGAGTCATCCCCATCTTGCCACGAGTTCCCGACTGCGCATCGACAGGCAGCGTCTCGCCACGCATCTGCGATCCTTCAAAAGCGCAAAGGCGCAGGAAGTCCGGGACTCTCGCTGCCTCACCGCGCGATTCCGCCAACGGCTTCCCTTCCTCCTGAGTTACAGTCTGAGCAAAATCCTCGACCCTGGTGGCAAAGATATCCGCCGCCCGCATGAGAATCTGGAAGCGCTCGTATGCGGTCAGTTTCGCCATCACTTTAGCGCCTCTTTCCGCTGCCGCAAGTGATTGTTCTGCTTGCCCCGCAGATGCCTCCGGTACTGTGTCCACTGTCTGGCCGGAGTACGGGGAAACTATGGGGATCATTACAGGAGATTCTACCCAGCCTCCATTGATGTACATTTTCATGGCTTTTTGAAATCCTCCGTGTCGAATCGGATCTAAAATAGGGTCTGAACCTTCGCGGTCGAAACCTGGCTCCCGCGAGCTGATCTAGTCCGTCTTAATGACGGATGACAGACCCCCGTCGACGACCACACATGTTCCCGTCATGTACGCCGACAGGTCTGAGGCCAGAAATAGCGCCACAGTCGCAATCTCTTCCGGCGGAGCGTTTCGCCGCAAGGGGCACATGAGTGCGATTTTTTTCAATTCCCTTTTCGAAAGATCAGCCGCAATGCCGGTAATAACTGCTCCGGGTAGAATGGCGTTCACGCGGATTCTCGGCGCATAGTCCGCAGCCAGGGAACGCGTCAGCGCAAGAAGTCCACCTTTCGCCGCCTGATAGGCAGTATGTTTGGTGTACCCTCTGACCGACTGGACCGATGCGGTGATGATGAAAGCACCGCCACTGCTGCGCAACATCGCTGGCATGGCGCAATGCGCAATCATCCAGGTTGCCTTGAGACAGGCGGTCTGAGTATAGTCCCAGTCTGCTTCAGAAATATCAGTGGCAGAACCCAACTTGTAAGAAGCAGCGTTACTGAACACAATATCTAACCGGCCGAAGCGATCCAAGGTTTTGTTGACCATGGCTTTCACTTGTGTCATTTTTCCTACGTCAGTCTTGACAAAGATGGCTTCCGCGGACTTGGCACAAATGCTTTCGGCTGCTTCACGGCCACCAGTTTCGTTGACGTCGGCAAGAACCACCCTCGCGCCATGCTGCGCGAAAAGTCGGGCTGCCGCCCTGCCGATGCCTGAAGAAGCGCCAGTAACCAGCGCCACTTTGTTATTGACTAATTTGCCCCAATCCATTGCGAGAAAAACCTAACAGTTTATTCGAGATTGTCTACTGTATACATATGGCCTGATTGCTGTCAATGTGACCTGGATCTGGCGACCAGGCAAGAACCGGAACAATGGACTCCAAGAACACTGGGGCAGGGGACAAAGAAAACGATGGGGGAGGTATACAGAAATATACCTAATCGATCAAATTCCCCGATTACCTTTTCCGCGCTTCCCTAGCATATACTTGCGAAGGTTGTATACTAAGTGCGACTTTGGAATTTCTATCGCAGCACAGGCCTTAAATAATGGCAAATTCAGTTAGCAGCGCCCTGACCTTGGAACGCATGGACGTTCGGACCTTAAAGGAGCAAGTGGTGAAGCTCCTGCGCGGCGCCATTCTCTCGGGCAAGATCAAACCAGGTGAGCGTCTCAATGAAAGCGAGTTGGCACGCGACTTGGGATTAAGTCGCATTCCGGTTCGTGAAGCCCTGCAACAACTGCAAGAGCAGGGCCTTGTCGTCGATGTCCCTCGCCGTGGCAAGTTCGTAGTCAACTTGAGCGAGGAAGAGATTCAGAAAATTAATAGTCTACGTCTAGTTTTGGAGGGCGAAGCCCTTCGTCTTTGCCGGGCGAAGATTTCTCCGGAGGGGTTGGCCAGTCTCACGAATTTGGCGAACAAGATGGAACACTCTCGGGAAGTCTCAGAGATAGAGGCCTCTGCGTTAGACATCGAGTTTCACCGCACCGTCTGGCGCCATAGCGGGAACGAATACCTAGCCAAGGTGCTGGAGAGCATTACAATTCCGCTGTTTGCGCATCGCGTGTTGTGGAGACTCAATCGCGAGATGCTGGGTTGGGCCGCAATTCTGCCCAACCGTCACCGTCAAATACTGGAATTTGTTCAAGGCAAGATCGACAAGCCCGCAGAGCAAGTCATGTTGGAGCATCTTAGCTATCGATATCAGCAGCCGGAGCGTTTCTCCAGTCTCGCTTTATCTCAAGACGGCTCGCGGTCAAACGGCCATCAGTAAGGCAGTTTCGGGGTTTTCCTGCGATTTCGTTCCTCTGCCGCTTTTTCGAAACTCAGAAAGTCCCGTTCGGAGTCATATCCCCTTACTCTTTACTCTCGTTTCGTGAGGGTGCAGCCCCCGTCTACAACCAGAATTTGGCCGGTCATGTAATTAGACTCAGCTGAACACAAGAAAACGAACGCGTCCGCGACCTGCTCGGCCGAACCGAATTCGCCTAACGGGATGTAGTTCAGATATTTCTTGCGCAGTTTTGGATCGCGTTGAAACGCTGCCTTTTTTGTCAGTCCAGCATTCAGAATTCCCGGTGCCACTGCATTGCTTAGAATACCTTTGCTGGCAAATTCCTGAGCCATAAGCCGCACCAAATGATTGAGTCCCGCCTTGCTAACGCAATAGGGAATCGCTCCCGGAGAGGGAAAGTCGCCGACCCACGAACTCGTGAACAATACCCTGCCACGGATATTTGTTGCTTTATCGGGCTTTTGCGAAAGCATCTGCCGAACCGCAGCCTGAGCTAACTGTGCGCATCCAATCAGATTGACCCGCAGTACTCCTTCCCAGTCGGCATCGGTCAGGTCCAGCAAATTACCACCAGGCCCGACCCCAGCATTACCAATCACCACATCCAGTTTTCCAAACTGCTCGGCTATGGCGGCGATTCCCCTCCTTACTTCGTCTGTCTTTGACTGATCCACCCTGAGGTATGCTCTTGCTTTCAATTCCCGCATTCGGATCTGGCCAGCTTTAGGATCGAGAAGATCCAGCAGCACAACTTTTGCCCCGAGATCCCCGAGCTTTAGCGCTGTAGCACCTCCGATGTCACCACAGCCGCCAGTGATGGCCACTACTTTGTCGATGAGTCCACGAGGATCATTCATTTGAAATCAACACCTCTCTCTTATAAGGATGCATTGAAGTATTTATAACCCGGAGAGCCTTGACATGCAGATCGTCTACTGTATACAGTACGTGAACCTGGTCTGCAAGCCTGATAACAGCATTCGTAGGAAATGCAGCAAATAGTAGGAGGGAGGACCGCCATGAACCGTCGGCAATTCGTTTCGAAGACCCTTTTGGGATTGGGTGCCATTGCGGCTGAACGTGGCTTCGCCATAAATGAGCAGCAATCAGGCAACAAGGGTCTTACTTCAGGCGTGCGATACATCAGAAAGGATGTCCCGCATTTCGAAATACCGTCTTACCGCGGACACTCTTACGCCGACACAGTGCCCGACACTCTGGATATAGCGGAACGAGCGAAGTTAGGAGTTCACGCCCTCACATCTATCACCGATCCGGCTTTTGACTACGAAATTTACTGGTCCTGTAATTTCTTCAGAAACCCTCCCGTAATGAAGCATGATTTTAATGACTGGGTCCAAAACCAGGAGGGCCTTATGGAAGCCTTGCCACTCCTGCGAAATGCGACAGGAGACACTTCGAACAGCGAAGTCGACCAAGCCTGGATGGAGTCAACGCTGAAGTCCATCGGCCCCGATGGATTGGTCTACGTTCCACTAGAGGGAAGGCCGTGGGGAAGGCTGAACGCTGATGGGATCAATCCGGTCTGGAAAGCCGACGGCACGCAGTCGAATTTCAGCGACCGAACGGTCACTCAAGCAGCCAATGCCTCGACCTGCCAGCGAATCATCGGCACTATGACACTTTATTATCTACGCGACCAGAACCCGATGTGGAAGGCGGCCATCGACAAAATGATTCAACGTTTGGATCAGCTCACGATCAGGCGCGGCGATTATGCGTTTTTTGCTCCTGGATCTTTCGAGCCGAAGGCTAGAGTCGATCCGAACGCACAAATGCCGCTGGGAAGCACCTGGGGCGTTTCCTGGAACACACGGCTGGTGCAGGGGCTGATGCAGTACTACAAAGTGAGCAACCACGACCCCGCTCGGGAGCTTGCCCAAAAGCTGGTTTGTTACACACGGTATCACGGTGAAATTTTCTATCCTGATGGCCGTTGGTATCTCGATCCGGAGATCCGGGGGGAATTTCAATCGGCCGCGGTTCCCAATTCGATCAGAAGAAAGTATCCAGTCGAAGGCGTGGATTTTGGAGGGCACGGCCATGGCCATGGAATTGGAGTACTCAGCATGATCGATTATGCGGACGCGGTGGGTGACAAAGATCTGATGTTGTTTGCCAAGAATAGCTTCGAGTGGGCACGAAATCCCGGAGCCGAGTACGGAGTTTCCACTCTCGTGGGCTGGTTTCCGGAGTTTTACGTTCCTGAATATCCGAGCTGCGAGGGTTGCATTGTCGGCGACATGGTTAGCATGGCGGTGAAGCTGAGCAGTTTGGATGCCGGCGACTATTGGGACGATGTGGATCGCTGGGTGCGAAATCAATTCTTCGAGCAGCAATTAACGGATGTTGATTGGGTTTACCGTCTTGCGGCGCGAGAACCGACTAAGCCGGTTGGTCCATTCGAGGTGGCCGAGCGCGCACCGGAGCGAAACGTCGGAGCCTTTGGTGGGGGGGCCAGCGCGTCGGATTGGGCGTTAGGCGTTGCCTCGTCTGGCATCGGTCACTGTTGTACTGGGACCTGCACCCGCGCGATCTATTACGTTTGGGAAAACATGGTGGAACGCGACGGAGAAGATTTGCGCGTGAACCTACTACTGAATCGCGCGTCCCGTTGGGCGGACGTTCACAGCTACATACCATTTCAGGGACGAGTAGACGTAAGAGTGAAGATGCCGAGTCGCAACCTTCGTGTGCGTGCTCCGGAATGGGTTGAGGAGGCGAGTTCGGCAATCGCTTGTAAGGTCAGTGGAAGCTCTCGTCCAATGCGCTGGGAAGGCCGATACCTGAATCTCGGCGCGGTCAAAGCTGGAGACAAGGCTGAAATCACCTTCCCAATTTCCGAAAGAACCGTCAAGCAGAGAATCGGCGCCCAAACCTACACCCTGGTTTTGAAAGGCAGCACAGTCGTTTCTATTGACCCCCCAGGAAGAAATGGCCCCCTCTATCAGGGTCGGGAGAAGTACCGGGGTACCGAAGTCGCGTGGAATACAGTGACGCGCTTTGTGCCGGAGCAGGACATTCATTGGTAGATCCATCAAGCGTCGAAATTTTGCGAACCGAAGGGGTAATCGTGGCCATCGACAGGCGAGAGTTCCTGAAAGAGTCACTGCTCACGTGTGGGGTGCTGGCGGTGCCGCGTGCTGTTCAGGCGAGCGAGTCAGCAAGTAAGGCAGATTCGCCATTGTTTATTCAATACATCCGGCAAAACACTCCTGACTTCGCGATTCCGGCCTATCGAGGACACCGTTACATCGACAGTGTTCCCGATACTTTAGATTTAACCGAAAGGGCGAAGCTCGGCATCAACGTGCTCACGGGCATAGCCGATCCGAATGCGGACTATGAAATTTACTGGCTGACTGATATATTCCGCAATCCGCCGATCATGTTGCACGACTTCAACGACTGGGTACAGAACCAGGAAGGCCTAATGGAGGCGTTGCCGCTGCTGCGGAATGCGACAGGCGCCGATCTGAACAGTCAGGTTGATCCGGCGTGGATGAAGTCGATTCTGAAATCGATCGGGCCAGACGGCCTGCTTTATTTGCCGCTGAATGGGCGACCATGGAGCCGGATCAAAGCCGAGGGTGTAGATCCGGTGTGGAGGGCCGACGGTTCGCGAACCAGTACGCAGGACAAATCGGTCTCGCAGATTGCCAATCTTTCGAGTTGTGAGAGAGCAATCGGAACCATGACGCTGTATTACGTTCGCGACGGCAACCCAATGTGGAAGGCGACGATTGAGAAGATGATCCAGCGGCTTTCAGCGCTGGCGATTGATCGTGGTGATTACGCCTACTTCGTTGCCGGTTCGTTTGAGCCGAATGCAAAGGTTGATCCCAACAGTGCTATGCCTCTCGGGAGTTTGTGGGGAGTGTCCTGGAACACGCGTGGAGTGCAGGCACTAGCGCAGTACTACCGCGCGACGGGTCATGAGCCAGCTGCAGAGCTTGCCGCGAAGCTGACTAAGTACACGCTCGATCATGGTCAGATTTTTGACTCGGAAGGCCGCTGGCTTCTGGACCCGGAGATCAAAGGTAAAAGGGTCTGGAACTCGCACCTCGGCGGGAGTTTCAACGTCGAAGGCAGGACCCTGGGTGGCCACGGACAAGGACACGCGATCGGATTACTCAGCGTACTTGAGTACGCAGCCGTCACGCGAGATCGTGAGTTACTCGAATTCTGCAATCGCAGCTATCAATGGGGCACGAATCCGGGGCCGGAGTATGGCGTTTCAAAGCTGATTGGGTGGTTTCCGGAGTGGTATGTTCCCGGCTATCCCGCGTGCGAGAGTTGTACCATCGGAGATCTCTTCGGCGTGGCAGTGAAGTTGACAAACAGTGGAGTGGCCGATTACTGGGACGATATTGACCGCTTTGTGCGCAACCATTTTGCCGACGCTCAACTCACCAGCACGGATTGGGTTTACAGGATGGCGGAACAGGAGCCGCGCAGGGCTGTTGCTTGGAATGAGACCGCCGACCATGTGCCGGAGAAGAACATCGGGGCATGGTCAGGATGGGCCGGCGCGAACGAGTATGCCACATGGCTCGGAGTTCAGCATTGTTGCACCGGTAACGCAGCTCGCGGTCTTTATTATGTTTGGGAACACATGGTCGATCATAGCGGCGAAGACCTCAAGGTGAATCTCCTGCTGAATCGAGCCTCGCGCTGGGCGGACGTTTACAGTTATGTGCCCTATCAGGGCCGGGTGGAACTCAAGATCAAGGAAGCTTGCCGGGCGGTGCGACGTGCGCGCTCCGGAATGGGTGAACAGCGGTAGCGCGGCTCTGACTTGCAAATTGAATGGGAACTTGCGCCCGGTGCATTGGGAAGGCAGGTATGCGAACATCGGCTCTGTCAAAGCTGGTGATAAGGCAGAAATTGTGTTCCCGATCGGAGAGCGAACCGTCCGGGAAAAAATTGGGCCGCAGACATATACGCTGGTGCTCAAAGGTAGCACGGTAGTCTCGATTGATCCGCCCGGAAAGAATGGTGCTCTCTATGCGGATCGCGCGAAATATCGCGGTACAGACGTCGCCTTGAAGCAGGTTGCGCGATTTGTACCCGAGCAAGAGATTCGGTGGTAAGCGGCTTTTCTTGGTAACTAGTTCGCGACTGCGCGATGGGATCGGGTTCGACCCCGTTGACAGGAGGTTTAGCTCGATATGTACATAGCGCTGCAGAGTTTGGTTGCGATGCACGGAAATCTGCTGACGGATATCCGCATCGCGAAAGAAACCGGACACGCGGGGATTGAAATCAACGGTCCCAAGCTGAAGCGTTACCTGGCGCAAGGCTATTTGTTAGAGAGCCTACTGCCGCTGCTTAAGGACGTTCCTCCGGTTGGAATGTGCTACGTGCAAGATATTGAACGGCAGGAGCCCTCCGAATATCGGGCGCTGCTGAATGAAACCGAGACGATTTGTATGATGGCTGAGAAGCTCGGCTGTCCGATGGTTCAGTTACTGACCGGGCCGCTCGATCCCAACGGGAGCTACAAAGGACTGGCAAGGCATTCCGCAACGGAGCAGCGCAAGCTGACGGCAAAGAACCTCAAAGAGATCGGCAATATTGGCCGGGGTCATAAAGTGAAGTTTTTTGTGGAAGCTCTTACCTGGACGCCTCTGCACAAGCTTGAAGATGTCCTCGAAGTCATCGACGCCGCGGAACAAGAGAACATTGGCATCGTGGTCGACTTCTGGCATTTGTGGGATAGCGGCGCCACAGCAGATCAGGTAGCGAAGATCAAGAAGGACCTTATCTATTGTGTGCATTTCTGCGACTCGCTGGAAAAATGGGGTGAGCGTGGGACTTACGAGCAGCGCGGCCGCGACGTCTGGACAGGTGGGGGCCGGATTCCGCTTAAAGAATGGGTGGACGCGGTGCGTGCAACTGGCTTCGACGGTTGCTGGTCGTGTGAATTGCTCAGTCCGAAATATTGGGAACTCGACCCGTGGAAGACTGCGAGTGATTTGAAGGCTTTCTTGGAATACCTTCTGGTCTAGTCGCCGGCCAGACGGGCGAAATTTATAATGTCGTTATCTTGAGGAGAATATAAAAAATGCCGGGACCTGGAATGGATTGGGTGGGGGAAGAAGAAATCAAGGAAGTCATGGAGGTTCTGAAGACGGGATATCTCTTTCGCTATGGAATCTCCCTGGGGGATGAAGTCGATCCTCGCTTCAAAGGCAAAGTTTATCAGTGTGAAAAAGAAGTCGCCGAATACCTTGGGGTTCGTTACGGCGTGGCGGTGAATTCCGGGACTTCTGCACTGGTATCTGCTTTGGCCGGCATCGGTGTTGGTCCCGGGGATGAAGTTATCGTACCGGGGTTCACGTTTATCGCAAGCATCTCGTCGATCGTCTACTCAAGAGCGGTTCCCGTGCTGGCTGAAGTTGACAAGACTTTCAATCTCGATCCCGCGGACGTGGAAGCGAAAATTACGCCTTACACCAAAGCCATCATGCTGGTTCACATGATGGGAAATCCAGCGCGACTGGACGAGATCAAAGCCATCGCAGATAAGCACAAGATCTATCTTGTGGAGGACTGTGCACAGGCCTTCGGCGCCACCTACAAGGGACGGGCGGTTGGCTCGATCGGCTCAGTAGGCGGCTGTAGCTTTAACGTGTATAAAACCATTACTTCCGGAGACGGAGGAATGGTTGTCACGAATGACGAAGAAATTTACAGGCGCGCTTTTGCTTTTCACGATCAAGGACACTCGCCCCTGCGCACCGGTGTCGAGATTGGGAATCGGCCTTTCTTCGGCCTTGACTTTCGCTTCACTGAAGTGCAAGCGGCAATTCTTCTGGCGCAACTGCGGAAGCTTCCACGCATGCTCGACCGCCTACGCACCAACAAGAATCGTTACAAGGAGCAAATCAAGGATCTGCCCGGAATCGAATTTCGCGAGCTTCCGGACCCAAAAGGCGAGTTAGCCACTATGATGACGATCATTCTGCCAACTGCTGAAATTGCCGAGAGAATCACCAGTGAGTTGAAAACCAAAGTGGTCGCGAAGGCGGGCTGGCATGTTTACAGCAATATGGAGCAGTTGCTGGAAATGCGGACGGTATCGCATGTCCAGTGCCCCTTTGTCTGCGAAAAGTTGCATGGTGGTTCGCAGAAGGAAGTCCGCTATTGGAAGGGCATGTTGCCGAAAACTGATGCGCTTCTGGCAAGATCGATGAACATCAGCATCGGAGTTCGCGATCCTGGCCTGAGTTCAGGATTCGGCCTTACCATTAACGATGATCTCGCCGCCGTAGACAAGCATGCTGCGACATTCCGCAAGGTGGCTGAGAAGTATCTCAAGTAGATCGTCTGAAGAAAACAAGTGGCTGGCAGCCTAGTAAGAGATGCCGCCTGCATTTGGGAGAGATCGAGTGAGAGTGCTCGCGGTAGGTGCGCATCCGGATGACATCGACCTGCAATGTGCCGGCACGTTGGCCAAGTATGCCGCGCGTGGGGATCAGGTGTGTATCGCTATCTCCACAAATGGGGAGGCCGGTTCGGTCGATGCTCCGATGGAAGTGACGGCACGGACTCGCGAACAGGAAGCGCGCGCCTCCGCGGCGGTGATCGGGGCGGAACTCATCTGGCTCAACTACCACGACGAGTTTCTCTACGAGAACGAACAGGTCCGTTTACGCTACATCGAGCTAGTGCGTCAGACTCGGCCGGATGTGATTATCACTCATGATCCGCATAGTGACTATCACCCCGACCATCTTACGACCGGTCTCTTGCTCTGGAACACGCGCGTGATGGCCGCAGCCGGCACGATCAAAACAGAACATCCCGCGTGGCCGAAGATTCCCACCTTTACTTCATGGATAATCTGGCTGGCGTTAATTTCCAGCCGCACGATTATGTCGATATTACTTCAACCATGGATGTCAAGCGAAAGATGCTTTCACAGCATCGCAGCCAAATCGAATTCATGAAGGCTCGCTATGACATGACGATGGTGGAGTTCATGGAAGTTTGCACGACTTTTCGGGGAATTCAAGCAAGCGTGCGATACGCCGAGTGCTTCCGGCGCTCGATGACCTACCCGGCCAACTACGAGAGGGTGCTGCCGTGAGCGCTTTGCGCGCGACGGAGTGACGGGTCGAGGGAGGGTGGAGTGAACAGAGTCCGCTTCGGGATAGCAGGAGCCGGCGTGATTGTGCGGGAATATCACCTGCCCGTCATGGTCACCAATCCCCAAGTTGAACTGGTGGCAGTTTGCGACCCGAATGAATCGGCTCTGCGGATTGCCGCTGAGCAGTTCAAAATCCCCAAGAAATATACGGACTACGTCTCTCTCGGAGACGATCCGGATTTGGATGCGGTCCTCGTAGCGGTACCCAATAATCTGCACGCTGAAGTCGCAGTGCGCGTTCTGACCGCAGGCAAGCACGTGCTGTGCGAGAAACCGATGGCGCGCACGGTCGCTGAGGCCCAAACTATGCTGGATGCGGCGAACCAGTCACGCAAGGCGCTTGCCATTGCGCATCCCTGGCGTTGCGATCAGGACTACCGCTGGCTGCATCAAGTAATTGCTGACGGGCGATTGGGACAGATTTTTAGAATCCGCTGTCATGCAATTTTGACCGAGGGCTCGCCGCCGGCTGATAGTTGGCGCTGCCGAAAGGAAATTGCAGGCGGCGGAGCGCTCACCGACCTAGGTATCCATTTGATCGACGCAACATCGTTCCTGCTCGACGACTCTCGCGTTCCGAACAAGGTTTTTGCAAAAACGGGAAACTTCTTCACCAAGGCGTCTGTCGAAGACACTGCAACGGCCATATACGAATTCGCCGATGGCTTGGCAGTGACGATTGAAGCGGGCTGGCATCACAATTTTCAGAACGGTCCGCATGGTGCTATTGAGGTGTTTGGAACCGCCGGCTATGCCAGAACGTTCCCGACTGAGTTGTATACAAACGTGGAAGGGGCTTGGGGACGATATCAACCCAATTTGCACCCTCCCCGCCCTCACGTTGACCTATCCATGTATGCCGCCCAGGTCGGTGCCTTCGTTGACCACGTCCTGACTGGCACGAAACTTCCTTGCGATGGGTTTCAGGGCCTGCGCAATCTCGAGTGGCTCACCGCAGCCTACGAGTCCGCCCGCAAGGGTGAGCCGGTTCCGGTCGGCCGCCAGTGAGGCCTGGAACCTTGGCTGAGCGTGGACGCGGTTGCCCGCGCTCGGGATGACGGCTCGAAGTTACGCACCGGCGACAAGTAGGTAGGAAACGGAAACAGCCTTCTTTGGAGAACGAATAAGTTGTACTCTACTGAAATTCCGGACCCGGGCTGTGCAAGGCAGCCGATTATCGCCGCTAGTCCGTTTTGCTTTGGTGGTTTCGATCCATGGGTCGCGTACCAATATCTCTCCAAAACGGGCATCCGCCACGTCGAGGTTCCAGCCCTCCCGGTCTCGATGGGGATAAAGCATGGGATCACATCTTTTGCTCCTGAGGCAATGGACGAGAACGATATTCGGGCTCTTCGCGATCGGATCCTGGGGATGGGGCTTACAGCCCCTAACTGTGGCCGCGATGTGTCACCTCAGTGACGCCCGTGAGGTGGAAGCGTTGCGGTACAGAATTGACTTCGCCCAGCATCTTGGCTGTAGCTACGTAATCACTGACTCGTGCGAAGAGGAAGACCTGGGCAGATCGCGCTCCGGGTTGATCAAAACGCTCCGCCGTCTTGGGGACTACGCCTCCGAACGTGGGGTTCGCCTTGCCCTCGAGACCCACGCGGGTCCGACACGAAACGGTAAAATCGCGAGACAGTTTCTGGACGATGTAGCGCACCCCAATGTCGGTTACAACTACGACACCGGCAATATCCTCTACTACAACGAAAACGTTGATCCCGCCGAAGACATTCAGGAAATTGCCGACCATGTGATCCACGTCCACCTCAAGGACACGCAGGGCGGAAAAGAAGAATGGAAGTTCTGCGCCTTGGGGGAAGGACGGGTGAATTTTCACAAGATCTTAAAAGTGTTGGGTGCCGCAGGGTTCTCCGGCCCTTACAGTATGGAGATTGAGGGAATGCAGGGCGAAGATCTGAATCGTGAGGGACACCTGCAGCGCGTGCTGAAATCATTGGAATATCTGAAGAGTATTGGCCTTGCGCTCGGTTGATGCTCCAGTTGCAAGAGCGAAGCCGCGAGGAATACTTAGTTTGCCAATGCATGCTCCGATGATCGTGTCGTGAGGTAAAAAGTGAGAAGGCGAACTTTTCTTTATCTAATGGGTGCTTCTGCAAGTCTACGGAGAAAGGTATGGAGCGAAACCGTGATAACAGTTCAACAGCAATCGAATTCAAATGTAGCAACCGTGAGTTATAGAGGCGAGGCCCTTGCGCGATTCAAGAAAGATCTGGACACCTACGGATTTGTAGTCATTCCCGATCTTGATCTCACGTTCCGACGCAGAATTCGCCGCAGACCGAATTGTGGACATCATGAAGAAACAGTCCGATACCATCAATCCTGACCAGCATCTATCAAACATCCTCGATCTGCTGGAGCACTCCGACTATCCGGTCTTTTCCAAAATCCTCGCTCATCCTGTTTGCTTGGAAGTTGCCGAGCACGTTCTCGGAAAGGGGCTGCAGCTTACGGAACCCGGAGCCCGATGGAAAAAGCCAGGAGCACCCGCCGGACCTATGCACCCCAGCGCTCCGATCGGAAAATTCGAACCATGGGGCCTGCCTGTGCCGAACAATAGCTTTGTCCTTCCGTTTTCATGGATGCTGAACGATCTCACGGCAGACATGGGTGCGACGGCTTACTTGCCGTTCAGTCACTGGGCTCCTCGCTATGGTGGACCGGACGACGGGAGACAATACACTATTCCGGTCGAGGCTCGAGCCGGCTCAGTCGTGATCTATCATCAGGCGCTCTGGCACTGCTTTGCGGCGAACACCTCCAAGGATCGTTTTCGCGTCGGGTTCATGGGAGGCTATTGCGCGTGCTGGGTCGATCCTGTCGGGGTTGGATATCACCTCATGAAAAAGCGCGTTTGGAACCTAATGCCGGAATCAATTCAGGTACTGAATAAACGCACGGCCGCGGATTAAGTTCCACAATTTTTGCCGGACTCTACACACCGAGACGCTTACGGCCATTTGGTAATCAAGATTGTCGATGGGAAAACTTCCAGCCAGAGGGAACGCCTTGGCTCTTGAGGGCTCGGATGCGGTTCGAAGTAATCATTATATCTACCTTATTTCCGTGATCGCAGCGGTCGGAGGATTTCTCCTGACCTACGACATTATTATTATGTCGGGTGCAATCCTCTTCCTGAAACAATATTTTCATCTTACCGCCTGCCCAAGTGGGATTTGCCATGACCAGCGCCATCCTCGCCTGTTTTTTTAGCCCATCCATGGGGGGATGGCTGGCCGATCGCTTTGGCCGCAAAAGAACTCTTATTTTGGCGGCGGCTATTTTTGCGCTCTCGGCGTTAGGGACAGCCTTTCCTCGAAGCATCACGGAGTTTAATGCCTTCCGGATACTGGGTGGGTTCGGAGTGGGTGCCGCCTGCATAGTTTCCCCTATGTACATCGCGGAGATCGCACCGGCTCCCCTACGGGGACGCCTTGTGCTGATAACTCAGTTGTCCAATGTGGTGGGTGCGCTGATTTCGTATGTCGTGACGTACTCGCTCTCCTTCTCCGGCAACTGGCGTTGGATGTTTGGGTCCACGGCCATCCCCGCCATCATTTTTCTTGTGGCGCTTGCCTTCGTGCCCGAGAGCCCGCGGTGGCTGGTGCAGAAGGGGCGGATTCGGGAAGCGTTGAATTCGCTGCGACGGGTAGGAAGTGAAGAAGGGGCAGCCCAGTCGGAAGTGCAGGCGATTCGCGAAGGTCTGGGGCCAGCGCGATCACGAGTACTGGGATCTGCTAAAGCCTGGAATCCGCATGGCTTTGCTGATCGCGCTGGTGCTTGCGGTGCTGACCCAGTTCGATGGTGTTACGGTGCTGCTTTTCTACGCGCCCACGATCATGCAGCGGGCGGGCTTCCCGCAGGCCTCTCAGGCGATCTTCGTCAGTTTAGTCATTGGCGGTTGGAACCTGTTGTGCACACTGGTTGCTATCTGGCTCGTAGATCGCGTCGGCCGCAGGGCATTGCTCTTGTACGGCTCTTTGGGGATGGCGGTCGGGCTCACCGCTATGGGCGCCTTTTTCCTTTGGCACGTGAGCGGAATCGCTGTGCCTCTCACCATGATGGTCGCTGTCGCGTCTTATTCGATGAGTCTAGCGCCGGTCAGCTGGCTAATTATGGCTGAGATATTTCCTAACCAATCACGTAGCATGGGAATGGCAGTGGCTTCGACCGCCTTGTGGGTCGCCGACTTTCTGGCAAGTTTTTTCTTCCCGGTCATGACCGAGTTCTTCGAGCGCCGGTTTGGCTCTGCTGCCGGCGTGTTCTGGATTTTTGCCGCGGTCTGTGTCGGAACCTTTGTTTTTTGCTGGAAGATGGTGCCAGAAACCAAGGGTAAGACCCTTGAGGAAATTGCCAGTTGGTGGGAGCCGCATCGTTGCGCAGAAAGACCACTTTCTTGATTGCAAGCGCGAAGGAGGTTCAACAATGGCAGCGGGTCTGAGATGCTCGTGAGTCATCCCAATCGACCTAACGCTTTTGTGCTTTTTCCTGGTCGCGGATCACTTCGACGAACTGTCGCGTGGCGTGCAACATCAACATGTAGTCCGGCGGAATGAAAAGCATCGACACTCCCTTGTCGATCCACTTCCGAACTGAGTTCGGGTCGTCGGTGACTCCCATACCTACAACAACTTTCGCGTTTCTTGCCCGTGCAATCACATGATCTATAGCCTCGAGCACTTTGGGATGATTCGGCTGTGCTGGATATCCCATCGAGCCGGAGAGATCGAAAGGTCCGATCATTACAGCGGCGAGTCCGGCTGTGGTGAGTATGGCATCGATATTCTTCACCGCAGTGGCATGCTCTATCTGCGCAATGGGGAAAACGGACGCGTTCGCTTCCTGGCAGAATTCAGGAGTCATTGACAGGCCATAATTCGACGGACGGCGTGGCCCAAAGCCGCGAATTCCCTGCGGAGGATACAAGCATGCCGACACCAGGCGTGCCGCTTCCTCCGCAGTGCAAACCATGGGCGCGATGACTCCGGCGGCTCCGATATCCAACACGGGCTTGATGAGAACCGGATCATTCCAGGGAACTCTGACAATCGGCGCCACTTGGCTGCCCTTCGTTGCCATCATGTGCGCCTGTACCGTCTCCAGTGAAAAGGGTACGTGCTCCATGTCCACCCAGATGAAATCCAGATAGTTGCACAATGCTTCGGTGACTGTCGCGTCGCCAAAACTGACGGCGGCGCCGATGCAGGTTGTTCCTTTACGTAGTTTTTCCCTCAACACATTCGCGTTTTGCAAGGTGATCCTCCCCTAAATATCAGCCTATCCGATGCCGATTTCTTTGAGATAAGCTCTGGTTCGCTTGGCGATGGGCAACGGTTTATCGAAAGGTGCCGGGTACATATCCTGCTCGACAATCGCCCAACCCTCGTAGTTCACTTTGTCCAGGACATCCCGAAAAGCCTTGAAGTCGACCGCACCTCGCGATGGTTCGCAGAAGATTCCAATTGCAACCGCCTTCGCGAAAGGGATTTGCTCGGCATCCACCTGACGCTGAACCTCGCGATCGACGCTCTTGAGATGCAGGTAGGGAATTCGATCATAATGGAGGCCCATAAACTTTACTGGATCTCCACCACGATAGGCATGATGCCCGGTGTCGAGACACAGAGAGATCAGCTTAGGATCAGTATCCTCGAGAAATCTGTCGATCTGATCTTCGAACTCGACATGAGTTTCCGTATGAGGATGGAAGACCACCTGGAGGCCATAGCGGTCCCGTGCCAGTTGGGCGACGCGATGGGTCGCGTCGATTAAGCGCTTCCATCCGTCATCGTCGAGCTTGTCAGGACGAATCCGTTTGCCAGTAAATAGGTCAGTATATGTGTCATCAATCAACAACAGAAAAGGCGCTCCGAGTTTTTGGAGCACCGCACCAACACTGTGCACTTCTGCTTCAATGGTTGCCCAGAGCGTCGGATCTTCCAGGTGATGCATCACAAATCCGGTGGTCACCGTGAGGCGATGTTTTTTGAGATGAGCTCGCGAGAACGGCAGGGTCGGGCGGCAGATACCCAGGAGGCCCGAGTTCAATCCACGGATAGCCTGCTACAGCAGCCTCTTGCAGAAATCGCTCCCACGGAATCTGTTTCGGATCGCTCGCGAACCACACTCCCCAGTTGTCGGGCGCACTGCCAACCTTAACGTTAATGCTCACTCTACGCTCCTGGCCATCGGAATATTGTTTCGATTCTGCTCCGTTTGGCCGATTCTTATTCGCTACATTTCTTTGCCCACACTCGTTGCTTCAGCCGCGTTCGCGGTCCTTGGAAAAGTCTGACTTCGAAAGGTCAGGCGGATAGCCCCTGATTGTCCAGCCTCCGTCGACGCCAATGATCTGCCCGGTTATGAAGGTGGACTCGTCGCTGGCTAGGAAGACGCAGATGCCAATGTAGTCCTCGACGACTGCGACCCGCCCCGCCGGGATCACGCTTTTCCAATTCTTGTCGTATTCTGGATCATAAGCTTGATTTCTTTCCGTGCTGGTCGGCCCGGGCGCGATGGCATTAACGCGGATTCGCGGGGCCAAGTCAAGCGCTAACTGGCGAGTCAACGCCTCCAAGCCGCCCTTGGCCATTGCATAGACGGAATGAAACGGAACCATGAGGCGCGCCGCGCAGGAACTTATGTTGATGATCGATCCTGCTCCGCGAGCTGTCATCTTCAACGCTGCGGCTGCCGAGCCGAACAAGGGACCCCTCAGATTCGTGTCGACGACATCTGAGAAATCCTCCTCGGTGACTTCGGCAAGCGATGCAAATCTGGTTCTTGCGGCGTTGTTGACGAGGATGTCGAGTCCGCCAAATTCCTTGCACGTTGAGTCGATCAGCTTTTCGAAATCCAGCTTCGAACCAATATCCGCTTGAAAGATTTCGCCCTCGCCACCCAATTTCCGGACCGTGGCGAGCGTCTTTTCTGCTCCGGCCAGGTTGGTTTTGTAATTGATTGCGACCCTCGCTCCCTGAGCCGCGAGTCCAATGGCTAGCCCACGGCCGATCCCGGCGCTGGCTCCGGTTACGATCGCTACCTTGTCGGCTAACTTCTTATTCAAGAAAAGGCCTCGCGAAATCGACGGATGGCCTCCATATCGTCGCTCTCCGGATATGCTTCCAAGCCGATGACACCGTCATAACCAATCTCTCTGAAAGTTTCTGCGATGCGGCGATAGTTGATCTCACCAGTTCCTGGCTCATGCCTGCCAGGCACATCAGCTACATGCACGTGACCGATGTGATCACGACTCTGGCGAATCACTTCCACGAGATTCCCTTCTTCAATTTGCGTATGGTAGACATCCAGCAGGAGCTTGATCCGCGGACTACCAACTTGGACCAACAGATTCAGTGTGTCCTCCACCAATGGGAATGCAAATCCCGGATGGTCAACCTTTGTGTTTAGATGTTCCAAGGAGTAGGTCACGTCATGCTTTTCCGCAAGCTCGGCTACCTGGCACAATGTTTTGTAAGCAGTGATCCACTTAGTTGCCGGATGCCGCGCGATCTGGTGCACGACTTGTCCCGCGCTGTCTAACTCTCCCGGAGAAAGGAAGAGGGACTTACAGCGCAATCGGGAGGCAACCGCCAGGCTATCTTTGACGCCGCTTAGAAAAATTTGCACGCCATCGGGATGCACCATGCTGCCCTTCGTGTAGCCGGTGAAGCCGCTGATACGCAGTGCGGGATCAGCGGCAACGGCTTCAATATCGCGACCTTTCCAGTTCCAAAATTCCGCAAGGAAACCGCTAGCGATGATCTTTCTTAACCCGTTCAATGAACGGGCGACCGAGGAAGACCGTATCCGCACAAACGGAGAGGGAATACATTTCTCAGATCACCTTCCGTCGACTTGCTCAGAATTCGGAGAAAGTATTCCGTATTTTTCTAGGAACGAAAATACTGCTGCTTGTGCTTGCAAGTTCTGCTCTCGCGTCCACGCATAAGGGGTGGTCGAACCGTGGCCGCCGCCGGTGATAGTGAGCAACTGATTGGGGACGCCAGCCCGGTCGAGTGCCTCATGCAGGCTCACTCCCTGGACATATGGAACAATCGGATCTTTGTCGCCCATGATGGTGAGGATGGGCGGCAAACCAGGATGAACGTAGGTGATTGGCGAAACCTGTTTTGCTACCTCGTCGCGGTTCGGCAGGCTCCCAAACCATCGCACGGCGAAGTTTCTCGTAGTTGGGCCTGCAATGAGCTTGGAGAGATCGGTAGGACCGAAGAAATTCACGATCGCTGCTACTTTCACATTTTGAATTGTGCTTTGTCGCCACTCGCTGGAGAGCCGCCGGCAACCGTTGTCGAAGCCGGCACTCGGGTCCAGCATGCCTGTGATTAGCGCTAGGTGCCCTCCTGCAGAATGGCCGGAAAGCACGATCTTTGAAGTATCGAAGCCGTACTCGGCGGCGTGGTCGTAGACCCAGTGCAAGTGCGCACCGGGTATCTTCCACCGCAGCCGGAGCCAAAGACTCGGGTGCCATGCGATACTCCACGTTTACCGTGTTCATACCGCGAGCGAGGTAGGGAAGCATGTAGAGAAGGGTGCTCTCTTTTGTTCCCTCAAGCCAGCCGCCGCCATGAAAGTAGATCAGCGTTGGCCTAGGCACTGACGGCGATCCTGTCGTGATGACATCGAGTCGAAGATCAACATTGTTGGCTTTCTGATAAATGACATTGAAAGAGAAGTGATCTTCGTATTCGGCGATGGTTGCCCACTTTGTGATGGGATCGAGTTGCTGCTGTCCCCAGAGTGCGCTTACCAACCAAGTCACCAATAAAGCTTGCATGCATCTCTTCAAGTGGATTCCTCCATGGAACGGCCGCTTTTTCTTGTGAATGTACGAAGAAATATCTTGACTCCGCGGCAGAACTGTATACGGTATTCCAATGTCGTGTCAAGATTGTAACCTGATAACTACGCTGAGAGACGGAAAACACCCAGAAGTATCTAAAGAAGGCGGTTCACCCTGTTGAGGCAAGGTCTCCTGAAATCTGCCCCGTCTTTTTGGTTTGTGCTTGCTCTCATGGTGATGCAAACAGCGCAGGAAGTGTCGCGGGCAAGCGTGGATCAAGGGTCGACTGGTTTCTGGGTTTACGTCGGAACTGCCTCCTATTCTGGCGGTCCAAGCAAGAAGCTTTATTTGTGTAGCTTCGATGAGGAAACAGGAAAACTGGAGCTTGTGGGGTTGGCTGCAGAAACTGACAATCCTGGCTTTCTCGCGGTACACCCGACCAAACCTTACCTATACGCCGTCAATGAAATCGGCCACTTCCGGGGCAGACAGACGGGGGCCGTCAGTTCATTTCGCATTGACCGCGAGAGTGGCCGCCTCACCTTCTTGAACCAGGTCCCCTCCCTTGGCGCGAACCCCAGTTACGTAACGGTCAACCGAGCCGGAACTTTCGCGGTGGTAGCGAGCTACTACGGAGGGACGATAACCCTTGCTATCCGAGACGATGGCTCGCTCGGCGAAGCTGCCGCTCGCGTGCAGGAAAGGGGCGTTGGCGTTAATCCGGTGCGCCAGGAAAGTTCGCATCCGCACTCGGTAGTTCTTTCCCCGGACAACCGCTTTGCCATCGCTGTTGATCTGGGTCTCGATAGGCTTTTTGTCTACAAGCTAGATGCACGTAGGGGATCTCTTACGGCAAATCGTCCCGCGTTCGGCCAAGCAGGTGCAGGTTCGGGACCACGACACCTAGTATTTGCGCCCAACGGGCGGTTTGCGTATGTGATCAATGAATTGCAGTCGTCGCTTTCTACGTATGCATACGAAGCACAGGCCGGGACGTTCCATCTTCTGCAAACCATTTCGACTTTGCCCACCGGCTTCAAAGAGGCCAATAGTGGCGCCGAGGTTCAGGTCGCGCCCTCGGGAAGATTTGTTTATGCCTCGAATCGCGGAGAAGACAGCATTGCTGTCTTTGCCGTCGATCCTAACACCGGGAGGTTGACCGCTGTTCAAGATGTCCCGACACAGGGCAAAACTCCCCGGAACTTCGTGCTGGATCCGTCGGGCAAGTTTCTCTTGGTAGGAAATCAGGATTCTGACCAAATCGCTGTGTTTCGTGTTAACAAGAGCACGGGCCAACTGACCCCGACAGGCGAGCGACTGGACGTTTCCTCGCCGGTCTGCATAACTTTTGTGGCATCCGTGAATCAGCGCAAAAAAAAGATGTTGACAACCGTAATTGGGCCGTGATAAAAGTTGCGCCCTGATGATCTGTATACAGTCCACACTTTGGAGTTGCTAGGAGCTTGTGGGGCCGGAGAATCCGTAATACTCCCAAAATTTTGGGATGGAGAGAGCGGCCTTATCTGTGTTCACACGCTTTCGCGCTTCTCTGTATACAGTCTTCTTGCCGGCGTATGCGATTCGACCGAGATTTTTAAAGGATGCTCGAACGGAGGACCGTTTATGAAAGATATTTTGAGAGTAGGCGCTGCTTCACCCGTTAACGAAAGAGAGTTGAGCGTGAGACCGAGGTCCAGGTATTTGGAGATGCTCCTGGCGCTGTCCTTTGCTCTTCTTATCGTCCTTCCGTCGTATGCTCAACAGCAGAACACCGGCAGCCTCAAAGGCACAGTGAAGGATCCAAGCGGGTCTGTGATTCCGGGAGCCACTTTGACGGCCGTGGCGGAAGCTACGGGTGTCACGAGCGCGACAGAAACTAATAGCGATGGAAACTATACGCTCCTCGATCTCCCGATCGGTGAATATACTCTGACCATTAGCAACACAGGCTTCAGCACGAGTACGATCAAAGACATCCGCTTAGTCGCCGGCCAGTCGCTTACGTTTGACGTGAGCCTTTCCGTCGGTTCCATTTCTCAATCTGTGACCGTGTCAGGAGCCGCCGAACAAGTTGATACGACCAGTTCCGACATGGGTACTACTTTATCTACAGAGCAGCTTACCTCTCTTCCTATCATTATGGGCGGCAATCCACGTGGCGCGCTTGCATTTTTGACCACGCAATCAGGTGTCAACACAAGGCCGGGCTCCGGCGGTATCGCCGCGGGCGGAAACCAGGCCGCAAACTTTACCACTTCGTCAATTGAAGGCTCCAGCCCGTTCGGCGGCAACCAAAATAACGTTGGATATAGCATTGACGGCGTCAATGCCGCATATAGACAGTTCCAAACGGTCGCCGATTTCTCCTCGTTGCTCCCCGAAGCTATTCAGGAAGTCAGGTTGGCCTCAAACTTCAACGCCGAACAGGGATGGGACAATGGCGTGGCGGTTGCCTACGTAACCAAGTCCGGCACTAACCAATTTCACGGAAGCGCATTCGAATATGTCCAGAATGAGGGATTAGATTCCAAAGCATGGTTTTCCAACACCACCGCCTCGGATCATCAGAATGAGTTCGGTGGCCTGATAGGTGGTCCGATCCGCAAGGACAAGACTTTCTTTTTCGGCAGCGTGGACTTTTTCCGTTACCACCACACTCCCAACGGTGTTGTCGCAACGGTTCCGACTGGGCAAATGCTGACCGGCAACTTCTCCCAAATACTGGGCGCTCAAATAGGAACGGATGACCTCGGCAGGCCAGTTTACCAGAATGAAATTTACGATCCCACCACGACCCGGACGCTCCCCGATGGAACTGTCATCCGTGACCCTTATATGTGCAACGGGCAACTAAACGTAATGTGCCCCACGGCATTCAGTTCCGTCTCAAAGTTTTTTGCGGGTGAGTACCCAGGTCCCACCGGGGCTGGATTTCAAAACAACTTTGTAGGCAGTCAGGTTGCATCTCCGTTGGCCATTGACAAGTTCTCCATCAAGATTGATCAGATCTTTGGATCAAAATATAAGCTGATGGCCAGCCTTGACGCGGCGCCATATTACACCCAGACCTCCGGATCGGTAAACTTTAATTCGCCGCTTACCGTCACCCAAGTCGGACCCGCGCATCAATATCGGCCCCGGGTCGTCTTCGTTGGGGCATTAAAGCCAAACCTTCTGTTCAATGTGAACTTCAGTGCGTCTTATGTGGGAAGCAGGCTAAGCACTACGGGGTCCTCGACAACCGCGGGCCAGGCGGCAGGAATAACCGGTGTTTTTACTCCAAATCTTCCGGTTGTAACTATCTCGAACACAACCGGCTTCGGCGCTCAGTACCTGGGTTACAGCAATCCGCAGTACGTCCTGCCATCTTTTGGAGGTTTTGTCGCGTGGGTCAGGGGCTCGCACTCGTTCAAATTTGGCGGCGACTACATGCGAGCCAGCATTGCGGATATTAATCTCGACAGTTTTACCGCCGGCCAGTATAGCTTCGTTAACCAAACGACCGGGTTGCCGGGCTTCACCTCAACCGGATGGGGTTTTGCCAGCTTCCTCACCGGGAACACCAGCAGTGGAACCTTGAACGTGCCCGAGACTCTGCAGCATTGGGGGAGTGGATCCGACATCTACGCCCAGGATCAGTGGCGGGTTACTTCCAAGTTGAGTTTGAATTACGGCCTGCGTTGGGCCGCTTCGGTGGGTCCGTACGAGCAGAATAATTCTTATGGCGCTTTTGATCCCACCGTTCCCAACCCCGGGGCCGGAGGTCTCTTGGGAGCGTTAACATTCTGGGGCAACTGTCCCACGTGCAATGGACGCCATTATATTCTCAAGCCGAACTACAAGTTGTTTGAGCCTCGATTGGGTCTCGCCTACGCGTTTTCCCCAAAGATGGTGGTCCGTGCTTACTATGGACTTATTGACACACCAACCTTCTCCCGTTTCAACGAGGGCACTACGGGCTCGTTCTATGGCACCTTTACGCAAGTCACCAAGAGCAGTCCCGACAACGGCACAACTCCAGCATTTAATTGGGACAACGGCTTCCCGCTAAAGCCCACGGTACCAGATCGCGATCCTTCACTACTCAATGGCACTGCAGTTCAGGAAATTCAGTACAACAAGAATCAGGCTGGCCGCACTCAAGCCTTTGGGCTGAGCGTCGAACGGGAATTACCCTGGGGTATGACCGGCACGGCGGAATATATCGCGAGATTAATGCACGGATTACCCTTGGAGCGCGCTTGGTTCTACGCGCCATATAACGTAGGAGGCTTTCCGAACGACCAACTCGATCCCAAATATCTTTCCTTGGGCAATCTCCTGTTGGCTAACATCAACTCTCCTGCGGCTGTAGCCGCCGGTATCCCTGTGCCATACCCCGGATTCAATGGGACCGTAGCCCAGGCACTCCTCCCGTATCCACAATATTCCTATGTAGGCGACGCCACCAACACAGCCGGATTCTCGGAGTACAACAGCGGCCATTTCGCCGTGCAAAAACGCTTCGGCAGCGGTTTATCGTTCTTGCTTGACTTTACCGTCTCCAAGCAATTGGCCTCCGGATATTTCCAGGCCAACCAATACAACACTCGAAAGATGCTCTCTCCGGTTGACATTCCATGGGTTTTCACTCCCAGCTTTGCTTACGACCTTCCTTTCGGTGCGGGCAGACCATTCCTCAGCGACAATGCAATTGAAAGAGGCGTCTTCGGGGGTTGGAATATTGCAGGGATTCTCGCTTATCAGGCAGGCACTCCGCTCTATGTGACGACTGAAGCGACTATTCCCGGCATCACCTACCTGGAACCGGTGCGCGTCCCCAACGTGCCATTTTCCACCAGTACCGGTTGCGGGAGCTACAACCCCCATAACTCTTCTGGCCGATATTTGAACATCAACGCATTCGCAACCCCCGCGCCCTTCACGCTGGGAGATATTTACTCGCTTCCAAACTTCCGAAGCTGCCCCTATGCCACCGAGAACCTCTCGATTTCCAAAGGCATCCGCATTACGGAGAGGACCAGTCTGAAGTTTTCGGCGAATTTCTTCAATGCATTTAACCGGCACATCTGGACAGGACTGCAAACCGATATCAACAACCCAAACACGTTTGGAACTTACACCGGCGCAACCGCCCCCCGATCGATCCAACTGGCTGGGAGGCTTACCTTCTAGCTCGAGCTACAAACTTTAAGATGTTCGGATCAATTCACACACCGCCTCAGGGAAAACCCCTTGAGGCGGTTCCGCTTGCGCGGGATATGACCCCACGCCACTCGAACAAGCAATATTCTCTTTTGGTTGATCTCTTAATTAGGAACGACGGCAAAGAAAATCATGGCTATTAATCGTCGCGAGCTTCTGGTCAAAGCAGCGAAACTGGGAGCGCTTGGTCGGACAAAGGCCCTAAGTCTTCTTGCCTCCGGTCTCGAATCTCAAACGCGAGGCTTAGATCCGCAGGACCAATTCCTACCTCCATCTGCAGCCGAGTCAAGTGAACTCTCAGGACGAATTAGTCCAGGTTTTGACGAGTATGCGTCAGTTGAAGCGCTGAGTCAGGGTTACCCAGTCTATGGCTTCGACTACATGATGTACATCTACGGCATCAGCCCGGATCTAATGCCGCACAACATGATGCAAGAGGGCAATCGGAGTCCTCGAGTCAAGATCCGGCCCAAGAAATCATGGGAAATTCGTCACAACCTGTTTGGTTCGAATACCGCGCAAGTCCCGCGAGCGCGCAGCAACGACAGCCATCCCACTTTACCCATCCATCTAATAGATGGGGATCCGAATACCGTATGGTGCAGCTTCGGCTCTCTCGCGCCGAATGTTCGTCCCGAATGGATTCGGATCGATCTCCCGATTGAATCCACGGTCGTATCCGTGAAGCTGCTTTGCACGAATTCCTTTTATCCAAATTCCAATTTTGGCCGCGCGTTGCCGAAGGAGCTGACGATCAAGTTGAGCGTGGATGCGTGGCACTGGGAAACTGTGTATGCAAGCGAAAGTGTCGAGGTAGACCCCGAGCATGGAATCGAGGTGAGGTTTGCACCGCGCCGCGCGAAGCAGATATGGATCATGGGAAACAATTTCCAAACCAGAATCAACACACCCTCTTCTGCCGGTCCTGTAACTTTTTTTTCCATTGCAGGGATCGAAGTGCGGGATACGCGCGGTGACAACCTAGCGCTCGTTTCGCGGGGGGCGGGCGTTACGGTCTCCTCTACGTACTTCGGCCACGCCGATAACCGAATCACGCAGTCTGAGTTGTGGGCACCGCTGCACTACGACTCAGGGATGACATGGCTAAGAATTGCTGGCGGAGAGGCAGGTGCGTACGACTGGCAGTACACGGAACGAGAGCGCGGCCGGTACCAGTTCGATCCGGTCTTGGACGCGTGGCTGACCGACCTACACCGCTGTGGCGTCAAGCTGATGTGGGGTCTGGATCTCTACGGCAATCCGATTTACCAGAATCCGTCCCAGAATCGTGATTGGGCCGAAGTGCGAATGAGGGAATTCACTGACGGCACTCTTTGGACGGTGGTGGACGTGGACTCCAGCCCAGAGATGTTCGAGGGGTACCTGCATTATGTGGAATTCATCGTGCGCCACCTTAAAGGCCGCGTTTTCATCTACGAAGTCGGCAATGAGTTCACCGGTTGCGGATGGGACGATGCGCTGGCGGAACGCTACATGAAGATTTTCGCAAAAACCTACGATGTCGTGAAGCAGGTCGATCCGGAGGCTCGCATGATGCCAGCCAGTCCGGATCTGTTCGCCCCTGATTTTCTTTTGACGTTGTTAGGCTGCGAGCGAAAGACAGGGCTAACGGGAGGCAAGTTCCTCGCAAATGGCGGCAGCATTGACCACCTGGAGTCCTCTACCCTAGCGATAGTGAAAGGCGTAAAGGTCAAGGACGGAGACGTCACTTGCAAGGCCCTGAATAGAGGTCGATTCGGAATCGTTCTTCGCTATACGAGCCCCCAAAACTTCGTCGTGGCAGGCTATGGAACTTGTTGGCCTGGCTTTGGCCGATACACACTCTTCATCGCCGAGCGCACGGGGAACACTTGGAATAAGTCTCAGGTTTCAACCAAAAGCCTAGATTTTGACTTGAGTCAGAACCTGCAGCTGAAGGCGAGGATCGAAGGGCATAACGTCATCCTGAAGATATCGGACGGAAATCGCGTGGAATCTCTCACACGTGTTCTAGCGGGAGAATCGCAAGACAGCCCCGGTGGCGTGGGGCTCCTTCAGCTAACTGGCGCCTACCAGTCCTTCTCGAACTTCACTGTCCGAGACCTGAGTGGCTCGGTCCTTCTCCGGGATGAATTTCAGGGACCAGATGGCGCTGTTCCGCCCAAATGGCAGTACGTTTTTGGCCCCCAGCCACGGAATCCTATCGAACCGGGGTGGGCATCTAAAATCGCCGGCGTAGGTTGGCACCCCTACAACCCACCGGATCGAGCTTATTTCGACTCAGTTCGCGAGTTCAAGAGGCAATGTAGAGACGTTGGGTTTCGCGGGGACTTTTATGCCAGCGAACTATACAACTTCTTTACTTATCCTCCGACTCAGACCGCCCCCTTATCGGAACTACAGCACGGAATCGCGTCTGCCATTTCGGCGGTGGGGCATTGCGGCTTGGATACGGTAGCCAACACGCAAATCCTACACTTTACTGGACACGCCACTGCGGATTCCAATTGTCGCGTGGCTTGGCCCGCCGAAGTGGTTACTCCTGTTCAGCCCTCTGTGATGTATTACGTCTGGCGAACGCTGGCAACCGTACTGGATGACTTCCATGCAGCCGAGTTCCCAGTAAAGCTCGAGGGAAATACTACGGATGCGGTTGTCTTTACCTTCCGTCGGGGACCAACAGAACGCATGGTGGCGGCGTGGCTCTCCTATCCAGGAGCAGGCCGTCCGAATGAGATTCAGGAGGAAGCATATAACGTAATCCTTCAAGCAACCCGTCCCCGCGAGGGATGGATTATCGATCTCATGAACGGCACCGAACAACAACTCGTTCTTAAGCTTCGAAGTCAAGATACAGTTGTTCCGGGAGTACGGATCAAGAATTATCCGACGTTGCTTCGATTTGTCTACAGCCAGACCGACGAGACGGAATAGCTGGGCGAGTCCTCAAACAAGTCTGCACCACGTGGTACTTATCATTGGCCAATGAGAGTGAACATCGAAGACTTCGACGCCCTACATCATTACTTGAAGCATCGGGGATACCTGAATTCTGACACAAACGTTTCCTTTGAAATACTAACTGGCGGGGTTTCAAACCGAACGGTTAAGGTGACGTGGCCGGACGGGCATGCCTGGGTCCTCAAGCAGGCGCTAGAAAAGTTACGAGTTAGCGTGGACTGGTTCAGCAATCCAGAACGGATAGCGGTGGAAGCGAAAGCGCTGCGCTGGCTGAATCGCTCGGCACCCGAAGGGACGACTCCGTCATTCGTCTTCGAAGATCCCACGAATCATTTGATGGCTATGGAAGCAGTACCCGAGGGGCACGAAAATTGGAAATCAGTTTTGCTTTCTGGCCGGACTGTTCCTCATCACTTTGAGCAGTTTGGTGTCTTCTTGGGAACGTTTCACCGTCGATCCTCCGAATCCAGAGCAGACCACCTGCGACTGGAATTTGCAGATGTAACCTACTTCGAGAGTTTACGGCTGGAGCCATATTACCTCTACACTGCCAGCAAAGTTCCTGCCGCTTCAGATTTTCTCCGTGCATTGGTGCAAGAAACCCGAAGTCATAAACATTGTCTGGTTCATGGAGACTTCAGTCCGAAGAATACGATTATCTATCGTGACAAATTGATCCTGTTGGATTATGAAGTCTTTCACTTCGGAGAGCCGGCGTTTGACCTTGGATTTGCGCTGGCACACTTTCTGAGCAAAGCTCACCATTCGCCCAAGAATCGAGCTCTTCTCGCCAGCTGCGCGGCTATTTTTATGGACGTTTACCGCCGTGAGATTGCTTCGCTCGAATGGGCGGAACTAATCGAGCCGAGGTTGGTGCGTCATACTCTGGGCTGTTCGCTCGCCCGTGTAGCGGGCAAATCCTTACTGGAATATCTGACCTCCGAGGAAATGGCACGGCAACAGGATGTTCTCGTCCGTCTCATCGCTAATCCTCCGGCTACGGTTGAGGAGTTGATCGTCCGATTTATTGAGAATCTCGACGCTCATGCCCAAAATTAACAGACTCGCAGGACGCGAGGTGCTCGACAGTCGCGGAAGACCCACGGTCCTGGCGACGTGCGCATTCGACGATGGAAGCTGCGCTTCGGCTTCCATTCCGTCTGGGGCGTCCACTGGAACGGCCGAAGCATTCGAGTTGCGGGACGGGGATCTAAAGCGTTATCGCGGAATGGGCTGCCGCAACGCGGTTGCGAATGTGGGTGTCACGTTGCACGGTGCGCTTGCCGGTCGCGAATTCGCCGACCAATCCCAACTTGACCGTGCTCTGATCGACATCGATGGAACTCCCAACAAGTCACGCCTCGGAGCAAATGCCATTCTGGCAGTTTCAGTCGCATTCGCCCGAGCACATGCTATTCAACGCGGCGTCCCGCTATACCAGCACTTTGCGGACATGCTCGGTGCCCCAGTGCATGCATTGCCTCGTCTCACTATCAATCTTTTCAGCGGCGGCAAACATGCCGGACAGCAAATCTGCATTCAAGATGTTCTGATCATTCCGATGTCCGCCCAAACAACCGATGAAGCCCTGGTTGCTGCGTCTGCTGTTTATGAAGCTGCCGCCGAACTTGCATTCGAGAAATATGGTACGCGTTTACTTACTGCTGATGAAGGTGGGCTAGCCCCGCCCTTCAAGACGGCGGAAGAAATGTTCGCTCTCGCTGTGGCCGCGATTGAGCAAGCTGGATACGAACCTGGCAAAGACATTTCCCTTGGAGTCGATGTGGCCGCGACTCACTTCCACCAAAACCAGCGCTATCACCTGGATTCCGAGATACTGGATAGCTCAGGAATGATTCGGACGATTCTCAACTGGATAAAGCAGTTCCCCCTCGTCAGTATTGAGGATGGTCTCGCGGAGGATGATTGGGAACACTGGGTCCTGCTCCGCAAGGCGATCGCAGGTCGGGCATTGACTCTGGGGGATGACCTACTATGCACGAACCCGGCGCTCATTCGACGTGCGATTGAGAGCAAGGCGTGTGATGCGCTGCTTCTGAAGGTAAACCAGATCGGGACGCTAACCGAGGCGCTTCGATCGCATTGCAAGCACGTGCTGCCGATTGGTCGGTGACGCTCAGCGTGCGTAGCGGAGAGACTGAAGACAACTGGGCAGCGGACTTAGCGGTAGGGTGGCAAGCGCATCAATTCAAAAATGGATCAATTCGCCGGTCTGAACGGCTGGCCAAGTACAACCGTCTTCTGGAGATTGCTGAAAACACGGGTTGGCGCCTGACTCCCTGGTTTCCTGGCTCGGCTTTTAGTGGGACCGGCGAGAGAGCCGGAAATCCTTCGGGGGTCCAAGATGAAGCGCTCGATTGCGTTTCAGGAGGTTGACCGAATGGTTCAGGGCACCTCGAGCGACGCTGAAGTGCAAGGGTGCTCGCGACGCTTACGCGGTACAAGGGTGGAGTGGGACCGTAACCAGCATTGACGAAGACGGCACCGTCTATCTGGCAACAAATCAATTTCCCACCAATGTTCAGTTCGATCTTTCCAAAGAGGTTACATCCGGACTGCGAGAAGGAGAGCGTGTCAGATTTGTCGGTACCGTTGAAAAAGTGTTGGATGCTGAGACTGCTCCGCCGATGTTCCATACCTATGTTGTGCTTAGGGATGTCGAGCTGGAAAAGAGCGAGAAGTAAAAAGGCGACTGCCTGGCTGGGAGCCGGGTTCCAGAAATCTCTAGTGGGTGAGTTAGAGGAGCTTTACGTAAGGTGTCCATCTTTCCGCAACTACGACGGGGTGAGCTCCGATTCCACTGGTTTCTGCAGGAGCAACCAACTTGCGGCAACCGAGGGAACCATTAGTGAACAACTGAGCCAAAAGGCGGCTCGATACGAGCCGTGATCGACGACGTAGCCCGTGAAGTAAGTCACCAGCACAGAGCTTAGTGAGCCTGCTGTGCCTGCGAGTCCTGCGACCAAGACACCGAACTCTGCGGGATGGCATCCATGAGAGCGGAGTTATAGTTCGCGCCCCACCAGCCAATGCCAAAAATCGCAGTACTGATGAATGCCAAGACGCTGGCAGTGTGCGAGGCCGAAAGCGAAAGCAGTACGACTGGAGAGAGAATCAAAGGCACAAGCAGCGCAATTTTCCGGGCCATTAGGGGAGTTACTCCGCGACGGATGAGGTCTCCAGAAAAATATCCTCCGGCCAATTGGCCGATCCCTTGCGCGACGTAAGGAATCCAGAGCCATTTAGCTAGGTCGGCATAGCTGAGACCTTTGGCGGCGACAAGGAACGAGGGAATCCAGAACCAGTAAAAATATCCCAGCGGCTCGGCGAAGAAGCGGGCTGCAATAAATGACCAGCTCTGGCGCAGGGACAGAAGCTGCGACCAACGCGGCCTGATCGAAGTTACCTGCTCCGGGGTACGGCCTTTATTAATGTATTCGTATTCTTCGCGGGTCAGCCACGGGTGCTCGGAAGGTTCGCGATACACCACCCACCACAGCGGCAATAATGCCAACCCGCCTAGGCTGGGCAGCAAGAAGGCCACGCGCCAGCCATAGTGGATCGCTAAGTATAAGGTCAAGGGCGGCGCAACAACCGCTCCGATGCCGGTTCCCGCTACCACGAAGCCAATCGCGACGCCGCGCTCCTTCGTGGGGAACCAGGCGGAGACTGCTTTGACTCCTGCCGTGAAGTTTCCTGGCTCAGAAACTCCTAATAGGAACCGGTAAAAACAAAGATCCCAGATGCCGACAATGAACGTGTGGCAAAGACTGGCCAACGACCAGAGGCCGAGACTCAGAGCAAGCCCGCGACGCGTGTTGAGGCGGTCAACGATCCAGCCGCCTATCGTGAACATGATCGCGTATGCAATCAGGAACGAGTCGATCGCGTATGCGTACTGGGTGTTGGAGAGATGAAGGTCATGGCGCAGCATTGGCGCCACGACCGAGAGCAGCTGGCGGTCCAGATAGTTGACAATCGTCGCCAGGCAGAGAAGCCCGGCGATGAGCCACCGCAGTCCCTTGATTTTCCTGATGCCTAACATCCTTCCGAAGCCGACCGGCCCCAATTGCTTTCCTGCGCCAGTTCTTCGATTCCGGAAAGGGTCATTAATACTCCTTACCAAACAATATTTTCGGCAGACACGAACCGCGTGACTTCCTTCCACGGCACTTCGCTGGAACGATAACGCTCTCGCCCTTGGTAAAGCGGAACATTCTTTCCGCCCGGCTCGATCGATACGACTGTGCTTCCGCGCAGGACGAGCGTATACGTCACTGGCCCGATGTTTTCTTTCACTGTCCGCTCGCTGATTGGGAATGTCATGACCACCCGATCGCCGGGTTTTACGGGACCAATGCTGACGTAACGGTCTTGCCAAGTCACGGTGCGAGACTGATCGTTAACCTTGCACGCCAGTTCCGGAGTCGAGGCCGCGATCCATTCGGGCGCCCGGAGTTGGACGTTCCGGCACTCGCGCTTAATTTTAAGGTCGACGCGCCCCTGATAAGGAATATAGCTGTAAACATCGGCCCACGGGGAAGCGCGATTCATCAGCAAGTTGACCCGGAGCGCTCCGTCCTTGTAGGCGATCATACGATTCCAGATGTAATACAAAGTGCGCGTGCAACTTCCGGTGCAGCACTGCGCGATGCCCGTAGAAGCGAGGCCTAATGCCCAGTCGTTTCCGCTGACGCTGCTGCCATACGCACCCAGGCTTTTTTCTGCCACGTGGTCAGCAGATTCATTCCAGGCCACAGGTTTACTGGGAGAGCGCGCGGACAGAGCTTGGAGTGAACTGAGATCCGTGAGTTGCTGCTCGGCGTATTGATTGCGAACCCAACGATCAATCTCGTCCCAGTAGTCGCCGAAACCCGCGTCGGAGAGTTTCAACCCAACCCCGATCATGTCGGCTTGGGGATCGGCGTCCGCACTCGGATAACCGGGAACGTAGAATTCCGGGAACCAGCCCACGCGCAGCGACACGCCATACTCGCTACCTGGGTTCCTTGACCAATCAAATGCTTTCTTGCAGAACTCCCAGAGCTGACTGTCTCCGGAGGCGTCGGCGAAGTCTACTAACGCCAGAAGAGCAATCAGATGACCATGGCTGTGCCCGCCGAAACGCATTCCTTCGCGGCCGTATTTCTCCCGAACGTAATCAGGAACGGCGAAGTCCGGGAATCCCTGGGCACCGCGGAACTCTGGATCAAGCAGCCAACGGCCCTCGGAGTCGAACACGTTAGACTGATAACGAGCATAGTTTGTAACTTTCTGGGCAAGTTCTAGCGCGGCTGCATCTTGAGTGACCCGACCATACTGAGCCAGACCCTGGACTAAACGCGTGTTCCAAGAGACGCCCCAAAGGCTGCCCGTCGGCATGGCAGCATTGCGGTCAACTTTGGCGTTTGGTTCGAAGGATCCCGCGGCAAAATAGCAGTAGTCTCCGCGATGAATGGCCAATTCGTTCAAACGCCGCACCATGGCTTGGATTGTCTGCTTCCAGACGGGGTTCTTGTCACGAAGATAATAGATAGTCATTGTGCCAATCATGCGTTGGCAGGTTGAGACGTTAGCGAATTGTGTCACTGACGGATCTTTAAACGTCGTGGTCCGTCCGTCATTCCGCCACACAGGGGTCACCCCGTCATTGCTCACGCGACCCCACGGCCTCCCGTTGAGAGGTATATAGAGCAGGCCGTCCGGCCCTATCGACTGCAGTGTCGATCTCATCCATGCGGGGTCCACTTCGCTGTTCATCCCTTCGCCGGTTGCGAGGCGCAACAGCGGCAAAGCTTCCATGAAGCCTTCCTGGTTCTGTACCCAGTCATTGAAGTCATGCACCATCGTGGCGGGATTGCGAAAAAAGTTCGCAGCTCCATAGATCTCATAATCGGCTTTCGGGTCGGCGATAGCGGTTAGCGCGTGGACACCCAGCCGGGAGCGCTCAGCAATATCAAAAGTGTCTGGTATTCGGTCGCGATAGGAATCCCCAGCATAGGCTGGAATTTCAAAGCGAGGAATCTTGTCCCGTATGTATCCGACGTGCACAGGAGAAGAACGAGTAGAAGTTACGTCAGCCACGCTGGTGGAGAACGCGCTCTCCATGGCGCGTGGCAGAACGAGCCAGCCCGATGCTAGCAGCGCGTTTTTCACGAAGTTTCGCCTTTTCATACTTAGCTCCTATAGGAGCGGCAGTGTGCGTTCCTGCTCTCCTACTTCCTTACCCAAACCGAGAAGAAGACAGACGTACTGGCTGTTCAGCCGCACAACGCTGCTCCTGAAAGCAACCCTCAACTAAACCGGCTTCTGAAGCGGATCTCCGGCTGTGTTTCCCCACGGACTAGGAGGCGAGCCGGATGGGACGTCCTTCCTCGATAACTCCTGCAACTCATAGAGTGACTTCGTAGCTGTGGGATAACGAGGAATAAAGACTCTGTCCATGTCAAAGCGGGCAGTCGGAGAAGGCTTGCCATGAACGAGACGAACAAACTGATCGCCTTTTACAGTCATGTCGCCGAGATGAATAGGAAATGCGTCCGCCGCGCGGTAGCCAAGAATGAGAGTGCGGCGCGGCCGTGGTGAAGTGTTGACGGATGACGCGTGAGGCGCAAGCCCGTCGAAGAAAACGGCGGTGCCGCGCTTACCCTCGATGGGAATCGCCTTGGAGATGTCGAGTGATTCAGTAACCCGGCCCTGGAAGTAACCGTCGTGCGAATGGTCCAGCATGCGATGCTTCCCGGGAATTACCTGCAAGCAGCCGTTTGTGAGATCGGCATCATCGAGATAAATGAGCACAGCAACCACGGAGCGATTGGTTAGTGGCCCGTATGCCATGTCCTGGTGCCACTCGACGATGGAGCCGATTTCGCCGGGCTTCACATTGATTTTGCTGGAGAAATAAATTACATCCGGGCCTAGCATTTTGACTAGGCTCTGGACCATGGTCTCGCTCTCTGCGAAATCGCGAAATGCCTTGTAGTTCGTGCAGGGCTCGTAAATCCGTCGAACCTTGGTGCCGTCGGGCCCCTGCTTGGGTTCCATTTCGAGCCGAGCAGCGTCGTGGCGGCCTAGAGTCGCACCTGCACAAATGGCGTCGATCTCCTTCAGCAATTGAGTTACTCGCGTATCGGTCAAGAAGCCATCACAAGCGCAGAAGCCTTGCGACTTGAATTGTGCAACCTGAGTGTCGGTCAGCATGGGGATTCTCCTTGTAAGGAATTCGTCGGCCCGCCGCAGCCTTTAGTATGAAAACTGCAAGACCAGTCAAGCTCTTCCATACATACTGCGTTTCCTACTCCGGTTTTCCGATCAAGTCCTGAGCGACGAAGGACGTGTGGAAAATACCTCTGGATTGGCCACATTTTCAGGGTTTCCTCCGTCCAAAACCTCTGCCATTCCTCGGCTCACCATAGTGAAAGTGGCGTGCGCCGCTTTTATCGAGAGACCCATGCAGTGGGGCGTGCAAAGGACGTCGGTGCGGCGAAAAATAGGGTGTGATATGTCCGGGGGCTCAGTGGGATAGACGTCCAGCCCGACAGCCGAAAGTTTCCCCGATTCGAGCGCCTCATTTAGGACGTCGAGGCTTGCAAGCAGCCCCCCACGTGCCAGGTTTACAAGAACTGCTCCGCGTTTCACCGTACTGAGGCGGCGCGCGTCGAGGAGTCCCCGTGTTTTGTCATTCATCAGAGCGTGAACTGAGATGAAATCTGACCTAGAAAGCAGGGTGTCCAGGCTCACCAACTCGACCCCTATTCCCTTAGTTGCCTGTTCCTCAAGAGCAGGATCGCATCCAATAACGTGCATGCCGAAAGCCCGCGCTAGGCGTGCCACTTCGCTGCCGATTCGGCCTAGCCCGATTACTCCCAGCACGGACCCGTACAGATCTCCAATAGGCACTTTGTCACGGGCGACCCACTCGCCGGCGCGAGTCTTGTGGTCGAGATCGCGAAGGCGCTTGGCCAAAGCCAGAAGCATCATTAGTGTGCCTTCGGCCACTGCTCTTGCCCCCGCCCCCGGTGCAAAAACTACTGGGATGCCACGCTCAGTGGCGGCTGAAATGTCTACGTTGTCGTACCCCGCGCCCGTGCGTCCAATCACACGAAGCTGGGTCGCGGCTTCGATGACTCGCCGCGAAATCGGTATTACTCCCCGCACGATCAGTCCAATCATGTCGTCGGTCATCGCAACCAGACTGTCCTCGTCCGTAGAGGAGGCGAACTCAATTAAGGCAAAGCGGCTTAAGGTCTCCTGCATGACGAGCGGAACTTGGCCCGTTGCAACTATCCGAGATTGGCTCATATAGAGTGTCTAAATTCTGGGGATATGTCCTAGTAAAAGCCGCAATTGGCCGGATCTTCTTCTTACTTCGAGATCGAACCCCTTGCTAGGACGAGCCTGCGTCTATAACTTGCTAAGAGTAATAGGGCAAAATGAAAAACCTTTCGCTATTTTGCAAGACAAATATTCGACAACGGCATACTGTATACATAACTAATCGTACTGTCAATGGAAATCTCAACAATCGAGATCAAATTTCTGCGAAATCGGAGGCGGGCCATCGGAACAAATGTTATTCGACTCGGGATCATTGGAGGAGGGGCGGTGGTGAGGGCGCATCACTGGCCAGTCTTGCAGCGAATGAGTGACGAGATTCGAGTGATAGCTCTCGCCAGGCGGGACCGTCGAGAAGCGCAATCCTTCGCCCACGAAGCAGGCATTCCCCGTATTTACAATGATTACCGACAACTCCTTAGAGACCAGGAAGTGGAAGCTGTGCTCACTGCGGTGCCCATCGAATTGAACGGGACCGTCCTTCTTGACGCAATCCGTGCCGGCAAGCACGTGTTGGCGGAAAAGCCCATCGCGGCGACGCTGAGGCAGGCTCGCGCAATCGTCCGTGAAAGTGCCCGGCGTCGCCAGGTTGTCTTAATTGGCGAGAATTTCCGTTATCGTCGCGACCTGGCGAACGGCCAAGGATCTCATTGGAAGGGGCGCCATCGGAACCGTCTTCGCGTTCCAACTAACCGTGAAATTTGACCTCGGTGCCAAAGCCCGCCAGCGCTGGATCTCTCGTGGTTGGCGCAAGCAAGCGCGGCACATTGGCGGATTTGTCCTTGATGCTGGCATTCATCCAGTGGCCGCTCTGCGAGACGTCCTAGGAGAAGTGAGCGAGCTTTCGGCCCACGTTCTAGACACCAGTTCTCTAATTAATGGCCCGGACAGCGCTCTGATGCAAGTCCGCATGGCCAGCGGTGCTGTTGGACACTGTTTTTTTAGCTACACGGTCAAAGAGCAGCATGAGGTCCCTATCGATTTCTCCATTTTCGGAAGCCATGGAGTCTTGCGAGTCGTGCAAGGAACGATTACTCTGACCCGCCGCGTTGGCGGCTTACAGCGAGTGTTGAAAGTGCCCGAAACTGATGGAGGCTATTCACGCGAGTGGGAAAACTTTTGTCGGGCGATTCACGGCAAGAAATCGGTGTTGTCCACGCCCGCACAAGCGTACGAAGATCTCCTCGTGATTGATGCCGCACTCCGTTCCTCGGCAAGAGGCAATCGGGTGCGAACTCTTGGGTCGAGATCTAAGAGGCCCCCTGAGAACTGAGTCACATCTGCTCGCCGGGAGAAATTGTGGCAGACCGCGACGTCACAGTCGTCTGGGCTTTAGCAGCAAACAGAGGAAAGCGGCCACCAGCCATCCCATCGCTAGCAGAGAAAAACCAGCTGTGAAACTGTGCGTCCGCTTTTCCAGACCACCGATCAAGGTTGGCCCGAATGCCCCGCCCAGATTGCTGAACTGAATAAGGCCGACAGCTGAACCTGCCACTGCGGGCGCAAGCGTTTCGGTGGGAATCGCCCAAAACGGACCTAGCATACCGTAGGATCCGCCTGCCCCCAGGCACAATGAGGCGAAGGCGATTCCCGGCGACCGCGCACCGACAATGCCGCTGACAAGTAGCCATATGCCCGCCCAACCTAATGCCACCGCGACGTGTTTCGGTCGCTCGTGATGACGATCCGAGTGTCTGGAGATTACGACCATCCCAATCGCTGCCGCAACGTACGGAACTGCGTTCAATATTCCAATACTAATGTGGCTCGGCGTCCTGCCTGCACCCAAGCTGGATGATTCGAGCACCGTCGGCAGCCAAAATAAGTATCCATAATTTCCGGCGCTCACCAGGAATGAAATCGCCATCATCACCAGGACCTGCGGGCGCAAAAGGGACACCAGAAACGCCTCTCGAACGGGGGATATCTGACCAGATTCTTCGCGCAGGGCAGATTCCAAGTACGCGCACTCATGAGACGAAACCCAGCGGGCTTGGCTGGGAAAATCGTCAATCTGGGTTGACCAGATGAGCAACCAAACGATCGGCAACACACCTTCACTAACCAAGAGCACTCGCCAATCCCAGCGTCCCAAGATCCACCCAGACAGCGGCGAGAACACTACCACGGCCACGGGAAGGCACAGCATCCAGTAAGCATTAGCCCGAGCTCGCTCGGAGCGAGGGAACCATCGCGCGAGGAGGACGAGGGTGGCTGGCCACACACCTCCCTCGGCTAGGCCCAGTAGGAATCGCACTATCAAAAATTGCTTCCAGGTGTGGACCAGCCCGGTGGCGGCGGAACACATGCCCCACGCGACCAGCATGAGACTCACAAGCTTCTTGGCGCTCCATCGAGTGGAAAGATAGCCACTCGGGATCTGGAGCAAGACGTAACCCACAAAGAAAATCCCACTGGCCGCGCCAGCTTGCGCCGGGTCCATATGAAGGTCGCGGCTCATAGCCGGCAATGCGAGCGACACGTTCGTACGATCGACGAACGCGATTGTATACATTACAAATGTTACCGGGATGATGCGCAGCCAGCGCTGTTCAGTCATGGAACTGGGTATGAAGATTGCCCTGGAACAGCTTTCCCGCGCGAACTGCGCGGGATGAGTAAGATCATCTTGGGTGTTGACTCGCGGGACTAGTACATCAACGTACCGCCGCAAACGTTGATGATCTGTCCGGTGATGGCGGCTCCCCCTTCGCTAGCCAATAAAACTGACATTGGAGCAAAGTCATCAGGAGTCAGAAGCCGACCGATGGGTGGAGTCAGACGCTTCTCCCATTCGTCGAAGCTGATGCCGAGGCGAGCGGAGTCCTGGGTCATGCGTAAATGCCCGGTTTTGGTTTTCACTGGCCCGGGGCAGATTGCATTAACGGTGATGCCACTCGGAGCCAGCTCGAGGGCGATGGCTCTCGTAAATCCGATCAGTCCAAGCTTTGATGCAGCGTAGGCGGAACCGTGGAGGAGTGGCATCTTGCCCGCCAACGACGCAATATTGATTATGCGGCCCCACTTCTTTTTCTGCATCGCCGGCACCACCGCCTTGCAGAACCGATAAGGCGAGGTCAGGTTCAGTGCCAGAGAGTAGTCCCAGAAATCGTCGTCGTATTCGACCAGCGGCTTTTGGCTGTACGCGCTTCCGATGGCCGCATTGTTCACGAGGATGTCGACGCTGCCCAGTTCATTCGAGACCTTCTGAACGACCTGTGAGGGAACCGCCGGTTTCGAAAGGTCCGCCGTAATCGCCAGAGCCCTTCCGCCCAACGCGCTGATTTCCTGTTTTACGCTCTGGAGTTCTTCTTCGGTGCGGGCCGTTACCGCAACGACGGCCCCTTCTCGCGCTAGCCCCAACGCGATTCCTCGGCCAATTCCTCTTCCTGCGCCGGTCACGAGCGTAACTTTGTTGTCGAGCAGCATCTTTGCCTTGGCATCACCATGGCGTCACGAATGTAGGTAGGAAAAACGCCGGGAAACCCTGTGCCAGTCGCCCAGATTAGCCAGCGAGAGGCCACACCAAAACTCCACCTAGCAGCTAGTTGGCGGGGCGCCGTCGCTCCCGAGGGCAGTCCAAATGTGCCTGTATTGCTTTACATCCGACAAGGCCCGGGCCAACTGTAAGCAGCACAGAATTCCCCAAACCGCTTGACCATGAATCACAGCATACTGTATACACATTGATGGACAGGCGTCAAGGACTTAGTGCTGAGCACTGTTGAGGCGAATTTGTTGAATAATATCTCTTCGAAGGAGCACCGGTGCGAGTCATTTTTATAGGTTTCCAGGATTTGGTTCATCCTTGGTACGACGACTTCTTAGCTGCTGTGGCGGGAAAATGGCCTGTCGAGCTATACGACACCAGTCGCCCGTTCGGTGACCAGCTCCGCGGCGTTGAGGTCGTCGTTGATCAAGGCGGATGGGGAACTCATGCGATGGCCGATGAGGCTGCGGCGGCAAGGGTCAAACTATGGCAGGTTATCGGCACCGGCCTCGACCACCTTGATATAAATTACCTTCTCGAACGCGGCATTCCTGTTTCTTACTCCCCGGGATTCCTGAGCGGTATCGGTTTAGCCGAACAAGCACTAATGTTAATGCTTTGTCTCTCCAAGAACTGGACGGATGCTCAGAAGAACGTCCATTCCGGCGTTTGGTACCATCCAATGAACGAAGAACTCCATGGCAAAACTTTGGGTCTGGTGGGTTTCGGCGGAAGTGCGCGCGAACTGGCAAAGCGGGCTTGGGCTATGGGAATGCAGACCTTGGCTATCGATGTCGGCAGCGTACCACCGTCTGTATTGAGCGAGTGCCATGTCGGTTATTTCGGAGACGCGAAGGACATGCCGAAACTGCTAACTGAATCGGACTACCTTTCCCTCCATGTTCCGTTGACACCGCAGACCAAGCACATGATTGATCGGAAAGCATTTGCGCAGATGAAGAAAACGGCATTCCTCATCAACGTGGCGCGCGGTGAAATTGTAGACGAGTCCGCATTGCTGAATGCGCTAAGGACGGGGCAGATTCAGGGAGCAGGTTTAGATACGTTCACGGACGAGCCCGTTAATCCAGATCATCCACTGCTTCATATGCCCAACGTGCTTGCTACTCCCCACATTGCCGGGGGCACCCGAGGGACATCGCGGAGACGCGGGCAAGCCGCGGCAGAAAACATCTCTCGAGTTGCGTCCGGATTGCCTCCACTTCATCTCGCGAACCCGAGGTGAGGTGTTTATGTACCGGGAAATAGACAGCAGTCGTGAAGGCGGCAGTCCTAATAATTTCGCTCGGACTCGAGTTGACTGCGGTACCCACCACTAAGGTCCAAGAGAAAGGCGCCAGCAGTTTTCGCCAAATTGCGTTTTGTAGATATTGGGCCGACACAAACCGATTAAGCAGTCAGTAGAGAAATGCCTCGAAACGCTGCAGTAATGGCAAACTCCGAAGTCGATCCGTCACTGCCCAAGCCGTGGCTGATCATCGGGACGCCGAAGACGGTTTCATTGCGGCAGACAGAGTGGCAGCATCCGGACGAATGCCGATGTGTCGAGCGGGGAAGGGCATCGGCTGGGGACAACTCACGAAGCGAGGCGACTCCGTTGCCGTGGTTCTTGCCAGTGGAAGTGGTCCAAGTGACGGACGCTCGCAGCAAGTTGCCCAGGAATCTTCCGACCTATTCTCGAGACACCGCCGCCCATGTTCGCAACCGGGAAGACTGTTCTACGGCATCAAGAACTCCTTGCACATGTAAGGCATCACTGAAATTTGGATGGAATTCCTTGCCTGAGGCGAGAGCGCTCAAAAAGTCAGCAACCGTCGCGATGAAAGTGTGCTCGTAACCAATAATGTGCCCAGGAGGCCAAAAATTACCCACGTATGGATGATGAGCTCCGGTTACTAAGAGATTGCTAATTCCCTGGGTTTGTGGGTCACCAGTATTATCAAAGAATTCCAGTCTGTTAAGGTCTTCCAAGTTGAAGCGAATCATCCCGCCGGAGCCGTGAATATCAAAGCTGTTGCGATTCTGAAGACCGATTGCATACCGGGTCGCCTCAAAAGTGCCAACGCTCCGATTTTCGAATCGAGCAAGCAACAATGCGGCATCATCTACGTCGCGCCCAGACTTAAATGTTTGTGTCATTCCACACAATTCGGAAATGTTCCCATTCAGGAAAAGCGCGATATCAACCAGATGTGAAAGTAGATCGCCGATCACTCCTGATCCGGCTTCCGACCGCTTAAATCTCCACAAGTCGGCAGGTGCCGATTGAGTCCCCCAACTCTGTAAATATGTTGCGCGATAGTGATAGATCTGACCTAGTTTGCCTTGTCCGATGAGATTCTTGGCGAGCGCGATTGCGGGAACACGGCGATAGTTAAACCAAACGAGATTTGGAACCTTCTTAGCCGCGGCAACCATCCGCTGGCCCTCATCAACAGACATTGCTAGCGGCTTTTCACAGAATACAATCTTACCTGCTTGTGCAGCAGCTATAGCAATTTCTGCATGCAGCACGTTGGGGGTCGCTATATCAACCACGTGAATATCTTTTCTTTCGAGAATGGCGGGCCAATGGGTTTCGATCTCTTCCCAACCCCAACGAGTAGCCATAGCTTCCAACTTCGAGTGATCGCGCCCGCAGATTACTTTCCTTCGTACATCGTACGGCACATCAAAAAAACGGTTCACCTGTTGAAATGCATTAGAGTGTGCACGGCCCATGAAGCCATGTCCGATCATTGCGACATTAAGGATTTCTTTAGATTGATTCATTTGCCTCATACTCCTACCCGCAGCCCGGTTCGGGGCATGTAAATTTCTTGGTCATTCCATTGATTGTAACGCGGGTTCTACGCGCCTCCGCGAGTCGTCGGTGATGCGCTTCCGCGTTACGCAGCAGGGTTCGCCTACCTCTCGATGAAACGCTTCTGGCAACAAGACCTCCACGACGACTTGAACCGGACGATTGTCGAGAGTGAGCCATCCACGTCCGCTCGTCAGAACCAACAGCAAGACTGGCATCTACACAATCAATGAGGCTCGCAAAAAGCTTGGAGAGGCGACACGTAGCGAGCCAGAAGCAGATAAGACTTCTTCACGTACCGCCTAAATCAAGACCGAAACCTGCTTCGAAAGTTTGTAGAAACAACACCTACTTTCAAAGAACAGAAAATTCCTTTCAGCGATGTCTTCAGGGCGATGGATGCAATCGAGAAGAGGGTTGAATCGTACTTGTCGAGCATCGTATGGCATCGACTTAAGATCGTGGCCGTGTTGTATAAGAATGTCCTCGACATCGAGTTTCCAGACACGCAAGAGCTGCATGAAACAGTAATCCTGTTACGCCACGAACTGGTCCACCGGAATGGAAAGAAGCAAGACGAAACTATCCACCTCATATCCGAGCCGGACATCAGGAACGCCATTCGACTGGCGCAGATGTTAGTTGACCACATCGAGAAGAGATGGACTGAGATTTCATCACCAACGATGCCGGAGGACAGCCTGCTTTTTTGAAACATCGAGGAAAGCCGGAAACCTTTCCACATATTTAGCCCTCCTACCACTAATACCGTTTCGCGTGTCTTTTAGGGTTGATTGCAGCGTACGGCGGGTGACTGTGGAGACTCTAGGGTTAGAAACAAATCGCTTGAAACCCGCATAAACACAGGCAATAATGACGCAAGTGGTAGTAGTTCCTTCTACTTGCTAGAAATGGCGTAAGCGAATCCCACTCTCTCCGCCATCTCTGGCAAACACCTGCATTTGGGTTCTGATCCCGAAGCCTTTGAGTACCAGCGTCCCGAGGAGTTTTTCGCAGTCCTCACCTGCACGCTCGAAATGAAAAGCTCAATCGGGGGCTCCGCCAAGGGAGAAAATCTGCGCGCCGACCAGCCGTTAGGCGGTTTAATCCTGCGACAATTCTTGCGCCAGGTCTCATCTCAACGAAAGGAATGAAACTGGCACAAATCTAATGGACGAGTACAATAGTTTGACTTTTCATCATTGCGCGATTAAATTTCGTGCATCGGATTTCGCTCTTTCACAACTTTTTGGTTCGCGCGCTCTCATCATGCGATGAGATTGGGAAGCGGGTGTAAATCCCGCGCTGCCGCGCAACTGTAAGCGAGGAAACTTGCAGCCGTCCACCGGGGAGCAAAAACTCTGGGAAGGCCGGTTGTAGTGTCCGGATGCTGAACGCTGGAATAGTCCCAGAGAGAAGCGTCCTTACTCGCGAAGCCAGGAGACCGGCGCGAACCGCCAATACAAACCCCTTTCGCGTGTCAAAGGAGGAGTGCATGCGGTTCTTTCAAATATTCAGTTGCTTGCTTGTTCTCTCAGCGGCTGCGTCTGCAGCTGATCTCAAAATTAAAGTTTTGGATCCACAATCGGCAGCGGTTGCCGGTGCGCAGGTTGAATTGTTCCCGATCAATCAGGAAAAGCCGGCAGCCGTGGGATTCACTTCCGCGGAAGGCTTGATCGTCTTTTCCGTGGAGCCTTCACGCAAATACGAAATCCGTGTTCTGGCGCCGGGCCTCGCTTCTGAAAAAGCCAATGCTCCCCTCCTGCCCGCAGTTGTAACTGTAAAGCTGCACCTCGCTTCCGCCGCAGAAACCGTGACTGTGACGGCGACTCGCACCCCCGTTCCTTCCGAAGCGGCAGGCGCTGACGTCGAGACGTTGAATGCCGCACAACTTCAGGCTATAAATCCAATAGCAGCCGAAGACGCGCTACGCTTTTTGCCGGGAGCAGTTGTAAATTCGTCAGGGCAGCGCGGGGGCATTTCCAGCCTCTTCGTGGAAGGCGGGGATTCGCGTTACAACAAAGTTATTGTGGACGGAGTTGTGGTTGACGAACCGGGCGGCACTTTTAATTTTGGGACGCTTCCGCTCACCGAGTCCGATCGCATGGAATTCGTCCGCGGCGCTCAAAGCACCTTGTATGGCTCCGATGCCATGACCAGCGTAATGCAAATTTGGACTCGAACCGGTAATACGTCCACTCCTGAACTTCGCTTCGGCTCCGACGGAGGAAACCTCGGAACCGCAAACGGCTACGCATCGCTTTCGGGAGCAAATGGCCCTTTCGACTATGACGTTTTTGGAGATCAATTCAATACAATGGGCCAGGGACCGAACGACGATTATTCGAATTCCCTGGAGGGCGCGAACCTTGGCATTTCGCTGACCAACAAAATCTCTTTGCGGTTGCGCTCGCGTCACGACAACAGCGTGACGGGAGTGCAGGGAGAATGGAATTTCGGTGGACAAACTTTCGGATTGCTTCCAGATCTGGATCAACGGGCGCGACAAAATAATCTGCTCTCCAGTGTGGAACTCACGGTCGCGAACAATTCACGCTGGACACAAACATTCACTGGCTACGAATCTAACGAGAAGCGCACAAACATTGACAGCGTGGCAGACCCCGGACGCTCGATAGGCGGCTTCAGCATTGATTCGCCTTTCGATACGATCGGCAATTTCAATCGCGCTGGATTCGAGTATAAGGGAAATTATGTCGAAAGAAGTTGGGCTCAAACCACTTTTGGATACCGCTTCGAAGATGAAAACGGGTTCGTCGGCGACCTGGATTCTCCACCCATTGATCACGGTTTACGACTGAATCACGATGTTTACGCGCAGCAAATGCTCACGCTCGGCCGCCTGACAGTCGTCGCCGGCGCTCGCTTCGTACACAACGGCGGATTTGGTAACACAGGCGTTCCGCGAATCGCACTGGCTCTCCAGGCATTGCGTGGCGGGCGGATTTTTTCAGGAACTCGCCTGCGCTTCTCCTATGCCACTGGCATTAAGGAGCCTCGTTTCGACGAATCTTTTGCGGGGCCTCCGTACAGCATTCCCAATCTCGATCTCATGCCTGAACGAGACAGGAATTTCGAGGCCGGCATTCAGCAGAACTTTCTCGGTCCGAAGTTCACACTGAAAGCGACGTATTTCAACAACCTGTTTAAGAATCAAGTGGAATATGCCACGGTTGATCCCGTCACCTTCATTGGGCAGTATGTGAATGTCAACGAATCGTTCGCACAAGGCGCAGAGACTGGGATTCAAGCGCAGATTAATCCCAGAGTTTCGGTCAATACTTCCTACACCTATACTTCTACGCAGATTCTGGAGGCCCCACTTTGCACGCCAGCGAACTTTTGCGATCCAACGTTGGCGGCTGGTCAGCAATTGCTTCTGCGTCCCAAACATTCAGCGACTAGCCTGCTGACGTATTTGGGCAACCGATGGGGTGGGAATTTTGGCAGAAGCTTCGTGGGCCGAAGGGTTGATTCCGATTTCTTTGGCTTCGGCATCAACCACGTTGCCGGGTATGTGCGCGTGGATATGGGTGGATGGTACACGCTCAACTCTCACGTCACCGCATATCTGAATATTCAGAACGCCCTGAATAAGTCCTATGAAGAAGTCACCGGGTATCCTTCGCTAGGCGTGAACTTCAGAGCAGGCATGAGATTCAGAGTTGCGGGGAATAACGCCTACGCTCGATCATCAGCTATGAACCATTCCGTCCGGATCGCAAGGCCTGGTCGCGACGATTTCGGCCTGATTGGCGCAATCAGCCACCACGTTACCGAAGTTCTCGATGATGGTCTCATTCGACCAGGACATGATTCGCATTTCAGATCGCGAATCCTTGGAGCAGTTGCTGCCAAAGGGACGCGATCTTGGAAAAGTGATTCTTTCACGCGCGGTTCACTGGTATATCGAGAACCGCATTCATCTAGAGGCATTAAGGACTCGTCAGTTCCGCGTCATTCCTTTCTCCCCAGATACCCATGTAACTTTAGTGTCCACCCTTAAGAGAGTCTTGTAGATCAATCCAGGTTAGTCTTAACTTAGGTATTACCTTTCTGTTACCGGGCCCTCACCAAAGAAGGCTAAAGGGGAGACATTGGCCGAAGATCCGAAATGGGAACTTGCCATTCTGGCAACCGTGCAAGGCTTCTGCGAGAAGCTTCTACAAGACTCAGTAGGCGGAGAGGTTCCCGTTCCTGCAGGACTCGAAGCTGTCTCGCTACAGCAGAGTGACGGCAGTGTGATGGAAACACTTTCCGCTATGCGCCGGTGGCTGCGCTTACTCGATATGGCTATCACCCCCGCCATGTTGCGGCGCGCGTTTACTGCTGACACGGATCCCGAAATCGCGGAGGCGATGCTTCGCTATTTCACCCGCAAAAAAGATCTCGCGATATGAATCGGGAGAAGACTGACCTGATTGCGACTTTTCTTTATCGCCATCCGAGAGTGCCTGGTCAATGGGAGCGTACGGGATACGGGTCGGATCGATCTTTGCCGCTCGCTCCATTTGAAATTGCACTGATTGAAATCCTCGCGGATACCGATGTTACCTCGTTGACGGAAGAACACGTTCAATTACTGCGACGGTTCGACGCGCTGCAAGAACAAGTGGAAGGCTTCCGCGATCTGTATTCTCTTCTCGATTCTGGCACGCTTCCAATGGTTCGCCAGATCAAACAGTCGTTCGAGTCATCTTTTTATCATCCGGGGGTGCTGGCG
>CAVREG010000017.1:0-60639 GCA_963720075.1 uncultured Acidobacteriaceae bacterium | reverse complement strand
GAGCTCCAGGTATTGCTGCCCGAGTCGAGATTGGCCCAGGTCGCGGTCGAATCGACGTCGCCCACCCCGATCGACCCGAACAACGCAAAGTTAGCTTTGTCCGTGTTCAGGATGCCGAAATACCTGTCCGCTCGCCACCGCCGAGGGTATCAGCCCCGAGACAGGGATTATCGCCCCGTATCTCCGAAAGGGTGATGGTCAGCACCGGCACGTTGCCGGCCATTGACTGGTCGCCTAACAGAATCCGTATGAACTGTTCGCGCAGGGAGCTGCTGGTGGCCGCGCCGCCCGCGTTGCGGAAGCCCTGCACATCGTCGGCCGAGAGCGCCAGCGGAACGAGGTCGTCCGGAGGCACGTCCGCATCCTGAGCGGCCACCAGGCCCCGGGTCGCCCGCCGGCCAGTGCCGCGCACAGCAGCACGCCGGTAATGGCGATCAATGAAGCGCGCCGGCATACGTACCTCCAAACAATCGATCCGGCAGCCGGCTCCGCCTTGCGTTCTACGCGAGCGCACCCGCTTCCCGTAAGGCGGTGATATGTGCCTCGGGTAGCTCGAGCAGCTCGCGGAGCACCTCCTCCGTATGCTCGCCGATGCAGGGGCAGGCGTGCCGGACGCGCAACGGCGTGCCGAAAACAGCCAGGGAGGCCGACGTGCCGGGCTCCCGCGCATTCGCAGTGCGGCAGCTCCACCCAGAAGCCCGTGCAGCCAGCTCCTGGTCAGGCAACGACGTCCGCGGCCGTGCGGACAGGCTGGGCCGGCACACTGGCCAGCCGTAGTTCGGCGGCCGCGGTATCGCGCGTACGGCACCGGCCGTCCAGGCGGAGATGGCCGCTTCCAGCTCCGCCTCACGCGCTTTGCGGCCCTCCCGGGTGGCCAGACCAGGGTCGTCGCGCAGGTCCGGCCGTCCGATTGCCGTGGCCAGCGCCCGCCATTCGGCGTCCGACCAGCAGGAGATGGCCACCCATTGGTTATCAGCCCCGCTCGACCGGAAAACCCCCTGTGGCGCCTCGAACTGGTCGCGGTTGCCCGTCCGCTCCGGCTGCTTGCCATCCATCTGGTAGGTCAACAGTCCCTCGGCGACGAGCGGCAGCGCGGCCTCCCACTGCGACATGTCGATGTACTGCCCCTCGCCTGTCCGGCGACTTGTAGTGCAGCGCGGCCAGCGCACCCACGCCGCATGCACTCCCGCCGTTGGGGTCGCCGTAGGAGATGCCGACCTCGCACGGCCCGCCGCCCGGGTAGCCGGTGAGCGAGGCGAGGCCGATCATCGGCACCTGCGTCGGCCCGTAAGCCACGTACTTCGCGAGCGGCCCTGTCTGTCGATTGGTTCCGTGACAGAGACAACGCGCACGTTCTGTTTCAGCAGATTCGCTTTGATATTGAAGTGGTCACCCACGTTCCGGGCCAGCCTGTCAATTTTCCATACCAGTAAGACTCGTACTGCATTTTCCGGGTGGCTGCAGAATTCCAGAAGTTCCAAAAGCTGGGTGCGGTCGGCGAACTTTGCTGACTCCCCTCTTTCGACAAATACTCTCGTGATTTCAATGCCGTTCCGTCGGGCGTGTTCTTGGCAGGCCACTTGCTGCGATTCAAGACTCGTGCCTTCCACTTGCTCCTTCGAAGAAACACGACAATAGATAACTCCGTTCATTCAATGTTATTTTTGTTTTTCGAAAGTCGACCTTTCTTTCATCGTACGACCACGATCATTGGCGTCAAGAACCGTCGTGTTGGGAGCTGCGTCTAGACGGTCTTTCGACTGTAGGCGATACTCGTAGATATCGAGCAGTAGTTCCGCCATCGCTCGCATTTCGAGTTTGAGCTGCTCGTCATCGGGGTTGAAAGCGGCGGGGCTTGGCATGATTTCGTGCCCTTGATGGTACGCCGCCGTCGGAAAGACGAAAGGCGTTCATTTCTGCATGAAAATGCGGAAATTCAGACCTGAAGCCCTTTTACTTCCTTCCCCTGGTTTTCCCCAAGACATCAAGTTCAGAAAACAGAGTTGTAGCACCCTTCGTATGATTTGGGGAAAAACCGGCCCGGTCCGAAGTGAAAAAGTCCGTCATGTCATGCGGGGTTTGGCTGCCTCCTCATAAATTTCATGCTTGTTACTCTGTTAAGAAAGGTCGCACAAAGAGATTCTTGCTTGAATGACACCCAAAGAATTGGATCGACGTCTCTCAAACTACATTCGCATCCATCGGAGAAAGGCTGGCTTGAGCCAACGCGAACTGGGACGCCTGCTCGGATACCGCGACGAGGAAACAGTTGGGCGGCACGAACGATTTCATGCCACGCCCCCGCTCGAGATCGCCATCAGCTATGAAATCGTCTTCCGCATACCGATTGCGGATTTGTTCGCTGGCCTTCGGGAGGTGACGGAAATGAAGATCGAAGCTAGCCTTGTAGAACTGGAAGAACAGCTTGGGCGTAGGAGCACGCACGACCGAAACGCACTCGCGACCGCCCGAAAGCTTACTTGGCTTAGCGGACGGAGAGATCCAGAATACCGCCATTCCACATGAGGGCCAACCTCAGGGAGACCCAGAGGCGAATTCTCGCGCTTGACGTACGGGCGCACCAGATTGGCTATGCAATCTTTGAAACCCCAACCCAGTTGCTTGAATTTGGAGTGACAAGGTTCAAATCGATGTCTGTTGCTCTAGCCCGCTTGAACCGTCTGATCCGAAGAACGGAGCCCGACAGACTGGTTCTTCGCCGTATAGCATCGAGCAGCACGCGCAACACCCATGGCATGCAGACTATCGTACGCGTCGTCCGGCTTATGGCACGCCGCTTTTCAGTTGCCGTCACCACGATACGGGAAGGACAAGTGAAGCAGCATTTCAGCGAGCGAGGGGCCACAACAAAATATCAGGCTTCATTGTTCCTCGTGAAACGCTTTCCGGAACTTGAATGGAGGTTGCCGCCGCCTCGAAAGGCTTGGCAACGACAGCACCCGAATATGTCGATGTTTGATGCCGCAGCTCTTGCTGTGACCTATCTCGCACTCCTGCAGAATGATTAAAAACCGCCCTCGCCCGTGTCAATTTACAAGCGAACGGAGCTTTCTCGCCGGTCCCTCAACGATGAATAGACCGGATTTCACGGTCCATCGTACATTTGAGGGGCCGACGAGAGAACTCCACACAATCATTGTTGGCGATTTGACTCTGTGTTATGCAGCGGTACGATGACAATTATGCCACGCAAGCAACTGTGCCGTTAGTTGACAAGTGGGCGGACGGCGCAGTTACCTGACATCAGCGCGTTGGGCAGAAACTTTTGTGATACTGGGGGTTGCCAAACACGATGCGCAACCGGGCCCTCGCCCACGATTGGCTGATGCAGAATTGCGCACGATCCTTTTGATCGGGAGAGGATCTGGGTGCTCGCAAAAAAGTCACCCAATGAGATCCAAAGGAAACTATCAACATCAATGCTCGATACAAACCCATACAAGCTAGCAGTGCAGGAATGGAAAGGGATCATCGCCTTCCCTGTCGTTCAGGATGGTTGAGTTTTGAGGAAACCGATCCTTACGGTCGACGAACTTGTTTAAGCTATGGTGGTAAATGAATATCCCGCAGCCTGTGGCACGATACTAATAGGATGCGAGACCCCGAGAGTGAAATATGCAAGTTACAGTCGAGTTGAATGAGGCAGACCTTCTCGCGAGGATGAAGAATTTCGAGGATCACCTCGTGGAACGAAAGGTGGTGAGCGACGATATAGACTGGAAGAAAACCGCAGTTGCGTTCGCTAATTCGGCTGCGGTCGGCATTCCCGCGTTCTGTTTATCGGGGTACGAAATAACGGCGAGATCGAGAAGCCACAGAGGGATTTGGACGAAGTTCAAAAGCGATTCAACACGAGGATGAAGACGGTTTATCCGCGAATTCCTTACGTCACGAAGACGATCTCCGAAAACGGATTGAAAGCTGTCGCGATAATCATTCCGGGCTGCATTTTGCGGCCACACTTTGCAGGATTAGCTTACATCCGTCGCGCTTCTGTGACGGAAGATGGCTCAGAACAGCAAATGCGAGAATTGATTGCACAGCGTAACAGCAAGGCTGCAACGATTCTCGAATGGAAAGACAAGAATGTCACGGTCTACATAAGGAGCGAAGATTCCGAAGTTCCTGGGCTAACAGCACGACCGCTGAGCCGTGTCGAGATTAACTTCGATAATTTAAGGCGTAGATTGCAGTTGGAAATCAGTGACCGTAGCAGAAATGCCTGGAAAATGGAAATGGAGCGACATGTACGACTGATTCTAAGTCAGAAGATGACTCGTGATGGGCAGGAATTATTGAAATGGCTATTTATTCGCGGACGAGTCGAAGTGATGGAAAAGATCGTGCCGGAGATTTCTCGGGAGTCTCAAGACAAGCAAATGCAGATCGCCATCGGTGCAGGCATTGTTCGTAGCGAACAAGAACCGAGCGGTCTGCACCGAACGTTTTTCGTGCTCAACCCCGAATGTTGGGAAGCACTAAGAATGGCCTTGCCTCAGGTTTTGAAGTAAATGTGAGCCACTATGGATTTCGATTTCACTCAAATTGAACCAAAGCAGAGCAACTGGTTGGAGCTTAACGTGGCTTATGAGGGCCACGGGAAAGTTGAGTTTACCTCTCCCGCAGGGCAGGTATTCGGTCCGTTTGTCGCAAAATTCTCCGAAAATGGCGATTCGCGAATCGAGACAGCGTACGAGTCTCTGATCCCGGCAGACTCCGACTATCACGGTGCTGATGTTGCATTCATTACGGGTGCGAAGGTTCAAAAGACAAATAGCGGAAGATCATTTGGCATTGCTGGAATCGAGAGCAAGTGCCGCGAACTCTCGTTTTCAACACCCGATGGAGTGTTCAGCGCTTCGAGTGTTCGGCTGGCGGGATACACCTTCGGGCAAAAGGCGGTTCTACGGTTTAGAGTTCGAGATGGCAGCTTTGAAACGAAAAACACGAACGCGCCGAAATATTTTGTGATCCCGCTGATGAACTTTGTCGGGGAGCCTCGCGATCGTTTGGTCGGCGACCACCCCTTGCGAATTTACCCGACACCAATCATGCCCGACTCCGTCCCCGAGAATCAGAGAAACATTGCGAACCTCATAGCGAACAGGAAGAACGAAGTCGTTGTGTTCAAACTTAATGGAAGATTGCATTTCATCGAGCGGGTAGCTGACTATGAGGAGCGCGAGGCAAGTTTGCAATCGGGAAAACAGCGCAGCGTGACGGCGGTGTTAGTGGGCGAGATCGGCCCCGGCCCAGTGACAAGCTTCACCGAGTTCCTTTCTTGGTTTCCTTCCGAAATACTTTCGGCATTGGGCTTCGCTTCGGGAACTGAAGTTGGGCGACTTTGGTTTGAGATCAGAGATAAAGACGGAGAATTGATACGACGGCTGCACGGAAAATCACAGCTACCGACCTTCTGGGAGGGTGATGAGTTACTGGGCAAGTTTGACCACATGGACGGCAACGCAGCGCTTGGGCAGTTCGTGACAGCGTACCTGACGCACCCATCCGCTGAGCGTTTCTATCTTGAGATGGCGATGAATCATGCCCGACTGGGAAGTGTTGGTCCAAATATGCACCTACATGACATCCTGGATCACCTTATTCGCGGATTAGAGAGCCTATGCCGAGAGCACGAGCTCACGCAGCAAAATCTCAACGCCAACTTAACTGCAAACACGAAAGCAAGCGTACAGCGGATTGTTGACGAAGCGACGAAAGGGCTTCAAACGCTCGTGAGTAATGCGGCGAATTGCGGTGCAGTAGATCAGCACAGGACGTTAAATCTCATCAAGAGCAGGGCCGAGAACTGGCACACGACTGAGAACAATTTCGGGCTATCTGTCGTCACCCTATTGCACAAGTTTGGACTGTGGGATGCAGAGGTGATAGATAAATATTTGGCGGCTAATCCGCGCCCGGACGGAATCACAGACTGGGCGGCGATCATTTCTATGTATCGTAATGCAACGATCCACGAAGGCTACTTGGATTTCAAAACGAAGCACGACCCGAGTGATGTCGTGCATGTGTGCCTATTACTGAAAGATGCTCTCGCGCGTGTGGTTCTGAAGGAGTGCGGCTATACCGGAACGTACACGCCACGAACTTATAGGAACTATGGGCCTCAGCCCCTCGATTGGATTCAAACGACCAGTCCGCCGTCAAACCTGGGATTTAATAATCGCGGGGCATAGCTCGGCGCGATAGAAACGGTCGGCCCGGTAGCGTGCAAAGCGCTGTCGAGGAATGCGACTTACACATGACGCTCGCCGCTATTTGGTCTGAGGCCATTCGTGGTATATGCTCAGTCGAGTATCAATACCTGCCCGTTGAAACGATGCATCCATGCACCGCCGTGTTTCTCCGAACAGAAAACGCGTTCGGCAGGAACATCTACTCCGGCCAGATGCCGATTCAATTCGTATTCGTCTCGCAAGCGGTCCATGTATACCTTAACACTGCTCCGTGCGATCTCGAGTTCATTCGCGACCTGATACGTCGTTGTCCATCTCTTCGTGACGGCCAACATCTCAAATAAGGACGCCAACTTCTTCGCATAGCGTAACTGTTGCCTTTGTAGCCGCCCGAGCAAAAACACTTCTAGTGTGTCGGAGTCGGGATAACGAAGGTAGAAACATGGAACCGGTGACGATGGCCGTCTCATGACTCTCCAAGCTAAAAGGCGTACCTGGTGTTCAATGGCCTCCACATGCTCCCGCAGGAAAACTCGTGCTCCGAGGCTCTCCAGCCTGTCGACTATTGTCAAATCAGGAGTTCCAGGTAAGAGGGTTATCAGATGGACATACGAATGGCAGCAGGCGTTTCGCCGCACAATCTTTTCCGCAAACTCACTGATCTGCGTCTGCTCGTCGGCGCGTACCGTCACCGACACGATCATCTGCCCGGTGTTTGTGAAGACCGCCGCTTCAAGCTCTTTCATACTCGCGACTGGTCTTAGGTCGATCGCTCCAATCCGAGAAAGATTCCTGAACGGTTCATCGAAACCTTCAGTGGGGTCAAAGTAAAATAGCAAGGCGGGCAAACGATGATGGGCGTCTGCCGCCAATTCCAGGTGGTGCATTGGACGATCAATCTGCATTCTGTCTGACTCCTCGTGGTGGTGGCTTCGTGCACGTCGTAGCTTTCAACCGCAATAGAATTCCCCCGCCTCTGCGAGAAGCCAGACGCATGCGTCGCAGTAAAAAATTCCGCGGCAGAAATATCCTTTCTCCTCATGTTTGCTTGCGTTCCAATTGCTGCATGTCACTTTCGTCCGCGAAGGTGGCCAACTCCCCCCCACGCTTGCTGGCTCTTCCGTCGCTGAGGGCGCAACTTCGGCTGACATTTCTGAGGTTTTCATGCGAGCCCCCGGTGACAGTCAGGGTTTTGACAAGCGGGCGAGGCTGTGCAGAATGATAGGGTTGGGACTACATCACTGTACGATCGGGTGGTGTCGCGCATGGTGTTCATCTTCCTTGGTTTAAGGTGAATACCTACCGCGATGGTCTGCGGTACCTGGGCGGTGCTGGTAACACCGCCTGGGGATTTTTCTATTCCGTTTTGGTTCGCCTGGCAACGGACAAATGCAGACACTGCAGCCCAGAACCTGAGCGACCCCAGAAAACCCATGCAAGATGACATCCTCAATGGCTGGAAGGAAATTGGTAGTTACTTGCACATTTCCGAGAAGAACGCGCGTCGCTGGGAACTAACTGACAAGCTCCCGATTCTGCGACCAGAAGGACGCAAGAAAGGCCCGGTGCTCGCAAGAAAAAGCTCATTAGACGCTTGGCTTCAGGGGGCGCTTATACGGGTCACGCTCGACGGCAATCGTCTTGTAGGTTTTGGAAGAGCCGAACGGATAATCTGGACCTACGAGTTTCCGATGAGCTTGCGCCAATTTACTCCAGATGATTTCGAATGGCGTCTCCAGCGCATTCTTGTTGCGGAAAATGATCGAGGCGTGTTGGTAACGGTGCGCTTCGTGACCACGGACCAGCCCGATTGCATGTATTGCTTTTCATCAAAAGGAAAACTTCAATGGTCGTTCGTCCCCAACCCGCCACTCTTGGACCGGGGAGGCCATTCTTTCGAGAGGGCATGGATGTTCAAGCATGTACTCATTACGTCAGACTCCGGGAAAGCAACGATCTGGGCGGCACTCGCAAATGATGCGGGCTGGGCAGGCTGCATATTGCGGATTGATGATCAGGGCAATGCGTTACTGAAACTAGCGAACGCGGGCCACGTGGAATGGATGTCCCTCCTCGCCACGGCAAGCGAGAGGTTTCTCGTGACATGTGGAGAAAATAATGCCTTCGAACAGTCTTTTGTCACGATATTGGAATTGGCAGACACTCCGTGTGGCTCTCCTCCCGGAGGTCAGTTTCCGCGTTATCGGTACGCAGACGCGTCCATTGAAACTCCTCGCAAATACATTCTTTTCCCGCGAACGGAGTTGATCGCTGCCCGCCAGAAGCCCTACGGCCATGCGTATAGGATCCGCACGTACCCCGATGATCTCATTGTAGAAGTCGAAACCGGGTCAGATGGCGGATACTTCCTCTACCATTTCAATTATTCTCTCGACCCGAAATACGTGTTTCCGAGTGGCAGCCATCAATTTCGTCACCGGGATTTGCAAGCCGCTGGGCGACTTGACCACGATTGGACGAATTGTCCTGAACTGGCAAAGCCCCTCGTATTGAATGTCTGGCAATCGGGGATCGGCTGGCACGATGTGCTAATCGGCTGGCGAGATAACCCGTAGCTGGAAGATGTCAGGTGACACTTCTGCTCATTCCCGCGGCGGGATCGTTTCTGAACGGACGGAAATGAACGAAGGGGATACCGCCTGAAAGCGACCGGCAACTGGTTTCACGATTTCCCGACCCCCTCTTAGCGCATTATCCCGCTTTAGGTCAACGCATAACGGGCCTTACATTTAACAAAGCGTTTATTTCGGCTACCATGTACACTTGCAAAAAATGCCGAGAGCAGTAGCATTCATAATATAGGTCCGATCAATTTGTCCATGCACAATCCCAATCCACACAACTTAACAGAGGCTGAGTGGGGAGAACTTGGCAATCTTCCTGTTATCCGAGAATCTTGAGGTCTGGAGGAAGGCCAGAGTCCGCTTGATCTCGCCTCGCTCGCATATGGCTAAATTCGATTTCGTTTCCGGCGGTCCTGGATATGTCGGCGAGCTTTATGTCCTCTTAGGAGATTCGCTAAACGAGCCAATGGTAGTTCGAAGAAATCCAAGTGGTCATCTGATCGCTGAGTAAGAGGTCAAGATTCGCACACAATTACATCGTTCAATTGCGGAGCTAACGTAATCAGTGGCGAGCACGGGAACATCTATAGTATGGACGCATTGCTCGTCGCCACGAAGTTATATGGATTTTCGGCGAGCGAACAGGGAAGATCGTCTCGTCGAACAGCGCTCATTTCTTCTTAGGCTTCCAGCCAGGGTGATTCGCGGCGTATGCAGCGCGGAGCTTCGCTTTTATCGCGGCTGACATAGCTCTTCCTTTTGTACGCCGTATCCTCGTAGCGGTTGGTGATGACTGGGCGGCACGAGTGATAACTCCGTTCACCCCCTCCAACGAGCTGATGGCACGTTCTAAGTCATCCCGACGGTGCTTCAAAGCTCTGATGGCATTTTCAATGACTACATCTGGCATAGTGAGACCCCCGGCAGGGAGAATAACATAAGCATCGCAGCCGAGCAGTCGGTGTGTAGTAGCCTCTTGGACAGAAGGGTATAGCCATGAATACTGGCTAAACCAGTTTAGTTCGAATGCCTGAGTAGAATGACTCCGAGCACGATTACCAGACCGTGCAAAGGAAGCCAGAACACGGTGGATCCAGCCGAAAACGATTCGGGGCATGGTGGCTTCGTCGTTGTGCAGATGAGTTTACCGTTAATTCTGACAGGGATGGCGCGGATGAAACTGTTCGCGAAGCCAAACCAGTGAGGAGCTGAGATTACAGCACTGACTCACACATTCACCTTTCGTTTTCAATTCCAATGGGTTAATGAGGTGTTTCTTAGGTCGAGGCTTGAGGACAGATCGAAAAGTGTAATAAAACGGATGCATCGTTCATGTACTGCACGATCATGTACTGCACGATCCGCTGCGAGACGGAGTCATGGAAGATTAAGAGCAATCATCCCGTTTTTCGGTGCTAACAGCTTTGTTTCCTCCCACCCAGGAAGCTTTAGACGGCGCGAATTTAATCTTCCCTATCAGGCCAATTATTTGGGAGAATCAGGCCGGGGGGCATCATACATGTCAAATAATAGAGGGAGCGCCGAACATCCAACCGGTTTCCTCAAGAGCGTTGTCAGCGCATTTGCGCTGGTGACTGCGTGGATCTTTGTAGTCGGCTGGGCCTATCTACACACCTACTATGCTTACTTTGGTGTGAACGTAGATTCGTTAGACTTTCCTGTCTACCATTTCTTTGTTTTCTGCTACACACAGTTTGTTGCTTTCACCTGGTCCGGGCTCGGCATAGCCATTCTTTTGCTGGCTTTCTTCCTAATAACGTGGATAGGAACCCAGACTACGCGGAGATCGTTGGCCCTACTCATCAGCTGCGCCTATCTCTTCATGTTCTGGGCCGGCTTCCAACTTGCTGTGTACAACGGCAAGGTCGCAGCGCTGCACAATGTGGGCCTGCGTAGCCCGTTACCAGAAATCATGCTCGAATTCGAAAGTACGAAGAAGATTCAGTACAGTGCCGCCGAGGAGGCGGTGGACTCCTCAGATCTTCGGCTGCTTTTGGAAACGAAAGATCAGCTATTTGTATTTGTTCCAGTAGACACAACGGCTCCGAAGGTTCACGTTAGTGTATTGACAATTGATCGCCGTGAGACGCCTCTAATGGTTCGTCTCGTGACCGTGAAATAGGAACGCGGAGGTTCAGATGTATACACATGCGATGGTGATTGGGTTGCTGGTTTTTCTTCAAGTGCCAAGAGTTTTTGGAGATCGGCTGGAAGCTGCGGCCAAGGGCAAGAAGCAGGCATCGGAGACGCACTATGGGAGAATTTCATCATTTGACGGCACAACCCTCGTCTTTGAACAGCTTGCTCCTGCATGGGGTACTCCCAAGAAGGATGAAATTCTCGCAGGGCCGCAAAGAATGTCTATTGAATTTACCGCTAAGGACACAAAAATCGTGATTGCTTTGGGAGCTAGGGATTCACAGGAAGCTGTGGATGGGTATCATCCTGAGAATTCCATGCGCCAAACAACTCACGATGTTGGTCTGCGCTTAGCGGAACTGCAGCGGAGAGCTGGCCAAGCGAACGAGGCCCCTGTACTTGATCTGACTAGATGTTCCGGTCGCGGTGTGGATCAACTCGTCGAGATAAACCCTCAGTTGAGCGGTGCGACGAAGCCTCCGGTGGAAGGTGAATTGCAAAGCATCGAAGGCGGTCTTGCGACCCTCAAGAAAGCATCGGACGGCGCAGTGATGAAGTACCGTCTTGACATGCTAACGGAGATTAGAATCGGAATCTGTAGATGAGGCGTGCGAATGTTACTCTAATCGCGGGCAGCCAATCCACAGGTGTTTTCATAGGCGAACAGTGAGTAGAGCCGGAATCCATTACTCGAGGTGACCAATCTCACAAGTGGTCTCTATTCCAGGTCCTTATGTCGGTTGCCCTTTCAAGGCAAGATTGCCACTGCCTTCGAGTATGCGTTTCGGCGCAAGAGTTTTTCAGCGCTGCTGACCGTCGATCTGTCACGTCAGGCTTTTCTCCGAAATGGGTAAAGATGGGTCCTACTGAACAGGTCTGAATTTTTGAACTGGTGTTTCCCAATTGCCGAAATCACGAAAGCAGCCGCAGAGTCGTCTACGTGTCACGCTTTGTCCCGCAGATACGCTGAGCGACTCCCAATAGGTTCCTAGACGTCATGGATCGGAAACGCGGAAGCAGTATCCCATTGACATCGAGCGGCTGATCCAATACATTGCTCCTGTTTTCTGTGAGCTGAAGGTCCGGGAAGCCCAACTTCTCGGAAGAGGGGCCTTCTTCTCGCTGCTTCCCTACAAAACGGAAACTAATCTCGATTTCTTTTCGAGATGTGTTCCGGGTGTGTATTGGCGATCCGCAGCGAATTGCGTGTGAAGAAAGAGTAGTGACAATGCTTACTACTTCAAGCTCTTTCTTCAACGGAGGAGTGCAGCCTTGCCGAATCTCTTCACGTGGTTTCAAAACTACTTAAACCTCTCGAAGATAACTGCGATCACCGTCCCCGGCATGATAGTTGCTTTCGCGCTCATTTTGGTGTTAGGTCCTATCCCGTGCAGAACGAACAATAAGACGTGCCCGTTTTGCTCTACGACTCTTAAACCCGGTGATGATTTTGCTGCAAACGGCGGCCCCCCCAAGGAACCGACCGGAGGGGGTCCGCCCACAACGTCATCAACGCGCTCCCCTTCGGTTTCCCCATCGGCAACGTCGACTTCAGCTGGACAGAAAGTTTACGTTCGGGTTTCGCAAACTATGCTTCAGCAAGAGAATACGACTGTAGACATCGATACGCTGACAAAATCGATTGCGACTGTTTCAGCCCATCTGACGGAGCTTAACAAAAACGAGCTGAGGAGGATACAAGATGCCGAGAGGCTACTTGCTGCCTCAGTGCCGCAGATAGGCGCAGCTTGTGCGAACGTTCCTACCTATGTAATACCAAATAGCATATCCGTCATTACGGACGTGTCTAAAGAACAGGGAGCAGCGGCCAAGAAGGCTCAAGTGTTGCGAACTCTGTTTGAAACTCCTCAGGCGGCAACAGCGTCACAATCTCAGACTCAGCCGTCAACAACACCAGAGCCGCTCCTCTCATCGCTGAACGCATGTAATAGTCAACTTCAGCTTGTAAACGCCGGCCTGCTAGAGAATGCTACGAACCTGGACAAATTCATCTCGCAAGGATTTACGGATCTGCAGGCACTGTCTACCGCGCTGGTCTCAGCTCAGCAGAGTGGCGAGACATTGGTGGCCAACTCCATTGCCTCGAACATACATGACAAGCGGGACTTTCTGAGTTGGGCGCAGCAGGAACAGGCGATCATCAAGAACATCGGTACATCGCTCGCTTCGTTGCAGTCTCGCGTGACGGCGATGCTGAACTTTGTAATTGTTCCGCCCTCTGATGCAAAGGCCGCGACCAGTGTGGCCACGGACGTATTCCAGACAATCGAGGAAAATCTGCTGAAGTTTCTTTTGTTCTCGCTGATCCTTGGGCAAATTCTGGATCCGATTCAGCGTGGAGCGATCTCGTTCTTCGGGCCAAGACGAAACTTCTTTGGCGCCTTCAACAAGGTCTACGGGCAGCGAGGAGATGGCGAGTTTCGATACGGTGACCGCAGACTGGAGCCGTGGGTCTCGAACGATGCTTTCGGAAGCATTGACGAACGGCAGTCAGAGGTCGTGAGCGCAGAACTGAGACGAAACGCGGCGGGCAATGCTTTCAAGAAAGACAGAAATATTTATGACAAGAACTATGCCGTTGGTGCCGGATACGTCACCCAGAGTGAAGTTAAGGTGATCGAAGACGAGTACTTTACCCAAAGTCAGATTACCTCGGGACTTATTATTCCGATGTTCATTCTGTCTGCGTGTGTGGCGATACGCATGATTTGCTGTTCTGCGGTTGCAGCAAAGGCGCAAAACGGAACGGACAACGTTTTACTGGCGGGGGCGGCCATCTCGGCTGGTACCGTAACCGGTTTGATCCTTATGATATTCGCGCTGCTTGCGAGTTCCAAGAAGTACTGGAAGGTGTTTTTTGATGGTGCCCGTGGAGTGGGAAGGAGCTTTAAGGAACTACGACGCGGTCAATATGAGTGCAAAGTCAGGCCTTCGGCACCTGTAACGGCAACACAGCGCCAAGAATGGAATGAAGTCGAGAACGAATCGCATCCTTCCTGGATCCGGATAAGCACCTTTGGGTTCATTTTTCTTATTCTGCTCACGTATTGGATCTGGGCGTTCATTGTCCTCCCAGGTAGCGACAGCATTGGCCTGAACACGTGGGAACTCGTGCTAATAAGTCTTCCGGCCGTGCTCATCGGTCCGTTCTGGATTGCAGGGCTAGACCGTCTGCATAAGTACTATTCGGAGCTTGAAGCAAGAATCGCCGGAAACATCCTTCGGCTCCAGGAGAGCACGCAACAGAAGATTCTGGATTTGATTGCGGATCCGTCCGCGGCTGCAGCGCTGAAAACCAAGATTGACAATCAAGTGGCCGGTCAAGCGGAAGTCGCGAATTTCCTCGCGACAATTGTAAGATCTTCAAGTGATACATCGGCAACGCCCCCTGCAGGCCCGGCGGATCCCACGACTCCCGGCGGACCTCCCAAACAGGACGCTGGCGGAGGGGAAGGCAAGGCGTCATGAACTTGATGCTGATAACGTCGGGCGCCGGTCTGCTCACTTTCTACGGCAAAGAAGGAGCTCAGGCAATCGTCACCAGCGCCCAACGGGCGGCGTGCGCTCTGCGGGACGCATCGCTCACCGTGCTGGCGGCGACTTCCAATGCCGACTCCCCGTCGAGCCCCCCAGACGCTCAGAGTCTTTATGCCGAGCTAAAGAGCTTGGTGTCGTCTTCGAACCTAAGTTCTTACCAAACGTCCCTGCTAATTTTGGGCGACCAAAGAGTGTTCCCGAGCTTTCAAGTCGCCAATCCCGTCACCGATCGCAGTGTGGATCCGGATGACATTGTATGGACCGACAATCCCTACGGCCAGTTCGACTGGTTGCAACCGGCTCAGTGCATTCTTCCTCCGTATGCAGTTGGGAGGATGGCGCCCGGTGTCACCGATTCTGCCGCCGACATGTGCAGACTCTTGGACTCTCTGGTCAGTCTACACCAGGGACACACCGACAGGACTGGATATGTTGAGATCGCCAGCCGCCAGTGGCAGAACGCCAGTAACTCAGTTCTGTCCGCGATTGCCCCCGCGTCGCGTGTGATTATCTCTCCCGATGGACGAGTCTCCGCTTCGAACGCAGGGCTGCTCGACTGCAAATTTCTTTATTGCAATCTGCACGGATTTCTTAATGATTCAGCGTGGAGCGGATACGACAATGGGTTCTCCTACCCGGTACCAGCTATTACTCCAGACGCGTTTCAACTGCATTTCGTCAGGGGCACGGTAGTCTTCACCGAAGCATGCTACGGCCTAGCGGTGGCCGGGAAGAAGACGTCTTCATCGAATGCTCTATCGCTGCTCTCCGCGGGAGCGGCTGCAGTCATCGGTGCGACCGGTCTCGCCTTCGGAACAGCAGACGTAAAGCCACAAAACCTAATTGATGCCGATGCACTCGCTCGGTCGTTTTTCCAGTTCGCGATGGGTGCTGGAACGAGTGTCGGTCAGTCCCTGTTACAAGCCAGGCGGGCTCTGCGGGCAACCGGCCCAGCATCTGATGCTTACCTGACCAAGACCCTTCTCGAATTCCAACTATTAGGAGATCCATCCTATGCGTTTGCTTAGTCGCGTAACGCTATGTCTCGTCGTCGAAAAAGCAGCAATGCTCGCCCTCATGATGACGGCAATCCCCGGCAGAGCGAGCTCAAACGCGTGCTCGGACAACAAAAACTACCCGGTTATCGTCTACGACGCCAATGAGCGTTCGACGATCATTGTCCCCAGCGGTAACGTCAATGCAGTTGTAAACGGTGGGCCGCCTTTCCATTACATCTATAACCCGCTTTTTGGCGCGCCAATCCCCGCCGGAGCTCCGGATCCGAACGCATTCGGCAAGGCAAGTCTCGCCCAATTCCTTTGTGATGGCAAACCGGCGGAGGTCTACATATTCAACCGGCGTTTGCTTTCGACATATACCGCCTCGCTTACATCAGTTTTCAATGTGCCAGCGTCGACCATTGACTTGCGTGGGGCGACACCTCAGGCCGCCCCAGCCGCAACAGCAACAACTCCTGCTGTTGGGAGCAAAGGCTTTTCTCCGATCGTAACAAGCACCAACCTGCTCACCACCGACGTTACGATCGCAAACTTCTTAAATGATGAAACCTACGAGAAGCCGCTAACCAAACTGGCAGACGATGTTGCGACAGTTCGGGCACAGGCAGAGCAGTTCGATATGAATGTGGGACAGTACACGGATCTTCTGGGACGTATCTCAGGTTCCCCCGGTAATGCTGCCGAAACTCCCCTTGGGGCCTCGTCCCTCGAGGAGTTGTCTTCAGCCTGGAACATCCTTGAAGCAGAAATCGAGCCCTTTCCCCAAACTGTTAGTGAAGCCAAATTCAGCATTTGGACCAACCGAGCCGACCGGCTTCAAAGCGAAGTAGTCCGGCTTAACTCAAAACTGGCCACCTATCCCGTGTTAGACACGCTTATCAACCTTCAAGCGAGTGCTGCCATTTTGAAGGACAACTATCGAGGCGTGCTGAGCGAGAGAGATGCGATCCACAGCGCACTAACAATCCTGCAGCATTTGAAAAATCAAGGGCAGGAATATCTGACGGAGCGCCAGAGAGCCGAGCTCCGCGTCGCCCTCCGGGCCCACTACGGGAGCAACGGGACTATCTCAGAACCGACACTGGCGCGAATTGTTGATGCTTTCAAGGCCGAGATTCCTAAGGCTGTTTCGCAACTGCAGTGTCCAGCGCTGCCAGCACCCCCAGCGCCCCCAACGCCCCGGCCCAATAACATAGTCGGACAATATTGTGCCGCTAGCGACTATATCGACGGCAATGCCGAGCTAGGGAATCATATCGATGACTTATTTGGAAACGCGCGCGAGGCCCTGGCCGAGTTGCGAAAGGACGTCGCAGACACTAACGAAGCCGAAGCCGACACCCTGCGTGCGATTAATGTGGTGTATGACATCTACCGCGCGCCGGTGTTGCATTTGAACCTCGACCTTCAAGGTAACCATGGCAATCTCTTCGTGTATTACACGCTTTCCAGGCTGGAATCATTCAATCGGTACCAAATCAGCAATGACATTGCGCAGCCCATATCGAACTGTGCGCTTGCCATATCGGCCAATGTCAATAGTGGTGGCGGCTTCAATACTTGTGTCACGGCCTCGACTTCGGCTCTCCCATCACCTTCAGCCACGTATTCGACATCACAATTTCCTCCCTTGACAATGCCGCCACCGGCTGCCTCAGGAGGCGCGACGACTCCGGCAGCAACCACATCGAGCGCGGAATACTTCGGAAATTTTCAGATGCACCATTTTTCCCATGGGACACTCATTACTGGGATCGCTTATGATTCCGTACCCAACCAATCGTTCAGTTGGGTAACCTGCTCGACTAGCGCGAGCAATACTGCTGGAAATTTTCCATCTGGGCCGAACGGAGCCCCATGCATCTCGCCGACTGCAACCACGGCAAATCCAACTCCAGCAACCTATTACCAGTTGGTGAAGTCGAAGCAGATTCCGATAGCGGCCGTGGAAGGCGTCGATTTGTTTCTGTTCGACTCCGGTGGTTCTCAGGATATGTTTCCCGGCAAGAACCGGCCAATACCCGGACTCTTTATTGGATCGTCCGCATATCCTTTGAATCACTACTTTGTGGGCACGACAGTTGAGCCGGAGCGCGGCTTCAATATTTCCGCCGGGGTTGTTTTCGGATCGGAGAACATTCTTCCTTCCAGTTTTGGCTATCAAGCCGGAAGCTATGCTTCGGTTCATCCGAGCATACCAACATCGACGAAGTTCAAGACCGGGGTCTTCTTCATGATCGGATTTGACACCAGTCTTTTCGGCCAGATTTTCAATGGATCAATCTTCAAAAGCGTTCTCTCTGTTGGGACCGCGGGATCACCACCAGCATCTTCGTCAACCCCAACGCAGTAGATCTGTGCAAGAGTTTGCGACAGATTGAATTCTCAGGGTGCTTGATTTCAGAAAAGTTGACTGCACCGGCCAGGAGCAAGGCGCGCAAAGTGTTGAGTGTGACGGGAGAAAATCAATTCCATCTGCAACGTGGTCGGTTAATATTGACCAAATCATTCCACCTAAGCGAATCTCCAGTGACAGAGACCAAGGTCACTGTCCTGCCCGATAGAGGCCATTGCATTGTGTAGCACAAACTAATTCATCTTGAGTTTGTTGGTCGTTTCCAATAGCGAATCGATTCTCGTGGTTCGATCCTCGTCGGCCCTGGCGAGTTTTCCCATCCCATAGAACGATAATGACGGCCACAATTGCATCAACGCTTGGCAAATTCGACGTTTTCACGGACAAGGTTGCAATTGGGGTCGCCTCTGTGAGCCGAAGACTCGATGTTGTACCCCCGGCTGCTTGAACCATCCCACGAAATTCGCCAGCGCCATGCGTAGCGACTCAGATACTCCAATTCAATATGACGATTAGTGGAGCTTTGCCTGTAACCTGTGTCTCGGTTTTCATCCATAACCTTGCCGCTCCTTCGAGTAGCCCTATTCCTCTGACAGTTCGAAGAGCCGGCGTTTGAAACGGTCTTTCGGAGTGATGATGAGCTGTCGCGATATTAGTGGGCTGACAGTCAAAGCCTTCGGTGCAGCGGCAGGAAAAGTCGTGTCGATAGCCGGTGCTGGACCGTCAGTATCATACGAATATCCCAAGGCTCGGTGTTCGATGACTTGCCTGGGAGTAGCAGGCGGATCGCTCCATGGTGGAGTACTGGAGACGGCAGGGTCGTAGAAGATCATCGGTTCGTTAAGTCCCTGTCCCGGTTCGCCAGGAAGCGGCGCAGGCGGTGCATAGTGCGGGCCCGCCTGAAGAGCCTGCCAGACGGCCCACAGGCGATCGATGTTGCAATGGTGCAGAAAGAAAACGGGGTCGTTGGGCGAACTGCTGGGCAACATGGCGCCCGTATTGCCTCCGACCCAGAGATGCACAAGGTTGTGCATGCCGTCGTTGACTGTGCTTCCCGGCGGGACATACCATCCTTCAATCTCATTTCTGAAAGTTGCGGAACTCTCGTGATCGTCCCATGTGGACTGATCGTAGATCGCCACCGCGAGCGTCGCTGTTACGTCAGCCGGTGTCGGCAAACGATTGAAGCCTTTAGCGAGTCCGAAGCCGCGCGTCAGGTGGTCGAGCCCCGGCCCTCCGTTGTCATTGTCCTCACTCAGATTTAACTTCCAGTTGGTACTGCCAGCGAACGGCCCTGAAGTGACGGGCCCGTCGTAACCGTCGCCTCCCATAAAGTCTTTGGTCCATGGAGTCGAGCCGGGATCCTGATCAACAGACCAGTCCCAATACGGGATTCCAAGAGCAGAATTTCCTGATACCGTTTGCAGATCTCTTTCGAAGTTACGAAGCAACTCGCGATGCCATGGCAGAAACGCCGGGCATCGGTGCGCCCACATCGGCATGCGCATGCTTGAAACCTCGTTCCAGTTGGTGTTGTCAACGGGTTTCGACGCGTCGTTCACTTTGATCACCAGCATTGCCTGCATATGGACATAGACGTAATCGTCGTATCGGGACGTCGTCGGAGGAGTGAACTTACTAGGCGCGGTTTTCAATTGCTTCACGGCCGCGACGAAAGTCGCACGCTCTCCCGCTGTCAACGTGGAAACGGACTTGCGAAGCGCCATAACCAAAGTCCTCCATTGCCTAAAACCGTAAGTGAACCTCCCAGAGCTTTATCGAACTGACAGAAGGGCAAACAAACTGATCCCGAGTTCAAATACTTCGATTGCTTGGTCGTTATTTCACAGGAAGCTTCTAGATCTCGTCAAGCGTATTGCCCCGTTTTGGGACTTCATGCATGATGCCGTGAACTAATCAGGGTCTTGTGGATAGCCAGCAATTCAGACTCGTTCACGCGAGGTCTTGGCTTGACTCTGCCGCGATGAGTTCGGTTGACTGAGCTTCAGGAACCCGAGGCCGAACTCCCTGCCTTGGGCCCAGATGCCCTAGCCACTCGAGTGCAAATCAAACTGTTTGGTCCCAAAGAGATGGCTCGGGCACCTGGTGTCTTCGCATGTCGAGTGTAGGCGGAATTGAGGTGGTCTACGCTACCTGCCTGTAGACGGCTACGTGCTGGGCTTAGGGCTTCGGGACAACTTGCGAACTCGCCGCAGCTTGACAGGCAACCTTCGGAAGCCAAGCACTTGACACTAGTCACGGCTCGTTCATACTTAGTAGGTTCTTTGCGGCTTCCCTCTAGGCTCGATCAAATCCTTTATCTTCGCAACACAAACCAATCTCCCCAGAAAACATGCTTAAGTTGTCCAGAGACGAAGTCACCTTCATCATTAAATCGTTAGTGGAACATAAGGAAAAGATTGAGCACATGAAACCCTATCCCGCGCAACGAGATGACTTGAAGCCATATCGTGATCTCATAGGAAAGTTTGTGATATATCGCAAGCTGAATATGGAGAAAAAGCGCCCGAAAGGAACTAAACGATAGGCGCCCCGATCAGGAGGATTCCCGAATCTGCAGGACTAGGTCCAGGCGTCCCCGAGGCCAACACCGCGGGCCTTAGCACTGGGCAAAAGAGAAATTCTGGGGGCGAAGTGCAGTCAAAAATTCCATACTTTGATTCTTCATCCTCACATGGTGTCTATCCGCGCAGGGGCTATCCATTCACCAGCTTCCATTTCCGGCGGACATCATCTTCGCTTTCTCGCGATGTATCCCACGAGACTGTAATCTTGCCACACTGTTTGCAGCGCTCACCGCTTGACGGCTGTTGCTGTCTATGACACTTTGCACAATAATACACTTCGTTGCTCGACATGGCCTTTCCTTCCGGCAGATAAAGGTGGACTAACCTAATTCGCTAAGCGCTATTCGTAATCCCCTCACCATTTCTTCGCGGTTGTCGTACGACTCAACAGCACCCAATTCATCAGAGCGCTCGACGCATGTTTGATAGGTAACCCTTGCATCGGTTGTTAACCCACACGCAGCCTGCAATCCCCCCATTACGGCAGAAGCCGACAACGTCGGCCAAAACTCCATGGCTTGTTTGTAACTGGCTATTGCCAACGCGAGTTTGTCGTTGGCTAAATGCACCAAAGCGATTTTCTGTAGGAGAAAGCCCTTCGCGCTTTCAAAACGGTACCAGTAGCATGAGTCTTTGGAAGAAGATCTTGCCCATGTGAATCGATCAAGATTCTCGACCAAATCAAGCTCCGATTCGGCAAGTTTGATGGGAGCAGTGTATGCTCGACCTGCTTGGCGAATCAAAGCGCATAACTCTTCGAGTTCGACATCCCTTGCCTCGTATTCCTCGGCTTGTAATATATAGTCCATGGCCTGCTGGAGATGTTGTGACGCTCTCCGGGAGACCTCCCAAACCGGAACCGGAACGCAATGCTCTGCAAGTCGGGATTTTGCTTTTTCGATCCATGGGAACGCCCACTGGCTCCAGTCGTCAAGATTTGGATCTATCGCGACACATATGGTGACAGAACTCGCACGTCGCCACGCTCTTACCGCCCTTTCCTCCTGTTTGCTCGCCCAATAACATTCCCCCGACATAGCGTAAGGCCATACGAACTCGACTCGAACCGGCGAAACCGCGTCGTACTTCCTAGCAATCAGGATAAGCCTCTCGAGCTGTTCCGCAGCGAGGAAGTCCTGACCTGTTGACGCGAGTAAGTAAGCTAGCGCAGTAGTGACCGGCACGCGGTCGTCGAAAAATTCTCCCCATACTTGCAAGGCGGTTTTGCGGCGCTCATATTCAGTTTCGCCCCTCAAACCGCTAGCCCGCGACGGTCCGTAGGCATGACCCAAAATGAAGTACAACCACGGGTTCTCTCGTAGCTCGCGACAACCTGCCGCTTCGAGATCTTCAATGAAGAGTCCGGTGTCGACAAACCTCGCACGTTGTTCGTCCGAGAGGTTCATATGGAGCGCATAAAACTCCCGCGCTCGCACGAGGCTAGCTTCAGCCTCGCTGAAATTCTCAAGCCGGGCATAACAGGACATGGACAAAACTGACGCTAAAGCCGCAAGGGAGGGGGATGGGTGGCGCTGAAGACATGTTGTACAAGCCTCCAGTATCCGCTCTGGGTGCGCATGAATCGTAAGCAAACGAATGGCAACTATGAGATATTCGGCTACGTTTGCCTCTCCACCCTGTTTTAAGCTTGCTCTTGGAGTGCCGCAGGTCGTACAAAAATTGGCGCCGTCTCCGAAAGAGTTCCCGCAACCAGCGCATAAAGAAGTAAGAAGGGAGTTACCGCACGCTGTGCAGAACTGCGCACCATTTTCAGCCGCATTTCCACACCGGTTACATAACGTTGTCGCAGTTACCATCTGGACCACCCGCTGGGACTAATTTTTCAATCTAGGACACTTCATATTCCTTCTGGACGTCCAGATAATTTTGCTTGAAAGCCAACACCATGAAAATCGGACTAAATATAATCATGAATGCTAGCGCGAACCACCCGCCCCATCCACCCGTGACCGAGTCGAAAAAGTCAGAAACCTTTTCCATTGCACCACCCATCTTGGCGCCAGCGCTCGGATGCTTGCCGCTCTCGACGTACTTAACATAATCGCGATTCATCAGGAAGAGCGGGCGGCGATTTACGAACCACCAGATCACGCCGGGGAAAATATAAAATATTCCAAGAATCAATATTTGAAACCAGTTTCCTGTGTATTGCCTCTCCTCCATGTGTCTCACAAGGTGGCGTGTCTTTTCTATATCCTCCCGGAGTTTCGGGTCGACAAACGTCAGACTTGCGGCACGATCAAGCTGCTTTCTGGCGTATTTGATCTGGCGGGCAGACGTGCACAAGTATTGTCCGTCCTTTGGATCTTTCCACCAGTCCTTCATAGCATCGTCATGGAGCTGCACTGCCAGCAGTTTTTGGTAGCTCTCATCTTCCGGATGTTGAGTCACCAAACGCTGTAAGGCTGTGATGTCATCTGTGGTCGAAACATTTCCCTTCGGGCTAGCCGGCACTGGTCCAATCGTCTCAGGCGGCAAGCCCGCAGCCGCCCCGCATCTTGCACAGAATCGTGCCCTTGGCGACAACGAGCCGCCACAGTGCGTGCAAGATCCATCTGTGTTTCGTTCTGCTGTTGCTCCGGCCATAAAATCCTCCCGTCTTCGCTCGAAAATGTGCCTCCCGCTTCACTGGTCGACAGACGTCTTCACCGCCAATTTCTCGCGCGTCTGTACACACGTCAACGTAGGCCGCCAGAGACCGTGTAAATCCATTTACCGAACCCAGGGGAAGCAGCGATAGGGAGGCCGAGAAGCAAAAAATCCCGGACTGTCAGCTCGCCGAGATTGGGAAATGTACGTCAATAAATCTAGTATGTCAATAGAATCTACTACCGTCTTCGTTTGCAAAACGGAGCTTTGACAAGACGGTCTAGGGGATCAGGCTAGCATTGGCTGCTGGGCTCGAGAGTTCCTGAACCGTTTCGAAAAGCGCTCTTGCCTTCATAATCTTGAGCTCGTACAGGGCCACCTCAAATCGAACCGGGCTTCAGGGGGGAGAGCGCGTCACTGCCCGTGCTCCCCAAAACTTAACGGTTTGTGAGTGTGCACGAGACAAGTGCTTTGGGTAACCTTTTCTCCTACCAAGACGTTTTACTAGGCGATGTTTGATCTTCGCTTTCGTACCAATAGCTTTTCGTCCTGACTTCATTCGCACAGAATTTTGAACGAACAAGAGAGAGATATAAAAACAAGTTGCTATTAACACACTGCCAAAGGGTATCCGAATTTGCCGGACTGTCGGTAGCCAATCTGCTTCTCACAACTGACAATCCGTTGCGTTCTCGGGTTTACAGGGAACAATTTCGGAGAGAGAGTGAACGAATTGCCCGATTTCCGGAGGTATCAGCCATGCTTCACGAATCAGCGTTATTCCAATCCACGGTCAAACACCAGTGGGAGATAAATCGGAAACAGATCGCCGACGAACTCGGCCAGATGCTTCGGATTCCCCTTCCACGAACGCGGGTAAATGTTTTTACCACGCACCCCGAGATTCCGACGGGATACGCAGTACCTCAATTGCGCGCAATTTGCTGGGGACATTATGAGGATTTTAAGAACTATCACTCTGTTTATCTAACACATGAACTTTTGCACTTTGTACTGCCGTTCGATTCTCGTGAAATTGGACACGCGCTCATCGAACTCATTGCGGATAATGAGTTACGCATTCGAATCAACCGAACTGGACGATACTTCCAGTATCCGGGTCACGCGCGATTGCTTCCACTTAAGCGGAAACTACTACCGTACTGGAATCGGTATCTCGGCCGCAGAACCGGCAACATCAGGAAGCTCTTTCAGGAATGCCAAAAGGCCATTTAATTTATTAAATTGCTCTGAATGTATCTTTATGGTATGTCGAATTCGGTTAGGAGATTCTTATGCACTCTCCTCTTCTTGCTTCACTAGCCGATGCGTCAACATGTGAATCAGCGTGCGGCAGTCTGGATTTTCTTTGGCTCGAAGTAACACGCAAATGCAACTTGCAGTGCATTCACTGCTACGCCGATTCGAGCCCATATTTGCCAGTCGCAGGAACAATGAGCTATCGGGACTGGCATGATGTCCTTGAACAAGGCTATTCGCTCGGGTGTAGATCGGTGCAGTGTATTGGAGGAGAACCGACGATCTACCCGCATCTATCGCGCCTATTGGAGGATGCGAATCGCATCGGCTACACGTTTATCGAAGTATTCACGAACGGTACGACCTTGAACGAGACGTGGATAGATAGTTTCATCCGGAACGACGTCCAGCTTGCTTTTTCCGCTTATGCGCATCGGGCTGAAACGCACGACAGTATCACGAAGACAAAGGGTAGCTTCGAAAGAACGCTTAGAGGGATCCGATTGTCTATAGCGAAAGGGATTGCTGTGAGGGTTGGCGTCATTGAGATGGATGCGAACGCGACCGAAGTTGAAGAGACCAAGGCACTTCTCGGCAGCATCGGCGTAGAATCTGTGGGCTTTGATCGGGTTCGCGGGATCGGGAGAGGAAACGACCTCGTCTCCGACTCACATCCTTTTAATGAACTGTGCGGCGCCTGTTGGAAGGGCAAACTCGCTATCGACAGCGACGGAAACGCTTTTCCGTGCGTCTTCTCAAAGTTCTGCCCGGTCGGGAACATTCGAGGGAATCTCATATCGGTTGTCCAAGGTGACCAATCGCATGATTTCCGACACTCCATGCGGAACCACATGCTCCTCGCCGAAAAGCGTAGTTCTGGCGTTGGCTTCCCAGCCGCCGACTGTGATCCGGCAACTTGTTACCCTCAGTCTCGGCCTTGTACTCCAGAGTGTGCTCCATCTTCGGAGAAATGCGTTCCCCAGATGAGGAAGTCACATATGCCGGGAATTAGCCATGCTTAACACGAACCCTAAGGTCGGTTTCACTTCATCGCGAATAGAAATGTCATCCGCAATTCTAGCGCCCGGGGGAATCCCGAAGGTAGAGCACATGAGAGCGGCGCATTTCTCGCGCACAGGATCGGAATAAAGGCACCAAAATCCGGCCTATCCCACTGACCGACAGTCAGTCGTTGCCACATCGCGATTCTCACGGGTCAGGTCGACTAGAGTTTTCCAACGCAAGCAGAAACCCTCATGGTGGAGGTTTTGATGAATCAAGGCTGGCAGCGAGACGTTGTCGAGAATGCGTGAAACGACTAAGGTTGAACAACCTTCCGCAATAGATCTTCTTGTTCACGCATACTGTCCATGAAGTCCTTCGTGCCGCTTTCTCGCTCGGCAAACCAGCGGTTCACGTTTGCCTTCTGCCCAAAGCCTCCGCGTGATGCGAGCTTCAGCGCGACCGTCTCGAAATCCTTCAGAGTCATTTCAACCAGCTGGTCTTGATTGTAGACAAGTTTCGCATATCGCTCGTGGTCGTTAGTCGCCAAACTGGGCATATCCTTTTTGAACGTGAACAGCATGTTCTTAATCGTGTTGTCGAGTCGCGCTGCGAGTCGAGGATCAACTGAGGCTAGGGTTTCTACGGTCTTGGACGTGGCGTCGGAATTGACTTCAAAACTTTGGCAGCACTTGGCTTCCAGAATTGCCCGCCAAGGCTCAAATTTATCTACTGTCGGCCTTTCTTGCCTGAAAAATCGCGTTCCGCGCTCATAATCCATAACGGATTTGTACATTTGGAGAACGTGGAATGTTGCGACCCGGTAGTGCTTCACTTCCTCCTTCCGTCGGGTCAGGTAATCGTTGAGCACCCACCCTAGAATCACGCAGAAGACTGGGAGTAATTTCTCGAAGATCGGAAGCAGCTTGTCGAGGTTCATCATTTTAAGGGAGAGCCTTCGGGCTTCGGTTTCTCCTGGTCTATGCCGATCGAGTCCAAGGTGATTGATCTTTGTTTCCTCATCTCGAACGGTAACTCCCAGATACCTGACCGCGCGCGGACGGCCGATCAGAAATCCAAGGCCGACGATCCGCTCGCGGACGGCTGTTCACTTGCGCTCGGGCTCCGACGACAAAGCTCGTTTGGGCGCTTGTTGCGGTAAGGCAGGCGTCGTTGCCTCAACCGTAAGTGCCGAAGCTTGTTCGAGCGCGACGGAAACTGGCGGGGCGTCATCAGCGTTCTCAGGCGTCGTTTGCTGATCGTAGTCTCCGAAATCATGGTCGAAAGCCTGCCGAGCCGTGAAGTTTGCAAAGCGCGACAAAAGAGCAGCCGCCCGTGGTTGGCGTAGTCGGGCGACCCTCTTCAGGTTAAATGAGACGGTCTTTTTGGCAGGGTCCAGATTGGGGGTAAGTAATGCGCTGTTGGAAGGGCGCGCAACGAGTGCTGCAGCAATTTTTACCGGGATACCCTGCTTTGTGAGGTTTTCGGCCTGGTTGATAATTTTCTGAAATTCTTTCACAAGCTTTTCGTGGTGCAATTTCCATGCTGGTATTGCTCTATCGGGATAGGGTTTTTCGAGAGCGAGTAGGGCTTCGCCGTTCTCATTGAGCGCGCAGATGTCTAGCAAAGACAGCTTCACCGAATGCGTACGCTTGAAGCTTACGAAATGTTGTGCACCACTGTCCTCATCGAGAAATTGAAGTTCACCATGCCCGTCTCGATCTCTGATCGGCCCCGAGACAATTTCGGCTAGCACCGCTTCATTGGTGAAGGCATTGCGTTTTCCATCTGGCCTGACCATCAGGTCACAGGACTGAGCCAACAGGATGTATCGCTTGTCCGAGTCCCCAGTCTTCTGGAAGATGTCGCCTACATCAATTGGGATAAAATGCGCGTTTAAATATTCCCCAGTCTCGTAGAGTTCCAGTCTTTGTAGGGCGATCGTGTTGTAGTTGGGCGCAGTGTGTGATTTTGTCGGAACGAGACTGAGTGCCCTGATGGAATCCGCTGCGGCATATAATTTCGGGTCTTTCTTGGCCAGCTTACGCGTTTCGTCATGATGGAAGAGCCCGAAGACCCTGAAGAGAGTATCTGGTTCCCACACCCCCTCTCGTCGTGAGGAGCGAAAGACAATCTGGTCGAAATCGTAGATATCGATGTCATTAAGGCGCTTGTGAGCATTTTCCTGCGCGGAACGGAGGATGTCACGCGCCGTCTTCTTCAAACGATCCACTCCGCCGTTGAGTAACGCCAACTTGACTAGCCGAGCAAAACCAACTGGATCATCCCGAATCAGCTTCTTGGGTATTAGGACAAATCTGCTTGGATCTAACTCTTGCTTTTGGCACAAGTCTTTCCACGCTTCATGCAGGTTCTCAGGCTGATATCGGGGGTTGTGCGTTAGCAATGCGCAAAGCACGCGGTCGGCTGGGGCGGCATTCATGACTGCCTTAATAATCGCTATCCCAGAAAATCGCGCGCCGCCTTCCTCTTTAGAAAAGTCCTCGTCGATGAGGAACAGAGTGGGAGGCATCGTCTGAGTGATGATTTCTCCTTGCTTCTCGTGCCATTGCTTGAGAGACAGTAGCTGAAGTCCATACTTCGCAAAGAGGGAGGGCAACTCGGAAAAAGTGTTTTCATCGACAACCTCCGTTGAGTTCTCTTGCGAGCCGGTTGATTCGATCTCTGCCGCTTTAGCGCGCAGACGGTTGAGGAGCAGTCGGCGTGTATCATCGGTTTCGTTCTGCCACAAATTTCTTATTTCACGGAGTCTGATTTCGAGATCGTCAATTGCTGTGACCGCAGGATAGTTGGCAAAGATTGCTATGATGTCGTCGGGCGGCAACTTTTGGGTGAGCGCTAACGCGTCCTCGACTGGAGCAGCGATTCCGTTCATATCGTCAATCGACACGACTCGCTGCACGCCCCCTACAGCGAAAAGTTCGTCAATGACGTTCCCGACATCAACGTCTGCCAAGTAATGCTCCAGTGAGGTCAATCTCAAACTTAAACATTCGACCATGAGAGTTTCGTTGCGGAAGAAGTCGAATGCTGCAGGCTTCCGAATCAAGCAATTGCTGCACAATATAGAGGCCAAGGCCGCGACCCTTGCCTTTACCTTTAGCGCTAACGAAAGGCTCAAACAGCGAATCCTCCACACTCGGGTCAACACCTCTGCCATTGTCGAAGATTCGGATATGCGGCTTTGCTACCTCGATGGTTATTAGACCCCTCGGAATTCTCCCCACACGGAGGTCTTCTTTGAGCCAATACTCCGAGTTGAGGAAGATGTTATCGAGCACCTGGATTAGCTTTCCGCGATTCATTTCGATCTTGAAGTGCTGTCCCTTGGAGGCCGCAGGTGTCACCGAGATGGGGGTCGAAGCAAAGTGTGTCGTGTAGTGCTTAAAAATATCGGAGACGAAGGATTCTACGTCGATGACTTCTCGCTTCTCGCGGACATATTGGAGCGATGGTGCAAGAAATTGAAGTTGGCCGCGCAGTCCGGCAACCGCAGTATTGACATATGCAGTGAATCTGACGATGGGGGTTTCGGTAATCTTGTTGGCTTTCAGATATCGAATAAGTTGCTGATTTCGTTGGGCCAGTTGGGTCACAACATTGTCGATTTCGTGCGACAGGGCTTCGGCTGTCAAACCGAGGGCGATGATTTCGTGCACCTGTTGAATCTGTTCCCTAAGAGTTTCGATTTGGTCTGTTAACACTACACTCTTACTCTCTATTTGAGACAACTCGGCAAGGTAGGAGTCCATCCTTATGTTGATGTCCTCCGTCTCGCTCACTAAGCCACCTAACTGTTCAATGGCACTCTGCAGGCGATCACCGTAGCCGTCGCCCACGCCAGCTACCCGCATTGCCTCAACCGCGTTTCTGCTATTGGCAATTGATTGGTGAAGACGGAAGGAAATATTGGACAAAGCCGATCTGTACGTAGTGGCCTTGCCGAGAGAGTCCGTGATTGATTTTGAGATCGCCTCAGGCTTGCTTTGGTCAGGCACTTGAGCGACCGCTCGCCTGTGGGCCTTTCGGAATTCCGTCCACCCCCGTCGCAGAAAACCCTGTGCTTGGCCAGAGAACTCAACAAATACACTGAGTAGCTCATAAAAATTGCGGTAGTAGGGGTTGTTCCGAAAACCTTCTCTGTCAGTTGTTTCCTCCAGCTGGCGGTTGTCGCGGGCGGAAATTGCTATGTACCCGAGTGTGTTGTGTGGTTTCAAGCCATAGTAGGAACCACCTTTGGTCCATTGCTTTCCCAACTCCAACCAATCGGGTGCGACCCGAATGCCAAAGCCATCCCGGTAAACTCGAATTCCGCTGAGTTTTCCGATTAGCTTTCTGTATTCAGCGGCTGTGTCGAAGACATTTTGCTCGGTGCTGCTTGCGAGACCAAGGCTGAAGAAGTCGATTGCTCCGCGAAATGGGCCGGGATTTGCTGGTTTTCCACCGACCGACACGAGACCATCAATATCTTCGAAGAGCCTGGTGGTCTTGTATTGTGCAAACCACCCATCATCGGATAGCTGTCCAAGCGAGAACATGGGGGCCTTCTTCAAGGATTGCAGGAAAGCAAAAAATCGTTTGCCGTTGTCGCTTTCCACCAGTTCCGAGAAGAGACTACGTTCTGGCTCGTGCTCTGGCCGTATGTAGGCCAACCGAGCTTTGCCCGCGACTTCAAAAAGGGTGCCATCGAATCCGAGCGAGTATCTGAGTTGCGCGCTGCGCCGGAGCTTTTCGCCGACCTCCAAGAGCTCCAGATCCTTGCCATCTACAGTTGCGTAAACAACAAAATCGCGCACTTCTCGATAGGGAGAAATTAATTGTGATAAGCCCGTCTCCAGATCTTTCACAGCGTCGCCGCGCCAGAGGTCCGGCTCTCTCAATTGCGAAATAATCAGCGTTGTACCGCGCTTTCGGGTTGGTGCGATCTCTTCGCGGCGGATGTTAACTTCTGAAAGACGGGTTTGGCCCATGAAATCCTTCCATGAGAACCAAACGTGATGTTCCGTAGGACTTTCTTCGGAACGAGTAAACATCTCGAGGTTGTACCCCAGCCGCTGGGTCCCGAGGCGCCCGAGTCCTTTGTCTCCCAGGGGGGTTTCTGCCTCTTTTGGTTAGAAGTGTCTTGTCCTTGAAATCGCGTTTCTCGGAGTTTGAGATCGTCAACCAGCCGCGACGGATTGAATCAAGGGGCATTCCGTTGCCATCGTCCTCGACGGTAATGGAGCCAACTGCACCGTTAAACGGAGAGGCAGGATCGGAAATAGACTCGGTGCTGATGTTAAGTTTGCAAAAAGTGGCGTCGGCGTCGTAGCAATTCTTAACGAGCTCGACAAGCGCCTGGACAGAGTCGGTTATCAGGCTTTCGCCTAACTGAAAGACGACAGAAGCATGGATGTCAAAGTGCTCCCGTGAGGAGCTTATGGACGGCGAAGCGGTGTGGTTGTCAGCAGCAAAGGGCATTGGATAAATTACTTCTTAGAACAGTCGAACTCCACGTCAGAGCAAACTCTGTCCGCCATCGGCGGCTAGCATCATTAAAGCATGTGCCTCATTAAATACTGCGAATCCCGGTGTACCTAGTCTATTGATCAGGACGCTTACCGCCCACATGATCCGCTCCCCGATTCTGGGAAAACATAGAGTCGTCAGCGAAAAATCAAGGCGACAGGGAAGCATCCTATTAAGTAGCTTCGCCAGAGACGGTGGCACTCATTGCTTCTTCCAGTTCCAAGGCTCCGAGGGAATTGATCATCGGCAGAAGGACGGGAGCAATGGCTCTAGTAAACCGCTCTACTCGCCTTTCGACCACGGATTCACCGTTCTCTTCGTCCTGCCCACCATCTTCGCTCTCAGTCTTCGCCTTTTTCGCTTGATTCTCGTCGTGAAGCAATGCGAGGCCGACAAGCACTAGTCCATATTTCCATCGCGCACGGATCATCTCGATCTCTTGGCCGCCGCCTTTTAGCTCAGATTTAAGAAACAGGTTGTCCATATTGATCAGGAAGTCGTACACGTCGTGTGTCTCTCCATTGCCAGTCACGCCGTCTCCATTCGTAGTTACATCGGAAATGCCGATGCGCAGCGCCGCGTATTTGTCAAAAGGCGGCGTCTGCGATTCCCAATCTTTTTCGTGAACCAGAATGATATTAGGCAAATTAATGCCAGTCGGGATCTCTCTCTCCTTGCCTTTCTCTTTAGTGGGTGGCTTGTGTCTTTCCCCACCGTCGCCACTGTGCGGCGCAGTTTCCGATTTGATGTCGAGTGTGAATGCATTTGTGAAAGCATCGAGCAGTGTCGGATCACTGACCACGGCCTGAAACCGCAGCAGGTCGCCGACTTTGCAGTTCGCTGGCAATTGAATTGTCAATGTCGCGACGCCGTTCTGTAAGTTCGGGCCGACGTAGTCCGACACAGGCGAGCGCCCTGCTTCGGACACGAGGAGCAGGGAAAACTCACCTGCGTCAACATTGCGGCTGAAATAATCGTTGTCCGCATCCGTCTCGAAGACAATTCTTCCTCGCTGATTGATATGGCAGTCATGGCGAAGTTCTCTTCCGTATTCCTTGCCCTTGAATTTGAAATATGTTGGATGTTTCTTCCCATGAAACTCAGCTTCCTGTTGGGTCACCTGGAGAGTCTTGAACGGGTTGACAGCGCGCTGGCCCTGCAGAAAGAGGGCAGACAACGTCGGCGAATGCTCCAGTAGCGACTTTAGAATGTCTTCCAACGGTTTCTCGTCCGCCAGCCTGGACTGAATCTCCTCGCTCCGGCGCTTCTCTTTGAGCGCACGAAGGCCCTGGTGCTGTTTCAGCATCTCTTCAAGCTGATCCTCCATCGCATATCGAATGGGGTTGTGACTGAGCCGGTCACGACTGTTCATGAACAGGTCTTCGCGGGCACGACCGGAGATGTTGCTGCAATCGACTGTCACGAGCAGCGAATCGGCGATGTAGTTGAGGCGTCCCGCATTCTTGCGGTTGAAGAACTCCTTCGTGAGATGGCCGTGAGTTTGGCCGTTTACCGTGAAAACGATTCCCTCATTCTTCCGATACGTCTCGGCCTTGCCTTTCTTGAAGGCGTAGATTGTCGCCACCATAGTCTCGCCATCGACGCTGAGCGGGCAAGATGACGGGAAGTTCTCTTCCAAGTTATCGGCCTTATCGTCATCAAGCCTAACCGCGAGGCCTGTGAGTGTCGTTTCGAAGCTGCCTTCGTGCCCTTTGAATGCCGAGCGGCATTCGTGAAGACGAATGGGAAGAGCTGGATCGCACAGGAGCAGATCAACTCTGCCAAGAAGTCCGTCCTTCCGGAGTATGTGGGTATTGCTGTAGCCGGCCGCAGCATATTCGTACAACTTGACTAGCGTGCCCCATTGCGATTGCATCGCATAAGCATTCCGGCCGTCCGGAAAAATCGGCATGGATGCTTCAGAGAAGCGCAGCACATTACCCTGGCGCGGTCCGTCGGTTGCTCCAACTGGCGCGAGATATGTGTAGACCGAGCTACGGCGACCGTCGTTCGGATCCTCGCGTCGTACGACAGTGAAGCCCCAATGATCATCGGAGGCGTCGCTGAACTTTCCATTTAAGATGGCAGGGTTCCGGCGAGTCACGATAAGTTGCAAATTGTGGCGGCCGCAGAACTTCAGGACCCCCGTTCCGCCCATGTTGAATTTTCCTTGGACGAATGGAATCCGCAGTTTGTTGGACTTGTTCAGAGAAAGCAAAGTGTCGGGCATCGCGTTCGGCGTCTGCCCCTCGCCACGGTCGCTAATGGTGAAGCAGGGCTTGCCTTCACGCGGCGGATAGCCGGTCGCGGCCAGGGTAATCCCTCGCGCAATCTCCGTTCGTTTGCTGTCAGACCAGTTAGACACGCGACCGGCGAGCGAACTGTGTTGGTTGATTTTGTCCTCGAAGAACGCAGCCACTGCTTCCCGAATCGTCTGCGGTGCGTTCGACAGTTCTGGGTTGATACGCCGGGCGAGACATTCGTTCGTGAGGCGTGCATCCTCAGAATTGACCAGCTTCTCCACCAGTGCGGCGTCAGGTCGACTTTGCTGGTTTCCGATGGTGTTGAAGTTGTTTTCGTAATCGCCATAGTAACGCCATAGCGTGGTGTCATCCCAGAAGCCAGCGCCGGCAACCAGCGCGATGACTTCGTTCTCGGTATCGGCCTTCATCAATGCGAGGCACAGGGACTTAATCTGGTCGTTAGTCATTGGGACACACCTGCGGTAACGCGAGAATTTGTTGAAAAATACTGCGCGGCCCGCTCGGTTGTGACATAAGTCACCTTGATGCCCTCACGGCTTCGCCTCAGCATGCCGAGGTCACTCATTCGGGAAATCACACCTGATCGTTGCGTTGTTAGGAATGCGCGAGTGAATGGCTTGTCGACGCGAGCCGGCACAAACTGTGCCAAATAGTCGTCCAGTTTCTCCGGAGTGTTCGCTCCACCGTTTAATGCCCGAATGACTGTTCGATAGGCGCAGTCCTCGACTGGAACGTTGTCCCGAATGTGACCGACCAGAAATTCAATTTCCTCGTCTGAAAACTTCGCAACCATATCGCCCGCCGAACGGTCCAGAATCGGATTCGGCATCGCGGCGAATTGCCAACCTGCTCCTGTCAGCGATAACCGGCCTTCTTTTGCCGAGATGTAGTTGACCAGTTTCAAATCGACGGGCAAACCCGAGAGCTGGCCCTGTTTATTGGCACTAGCAACGAACTGATTTGCGAATCTCAGTCTTGCCTTGTCGCCCGCTTCCGATTCCGTTGAAGGGAACGCGAGTGCGAGGGCATCATCCCGACTGACTAAGTGAGATGTGTCAGTCTGCCTCAAATAGTCGCCGAGCTTTGCCGCCTGCGCTGCAATGTCCGCGGCAGCCTTGAGCGGAATCCCGCGAGCGTCACGGCAGAGGGCCGCCAGAGCTCGGCAACTCGCCTTTACTGGCAGAATCTTGTTGTGTTGACCGAAGATCCAGCGGTCAACGGGCACGTCATGGCCGGCTACGAATACGCAGTTTGGCAAAGGAGCCGCTTCGCAATTCGTCAGCTTCTGCGTCGGCAACAAAAAGATAGCCGGTATGGGTAGTGGTTCATCGAGCCGCGCGTGAAAGTTTCCCTTACCCTCGGGACATGCGTCGCCAGCCATGACAAACAGATTGCCGGTCGCAGTTCACCTGGTGCTGGAGCAGCACCTGGTTGCTGATCGCGACCGCCACTGCTTGTGAATAGTCCTTATACCCCCCAACTTTGAGCAGTTGATCTAGTTCGTTCTTCGTGCGCTGTTCGACTTCAATGCAGATAACCATAAACTCCGCTATTTGCGATGAGGCAAAGTAATACGCCGGCATGTTTATGTCAACTAAATTAGTATATTAGTTGACTAAGCTTATTAATATGCCCACATAAATAATATAGTAGGCGAAGGTCAGGAGAATAAGTTTTACCCGGTGGCGGAGAGTGAGACTATTCAGTCTTTCTTCAACTGGTGGAAAAGAACGACTTCTTTGCTGGCTCCGATTTCACCTCGCTGGTTGGCGTACCACTTACGATTTGGCACGGAACGCCAAAGCCGACGATCAGCCGCATCTGAAAATTCTTTGAACTTGATTTCTGCAAACCCGGCCTCGCTCATCATTTCCAAATATTTCGGAAGCTGCCATGTAGGATCGGAAAACGCTACGAGCTGCACAACCGTTGTATCGACGTCTCCAATTCTTGCAATCGAGCGAAATGCGGCCTTAGCCTGGTCGTAGTAGTTGGTTAGGTGGCGTTGCTTTCGGTCTCCGAATGTGTAGAAGGACGAACCGCAGCCATCCAATGTTCCTGCAATCCAGAAAGGTGCGGGCGTCTCGCGGCGACCTTGAATCTGCCAGCGGTGATACAAAACATGGACGCCTGGGTAAGGTGGCGAAGTAATGATCAGCTTGGGCCGACCGACCGTTTTCCATGCTGCTTCGGATTCCAAGCCTGCCGCCGAGCGGTGTAGGCAAGCGACACGCGGCTGAGGTGAATGCTGGCATAGCGCCCGAGCGTATTCTTCGGCACCACGAATCATCTCTTTCAAAAAGAGTTTCAGCTGTAAGCGCAGTTTCGCTGCTGTCGGCAGTTCGGTGCGGCAATCAAGAGCCCATTGTGCGGTTCTCAGTAGCACGCATCGAGCGAACTGTTGCTGCCTCGTCTCCTCGAGATCGGCAACTCGTGCAAGGGCAAGTTCCAAGGTTTTGCGCGTGGGCCAGGTATCCGTCGAGTTGATGTTGCGCTGATATCCCCTGCTAATCCATTCAACGTCCCTTATCGCAGGCCTACGAAGATTTAGATCCTGGTCAAGAGTCTCGGCCCAGTTCTGAATCCGGTGGAGATCCGATTTGGTCAGTGGCGTCGTTTTTGTTTCAACAAGAAAAACCGCCAGGCTGCTGATGTCTGTTCCTACCGCATGGCGCCCCTCAAGCTGGGCCTCGACCAGGCTGGTTCCGCCTCCCATGAAGGGGTCGAGTATGACATCGCCTGGTTTCGTAAAGGTCCGGATCGCCTCGCGAGCGAAGAGCGGCGAGAACCGAGCTGGGTAACGATAAAAGTCGTGGGTGTAACCGGCAACAAGTTCCCGGTTTTGTATGGCCTCAAGAAATTTCGCGCTCATCTTCATGGGACCTCGCTTCGTCATCGCTACGTGGCTTCTTTCTTTTATTGATCTTGATGTCCGCGTCTACCTCGTCTGCATCGAAGAGCAACTGACGCCCAACCCGGTAGCCTCGGATTTGGCCTCGCTCCTTAAGCTTGTAGACAGTCGAGGGAGTGGTACGCAGATGACGGGCTATTTCCTCAACTGTGAGCCACTTAGTCATAGAGCTGGGCAACCGAGAATAACAGAATACGGATAATATCAGAAATAAACGGCTTAAAAAGAATATTATCAGCTAATATCGGATAATGTTGCTTTGGGGTAAATTTACTGTGTTCAACATGGGGAAAGTGTCCAATCGCAGAGAATATCCTTCGTGACATCGGCACCATAGTTTTGACCGCGCCGGTCCTGTACGGCAGAAGACCAGCAAAGGCGGGCTGACACCCCCGGAGAAAGGTTCCGGTGGGCTGAGCAGCGTGGCGCGCCGGTTCAAGTGAGATTATGCTCTCCATGTGAAGAAACGTACGCGCGTTCCCGGTGATCTGACCGACCGCCTCATGGCGGCGAACCGGCACACGTGCTGCGTGTGCCATCAGCCGCGCCATCCGGTCGAAGAGCATCACATCGACGGCGATCCACCTAACCGACCAACGCGCTGCCGTGCTTTCTTCCTTGGTGCCTTAATTCCCCACGCTTTGGCCGATGGCCGCGAGACATTCAAGAACCAATTGCTGTACCCTGAAGGCGAGGGAGTTCGTCATGAACGGTAAGAAGTTTAGTGAACTAAAAAGCAAGCACGTTCGCATTCGACCCATCCCGCTGCGATTCGATATCGCGCGGAATGCGCTTCCACAGATCGACAATCTTTGGTTTGTTCTTGATGCAGACCGATATGGTGCCACCATCCAAAACTCAGCATCCGACCACAAGCTGACTCTTAGTGCAGATCAAATTCACGATTTTCGCACCGACCCGTCAGGAAGATCATTTGGCTTTTTGAATCTGAACGGGCAGACGTGGCTACGTGGAAACGAAGCAGGAGTGGAACCTTTGCCTCATCACGCTGGATTGTGTTGGACACCAGCTCCACCAGCACCAGCTCCACCAACACACATATCCCCTCAACTCTTCCCACGACCTTCCGCGCTGTCGCTGTTGGTGTTCGGTGGTCTTCTGCTTTGGGCCATTGCTGACTGATACAGGTTATACCGTTTTTCATGAACGAATTGTGGTACGAGGAATGGACGACATGCTGGAAACAATAGAAGGCCAGGGTCGGCTCGAAACGGTCGATCCACCGGAGAAAGTGTGGCTGGTAACCTATCGGTTCGATATCACTACAAATATTGTCAGGAAACCCGGCATCGCAGCCATCGCCGTGGGAAAAAGCGACAGCAGAGGGACAGTGACCTCAGTGGATGATAAGCCGATCCCCGTGGGTACTTATATGCTTCGTGCGAATGACGGCACAGTTATGCGAGTAGAGAACTTGGGAGATACTTGGACCCTGTTGTCTTCATGAGTTTCCGGCAGGACGAAGCTTATTGGACTTCCCCGTTCGTTCTTGCTATTGGCTTCAGCATTGTGTGGCCATGGGCTAGTGACTTAGGAGAATTGCTGTACCAACAACGGCAGCACTTTCAGTAGCTGGTGTGCCGGCTTTCTGTGGATGCTTTGCAGGCTTCCGAATACGAGAACTTGGCTGCGTCTGTTGTCAAACTGCTTTCCTAGGAAACCCGTCCAGCTCAAATGAATAGCAGAAACCTAGCAGGCAGGCAGGTTGGCATTGGGAATCCGCCGCAAGTTGAGCTTTCGTCGTTGGAGGCTAACGACTCCTCGCCCCGTTAATGGGCGAACTCGTGGCAAAGCCACTTTTGGGGGAGGATATGGGGCGACAGTTATTGAGCTTTGTGGGCTTCACCGTCTACAAAATCGTCTACACCACTGGTAGACGGAAAACCAGAAGCATCATTCATCTGCTTGAAAATATTGGTCGGGGCGAGAGGATTTGAACCTCCGACCCCCTGGTCCCGAACCAGGTGCGCTACCAGGCTGCGCTACGCCCCGACGAGGAGAACTGCGCGGAGATTTAGAAAGAATGCGGCGCAGGGTTACATTGCAAGCGTGGTTACGAGCACTGCAATGTGATCAGATTATAACATCCGGGATTGGAAGGTCCGACTGGCTGTTTGCTGGCGACCCACCTGACAAAGGAATCTCAATCGGCTCAAAATCTTGTGCAGGAACTGTAAGACGGCTCCAGAATGCAATCCACCATGCGCATCATCTCCATGCGAGCGGTGCCCGTCGCACGGATTCTCGCCGTTACATACGCCGCGTTTGGAGCGGTAGTGACGATATATTTTAACGTGGTAGCCAAGCAAATGGGAGGGATTGATGCGAAGTATGTGTCAACAGTGGATGAAGATCAGGCCACGGAGTGAGGCCACCATCTGTAACTAAACTAGTTCGGCTTCCGGGCTTTTCCGTCAGCGAGATATTGCAAGAGCGCGCTGTCGGCGGCGTTCTTAAATTTCTCCAGAAGAGATGCGTCGGTGGTGCGGGAAGGATCGTCAGGCTTTTGCCGGATACTTTGCCGCAATTGGTCTCCGCTCTCGGAGTTGTTAGTCATCACCTGTATATAGAACCAAAGAAAATGCCGCATCTGATCAAGAGCGGACTTCAGTACCTGAAGCGATTCCATCTCGGGCAATTGAGTTAGCGCTTCCATGAGCTCAGGATTGCCTGGAGCTTCCATGGCAGCGATATTTAATTCTCGTTGGATGGCGCGCAGATCTTCGGTCACGCGCAGGATGCGGACATGAACTTCGTCCAAACAACCGTCTGTTCCCATGGGCAATTGCTTTCTCACGACCCGTTCAACATCTCATCCGTGAGCTTAAGCGAATAGATGTCCCACGTGCATGCGCTTTGGTAATTCTGGCAGTTACCTTTGACCAGCCTGTGCGATTTTGGAACCTGGCGCTGCGACGGGAACCCTTGGAGTTCTACGGCTCAAGCAAATGAGGCCACCAGCGCGGGTTTGAAGCCTCCGTAGTCCGGCCATCGAGCGACGGCTGTTCGAACGGGATGAACGGGAGTGCGAGTCGTCTGGGCCAAGGTAACTTGGAGACGTGGCTGGCTGCGTCTTTGGTTTGTGCTCGGAGACGCAGCTAGCAGCGTATCTACTTGGTGCTTCCGCGCTTTTCCAATTCAAGCAAAGCCCTCTTACGCTCGATTCCCCAACGAAAGCCTGCCAAGTCCCCGTTTTCGCGCACCACGCGGTGGCAGGGAATTGCCACCGCGACTTGGTTTGTTGCACAAGCCCTGGCAACGGCACGAGTAGCTGTCGGCTGCCCCAGGTCGCGGGCGACCCGGCTGTAGGAGCGCGTCTCGCCGAATGGGATGGACCGCAGATAAGTCCATACGCGATGCTGGAAAGCGGTAGCCCGGATGTCGAGAGGAAGCGCCGAATGTAATGACTGACCGGTCATGTGGCGGAGCAGATCTTGAGTCCAGGGCCGTAAGGCATCGTCGTCGCGACGCCGAACCGCGAAGGGAAATTCGTGCTTCAAGCCTTGTTCGAGTTCTTCATCGGAATCGGCAAATTGGATAGCACAGATTCCCTTGTCGGTTGCGGCAATTAACATTCGTCCCAGCGGCGAATCCGTGCATGAGTAACGAATGGCCGTGGCGACGGATCCGCGCCGATATTTGTCTGGAGTCATCCCCAGTTGCGAAGCCGTGCGCTCATAAAGTCGGCTGCTGGAACCGTATCCGGCGTCGTATATCGCGCGGGTGACTGAGTGACCCGCCTGCAAGTTGTTTTTCAGTCGCTTTATCCGGCAGGACTCGGCGTAGGCGCGTGGAGTTACTCCCAAGATTGCTTTGAAGGTTCGTTGTAGATGGAATGGGCTTCGATTGAACGTTGCTCCTAAAGCCGATAGCGTAATCGGCTCATCGAGACCTTGCTCGATGTGGCGGCAAATCGCCTCCACTAGTTTGAGGTTAGCATTGCCGTCCGTGGATTTCGGGTTGCAGCGCAAACACGCACGATAGCCGGCTTGCTCGGCGTCCTGTGGATCCCGAAAGAAGGTTACGTTTGCGCGGAGCGGACGTTTCGCCGGACATGAAGGACGGCAGTAAATACCGGTGGACGACACCGCGAAAATGAAAACGCCATCCTGCTTGGAATCACGGGCTAGGGCGGAACGCCACATGCGGTCTTCGGGCGAGCCGGTCGTTGAGGTAGCCGACGGCTTAGAAACCCCCGTCGCGTTAGTTGAAGTCGGTCTGTTCAGCAATGCATTCGTGTTCATAGTAACGGAGCTTAGACGGTGACCCCATCGTGGACTATCCGTATCTTGCGGTCAAACTGAATAATTTATGGAAACGCACGGGCACCACTTGGGGATGGCCTACTTTCAGTCGGGCTGAATGTGAGGCTGGAGTTTATGGCCTGCTGAAAGTCGGGCCGTATTTCGGGGTGATCCGACTTGGGAGCACTCAGTGCGATAAAGGTTGCAGCGGCCCAAACACAGGCGTGATGCCAGAGCGTTTTTTTAACTCGCTGAGCATTGCCTGTGCAGCGTTTTGGTATGTCTTAGTGGGATCGGAGGGGTCGGACCAAACCGCATCGTAGATTACTTCGGCGGCTTCTTTCACGTCCATGTGGAGGACGGCTTCCAAAACATCCACTCGTTCCTGCAATTGTTCATAGCAAGACTGGCATACCGTAGCGGGTTCGATCACGCCTTGATGATTTTCTTCCCGGGTGCAATGCGAGCTTGCCGTCGGGCCGAGCTGCAATGACGCGGCGTAGGCTTGCGATTTAAACTCCCGAAGAAATCGTTCGCGCTCTTCTTCCAAAGCTTCGGGATCGGGAACTTTTTCGCCAGAGACAATCGTATTTGTTTTAATGGTCGCCATTACCGCGACCCGCTCTGTGGCTTTGCATACTGGACATGCGGCGAGATTCGCTGCGTAGTACGTTTTACACTTGGCACAAGGCATACCGTAACCGGCCGCCTTTGGACTGCTTGACCAGGATTCGGTGGCTTCAAGTTTCGGTACCACTGATGCTTGAACCGCAGAATGTTGAATCCCTGTTTGCGAAGAAGCGGCGGTCGTCTGTTCACGGGCTGGCGCAACTGCAGTGGATTGTGTCGGGCTCATCGTTGTTCACCCCATCGGCATAGCGCCGAACTTGCGATATTCAATGTGATTCTAGGAGGCGCTCGGCCGGCTAACCACGGCACGGGAGTTCATGGTGGTAATTGTCCTTCCGCTTTTGGGAGGGACGATAGACACTACTGAGCGTTGCTTTCCTTCATCAGCTTGAGCAACTCGTCTTTTCGGGCACGGTACAGGTTTTGCCCGGGCTTGAGAGATGAAGCGAGTTCCAGTTCAGACAACGCCTCGTTATCGTGGCCCATGCTCATGAGGCAGGCTGCCAGGTAGTAGTGATTTTCGGCGGAGGGTTCCAGTCTAAGCGCCTCATGAAATTCCTGAGCCGCAGCGTTCAACTTTTGGGCTTCAAACAGAGCCGTGCCATAAAGACGATGGGCAAGCGCCGAATCGGGGTCGAGTTCCACGGCGATGCGCAGTTCGCGGAGACCTTCTTGCTGCTGATGGGTAAGCAATAGAACTTGCCCCAAGACGCGGTGCTCAGGGGATGCGGTCGGATTGTCGAGAATGGCAAGTTTTAGCTCGGGAATTGCGGATTGATAGTCTCCCTTGGCGAGGTAAACCTTAGCTAAGCCGGCATGTCCCCCTTTCCAATTGGGGTTCAGGCGGAACAGTTCGTGAAACTCGGCCACCGCAGCGTCGTAGTCGCCCTTATCGTAATAAGCATTGCCGAGATTATTCCGGACCGTGGGTTCTTGCGGGGCCAGTTGCTTTGCCCGTTTGTACTCTGCGATGGCTTCATCAAGTTTTCCACCATAGTGCAGCAGAATTCCAAGATTGTTATGCGCTTGCCAGAATGCCGGGCGCAACTTGATAGCAATGCGATATTCAGCGGCAGCCGCTTGAGGCTCTTTGTTTTCACTTAGCGTCATTGCTATGTCGTAGTGGGTATCGGCATTGTCGGGCTCGAGGGAAAGAGCCTCGCGAAAAGCGTTGAAGGCAAAATTGTACTGGTCATTGATATAGAGTCCCAGCCCCATCATTCGGTGAGCTTCAACGTTACGCGGGTCAATGCTTAGCGCCGTCCGCGCTTCAGCGATAGTGTTGTTCGAATCATTGGATTGGTAGAACACATAAGCCAGACGGCTGTGGGTTTCGGGCAGGCCAGGCATTAGCTCCTTCGAGGTGCTGTATTCATCGAAGGCTTCATTCCAGTCTCCCTGTTGCTGGCGGAGGTATCCCAGCGCGAAATGCAACTCGGCATTTTTCGGATTGCTTTCGATTAGCTTACGGAGGATTTTCTCGGCACCGGAATAGTCTCCGCGATGCGTCCTGTCGGCAGCTTCCCACAACGCACTGGAACAACTGCTGTTTGCGTTTGAAGATTGATGTACACGCAGACTGCGAATCAATGCCCCGTCGGCCCCAGCAGTCAGAAAGTCTTTCTGGACCGCTTGTCCCATTTGAAAGGAAACACTTGCTTGGCTTGCTATTTCGCTGAGTCTTTGGTTTGAGATTCCGCCCGTTAACAACGCGACAGTGTCGGTGCAAGTTAGCACCTCAGGCGAATCGGCAAAGCCGAGATGCGCGAACGTGACAACTAAAAGGAAGGTCAAAAGCTTGCGCAAAGCGAATCCCTCGATATGACAGGAGTGAAAGGACAGTCTGTTCCCGAAACATAAAGGAGTCGTGCGGAGGCCGGAAGGTAACGGAAGTAATTCGGCAGGTTAGAACGATTTGCGAATGCCGGGGGTCTTTGGTAACAGAGCTAGGCCAGCGCCAAGCGGCATAGGAAAGGGCCGGATTCACTAGGGGCTGAGGGAGGAGTACAATATTTATTGAACGTCTTGTGCGGAGGACTGTATGTTTGAAGGCCTATTTCAACCAATGCACCTGCTGATTATCTTTGCCATTGCTCTGCTAATTTTCGGTCCCAAGAAGCTGCCAGAGTTGGGCAAGGGAATCGGGGAAGGCATTCGCGCCTTGAAGAGCGGAATGAAAGAAGGCTCGGAAGATCCTCCGAAGACACCGCCTTCGGCTCCAACCACGACAAATACCGAAATCAAGAGCTAGGGCGAAGGGCGTCACAATCGCGGAACTATTTCCTGCCTCTACCATTGCTTAAAATCAATCAGACGATGATCCTGTAGGCGCACCGCCGCCGTACACCTAAATTGATCAAGCCCAACGAGTGCCTGTTATATGTCCCCAATCCAGTCCTGGAGGTCCTGCCTTGCGAAAACATTTATCGTTCATTCTTTTAACTATGGTTATATTGCATTCCATTCTGGCGCTTGCCGACCAAGTAGTGTTAAAAAACGGCGATCGCTTGAGCGGCGATATTTTGAAATCCGACAGCAAGGCTCTGGTAATCAAGACCGAATTTGCCGGCGAAGTTACGATTAAATGGTCTGCCGTTGACGAGATCCATTCCACTCAGCCTTTACATGTCGAGATCAAGAATGCCAAGCCAGCCACGGGAACGGTCACAACCGCGGGCAGCAACTTAGTGATCACGACGGCAGACAACAGTACGGTCACAGTTCCGAAAGAAGCCGTTGTGGATATGCGAAGTCCGGAGCAACAGACGGCTTGGGAGCGGTCACAGCATCCCCGGCTTACACAGGGTTGGAACGGAGGCGCGAATGTTGGGTTCGCGCTCACCGCAGGGAACAGCGAAACGAAAAACCTGGCGCTTGCATTCACCGCCGACCGAAAATCTGTAAATGATCAAGTAGCGCTCTATGCGAATTCTGTCTATGCCACGAATGGCACGACTGGGGGAGTGAGCGGTACGACGGCGAATTCGATTCAGAGCGGAATCCGTTACGAGAGAAATATTAACGCCCGGGCATTTGGATTTGTGAGCAGCGATTTTCAAACTGACGCGCTCCAGAGCCTGGATTTGCGTTCTGTGTTCGGAGCAGGTTTTGGTTACCATGTCGTTAAAAATGATAGTACGACCCTGGATCTGCTCGCAGGCGCAAACTACACGCGCGAAAATTACACAACATTGCAGCGCAACGTGGCTGCCCTTACGATTGGCGAAGAGCTAACCCACAAACTCGGAAAATCAACACTGATGACGCAGAAGCTTTATGTTTTCCCGGCTTTGAATGAAGCAGGCGAATACCGATCTACTTTCGATTTTGGAACGGTGACGAAGATCAGCAAATGGCTGGGGTGGCAAACCGCTTTCGGAGATATATATGTCACCAATCCACCGGCGGCCAAAAAGAGGAATGACATCACATTGACTACTGGGTTGAATGTGACTTTTGCTCATTGAACGAATTTCCCGCGTCATCGGAAGGCGTTCGATCTGGTTTCCCGTCCTGTTTGTGATGGAAGTCGAGGCCAAACGATGGCTTACCGCGGGTTCCTGAAATCTTGATGGGAAGTTGGGTTGCGTGATCCTTTCTGAAAAAGGGGTCGACAGGTTTTAGCAAGAATGACTTGAAACCCGTCATGGTCTGCGAGAGCTTGGCGCTCATCCGTAGTATGCCGTGAAAATCCAGCGCTTCATTCGCAATCGCGTAAGTGCCATCAAACGCGAAACTGGCGCCGGGAATTGCGAAGTTTGCCCGGCGAAGGGTAATGGTTCTGTTGCCGAGTGCAAACTGCCCACGTAGCGTTGTGACGCTGCTTCCTTTTTGTTTATCGTTTGGCTTTCCCTTGGCTTTGCGGCTGAGGGCACCAAGTTTCGCCCTCACTTCGGGCGAGGTAAATTCAGCGTCCCGGACCTGGAATATCCCGTTCAATCTGAGGCGCTCTGCTATGTCGCCCTTGCCGTGAGGCAAATAGAATTTCGTTTTAAACTTAACCGGACCGATCATCAGCGGCTTGTCTGCCTTTACGGCTAGCGCAAGCATGTCTTCAATGCGTCCTTTCTCGACTGTAACGTCCAATTTAATATCTCGGCCTTGCTTCCCCGGCGTTTGAACGACGCCGCCATTGGCCACGACGAATGAGTTTAAGAATTGCGCGCTTACTGGATGCAGAAAAGTGTCTCCATTCATGCCGTCCACAGTGGCGCTAAATTGCGTGTGCAACGCGACGGGATGTCCGCCACTGGTAACGGTAAAGTCCGGAGTTTCAGTCTTGCCTTGTATTTCGATGCGGTCGAGTATCCCGTCAAATTGCCCGCTCGACGACAGAATTCCGCTGATCCCCTTGAATACTCCCAAGTCGGCCTTGGCGAATGTATAAGTCGCCGACAGAGGCGTCTGTCCGGGCTCAGCGGCATTCCACGGACCAAATGAGCCGCTGGAGTCAATTTCGCCGGGAGGCTTTGGATTGGTTAGCTGAGCTATGAAGGATGCGGCACGGTGCAGTCCGACATGGTTCATCAGCAGATGATGGATTTCAAAAACGTGAGGGGCCTTTGCCTCGTCTTTCGGCACAATCACAAGTTGCGTATCGTCGGCGACCAACTCTTGAATCAGAAGGGGTATGTCCTTCAATTTCCGTTTCTTAGATGAGGGGGGGGGCGGCTGTTGATCTCGATGCGAGATTGTAATCACCATTCCCTTCAATTCGAGGTGATCTACTTTCCATGGTTTTCCTACGAGGCCGAGGAGTCCGGCGCTAGCTGTGAATTCGCGAATCGAAATCAGGGGCGGGATGTCGGTTCGTCCTTCGTAGCGCACAACCAGGCCGGAGCCATGTATTTGGATTGCGGGATAGAGGGACGCTTCGAACTGATCGAGTTGTACATCGCCGTTTAGTTTTTCCTCCAGCAACGCGATGGCACGCTTCTTCAGGTACGGGTTCGATTCACGGACGAAGACGGTTAGCAACACGGCGAAAACAATCACCAGGACGGAAAAGGTGATAAGTAGGGGTTTTTTAAGGCGAATCTTCCCGCTAACGGTCATTGATTGGGCGTCGTTTCTTTTCAAAGTTTCATTCCTGGTTGGTGTCTAGCTCGCCACTCGGTCCTGATTAGATTTCGCCTTTGCAGCAGGCTCGACTTGTTCAAAAGTGCATTGAGAAGGCTTTTTCTCTGGCCTCCAGCGCAAAAACTTTGTGCCGTGGCGAAAACGTCCGCCGGAAAAGTGATCGTAACGAACTTCGCACACCAGCCTCGACTTTAAAGGCTGCCATTCGGTTGAACGTTTTGTGCTCCATCGGCTCGGTCCGCCGGGGGCATTGCCAGTGAAGCCGGGAGGACCAATCAGCGGTTCGACAACGGACTTCAGTTCTTCGCGTTGCTCGCGATTAAAGCTGGAGGTGAATCCTACGTGATCCAACAATCCTTCATGGTTGTATAAGCCGAGTAACAACGAGCCAATGCCGTTCCGCTTTTCAGCATAGCGGAAACCTCCTACAACGCTGTCTGCCGTGCGAATGCGCTTGATCTTGACCATCGCAGTGCGCTCGCCCGAACGATAGGGCTCGTTGAGACGTTTGGCAATAATGCCGTCTAAGCCCATGCTGGCAAGCTCGCGCATCCATTTGTCGGCCTGATCTGAACTTTCGGACGCCGGCGAGAGCCGAACAGCCCCCTTTTTCGGCAGGCCTTTAAGAAATTGCTCGAGTTTCTTTCTTCGGTCGCGCAGAGGTAGGTTGGTTAGCAATTTTCCATCGGAGTCAACGAGCAGATCGAAACACATCATTGTCGCGGGAGTCTCCGTCGCGAGTTTGCGGATACGGGACTCAGCGGGATGAATGCGTTGGAGAAGATCGTCGAAGGAAAGACGAGTTCCGGAGAAGATTACAATCTCGCCGTCCAAAACGAAGCGGTGCTGCGGAAGCGCGGTCAATGCGGCAACCATCTCGGGAAAATAACGGCCAAGCGGCTGGCCGGCTTTCGATTGTAGAAGTACTGTTTTGCCTTTACGAAAGGCCACGCAGCGAAAGCCGTCCCACTTGGGTTCATAGAGCCATCCATCTTCTCGCGGAATTTCGGCGACGAGTTTCGCTTCTGCCGGTGGGTATGGAGGCCGAATGGGGAGTTGAATCGCGAGGAAGGCCTGAGCCAGCTCGATGGAGGGGACCGCCGCCGTTTTAATTCGACCAGTTTTTATGCGGCTGTTGGCGGAGTCGCGTCGAGCCGCTTGCCTTTGCTTTGGCATGTCCCTTCGATGCTTCATCATCCACAGGCGTCTATTCCCGCGATTGGGCCGATGGCTGCACAAGCTGTGCTACACTGTTTTCTCGCAAATCGAGTTTTTCGCAAACGGAAATTCATCCGCCTCATGCTGCTTTCGAAAGAATACGTGGGCTATCTGGCCCGCGAAGTCACCAAGAAATTAATTGCCGGCGAGTTCATCGAGACCAAGGCTGTGCCTGCGGTTACGGAGAAGGTGCACGCGGCCATCCTCGAGGAATTGTCCCTCGAAGACCGCATCAACGATGAAGTACGTGTGATCCTGGAAGCCTATTCCGAGGAAATGAACAAGAGCGGCGCAAACTATCAGGAAATGTTTCGTAAAGTGAAGAGTGAACTCGTCCGCAAGTACAAGGCAGTGCTGTGAGGCTCAGCCGCGATAAAGTCAACAAAGTTGCCCACGGATTAACCGACGCGCTGGCTGGGATGGACGAAGTGGATTTTGTGGAAGACCGCAATACTCTTCGCCTCGAAGTGCGCAAAATCCTCGAAGACTTACTTAGCCACGAAGAAAAGATTGATCTGGCCGCCCGTCACAAGATTGAGAATCAGAAGCGCACCATTCTGGAAGGCAGCCAGGAGTGGGACATTTTGTATCGCAAGTATTACAACGAAGAAGTTAAGAAGCTGGGCATGTAGCTGAGCGAGCTGTTAGGGCCTATCTACTCTTCGTATATTGCAAAGCCCACCAAATCAGCGGTATTTGAAGTGGCAGCCGTAGCCACTGGATCCAAGATTTTCCTAACAATCCAGGAAATTGAAGGTGGGCTACGGCCATGTAAATATTGGCAGGGAAGACCGCCAATAGAAGGAGTACCAATCCATAAGCTGCTGCCCGCTGAAATTTTGGGACAAGCAGGCCCGCACCGCCGGCGATTTCGGCGATCCCACTGATGAAAACCAGCAATCGTGGCACTGGCAGGAACGGAGGGACGATTCGGATATATGAGGCTGGAAAAAGGAAGTGCATCGATCCCGCCAAGACGAAAAGAACGGCAAGAATATATCGTCCAGCCACAGCCGTCATCGTACTAGATGGAGAGATGAGATTTCCGCGAGCCCACCGATCAGCGACCCGGTTTCTACACTCTTCACTTGTACCTGCATCCAATGATTTGCTGGGTGCGGTCCAGTCAGGCGAAGCTTCAGGAAGTTATGTGTTAAAGCCTCGGTAAAATCTTTGCCTTGCTCCTCAGATCGTTCGTTAAGAGTGATAGCCTCGATCCGCTTTCCAATAAACGAACGCATAAATACCAAATTCTTTTCTTGTGCTAGTTGGCGCAGGATTCGATTTCGCTCTCGGGCTGTGTGCACTGGGACTTGGTCTGCCATTGCGGCTGCGGGCGTCCGAGGACGCGGTGAGTATGTGAAGACGTGCAGGTAAGTGAAAGGCAGTTCTTCACTCATTCGCCGCGTTTCTTCAAAATCAGCGTTGGTTTCGCCGGGGAAGCCGACCATGACGTCAGCACCGATTGCCGCAGTGGGCATTGCGGCGCGAATTTTTTCGATCTTTTCGCGATAATGCCACGGGCGATATTTGCGATGCATAAGCCGCAATATCCGGTCACTCCCTGACTGCATTGGGACGTGCGCGTGTTTTGCAATGCGTGGTGATTCGGCCATCATCGAAATTAATTCATCGCTCCAATCCATGGGTTCTACCGAGGAGATACGGAGCTTTTCCAGCGCAGTTTGCTGGAGAATCGCGCAAACTAAATCTTCGAAGCGCGATGCGCGGCTGTTACCAGTTGCGGGGAGATCCCGCCCCCAGCGTCCTAAATTGATTCCCGAGATTACGACTTCCCGATATCCAGCGCGGACGAGAGTCTGCACTTCGCGAATAATTTGCTGCAAAGGTAAAGACCGGCTTTGCCCTCGAACATAGGGGATTACGCAGAACGAGCAGCGATTGTTGCACCCATCCTGAACTTTGAGGTTCGGGCGTGTGCGTTCATTTGCGGCGTCGAAGACTGGGGCGGCGAGCAGTTCGGTGTGAGCAAAAATATCGGAAACGAAAAGACGAGTGACCGAACTTTGCAAATCCGAGATCGAAACCAAGCCGGGATTCGTGTTTAAGCGGGACTGGTTCGCCGCCAGAACGATTTCTGCGAGGCGATGCTTGTGGGAGTTTCCGACAACCGTATGCACTCCGGGCAGACTGGCAATTTCCTCTGGCGCCCGCTGCGCGTAGCATCCGGTGACCACGATCTGGCAATCAGGATTTTCGCGATGGATTTTGCGGATGGCGGAACGAGCATCCTGATCGGCGGCAGCCGTCACGGTACAAGTATTGAAAACGACGATCCCCGCATGATGGGACGACTCGGCGGTCTCCAAACCGAACTGCCGGAATTGCTGTTCTATAGCGGCGCCGTCCGCTTGGGCGGCGCGGCATCCAAAATTCTTGACGTAGAAACTGGTCACGGGAACAGGATAAACCACTGTTGAAGCTGACTGGGTTGGAATAATGAACGCAATTAAATGGGCCGACAACCAAGAAGCGGTGACGGTTCCTTGGCTATCGGCCCACTCGATCCTGAGTTGGATCGGAGGTGATATTTATATGTTAGGCCTCATATGCAGGAAGTCAAGACATCTTTGCTGACATTTAAGGCCAATCTATAAATTGGAACTGGTACAGTGTCCTGATTTGAAAGACCTTCAAACGCGTGCGTTAAACGAACGCTAACGCTACGGTTCACGGCTACGACACTGGTCGCTCATTCGTCATACACTAGGAGGACTATGAGTGATCCGAGAAATCGTAAAGCGCATAATTCCGCCAATGGAAAGGCTTCGAGCGATGCATTGGTGGTGTTCGGAGTAATGGGCGACTTGGCAGACAAGAAAGTCCTTCCCGCCCTGTATCAGATGGTAAAGAGCGGGAAGCTCAATGTTCCGATAATCGGTGTCGCAAAGGCTGGCCGGTCGGATGAGCATTTGAAAAAGCGCGCTCGCGATAGCGTGAAACAGCACATTTCTAATGTTGACGAAGCCGCTCTGACAAGGTTTCTCGGTATGCTCCGCTACGTCGGAGGGGATTATGGCGATCCGAGTACATTTCAACTTCTAAAAAAGACTCTCGGATCATCCAAAGCGCCCGCGCATTATCTGGCCATCCCTCCGGATTTATTTATTGGGGTGGTGGAGTCTCTGGCGAAGGCTGACTGCCTGAAAAATGCGCGGGTAATCGTCGAAAAGCCCTTCGGCCATGACCTTGCTTCGGCGGAAAAGCTGAATGCTGCGCTGCGAGCGGTTTTGCCCGAATCAGCAATTTTCCGCATTGATCACTATCTGGGCAAGGAGACGGTTCTCAATCTGCTTTTCTTTCGCTTTGCCAATAGTTTCCTTGAGCCAATCTGGAATCGAAATTATGTCGAGAGTGTGCAGATCACGATGGCCGAACAGTTCGGGGTCGAGGGACGCGGAAGCTTTTACGACGCCAATGGGGCAATTCGGGACGTGATTCAGAATCACATGCTGCAAGTTGTAGCTTTTCTCGCTATGGAACCGCCTGCCGGCATCCATGCGGATTCCATTCGCGATGAACAGGTGAAAGTATTCCGCACGATTCCGCCGCTCGATCCGAAGCATGTGATCCGTGCCCAATTTGAAGGCTATAAAAAAGAAGAAGGAGTTGCTTCCAATTCGACGGTGGAAACTTACGCGGCGGTGCGCTTGCAAATTCAATCATGGCGATGGTCGGGCGTGCCCTTTCTTATTCGCGCAGGCAAGTGTTTGCCGGTAACCTCGACGCAGGTAGTGGTGACCCTGAGAAAGCCTCCGCTGGAAAGCATTGCCGGAGATTCCAGCAATTCGTTTGTATTCAACTTAGGACCGGGAGAGCTTTCGATCAGCCTCAACGCCCAAGTCAAACGTCCCGGACCGGCAATGACTTCGATGCCAGCCAAACTCACGGCAGTTGAATCACAAGCGGCTGACGAGATGGATGCATACGTGCGACTTCTGGGGGATGCGATGCATGGAGACGCGATGTTGTTTGTCCGGGAAGACGCGGTGGAAGCGGCGTGGTCTATCGTGGATCCTGTTCTTGGAAACGTAAGCCCAGTACGCGAATACAAGCCAGGTACGTGGGGACCTTCGCAGGCTGACAGTCTGGCTGTAGACGTTGGCGGTTGGCACAACCCGGAATCGGATAATCCGGTTCCCACGATAAAGTCGGCTAAAGCCTAGTGATTGCGGACCGGTAAGGGCGAAGTGGAAGACGACGACTATCTAGGAGCCGCCTTTCCCGCATCAAAAACCACCGATGTTTTTCACCTCTATTTAAAGTCCAGACGCCAGTGCCCGAAACCTCCGAGATAATCGAACCCGAAGAACCGAAGCCGCATGGCGGTTTCCTTTCCCGCTGGTTCTTCTCTGGCAGGGATCTTTCAATCCACAACAAAGACGCAGCCGGCCAACAACACTCCTGGTTTGCGGTCATGTGGTTGACCGGCGTTGATTATTTTTCGAGCATCGCTTACCAGGCGGGCATTGCTCTGCTAGCCGCCGGCATTTTGGCGCCGGTCGCGACCGTAGTTCTCGTCTTCGTCACGATCTTTTGCGCCGTTCCGGTATACCGCGAAGTTGCGCGGCGCTCTTACGCTGGACAAGGCTCAATAGCTTTGCTGGAACATCTAGTCAAAGGATGGCCGAGCAAATTACTCGTCCTAGTCTTGCTCGGATTCGCGGGGACAGATTTCGTAATCACGATGACCCTGAGCGCTGCCGATTCTGCGCGCCATGTCGTAGAAAACCCACTGATTAGGCCATACGCTCACCATCTCCACATGGCGATCACCATTGCCTTGCTTGCATTGCTGGCAATAGTTTTCCTAAGGGGATTTGGAGAGGCCATTGCTTTGGCAATGGCCGTGGCTATTCCCTACATATTTTTAAATGCTGCTGTGCTTGTTCGCTGTGCGTTTGAAATCTGGCAACATCCCCAGTTGCTGAGGAACTGGCACGCTGCGTTGCACGGAAATGGGCAGGGATGGACAGGGATTTTCATTGCGTCGTGCTTTGTATTTCCACGCCTGGCGCTTGGATTAAGCGGATTTGAAACCGGAGTTTCGTTGATGCCCCTGATTCGTGGCGAAAAGCGCGGTAGCCACGAAAAGAACCAAGAGGATGCCGGAGACGGCGCAGAAATCCCAACGGAAAGAATTCGGAATACCAGCTGGCTTCTTCTGACTGCCGCGGTGCTCATGAGCGTTTTGCTTATCGGGTCAAGCATTGTCACCACCGTTCTTATCCCAGAGAGCGCATATCGCGAGGGCGGCCCGGCAAGCGGACGCGCCATGGCATATCTCGCGCATGAACATTTAGGGCGAAGTTTTGGATCGCTGTATGACGTAAGCACAATACTGATCTTGTGGTTTGCCGGCGCTTCCGCCATGGCGGGCCTGCTGAATTTGATACCGCGCTACTTGCCGCGCTTCGGAATGTCGCCCCGCTGGGTGTCCTATGCGCGTCCTTTGGTCCTGGTTTTGTTTGCCATTGATCTTGTCGTGACTCTGGTGTTCCGAGGGAGCGTGGTTCGACAAGGGGGCGCCTATGCCACTGGAGTCCTGGTACTGATTTTTTCTGCGGCAGTTGCGGCGGCACTCGGGCTCTGGCGCGACGCCTCTGAAAACGAAGAGGACAAAGTCAAGCCGCGGATGAAGTCCCTATACTATTGGCTTTGCGCCGCGATCTTTGCTTATACGCTTGGAGTGAATATCAAGGAACGCCCTGACGGAATTATTATTGCCAGCATTTTCATCACGCTGCTGATCTTCACTAGCGCGGTGAGCCGGTACTTTCGCTCTACCGAGTTGCGGGTTCGGAAATGCGAATTTTGTGATGAAGAATCGCGGCAGTTGTGGGAAAAGTTAGCCAGTGAAAATCCCAATATCGTTCCAATTGTGACCCTGGATAGGCAGTACCGCTCCGAGATTCGCGCAAAGATCGAGAAGCATTACAAGATCAGCGGTCCGCTTACATTTCTGCATGTGGAACTGCTGGACGACCGAAGCGATTTTTACGAGCAACTCGAAGTAGAAGTGGAACGCAATTCGGCGGAGAATCTGATTATCGTTCGGAATGCCAACGTGATCGCGAATACGATTGCGTATGTCAGCATCAGACTGAAAGCAAAAAATATCATTCTGGGTTTGGCCGCAGAAAAATCCCCACTCGTCCAAGCATTATATTATGTGTCTTTCGGGACCGGAGAAGTCGGGTTGATGGTCTACGAAATTTTGACCAGTTATTGGAAAGAACGGCCGGAGACCGAGCGTCCAACACTGTTTCTGATGGCAGGATAGGGGCGCGGAACGGGTCATGGGAAAAACTCCAGAAAGCCATTCTCGCCTGTAGCGGACCTGCATCCGGATTAACCTACTGCCGTTAGTGCGCGGAATAATGATGAAGGAAAAAAGTATTCAGAAGAAATCACCGACTAACGCCGCGCCAAAAGATGCGAGCGAGTACCTTCTCCATTTCGAAAAGCGACGGCACGAAATCGTGGAGACTATCCAACGGCTAGTAGAGATTGAATCCCCCAGTGATATTAAACAGGCCGTTGACCGCCTCGGAACGGTCGTGGCCGGAAGGTTCGACTCAATTGGTGGAAAAGTTACTTTTCATGATGCGCAAAAGTTCGGAAAGCATCTGCAAGTGGACTTCAGCAGTCACGCCACCGGTAAGCCGCTGTTGCTGCTAGGACATCTCGACACGGTATACAGGCTCGGTACCATTTCAAAGATGCCGTGCCGCGGTGCCGAAGGCCGGCTTTGGGGTCCCGGCGTGCTCGACATGAAGTCGGGAATTGCTTTGATTCTGCATGCACTGGAAGCCTTGCTGACCTGGAATGGCAACCGGCTACCCAGGTCCGTAACCGTTCTGCTGGTTTCCGACGAAGAAGTGGGCAGCGAGTCCTCAAGAAAGATTACAGAAAATCTGGCGCTCCAATCCGCGGCGGTTCTCGTGTTGGAACCAGCTTATGGACTCAAGGGCGCGCTGAAAACCGCCCGAAAAGGAGTCGGCGAATACGGAATCAAGATCACCGGAAGGGCGGCACATTCAGGTCTGGATTTCGAAAAAGGCGAGAGCGCGGTAATCGAGTTGGCAAAACAGATTCTCGCGATTTCAAACATGGTTGATTTGAAGCGCGGCATAACTCTAAATGTTGGAATAGTTCGCGCCGGCACGCGGTCGAACGTAATCCCCTCGGAAGCTTCCGCATTTGTTGATGTTCGAGTTCCCACAATGAAAGATGCCGCAGCCATGGACAAGAAACTGCGCAAGCTCAAGCCCGCCAATCCCCATTGCAAAATTGAAGTATTGGGGGCGATAAACCGTCCGCCGATGGAACGCAACGCAAGCATCGCATCGCTTTATCAGAGGGCTTCGCATATCGCGAAAGAACTAGGCTGGCACCTGGAAGAAGCCGCGGTCGGCGGCGGTTCCGACGGAAACTTCACCGCAGCGATGGGAATCCCTACATTGGACGGCCTGGGCGCCGTCGGCGAAGGCGCCCATGCCAGTCACGAGTCAGTCGTAATTGCAGAACTGCCGCGGCGAGCAGCGTTGTTGGCCCGGTTGATTGAAGTGATTTAGTGTGACTTTGGATTTACATGACTGCGACTGACCGGCTCTTTGACTCTCACGTGCGCGAAGCCTAAAATTTGAAGTAAGCGTGTGAAGGAGAAAGCTATGGGTGAAGGTCTATTCCAGCCGATGCACATTTTGCTGATCATTGGAATCGCCCTCTTGATCTTCGGCCCCAGCAAATTCGCGGGCCTCGGCAAAGGTCTGGGCGAGGGGATAAAAAATTTTAAGGCAGCCATGAAGGACGACGAGAAAAAACCAGAGCAGAAGTCCTAGCCGCGCCCCATCGCAGATTCCGGGACTCAGATCGCGTCATGCTCCCGTAGCATCCGGTAAACCAGCGATACCGGCAATCCCACCACATTAAAATAATCTCCTTCAATCCGCTGAATCCAGCGAGAAGCAATGCCTTGGATGGCATAGGCTCCCGCTTTATCGGCAGATTCGTGCGTCGCAACGTACTCCCGGATGTCCTTATCACGTAACGGTGACATAGACACCACGGTGATTTCGGACCGCACATCCTCAAAAGGCGTCGCCGAGTCTGAGCTACCCAACCGGACACCCACAAGGCACACGCCGGTGATCACCTCATGAGTTCGGCCCGAGAGCAATCGCAGCATCCGCGCTGCATCTTCTTCGTCGCGCGGCTTTCCCAATATCTCGCCGCCCACAACGACAATTGTGTCCGCGCCCAAAACATATTCTGTTGGGCGCTGCTGAAAAACTGCCCGCGCCTTCTGCAAGGCCAGTCGCTCTGCGCATGCTTGTGGAGATTCTCCGGCAACTAGGTTTTCAGCGATGTCAGCGGGCTGCACCGTGAACACAATTCCAGCGTTCCGAAGAAGTTCCTGGCGGCGTGGAGAAGCCGAAGCTAATACGAGCATGTCGCGGCGATTTTACCGGAAATTAGTTGCTACCCACGTGCCCACGCACAGATTCGATCAGCTTTGCGGAGTCGTACCCGATCCCGTCTTTGAATACAGTTTCCACATTCTCGATGTCACTAATATTCTTTGACGGATCTCCCTTCAGCACCACCAGGTCCGCCTCTTTGCCGGGGGTGATCGTTCCAATATGATCGGACTCTCCTAGATATTGCGCGCCACTTGCGGTAGCGATGTGGATGGCTTCAAGGGGAGTGAATCCAGCCTCAACTAAAAGCTCGATTTCGCGCTGGTCGCCGAAACCGGCGATCACGCCGCCCATGCCGGTGGGATCGAGTCCTGCGAGCAGCAGTCCGCCCGCCTTCGCAAACGCTCGCTCGAATTCCATTTCCTTCTGGAATGCCGCCGTCCAGGGCGAGGCGTCAGAACCGTAGCGTTTTCGAAGTGAGATTGGATCCGCCGAACGGACTTTGTTGGCCAGAAATTCCGACTGCGCCTCCGGCGATAAAGCGGCGAGAACACGGGGCTGAATTGAAGGACGTCCGGGAACGAACATCTCAAACACGGGCAGCGTGGAGGTCATGGCAACATGCCGCTTAACCAGATCTAAAATCATGTCGTGCACAGAGCCGGTTTGTACGTTCAGCTTGGAGAGGAACTCGATCCCTTTCGGATCGTCGGGGCACGTGTCCGGCCTTTTCCATAGGAAGAACTCGGTATCCACCAGCAGTCCATGTTCCAGGTCGTCAATGCCAAGCGCAGCCGCTTCGCGAAAGCCGATGGTGCAGAGATGGCCCGTAACTTTAGCGTTACGTTTATGCGCGGCACTGATCGCCGCAGAAAGCTCTTCGGGGGTGATGAACATGTAGGCTTTGAAATTGTCCACGCCCTCATCCAGCCAGTAATTGACGGTCTTCGTAGCGTCGTCCGGCCCGGCAAGCGGGTGCATCTGTAGCGCCCATGTTCCTGCGCCCTCCAGGTAGGGTCCCGTTACATGTATGTGTGGGCCCGGCATTTCGCCGGCATCAATTTGCTGCTTCAGATTGAGATCGGTGTAAGGCTCGACCGACCCAGTAGTTCGAATGGTAGTGACGCCGGCCGCCAAATAAAGTCGCGGGAAGCTGTAGCCCATCTCGCCATACATTCTTCCGCCCACCGGATAAAACATGTGGTCATGCATGCCCACCAGTCCGGGAATTACCGTTTTTCCGCTCAGGTCGAGTACTCGCGTATCTTTTGGAATGTTCGCCGAAGCGGTGTCGGCAACCGAAACTATCTTTCCTTCGGAGAGAACCACAGTCTGATCGTCTCGCGCGGGCGCTCCCGTGCCGTCAATGACACGCACGTGAGTCAGGGCGACCGTGGGTGCATCTACGGTGACGAATTCACCCACTTCCGGCGAAAGCTTTTGTGCGGAGGCGAATTGAGCTGCCAGGCACAACACGCAGACCGCAATGGAAAGCTGACGCATTGTTTCTCTCCCAAATGCTGGACTGGATTGTACCGTGAAGACCCGGCATGGCCAGCGGGTCATCACTCAATCTTCGCTGCGCGGCCTCGCGGAGACTGCGGCTAGAAGACGTGAGAACTACGATCTCGCCTTCAAATTCCGCATTTCACTCTTCACGCGTCTGTATCTCACCGCGAGGGTGGTGAGATAACTGATGTGGATGATCCAAGTCGCGGCGTATGCGGCGTAAAGATAATTCATCGGAATCTCGGCTCCTCAAGCATGGCTTCTAGGGACCGTGTTTCCTCTAATTCGCGTTTAAGAATCTCCAAGCGATAGCGCAGCCAGAAGACCAGCCAACCGAAACAAAGAAATGCTGCCCAGCTAATCATCCACACGCGAAGCATGCTGGGATCAATCGAACCGCCTCCGCCTATCACCGGCTGCGGATGCTGGGTGCGAAAAAACCAGATGGAGAAATACACCAAGGGCATATCCAGCGCGCCGAACACCGCCAAAGCGGCGGCAAGCGCGGGCGTTTGACCGGCGTTTGAAAAGCGTCGCAGGATCAGATAGCTCGCATAGATGAGCCACAACACCATTGTGGAGGTCAGTCGCCAGTCCCAGGTCCACCAGATGCCCCAAACTGGACGCGCCCACAGTGGGCCGGTTACCAGCACGACGGTACAAAAGACCAAGCCAACTTCGGCGGCCGCGACGGCAACGGCGTCCGCTTTCGGGTTGCGGCGAATCAGGTAAGCGATGGACGCGACAAAATTAGTAAAGAAAAAGACGAACATTGTCCAACCTGAAGGCACGTGGTAGTAAATGATCCGATAAACCTCTCCCTGCATTTGATCAGTTGGGGCAACGAACATCGCTTCATAAAAGGCATAACCAAGCAATGCAGCGGTGAGAAACGCGAGAATCGGGAATGCCTTCTTCATTCGGCGTCCAGCACGGTTTCAAATAACAATAAACAGGCGATAGTAAACACCACATCGTATGTTAGCAGCAATACGATCCAAAACTTGGCGGAGTCCTGCCCTGTCAAAATTGTATTAGTGGCCTGGACCATCGCTACCAGAGCTGGGATTGATAATGGGAAAAGAAGGATCGGCAGCATGATTTCGCGGCTACGCGTATGCAGAGACATCGCCGCGAAAAATGTCCCATTCACCACCAGCGCCCATGTTCCAAGAATCGCAACCGGGATTAACTCCCATGCGGGGCCCAACGGTCGCAGGTTGTAAAAGACGGTGAACAGCGGCGCCATCAAGCCCTGGATAGTGCTCACAAAAATGAAATTGCCAAAGGCCTTGGCTAGAAACAACGGATTGGCACGCGCAGGAGATACTCGATATGCATCAAGGACTGCGTTGCGCATTTCTCGCGCCCAGGTTTGATTCAGTGCAACTACTGCGGCAAAAAGAAACGCCACCCAAACCAGTCCCCCCGCGATGTGCCGCGATTCTTCTGCCGTGGGATCGAAGGAAAAACTGAAGATCACGACTACGAGCAGCGCGAAGAACAGCATGGAGTTAATGGCGTCTTTCGAGCGCCATTCCAAGCGAAGGTCTTTAACAAGGGTCGCCAAGGTTATGGCTCTGAACGAACTCATCGTGGCGCTCCTTGCAGCTCCCGAGTACGGCTTACGATTTTCCCCGCATCCATGAGGACAAACTCATCGGCCACGCCATCTAGCAGCGACGCTTGATGGGTGACGAGGAAAAGGGTTTTTCCCGCTTCTGGCATTGTGCCTAGCAGATTCACCATTTCGCTCGCGGAACGAGCGTCAACGTTGGAAAAAGGCTCATCAAGTAGCAGGATTTTCGGATCGTTCAGAATCGCTCTGGCCAGAGAAATTCTTTGGCGCATTCCTTGCGAATATTGACCGATGGGTCGCGGAAGAGAAGGATCAAGCCTCACCTCGCGGATGGCATCTGCGCAGCGGCCATCATCTTGGATTCCATATAGCATGGCAAAATACCGTAGATTTTCCATGCTGGTCAGCTCGTCATAAAGCAGCGACGGGTGCGCCATGTATCCAATTTGCCCGCACACCGAAGGTACATCCTTAGTACCTAGCATCGTTACAGTTCCCAGCGTCGGCCGCGCAAGTCCTGCGAGAGTTCGCAATAGTGTCGTCTTCCCCGCCCCATTGTCCCCAAGAATCACGTAAAGCTTGCCGGGCGAAAACTCCGCGCTTATGTCGCGTAGCGCGGCGAATCGGCCAAACTGCTTAACCAGACCATTGATCGCAACCACGGGTGAACCGATTGTCGGTTGGAAGGGATTCACGGAGTTTTACGCAGGATACCGAAGTCCTCCAGTTACGCCAAGTAGAGTTCTCCGATACGACCCCTGACGAATTTGCTTGACAACGTTTACCGAAGAAGACTAGAAATTTTGATCGTAAACGTTTACGAAAACGTTTCCAACCCACAACAGCAAAAAAGCCGGAGGTTCACGATGAAATCCCCTTGGTCTGCCGCCAGACCTGTTGTTTCGCATTGCCGTGCTATTCACCTGTTAACCTTTTTTGTGCTACTCCTTGGCTTCTGCTCGGTGGCGTTCGGCCAGGAAGCAACCATAGTCGGAACCGTTACAGATCCGTCGGGATCAGTTGTCCCCAACGTGACGGTTACCGCGGTCCAGACTGCCACCGGCGACGTGCGCACAACTACTTCAAATGACGCTGGGCAGTACACATTGCCCGGTCTTCAGATTGGCCCTTACAGCGTGAAAGCCAACGCAGCTGGCTTCGCGGTGGCGCAAAAGACTGGGGTCGTGCTGAATGTAGGCGACCGCGCCCGCATTGACTTTGATATGAAGGTGGGCACGACCCAGGAGAGCATCACGGTTGAGGCCGATGCCGTGAAGGTACAAACCGATTCCGGTGAAATGAGTGACGTCATTAACGGCCAGCAGATTAGTCAGTTGGCGGTAAACGGACGCAGCGTAGCCGAGCTTGAAGGTATGACCACCGGTGCTACAAGCGTTCAGGCAGGTTTCCAAGTGCCCACATCTGCCGGCGGAGACTTCAACGTGAGCTTTAACGGCCAGCGCATGGCCCACAATCTCTGGTTGGTTGACGGTGGCGAAGCTGCGGATCGCGGGGGTGGCGGCGGGGCCGATGTTCTCCCATCCATGGACGCAATAGCCGAGTTCAGGACTCTGACTTCGAACTACAGTGCCGAATACGGATTATCTTCGGCGGGCACGATGTCCATGGTTATCAAGTCAGGATCGAAGCAGCTTCATGCGTCAGCCTTCTATTACGGGCGGAACGACGCGCTGGACGCGCGCAATTACTTCAATCCGGCACCAAACAAGGTTGCTGAATTGCGCTTCAATGATTGGGGTTTCAACGTGGGGGGGCCGGTCTCGCTTCACCCGAGCACCTCAACTCCGAAAACATTTTTCTTTTACAACATGGAGTGGCGCCGGTATGTTGCCGG
>CAVREG010000016.1:0-661960 GCA_963720075.1 uncultured Acidobacteriaceae bacterium | reverse complement strand
GCCCCCGTATGTTGCGTAGAGATCGGATCCGGAATCTTTCCTTCTCATCAGCCCCATTCTTTATATTGTCGCTCCAATCCATCAGGAACGCGTGATCCCTCGTTGGGTTCAATAGATGTGCAATCGCCAATGCACTCACCGATTGCGGATCGGTACCGACAAGTCAGCTTATGGGAAGTGATCGCGATTGCTCCCGGTTGACGAGCACTCCGGAAGTAATCGAAACGGCAGGCCGGCATACCCGAGAAATGGAAGGGCTGATTTACGGATCGCAGGAAACTAGTTAGCATTTCGAATCCATCTCTGAGGATTTGTGCAATACTGTGGGCGCTGTGTCGTGTCTGTTGAACTCCAGAGCGAAAAATATTTTCGCTCAATAAACGTACAATGGATAGGGCAACGGGGACTTTTTAGCCCTTGTGGCAGTTCCTAGAATCAATAACTTACGTGTTCTCAACACCCTGATTAGTTCAACTCCCGTCGCCTCCGCCAGTATCTCTTTTCTTATCAAGTAGTTAGAGGCATTTTGCGCGGGTTCCTACCCGCCTCTCTCAACTTATTTGAGATCAATAGTTTTTGCTGACGTCTTTTTGTTTCGTACAATCAGGGGATCTAAAGAGCTTATCGGACCCATAATCCGGGCAGCCTCGACTGTTCGCCATCGTGATTCAGTGTGGGAGCCTGGATCAGAAGAGTCTCGGCGCGAAATCCTTCAGATCGCGGCGCCAAGTTTGCCACTCGTGGTCGGTGCCGGGTGATTCGTAGAAAACATGCTGTATGTTCGCTTCCTGAAGCGACGTGTGCAGTTTCTGGAGTCCTGCGCGCATTCTTTCTGGCTCATTCGTTCCTACGCCAAGCCAGAGCAGGTGCACTTTCTTGGCGAATGCTGCCGGATCAGCAAACACTCCGTTGTAGTCGGTCTTGGGATCGAGTTTCCGATTTCCGAGCACGAGCATACCGCCCGCTCCACTGAAACCGCCAATGTAAGAAAAGAGATTAAGATGATCCAACGTAATCTGGAACGTTTGCATGCCACCCATCGATAGGCCTGCCATCGCGCGGTGGTCACGGTCGGATAACGTGCGGAAAGTGGAATCAATGAATGGGATCAGAGCCTGTGTTACATCATCTTCGAATGCCGCGGCCATATCCTGCATTGCCTTCAACATGTCAGGTGACCCAAACCCCTTTGCGAACAAATCGACAGGCGCCTCGCCAGTGCGGTGCGCGTAGCCGTAGGCCATCACGACGATCATCGGCTTGCAATTCTTCGCCGCGATCAAGTTGTCTAGGATGAAATTCGCGTTGCCCTGGCGCACCCAGCCGGTCTCGTCCTCACCGGCGCCGTGCTGTAAATAGAGCACCGGATAGCGCTCTTTTGTTTGCTTATCGTAATTCGGCGGCAGATAGACCAGTGCATGCCGCCACGTCCCCGTCACCTTCGAGTTGTACCAGACTTCGCGAACTGCGCCGTGCGGCACATCTTGCACCGAATAATAGGTAGAGCCTGGCTCCGGAACTTCCACGCCACTCGCCGGCTTGCCTCCTCCGAAGAAGGCGTGAGTATTGGGGTCACTGACCTCGGCACCGTCGATGACCAGCGTGTAGTAGTGGAAACCGGGAACAAGCGGCGGAGTGGTGATGGTCCAGAATCCGTCCTGCTGTTTCTCCATGTCCAGTTTCGGACCGCTCCAGAAGTTCAGTCGGACTTTCGTAGCATCTGGAGCTTTCACGCGAATCTGTACTCTGCCGGCGCTGTCGACCCGTGGATACTCCGCTGCCCAGACATTCGTCGTAGAGGGCTGAAAACTGCCTGATTCCCGTGCCCAACAAGAACTCAAAGACAAGAGGACCAGTATTGCGAATCGCCGCATGTTGTTCTCCTTCGTTGCCGTCGAATGTGAACCATAGCGCCGTCGAGCGATAGCTTTTCGTTAGCTTCGGCGTTGCGGTCGCAGGATCCGGTTTGGATCACTGCTCAACTAAAACGACGGTTACAGACTTAGGCTCCAGTTTCAACGTTAGCTTGCCACCCTGAACCTTCGCTGAGATCGGCCTCGGCATGACTGTGTTAGGTGCGTCGAAGGTGTTGACACTGTCCACCTTGGGAGCGGTCAGAGTTTCGCCGCTCGCTGCTTTTGCCGTAAGGCCCGCCAGGCCTGCCTCGATTTCGACCGGTTCATTGGGATCGAGATTGGTAATCTCCAGCCACAACTTGCCGTTCGCGTCTTTCGCTGCGATCGCGTCCACTCGGGGCACCGCCACGGCCCCATGTGTGTACCAACCAGCATCAAAAGTCAGCGGCACGAATGTGGCGTTCTGGAACGGTACGTACATTTTGAAGACGTAATAGGTCGGAGTCAGGACCATCTTCTCTTTGTCCGTGATGATCATTGCCTGCAGCACATTGATCATCTGTGCGATATTAGCGCCGCGTACCCGGTCGGCATGACGAGCGAAGATATTGAGGTTCAGAGCCGCGAGAATGGCGTCGCGCAGGCTGTTCTGCTGGACCAGGAACCCCGGATTGCTGCCCTGCAACGGCGCGTACCAGCCTCCCCATTCGTCAACCACGAGCGCAACCTTCTTGTCGGGGTCATACTTGTCCATGATCGCCGAGTGCTTGCTGACGAGACCTTCCATCTCCAAAGTGGATTTGAGAATTTCGCTGTACTCAGTTTCACCAAATCCTACCGACGCATAGGAAGGCGGCCAGTGCCCGACCGTGTAGTTGTGCATTGAAAGTCCGTTGATGTCCCAGCTCCACGTGTGTTGCTGATAGGCCTTCATGACGGTTTCCGTCCAGTCGGTCCATCGCGGGCCGTCGCCGCCCGGACCGACGGCGATCTTGAGCATCTGCTGCTTCTCTTGCTGCGCGGGATTGAAATTCCTTACGAAGCGGCTGTAGATCTTCATCTGGCTGACGTAGTAGTCAGCAGTCATGTTGCCCCCACAATCCCAGCTTTCATTACCGATGCCGAGCAATGCAACTTTGTATGGAGCTGGATGCCCGTTCGCTCCACGTTCTTTTGCAAGGGTAGTCGGTGCAGCGGCCGTCATATATTCCAGCCACTCGGCCGCTTCCTGTGGAGTCCCGGAACCGACATTGACGGAGACATACGCTTCCGCCCCGATCTGATCGACGAAGTCCATGAACTCATGCGTTCCAAACGTGTTTGCCTCAGTCACTCCGCCCCAGTTGGGGTTGAGAGTTACTGATCGTTGAGGGCCAATGCCCTTGCGCCAGTGATACTCATCGGCGAAGCAGCCACCGGGCCAACGGACGTTCGGGACTTTGATCGCTCTCAGAGCGCCCACAACATCGTTGCGTATTCCCCGAGTATTCGGGATTTTGGAATCGGGACCGACCCAGATGCCTTCGTAAATCCCGTGCCCAAGATGCTCTGCGAATTGCCCGAAAATGTTACGGTCGATCTTCGCACCGGTTTTGGATCCGTCAATCGACAATTCGATTTTCTGGGCAGCCAGCCTCGGCGCAGTGATACCCACCACGGTCAACGCGAAGCACACAAAAAGTGAACGCATAAGAAGCGATATCCTTTTAGCGGAAGTAACAGAATTCAACGGCATTCGAAGCTGGCTGCGTCTTTCGTGTCTCCCTGCCCCTTATATTGTGCGTGCTTCGGATAAGGACACAGCGGCCGGCTACGGCCAGGAAAAGCGCTGCCAGTTGCAGTCACTGACGTAGGCGCCGTACCCTTCTCGACCCAGTTGACGATCGCGCCCAACAAATCGAACTGATCCAGCGCTTGGCCTCCGCCACAATGGCTCATCCCTGGAACGAAATAGAACTGGCTCCACTTCGATACCGCGTCGAGGCCCCCGTTGGCAGATGCCATGTCCTTGTAATAGCCGAACGTATCAAGCGGCGAGAACCACGGGTCGCTGTCGCCGTGATAGAAGATGAGCTTCCCTCCGTGCGCGGAGAAGGTCGTCAAATTTGTGGACATTGAGTCCACCAGCGGTTGGATGTCTGCCAGAGCTTCATTATCAACATCCATTGACATGTCGGTTGTGGCGGGCCCGAAAATGCCGGGTCCAGGTGAGAGCAATCCTCGGAACGGCGGACCATTCGTAATGCCCGTATCGTAAAGGAAGCCCGCATAGACCTGCGTTCCACTCGAGGTCTTCGGACCCGCGAGGGCTTTCTTGATGGCAGCCGCTTTTTCTGGAGCCAGGCAGGAAGGGTTCTTTTCGCCCTTGCACGCCAATATCTCCGGGTCGAAGTCGCACGCGAGAGGATCGGAGATCAAGCCATCGGCCAGGCCGTCTTTGTCATCGCACCTTTTCATGAGCGCATCTTTGATGAGTTTGCGGTCGTCATCAGTAATGGCTTGTTCGATGATTGGTTTGCCATTGGCATCTTTTGGAGCGATTTGATTGAAGGCGATGGGTATCCATCGCCCAATCGCGAGATTGGAAAGCCCGGTACGCATCGCGGGGTCGCCAGAGATAATGCCGTTGAAAACCGTGGGATAACGCTGCGAAAGAATCATGCCTTCGCGGCCGCCGGTAGAGCATCCAGAAAAATACGAAAAAGCTGCGGGTTTTCCGTAGTGTCGAGCCATGAGTTGTTTCGCCAAGGCAGCGACTTCAGCGTTAGCGAGATAAGCAAAATCCAGATATGCCTGCTGATCTCGCCTGAAGCCAAAATCAAATCCGGGATGGCGGCTCTTGTGACCCGAATCCGTGCTCACAACAGCAAATCCGCGCATGAGAGCTGGGGTGTCTCCGGCAGCATTCAATCCAAGGGGCGGAATTACAACGCCGTTGCTGCCGCCTCCACCTTGCATAAGAAAATCGCCATTCCATTTGTCGGGCATCGCTAATGCGAAAGTGATTCCGAACTCTTCTCCGTCGACTCCGGTGCGGCGGTTCATCACACCTTCGACTCGGCAATACGCCGGCAGAGGTGCGCTGCGAGTCTGGTTCCAGGGGATAGCCTCCGTTGTCCCGGCAGCAATGGCCGCCGCTTTGGTGATTTCAACATTCTCGGCTTTGAAGTTTGCCAGGTTCGCGCAGGAGGCTGATTGCTGCCCGCAAGCACAAGTGGACGAAAGTAGTGTCAAAAGCATCTTGCGTAAGAATCTCGAATGCATATCACCTCAATCTCTTAGCCAATCATCAAGCCGAGCGTACATTGGAATCACGGAGCCACCAAAAATGGCATCCCGTACGGGACGCATTTCCATCCATCGACAGTTGGCATCCCTTCGCGATCAGAAGGAGCGCAACAACTATTCTGGCAGCATGATTTGTCCTTTGATCTCAAAGTTTGCGCTCACAGAGGGAACTCCTGTTCCAGGTTGACCGCTCCCGACTGAAAGTGTGTATTTGCCTTGCGCCACGATGATGTCCCCGAGATCGGTGACCATGCTAAGGTCGCGCGGGTTCAACTGGAAATCAACATTTTGGCTGGCCCCGGGCTCCAGATGGACGCGTTGAAATCCGCGAAGCGCGCGGCGAGGCGCGCCGACGACATCGGGGAACTGTAGGTAGAGTTCGACGACTTCATCTCCGGCAACTCTTCCAGTATTCGCGACTGTCACGGATGCGTGCAGCGGATCACCAGCGTTGACTGGTGTATCGGGTAGCTTGAGATTGCTGTAAGTGAACGCTGTGTAGCTGAGGCCGTATCCGAAGGGCCAGAGTGGTTCGCCCTCGAAGTAGCGGTAGGTGCGCCCCTTCATTGAATAATCTTCGAAATTCGGAAGCTGGTGAACATCTTTGTAGAAAGTGACAGGAAGACGTCCGGATGGGTTGTTCTTTCCGCTGAGTGTTTCCGCGATAGCAGCACCTCCTTCTTCGCCGGAGTACCAGGACTCGAGGATGGCGTTGGCGTGCTCCTTCGCCCAGTTCACGCTGAGTGCGCTGCCATTCATCAACACGATGACGAGCGGCTTGCCACTCGCGGCAAGCGCCTCGATCAGATCTTCTTCAGGCATCGGCAAATCGAGGCTGGTGCGGTCGCCGCCGGAAAAGCCGGGCTGGCTCACAGGCATCTCTTCGCCCTCAAGGCGACTGGTAATGCCGACGACGGCGACGACCACATCGGCATTCTTCGCGGCCGCCACGGCCGCCGGATCGGGCGCGTTATTCACGGGAGTCCACAGGAGCTGCGCTTCCGGCTTACCCTCCCCGTTGCGTCCGTAGAGGACCTCGATTTTTACAGGGTGACCTTTTTCGAGGTGAACCGGGCTTAGATTTATGTTCTTGCCCCAGAGCGTCGTAACCTCTCTTCCATCCACTGACAGGCGGCCGAAGCCGTCGACGCTGAGTCCCAATAAATAATCGCCGGTTGCAGTTGGGTTGAGCCAGCCAGTCCATTGCGCCGACAGGCCCGAAATTCCTTTCGCCTGTTCAGGGACATTGTTCGCATTCAGGTTCACAGAGGACTCGACCCTTGAGGTAAGAGAAGTCGGCTTGGCGTCGAAGCTGGGCCGCGAACTGTATTCGGCTTTGAGGCCGGGCTTGCCATCCGGAGTGGTCAGGACAGATGTGGGCACGGGGTCTGCCTTGTTTGAAAGAAATTGAGTGCCGGGCACGTAGGTGATCTTTGCCTCGGGGAACTCGCCTTTCATTCCTTCTAGCACAGTGAGTGTGTGTGAGGTAGTGCCGTTGTAATTGCCGAGGAGAACGGCGGTTTGATCGGCGAGCGGGCCGACCAAGGCGAATCGTTTGGCAGATTTCAGAGGCAGGACGCCGTCATTCTTGAGCAGAACCATCGATTCGTTGGCGATGCGACGCGCAAGCTCGCGGTGTGCTGGACTGTCAAGTTGCTTCTCGTCGATGTTCATGTACGGCACGGTCGCCGGCGGATCGAACATGCCGAGACGGATGCGAGCCGTGAAGAGACGAATGAGCGCAGTATCAACCGAGCTTTCCGGGAGGTATCCCTGCTGCACGGCCTCGATGTAGGGCTTGTAATCGTGATCGTCGTTTACTTTGGCGAAATCGATACATTCGTTATCCATGCCTCGGATGACGGAAATTGCCGAAGCCTGCGGCTGTGTCGGCCGGTAGTGGTGCCCGTTGAAGACGTTGCGCACAGCGTCGCAGTCGGAAACTACATAACCTTGGAAGCCCCATGCTCCGCGAAGGGTGTGTTGCAGCAGGAATTGGTTCGCGCACGCGGGCTCGCCATTGATCGCGTTATAGGCACACATGATGGAACCCGCCTTGCCCTCGACGACGGCCGCGCGAAATGCCGGCAAGTAGGTGTCTTCTTCGTCGTGCTTGCTGACGTCCACATCGGTGAAATGGCGAGTGGGTTCGGGGCCGCTGTGAACGGCATAATGTTTGGGTGTGGAGATGGCACGGTAATAGTGGGGATCATCGCCTTGCATGCCTGTGACAAACGCGACGGCTAACCGAGCGCTCAGGAAGGGATCTTCACCATAGGTTTCCTGGCCGCGTCCCCAGCGCGGATCGCGAAAGATGTTGACGTTGGGTGCCCAGAAATCCAAGCCTTCGAAAATATTGGAGTGACCTGCGCGCTCATGCTGCGCGTGCTTGATTCGGCCCTCCACGCCGATGGCGGTCGCCATCTCGTGAATGCGGGGCACATCGAAGCTGGCGGCAAGCCCGATGGGCTCGGGAAATTCCGTCACGCCATCGGAAATGACGCCATGCAGGGCTTCGCTCCACCAATCGTACGAAGGAATGTTCAGGCGAGGGACGGCCCGTGCCTGATTCACGAGCTGTGAGGACTTCTCTCCGAGCGTCATGCGATGAACGAGATCGGACGCGCGCTCTTCAGGAGAGAGCTTGGGATTCATGTAAGGGAAGTTGGATGTGTCTTGCGCGAAGGAAGTGGGAGCGACGAAGGCGATGATAACGATGAGTGCAGCCAGCAATACGATTCTGGGATGGTTCATTCGACTCCTGTGAGTACCCAAACAAGTTGCTACGGTTTCAAGCGTCGATGTTACGGCGCGTGAACCGATGTTGCTTCCCCCGCGTAATCAACCAGCTTGTCGGGATTAGCGGTTGATTTGAGGCCCGATCCGTGCCCGGCGGTTACGAACACAATCTTCATCTCAATACTTGCCGGCATTCCGGGGTAATTCCCTTCTCGATCTCCAATCGTCAAAGTTCGGCTTGACTCGGACCAGCGCACCGGAATGACGGAGTGTGCGCCGTGCTCATAGTCATAGCTGTCGCCCGAATCCTCATAAAGGTTGAATTCTCCATCCGCCCCGGGATAGATCCTTAGCTCAATCGGTCCTGCGGGTTTCTCATCCGCGTACTCGATTTCTGGACCCAGGGGAAGAATCGAACCGGCACGCACGTAGAGGGGAATACGGTCGAGAGGGGCGTCGGCGTCGATCTCCCGGTTGCCGCCTCTCGATTCCCCCGTCCAGAAGTCGTACCAGACCGGTGCATCGGGTAGGTACAAGCTTCGGCGAGTGGCGTCCGATTGAAGCACCGGGTTGACGAGGAGCGCAGGACCGAACATGAACTGATCACCGATGTCCCGAACTCTGAGATCAGTGCGCCAATCCATTACTAGCGGACGCTGGATCGTGTAGTCCTCATTCGTCACACGCCACGCCAGCGAATAAATGTAGGGCATCAGGCGGTAGCGCAGCTTGTCGTAATTGATGAGAATCGGTTCGACTTTATTGAAGGCCCAAATCTCATTCTGTGGCCGGTGCCCATGCGTGCGGAAAATCGGGCAGAAGGTTCCATACTCGAACCAGCGTGCATAGAGTTCCTGAAACTTTAGGTCCTCAACCGGATTGTCGTGCGGCGGCCAATAGCCGCCGATATCGGTTGTCCAATACGGATATCCGGAAAGCGCAAAATTCAACCCTGCGGCCACTTGATGGCGTAGCCCCCAGTAAGAGCCATAAACGTCACCCGACCAGACTGCCGCTCCAACTCGTTGCTGCCCGAGAAAAGCGGAACGCGTGAGAAGGAAAACTCGCTTGCGATCTGTGGTTGTTTTCCAGTGTTCCTGAACCCCTAGCGTGTGCATGAACGGAAAAATGTTCGTGTATTCGGCGCCATTGCCGATGGCGATCTGCTTGTTTTGAAGAATCGCGTCACCCATGTGAGGCCAATATTCTTCGGGCTCGGCGCTGTCGAGCCAGAACGCGTCCCAGTCCAGCGACAAGAGCTTGCCTGCAAGGTTGTTCCAATAGAAATCACGTGCTTTCGGATTCGTAGCGTCGTAAACATGGGCGCCGGGAACGTCCAGGTGTTGCTTCGTCATCTCCGCGAAGTTCTGGGACTTCGAATCAAACAGCCCCCAAACCGAAAGCATGGCATGGACGTGTTCATCATGGAGTTGTTTGAGTTCACCGGGGACATCAGGGAAGTTCGAATTGAAGATCGGATCGCCTTCTGCTTTCCACCAAAACCAATCCTGAACAATTGCGTCGAGCGGTATGTGCTCATCACGATACCGATGTGCGATTCCGAGCACTTCTTCTTGCGAAACGTAACGATCCTTCGACTGGAAGAATCCGTAGGACCATTTCGGTAGCAGCGGGGTATGTCCGGTAAGGTACCGATATTCATGGATGAGTTGATCCATCTCCGGGCCATAAATGAAGTAGTAGTCGACGGCATGACCGGCAAGTGAATCCAGATTCAGTTCCAGCGGGAAACGATTGTCGACGTGCGTCAGCGAGGCGGTGTTCCACATCAAAGCATACCCTTTGCTTGACAACAGCAAAGGGATCGCTACATCCGTGTTGTTCTGCCCAAGTTCGACGGTGGCACCCCGGTAGTTGAACATTCCGTTCTGGTGTTGCCCTAAACCGTAGAAGCCTTCGGAGAAATCCGGAGCAAATCTGTCTTCGACGTGAAATGTCTTCTCTCCATTCAGTTCAGCCGGTTCGTAGGTCCGGGGAATCGAGTTGCGTTCGCGCAAGAGACCCTCGCCTGTAGGCGTGCTGAATTGGACGTTACCCCATTTGAGCGAGAGTTCGATCTTCAATGCATCGGTAGTGAGGATCGCGGCATCGGATGTCTGTGAAATCTGGAACTTCGCGCCTGGACACGACTGCTTTGAATCGAGCATCCATGGCTGGCTTTGGCGAATCGTATCGGGCGGCTCGGGCGCAGCGACGAAATGAATGACGAAGGAGCGGCAAACGGAAATGTGCACGCTTTCTTTTCCGATTGTGGCCGTCATACCGTCCCGAGCTTGCGCGTACTTGACTGGGGGTAGTGGGGGCACATCCCACAGCTGGGCGGTTGCCTGTGTCGCGGTCCCGGTGAGCCCGCACAGGCCGAGAAAAAGAGAAGTCCAGAAGCTCCTGGATGGAAGCAAGTTTAATCTCATTCGGTCAAAAGTACGTACGACGGCAGCGCTAACTGTAACGAACTCGAAATGGAAATGCTAGGCAATGATAGAGCCGTGCACGCGAGGGGCTTTTTAAGGCCTTTGGCTTCGCTTGACGCTTGCCTGCACCTTTTTTGAAATGTCCTTGCCCGTGCGTCGGTGTGTCGATTCGCGCACAATCAACTCGGGCTGCATCACCACAGTTTCCGGCCTTGGGGGTGCTTTTGAGTTCAGAATGCGGAGCGCGATGCGGGCAGCTTCTTCTCCGATTCTCCGGCTGTGTTGATCGATGCTGGAGAGAGGAACACGAAGTGAATCATCGTAGTGGAGATTTCCGCAGCCAACGACCGCCAAATCCTGAGGAATTCGTACTCCGTGATCCAGCGCGTAATTCATGGCACCCATTGCCAAAGGATCATTGAAGCAGAACATCCCGTCTGGTCTGGGATTGAGACTTAGGAGTTGGCGCATGGCTTCGGCACCGCCCTGTTTAGTTCCTACATCTCCCTTCCGTTGCGTGACGATGTAATCATCCATTACTTTCATCCCTGCTTGCGCGAGGGCTCGTTTATATCCTTCCATCCGGCGAATCCCAGGACTGATCTCCGGTCCACAAATGTGAGCGATTCTTTTGCAGCCAATATCAATCAAGTGCTTCGTGGCGAGCCTCCCCACCGATTCATCGTCTACCCCGACGAAGTTCGCCGAAAGACCAGGCAAGCACCGATCGATCAATACATACGGTATGTTCCGTCTTTCGATGTGAAAGAAAACGTCTACCGTTGTCCGACACGATGCAATGATTAAGGTGTCTAGCCGGCGTGCCAGCAAGTGATTGATCTCCACCTCCTCGAGATACGGATCTTCGTCAGAGGAGGAAACGATCAGATAGTAGCCGCTTTGTCGCAAGACTTCCGAGAGAGACTTGGCAACCTCCGCAAAGAAGGGGTGCAGCAGATCGGGAACAACCAAGCCCACAAGATACGAGCGCCCGGTCACCAGGCTACGGGCAGCAAAGTTGGGACGATAGTCCAGCTCTTTCACGCGCGCGAGGACCCGCTCACGGGTCTCATCTCCGATGTCAGGATGATTTCTCAGGACCTTGGAAATGGTGATCAGGGATACTCCAAGGTCTTTGGCGATGTCCTTCATTCGTATGTTCATAGGCAACTCGTCAGTTTAGAAGCTCAGATCGCCCTCTTGTGCAGCAAACCATCGAACCTAATAGACCCTTGCCACGGAAGCCAGTTTCTGTGTCCCGAGCTTCCATGGTTGACATCGATAACTTTACCGATTATTTTCCACGGAGTACAGAGATGAGAGCGCTTGTGCTTCGCAAACCGGGCCAGGCTGATCTGGAGACCGTCGCTGATCCGGTCCTAAGAGACGGAAACGTATTGCTCAAGGTCCGCTTCATCGGATTTTGTGGCAGCGACCTGAATTCGTTCCGCGGACTGAATCCACTCGTCACCTATCCCCGCATTCTGGGCCATGAAATATCGGCTACGGTGGTGGAAGACCAAGGACGTGAAGGCGCATTGCCTATGGGGACAAACGTGGCGGTCTGCCCATACACAAGCTGCGGCAAATGCTCTTCCTGTCTGCGTGGACGCCCGAACGCTTGCCAATTCAACCAGACTCTCGGCGTACAAAGGGATGGCGCCCTCACAGAATTTATTGTGATGCCGCGAGAAAAACTGTATCCCGCCAAGCTGACGCTGAAAGAGTTGTGCCTGGCGGAACCGCTCACCGTCGGATTTCATGCCGTCACACGTGGACGTGTAACCGCAAACGACACGGTTGCGATTTGGGGTTGTGGGGGCGTAGGACTTGGTGTCGTAGCAGCCGCAAGTTCCCAGCGTGCGCGAACGATCTGTATTGATGTGGATGACGACAAACTCGACTTGGCGCGCATGGCCGGCGCTCAACTCATTATTAATAGCGCGCGACAGCCGCTACACGACCGATTGCTAGAAATGACAGATGGCCGAGGACCGGATATTGCCGTCGAAGCGATTGGCACCGCGGCTACGTTCCGAGCCGCGGTCGAAGAGGTCGCATTCACTGGACGCGTAGTGTACATCGGCTATGCGAAGGAACCGGTCAGTTACGAAACCAGGCTGTTCGTTCAAAAAGAACTGGATATTGTCGGCTCCAGAAATGCTCTACCGGCGGATTTCGAGGCCGTGATCAAGCTTCTGGAAGCGCAGACGTTTCCCGTTGATCATGCGGTGAGTTTGGTTGTTCCCCTTGAGCAAGCAGCGGATGCACTGCGCTCCTGGAGCGATAATCCCTCACGTTTCAGAAAGATTATGGTCAACATGGATTGATGTTCTTTTTTGGAGCCGCGTTGCTGCTCGACCAGAAATTGCTGCCGAAATGGAACCGGCAGAAATCGACGATGCGTCTGACGAAAGGGCAATAATGCTTTCACCTCATTTGTTCTCAATTCTTAAAGTTGGCACAATTTTGTTGCTGTCGTCTGCGGTTTCTATGACGGCCGCGCAGAGTGCCACGGCTTCAACCGCTACTCAGGAGCCGGCTAGCATCGATCAAATCTGGCAGAAAGCGAGCGGAGATACGGTTCAGAGCGCGCCGCATTGCTGAAACAAGTCGAGAACGCGGACCACCAGGGCCCGTTCCGGGCTGACTGGGAATCGCTTCAGAAGTACGAGGTGCCCGAATGGTACAAAGATGCGAAGTTCGGCATTTTCATTCATTGGGGTGTCTACTCCGTCCCCGCGTTCGGCAACGAATGGTATCCGGAATATGTACGTGCCGGGATCGCCCGAATATAAGCACCATTTGGCAACGTATGGTCCGCAAGATAAGTTCGGCTACAAGGATTTTGTCCCTATGTTCAAAGCGGAGCGCTTCGATCCGGCGGCGTGGGCTGAGCTATTCAAGAAATCCCGGCAAAATACGTTGTACCTGTGGCTGAGCATCACGATGGCTTTGCCATGTATGACAGCGAATTGAGCGACTGGACCGCAGCCAAAATGGGGCCGCATCGCGACACCACGGGAGAACTGGGCAAAGCCGTCCGGGCTGCAGGGCTGCACTTTGGAGTGTCATCTCACCGAGTGGAACACAATTTTTTTCTCGGCGTGGGCCGTACTATTCCCTCGGATGTGAACAATCCGCAATATGCAGCATTCTACGGACCAGCTCATAACTGGTTGTCGGCCCCGTGGGGGTCCCTCTTAACGATGATTTCACTTAGGCGTCTTCAGCGTGGGCCGACGACTGGCTCGCGCGAAGTGCAGAACTTGTGGAGAAATATCATCCCGACATCGTCTACTTCGATTGGTGGATCGGACAGGCTTCGATCCGGCCAAATCTTACGAAGTTTGCCGCTTTTTATTACAACAGTTCTCTGAAATACGGCGACCGCATAGGAGTAATCAATTACAAAGACTACGCCATGCAGGAGCACTCCGCTGTGCTCGACCTGGAACGCGGACAACTGGGCGACATTCGTCCCCTCTACTGGCAGACCGACACCTCCGTAAGTAATAAATCGTGGGGCTACATCAAGGACGACACGTTCAAGTCGCCGGAATTCGTGGTTCATCAGCTGATCGATATCGTCAGCAAGAACGGCAATCTGTTGTTAAACATCGGTCCACGCTCTGACGGCACCATCCCGGACGAGGTGCAGCAAGTTTTTCTCGACGTAGGCGCGTGGCTGAATATGAATGGGGAGTCGATCTACGGCACTCGACCGTGGAGGATCTATGGTGAAGGTCCAACAAAGGTAGCGGCCGGATCTTTTCACGATACCGAGACGACGCGCTATACAGCCGAAGACTATCGTTTCACGACCAAAGGGGATGTACTCTACGCGATTGGGCTGGGCTGGCCGACTAATGGCGAGGCCGTGATTCACTCGCTCGCATCGGCCGTTGGCAACGAACACGTTCGGTCCGTGATTTTGGTAGGCAGTGACGCGAAGCTGCAGTTTGAGCAGCGGGCCGATGGTCTCCGAGTGCGGCTTCCGGACCAGGCTCCGGGCAAATATGCATACGCCCTCCGAATAATGTTCGACCCCTCATGACATCAACCTGGATCTTAGCTTCAATTAACCCAGCAAGAGAATAGGAAGAGGTGTACCATTCTCTGGCAATTATTCGCTAACTGTATCGATAACTATGAATAAGGGACTGACCCTCCGGGAAATCGCGCGACTGGCCAAAGTGTCCGCCGCCACAGTGTCGCGCGCCATTAATCGCGTACCCAGCATCGATCCGGTTCTGGCCAGACGCATTCGAAAGGTGATTGAAAAGGAAGGTTACTTTCCGAACACAAACGCTCGCGCGCTGGTTCGTGGACACAGTCGTAGTCTTGGCCTTATCGTCTCCGAGATCACCAATCCCTTTTTCCCGGAAATCGTGCAAACCTTTGCGAAACTCGGCGTTCAGCACGATTACGAAATCTTGTTGAGTTCAATCGACCACGACCCGCGATTGTTGGAGACGACGGCTCGGCAAATGATTGAGCGTAGGGTTGGAGGAGTCGCGATTCTGACCTTTGGTGACGAGCTGCCGCTCATCGATGCTCTAACTGCACGAAACGTGCCCGTGTTCGTCGTCGACGCGGATTCATCTGGACCGCTGCTAAAGACCGTCCAGATTGATTATGAGCACGGAATCCGGCAGGCTGTACAGCACTTGGCGGCATTGGGACACGAGCGTATCGCTTTTATCGGCGGCCCACGAGATTTGAAAACCGCCACTATACGGAGATCCGCGGTCGAAAAATGCATGAAGGAAATTGGCTTAGAGCTTCTTCCGGAATTGTTCGTCGATGGGGATCACACGATCGAAGCAGGCATGAAAGCATTGTGTGCTCTCGCTGCCATGCCTGATCGGCCTTCCGCTGTGCTCTGTTCAAACGATATGACGGCCATCGGCGTGATGCGAGCGGCATTCGACCTCCGTCTCAATATTCCGCAAGGTTTGTCGGTCGTAGGATTCGATGACATCAGCCTGGCCCAATTCATGGCGCCACCACTAACCACAGTGCAGATGTCGCAGACCGAGATCGCCCAGTTGTCATTTTCAGCGTTACTCGATTCTCTGGAACCGACCCGCCATGGAAATGGGCGGCAGATGTATTCAATGAAGAGTAACCTCATACTTCGACAATCGACGGCCCTCGCGCCCGGTTACCTTGTGAACAGAGCGGCAACCGCACGCTCCGAAGCAGATATGGTCCTGAAGCTTGCCGAGAAGATGCAATCGAGGAAGGATCGAACTCGTAGTCTGGAGCCGCATCGAAGGGACATGTTCTCGGTCCCGCAAGTTGGGCCCACATAATTCCGCATTGTGCCTGACTATTACGTCGTGGAAGCTCGCCCCTTCCAAGCAACTTTCTTGTAGCAATGTTTCTGCATATAGGGGTATGCAATGCTTCCACGTTGCGGCCCCATTCTTCCCGGAAAAAAGTGACGGAAACAGGTTTCTCGAAACGACTACGCTTTGCTTTCGTAAAGATATTGAGCCGCGCCCGACGGGAACGATGACCACACCGTCGCAAGCTCCCCTCTTACCAGCTTCGATTGCTCAGATGCTGATCCTTCTGCTACCCCACTCAGAACTGCCGGCGCCTGGGGGAACTCACCAGAAGTGTGCATGTCATATCATGTTGGAGCAAAGGAGCAGTAATAATCCCAATCTATGTTCACGCAAATCACAGTTTGTCTCCTCTTGGCCATGCTCTCAGCCCGAGGCCTGTCCGCCGCCGATTTTGCCATGAAGGTGACCGACAAGAATTACCTCGACACCCAAGGTTTCAGCATATTTCTCTACGACAGCACGTACCATCCCGTTTTTGTGGACCAAAAGAACACAGCTATGGAGATGATTCTCCACGGCCAGCGCATCGCCACCAACGGCGACGTGCGCTTGATGCCAACGCCGGAGCAGTGGGATTTGGTAGCAACCCTCAAAGGTCGCCATGCCGACAAGGCGACCAGCCGGCTCACCGCCGACCTCGCTTTCCCGACGTTCGACTTCAGTTACACACTGGAAGTGGCAGCGGAACCCGGCGGCGTGAAGGTCAGCATCAATCTCGACAAGCCGCTACCGCAGAAGTTGGCCGGGAGGGCAGGCTTTCAACCTCGAGTTCCTGCCCTCTATCTACATGGGCAAGGCCTATCTGGTGGACGGAACCAAAGCCGGTATCTTCCCGCGTACGCCGAACGATCCGATGACGAAGGTTTTGCCCCTGTCGGATGAACCGAAAAAGGCGTACTACCTGGAGGACTGGGATAAGGCCAAGGGATATACTCAGCCGCTGCCGTTCGCCGAGGGCAAGAGCATCACGCTGGGGGTCGACGACGCGCTGGCCCGGGTGAATGTAGTGTCGGACACGGCAAACCTCATGCTGTTCGATGGACGCGACCGCGCGTAGAACGGCTGGTTCGTGTTGCGCTCGTTGATCCCTTCGGGCAAGACCACCGGCGCCATTGTCTGGCACATCAGGCCAGACGTGATTCCAAACTGGACACGGCCGCCGATGATCGCGCATAGCCAGGTTGGTTATGCGCCGGGCTTCTCAAAGGTGGCGGTGCTCGAACTCGACCCGAAGTACAACGCTCCGAAGACGGCCAGAGTGCTGCGGCTGATGGAAGACGGATCGTACAAGCAGGTGTTCGAGGGCCCGACCACGCCTTCAACACCGTGGCTGCGCTACGTCTACTCGAAATTCGACTTCACTCCCGTGAACGACCCCGGCCTCTATGTGATCGATTACGCAGACCAGCGTACGGCGCCCTTGCCCATCTCTAAGGACGCTTACGCGAACATCTGGCAGGACAGCCTGGATCATCACCTGGCCGAGCAGATGGATCACGTTTCCGTTCGCGAAGGCTACCGCATGTGGCATGGCGCTTCGCACCTGGATGATGGCCGCATGGCGCCCGTAGTTGGGGAACAATTCGACGGCTGGAATCAGGCCACAGCAACGGACGGGAAGTACAAGGGCGGAGATCACATTCCGGGGATGAACGTAGGCGGTTGGTATGACGCCGGTGACTTCGACCTCGAGGAGCCTGCGCAACTGAGCGTGATCCAGAGCCTCGCTCTCGCATATCGCGAATTCAATCTCAAGTACGACGAGCTTACAGTGGATGAATCGGCCCGTGAGGTCGAGATGCATCGTCCCGATGGCGTGCCGGACACAGTCCAGCAAGTCAAGCATGGCGCACTGCTCATTTTGGCGCAGTTCCACAACATCGGGCACGCCATCCGCGGAACTCACGAGCCGGATCTACGCCAGTACACACAGGTGGGCGATGGAGCGTCGAAAACTGACGGCCGCATTTACGATCCGAAGCTCGGCCCGAACGAAGTGAAGGGCGATTACTCCGGCAAGCCGGACGATCGCTGGATATTCACTACGAACAACCCGTTTTTCCAGTGGAATGCTATTGCCGCGCTGGCTGCGGCGGCCGATGTGCTCAAAGGCTGGGACGACGCATTAGCGAAAGACTGCCTCGACACCGCGATCAAAGCATGGAAGGACGAGAAAGCTCACCCAACGCCGAATCCGCTGCGTGGAGGCTTCGGCGGAGAGGCTCCGGCAGGTGGCGTACTCGCCGCATCACAGGGTCAGGTGTCCGGCGCTCAAGGCGGTCGTAACGCCAGGGGTAGCTCGGGCGCTCCGACAAGTTCTGCCACGACTAGCGCCCAACCCGCTCCGTCAGCCGGCTTCGGTCGCGGCGGATTTGGCATTGGACTGGACTGGGCCGCGGCTCTGGAATTGACTATGGCCACGAACGGTGCCGAGCCGTACAAATCCCGGCTCAAGGAATTGTTTCCTCAGATGATTACTCCGGAACAGATGGACTTCAACGGTTGGAAAGCAGTCCGGGCGTTGTCTTATCTGGATGCCGGCGCGAAAGATCAAATGCGCGAAGCGGTAAAAACATACATGGCTGGTTTGGACAGGCGGCTGGACGAGACTCCGTTTGGCGTGCCTCCGAGCCTCGGCACCTCGGGCGGCTCGGGCGCCGTGGTGGACATGGCGGTCCGAATGTATTTCCTCCACAAGACGTTTCCGGATCTCGTGGGCCCGGAATACACACTTCGCGCGGTCAACTATATTCTCGGTACGCACCCGGTATCTAGCACTTCGTATGTGGCTGGAGTCGGCACAGTCTCGAAGACGAAGACGTACAGCAACAATCGCGCCGACAATGCTTACATCCCGGGTGCCGTGATTCCGGGATATATCATCATCAAGCCAGATTTTCCGGAGTGCATCGACGACTTCGGGTTCCTGTGGTTTGAGGATGAAGCCGTTGTGGCCGGATCGGCAAGCTGGGTCGTGGCCGGCAACGCTGCGAACGCGATCATTGCGGAATCGAGGTGACCAACTGCTAAAGGCGCCCGGCGGCCTCGAGGAGCGTTGGTGGCTATCTTCTCAAGAAGCGAAACCTATGGGATACTCGCTTGTGGCAGGCTTTTCCCGAGTCGAAATGCGAAAAGATTTTCGTACAATAAACGGCCGCTTCAGCACAGCCTTAAATTCGCGCTTATGTGACCGGTAAAGCGTTCCATAAGCGCGTTTGTCGTTACTGACATAAGACCAACTTCTCACTTCGATCCTAAAGCCCCGCCTAACTAGACCTTCGCCTGCTCAGGCTGCTAATCTGAATAACGCACACTAAGGGTGCACCCCGTCCGCGGAAAGGGATCATCCCACCTTTGCACTTCTGGAACACCACAACCCACTCTCTTCTCGTCCGACGAAGCGGATCGCGGACTCTAAAGAAGGAGTGAGTCATGGCTATTCGACAACTTCCTGCGCGCCCCAACCTCGAACATCTGAAGAACCAAGCCCGCACTCTGCGGCGGCAGGGCCTTGCATCGGACGCATCTGCGATCGCACGGTTTGCTGCATTTGGCATAACTACGAAGACTCCAAAGCTCGCCGACGCCCTCCACATCATCGCCCGCGAGTACGGTTTCGACACCTGGCCGGCGCTCAAGATGCACATTGATGTTGCCTCAGAAGAACCCGTCGAAGCGCTTACTGCCGCTATCAAAGCCAACAACCCTTCACTCGTCCGGGATGTTCTGGTTCGTCACCCGTCTCTCAAATCCTGCCTCAATGAGCCGCTGCCGAACTACAGCTTCGATACGCCGCCCCTCATTGCTGCTGTTCAGAATGAGAACCGCGAGATCATCGACGTGCTGCTCAATGCCGGCGCCAATGTCAACCAACGTACCCGTTGGTGGGCTGGTAGCTTCGGCGTCCTCGATTGCGCCAGCTCTGGACTTGCGGACTATCTCATCTCTCGCGGCGCAATCATCGATATCCATGCCGCCGCGCGGCTTGGGAAAATCGACCGTCTCCGCGAACTGCTGGCCGATGATCCGCAACTCGTGGATGCACGCGGCGGTGACGGCCAACTACCACTCCATTTCGCTGCCACCGTTGAGATCGCCGCTCTGCTGCTCGACCACGGGGCCGAGATCAACGCTCGCGACATCGACCATGAATCTACCGCCGCACAGTACATGGCTTGCTCTCGGCAGTTCTTGGAATGGCGAGAGCCTTATCGGCACGACGTTGCGCGCTTCCTCATCAACCGCGGCTCCGAGACCGACATCTTGATGGCATCCGCCATCGGTGATCTCGCGCTGGTCGAGCGCATCCTCAACCACGACCCGGAGACGATTCGCACCACCGTCAGTGAACGCTACTTTCCCAAGCATGATCCGAAGTCCGGTGGGAGCATTTACATCTTTGGTTTCGGATGGACCAAGTCTCCGCACATGGTCGCGCACCAGTTTGAACACCCTGAGGTCTTCGCGCTCCTCATGCAGCGCAGCCCCAACTGGCTTCGCCTGATCATCGCCGCCGAAGTCGGCGATGAGGCTTACTTCCAGCGCATCCTTATCGACCATCCGCAGCTATTTCAGAAGCTTTCATCCAACGCCGCCCGTCGCATCATCGGCGTGGCGTTGCGCAACCAAGCCCGCGCTGTCCGTCAGCTTCTCTCGGCAGGATGGCCTGCCGGCGCTGCAATGGAGAACGGCCAAACCGCCCTCCACTTTGCTGCCTGGCACGGCAATGTAGAAATGGTTCGGGACCTCATCAGCCACAACGCTCCCATCAACGTCTTCGAAGCCGAGCATGGCGGCAGTCCACTCGCGTGGGCTCTCCACGGTTCCCTCCATAGTTGGGAGCGCGAAAAGGGCGATTATCCGGGCGTCACTAGGGCATTGCTCATCGCCGGAGCCGCCATACCAAAGCCAGAGCGTCCGCTGGAGGCCGCTGAAGAGGTTCTGGCAATTATCGAGCAGCACGCTTCCTGAGTTTGGACCAGTCACTACAAGCGCGTTTCTCGGGACCTATCCGGTGAAACTTCCTACAAGCCGACTTCTGGCCCGGAATAGTTTCTGGGTTACCCGTAATCCTGAAGAAAAGGCATGCCGGCTGGACACCGAGCCATCGGCATGCTCTATTTCTTCTCATGAGAGTTTTAATATCTGGTGCGGGAATCGCGGGACCAACTCTCGCATACTGGCTGGCCCATTATGGACTAAAGCCCACTCTAATAGAGACAGCACCCTGCTTACGAACTAGCGGCTACGTTATCGATTTCTGGGGCGCGGGTTTCGACATCGCTGAGCGCATGGGCGCGTTACCCGAGATCCGGCGTAAGGGTTACATGATGCGGGAAGTAAGAGTTGTAGACCGGAGTGGCAAGCGATCAGCCGGGTTTTTGGCCGAGGCATTTGCCCGCATGACGCAGGGCCGTTATGTCAGCCTTCCGCGAGGAGATCTCGCTGCGGCTATCTTCGACAGGATCGAAGGCAAGGTCGAAACGATTTTTGGCGACAGCGTGGAAAGTATTCGCCAGACAGAAAAAGGTGTTCACGTCACTTTCGAACACGGAGACGCGCGCAACTTTGATCTAGTCGTCGGTGCTGACGGGCTTCATTCTCGTATCCGCGAACTCGTCTTTGGCGCGGAAAACCAATTTGAGAAGTATCTGGGTTACAAAGTCGCGGCTTTCGCGGCCGAGGGCTACAGGCCGCGGGACGAGCTGGTTTATGTCATGTACACGCAAGTAGGTCAGCAGGTGGGGCGATTTGCCATGCGTGACGGCCGCACGATGTTTCTGTTCATATTCAGGGATGACGATATTACGGGAGCCGAAAGCCTTCACGCCCAAAAAGCGCTGTTACGAATGCGCTTCGGCAACAGCGGGTGGGAATGTCCGCAGATTCTGGACGCACTCGACGCCACTCACGATCTCTATTTCGATCGCGTGAGCCAAATACGAATGAATCCACAGCAGGGATTGTGGACGCGGGGGCGGGTAACGTTGATCGGCGATGCGGCTTGCTGCGTCTCACTGCTCGCCGGGCAAGGTTCTGCTTTGGCCATGGTGGCGGCGTATATCCTTGCAGGCGAATTGCACCTTGCAAACGGCGACTATAGCGCAGCTTTTGGGCGGTATCAGGATTTGTTCGGGGCATTCGTTCTAGGCAAGCAAAAGGCTGCATTACGATTTGCGGGTGCATTTGCTCCGAAATCGAAATTCGGTTTGTTTCTGCGCAATCGAATCTTCAATCTTATGGCAATCCCCTGGATTGCCGATTTTGCTGTTGGCCGCGACCTCGCCGACAACATTGAGTTGCCGAATTACAAATAAACGCGTCGCCTCGGACGTGGGGACTCAAGACCTTGCCGAGCGGGTTGCATTGCTCCTGTCGTCGGCTAACCGAAAGTATCCAGAAACGGGCTTGCAGGAGATCAATAGCGATCTCCCCGAAGCCGACTTCTGGCCCTGGGACAACTTCCGGTTAGCCCTTACCCCGGAAGTGACCGTACGCCTGCGTCAAGTAGATACCTTTCGCCACAGGGGATAACGGATCCCTGCGACCCGATTGATGGCCAAGGCCTGGGCGGCAAGCAGGATCACCGCGATCTCGATGACGACAAGTTCTCTTGGCTGGGAGATGATCCCGAGAGCCACGATGAGCGTAGTTGCGCCTGCGGGAGGATGACTCACTCGGAAGAGCGCCATAAGAGCGCCGGTAGCCGAAAGCGCAAGAGCTGCAGCCAGAACTCTTGGAAGATGCACTTCCCCATGTGCAGCGAAGGTTGGCCCGAAGCCTGATGTGACCATGAAAGCCGCATAGCCGCAGATGAGCCCGATGGCGTGGCCCAGGATGGCATTCCGTGGGCTTGACGCTTCTGCCAACGGCGAGAAGAAGAAGAGGTATGCGGTTGGACCAAGCGACGGAAAGACAAAGGGGCTTCCTGTAACGAGGGCCAGCAAGCCGAGCAACCCGATTGTGGCAAAGCCGTTAACGCCGACATAGGCGGACCACACGAGCCGAGGCGGCAGGTGCTGCAGCAGCCATGTCATCCGCAGATGCGTAAAAAGCGCAGCGACGTGCTCGAAGTCGGTACGCCATTCGTTTCCGTGCTTCGTTTCAGGGGTCTTAGATGTTTGGGAGGAGATCAAAGTATTCATCATCCTCATTCCTGCCGCCCTCGCCGAGACCAACGGTCTTCTCGGACTCGATGAACTCGATCCGCTCAATCCATTTGACCATCTTGTATCCCAGTTGATTTTCAACACGCAGCCGCAAGGGGGCGCCGTAGACCTCGTTCAAGGGATCTCCATTCATCTCCGTGGCAAGCAGGCATCCCGGCTTGAGTACGTTTTCGAGGCTTTGCGTGTCGTAGTATCCAACGCCGTAGAGCGAATCACCAAATGAGAAGAACGCAACTACTTCCGCATTTGGCTTAGGTCGGACCAGTTCGATAAGAGACTTCATGGGAAGGCCGCCCCACTTGGCAATGCCTGTCCAGCCCTGAATGCAATGGTGCATGGTGATGTTCTCGGCGACTCCCAGCTTTGCGATGTCGGCGAGAGAAAGCTCAACCGGATTGTCGACCAGGCCGCCCACTTTCAGCCTGTAGTCCTGAAATCCCGCCTTGGCCAACTGCTTCCAGTCTTCGCGTACCGGCATCATGCCGTTCGGCCAGAATCGCGGCGAGATGTCTTTCTCCGTATAGTGCTGACTCAGTGTGAGCCGATTTATCGTCATCAGCGACAGAGGATAGGTGATGGATTTCTGCACATGCTGTAGGAGGCGCGGCCAGAACCAGGAGACGTAGTGCGCGCCGATCCACGTAAGCATGACAACGCCGATCCCTACGAAGCCAAGAATCATTCCCAACCGATTGTGAGGGTCGTCTGTACCCATCACAATGTGGTTCATGTTTCGGACGAAGCCGGTCATCACGATGAGCGTTACGTGGACGACGATAAAACTCAAGAAACCGAGCATCGTCAGAAAGTGAAGAGAACGCGCTGACTGTCGTCCACCGAAGAGTTTGGCGTAGCGAGGAAACCGGTTCACCACGGCCGGCGACATCGCGATGCCGGTCAGGATCGCCAGTGGACCGAAGACGAAGACAACAGAGAAATAGGCAATTTGCTGTAGGGCGTTGTAGCCGTAGAAGCCGTTGAACTCCGGCGGAAGATGGAAGGTGGCGTAATGCACCCAGGTATTCCATGCCTGCAACAGAACAAGGGGCGATTGTGGCACGAGACGACGCCACTGCTCCGTGTCGAAGAGCATGATCGCGAACAGCACGCCAGTAACAATGAACCCGTAGACATTGAGGAAGTGCCAGGAACGGGCGATGCCGACGGTGTGTCGATAACCCGGCGTCGCCACAATCGGCGAGATGTAGCGGGCATCATCCTTTGCGGTCCAGACTCGATCCGTGGGAATGCGAATCGGTGTCAGACGAATCCACTCGCTATTCGGAGTGCAGTCCGAGTTGAAGTACAGGCGAGGGTGATCGACGAGGATGGATAGCCCGCTGCGGATCAGCATCATCACGAAGACGAAATTGAAGAAGTGGCAATATCGAACCCATAGTGGAAAGCCGTGTGGGCCGGTGAAGTCGTTGGGATAGACCTGCGGGACAGGCGGTATGTATGGCAGCCCGGAGTGAAGAAACTCGATCCATGCAGCAATGACTGGCAATAGAACCAGCACGACGGCTGCGATGAGTAACGAGGGTCGAATCCAGATGCGAAACCGACGGTCTGGCGGGTAATGGACTGCTGCATGGGCTGCATCAAACGAGATCATCCGTCACTCCTGAGACACGTTCATGAACTCTTTGGGCCGGGCCTGTGCGAATGACTAAGTGCCATAGCCGCGATGCGGCATATCATGCAACTGCCGATCACTTGGCCAGGAGATGGTAAGGAGAAATCCGGATTCTTCTAGGGCGTCAACGCTATGCTTGATCGAAGCGCCAAGGGTGAAGAGGCTTCCGGCCCGCATGTCATATACCTGTCCCTGCGTGCGGTAACGGATACGTCCCTTCAGCACGTACAGAGAGCTTGTACCATCCGCGTGATGCTCTTTGATCTGCGCCGCGGCTTCCATCGAGATTAGAACGACTCGAAGATCCGTCTTTTTGAAGAGTGTACGGGCATATATTCCTGAAGCCCAGGGTTTATGCTGTTCGGCCTCGGCGATCTCGGTGAGCAGGTCGAACTGTGCGAGGTTTGCGGTCATTGTTCCGTCGTCGGTTGAACCCGGAATCGGCATTGAAAAGGTCCTCCTTAGGCAAGACTACGCTTCCTTGCTTTTGCGGCTGCCCTCTTGAAGATAGACGCAAGCACAACCGCTTCATTGTGTTCCGTATCCTTTGCTCCATAAATCAGCGTCATAGTGGAATGTTTATGGGCTGCATTTAGGACCTGGGCAATCGCATCTTTTATTTCTGGAGCCGTCAGCTCGGCTTTGTAGCGTGTACAGAATTCGAGCCAACGCGCCGGATCGTGGCCGAACCACTTCCTCAATTCTGTGCTGGGGGAAATATCCTTTGCCCACATATCCAAATGCAGCTCGGCTTTCTTCTTGCCGCGTGGCCACAGCCGGTCTACAAGGACACGAAAGCCATCAGCGTTGTCGGGCTCCTCATACGCCCTTTTGAGCAAAATCTTCATCGTCGGAACGACCCGTAGTGAGCGTGACACAAAAGGTGTGCCATGCGATGTATAGAAGAGATCACTCTCCAGACACCCACCGGGTTCGTACCCTGAGGCTGGATCGCTACTTCCAGGTCGATCCGGCTTTCTTTCCCGAATCGCCGGCGAACCGGAAGCTATCCAGAAACGGGCTTCGCGGAGATATCTCCGAGCCGCCGCGAAAAGGACCACACTTCTCCAAAGCCGACTTCCGGAAAACGTCGTCGGAGTGCGGTTAGAACGCAACTTTCGGTTAGCCCGTGACTCGGTCGCAATTGCCGAGGTTGCCCAGTCTCGCTCGTAAGTCCTTGCTTCCTCGCGTTAACTGTGGTTAACTTAATATGATAATCCCTAGTTAACAGATGCGGTTGGGGACATATTGCGGTCTGAAGGCAAATGAGTGGGGTATTCATGGCACGGGCAGCGCACTTTGCCGTTCTTGTGTTGACGGTGGCATCTCTTGCTCCAGTAAAGGCGCTGGCACAAGGCGAAACCACCAGTGCCATTGTTGGCCAGGTTCGGGACACGTCCAATGCCGTCGTGCCCGGCGCCATTGTGACAATCACAAACCCAGACACCGGACTGAAACGCACCGCTAAGACCGATGACTCGGGCCGATTCAACTTTCCCCAACTAAAGCCGGGGATCTATTCGGTCAAGGTGGAAGCATCTGGTTTCGAGCCACGACAAAACAACAATGTCGTTTCGGCCTTGGGTCAAAAGCAAACCGTGGATTTCACTCTGGGGGTGGCCCGATCCCGTGAAACGGTGGAGGTCAGCAGCGAGGCTCCTATCCTCAATCCGGAGAACGCCAACACATCCACCACCTTGAATGCGCCCGCCCTAGAGGATCTGCCCAATCCGGGCGGCGATCTCACCTACCCATTGCAGTTTGCTCCGGGAGCCCTGATCAACACGGCAGGCAGCGGCAATGATTTCGTTGGCGGCACAAACGGGTACGGCAACGTGGAATTCAACGGCCTGCCCGCCCTCTCAAACGGCTACATCGTTGATGGTCTGGAAACGAACGACCCGCTCACCAACCTTAACAGCGGCCTCTCCACCAATCTCGTGCTGGGTCTGAATTCGATCTCAGAGGTGACGGTCAATACTCTTTCCTATGCCGTGGATCAGGGACGGTATGGAGCATCCCAGGTCAACTATGTCACCAAGTCCGGCACGAATCAGTTTCACGGAAATCTCTATGAATTGTGGAATGGTGCTCGGCTGAATGCAGCCGATTATTTCACCAATGCAACACCGGGGAATCGGAAGCCAGGCGCGAGCGTAAATCATTTTGGAGGTAGTCTGGGCGGGCCGATTGTGCACGACAAGCTGTTCTTTTTCTTCGATAGCGAATGGGTTCGGATCGCCCTGCCTATCGTGACGCCCACAACGGTTCCCAGCGCGGCGTTTCAGCAATATGTGCTGCAGCAGCTTCCGCTGGGTGGAAGGGATTCCGTAACCGGATCAACCTATGCGCCGGCGCCGCAATTGGTGCCGTTCTATCAGAAGATGTTTTCCCTGTACGGGAACACCGGCGGAACGCCTCTCGCGGTGCTCGGATGTCCGTTGAACGCGGACGGCACTTCGGCCTCGGGCGATCCACCGAATGGAAACGGTTGCGCGAACCGGCAAAGCGTGTCGCACTCAAGCGATGACCACGAACAGGTGCAGACGGTCCGGGTCGACTACAACATCAACCAGAAAGACACGACCTGGTTTCGTTTTCAGGCGGACACCGGCGTACAAGCCGCCTACACAGATCCAATCAACTCTTTGTTTGATGCGGTCTCTCCTCAGCCCCTCTACTCGTTCGCGGCGGGTTACACCCACGTATTTTCACAAAACCTAGTCAACTATTTCAATCCAGCGTTTTCGTGGTACGAAAGCCTGTTTGGGCCTGCAAACTCGCAGAGGACGCTCGCGGCATTTCCGATTGTGTTGCAGGGCAGCGGTGCCAATGCACCCTTCACCACAATCGGTGGACTCGACAATACGTGGGTGCAAGGCAGGCGAGCTTCTCGCTTTTTCATCAATGACAACCTCGCCTGGAGCCACGGCCCTCACGAACTCCGGTTTGGCACGAACACCCGAATCTTTCGCTTGAATGACTATGACTTCGGGCAGGGCACAGTTCCAACCGCGGCCTACACGACGTTGCCGCAATTAATCTACGGAGTGGCATCTACTGCAACCCAGACTTTTCCCCTGTCCGCGAACGAACCATTCCGATTCCTCAATCTCGATTTATATGCCCAAGACACCTGGAAAGTGACGCGTAAGCTTACCTGGACATTCGGCGTGCGCGACACCTTCAACTCAAACCCGCTCAATCCACACGACCAGATCGCCCGCTTGGGCGGTTCGTTCAGTTCGATCTCGCATGATTTGAATCAGCCGCTGAATGCGGCCATCCAGACTCATCTCGGCAATTTGTTTTCATCCACACCGCTGGCCATTCTGCAGCCGCGAACCGCGATCGCATGGCAGTTCGAGCCAAAATCTGTGCTGCGAGCTGGTTTTGGAATCTTCAGCGATATTTTGCCGGGCAGTGTCGCCGATCTGATTGGCACCAATCCTCCTTACGACCAAACCTTCCAGGGAGGTCTGCTGGGTACAGTGGGCGGGACTGCCATCGCTCCGGGCGTATCGAACAGTGCAGTGGATGCAACTGTTGCCGCAAATCAAAGATTCAGTTCGGGATTCCTTCAAGGACAGCTTTCGTGCGCTTCCCCGCATGCAGATCCTGCAACGTGTATTCCACCCGTCGCAATCACAGCCGTACCCACTGGCACTCTGCATGCTCCGTACTTCATGGAGTGGAGTCTGGGAATTGAACATCAATTCGGAACCACGGCGAGTTTGCTTGCGCGATATGTGGGAACACGCGCTGTGAACCAGCCCTATCTTACCCAAGTGAACGGATACCAGACGGTGTGCCAGGGGTGCTTTGCGCCATTCCCCTACATGCAGCCAACTGATCCACGGTTCAGCGCGGTGACCCAGCTCGCCACCGGGGAGAACAGTCATTACAACGGCCTTCAACTCACGGCGATGAAGCGCCTGGGGCACGGTCTGCAAGGGCAATTCAACTACACGTGGAGCCGCTGCATGGATACCGTTTCGAACGGAGGATTCCTGCAGTTCTCGGCAGGAGGAATTCTCTCTCCGCTGCCCGGAGAGCTGGCCCGCGATTACGGTCCTTGCGACTATGACATCCGGCACAATCTGAACGCGCAATATGTGTATCAGTTGCCCCTCCACATTCGGAATCACCAGTTGGCCCAAGTGCTCAACGGCTGGCAGATTTCCGGGACCATGTTCTGGCACAGTGGGGTGCCGTTCTCCGTTCTGAGCACACCCTATTCGGCCAACGGAAACGGCATCGTGCAGGGCAGCGGACCACAGTTCGCCAGCGTCGTTACCGGCGTCCCGCTCTATGAGCATCATCCCGTCGCTGGCGTAACGCAACCGGGCACCCTCCAGTGGCTCAATCCCGCTGCGTTTGTTTCCGCCGTTGATCCGAGTACTGGCCAATGCGTCGGAGGCGACGACCCACAGCATTGCCAATTCGGAAACCTCCGCCGCAACGCCCTCCGCGGCCCCGATTTTGTCTGGAATGATTTCTATCTCACGAAATGGTTTCCGGTGAGCGAGCGAGTAAAGCTTAGAATAGAGGCCCAATTCTTCAATGTATTTAACCATCCGAACTTTGGGCTTCCCAGCATGGTGCTGGCTGGCATTCCAGGAAAGCATTCCACACAGACTGGCTTTGGAGCGCTCACATACACTACCTCTCCACCGACTGGACTGCTGGGCGTCGGTTTGGGCGGGGACAGCAGTCCGCGAATGATCGCCTTTCAAGCACGCCTGGAGTTCTGAGTTCTCATCCCAACCGCCAAAGGCTGGAACGCGAGTTCCAAGGCAAAATGTCGTGCATAATGCTCTTCAGTGGCTTCGATACGGCAAATTCCGGCGCAGCACACCCTCCGCCGCATTCAGCGGATTCAGGCGATCACGATTGTGTGGATGAGTGTCGAAGCAGCAGTATCCTTATGGGCAGCTTGGGCCGCTCGCAGTCCCGCCCTACTAGCTTTCGGCGGTGACAGTGCTGTCGAACTCCTCTCAGCGACGGTGGTACTGTGGAGGTTTCGCGCTCACGCCGTCCAAGAGCACGCTGAGAGGCGTGCTTCCCGAATCGCGGGAATATTGCTTTTTGTCCTTGCCGCCTATGTAGTCGCGGCTGCGGCCCCAACGCTACTGGGGTACACTGAACCCAAACCCACCTATCTCGGGATAACCATTTTGATGGCCGCCGCCGCAATCATGCCCTGGATTGCTAGGGAGAAACGGAGACTCTCCTCGTGCGGCCCTGAGAGCAGATTCCGCGCAATCGGCCTTGTGTGCTTACCTCTCACTCATTGCACTGGTGGGACTTGGACTCAATGCCATTTGGCACGTAGCTTGGACTGACCCGGTAGCAGCTTTGGTGGTCGCTCCCCTCATCGTTTGGGAAGGTCGGGAGGCATTTCGGGGAAGGTCGTGTGGGTGCTGCTTGAACCCACGAGAACTTGAATAGCAGGGTACTCCGTCTAATCCCGTGCTGGTGAGAGCTACTTGTCCGAGGCCACCGGGTGCTGATCTCGGCACGTTTGTCGGCGATGGGGAAACTATCCAAAAACGGGCTTCGAGGAAGTTGGCCGGATTGATACCGAGAAGTCGGCATCGCGCCAGGATTGCAGTTCCGAAGGCCTTGCTGAATGGATCGTCCCATGCGCGTTTCTCGTTACCTATCTGATGAGACTTCCTAGAAGCGGACTTCTGGAAAGTCGGCGAGAATTCACTTGTCCGGTGACGCTCGTTAATCGGGCTCTAGCGCGGAAGCCCAATGACGAGCCGGCGGCGCTTTTATTTTGCGTGATATTGTTGCTGATAGCTCCTGCGCCGCTATAAGGAAGTCACTTTGAATGAACCAATGAACGGCAAGGTCGTCGTCATAACTGGCGCGACGTCTGGTATCGGACAAGTCGCGGCTGAGGTTCTTGCGGGAATGGGCGCACGCATCGTTCAGGTGGCGCGTGATCCAGAGCGCGGTGAAGCCGCCCTGAAACGTCTCAACGAAAATGGGACGAGTCTCAAGCACTCGATCCACTACGCCGATCTTTCGCTCGTCAGAGAAACGCGCCGCGTCGCGGCCGATATCGCTGCCCACGAGCCTCGCATTGATGTGCTAATTAACAATGCTGGCGCGATGTTCAGTTCACGCACCGTCACTCAGGAAGGCTTGGAATATACTCTTGCTCTAAATCATCTTTCCCACTTTGTTTTAACGCAGGGCCTCCGCGAACGCCTAATCACTTCGGCCCCAGCGCGGATCGTGAACACTGCTTCCGATTCGCATGAAGCGGCGACGCTCGATTTCAAAGATCTGCAGTCTGTCGAGGCGTATGCACGTCTGAACATTTTGGAATGGATGCGGTTCGGTGGCCCTGGTTTCCAGGTGTACGGCCGTTCGAAGCTCTGCAACATCCTGTTCACTCGCGAACTTGCCCGGCAACTCACCGGCACGGGAGTAACCGCGAACAGTTGGCATCCAGGCTTCGTCGCCACTCGTTTTGGCGATCGTGCCGGCGGCTTGATTTCGTTCGGCCTCGGCATCGCCAAACGTTTCGCACTCACACCGCAACAAGGTGCCGAAACGCTAGTGTACCTTGCTTCCTCAAGCGAGGTTGCTGGCCTCACCGGCCAGTACTTTCACAAATGCAAGCCCGCAACGCCGAGTCGCGAAGCGCAGGAAGCCCGTCTCGGTGAACGCTTGTGGGCGGAAACAGCCTCCCTCGTGCATTAGAGAACATGTTCGTTTCCCTGATTTTTGGATAGCTCCTGGTAAGTCGGCTTGTATGAATCGATTTACCAGTCGGTTTAACCTTAACGGCACGGAGCTGGGCCCTGCAAAACTGCATGTGACTCATTCCAAAGACGAAAGAGAGTCCTGAGAGTGGGTTTAATATTTCAGCTAACCTGTTTATTTTCAATAATATGGCGGAGAGAGTGGGATTCGAACCCACGTTAGAGTTTCCCCTAAACACGCTTTCCAAGCGTGCGCCTTCAGCCACTCGGCCATCTCTCCAATCATTGTTGTCAGGACTTTGATTGTATGGTGCTGTCTGGTGGCCCGCAACTAGCATCGCGGGTTAAGAAGGTTCCGTATGATTTTGTTCCTCGACAGCGGGAAGGACCGCCGCCGAGCCGTTTCCAGAAGGTATTGGCAAATCTTTCTCCATGCTTTCTGGAAGCCGATTGTGCAGACAATAGAGCGCCAGTTCCAGGCGGTCGGCGACACCGAGTTTGTCATAAACTTTGCGAAGATAATTCTTTACAACCTGCTCAGTAGTTCCAACGCGGACGGCAATTTCTTTGTTCTTCATTCCCTGCGTTACACAGGAAACGATGAGCGATTCTTTTGGCGTCAGTTGTATCTTTGAGCGCGAAGATACAGCCCGGGAGCCTTGCGTTCTGTACGCCCCCAGAACCCATTGAATGCCACGGCTATCGAGCCAGGGCTCTCCCTGCCAGACTTTTCTCAGGCAGTCCACGAATAGCTCGGGGTCCACATCGCGCGAGACAATTCCATAAGCGCCGCGGCGAAATAGCTCCAATGTCAATTCTTCATGCGGCTTCGCGGTAACCACGACCAGGCGCAAGCTTGGGGTTTGGCGCAGAAGTTCAGAAACTGTGTCGGCTGGGTTTGGGCTGAGCGCCGCTTCCATGATCAAGATGTCTGCAGAAAATTTCTTTGCGGCGGATAGAGTTTGCGGAAGAGTTTCTGCCTGACCGACCACGCGAATATCATCTTCAACGGCAAAGATCTTACGCAGGCCCGCGCGAAAGATCGCTTGCGAATCAGCGACAATCACCCGAAGAAGCTGCAGGCTGCTTTCGTGGGCTTCATGAGTTTCCTGAAGCTCGCCATACCCGTTAACCGGAATCGTCGCCATTACTATGAGTTTCCTTGCCGCAATCAGCGGCGTCCAAAACGATATTCATCGATGACAACGCCAACGCCCCGGCGTCCGCCATCGTCCGAACTTCGCACTACCCGGCCTCGACAGTCCAATTGAACGTCAGCTTGTGCGCCGACAATCTCAGCTGGCAGGGAAATCGTGAAGTCCACCATTGAGCCAATCGGCATATCGGAATCCATTTGGAAAAGGACTCCGTTTGCCGAGATGTTTTGCGATTCGGTGCGGCTTTCTCCCGACTGCGATTTCACAGCGATCGGCAGTTTTATCGGAAAGCGCATCGCACTTTGCATGTCGGGATATTGCAGATCGAATTTCTTGGAAGTTTTCCGACCCGCCAAGTCCTTGGGACTTCCGTTTTCGCCGGATTGATTGTTGTGCGACATTACGAGGCAGATTACACCCCGGAATCAAGAGAACAAAGTTACCGAAGGCATTGGCCTGTTAGGGTTAACCGCTTGCGGTTCAGCAATTTGCAGGCAGATCAAAGTTTAGGGGGCAGACCTAGAACTTCGTGACTTCGGTGAAATTGAAGTCACGTATTTTCATGGCGGGCACGACCATGTCAAAAGATTCTTCGCCGCTGGCGCGCACTGGAATACCCATGTCTTCAACGTTTGAAAACATGTGAATCAGGCTTTCATTGAAGCGAAAATTGCGGATGCCATGGCGAATTTTGCCATCTTCAACATAGAACGTGCCGTCACGGGTCATTCCGGTCAAAATCTTTTCATAGGGATCAACTTCGCGGATGTACCAAAGACGGGTGACCAGAATTCCCCGTTCGGTGGACGCGATCATCTGGTCCACCGTCTTCGGGTTGGCTTGGCCGCCAAAGACAATATTCATTGGCGCTTCGCCCATCTCATTGGGGATTGGAAATCCGTGGCCGGTAACTTCGACGGGACCGACCTTATCTTTGTGTTCGGATTCCATCATCTTCCTCGCCGTTGCGCGCGAATATACCAACCGTTTCACTACGCCGCGCTCGATAAGTTGTACGCGCTGGCGGTGCATGCCTTCCCCATCAAATGGAGAACCTGATTGAAGCGGGTGAGCCACATCGTCCCAGACATCAATATTTTCTCCGAAGACTTTTGTGCCCACGCGGTTATTGAGAAAAGATCTTTGATCGAGGATGGCAAGCCCTCCGAAATCCCAGAACATGAATCCCGCCATGTCGAGCACTGCGGCAGGTTCGAGAATGACGGTGTACTTGCCTGCGGGTATTTCTTTCGGTTTGGCAGAGTCGGATGCTTTTCGCGCGGCGATGTCGGCCAGAGCAGCGGGGTCGAGAATGCCAACGTTGGGCGAATTAGCTTTTTGCCATCCTGAAGAGTCAGGGGCAAGCATGGTGATGGAAATTTCGGAAGAGGTGTGGGTATGCCAGTCTGACAAACCTCGGGAATTAAAAATTCCTTCGACGGATTCGCCGGTCGAAAATATTCCCGCGGTAGTGAGCTTGTGTTCTTGCGCAGTCGAAACAATTTTGCCGACTGCCTGTGCGCGGTCCTGCGGAGTGATCGCTGCGGTCTGATCAAATCGCCGGTTAGGAACCTGGCTATCACTCTTGCCGCTGTTAGCAGCCATCGGCAGCAGGTCGGCATCTTCGTGTTGGACTTTTGCAAGGCTTTCGGATGCCTGTACCACGCGCTTCAGGCTCTCATCGTCGAGTTTGTTGGTAGTGGCGCGGGCGGTGCGACCACCGAACGCGGTGCGGACGGACACAACGAAATTTTCCTCGGCAACGTTCTGATGAATTGTGTTGTTGGCAAAACGTGTGAGCGCGGATCGTCCGCCATAGATCAGGGCTTCAACTTCGTCCGCCGTGGAGTGCTTCTGGATACGGAAGAAGATGTCGGCGGCTTTTGATTGGGTCAACATTCAATAGTCAGCACATGCTCGTGTAGGGGCAGCCGCCCTCGGCTTCCGCTTTTGCGTTCGGTAGATCGATCTTCTGCCCTCTCAATCAGTTCTGTTGAGCTTCGCTCAACCGGACAGCCGAGGGCGGCTGTCCCTACGTGGATTTTATGTACCTTTGTACGCCGCTCCCACCTTGATCTTTCTGAACCTTGCTGGACTCGCGCCGTGCCCCGTTCCCATAACCTGCTGCGGTTGTCCTTTGCCGCAGTTGGGAGTTCCCCACAATGTCCATTCATCGCGCGAACAGATTGCGTCCATCGAATTCCAAAACTCAGTTGTGATTCCTGAGTACGAAGGATTCTTCAACAGGCGGGTTCGCTTGCCGCCTTTTATTTCCCATCCCATTTCGCATCCGAATTGAAAGTTGTACCGCTTATCGTCAATGGACCATGACTTGTTCGTCTGCATCAGTATTCCGTAGTCGGTCGAAGCGATGAGCTGTTCCAAAGTCAGCGGTTTCTCGCCGGGAAGAATGCTGATGTTCGTCATACGAATCATCGGGAGACGGTTCCAACTTTCAGCCCGCAAAGTTCCTCCCGAACGATTGGCGCCGATGGTATGAGCGGTTTCGCGCGAGCTGAGGTATCCCGTGAAGAGACCGTTCGTGATGATGGGAGTGCATTGTGCCGGGACACCCTCGTCATCGAATGCGAACGTGCCGAGGCCGGGCCCGTGTTCTGGTCGCGCGTCAGCAACCACGTTTACGAGATCGCTGCCATAGCGAAGATTGCGAAGCTTGTCCAATGTTAGAAAAGAGGTCCCCGCGAAATTGGCCTCCATGCCAAGCACACGATCTAGCTCAATCGGATGACCTACCGATTCGTGAATTTGAAGCCCAAGTTGCGAACTCTCGAGAATGATGTCGAATGTGCCCTCGGGGCATTGATCAGCCTTATGTAGCGCGACGGTTTCCTCGCCGATTCGCCGTGCATTCTCGAGCAACTTCAGTTCGCCTACGAGTTCGTATCCTTTATTCTGCCACTGCCCACCGAAGGAACTGGGAAACGAACGCTTATTAATTTCCGTCCCAGCAAACGCATATGCATTAAAGCCGGCACCCGTCGTGTATTTCGTCTGGTGAATGTTTGCGCCGGTCGAGGAAACGAACCATTGCTCCTCGCGCCGGAAATTCATGTTCGTTTCGGCGAGAGTGATTCCCTCGACCGAGCGTAATTCGGCGTCAATCTTGAAGAGCAGATCCAAGTTCTGTTCCACTGAAATCGTAAAAGGATCAACTTCGTGCGGTGTCTCCCACTCGGCAGTAACGGCTTTTTCCGACGCAAGCCGGACGTCGCTTTGCTTTACCTGAGAGGAGGCTTTCGCAATAACAACTGCCCGCGCCGCCGTGGTTTCTACCGAGGCGCGGCTGAGGTCGTCGGAAGCGGCAAATCCCCATGCCCCGTCGGCAAGCACGCGAATGCCAATGCCCTGCGATTCGGAATCCGAAGCACCGCCGACTTTCCCGTTTTTTGTTGCAAGCGCGCGGCTGCGTTCGTCCACGATTCGCAGATCACAGTACGAAGCCCCGCGCTGCTCGGCCAGGTTCAAAGCCCAATCGGCTATCTGTTTCATCGAATGATAACGAGAAAATAAAATCTAACACATCGGCGAGCTTTAATGTTTCGCGGCTCCGGGCATCATGAGTTGCTCAACAATCGGAACTGGCAGCGGACCCTCATCGAGGGCGCTGTCGTGAAACTTCTGCATGTCGAAATTCTTTCCCATGGCATCCTGATACTTCTTGCGGAACGCAAGCCACTCGCGAACGCCAACGTAATAAGTGGGCAGTTGGGTTGAGCTGAGTTTTACGCGCGTGAGCTTGCCCTCGGCTTCAGCCTGGGTCTGAAAGGCTTCCTTGGTCATCAGGTCCATCGCTTGTTGATCGGTCATTCCCATGGTTTGCATTTTCACGTCGAGGATGGCATTGGCCAGTAATCGCAGACGAATCTTGCGCATCACCAGGCGAAATCGCGGATCGCCTCCCATATAGCCTTCGTCCATCATCACCTGCGCGATGTATTCCGCCCAGCCTTCGACGTACGCGCCATTCGCGTACAGACTGCGAAGAAGGCGTCGTCGCACTGGGTGAATATTGTTCAGATGTTCGAATTGAATGTAGTGTCCCGGCATCGCTTCGTGAATGGTCAGCCATTTTAAGGTGTAGTTGTTGTACTCGCGAAGTTTGGAGTCAGCTTTTTCATCTGACATTTTGGGATCAATCGGCGTCACCCAATATTCCGCTTCCGCTTTCGGCTCGAGCGGCGGCGCGCTGTTAAAGCCGGCGACGGAATAGATTCCTCGCATAAACATCGGCGTGGGAATAACTTTCAAGTTATCCCGCGTATTCAAAGAGACGATCTTCTTCTCGCGAATGAATTCCTTGATTCCATCCAGGTCAGCCTCAATGGCGGCCTGCAATTGATCGCGGCGAGGATGGTCGTCAGATATTTTCCGCAGCACCTCGCTAATGATCAGATTTTCGCGATCATGGCTGGAGAGTTCGGCGTGATCGCTGTGTTCCGGATACATCTGTTTATGCATCGGCAAGGCGAGCTGTAACATTTCCGCCCGCACCGACTGCAAACCTTGCTCGGCGTCAGCCAGAACTTGTTCGGGCGTAACTGGAGTCTCCATGACGAGCCTGAATTTCTCGTCGTAGAGTTCCTTGCCTAACCGCCAGCTGCGGGAGGCGGGTTGTTGCGAAAAGTTGGATTTAAGCCATTCCGAAAATTGCTGTAATGCGGCGACCGCGGGCGGTGCAACCTGGTCATATTCGGTCTTCAATTTTGAATTCGCGGAAATTTGCTGAGCGATGGTGTTTTGAATAAGGTCAACGTTTCCGGTGTTCTCTTCAATTGCCGTCTCCGTGAAAATGGGATCAACTTCGCTTAAATATTGCTTAACCTGATCGAGCAAGCGGGGAATCTGCCGGACCCTCGAAAGCACGTGTCCCAGTCGCACATCAGCTGGCGCGTAGTTTTGGGTTAGCGGCAGGAAGAGAGCATTGCCGATCAATTCGACCACAACCGTCGGATTGTGCCTGTAGTTTTGAATCTTGTCGAGTTCAAGCAGCTTCAGCCCGATCTGGTCGTCAATGAGATGCCAATCCGCTGCGTCTTCGGGATTCAGGACCGCTGCGGGAGTCTCGTGATGAAATCTGTCCTGCCAGCGATGGTAGAAATCGCCCTTCTGCTCAATGAATTGCAGGCTCATGTCATCAAGCAGTGCATCGAGTTCGATAGTCTTTCTAGTCTTCTCGTCCAGATGCTTGTGATATCCGGCGGTTGAGGCGTCAGTAGGGGCGAGCGCCAGGGAATCCTTCATGAACTGATCGCTAAGCTCGGCAAACTTCTTGGACTCGGCAGAATTTGTACTAGAAACGTCCGTCTGCTGGCCGGAGGAGTAGGAAGAGAACATGGGCGTACAGAATACAGCCAAGGAAATTAGCAGTACCAAACGTGACATGGATTTCGCCTTTGCCTGATCTATATGACTGAATTGGTTCCGCTTAACGATTCATCGAAAATTAATATTCTTTTCATTACGGTTTCATGAACGGTCAGTACGATCACACTATATGCGATCTACCTGAGGTGACGCATGCGCAAGCTCACGATCGTCTTCTTTGAAGCCGGGGGCGGACATCGTAACGCCGCCGATGCCCTGAAGACAGCCCTCGAAACTCAGAAACATCCCTGGCAAGTTAGCCTCCTAAACATTCAGGAATTGCTCGATTCTCTGGATGTCGTTCGCACGGCCACCGGCGTTCGTTTGCAGGATGTTTATAACCTGATCCTGCGAAAAGGCTGGACGCGCCTCACTCCGCAACTTCTGGTGCTGCTGCAAGGGATCATCAGACTCTACCACCCTCGAACAGTAAGAGCCTTGGAGCGATACTGGGATGACAACCCCACTGATCTAGTTTTGTCGGTGATTCCGCATTTCAATCGCGCTTTGGCCGAAAGCGTTTCGACGACTCAAATTCCATTTGTCACAATGTTGACTGATTTTGCGGACTATCCGCCGCATTTCTGGATCGAAAAGGAATCCCAATACATTATTTGCGGAACCGATCGCGCGAAGCTGCAGGCGTTGTCAATGGGGAACAGCGCGGATCGAATCTTCCAAACCTCGGGCATGGTTTTGAAACCGGACTTTTACGAGAAGCCTGTATTAAACCGCTTCCTCGAGAGAGAGAAACTTGGACTTGATCCCAATCTACGAACCGCTGTGGTTTTGTTCGGCGGTCACGGATCTCCTGCGATGATTGATATTGCCCATCTTCTGGATCAAGGCTCCACCTCAGTGCAACTAATCATGATTTGCGGTCACAACCACAGACTTGCGGCTGAATTAAAACTCATGAAGACAAAAATCCCGATGCGTGTCGAAGAATTTACTTCCCGGGTTGATTACTTCATGTCATTGGCGGACTTCTTTATCGGAAAGCCGGGTCCAGGCTGCATCAGCGAAGCGCTTCAGTTCGGTTTGCCCGTCATTGTGGAGTGCAACGCCCGAACGCTGCCGCAAGAACGTTACAACGCGAAGTGGCTAACCGAAAACCGATTGGGGATTGCATTGAATGACTTTCACGAAATTGCGTCCGGCGTGAGCCAACTGCTCGATGAAACGGCATTTTACGAATTTCAAATGAATGCGCGGAATTACTCCAATCGGGCTTTGTTCGAGGTGCCGCTAATTCTGGACTGGATATTTGAACATCGAATTCCGTATTCAGTGGCGGCTGCGACATTTTCACGGACGCCAGCTTGGGCTGAGCCCCATGCATCCTGGGCTGGTATGTGAAGTTCGATTGATTGCATGATGCCCTCCGAGAAATGCGTAGGTTACGCTGGCGGGTTGGCTAAGCAGCGTCAGCTCAGCCGGAAAATTCCCCGTTACAACACCGTAATAATTTCAGACCTTCATCTGGGATCAAAGATGAGCCGAGCCGAGGCCGCTCTGCAAATGCTGAAAACCACTTCGTTCAACCGCCTGATCCTCTTGGGTGATATCTTCTCCGATTTGAATTTTCGCAGGCTGAAAAAAGAACATTGGCAATTTCTCAGCTACATAAGAAAGTTGTCGAATCCCAAACGCGGTGTCGAAGTTGTGTGGGTGGAAGGCAATCACGATCACGGCCTGTCGGAGCTAATGTCACATATGGTCGGGATTGAAGTCTATCAAGAGTACGCGTGGGACTATCGCGGGCTGAGGTATCTGGCGATTCACGGACATCAATTCGATTTGTTCGTCGTGAATAACCGAATGCTGAGCAATGTGTTCACCGCGCTCCACCTGGCATTACAAAAGCTGGCATTTGGAGAACAGCGCCTGGTTCGATTTATTGACCGCTTTGACAGCAAATGGCTACGCTTGTCGAACAAAGTCATGGATGGAGCCCTGGCTCACGCGCGTACTCAAAAGGCGCAAAGGGTATTTTGCGGCCATACTCATGAAGCTTTGCGTGTGGAGCGTGGCGGAATCGAATACTTCAACAGCGGCAGTTGGACTCAACCCAGCGCCACTTACATCACGGTTGATGAAAAAGGCGCTACGATACGCGAATACAATGAAGATTGTTTGAGTAGGGATTTCGGCGAACGAATAGAGAGTCTGCCTTCGAAGGACCCGGCGTTATCCGTACGCTGAGATTTCAGGCCTCGAAACATGCCTCAAGTCTGGAGATGCGAATGTTCCTGAAGCATTTGGCGAGACAAGGCGTTTTTCAATGCAATGCCGCGGTATATGACTCCGCTGCCTCGCATCGTTCTAGCCTGAGTTATCTGATTTAACTCAATGAGGCCGAAGCGGAGATTCCAGCCTTCGGTCCATTCGAAGTTATCGGCCAGCGTCCAATGGAAATAGCCTCGAATATCGTGTCCGGCTTCGATCAGCCCGTGCAGTTCTTTTAACGTATTCAGCAGCAGCCACGGCCGGATTCGATCTGAGGCATCGGGAACTCCATTCTCCAGAATGTAGATCGGCTTTCCGAGCTTTGCGGCCCGTTCGACCGCTATTCTGGCGACTTCCGGGCACGCTTCGCCATAAGGCCGTTCTATACCGCAGTCTCCTTGTGGCAGGTGCGACGGAACATACACCCGCGCAAACAGTTGTTTCGTCTCTCGCAAGTCAAACGAGACATGAAGGCGGCTGTACACGTTGAGTCCAACAAAATCGCAAGCGCCCTTCGCTTCCGGAATATTTCCGCCGACAAGATTGAATGGAAAGTTGTGATGACCCGTCTCTATCACTGTGAGGAAACTCTCATTGAATAGGGAGTTGACCAGGCGCATAGTCCAGCGATCCAGGAGCGACGCGGGATTGGCGGGCACGAACGCAATATAGTTATGCGACCAACCAACTCTGGCTTCCGGCTGTAGCGAGTGAATCGAGCGATATACAAGCGCGTGAACGCGCGCCATCGAATTGATTACACGAAAGGCGGTGAGAACATCACCGACGCGCCCCGGCGGAAATTCTCCCAGAACGTATCCCAGGGAAGCGTAAACATTGGGTTCGTTGAACGTTACCCAATGGCTGCACAGATCGCCCACTTCTTCAACTACGCGCCGGCAAAAACGCTCGAACAGTGTCGCCGCGTTTGGACTCAGGAATGCGCCCTTTTCCTCGAACCATCGTGGGTTGGTAAAATGATGAAGGCAAATCATTGGTTCGATGCCGCGCTCAAGGAGAGCCTTCAACATCTCTCGATAGCGCAGCACGCTTTCGCGATGCCATTGGTCTTCTTGCGGTTCGATCCGGCTCCATTCGACCGAAAGCCGCAGGGCATTCAATCCCATTTGCTGGGCTAGATCAAAATCGCGCTCGGCATTGTTCCACCAGTCGCAGGCATCGCCGCACATTTCTCGCGACCGGATGCGGCCCGCTGTCTCCCAGTCAGACCATTGGTTGTTGTCATTGCGTCCTTCTACCTGATGCGCGGCCGTCGAAACCCCCCATAAAAACCCGGGCGGAAACTGCAACAGGTCGGCGCAGACGGGTACGGAACCGGTCACATCAGCTTCCTGGATTGGGGTAGCCTTCCGCACGTGAAACAATCTTATGGGATTCCGAGCCGAAGCATGAAGAAAAAACCGCTTGTTCTGCAACTCAAACGGTGGGCACGGTATCGGGTTGGTGACTTGCGGTGAGTCAATGCTTCCGGCAACCTAGATTCAATCCACACCAAGGATTGAAAAACATGCTTCCGATCCATACAAAGATTGACCGAGCCGAACGTTTGATTCGAATGTTGGAAGAGGATGCGCCGCTGCTCGCGGTGCGGGTCTCCCAATTGACCCCAGAGCGTCAACAATCTACAAAAAACTACGCCGCCGAGCTAACGGCCAAAGCGCGCGCTGAACTGGCAGCGCTGTTGGAAGAGAAATCGTTCTGGGATTGGACAGATGCCAGTCCGCATGCGGCTGATTAGAAAAAACCTAAACGGCTTGTTCCGCTGAAAGCTCATAAGCCGCCAAAGGTGCATGCCCGACGTCATCAACGGTCGTTTCTTCCCACAGGGTATGATCCCGCAACAGCCGCGATACCAAGGCCGTATGCATCGCGTGGCCTGCCCTGTCTGCCACCACGCTGCCGAGGATCGGCTTTCCTAATAGTGCAAGATCGCCAATCAAATCCAATACCTTGTGGCGCACAAATTCGTCTTTGAATCTTAAGGGCGGATTCTCGATTCCATCTCGCGTAAGGACAATGCAATTATCGGCCGAAGCCCCGCGTATCAATCCCATATTCCGCATGGCCTGTTCGTCGGCTCTTGAACCAAACGTGCGAGCTGGGGCAATCTCGCGCACATAGTTGCCGTCTGACAAGTCAACACAGAAAGTTTGTTTGCCAATCAGGGAATGTGGGAAATTTATGACGTAGGAAACGGAATGTGTATCCGAGGGATAGATTCCGATGAATTTGTTGCCCTCTCGCATCTCAAGGTCATGCAGGATTCTGAGATACCTTCGCTCCCGCCTCTGCTTTCGAATACCAGCCTTCTGAACCATTTCCACGAAAGGGAGGGCGCTGCCATCTAGGATGGGAAGTTCCAGGTTATCCAATTCCACAAATGCGTTATCTATCCCGGTCCCAATCAACGCTGAAAGTAAATGTTCCGTGGTTGAAATTAGAACGCCTTTTTTCATCAGGCTGGTGGCGTAGCTGACCCGAGCCACGTTGCGGCTGACAGCTTCCACCGCGAAACCGTCGAGATCGGTGCGGCGGAAAAGAATGCCGGTGCCAGCGGGGGCTGGCAAGATACGGAGCGTTACCGGTGCGCCGCTGTGGAGACCCACACCCTTGCACTCCGTTGCGACGCGGACTGTTTGTTCGAACTTCAAAGGGAAGGTTTTGATCCTGTTCAGATTACACGTGAGGAGCAGACTGTGGCTGTGGCAAAATAGCCACACTGCGTGGTCAAATACCGACCCAGAAGATACCATTATAGCTGTAACCGTAATGAATGCTGCGATTTACCAAGATAGATTGTACTTGATCGCCACCGGTCACTTTCCGGATGCCCGCCCCATCGGCGGGTCACTAGGCTCGACATTAAACATAGAGTCAGCTACCCCTTTGTTGTAGCCGGTCGAAATTAGGAAACGCTGGTTCGACATGTCGCCGTTGTAATAGCGAGTGACGACGAAGGGAGTCATGATTCCGTCCACCGGGCGGTAGTTATCGTACCCCTCCTCTTCTACATTGCGTTGCTTGTCTGTCGGATCGCGCCAGGAGAAGCTCTTCTTCACCGGCAGATGAGTCTCGGAATCAATATAAAGATCAACGGACTGATCGTGAGCGTTCATGATGGTCACCTTCTCGACTGTAGTTTCGTCGGCGACGGTGGGACCGTCATAGAAAAGAGCGGTTCCTGGATCGTTGAGCCACTTCCGCAGCACGACGTCGAGGGAGTATTTCTGCCGCCGAACATGGTCCGTGAGTTCCTTCGTGTCCATGGGGCGCAGGCCCTTGTATGTAATTTCAGAACCTTTTTCGCCGTTGAAGACTTCGACGACATCACGCTTTTTGGTAAGTTCGAAACGGTCCCTGTCAGGATACTCGTAGAAACGCCAGAACAACACGCCGGCGTTGGTGGGGCGTCCTAAGTGAAAGCTATAAGTACGGCCCTCCTGACTGACTTCCTGAATGTTCAGATAGGCGCTTCCGCCAAGCGCCTGAATCATTTGGTCCAGCAGATTTCGGGCCTTGACCTGATCTTGCTGGTCAACAGGGATTGGTCCAGACGCAGTAGGACTTGAGGAATCTGCGCCCGGCGTGGCAGTCTGCGAGAATCCGACAGCAGACAGCAGAATCGCTAATAGGAGGTACTTCATGCTTTCCAGTAGTTAGACGCGGGGACGCCCATTCTAGCTGCTTGCCAGAGGCTAATCTCCTATCCTGCCAAAACCGCTCCGCCGTTCACGTTCAAGACTTCTCCGGTGATGAATCCCGCCTGGGGAGTGCATAAGAACAGAATTGGAGAGGCGATTTCCGCAGGAGTAGCCACGCGGCCCAGCGGGATGGTCGCCAAGACTTTATCGCGGGTTTTCGCGTCACTAAGAGCTGCGGCGGACATGTCGGTGTCAACCCATCCCGGCGCAACACAGTTAACATAAATCCTATGCGGAGCAAGCTCCGTGGAAAGTCCCTTAACCATGCTGATCAATGCTCCCTTTGTTGCCGCATAGTCGCAATGAAATGCTTCTCCTCGCTGCCCCGCCGTGGAACTCACAAGCACAATGTGCCCGGCGGAATCCGAGCCAATTTTCTTTTGGGCTTTCATCTGTCTCACGGAATACTTCACCAGAGCAAAAACGCTGTGGAGATTGATGGAAACCGTGTTGCGCCATTGCACGTCGGACATTTCGTCCACCGGTACATCTTCTACGGGCCAAACTCCGTGATTCGCGACTAGAACGTCGAGCCTACCGAAGCGCTTTACTGCAGCTTCTATAAGATCTTTTGCCGTGGCTGTTCCAGAAAGGTCGCACTCTACGGCGGCACACTTTTCATTTCCGAGCTCTTCGACAAGCCTATCCGCTCGATTTTTTGCCTTCCTATAGTTGAACAAGACTAGAGCGCCTGCGCCGACAAATAAGCGGACCGCGGCCGCGCCAATTCCGCGGGCTCCTCCGGTCACCACAGCGACTTTGCCGGATAGCGATAGATTCGTCCCAAGGATTTCCAGGCGTGGCGAAGTGATTGGGCTTACGGATTCGATGGGGCCTTCTCCGCTTTCAACTCGCGAACCAGAATTCGCACTAACATTCCGTCAAATCGGACGCCGCTCATTTTCCCCAGTTCGAGAAGAGCCTGGTCGCTGCTTTTCGCATTGGTAAAGGTACGGTCCGAGGTCATGTTCACATAAGCGTCGGCTACCGAGAGGATTCGGGCCCACAGGGGAATTTCCTCGCCGCGAAGTCCGGCGGGATACCCCGTGCCATCAAAGGCCTCGTGATGACATTCGATTGCCCTTCCCATCATTTCACTGCGGGGCAATGTGGCAACGATTTCCGATCCTACCCGGGCATGCATTTTCACAAGGTAGAACTCATCATCAGTCAACGGGCCGGGCTTGTTTAGAATTCTCTCGGGCACGATAATTTTTCCTACGTCATGCACCCGGCCCGCGAACGTGAGTTCAGCGATCTCTTCGGAAGAGAAAGCCAGCGCGCGCGCCATAATTTCGCAGTAATGGCTCACCATTTCTCCATGTCCGGCGCCGCTTAATTCGCGCAGTTCCGCTGCGTGGGTCAAGGCGGTAATAGATTCTTTCAGCAGTTGCTGGTTGCAGCCCTCATCAGTGCCACAAAACTTCTGCAGGGTAGTGATCAATTCCTCCAGATGTTCGGGGCCGGTGTGTTCGCGTTGCAGAAAACCCTCGATGTACCCGGAGATAAGCTGACGCTGAACTGCGCCACCCTCATCACCGCCAAACTGTTCAGCGGTGGAGACCTGGTCGCCACCGGCGTGCTTAGAAACGTACATCCCGGCATCCGCGATGCGGATAATGTCTTCCACCGAAAAGCCGTGTACGGGAAAACTGGCCACGCCAAAACTGCCGGTAACGTGGTGTTCGCTCAGCATGGGATCGGTGGCGAGCCATAAGCGCAGGCGCTCAGCCAATATTTGCGCTTGATCCACGCCAGTTTCGGGCATCAGGATGATGAATTCATCCCCCCCATAACGCGCGACCACGTTGGATTGCCGGCACTTTTGTTCAAGCAGGCGGCCGACCCGCACCAGCACAAGGTCACCTTCGAGATGCCCCAGGGTGTCGTTTACTTCCTTAAACTTATCCAGATCAATCAATACCACCGAAAATGGCCGTCCGGAGCGCGATGCGCGCTTCCATTCCGATGATAATGCTTCCCAGAAAAACCGCCGTGTCTTGATTCCGGTAAGCCCGTCCGTAATGGACTGCTGTTGAAGCTTCTGGAAAACAAACGAATTGTGAAGTGCGGTCGCGAGCAGGTCGGCCAGTGTATTCATGACCAGGACATCCTGCGGCGTGAAGGCGTCCTCCTCGCGGCTCTCCACGTTGAGAACCCCCATCAGGCTGTCTCCATAGGTGATTGGCATGCACAAGACAGCCCGCGAATCTGGCAAGATGCCTTGAAGATGTCCATCGCCGGTGGTTTGTACCAAGGCCGTTTCGCCGGTGCGCGCCACGCGCCCTAAAATTCCAGTGCCCAACGGTATTCGCTTGCCCAGCGCCTTTGCTGTGGTGCCGGCTTCCGCCTTGATCTCGATGTCCTTGGTCGCATAATCGAGAATGCCAATTCCGATATGGTCAAAGTTGAAATTACGTTGGATGTGTCCGACGATTTCCGCCAGCATTTGCTCGGCATCCTCACTCGAAATGGCGGTCTTCGAAATGTTGTTGAGGAAAGCGAACTGTTTTGAGCGGCGTTGTTCTTCCGCGAACAGGCGGGCGTTCTCAACGGCGACTGAGACTTGACCCGCCGCCGTCTGAAGAATTTCCAAATCGCGCTGCTCGAAAGCGAACTCACGGTCCGGACTGCTCGCAACCATCGCTCCATCAGACTTCCCCGCAAATACTATAGGTACGCCGCAGAATGATTTGGACGGCCGGCTTGGCATGAAGGTCGTGCCCAGTCGCTCCCGAACCTTGTCAATCTCTGAACTTATCAAAAGCGGCTCGCCCGTCCTAATAATGTGTTCTGTCAGGCCATTGTCCATCTTCCGCGAATGTTTGGGTAGAACAACTCCGTTCTGAATTTCCAACTCGAAGCGCAGATTATCCCCGTCCCGAAACGCGACGAAGAAGTTACTGGTATCGAAAATTCGGCCCAGTTCTTCCTGGATGGCGCGCAAAACTTCGTCTTGATCGAGGCGGGAACTGATCACCTGCCCGATCTGGGTTAGCAATGCGTATTCTTTCGTGCGGCGCTGGGAGCCATGCATTACTACGTAGTTTTCGAGCGTCAAGCCGATTTGTAATGCGAGCCCGATCAAAAGCCGCAAATTCGAGGCGCCAAACACACGGCGTTCAGCATGGGGAAATAAAATCACGCCAAAATTATGTTCCCGGGTTTGCAGGCTTACCGCGGTGAGATTTCGGATGCCAGCTTCCTCCACGATCCGGTGAAACTGCTCAAACCCTCCACCGGGCAGCGCTGGAAGGGGTTCGGCCATGTCGGGCATGTTCTGAAATGTGACAAAGCCACCGCGGCGGTATGCAAGTTCGTGGACATACTCCCCCGCTCCGCTTTTTTCCAGCTCACCGAGGAATTCCGCGGAAAATCCACGCTGTACGGATGGCAAAATCGCGCGCCAGCGTTGGCTGATGCAAATGACGGCGCGCTCAGTGGGAAGTGGGGCTACCAAACGGTCCAAAATAGACTGCATTGTTGGAACGAGATCCTCGGCCGAAAGCAGCCGGGTCGGGTCCACGCCAAGCGACGAAAAAGCCAGCGCATTTTCCTGAACTGCGTCGCGCTCGTTTTCGAAAAGCACCATAACCATCGCGATTCCGAGTAACATCTGTGGTATCGGACCAAGAACGTCTCCCGTGATCCCGAAGGAGGATGCTACTGGGATTCGAAACTCGCCCAAGGCGATGAGAATCGCCCAGAAAGCGAGCGAGAGAGCCAATAGCGTAAAAGCAAGCGAATTTTTGCGGCTTCCAAACTTGTAAAAATAGAACGAGCAATAGAGGAGAACCGCGGCCAAGCCAATCTCTATGCGGAAGTGCGGAGTTACAACCGCTTTGGATTGAAAAATTCCGCCTGCCATGTGTATTTTTAAATTCCACAAAGCCAAGCCAGCTCCTGCGGCGGCCAGCGCAATTTCATACCACCGAAGCCGAAATTTCTCGCGCCTCTGCGAGCCCGATGTTTTATTCATCAGCCGCGTGGAAACGAAGATACAAAGAGCCATCGTTACCAGCAGCAATGAGGTGAACAGCGATATGGCGGCGGTGTATCCATGGAAGATTCCCCACGCGTCCAAGGCGAAGTGCAGCGTGTAGGCGGCCCATCCCAGTTGCCAGGCGCGAAAATATGGTTGCCGGCTCTGCTCGTAGAGATAAGTGAAGACAAGGAACAGCAAGAGGGCGACAACCCCCGGTACGATCACCACACCAATCGCTATGCTGTTCATCTGGCTATCCCGATTCTGTTTCCGAACGCCCCGCTGGTGATATTCTTCATGTTTTCACACCGACCGAAGCAAAACAATAGTCTGCTGGCCGATGGACCTTTCGTAGCACGTCGGATTCGGGGTCAGCTGCGGTCGGTCGGTCGTGCCTACGTTAGTTTCGTCCCTAGAACCCGGGTTTCCTACTCAATGTATGGGTGTAAATACTGATAGTTCCGAGGTAAGGGGGGTGATTGCAGGATTGCGCCCCCGCGTACGCTTTGCGCCGTCGCCTACGGGGTATTTGCATGTGGGCGGGGCGAGAACGGCGCTATTCAACTGGCTCTATGCGCGCCACCACCGGGGCACCTTCATCCTTCGCATTGAAGATACAGATACCGGGCGTTCAACTCCGGAAATGGTGGAAGGGATTCTACAGGGGATGCGCTGGCTTGGACTGGATTGGGACGAGGGTCCGTATTATCAAACCGATCGTGTCGACCTTTACCGGAAAATAGCCGCGAAGTTGCTGGCCTCGGGGCATGCCTACTGTTGCTTTTGCTCCAGGGAAGATTTGGAAAGCCGCCGCAATCGGGCTGCGGCGGAGGGCCGACCGCCGCGTTACGAAGGCACATGTCGCGAGATTTCGCACGAAGGGGCCGATCGCCGCAAGTCAGAGGGACACCCGGCTGTAGTTCGTTTTAGAGTGCCGAATTCCGGAAAGACAGCTTTCGACGACGCAGTCTTTGGGCGCGTTGAATTCGCGAACGTAGAAGTGGAAGACTTTGTTCTATTGCGTTCGGATAATGGTCCTACTTACCATCTGAGTGTAGTCGCGGATGATATTGATATGAGAATCACCCATGTAATCCGGGGCGCGGACCATATTTCGAATACACCCAAGCAAGTGATGATTTACGAAGCTTTGCGTGTGCCGATGCCCATATTTGCGCATGTTCCGCTTATTCTCGGACCTGACAAAACGCGACTCAGCAAACGACACGGCGCGACCAGTGTGCTTGCTTATCGGGAGGAAGGCATTGTCCCCGAAGCGTTCCGCAACTTTCTCGCGTTGTTGGGATGGAGGCCGCCCGAGGGAACCCCGGAAATTCTAAGCGATGAACAATTAATTTCACTATTTGATCTGAATGCCATTTCGCGTTCTGACGCGGTTTTTGATCGCGCCAAACTCGATTGGTTCAATACTGAATACATTCGGTCTTATCCGGCGGAGAAGTTGTTACCGCTTATCGACGAAGAATGGATTAAGGCCGGTGTTCAAAACCAAATCCACGACCGGGAATCACTGCTCTCGACCATTGATTTATTAAAACCCCGCGCTCGCAGCCTGAAAGACTTCGCAACTTCATTCCGCGCATTCTTCACGGATGACTTCGAAGCCGATCCCACAGCCATTGCGAAATTTTTGAAAGATGAATCCATCCGTCAGATGCTCGTGGAACTTGGGCGGCGCTATGAAGCTAGTGAGGATTTCAGCGAATCATGCGCGGAGAAGTTGCTGCGGGATTTGGCTGCCGAAAGAAATATAAAGGCGGGAGCGTTGATCAATGGCGCAAGGGTGGCATTGACAGGCCAAGGAGTGGCGCCAAGCTTGTTTGCAGTAATGATGGCGATAGGAAAAGACAAAACTGCCAAAAGATTAAAGTTGGTGAACGCTAGGTGACCGCGCTACCAACCAGTCGAGCGGATTATACCCGCTGGCTGGATCTCCAACCATCACCTATGCACGTTCGGGCTCTGTGCGGGATTTCTTCTGGGGGGACCCTCTCCCTTCACTACCCTTACCTCAAACTCAACCGGCAACTTTTTCGGAGGATAACAGGCTGCATTGTCGCAAGCCTGATATTTTAGTTCTCCGCGGAAGGAGTATTTCCCAGGCGGCACGGAAATCAATGGCCGCACAGTCACGGACAAATCAAACGGTCCGGTATAAACGCTGAGCTTTTCGTCGGGCGCGAATGGAAGACTGGCATCAATACCTGGAGGATAGGTGATCTTCCCAACAATAATGTCCGTCGGCGGATCAAGCTTGAGGTCCGTTGGGATGAGATACTCCTCCTTGGGAGTATTTGAATTGATATGGAAACCCGATGCTACGCGAAATCGCAATTCGACGTCTCCTGATTTACCGCGAGTCACGCTTTCGACCGGCACGGGCGACATTGTGACCGAAGGCGATTTTCTGCCGAAGGACTCCTGAGCAATAGCTTGAGAGCAGAGCAGCGCGATCAGAATTAATATCGTTTTCGACGGATTCATATTGTTGGAGTCCCTTTAAGCTATTCCCCGCCTACACGCATGCGCTGCTAGTAGCCAGTCTTCTGTGCCTGCACGTTCTGACCTTCAGCTAGCGCCTTCTTGATATCGTCCTCGATCTCGCCGCGTCCTTTGATCCCCAATACCTTGTCCACAATCTTGCCGTCGCGCCCAATGTAGAAAGTGGTCGGAAGGAATGGAAGTCCTCCATAGGAATCGGCAACTGCGTCTTTGCCAATAACAACCGGGTAGTTAACCCCCATTTGCCGGGTGAATTTGGCAATTTCGTCAGGGCTGGCATCGTCCATTGCGACACCCACCACCTGCAATCCTTCCGAGGCATACTTCTGTTGCAAGTCCACAATCCAGGGCATTTCAACCTTGCAAGGCTCGCACCACGTCGCCCAAAAATTGAGCAGGATTGCTTTGCCGCGAAAATCAGAAAGGTGCACAGTTTTTCCGTCGAGGGATTGCAAAGTAAAGTCGGGCGCAATCTTCATTTCAGTCGTCGTTGCTTGAGTGGGAGGGACCGCACGCCGCGACTTTCGTATGCCGAACACCAGCATAAGCGTGACAACCATTACTACTACGATAATGACGACTGGATCGCGTTTCACGAAAACTCCATCTTCGCTCATAAAGAAAATCGCCTTAAGAATGAAAAATAATTTGCCAGCAATGTGAACCGGCCAAAAATTAGCAGAACTCCGAGCACAATCAGCAAGCCGCCGCTTCCCACTTCCAACGCGTGCATATGGGTCTTAAAACGGCTATAAAATTTTAAGAACCGCTCGATTCCAAGAGAAGTAAGCAGGAACGGCACCGCCAGACCCATCGAATAGATTGCGAGTAAAAGAACACCTTTAGCCACCGAATCCTGAGTGGCCGCAAAGCCGAGGATGACAGACAAGATTGGCCCCACGCACGGCGTCCATCCAAATGCGAAAGCGAATCCGATCAGGAAAGCGCCTCCGACCGTGCTTCCGCCCTTCATGTTGTGCAGGCGCTTGTCGGAGTACAGCGCATTAATTCGAAGAATGCCGGTCAAATGCAAGCCGAAAAGGATGATGACAACTCCGGCGACCTGACCCAGGACTGACTTGTATCGGGCCATGACTTGGCCGACTTCGGTCGAAATCGCCCCTAGCGCAATAAACACCGTACTGAACCCCACAATAAAAGCAACCGAGTTCAGCATTACTTTGCGCAACAATCCCGCCTGTTGCGACTTGAGTTCCTCCACGCCAACTCCCGAGATTAGCGAAACATAACCCGGCACCAGCGGCAGCACGCACGGCGATAAAAACGACACCAGCCCAGCGACAAAAGCCGCTATAGGAAGAGGCAATGTGGACATTGGAGCTATTCTACCTGCCTGCTCGTGACTCCACCAATCAGGCGAACAAACTTAAGGCTCTGCTACCATCCGATCATGCCGTTGGTTGAAGTTCGCGGTCTGACGAAGATCTTCCCGCTCGGGGAGTCTGTCTTTGGCGGAAACGCAAAGGGTGAAGTTCGCGCCGTGGACGAGGTGTCGCTGAACATCGAGCCCGGAGAGACGCTGGGATTGGTGGGCGAGTCGGGATCCGGAAAAAGCACTCTTGGAAGACTGATTCTGCGGCTAATCGAACCGACTTCAGGCAGCATTCATTTTGAAGGGTGCGATCTTCTTGCGGCTAGTCGTCCGGAAATCCGCCGTCTGCGGCGCGATATGCAAATCGTGTTTCAGGATCCTTTCGGCTCGCTCGATCCACGAATGAGAGTTGAGGATATCGTCAGCGAGCCACTCATCATTCACAAAGAGATCACCCATGGCCAGGTTCGCGAAGGAGCCAGCGGCCCGCCTCTGCGCACCCGAGTTGGTGAATTGCTACGGGCCGTCGGCCTTGATGAATCTGCCGCGCGCCGCTTTCCGCACGAGTTCAGCGGGGGACAGCGCCAGCGAATTGTAATAGCCCGGGCCCTGGCATTGCGGCCAAAGTTCATTGTGGCAGACGAACCGGTCTCCGCCCTTGACGTCAGCGTAGGCGCGCAGATTGTCAACCTGTTGGCGAATTTGCAGCGCGAGTTTGGATTGACCTATTTATTTATCTCTCATTCCATGCCGGTCGTGCGCTATTTGGCCGATCGAATTGCCGTGATGTACCGCGGAAAAATCGTGGAAGTTGGAACCACCGAACAAATCACATCACTACCCGCGCACCCGTACACGCAAAGCTTGCTCGCAGCTACTCCAGAAATTGCGGTTTAGCGCCGCATAAAGCAGGCAGGGGCAGCCGCCCTCGGCTGTCCAGTTGAGCAAAACTCAAAAGCGACTGTTCCTGGCAATCACGGCCTGCCGCCCTCTTTCTTTTCTTGTTTGCTTTCTGCTCGCAGGCTACAATGCGTCTCGGCAAATGAAGGAGAACGCATGGCCGCATTACCCGTAACTCCCTTATCCGATCCAGAACCTGTCGCTGCCCTTTCTGAGCCCGAGCGCATTATTGATACGTTTATTGCTCCCACAAAGACCTTCACCGATCTGCGCCGCAGCGCCCAATGGTGGGCACCGTTCTTGCTAATGGTAATTTTTTCTGCCGCCTTTATTTACGTCGGCGGGCAGAAAGTCGGATTCCGCAAGGTGATGGAAAACCAGATGCGAGCGCAGCCCAGGCAGCAGGAGCAATTGGACCAACTCCCTCCGGACCAACGGGAACAGAGACTGGAGACAGGAACAAAAGTCACAAAGATTATCTCCTACGCATTTCCGGCTATACAGCTTCTTATCCTCGTGATCATAGCGGCCGTCCTGTTTGCGACTTTCAAGTTTGCAGCGGGAGCCGGCGTTTCATTCAAAGTTTCCCTGGCAATTGTGGTCTATGCCAGCTTGCCGGGACTCTTGAAAGTCTGCCTGGCCCTCGTATCTCTATTTGCAGGGGCGAGTCCCGATTCTTTTACTTTTCAGAACCCGGTGGCCACAAATCCTGGGTACTTCCTGAATCCGTCGGACTCGCCATTTCTTTACAGCCTTGCGTCGTCCTTTGACGTGTTCCTGATTTGGACGCTGGTTCTTACCGCGATTGGGTTTACCTGCGTCAGTAAAGTAAAGCGAGGGACCGCATTTTCGATTGTGTTTGGCTGGTGGCTCTTCTTCACGCTGATGGCGGCAGGGCTAGCGTCATTGGCGTAGGAAACAAGATTTTACAAATGGACATTCTCAAAGTCGTATTTAAGGAGTTACAAATCAAATGAAGCAACTTCTTGGCATTTGTACCTTGTGCGCTCTGGCTCTTCCAAGTTTTTCTCAGCAGAATAGTAATCCCGTGACTTCAGTAATGAAGGAAATGCTCACACGCGAGCACAAGAATCTCGGGGCTGCCGTGGAGGAAATGCCCGCGGACAAATTCAGCTTCAGGCCAACTCCGCTGCAGGAAACATTTGGGCATCTGGCCATGCACATCACTGAAGCGAACTACTTCCTGTGCGCCAGAGCCGGAGACGTGACTGCGCCAAAAACGGAGGAATTGAAAGACACCGACAGCAAAGACAAGCTGGTCAATGCGCTCAAGGCTTCTTTTGATTTCTGCGAGAGCGCCGTCAGCAAAGCCGACGATTCCAAGCTGGGCGATACGGTCGAGGCATTTGGAGGCCGAAAGCAACCCCGCGCGTGGGCCTGGATTGGAATGGCCAGCAACTGGGCAGACCATTATGCCGCAGCGGCAATGTATCTGCGACTGAATGGCCTGCTGCCGCCGACAGCACAACCCAAGAAGTAGGTTCAAAAGCGAAGTGAGTTAGCCGCTCGATCTTCCATCTGGAAGAACGGACCCTTTTCTTTACGGCGAGACTCGCGCGGTCTCCAGTGCGCTATGCACCGCCAGCAATTCCTTCAATACACCACGCAGCTTGGTTGATTCTAAAGCGTTCGCGCCATCGGACTTGGCTTCTTTGGGATTGTCATGTACTTCCATGAATATTCCATCCACGCCAGCCGCTACTGCTGCGCGCGCTAGTACTGGAATAAATTCAGGCTGTCCTCCGCTGGCGGCGGGCTTGTCGCCATTGGCTTCCGTTGCCGACGGCAGTTGAACCGAATGGGTCGCGTCGAAAACTACGGGCGCGAATTTTCGCATGATGGGCAGTGACCGCATATCCACGACAAGATTGTTGTAGCCGAAGCTTGATCCGCGTTCGGTCAGAAAAACCTTTTCGTTTCCTGCTGTCCGGCATTTTTCTACCGCTTGTTTCATGTCCCATGGGGAGACGAATTGTCCCTTCTTGATGTTCACCACACGCTCGCTCATGGCGGCCGCGACGATGAGATCGGTTTGGCGGCAAAGAAAAGCAGGGATTTGGATAACGTCGGCGACTTCCGCGACCTTTGCTACGTCAGCGGCTTGATGAACATCGGTCAGCACGGGAACTCCAACCTCGTTTTTCACTTTCTTCAGAATGCGTAGCCCTTCAACCAGCCCCGGACCGCGGAAGCTACGTATTGACGTACGATTCGCTTTGTCATAAGACGCTTTAAAGATGAATGGAATATTGAGAGAGCGCGTCACGCCTTTAATAATTTCGGCCATGCGAATGGCGTGTTCTTCACTTTCGATCACGCAGGGCCCGGCGATGAGGAAAAGGTTGCTTCCTCCGATGCTGACGTCACCGGCTTTGAAGGCATTTGTCATTTTTTTTTACCGCCGAGGGCGCAGGGAACGCTTCAAACACCGCAAGCTAGTCAGGTGTTCATAGTTAATTCCAGGCGGCGTTCTCAGCGCCCTCTGCGGTAGAGCTCTACCTGTTTGCAACTTTCACCGGCCGATGGAACATCTCGACCGCCGTGGATTCTCTATTCTGGCGGCGCTCTAGCCCATGTTGATATGCGGCGCCGATAAACGTCTTAAACAGGGGATGCGGCTCCAGCGGCTTCGACTTGAATTCCGGATGAAACTGACAGCCAATGAAATGGGGATGATCTGGCAATTCGACCATCTCCACATAAGTGCCATCAGGAGTTGAACCTGAAATGCGCAATCCCGCCGCGGTCAGCGTCTCTTCATATTCGCGGTTGAACTCGTAGCGATGCCGGTGGCGCTCGCTGATTTCGTCTTGTTCATAAATTCTGTGCGCAAGGGTTCCCGGCTCGATTTTGCAGGTCCATGCACCGAGACGCATGGTGCCTCCGAGCTCCTCGACGCCGGTCAATTCACGCAGCTTATAGATGACCCGATGCGGCGTTGCAGGATCAAACTCGCTGGAGTTGGCGTCAGTCAATCCGCAAACATTGCGGGCAAACTCAATGCAAGCCGTTTGCATTCCCAGACAAATTCCAAAATAGGGAACCTCTTTTTCTCGAGCATAACGGATGGCGTGCAACATGCCCTCGATGCCGCGCTTTCCGAATCCTCCCGGAACCAGCAGGCCATCGTAGTTTTGAAGCTGCTCTTCGCAGGCGCGTTCAGCTTCCAGGCCCTCGGCTTCAATCCAATTCACATTCAATTTCAGATTGTGCGCGAGCGCACCGTGGATTAACGCCTCTTTCAGCGATTTGTACGAATCCTCGTACTCGACATATTTGCCGACAATACCGATTGTGACTTCCGCCTTCGGGTTATAGACACGGCGAACGATTTCTTCCCAATCCTTCAAGTCGTGATCCGTCGGTTCCAAATGCAAATACCGTAAAACCAACGTATCAACTCCTTCACGGGAAAAAACAAGCGGCACTTCATATATGGAGGCCACATCTTTTGCGGTAATTACTGCTTCTTCCTCGACATTGCAGAAGAGTGCGATCTTCGACTTGATATCTTTGGAAAGAAACCGATCGGTCCGGCAGAGCAAAATGTCGGGCTGAATTCCGATGCTCAACAATTCCTTTACCGAATGCTGCGTCGGCTTAGTTTTAAGCTCCTGCGCCGCCGCAATGAATGGAACTAGCGTTACGTGCATGAACAACGTATTTTTGCGTCCCAGCTCCTGGCGCATCTGGCGGATGGCTTCCATGAAAGGAAGCGATTCGATATCGCCGACCGTTCCACCAATTTCAACGATTGCGACGTCAACATCTTGTGCGACTTTTTTCATCGCGGCTTTAATCTCATTGGTGACGTGCGGAATTACCTGAACGGTCTTGCCGAGATAATCTCCGCGCCGTTCTTTGGCAATGATCTGCTCGTAGATTCGTCCGGTCGTCCAATTGTTGTCGCGGGAAAGTTTGGCGTGGGTGAAGCGTTCGTAGTGTCCAAGATCGAGGTCGGTTTCCGCGCCATCGTCGGTGACGAAAACCTCTCCATGCTGAAACGGGGACATCGTGCCTGGGTCAACATTCAGGTAAGGATCGAACTTCATTAGGTTGACCTTCAGACCGCGGCTTTCGAGAAGACAGCCGATGGACGCGGCCGCTAATCCCTTACCGAGGGAAGAAACAACTCCGCCCGTCACAAAGATGTACTTTGCCGACATCGCTTCCTCACTTTAGATTGTGGTTGGAATTTTGTGCAGGCTGGTTGCACAATCAATTATGGCAGAAAAGTTCACGGAAGCAAATATGAAAAATTGTCCGTTCATCAAACGGCGTACGGTATGCATCTAACTTACCGAGTCCCGTCGGAATATTATGACTGCAAGCGATTCAATAATCCCGCTTCGATATCTGATTCCGGCCTCGGTTTCTTTGACGATATGTTTTTTGTTCCTATCTGCTCCAGCACCCGCCCAACAACTCGCCAAGCGTCTCATCCTCAAGGACGGTTCCTATCAACTCATCACCAAATATGAGGTTTACGGCGACCGCGTCCACTATTTCAGCGCCGAACGCAATGAGTGGGAGGATGTCCCCACTTCGTTGATTGACTGGGATGCCACTACAAAGTTCGAGAAAGACCGTGCGACGGGTTCACCGGTGCCGGAAGCTATTCAGCTCGATCGAGAAATGGCGACGGAGCGGGCAGCCGATGAAGCGAGGTCTCCAGAAGTCGCGCCCGGGTTGCGCCTGCCCGAAGATGGAGAAGTGTATCTGCTGGACACTTTCCAGACCGAGCCTGAACTAGTGGAATTGCAGGAGAATAATGCGGAGGTGGACCGCGATACCAAGCATAATATTTTGCGGGCGGCGATTGATCCGATTGCCAGCAGCAAGCAGATCATTGAACTCGACGGCCTGCATTCCAAAATACAAGCGCATGTAAGCCTCCCTTCCATCTACGTTAAGTTTGAGGAGAATACGGAGGAGCAGGCTGCCGCTCCGCAGAAAAAAGATAGTACCGCTTCTACTCATCCAGGAAGGCAAGAGGCGGAAGAGCCATGGGATCGCTTTCGCATAGTTCGGTTGCAGCCAAAGCAGGACCGGCGCATCCTCGGCAACATTAAGGTGGCCGTTTACGGAAAGGTTACCCAGCAGCAGGATTTCGTCTCGGCAAAAATTCAGCAGCTAACCGGAGGATGGGCGAAGATCACTCCGGCTAGCGACTTAACGTCGGGCGAGTACGCGCTGGTTGAGATGATGGACAAAAGCCAATTGAGTTCTGCCGTGTGGGATTTTGGGATTAACCCCTCCGCTCCAGCCAATGCGATAGTGGTGAAGCCGCAAGGCGCTAAGCCGGCCGTAAATCATCCGAAGGAACTTCAGCAGCGCAAACCGAATTGACCGCTTGGGAGAAGAGGCGCGCGGGCTTTTCCGTTTGAAATCGGATCTCTTCTTTTCGCGGCGTATAATCGAAGCTCACCCCAACTCCATCAATAGGCGGTAATCAGTGATGATTTCTACGAATGGCGTCCCCACCAATGGAAACAACGGACATACCAACGGCGATTCCACCGTGCTAAAGCCGCGCGCGGAATGGATTGTTTCGCGCAGATCAAATCCCAACGACGGCAATTTTTCGCAGATGCATTTTGCCCGCAAAGGCATTGTCACCGAGGAGATGGAATATGTAGCTCACCGCGAGAAGCTCTCGCCGGAACTCATCCGTGATGAAGTTGCACGCGGACGAATGATTATTCCCGCGAACATCAATCATCCAGAACTGGAGCCGATGGCCATTGGCGTGGCTTCTCTCTGCAAGATCAATTCCAACATCGGAAATTCCGCCGTCACTTCAGACATTGAAGAAGAACTGAAGAAACTGCACACATCGGTCCATTATGGCGCTGATACGGTGATGGATCTTTCCACGGGCGGCAATATTCACGAGATTCGCGAGGCCATTATCCGGCATTCACCTGTTCCGATTGGTACGGTGCCGATTTACGAGGCAATTTCGCGGGTGAAGCGCGTAGAAGATTTGAACGCGGCAGTCATGCTCGAAGTGATCGAAGAGCAAGCCGAGCAAGGCGTGGACTACATGACCATCCACGCGGGCGTGCTCATTCAATATCTGCCGATGGTTTCAAAGCGCATCACGGGAATCGTTAGCCGTGGCGGAGCAATCCTGGCCCAATGGATGGCGTACCACCACAAGCAGAATTTTCTTTATGAGTGCTTCGACGATATCTGCAAGATTTTTGCGAAGCACGACGTGAGTTTCTCCTTGGGAGATGGCCTGCGCCCCGGTTGCATCGCCGACGCCAGCGACGAAGCGCAATTTTCCGAACTGAAAACCCTCGGCGAGTTGACAAAGAAAGCTTGGCAATACGACGTTCAGGTAATGATCGAAGGGCCCGGCCACGTGCCTCTCGACAAAATCAAAGAGCAGGTTGATAAAGAAAAAGAACTCTGCTACGAAGCGCCTTTTTATACTCTGGGACCGCTCGTAACCGACATCGCTCCGGGATACGACCACATCACTTCTGCGATCGGAGCGGCGATGATCGGGTGGCACGGCGCGGCGATGCTTTGCTATGTCACTCCGAAAGAACACCTCGGACTTCCCAATGAAAAAGACGTCAAAGACGGCATCATTGCCTACAAGATTGCGGCCCATGCCGCGGATATCGCGCGACATCGCCCGGGCGCTCAGGATCGGGATGACGCACTGAGCTATGCCCGCTACAAATTCGATTGGGAAAAGCAGTTCGCGTTATCGCTTGATCCGGAAACAGCCCGCTCCATGCATGATGAAACTTTGCCCGACGACTTCTACAAAGAAGCAAAATTCTGCTCCATGTGCGGCCCGAAATTCTGTTCCATGAATTACTCGAGCAAAGTGGACGAATACAACAAGGAGGTACACGGGTTGGAAAAGAAAGACTACTCGGAGTTGGTGGAGAAGCTGGTTTCGCTGAAGTAGGTTGTGTGGTCGCCCTTCCCCAGGCAACCGAGCAAAGCTCAACAAACCTCCGGAGCCAGATGAAAGTTTTCGTTGAGATAGTGGCTGGCATCTCCTGAGGGCACTGTTCGTATCGCCCTTCGTGCTACTGTTCTGGTGGAATACGGGGCTAGCCGGAACGGAGGGCGGCCGATTTCGTTTTCGCCACTTCTTGTGGGGCAGGCCCGTTGTCCCAGGTTGCTACCAGAATAGAGGGGGGTTGGCATCAAAGCAGATCCTATTGGCATAAAGCCATGTGAACTTGTTCGAAGTAATTGTGCAACTATCGCGCCCACCCTTTCATGTCAGCCGCCGGCCTCGCGGTAGCCGTCACCTTCTGGCTCAATTAATGAGTCCTAGGCTGGATATTTTGTGTGGGCGGACGGGCACGGCTCTCTACGAATTCATAATGGCTGCGTTCCTTCGGTGAGACTCGCTTCTCCGCGAGCTTGCGTTCCGAGAATCGCCGCGTTAAGCGATGGTGTTGCTTCTAACTGTTGATCCGTCAACGAAAAGCCATTTGATGGGATAGCCGTCACCGTAGGCGAAGGAGGCCTGGTGAACACTCTTTTTCCGGCCATTCGAACCAGGGTATCGCGAAGAGGAAGCCAGCGAGGCAGCCGACGCAATTTCGACGCCGTCGTGAGTTGCCCAAGACCGTGCTGCAATTGAAACCCGCGCAAATATTGGCGCATGATTTCAGGCATGCTCATGCGCAGCGCGGCGGATACATTCTGTAAGCCCATTTCCATCTGGCGCTCTGGGCTTTCAAGTAGGGCGACAATATGATCGGCAATTGCCTGGGGGTCTCCGGGCGCGACAAAGTCAATCGCTAGACCCTCTTCGTCCGCTAATTGATGAAAATCCGGAATGTCAGAGGCGACGATCGGCACTCCGTAAGCGCAGGCGAGATGAGCAATGCCGCTGGATCCCGCTGAGGAACTGTAAGGCATTACCGCCATGCTCGATGTTTGAAACAGCTCGGCGATCTTGTCCTCCGCCACATAGCCGATAACCTTGATTTTGGGCTCGCTTGAACATTGTTCCGCAATTGACTTCAAGTATCCTGGCGCCTTTGGATGGTCTGCCCCCGCAATCACGAGTTGAGCTTGCGGAAATTGGCGGACCACGATATGGAAGGCCTCGATCACTGATTCCAGTCGTTTATACGTGCCCCATTTGCCAAACGCGAGAATGCGATGCTCGGGGTTTCCACGCCGCGAGAAATCAGGGTATTCCGGACGCGCCGAAAATATCCCATGTCTTCTCACGTACACCGACCCACGCCCGTATTTATCGCGAAGAATTTCCCGGTAAGCTGGCAGCATTACTGAAACTGAATTGGCCAGCAAGAGCATTTGCGTTGCCAGAAATCCACCGGCACGGTATAGAAGAGGGAAGCGTACACCGGCGTCCTTCAAGTCCACCGTTTCCATGAGTTGATGAAGCGTGACATGGGTATAGGTGCCATTCATTCGCGCGAGTGCGGGAATAATAATGCCGGTGAAGGCAGGCAAAGGCTTGCCGCCAAAACTCGCGAATCCCAGGTTGAACCAAACGAAGTCTGGTTGAAGCTTGCGAATGGCACGCATCAGGCGGGAAGGATTTTGCAGGCTGTTGAAAGCCCAGCAGCGCACGACTGAAAATCCATCGAGCTCAGGCTGAGAAGGGGAGAAATCATCCGCCAGAATGGTCAACTCGATTCCCGGCGTCTCCGATAATTCCCTTGCGATGTGAAAGCCGTACTCGTTCAGAGCTTCCCGGCTTGGCGGAAACGCGGTTACAAGGCAGATTTTCATCGCTGCCCAGACCCGAAAATCGCATAACGAGACAATTTTCCTAGAAGGGTGAAGTAATGAAGGGCGACCTTAAAGTCTGCCTTACTTTTTCCCGAATGCCGTGTGGCAAAATTGAAAGGCACTTCAACCGTGCTTTGGATACGTCCCTTCACCAGAATTTCCAACAGGATTTTGAAACCCTGAGGCTGAAGATTGATCCCTTCAATACAGGCGCGCCGCACTACGAAGAATCCAGACATAGGATCCTTTATGCGCACGTTCTTGCGTTGCAATGGAGCCGTGGCCAGGGTACTTGCTCGAGAAATCAAGAGCCGGGCTTTGCTCCATTCGCGCACGCTATCCTTCGTGCTTGTGGCATAGCGGCTGGCAATCGCAATGTCTTTACCTTTGACCACAGCGTCGAGTAGCTCCGGCAAAACTTCTGGCGGATGTTGCAGGTCGGCGTCAATCACTCCCAGCAGAGAAGCATCTGTGTTCGCCCATCCATGAATCACCGCCCCCGCGAGTCCGCGTTGTCCCTTACGCACAAGAACACTTACCCGCGGATCTTGTTTCGCGATATTGCGAACTACATCTGCCGTCCCGTCGCTGCTGTCGTCATCCACCACGATGAGTTCGTACTCAATCTTGGCCGGATCAAGCGCGCTCCTGAGGCGGGTCAGCAAAGAAGGCATATTCCCAGCTTCGTTCAAAGTGGGAATGACTACCGCGAGTTTCAGTGGCGACACGGGTCCGGACATACGATCAATCCTCTAGCGCTAATTCGATGAGCGAAATCCTGAAAATGTTGTTTAACGGTAATGGTTTAACCTTAGCCAAATACCTTTCGCGCAATAAGTTGCACAAAAATGGAAACGCGCTCAGTGAGCGAGCGCTATTCCCTATGCATTGCTGCTTGAGAAACTTCAAAATGGCGCTCCGAAGGTTGCCGCACCTCTCTGCAACGCTCGAGCGCCTCGGTTATCGCGACGTGAACGTCGTCCTTCGCAAGCGCGCCGATTAGCGTCAAATTAGCGATGTCCCGCAATTGCAAGTAAGAACGCCTGTACTTGTGCATGAAATCCAAAGGATATTCAGGCTTCCGCTCCCGCGCGGCTTCCGGGATGGCGTCGAGCAGATAAGAGATGTCGGGCTTGGGGGCGATCTTGAGCAGCAATCGCGCGTATGCCCGGGCTACTGCGCGATGAAGAGGCAATGTCGCCAGCTGATCATAAATATAGCGGTCAAAAACAATAGCCCTAGAATGCTTCGATCTGGCCTTCCGCACGACTCTTCTCAAATTAATAGCGTCGGTGAAGAACAATATGGAACGGGCAATCGTCAAATACCACTTCTGAGTGTTCTTGTCATTGCGATTTGCGGGCTTCTCCGGTGTGCCGACATTGCCATCGCTATGCAGGTACTTGTGACTGAACCCGGCTCGCAAGCCTGGAAAAGCCACAACGTCGTCCCAAAAAGCCAGACGAATAATCGGAAGTCCCTTACTCGACAAGTACTCGCAAAGCTTTTCGATCTGCGTGCTCTTACCAGCGCCATCAATTCCGGAAAAACTGATCAATAGAGCTTCGCTACAGTGGTGCTCCCTTTGCCCGACCGCACTCGCTTCTTCATTCATGATGTACTCGCAAGAGACTTCGCACGAATCCCCGGTCTAATGGCTGCCCGGAACTCGCGCAGGACTGGACAAGGACAACGCAGTCACTGTACCGATCGCAACGCCTGCGCCCGCGATCAGTCCCATTTTGATCAAAAACGACCGGACTTGGCGTTGTTTTGGGGGAGCAATCGCAGAACCGGCCGGGCGGGACACCGCACTCCCGCTGATCTCAGCCGCTGGCGCTGCAGCCGCACCTCCGGGCTCTTGCTTCACATTATCCGGCGTGGGGGAGGGGATCGTCGCAGGAGCCGTTTCTTGATTAGCGTTTTGAGCTGCGCCGGGGCTATCGGGCAACCCGTTAGAGTTAACATTCGATCCGGAAGAGGCCGGGGTTGCATTCCCTGAATTAACGTTTCCGCCTGGTTCCTGCCCAAAAATACTCGAAGGCAGGCAAAGCCCCATAGTCAACAGCGCAGTTACAAGAAACTTCGTAGCAAGCCGATTCACCGAGCGAACTCCTTTGGGACAGGAAATTTTCTACGCAGCCAATGGTTGCGGCTGTTCGGTTTGAGCTTGCTCCTCTTCCAATTCGTCTTTTTGTGCTCGCGCTCGTTCGGGCACCAATTGAATGGTTGCCGTGTCGTCGGGAATGCGCGGGAACATGTTCAGAATCCGATCCAGGCCTGTCAGTTCCAATATCGTGGCGGCCTCCGGGGAAATATTCCCAATTTGAACTGCACCGTCCTGTCTAGCGACTTTTACCATGAGGTCCAGCAGCATATCCAATCCCGCAGTGTCAATCTGCTTCACATTTGAAAAATCAACGATCAGGCAAGGCTGATCTGATGCCAGGCTACGATTGAGTTCACCACTGAGTAATCGCGCTTCCTCGCGGTTGAAACGTTCCGGCAATCTTATTAACAGTGCTGAAGGGTTTTCCATGGTAACTTTCATAAGCCGCAGTCCCGAACCAACAAATCTTCCTCTACTACAGATGCGAATCCACCTCGTTAAGTTGATGCTGACCCCGGTTAAAAAAACCTTTCTCTCCGATAGATTTCGTCAATGTGCGGACTGACCGGCGTTTTCCAACCAAATTGCGATCCGAGATCTCAACTTCGACATTTCGGTCCAAGTGAAACAACTTGTTTGCGGTCACAATCGAGTGGACGAAATTCAGCCCGATACCGAGGTACGTCTCCGGTAGAACGCACGAATTTGTCACCGTTGTGCCGTAATCCACTTCGCAATCGCGCTCGATATTAGTGGCTCCATTGATGACGCAAGAGCCCTTCACGCGGGTGCGGGCGCCTATGTAGACCGGAGCAGAAATGCGAGCGCTAGAGTCTAGCGAAGCCCCATCTCCCATCCAAACCTCCGGAGCCACCTCTTCGCCGACAGGACGAATTGAATTCCGCCGCAAGAGCGCGTCATGGGCGAGCCTGCGGAGATCTTGAGGCTCTCTAAGCCTATTTGCGTAACCTGCAAACTGGTAACGCTTGTGATAGGGAATCAAGGCACTCAGCCGCCCACGGTATGAGCCACTGTCGCCTGTGAGTTGGTTTGCATTCACCACTGCCACATCAAATGCGCTCTTATGGTCGTACACCTGGGTAAGCACTTCAGCGGTCTTGCGATGAAATTCGAGCAGTTGGATAAAATCGAGGTCCAAGTACGCCCCGAGCCGAATTAAGATCAGAGTCTCAGCACCCCCGTCCAGTTGTTGTTCCACTGCCGCTTCCCACTCGGAGAAAAACTTGCCTACTGACCGCACCCGTGAGGGGAAAAGACTTTCGGATCCAGATTCCTCCATTAGAACGGTCTGCTGATGGACTTCACAGTCATGCAACGCGTTTAGTGTGCGTTGCAAAATGGTCTCGCCAAGAATTTCATAGCACGCCAAAGGATAGCCACCGAAGGCCTGAAACGTGTATTGGGGACCAGAGCCGTTGACTGAATTAGGGTCTTCAAACCGGCCGACTCCCGGCACCGTCACTATTGCCCCTACTTTCAATCTGCCCCCTAATGAATTTCGATTTCTAAGCCACACGTTGCTACAACACGAACTTTATGCATTTGTTGCGACTAAGTGAGACATGGCCGGTATCATGGCTGCCGGTTGCACCGAAATATCGGGTGCGATCTCTTCGGTCCAATTATCGAACTCACTCTTTGTCTCAATATTCTTGCTCGCGGCTCCTTGCAATTGAGAATGGTTTTCCTTTGGTGCGCTGGCGTGGCCCAACAACTCCCGAATACGCAGCTTGGCTTTGTGCAGTTGCGATTTCGAATTGCCCACTGAGCAGTCCAACAGCTGTGCAATTTCCTGATGCTCGTAGCCTTCGACTTCATGCAGCAAGAAGATCGTCCGGTAGCCGTCTGGCAATTCTTTGATCGCCCGGGTTAACGCAATGCGATCCACGGACCCAGATAAACGGCCGTCTTTGCTCCCGTATTCTCGCCTCACCTGTTTCGCATCCTGGCTGTAAGGCTCGTCCAAAGAAACCTGCTTCAGGGCTTTCTTTCTAAAGTGCATCAAGACCGTGTTTACAGCGATCCGGTAAAGCCATGTTGAAAGAGCCGAATCTCCGCGAAAGGTTTCGAGCTTGCGAAAAACCTGAAGAAATGCGTCCTGTGTTAGGTCTTCGGCTTCTGCCGTGTTATTTGTCATCCTCAGACACACGGAATAAATACGAGCTTTGTGGGCGTAAAATAAGGACGCGAAAGCGTCGGGATCACCTTGTTGGGCGCGTTTCACCAAATCAAGATCAGTTTGTGAACGAGTACTAATATTCTGCTCGCAGTTCACTTGGTTCTCCTTTCGAACCTCTATCGCGTCGGTGGATTGGAAGATTCCGCCCGCATATGCAGAGTAGGGTCTATGCGCCAGATGGTCCATCCAGTGCAGTCTGTAGGGGTTTCGATATGTTGCTGTACCGAAAAGCGTCACGTACTATTGGCGCAATCCGGAAACCATCAGCGAAGGGCCAAATACCGCATTAATCGGCGTTCTTGAGGATTTTCTTATGGATGCGATAACGAAAGAGGAATCTGGAAGGTAACTGGAAACAATGGCAGAACCGCACAACAGAAGTTGTCTTAGCTGTGGGATGAAAGAACTGAGGACTTCCGACCCCTCATCATTGAGCAAGAGGCGACAAAAAGATCGCCGAAACACCCAAACGGCCCGAAACGGGGCGATTACTCCTTACTCCAAGCCCGCCTGCACGACATGGACAATGTTATTGCGCACCGCGTAAAGCACCAGGTCGCTTACCGAGTGAAGCTGCAACTTCCGCATAATATTTGAACGGTGGGTTTCCGCTGTTTTCACGCTCAGACCAAGGGATACTGCAACTTCCTTTGTACTCTTACCTTCGGCCAGCAGTTGCACGATCTCTCGTTCGCGGGGCGTCAGGCGGTTTTTCCCGATAGCAGCCGGTGCCGCCTGCGTTCCTCCCTTGAGGTATCCCTCCAAAACCATAGCTGCCACTTTGGAAGTAAAGTAAGTCTTATCGCGACGTAAGGCCTCGACGGCCGCAACCAAGTCCCGAGCTGCATCCGATTTAAGAAGGAACCCGCGAGCGCCTGCGTTCAAAACATCCCGCACGACCTGATCTGAATCATGGAGAGTGAGGATCAACACTCGGGCATGGGGGTTTGTCTTAAGGATTTGCCGCGTAGCTTCCAATCCATTGAGGATTGGCATCCCTATATCCAGGATGATAACGTCGGGCTTAAGCTGCTGTGCCTTATCCACGGCTTCGCGACCATCAGCCGTTTCGCCACAAACTTGCCAATCAGTTTGGGCCTGCAAGAGTGCAACCAGCCCTTTTCGCACGACTTCATGATCGTCCGCTATCAAAATTCTAAAGATTGCCACAATCTACCTCCCCACGAACCCAAGCTCTCATTCCGCCAGCGTAATCTATAGACAAGGTAAATATTCTAGTCTATTTCCCATTTTGAGTCCGGATTATTTGGCACTCGAAAATTGTCAGTCAACAGTTGTTAGTCAATGTTTCCGCATCTGTCCGTCCGCTCGATTCAACCATGCCCAGCGGTATCAGTTTTAATCCTTGTGTTGGTTCCATGATTAGCGTCATTGAGCCTGCACATTTCCCGCAAAGCCAAAACTCTGCGGATTGCTTTCGTTCATCATGTTCCGAGACGACTGAGCCGTCGCCCGCCGACATAGATATCGAAACTATATCGAATTGAAATAGGCGCCCCTCAGATAAGGAGTGCAAAAGCACCCGGCAATTTTCATTTGCGCAATGCGCGATCATAAAAAATACGAAGCGGTCCAATTTGCCGACGGACCTGTGCTTCGAAAAGTCAAATTACAGAGAAATACTGAATATTCCAATACAGTAACTACTGTAGTCGAAAGCGAAATAGTAAGACTGTTTGAGGAAACAGGCAAAGTTCCGGACAGCCAGCCCATCTCATTCAGCGCTCATAGCAACCGTCTGGCGGTGACAATTTGCAGAAGGCACTTTCATGGCCGGGAACACCGATTTCTCTGAATACTTCGATCCCTAGTCTGCGCGAGGCGGCGGCCAATTGTAGAGCTTGCGATTTATGGAAGAAAGGGACTCAGACCGTATTCGGCGAAGGTAGTTCGCAAGCCAGGATCATATTAGTTGGTGAGCAACCGGGAGATCACGAGGATATAGATGGACGCCCATTTGTTGGCCCAGCCGGGAAATTGTTGGACAAGGCTCTTGCGGAGGCGGGCATCGAACGCTCTCAGATTTATGTCACGAATGTTGTGAAGCATTTTAAGTGGGTCCCGGACGCTCGCGGTAAACGGCGCATCCATAAAAAGCCGACCTATTCGGAGATCAACGCATGCCGCCCGTGGCTTGATAGTGAGATTGCCGCTTTGAAACCAGAAGTGCTGGTATGCCTTGGAGCCACCGCGGCACAGGCTCTCCTTGGAAAGGACTTCAGCGTCACCCGACAACGCGGCGATTTTGTGAGATCGCCTCTGGCCCCGCTCGTGATGGCCACCGTTCACCCTTCCTCCGTTCTCCGGGCACCCGATAAGGAGGCTCGCCGATCACAAATGGAAGCTCTGGTCCAAGATTTCAAAAAACTTTCCCGTCGGCTCAAAAAATCGGCCGTTCCGGCTTGAGATGCCACTTCAGTTTCTGATACAGCATCCTCCAAAGACAACGTACATGGTGTGCGGGATATACGCTCACGCACTTGCGGAATAGATTGCCACAAGAGGCAAAAACCAATGTCATTGATTTGGGGTGGGTCCCTTGATATGGCTGGTGAGCGAAACCGAGATGCTGAAACCGATGCGCGGCCGCTTCCAAAGCATGAGCCGGGTCCTGACGATCCGGAGCCTGACGATGAGACTCAGGATTTAGTGCGGCCGGTAAAGGCGTAGTCAGACAGAGGACTCCCACGTAGGGGTCTACTCAAACGACGTGAAAGCAAAAGTTACGCCGATTCGTGAGAGATATGCAATCTAACGCCAAAACTGTTGGGATCCTGGCTGCGGCCGCCGCCGGAACCGCCCTCGTCGGGTCAGGCCTCGCCTTGTTTGCTGCCAATCGATTATGGAAAAAGGTGCGGTCAGGTGGATATAAATTCTCGGGCAGGACAGTCGTTGTAACTGGCGGATCGCGGGGCTTGGGGCTGGCTATCGCCCGGCGCTTCGTAGACGAAGGTGCCCGGGTCGCAATACTGGCGCGGGATCGAGAAGCCTTGAACCGCGCCCAGCTAATTCTCAGTCGAGCCGGGGACGAGGATGTGATCGTCATTTCCTGTGATTTGACCGACAAAGATCAGGTGGATGGCGCCTTCGAAGTTGTACGCAAGAAATTCGGTCCGATTGAGGTTCTTGTGAATAACGCCGGCCTCATTACCGTGGGCCCCATGGAGTGCATGACGCTCGACGACTATCGTGCCTCCATGGATCTGCACTTTTGGGGGCCTCTTTATACGACTCTCGCTGTTCTGCCAGAGATGCGGCAACGGAAGCAAGGTAGGATCGTAAATGTTTCCTCCATCGGAGGGAAAATCAGCGTGCCTCATCTGCTTCCTTACAGCGCCGGGAAATTCGCTCTGGCTGGATTCTCCGAAGGACTCAGAAACGAAGTCGCGAAGGACAACATTTACGTGACATCGGTTTATCCAGGTTTGATGAGAACCGGCAGTCCACGCAATGCAACGTTTAAAGGGAAGCATCGCGCCGAATACGCGTGGTTCAGCGTCAGCGATTCGATGCCAGGGATCTCAACCAGTGCCGATCGAGCCGCGAGACAAATTCTCAACGCATGCAAGCGCGGCGATTCCAGTCTGATCATTTCTATTCCTGCGAAAATAGCAATTACGCTTCATCAATTGTTTCCGCGCACCTCATCTTCTCTGTTGAGCACGGCGAGTCGGGCACTTCCGGCCGTTGGGGGCATCGGGAAAAGCGGCAGGCTTGGGAAAGAAAGCAAATCGTGGTTCTCGCCCTCGTGGCTCACGACTTTAGATGAATTTGCAGCGCGCAAGAATAACGAATTCGCTGTTTGACTTATGGCGACTTGGATCTTCACGGTCCGGAAGTGAGTATTAAATGACAATCAGCACACGCCGAAAGGACTATCCAAGTACGGAGGCTTCACCGCGTCCAAATCCCGCCAAAATTGGTGCGGCCGCGACCATCTTGGGCGGCACAGCGTTGACAGCCTACGGAATCAGTCGGCGCACTTGGGGAGGCGCAGCTTTCGCCATCGGGGGTGCTTGTATCGCCTGTTACGGCATTAGCGACGCGGCGAAACCCTATAGCGGCAAAGTCAGAGTCAGCTACACAATTGGCATACTTCCCGAGGACGTATATGCATTTGTGCGCGATTCCCAGAAATGGCCGCAATTCCTGCACGGACTCGCCATGGAAACAGCTGCCAACGACTCGCTGAAATTGACATTCGGAGAGCCGGCCGGATTCAAAGTGGTGTCCGAAGTCGAGATCACGGACGAAGAGACCGGCAAATTTATTGCGTGGAATTCGGGGTCTGGTCCGCTCCAGCATCGTGGGGTGATCCATTTCAAGCCCGCTCCCGGTGAGCGTGGTACGGAAATCTCGGTGGCATTTGAATTCAAAGCATCCGCAGGCCCTGTCGCAAGAGCTGTTGCACAATTTGTGGGCTGGGATCCAGAGCAATTGGTCCGGGAAAGCTTGCGACATCTCAAAGAACTTCTGGAAGCGGGTGAGATTCCAACAACTAGCGGTCAATCCGTCGGTGCGAGGGGCTTCAAGGGTGCGGCATTGCGCGTGCTGTATCGAGAGGGATCCGCGGAAGATTCCACCCAGATCCGCATGGCTGGAGATTAGGTCGCACAAGAAATTAATGGAGGCTTTGTGAAAGCACTCTGCTGGCAAGGCAAGACTGATGTTCGAGTCGAGACAGTTGACGATCCGAAAATCCTGAACCCCCGCGACGCAATCGTAAGAATAAGCCGCACCGCCATTTGTGGTTCTGACCTCCATTTGTACGACGGATACATTCCCACCATGGAGCCGGGAGATATTCTTGGTCACGAGTTCATGGGCGAGGTGGTCGAGATCGGTTCTGAAGTAAAGAATTTGAAGACCGGCGATCGCGTAGTGGTTCCATTCACTATCGCGTGCGGAAATTGCTATTACTGCAAACAGGATCTTTGGTCTCTGTGTGACAATTCGAACCCCAACGCTTGGATCGCCGAGAAGATGTATGGATTCTCCGGTTCCGGCCTATTCGGATATTCGCACATGCTAGGCGGATATGCCGGCGGCCAGGCGCAATATGCGCGGGTACCGTTTGCCGACGTAGGGCCAATCAAAATTTCCAGCGACTTGAAGGACGAGCAGGTTCTATTCCTCTCCGACATTTTTCCTACCGGTTACATGGCTGCTGAAAATTGCGACATTGCACCGGGTGATGTGATCGCTATTTGGGGATGTGGCCCGGTCGGTCAATTCGCCATACGCAGCGCATTTCTTCTGGGGGCTGAAAAGGTAATCGCAATTGATCGCTTTGCGGAGCGCCTGACCATGGCGCGCGAAGCGGGCGCGGACGTGCTGAATTACAGCGAGACCGATGACGTCGTGGAAGAACTCAAATGGATGACAGGAGGCCGCGGCCCGGATGCGTGCATAGACGCGGTGGGGATGGAAGCGCATGGCCACGGATTAGCTGCCGCCTATGACAGCACCAAGCAGGCAATGAAAGTCTCGTTTGACCGGCCAAATGTGCTACGACAAGCTATTCAAGCGTGCCGCAAAGGTGGCGTGGTCTCGATTCCCGGAGTATATGGCGGGTTTCTGGATAAGATTCCGTTTGGCGCCAGCTTCGGCAAAGGCCTAACGCTGAAAATGGGCCAGACTCACGTGCACCGCTATTTACAGCCATTGCTCAGCCGCATTCAGAATGGAGATATTGACCCATCGTTCGTAATTACTCATCGCATGAGTCTTCAGGAAGCGCCGCAGGCCTACAAGACGTTTCGGGACAAGCAACAGCACTGCATAAAGGTAGTGCTCGATCCATGGGATGAAGTGAAAGCGGCCTGATTTAGGTCAGTTGGAAATAATTCATCTGTCTTGATGAGGGAGTTTGAGCTTCCGTTCGCGAAAGCTGAAACCGGGTGCTATAGAACGTTCAATGCGAATACCTGATTGTCGTTCATCGGGCGACGATACGGAATCAACTGGGCGATCCGGCGTATTCGCTTTCGTTCTCCATTTCCGCCTTCGGGGTCTTTTCCTTTTCGAGACCCGGTTGCAGCGCAAGAAGCAATTCCTCAAGAATTATCGTGAGCAAGTTCGGATTCTCATCCAGAATTCTGCCAATGCTCTCGCGGTGCACATAGAGTTCTCCCAATTGCCGCGCCCCGCTGACATCCGGATCATATTTCCTCATCGTCTGCTTAATTCCTGAAAGGGGCGGCGTTCGTTCGAAAGGATAGTCCAAACTATTCGTTCTCATCCAGTGAACCACCAGTTCGAGCGCATGTGCGACGCTGCACGCCTCGTGGACTCCGTTCGCCCATGCCACATGGTCGTCCCATTGAAGGATTCTTAGCCTGTCTTCCCATCGGTTCTCTGCGATCAGGAACCAGCCCGGCCGTGTTTTCTCGCGCCCACAGATCGTGCAGATGTGGATCATGAAGTTGCGCATGTTCCACCTTTAGGCGAAAGACCGTCCTGCGCGGCAATTTGACCCGAGACACTCCGCTCTTGTATTTTCGGCCGTAGCGGAGAAGTGGCCAGGCCGTGCTCCTTAGCAAAAGTTAAAGTGAAAAATGGCGAACATTCGTCGCACAGCCAAAAATATTCCAAGCGCGGCAAAGTCCGGTGTTTTCGCATGGTAGGTGTGCGCGGTCGAGTCGGATGTTCTACGTGAAACAACTTTCCCCGACGGATGCTGCGGAAGAGGTTCAGGCAAGCTATATTTGCGCATTTATGGAGCATCAGTTTCTTGAATCGGCCTTTTTGCGAAGATGCTCGATGCATGCTGATGGCCGAACCCAGCAGTGATGGATAAGCAGAAATAAAAGAAAAATAAGGGATTGCGACTCGACAGCGCGACAAATGCTTTGTCACTGCCGACTGCAAGTCAGTGATGCCGAGAACTCGTCAATTCGCGCGTCCAAGGGATTGGACTGGCCGTTTCATGCCCCGTAGCCGTAGCAATGTGTTTGAACTTTAGAGGGGAATCTGCTGCTTGTAAATCAGTGAATGACGGCTCCGGTGGCGGCAACCGTTATCCCAACAATTCCCAGAATGATCCCGAAATGCCAAAATATACGCCGTCCCGAAAGTAAGGTGATGGAAGTGACCACGAGGGCAATTTCCAGGAAGACTTCCGCGAGATCGTAACGATCTCCACGCCTTCGCTCGTGTGCGGTCTCCTGCTCCAATTTGCGCGCCTCAGCATCGAGATCTTTCTGTTCGTCGCGATAACGTCCCGCCTCGTCCGAATATTTGTCCCGAAGCTTGTTGGTTTGAGCTTCATCCTTCGTCGCAACTGTCGAGGCGATATCGGCAAAAAGCTCGTCGGTATGCCGCCTGATATTTTTAGCCTGATAAAACGCCCATTGATCGCTGACTTTGTTTTGGAGCACAACTTCCTCGGTATGGGCGCGGTGGCCGAGTAACGACACCGTCGCAACGACGACGGCCAGAATTGCCATAGTCAGCGAAATTGGCGCGAGGCTTGGATCGTGCCTCGCGTGCTCAGCATGTTCCTGCAGTTCGTGAACTTCCTCGGATTCCATAGCGTCCTCTTTTGAAAGTAAAGATACGATACGGATTCAACCAACTTCTGGCAACTTGAATCCCAGGGCGTATCCCGTACTTTGCTTTATTTTCGTGCCGCTCACTTCAAGTCAGAACAAAAATTTGCTATTGTCGGCAGTCGGCGGTACAAAGGATTTCGCAGAAATCATTCTGAACTCACTATGCTAACGAAGAAAAGCTGCTTGGTTACATTCTCGCTGGTTTTATTGACCCTAACTCCCGTACTTCATGCCCAATGGGTTCCGATGAATCCGGTAACGGCTGTGCAGCAGCAGCCCGACGGCGTCGTCTTCACCATGCAGCAGGGAACGTTGAAGATACAGGTATGCAGCGATTCAATTATTCACGTGCTTTACTCTGCGACGTCTTCTTTCAAGGAGCATCCCGACTACGTAATTATCAAGACAAGCTGGCCCCAGATTCAGTGGACCATGCAGGCTGCTGACGCTGATGTCACGATCACAACTTCGCAGCTGAAAGTTGTCGTCGCGCGTAAAGACGGCTCAATCACCTATCGGGACTCACAAGGCAAGCAGCTGGTGCAGGAAGGCTCTCGAAAGCTGACTCCGGTCAAAGTCAATGGCGAGGATACCTATCGCGCGGAATCTTTTATTAACATTTACGGTTCGCGCGAAGGCTTGTATGGGTTAGGCCAACATCAGGCAGGAGTTTGGAATTACCGTGGTGAGTCTGTTGACATTTCGCAGGACAACACGAATATCGCGGTACCGTTTCTGGTGTCGAGTAACGGCTACGGCATTTATTGGAACAACGATTCGCGCAGCAGATTTAATAATCGCTTTGCCAACTACTTGTACATCAGCTCCGAAGTGGCCGACGACATTGACTACTACTTTTTCTACGGACCGGATCTGGACAAAGTCATCGCCAGCTATCGCGAGTTGACCGGGCAAGCGCCTATGTTCGGCAAGTGGGCTTATGGTTTCTGGCAATGTAAGAATCGTTACAAGTCACAAGAAGAAATACTCGGCGTTGCGCAGAAGTACCGTGACCTGCACATTCCAGTGGACGACATCGTGCAGGACTGGTTCTGGTGGACTCGCAAAGGTGAGTTCGTCTTCAACAAGAACTACCCCGATCCGAAGGCGATGGTAGATCAACTGCATAAATTGAACTTCCACCTCATGATCTCCGTCTGGCCATTTTTTGAGCCAGGCTCGACCAATTACGATTACATGGATAAACAAGGCTGGTTCGTTGATAAGTTCAAATTTGCCAAGCCGCCGTATCACACGTCGGGCATGGCAGTCTATGACGCAACCAATCCTGAGGCGCGAAAGTTTTACTGGGATCAGGTAAACAAAGGTCTATTCAGCCTTGGCATTGACGCCTGGTGGATGGATACCACGGAGCCAGAAACGGAAGGCCAGGAAGAAAACATTCTGCTGAATCATAAACTCTTTGTCGGCAGCGGTAACCGCTACGTGAATATCTATCCTCTATTGGATACGCAAGGTGTCTATCAGGGGCAACGCAGTGTCACCGACAAGAAGCGCGTATTCATTTTGTCCCGGTCTGCCTTCGCCGGTTCGCAAAGAAACGCGGTCACCGCATGGTCAGGCGACATCAACTCTGATTTCTTCAGCTTCAAACGCCAGATTCCGGCGGGACTGAACTTCGCCCTTTCCGGAATCCCCTATTGGACTACTGATATCGGTGGATTTGTCTTCGGCGACCCCGATGATCCCGCCTACCGCGAACTTTTTGTTCGATGGTTTCAGTACGGAACTTTCAATCCAATTTTGCGCGTACATGGGACCCGCAAAACCGATCAAAACGAATTGTGGTCGTACGGCCCGGACGCGCAGAAGATTCTCGTGAAATTCGATCGCTTACGTTATCGCCTTCTGCCTTATATCTATTCGCTAGCCTGGAAGACAACCAGCGAGAGCTATACGCCCATGCGGCCGTTAGTAATGGATTTCCGCACCGATGTGCGTGCCGAGAACGTAGGCGATCAGTTTATGTTTGGTCCGGCGTTTTTGGTAAATCCTGTGACGGAACCCGCCACAACCAGCAGAACGGTTTATCTGCCGCAGGCGAAATGGTACGACTTCTGGTCGGGCGCAACTCATGCAGGGGGAGTCGCCATTGACGCCGCAGCCCCGCTGGATCGGCTTCCGCTCTACGTTCGCGCAGGTTCGATTGTTTCCCTCGGTCCCGATGAAGAATGGTCCACGGAAAAGCCAGCGGACCCAATTGAACTCCGAATCTATCGCGGCGCCGATGGCGACTTCAATCTGTACGAAGACGAGAACGACACCTACGACTACGAGAAGGGAATTTACGCGACTATCCCTTTGCACTGGGATGACGCCAAGCAAGAGCTCACCATCGGCGACAGGAAAGGTGAATTTCCCGGCATGCTCCAGACTCGAACTTTTCGAGTTGTTTTCGTAGGGGTCAATCACGGAGTCGGAGTCGAACCAACCGAAGCCGCGGATAAGGTCGTCACTTATTCCGGCAAAGAAGTCACAGTTTCACCTTAGCATCCGTCCCCGCGATACTCGACATTAGTTTGAATTGTCATTCTGAGCGTAGCGAAGGACCTACGCATCGCGGGCTCAAATTCAGAGGTCCTTCGCTTCGCTCAGGATGACAAGGCGAAATTATCTCAGGAGGTCAAGTTGCTCTCCCGTATATCTAGGCTAATCTCAATTTGCTTGCTTCTTCAAATTTTCATCGCGGCGCAGTCAATCTCGAATGCCGCTTCCTCTAAGTCCAAGGCCATTCCCACACAGCTGCCCGGACAGGACGCCATTCTTATGGGAACCGCCTGGTACCCAGAGCAGTGGCCCGAATCACGTTGGGAGAAAGATCTCGAACTCATGGAAGCGGCGAACATCAAGGTGGTCAGAATTGGTGAATTCGCCTGGAGCAAAATGGAGCCGTCCGAAGGACATTACGATTTCGACTGGCTGGATCGCGCCATCAGCCTCGCGGCGAAACATCATATTGTTTCTGTTGTCGGAACGCCGACTGCGACTCCACCTGCATGGTTGACCCAGAAGTATCCCGATGTTCTGCGCGTTCAAGAAAATGGCCAGCGCGTTACCCACGGCAACCGCGCTCATGGGTCGGTTACCTCTCCTCGCTATCGTGTCTTCTGCCGTCAAATCGCCGAGAAAATGGCGTTGCGTTTCGGACACAATCCCAACGTCGTAGGCTGGCAAATTGACAACGAGTACGGCTATGCGTTGATGTCGTACGACGACGCCAGCAAGCGCCTCTTTCAGGATTGGCTAAAGGCGAAATATAAGACTCTCGATAACCTTAATACACAGTGGACGACGGCCTACTGGAGCGAAACCTATGATAACTGGAGTGAGATTCCAATTCCAATTGGAGGAAACAATCCTGGACTCCGGTTGGACTGGAAGCGATTTGTAACTTTTGAATGGACTGCATATCAGCAAAACCAAATTGACGCGATCCGGCAGCACTCCGAACCCCGGCAGTTCATCACCGGCAACTTAATGGGTTTCTTTGATGGCTTCGATCACTACATCATCACCAAGCCTTTGACGTTCGCCTCATGGGATGATTACGTTGGAAGCGGCCACGTTGATCCGGATCGTAACGGCCTCACCCATGACCTTACCCGCGGCTTCAAGCGGGAGAACTTCTGGGTGATGGAGACGCAGCCCGGCGCAGTCAATTGGCACACTCTCAATAACTTTCTCAATCGCGGCGAAGCGCGCGCCATGGCATGGCAGGCAATCGCGCACGGCGCAGACGACGTTAACTACTGGCAATGGAGGAGCGCGCTCAACGGACAGGAACAATACCATGGCACCTTATTAGGCCCGGACGGAACTCCAGTTCCTTTCTACGACGAGGTCAACCAGACCGCTCATGAATTTGGAAAAGTGCAGAGCGCATTCAAGGGCACGACTGTCATGTCGCAAGTGGCGCTGCTCTATTCCTACGACAGCCATTGGGCGATTCAATTTCAAAAACATAATGAGGCATACGACGATATAAAAATCTTGGAAAGCTATTACCATAGCCTTCGCCCTCTCTCGCAATCGGTGGATGTTGTGAGCGCCTATGCGCCGCTTTCCAGCTATAAGCTGGTAGTCGCTCCAAGCCTGAATGTAATTCCCGAAGATCTTGCCAACCACCTCATTGAATATGTTCGCAATGGCGGCCATCTCGTTCTCGGCCCGCGATCCGGAATGAAAGACCAATTCAATTCTCTCTTAAAGCAGCGCCAGCCAGGATATCTCGTTGACGCACTCGGAGGGCGAGTCGAGCAATACTATGCGCTGGAGAAAGATGTGCCGGTGTCAGGCCCATGGGGAGAAGGTCAGGCCACTATTTGGGCGGAACGATTGAAAACATCCGCCCCGGACGCACATGTACTTCTTAAATACGGCAAGAGCAACGGGTGGCTCGATGATCAGCCTGCGGTGATCACGCACTCTTACGGAAAAGGCAGCATCACCTACATCGGCGCTGTGCTGGATGACAAGCTCATGGCAGCGGCTGCCCAATGGATGGTACAGCAGAGCGGAGTCACTCCTGTATTTGGCCCCGTGCCGGATGGCGTGGAAGTCAGCCGCCGCACCGGCGACGGGCATGACGTTTTCGTTGTCATAAATTTTTCGGCCGAAGAGCGCACCATTTCGCTTCCTCGGCCGATGAAACTGCTGCTGGCAGGGACGGAAGGAGAAAGCGTCGCTTTACCACAGTATGGAGTAGAAATTCTGGAGGATGCCAAGTAGTACGGGCACGCCTGAATCTCGCTTGCGATATCATTCCCGTCATGTTGACGGCGGCAGCCAGCGCGCGGTTCCAACGCTCGAGCGATCAGTCATTATTGATCTACTTTGGCCAGCAGATCACTCTCGACGCCCATCATCACGTCATAAAACTGCTGCGGCTCCTCCAGTTGGAGCCGGTCGAGGGCATTCGCAACCTTCATCCCGGCTATTGTTCATTGTTGCTCAAGTTCGATGGGCTGAAGTTGCGGCATGATGAACTGGAAGCGACCTTACGAACCTATCTCGACCGGCTCGAAAGTGTTTCCCTTCCCGAGTCCCGCCAAATAGAAATTCCCGTTTGTTATGGCGGTGAATATGGTCCAGACCTAGGCGAAGTTGCGGCAATGCACGGATTGGGACCCGCGCAGATAATCGAGTTACACGCTTCGGCTACCTATATTGTTTACTTCTTAGGATTCGTGCCCGGATTCGCTTATCTCGGAGAGGTGTCCGAATCGCTGGTGACGCCGCGCTTGGCGTCGCCTCGTCGAAGAGTTCCGCCGGGCAGTGTAGGAATTGCAGGGCGCCAGACTGGAGTCTATCCATTCGCCACGCCCGGCGGTTGGAGATTGCTGGGACGCACGCCGATCGCCATGTTCCGTCCTGACCGGGATGGAATGAGCCTATTGTCCATTGGCGATCGCGTGCGGTTTGTGCCAGTTTCGCGCGACCAATTCGCAGCTATGGAGAATGCATGAGTGTAATAAAGGTCCAGTCTCCGGGGCTGTTAACCACAGCGCAGGATCTGGGACGAGAAGGTTTCGGTCCGATGGGCGTTTCACCTTCCGGAGCGGCTGATGCGATTTCATTGCGCATCGGGAACCGGCTCGTCGGTAACTCTGAGGGCGCGGCTGGACTGGAAATGACGCTACTGGGCGGCAGCTTTCTGTTTCCCGAAGGCGCTATCGTGGCCCTGACTGGTTCCGATTTCGGCGCGACTCTCGATGGTGCGCCGGTCGAATTATGGGCGTCGGTTGAGGTTCGCTCTGCCCAGACGCTGACCCTGGGACCGGCCCGTTCGGGAGCGCGCTGTTATTTATGTGTTCGCGGAGGAATTTCCGTGAAGCCTTTTCTAGGCAGTGCTTCAACGCACATTTTGAGCGGTCTCGGCGGTTTCGATGGCAGGCCGCTGCGAAAGGGCGATGTGGTGAATATCGCTGTGCCGAGAAAAGAGTCCGCCAGCGCGTCTTTCCACAGAGTCGCGCTAGCTCCGAAAGCGTCGCAGCGTTTGTCTCCTCGGAAAGTTTTGCGCGTCACTCCCGGCCCACAGTGTGATTGGTTCCCAGAGTCGTCGCAGCAATTGTTCTACGACAGTACGTATCGTGTCGCCGAGGAATCCAATCGCATGGGTCTTCGGCTGGAAGGCGATCCCATTCCAAAGCATTCCGGCGAACAGATGATTACGGAAGGAGTTTCCCTGGGGGCGATTCAGATCCCAGAATCAGGGCTTCCCATTGTGCTCTTTGTCGAACAGCAAACAACGGGCGGATATCCAAAGATCGCAAATGTGATTTCCACTGACCTAGCCAGCCTTGGACAGCTTCGCCCGCGCGATGAGATTCGATTTGAAAGAAGTCGAATGGGAAGCGGCACGGTCGCTGCTGGTACGAAATGGAAGAATTGCTATCTTCTGAGAACTTGATTTTATGAAATGCATTGACCTGAATTGCGATATCGGCGAACTGCCTAAAGCCATTGCCGACGGCACGCAGGAAGCGTTGATGCCATCACTCACTTCGATCAACATAGCCTGCGGCGGACACGCCGGCGACGAACAGACTATGAAGGCAACCATCATGCGGGCGCTTCGCTGGAAGCTGGCGATAGGCGCGCACCCAGGCTACCCTGATCGCCAAAATTTCGGCCGGCTGGAGTTAAATCTCTCGCCGGAAACAATCGCCGATTTTGTCTTCGAACAAGTTCGCGCACTCGCCGAGGTTGCCGCGGAATACGGAACGCACACGTGGCGCATGTCAAGCCGCACGGTGCGCTTTACAATCAGGCGGCGCGAAATCCAAAGATCGCCGAAGCAATTGCGAAGGGTGTCGCCCGATGGAAACGCGACGTTATGCTCGGTGGGCTTGGCTGGATCGGCGATGTTGAAAAGCTTTTCGGGAAGCTGGCTTTGCAGTCGCAGCAGAAGCCTTCGCCGACCGGCGTTACGAGCCGGACGGAACTTTGCGTTCGCGCAAACTTGAAGACGCGCTGATTCGAGATCCCACAGAAGCGGCCCAACAGGCGCTGAACATCGTTGAACGAGGGATGGTAAAAGCGTCCGACGGAACCGAAGTAGCTGTGAACGCGCAGACTCTGTGCATCCATGGCGACACTCCGGGCGCCCCGGATATTGCGGCTGCCGTAGCCGGGAAACTGCGCCAGGCGGACATTATTCTGAGCGCGTTCTCGCGCAGACCCCGTCATCACGCCAGAGCTTCGGCCGATCTCGGAAAACTCGGCCTGAGGTCCCCTGTTATTTCCACTTGCTCTCCGCCTCCACTATGGTGATGTAGCGATCAACCGGGAGATCGGTGAATCGCTGCACCGTTCCGCCAGGAAGGGGCCATTTCACTTCCAGCCAATCGAGTTTCGTGCGCGCGCCAATGCCCAGCACCAGACGTGGATCGTGGGAGGACAGAAAGCCACTGCCTCCAACTTTCATCCGATTTCCCTTGAGATCGCCAGCCTGGTAAGTAACTCGGGCGCCTACGGCATCGCGATTTGATTTGGTTCCCACCAGGTTCACGCCGAGCCAATGATTTTGCTTGCCAACCTCATTCCGCAGAAGAATCGGAGCGCCGTCATTTACTGAAATCAGAACATCTACTGCACCGTCATTGTTGAAATCCCCAATCGCCATGCCCCTGGCGGAGAGCTGTCGATTGAAAATCGGACCGCTCTGTCCACTAACGTCTTGAAAACCCTTACCCGTATTTCGGAAAAGTAGTAGAGGCTCTTTGAACGTCACATTCGGTTTGATTTCTTCAATAATGTCGTTGGGATGGCCATTCACGATAAACAAATCTAGCTTCCCATCATTATCATAATCAATAAATTTCACGCTCCAACCACTCATCAGCTCGGTGGCCTTTCCAATTCCCGCGGGCAGCGCCTCGTCTTCGAATGATTCATCGTGCTTGTTGCGATACAGCGCGTACATCTCATGATCGAGATTCGTGACGAATAAATCCATCCAACCATCTTCATCAAAATCCGCGGAATCCACTCCCATTCCCGGAGCGAACTTTTCCGCCTTCGCCATATGCGACTCCGGCTGTAAAGCCAATCTCCTCGAAGTGATGGCCTTCGTGATTTAGGAACAGGAAATTGGGAACAGTATCGTTGGAGACGAACAGATCCATCCAGCCATCGTTGTTGATGTCTGTCGCAACGACGCCCCAGGCTTTGCCGGGATTTTCCGAAATTCCCATCTTCTGACTTACGTCGGTAAAAGTGCCGTCGCCGTTGTTATGGAAACAGCAGGCTCGGCATGGGGTCATAGACCTTGGGATAGCAGTACTCGTTTTTTCCCGCGATATTGGGATACTTTCGGATCGCCACAGTGCTGATTCCTAAATTTGTCGTAATCAGCGAACCGGCAGACGAATAAGATCGAGACGGCCGTCATTGTCGTAATCGAACCATGCGGCACTGGAGGCCCATCCCGGCGCGGCTACTCCGGCCTTTTCAGTCACGTCGGTGAAAGTGCCGTCTCCATTGTTGCGATATAGGATGCTGCGGTCGTACTGAGTCACATAAATGTCCGGAAAGCCGTCGGAATTGTAATCGCCGACCGCGACCCCCATGCCGTAGCCCCCTCCCGGGACGCCGGCCTTTTCAGTCACGTCGGTGAAAGTGCCGTCGCGATTATTCCGATAGAGCGCGTTGCGAAGCGGTGGGTTTGGAGTATAGAAGTCGGCGCGTCCACTGTTCACCAGATAAATATCGATCCACCCGTCGCTGTCGTAATCAAGAAAGGCACAACCAGCGCCGCTGATTTCCGGGAGATATTTATCAAACGACTTACCCGCAGTGTGCACCCAAGTGACGCCGCTTGAAGAAGGCGGAACTTCGGAGAAAGGATAAGTGGGGTTGGCAGCGTTTAAGTAGCTTGTAAATCCAGAGAATCCCGCGAAGGTCGCTGTCCCCGCGAGCAAACGTAAAAAATCTCTGCGGCCTGGAAGATACTTCCGTCGCGATAGCAACTTCATTTGGGAATCCCTATCCGCACGACAGGAGGCAACATTCCGTTCAAATTATGGTGAACAGCTCAGGGACGTCAGCCTGCCAAGTTTCCGCCGTCATTGTCATCCTGAGCGCAGCGCAGGACCTATGCATTCCAGATTTAAACATAGACTGGGAACGCTCTAAGCTCTGCAACCCGGCCTATTTAGGATTCTCCGGCGGTTGCGTCCCCTGTTCGCCATTCTGCTGCATCAGTCCCTGGGACACCCTTCGCTTTGTCTGCTCGAGTGTCTGCGCGCTCTGGCGTTGCAGGCTCGCTTCACGGTTGGCATCTTCTTTGCGACCAACCCCAGAGTAGGCCAACGCGAGCTGGTAATGCCCCGTGGGGCTGTCGGGCGCAAGCTGCTCGTAGGTTTCGAGCGGGGGGATTGCCTCTACGAACTGCTTGTTCGAAACGAGTGCAGTACCTAATCCGAGATACGCGTCGGCGAACCCGGCGTCGAGCTTGGTGGCGCGCGAGAAATGGCGAATCGCAGCAGATAAATCGCCATCATCTTTTGCCAGATCGCCCAAAACGTATTCTGCGCTCGCATTCCGGGGATCAATTTCGAGTTCCTCCTCAAAATTTTTCTTTACTTCCGCAATCACAGCAGGGGAAGGTTGTGGCATTGAAAGCAGAGCGCGGCCGAGACGGGCATGAACACCTGGCAGTTGCGGATTGATGTCCAGGATTTTCTGATACTCAGCCGCTGCCTGCTGCCAATTTCCTTGCGCTTCCCATGCTTCAGCTTTCAATTCGTGGATCTGATAGGAGAAGGGAGCATCCTGGATCAAATCTTGAGAAGTTCGTAGCGACAAATCGGAAAAGGCGTGGGTGGCGGCATAGAGCACTTCAGGATCGTGCGGAAATTTCTGGACAAGAATGTCGAGAAACTCGAGCGAGTCATAAGGCGCGCCGTGAGTCATGGCGCAATGCAAGCCATCCAGTCCAAGTCTCTTCTGCGTGTCTCGTTCGGCTGTCTGACGAATGGATTTCTTTAACAGCGGCAAAGCCTCCGCGCAGTGGCCTGCCTCCGCCAGAGTCGCTGCTTTGTCGCTGGAATCAAGGTTGGCGCCCGGGGGCGCTTTCCTTGATACTTGTGCGCAAGAATGAATTGCCGCGCCGAGAGCAAATGGAAGAATGAACGCGGCAATTAAAGCTTTGATCATCTGACAATTATAAGCCGGAAAGAATCGTGAACCTTCGACGTGCCGTTCATTCGCCAGCGACAATCGATTCCCTCTCGTAAGCTGCTAATCAAATAAAAAATGGCAGGCGATTCGGCCGCCTGCCATTTAAATATTCTTAACTCGTATTCATTGGAAGACGTCGGCGCTAATGTTCTCCACGGCGGAGAGCGGCGACGGCGGTAAGGCCACCGTGGTTCCATTCACTGTAACGGAGCCCTGCCAGATGCCAAGTTCACTGCCAGCGAAGTCCGCGATCGCCTGACAACTCCCTCCCGGCGGCAGCGTTGCGGGGCTAATCGGGCAATTTGCAGTCAGCACAATCGGGGAAGGCCCGGTCTCCTCATTTAGGTATACGGTGCCGTTAAGGACAACTTGGAGGTCAGAGGCATAGGTACCGTGCCAGACATTGGTTAGGAAAACACTTTTGGCAAACGATATGTTGTAGCCACTAGTGCTATTTAGCGTTACATATTGTGCATACCCGTAAAACGGAGGCCCATGCGGGCCCTCAACTACATACAGACCTACCGAGCCCGGAGAGAAGTAGATCGAGCCTACAGCCTGTGCCTCTGCCGGGGTTTGGGCAAGCGCCAAGATGCAGGCAATGATTGACAACACCGACAGGTGATATCTCATGTCTTAGTCTCCTTTCGAATGGACGGCTGTTGAGGCGATTTATCGGGCGCCCATTGAAGGATGTCAGCGGCCGCCACCTAAAACGCGTTTACAAAGTTGGCCAGGGAGCGCCCCGAATGGCAGGCGTGTTTGAACGCCTGCCATCCGGCTTAATGCCACCTGCTAGAAGTAAAATTTCAATCCAAATTGCAGTTCGCGTGCGCCCTGCGACCCTGTGATGGCGCCGAAATTGGCATTTGGGGGTCCTCCACCTGGAGGCGGCGACGGATCGAACGATCCATTCGCCGGACCGCCGCTGAAGGTCCAGACCGGATGATTGAAAGCATTCAGTGCTTCAATCCGGAACTCAAGCCTCTTGGTTTCGGTGAAAGGTATGTCTTTGTGCAGGCTCAAATCCACATTGGCGTATCCCGGACCACGTATGTTGCCCGGCGAACAGGTTCCAAATGTATTCGGGGCCGGGTTGCTGATGTTAGTTGGATCAAACCACTGTATATATGCCGCCGTGGTGCCGGTAGCATTGACATGCTGTTTCAACAGTCTGATTGGACCGTTGCAATCAGGCAACTCGGAGAGAGTCTGTGGCCCAATTCCGTTTGTGTTATCTGCGTTCCCGCCGATGCCCCATCCTCCAAATTCATTGAGGGTTAATTGGTTGCCGCTATGGAGAGTGACAATTCCACCGAGTTCCCAATTTCCTACTACAGCATTGAGTACAGAATTCATGTCGTGGCCAAACTGCTTACCGTGTCCAACCGGTAGTTGGTAGGTCACGAAGCTGCTGAGAATCTGCCTCTGGTCGAAGTAACACGGTCCCCAATTCAAATGCGGGTCGTAGATGTTTTCGAATCCAGGCTGCCCACCCGAACTGGTGGCCTGTAGGCTTCCCCAGCCGGTTCCGAAGTATCCCGGCGAATTGCTAAGACATTTCGACCAGGTATAGGCGATCTGACCTTCCAGTCCATTGCTCATGCGCTTTTGCAATACCGCCTGAAGAGCGTTGTACTTCTGATCTGCATTGGACATGTTTGTTCCGGCGAGGGCTGCGGACCCAAAACAAGCCGGATTGCCGCCAGTCCCACAGCCCGGAGCGTTGAACTGGGGATTGTCGGCCAGATATAAAGATCCGGGAGTCCCGCCTCCAAGAAATGGTCCCGGCACCCGATTCACGATCAGTTGCCCGGCTCCCGCGATCTGCCCTTGAGCATTTAATGGAACGGATTGAGCGACATCCTCGAAGTTCAACAAGTGCGAGCCGCGCTGGCCTACATAGCCAACCTGCGCCGTCAATGAGTTGCTGAACTGGTGCTGAAGGGTCAAGTTCCATTGGTCGTTCATTGCGGGTTTGAAGTTTTGATCGAAGATGCGGATACGCTGCCCGTTGTAGCAACTCTGGCTAATGGTGGTGCAGGAAGGAGGTTGGGTAGCGCCGAATCCGTCGGAGAGAGTTGCACCCGCGGCTTGCTGAAGAATGCCGAAGGGAGTGTTCAGGGTAAGCTCTTCGTTGCTACCTCCCCCTTCTGCGAACTGCGAAATTCCAAAGCCGCCTCGAATTACGGTCTTGCCATTCAAAGCCGCGGGAGACCATGCAAAGCCAACGCGCGGCATGTAATCGCCTATGCCCAAATAATTGTTGTAGAGAGCCTGGTTGCCAAATTTTGCGGTGCCGTCAACACCGGTCGCGGTATAGATCGTGCCGGTGTAGAGGCCGAAGTTCACCGCCCGGTTGTTTAATTCGTAAAGCGGGGTGTGGTCTTCAAAACGCATGCCGAGATTCACGGTAAGAGTGTTGGTTAAACGCCAGTCATCCTGAATATAGGCGCCGTAAACATTTCCGCGCAGTTGCGCTGGGGAGCTGACCACGCCCCCGGTATCTCTGAGCGAGGTTGAACTTACAACGTCTCCCAAGTAGAAATCGGACAGCGCGGAGCCAGTTAACGCAGAAATATTCAGAAGGCCTAACGCTCCATTATTTCCCTGGTAAATGTAATCCTGACGTTCGCGAGCGTACTGGAATCCAACTTTGATTTGCTGACGGCCTCGTGTGAGGATCAGGTTATCTTCAAGCTGGCCCTGAGTGGAGTGGAAAATCTGGATCAGGTTTTGAAGTCCCAAACCCGCGGCGGCCCCAGTCCCGCTGCCAGCGATGTTGATCTGCACGAGTCCAGGGGCTTGGAAGTTACCACCGGCAATTCCCAATTGTTGACTGATATTCCCAAGTGAAGAGGTCGGCGTCAGGCTCTGGTTGAAGTGGACCGCGTTGAAGCCAAACCGAACTTCGTTTAACAACTGCGGGCTAATTACGTGCGACCAGTCAAGCACGGCGTTCCTGACAGGTTCGTCGCTACCTTCGACCGCTCCGCTGTTGCAGAACACACAACCGGTGAAGGTAGGCTGCGTAAGGTCCATCTGGGACCAGCGGGCAAAGATACGATCACTCTGAGTGGGGTCGTAGTCAATCTTAAGGTCGCCTTGGTTATTGTTCAGATCGTTTCCACTGTTATAGAAATAATTGTTTCCGTTAAGGGTGTTAGTTTGCGGAAGCGGATAATACTTCGTCATTCCGAACAAAGCCGTTGCGACTGGACTTGGAGCCAAGCCAGCATTGGCGAGATTATTGAATGGGATAGGAGCCGACGTATTCGGGTTCACGAGGGTTATTCCGGTTCCACCGCTGCAGATTCCGGAACCGTTGAATGTGCCGCCGAAATTGGTGCAGAGTTGTCCAAAATCGCCGCTGCGCGCCTGTTGAGTGAGGACCTGCGCCCCAGTTGAGCCGGCGTTTACCAGACGCTGCCCCTGATAATCGGCGAAGAAGAACAGCTTATTCTTAATAATTGGCCCGCCAATCGTGCCGCCAAACTGGTTGTAGCGGAGTTCGGGTTTGTTCTGGACACCCGCTGAGTTAAAAGTGGACTGGCCGTTCTTCACACCCTGGTACCATCCGGCCGACGCGAGATTGGCATCAAGTGCGTCGTTGCGGAAAAATTCGAAAAGGTCGCCGTGAAAACTATTTGTACCCGATTTAATGGTCGCGCTGACCACTCCGCCTTCGTAGTTTCCAAACTCGGCAGACGCGTTCTGGGTGATTAAGTTGAATTCCTGAATTGCGTCCACGCTGGGTGTGTAGCCAACTTCGTCGTTCTTGTCTTCACTGTTCAACACACCATCAATAAGGTACTCGTTGGCCTGCTCGCGATTTCCATTGATGTATGGCCGTCCCGAGTTGGGCATACTCATCGGCGACCGCATACTGTCGGGGTCAACGTTGGTCGCGCCCGGCGCCAGCAGCGTCAACTGAAGATAGTTGCGCGACGCTAGCGGCAGACTCACGTTCGTGTTCGCGTCAATCAGAGTGCTCACGTCAGTGGTCTGAGTTTGTAGAATGGGCGCCGCGCCGCTGACTTCAACCACCTGCGCCAGTTGGCCGATCTTCATCTCAAATTTCACATTGGCGATCTGGTTCAGCACCAGCGTGAACGTGGGGTAAGCAGCGGTGTCAAACCCAGCTGCGGATGCTGTCACCGAATACTTTCCCACGGGCAGGCGGGTTATATTGAAGACGCCGGAGGAATCGCTGTGCGTAGTGAAAGTGGTTCCTCTATCCGTGTCCTTTGCGGTGACGTCGGCGCCGCTGATGGGCGCGCCACTAGGATCAAGCACCGTCCCCGTAATTCCAGCAGTCACTTCTTGACTCCAAGAAGTCTGCATAGCCGCAAACAAGCCCGCCAGTGCGAAGAGCAGAACTGCAATCTTTATTGAGCGTCGCATACATCCTCCTGAACCTGAAACCATCAGCGTGCAAAATTAACTAGGAAAAACATTAGTGCAATGCTATATAGGAGACCAGAGATAGTCGTCAAGTAAAAAACGCAGGATTTCTGAAATATTGACCTTATCGCTCTATAGCTCCTGTGGAAATCTCGACATCAATCAAATTTTATGGGGGACTTGGAAACAGAGTCGAAGGCCGCGATGCTCGGAGAAACTACAGATTTTCACTGCAATATTGCCAATTGTGGCATTTCTAGACATGAGGGCTTTACAAATAAGCCCTGAGAATGTAATTTAGGGTCCGTATAAAAGGAAGTTATACGCTCTATAGCAAAACATGAGGGTGTTTCGGAGAGAAAGCGTTATCTGCTCTATAGCTATATTGACAGGAATGGCTTTAGTCAATCGCGTCAGCAGAGCCAGGTGTGTAAGTTTGCAGCTACTGAATTCTGTATTTGAAACCAAACTCACGGAGTGTTCATGACAGTGATCGCCACGTCAGGAAATGGCCAGGGCGGAACGCCCGCCTACAAGAGGATTCAGACTGCGATCCTCAATCGTATAGAAACCGGCGAGTTGAAACCTGGCGACGCCGTGGAGTCCGAACGCGAATTGGCCAAAATCCATACCGTCAGCCTGATGACAGCCCGCCACGCGCTTGTGGCATTGGAGCGGGAAGGACGCGTACAACGTCGCCGTGGGGCAGGAACCTTTGTGGCTCCCCCCATGATCCACTTCAACAAGCTCACCAGCTTTACCGAGCTAATGACCGGACGAAGTCTGGCGTCTTTTTCCAAAGTTCTTTCCTTTGGCACGGTGAATGACGAACCCGATGTCAATGCACGGCTGGCTCTAGCTGCGGGTGCTAAGGTGATTAAAATAGAACGGCTTCGGATGGGGGCCGATGAACCTTTTGCACTGGAAACTTGTTATTTGTCGGCGGCCGACGTTCCCGGCCTCAACCGCAGCGCATTAGTCAGCGGTTCATTATTTTCGATCTTGCAGCACGATTACGGCGTGCAGCTTTCCTATGCAGACGAAGAAGTGGACGCGACCGCAGCAGATTCCAAGACGTCCAGTCTTTTGAATATCCCGCGCTCGCTGCCGCTGTTGCGAATTCGTCAGCTGATCTATTCCACCAAGGCGAAAGCAACCATGTATGTTCTGGGCTTATACCGTTCCGACCGGCACACCCTTCTCATCAGAAGATTCCGCTAACGATCTACTATGCGGCCGTCGCGTTCTAAAGAGCGAATGTTGCAAACCCTAAAACGATCAACTAAGCTTGATTTCCCGCATCCTCCAACCTTAGCCGGGATGGCGGAACTGGCAGACGCAGCGGACTCAAAATCCGCCGGGCTTCGGCCCTTCGGGGTTCAACTCCCCGTCCCGGCACCAGCATCTAATCGAGCGGCGCGAGTCCAAAAAGAGCATTTTTGCATTCTTGCTGGGAGCTGCGGTTTAAAATGACATTCAGTATGACCAGCCTTCCTACGACTCACGACGCCATCACAATCTCACCGGGCTCGCGGTTCTGGGCCGCGATGATTCTTGCCGTTATTGCGGATGCTCTTCAGATCGTCATTTTTCCTTTATTTGTAGAAGGAGGTTTATCGCCTGCCGATGACGTGCTCGATTTGGGCATTGGGGTCATGATGATTCATCTGCTTGGCTGGCACTGGGAGTTTCTTCCGTCGTTTTTTGCCAAGCTGCTGCCCGGAGTCGCTTTAGTGCCTTGCTGGACGATTGCGGTAGCAAGCGTCTATCGCAAGTCGAAGCAGATTGTGGTTGCCGACGAAGAGAGTCGTGAGCAACAAGCGGTCCTGAGAGATCCGCAGGCTTAGCAAGTCCAGACTTCCGGCCAGAAGCACGTGTTTTGGGAAGAGTGGCGCCGACCTGGGGTCAGGATTTCTGCATCAAAGGTTCGTCCACTCATTTGGGAGCGATTGCTTCCGATGGACGCAATTCGAAGGGAACATAAATTCGGAGGAACCATGGAATACTGGAAGCGAGCACTTCTGGCCGGATCCGCAGGCGCGGCGGCCATTATGTTTGTAAAAGGGAACAAGTCCGCGGGCTTAATCCTCGCCGGGGTTGGACTAGCGACGCTGGCCTCGGAATATCCCGAGAAGTTTGCAGAGTTGCGCGAGAATCTGCCGGACTACATTGAACGCGGCACAACCTATCTGGATGTGGTCACCAGGGTTGGAGAGCGTCTGGCGCACGTCGCAGAGAGCCGCGGATCGGACTGGTACGAGGCGTTGCTGAGCCGGTAACCATCGGAGATCACTCGATCCCAAGCTGCTTTCTCGCGTCGGGGCTTAATCTCTCAGGGCTCCATGGCGGGGACCAGATTACGTTCACTGTGACATCGCGCACGCCTGGGAGCTGCTCAATGCGCGCTTTTACCTGCGCGCTTATGTTGACGTGTTCCGGGCATCCTTGGGCGGTGAGTGTCATGTCCACCGTGACATCTTGTTGAGCTTCGGGAATGTCCCCGGGAACCGCATCGAAGCGAATTTCATAGATCAGGCCCAAGTCAACGATGTTGACGGGGATCTCCGGGTCGTAACACTGTTTCAACGCGTTCAATACTTCGTCTTGTGTGATTGCCATAGGTTTACACTCTTGATTTTATCCTAGTTGCGTTTAAGGCTGCCCCGTCATTTAGATCGGACCGATGGAAATGAGGATGGGAAAAAGAATTCAAATCATGTTGCTGATCACCGTTCTGGCCGTGGGCGGCCGCGTGGGCTACATCTTTTATCAGCGCCACGAGGATAATCTACGGGCCGCGAACACGCCAGCGCCTCCGCCGCTTAATCCCGATTACTACGTCACCCCGAAGAAGCTTTACATGTACGACTTGAAGACTGCACGTCAACAAATCACCCAGCAACCAGTCTGGGTAAAAGTCGGATATAGCGTGACGTATTATCCGTACAATGCCGCGCGGCGCCATGCCGATTTTTCCCATGAGGCCGGATTGCTTCTTCCATTAGAGCGGCTCGAAATTAAAGACGTAATCCTGGCAACCGCTCCAAAATCATCCGGGCGACAGGTGATGGCCGTGTTCGACAAAGGTGGCAACGCCTATGCGTTTCCCGTTGGTGCCGTCCAGGGAGACGACTACCGTTTTTACGTCAATGAGATGTTGTTCGTCGAGGACCCACACACGCTCTACACCCATTGGCCCGCTGACATTTGGGATTCCATTGACAAACATGCGGTGAAGCCGGGAATGAGTGAATTGCAAGCGGATTTTGCCATTGGTTTGGGAGTTCCAGAAGGCGACAGCGATGAAAACCAGAAGACGCTGGATTACGCGAACGGTGGGAAACCGGTGAAGATAACTTACATCAACGGCAAGGCGACGGAGATCGTGCCTGGAGCGCCATCCTGAACGACAATCGAGAATGCTCTTCGTCAGAATAAAATCCATCTGACAAATGACAAAGGGGCGGCTGGACGTGTCCTATCTTGCAGGGTAGTCTGCGGCTTCTTAGGGAAGTCTTATGCGCATTTGGATAACTCTGCTATCCGTATCAGCGGCAGTTATTGTTGCTGCGCGGCTCGCGTTTGCTGGTCCGGTGCCCGCGGTTGGCACAACCGCCCCTGATTTCTCTATTCCTTCCGAGGACGGCACGCTGGTCAGCCTGAAAGATTATCGGTCGAAATGGATCGTACTGTACTTCTATCCAAAAGACTTCACCAGCGGATGCACGATCGAAGCGCACAATTTTCAAAACGATCAGCACCAATACGCAAGAAAGAACGCAGTTGTGATTGGGGTGAGCCTGGACAGCGCGGATTCACACAAACAGTTTTGCGCCAAAGAAGGGCTGAATTTTAAGTTGCTGGCGGATACCAGTCACAAAGTTTCCAGCGAATACGGCTCGCTCATGAATTTCGGAATTACGCAGATTGCCGCGCGCCATACTTTCATTATTGATCCGGAGGGCAAGATCGCCCGCACTTACACCAGCGTTGACCCGAACAAGCACAGCGAACAAGTGCTCGCAGCGTTAAACGACTTGCAGAGGAGATAGTTGTCTCCGCAATCTCGCTAATTTTTATGTGGGGCGGACACTCTTGTCCGCCGCCGTTGTCTCTTTTCTCTCGGCCCAAATCAAAAGTCAACATCGGCGGACAAGAGTGTCCGCCCCACATCGTACTGCGAGGCGTCAGGCGGCTTTCCGCTGCTCCTCAACATCTTTCTCTTTAACCTTCAACTCAATTCTTTCGCTTTGGATGTCGAGCCTCAGACGGTTGTAAATACTCATGTAAATATTCGAGACCCACACCAGCGCGAAAACCGCGAGAAGATATCCCCGCCAATCTGCATAGAGAAGTTTAAACCGGGTGAGGACAAGGAAGAAAATCGCTACATAGTGACTAAAGCAAAACTCGCACGTAAAGAGATAGAAGAATTTCCGTACGAAAATGTTGCGGGCATCCTTGCATCGTCCCTGGCAATACTCGCGCGGCTCGCGGAATATTTCCTCATGGGTAATCGTCCACGCGACCGATGCAACCGGTATCGCCAGCACAAACAGCCATACGATTTGAAGGCTAATTGGCAATGGGCATCCCAACCAATCGCGAACTTACGAGCATAACGCTGTAGCTTCGATGCAATTAGACGCTGTTGAGTCTTGGCCTCGGCTAAGTCCAATGGCGACGCGATGTTGTATACTCAGCGCGTTTCCAAACGGAAGAGGAACCAATGTCTCGAAGGGTACTGCTTCTATTAGCAGCTCTCGTAGCCAGCAGCTTTGCTCAAACACAACCACCGCGTCCGGTCCGGCCCGCGATGCCGCCTACTATCGTTTCGCCGGAAGTGGCGGCCGACGGCCACGTTACGTTTCGCTTTCGCGATCCCAATGCCCATGAAGTCCAGTTGGCGCTGGAAGGTTCGAAGCCGGTGCCCATGCAAAAAGACAACCAGGGCACGTGGAGTGTCACGATCGGCCCTCTTGATCCAGATTTCTACGGCTACTCTCTAATTGCAGACGGTGTGCCCCTGGATGATCCATCAAACTGGATGATGAAGCCGAATCTGCTTTTTAAGCAAAGCGAGGTACATGTCCCCGGGCCGTCCTCTTTGCCATGGGAGGTGAACGACGTTCCACATGGAGAGTTGCACCACCATTTTTATAAGTCAGCGGCCGTAGGCGACGAGCGCGACTATTACGTTTACACTCCGCCAGCATACGATCCGCGCGGAACGACGAAATACCCGGTCCTCTACCTGCTGCATGGTTTCAGTGACATGGCGAATGGATGGAGCGCCGTGGGCCGCGCCAACGTCATCTTGGATAATCTGATTGCTGAAGGAAAAGCTAAACCCATGTTGGTGGTGATGCCGCTGGGGTACGGCGCGCCTGAAATTGTCACTCGCGGTTTCGGCGGGTTTAGCGACACTGCCTTGCGGGACAGGAACTTCAACAAGTTTCAGGAGGCGCTTCTGACTGAAGTTATTCCGCAGGTGGAGAAAGAGTATCTGGTCGCAGAAGATCGCGGCTCGCAAGCTATTGCAGGACTTTCCATGGGAGGGTCGGAGTCGCTTCTCACTGGCCTTAACCATCTCGACAAGTTCGCCTGGATTGGCGCTTTCAGTTCCGGCGGGCTCTCTGCGGATTTCGCGAAGGACTTCCCATCGCTCGATTCCAGCGCGAACTCTAAACTGCGCGTGCTCTGGATCGCTTGCGGAACTGAAGATGGCTTGATTAGGATCAATCGAGATTTTCGTGAATGGTTAAAGTCCAGGGGAATTAACCATACAGATATCGAGACTCCAGGCATGCATACCTGGATGGTGTGGCGGCGGAACTTGTCGAACTTCGCGCCGCTGCTGTTTCGATAATGATCTGTGAGTTTCTACTTTAGCTCTCGCTTCAGCTCTGCCACTTGATCTCCCGTCGCGATCAAGGCCACGCTTGCCATATTAACGAATAGTCCGTGCCCCGCTACTCCTGGAAGGTTTTCCAGTGCCTGGGCGAGTTTCGGGGGGTCCGGAATTTTCCCAAAGCTACAATCCAAAATATGGTGGCCTTCGTCAGTAACGAACGGAGTTCCGTCCTTTAGCTCGCGGATTTTGACGGTCGCTCCGAGCGCAGAAATTTTTCTGGCCACCAAGGCTTGCGCAAACGGAATAACCTCCACTGGCAACGGAAATTTGCCAAGCACAGAAACATGCTTGCTCGAATCGGCAACGATAATCAATTTTCGTGCCGCGGATGCGATCACCTTCTCTCTTAAGAGAGCCCCGCCGCCGCCTTTGATAAGGTTTAGCTGGGGATCAATTTCGTCGGCGCCGTCAATGTCCACATTGATTTCCTGAAATTCATTCAGCGTGGTGAGCGGAATCCCGAGGCTTTCGGCAAGGGCTTCAGTTCGTGCAGAAGTCGGGATGCCCCGAATTCTCAGACCCGCTTGCACGCGTTCAGCGAGAAACTTAATCGCATAAGAAGCGGTCGAGCCCGAGCCGAGGCCGACAATGTCCCCATCCTGTACAAAGCGCAGGCTAGCGCGGGCGGCCGCTATTTTCTCTTCGTCAGCGCTCATGATGGATTGAAACGGGCCATGCTGCGAAAATCTATTCTAGGCAAAAGCCTTCAGGTCGTCATTTTGGAGCGATGCGATGTTTTCGAAATGCGTGAAGGATTATGGCGCCGCTAATTCCAAAGCTGCAGACAGCGCCCAACGCCATAAACTGCGCTACTGTAGTACTCAGCCGAAGGAAATCGGCGGATAATGCGCCTAGAGCACAAATTATTCCCAGTATATTGAGCCATACCGGAGGATGCACAATATCGCTGGCGGTCCGATTGTGAAATCGGAGTTGGAGCAAGATAGCTGCCAGTCCGATGGCGGCGACCACAACAATGGCAAGCGGGCTAAAAAACGCTCTGCGGTTGGTGTACAGCACGACCAAAGCCAGCACGCCGCAAAGCATGCCGGAGGCAACAACCGTGCGGCGGCGAGGCTTACCCGGGTAGCCAGAGACCGATTCGGATGTGGGATTAAGTTCTGGCAAGTCGCCTCAGACGAAACCCATTGTAGACATATCCGGCGCTGGTTGCGAGTGCCGCGTAATAGTCCTTTTGACGCGACGTTGAGAAGCAATGTGAAAAGGACGTCTCCCCGCGCCTTTTCTTTTCGCTTCACGAAACGCTCAACTCCATTTAGCTTGTTAGGATATATCTTTGACCAGAACCAGCGGCCCGTGCCGCCAGGATGAAGCAATCCCATGCCAGAGAATACTTTCGACATCGTAAGCAAGCTCGATCTGCAGGAAGTCGCGAATGCCATTCAGCAGGCACTGAAAGAAGTCCATACCCGCTTCGATTTGAAGGATTCGAAGTCGAACATAGAGATGGAAGGAAAAGACGCCATCGTGCTGCACTCGATTGATGAATACAAGCTGAAAGCAGTAAACGAAATCCTGCAACAGAAACTGGTAAAGCGCGGCGTGTCTCTCAAGGGATTGACGTATGGCCCGGTTGAGGGCGCAGCTGGCGCCACCGCGAAGCAGAAGATCACCATGCAGCAGGGAATCGCCATTGAGAAGGCCAAAGAAATCGTCAAAGTGATCAAGGACTCCAAGACGAAAGTAAACGGCTCCATTCAGGGAGACTTGGTGCGGGTGAGCGGGAAAGATCGCGACTCATTGCAGCAGGTCATTGCGCTGCTCAAGCAAAAGGATTTTGGGATTGATTTGCAATTTACGAATTACCGCACGACTTGAAGGTTGATTTCCAGTGCCGCACGCCGACTCGAGACAACGAATGAGCACACCCGCCACCCTTAACGGAAAAGAATTTTTCGAGATGCTTCGCGAAGACCTTTCCGCCATTGAGCGCGAGTTTGGGCGGGACACCGTTTCCGGAGTGGGAGGGATTACCGAAATTGGCGAATACTTGCGCAGTGGCGGCGGCAAGCGGATCCGTCCGGCGTTACTTTTGCTTTCAGCCAAGCTTTTCGACTACCGCGGACGGGGCGCGGTCAGGCTCGGGGCAGTTGTAGAAATTATTCACACCGCGACCTTGGTGCATGACGACATTATTGATGAAGCTGAGACCCGCCGCGGGCGTCCTGCGGCGAACACGCAATGGGGAAATTCCAAGTGCGTCCTTGCCGGCGACTGGCTTTACATGCAGGCTTTCAAGGTCGCTTTGCAGGAACGCAATTTTCGTATCCTTGACACGCTCATTGACCTGACGCAACAAATGGTTGAAGGCGAGCTTCTTCAAATTGAGAAACAAGGCAAGCTTATTTCGCTGGACGAGTATTTCGATCTGATCTTTCGCAAGACTGCCTGCCTGTTTTCAGTTTGCATGAGGATGGGCGCCATTCTTGGTGGCGCGACCGCCGAGCAGGAAGAGAATCTAGCGCAGTATGGCCGCGATCTCGGCATGGCGTTCCAGATTGTGGATGACGTGCTTGACCTGACGGCCTCAGAAGATGTCCTGGGAAAGCCCGTGGCCAGCGATCTCCGCGAAGGCAAGGTCACCATGGCCGTGATTCACTCGCTCGAACGCTGCACGGAGTTAGAACGCCGGCTGATAGCAAACGTAGTTGATGAACGCGCCGTGGATGGCGGGACACACGCCGAGGTTCTCGACATTTTGAATCGCTATAGGTCGCTGGATGCGGCTCACGATTGCGCGTTACGCTACGCCGACCTGGCACGAAACGCGATCTGCAATTTTCCTGACGGAGAGATTAAGCGAGCATTGTTGTGGGCCCCGGAGTTTGTGGTGGCGAGGGATAAATAGGCGACCCATTTGGGATTGTTCGCTGTGACTTTTCGCCCTCGAAGTTTCGGGAAAACTCGTAATTTGTAATTGATTTGAAAGGGCGCGCCGTAAGGCCTTGATCTAAGCGACGGCGGGGCTGAAGCCCCGCCCCTTCAGGACGACACTGCGAGCTTGCACTTTCCCCTAAGCGTTCGAGAACATGATTAAGCCTTCCAGCTTCGCTTTCGCGCCGCCAGAATCAATCGAGTTCTCCGCTAATTGGATTGCATCCTGCAAACGATCTGCTTTCCCTGCAACAACTAGAGCAGCAGCCGCATTCAATATCACAATATCCCTTCGCGTAGATTTTTTGCCTGCGAGAACTTCCCGAATGATGGCTGCATTCTCCACCGCGTCGCCGCCTGAAACCTCAGCGAGGCTTGAGCGCGTTATCCCAAACTCCTCCGGAGTCACCTCGTAACTTCGAACGGTCCCGCCGCGAACCTCCGCGATGCGAGTCGGCCCGGTGATTGTGATCTCATCCAGACCGTCGAGACCATGGACGACCATCGCCCGTTGGACCCCCAACATGCTGAGCGCTTCGGCGAGTTTTTCCACTAACTCAACCGAATACACGCCAACAATCTGCGCCGACGCCTGCGCAGGATTTGTTAGGGGTCCTAACAGGTTGAAGACGGTTCGCAGACGCAGCTCGCGGCGCGCTGTCTGGACATGTTTCATCGCCGAATGCATCGCCGGAGCATAGAGAAAAACAATCCCAACTTCGGCGAGGCAGGCGGCTAGGCGTTCCAGCGGCAAATTGATGTTCACGCCCAAAGCCTCCATGACATCGGCTGAACCACACTTCGAAGTCAGGCTTCGATTGCCATGCTTGGCAATGCGCACACCGGCACCAGCGGCAACCAAGGCCGCAGCGGTCGAGATATTGAACGTTCCGCTCGCATCCCCGCCCGTGCCACATGTATCTACCAGCGCGTCCCGCTCGGTGCCGCTAACATCTACGGTTGAATTCTGGGAAATACTTAGTGGAGTCGCCGCTCCACGAATTGCCTCGGCAAAGCCGACTATCTCTTCGACGGTTTCTCCTTTCACGTGCAACGCAACCAGAAAGGCAGCAATTTGCGCGTCCGAACATTTTCCTGCCAGGATTTCTGCCATTACCGAGCGCGATTCTTCCCGAGTGAGCGACTGGCGGTGATTCGCTATAGAATGCAGAGCCTCGAGGATCATGACGCGTATAAGATTAGCATTCGAGGGAGAGACACATTGGCCTTTGCCGATTTAAACGACAGGGAACGGAAATATTGTTCGGGACTGCCTTCGAGCGGCGGTGGAGGGAGTTCTTTCCTGACTGGGAATTCCATGCGCTATTCGGACTTACGCGAGACCAAGTGAAGGACGTTTTGGAAGCTTGGCCAAAGCTGACTATGAGAGTGAACTGGTAAAACTGGCCATTAACAACTCCCTTGTGAACCTCCTCGGCTACCCGCATTCCAATAAAGCCGAGTGGTCAAGATTCATCTCCGTGCCTGACGAAGAAGTCGCAAGAACTCTGAGCAATTGGAAAGGCGAAAAGGCCGGGCGTTACTTCGACGAATTGATGTGAAAGGGACACGGTCGCTCTCATGTGACGGCGTCACTTCTGCGACACGTCGAATGACGGAGGCAAGTTCTCAGGCTGGCTTGCCCATGAGCGATTCGGCTCGCGACCCAGCGTGAATTCCAGGCGATTCTGTCCGGTCTGTAACTTGCTGATGGGTAGCCAAGCGCTCGGGTATGCCTTGCCGTTCAGTTCGACGGATTGAACGTAAATCCCTTCTCCCTTGGACAAGATCTCAAGCCCGCGTCCATCGCCGAACTTGAAAAACGCGTGCGGAAACATCGGCGACGAGAGCACCAACCCGCCGACACCTTGAATCACGGGATACATGCCTAACGCGTTCCATACATAGACGCCAGAGGTAGCGCCCAGGTCGTCATTGCCGGGAAGGCCATCCGGTTTCGTAGTAAACGTCTCTCGGCGAATGCGGTCCACCACTTCCTGCGTCTTCCAGGGATTCCCCGTCCAAACGTACGCATAAGGGGCGCAGAAGTCAGGCTCATTAGCCACGGTAAAGTTAGGCTTGCCCCAACCGTTGATCTCGACGAAAAACTTGTCTAGCTTGGGGACAACATTCTGGTTTCCGCCCATGGCTTGGAACAGGCCCGCATAGTTGTGCGGAATCATCCATGTGTACTGCCACGTGTTCCCCTCTTCGAAGCCCATTTGGTCAAACTTGTCCCAGCTCTTTTGGTGGCGAGGCAGCGAGTGATCGGGATCCCATCCCGTGATGAAGTTACCGTCAGCAGTGCGCGGACGAATGAAACCGCTTTTGTTGTCAAACAGCTTGCGCCAGTTTTGGGCTGAGCGCAGCAGGCTCGCGGCATGAGCGTTGTCGCCCATCGCAGCCGCAAACTGCGACATGGCGAAGTCTGCGCTGGCATATTCCAGAGTGATCGAGGCTCCCGACTCCTGGTTGTCGCTGACGGGAACGTAGCCCTTGCTGAGATAATCGCTCAACTGCGGACGTTCGGAATTCCCGTGCGGACCGGTTCCAGGCTGAGTTGCGCCTTTGATCATGAAGCGGACCGCGGACGCCGTGTCAAACGAGCGCGCTCCGAATGCGTAGCCATTGGAAAGCAGTATGGATGACGAGTCCCCGCCCATAACGTAACTCACGTCGTTCGCAACCGGCCAGCGAGGAAGCCATCCACTCTGTTCGGCATCGCGCACCAGCGACTGCATCATCTGGCTGCTTTGCGCGGGCAAGAGCAAAGCCTGAAATTGAATAAGGCTGCGATAGATATCCCAGTCAGAAAAGTTCGCGTATTGAGCCTTCCCCGCGGGCAAACGCCGGACCTTGCTGTCGAAGCCGATGTAGTCCCCATTGCCGTCGCTGAAGATGTTCGGGGACAGGAGCATGTGGTAAAGCCCAGTGTAGAAGATGGTACGCTGGTCGGCACTTCCGCCTCCGGTTTGCACGCGATCCAGCATCTGCGTCCAGGATTTTTTTGCCTCGGCATGCACCGCATCAAAGTCCCATCCAGGAATTTCAATGACGAGGTTCTTCGCCGCATTTTCCACGCTGACGAATGAAATGCCGATCTTCATAACAACAGGTCCGGTGCCTCTGGGAAACGAGACGTAAGCACCAGCCTTATGGCCGGAAACAGAACGTGCGCCTGGAGTCGCGCTGCCGGTCGCACTCCAGGTCCCATAAGAAGAGAACGGCCGGGCGAATTTCACCGCGAAGTAAAGAACATAATTCGTGTCAGATTCGCAGAAGCCGCCGCTGTGAACCGTGCCAGTGACGGTGTCATGCCCCGTGATGTGGACCGTGCTGGTATCGGCCGCGCGTTTTCCGTTGTTACTCATGCCGCTAGCGCCGGCTTTAAACAGTAATATCCGCCGCGCACCTGCTGGGAATCCAAAGCGTCCAATCCCTGCACGGCTCGCGACCGTGAGTTCTGTTTTAACCCCGTTGTCTAAAGTGACGCTGTAATAGCCTGGATGTGCCTGCTCACGATCGTGAGAAAACGGCACGACCAAGTCATTAGGAGACGCGGTGCCCAATTCCGCGATCCAGGGCAGAATGGGAACGTCGGCGTAAACAGTGCAGCCGGCGCCGCTAATATGGGTCAGGCTGAAACCGCGAGTCGTGGTGTCCTGATAGTGGTACCAGCCGTCGGGACGTGTGTCGGGACTCCACTGCATCATGCCCAGCGGCAGAGTGGCTCCCGGGAACGTGTTGCCATCCCCGGCGGTGCCGATGAAAGGATTTACGGAATCATAAGCCGGCGAAGGCGGGGAATCTTGTGCCCAAACACCCCCTGAGATGAGCAACAAAAAAACGAGGAAACGGCTCATGGATAGGCATTATACCCAGTGTCGGGTGGCCATTTGTTCATTGACCGGCTCCCAAACATTCTCCCCTGACAAAATAGATACTGTAGGGGGAACTTCCAAGTGTGCGGTTAGGTTTGCCCAATGCGTCTACCCTTCGATAGAATCATAAGTTTGCTGCCCGCAATCGAAGCCGCAAGCTGCATCCTTCCTAAAGGTTGAATCAGCATTTATGAAGATTCATGAGTATCAGGCCAAAAACATTCTTAAGAAATACGGCGTTGCGGTGCCTCGCGGAGAAATGGCGGCCACGGTTGAGGAAACTAAGGGGGCTGCGGAGAGGCTTTTTGCCTCGGGTGCCAGCGGAGTTGTCGTCAAAGCTCAAATTCACGCAGGGGGACGCGGCAAAGGCGGTGGCGTAAAGATTGCCAAGTCGGTGGAAGAGGCCGTTGATCTCGCTTCAAAAATACTGGGCATGAATTTGATCACGCACCAGACCGGTCCTGAAGGCCGCATCGTGCGGCGGTTGCTGATCGAGGAAACTCTGCCCATCGAGAAAGAACTTTATCTGGGTGCTGTGATAGACCGGGCTGAAGCCAAGCCCGTTTTCATGGCATCGCGGTCGGGAGGCATGGAAATCGAGCAAGTCGCGGCGGAAGATCCTGCCGCAATTCTCAAGGAGTACATTGATCCAGGCTTGGGATTGGAGCCATTTCAAGCGCGGAAGTTGGCGTTCCAACTCGGCCTGAAGCCGCAACAGATCAACGAAGCAGTGCGCTTCATGACTGGCCTGTACAAGGCTTTTCACGAGACTGATTCATCGCTGATGGAAATCAATCCATTTATTACTTGCACGGACGGGCGACTTTTCGCGCTCGACGCTAAAATGGCGTTCGACGACAACGCGATGTTTCGTCATCCCGACCTGAAAGAACTGCGCGACGTTACAGAAGAAGATCCGCTTGAAGTTGAGGCTTCGAAGTATGGCTTGAACTACATCAAGCTCGAAGGCAATGTCGGCTGCATGGTAAATGGCGCCGGGCTGGCCATGGCGACGATGGACATCATTAAATACGCGGGCGGCATGCCGGCGAATTTTCTCGATGTCGGCGGCGGCGCCAATGCCGAGCAGGTTACCCATGCGTTTGAGATTTTGCTGAGCGATAAAAGCGTGAAGGCGGTGCTGATCAACATTTTTGGCGGCATCCTTCGCGTGGATACGCTTGCTAAAGGAGTAGTTGAAGCCGCGAACAAAACAGGAATTCAACTTCCAATCGTGTTGCGGCTCGAAGGAACGAACGTCGAAGAGGGACGAGAGATTCTGAAGCAGTCAGGATTCAACTTTATCGTTGCTCAGACCATGAAAGACGCCGCTGAGAAAGTAGTCGCGGCGGCCGGTTCATAACGGCTTAACGAAGATAAGAAATCATTATGAGCATTCTTGTAGACCGATCCACGAGAGTCATTGTTCAGGGTTTGACCGGGCGCGAAGGCACTTTCCACGCTAAAGCCTGCGCAGAATATGGCACCAATATCGTCGGCGGAGTTACACCTGGGAAGGGCGGAACAACCCACGAGGGATGGCCGGTTTTCAACTCCGTGCAGGAGGCAGTTGACCAGACTGCCGCCGATGCGTCGGTCATTTTCGTGCCGCCGCCATTCGCTTCTGACGCAATCATGGAAGCCGCGGACGCCGAGATTGAGCTGATCGTCTGCATCACCGAAGGAATCCCAACCTTGGACATGGTGCGCGCATGGGAATATTTGCAGGACCGTCGCTCGCGGCTGATTGGTCCCAATTGCCCCGGAATTATTTCTCCGGGAAAATGCAAGATCGGTATTATGCCCGGACGCATTCATCTGGAGGGACCGGTTGGCATTGTTTCGCGTTCCGGCACTCTGACCTATGAGGCAGTTTACCAATTGACGACGCGTGGCATCGGGCAATCCACCGCAATCGGCATCGGCGGAGATCCTATTATTGGCACAACTTTCACCGATGCGCTGGAACTATTTAATCGCGACCCTCAAACTGAAGCCGTAATTATGATCGGAGAAATCGGCGGCAGTGCGGAAGAAGCCGCCGCCGAATATGTGAAGGCGCGCATGAAGAAGCCGGTCATAGGATTCATTGCCGGCCAAACCGCGCCTCCGGGACGCCGCATGGGCCACGCCGGCGCCATCATCTCAGGCGGAAAAGGAACTGCCGCGGAGAAGATTAGCGCGATGGAAGCCGCTGGCATTCGCATGGCGAAATCTCCGGCCGACATCGGGGATGCAGTTGCCGCAGCCCTGGGCGTTGCCGCCGGAGCCTAAAAAAGATTCGGATATCTGAACGAGGATTGAACCGAAATATGAAGACACTGCAACGTACCTTTACCATCGTCAAACCTGATGCCGTCCGTAGAAACGCCGTTGGAGACATTATCGAGCAGTTCGAAAAGAACGGCTTCCGCATCCTCGCCATGAAGATGCTTGAAATCTCGAAGCATCAGGCGGAGCAGTTTTACGCCGTCCATGCGGCGAGACCTTTTTTCAATTCTCTTACTGAGTTCATGTCCAGCGGGCCGATTGTGGTTCTGGCGCTCGAAAAAGAAAATGCCATTGCCGATCTTCGTCAGCTCATGGGTGCGACGAATCCGGCGAATGCCGAAGAAGGCACCATCCGAAAGAAATGGGCCACCAGCATCGAGCACAACGCGATTCATGGCTCCGATGGCGATGACACCGCCCGATTCGAGTTGAGCTACTTTTTTGCGGGATACGAGCTGGCGCAATAGGCAAGCCCAAGTAACAGCACGGGGAGGAAGCCCATAGTTTTTCGCAGGGGAAATTGGTTTTTTTTGGTGGTGACCCTCTGCGAATCTGAATGTTCAGGAGTCCGTGTCATGCCGATGGTTCAAATTACGATGTTGAGCGGCCGCACTGTTGAGCAGAAGCGCAAACTATCAAGTCGTATTACGGATGTTATTGTCGAAGAAGCGGGCAGTGCGCGCGAAGCCGTAATGATTTCTTTTATCGAAGTATCGAAAGAAAGTTATGCGTCTGGCGGGGTACTAATAGCTGATAAAAATAAATGATTCACTGCGCACCGTTCAGCCCAACGGTTCGTACAAGTGGCCTTCCACGCGGTCGGCGACCTTGGGAAGATCCTTTTTTGCGTACTGAAGAAAATGCGGCGATCCGCGGTGCGCTTCGATGGCCGTGTCGTCTTTGTACCGTTCGTAAATGAAAAATCTGTGCGGTTCAGTCTTGTGCCGATGTACCTGGTAGGTCACGCATCCAGGTTCTTTCCGAGATTCCTCGGTAAGTTTGGCCAGTATGGCTGCGACTTCGACTTCACGGCCAGCTTTCGCCATCCACGTGACTGCGAGTACTACCATTTCCCATCCACCAGTTAGGATTCAATCGGTTAACGATTGTAACTCTGCCGCAAATTCGTCAACGACCATGGTTTGCTCGCGTCCAGGTCCGGTGGAAACCATGCCTATGCAAACTCCTGTCTTTTCCTCAATAAATTTCAAGTATTCCCGGGCTGCCTTTGGCAGCTTCTGCAACTCCGTGATGCCCTCAGTCGAAGTCTGCCATCCGGGCAGAGTCTTGTAAACACATTCGATAGTGTCGTAGCCGCTGGCATGCGCTGGAATTTCATCGGACACATGCCCATTAATCTTGTAACCAACGCAAACTGGAATTTCGCCCAACTCATCTAACACGTCCAGCTTAGTCACGACCAGCCATGAAAATCCATTAATCATGCCAGCGTAACGCAATAGTGGCAAATCGAGCCAGCCACAACGCCGAGGGCGACCAGTCACTGCGCCGTATTCATTGCCCCGAACCCGCAACAAGTCTCCCGTTTTATCCAATAGTTCCGAAGGGAATGGCCCTCCGCCAACGCGCGTGCAGTAAGCCTTGGTAACGCCAATCACGGCGTTAATGGATGTAGGAGGAACACCGGTTCCGGTCGCTGCGCCCCCGGAAGTTGCGCTGGATGACGTGACAAATGGGTAAGTGCCGAGATCAATGTCGAGCATGGTGCCTTGCGCTCCTTCGAACATCACCGATTCGCCGCCGGCAATGGCACCATTCAGCAGCACCGCAGTATCGCAAACAAACGGCGCGATTTTTTCGGAAGCCGCAGCGTATTCCGCATACATAGAGTCAGGGTCCAGCGGTTCGGAATTGAAAAGCGCATGCGCGATCATATTTTTTTCTCGGCAGGCATTTTCGATGTGGGTCTTGAGGAGTTTCAAGTCTAGTAGGTCGGCAACACGAAGGCCGCGGCGGCCCATTTTGTCTTCATAGGCTGGGCCGATTCCGCGTGAAGTGGTGCCGATTTTTACGCGCCCAGGGGCATTCTCAGACGCCAATTCAATCATGCGATGGTACGGAAGGATCACGTGAGCGCGATTGCTGACAAAAAGACTGCCGTCCACCTTTACGCCGTTTTCGCGCAACGCTCCTGTCTCTTTTAGTAACGCCAGCGGATCAAGAACTACACCGTTGCCGATGACACTGCGGCACCCCGCACGCAGTATGCCGCAAGGGACGAGTTGCAAAATGAATTTCTTTCCGTTGATTATGACGGTGTGGCCGGCGTTGTGTCCGCCGGCATAGCGGGCAACGACGGCAAATTTCTCGGAGAGGACGTCAACAATTTTCCCCTTGCCCTCGTCGCCCCATTGCGCGCCTATGATGACTGCTGTCTTGCCTGTTTTCAAATGTGGCTCCATGCCAAAAGATGCGGCTGCCCAAGCCGCGCTCAGAATCGCACACACTCGTTGCCAGCGTGATACCAGACAAACTAAGAATTACAGGGATAAACAGGGTCAGAGGTGTACTGGAAATGATAACCCGCGCGCACGAGTTGAGCAATGAGAACTGAGTTCACGCAAAGGGCCGCCGTGATGCATCATTTCGGCCAAACGAAAGCGATAAACTATCCCCGTGCCAGAACTCCCTGAAGTCGAGACAATCGCGCGCGGACTTGCTGCCCACGTTAAAGGTGACGCCATCACGTCGGTATGGTTGGGATCGAAGCCAGAGCCGTTGAAATCGTCAGCAGCGCAAATCGTCGCGACGCTCGAATCCAGCCAGATAGCAGACGTTCGGCGGGTCGGCAAACATATTGTCTTCGACTTGGTTCGTGTGGCGCGGACGCCCGCGTCCGGGAAAGGGTCGCGTGCAGCGAACCGCCGCCGAGGCCGTACGGAAGACCACAATTGCCAGTGGATTGTTCATCTGGGAATGACTGGGAGGCTCCTGCTCTGCGAACCAGATACGGAGATCGCGAAGCATACTCACGCGATTCTGACCCTGGCCTCAGGCCGCGAGCTACGGTTTGTTGATCCTCGGCGATTTGGACGATTGAGTGTCGCGCACGACTTCGAAGCGGCGGGCGCCGAGCCGCTGGAAGTCGAGTTAGAAAAGTTCGTCACCGTTTTCCGAGGCCGCAAGACTCCAATCAAAAGCGCATTGTTGAATCAAAATTTGTTGAGCGGTGTGGGAAATATCTATGCCGACGAATCTTTATTTCGAGCTGGCGTGCGTCCGCGCCGCCGGGCGGCGTCGCTCACCAAAACAGACTTGCGCACCCTGTTTTTCTCTCTTAAAGAAGTGTTGAATGAGGCAATCCGAGCCGGTGGCTCTTCCGTCTCCGATTATGTTGACGCCAACGGAGCAGCCGGATTCTTCCAACTCCAACACCGGGTCTATGGTCGGGAGGCAGAGGCCTGCCTCGTCTGCAAGAGCCCGATCAAGCGAATCGTTATCGCGGGGCGTAGCAGCCATTACTGCTCTAAATGCCAGAGGTAATCAGGCACGCCTTTCCTTCACGGCCGGGAATGATACTCTAGAAATCCTCATGCCTAACTTTTCCATCGGCGTAGATCTTGGCGGGACGAACCTTCGCATCGCGGCGGTGGATGAGAACGGAACTCTGCTCGAAAAAGTCACGCTTGGCACCGAGGTTTCACGAGGTCGCGCACGTGTTATTCAGGATATGTGCGACGCCATCCATCGGTTGGGCAAGCAATATGAGAAAAAATCCTCGCTCTTGGGAGTGGGTATTGGGATCCCTGGAATCATCGACGTTCAAACTGGAGTGATGCGTGGATCGCCGAATTTGCCGGGATGGGAGGGCGCGTCGGTTAAGGATGAGATTGAGGAATGTCTCCGGTCTCGTGCAATCGTGGAAAACGACGCGAACGTGGCAGCTCTGGGCGAAAAATGGCTTGGAGCCGGGAAGAACGTTGAGCACCTGGCGATTTTGACCCTGGGTACCGGCGTTGGTGGTGGGTTGGTGCTCAATGGACGAATTTGGGCAGGCATGAGCGGGATGGCGGGCGAGGCTGGACACACCACCGTGGAACCGAACGGCGTGCAATGCGGCTGCGGCAATCGCGGATGCCTGGAGCAATACGCTTCCGCGACAGCGATCATGCGAATGGCGAAAGAAGCTGTCACAGCGGGCGCTCCTGGGCTGCGGCTTGCGGCTGGTTCGGATGCGGAATTCAGCGCCAGGGCTATTTATAACCTTGCGATTCAGGGAGATTCAGATGCCAAGAGAATATTTCACGAGGTGGGGCGCTGTGTTGGGATTGTTCTATCTAATTTAATAAACGTTTTGAATCTACCTATGTATGTTATTGGTGGAGGAGTCTCGAGCGCATGGGAAGCCTTTGCGCCGGCAATCTTCGAGGAGTTGCGGCTGCGCTCGATGGTTTATGCAGCGACTGCCCCGGACTCGCCCCATGATTCAACGGGCGCTTCTGCAAAGATCGAATCAAGCGGACCGGCCAGGACAATCATAACGCGGGCGCTTCTTGGCAGCGACGCCGGATTGTATGGGGCCGCAAGGCTTCCAATGATAATGGGGTCTTGATTACCTGGCTGCCGATTTGACTCGCGAGACTTCTTGCGGCGTGAGGCGGCGAAATTTGCCGGGATGGACGTCCAGTTCGAGTGGTCCGTAACGCACTCGCTTAATCTTTTCGACGTGATGTCCTATGGCTTCGAACATGCGCCGTATCTGGCGATTCCTGCCTTCAGTTAACGTAACCTCATACCACGGATTGTCAGCTTCCCGAATGAGACTAACTTTTGCCGGGGAAGTTTTAACTCTGCGCCCGTTGTCCGTTGCGATGAAAAGCCCTGTGCGCAACCGTGCCAGTCCGTCCGCAGATGGAGTCTTGGCCACTTTGACCATATAGGTTTTCGGCACGTGCGAGGCGGCCTTCATTAAAAAGTTGGCGAAGTCGCCGTCATTGGTCAGCAAGAGTAAACCTTCGCTTGCATAGTCGAGACGTCCGACGGGATAAACGCGCGCGCCGACGCCGTGCAGCAGATCCATCACGGTAGGCCGGCCTTCTGGGTCGCGAAGCGTTGTGACATATCCTTTTGGCTTGTTCATTAGCAGATAAACGTGGTGTTCGGGACCTTGTAGCAGCTTTCCGTTCACCCGGATGTGGTCCTTTGCAGGATCAGCTTTGCTGCCGAGTTCAGTGACAATTTGACCGTTGACCGACACGAGACCGCCGGAGATAAGTTGCTCAGCCTTGCGCCGTGACGCGATCCCGGCTGCAGCGATTATTTTTTGAAGGCGTTCAGCCGGCATGGGGTGATATTCGCAAAGCAGAAGTATTTAGGCGGCTGGATCGCTTTTGTCGTCGCTCTGGTCGGCACCAACATGTTGCTGGGCCAACGAGTCGCTGTGCTGTTGGCCATCGGCCTCCGCAGGTTCGTTGATAGTACTTTGTTGCCCATTCAGGGGCAACATGTCACTCTGAAACGATTCTGCGACCAGCTTTTCGAACTCTTCCATACTGGGCAGTTCGTTGACATCTTTCAATCCAAAACGAAGCAAAAATTCCTTGGTAGTTTTGTAGAGGATGGGCCGCCCTATTACCTCTTTGCGCCCCGCAGTCGTGATCAACTTCCTGTCAAGCAGAGTGGCAATCACGCCGTTTGAATCCACGCCACGAATTTCGCTGATCTCCGGAACGGTGACCGGCTGCTTATATGCGATTACCGCCAGCGTCTCAAGAGCTGGAAGAGACAGTCGGATTGGCGGCTTTAGACTTTTGGCAAACGCGCGCACCAGATCATGGTGCTCGGGTTTGGTGGAGACACGATATCCACCAGCGACCTGGCGGACTTCAATGCCATGTTCCGTGCCCGCATATTCGGTCGTCAACTCCTCGATAGCAGATCGCACTTGCGATTTGATTTCCGCATCGCTGGCAGCGCCCTCGTCGGAAAGTGACTGCCTGACCAATTGGACAATCTGATCCAGCGGAATAGGAGTTTCCGCCGCGTAAATTATTGCTTCGAGTTTGGCTTTAAGATTCATGATCGTCGTTGGTCGTTCGTCGTTGGCCCTTGGCAATTGGTCGTTGGGTGGAAGCTGAAGACTGCTGGCCTTAAAGGCCAACGACCTACGACCAACGACGGTTTTTTGCTACCGCCAATCATCCCTCACTGCTGCCTGCTCTGACATTACTGCGTCGAATCCGCCATGCTTTCGCAGCAAAATCTCGCCGAACATGCGGTCTTGCCGCAGCTGGATGGCTTGCAAGCGCACTAACTCCAAAAGTGCCAGAAACATGCAAACGAGTGCCTGCCTCGATTCAACATTTCGTAGCAATTGCTTCAGCCGTATCGGACGATCTTCAACATTCAAACGCCGCCGCAAGTAATCAATCATCTGTCCGACGGTGACGGTTTCCTCGTCCACTTGAATAATGGGACGATTGCGCAGACGATCAATTACCTGCTGAAATGTTTTTACCAGATCAATGACGTCGGCGGCCATCTCGGGTTCGGTGCCTTCGTCCTGCATGAATTCTTTGATTGCGGGATTCGACCAGACCGCCTCTTCGATCTGCTGCTTCTGCATCAACATCTGCGCCGCGGATTTGAATTTTTCATGTTCAATGAGGCGATTGACCAGTTCACCACGCGGATCGTCATCTGCTTCGGAAGCGGCCGCCGGATCACGCGGCAACAACATCTTCGATTTGATGTGAATCAGTACGGCGGCCATGTAAATAAAGTCGGCGGCCACGTTAACATCCAACTCGCGCAACCGCTCAACATATGCGAGATACTGAGCCGTAATTTTGGAGATCGGAATGTCGTAAATATCTATGTCCTGTTTGCGGATTAGATCAAGCAAAAGATCGAGCGGACCTTCATACACGTCCGTAACAGCGACCGCGAAAGGGTAGTCGTTTTCCTCCTTCTTTTTTGACGGGGAGACCGCATGCACCGCGCTGTTATTCGCAGGAGCAAGGCATTCCACTGAATCAGCGTTATTAGATTCGATTTTTAAAGCCTGAGTCATTTCTCTGACCGCTGTCTAATATTTCAGCGACATTCCCATCGCTTCGCGTACCTCGTCCATCGTGGCGGCGGCACCCGCTCGCGCCCGCTCCGAACCTGCCTCCAGAATATCCCAGGCGAGCCGCGGATTCTCCTCGTATTTTTTGCGTCGTTCCTGCATGGGATTAAGAATGCTTACCAGAGCGTCTGCCGCCCAGCTTTTACATTCAATGCATCCAATTCCCGCCGAACGGCAACCGGCATCCACTTTGGCGATCGTATCCGCGCTGCTGAAAATCTTATGCAAATCCCCAACCGGACAAATATCAGGATTGCCGGGATCGGTGCGCCGCACCCGGGCGGGATCGGTCACCATGGTCTTGAGCTTCTGCCGCACCATTGGTTCGGGATCGGTGAGCAAGATGGTGTTCCCGTACGACTTTGACATCTTGCGGCCGTCGGTTCCGGGCAGCTTTGCGGCGGGCGTCAGCAGCGGTTGAGGCTCCGGAAAGACCTGTACGACTTTGCCGGGGTAAAACATATTAAAACGCCGCGCGACTTCCCGCGTCAGTTCGACATGCGGCACTTGGTCCTCGCCCACTGGAACAAAATCCCCTTTGTGAATCAAAATGTCCGCTGATTGCAGCACGGGATAGCCAAGGAACCCGTACGTATTCAAATCTTTCTCGGTGATATTTTCCTTCTGCTCTTTATAGGTGGGCACACGCTCGAGCCATCCCAGGGGCGTGATCATCGAAAACAGAAGATGCAACTCCGCATGTTGCGGGACGTGTGACTGGATGAACAAAGTGCAACGCTTTGGGTCCAGGCCAGCGGCAAGAAAATCCAGCAGCACCTCAAGAGAGTTCTCTTTCACCCGAGAGGTATCGGCATAATCGGTCGTGAGCGCATGCCAATCGGCCACGAAGAAAAAACATTCGTATTGGTCCTGCATGCGGACCCAATTGTCGAGAGCGCCTACGAAATTGCCCAAGTGCGGCTTGCCGCTAGAGCGCATGCCGCTGACAACGCGTTTTCGTTGATTGGAGGCAGGCGGCATCAGATTCTCGACAGGATGGAATTGAAAATGCCAAGCACGGGATAAATAAGTCTACCCAGAATTCCGCCGCCCAAGAAAACCAGAGCCATCAGCGCGAAGCCTCCCACGGTATCGTAAATTTTCAAAGCACCGGTAGGCAAAAAGTGGCGAAGTACATGGCTCCCATCCAACGGAGGCACCGGAATCAAATTGAAGACGCCAAGAACAACATTAATCACCATCAGTTCGTAAAGCAGCAAGCAAACCGGCACTATGGGGGAGTTTGTGCCAAGATCAAGCACTCCATACGGGATGCCAGAAATTGTCTGTTCTCCCAACGGCGAGGCAAACTTTACAAAAGCCATCGCAATCAGAGCAATCGAAGCCAGCAGAAAATTACTGACCGGCCCCGCCACCGACGTGAGGATGTCATCAAGAACTTGATTCTTGAAGTTAAGTGGATTCACTGGCGTGGGCTTTGCCCATCCCAGCACTGGAATGTGGGCGATCAGAGCTATTGCTGGCAGAAGGATTGTTCCCACCGGATCAATGTGCTTAATCGGATTTAACGTGACTCGTCCTAACATCCGCGCCGTAGGGTCGCCAAGGCGGTTCGCCATCCACGCATGCGCGGATTCGTGGACGCTGATCGCAAGCAGGAACACGATCAGCTGAAATAAGATGTCAACATGTTGCAGGGTCATGCCAGGGTGGTTTCGATACTAACACGCTGGCAGCGGCATCTGTCGCGTCGCCGTAGGGCAACGCTGTGCACGCTGAACCCTATTTTTTTTCGAAGCCTTTCCGTACTTCTTCCGGGGCAATCGGCTTCACTTTAATTGGCTTGGCGGGAATTCCGGCGACTACGGTAAATGGCTCGACATTCTTCGAAGCTACCCCCATGGAGCCGACCATTCCATGTTCTCCAATCTTGACACCGCTAAGCACGGTTGCATGATAGGTCACACGCGCCTTAGGTCCAATTTCGGTAGTGTGGTTGTCAACAATCATCCCGTCCACGAGATCGTGTGAGTGCGTGTACACATTTGCGTAATCGGAAATGGAGCTCCCGGCGCGGATCACAAGGTCGCCGCGATCGTCGAGAAGAACGAACTTATGAATGGTGCAATTGTCTTCGACAACGAGGTTGTATCCGAACGAAACCTCAACGCCGTGAAATATCTTAACGCTTTCGCCGCAGTGTTTGAAGATATGGCGGGCGAGCATCGCGCGCATGCGGAATCCAAGCCAGTGATTCAATCCAATCGGCGAGCGGTCGTACATCATCCAGAACCAGATTAAAGGCTTGCGCTCGGCATACTTCGCGGCATCCACGTCGCCGTAGTATTCAGGTTCAAGGGTGACATTTCGGGGATCGAAGCAGTGAATTAGAGCCTGGCTCCCGAGCGCATCACCGAATTCTTCTGACGCATGAGCGCTTCCGAGGTAGATCTGGTGGAGCGCATCCCGGACAATGTCGCTGCGGTGATCAGGATCTGAATTGCTAAATTCGTGGTCCAACTTCGCAATCCACTCTAAAAAATTCTTCTCGGCTTCTGGGCTGGGAGTGAGTGGACGATATTCGTATCGGGGCATAACCGCCTTGTCTTTCAATTAAGACGATAAAACATAGCATAATCCCAAGAATGCCATTCACTTTTGAATGACGCTGACATTTTGTTCACCAACAACCGCCGAATCTATCCTATCCGGCAGCTGGAAGCGGGTGTTCAGCCCCACGTCCGGGTATTTTGGTTGGATGAATTTTTCCACGAAGAGCTCAAGGATAAATGTGGGAATTTCTACTCCATCAAGTGATACGGATTGAACATCCACGGTCCCTTGTCTGCCAGCGCCTCTTGCGTTAGCCACCACAACCACATCGTGAACGCCGGAGAAAAGAGACAATAGTGGATTCGCTGAACCTCTCCCGGCTTTGACCTGGTCGAAGTCCACCCGGCAGGATGCGGTCACAATCCCGGGTTGTTCCTCAAATGTCACGGCCTTGACCCCCGCCGGCAACGCCACTTCCTCACTTGCAAAATACCCGTTGATTTCTTCATCCGAGAATTCCGTGGCAACGGAATCTGGATGCGCCAGTTCCGCATTCTTCTCGATGTGCTGTACTTTGGTTTCGGCGCGGCGAGCGGCGGCATTGTGGGCGGGTGCAGCGGTCGCGGCTTGTGCCTCAGCCAAAAATATTGCTAACGCTGCCACCAGCAAGTGCCTAGTCTTCAACATCATGGCTTTAAGGCCGCTTGCGTCTCGCGAATGGGGTTAGTCGAGATAATGGGAGTGCTCACCGTTCCGGTAATGTTGAACCCGCGATTTCCACTGCGCGCGAGCTTCAAGTTGAGCGCCCGGCCTAAAGACGCTGTTCCGCTTACCTGATAAGTGCCGCCATTGGTTTCGAGCTTTGCTTCTCTGAAGTCAAGCTCCTTGTGGCGAAGAACTAAACTGCCTTCGAAATTGCCGATTTGTAGCGGGCCAGCGAAACTTGTCGAAGTCATGTGCGGCATGAATCCATCGCGGGCTTGAATTTGCAGAATTCCGGTGGCGGACGAAAAGAGTTCGTCCGCATTCCAGCCCGAAGCCGTCGCGTGATAAGTGGCCGTGGCCGTCCCCGAAATCCAGTTATCGTGCGTGGCGCTTGCGAGCTGCGCCAAAGCAACGTTTTGGAAAGAGCCGTCCCCGCTATATGCCGGAGGTCGCGTCGTAAAATCCAATGTCCACTCGCCGGTGTGGGTTCCGCCAAGGACCGCACCGCGCAGGTTCGTTAGCTGAAGCTTTCCCCGGTCCAAATCGAAACTGGCGGAGAAGTGCGTTCCATTAAGCTTGTGCAAGAGAATCCGATCCGCCGCGAGTTGACCCGTCGCCCGAAGCGAAAGAAGATAGGAATTTTTCTGCGAAGCCATCAGAAAACGGTACCAGGGACGTTTGGCGTACTGAGGATCCAAAAGCTTATCCAATTTGTCGGTGACAATTTCATCGGCGTGCAAGTCCATGTGGATAGGGCACGATCCCAAGGCTCCGCAGGGCCGGGGCAGAACCAACGACCCACGCCATGTCGTGCCCGCAGCCAGAACCGTCACACTTTGAACGTTCGTTTTATCTGGATCCAGAAATATTTTCGCGTTTGTGATTTCTATTGGCGCGTTCAGCCCGCGGACCTTTGCCCGAACCGAACGCAACTCCGCATTTCCTGTGACTCTGGGGGCTTTGAATCCCGCCCATATGTCCCCAATTTGCAGTGTGAACTTCACTTTGCCTTCGGCATCGGGCTTAGGCGCTGGAATTCCGATTGCTTGGGCGGCTCGTAACAACTGCTGGAGCTGCGCATCGCCGTCAATCGTCAGGCTGTAACCGGAAAGAGAAAACCATCCTGTTACGGTAGCCGGCTTCGGCTCGCCGAGCGCAACAACAAATGGGCTGATGGTTACGCGCGTTTCTACTGGAGGGCTCCCTCCTGAACTTGGGACGCTTTCCTCAATTGCAAGGGGATGTTTCCTGGAATAATTGTCATCCTGGCCTCCGGAAGAAATGGAGAGGTGAATTTTCGGCAGCGAAAGTTGAGGAGGCGCCGATTGTGACGTGAGCCGGAACTCGGAGGTTTCTCCGTTTCCTTCCCATACAGTCTTTGTATTGTCCTCATTCTTTTCGCGCTGGATCCTCATGGCTCCGTCAAGAGTCCCAATGGCGAGTAGGTCGGCGGGAATATCTTTTTTCGAATGGCGCGCAAGAGCAATCAAAGACTGGAGCGGTAGGTCCTGAGCAAAAAGCGCAAAATGGAATATCGGCGACGTGGATACAGACAGGCTCCCGTGCAAAGTAATGGCACCATCTCCAACTGGAGATGAGCAGATGATGTTAAACAACGTTTGTGAGGTAGAGCTGTAATTTGCACCGCATTGCGCCCTTAATCGAATGGGATTGTCCGTCAGAACGTCGTAGCGCCTAAAGTCTTCGACCGATGCTTGAGTAATTATCACTAATTTTTCAGGGGTGCCGCTGACTTCTGCTGACAACGTCATAGCACCGCGCCATCCGCGGTCGTTCTCGTAAATAAGTTTGGAAACTTGCCCCAACTGCGCCTGTTGCCATCGCATGCTGAACCTTAGCGGCGTTTCGTGCAGCGGTTGTGCTCTTCGCCATGAACCGGTTATTTTCAGCAAGCCGATATCCGAGAAGCTCGAATCTGTCCGGATGGGTCTAGCCTCCAACCGCATACCCCAGGAATTTTCTGAGTCCTGAAAAAGGGCAAAATCGGCATCCGTGAGAGCGAACTGTTTCTTCTCCATTCCAAATTTAAAGTTGATACGGCCGCCGCTCGCCTCAACGTACGGGAACTCGGGCCGCGTTTCGCTTGCTGGTTTTCCAGTCGGAGCCGCCGAAGCTTTTGCCGCTCGCTCCAAAAGATATTCCAGATTCCAATGGCCGTTATTGTTTCGTACCAAATTCAAGCTTGGCTCAATCAGCCTCAGAGTTGAGATTTCCAGATGACCGCGCAACAGGGATGCTATTCGCAGCGAAGCGGTAACTTCGTCGGAACGTAACATTGGTTCCAGACTGAAAGCAGGATCGTCATAAACGACAAAATTGTCCAGATCAAATCCGGGCTGGGGAAGAAAGCGAAAGCTAGCGGACGAAATTTCAACACGCCGCCCGAGCGAGGTGGAGATAGACCGGGCTATGCGCGTGCGCAGGTGGCCAACACTGGGCCTTATCAGGAACAAAACGAGCAGCAGCACCCCGAGTAAAGCCACCAGTCCACGCCTTGAACGAAACCAACTCACCGCACCACTCTTAAAGTGCGCCGCCAACGCGTCTGATCAAAAAAATGGATCACAACGTGCGCCAGAAATCCAAGCCGCTGGCTGACTTCCTTCTGTTCCCATTGATCGGGCGGGGTTATAAATGACCAATAAATAAACATGGGCCGGCCAATGACATTTTCTTTCGGCACAAATCCCCAGTACCTACTATCCAGGCTAACGTCGCGATTGTCGCCCATCCCAAAGTAGCTGTTTTCAGGGACAACGAGATCGTCTCCTTGAATGTGTTGCGGAAGATTTAAAGCCCAATCCGGATTGACGCCGTTGAAATCGGAAGGCGGCACTGCCGGAAAATTATCGCGATAAGGATTGTAATTATCATTGGGGTTATGAATGACGTAAGGCTCATCCAATTTTTCCCCGTTGCGATAAACAACTCCATCCCGTAGGTGGATGCGGTCGCCGGGAATTCCGATGACCCGCTTCACAACGTAGAGGCCCGGTTCAGCGGGTGAGAGGAAAACGAAGATATCGCCCCGCTTAATTTTGCGATAGGGAAGTATGGGGCCGATCCAGGAAGTCTTGGGGGAAAACTGGACGCGGTTCACAAAAACGTGATCGCCGATCAGCAGTGTGTTCTCCATGGAACTGGATGGAATCTCGAAAGCCTGCACGATGAACGTAATAATGAATAGTCCAGTGACCAAAACAGCGGCCAGCGAGGCGAGAAATTCTACCGTCGTCTCGCGGGGCTGCTCATCCTTCATTTCTTTTTTCGCCACTTAATCTCTTCTCCTTGCGGGTATCTTTTTTTCTGAACGCAACATATGGGCGATGAAGCTGCGGCATTTGACCACGCTTCTATTCACCAACTCACCGCACCAGTCGCAGCGTACGATGCCAGCGCGTCTGGTCAAAGAAATGAATAATCACATGCGCCATGAATCCCAGCCGCTGAAAGAATCCTCGCTGCTCCCACTGGTCGCGCGGAGTTTCGAACGACCAATAGATGAACATGGGACTACCGATAACGTTCTCTTTCGGAATGAAGCCCCAATATCTGCTGTCCGCGCTGTCATCACGATTATCGCCCATTCCGAAGTAATTGTTTTCGGGTACGACGATGTCGTCTCCCTGGATGTGCTGCGGGAGAGTCAAAGCCCAATCCGGATTGACGCCGTTAGTATCCGAGGGAGGCACCGCGGGAAAGTTGTCGCGATACGGATTGTAAGGACGTCCCGGGTTGCGGATGACGTAGGGTTCATCTAATTTCTCACCATTACGATAGACAACTCCGTCGCGTAAATGAATGCGGTCTCCGGGAATTCCGATCACGCGCTTCACAACGTCCATTCCCGGTTCGGTTGGATGAAGAAAGACAAAAATATCACCGCGTTTGATCTGGCGATATGGCAGAATCGGCCCGATCCACGACGTTTTCGGGGCGAACTGGATACGATTGGCGAAGAGATGGTCCCCAATCAATAGTGTGTTCTCCATGGAACCGCTGGGAATCTCAAAGGCCTGCACGACAAACGCAATGATGAACAGGCCCGTGACTAAAACGGTGGCCAATGAGGCGAGAAACTCCACCGTTGTCTCCCGCCGTTTTTCTTCTTTGATTTCCTTTTTCATTGATTGAACTCTGCCTTGAGAAATTCGCTTTCGTTTTGATCAGTGGACTATCCGAAACGTCCGGTCCCAACGAGTAATTTGAAACAGGTGTGTGAGTGCGTAAAAGAAATGAAAAAGCTTCTCGCCCGATGTGCTATCCCCCCGAACATCTGCATCAGCATTTCGCACGGACCAGTAAATCATTAAAGGACGTCCGACGATATTCTCCCGCGGAACAAAACCCCAATAGCGGCTGTCCAGGCTCTCGTCGCGATTGTCCCCAAGCACAAAATATTGACCCTCGGGAACAATCAGTTGGTCATCCTCAACCAGCTTCTTCATCTCTTCCCACCACGCGCCGTCAAGTCCGGGAACCACGATATTCAGTCGCGGGAAATCATCTCGAAAAGGGTCGTGTGTTGCGCCGCTGTAAAGCACGTAGGGTTCGTGCTGAGGAATCCCATTTACGTACAACTCGCGATTCATCAATCGTACTCGATCTCCCGGAACGCCAACTACCCGTTTCACAAAATGCTCGGCTGGATGGATCGGATAATGAAACACGATGATATCGCCCCGCTGCACCCCGCGGTAAGGCATCACATGATCCCAAAAACCGCGTCCCCCATAATGCAGCTTGTCCACCAACAAGGAGTCGCCAATTAGCAGCGTGTTCTCCATAGACTCGGACGGAATCTGAAATGCCTGGACCACGAAAGTGATCACGAAGATGGCTATAACGACCGTCGTGATTAGAGATTGCAACGAACCCGGCCAGTCGCTGTGTGTCGGCGATTGATACTTCTCGCCCGCATCCATCATGATGCACTCGACTCGACCTTGGTGCACTCGGCTCTGCCCGGAGCCCCGGCAAGATACTCCAGCACAAGTCGGGCAGATTCCTGCTCCGCGCTCTTCTTCGTGAAGCCCTCGGCTCGGCCCACATACTCAGGATTGTGCTTGTCATCTGTGCCGGGCAGCCGCGCTTCAATTATGAAAGTCTTCTTATGTTCCGGACCATGCTCCTTAACGAGAACATACAACGGCTGCGTTCGTCCGATAGCCTGAAGTTTTTCTTGAAGCGCGGACTTGTAATCGCTCAGGGGGAGCGGAGAACCCGCGCTTGCGATTCGCTCCAACTCTGGATTCATAATTTGCCGCACTATAAAATCTCGAGCTGGCTTCATTCCACCATCCAGATAAATGGCAGCCAGAATTGCTTCCAAAGCATCCACCAGCAAAGCAGTTTTTTTTCGGCCGCCAGATTTCTCCTCGCCCTTACCAAGCCGCAGATGATTTCCCAGCCCAAGTTCATGCGAGACTTTCACCAGGTGCTTCTCACTGACTAGATGGGCGCGGAGTTTTGAAAGTTCTCCCTCGCGAAGATTTGGAAAACGGCGGCAAAGCTCTTCGGCTGAAACAAATCCCAAGACCGCATCTCCCAGGAACTCTAGTTGTTCGTTATCTGCGGCATGATCTCTGTCGGGATTTTGCGCCTCCCGTTCACGAGCCTGGGATGTGTGGGTCAGTGCTTGTTCCAGCAACTCCGGACTGCCAAAGCTGTGGCCGAGGGCTGCTTCCAAGTTCGATACCTCGGAAGAGTTCGAGGTAATCTCAGGTCCTTCGTTAGATGGCTTGGCCACGTTTGGACCTTTGTCGAATGTGAGCACTGTAGACTTCAGATCTCGCGCTATTTCGCCGGCGGAGCGGCCGCTGCGCCGGGAGTTGGCTTCGTGTCCGGCGCCGGAGGAACTCCGCCCGTCAGTTCAATCAGGCGATCGCGCTCATGGCGCGCTGCCGCTCCCACCGCCGAACTTTCCTGGGTGAGGCCCACAGCTTGGTTGGCGTATTTCAGCGCTTCTGGATATTTTTCCTGCTTGTCCAACGCTAACGCTAATCGGAAAATTGCTACGGGATCCGGTTGAGACGGAAAAGCGTCGATGGATTTTCGCAACGATGCTTCCGCGTCCGCATACTTTTCCTGATCATATTGAATAGCTCCGATTACGGCGTCGGCGGAGGATCTGAGGAAGCCCTTGTAAGAGTCAACTTTTTCCTGCGGAGTCCCAACTGGAATGCTGATGTCGGTGTCTATTGTTTCCAAACAATGCTGCGCCATCTTGAGGGCCTCGGCAAGGTGCTGGTCTTTGTCGAGATCGTTGTCGCCCGTCTGCTCCACCGTGACCTCCGACACTCCCAGAAGCGCCTCGGGATCATCGGGATCAATCGCCAAAACTTTGCGCCCCATTTCCATCATCTTTTGGCCGTTATTTGCGGTTTGATAACTGTGCATCGCCGTCCGATACAGCAGAACTCGCAATTCGCTGGTTGGAAACTTGGCGGAAAAATCATCTGCCGCTTTCTCAATGGCCGCGGGATCATTCGCGCTGCGCATCGCGGCTTGGTATGCATCAAATTCGGGCTGCGTTTTTGCTTGTGGTGGTCGCCTCCCCTGCGGTGGCTGGGTGGTTTGCGCCGCAGATGCCGGCTTGTTCTGTGTAGTTGGTGGCGGCGCCTGTTGCGCAACTCCCGAAATAACCAAACCAAGCAAAAGAACGGCTATGGCTACTGGCTTCATGCTTTCTCCTTAAATTCATTCCCTGAAAATTAGGTTGCACATGCTCGACGAATACACAGACAGGCTAGACAAATCTCAATGTGAACGGCTCGGCGGCTCGTACGGTTTTTGTAGTCCGTGCTGCGCCGCCGCTTTCGCCGCAGGAAGCGCCGCGGACGCAGTCAGGGCCGCCCGGTAATGATCTAGTGCCGCTTCCCGGTCTTCCTGCAAATCAAAAATCCTGCCCAAATAGATATTGGACCAGGCGACCACCGTGGGCTCCTGGGCAACCTCCAGCGCCTTCTCAAAATAGCTGCGGGCGCCGTCAATATCTCGATGCATAGTAGCAACTTGCGCCAAAATAAACAGTGCCCGACCCGGATCTTCCTTTTTCTCATCGAGCGCTTCTTGTGCAAGCTTCTGCGCCGAATCCGCGTCGCCGGCGGAGAGCTTCTCTTCCGCCACTATCAATAGCTTGCGCTCGGATGGGCGCGAAATATGCAAGAGTTCGGGATCCGCGTTCGCCGCAAAGTGTATTTGCGAAACTCGCTTCTCCTCTTTACCCACGTCTATGCCGGCGATCAGTGATCCGTAAACACTTCGCAACCCCGCAGGATCCTTCTCGAATTGCGCCAGCGCGTCGTAGAAATAGCGCGTTAGAACAAATCCCTGCTCCATGGAAGTTTGCACATCTTGCTGGCGCTCCGCTTCGGTCGCCTTCCCCATTCCAGTTCGGGCCTCGATAGCGCGAATCAGGCATTCTGTAACTAAGAGAGATGAATCGCTCTTGAAGCTTTCATCCATGGGCGCGGATTTCAGCGACTCGAGCAACGGATCAATGGCCTTCACAACCGTCGGATACTTCAAGGCAAGCGGGTCCAGCAGATAGTGGAAATAGGTGTGACGGATCTGCTCGAGCTTCAGCGATGATCCCTTCCCTGGAGAGATCACCACGAAATAGTCCGCGCCGTAGTTGCGTGCATTCGTTTGATCGGGCGCGCCCATGGGATCTATATAAACCGTGAAGTTCCGGCCAAGATATCCCGCGGAGGGCAACTTTAAATAGGCCTCCGTCTGAAACAGCATGCTCGAAAGGGGATCGTGATAGCGCCTTATAAACTCACCATACGCCAGCGCATGACTAGTCCAAATCGAGTGCAAAGCCGCTGCCTCATAAAACTTCTGCATCAAGGGCAAGATTCCTACGACGGCGGCCGCGTCTGGAGGAATGTCTGCATCTTTTACCTTGGGCGTTAGCGCGGGAGGCGGATTGAGAACCAATGCCAAAGAAATGTACTGAGCAACATTGTGCAAAGGATCGGCTACTTTATGCTGGTCATAAAACTGGCACATTGCCTGAGTGGCATTATTCGCTAGATCTGAGGCCGCCACCTTAGCGGCAACCTCGTTACGGATTCGCGCTCGCAAAGGAACGGAGTCCTCAAGCCCAACATCGTACCCACACGCATTTACAGCGGTGAGAACAGTGAAGAGAGCTTCGCTGTTGTCAAGCGTGACGCCAGTGTTCTGCGCCGCAGAAAACTTAGCTCCCAGCGCCAATACAAGAGCGCAGCCCCAAACGCGGAACCAATAATTCAGGAAAAACCCCCTGCACGAAGAGACGGAAAAGAATGCTGAATAAGTTTAAGAGCTTCCGTGGAACGGGTCAAACCAGAGTGGGGTTAGGAGATAGAGACCCCCAAAGTTGCACCCCCCTTCCGCCTCGTGGGAAGTCAATGAGTTCTATAAAAAGGGATGTCAAGGAAAAAGTTCTCCCTCGACCGGAGGTCGAGAAGATTTTAGTCTCGAGATCCAGCCCACTGTCTGTAAGTGCCCATCGATTTCGCTCGAGGGGTTTGCTCTGGCTTGTCTGCCCTTCCTGTGGGTTTCATCTTCGGTGATGACGACGCCAATCGAGTTTTGAGACAGGGCAAGCGAAACTGGTCTTGGAGTGTCAACCATGGTTCTATCGGAGGCTCGTGGCCTATCGCTATTTCTGGTTATCCGAGGAGGCATAACGTGTAATGGGTGACTCGGTGCCGAAGCACACAGGGCCGATCTCATTGACTGATACTCACCTCGAACCGAGCGTCTCAAGAACCGACCGACCACCACCAGAGAATCGCCGGAGATGGAGAGGCCTGCTACCAGAGACGCTCAAGCGGCTTGCCGATGCAATTTTTTGGCGTCGAAACTTACTCCTTTCTTCCAAATCGTTAAGGTGATCGCGGCAATCTTTCTGGCCAGGGTGAGACGCGCCATTGTCGGTCGCATCCCTTTTTCAAGCAGCGCCACATAGAAATCGTACAACGGCCCAGGGTGAGTACTCGCAGATAGAGCAGCGCCCTTGAACAGATTCTTCAGATCATGATTATGGTTGCCATTCAGACCGCGCACGGTGATGCGCTCCCGATTCCGTCGCAGCTTCCCTTGCACATAGCGGTACTCGCCGCTGTCGTGCGTCTCGATCGCCAAACCACTGTAAGCCCACAGTTGGCGCTTGGTGCGGAAACGGTGGGGCGTTTGCAGCAACGCCACAAGCATGGCCGCACGGATCGGACCGATCGCAGGAATTTGGCGCAGTAACTTCACCGCAGGATGCTTCCGGCTCTCGCTCAGCAGATCCCGTCGCGCTTCTTGTCGTACCGGTTGCAGCAGATCCAGTTGCTGATAGAAACGTTCCGCTCGCAGGCGAACCCCGGGCTGCGGGATCTTGGCCAACCACTCTGCCCGATACCGCGGGGCATACACGGTGGTACCGCTGCATGGAATGGCCCAGCTTCGATAGAGAGCTTTGATCCGAGTCATGACTCGGCTGACATCTTGGGTGAGCGTCAGATAGCTGCGAGCCAACTCCTTTAATGTGCGCACCCCGTGCTCGCCGTGGTACACCGCATGGAGCTGGTTGCCGCGTAACAACTCCGCCAGCTTGCGCGCATCGATCCGGTCGCTCTTGCTGCCATCTTTCAGCAGCGCGTTCTTTCGCGGATCGCAGACCACTAGACGGCTGACGTGAGGTTTCAGCAGATCATGTAACCAGGCGGCAGAAGTTCCTTCTTCAAAGGTCACCGATAGACTTCCGCGTAGCCCATCGAGGAACTCTAGAATCGTGGCTGCTTTCGTCTCCAGGATGCATTCCATGATCAGCTTGCCCGAGCTGTCCATGACGGCAACCGAGATCGTTGCCTGGTGAACGTCCATGCCAATATACTTTTCTTGATTCATGACGGCGCTCCTTTCGGTGAGTGGTGATCCGAACAATCACAACCTACCGCAAAGTGGGCGCCTTTTTATATTGCGTGTAATGGCCTGATTGCGACAGTTGAGGTGGAGTTTCCCCATGAAGAACGCGCTTGCTTTGGCCCTTTTGGTGTTGTCCCTCAATACTCTTTGCACCCCCCAGACCCAAACTGCAAAGAACTCACCCTTGACACCGCTCACAATGGGAACGCTTCACTAGCTTTCCAATCCTGCACTCTTTCCCGGAAATTTCTGGGTCGGACGAACAGGATCACCTCCCCAGGCTGCGGCGAAGCGGTGGCCTTGCCGCAAGTATTCGCCGAGACAACGCCATGCTGAAGGACCTCCTTCGTCGAGAAGTCTAGGTGCTTCCAGCGCGCGAGGGGAACACTCTCAGGGAACGCGCATGATGGATGATCGCCAGTGCTGTAGGTCGTCAGTGTGTCGTCATATTTCAAAACCGGATTGATCGCTCCGGTACCTCCGCAGCCTAGTTTCGGATTATAGGAAATATCTACATCGCTATCCTTTTGAGTAAGGCGCAGCCGAGCAATACCGTCCTTGTCCGCGGGAATATAAAGGGACATCTTGTTGCTGGCATCTTTCATCCATGCACCCACACAGGCACCCGCCACAGGGAGCCCGGTTTTGCCACTTACAAGTTTGATCTGGATGGTCTGTGCGCGAAGAGCCGTCGCGCATGAACCAAAGAGGAGGATCCCCAAAAATCCCTTTGCAGCGAACCTCATGAAAGATTTCGACCTTTGTCGCCGATTGTCGCCGTCAAGTATATCCGGCACTGCGATGGTTGGTGATAAATCGCCATAGCACTCATCGACGGGTTCTCAGCGTAATGGCCTGATTTCGTCAACGATCACCTTCCGTATTAAGATACCGGTCAAACCGCTGCGTCCGATTGGCTCTGCCTGCGACGGTTTCAAAACGGGGACCAAGAAGTCTTAGCCCGGGCTGCCCCGATATGAGAAGAATCTTCTTTAACTCCCGCGGCCTACGCGCCGGTTGGCGCCTCCTGATTTTTGTCGGCATTTTCGTGGGACTCGGATTCCTGGCGAACTGGATCATTCCGAAGATCTTCCATCCGAAGGAGCGGCCGTTCCTTGATCCTGTGGGCACCATCATCGACGAGTTGGAGGCGCTCATCCAAGTACTGATTGCAACTTGGATTATGGCGCGCATCGAGCGTCGCCGCTTCCCCAATTACGGTATTCCAGTTCGCAACGCCTTCGGAGTCGATTTCCGGGTGGGACTTGCCTGGGGCGTGGCTTCCACTTCTTTGCTCGTGGGCTTGATTGCAGCCTTCGGCGGTTATCGCGTCCTCGGGTTCGCCCTCCATGGCGGCGCGATTTGGTACTTTTTCGGCCTATGGATCATTGCCGATCTGCTCATCGGATTTTCGGAGGAGCTCCAATTCCGTGCCTATCTCCTCGCCACGCTCGCCGATGGTATCGGATTCTGGCCAGCATCCATTTTGCTCTCCATCGGCTTCGGTGCGCTGCACTATTTCCTGAAGCCACACGAGCGCTGGGAAGACTTCGTCTCCACCGGTCTGCTGGGCCTGTTCGTGTGCCTTACGCTGCGCCGCACCGGATCGCTGGCCTTCGCCATCGGCTTCCACGCCGCCTTTGATTTCGCCAACCTGTTCGTATGGTCAGGGCAAAACGCCGGTGAGTCCGCCGTCGGCCACCTACTTGAAACCCGCTGGCAGGGCCCGCAATGGCTAACCGGGGGTCTGCTGGGTCCTGAAGCCAGCTGGATGGTCTTTGTGGTAATCGTGCTGATGTTTTGGATCTTTGATCGATGCTATCGGCACAAGAAATTTCCACGCTGAGATCTCGGACATGTGGCGAGTTAACCGTATGACTCCTGGCCTCGGATTGTTGGCGTAACATCGCGATATCACGCAATATAAAAAGGCGCCCACTTTGCGGTAGGTTGTGATTGTTCGGATCACCACTCACCGAAAGGAGCGCCGTCATGAATCAAGAAAAGTATATTGGCATGGACGTTCACCAGGCAACGATCTCGGTTGCCGTCATGGACAGCTCGGGCAAGCTGATCATGGAATGCATCCTGGAGACGAAAGCAGCCACGATTCTAGAGTTCCTCGATGGGCTACGCGGAAGTCTATCGGTGACCTTTGAAGAAGGAACTTCTGCCGCCTGGTTACATGATCTGCTGAAACCTCACGTCAGCCGTCTAGTGGTCTGCGATCCGCGAAAGAACGCGCTGCTGAAAGATGGCAGCAAGAGCGACCGGATCGATGCGCGCAAGCTGGCGGAGTTGTTACGCGGCAACCAGCTCCATGCGGTGTACCACGGCGAGCACGGGGTGCGCACATTAAAGGAGTTGGCTCGCAGCTATCTGACGCTCACCCAAGATGTCAGCCGAGTCATGACTCGGATCAAAGCTCTCTATCGAAGCTGGGCCATTCCATGCAGCGGTACCACCGTGTATGCCCCGCGGTATCGGGCAGAGTGGTTGGCCAAGATCCCGCAGCCCGGGGTTCGCCTGCGAGCGGAACGTTTCTATCAGCAACTGGATCTGCTGCAACCGGTACGACAAGAAGCGCGACGGGATCTGCTGAGCGAGAGCCGGAAGCATCCTGCGGTGAAGTTACTGCGCCAAATTCCTGCGATCGGTCCGATCCGTGCGGCCATGCTTGTGGCGTTGCTGCAAACGCCCCACCGTTTCCGCACCAAGCGCCAACTGTGGGCTTACAGTGGTTTGGCGATCGAGACGCACGACAGCGGCGAGTACCGCTATGTGCAAGGGAAGCTGCGACGGAATCGGGAGCGCATCACCGTGCGCGGTCTGAATGGCAACCATAATCATGATCTGAAGAATCTGTTCAAGGGCGCTGCTCTATCTGCGAGTACTCACCCTGGGCCGTTGTACGATTTCTATGTGGCGCTGCTTGAAAAAGGGATGCGACCGACAATGGCGCGTCTCACCCTGGCCAGAAAGATTGCCGCGATCACCTTAACGATTTGGAAGAAAGGAGTAAGTTTCGACGCCAAAAAATTGCATCGGCAAGCCGCTTGAGCGTCTCTGGTAGCAGGCCTCTCCATCTCCGGCGATTCTCTGGTGGTGGTCGGTCGGTTCTTGAGACGCTCGGTTCGAGGTGAGTATCAGTCAATGAGATCGGCCCTGTGTGCTTCGGCACCGAGTCACCCATTACACGTTATGCCTCCTCGGATAACCAGAAATAGCGATAGGCCACGAGCCTCCGATAGAACCATGGTTGACACTCCAAGACCAGTTTCGCTTGCCCTGTCTCAAAACTCGATTGGCGTCGTCATCACCGAAGATGAAACCCACAGGAAGGGCAGACAAGCCAGAGCAAACCCCTCGAGCGAAATCGATGGGCACTTACAGACAGTGGGCTGGATCTCGAGACTAAAATCTTCTCGACCTCCGGTCGAGGGAGAACTTTTTCCTTGACATCCCTTTTTATAGAACTCATTGACAGGGTTTTGAGCGCTATCGCCAGTTAACTACACCGAAAGCCTACAATGTTCTGCCCACCCGCGCTTTACCGGCGTACTCGATTATGCGGGTTCTTAAACCGGGTGTTTTATCCAGAAAGTCATCCACGATTTGCTCCACTTTCTTGGCATGATGGCCGTGCCAATGATTGAGTCCATGCAGCGCGCTCAATTGGCACAATTCAGATGGTATTGAAAGTATCTCAACGATTGTGTCGAGACAAGCCACGTGCAGTTCAGGTTCGCCTCCTGTGTCAGGTCCATATGTTGGACCCCCATATATGGGAAGGATGTCCCACCACATGTAACAGGCTCCCTGAAGACTATTCTTCCGCTCATTCGCCCGACCGGGTGCCAGTGGAGCAACAAACATGCGAAAGAAGTTTGCCATTGCACGGACACAGTCGATACGCGGGTTAAGCGGTACTTCGGAATTCAGCAGGGCATACGCCGATCTTCCCGGTGATGATTCTCCAATTAAGAACCATATCCCTTGTGCGACCTGTTCCAGCGAATACCGCTTCAGGTGATCGGGGGCCAAGAAGAGGCGGGCCATGTAATCGACCGTGACCGCGTCAGACAACTCCAGATGATTCCAATAATCTTCGAAGTCCTCTTCCCAGTACCACTCTCGCTTCCGAACCGGATGGGAGAATGCGGCATCAAGCCATTGATTGAAGGTTGCAGTTCCCATGCACAGAGTATGGCATGTCACTTGGCGTAACATCCCTATATCACGCAATATAAAAAGGCGCCCACTTTGCGGTAGGTTGTGATTGTTCGGATCACCACTCACCGAAAGGAGCGCCGTCATGAATCAAGAAAAGTATATTGGCATGGACGTTCACCAGGCAACGATCTCGGTTGCCGTCATGGACAGCTCGGGCAAGCTGATCATGGAATGCATCCTGGAGACGAAAGCAGCCACGATTCTAGAGTTCCTCGATGGGCTACGCGGAAGTCTATCGGTGACCTTTGAAGAAGGAACTTCTGCCGCCTGGTTACATGATCTGCTGAAACCTCACGTCAGCCGTCTAGTGGTCTGCGATCCGCGAAAGAACGCGCTGCTGAAAGATGGCAGCAAGAGCGACCGGATCGATGCGCGCAAGCTGGCGGAGTTGTTACGCGGCAACCAGCTCCATGCGGTGTACCACGGCGAGCACGGGGTGCGCACATTAAAGGAGTTGGCTCGCAGCTATCTGACGCTCACCCAAGATGTCAGCCGAGTCATGACTCGGATCAAAGCTCTCTATCGAAGCTGGGCCATTCCATGCAGCGGTACCACCGTGTATGCCCCGCGGTATCGGGCAGAGTGGTTGGCCAAGATCCCGCAGCCCGGGGTTCGCCTGCGAGCGGAACGTTTCTATCAGCAACTGGATCTGCTGCAACCGGTACGACAAGAAGCGCGACGGGATCTGCTGAGCGAGAGCCGGAAGCATCCTGCGGTGAAGTTACTGCGCCAAATTCCTGCGATCGGTCCGATCCGTGCGGCCATGCTTGTGGCGTTGCTGCAAACGCCCCACCGTTTCCGCACCAAGCGCCAACTGTGGGCTTACAGTGGTTTGGCGATCGAGACGCACGACAGCGGCGAGTACCGCTATGTGCAAGGGAAGCTGCGACGGAATCGGGAGCGCATCACCGTGCGCGGTCTGAATGGCAACCATAATCATGATCTGAAGAATCTGTTCAAGGGCGCTGCTCTATCTGCGAGTACTCACCCTGGGCCGTTGTACGATTTCTATGTGGCGCTGCTTGAAAAAGGGATGCGACCGACAATGGCGCGTCTCACCCTGGCCAGAAAGATTGCCGCGATCACCTTAACGATTTGGAAGAAAGGAGTAAGTTTCGACGCCAAAAAATTGCATCGGCAAGCCGCTTGAGCGTCTCTGGTAGCAGGCCTCTCCATCTCCGGCGATTCTCTGGTGGTGGTCGGTCGGTTCTTGAGACGCTCGGTTCGAGGTGAGTATCAGTCAATGAGATCGGCCCTGTGTGCTTCGGCACCGAGTCACCCATTACACGTTATGCCTCCTCGGATAACCAGAAATAGCGATAGGCCACGAGCCTCCGATAGAACCATGGTTGACACTCCAAGACCAGTTTCGCTTGCCCTGTCTCAAAACTCGATTGGCGTCGTCATCACCGAAGATGAAACCCACAGGAAGGGCAGACAAGCCAGAGCAAACCCCTCGAGCGAAATCGATGGGCACTTACAGACAGTGGGCTGGATCTCGAGACTAAAATCTTCTCGACCTCCGGTCGAGGGAGAACTTTTTCCTTGACATCCCTTTTTATAGAACTCATTGACCGGGTGTTCTGAGTGTAATGGCCTGATATCGACAATACGAGGATTCTGGCCCGCCTAATTGATTGGATTTTTGGCAATCTCGCCTAAGATGAAGCACCTCGCAGGTAATTGGCTAGAATAGGGGATCATGCCGCGCTGGGTGATGGCGTTCTTTAGATGTCTCGCAGCACTCAATCTTATCTTGTGCGCACTCGGCATGTACTTCATGGCAGGGGGGCGTTAAGCGCGTTATTATGACCTATAGCCCACGCGAGGCGAACTTTGTTTTGGCATACGGCGTAATGACTGTTATCAACGTCATTTTCCTTGCAGCAATCGTGCTCGTCTCTGTCCGTCTATTTCGACTGCGCATGTCCGCGGTCACTGCGTACTGGATTCTTGTGGTGGCCTTAATTGCGTATGATCTGCTCAATGGCGCACTATGGCTAACTCGTGATCCGATAGGCAGTAGTATTGGCGCAGCATCCGGGATCGGAAACATGGGCATCGCTCCGTTCGATCTGTTCCCAATACTTGGATCGAAATTGTCGGTACCATTCATATATCCGCTGCTGTCGATGGTCGCGCTAATTCTTGCAAGGAAGCAATACCTTAAGATGAGCCGGCAACGCTCGATTCGAAAGATGATTTCGAGACCCTCCCTGGTAACTGTTGAAATATCGCCATAGCACTGCGCGACGCGACTGCCGCCATTGGCGGTCCGGGGGGTGCAACTTTGGGGTTCTCTATCTCCTAACCCGTCAAACCAGAGTGGGGGTGATTGCCGCCCCTGACCTCGACGGACCGTTCTGCATTGTCTCTATCCGCCTGCGATGGCTCCGATAATTAAAAAAGGCTCCGTGCCGGACGCGACCGAGTCGGGCAAAGGGGCATCTGGGGACTCGTGCGACAGATCGTCCTCGCAGGCGAAGAATCGCAAGAACGGACGGCGCTGTTGCGTGACATGATCGCGAATAGTTCCGCGCAGCATCGGATAGCGGGCCTCAAGCGCGTCGAGCACGGACCGCTGCGTGACAGGTCCCTCCACCTCGATTGTTACCTCCACGCCAACATGAGCCAGCGTTCGCAGATGTTGTGGAAGCATGACCCGGATCATATGACAACCATCTCACAAAACCCTGCGATGTGGTGGTGAGATTTTACAACAGCAAACCTGACATGAATCGTCCCCGGAATCCCCAAGAGTGCCGAGAGCGCACGACAAACTGCTTAACCCAAAGTGCGCCAAGGCGCACGAAGGACGACTTTCAGTTGTGATCTCCCCCTCCGTGCTTATGGCCACAGAGCTTGCACATCGTGGGCGGCTCAGCGTTATCCACGAGGTGATGCACGGGCTTGAGCGTACGAAGATAGGCGAACACTGCCTTCAGGTCATCGTCAGTCATGTTGCGAAAGGCCCACCAGGGCATGAACAAGTTCAGCTTGCGTGCGCCAACATAACCGGTGCGCATGGTCTTGATGAACAGCGACTCGTCGTAGTACCCGATGCCGGAAGCATCTGGCGTGAGATTGGCGGAAAACACCCCTTTATCTATCTCAGAGCCGCCCGCCATTTCCATCCCTGAGATCGGCTGAAACTTGGAATTGACGGGCGTGTGGCAGTCGCTGCAATGTCCCATCGTGACCAGGTAGGCGCCGCGCTTGGCGGGCGTGGACATGTCCGGCTCCGGCACGGGTTCCGTCACCGGTTGGGGCACCGATTGAACACTACGGGCAAACATAAACGGAATCTTTGACGGAGGCAAATCGCTGTGCACCGGCGGCAGGCTGCGCAGGAAGACCACAACAGAGGCAACGTCTTCGTCGGACATGTGGCGGAAGTGTTCGTAGGGCATCACAGGGAACAACGTGCTCCCGTCAGCTGCGATGCCTTCGCGGATGGCGCGGGCGATGGCGTCATCGCTCCACTTGCCAATCCCCGTTGCTGGGTCAGAAGTGATATTGGGTGCGACGAGACGAACATTGCCTTGTTCATACAAAACATTTCCTGCGCCCTCCCTGGAGAGCAGCACCGGCGGATCCGATTTCTCAACGTATTTGGCATGGCATCCCATGCAATTGCTAACGCTGTGTACCAGGTATTCTCCTCTACGCAGCCGCTCCGGGGTGGGTTCGAACTTGCGCGCGGTCAGCGGACGCTTTTTCGCGCCGATTACTGGCCGCCAGCCCACGGTAAAGGTTATGGCAACGGCCGCGAGGACCAACAAAACAAGAATCCCGTAGCCGAGAATTCTTACGACGAATCTGCCCCATCTCTTAGCCATGTTCCACCTCCCAGAATCCCAGTTGCCGCAACGAGAAAGCATGTCGGACGGAACTCGCCGGGAACACTTTAAGTTCCCAGGCAGCAGACGGCCCTATATACACCAACGGAGGCGCGTCAACAATTGAAATATTTGAGGAACAAGTGGCTGTCACGGACACTCAAGGCGGCATCTCACACCCGTGAAAGGAATCTCGATCATGCGAAATGACAAAGCCCTTCGAGAGCATCTCGTTCAGCTTCTTAAAGGGGGCAACGCTCATGTTGATTTTGACGGTGCCATCAAGGGTTTGCCCGCGAATCTTCGTGGGAAAACTCCAAGAGGCGCGGAGCATTCGCCGTGGCAAATGCTCGAGCACATGCGCATTGCGCAGTGGGACATCCTGGAATTCATTCGAAACCCCAATCATGTCTCCCCCAAATTTCCGGAGGGATACTGGCCGAAATCAAAGACTCCTCCGGACGCATATGTATGGGATAAAACTGTGAAGGCTTTTCGTGGCGACCAAAAAGCGCTAGTAAAGCTCGTGGAAAACGAATCCACCGATTTGCTCGCCAAAATTCCACACGGTGACGGTCAGACGGTTCTGCGCGAAGTGCTGCTGGTGGCCGATCACACTGCCTATCACCTGGGAACATTCGGGCTGTTGCGACGCCTTCTGGGGCCTTGGAAGCATTAACCGCCGACGGGATCAGGACGGCGGTCGTTTTCGGGTGGCGCAGCGGAGATTCGAGTTGTCGACCCTTGTCTCGAAGTGCCGGTGGCTGGCCGACCTTTACGCTTTTTATAAAGGTGGGCACGACGAGGTCGGCGGTCACAGCTTTTTCGTTGCAGCCGCGAGTAAGCTCACTTCACGCGAGGGTCTGCACCTCTACCGACAGCACTGCCGGAAGATCGCGCACAATCGGCGACCAACTATCTCCTGCGTCGGCGGAGGCGTACACCTGGCCTCCTGTTGTGCCGAAATAAATTCCGCATTTGTCGAGCGAGTCCACCGCCATAGCGTCGCGCAGCACGTTGACATAGCAGTCGCGTTGCGGAAGGCCTTTCGTGAGTGCTTCCCACTCGTTCCCGCCAGTGCGACTGCGGAAGACTCGCAGCTTGCCTTCATGGACGTAGTGCTCTGAATCGCTTTTGATGGGGACAACATAAATCGTCTCCGGCTCGTGTGCGTGCACATCAATCGCGAAGCCGAAGTCGGTGGGCAGGCTGCCGCCGACATCTTTCCAATTGTCGCCGGCATCGTCGGAGCGCATGACGTCCCAGTGCTTCTGCATGAACAGCACGCCGGGGCGCTTCGGATTCATCGCGATATGGTGAACGCAATGGCCGACCTCGGCATTGGGGTCGGGAATATATTGCGACTTCAGCCCGCGATTGATGGGCTTCCAGGTCTCGCCGCCGTCGTCGGTACGGAAAGCGCCTGCCGCAGAGATGGCGATCCACATCCTCTTCGCATTGCTGGGATCAAGAATAATAGTGTGCAGGCATAAGCCGCCCGCGCCAGGTTGCCACTTTGGGCCAGTGCCGTGGCCGCGAAGCCCGGCGAGTTCATGCCAGTTCTGTCCGCCGTCGGTCGAGCGGAATAATGCAGCATCTTCTATTCCCGCGTAAACAGTTTCGGGATCGGTGAGCGATGGCTCGATGTGCCAGACTCGCTTGAACTCCCACGGATGCTGCGTCCCGTCATACCATTGGTGAGTTGTCAGCGGCTTGCCGGTCTCGGCCGAAGTGTCATACGCGAATTTATTGCTGTCAACCTTGGGAGGGCCTGGCGCGGCTGGTTCGCCCGGAGGCGTTCCAGGCTGATGCCATGTCTTGCCGCCGTCATCAGACCGCTGAATGATTTGCCCAAACCATCCGCTAGTTTGCGAAGCGTAGATCCGATTGGGATCAACGGGCGATGCCTTGAGGTGATACATCTCCCATCCCGCGAAGTGTGGGCCGCCGACCTCCCATTTCTCGCGCTTGCCGTCCGACGAAAGAATGAATGCACCCTTCTTTGTGCCAACCAGAACACGGACTCTGGACATGAATTATCTCCTTAGGTACTCGCTATTCTTCGTTGAACCCCATCCATCACATCGCACGATACGAATTTCAGAATTTGTGATTTCGACCGTTCCGCCGTGAGACAAACGAACATATGGTATCGCGAACCTCCTTCCGCCCCGGCCCTAAACTTGGAGAGCGCATCCCGCATGTCGAGCGATACCGTGCCGACACCCATGATTTGTGTTCGTCGTCCACTGCTGGCGCAATCTTTATATAATTCTAGCGCACTGCTGAAGCTGTTCCCGGGCCCTATCGGGCTATTAGATCCTAACCCCGATTTTCGGTCAGTTGATGGCTAGCCCGTGAATCTAACTCCAAACCGTAGAACTTTTTTAATTCCTTGATTCGTCTCAGGCTCTCCTTGCTGAAGGGGCACTTTCCGTCAAAGGCGTGCAGCACGATTCCTTCCAGCAGATCGCCCAAGGATAAATCATTAAAATCAGCGAAGGCGCGCAACACTTTCAAGAGGTGCTTTTCCAAGCGGACACCGGTTTGCACGCGTTGTACGATGTGTCGGTCGTTGTTCATAATGTCCGTATGGTACCATAGTACCTAGGTAACAACAAAAATTATAACCGCTTTGAAATCCGCGCTGCGTGGCACTGTTGTGGATAGGTCAATCATCTGCGACGGCACAAACGGAAACCGCGTCTTGCGTATGGCAGAATGTGGCTATGGCGAAAGAGAGATCTGCGGTTCCCAATTTTATCTATGGGACTGCATGGAAGGAAGAGCGCACCGCAGCCCTGACCGAGCTGGCCGTGACATGCGGATTTCGAGGGATTGACACCGCCAATCAAAGAAAGCACTACTTTGAAGCTGGAGTCGGGCAGGGGCTGGCGGTTGCTTATCGCGCTGGAGTATGCGTGCGTGCAGATCTTTTTCTTCAGACGAAGTTCACGTATCGGGACGGTCAGGATCATCGGTTGCCATACGATCCTGAAGCTGGCTTTGCGGTTCAGGTGCGCCAATCCTTGGCGAGTTCGTTCGAACATCTTGGGACTGACTATGTAGATAGCTTCGTCTTGCACGGACCTTCGTCTGCGTATGGATGGGTTGAGGAAGACGGCGAGGTCTGGGAAGCGATGTGCGAGGAACGCGATGCCGGGCGCGTCCGTTTTCTGGGCCTGAGTAATGTTTCGCTTCAACATCTCGAACAGGTGGTCGCCGCCCATGGCGGGGGACCTGCATTTGTGCAGAATCGCTGCTTCGCCAGGACGGGCTGGGACCGCGATGTGCGTTCGTTCTGCACAGAACGAAAGATTATCTATCAGGGCTTCTCGCTTCTCACGGCGAATGTACAGGTTGTTCGACATCCTCTAATTGCGGAACTGGCGACGCGCTCGAATGCGACGCCTGCACAGATTGTTTTCGGCTTCGCTCGCGCGGTTGGTATCTTGCCGCTCACCGGAACGTCTGACGCCGAGCATATGAAGCAAGACCTGGCTGGCGGGGAGATAAAGCTTTCTCCGGAAGAAGTGAGCGCGATTGAATCGTTGGCAGGATGACCCGAAAATCGGCATGTTAAGATGCTGGCGCAATGTCTGAGTCACAATCCATTGAGGGACAAACGGTTTCTCATTACCGCATTCAGCATAAGCTGGGCGGCGGCGGGATGGGTGTGGTGTACCAGGCGGAAGATACGCAGCTTGGACGCTTTGTTGCACTGAAGTTTCTTCCCGATGACGTAACACACGATCCGCAGGCTTTTGAACGTTTCCGCCGTGAGGCGCGCGCTGCTTCTGCTTTGAATCATCCGAACATTTGCACGATTTATGAAATCGGAGAGCATCAGGGGCGTCCCTTCATTGCGATGGAGTATTTGGAAGGGCAAACGGTAAAGCAGACCATCTTCAATCGCCCGCTGGAAACGGAGCGGGTGCTCGATTTGGGCATAGAAATTGCTGACGCGCTCGATGCGGCCCACGCCAAAGGAATCGTTCACCGCGATATCAAGCCCGCGAATATTTTTGTGACCTCTCGCGGGCACGCCAAAATCCTCGACTTCGGACTCGCCAAGATGAGCCCGCTATCCAGCACCAGCTCTGCGGACGCTGGTACCGTGACCGGGGAACACCTCACCAGCCCCGGAAGCACGATGGGCACTGTGGCTTACATGTCGCCGGAGCAGGCGCTGGGCAAGGACCTCGATGCCCGCACCGATCTATTTTCGTTTGGCGCCGTGCTCTACGAAATGGCTACCGGCGCGCTGCCGTTTCGTGGCGAAACCTCTGCGGCAATCTTCAATGCAATCCTAAGCAAGCCGCCCACTCCGCCAGTCCGATTAAATGCCGATCTTCCTCCTGAGCTGGAGCGTCTCATCAACAAAGCTCTGGAAAAAGATCTCGACATTCGTTATCAGAGCGCCGCGGAAATGCGCGCCGACCTGAAAAGATTGAAGCGGGACACGAGTTCCGGAAAAGTGACGGTCGCGTCTCCGGTCGCGGAAGAAGCGCGCGAGGGGAAACGGCGCTGGCCATGGGCGGTTGCAGGTTTCGCGGTGCTATTAGTCGCGGCAGCCGTGGGCTGGCGCTTCTTTCCCATTAGTCCGCCCAAGGTCACGGGTTCCACCCAAATCACTCATGACGATTACGTCATGGGAAACATGGTGACCGATGGGTCGCGCATCTACGTCACCCAGATACGTTCCGGGGGAAACGTGTTGGCCCAAGTTTCTGTGATGGGGGGAGAGACTTCTGTGATCCCCACTCCCATTAAGAACGTCGTACTCTCCGACATCTCGCCTGACCACTCTCAACTCCTGGTTACCACCTTTGCGCCCACAGGCAGTCAGGACTTACCTTTCTGGGTTTTGCCTTTGCCCTCTGGCTCTCCCCGCCGGCTGGGGGACTTCCACGCCATCGGAGCGAGTTGGTCCCCGGATGGTGAGCAACTCGTCTTCACCAAAGATTCTGCGCTGTATTTGGCCAAGGCTGACGGCAGTAACCCTCACCTCTTGGTTTCCGTTCAGGGGCGCCCAGGACAGGCCAGGTTTTCTCCTGATGGAAGCCGCATCCGCTTCACGATCTTCCGGCAGGCGAATACGCAATCCTTGTGGGAAGTCCGCAGCGATGGCTCCGATTTGCACCAATTGTTTGCCGGATTGCATAATTCGCCGTCCGAGTGTTGTGGCCGCTGGACGGCGGATGGCGGTTACTATATTTTCGAGTCCGGTTCCGGCAGCGAGAACAATCTCTATGCCCTGCGGGAGTCCACGGGTTTCCTCCGCAGGGCTTCCCCAAAACCGGTTCAACTGACCACGGGGCCGCTTCTGTATTCCACCGTTGTGCCCGCGCTCGATGGCAAGAAGCTGTTTGTTCAGGGCATGCAACAGCGCGGGGAAGTCGTCCGCTATGACGGGGTGGCCAAGCAATTTGTCCCGTTTCTGGGAGGCATTTCCGCTGCCGACCTGGCGTTCTCTCGCGATGGCAAATGGGTCACTTACATCGCTGTGCCCGACGCTACTCTTTGGCGAAGCCGGGTGGATGGCAGCGAGCGGCTCCAGCTTACCTATCCACCTTGGACAGCCGCTCTCCCCAGTTGGTCACCGGACGCAAGCCAGATCGCCTACATCGCTGCTCAGCCAGGAAAGCCCTTCAAAATCTTTCTGGTATCGGCGCAGGGAGGCTCACCCGAAGAGTTGCTGCCGGAAAACACCGGGGAAGTGGATGCCACCTGGTCGCCGGATGGCAAGCGCCTGGCCTTCGGACGGCTCAGTCGCGAAACTGGCACTCACGATATTCAGCTGGTTGACTTGAAGACACGCCAGACCACCTCTCTGCCCAGTTCGGATGGCTTTTTCAGTCCCCGCTGGTCTCCAGATGGCCGCTACCTCTCTGCGGTGACGGTGGATTCAAAGCGAATCATGCTCTATGATTTCCAAACGAAAAAATGGTCGGAGTGGTTCACCGATTCGGCCGACGTCAACTATGGTGGTTGGTCGTCGGACAGCCGCTATTTCTACTACGACACCGTCATCGCCGACAATCTTTCCTGCCGCCGCGTCAAGATGGGCGAGCACAATCCGGAAGTCCTCTTTAGCCTGGGCAGTCTGAGTCGCTACCTCGGGTTCTGGGGATTCTGGGGCGGCCTGTCGCCGGATAATTCCCGGCTTTATGTGCGGGATACCAGCACCCAGGAAATCTACGCGCTGGATGTCGAGCTCCCATAGATTTTGATTCCGTACAGCGATCTCCTATCGAACTTTCCTCTTTTGCACCTGACACACATGTTTTGCCGCTCTACCCATTCGTTCCCGCTAAAATGCCATAGACTTCATTTTCACAAACCGACCCAACGAATTTGACCGAGGGGATAAGCGTGAGCTGGGCTAGCAAATTGGCGAAGCCGTACAGGATTGATCACGGGAAGAAGTTTCGGTTGAAGGATTTTGATCCTGGCGATACCGGAGAGCAAAACTCCAAGGGTCGTCAATCCGAAGATCATGCGGAGGAACTGCTGGCACGCGGGATCGCCGACCTCGCTGAATTGCAAGACAAGCTCTATGCACAGGATCGCTGGGGCGTGCTGGTTATTTTTCAGGGCATGGATGCCGCCGGAAAAGATGGGCTGGTTAAGCACGTGATGTCAGGATTGAATCCAGAAGGATGTCAGGTTTATTCGTTTAAGACGCCTTCCGATGAAGAATTGAATCACGATTATTTGTGGCGCAGCATGCAGCGCATTCCTGAGCGCGGGAGAATTGGGATTTTCAACCGGTCCTATTATGAGGAAGTGCTGGTTGTGCGCGTGCACAAGGAAATATTTGCAAAAGAGCGTATTCCCGCTGATCTCGTCACGAAAGATATATGGAAGGATCGCTACCAGGATATGAATGCGTTCGAGCGTTACCTGGATCGCAATGGGATTCTGGTCCGGAAATTCTTTTTGAATCTGTCACAGAAGGAGCAAAAGCAGCGGTTCCTCGACCGCCTCGATCAGCCGAACAAAAATTGGAAGCTGTCACCATCGGATGTTGGCGAGCGGCAATATTGGGACGATTACATGACAGCCTACGAAGAAATGATTGCGAGCACGGCCACGAAGCACGCTCCATGGTATGTGGTGCCAGCGGATAATAAATGGTTCACGCGCGTAGTGGTTGCGGCGGCGATCGTCGAAGCTCTGGAAGATTTGAATCTTGCTTATCCTAAGGTGGATGCGGCGAAGCGGAAGGAATTGAAGGCCGCAAAAGCGCTGTTGCTTGGCGAGAAGAAAGCATAAGATTGTTTCGAATCTCTACACCATTCCTGTGACAAACTCTTTCGCAGTAAGATATGCAGTGCTTTTCCGGAGAAAATAAAATGGGCCCTGATTTTAGAAAGCTTTCGATATGGTTGGTGTTCGTATTTTTGTTGTGCGCGTGTTCCGCCGGTTTTGCGCAGAGGCAACGCGAGGGCGAGAAAAAACTTCCTGAGAAACCTGCGGCGGATAAGAACCCGGCCACTCCAAACGATGAGACCAGCAAGGAAGAGGGAAAAGAGGATCCGCTATTTAAGGGAATGAAATACCGCGTGGTCGGGCCTTTTCGCGGAGGGCGATCGCTGACGGCGGCGGGAATTCCGGGCGATCCGAATACGTATTATTTCGGCGCGACCGGAGGCGGCGTCTGGAAATCAACGGACGCCGCGATGACCTGGAAGCCGGTGTTCGACAAGGAAGCGGTTTCGGCTATTGGCAGCCTGGCAGTTGCGCCTTCCGATCCGAACATCGTGTATGTGGGAACTGGCGAGGCTTGCATTCGCGGAAACATTTCCCACGGCGATGGAGTTTACAAGACGCTGGATGGCGGTAAGACTTGGAAAAACGTTGGATTGAATGACTCGCGCGCAATCGGCAAGGTGATCGTTGATCCGAAGAATTCAGACATCGTTTTTGTGGCGGCGCTCGGTCATCCATATGGTCCGAACACGGAGCGGGGAATCTTCCGCACCACCGATGGCGGCAAGACTTGGCAAAAAGTTTTGTACAAGGACGAGAATACGGGCGGCATTGATATCGCTTTCGATCCAAATAATTCGCATATTCTTTTCGCATCTTTGTGGCAAGCGCGGCGAACCCCGTGGAGCCTTTCGAGCGGAGGCCCAGGAAGCGGTCTGTACCGCTCCAATGATGGCGGCACGACGTGGAAGCTGCTAGAGAAACACGGACTTCCCAAAGGGCCGTATGGACGCATCGGCGTCGCGGTGTCCGCAAACTCTGATCGCGTTTACGCTCTGATCGAAGCACACGAGGGCGGCCTTTATCGTTCCGATGATGGCGGCGAAACCTGGGAGTTGGTGGACGGCAACCGCGCATTCTGGCAGCGCGCATGGTACTACATGCACATCTTTGCCGATCCTCAGTCGGCGGACACGGTTTACATCGCAAACGTTGAGTTTTACAAATCCACCGATGGCGGACACACATTCAACAAGGTGAAGGTTCCACACGGAGATAATCACGGCATGTGGATTGATCCGAAGAATACGCGGCGCATGATTGTGTCCAATGATGGCGGCGTAACGGTCAGCACCGACGGGGGGGATACGTGGTCACAACAAAATAATCAGCCCACGGCCCAGTTTTATCATGTGATCGCCGACACTCGCACTCCTTACTTTATTTATGGGGCGCAGCAGGACAACAGTACCGTCGCTATCGCGAGCCGCAGCGACAATGGATTTATTGATACGCCGGACTGGTACCAGGTCGGTGGTGGGGAAGCCGGCTACATTGCGCCTTATCCGCCGAATCCGAATATCGTTTACGCCGGCGACTATCAGGGAAAAATCACGCGGTTCGATAAGAGCACAGGCCAGTTGAAGGATATTGAGGAGCATCCCGATGTGAGCGACGGGGAAGGCGCCGCAAATCTGGAGCACCGGTTTCAGTGGACGGCGCCATTAATGATTTCGCCGCATGACCCTAACACCCTTTATCACGGAGGAGAACGCCTCTTCAAGACTACGGACGGCGGAGTGCACTGGGAGGCGATCAGTCCCGATCTCACGCGCAACGACAAGAGCAAACAGCAACCGTCGGGCGGCCCCATTGATATTGACGATACCGGCACCGAATATTACGACACGATTTTCGCGGTCGCAGAGTCGCCAATAACAAAGGGCCTAATTTGGGCGGGTACCGACGATGGGCTGATTCAGATCACGCGAGATGGCGGGAAAAATTGGGCAAACGTCACGCCCTCGCAAATACCGGAGTTTAGTCGCATCAGTCTAATTGATGCATCACCGATTGATGCCGGGACCGCATACGTCGCGGTAGATCGCCATGAGAATGACGACATGCATCCGTATATTTTCAAGACCAGTGATTACGGGAAGACGTGGACGAAAATCACGAACGGAATTCCGGATAACACCTTCGTCCGCGCGGTTCGCGAAGATCCGAAGAAACGCGGACTGCTCTACGCGGGAACTGAAACTGGAGTGTTTGTTTCATTCGACGATGGCGCGAATTGGCATTCGATGCAGCTGAACCTTCCTACGACGCCGGTTCACGATTTGATTGTTAAAAATGACGACCTGGTGCTGGCGACGCATGGACGAGCGTTCTGGATTCTTGACGATGTTTCGCCCTTGCGGCAGTTCACGGACGATGTCGCCAAACAGGACTTGCATCTTTACACTCCAGCGACGGCGTACCGCATGCAAAACCCCGATCAGGACGACATTCCAAAGCCGGTGTTGGTTGGGCAGAATCCTCCGGCAGGCGCTGTCTTTTATTATTTTGTGAAAGACAAGCCGAAGGGCGAAACTACTGTCGAAATTCTGGACTCGTCGCAAAAAGTTATTCGCAAATACTCCAGTGAAAAGACGGAAGAGTTGGATGAGCCGCTGAATCCGGATGACAAGAAGCCAGAAAAGCAAATCAAGCCGGAAGTAGGTTTGAACCGCGTGGTGTGGGACATGTATTACCAGGGTACGGACCGGGTGCCAGATTATTACGTTTATGAATATAAAGATGGCTTAATGGGGCCGCTGGCATTGCCGGGCAAATATGAAGTGCGGGTAACGGCGAACGGGAAAAGCGAGACTGAGCCGTTTGAAGTGAAACTCGATCCGCGGGTCAAAGTCGCGGATGAAGATTTACGAAAGCAGTTCGACTTGGGATTGCAGATTCGCGATGAACTCACCCGCGTTTACGACGCGGTAAATCAGATTCAGGATGTGCGGGCGCAATTCGAGGGATTGAAAAAACGGCTGCCTGAAAATGTGAGCACGAAGGCAGTGGTGGGAGCGGCCGCGGATCTGGATCAAAAATTACTTTCCGTGCGTGACGAATTGATTCAAGCGAAAGTGAAATCGAATGAAGACTCGTTGGCTTATCCGCAGAAAGTAGATGTCAAACTAGCTTATCTTGCGACTGCGGTTGGGCAGGGAGCCGACTCCGCTCCCACAGAAGCCGAGTTTCAGGAGTTCGATAAATTGAAAAAGCAGGCGGATGAATCTTTATCCCGCTGGGCTGAAATTGAACGCACTGATCTATCGGCGTTTGACCGGCTCATGGCGGGAAGGAATATAGAAGCGATTGTGGTGCCGTCCTCGGAGCATACAGACAACAGCGTCGAGGGCCAGCACTAAAGACATTTGTTTGCCTTCCGTAATGGCACTTTTGGTCCATTGACCGCTCAAAGCGCCGTTGCTAATGTGGCTTCATAAAGGTGCGGTTTCGGCCCCCCACGGCTAGCATCTTTTGGGGGTAGCCTTTATGAAACTGGTTCATTTCTGCTACGTGGCACTGGGCTTTGCGGTGGCCCGCTGGATATTCAAACGGGAGCCAATGTCAATGGCCGATCCTGTTCCGCATCTTCGATCTTCTGGCTTGCTGTAAAGCCGGCTTGCAGCAAAGGTGACTTGCTGTAAAGAATAAGGGCGTGTGAAGTCCCGTTGCGTGTCCTTCGTTTCCGCGCCCTCTTTCTTGTCTACACTAAAGTACCAGTACCAACGTTTGCCCCGGCCCATCCTTATAAGCACCGCCTCTGGTTAGAATTGTTCTTGAGGCCTGCGGTAGTTCATTCCTTTTAATCAGGTCTTCAAAACTGGCCAGATTCATGCCGTCCAAACTCTCCGCTATTATCGCCTCCGCTTTGTTGGGCTTTCTGGTGATGGGCTTTTTGTTGGTACCCACGGTTGGCGTGGCGCAGTCTGACAGCGACGTTCCACTGGGAGATCTCGCGCGCGAGATGCGAAAGAAGAAAGCTCCCGCCGCCGACACGATCATTGACAACGACAATTTGTCCAAGGTCATGGACGACGTGCAGGCCAAGAGGCTAAAGGGAGAACCGGTGTTCTCCATTGATAATGCCGGGAAGAACTTTCACATGACATCTCCCGACGGCACTTGCAGCTTGTCATTCGATGCCAATGCGACCGCGCTTATTTCCAATCCCTACGTGCCGGAAGATTTGCCACAGAGCGAACTGATGAAGCTGGATGGACCCGCGAGCATTGATGGCAACACGCTTCAGCTTTCCATGTACAACGGGACTAAGTGGAATGTGAAGGGAATTACGGTTGGGGTGACGATTGTTCGGCGTCAAACGACGAATGCGTCAAATTTCGGGTCGGCGAAGTTGATTCCCGCTGCGGACGAAACGTCAAACTCTTCCGAGAAGCGGTCTGACTTGACGCTGCTCTATCATCTAAAAGGATCGGCGGCGCCGTTCACCACTACTGTTTTCCGTGAAGCGCTGGGAGTGCAGCTTGATCCTGATCAGGAGTGGCATTGGGCGATCATTCAAGCGGTGGGAGTTCTGCCCAAGACGGATGACGCTAGTAAGTAATACGGCGCGCGTTCATTTGCGCCGATCTATCTCTTCGGTCTTGCCGCTTTTAATACTTCGATAAGCGGCATCCAGCACCTGCTGGTTCTTGCATCCTTCTTCTCCGGGTATCGGAAATATTGCTCTTCCTTCGACTGCTGCGGCGAATGAGTCAACTTGATGTGCATAAGCCAGACTGTTTGAGAAAGTCTCGGTATCTGCCACATCCCACTCGTGGTGAAGCTCCACATGAACCGGCCGGTCAACGTTCAGACCATTCTCCGAACGAAGGGTTCCGGTTGTTCCCACGATCTCAAGAGGAGTGCGGTATTCGGTTCTAAACGAAACGAATACTGATCCCAATGTGCCGCGAGAAAATTGCAAAGTGAGCGCCGCGGCGGATTCCTGTTCGCCTGAAAAGGAGTCGGACATGCCGATCGCGTTTACGCTCACAACTTCATCCTGCAAGATGAAACGCAGCGTATCAATGCAATGCACGCCAACATCTGAAATTGGGCCGCCTCCAGCCAACCTGGGGTCGTTGATCCATGTGCGGGGATGGTCTGGTCCCACGTGAAAACAAAAGTCAGAGCGAGCATAAGCGGGGACGCCGATTTGGCCGGACGCAATGCGGTCTCTTATTCGAATGATGCTCTCGTTGAAGCGGAACACCTGCGCGACTCCGAGCAGGACATTTGCTTTTTCGGCAGCTTCTATCATGCGGCGACATTCAATCGCGTTGATGGCAATTGGCTTTTCACAAAGCACGGGCTTTCCGCATTCGATCGCGGTGAGCACATCTCTTAAATGGCACGAATTTGGGGTAGCGACAAAAACAGCATCTACGTCCGGCGACTCGCACAAGTCTTTCGCGGAAGAAAATGCATTTGGGATTTTGTATAGACGCGCGGATTCCTGAGCCTTCGCAATGTCCCGCCGTGATAGCGCGGTAACCAGGCAGTTTTTGGATAATTCGAATCCGGGTATCAACCGCTTCACGGCATGAAGCCCGAAGCCGATGATTCCAAAATTAACCATGAAGGTAGCTAATTAATCTGCCGCAGCATATCGTGCTCAGGGCAGCACCGCCATTGAAGAGGGCGAAGCGCCCACCGTCGGGGAAGATGAAGTGGCCGTCAGGGTGCCATCGCTCCCTATGGAAAAGCCGCTGATAGTATTTGAACCCTGATTTCCAACAAACAGAAAATTGCCAGTCGAATCGAATGTCATGAATATCGGCCCAGTCCCGCTTGTAGCAACCGGAGAATTCGTGAGCAGGGTAAGAATGCCTCCGCTGCCGACGGAGTATTCCGAAATGTTGCTTGTGGAATTGTTAAGCACGTAGAGGTATTGGCCGGATACGCCGGCGACGACATCAACTGGAAGAGTGCTCGTAGGCGTAGCCATTGTACTGAACGGCGATTGGGGAATCGCCGCCAGCGCTCCGGAACTCGAATTGATTGCGAGAACTGAAACCGTGCTGGTCGAAGCGTTGGTCACGTACACAAAATGCTCTGCCGGATCAATTGCAAAGGAAGAAGGCGAAGGTCCAACTGCGAAAGGAGAGCCTGGAACCGCCTGCAAGGCGCCGGTGCCGGATGTTATGGCGTAGGCATAAATTGAGGTCAAGTTGCTGCAAAGAACGTAGAGAAATTTGCCCGATGGCGAAACGCTCAACTTCGTAGGGCCAGGTCCAGTTGCAAAAGGGGATCCGCTAACTGCGGTCAGCGCACCGCTTCCGGAGTTAATGGTGTAAACAGAAATAGTGTTGGAGGCCTGGTTGGCAACATACAGCAAGGTGCCACCGCTATCCATCGCGAGGGATGAGGGATAAAATCCCGTGGCAGTCCTGGGCATGACCTCAGTGAGTACACCCGAGTCGCTGTTTATATCGAACAACGAAATATCGTTCTCGGTTTGATTTGCGACGTAAACGAACTTCTTCGATGGATGCGCGACGACCGAAGATGGAGACACTCCGGTGGCAAAGGGTGACCCAATAATGCCAGCGAAAGCGGCTGAGTTATTGTTGATTCGATAAGCGGCGACTCCATTTGCGCCACGCAATGTGACGAACCCGAGATGGGTGGACGTAGTGCCGCACCCGATGGATGTTGCCAAGGCGAGCGATGCGAGCAGCATCACCCACCATTTCGCCTGAATTATTTTGATTGTCTTTGACATCGAAATTTGTAAGAGACGAGAAATCCATCTCTTGGACTAAGTCATTTCTTGCCGAACCTGTAAACCACGCCCGCGGAAATCCGAATATTGTTTTGGCTGCTGCCGAATGTTTTCGAATAAATATAGTCCGCGTCAATTGGGCGCACGGAAATATGATGCGACAGGCTCATTTCAAGGCCTCCGCCCACGGCGATTGCGCGGCCCACGCTGGTGATTTGGCTGCGCGTGGGTTGATTAATTGCGACCTTGGTTTCGGCTTTGCCGCCAAGAATATTGCCGAATAGCCTTAGGCGGCCTCTTTCAAATGAAAACTGAGGGCCCACAAGGAAGTTGTAGACCTTCAATTGCGAGCCGTAGCCTCCACTTGCGCTAATTGTCAGGCCCAGTTCTTCATACAAGTGCGGCGCGGTGAACGAGATGATTCCTCCATTAAGGTTCGAGCCATTCGAAAAGCCTATGGAGGGGCTGTTGAAGCGGGTGTAAGCGTATCCGCCATACGCGTCTATTTCAGGCAACTTCTGCGCGCATAGGAAAGAAGAACTGAGAATCAGGAAGAGAGTCACGAGCAAAAATGGACTTGCGGTGAGGTGTCGAAATTGCATTAACGGAACCTGACCAACTTTCCTCCAGTGAGTGCTCGGGTGTTGAGTACTATAACAGCTTCAATTTTGTATGGCCGCTTCCAACTTGGATGATTGCAATTTCCGGGGATTACAGTAATTTTGTAAAGATTTGTATGAAGAAGCTTCTTGGAAGCGAGCGGTTAAAATTACCTTGCTGCCATTGCCCCGACGAGGGATTCGAAGATCTTGAGTCCTTGAGTACCTCCCAGTTCGGCTTCACTGGCGCGCTCAGGATGCGGCATCATACCGAGCACGTTACGCCCTGGATTGCAGATTCCGGCGATATTATCCAATGATCCGTTTGGATTCGCGTGTATGGTGAGCTCGCCCTCAGGAGTTGCGTAGCGGAATACGACTAGATTCTCTCGCCGTAATTTATCGAGAGTGGACGAATCACAGAAGTAGTTGCCTTCCATGTGACCGATTGGAATAGTCAGAACGTCATGCATCTGGCAGGCGTTGGTAAAAGGGGTATCAACATTCTCAACCCGCACGTGCACTGTTTTGCAAACATATTTGAGGCCCGCATTCCGTAGCAAGGCGCCGGGAAGTAATCCCGATTCGCAAAGAATCTGAAAGCCATTGCAGATTCCCAAGACCAGCCCACCGCTTTCGGCAAACTTTCGCACCGCTTCCATTACTGGAGAAAATTTTGCAATGGCGCCCGTACGCAAATAGTCGCCATAGGAGAATCCGCCGGGAACTATGATGACGTCGCAATTTTCGAGGTCTTGGGAGTCATGCCAAAGAAAAGTGGCTGGTTGCTTTGCGATGTGTTGAACCGTCCAATGAGCGTCTTGATCGCAGTTAGAGCCAGGGAAAATGATGACGCCGAATTTCATCGTGTTTTCCTTTATTTGCGGGGCTGGATTTGAGTTTAACACGGGGCAAATGGCGACGAAAAATTCGGCAATGGATTTGTAAACCGACTGCTTTGAATCGGCTAAACGTCCGCCATCTGGGCTGCTGAGGTAAACTTGCATCCATGCGGGTCTTGGGGATTGATTGCGGCACGGAATACACAGGTTACGGGATTGTCGAACTCAGTCCAGATGAGAAACTAGTCTGCGTTGCGTGCGGCGCGATTAAACTGTCCCCGCGGGATCCCCTTTGCGAACGCCTGGCGACAATATTCAGAGGTCTTGGGGAAATCATTCGCGAACATCGCCCGGATAATGTCGCCATTGAAGAAATTTTCTTTGCGGTAAACGTCAAGTCGGCGCTCAAGCTGGGGCAAGTGCGAGGTGTTGCGATGTTGGCGGCATCGTCAGTTGGACTACACATCTCCGAATACGCGCCACTAACAATAAAATCGGCGGTAGTCGGCTATGGCAGGGCGGAGAAGCAACAGGTGCAGCATATGGTGACGAGGCTGCTGAATCTTGCCGAGGTTCCGGAGCCCCCTGACGCTGCCGATGCACTGGCGATTGCGATTTGTCATCTGCACACCGCAGCCACGCTACAAAGACAGGCAGCCGCTGCGAGGTAATCATCGGCCTCTGCACCTGGCCTCTGACATACTATAATCACTCGAACGAATAACCCGGCCCTCCTGGTTTTCAGTCTTATGCCCATACTTTGGCTGCGGGTCGCGCTTGGCTTTTACGGTCTCGGGTTGGCGGCTGCCTTGCTGGCGCTAATCCGACAGAGCGGGCTGCACCGCATGGCCTTGCCTGCCATGAGCGTCGGCATGGTCTTCCAATTCGTATCGCTCACGGAAACAGTCATGCCCGCAGGACTGCTTGCCCTGGCATCCATGCACAGTGCGGAGTCTTTGCTGGCGCTTCTGGTCATGGCGGCGTTCATGATTGTGTATTTCATCTATCGCACAAGTTCGCCGGGCATAGTTATTTTCCCGCTGGTTTTTGTGGTCACCTTTGCGGCAGCTACGCATCAGCGGCCCTTTATATTTACATCGCCGGTGCTGGGAGGATGGTTGATCGCGCACATCGCGCTCACTTTTGCGGGATATGCGGCGTTATTTTTAAGCTTCACCGCCAGCCTCTTATATCTGATTCAAGAGCGCAGGCTGAAATCGAAAACGCCGGGTGGAATCATGTCGCGCCTTCCAGCGTTGCAACAGATTGACGAAATTGGATACCGCTCGCTTCTATTCGGTTTCCCCTTCATGACCCTGGGATTGATTGCCGGCATGGTTGTGGCGCAAGCGACGTTCGGGCACCTGGATTTTCTCGATCCCAAAATTTTGCTTTCCATATTGATGTGGGCGATTTATTTGATTATCCTTTTCACCCGCTGGAACGCCGGTTGGCGGGGACGGCGCGCGGCGTATCTCGCAGCGGGGGCGTTCGTAACCGCGTTGATTGCGTGGTCGGCGAATTATTACAGCGCGATTCACAAGGTCGTGCAATCGTGAACTTTCAGCTCATCGGAGTGAACCACAAGACGGCTCCAGTGGAAATCCGCGAGCGTTTCAATATTTCTGAAACGAGGCTTCCCGATGCGCTGAAGCAACTTGTACAGCATGCTGGAGTGGATGAAGGACTAATCCTTTGCACATGCAATCGTGTTGAAGTGCTGGCGCAAACAAAAAACGGAAGCGCCGACTTGCGCGGATTCATGCGCGACTATTTTCGAGTGGAGCCTTCCAGTTATGAGTCTCATCTTTACGAGCTCAGCAAACGGGAAGCCATTCGCCATTTGTTTCGCGTAACTGCCAGCCTCGATTCCATGGTAGTGGGCGAGCCTCAAATTCTTGGTCAAGTGAAGGAAGCTTATGCTGCGGCTCGGGCGGCCGGGGCGGTGCATTCGCATTTGGATCATTTGCTCACCCGGGCTTTCGCTGTGGCCAAGCGCGTTCGAACGGAAACGAGCATCGGGGCCTCGGCGGTTTCGGTAGCTTCCGTCGCTGTTGAACTCGCAAAAAAGATTTTTGGATCGCTCAATGGCAAATATGTTTATCTGGTCGGCGCCGGCAAGATGAGCGAATTGGCTGCACGGCATCTTCTCGCGCACGGAGCAGCGTCAATTTTCGTGGCCAATCGCACTCATGAGCGCGCTGTCCTGCTCGCCGAGAAGTTTCACGGAGAAGCCATTCTCTTCGAACAACTCTACGACACGTGCGACCGCGCTGACATTGTGATTACATCTACCGGCGCGCCACACGCAATTTTCCGCCGCGAGCACGGAGAGCTATTCCTCAGCCGCCGGAAGAATCGTCCCATGTTTTTTATTGATATCGCCGTGCCCCGCGACGTTGATCCCGAAATGAATAAGATGGACGGAATATTCGTTTACGATATTGACGATTTGCAGCAGGCGGCCTCTACTCACCTTGCCGATCGCAGGCAGGAAGCCGATCGCGCCGAGCAGATCATAAATATAGAGGTGGACCGCTTTCATGATCGCTTGCAGACTCTGACCGTGGTGCCGACGATTCTTTCTTTACAGGATCAGCTGGAAAATATCCGCAAGGCGGAAATTGGTCGAGCCCGTGCGCGGCTTGGATTGCTTTCGCCAGATCAGGAACTCGCGATTGAGGCATTGACCCACGGCATCGTAAACAAAATTATGCATACGCCGATCACCACCCTGAAGTCGGCCGCGAAGAATACTGAAGGCACGACCGTGATTGACGTTGTGCGCCGCATTTTCAATTTGACAGAAGCAAACGAGAAGGATGGAAAACAGTCCATCCTCGAAAATCAAGATCCCCCCGAAGAAACGGGACCTTAGTGTCTCGCTTGCGCATTGGAACCCGCGGATCGCAACTTGCGCTTTGGCAGGCGAACCACATCGTTAGGCTCCTGCGCGAGTGCGGCCACCAGGTAGAAATTGAAATCATAAAAACCACCGGCGACAAGATCACGGACGTTCCGCTGGCCAAAGTCGGAACGAAGGGAATGTTTACCAAGGAAATCGAAGAAGCCCTTACTGAGAATCGCGTGGACTTGGCCGTTCACAGCTTGAAAGATCTTCCAACCGAGCTCTCGCCTGAGTTCGAAATCGCGGCGATTCCCCGACGCGAAGATCCGCGCGATGTCTTTTGCTCGGTTCAGCACTGTTCTGTCGAGCAACTACCGCAGAAGGCCCGGGTCGGTACCAGCAGCCTGCGCCGTCAGGCACAATTGAAGGCTCTTCGCCCCGATCTCGATATTCAGGCGCTGCGGGGGAACGTTGATACACGGTTACGAAAGCTGGAAGAGAACGAATACGACGCCATTATCCTTGCTGCCGCTGGACTAAATCGCTTGGGAAAAATGAAACTGGTGAAGCAAATGTTCTCGCCGGAAATCATGTGCCCGGCTGCGGGGCAGGGAGCGTTGGCAATCGAAATCCGTGCTGGGGATTCCGCAACCGCCGAATCTCTGAGTTTCTTGGAAAACTCCTCGACCCGTACGACTACGAGCTGCGAGCGCGCATTACTAAGCAGGCTCGGAGGAGGCTGCCAGGTCCCGATCGGCGCGCTGGCTGAAGTTCGCAACGGGCGTATTCATCTCACTGCAGTGGTTGCGCATCCGGACGGCACGAAAGTACTGCGGGAATCCCGGGAGGGCGGCGAACCAGTTCAGCTGGGAGAAGCTGTGGCAGAAGCCCTGCTACAAAACGGAGCAGCTGCGATCCTGGAGGAAATTTACCTGCAACCGATAATTGCGCCGCAACAGCCCTGACTTCCGCAAGAAAGGATTTGCTACTGCAAGCGTGTCAATCGGAAAGCTGCGGATACAATGAGCGAGGAATCTACTTCTCGGCGCGATGAAACTTAAGTCAAAACAGCGACCGCTCTCCGGTGTCCGTATCCTCGTGGGACGCGCACGTCATCAGGCCGCCGCGCTGTCTTCAGCTCTGCGCCAACTCGGGGCTGATGTCCTGGAAATTCCATTCATAGAAATCCGCAAACCGCGGTCATATAAACGGCTCGATAATTCATTGCGAAAACTGCACAGCTACGATTGGATAATCTTCACGAGTGTTAACGGTGTTGAGGCTGTATGGGGCCGATGGCAAAAGCTGGGCCTCGATGCTGCAAAACCAAAGCATTTGAAGGTTGCCGCCATTGGCCCCGCAACAAAGAATGCCATCGAGAAGCGTGGATTCAAAGTTGATGTTGTCCCCAAGGAATATATCGCCGAATCGGTGGTAAAGAGCCTACGTGGGCGTGTCAAAGGCAAGCGCATTCTGCTCGCCCGCGCAAAAATTGCGCGCGATGTGATCCCCAAAGAGTTACGGAAAGCAGGCGCCTACGTTGACATTGTCGAGGCCTACGAAACAGTCATTCCTCGGGCTGGGAGGACGCGGTTAAATGCGGCCCTGAAAAGCAAAAGCCGTCGTCCGCATATCATCACCTTCACAAGTTCCTCCACGGTGAAAAACTTCTCGGCATTATTAAAGCTCGATCCCGAGGGCCCGCCGTCTCAAAAATGCGTCTTCCCAAAGCTCGATAATATTCGCGTCGCATCCATCGGCCCGATAACATCCGGCACTCTGAGAGAACTGGGATTCAACGTGCATATTGAGGCCCGCGCATACACAATTCAAGGATTGGTCGCCGCAATTTGCTTGCTAGGATGCATGAAGGGAACTGGCAGAATCATCGCGGACAACGTCGCTCCCATTGGTAGCGAGGGTGATTGGGACGCGTCCCGGTGATGAAAACTCTAGAGTCGGCGCAAATAGTCACACTTTCTCAATCGTCACTGATTTTACCGTCACATCCTTCATTGGCTTGTCCTGCTTGTTTCGAGGGATCCCGACAACTTTCTCGGCCACACTCTGGCCTTCCACGACCTCGCCGAAGATTGTGTGTTTGCCGGTGAGCCATTCGGTTGGAGCTAAGGTAATAAAAAATTGCGAGCCATTGGTGTTCGGCCCCGCATTGGCCATAGCGAGTTTGCCAGACTTGTCGAAGCGGTGTGGCGAGCCTTTGGTTTCATCTTCAAATTGATATCCCGGGCCGCCGAAGCCCGTTCCGGCGGGATCGCCGCCCTGAATCATGAAGTCGGGAATCACTCGGTGAAAAATTGTCCCGTCGTATAGACGGTCTTTACTTTTTTTGCGGCTGGTGGGATGGGTCCATTCACGCTTTCCTTCGGCGAGATCAACAAAATTGGCAACTGTTTTGGGCGCTTCCTTTTCAAACAAGCGGCAAATAATTTTTCCTTCAGATGTATCGAAAATGGCGTATGTACCGGGCTGGCGAGTCATTGGGTCCTTTCGAATGCTTTTCTTATTGTGAAGTTGTTTTATGAGGAGATGATGCAGCTTTTTTTGTGACCGGCTTGGATGCCGCAGGCTTGTGCGCGACCGCGCTGTTCCCGATCAAAATATGATTGATTTTTACCGGCTGATACGGACGATCATTGGAGTCGCGAGCCATGCGCGCAATTTGTTTCACCAGAGCAACGCTGGCATCGTCGCATTGGCCAAAGATTGTATATCCGCCATTGAGGCTGGGATATGGAACCTCAGTGATAAAGAACTGGGAGCCGTTGGTATCAGGACCAACATTGGCATATGCGAGACGGCCGGGCTGATCGAAAAGCAGGTCTGGAGAAACTTCGCTCTTGAACTTGTAGCCCGGACCGCCGGTGCCGTCACCCCCGGGATCGCCGCCTTGAATCATAAAGTCCGGAATCACGCGATGGAAAATCGTGCCGTCATACAGAGGTACACCGTGTTTTTTTTTGCCGGCGACAGGGTCGGTCCAATCTTTCGTGCCTTTAGAGAGGCCGATGAAATTGGCTACGCCAATCGGGGCTTTATCAGGGAACAGCGTGCAGGTTAATTTGCCCGCCGTGGTGTCAATCACGGCTGTGGGATGGGATGCAGCATGAACGGCCGGCTTCTTAATGGACTTGGGTTTCGAAGTTTGTGACCAGCAAAAGGCAGAAAATACAACAACAAAAGCAAAGAGCCATGATTTCTTACACATCTTTGAAAACGCCTCCGGAACCAACAATTCTACGACATTCAAATGGAAATGCTAAGAGCGCCAGGGATGCTGGCGACTCACGCCTTCGCGTGCCTTCAACGACACGAGAGTTCGACGGGCGCGCAGATTCACCCGCCGCGTGTCAAGCGAGAGCTTTCATGCTTCGCTGCACGCAGGAATCAAGCGGCTGGTCAGTATCAATAACTACTTTTGGCAATCGAATCTCTACGAACTGCCTTTTTACTCTCGCATATAACTCATAGTCGCGATTCGCGGCGAGATGTTCTCCCGAGGCGAACTGTTCTGTGAGGCGTTTTCGTGCCGTTTCTTCGGAACATATGCACTCGAGAATCCGCCACTCTTGGTTAAGGTTGGCCGCGATCTCCAGCACTTGCTCAATTTGATAAGTTCGCGAAAACGGCCTTCCATCTAGAAAAACAAATCGTGATGGATCCTTTCGAAGGAGGTAGCTTGCGGCGTCCAAAATTATCCCCATGCAGAAGTCATCCTGCTCAGTCGAATATTCGATGTCAGAAGGCGGGAAAATCGCGGCACGAATTTTGTCTTTATCCAGGACAGTGGCGTTAAGGCGTGCGGCCAATTCCTGGCAGAGAGTGCTTTTCCCGGATGCCGGCAGGCCAGCCATAAGAACAATCATGCGGGACCAAATTGCAGGGCAGAATGATTTGCTTGGGGAATGATTATTCTTCTGGAATGCCGCCGGAAATTCGTCCTGCTAAGGAATTGTCGTCCTCTGAACTTTTTTGTCCGGCCAGCATTTTAGAGTCACGGAAGTCGGTATAGCGTTCGGAAACCATGACGTGAAAAACCCATTGATGGCGCTCTTCTTCAGGTTCAACAAGTCCGAGATCTCTCAGCGGGAGCATATATTGCTCCATCCATTTAATTTCGGCGCGGCTCATGCCGCGGCGCTGAATATCAACGGTAATTCCGGCTAGATGGGACGATGCAGTTTCTCCAGTTTCGGGTGCGGCGTTGCGGTTGTGACGGCGAAGTTTTTTCTGCACGACCACGGTGCGAACTGCTGAATTCACCTGAATCTGGCCGTGAAATTCTTTGTAATAATCGGCGCTCAGATCTTCAAGGAAATCGCGGGTCCAAGGGCGACAATAACGCCTGTCGGCGTCAAGCCTAGGATCAATTCGAAGAGTCTCGCTGGGAATGATTGGAACTAATTCTTCGGTGGATATAAGTTCCTGAAGTTCCTGGTCATCCTGAATCCGGGGTAGATCGAACCGGTCAATTTCCTCGTTTTGGCGGATCAGCGAATCGTGCGAAGGCCGGAACACCGGATTCCAAAACATTCGGCGGATACGGGAATGATGCACACTGTAATGATGCGCCGTGTAATGACGCGCCCGGTGCCGGCGCTGCGGAGCAATATAACGATGCAGACCGAATGCGTTGCCGCACACTGCAATGGCGACGAGAACAACCATGCTGACCGGCCTATGCGTTATACGGTTCACGAAGTGGCTCTGCTTTCCCGCATGTGATGAGAAACAGGCGGCAATTGTAATGCACAACCTTAAGGTTACCCTATAAATTATTTTTCCCAAGATTACGTCAGGCCGCATGGTAATCAAGGTTACCGCTGGTTACCGGAGCTTTGGCAGCGATTGTTATCTGCGGATTAGGCCGCCAATCGCCTGTTTCACTGCGCGGATTGCCTCGCCGCGACATTATCGGCGACTTTTCGGAGCTCTGGCACGATCAGCTTTTCGAGGCTCGTCTGGGCCGTTTGGAAGCAGGCGCGATCCCCAGCCAATACCGAGTACCAGCCACATGACAAATAGGATCTCGTACTTGAGAGAACTCGAACCATGCGTCCATTCAAAGGCACTATAAATCGCGCCGGCAAGGCCGAGCGTTAACATGGCGACCGACAACATGCGGCTTGGTTCCGAAACCTTCATCTTCTGCTGTTCATCATTATGTTGGCGGAGCGAAGAGGAAGTCAACGAGGGGCCGACCAGCGAAAATCCGCAAGCCACCCCAGGGACCATCATGCCATCCAAGAAGCAGTTCAACCGGGAAAATGATGCAGGCCAAAGATTCAGCATGTTCCCGAGACTGGACATCACACAAAGGAGTTTTCAACATGGCGGGGAAAAATACAGCAGCATTCGGAATTTATCAAACGCAGCCGGACGTGGAGTACGCGGTAGACGCGTTACGCGCGGAAGGCTTTCGAAATACAGACGTCTCAGTTTTATTTCCTGAAAATAAGGGAACGAAAGATTTTGCTGTCGAAAAAAATACCAAAGCGCCGGAAGGAACGACGACGGGAGTTGCCTCCGGCGCAGTGATCGGTGGCACTCTGGGTTGGCTGGCGGGAATTGGCGCATTGGCTATACCGGGGATCGGGCCGCTCATCGCTGCGGGACCTATTGTCGCTGCACTTGCTGGAGTGGGAGTGGGTGGGGCAGTGGGCGGTATTACTGGAGCCCTGATAGGGATGGGCATCCCAGAATACGAAGCGAAGAGGTATGAAGGCCGAATCAAAGCTGGCGGGATTTTGCTTTCTGTCCATTGCGACGATTCGAATTGGACGAAGAAGGCGAAGGAAATTCTCGAGCGCACCGGTGCTCAAGATGTAGCTTCGACTGGCGAGGCCAGCGCGGATTGGCAGAAGTCAGACAAGCCGATGCCACGGGCTAGTTAGTATTTTCCACCTTGTACCTCTTAGTTAAACCCCGCCCCGGCGCGGGGTTTATTTTGTCAGCTCGCCCAGGTGTTTCCACATCCGCTGGTCTGGCGAATCCATCTATAATCGAAATTCGTTTCCATGGACTGCAATGCCGGCTAACAGACTTATATCTCCACAAACCTCCGCGACAGGAATCCCTGCGGTGCCGCTGACCGTTGAAGGTTACACCGTTCTGCACCAGATGATGCGCGTCCGCTGGCCGCTTTGGCGGCAGTTGGATGATGGGAAAAAAGCCGAGATCGTTCGCGAGGCGAGCGAATGGTTAGACAAGGCCGAACAAAACCCCTCAGGCCAGTCGGGGTCGTTTTCGCTTCTGGGGCACAAAGGCGATTTAATGCTCGTGCATTTTCGCCAGTCGTTTGAGGAGTTGAACCAGGCGGAACTGCAATTGGCTCAGTTGCGATTGAATGATTACCTTGAGCCGACGACCTCTTATTTATCCGTTATTGAACTGGGACTCTACGAATCCACGGTCAAGATTTATACGGAATTGGCGGAAAGGGGCATCGAAACGCATTCGGAGGAATGGAAGCGGCGCGGTCGGAGAAACTCTAGACAGACAACGAGAAGCGATGAGACCGAGATTGTTTCCGGAGTTTCCCAAACATCGCTACATTTGCTTTTATCCCATGGACCGGCGGCGCGGGGAGCAGCAGAATTGGTATTCCCTTCCCATTGAAGAGCGGGCGCGGCAGATGAATGACCACGGCCTGGTCGGGCGTCGCTATGCGGGAGAAGTCAAACAGATCATCACTGGCTCGATTGGATTCGACGATTGGGAGTGGGGAGTGGACCTCTTCGCCGATGACCCAATCGTTTTCAAGAAGCTGATTTATGAAATGCGATTTGACCCGGTGAGCGCTGTGTACGCGCTGTTCGGGCAGTTCTACGTCGGCCTGCGGGTGCATGGCAAAGATTTGGGAAGGCTGTTGAATGGGGAGCTGCCAGGAAAGTGACGAAACCTTTATCGCTCAAAGCGCAGGAATTTATCGAAGCGGTGATGCGAACGCGCCCAAAGCTTGCAGCGTTTGATTGCGATGGAACTTTATGGGAGGGAGACGCAGGGGAAGGGTTCTTCGATTGGGAAATTAAACGGGGCGCGATTTCCGATGACTTGGGCAGGCGGGCGCGTGCACGTTACGCCGAATACAAAACGGGCAAAGTGACCGAAGACGACATGTGCGGCGACATGGTAACGCTGCACAACGGAATGCTGGAAGTGGATCTGCACCGTTTGGCTGCAGAGTTTTTCGAAGAGAGTTTCGTTCGACGCATTTTCCCCGAGATGCTTGAGCTGGTTGGCCAGCTGCAAAAATCCGGATGCGAGGTTTGGGCGGTCTCGTCCACGAACGAGTGGGTTATCCGGAGCGCCGTGAAATATTTTGGGATTTCCGAAGACAATATTTTAGCGGCCTCCGTCCAAATTGATGAGGGAACAATCACAGACCGTCTAGTGCGCGTGCCGTCGGGAGCCGGCAAGCCGCGGGCTATTCGGGAAGTGATCAAGCGCGTCCCCGATGCGGTGTTTGGGAATTCGCGGTGGGATGTGGACATGATGGAACTGGCGCGAAATGCATATGCCGTAAATCCGAATCCGGATTTGGAAGAGATTGCCCGAAAGCGGGGATGGACGATTTACTTTCCAGAAGTTGAAGGTGTTCGCACTACAGTCTCCGCAGCAACGCGGGAGTCGCCGTGAAGCGGGTAGTTGCAGCATTAATCTTCAAGGACGGCAAGATTCTAGTTTGCCAGCGAACGCGTCATCAAACCATGCCGCTGAAGTGGGAGTTTCCGGGCGGAAAAATCGAAGAAGGCGAGCAACCCAGAGATGCGCTGCGGCGCGAACTGGATGAAGAACTGGGAATTGAGGCCAGCGTCGGAGATGAAGTCGCGCGAATACGCCATCAGTATAAGAACGGAAGTTCGGTCGAATTGCGTTTTTTCGTGGTGAATGAGTACAAGGGCGAACTCGAGAATAAAATCTTTCGAGACATGAGGTGGGCCGAGCGTTCTGAGTTGCCATCCTTCGACTTTCTAGAAGCGGACTTCGAGTTAGTTAGAGACCTTGCCTCGGGTAAGGTGGTTTGAAACTCCTGCCATCCCCAAATCAGGGCCTGCCAAAGCGGTTACAATCCCAACATCAATGTCCTCAACCAAGGTGCAATCTGACGACAAGCCTTTGCTAGGCAAGTCTGTGCTGATCACGGGCGCGGCGCGCCGTCTCGGACGAGCCGCAGCTTTGGCGATGGCGGCTGCCGGGGCCGATGTCGCTATTACATTCTTGACTTCATCTCGCGAAGCACAGTCCACCGTCATTGACCTTGGAGGTTTCGGGGTGCGCTCGATCGCGTTACGATGCGACGTTACTGATCCAAAAAGTGTGGCCAGCACGGTTCGCGAAATCAAAAAAGAGTTTGGTGGCTTGGACATCCTGGTAAATAACGCAGCCAATTACGAGACTGTCGAGTTCGGAAAGCTTACGCTCAAACAATGGGATGCGATGTTTGCCGCGAATGCTCGCGGGCCCTTTCTCGTGTCCCAGGCAAGTCTGAAACTGCTTCGCGAGCGCCGCGGCAAAATCATTAACCTGGGATCGTTGGGAGGAACGCGCCCGTGGGCGACTCATGCTCACTATTGTTCATCCAAAGCCGCCCTTCACATGCTTACCCGGGTGATGGCAAAGGCGTTGGGGCCAGAAATCTGTGTCAATTGCGTCGCGCCGGGAATGATTGATCTGCGGGAGAAATCGGCGTCCGCGTTTATGAAAAAAATGGCCACACAGACCCCAATGCGACGCAACGGGGTCGCGGAGGACGTTGCCGCAGCGGTGTTGTTCTTTGCATCGGCGCCAAGTTTTATAACAGGGCAGATTTTGACTGTGGATGGCGGTTTGGGGCTGTAGCGATCTATTTTGAAGCCTCCGCCTTCACCAGTGCCACGAATCTAAATCGAAAAATGTGATGCGAATCGTTCTTATTCTGAGTCTATGTCTCTCTTCACTCGCCGTAGCACAATCGCGTCCTGAAGATGGCGGACATGAAATGGAAATATGGACCGGAGGAGGACATTCGGTTCCCGGAGGTACGGCTAACACAACCGTATGGAACGTAGGCGGCCGGTATGGATGGATATTGACTCGCCCGCATGGTCCTGGTTTTCTCAACGGCCGTTTTGAATACGCTGTGGATGTGGTGCCACTATTTTTCGTTTTTGAGGGGGCTAACAAATATGAGCCTTCCGGCACAGCTTATGGCGCGGGATTTAATCCGCTAAATTTGAAATGGGATTTCGCGACCCGAGGCCGATTCGTCCCGTATTTTGAATTGAGTGGTGGAGTGTTATTCACCAACCACGAAGTTCCTGCTGGCACCAACGCAGTGAACTTCACTCCTTCGGCCGCGCTGGGGGCTCATCTGCTGGGAGAAAAATATAACTGGAGCGTGGAGGTTCGATATCTGCACGTTTCGAATGCGGGGCTTGCAGTCCCGAATCCCGGGCTCAATACGGTGCAGGTGCGATTAGGAATCGGCAGATTCTTGAAGCATTAAAAATCGGCAAAGCCCATGTAGGGACAGATGTCCCCATCTGTCCTGGCGAGCAAAGGCTCGCCGATCAGGCTTTACCGTTTGGCAAGCCCCATCGAGAGCAGCGCGCACGACAGTCGCTCGCGCATGGCGTAACTTGCAGCCTCTACCTTCGCCAGATATTCTTCTCGCGTATGTCAACGCTTGTCGAATGCGTCCCGAATTTTTCTGAAGGTCGCGACAAATCGAAAGTTGATGCGATCGTCGAAGCCATGAAAATGGGCGGCGTGTATTTACTCGACCGAGAGATGGACTCTGACCACAATCGCTGCGTGATCACTCTGGTCGGAGAACGCGAGGCGATTCAGGAGGCTGCGATTCGTGGAGTGGGTAAAGCTGCGGAGATATTGGATCTGACTCGACACACGGGAGCCCACCCTCGCTTGGGAGCGGCGGATGTTGTTCCGTTTATCCCAATTGAAGGGGTTACGTTGGAAGATTGCGTTGCGATGGCGCGCCATGCAGGGGCGGAAATTTGGAAGCGATATCAGGTTCCGGTTTATTTATATGAGGCGGCGGCAACTTCTCCGGAGCGGCAGAATTTGGAATATATCCGCCGCGGACAGTTTGAAGGCATAAGCGCGGAAATTGCCACGAATCCCGCACGCAAGCCTGACTTCGGAGCAGCAAAGCTGCACGCCACAGCAGGTGCCGTGGTGGTGGGCGCGCGCAAGGCGCTGATCGCTTACAACATTTTTCTTAACACTGCCGATGTCCAAATTGCAAAACAGGTGGCCAAAGCCGTGCGCTCGTCCAGCGGCGGCTTGCGCTTCGTAAAGGGTGCTGGGTTTCTGGTTCGAGGGCTGGCCCAGGTGTCCATGAATCTGACCGATTTTGAGCAGACACCGATTCATCGTGTTTTTGAACTGGTAAAGCGGGAAGCCGCGCGGCATGGGGTGGGTGTCGTCAGCAGCGAGATTGTGGGATTGATTCCGAAGAAGGCGTTGGAAACAGCGGCGGAATGGTTTCTGCAAGTGGAAAATTTTGATGCGTCCATGATCCTTGAAAATCGGTTGTCCGCCGTAATGGGTGGGAAGACAGCAGTGGGTGGATTTCTCGCTGGCGTAGAGCCGTTCATTGAACAGCTCGCGACTTCGACGGCAACGCCGGGCGGCGGCAGTGCCGCAGCGGCAAGCGCGGCCATGGCTGCAGGGTTAGCGACAATGGTAGCTTCGCTGTCACGCGGAAAGAAAGCCTATCTGCAATATGAAGTCGAGTTGACCGCAGCAATCGCCAAGCTAGCAGCGTTACGCGAAGAATTGAAAAGCGCGATCAATTCTGATGCAGAGTCTTACGGCGCGGTGATGAAAGCCTACAAGCACGCGAAGGAAATACAAGATGGGGGAGGCGTTATCAATGCTGCGCTGAAGCAAGCCACGATGGTTCCTCTTACTGTCGCGGAAAAGGCATCGCAAGTCTTAGCGATTGCTGAGCGACTGAAGCCGATAACGAATCCGAATATGAAATCTGATCTCACGACCGCGATAGCACTGGCTCGCGCCGCGATCGAAGGCGCGCTGGCAAATGTGGAGATCAACTTGGAGTCATTGAAGGACGAATCGTTTGCAGCGGATGTGAAAGGCAGGACGGTAGCGCTAAAGCGATGAGGACAGCTTCTCCTACCCGGCCACGTTAGCCGCGCTCCTCCACAGTTTCCATCGAACTTCTCTTCCTCCTGTTTGCCTGCAGGATTTTTTTCCGCAGACGAAGCGATTTTGGAGTCACTTCGACGAACTCGTCGTCGGCGATGAACTCGATTGCCTGCTCCAGATTGAGCTGGCGGAACGGGACCAAACGCACCGCAATATCCGCGGTGGAAGACCGCATGTTAGTCAGCTTTTTCTCACGCACGACGTTTACGTCCAGATCAGAGTCCTTTGCATTCTCGCCGATGATCATGCCTTCGTAAACATCAATGGTTGCGCCCACGAATAACTCGCCGCGCTCTTGCAAATTGTAAAGAGAATAGGGCGTGGTGACGCCGGCACGATCTGCGACCAAAGCTCCTGTGAGGCGATGAGGAATTTCGCCCTGCCATTCGGTATAGCCGTCAAAAAGGGAATTCATCACGATAGTTCCGCGGGTGTCGGTGAGCAACTGGCTGCGCAGGCCAATCAGGCCCCGGCTTGGCACCCGAAATTCAATTCGTACGCGCCCATAGCCATGGTTGTGCATGTTGAGAACTTCGCTTTTGCGAGAGCCCAATTGTTCCATGACCACCCCTACAAAGCCTTCTGGAACGTCAATGGTCAAGCGCTCGACCGGCTCCATTAATTTCCCGTTTACTCGCTTGGTCACAATCTCGGGCTTGCCGACCATGAGCTCGTAGCCTTCACGGCGCATCATTTCGATCAAGATCGAAAGCTGTAACTCTCCGCGTCCGGCGACGATGAACGAATCGGTTGTGTCAGTATCTTGCACGCGCAACGAAACGTTAGTGAGCAACTCTTTCTGAAGGCGATCGCGCAGATTGCGCGAAGTTACATACGTCCCTTCCAGCCCGGCGAACGGCGATGTGTTCACGGTAAACAACATCGCGATTGTCGGCTCATCAATTGTGATCGGCGGCAGCGGCGATGGATTCTCAGCGTCTGTGATAGTTTCGCCGATGGTGATTCCTTCGACTCCCGCGACGGCGATAATGTCGCCCAGCGTTGTTTCCGTAATGTCAGTACGTTTCAAGCCAGAGAACGAAAACAGCTTCGTGATTTTGGTTTTTTGCAAAGTCCCGTCGAGCTTGGCGATGCCGACTTCTTCGCCGGTAAACATCCGGCCGTTAAAAACGCGGGCGATGGCGAGCCGTCCCAGGTAGTCGCTGTAGTCGAGATTTGCGACCAAGATTTGCAATGGCCCAGAGGCATCGCCGGTCGGTGCGGGAATAGTCTGAACAATAGTCTCGAACAGGAGCTGGAGATTCTCGCCTCCGCCCTTTATGTCGAGAGAGGCTGTGCCAGCTTTCGCATTAGTGTAAAGGACTGGGAAATCGAGCTGCTCTTCTTCCGCATCCAGATCAATGAAAAGATCGTAAACTTCGTTCAACACTTCCTGTGGTCGCGCATCAGAGCGGTCAATTTTATTGATTACCAAAATCGGCTGGAGTTGCCCTTCAAGAGCCTTGCTCAATACGTATCGTGTTTGCGGTAACGGGCCTTCGCTGGCGTCCACCAGCAGCATGACCCCATCCACCATCTTGAGAGCGCGTTCGACTTCGCCGCCAAAGTCGCTGTGGCCAGGCGTATCCACGATATTGATCTTGATATCGTGATAGAAAATCGCCGTATTCTTGGCGAGAATTGTTATGCCGCGTTCACGCTCAAGGTCGTTCGAGTCCATGACCCGTTCAATCATGGTCTCATTCGAGCGGAACGTTCCGCTCTGCCGAAGCATGGCATCCACCAAAGTGGTCTTGCCATGATCCACGTGCGCGATAATTGCGATGTTGCGAATGCCTGAACTCAATGGGTTCCTTCGTGGAAATTGGTCTGTTACCACTTTACTATGCCGGAGGGGATGGAGGACCAAGTTCTGACTGTGGGAACGCAGTTTTCCTGAGGCTGGATTGCATTATGGGGCTGCCGGAAGCAAGAAAGACGCCTCTTCTGGCAGAAGCCAACACCGTTTATTGTTAGAAAGCGAGATATTGATAGCTATCTAAATGTCGTCGCGGTCACGATCGCTGCCACCGGAGTCCTTCGCGGGGCTGAGCGCTCGACCGTCGCTGTTATGCCGGATCTCGATCTTCCCGTTCACATTGTTCAGCTTAATTCTGGTTCCCCCACCGCCAAGCTCACCACGCAGGTTGTGGCCGATGAAATGATCATGTTCATGAAGACCGAAATCGTCGCCGATGGATCCTTGCATCAGATGGAAAATGGTGAGTAGCAGCGGATGGAATAATTACAGGGATTCTCGCTGGACAGCCGAGAGCATCTCCCTACGTGATTCCCTTTGCCTTCAACGGCTGACGTTTTTTCTCAGCTTCCGATATCACGTACACGATCAGGATCCCTAGCTCCGGTTCAATCGGATGACGATAACGCGGATGGGGAAACACAAAGTAATACACCAGTGGATAACAGAGTATCAGCCAGAAAAATAACCATGCTCCAGTGCGCCGCTTGCGCAAGGCGCGGCCTAGTCCCCAGAACCCTAGCAGGGAAGACGCGAGAAAGATTGAGTTCTTGAACGGAGCAAGCGCCGGGTTCTTCGCCAATCGCGGAAGTCCGGCCCAGTAATATATGAAGCGCTTGACGGATAACATCGCGAAGCGTCTATAATCCTCGCGGATGAAAGCGATGGCCTCTCGCTTGCGTTCAGCAACATACGCTATCTCGCCCATTTGGCGGTAGAGGCGCAGTTGATAAACATTCTGGGTGGGATGCAGATACACCATCCAAGTGCCGTCTGCTCCGGGACCGTTGCCGAGACGCAATTCAGCCCCGAAATTCGATCGAATAAAAATAAACTTTCCGAAAGTTTGATAGTCACGAGCGATCCAGGGAGCAACGCAAATTGCAAACACGGCAGCCGACGCGATTGCTCCGGCAAGAAAATGCTTTCCCCGGCGAAAGCGGTGATAGCAAATCCACAGCCCGGACGCCGGCAGAAAGGCCAGCAGGGAAGTATTCGTCAGCGCCGCAACGCCCCACAGAAATCCGAACTGAATCCATGGACGAATTCCATTTCTCTCTTCCGCCACGAGGGTCAGCCAGAAAATAACCGCAAGCAAAAGTGCGGCGAGACTGGTCTCCCAAATCCAGCGCGTGGACCAGAACATCACTGGCGGCAGCAGCGCCCAAAGCCAGGAGGTCCATCGCGCGATCTTTTGGTCAAAGCATCGCTTTGCGATGAGAAAAATCGGAATACAAGTCATCGCCGAAAAAATGCTGTTGATGCTGAGAAGAAAAATTGCGGAAGTCTTGCTGTAAACTCCGAACAATTTGAAAACGCCGGCGATAAGGAAAGGATAAAGCGGCGGCTCCCACGCAGTTGGGCCGGTCACTCCATGAAAGGGATTGCTGAATCCTTGCCCCTGAGCCAAAGCGCGGCCAATACGGCCCATCTCGAATCCAAAGCTGAAATTATCCTCGGTAGTTTTGAATCTATACGTGTGGGCAATGAGGATGTACGCGAATCGCAAGAGGAACGCGATGGCTACCATCCAGAAAAGAGAATCGCGGATTTTCAGCCAAGTAGCCTTTAAACTCAAGCTGTCAAGAGATGGCATCGCGATAATGAGCCAGCTGCAGAGGAGCAGTGTGTGGAAACAATCCTTCGATGTTCAGGATGGTTCATTTGTAGCTGATCAGTCGCAATTTGAGCAATAATCAGTTGAGCGCCCTTCTAAACTATGCCGGAATACGTAAAGCTTGCTGCTGAGTCTGAACTGCCGCCGGAAGGCGAAGCCAGAGAATTTTCCTGTGGCAATATGCCAATTTGCGTCGCCAACGTGAACGGTGTGATCACCGCGATGGACAATATATGCCTGCACCGTGGCGGGCCGCTGGGGCAAGGGACGATTGAAGGAAATAAAATCGTGTGCCCGTGGCACGGATGGCAATGGGATCCGAAGACTGGGGAAGCGGCGCATGATCCAAACGCGAAAGTTGCGGTATATCCGGTGAAGATTGAAAACGGCAGCGTGATGATTGAGATTTGAGAATTAATTTTTGATGGAAGTGCGAGTCCTATTTTTCGGAGCGTTGAAAGATGTTGTACGGCGGGAATCCGACGTTCTTGTTCTTCCGGCAAATGCCACACTGGAAGACTTGGTCCGGCACTATCGGGAAGCGAATCCTAACCTCGAAAAGTTCCTTTCCTCAATTGCAATTTCCGTAAATCAGGAATATGCGAGTCGTGCTACAAAATTGAAGAACGGAGACGAGATTGCATTGTTGCCTCCGGTGAGCGGCGGCTCAACTGGAAATTCGAGCCACGTTCCTTCGACTGATGCTCGTACTGCGATTGTCCGCGAAAAAATTAATACGCGGCAGGTTCTCGAAGATCTCAAAGCGCCCGCTGACGGCGCTGCCGTGGTCTTTGAGGGAATTGTGCGCGACCATACTCGCGGCCGCCGGACTCTCTATCTGGATTACGAGTCGTATGAAGAGATGGCGCTCAAACAGATGGAATCGTTGGCTGAAGAGGCAGTCAGGGAGTTTAAAGTTAGGGACGTCAGAATAGTTCACCGGCTCGGGCGGCTGTCAATCGGCGAAACCAGCGTGCTCATTGTGGTCTCTTCGGAACACAGGGCGGCCGCGTTTGACGCCTGCCGGTGGTTGATAGACACGCTCAAACGAACCGTGCCAATCTGGAAGAAAGAATACTTTGAAGACGGCGCGGTGTGGGCGGATGGCGAACCTTTTCCCGACGAAATTCCCGGCAGATAAGGCACCCATTGAAAAACACGTGCATCTAACGGCAGAGCTTGTCTAGACAAGTATTCAAGCGAAAACGCCGAAACGAATCCAAATCTTGATGCCACGCCTGATTGCTGTCTTTGCACTGGCAGTCGCTGTTTGCCATGCCCAAGTGCCCAAGCCGCCATGGGCTACCAGTCCATCGGGTGCGCCGAAACTAGCGCCCCATGTCTCGTCCAAGGGGCCAAAGGAGGACACCCAAAGTCAGCCGGATACCACCTTTAAGGTGGATGTCAAGTTGGTGAACGTGTTTGTGACAGTAACCGACGCTCAGGGTGCGCCAATTGCGAGCCTGACAAAAGATAACTTCGATTTGCGAGAGGATGGAAATCTCCAAAAAATTGCAGTTTTCTCGAAAGAATCCGGTTTGCCTCTTTCCATTGTGCTGGACATTGACACGAGCTTGAGCACGCGTAAAGATTTGCCTTTTGAATTGGCCTCTGCCCGGCGATTCGCACATGCAATCCTGCGTCCGGTGGATGCGCTGTCTTTGTACGGATTCAACGAGATTGTGACTGAAGTCGTCCCTTTTACCCCGGATTTGAGAACGATTGATCGCGGCATTGATCGGCTTAAGCTTGGTGCAGCGACAGCACTTTACGACGCGCTGTACCTGGGCGCGGAGGCGCTTGAACCAAGGCAGGGGAGAAAGGTCATGGTGGTAATCACCGACGGCGGCGATACCATGAGCAAAGTCACTTACAAAGATGCGGTCCGGGAAGCGCAGCAGGCAGAGGCAATCGTTTACAGCATCATTGTCGTGCCTATTGAATCCAGCGCTGGAAGGGATACCGGCGGGGAGCATGCGCTGATTCAACTTTCCGAAGATACTGGCGGTAAATATTTCTATGCAATGTCAACATCACAACTTGACGAGGCGTTCCAGAAGATCAGCGACGAGCTGCGCACGCAATATTTGCTCGCCTATTATCCGTCGCAACGCATATCAGATTCGGAATTCCGGACAATTGAAGTTTCAGTCAACGGCGTCCCTTCAGGTGAAGATTACAAGGTACGTCATCGTACCGGGTACTACACGTCAAAGTCGCATTAGGCAACATCGAAAGACTTTCCATCAACACGGGATCGGTTGAGTACTGTAAACTCACACAAAGAAAAAAGTAACAAAATAAACGTGGGGACAGGCCGCTTCCTGAGCGAAGTCGAAAGGTTCCCCAAAGCGCACGGCGATTTCGGCGGCTCCCGGTCATACCTGTGTTTGGCAGAACAAGGCCGTTATGGGCCCATTTTGAAAGGAAGGTCGTAAACTGATGAGGTTGAACTGTATGTCGGGTCGCCGGTTACAAATGACGATCATGACGTTGACCCTGCTGCTGGGATGGGTGCCTGCACCGCTTGCTCAATCCACGAGCGGGACGGGCTGCATTACGGGGATTGTGACTGACCCCAGCGGAGGAGCAGCAAGCGGCGTGGAAGTTATCCTAACCAACGTGATTACCCGCCAGAGCCTGAGTTTTATGACTACAGCCGCGGGTCTCTATAGCTCAGGCCCAATTCTTCCAGGAAAATACACGGTAAAGCTCGACGTGACGGGATTTGTAAGCGTCCAATTCCCGGTGACTATTAACGTTGGAACGACCGCCTCCGGCAATATTCGCCTGCATCCCAATGGAGACAAGAAAACGAACGAAGCCGCGCCAATTAATTTCGCCGAGGCGACGGTGCAAGGCGTGGTTACATCGCAGGATTGGAGGAATCTTCCAGTCAATGGGCGAAACTTTTTAGATCTGACTCAACTTGAACCAGGTGTTCAGATACTCGACGCTGCCCGCCTTGATCCAAGTAAAAGCGGCTTCTTCGCAGTCTCGATTGAAGATCAGTCTCCACGCACAACACGAACCCTGCTCGATGGGATTGACATCACCGATGCGCGCGTGGGTAGCTCGAACCAAAATGTTTCCTTGAGTTCGATTCAGGAGTTCCAAGTCGCGCAGTCAGGTTTGGATATTTCGTCGCCAATGACGGGCTCGGGGACGGTCAATGCCATTACCAGATCAGGGAGCAATAGCTATCACGGCGGAGGCTTTTACGCCTTCCGGGATAACAGCATCGGCTTCGCCGCGTTTCCCAATGGCCAGGACTCTTATTTCCAACGCAACCAATTCGGCGGGAACGTGGGCGGGGCCATTATTCAGGACAAGCTTTTCTTTTTCGTGGATGCGGAGCGCACGAAGCAGGACGCCAGAAACGTTCCCGCGCTTGACTATCCCTTCAACGGCTTAGGCGCGAGTTACAGCACTCCATTTCGCGACAACACATTGCTCGGACGGCTGGATTGGGTTGGCCGGAATATGCGTGCTTTCTATCGCGCTACATACGACGAAGACAGTGCCGTTGGACCGGGGAACAATTACTCGCCTTTTCTTGCACACGACAACACGCCAGGACAGGCCGTCGGGATAGATTTCTATCAGGGAAGTTTCACTCACAGCATTCGCGTCGGGTACACACGATACTCAAACCATATCGGCATGCCTAACGAGGTGGGACTGTTCAATCCTTCTCCCTCCATCAGCATTCAAAACGCGACCATTGACACTGGACCAAATCCATTGGCGCCTGAATCAACTATTCAAAGCAGCAAGCAGTTTCGATACGACGGATTAAAGATCAAAAATAATCATATTTTTCGCTTTGGAGCGTCATTCAACCGCATTGCTACGGGCGAGGCCTTGGGAAGCCTTGCGCCGATTGTGACCGGAACCGCCACGTTCGCAAACGAGCAAGCCATATTGGGAAATCCCAACGCGTATGCGCCAGCTTTGGTTGCGGGCGATCCGGCCGGGGCCTTGGACAACCCTCTGAACTATCCAGTTGCGTCAGTCACAATTAATAACGGACAGAGATTTTTTACTGAGGGCTCGGCGTTCGGCTATCCTCACGGCGGACTGACTGATAATCGCCTTGAGCTTTATGCCGGCGATGCATGGAAGGCAAAACCAAATCTCACCATAAATTATGGCTTGCATTACTTGCGGGATGGCGGCCTCACGAATTCTGATCTTGCCGGGATTCCTTCACTAAATGGTTTTGGGCCTTCGCTAGGCAATGCGGTTCATCAGCCAAACCTTAATTTCTCTCCGGAGCTTGGCATTGCGTGGGCCCCATTTAGCGGTGACCGGACGGTACTGCGCGCGGGCATTGGACTTTATTACGACAGCAACCTTTCGACCAACATTCTGGCCGACAGGGCTTTACGCCTGCAACAGGGGCAGTATTATGCGCAACAGCCTCTATGCGGGCCTGGGCAGTATTCTGTGGCGGAGCCAAATGGTCCTGCCCTCACCAGTTCTGATGGATTGAATATCGCTTCACAAATTTGCGGCCACCCGCTCAGCAGCGTTGTAAATGGAGTATCGGTCGCGAAAGCTATCACGGACTTACAGAATACTGTTCAAGCGGCGAGCGCGGTTGCTGGACCAAATGGATTTTACGCTGGCACCACTGGCAGCACGCTCGGATCAATGCTTTCCCCCGACTATGTGAGTCCGCGTTCTCTGGAGATGAACTTTGGATTGCAGCATGAATTCGGACGCGGCACTGTGCTGTCTATTGATTATGTCCGCAATTCTGGAACTCACTTTCTATTGGGAGTAGATAGAAACCACGTTGGTGACGCGAGCAATTTCAATCTTGGTAACGCACTGGGAGCTATCAATCGCACGCTTGCGGCGAACGCCCCGTCCTGTGGCCAGGTCAATGCTTCGACTTCGATTGCCGGGATCAATTGCTACTTGGGTCAGGTTCGGGGAGCCAGCATTTCCGATTTTGCGGTAAATGGACTCGACAGCTCGGGAACGTTCGCTAATCCCGCCGCGGCTTTTCCGGGAGACAATCCAACTCTCGGCCAGGGAATTTTCTTCGAGCCAATCGGGAACTCGCGTTATCGAGCTGTGGACGTCTCCTTGCACACAACTATTAATCACCTAAAGATTCGTCAAATTCAAAATCTGAACATGCAGGCTTCTTATTCTTGGTCGAAGTTCCAGAGTAATCTGGCGGAGGGCGGTGGGCCGTCCAGTGATGCGAGCCCTTTGCCTAACGCGCTGGATTGGAACAGTCCCAACGGTTTCTTTGGACCATCAGGATTGGATCGTACGCACCAGTTCAGTTTCGGGCCCGTATTAGGATTGCGGCACGGATTTCTGCTGAGCATTCTCGGGCATATTGACTCGCCGCTTCCCCTCACCATTTTTCTTCCTCAACTAAACGGCGGAGGCGTGCCCGGCGAAATCTTTCGTAGCGACGTAACTGGAGATGGCACGGTTGGAGACATCGTTCCGGGATCAAGTATTGGCGGATTTAGAAGTGGAACGTCGGTCTTCAATCTCAACACATTCATTGACGGCTATAACACCAACGTTGCGGGTCATACGACAACCGCGGGAAGTGCGCTGACGACGAATGGTCTTTTTACGCAAACGCAGCTGCTGGAGCTGGGAGCCGTGACTCCGGCACTTGCGAGTGTTCCAGCGAACTCAGAACCAGCATGGCTTAAGACTGTGGATGTAAGGCTGTCATGGCCCTACGTCTTCAAAGAGCGCTTCACAATTGAACCCAGTGTTTCCGCGTTCAACGTATTCAATTCCGCTAATTTTGACAGCTCAATGAACCCGTCAGGCGGCATCCTGCAACCCGCGACGACATTTCCTACGAGCGGAAGTTCGGGTTTGGGATGCGGCACCGCTACATCGTGCCAATCAGCGAATAGGATCGGTTCTGGCTCCGGCGTATTCTCGCTGGGCTCCGCAAGACAAATCGAATTTGGCGTTCGGCTCACATTTTGAAAACTTTGCGTCACGAAAGTGCGCAGAGTTGCCGCCAGCAGCGTGTAAAATGCGGGTATGCCATTTCAGGGTACACAAGGGCCGCCGCGAAAAGGTAAGTCACCGCCGCCAGATGAGACGTCCGAGGAGGCTGCTTATCTGAAATGGCTTGGTGAAAAACAAAAGCCTGTGTGCATTAAGCTGGCGGATGGCGAGATGGTTCGCGGCTGGATTGAATACTATGACCGCAACATGATCCGGCTAACCCGCGAGACTCAACCGAATCTGTTCATATTCAAGCACGAAATAATGTACATCTTGGAAGACAGCGGTAAGCGCGGTAATTCCTGACTGCCCAGTTATCGAAAGGCTGCGCGAACAAATCTTGTCGAATAATCCAAACAATACCAATTTTGTTTCAAAGGCGGCGGAGATTGCCCGCGAAGCTGGGGCGATGCTTATGGATTATTTTCGCCGGCGTGTCGCCGTGGAGTATAAGGGCGAAGCCGATCTGGTAACAATTGCGGATCGAGCTTCAGAGACGCTGATTCGCGACCGCATCCGGAGCGAATGGCCGACCCATGACGTTCTGGGCGAAGAAGGCGGACTGGTGGATACGGGCAGTGATTATCGCTGGTACGTTGATCCTCTTGATGGGACCACGAATTTTGCCCACGGCTTTCCTGTTTTCTGCGTTTCGATGGGATTGGAACATAACAATAAGCTCATCGCCGGAGTAGTTTACGATCCCACGCGCGATGAAATGTTCGCAGCTGAATTGGGTGGCGGAGCTTTTCTAAACGATCAAAGAATCCACGTCTCCAAAATTGCGAACCTAAACGAAAGCCTGGTTGCGACCGGCTTTCCCAGCCATAAACGCCATAAAAATCCAAACATCTTCTTTTATCACCAGATCACTTTGCGGACCCATGGCGTACGCCGCGCCGGTTCGGCCGCATTGGATCTCTGTTCAGTAGCTGCTGGTCGCTTTGAAGGTTTCTGGGAATTTAATTTGAATGCATGGGATACGGCGGCGGGAGTCCTGATTGTGGAAGAGGCGGGCGGGAAAGTAACCGACTTCAAGGGAAACCCTTTTCAACTGAACAGCCACGAGACTGTAGCCTCGAATAATCTTGTGCACGAAGCATTGTTGAAGGAGTTCGAGCAAGTTTTCTCAGGTCGAGGCCTGGAACCGTTACCCGATGTTCAGGCTTTCAAACGATGATCCGCGAAGCAGTCGTTCAGAGACAATCGCGAGATCTGTCATCCCGACCGCAGCGAAGCGCAGTGGAAGGGGGCCCTGCCTCCAGCCTTTTCCCGTGCCTACAATCACTCTAATACTCCGGTATTGACCTATTATTGACGGCATGCCTAAAAAATCCACCGCCAACGTCGCGACGGCCTCGCTCCGAAAATCCCCCAAGAATCACTGCTTCGCCTGCGGAAAAGATAATCCCCAAGGCATGCACTTAAAGTTTGTTTATGACGAGGAACGCCGATGTTTCACCTGCCGGTTCCGTCTCAGCAAGCGCTACACAGGACCACCCGGATATTGTCACGGGGGAATCATTGCGACAATTCTTGATGATGCCATGGGCAAGCTAAACAAGCTGAGGCAAGTCACCGCAGTGACCGCCCAAATGAAAATTGACTACTTGCGGCCTGTTCCCCTGAATAAGCCTTTGCGAGTGGATTCACGAGAACTCCGCATTCGAGGACGGCGCCATTTTCATATGGCGGAAATAATGAACGAAGATGGAAAAGTGCTGGCGCGTAGCCGCGGGGTGTTCGTTGAAATTGACCCTAAGCGACTGGCAAAGTGAAGTAGAAAACTGAGCCGTGCCCGGGCTGGCTCGTGACTCCGATTTGGCCGTGATGTGCTTCGATGATTGCCTTGGCTATGGCAAGGCCCATTCCCGTCCCTTGGACTTGTAGGCGTTGATTACGTCCCCGATAGAATTTTTCGAAGATAAGTGACTGCTCCATGTCCTCGATACCTGGCCCGCGGTCGGCAACGCTAATCATTAACATGCCATTCTGCACTTCCCCGGTGATATGAATTGGACTTTGCGGCGGAGAATATTTCGCGGCGTTCTCCAATAACTGTGTCAGGACTTCGGCGATGCGGGCAACATCCATTTCAATTGGCGGCAGGTTATCGAGACGAATCTCGACGGGATGCTGCGCCAATGCAGGTTTGGATTTTTCCATTGCGCTATCCACAACTTCCTGCATTTTATGCTCGCCCAATTCGAGTTCAACCTTGTGGGCTTCCAGTTGCGCCATTTCCGCGGCTTCCCCGACCAGCCGATTCAGGCGGTCGCTTTCTTCGTTGATGATTGTGAGAAGCTCGGTGCGCTGGGAGTCATTCAGCGTCGAGCTTGAAAGCAGGGAAGTCACCGAAGCCTTTATCGAGGTCAGCGGCGTGCGAAACGCGTGCGTGACCGAATCTAGCAGCACAGAGCGCAGTTGCTCGCTCGCCCGGGCCGCTTCGGAGCGGCTCAGCCTCTCCATTGCTCCGGCGCGCTCGATTGAAATTGCGATCAGGCTTCCCATCGCGTCCAATGTTTCGCGAGAAAGCATTGCGCCCGACACACCGAGGCTGCCAACCACTCGCACTCCCATTCGAAGAGGCACGAAAGACATCTGTTTGTGAGGCTCTATTCTTGCTTCTCCTCGCGAGGTAACGAGTTGAAGATCATAAAGCTCAAGACCATCCACTGTAGATCCCGACCGGTAAACGTCGGTTCGATTGGGCAGCCAGATCGCAGCCGATCTCACCGCGAAAGAATCCACTATGTACCGTGGGATGGCATTAAGCAGTTCCGCCATATTGTCGGTGGAAAGCAATTGCTGGCTGAAACTGTAGAGCCTTTCGACCTCGCGCCTGCGATCGTTGGCGTTGCGTGTTTCGTGCCGGGCGCGCTCCGACAATTCACTAGCGATGACTGCTGTCGCAAGAAAAGCGAATAGCGCCACCCAGTTTTGCGGATCTTGTATGGTGAACGTGCCGATGGGGGGCAGAAAGTAATAATTGAACGCCAACGAGGCGATGAACGAAGTGAATACGGCCGGGCGCAGTCCCCAATTCGCCGAGACTACGAGCACGGCCAATAGAAAAGTCAGCGCCACTGTTGTGGGGTTGACATGAAGGATTCTTCGGTAGGTGAGTGTGATGACAAGGACCGCAACTGCTGCGGCGGTATAACGCAAGGTCAGCCGAATAGTGTCCGGTTTCACGCGGCGATTGTATCTGACATTCGACAATTGCAGTCTTCTAAACGACAATATCCGCCATGTCGAAGACTCCCGAGCAGTGGCTGGAGCAAACCTCGCCAAAACAACCGGCTGGCAAGTTCAAGCTCTTCCTTGGATACGCGCCGGGAGTTGGCAAGACTTTCAGCATGTTAAGCGAGGGAGTTCGCCGCCATAGCCGGGGGGAAGACCTTGTGATCGGCGTGGTGGAAACGCACGGGCGCAAAGCTACTGCTGAACTCGCCGCCCAGATCGAGGTCGTCCCGCGAAAAAAACTGGAATACAAGGGAGCGCTCTTCGAAGAAATGGATGTGGATGCAATCCTCGCGCGCAAGCCGAAGGTTGTACTCGTGGACGAATTGGCGCACACAAATGTGGAAGGCAGCAAACATCGCAAGCGTTACGAAGATGTATATGAACTTCTAGACGCGGGCATAGATGTGCTCTCGACCATGAATATTCAACATCTGGAGAGCGTTACGCCCACAGTGCAGGGAATCACGGGGATTCAGGTGCGCGAGACAATTCCCGACTGGGTGCTGAAGCGCGTGGATGAAGTCGTAATGTCCGATCTCACTCCGGAAGCGCTGCAAAATCGAATGCGCCGCGGAGATATCTATCCGCTCGAAAGAGTGGAACGCGCTCTGGGAAACTTTTTCCGGGAAGGAAATCTAATCGCTCTACGCGAACTAGCCCTGCGACAGGTCGCGCACGCCGTGGATCGAAGCCTAGAGTCATACCGCGCGAAGCAAGACGAAAAAGCTGGTGTCGCGGTAAGAGAACGAATTGCGGTTTGCATTAGCTCGAATCCTTCCGCCCAGTATTTGATAGCGCGTGGCGCTCGCATGGCTCAGGCGATGGACGGGGAACTCTACATCGTTTATGTGGATATGGGGCAGGACGCAAGCGAAAGGAATCAGAAATCGCTCGCCGCGAACATTCAGTTTTCGGAAAATGTCGGTGCGCAAATCGTCAAACTTCAGGGAAAGACTGTGGCGGCAGTGGTTGCCGAGTTCGTGCGCGAGAAACACATTACGCAAGTGGTTTTCGGACGCTCCGCCACCAGCGGGCTGAAAAGATATCTATACTTTTCCGCCATTCACAAATTTCTTCGCGACGCGCCCCCAGTAGATGTTCATATCGTTACGCAGGAACCTCGCCAGTGACTGACCGGCGGCGCATTCTGGTTGTAGATGACGAACCGCAAATCACGCGCGTGCTGCGTACTAGTTTGTCCAGCCAGGGCTACGATCTGCGAGTTGCCAACGATGGAGAAACCGCGCTCGAAATCATGAAAGACTGGCAGCCCGACCTGGTGATCACCGATCTTTCCATGCCAAACATGGATGGCCTCGAGCTTTGCCGCCGACTGCGTTCCTCAAGTCAGATTCCGATCATCGTGTTGTCGGTGCGTGGCGAGGAACGCACGAAAGTGAAAGCCCTAGATGCCGGAGCTGACGACTATGTAACGAAACCCTTCGGCATCGAAGAGCTCTTGGCGCGGGTTCGTGCGAATCTGCGGCGAATCCCAGAAACTTCTGACAGCACCCCATCAATCATTGATATCGGCGAATTTCACATTGATATCGGAGCTAGAAAAGTCGTAGTGAATCACAGGGATGTTCATCTCACCCCCAAGGAATTCGATCTGCTCGTTTATCTTGCGCAACACACTGGAAAAGTGATCACTCATCGCGCGCTTCTCAGCGCAGTATGGGGCGGAAACAATACTGAGCAAGTTGAATACCTGAGAGTATTCGTCGGTCAATTACGTAAGAAGTTAGAGCCCGAAAGTTCATCTCCGCGATACATCCTCACGGAGCCGTGGGTGGGTTACCGTTTCGAGCCCGGCGGTCAGGCCTGAGCCCATCCGAACCGATGGTAGAGACGCAGCTTGCTGCGTCTGCTTTGCCCAACACCTAATCGAATCCCCAAAGACGTCGCAAGCAACTGAACCCATCCGATACACCCTTACAAATTCTTTATGAAGAACTTAGCCGATTCTTATGGCTAACCATGTTCAATCGAAGGGTGAGGTTCGAGCGGACATGGTAATCAAAATCATTTTCGCCGCTATTGCGTTTTTTGCGGTGTTATTCCTCACTCGATTTCTGGTTGCTTTGCTGAAGGAATCAGCGCTGGCTAATCGTCGAAGAAGCGCAAGAGACCTTGCGATCACCTCGGAGATGAGATCAAAGGTTCGGGGGAAAAAATTGATCCGATTGAAAGCAATAGAGAGGAATGAGATTCGGCGGATTCTTACGTCGTAGCAGGCGGCTCTTTGGTGGATTAGCAGGCTAGCGGGTTGAAGGGGTTATTAATGAAGGATTTTATTTTCGTTCTTTTGACCATTTTGTTTTTCGCACTCTCGCTCGCCTACGTTCACGGTTGCGAGAAGTTGCGATGAGGTTCCGATGAACATTGAATCGCTCATCATGCTGGTCATTTGCGTTTTGATGATGGTGTATCTCATGTATGCCCTGTTGAAGCCGGAAAATTTCTGACATGACGGTCAATGGCTGGTTTCAAATTCTTCTTTTTCTTGCGCTGATATTCGCGGTCACCAAACCGATGGGCGTTTTCATGACCCGAGTATTCAACCGCGAGCACACGTTTCTCGATCCAATCCTGCGTCCGGTTGAGCGCTTGTTGTATCGCCTCACCGGCGTGGATGAGAACCACGAGATGCGCTGGACCGAATATTGTGGCGCGATGCTTCTTTACAGCGGCGTCTCGATGGCGCTCCTATATGGGGTCGAGCGCATTCAGCAATGGATGCCATGGAATCCGCAAAAATTCCCCGCCGTGGAAGCGAGTCTCGCTTTCAACACCGCAGCATCGTTCACGACCAACACGAACTGGCAGAACTATTCCGGGGAGACGACCATGAGCTATCTCACCCAGATGGTGGGTTTGGCGTATCACAACTTTGCCTCGGCTGCGGTCGGCATTGCCCTCGCGATTGCTTTCATACGAGGTATGTCAAGACGCGAAAGGGACACTATCGGCAACTTTTGGGTGGATTTGACACGCACAACTCTGTGGGTGTTGCTGCCGACCTGCATCGTTTACGCTCTGATTCTCGTTTCCCAGGGGGTTGTACAGAATTTGAAGCCTTATGACACCGTGAAACTGGTTGAATCCCAGCAAGTGCAGCGAGTTGGGACAGACGGTAAGCCGGTCGTGGATCAAGCCGGCAAACCTGTAATGGATGCCGTCACCGCGCAGACAATTGCGCAAGGCCCGGTCGCTTCGCAGGAAGCGATCAAGATGTTGGGCACAAACGGCGGAGGATTTTTCAATGCGAACAGTGCTCATCCCTTCGAGAACCCCACGCCGCTGAGTAATTATTTGGAGATGCTTTCAATTTTCGTCATCCCTGCTGGATTGACATATACGTTGGGACGAATGACGGGTTCTCCCCGCCATGGCTGGGCAGTTTGGAGCGCCATGGCGGTCTTGTTTCTTGCGGGTGTGACGACTGCTTATTGGGCCGAATCGCAAGGCAATCCGTTGCTGAAGGGCATTGACCAGAGGGCCAGCCTGACCCAATCTGGCGGCAACATGGAAGGGAAGGAAGTTCGGTTTGGCATTGCCGATTCCACCCTATTCGCGACGATTACCACCGACGCCAGTTGCGGTGCGATTAATAGTTGGCATGACTCTTACACTCCATTGGGCGGCATGGTGCCTCTGGCCAACATCATGCTCAGCGAGACTGTGTTCGGCGGAGTGGGCGCCGGATTGTACGGAATTTTGATTTACGTTGTACTGTCAGTTTTCATTGCGGGCCTCATGGTCGGCCGCACGCCGGAATATTTGGGTAAGAAAATCGAAGCCTATGACGTGAAGATGGCGATGCTGGTCACGCTGGTCTTCCCTCTGATCATCCTGGTGCTCACCGGCATTTCATCGGTAAAGGGTTTTGGTACGTCCAGCATCAGCAATGGCGGTCCCCACGGCCTCACAGAGATGCTGTACGCGTTCACTTCGATGGCGGGGAATAACGGTTCAGCGTTTGCCGGATTAAACGGAAACACTCCCTGGTACAACCTTGCAGGGGCCGCGACGATGTTAGTCGGGCGTTTCTTCATGATTATCCCCATGCTGGCAATCGCGGGAAATTTGGCGAAAAAGAAATTTGTTCCCCCATCGCTCGGTACGTTCCCGGTCACGACGCCGTTGTTTAGCGGTTTGCTTGTCGGGGTGATTCTGATCGTCGGCGCATTGACGTTTTTTCCAGCCTTAAGCCTGGGGCCAATACTAGAACACCTTTTGATGTCGGCTGGAAAGACTTTCTGAGGACATAATGGCGGAGAACTGATGGCAGAGAAAAAGACCAAAGCGATATGGGATATGAAGATCGTGCGAGGCGCGATCCTCGACTCGTTCCTTAAGTTGGAACCGCGGCACATGATGGGTAATCCGGTCATGTTTGTGGTCGAGGTTGGAAGCGTCGTGACCACGGCCCTTCTGTTCCGGTCGAGCACAGCACTCGGATTCAATCTCCAAATCACTCTATGGCTGTGGTTCACGGTATTGTTCGCAAACTTCGCAGAAGCGATGGCGGAAGGCCGAGGCAAAGCTCAGGCCGATGCTCTGCGCAAAGCTCGGGCCGAAACGATTGCCAATCGCGTGTTGCAGGGCGGAAAGATTGAACAAGTTGCCAGTGCCAAACTGCGCTCTGGAGATGTAGTGATGGTCGCTGCGACGGAGTTCATTCCCGGAGATGGGGAGATCATCGAAGGCGTAGCTTCGGTAGACGAGTCCGCCATCACCGGAGAATCCGCACCCGTAATTCGGGAGGCCGGAGGAGACCGTTCCGCGGTGACTGGCGGTACGCGGGTGCTCTCTGATTGGTTGAAAATCAAAATCACATCCAATCCCGGCGAAACCTTCCTCGATCGCATGATCGCTTTGGTTGAAGGAGCTGAGCGCCAGAAGACTCCAAACGAAATCGCGCTGAATATTTTGCTGGCGGGCTTGACGATAATTTTTCTTCTCGCCGTCGTAACCTTGCAGCCATTCGCGATCTATTCCGGCTCGCCTCAAACCGTCTTCGTGCTGGTCTCTTTGCTCGTCTGCCTGATCCCCACGACCATCGGCGGCCTGCTTTCAGCAATAGGAATTGCGGGAATGGATCGCCTGGTGCAACACAATGTGCTCGCAATGTCAGGACGGGCCGTCGAAGCTGCGGGCGACGTAAACACGCTTCTTCTGGACAAGACGGGCACGATCACTCTCGGTAACCGGCAAGCATCGGAATTTATCGCCGCCCCGGGAATCACGGAAGCGCAGATGGCCGATGCTGCGCAAATGTCTTCGCTCGCCGATGAAACTCCCGAAGGTCGCTCCATCGTCGTATTAGCCAAGGAACGGTATGCCCTTCGCGGCAGGGAACTGGGTGTGCTCGAAGCGGTATTCGTCCCCTTCACCGCGCAGACTCGAATGTCGGGAGTGAATTTTGATGGCCGCGAGATTCGGAAAGGGGCAGTGGATGCCATCACCAAATACTTGCAGGGATTTGGAACGGTCCTGCCAAAAGAGGTTCAAGCAAGCGTTGAGGCGATCGCACGCTCCGGAGGCACTCCCCTAGTAGTGGCTGAAAATAGGCGAGCGCTTGGCGTGATTCACCTTAAAGATATTGTCAAAGGTGGAATGAAAGATCGCTTCGACCAGCTTCGCGCCATGGGAATTAAGACGGTTATGATTACGGGAGACAATCCGCTGACCGCGGCGGCAATCGCGCGGGAAGCGGGCGTGGATGATTTTCTGGCGGAAGCTACTCCTAAAGAAAAGATGGATCTGATTCGCCGCGAACAGAGCGAAGGAAAGCTAGTCGCGATGACGGGAGACGGCACCAACGATGCGCCCGCCCTGGCGCAGGCCGACGTGGGAGTCGCGATGAATACGGGAACTCAGGCCGCGAAAGAGGCCGGCAACATGGTGGACCTCGATTCAAACCCGACGAAGCTGATCGAGATCGTGGAAATTGGAAAGCAGTTGCTGATGACCCGCGGTGCACTTACAACTTTTTCCATCTCGAATGATGTGGCGAAATACTTTGCGATCATTCCGGCGATGTTTGCCGGAACATTTCCCGTGCTGAATGCCCTGAACATCATGCGCTTGCAGACGCCACAGTCTGCGGTGCTGTCGGCGGTTATTTTTAATGCGCTGATTATCGTTGCACTGATTCCACTGGCACTACGCGGCGTGAAATATCGGCCCATGGGCGCAGCGGCGCTATTACGTCGCAATCTCTGGATCTACGGCGTCGGCGGAATCGTCGTCCCATTTGCCGGTATCAAGTTGATAGACATGCTTATCACACGAGTCGGAATGGCCTAGGAAACACTTATGAAAAAGAACTTGATAATCTCGATCCTGATGACAATTGTGACGACCGTTTTGCTAGGGCTTATCTATCCCCTGGTTGTCACGGGATTTGCTCAAGTATTCTTCAAAGACAAAGCAAACGGTCAACTGATCACCAACAATGGCGAGGTTGTAGGATCGCGAATCATAGGTCAGGCTTTTATAGGGCCGGGCTATTTCCATTCCCGCCCTTCCGCGGCCGGAAATGGATACGATGCCGCCAATTCCGGCGGCTCAAACTACGGTCCTACAAACCAGAAATTAATGGACCGGGTCCAAGCCACCGTTGCGGACCTGCAAAAAGAAAACCCTGGCACTCCCATACCGGTCGACCTGGTGACGACTTCGGCGTCGGGTCTGGATCCAGACACTTCTCCCGCAGCGGCCGACTTTCAAGTGCCGCGAATCGCCCGGGAACGTGGCTTGTCCGAGGATCAAGTAAGACAATTAATTCAACAACATACGTTCGGGCGCCAGCTTGGCTTCATGGGAGAACCTCGGGTTAACGTGCTCGAACTTAACCTGGCGTTGGACGAACAAAAGCGTTGAGATGTCGTGTTTGCGATGGAACGCATTCAAAATTTGAATACCACTATCCAAAAGCACCATTGACACCGCTTTCCCCGGTCTCTAGTATTAAAATCATGATGTCGGCTTGCCACTCCTGCTGCTGCCAGTGTTGTTGCTGTTGTTGTATGTGTGCGTCCACTGGCGCGGGGAGGCTGCTGACCTAAGAATTCTCTAGTATCGGCAAAATCGAAACCCATCGCCAGTCTGGTACCTGGCGGTGGGTTTTTACTTTTTATGGCAAATACAGTCACAGAAACGAAGGCGCAGAAGGCGGAACGGCTCAAGCGGGAGATGAATCCGTGGGCCGGGCTCGACGAGATTCGCCGCTTCGCGCGCGAAGGCTTCGACTCCATTACGCCGGAATGGATTGGAACCTACTTCCGCTGGTGGGGAGTTTATACGCAGGGCGATGGCGCGGGAGTTCTCGGCGGCAAGGGCGGCACAGGCAACGCGCTGCCATATTTCATGGTGCGCATCCGGATTCCTAATGGCTTGCTTACATCTCACCAGCTTCGCACCATTGCAAACGTTACTGAACGGCACGCACGTGGAATCGCTGACATAACTGTTCGGCAGAATTTTCAACTGCATTGGGTGACGATTGAGTCGTTGCCTGATGTTCTTGAGGCGTTGTGGGCATGCGGCCTCAACACACTCGGCGCTTGCGGAGACGTTACCCGAAACATTACTGGTTGCCCCTTGGCCGGAGTGGATGCTCATGAAATCTGCGACGCATCGCCACTGGCGCTCGAAGCCGACAAATTTTTTGCTGGGAACGAAGAGTTTTACAATCTGCCGCGAAAATTCAAGATCAGCATAAGCGGCTGCCCGGTTTGGTGCGAGTATCCGGAAATCAATGATATTGGATTGACGGGCGTTCGTCGTGGAACCGGTGGTGCCACGGAGAATGGCTTCGCGCTTCGGGTCGGCGGAGGCCTTTCGACGCAGCCGCATCTCGGTGTTCCGCTGAACGCGTTCGTGCGATGGGAACAAGTAATGCCTGTGCTTAAAGGCATTGCGGAGATCTTCCGCGACAGCAGCGATCTTCGCGAGAACCGCGAGCGAGCCCGTCTAAAATTCTTATTTCTGCGGCATGGCTGGACTGCGGAAAGCTTTCAGCAGGAACTGGAACGCCGCATCGGGTTCGGTCTCGATCCGGCGGTTCCGCAGAAGGCCCCCGACGATGTCTACCGCGACCATGTAGGCATTCATCAGCAAAGGCAGCCCGGACTTAGCTATGTCGGCGCAGCGGTCTTGCGCGGACGCGTAAATGCAGGACAGTTAAAAACCGCCGCAGACCTCGCCGAGCGCTATGCCGATGGGCATCTTCGCACGACTAACATGCAGAACCTGGTGGTCGTAAACGTACCGCGTGAGAATACCCAAGCTCTGGCAAGCGGATTTGGCGCAATCGGATTCCCGGTCGCAGCTTCAACGTTCTGGCGCGGCGCGATAGCATGCAGCGGAACCGAATTTTGCAAACTGGCCATTACCGAGACTAAGGGTTTTTCCAGATGGCTGGTCGAAGAATTAGAAGAGCGGCTTCCCGGCTTTGAGCAGCACCTGAAACTTCATGTCACCGGATGCCCCAACAGTTGCGGGCAGCACTGGATTGCGGACATTGGCCTAGAAGGGAAAAAGATCAAAGTAGACGGCAAGATGCAAGACGCCTACTACTTCTGCGTGGGCGGTGCGGTCGGACTGCATCAGTCCATTGCACGGCCTGTCGGCTATCGGTGCGTTGCTACCGAAGTCCCGGACGCAATCGAGCGTTGCTTCGCGATTACCTAGAGGATCGTCTGGCCGGAGAAAACCTGCGCGGATATTTTTCGCGGCACAGTGATTCCGAGTTGAGAGAGATTTTAGCTGGCGAGCTCGTGCCGGTAGTCTTGCGAGACGTCCCGTTGGGGCGCGTGCCTCAGGGAGTTGAAGGTTAACCGCATGAGCCTGTTTCCCATATTTCTGAAGCTCGAAGGCCACCGCTGCCTCGTCGTGGGCGCAGGCAAGGTCGGCGAGCCAAAAATCGAGAGTCTTTTGGGTGCGGATGCGGAGGTCATCGTTGTAGCCCCAGAGGCTGCCGCGACGGTAGAAACATGGGCTGAGGACGGAATTATCACGTGGCACCGCCGCAATTTCGCGACCAGTGATTTGGATGGAGCATTTCTCGTAATCACTGCAACTTCATCGCAAGAAGTGAATGAAGCAGTTTTCCTCGAGGCTCAACGCCGCGGAATTCTCTGCAACTCGGTGGATGATCCTCACCATTGCGACTTTTTCTATCCTGCCGTCGTTCGGCGAGGCGATCTTCAACTTGCGATTTCAACCGCAGGTCACAGCCCAGCTCTGGCACAACGGCTGAGAACTGAACTGGAAAAACAATTTGGCCCCGAGTATGCCGAGTGGGTGAGCGAGTTGGGCCGCGTTCGCCAGCAACTTTTTGCGTCGGATATTGACCCGGAGCAACGCCGCCAGAAACTGCACGAACTTGCCAGCCAGGAAGCGTTTCAAGCCGCTCAATTGTCTGAACGAATTTACGAGAGGACGGAAGCATGAGCGGCAAAGTCTATCTCGTAGGAGCGGGTCCGGGCGACCCGGAGCTTCTCACGCTAAAAGCTCTGCGACTGCTCAAGTCAGCCGACGTCGTGCTTCATGACGAGCTGATCGGGCCAGAGATTTTGAAACTCATTCCCGCTTCCACTTTGGTGCGCAATGTAGGCAAGCGCGGCGGACGAAAGAACATTCGCCAGCAGGAAATTGATGTGCTTCTGGTGCAATACGCGCTGCTGGATTTGCAGGTTGTTCGATTGAAGGGCGGAGATCCCCTGATCTTCGGACGCGCTGGTGAAGAGTTTGAGGCGCTGCGGCGGGCCAACATCGAATTCGAGATTGTTCCCGGTATCTCCTCGATGCTTGGCGCCGCTGCGGCTGTGCAGATGCCGCTTACTCATCGCGCTTTTTCATCTTCTTTAGTAGTGCTGACCGGTCACAGCTCTCCGACCGAAAATTCAAACGGCCTTCTTAACAACGACTGGCCGAGGCACATCGCGCCGGGCTCGACGGTAGTGGTTTATATGCCAGGCTATGACTATCCCGGTACCTCCCGTCGTCTAATTGCAGCGGGCTTAGCGGCGGACACTCCGTGCGCAGTAATTTCGAAGGCGACCACGCCGGACCAGCAAGTACACCAGACCACATTGCAGGATTTGCACTCCGCTCCTAGTTTGCCGTCCCCTACCCTTTTGGTGGTGGGCGAAGTGGTGCGATTCGCACGACAGCCCTCCCCCATTCGTGAAATCGCATCATTTGAATTTGCAGCAAATATCCCGCTTGAGCCATTCGTGCGATTGCAGGACCTGGCCCAGGACTCGGAGAGATCAGAGTGAGAGAACCCTTGGAAGACATCCAGCTTCGGTCGGAGTCCTGGAAACCGGAGGAAGTACTGCGTTGGGCTTTCGCCAATTTCGGCGATGATGTGGCGATGGCGACGGGATTCGGCGTTGAAGGTATGGCCCTCATTGATATCGCGTCCCGCATTAATCCCAATGTCCAAGTGTTTACTGGAGACACGGAATTCCTTTTCCCCGAAACCTACGACCTCATTGACCGGGTCGAAAAGCGTTACGGAATTAAAGTAGAACGCCTGTTCTCGGCGGTGACTCCTGAAGAACAGGAAATGGAACATGGCCCCGAACTCTGGAAGCGGAATCCTGACCGCTGCTGCAGTATTCGAAAAGTTGAGCCGCTAAAAAATAAGTTAGCCGAATTGCGTGCCTGGATCACGGCGATACGGCGGGATCAGACTTCAGTCCGCGCCAATGCCAGAAAGATCGAATGGGATATCAAGTTTCAATTGGTAAAAATTAATCCTTTGGCTGATTGGTCTGCCCCAATGGTTTGGAGCTACATCCACAGGCACAACGTTCCTTATAATCCTCTTCACGACCGCGACTATCCGAGCATTGGATGCACTCATTGCACGCGAGCAATAAAACCGGGCGAAGATTCCAGGGCTGGCCGCTGGGCGGGCTTTCAGAAGACGGAATGTGGCTTGCACGCGGGAAATAAGTCCGCCAGAATCCCTCTCGTTCACCTCGAAGTTCCGCTCGGTGTGAGTCAATCAGTCACGGCAGAAGAAAGCTAGGCTTAGGGAAATTCTCCCACCTTGTCGTCCTGAGCGATTGTGTTTCTTCGCCAGCGAAGAAACACTGAGTCGAAGGATCCCTATTACCTCGATTGTGCGGGTCGCAAGGATGTTTCGCTGCCTGAGCGCAAGCAGAAGCTTAGACTCGCCCAGCACGAGAATAAGAGTTTTGCGCTTCCTAGAATGGAATATCTTCGTCGCTGATCGGCGATGATGGAACTGGTTCCGATTCTGGAGCGCGCTGATCAAAATTGTTCCCCCCGGCGGCGGCTCCGCGAGCCTGTCCTCCGGAATCGACGCCAGCACCTTCGCCACGTCCGCTAAGCAGCACCAGATCGTTGGCAATGATTTCGGTTTTGTACTTTTTCTGACCGGTTTCTTTGTCGTCCCACGAACTGGTGCGGAGGCTGCCTTCGACAAAGCATTTGCCGCCCTTTTTCAGATACTCGCCCACAATCTCGGCCAGGCGCTGAAAGGCGACGATGTTGTGCCACTCAGTGCGATCCTGCCATTGGCCCTCTTTGTCCTTGAATCGTTCATTGGTCGCCAGCGAGAACTTGGCCACCGGCATGCCGCCCTGTGTGTACTTGACCTCCGGGTCCTTGCCAAGATTTCCGATAAGAATGACTTTATTGACGCTTTTTCCTGCCATAAGTGCCGCTCCTTCCGCCCCTTAGCAGAACCTTAAGATGGGACTCAATTTCCTAATGCAGGGCTGGCTGCCAAATATATCAGAATTCTAAGGTGCAAAAATGTGATAAAGCATGACGTAAACAATCACGCCTGTGATGGAAACATAGAGCCACAACGGATACGTCCAGCGAGCGATAGCGCGGTGTTTGTCGAAGCGCTCGCGAAGGGCGCGAATCAAAGTGATGATGACAAGAGGCACGATTGCAGCCGCCAAAATAACGTGCGAAATCAGAATCGTGAAATACACCGGTCGCGACCAGCCGCGTCCCTGAAAATGCACCGAGCCAACGTGGTAATGGAAATAAAGATACGAGCACAAGAAAATGGTGGATGAGACCACTGCCGCGATCATGAAGGCGCGATGTGCCGCCATGCGTCCCCGTTTAATGAAGCTGTGCCCAACTAGCAGTAGCACTGTGCTGATGCCATTCATACTCGCATCAATCACCGGGAAAATTGCATACTGCGGTGGAACTCCCTGTCATGCGGCCGGCTTCGTGGTGCGGCGATTCACCATCACGAACGCCAATCCGAACATGAAGAGAGAGAAAAGGAGCAGCGTTGCGAGTGACGAAAGAAGCGAAAACTCAGGTGCATTCGCTGGATACAGCAACGTACGAAGAGCCTCCACTCCATAAGTCAGCGGATTGATTCGCATCAACACCCGCAACCATTCCGACGCTCCCGATAGTGGGAACATCGCTCCCGAAAGCAGCCACAGCGGGATCAGAAATAAATTAATAATTGCGTGAAAGGCCTGCGTCGAATCCATTGGCCACGCAATTACGAATCCCAGAGCCGTGAGTGCAAAAGAAATCAGAAAAACTGTGAGTGCGGACATTAGAAACGTCCCAAGCGTTAAGTGGACGTCAACCAGCGGCGCGAATGCCAGAAAAATCAATCCTTGAATCGTCGCCAGAGTTGTTCCCCCGAGAACTTTTCCCAGCACAATCGCGGAACGCGAAACCGGAGCTACCAACACCGAGAGCAGAAATCCCTCTTTGCGGTCTTCGATCACCGACATCATGGTAAAGATCGAAGTGAACAGCACAATCATGATCAGCGCGCCAGGATAGAAATAGTCGAGATAGTGTTGTCCCTTTGCTCCGCCTGACCGAAACGATGTTCCGAAGCCGGAGCCGATGACCAGCCAAAACAATAGTGGCGAGGCGATGACACCAACAACGCGGCTGCGCTGCCGGTAGAAGCGGACGACTTCGCGCCACCACAGCGTGAAGGCCGGCAGAAATAATTCATTTCCGGACGGAGCTAGTTGAGCGGGAAGAGTTGCAGTTTGGGTAGCCATAATTTTCGCTGGGTTCGGATCAACAGCAGATTCCTCAGGGACGAATCCCTTCGGAATGACAATATCTTTAGGGTCCAGTAGGTTCTTCCCCTCCGCGATCCGTCCAGAACCGATGCCCTGTTCGGCGGATGAATACGTCCTCTAAGCTTGGCTTGCTCACTGAAATCGCTTCAACTTCGCCTGGAAAAGCTTCCACCACGTCCGTAATAAACCTATGTCCGTTTTGTTTTTCGAGTCGGACCTGATTCTGAACCACCTGCGCCTCGGTATTAAAGCGTATGCGGATATGATCGGCCAGCGATTCCGGATCTTTCGCATCGAACACGACCACATCTCCGCCGATCTCCTGCTTCAGTTCCAGCGGAGTTCCGAGCGCCACCAGCTTGCCCAGATTCAAAAACGCGAGACGGTCGCAGCGCTCTGCTTCTTCCATAAGATGAGTGGTCACGATTACAGTGACCTTCTCTTCATCACGCAAAATGCGTAGGTATTGCCACAGATCAATCCGCGCCCCCGGATCTAGTCCCGTTGTGGGCTCATCGAGCAAAAGAACTGAAGGATGATGAAGCAATCCCTTAGCGAGTTCCAAACGCCGTTGCATTCCGCCGGAGAACGTTTCGGCTTTCTCATTGGCTCTGTCAGCGAGTCCCACTCGTTGCAGCATTTCCGCGATGCGAGAAGTGAGCGCGCGTCCGTGCAAGCCGTAGAGATGTCCTTGATGGCGCAAGTTTTCCGCCGCCGTCAGCTTTATGTCTATGCTTTGCGACTGGAACACCACACCGATGTGGCGACGCAATTCGTTGGGCTCTTTCGCGGCGTCGTATCCCAGGATTACCGCGCGGCCGCCAACCGGAACCATCAACGTCGAAAGAATACGAAACATCGTAGTCTTGCCGCTGCCGTTCGGTCCGAGCAACCCAAATAACTCAGCATGACGAACGTCAAAGGAAACGCCATCAAGGGCAGTGTAATCGCCGTAACGATGCACAAGGTTCTGCACGGAAATAACGGCGGAAGGATTCGTATCAGATTCGATGGAGTCAAGCACAGATAAAGGCAGTTTGGAGGCCACAGGCTATTCTACGACGAGAACAGACTCGAAGTGCGCACCATAGCTAGCCTTTCTCAGCTTCACTTTCGCACGGCAATATTCTTGGCTGCTTCGATACAGGCAGCCTGCATTGTGTGGGGATGCTGCGGCTCAAGAGGACAAACCTCAAAATCGGCGACGATTCTATTTTCCGTAGGATGAAACTTCACTTGCAAGTTCAAGGGAAATTCTGGGTGTTCATTATCCCCAAGATCGTCATGAACCAGATCAACTGATGGACCGCTGAAGATTCCGAGTAGGCGATGCGTACCAATTTCCCATAGCCGGAATGCGGGCGTACCGTTGTAAAGGCTTAATCTTCCATGTGTCCAATAGCAGTAGGATTCATTCGCAGGCGTCTTGCATGGAATTTTGCGTTTTCCGCCAGCGTGGAGTGTACCTACTAGCGACAGAGTAAAGAAGATGATCGTCGCTAGCGAGAATGTGCGAGACATAGGATACGGTTCCAAGCAGTCCGGGATGTCACGCCGCGACGGGCTTTCGCTTCGCGGCTGGGGCTTTCGCGTTGGCAGCAGCCGGAACACTCCGCCAAACTTGAATCGTCAAAATCACTGTTGAAGCGAGCAGCAAAGCTCCGGTTACAACATGCGCGACGGTTGAGATCACCATTGGAAGTTCGGGTTGGGCCGCGTCTCTTCCCCATTCCACTCGCGTCATGAACGCTAGAAATCCCAAAAACAATTGCGCGATTAATAAGGAAAGCATTGCGATCGCGGGACGCCGAATCGCATCGCTCTCGGGATATCGCGTCAACGCGCGAACCGCCGTCCACGTGATAATGATCGCCACAATGGGCGCGTTCAGAACGTGCGGCAGCCAACTCATGCCGTGGTGGCGAAACATCGCTCCAAGAATCAACTGAGCGTAGATAATAAAGATGGACAGAAACGAGAGCGTCAGCAAGCTCGGATGCCGCTCTTCGTTCGCCAGCGGCAAAGTTTCTTCGTGCCGGCCTTCAACCCAAGACCGGCTGGTAAACAACGCGATCGCGCACGCGATGCAAAAGAATGTCTGCGCTACAGCCGCGTGTGCGGACGAAACCATCGGCGGTTGAAAATAAAGCACTGTCAATCCTCCGAGGATTCCTTGGAGAATGATTGTCGCAAGCGCGGCCAGAGCTAATCCCTTCATCCAGCGGCGGCGATCGGAAATCCACGTCCAGACTGCGATGCCGATGGTCAACAGCCCCGTCGAGAAAGCGATTGCGCGATGACTCCATTCATATTGAACCCCGCCATGTAGCTGCGGGACGCTGAATGATCCGAAAGAAGTCGGCCAGTCGGGGATGGAAAGCCCGGCGTCATTGCTGGTCACCAGCGCGCCGGCAATAAGAAGGCAAAACGTTGCACAGGCAACGAACACCGCGAACCAATGATGCGCGGGATTGTACGTCGTCTGGGAGCGTTCCCTCATTGTGTCCGTATCCGGCTTCGCAGAACCCGCAATTCTACCAAACCGCGGGGAATAGCCTCGACTCAAGATTCAATCGCAGTTGGATGCTTTGGCTGATAAAGGCCGATTTCGCCGCCGCCGGGCAAAGTGATCTTAGTCAGGCTTCCCCAGCGTTCCTCAACTATTGCGGAACATTTGATCTTGTTGGAATTCAGCATTTTAATCTCAGCACGAACGTCGTCGCACATAAGGAAAAGCTCGTGCTTATTATTGGCATCCGCGGGATGAAAGGCCGCTTCGGCCGGAGGGAACGCGAAGATCAACCATCCGTGTCCGGCGTCCACGGAACGAAATTTGAGGATGTCGCGAAAGAAAGAGCGATCCGCCTCGGGATCTTTGCTGTAAATGATGATGTGCGCGCCGTTGATCATTGAGTATCTCGGGAAAGCGGATATTGCCTTTCCAATTAGCCCTACACTGCAAACCAGTCATCCCGAAGTCCCCGCGTTTTGTCCGGCGGGGCGAGGGATCTCGCGCGGAACACGATGCCACCGATTACAAAACGGTTAGTGCTGCGAAGCCGCAGCCGCCGGGGTGCGGCCTGATTGCATCGCTTCAATTACGGAATCGGCGAATGCGATCGTTCCTGACTTCCCACCGACGTCGCGGGTGCATTTTTCCTTGGTGCGATAAACCTCATTCAAGCCATGCTGGACCTTGGCAGCGACATCGCTTTCCCCCAAATGTTGCAGCATCAGCAACGCCGACCGGATCACCGCCGTCGGATTCGCCATGTCTTTTCCCGCAATATCTGGAGCCGAACCGTGCACCGCCTCGAAGATTGCACAATGATCCCCTAAATTTGCTCCCGGCACGAATCCCAGGCCACCGACGAACGCAGCACACAGGTCGGAAATAATATCTCCGTAAAGATTCTCCATGACCAGCGTGTCGTACTGGTATGGATTCATCACCAGTTGCATGCAAGTGTTGTCCACAATGTGCTCGCCATAAGTAATCTCTGGATATTCTTTCGCGACGTTTCGCGAGCAGCGCAAGAATAAGCCGTCCGAAAGCTTCATGATGTTGGCTTTGTGAATCGCGTGAATCTTCTTCCGCTTGTTTTTTCGGGCGTACTCGAATGCGAACCGTGCGATGCGGGTCGAAGCTTTCTCGGTGATGATCTTTAAACTTTCGACCACACCAGGTACAACTTCGTGTTCAAGCCCCGAATAAAGGCTTTCGGTATTTTCGCGTACGATAATTAAATCCACATCGGGATAGCGAGTGGGAACGTGCGGCAGATTCTGTATCGGTCGAAAGTTGGCGTAGAGCTCAAACTGTTTTCGAAGTTGCACGTTGATGCTGGCAAATCCGCCTCCCACGGGCGTAGTCACGGGACCTTTGAGCGCGACACGAGTACGCTCAATGGATTCGGTCAGCTCTTTGGGGATGTACTCATGATATTTTTCAAACGCTTCCGCGCCCGCCTGGAAGCTTTCCCACTCAAACTTCAAACCTGTAGCTTCGAGAATACGTACGGCCGCGCGAGTGACCTCAGGGCCAATGCCGTCTCCCGGAATAAGTGTGATCTTGTAAGCCATGATCAAAAACCGCTTCTAGCTTCTGGCCCCCAGCTCAAATCCGCGTTTTGGTTTGACCTCGTTGACATTGTCCAACTTGAGGGTGCCCCATCCTTCGCGCATTTTGCGAAGGGTGGGAGGCGTAACTCTCGCTGAGAGAACGTGGAGAGCTAGAAGCCAGTAGCCAAAAGCGATCTACTGCGTCTTCACTCCCGCTTTTCCGCGAACTTCGGGTTGCAGCTCTTTCGTTTTCAGCAAGTCTTTCAACTCCACCATGAACTCCTGGACATCTTTGAAATCCAAATAAACCGAGGCAAACCGCACATATGCGACTTTGTCATAGCGGCGTAACCGGTTCATGATCAGCTCTCCCACTTCGCTGGTCTTGCGCTCGCGTTCCGCCGATTCGATTACGAATCCTTCGGCCTCGTTGACGATCTGCTCCAGTTTTCCGATCGGAACGGGCCGCTTTTCGCAGGCTCGCAATAATCCGTTTAAGACTTTTTGGCGGTCAAACTTCTCGCGGCGTCCATCTTTCTTGACCACCATGTACGGAATTTCATCAATGCGTTCATAAGTCGTGAAGCGCTTCTCACACTTGAGACACTCGCGGCGTCGCCGTATGGAATCGGCTTCTTTACTCTCCCGCGAATCCACGACTTTATCGTTTGCGAAACCGCAAAAAGGACATTTCATCTGACTTGATAAGGGATTTCGATTGATTGTAGCAGGCGCGAATCACCGCCTAAACCATCCTCAGACAGACGGAGACGACGCAGAGGCGGCCTGTTCCTCCATTTGGCTCTCGTCCGATAGCTGTCGCAGAGAAAGCCGCTCCCGGTGGGCGAGAGCCAGACCGAGAGGAACAATCGAGACAAATGTCGCTAACCACAGCAGAATGCCGCAGCTTGCTGCAAGTTCGTGAGGCGCAGCAAAAACATATTGCAGCGTGCCGATGGTCGCCAACTGCGAACCGCCTCCAACCCCAGGCAATTGAATCATGGATCCGATCATGCTGGAGGCCATAAGCAAAGGCACGTCAGACAAAGGCCGGCTGAGCGACGACGCACCATAGGATCGCATTACCTCCCAGTAAGCCAGGGCAATCATGCTCCACATCGCCAGGGACACAGCGATTAGTTGCAGCAGAGCCGCGAAGTCATGAATGGTATTGAGCCCTCCCCGGAATTCTCGAACGCGAAGTGCAATCTTGTGGCCTAACTTTGAAGGCAAATGTGCAAAGCGCAGTTCCACCCAATCGGCCACCCCTTCGCCCTTCCAAGCCACCAGCAGGGCCCCGCATACCAGGGCCACTACCAGCGCAATAATAAAGAAGCCGCCGTCGCGAAAACGTCCGTAGTACGCCAATTGCCTGGGTGCGTGGGCAAGGAAAATGGCAGAGATCAGCAAGATCGCAAATGCTCCGATATCAAAAATTCTCTCCACCGCCCACACCGCAATTTGAGAGGAAAATGGCAGGCCGACTTTCCGTCCGATCAAATAGGGCCTGATCATCTCGCCTGCGCGCCCCAGCAGCGCCAGTCCGGTGAAGCCTATGATTGTGGGATTTACTAACTCTGCCGTCGTAGTCCGGCGTACAGGCCGCAAGAAGATTTTCCACCGTACAGCCCTGAGGCCATATCCCAGATAGATCAAAACAATTCCGGCTGCGACTTCCCATTTATTGACCCGGCCGGTCTGGCTCCAAAAAGTGCCCCAATCGAAGTTTCGCCAACTGCGGAATTGCAGGTAAGTTAGCGCCAGCAGAACGCTCAGGACGGCGGCGTAAACCAGTATTCGTTTAGTTTTCATTTACGGGATCGAAGGATGGAACCTTAATGGCACGACGCCCGATGTCCGATTCATCGCGAAACATCTGGAGCAGGACGCTGAACGATAATCTGGGTTACCGGAGCCCGGGTTATCGGAATTTGGGCGGTCGGTGATTTTTTCGGCGGCGTTTGCCTGTTGTTCTTTGCGGCCAGCGCCGCGGCTTTCTGTTCCGCCAGTTTCTTGGAATTGAAATCCCGGATAATGCGCGCCACGTACGCGCGGGTTTCATTATAAGGGGGAACGCCATGGTACTGCTTCACCCGCAACGGCCCCGCATTGTAGGCGGCCAACGCCTTCTGCAAATCGAAGTTATATAGTTCCAAAAGCTCCTTCAGATAACGCGTTCCGCCATCCACGTTCGCTCCCGGGTCAAACGAGTTGGCGACTCCTAAATTGGCCGCAGTCCCCGGCATCAATTGCATGAGCCCTTGCGCGCCCTTGGGCGATAGCGCGTGCGGATTGAATCCACTCTCGGCGTGAATCACGCTGGTAATTAAATCCGGATCAATCTGCGTACGGTCACTCGCGCCATTGATTACGTCGTTGAGATCGAGAGTGTTTACTGGAGCCTTCGCCAGAGCAGAGGGAGTTATTGTCGCTACGGCGTTCGCAGGCTGTGCATTCGCATTCGGAGGTGCCGCGGGCGTGGAATCATGTTCAAACTGCACGATTTGGATCGTAGGAACGTCAACGTAGCTGATATTGTCGGCGTCTATGTATAGCCGCGTGATGGAGCCAATGACCTGGCGATGGTCATGGCGAATTGAAAATCCATTCTGAAGGATGGCGAGATCGGCTCCAAACGCCGACGCGTAAGCCATGAATATCCCGAGGACCGCGGCGATTTTGATCAACTTCTTCATTAAGAATCGAATAGGTAAACCTTGACTTCTCTACTCCAGCGTTCTCTGACGGCTCTAAACCTGGACTTTGCCGCAAAGCACTTGCTCGATCGCCGCCGCCACTCCATTCTGATCGTTGGGTAGCGTTACTTCCCAGCCTCTGGCACGCAAATCTTCGCAGGCATTCCCCATGATAAACGGGCGTCCGGCAAAGGCAAGCATTTCCACATCATTATAGTTGTCGCCAATGGCCATGACCTCAGCTGGGGCTATACCGCGGTAACGTGCCCAACGTTCAAGCGCACTGCCTTTTGAACAACCGTGATTCAGAATATCCACGATCGACAGATCGCGCAGTTGATATTCAGTGCGAGAAACATTGATCGAATTCTCAAGCCCGCATGACTCTAAAGTTTCCAACGCCCTGTGCATTTGGTCTATAGGTCCGCAGAACATAGCCTGAACGGGATCACTGGTGATCGAATCTTCTAATGGAATAACGAAATCAATAAACTGAATATTTTTCTCCAGCCAGCGCTGGATGCTCACATTCAACTCGCGCATATGTTCGAGCACAATCGCGCCTTTGCTTTCCTTGTCAAACGTGAGTACCAGGTTTCCGCGAAACGCGCGCATGCGAATGCAAAGCTGACGGCAGGCTTCCGCCGGAAGCATGTCGCGATGGAAAGTCTCCCCTCGCAGGGAACGCGTCACCGCACCATTCGAGCTGATGATCCAAAGATCGAATCCCAGCAGCTCAGCGATTGGCAGGGCGAAAGCGTGACGCCGCCCGGTCACGAGAACAATTTCGGTTCCCTCGCGATGGACACGGCGCAGCGCCGCCAAATCGGCATCAGAAATTCGGAATTCAGGATTAAGCAGGGTGCCGTCAATATCGGCGGCAAGCAGGCGGATGGGAGAATTCACTGAAACAATTCTAGCATTGCACTTAACGCATCTGGGTCATCCCGAAGACCCACCTTTCTTCAGCCGGCGAAAAGAGGGCCTGAGCGAGCGCAAGCGAGTCGAATGGGGATCTTGCGTGTAGCGCCCAATCGCCCGTCGATGGTATCCGCGGCACTTATACGCTACCTCATGCTATAGTGCGCATCTACGCATGGGATCTTTGCTCTTGTTTGCTTTTTCTTGGTGGGGAATCCTGTTGCAAGGATTTGCCATTGTGCACTTTATCCGGCGCCGCCCGGATACCTTCTGGCTTTTCATAATCCTGCTCGGCGGTTGGCTCGGCGCTTTGGTTTACATTGCAGTCGAGGTCGTTCCCGACGCGGGCTTGCTGCGACAGTCGTTTAAGGTTTTCCCCCGGCGAAGGCGAATCCGCGAACTGGAGTCGGCGATCCTCGACAATCCTTCCGCCGGAAATTATGAGGAACTGGGCGAACTCTATCTAAGCGAAGGAAAGTTTGAACGCGCCCGCCAGGCTTACGACAAAGCAATCTCATTGCGCTCAGATTCTATTGATCCCTTCTATCGTCGGGGCATTGCGGAAATTCGGTTGGACGATTTTGCAGCAGCCGTTCCCGACCTTGACCGCGTAATTTCGGAAGATCCGGCATACGACTTTCACGGCGCGATGGGCCTATTAGCGCATGCCTACGCCAACACAGGCCAGCCGAACAAAGCGGACGCTCTTTTTAAGGAAGCGACAAAGATTTCCACCGCCTCCGAGACTTACTACAACTACGCGCTTTTCCTGGCTTCGCAACAGCGCAACGTCGAAGCCCGAGATTGGACGAAGAAACTTTTGGCGAAAAAAGTAAACATGCCGGGATATTTGCGTCGCCGAGAGAGGCCCTGGTTTCGCAAAGCAAACATCCTTCTAGTGCGCTTGCGTTGATCGTGTGGCGCGGACGCCCGCCCGCGAAAAGTGATTGGGTCCGCGCGGCTATGGCGCTGAGACAAATCCCAGAGACGAATCGCTAAGAGAATTGGCGTCGCTGGATGTCACGGCGTGTGTGCCCACGGTGTAAACTTCGTCATGGCTGATACTGCTTACTTAGAGTGCAAGAAATGCGGGACACACATCCCAATTGATAATGTTTCTATCGAGCGTCGCGACGATGAAGGCGTCGTCTTCGTTCGTTACGATCCGGCCTGCACCAAGGTTGTTTTAATCAATGCTGAATCAGGGGTGAGGCATATCGTCAACCTGTCGAGCAGGGAACAACAGGCGAGACCAGCATCGCGTCAAATAGCCGGAATCATCGGTCCTTATTAGGCAACCACCACTGACCGCAGGGACGATGGAAATCTCAGATCCGGCCGCGACGGGACTCGCGAGTCCGCCGGTATATCGGATATTTTCGTTGCCGATCAAAGTATTGATATCTGGCGTACATTGGCCCTGTTCGTTATGATCATCTCCCGGATAGAGTGCCCATAGAGCTATAGCGCTTGGCATAAAACAGCATTCGTCTTCTCGGTGGCGGCCATGCTATTCCCTGCCGCAAATTCCCGCAAGGCACCCGGAATGTGAAAAGTGACTGACAGGGATCACCTCTTTGTCTGACGCGGCCTACTTGTTAACAAGATTTCGCGCGAGCTGGCTTCGCGGCCGGGTTAGGCAAGTTTCCCATACCGCTGGCAGCGCCTTCGAAGACTGCTTCCGTACGCAGACCACTGACGGTAGCCCATCGAGAATCTTTGCATGTCCTGCCTTCATCGCGCAGCCAATATTTGCCCGCTTCATGTACCGACATAAATCCCCGCCGGATCAAATGCATCCATCGTCATTGCGTCACGCAGAACAGTTTCGTAAGCACGTTTCTGTGGCAGACCTCGCATCAGGTGCCCATGAGGCGCCGCTGTTGCGGGTTCGATAGACTCGCAGCCGGCCGTACACGCGCAGCAACTGACGGCTCAACTGGAACGATATACACGCAGTCCGCATATCTCGGGTGATAACCACGGCAAAACCAAAATCTGAGGGCACTCCGTTCGCAATGTCTGTCCAGTTTTCTGCACCGTCGTCGGAGCGATACAATCCCCAATGTTTTGCCGGAAAAGGCGTTCGGGGCGACTAGGATCATGGCAATCCTGTGTATTATTGCCCGAATCAGGATCTCTGTCGACTGTAGAGGCACATCGAAGCCGCTTTGCACGGTCCCGGTGTGTCCGCCGTCGGTGGTCCTGTAAACCCCGCCGGATGAGATTGCCACGTACATGCGCTGATCGTTGGAAGGATCGAGCAGGATCGTGTGTAACGCCAGCCCTCCATTGCCAGGCATCCAGCGAGGCCGGTGCGGATGGTCAAACAGCCCGCGCACCAATGACCATGTTTCGCCTGAGTCGCGGGTTTCGAAAAGCGCCGCAGGTTCCACGCCGCAGTAGAGCACGTTAGGTTCCTCAGGTCGGCCGGGTGTTATCTGCCAGATGTTCTTTAGCGACACTCCAGTATCAGCGGGAAACCGAATGGGCGCCTGCTGCGGATTGGTCCAGCTCTTCCCAAAATCGTCGCTCGATCGCAATAACGTACCCCAATAGCTCTGCGTCGAAACCCATATCCGATGTTGGCCAGCACGGCCATCGTAGGCCGTCGCGTAAACATTGTGTCCATGGAAATATGACCGCCGACCTCCCAACGGCGGCGCGGCGCGTTCGAGCGGAGCAATGAACGCTCCCTTTGTCGTTCCCACCAACAAAAGAAAATCTCCCTTCTTGACGTGGGCGTGTCGCACACTGTGCAGCATCGTGGTCTTGGGAGGGCTGACATCGGAGGGAAGATCCGAGCTAGGATCAGTAGAAACGATTGCCGCAGACTGAACGGCTTCCAGCGCGGCTTGAACTTCACCCGCGCGTTGATAGCGCTGTGTTGGTTCCTTGGCAAGGCAGCGCTGAATGATGGCCCACAGTCCGGGAGGCACCGGTGGGCCAAGCGGCTTCGGAATTTCGCGCATGATAGCCGACTGATCTCAAAGCCGGTGCGCCCTTCGAATGGCAGACGTCCCGAAGCCGTTTCGTAGAGCCCAACTCCCAGCGCCCATAAATCGCTGCGTGAGTCTACCGCTTCGCCACGCAAGACTTCGGGTGCCATGTAGGGCAAAGTGCCGGTTATACCACCTGCGTCCTGTAAAGTTGCGAATGACCGGGTCGGTCCATCGAATATGGCGCTGCCCATATGCATGGCGAGGCCAAAATCGAGGACCTTCACCAAGCCCTCGGAAGTGACGAGAATATTTGCCGTCTTCAGGTCTCGATGAACATTTCCGCGATCGTGAGCGCGGGCCAGCGCACTGGCAATCTGCACGCCGTATCGCAGGACTGACTCTGGCGCCAATCCCACGACCGCACTCATTGCGTTCAGAGACTTGCCCTCGACCAGTTCCATCACAATGTAGAGTTCGCCGTCAGTCTCCCCGACGTCGTGGATGGTGCAGATGTTGGGATGAGCTAGAGAAGAAGAAGCGCGGGCTTCATGGAGCAAATTCTGGCTTGCGGACGGATCAAGACGAGCGTCTTTGTTGACGACTTTGACCGCAACATCGCGGTGCAACAATTCGTCATAAGCGCGGTAGACAACCCCCATTCCTCCTTCACCGATCTTCGAAACGATACGGTAATGGCCGAGTTCCTGACCGATCAAGGGCGCTCCCTTCCCGACCCATGCTAGGCTGACCTCAGACCTCCGTCAACGAAGCCTTCCGTTCGTGCTACATTCTGCTCAGCATCGCCGATACCCGGCCCCATCATGGACTCCAGTCTTATCCTCGTCAATTTGCTTATCAAGATCGGCGTCGCTGCTGCCGCTGCCAGCATTCTCGTGCGTTCCGTTGAGTTCAAATCCCTCTTGTTCCGCGAGCAGCGTTCGCTCCAGCAAAGAGTTTATCTAATCTTGTGGATCGCAGGCCCGCTCGCGTTGGGCGTGTGGATTCGATTCATCCAGAAAAGTTTTTTGGCAGGCGATCTCTCGTTCGAGACGACGATTCTACTGGGAGTAGTTGCGGGGAGATTCAATGGAATGGTCGGAGGCGCGCTGCTCGCGCTCCCGGCCGTGTTACATGGCGAATGGGCGACAATGCCTTTCAATATTCTTTGTGGCGCCCTGGCCGGCCAGTTGCGCCGAATCGCCCCCGACCGCGAAGATATCTGGTCGTTTTCTCCCGGTGTTGATCTGAGCGTTTACCGCATGATCCGCCGCAATTTGCCGACCCCCCGTTTGTTTGACTGGCAGGTGATGTTTTTTGGAATGATTGTCGCGCTTCGTTTCGTGCAGTCAGAGCTTTCCCACTTTCTGCCTCACGCCACATTCAGCCTGGAAAGTCCGAACTGGTGGGTAGAAGCGGCAATTTATGCCACCTCCATTCTGGTTATTGGTACCGAACTGAAGATTTGGAATAGCGTTCGCATCCAGATAAGGCTCGAAGAACAGGAGCGCCTGCTGCTGCAAGCCCGGATGGTTGCACTGCAAAATCAGATCAACCCGCACTTTTTATTCAATACTTTAAATTCTGTTTCGTCACTAGTTCGCTTCGATCCTGACACCGCCCGCGAAATGATTATCAAGTTGGCTAACATTCTGAGGCGGTTATTAAAGAGCAGCGATACTTTCGTCCCGTTGAGCGAAGAACTCGAATTTATTGATGATTATCTCGACATCGAAGTAGTCCGCTTTGGGCGGAACAAATTGCAGGTGCTCAAGGAACTAGATCCATCGTCCCTTGAAGTTATGATTCCGAGCATGCTGTTGCAACCACTCGTAGAGAATTCCATTAAGCATGGCCTTTCCTCGAAAATTGGAGGCGGCCGCATCTATCTTCGTAGCCACGTCGCTGAGGATCATGTAGTCATCGAAGTAGAAGATGACGGCGTAGGCATGGGCTCCGCGGTTCTATTAGAAAAACCTACGGGCCTCGGCGGCACCGGAATCGGGATGGCCAACGTTGCCGAAAGACTGAAAGTGCTTTATGGAGAAGCGGCGAAGATGACCATTGACAGTCCTGAAGGGAAAGGAACTTTGGTTCGCCTGCGCCTGCCCGTGCTCCCCAACGAAGACGCAAATGCCGGTACGCTCTACGCCGAGCGCTCCAGTACGCGCCGATAAAAATCTACATACTGTGGAATGATTTTTGTCGTGCAAAACCTCGATTGAGCCACCGCCCTGCAAGCTTTCGCCATTTCTTGCAAGGCGCTCTCATCGCTCAACAAACCAATGGCATATTTCGCCATGGTTTCCACGTCCCCGACATCTGCGAGAAATCCGCTCTTGCCGTGTTCAATCACCTCGGGAACACCGCCGACACGCGTGGCAATGGGAACCACCTGGCAAGCCATGGCCTCAAGCGCAGCCAGGCCAAACGATTCCAACTCGCTGGGTAATAGCATAATGTCGGCTAGGGGAAGCATCTCGTGCACCTGATCCTGCTTGCCGAGAAAAATTACATCATGCTGAATTCCTTTTTGCGCCGCCAGCCATTCCGCCCGCGAGCGATCCGGCCCGTCTCCGATCAACAATAGCTTGGACGGGATTTTCTTCCGTACTCGATCAAAGATTTCGACCGTGTCCGTCACTCGTTTTACCGGACGAAAATTTGAAAGATGCACCAGGATGCGCTCGCCATTCGGAGCATATTCCAGGCGTTGTTGCGCCGCCTCTGGTTTGCGTACATACAAGTCGCAATTCACAAAGTTATAAACGACCTTTATCTCATTCTTGATCTCGAATTCGCGCAAAGTGCGTTCGCGCAAATATTCCGAAATGGCGGTGACGCCATCGCTTTGCTCGATCGAATATCGAGTGATAGGCAGGTAAGACGGATCCAGGCCGACCAAAGTGATGTCGGTTCCATGCAAGGTGGTAACGAATGGCAGTTTTCGATGCTTATCTCCAGCAGCGAGCATCTGCCTTGCCAGCATTGCGCTCACCGAGTGCGGAATCGCATAGTGCACGTGCAGCAGATCGAGTTCGTAGAAATCGGCGACCTCGGCCATGCGAGTCGCCAGCGCCAAATCGTACGGAGGATAGTCGAACAGCGGATAACTGGAGACTTCGACTTCGTGATAGTGAATGTTTGGATGCGGCCCAGTCAGCCGGATCGGCTGGGCATAGGAAATGAAGTGTATCTCGTGGCCGAGCTGCGCTAATTCCAGGCCCAGTTCGGTGGCGACGACTCCACTACCGCCATACGTTGGGTAGCAGGTGATCCCAATTTTCATGCATCAGCCTTTCACACACCATCCTTCGGATGTCCATTGGATGGTTTGCTCGAGGCCCGGACTCAGTTTTTGCTGGATTGCTTGAAACTAGACGGGATCGAAATGGATTCCTGCGATGTCCCGGCGGCTGCCGCAAATGATGTGTCCATTTTCTCCAGCAGACTCTGGAGCCGCTCCTGAACCTGGTTTTCCAGATCGGTGAATTCGATTCCCATGCCTACTCCAGGGTCACTGGCGCGGACGATCCCAGGGGTCTTGATTTTCTCCGAATCCATCCAGAAGATGATGATCACTTCCGTTCCCATCTGCAACGGTAGCAACGTCTCCACATAGCATCCACGCCCGCCGATATCGGTGGCGTTCGTCTGCATGTGAGCCCGTCTCGCGTCAGGGAAACCGATTTCAATGGGAAACAAAACTTTGTGGCGAACGTACCGCCTCTTGTTTGGGCCGTTCAGCGGTGCTCGCTTGCCTTTTGGTTCCGGCGTCAACTCATTCCACGGCAGCTGCTGTTGTGGGAGCAGTTGCACTCCGACCTCGATTTTGCGGACTGGTCCCGAGTCAATGACCCATACCACTCGGAAACGCGCCTTTCGCTCCCCGTACTGAATGCCGATTACTTCCCCGGTTTTGAGCGAATGGTTAATACCCGAAAGTAAAGCACCATCGCTGCTGATGTTTCCCGCGCTGGCGTTTTGAAAGAAGGGGCGCGCATCCGAGTCCATACCCCAGACTCGAACGGGTATGTCGGCTTCCAAACGGGATTCAGGCCTGTTTTCCATATTTTTAACGGCACCAGAAGGCGCACTTTGGGTCTGAGCGCCTGTAACAATCATACCTCTGTGTCATCCTCTTGCAATTGTCAATCTGCTTTAGGTGGTTACCAAAAGGACGTGCACCTTGGGATTCGGCCTAGTGGGCCGAATCTGCAAAATCATGGTAAGAAATCAACTCGATGCCATTGCCAGCAAGGAATTCGCGGGCAACGGGGGACGTCATAGTCCGCAGTTCTTCAGTTCTCGATTCTCGCAACCGGGTCTTAACCCTTTGCAGGTCCACATCGTTATAACCAGGATGGCAGACCAATTCCCACGTTCCCTCAGGAAGGTCTTGCAGGATCGATTTGAAAAGCTGGATGTCCAGCATGCCCGTCCCGACGATGCCCACGGTTCCATCCGGCGTCCTTAATCCCGCTTTTTCTATCGCGGCTCGGAATCTTCCGCCCAGGCCGCGCAGGATCTTCATTTGGCCATACCGCTTCCAAAGCTTTGGCCGGTCGGCGACCGTAGCAAACTGGACCGGACCAAAAAGATTTCGCACGGCCCGCACGCCGCAAGCCTGAGCCGCCCGCAATAGCGGCCGAATAACTTGCGGAAAAAGATGGGTGTGTTTGTGGGTATCGAAATGTGAAACCGCGATCCCCGCCGCTTGCAACTTGGAAATCTGCGCCGTCGCTTCCGCTTCAATCTGGTCAGCGTCGAGCCGCCCACTCATTGTTGCGGCAACAAAGTTTCGAAAAGATTCGCGAAAGCGGGGCTGCTGCTGACTTTCTAACAGCGTTGAAACTTCTGATTCGGCAAGAACAGGAACACCGTCGGTGAGCACGACATGACAACCGATGCTAAGGCCCGGCGCTGATTTTGAAAGCTTGACCGCATCGTCAAAGGCCTTTCCATCTGCCATCAGCGTCGCCGAAGTAATCACCCCATTCTGATGTCCTTCCATAATGGCGCGGTTCACGCCAGCCGTAAGCCCGAAGTCGTCGGCGTTAATAATCAGGCGTCTCAAGCCGCCAGTCTAGCAGGGACCGGTTAGCGGAATCACCGACGTCGCCAAGTCTAGAATCATAAATTTTCGGAGATCATCCCGAAGATCCGGCGTACTTCAGCCCAGTCGAGAGCCTGCCCTGAGCGAGCGAAGCGAGTCGAATTGGGATCTCGCGTGGAGAACTCATAATTTTGGGATCCGATTACTCCGCTGGATTCGTCCGTCTCCGGCTCACGTATACTCGGATGGAGAAGTGCCCCTCGGATTCGCCATAACGTCACCGCGAGGGCGGTTAGCTCAGTTGGTTAGAGCGCCTGCCTTACAAGCAGGAGGTCGCAGGTTCGAGTCCTGCACTGCCCACCATTTCAACTGTCGGCGGAGAGAAGGGTTCTGATTCCTACGAAAGGGCGGAGTCGGCCGCATGAATTTCCATCCGTCGAGAATCGCGACGAATGGGGCAGCCTCGTTTTTATGATGCCCGACAAAAACTAAACCCATCAAAGGTGGGCCAGCCTGCCCCCTTCTCTCTTATCGAGGGCCAGCCACCCCGCGTAGGAGAAGCTGGACAGCGGAGACTGGTCTACGGTGAAAAACGCGCAATTGACGGGACGCCTTCACTCGCGCGGGTGCTGAAATGGGCCAGTCCGCCCGGCGACCCTCCTCCGCGCAATTGCCGCGTTCAGTCCTATCAGCATAATTGCAGCAAGAATTAGCCCACCATACTCAATAATTCCGTGGGTGAATGGGACACATAGAACTGCGAGAATGAGAATTATCCAGTTAGCGACGCGATGCATTCTATTCAATTTCAAAAACCCTCCGTTGGGCGGGAGGCTGGCCCATTTTTGCGGTTTGGCAAAGGTGGGAATTCATGCAGCGTGCGTCGGCATTGTGATTTTTGCTTCGGCCCGCTGATTAATTCGCGCGGCCGTCGGAGATGGTGACACAAAGCAAGCTACTCGCACGCGCAAAGAAAAGCAATGACCGCCGACCTTATCGTCCCCACCTTTACAAAAGCATAAAGGTGGGCCATCGCCCAGAAAGGTCACACCTCCGGCTCCGGCGCTGATATTACCGGCACGATTCAGCGCACCACAAATGTGATTTGGCTTCGGAGTATTTGGCTGCTGTGGCTGTTGCGGTTGCTGCTGAGTGCCGTTGTTTGCGGCTCATGTTCATTTCAGCAATCCTCGTAGGGCCTGAGCGAGCGGACCAATGCAGACAGGCACGCCGCGTAGACCGTGACGACCGTCAGCAGAAACTGAATCGACAGCGCAGAAATCACGTCATCACCCGCCGATGATAAACGGTGCCTCACGGAGCGATATCCATTCATCCCTGCGCCCATTGGAAGAGCCACGATAAAGAGGGCGACATATTTTGTTCCTAGTCCGGGGAACAGATGACCGTTTGGTATCTTCCGAAAGGCAAGAGCCACAACGACTTCCGCCGCGACAAAAAGTCCCACGACGCCAACCCAGAGGGATCCTTGTCATGCACCTAAGCGAGGATGAAGATGTCATATTATTCCTTTCGCAAAGCGGTTCTGGTCAAAGCGGATAGTTGATTCGCACGCACTCTAGTGACAGAGTCCAAGGGCTTGACCTGCGTCACCGATTCCAATTCCAATGCCTCCCACCGCCATTCCAATTCCGCCGCTTGCCTGCGAGTTTATGCCGGCAGGAGCAGTAACTACTCCGACTGGGCGGCCAGCCACCCCTCCGTAGAAATTTGATAAGGAATCGTGAGGATAAGACAAATTAGACCTAATGTGAAAATAAATCAGGATTTGTGAATGCACTTAGCAGGTTTTCGTTAAGGTGCTATCACTTTGTTCCAATCAAAGGCTTCCGCGAGAGTGTATCTCGATTCGAGCCCCGCCAACGACCGCCTCCAGTCATCAATCAACAGAAGCTAAACGCCTCCTATGTCTCCGCAGCGGATCCTCCGGATTCAGGTTTAGCGAGTTTTATAGAATTCTTTGAAGGTTCATCGCCCAGTATAGGTTTGGTACACTAAGCCCCTCGCAATGCCTAACGTGAAGGAACAACGCTGGAATCGGCCCACGTGGCTTGGGTTTCTATTCGCATTGGGCGCCGTCCTCAGCAATGTAACTTTTTTCGTCAACCCCCCGGCACAACAGGTCATACCATGGCTGAGCCTGCTGCTAGCCCTCGTCGCAGTGCTTTTTGTCACCATGGGGCTGTGGCGGATTTTCGCTGCGCCGCGCGTCTATCCCGGCAGGATTCTGAACTCCATCCTGTCTGTGTTTTCGCTTCTGCTGGTAGGCGCTGCAATCTTTACTTTTATTCATGCACGGGAATTGCCTCGTTCCGCAGGTGCTCCCAAGGTCGGCCAAAAAGCGCCGGAATTCACTCTGGCGGATACCAGCGGCCACCCGGTTTCCTTAGGCCAGTTGTTCGGACCGGGTTCGCCAGACGGGCCGCCCAGAGCTGTGTTGCTCATTTTCTATCGCGGATATTGGTGACCATTCTGCAACCTCGAGTTACGAGGAATTGAGAAACGGCTAAGCGACTTCAGGGCCGCAGGCGTCCGGCCCGTGGCCATTAGTGTGGACTCGCCCGAGATATCGCGTGATCTAAGGAAGAAAGCAGGTTATACCTTCACTATCCTTTCCGACCCCAACGCGGAAGTAATTCGCCGTTTCGATCTGCTACACGTCGGAGGTGGGCCTGACGGGCATGACATTGCCCGACCCGCAGAATTTCTGGTGGACTCGTCGAGAGTAGTGCGGTGGGCCAACTTTACCGAGGACATCCGCGTGCGCGCGCGGGCGGACGAAATGCTTGCCGCAGCAAAGGCTCTGCAGTAGTCTTAGACTTCTTTCCACAGTTCCGCACGAGGATCTTCTGGATTCAGTCGCGCCAGTTCTCGCAGGATTTCCTTCGAGCGTTCGTCGCGCGGCAGGGGAACGGTTATTTTGACTTCGACGATCTCGTCTCCTCGAGTCCCTTCCTTGGTGGCCGAGGGTACCCCTTTTTCGCGCAAACGGAGTTTCTGCCCAGACTGAGTTCCCGGAGGAATCTTCAGTTGAGCCCGGCCGTCAATGGTAGGAACTTCAACCTTCGCTCCCAATGCGGCTTCCGTAGCTGTGACCGGAACTGTGATGCGAATGTCGTCGCCATCGCGCTGAAAGATAGGATGGTCGCCGGCGCGGATGATCACATAGAGGTCACCAGCAGGTCCGCCATGCGATCCAGCATTGCCCTTCCCAGGAATGCGGATGCGCTGCCCGTCTCGCGTGCCTGCCTTAATGCGCACTTCGAGCGGTTCGGTTCGCTCCACGCTTCCTTCACCATGACACGTCGGGCATGTTGAAATGTTTCGCCCCGTGCCGTGGCAGCGCGGACATGGAACATTAAACTTCATGCGTCCGCCGGTCTGGGTAACTTGGCCTTTTCCGCCACATTCGGGACAGGTTCCTGCGGCTTCAATGAATCCATTTCCATGACAGGACGAACACGTATCGCGACGCGTGATGTTTAAGCGCATCACGCCGCCGCGAATCGCCGTCCAGAACGGCACATTCACCTGATATTCGAGATCATGGCCTGGTTCGGGCCCGCTGGTTGAAGGGGTGCCACCCTGTCCGCCGAACATACCGGAAAAAATATCCTTAAAGCCGCCGCCGGAGCCGGCCGGTTTTTTCGCGCGAGCGCCTTCAAATAAATCTGAAAAATCGAAACCGCCGAAATCAAAGTTTGTGCCTTGGGGGCCGGGCTGCCCTCTGGGGAAGCCACCGCCCGCGAATCCGCCTGTTCCCGGCTGGCCTCCGCCGTGGCTATATGCATCGGCTGCTGCCGGATCAATATTGTCCGAATAGAACCCAAGCTGGTCGTAGATCTTGCGCTTCTTCGGATCGCTCAAAACATCATTGGCTTCAGAGAGAGACTTGAATTTCTCTTCCGCACCCTTGTCGCCTGGATTGACATCGGGATGGTACTTCCGCGCAAGCTTGCGGAAAGCCTTGCGGATGTCGTCGGCCGAGGCGGTTTTCTTGACGCCGAGGGTGCCGTAGTAATCTTTTTGGGTGGTGGTGACCATTGTTTCTATTTCGTCATCATGCGCGACTGTAACCGTTTACTGTTTTCGCAGTTCAATCGCGCATTCGCAACTCGCGTGCTGCCCGCGTGGGTTGCGTAAGTCCTTCGCTTCGCTCAGAATGACAAAAGTTTTAAGTTTCACTTAGCAAGAGTTTTAAGTCTTACTCTAAACGTTTTAGTTGTGGGTCTTGTGGCTGCCCTTTTCCGACAATCCGAACCGCTCGTACTTCGGCACATCCACGTAGATCGGGATGCGCTGCACTCCGGTCAGAGTAGGCGCGAACACATACCAGCGCCCTTCATCTTCCACGAAATTTAAGAAATAATCTTGCCCGTTTACTTTGAATTGCAATTTAAATCTCCCCGGGCGTCCGAGAAAGTGTCTCGATATGTTCGCCCTAAATTCTCAGTAGCAAAGGGGCGCCGTGAGGCGCCCCTGCTGATAGCTGACGGCTGATAGCTGAGACAGCTTATTTCTTGTCTTCGACGTCAACGTACTCGGCGTCGATTACGCCTTCGTCTTTCTTGGCCTGGCCATTGCCCGATGCGCCATTCGCATGCGGATCAGGTCCTCCTGCTCCCGACGTTGGGCCTCCACCAGGCGTGCCTTGTGGCTGGGCAGCTTTATACATTTGCTCAGCCAGTTTGTGCGATGCCTGCGTCAGCGTTTCCCGAGCCTTGTCCATCGCGCTCTTGTCGCTGCTTTCCAAAGCTTTCTTGGCGTCGGCAATTGCGTTTTCGACATCTCCACGCTCGGAGCCGGAGATCTTGTCGCCCTGTTCACGCAGCATCTTTTCCACGCTATAAACCATGGAATCGAGCTGGTTCTTGGACTCGATCTCTTCGCGCTTCGCCTTATCTTCAGCAGAGTGCGAATCAGCTTCCTTGGCCATGCGCTCAACTTCATCCTTGCTCAGACCTGAAGACGACGTGATCGTAATCTTTTGGTCCTTGCCTGTGGCTGTGTCTTTCGCAGTCACGTTAAGGATTCCGTTGGCGTCAATGTCAAACGTCACCTCGATTTGCGGAATACCTCGCGGTGCCGGCGGAATTCCAGTTAAGTGGAATTTGCCCAGCGTGCGGTTGTCACGCGCTAAAGGACGCTCGCCCTGCAAGACATGGACTTCAACCGACGTTTGACTGTCTGCGGCAGTTGAAAACGTTTCGGTCTTGCGAGTCGGAATTGTAGTGTTGCGCGGGATCATCGCCGTTGCAACGCCTCCGAGAGTCTCAATCGAGAGCGACAGCGGAGTCACGTCGAGCAGCAACAGATCCTTCACTTCACCGCCGAGCACGCCACCTTGAATTGCCGCGCCAACTGCGACTACTTCATCAGGATTCACGCCCTTGTGCGGCTCTTTTCCGAACAGCTCTTTTACCAGCGCTTGTATGCGAGGCATGCGAGTCTGTCCGCCCACCAGCACGACTTCGTCAATCTTGCTGGAATCAACGCCAGCGTCCTTCATGCACTGTTTGCAGGGACCGACGGAACGCTGAATGATGTCTTCCACCATTGATTCGAGTTTCGCTCGAGTTAACTTCTTAACCAAATGCTTCGGGCCGCTGGCATCCGCCGTGATGAACGGCAGATTGATCTCGTGCTCCATCGTTGTGGAGAGCTCGATCTTTGCTCGTTCCGCGGCATCGCGCAGCCGCTGCAATGCCATCTCGTTGCCTTTGCCGCGCAGGTCGAGGCCTTCGTCTTTCTTGAACTCGTCAATTAACCAGTCAACAATACGTTGGTCGAGGTTGTCGCCGCCAAGATGCGTGTCGCCATTGGTGGCTTTTACCTCAATGACACCTTCGCCAACTTCAAGAACCGAGATGTCGAATGTTCCTCCGCCAAAGTCGTAAACGGCAATGGTCTCGTCCTTCTTCTTATCGAGACCGTAGGCCAAAGCCGCAGCCGTGGGTTCATTGATGATCCGCTTCACATCGAGGCCGGCAATCTGTCCGGCATCTTTCGTGGCTTGGCGTTGCGCGTCGTTGAAATACGCCGGCACGGTGATGACGGCCTCGGTGACTTTTTCGCCGAGGTAGTCTTCAGAAGCCTTCTTCAGCTTCTGCAAAATCATTGCCGAAATTTGCGGAGGCGTGTACTCCTTGCCCTGCGCCAAAACGGCAACGTGATCGCCGGATTGCACGACCTTGTAAGGAACCATTTTTATTTCTTCTGTCACCTCGTCGTAGCGGCGTCCCATAAACCGCTTGATCGAGTAAACTGTGTTTTCGGGATTGGTGATCGCCTGGCGCTTGGCTACTTGTCCAACCAATCGCTCGCCCGTCTTGGTGAAGCCGACGACCGACGGGGTAGTGCGGCCACCTTCTTCGTTGGCGATGACCTTGGGCTCTCCACCTTCCATGACGGCGACGCAGGAGTTAGTGGTACCGAGGTCAATGCCTATAATCTTGGCCATAATTCGTTCCTCCTAGCTTATAAGTTCTTATTAATCAATCAGTAAGCTTATAAGGGCAACGCAATAATAAGACTTGAGTCAATCGTTGTCAATGTTTAGATGCAGAGAAATGACGAGAGTTGCAGAAGTTGTCGCCAATCTGGGCGGACATGGAATAAGGGGTTCGGCGTTATGAATCAGGACGATCAAGACCGCGTCGGACTATGCGCGAAATGCGTGAATTCGCGGAAGATTACCTCCGACCGAGGCATGGTTTTCTTTCTCTGCCAGGTGTCGTTTAGCGATCCAAGGTTCCCGAAGTATCCCCGGCTGCCGGTGTTGAGTTGCTCGGGATTTCATGCTAACAACGAAAAATAGCGGTTTCTGTCTGTGATATTGCAATTGTTCGAAAGAGGTACTTGAGAAATCCGCGCCACAAAAATTGCTGAGCGCCCTGCTAATATGTCGGAGATGAAAGGAGCCGCGCTGTGGACTATTGTTGCCCTGTCGCTAATTGTGCTTTGGCTATGAGTGACTTGGATTGCCGTGAGGTTGAAAATTACGAGCCTAAAGCGGACTGGCCGCCCCAGTAAAAGGGCGCATTCAACTGGTTGAATGGAAACTATGATAGACCACGTTATTCTCACAGTCAGTGACTTCAAGCGTTCAGTCGCTTTCTATGCAAAGGCTCTGAAGCCACTTGGGATCACAACCTTTATAGACTACGAAGGCAAAGACGGACACCCAGACTTGAAAGGCTTTGGTGATGGCAAAAGATATTTTTTCTGGCTCAAAGAAGGGAAGCCCGATCCTCAGGCCATTCACGTCGGATTTGTAGCGAAAGACCATACCGAAGTAGATGCATTCTACAGAGCCGCTTTAGCAGCTGGAGGAAAGAGTAAGGAATCACCTCAAGCTCGTCTCGAATACTACCCTGGCTATTATGCGACCTGGGTGCTTGATCCTGACGGCCACGATATTGAAGTCGTCCACAAAAGCTAGCCGCCAACAGAATATTGTTCACCAAGGTGGCGTAACTTCCTGCTGATTCAACTCCTCTAAAGCTGGTATTTCTTTCACGCCTGTAGAGAACATAAAAGCCCTATGTGCTTATGGTAGCGGCGCTATGGCTAGAAATCCATTTGGTGGTGCGTGGCGGTCTATTGGGAGCAGCATTCTCTGTCGAGGTGCGCACGCATCAAGCCTGCAGCGTCCCTCCCTAATTTGGAGATATACCCGATGCCGAAAAACACTCAAGGACCTGGGATTACGGAATCTCACGCTTCACGGCTCACGCGCTAAGTTTGGAGTCGTGCCCGGCGTGAGGCCGACTCAGCCATTTGGAGTCCTGATGGACTGGGGATTAGAACGGGGTACCGCAACAGTCGTGGCTATCGCTGACGGAACAGCAAGCGTTTACCTCAGCAGCGGCGGCGGTTTCCTAGGTGGTGGTCAATCCCATGAATCAATTCGCGCTGCCGCAAAGAAAATTGTCGAGATAGCAGACGAGGTGCAGCCACTGATGCATCTTGCAACGAGTTACCCCTTGCCACATCGAGGACAAGTGACATTTTATCTTCTTACTGACGATGGGATATTTACCGCGACGGCGAATGACGATGATTTGAAAAGTCATCGTAGTCCATTTTCTGAGTTAGGAGACTCAGCCCAAACTGTCATCACCGAGTACCGGCTCATTCAGCAATGAATTGCAGTCCCCAGAACCTCGTAGCGAAGGATCTCGTGTGCGTTACCGGTCCCAGGAACTACAATGGTGTGCGCCAGATCCTTCGGGACGGATGTCCCTCAGCATGACGTCAAACAAATTTGGCTAAACTTCCATCAGTTCTTTTTCTTTATTTCTATTCAGCTCTTCCATCTTTCTGATTTCGTCGTCGGTGAGCTTCTGGATTTCTTCCATCGCTCGCTTCTCGTCATCTTCAGTAATCTTTTTATCTTTCATTGCCTTCTTAATGGCATCGTTTCCGTCACGGCGGATGTTCCGAACTGCGGTACGATGCTCTTCGAGCACTTTGTTCAAATGCTTGACCATATCTTTGCGGCGCTCTTCGGTCAAAGGAGGGACCGGAACGCGAATGATCTTGCCGTCGTTCATTGGATTCAGGCCGAGTTCAGCGATGCGTATTGCCTTCTCAATCGAAGGCAAAGATGTTGGATCGAAAGGTTGCACCGTCAATAGCTGAGCCTCCGACGCATGTACCTGAGCGATCTGATTGATCGGCATTTGCGAACCGTAATAGTCCACGGTCACGGAGTCGAGCATGTGAACTGAGGCTCGCCCTGTGCGTGTAGCCGCCATGGCTTTCCGAAAATCGTCAACGGCCTTGTCCATGCGCGTCTTGAGCTGGACGTAAGTTTCTTTCAGGCCAGGAATTGCGGCCATTGTGGCTTGAGCCATTTTTAGCTCCGAGAGAAGAATTAGAACGTTGAATTATACCTTGGCAGCGGCGGCCGACGCGCTTACCAGCGATCCGATTTTCTCGCCGGTAAGAATCTTGCGGATGTTTCCGCGCTGATTCAAATTGAAAATGATGATCGGCAGATTGTTGTCTTTGCAAAGCGAGATCGCGGTGGAGTCCATAACTTTCAGGCCTTGCTGCAACACGTCCATGTAAGTGATTTCGGTAAATTTCTTTGCATCCTTCACAAGGATGGGATCGGCGTCGTAGATGCCATCCACCTTGGTGGCTTTCATGATGACGTCAGCCTTGATTTCCATGGCGCGTAATGATGCCGCGGTATCGGTCGAGAAATAGGGGTTGCCAGTCCCGCCGGCAAAAATGACGACGCGGTCTTTCTCCAGGTGCCGTATGGCACGGCGCCGGATAAAAGGCTCGGCAACCTGATTCATTTCGATCGCCGATTGCACGCGGGTGTGAATGCCTTGTTTCTCCAGCGCATCCTGTAGCGCAAGGGCGTTAATTACGGTTGCCAACATCCCCATTTGATCAGCAGAGACGCGGTCCATTTCGCGCGCCTGCTCGGCGACTCCTCGGAAGAAATTTCCCCCTCCGACAACGATGGCGATCTGAACCCCGAGAGTGTGAACGTCGGCGAGCTCCGCCGCGATCTCATGGATTCGAAGAGGATCAACGCCGAAACCCTGGTTGGCTGCGAGAGCTTCGCCGGAGATTTTGAGAAGGACGCGATGAAAAACGGGGGTTTGCATTTTATTTCTCGGTTCTTAGAGCATAAAAAAGGGCGCCAAAGGCGCCCTCGAGTCATTCCGCTTTTTGATCTGGCTTTGTGATGGCGATAGTTTCGCCCGCATCGCCCACTTTAAAGCGGGCAAATCGCCGCACCGCGATGTTCTCGCCAAGTTTGCCGATCTTGGTTGCGATCAATTGCGAGATCGTTACCGTCGGATCTTTGATAAAGGGCTGCTCGTAAAGGCAGACTTCTTCGTAAAACTTTCCCATCTTGCCTTCTACGATTTTCTCAACAACCTGGGCAGGTTTTCCTGTTGCAGCCGCCTGCGTGCGATAAATATCCTTTTCGCGCTCGAAAGACTCGGTCGTCACATCTTCTTTGCGGACGAATTTTGGATCGGTCGCGGCAATGTGCATGGCAATGTCATGCACGAGTTCCTTGAAGTCATCGGTGCGCGCAACGAAATCACTCTCGCAATTCACTTCGACGAGCACGCCGATTTTACCGCCCGCATGAATATAGCTTGCAACAGAGCCTTCGCTGGTAGCACGTCCGGCTTTTCTTTCCGCGACCGATGCTCCGCGCTTGCGCAGCAATACGATGGCGGCCTCGATGTCGCCCTTGGCGTCCGTGAGGGCTTTTTTACAATCCATCATCGGGGCTCCGCTCTTGTCGCGAAGCTCCTTTACTTGTGCTGCCGAAATGTTCGTGTTGTTGTTGGTCGTTTCCATATCTTTAAGGATAAGTCCTTCATGCCTTACAAAATTTAACCCGCGGCTGAACGACCTGCGCGGGTCCAATTATCTCGGAGGGCCGATGTCTGTATCGGACGGCTACCGATCAGAATGTTTGATGCTCAACTTCAGAAGCCTCGACTTCGGGCTCTTTTGCCGCAACCGGTTGTTTACGGGTCCCGGCGCCAAGCACGTCTTCCATACTAATCTCTTCGCTTGCGGTCTCAGTATCTTCAGTAACGGGCGCACCCTCCGCAGGGGCTTCGGTTGCCGCCAAGGCAGCCTGCTGCGCAGCAGCTCCCGCTGCTGCCGCGAGGTCGGCGTCATTCTTATCGCTCATGAACTGCGCGCCTTCCGCGACGGAATCGGAAATCTTAGAGGCGAATAAACGGATCGCTCGCAATGCGTCGTCGTTCCCCGGAATCACATAATCCACTTCGGTGGGATCGCAATTCGTATCAACGACGGCGACTACAGGAATGCCAAGCTTACGGGCCTCACGAACGGCAATCTGCTCTTTATTCGAATCGATAACAAAGATGGCATCGGGCAGACGATTCATGTTCTTGATGCCGGCGAGATTCGCTTGCAAATGCTTCCGTTCGCGTTCGAGCTTGATGACTTCTTTCTTGGGAAGCAACTCGTAGCGGCCGTCGGTGGCCATCTCGTCAAGTTCTTTCAGGCGCTTTACGGATTTCTGCACCGTGACCCAGTTCGTCAGCAGTCCGCCTAACCAGCGCTGGTTAACGTAATACCCGCCGCAGCGGGTGGCTTCTTCGGCAATGGCATCCTGCGCCTGCCGTTTGGTGCCCACGAACAACACAATCTTTCCCTGCATCGCCAGGTCCTGCACGAACTTCGACGCCTCTTTGAACATCTTCAGCGTCTTTTGCAGGTCAATAATGTAAATACCATTGCGCTCTCCGAAGATGTACTCCTTCATTCTGGGATTCCAGCGCTTGGTCTGGTGCCCGAAGTGAACTCCCGCTTCGAGCAACTCTTTCATGGTGATGTTAGCCAATTAACCTCCTCGTTGAGTCTGCATCGGAAACTATGTTCGCTCCCGATTGCCATTCCCGTCCCGGCACACGCGCACGGGAAGAATTTTGAAACAGGCTTTTAGCCGTTAGCTCTTGGCTTTTAGCTCAAACCCTTTGTCATTCCGAACCACCCACAGTCGCGCTTGCGCGATGAAGGATGACCCAGCGATCTGCTTTACCGCTTGCTGTATTGGAAGCGCTTTCTGGCGCCTTTTTGTCCGTATTTCTTGCGCTCTTTGGATCGCGAGTCGCGGCTGACCAGTCCCTCAGCCTTCAGTTTTTTGCGCAGTTCGATGTTGAAAACCATGAGGGCGCGGGCGATGCCGAGCTTGATGGCATCTGCTTGGCCATTCACTCCGCCGCCGGTGACTCTGGCAACGACATTGAATGTGGTTGCCATTTCGGTGGAGACCAAAGGCTGCTTTGCCGCCGACTGCTGCGAAGGCGTGACGAAATATTCTTCGAAGGCGCGTCCATTAATCTTGAACTCGCCGCTGCCCGGGCGCAGATATACTCGCGCTATCGCCGACTTGCGGCGACCCGTTCCGTAATATTGAACTAACTCTGCCATTCAGCTTTTAGCTTTTGGCTCTTAACTCTTGGCTTGAATCCAGAGAGAAGAGCGTCGCTTACCTTTCTATCTAAATTCAAAAACTACGCGCGTACTTCCAGCGCCAAATCTTGCGGCTTCTGTGCCTGATGTGGATGCTTATCCCCGCGATACACATTTAACTTGGTCATCATCTGCTTCCCCATTTTGGTCTTGGGCAGCATACGCAGAACGGCCTCCTCGATGATGAGTTCTGGTTTGCGGGCCAATCGTTCACGATAATCTTCCGAACGCAGGCCACCTGGATACCCGGTGTAGTGCTTATAGCTTTTCTGTTCCGCCTTCATGCCGGTAGTCTTTATCTTGTCAGCATTGATGACAACCACATGATCACCGGCGTCAATAAACGGCGTATATTGCGGATTCTCTTTGCCCATTAGGATCATCGCGACGCGCGACGCGAGACGCCCGAGCGTCTGCCCGGAGGCATCCACGACGTACCATTTGCGAACGATTTCCCCCGCTTTGGGGAAATAGGTTGACATTCAAGATCTCCCAGAAATTAAAAAGCCCAGAAATATTAAAGAAGACCGCTGAGCACCCTGGAAAGCGCCGAAAGGCGCAGGCTACCAGGCGGGCAACCACAGGACTTCCAAAGACTTAAAGATAGCGTAGCCCGAAGCAGATTGTCAATGGAATCAGTGAGATTTTGCTGAAGGGTGTCCCAAATTCCGACTCATTTGCTAATGAAACCTGCTTCCGCTTTGGCATGGCCGGAATCTGAGCTTATTCGGAGCGAGCGAAATCAGACCGCGAAGCTTAACACTACCCCGCTCTGCGATTGGCAGGTGCCGTCGTCGCAACCCCGAGCTTACGCAACCGATCTCTCGCCTGAAGCGCCTCATTACTTCTGGGATAGCGGGCGACGACATGACGTAGTGCAGCCACCCCCTCGTCTCTTTGCCCAAGCTCAATTAGCGCAAATCCCTTTTTCAGTTCTGCGGACGCTGCCTTGTTTCCGCTGGGGAAGTTCTGCAGAACCTGATCATAGTCTTTCGCGGCCGTCTGATAGTCCCCCTTGCGGTATGCGATCTCAGCCAGGTAGAAATAAGAATTTCCAGCGAGATCTGTGTTCGCATAATACTTTACGTAATCAGAAAATTCCTGCGTCGCGAGGTCATTGTTTCCGCCGTTGTAATCTCGCAGTGCGTTGTTATAGAGGACATCTGGAGGAGGAGCTTGTGCTTGTGGAGGGGTTGCCGCAGGGGCGGCCTGTGGCGGCTGCGCATTGAGGTTTTGCTGGGCAGCTTGCATGTCCTCCAGTTGCTTGCTTACTTTGGCGAGTCGAGCCTTTAGCTCATCCAGGCTGTCGTTCAAAGCCTGGATTTGCGAGGAAAGCTGGTCTACTTTGCCGCCCGAATCGCTTTGCTCTTTTTGTAAAGTCGTTTGGAGACTTGTGATGGCTGCTGTGACTTTGTTCATGCTGTCGGTGTTCTGGTCCATCAGGTTCTTCATTACACCCATGCGTTCGTCAAACGACTGTTGCATGTGGGTCATCTGAGCTTGCAGCGCCGTTACCTGATCCTGTAGTTCGATAATGTCGCGATTGACGCCCCAGGCTGGAGTAACAAGTGGGGTTGCGAGAAAGAACGGAAGAAGTGCGACAAAAATGTAGGCCCGTTGAAATTTCATAGTCGTTACCGTCACTGCTCTTAGATGCCTATTGGTTCACGGTGAGATGACAGGCCCGATCCCTGCGGGGTCATCCTTAAGTCAAATTTCTTAGGACGACCTCGCACGGAAGGCGGACGAACCGCACTTATCGTTGATAGACGAAATGCCCGCGGCGGTTCTGCTGCCAGCACTGCTCGTTCGATTCGGTACAGAAAGGCTTTTCCTTCCCGTAACTAATCGTTTTTATGCTGTCGCCGCTAATGCCGCCGGAAACGAGCGCACTTTTTACAGCGCCTGCGCGGCTGTCGCCAAGGGCCAAGTTGTATTCGGTTGATCCGCGCTCGTCGCAGTGTCCCTCAATCGTGAAGTGAACATCGGGATGCTGCTTCAGGAAACTAACGTCCTCCTGAATTGACGGCTGCTGATCGGAGCCGATATCGGATTTGTCATACGCAAAGTAAATGTCCTTGATATTTTGCGAGAACAGCTCTTCTTCGGTGGCTGAAGGGGCGGTCGCAGTAGGGGGAGGCGGCGGTGCATTTACCGTCACCCGGGCCGTGGCTTCCTGTGTTCCACCAGGACCCTTCGCGGTCAGTGTGTACGTAGTCGAATCCTCGGGTGTCACCTGCTGCGAACCGTTTGTCTGCACGGCGCCGATTCCGCCAATGCTAACATCGGTCGCATTGGACGTTTGCCACGTCAATGTGGTGGATTGCCCTTTGTCCACGGTTTCGGGATTGGCGGTTAGCGATGCCGTCGGCGATGCTGGCGGTGGCGGTGGTGGTGGCGGTGGTGGCGCTGTTTTCTTGTGGCAGGCGCCGAGGAACATAATTGCGCCCAGTGCGAATATAAGAATGAACCATTTTGCTCTTAGTTGCTTCACGTTTCTCCTCCCTCAGGTTAGCGCGCCTTCGGCCCACGCGCTGGCTAATTTGGTTGTGGCCTTTAGAATCGCTTGCTAAGTATTACGTGCGAACTTCTGACAAAAAAGTCTATTTCCAACTCCAATTCGGTTGCGTGTTTCTGCCTGAAAATGTTAGACGCTTCTGATTCGTTCCATCCGCCAACATGCTCCAGATTTCTTCGCTACCCGAACGGCTGGATTGAAACACAATGTGGCGTCCATCGGGAGCCCATGACGGAAAATCGTTGCGTCCACCATCATGCGTGAGTTGCACCCACTGTTTCGTGGTCACATCCATAATATAGAGGTCCTGTGCTCCGGGTGCGCCCGGACCGTAGTGGCGCATCCACGCGAATACTAAGAGCTGTCCATTCGGCGACCACGACGGAGAAACCGCATAACCCTGATCCGTCAACCGCTGCACGTTGGTGCCGTCAGCCTCCATCGAATAAACCTCTGGCAGTCCAGTCCGTCCGCTAACCCATGAAATTTGCGCCCCGGTTTTGCGATTCCATACGGGCGATACGTCGGGTCCGCGTGAAGACGTCAAGCGCTTCAGATTTCCGCCAGAGGAATCCATCACATAAATTTCGGAGTGCCCGGAACGCGACGATGAAAATGCCAGCTTGGCGCCATCCGGTGACCAGGCCGGAGAAAGGTTTGTGCCTGCAAATCGGGGGAAGGAAACCATGCGGTTCAATTCCATGGAGTACATCAAAATTTCCCAGCCTGATTTTGTCATCGAACTGAAGGCAAGGCGTGAGCCGTCTGGCGAAATACGTGGAGAAAGCGAAATCGAACCCAGATGCGTGATCTCGTGCTGATTTTGGCCGTCGTAATCCATTCCCCAGATTTCTTTGTGGCCGCTGCGGCTGCTGACAAAATAAATCTGGGTTTCGGCAATGCCGGGAACGGCGCCCCCCAAGCGAAAGATAATCTCGTCGGCGAATTTGTGGGCAATCATTCGCGCTGCATTCGTCGTTGCCGCATCCTGATATTGTTTGCCTAAGACCTGCGGCGAGGTGATGTTTTTAACGTCGTAAAGCCATCCTTGCACGGTGACGTTATCGCCGGAGACCCCGAGGTTTCCGAAGGCCAGCATTGAGGCGTTCGGCGGAGGAGAACTCCAGCTTTCAAACTTGACGTCGGCGGGCGCCCCAACCGCGCCCAGAGGATAGAAGCTCTTCGAAACCATATCGAAGATGCCGGCTTCGTCGAGATCATTCCACAATGTGTCGTTGAAGGCTTTGAGCAAGTCTGGATTTCTTGCGTCCGCGGTGGATGCCTTGAAATCAGACGCTGCAAGGCGAACTTTTTCGACGCCGAGTCCAGTGCCAGTCTTGATCCAGTCCTGCGCTACAGAGGGAAGGGTCCAAAGAAGTAAAAAAAGTATTAATCGAGTTTTAAAGGACATCGAACGCTGATACAAATGCAAGAGTAAATACTCCTCAAGGTCACAGGATCCAGAAGCTAGAAGCCAAGAGCGAATAGCCAAAAGCCGCTCTATCTTTTGTAGTCGAACCAGAACTCAACTGACACCTTATTCGCAGAATAATCGGAAGGCAGCGGACCAAAAGTATCAATACGCTGCAACGCGCGTGTTGCCGACTGATCCAAAGACGGTACGCCGCTCGATTGTTCTATCTGAACATTGGTTGGTCGCCCATCGCGCATAATGTCGAACGTCACATAAACCCGCTGTGCCTGGCTGATGCGCGGGTCCACCTCGTACTTCAACCAGTTCTGCGAGACCTTCTGCTGCACCACCCGTACGTACCATGCGAAACGCGTGCCGAAATCACCACCGCCGCCCGTAAATCCAAAACCGCCCTTCGCTCCTCCCGCATTAAACATTCCATAAGGTCCCTGTACGGGACCACCCTCGCCAAAGGGCACCTGATTGTCGGCTTGCTGAACTGGCTGGGGAAGCGGTTTCTGGTGGGTTTCAGTTGTGATTGGTTTCGGCGGGGGCTTCTTCTTAGATTCCCGGTCCGGAATCGGAATCGCTTCCGGAGCCTTCTCCTCTGGCTTGGGCTGAGATTTTGCCAGGCCCTTCGATTCATTGGCGAGAACGTTTTGCGTTTGCTGTGGATTTGCGGGGAGGGGAACTGTGGTGACGAGTGTAACCCCCATGGCATCGCCGCCCCCGCCTGCTCCCCAGCTGCCTCCATTTCTATTAGGACCAATCACCGCATATAAAATAATCGCCCCGGCAAATGCCAGGTGCAGCGCGACGGACCATCCTAGATTTCGGCCCCAGCTATCGTGTTCGAAGAAGATTTCAGCGTTGGCTGCCATTAGCTTGAAGCGGTTGGGTAACGATGCTGACGTTAGTGATTCCCGATTGCTTCACGGCGTCCATAACCGTGGCAAAGGCGCCGAAGGGTACATCTTCATCCGCGCGCACGAAGATTGATTGATGCCGGGGATCGCGAATCTTTTGGCGAAGTTTGCTTCCAATCTCATTGATGTTAATGGGATCGTTCCCGAGAAAAACCCGCTGTTCCTTATTAATGCTGATCACGAGCCGCTCTTCGGTGATTTCTTTGACCGTCCTGGTTTTTGGGACACTTACCTCAATGCCGGATTGCAAAACCGGTGCCGTCACCATAAAAATGATCAGCAACACCAGCACCACGTCAACTAACGGCGTGATGTTGATGTCTGCCATGGCGAGTTGCGTGCGTCCGTTGGGAGCGGTGAAAGCCATTAGCGCCGCACCTCGCTAGCTTCAACGCCTCGGTACGCTGCAGCCACTGGTTGTTGGCGCTCGACGGCATTGAGCATCTCGAGCGTAAAGTCGTCGCCACGGGATGCAAACTCGCGGATTGAACCGCCAATCAAGTTATAGGCAATAACAGCCGGGATTGCGGCGGCCAGCCCAGCGGCGGTGGTGATGAGCGCTTCTGAAATTCCAGGAGCCACTGCGCGGAGAGTTGCTGCACCAGCCGTCCCCAAACCGTGAAATGCGTCAATAATTCCCCAGACGGTTCCGAAGAGACCGATGAATGGCGTTACTGCTCCTGTAATTGCCAGCCATGTAAGGTTGCGCTCAAAGCGAGTCATTTCCTCTGAGGTTGCGATCTGCATCGCCCGCTGGACTGCAACAGGATTGCCCGGAATACCGCCTTGCCGGCGATATTCCTCGAAACCGCTTTCAAACACGCCCACAAGCGGACTCGGACGGAATTGTTCCGCGACAGCGCCCACATCCTGCAAGCGTTGAGCTTTTCGAAAGGCGCGAACAAACCGGCCACTTTGCACCCGCGCTCTTCGCAGCAAGCTCCATTTGGAAAGAATAATCGCCCATGAAATCACGCTGAATGCCAGCAAAATGATAAGAACAACTTTGGCGACGGGGCCAGTTTGCCCTACTAGGTCTGATATTTCGCCGCTGACGACTACTGCCAGGAATGGGGGAAAATACATTATGTTTGGGAGAACGTCTTAGTTCGATTAGTAGATTCTGATTATAAACCACTATCGCCAGGACTTTTTCGGCGCATCCGATTCATTAACATTCTGCAAAAGCGTCACCGCCATACGCCCGCCCCGAAGCATGGCGGCATCATAAGCAATTGTAACGGTGAAACGGATTCCGCCACTCGTCGGCTATCACAACTCACCCTGCAAGGAGGAACTATGGCGCACTATGGCACGTTACGTGACAACAGTCTTCTTGACTCGCAAACAGAGAACGCCGACGACATCCGGGGCGCAACTGTTTATGGTTCTGGGGACAAGAAGCTGGGCAAGATTGACGATGTGATTTTCGATCACACGACGGGCAACATTCACTACGTGGTTATAGATACGGGTGGATGGCTTTCCAGCAAAAAATTCATTGTGCCCCCTCAACAGCTCCGCGCTTCCAGCGAACATAAAGATGATTTTGCTGTTAGTTTAACCAAAGAACAGATCGAAAAATTCCCTCCTTACGACGACTCGGTTATTGAGTCAGAAGGTAAATGGCGTGATTATGAGAGCCGCTATCAGGAATCGTGGGTAGGAGGCGCAGTCCAGCACCGGAGGGGTAGCGACCACAACGTGACGCCAACTGCCGCGGAAATGCCTCCTGAACCGGGCTCTATTGGCAGCCAAATCAGCCCGGAAGAGAATGCAAGCCTTACAGCGGAAAGAATTATCCCTGCCGGCGCGGATGAGGTGGTCATTAACAATTCAGCTGTCGGCATAGGCGGCCGTTGGTCAAACTTTGAAGATCGCCTACGCCAGCGGCGGAGAGACATTACGAATCAATGCGAAACCTGCAGGGCCGAGTCTCCTTCGGGAACGGCTTCAGACCGGGAAAGAGACGAACTCCGTAAAGCGGGATAGTTGCATTGTTGGCAAACTTCGGAAGAAGCCACGGCTGTTGCCGTGGCTTCTTCTGTTCCGCGAACCCTTCGATAATCCTTCGGGTTTTTCTGCTATCCTTCGCTTCATCTCATCATTTGTAGTGAATTTCCGGGATACGCATGCTCGCCGAACTCCGGCTCGAAAACTACGCAGTCATTGACAGTCTCACCGTAGAGTTCGCCTCAGGACTCAATCTTTTAACCGGCGAAACCGGAGCGGGTAAATCTATCCTCATTGACGCCCTCGCGCTTTTGCTGGGTGACAAAGCTTCCTCCGAGGTGATTCGCGCTGGGACGGACCGCGCCGTTCTATCCGCAGTGTTCGAAGTTGAAAGCGCCTCAGCCAAATCCGTTTCTAAAATTCTGGAAGCAAACGGTATTGACGGGAATGAAGACGGCGAGTCCACCATTCTGCGCCGCGAAATTGCAGTTGGCGGCAAAGGGCGGGTTTTCGTCAACAACCAGCCCGCCACGGTATCAGTGCTTCGCCAACTGGCGCCTTTCCTGGCCAACATTCATGCTCAGAACGAATCCATTTTATCTTTCGACGGCGAGGCAAGACTCGGCCTCCTCGATGCATTCGCAGGAATCCAACTAGACGCCGTTCGCGATTCATTTGCATGCTGGAAAAATATCGTTCAGCGAATTAAAGATCTTGAACAGGGCGAGCAGGACCGCTTGCGCTTGCTCGACTTGTGGACTTTTCAGAGGCGCGAGATTGAAGAAGCCAAATTGCAGCCTGGCGAGGATGAGCGTCTCGCCACCGAAAAGGTCGTCCTAGCCAATGCCGAGAAAATCTACAGCGCAGCGCTGAATGCATTCGACTTGTTATATGAAGGGAGCGCCTCGACTTCTTCATCCTTGCGTGCGGCACAAAAGCATCTCGAAGATCTGGTTCGTTATGAACCAAAATTTGGGGAGTCGTTGGCGGCGCTGGAGACGGCGCGCATCAGTGTGGAAGATGTCGGGGCAACTCTGCGAGATTATGCCGGTGGAATTCATGCCTCGCCTGAGCATCTTGCCGAGGTTGAAGACCGCCTTGCGGCAATGGATCGCTTAAAGCGCAAGTACGGCGCTACCGTGGAAGAAGTCATGAAGTACGGCGAAGAAGTTTCGCGCAAGCTTTCTGAGATGGAAAATAAGGACGAAATTCTGCGCCAACTCCATAGCGACCTGGGCGAAGCCGCGCGAGAATATCTCACGATTGCCCGGGGGATTTCGAAGAAGCGCCACGAAGCCGCACACCGGTTGGAGAAATTGGTAGAGGCCGAGATTAATGATTTAGCTATGAAGGCACGTTTCCATATTGAAGTCACGGGAAGCGACGAAGAAGGTAACTGGACCGGCTCGGGCTTCGATGAGGCAATTTATATGATTTCCACCAACCCAGGGGAACCTCTGCGACGTCTTGAGCAGATCGCTTCTGGCGGAGAGTTGTCACGCTGCATGCTAGCCTTGAAATCCAGCGTAGAGGCCGGTTCTCGCGATTTAAGCAGGCAGAAGAAAAATGCCGGCGGACAACGGACTCTCGTATTCGACGAAATAGACACCGGCATCGGCGGAAGCGCGGCTGAGGCGGTAGGAAAAAAGCTGAAGGGCTTGGCTAAATCCAATCAAGTTCTCTGCGTAACGCATCTGCCGCAGATCGCCACTTTTGCCGACCATCACTACTTAATTGAAAAAAAAGATTCGAATGGGCGTACCCGAACTGCCATTCGGCTGATCAGCGGTCATGAGCGCACCGAAGAGATCGCTCGAATGTTAAGCGGTGCGAAGCTTACGGACACGTCGCGCAAGCACGCCGAGCAAATGCTGAAGACCAATGCGTAGGGGAGAAAACGCGGGACGCTATATTGCGGGAGAAACCCTTTGCCATGGTGACGGTCTAAGCCGTCAGTTTTGCATCATGGATATTGAATTGCACAAACCTCAAATGTTAGCTAATATAGGTTAGCTAATATGGAAACGATAACCATTCACAAAGCAAAAACGCAACTCTCTCGATTAATCGAAAAAGCCTGCCGCGGTGAGGACGTGGTCATCGCGCGAGGGTCCAAGCCTGTCGTACGCCTCGTGGCCATTGAGGATGCCCAGGGAAATCGAAGGCCGGGGATGCTAAAGGGGAAAATACATATAGGCCCAGAGTTTTTTGAGCCTTTACCGCCGGAAGAACTGGATCGTTGGGAGTAGTGTCACGCCTGCTTCTGGACACTCACGCATTGTTGTGGTGGCTGACTGGAAACGATGTGATGGCCGACTCCGTAAGAGACGAGATCGCACATAAATCCAGCCACGTAGGAGTAAGCGCTGCAAGTGCGTGGGAAATCGCCACCAAAGTTCAACTCGGAAAGTTGGCTATTGCGTCCGAAATCGTGCAGAATTTCTCTGCGTATTTGGAGGAATCCCGGTTCATTCCATTACCCATTACCGTGAGGCACGCCATTCGCGCAGGCTTGCTGCCCCGTCTGCACCGAGATCCTTTTGACCGGATATTGATCGCACAGGCGCTGGAAGAAGATATGATTCTTGTGAGCAATGAGAAAGTCTTCGAGGCCTACGGGGTGACACGGTTATGGTAGCTCTCCCATTCACCTCCCAATATTCCCCAATCGCTGCTAATCCCATGCGATTCTTTGGGTTACATTGACCAACGAGATGCTTTGAGATAGTTTTAAGAGAACTTCATGATGGAGAAAGTGTATTCTTGAACAAGGAATCCTACTTGCCTGAAACCGGAAAAACTCTGCTCTTATTGAAGCCACGCGGCTTTTGCGCTGGCGTTGTCCGGGCTATTGATATCGTCCGCATCGCCCTCGAGGCCTTTGGTCCTCCCATCTACGTGCGCAAGGAAATAGTCCATAACCGGTTCGTGGTTGAAGAACTGCAAGGCAAGGGTGCAATTTTCGTTGACAGCGTCGAAGAGGTTCCCAACGGCGAGCGGGTCATTTACAGCGCCCACGGCGTCTCACCTGAGGTTCGCGACGCCAGCAAACAGCGCGGACTGCGCGTCATAGACGCCACCTGTCCTCTGGTGACAAAGGTCCATGTTGAGGCGGTAAAGTTCGCTAAGGAAGGCTATTCGTTAGTCCTTATCGGGCATCGCGACCACGATGAAGTTATTGGCACTCTCGGTGAAGCGCCTGTCGTGACCCAGGTCGTGGGTTCTCCCGAGGAAGCGGCTTCCGTTACAGTTCCGAATCCCGACCGCGTGGCCTATTTGACCCAGACCACCTTGAGCCTGGACGAGACAAAGGACATTATCGCCGCCCTCCGACTGCGTTTCCCGAATATTAAAGCTCCAGCGGCTCAGGATATTTGCTATGCCACGGAAAACCGGCAAGTCGCGGTAAAGCACGTTGCGTCCGACGCGGAACTTTTGCTCGTCGTCGGTTCGGATAACAGCTCGAATTCCAACCGCCTCGTTGAAGTCGCCCGCAATTTGGGAACGGGGTCGCATTTGATTGATAGCTACCGCGACATCCAACCGGAATGGCTCCATGGGGTTAAGACAATCGCGCTGACGGCAGGCGCTTCTGCTCCAGAGTGCCTGGTCGAAGAAGTAACGAAGTTTTTGGGCACCAAAGGCTTTGATAACGTGCAGGAAGTTGAAGTAATGCCGGAAAATGTGCGTTTCGGATTGCCTCCTGAGATTGTGGAAGCAATCGCCAGCGCACCCGCCGGCGTAGCCGTTAGCTAACATTCAATATGGAAGAGACCTCCTCCTCGTCTCCGCTGCCTAAGGCTGGCGCTCAACTTCATTTTGGCAAAATCGCTGATCTTGGCCGTAGTGTGGCTGCGGCAATTGATGCTGCCCGGCAATGCCTGTTTTCGCAGCAGCACGAAGAAGGATACTGGTGCGGCGAACTTCAGGGCGATACTACGCTTGAGTCGGATTACATTCTTCTGCACACCCTTCTCGGTTCTGCAAATGCGGAACGCTGCCAAAAGGCCGCCAACTACATCCTGCAACATCAGAATGAAGATGGCGGTTGGAGTATCTACCCTGGTGGGCCGTCGAATCTTGGCGTTTCAGTCAAAGCTTATTTCGGGCTCAAGCTCGCGGGTTATCTGGCGGATCATACCGCGCTGGCGCGCGCACGCAAGAAGATTCTTGAGTTGGGCGGCGTCACCAAAGTCAATACTTTCACCAAAATTTCTCTCTGCTTCTTCGGTCAATACGACTACGACGCCGTTCCCGCGATTCCTCCAGAGATTGTCCTGTTTCCCAACTGGTTTTGGTTCAATATCTACGAGATTTCTTCGTGGTCGCGCGCGATTCTGGTTCCCCTTTCCATCGCCTATGCCAAGAAGCCCTTCAAGAAGATTCCCGATGAAATGGGCGTGGAAGAACTGTTCGTCGGTGGACGGGAAAAGTCACGCATGCATCTGCCCTGGGACAAGAAGTTGGTTTCATGGCGAAATTTCTTTCTGGCACTCGACCGCCTCACGCATTGGTTCGAGCGCGTGCATATTCGTCCGTTGCGTTCGATGGCTCTGAAAAAGGCGGAGAAATGGATTTTGGAACGTTTTGAAATGAGCGATGGCCTGGGAGCAATTTACCCATCCCTTATGAATTCGGTTATCGCGCTCCGGTGCCTTGGATATTCGCTTGACGATCCGCAAGTGATTCGCGCTCTTGATGAATTTGAAAAATTGGGAATCGAAGAGCAAGATACGTTTCGCATGCAGCCATGCAAGCCTCCGGTGTGGGATTCAGCGTATGCCCTCTTCGCTCTTGGCGAAAGCGGCGTCCCGGCCGATGACCCGCGCATGGTAAAGAGTGCAGATTGGATTCTGCAAAAGCAGGTTCGCACCATCGGCGACTGGAAGGTAAAAAACAAAAAGGGTCAGCCCGGCGGCTGGTATTTCGAATTTAACAATGAGTTTTATCCCGACGTGGATGACACTGCAATGGTCTGCCTTGGTCTCGCGCAAACAGAGCATCCGAATGGGCGCTATCAGCGCGAATCGGTGCAACGAGCCATTGACTGGGTTTTTTCCATGCAATGCCGAAATGGCGGGTGGGCGTCCTTCGACAAAGATAACGATCGCATGGTGTTTCAACACATTCCCTTCGCCGATCACAATGCCATGCTCGATCCCGCGACCGTTGACATCACCGGACGCATTTTAGAAATGCTCGCGGCCTACGGATACGATCAGAGTCACCCTGCGGTGAAAAAGGCCATGAAATTTATTCGCGACGAGCAGGAGCCGGACGGTTCCTGGTTTGGCCGGTGGGGCGTCAACTACATTTACGGAACCATGCTGGTTCTGCGCGGCCTTCAGGCGATGGGAGTTGATTACCACGAGCCTCACATTCAGCAAGCAGCCGAATGGTTGAGGATGGTACAGAATCCCGACGGCGGCTGGGGAGAATCTTGTGATTCGTACCATGATCCCAATACAAGAGGAGTGGGACCAAGTACCGCATCTCAAACCGCGTGGGCGATCATGGGTTTGCTGGCAGCCAGCGACACGCGCAGTGATTGCGTGGCTCGCGGCGTCGCTTATCTGTTGCGAACCCAGAAAAATGATGGCTCATGGGATGAGCCTTATTACACCGGGACCGGCTTCCCTCAAGTGTTCTATTTGAAGTACCACATGTACCGCCAATATTTTCCGCTAATCGCGCTCACGACCTACAATAAAGTGATGATCGAGAAGAATTAGGACACATTCAACGCGCCAATGATAGCTTTCGTCACAGGCGCCACTGGATTCGTCGGCAGCCACGTGGCGCGTGTTCTGCTGGAGCAAGGCTCGGAAGTGCGGCTGCTTGTGCGGCCAAGCAGCGACCTGAGGAACATACAGGATCTGGCGGGTGACCGTGTTACCGGAGACCTGCGGGACGCGTCGTCCATCGAAAAAGCAATGTTGGGTTGCGACGTTGTTTTCCACGTCGCCGCCGACTATCGTCTCTGGGCCCCGGATTCTGATCAGATGTACCGTTCGAACGTTGAAGGTACCCGGACGATTCTGAGTGCCGCACGCAAGAATCGGGTACGGCGCGTCGTCTATACGTCCAGCGTGGCGACGATGGGTTTTGCCGCCGATGGCAGTTCTGCTGATGAAAATTCCCCGGTATCGCTCGACAATATGATCGGCCATTACAAGCGATCAAAATACATGGCAGAAGAGATCGCAATCGCCGAGGGACGAAACGGGCTGGATGTGGTGATCGTGAATCCGAGCACGCCGGTCGGCGAGCGAGATATCAAGCCGACTCCCACGGGTAGAATTATTTTGGATTTTTTAAAGAAAAAGTTTCCCGCCTATGTGGATACAGGATTGAACTTAGTGGACGCGACCGAATGTGCGCGCGGCCACGTGGCAGCATTGGAAAAAGGCCGAAGCGGCGAGCGTTACATTTTGGGCGGCGAGAACCTCACGCTGAAACAGATACTGGATAAACTGGCAGTTATAACTGGATTGCCATCCCCTACAATCAGAGTACCTTACTTTATCGCGCTGGCAACCGGCGTGGTAGATGAAATATTCACCGGACGCATCCGGGGGCGTGAGCCGCGGGTCACTATTGACGCCGTGCGCATGGGACGCAAGAAGATGTTTGTTTCCTCGACAAAAGCCGAACGCGAACTGGGATGGAAGCCGCTTCCGGTGGACAATGCCTTGCGCCGCGCGGTGGACTGGTTCCAGAGCAACGGCTATGTTTCGCCGTAGATTTTGCGCGATTGCTGGCGCATAGCTCGTGGTTGATTTTGATTGTGTGGTACGGGCGCCCTCGCCCGTTCAGGCCGAGCGAAGCTCGGCGGGGACGAACTTGCCAGGCTCGAGCAAGACTGCAATCATCGCTGCTCTCGAACGCGAAGTCCGGCCACTCGTGAAGCACTGGCGCATCGCGACTCGACAATTCCAAGGCCGGCGATTCAAATTTTTCGAGCGAGACCGCGCCGTTTTGGTATGCGGCGGAATCGGCGCAGAGGCTGCGCGCATAGCGACGGAGGCGATCATCAGCCTCTATCACCCAGTTTTGATTCAATCGGTGGGATTCGCTGGCGGTCTTGATTCAACGTTAAGGGTAGGGAACATCTTCGTACCTGGCTGCGTAGTTGATGCAAGAGATGGAAGCAAACTTGATATCGGATCAGGGACGGGCACGCTTTTGAGCGCTCCCTCCGTTGCGGGTAGCGCCCAAAAAGCAAAGTTTGCCAGCGCCTATGGAGCGAATGCGATTGACATGGAGGCGGCAGCTGTCGGGCGCGTAGCCGAATCTCACGGAATCAAATTCCAAGCGGTGAAGGCCATCTCCGATGAACACGATTTCGATCTGCCACAGATGCAGAGTTTTATCCGTCCAGATGGAACGTTCCGAAGCATACACTTTGCAGCCTTCGCCGCGCTCCGCCCGTGGCTTTGGATAAAAGTCTCCAGGCTTGCGAAAAATAGTGCCGCGGCGTCTAAGGCACTTTGCAGATGGTTGGACCAACAGAATCCAAACTACGATAAATTGGACAATTCGGGCCACGGACCGCATCAAATGGAAATGGAACACCAGCAACCCGGGGTTTAATAAGCGGGTTCAATAACACGTTTAACAATGGCGATAGCATCACAATTCACGACAGAAGAATCGGTGCTCCCGCTGCCCGCGACCATGCAGGCTGCGATCTATCGCGGCGTGAACGATGTTCGACTTGAAACTGTCCCGGTCCCTGAGATTGCCGCCGGCGAATTGCTCGTTCGAGTGCACACATGCGGCGTCTGCGGCACCGATCTGAAGAAGATCGCAACTGGCTCGCATTCGGCCCCACGTATTTTTGGCCATGAGACTTCCGGCGTAGTCGCGGTGTCAGGATCGAGCGTCCAACAATTCAAACCCGGCGACAGAGTCGTCGTCTTTCATCACATCCCTTGCGGCGAGTGTTTCTATTGCCAGCATAAGACTTTCGCGCAATGCGAAACTTACAAGAGGGTAGGCTGCACCGCTGGCTTCGAGCCTTCTGGCGGAGGGTTTGCCGAATACGTCCGGGTAATGGACTGGATTGTCCGACGCGGTACTGTTCACATTCCGGACACAGTCTCGTTTGAACAGGCCTGCTTCGTTGAGCCTGCGAATACTTGCCTTAAGGGAATTGAGAGATTACAGCTTTCCCGACGCGAAACAGTGCTGGTGATTGGGCAAGGGCCGATCGGTATCTTATTGGCTGCATTGGCCAAACGTGCAGGCGCAAGGGTAATTACTTCCGATTTGTATGCACAGAGGCTTACAATATCTAAAGAGTTCGGTTTGCAAAATTCTATTGATGCGTCGCGAACTGATGTCATTCAAGAGATGAAACGAATGACGGAGAACCGCGGGGCGGATGCTGCCATTTTGGCAGTCGGTGGCAATAGTCTGATTGGGACCGCGCTGGATTCAGTACGGCCTGGCGGGCGGGTGCTGCTGTTTGCCCAGACCGCCCGGGGCGAAGTGATGATTGATCCTGCGGCAGTGTGCGTGGACGAGAAGACATTGCTTGGGTCTTATAGCGCTTCTGTAGATTTGCAGCAAGAATCGGTGCAATTCGTGATGGGGCGTGAAATGAATTTGGAACGATTGATCAGTCACCGTTTCCCTTTGTCGCAAAGCCGGGAAGCGCTGGAGTTGGCGGCTCATCCCCAGCCGAGTTCGATGAAGGTTGTGATTCAGCCCGGAAGTTCCTGGCCTGCTTCGCGGCAAGGTTCGCGGCAGACTTACGCCGAAGGAAACTCATAAGTGAACGGAAAGATGACCGCAGCCGTCCTCTACGGTAAAGAGGACGTGAAAATCGAAAGAGTCCCCATCCCGCGAGTCGGGGATGGCGAGGTTCTGGTCAAAGTCCAGGTTGCACTTACCTGCGGGACTGATCTCAAGGTTTATCAGCGCGGTTATCACGCGCGGATGATTGTGCCTCCAGCGCTGTTCGGGCATGAACTCGCTGGAGTGATTGAAGAAGTTGGCGACGGGGTTCGTGGGTTTAAGAAAGGGATGCGCGTTGTTGCGTTGAATTCCGCTCCCTGCCAGATGTGTTTCTATTGTTCAAAACATCAGGCGAATCTCTGCGAAGATTTGTTATTCAACAATGGGGCCTACGCTGAGTACATACGCATTCCCAAACGAATCGTCGAGATCAATATGTTGGCGATTCCTCCTCACGTCAGCTTTGAAGAGGCTGCTATGGTGGAGCCTCTTGCTTGCGTGTTGCGCGGCTTACACGAAACAGGCGTGGAGATTGGCGACACGGTCACGGTAATCGGCGGCGGCCCAATCGGCCTCATGTTTGTTCAAGTAGCAAACGCCGTAGGCTGCAACGTCATTTCGGTCGTGAAGCGGGATTCTCAAGTCCTGGCCGCGAAGCATATGGGCGCACATGAAGTGGTTCAGATCACCAAAGTAAAAGACCCAGTGGATGCGGTGCGGGAACTGTCACCGGACAAACGCGGCAGCGACGTAGCCATAGAAGCGGTCGGCCGTCCGGATGCGTGGGAGTGGGCAATTGACATGGTTCGCAAGGGTGGTACCGTAAACTTTTTCGGCGGCTGCGCCACCGGAACCAAAGTGCAGCTCGACACGAATCGCCTCCATTATTCCGAGGTGACCTTGAAGGCCACGTTCCATCACACGCCAGAAACCGTTCGCAAGGCTTTTGCGCTGATCGCGGAAAAGAAAATTCGATCGAACGACTACATTACCGGCGAAGCGCCGCTCTCGCGGTTGCAGCAAGTTCTCCACCACATGCTCAATCGCAATGGCGACATAAAGACTGCGATCATTCCAGGCCATTAATTCAACGAGAATCTCGATCGCCACAAAAGCTTGTAACGTTAGCGCCGGAGTTCAAAGCAACACTGCAGGAGACGAGTTGCCTTTGTCATCCATTGCCAATAACGCCCCCCCACTCGTCGCGGATCTTTCCGCGCGGTCAGGTTGGCAAGCCCTTCCTGCTGAATACGCTATTCCCGATCAGCCGCCTTCTGTAGAGGAGGCGCAGCAATATTGCCGCCGGCTGGCGCGATCGCACTACGAGAATTTTTCCGTGGCGTCCTGGTTCCTTCCTAAACATCTGCGCCAGCATTTCTACAATGTGTATGCCTACTGCCGCATCTCAGATGATCTCGGCGATGAAGTTGGTGATCCTAACCTGTCGTTACAGCTGCTCGACCAATGGGAACGCGAACTCGATGCGTGCTATTCCGGTTATGCGCGGCATCCTGTCTTTGTAGCATCTATCTGAGACCATTGGCCTGTTTGATATTCCTCGCCAACCGTTCGCTGACCTTCTGAAGGCGTTTCGCCAGGATCAGACGGTGACTCGATTCCCGATTTTCGATGATGTCCTTAGTTATTGCGAGTATTCTGCAAATCCAGTCGGCCACCTTGTGCTATATCTCTGCGGCTATCGCGATGCAGAACGGCAGGCGCTGTCTGATTACACTTGCACCGCGTTGCAGTTGGCAAACTTCTGGCAGGATGTGAGCAGGGATTATGCTAAAGGCAGAATCTATCTCCCGCTTGAAGACCTCGACCGGTTTGGCGTGGCGGAGGCTGACATTCCCGCAGCGACGAAACACCGCCGCGTTCCGCAGACATGATGCGCTTCGAAGTTGAGCGCACGCGAGATTGGTTCCGGCGCGGGTATCCGCTTATCGGCAAAGTGGATCGCGAACTTGCGATTGATCTTGAACTATTTAGTCGCGGCGGCGAAGAGGTCCTGAATGCAATCGAACGTCAGAAATACGCCGTTCTGGGAATGCGCCCTGCAATTTCAAAAATGCGCAAGCTGTCACTGCTGGTTCGCGCCGTGGTAGGCAAGTTCACATGAGCACCGCCCTGCAACAGGTCCCCACTTATGCCGCGCCGAGTGCGTCGCAACTCGCGATGGCCTATTCCGTTTGCCGCGGCATCACTCAGAAGAGAGCCAAGAATTTTTATTATGCGTTTCTGGTGCTGCCACGTCCCAAACGCCAAGCCCTATGCGCCGTGTACGCTTACATGCGTAAGTGCGACGACCTGACCGATGACGCTAGCCTGCCGGAACGGGAGCGGCGGCAGAAACTCAATGATTGGTTGAATGCTCTGCATCGAGCTGTGGCAGGCGAGCCGACGGATGATCCAATTCTGCTGGCATTAACCGACGCGCAGCATCGCTTCAACATCCAAATCGGATGGCTCGATCAGTTGGCATACGGTACCGAGATGGACGTGACGCCGACCGAAGTCACATCTGATGCCAGCGGATTGACGGTGAGCTACCGCACGTTTGAAGACCTTCGCGTGTATTGTTACCGGGTCGCCTCGGTAGTTGGCCTGGTATGCATTCGAATTTTCGGATACCGCGACCCTGCCGCGGAATCGCTGGCTGAGCGCTGTGGGCTTGCCTTCCAGCTCACAAACATTATCCGCGATGTAAAAGAAGACGCCGCCATGGGAAGGGTTTATCTCCCGCAAGAAGATCTTGCGAGATTTGGAATCTCAGCATCCCAACTGGCTTCAGCCACCGACTCAACCCCGTTCCGTCCTTTGTTAGCGATGGAGGCGGAGAGAGCGCGCGAATATTACAGTGCTGGAAAAGATCTGATTCCCTACATTGACGAAGACAGCCGCCCCGCGCTATGGGTTCTGCTCACCATATATCAGCGCCTGCTCGATAGAATTACCACTCGCGACTTTGATGTATTCCGTAACAAAATCAGCCTCAGCACTCGCGAGAAGCTCGTGATTCTTGGAAAGGGCTTCCTGAAACGCCTCGCTTGAGGAAAGACGCGCCAACCCCTGAGTTATCCCCGGCGCTTCTGCGAAATACATCTACGCAGCCGCCAACGCGAGTCGCAATTATAGGCGGCGGCCTCGCTGGACTGGCCGCAGGCTGCGCTCTCGCAGACACTGGATTTCACGTTACTTTATTTGAACGGCGTCCTTATTTGGGCGGACGCGCCTCCTCGTATCAGCATCCGGGAACCGGCGAAATCGTGGATAACTGCCAGCATGTTCTGTTGGGCTGTTGCACAAATCTGATCAACTTCTACCAGCGCCTCGGCGTGCAGGACAAAATCCGCTGGTACGATCGGCTAACCTTTCTCGAACCTGGTGGACGCGCTTCAATCCTCGAGCCCTCCCACTTGCCTGCGCCGTTCCACACCGCTCCCGCTTTCCTTCGTGTCACATGTCTGGGTCTGGCAGACAAGCTGGCGATTGCGTTCGCCATGATGAAGTTGCTGACGAAGAAGCCACGAGACAACGGCAGGTCGTTCCTAAGCTGGTTGCGCGACCAACATCAGACGGAACGCGCCATCGAGCGTTTCTGGAAGACCGTACTGGTGAGCGCCTTGAATGAAGACTTGGATCGGGTGTCCATTCCTTATGCCGCGCAAGTTATTCGCGAATCTTTTCTGAAATCTCCGGCCGCAGGCCGAATGGGCATTCCCACGGTTCCATTAACTGAGTTGTACAGCGTTGCCGGAGATTACATTCGAGCGCGTGGCGGAGACGTCCGAGTGCGATCAAGTGTGGATTCGTTGCAGTTGCAACCCGATGCAGTAACGTTATCGACCGGCGAGAAAATGATTTTCGATTACGCAATTTCGGCTGTCCCCTTTGATATGTTGTCCAAGATACTGCCTCAAAGCTCAGATGCAGAGCCTCTCCGCGGCGTGTTGGCGAAGTTCGAGACATCTCCAATTACCGGCATCCATTTATGGTTCGATCGGCAAATTACAGATCTCGACCACGCCGTTTTGCTGGACCGCACGATTCAATGGATGTTTCATAAGTCAAAGCTACTCGGGAAAACCGCGGACAACACGGGAAGCTATGTGGAATTAGTCGTGAGCGCTTCCAAAAGTTTGGTCAATAGATCTCGCGCCGAAATCACTGACATGGCGATACGCGAACTGCGCGAGTTTTTTCCGCAAGCGCGGGAAGCGATCCTGGTCAAGTCCACTGTGATCAAAGAAGTCCACGCGACGTATTCGCCGCTGCCCGGCGCCGACGATTATCGTCCCAAGCCAAAAACAATTTTGCCTCGCATTTTCCTGGCAGGAGACTGGACGGCGACCGGTTGGCCTGCAACGATGGAGGGAGCAGTGAGAAGTGGATACCTGGCCGCGGAAGCTATCTTCCAGGCAGTGGAAGCGCGCGACGCGCACTTCCTTGTGCCCGACTTGGCTGCATCAGGCTTTATGTGAAGCATTACGCTGCAAGCAACACCACCCCTCCCGCCACAAGCAATGCGGCAATCCACCGGCGATGATCTACTCTCTCATGCAAAAAGATTTTCGCGGCGACTGCGTTGCCAACAAACGTAAGAGCTGCGGCCGCCGGCCCTATCAGGCTCACGTCATTCCATGAGAGCGCAAACAACAAGCTGTAAAAAGCCACGGTCATGCACAAGACGCCGCAAACAAACCAGGGGTTGCGAATAATGCGCCCAATAACGTTGAGCATCCCAGAACTTTGCCAGAGCTCCCCGACGTCACCAACCTGTTTCATCGCATGCGACAACAGGACATCGCCCGCGCACGAAGCGATCACGATAGCCGCGATTGAACTCCAGGTATAAATCTGTGTCGTCATTTGCCCCTCGTGCCAGCTTGCATCGGCGCAGCCGTTTTCGTTGTGCGCAGCCCCGTATCAGGCTCGTGCGTGAGTTCCGGTCCTTGAGTGACGAAACCCACTCCGGCCGAGATCAAAGCAATTCCCAGCCAGCGGTTTGTCGAAATCTGTTCGTGCAAAAGGAACTTGGCGATCAAAGCCAGCAAAACATACCCTAGGGAAGTTGCCGGAAGCACGTAGGTCAAGTCCGCCCAGGAAAGTGCGGCCATGTAGGAAGCGAAAAATCCAAGCAAAAACAAAATCCCCAGGGCCACCCAGGGATTCAAAATTGCCAAAACAAGGCTGGATAAATTCTGGAAGGAGATATTTCCGAGTTCCTTCATTCCTCGCGAAAGGAGTGAATCACCAGCCGCCGCACACACAGTCACGCCGGCCAGCACCAGATACTTACGGAAGGTCACACTGATTCCTAAACCTTAGACCTCAACTGGCTCGCGTGCCGCCGCCGCGACCTTGTCATCGTGGCGCTTGTCTTTAACCCACTTGTGCCGCATGGCTCGTACCTTCAAAAAGGTCTTGGCTTCTTTGTAGAGCCGTTTGCGATCATTGCTGTCGAACGCGGCTTTTCTCAAGATGCGGAAGGCTGCTTTTGGCCGGAAATAATACTCATCGTAAAACCGGTGTACCGAATCCAGAATCTCGTCGGCTGGGAGGCCAGGATATTGAATATGCGCGAGCTGGTGGCCACCCTCGTCTACCATCTTCGTATCCGCCACCATGAAGCCGTTCTTGATTGCGTAATCGTAGAGTTCGGTTCCGGGGTAGGCGTGGGCGACAGAAACCTGAATCGTCTCCACGTCCAGTTCCTTGGCGAATGCAATCGTATTGTTGATGGTCTCGCGAGTTTCTCCCGGCAATCCAAGGATGAAGTCGCCGTGGATGACGAGTCCGAGCTTATGGCAATCCTTTGTAAAAGCCCGCGCGCGTTCGACGGTTGCGCCCTTCTTAATGTTCTTCAGAATCTGCGGATCGCCAGACTCATAGCCAACGATCAGAAGCCGGCAGCCAGCCTCCTTCATAGCCTTCAGGGTCTCGAAATCCGTGGTAACGCGCGACGTGCAGGACCACGTAAGGTTCAGCGGTTTTAGCTTCGCGCACAGTTCGACGGTTCGCGCCTTTTGAATGTTGAAAGTATCGTCATCGAAAAAGAATTCTTTGACATACGGCCAGTATTCTTTTGCCTTCGCCATCTCGGCGGCAACGTCATCAGTCGAGCGTTTGCGCCATGCGTGGCCGCTGGTCGTCTGAGGCCAGAGGCAGAATGTGCATTGAGCCGGGCATCCTCGCGTGGTGTAGAGCGAAACGTAAGGGTTAAGAAGGAACGGGACGTTGTAACGCCGCACGTCCAGATCGCGATGATAAACATCCGTTACGTGTGGAAGGGAATCCAGATCCTGAAGTTGCGGACGATCAGGATTGTGCACTACGCCGCCATCTCTCAAATAAGAAATTCCCATGATTTCTTCGAGCGGCTTGCCCTGCGCAAACTCCACCACGGAATAATCAAATTCCTTGCGGCAGATAAAATCAATCGCCGTTCCATCTTTCAACGATCGTTCCGGAAGCACAGTGACATGAGGACCCACGAACGCAATCTTGATCTTGGGATTCGCGTCCTTGATCTTCTGCACCAGCCGGATGTCGCCAGGAAACCCAGGTGTGCTGGTATAGAGAACCAGGAACTCGTAGTCCCGAGCAATATTGATCGTCTCTTCAGCCGATACGTGGTGCGACGGGGCATCCAGCAGGCGCGCCCCCTCCAACATTCCAGTTGGATAAGCCAGCCAAACCGGGTACCAATACGACTCAATTTCGCGAGTGGCGGGCCAGCGTGAGCCAGCCCCCCCATCAAAGTTTTCAAAAGAAGGAGGATTAAGGAATAACGTTTTTAAAGGCATAGGTTTGAATAACTTATCTTATCATTGCCAGATGCGCTTCAGAACCGCAGGTGTCACTTAGGTACACTTTTGCGGCTGCGCCGATTTCAGCAATCCGGCAGGTTTAAGGGTATTAAAGCCGCAGCCAGCCTCCAATGCGTTTACGCCAGACGGCGGTTTTGACGCATTGAGAGGCGAAACCGCACCCCGCGTGGGGTCCGATGCATCTGGTCACTTTCCACTCTCGACCCAAGCTTCCAACTCTCCCGTGGCCCGCAACAAACTAATCCTGGCCCGTTGCAGTTGAAAATTGGCATCCTGAAGGACGTCGTAACGTTCGCCCGCCTGGGTTCGCGCATCCACGGCTTCATGGAGGGTCGCCGTGCCGGCGTCCATTCTGATTTTTACAGCTCCCAAATTCGATTGAGCGATCTGATAGGAGATATCCGCAACTTCCTGAGCAGCCTGCAACTGGTCCACGGTGCGCTGGAGTCTCAAAGCTTCGTCCGAGACCTGATTCTTGGTAAGTTGCACCTGTTTTTTCGCATGAACCAAATCTGCTTCTGCTCCCTGTGCGCGAGCATGTTGCGAGAGACTGAAAAAAGGGAAGCGAATAACGACTCCGACGGTGGCGTTGTTTGGCTGAAAACTTCCCGCCCGAAAATAGTTTTCGTAGTTATTGAAAGTGGAAAGAAGCGCATACTGTGCCGCGAAGTCAACCGTAGGCCACATTGCCCGATGTTCGCCGCGCGCTCTGAACCCAGCGGCCAAGGCGTGAGCTTGGGCAGCCTGCACCAGCGGGCTGATCTGCACCGCTTTTGCCGGCGCATCATCCTCTGGCTTGATCTCGGGCAAAGCGGGAATGGATTCCGACGCAGTGATAATTAATGCCGCGTTCAACCCAGTAAGCTGCGCCAATCGCTGGCGAAGCACGTCAATTGAGCCTTGAGCTTCAGTCACTCGGAGGTGAGTTTGCGCCGTGGTTAGCCGCGCCTGATTTCGCTCCAGCGGATCGTCAACTCCCTCACGAATTCGCTGATCCACTATATTTTCAATTCTCAGCGCGTCAGCCTGCTCCTGGCGCAAGTGATCAATCAGAGATTCCCATTTGCTAAGTTCGGTATAAGTCAGGACGGTATCCTGGACAAGTTGGCTGCGTTGATCCTTGGATTGAATCGTGGTCGCTTGCCACTCCGTTTTGGCGGCGCGGCTGAATTCACGCAGCCCGGGATTGATTAAAGACGATTGCGCATTCACATTCAGAATCGAGGGAGCCGCGTTCTCAAGGCTCAGGGGAAATCCCCACGTGGCGCCCAGACCAGAACCCACCGCGAGCTGCGGCACAAACTGGTCTCTGGTTTCAAGGTAGGTCGCAAAGGCACGTTGCTCGTCGTCTTTGCTGGTGCCTACTACGGCACTGTGGCTGGTCGCCAACTCTACGGCGCGCTTCAGCGTCAGCGGTTCGGCCGCGAGCAGCACCGACGAAACTTGAACAAAAACAAACAGAGGAATTAGCAAACGCACGCGACAGAAAATCAGGCTCATCGTTATGCCCCTCATTTGGTCGAGACTCGAAATCCGCCGTTGGAATGTACCCGCCTCAATTCAAACGATTCACGCGATCCAGCGCCTGGTGCGCGGGCAAGAAATCTTTGGCCAGCGACAGTGCTGCGCGATATTCGTCGGCAGCAGCCTGCTTGTTTCCCTGCTGTTCCAGAACGGTTCCGAGCAAGTAATGAGCTTTGAATGCTGGGGCCTGTTCGACCGTGGATTGTGAAGAAAGGTATTGTCGCAACAGCCGGGCGGACTCGGGAACATCGCGTTTGGTGCGGATCAATAGTTCCGCAGCGTCCATGACCGCGCCGGTGGAATCCATCTGCGCGGCGGCAGCCTGCTGGATTGCGGCCTCCATTTGGTCAAGATGCCCTATATGTCTGTAAAAAATTGCCAGATTCAACCATGAGTTCGCGCTTCCGTGACTGGCCCCAATAGCCGCCCGGTATTCTTTCTCGGCGGAACTGAAATCTTTTTTCTTTTCGTCCAGGCGGCCGTTGACCCAATGCGCTTTACCCGGATCGAGCCCGGCCAAAGTCCGGGCCTGAGCTTCAGCTTTGTCCCGTCCGCCGCCGACAATGCTCGGCGCTTCCAAATAAAACTCTGCCAAATCCGTTCGTGCGTCTATATTCTTCGGGTTCAGTTGTACGGCCAATTCAAATTCCGATCTGACCTTGGTCGCCAACCCCGCTGCGATCAAGAATCCAGACTTGTCCGCCTTTTCGCCATAGATGCGCCCCAGCCACAGATGATAGCGGCTGTTATTCGGATCTAGATTAATCGCCTTCTGACAGGCTGTAATACCGCGATCCCATTCACCCAGGGAAAAGTAAGCCCGGCACAAGAGATTCTCTGCCTCAGCGTCGTTCGGAGAAATACTGATCTTCTGTCGCAACGATGCGATAGCCTCATCCACTCGTCCCTGCGCCAGCAAGGTCGAAGGATTATCGGCAGCAATCGCAGCTACGGCAAACAACACCAGCACCGAGATTAGAACGAAAACAAAGCGAGATAGAAAAAACCAGTATCTTCTGAATGACACCATTCCTAATGAACCACCTTTACAATCAGCCCGCTGTGCAGGGGCTTGGAATTAGTTGAGGCAAGCGCGACGAGTGCTTTTTCCGCAATACCGCTGGTAATTTCCACCTTCGTCAAGTTGGAGATTGAAGTCTCCACATCACGCCGCTGAAGTTCGTTGTCTAGTATCTGGTAGAGGTACGGCTTGCTGTCATCCTGATGAATCGCTTCGCGCGGAACGGTCAGCGCATCTCTGTGCTCGGCAGTCACGATGCTGACCCCAACATTCACGTTAGGCAGCAATTTCCTGTCATCGTTGTTCACCACGCACGTAGTTTCTCCGACGTTCCGGGTCCCGTGAAGTCTCAAAGTGGCGGGCACAGAAGTAAGTGTGCCGCCCCATACGCGGCCCGGAAGCGCATCCCATGTAACCTCAATCTGCTGCCCAGGAGCCAATCGGGCGACATCGGGCTCATCAACAAAAGCACGAACCAGTACTTTCGATAAATCCGCTTCCTGCAAGATCAGATCGCCGGGATTCACGTATGCTCCTTGATGAATGGGGAGGGAATACACAACTCCATCAAACGGAGCACGTACATTAAGTTGACTGAGAAGATCCTGGGCCGCCCGATAGGCGCTTTGTGCTTGGCCAGTTTGCGCCTCGACACGCAAGATTTCCGGACGCGAATAACGGTCTTTCTGCTTCTGCTCCAGCAGCTTCAAGTCCGCATCGGCGCGCTGCAACTGCTCTTCCGCCGCCTTTACTTCCCCCGAAGAGGCGGCATTATTCTGCAGCAAACGCCGCAAACCGTCCCGGTTTCGCAATGCTGCATCCCGTTCGGTGCGCGCCTTTACCAGCTCCGATTGCAGCGTTAATACCTCTTCCTGATTGCCACCGCTTTGGATAGCGCTCGTCTCCGCGTCGGATGTTCGCATCTCGGATAAGGCTCGAGCCGCTTGCTCGCGAGCCTGCGCGTCGTCCATTTGAACCAAAAGCTGGCCTTTCTTCACCGAATCGCCTTCTTTAACCAACAGTTTTTGGATTGTGGTGCCCATCGGAGCGTGCGCTTCAAAACTCTGGAGAGGCTCGATTTTTCCATTGGTGGTCACCAAACTCCGTATATTGCTGCGCTGCACGGTCGTGGCAATCACTGGCACCGGGTCGCCCCGTGACATAAAAGAAGCCAATAGAACTATGGCGGCTATGATCGCGACCGACCATAGGAGCCAGCGACGACCGCCTGGATATCCGTTTCTGTTTTGCGAAGATGCCATTTAGAAATCTGTTCGCACAAATGTATCATTGCTACCGGCCAGGTTCTAAAGGCGGACTTAACCGATTAGATGCACGAACTTAGATAAAAATTCATCTTTCCTTCCGCAAACTTGCTCGTCGCGCTGGATACAATGAAGCATGCCTAAGTCGCCACGGTACACGCCCGACCACGCTAGATCAGGTCTCGACGCAGAGTTCCCGGAAATTGAGTGTTGGCCCAATCAGTTTCCAGGATACGAAATCGTAATCGAAGACCCTGAATTCACTTCGGTGTGTCCCAAAACTGGGTTGCCCGATTTTGGCGTGATCACCATCCGTTACATGCCAGACAAACAATGTCTCGAGCTGAAGTCCCTTAAGGAATATCTCCATTGCTACCGCAATCTGGGAATCTTTCAGGAAAATATCGTGAACCGGGTGTTAGAAGATATAGCGAAGTGGTCGAGACCTGTGTGGGCTGAGGTCAAAGGCGACTTTAGGCCACGGGGTGGGATTTCAACGGTTGTCGTGGCACGCTGGCCGAGGCCGAAACGAAAAAACTGAGAACTAAGAACTGGGATTCGAACGAGAGGTTCCGCATTCTTGAACAGCGGATATTCAAGTTTCAGGAACGTCTCGTGTTGAAAGCATCAACTACTGCGCATTATGCGTCCTGCTTCTCGCCCTGTTGATCCGACCGCAAAGAAGCATGTTATATTCCACGCCACGTGCCCGCGCGAAAACTCTATCCTTGGACCGCGCTTACTCTTCTTACAGCGCTGAACCTGTTGAATTACATTGACCGCTCAGTTTTGTTCGCGGTTCAGCCGTTGGTGCAAACCGAATTTCACCTCACCAAAACTCAGCTTGGCTACCTCACCAGCGCATTTCTTGCTTTCTATATGGTCGCCGCTCCATTCGCGGGCCCGTTGGCAGATAGATATTCCCGCAAGGTGATCATCGTGATAGGCGCATTCTTTTGGAGTGGGCTGACTCTGCTCACAGCCGTCACCCATACCTATTGGGAATTACTGCTCCGCCACACGCTGGTTGGAATTGGCGAGGCTACCTTCGTGACCATCGCTCCATCACTTGTGGCAGACCTTTTCCCGGAAAACGTGCGCGGACGCATCTTTGGCATTTTTTATCTGGCAATTCCGGTAGGTACAGCTGCCGGCTATATCTTGGGAGGCAAGCTCGGTCCGAATTTCGGATGGCGGTATCCGTTCTACGTAGCGGCATTGCCGGGCTTCCTGCTCGCCCTCGCTTTGCTATTTATCCCCGAACCACCTCGCGGCCAATACGACACTCAAAAAGAAACGCTGCAACGAGGAACGTTGATGGGATTGGCCCGCAACCCGGCGTTCTTAACGGTCACGCTGGGCATGGCTGCGGGAACATTCTCGCTAGGCGGGATTCAAGTTTGGATGCCGACTTTTCTTTCCAGCGCACGCGGCTACAGTTTGGGGGCGGCCAATCTGATGTTTGGAAAAATTGTGGTAGTCGCCGGCATCATCGCCTCCTTGGCTGGCGGATGGATCGGGGACTGGCTACTTCCCCGAATGAAAAGTTCTTACTACTTCGTTTCCGCCATCAGCGTGGGCCTCGGCGTTCCTGTGATGATCGTCGGACTTTTCAGCCAGGGACGATTCATGATGCCCGCCATTGCCGTCGCCGCATTTCTGCTATTGCTGAACACTTCGCCGCTCAACACTGCGCTGGTCAACGCGGTGGGTCCGCACATTCGCGCTACGGCGATTGCAGTTAATATTTTCATTTTTCATCTGCTGGGTGACGTGCCCTCTCCCACCATGATGGGATACGTGGCCGACCATCATTCGCTTCAGACCGCTTTTATACTGCCCATTATCGCAATGGCCCTTTCATCTGCCATACTGTTTTACGGAATGCGATTTGCCCCTGAACTCCCCGCGCTAACCGATACTGCGATCGCACAAAAACAGCCGGGATGAATTATTTCCACTGGATCCCCGGCTGCATCCTGGGACTGGCCTGGTTATCGCGTCTGATCGCGGCAGGCTTCGGGATGCGGAAAATCGCTGATATATCGCTGCCTGAATGGGACCGTGTTCCCAAAACTCCCGAATCCGCCCCTTGCGTGAGCATTATCGTCCCTGCTTGCAACGAACAGGAAGACATTGCGCAAACTCTAACTCAGCTGCTTGCACTGGATTATCCGCAGTACGAGATCATCGCGGTCAATGATCGTTCCACCGACCAGACCGGCGAAGTGATGGATTCCGTGCTCGCAAAAGCGAACGCTCAAGCCCGACTGAAAGTGATTCACATCGAGAAACTGCCTGAAGGCTGGCTTGGCAAAGCACACGCGATGTGGACCGCTGCGTCGCAAGCCAAAGGCGACTGGCTTTTGTTCACCGACGCCGATGTTCTCTTCAAGCCGGATTCAGTTCGTAGAGCACTTGGGTATGCCGAGTCTGAGAAGGCTGACCATGTTGTCGTGTTTCCCCGCATGATCATGAAGCAGCCCGGAGAGAAAATGATGATCGCTTTTTTCCAGACGCTGTTCGTCTTCGGGCACCGTCCCTGGAAAGTTGCCGACCCCAAAACCAAAGACCACATGGGAGTGGGGGCCTTCAATTTGATTCGCCGTGAGGTTTACGAAGGAATCGGAACCTACAAGGCACTTCGCTTCGAAGTGCTCGACGACATGAAACTGGGAAAGATCGTTAAAGAGTCTGGATACCGCCAACGCAATGTTTTTGGGAATGACTTGATCACTATCCGATGGGCAAAGGGTGCCATGGGAGTAGTAAATAATCTGACTAAGAATTCTTTTGCGATTCTATCGTTTCAATGGCCGCGAGTATTGCTCTCGGTGGCCGCTCTTTTGTTGCTGAATCTGCTGCCCTTCATCGGCGTGATGTTCGCGCATGGACTTGCGAAAGTCCCATATGCTATCGCACTGTTTTCCATGTTCTCGATCTATGTCGGAATGTCCTGGAAGTCGGCGGTACCCGCATACTATTTTCTCCTGCATCCAATCAGCACCATATTGTTCGCGTACACCATGCTGCGCTCTATGCTCTTAGCACTTCGGCAGGATGGGGTCATTTGGCGAGGGACCAAATACTCCCTTGCTGAGTTGAGAAAGGGATTGGTCTAGAAAGCATCGTGCCGCTAGCGTGATGCCACAACAAAAAACATCGGTGGCAATTGAAGTTGAGGATTGGCTGACAGCGGAAAGCGCTCCGGGTCGTATTTGGCCGCCTCCACGTCCGGTTTTTTTATTTCAGCTTCCCATCCATGCCGAGCGAAGAGTGACGAGGGATCGTCGCTTCCAAAGTGCCATCTCATGCCATTTTTTTTCATAGCCTCAAGGGATTCTTTCATCCACGGACTCTTTAAACACGATTGACTTACCAGGTCGGCAGAAAGCTGGCTACCCGGCGCGGCGAGCGGAGCGATCCGCCGCAGAATGCCATCAACCGCCTCTTCGTCTAGATAGTAAAGGAGACCTTCGACCAACCATAGCGAGGGCTGCTCGGGCGAGAAACCAGCTTCAATAAGCGGCCGTCCCCATTCGCTTTTCAAATCAGTACCCAATGTGATTCGGTGACACTGCGCGGCTCTCTCCTGCTGCTTCAGTATTTGTTCTTTTGAATCCAGCAACTCGGGAAAATCAAGTTCATACAAAGTTGTGCAATCCTGCCATGGTAAACGATAGGCACGAGCATCCATCCCGGCAGCGACAATGACAACTTGGCGCGTGCCTTTCTTATTTCCGTGAATGACGAATTCATCCAGAAATCGAGTGCGCGTTGCAATGTAGTCCGCGGTTGATTTGTAACGGGGATTGAGCTTCTCCGAGATGCGCAAGGCTTCGTGGCCTTCGTCTTCGGCCAGGATGCTGGCAAGAGGATCCAGGAACAATCTATCGGATCGCTCCGATTCGCGTGCCCTCTGTGCCGCGACCCATCGGGCGGTCTGTGAGACGCTGTGCATTCTACTTCTCCTCACTTTAATAGAAAATCTGAGTAAGGTGAAGCCAGCTTCACAACGTTCCCGAAAAACCTCACACCTATTATCGAATCATAGAACGTAACTAATCAGCTATTGGTCGTCTGAAGATTCCGCATCGCCGGGGATATTAATTGACCCCGTTGCCGTCTGTTTCTTGGTGTAAACCCGCTTCGTCCTGGTCGCATACGATGTTCCGGCACTGTAATGCCCGCGTTCTTCAACATCGTAAGTTTTCATAAACGAAGGCATCGCTACGTCCTGGGAAAGCAATTGCCGGGGATCCTGCAAAACAATCTGTGCATTCCCATTCGATTCTTTCAACAGCCCATAAATCTTTACCGTCTTCCCCCGCAACTCGTGCAGGCTCGCGATGCTCTTCCTGTCTGTGGAGGAAACCAGTGCCGTGAATGCACACTTCCCTTGGTCCTTGCAAAAACTTAAGCTTGCCAATCCCGGTTTGGGGTCATCCACACGAAGGACTTTCCCTTTGACGCATTGCGTTTCCCCAATATGCTTCCGGGCCTGGGTAAAAGGCACGCATCCTGCATAGGAAATAGAGGGAATTAAAATGGTCAGCATCAGTTTAACTGCGGCAAATCTGGTGTTCATATGAAACCCTCCAGCCACTTTCTAGTAAGCGGCTCGAAAGAATTGTAGGGCTAGCTCTCAGCGGCGAATGGAAGTTGTGAAGAAAATTTCGGAAATTTCCCGGAATAGAACGGCGTCACAGGCCGGATCGCGAAGCCCGGCCCTTAACGCCCGCATCAGGAGGAAAGAAGTAGGTCAACTGAACGACTTAACGGCCACAGCTTCGTCGTCTTTCACGTCGAAGACCGTATAAAGTTTGGTGATCTGTAGCAGATCGTGGACCTTCTTGGTCAGATTGAGCAACTTGAGATCTCCGCCTTGGTTTCGCACTGTGGTAAATGCGCTTACAAGCTCGCCGATGCCGGAGCTGTCAATGTAATTGACGTCGCCAAGATTCAGCAGAATCTTCTTCTGGCCTTTGGAAAGCAATTCACGCACAGCGTCACGGAGCGTCACGCTGCCTTCGCCTAGAGTGATACGCCCGCTGCAATCGACGATGGTCACGCCATCCACCTGACGAATACTGGTCTTAAAGTTCACTGGGAATCCTCCTTACCGCCCGCGGCTGATCCGCGACCGTGTTTAACAAGTTTGATTTCGGTGCCCGTGTGGGAGGGGTGAATTTCCACCTCGTCCATGAACGAGCGGATTAAAAAAATACCGCGGCCTGATGTCTTCAAAAGATTATCGGGAGATAGGGGGTCCGGAATCTTTGCCGGATCCAACCCTTTTCCTTGATCGCGAACCGTGATGACCAAATCGTTGCCAGTGGTCTCAAAATCCAAGCTCACTTTTTTCCCGGGATCATAAGCGTTTCCATGAAGCACAGCATTGACAACCACTTCGCGGACGGCCATGGAAATCTGCATTACTTCATCTTCCCCAAAGCCGCTTTCCGCCGCGATACGGCTTGCCGTTTGCTCCGCGCTATCAACTGTCTCGAGCGTCGAATCGAGCGTATAAGAGACTCGTTGTTCGGTCATAGCTATGGGTTATGGGCTGCCAGCCGTATCGTGGCTGGCGTTTCCTGCCCGGAGCAAACTCGACTGAGCCTCATTAAGAACGCCCGCATGGCGGAGTCGGTAGTTTGCCTTGTAGGTGTGAAAAAGTCAACGGAATGTACTTAGCACCAATTTTCTGATGGGCCGCTGGCACGGTTGGTTCGTTGTGCCTGACGCCGATTGCCCACATGCACGCGGATATGTTACAAGCCAGACATGCGTAAATGGATGAGCGAGCGTATCAAGCGCCGCAAGAAAGATCCGCAAGAAGGCAAGACCGAAGCGGCGCAGGCTCCGTTGCAGCCCGCTTACTTCGATGGCGAGGCGGTTGCCAAAGCGGTGCCGTCGGACAGAACTCAACCACCTAGTGGCGATAATTCGCAAAGCGAGCGGCATGAACCCCAACAAACGGAGCATCGGACGTCCCAACCAGCGGTGGCTCATGTTGAATCAATCCCGCGGGAAGAAATACAGAGTCCCGATCAGCGGCCGGGCACATCCCGTCCCGGGAACAGCGCCTCCCGCCAAGGACGCCGCCGGCGAGGAAGAGGCGGAAGGGGCCGGAGCGGCCCTCGATCTGTTGCTTCTAAGCCAGCGGCTGGGACTTCCTCTGACCTTCCCGTTACCAGGGATATCACCGAAGGCCAGTCGGGAACTCAACTCGCTCAGGCTGGCGTGCTAGCGCAATCTCCTGCGATCCCGCGCGTCCCGAAAGGTGTTGTAGTCCTCGCGATTGGGCTGCCCGGATCTGGGAAAAGTTCATGGTTCAAGCGCCACAACATCGCTCCCCTTTCCAGCGATCTGTTGCGGGCGCTGCTATTTGACGATCCCACCGAACAGCGATTCCAGGACTTAGTTTTTTCCAACTTGCGTTCCCTGCTGAAAGCGAGGCTGATTGCGCGCCGTCCGCTGAACTATGTGGATGCTACCAACCTAACCTCGCATGACCGCCGTGGATGGATCAAGCTCGCCCAAGATTATGGATACGAAGTCCAGGCCGTCTTTTTCGACGTCCCCCTCGAAGTGTGCCTGGAGCGCAACCGGAAGCGCGAGCGTGTCGTTTCCGAAGATGTGATGCGCCGCATGGCCGCAAAACAAAAGCCGCCCACCTTCGACGAAGGATTCTCGAAGATCACGGTCGTTCGCGTAAAGCAAAAGGAATAATCGCGGGGCAATACCCCGGATAAATGCAGGATTCGTCCTCGGTTCCCATTTAGGAGGAAGGGTGCGACTGAAGAAAAGCAGATAAAGGCTTCTCTACTTCTGGAGAGATCTCGGACTTACGCCGCGTCGTCTATCTTGATTCGAAGCGATTTCAGAAATTTCAAATCCTGATCGCTGATCTTGAATTCTGGATTGCTGGAAAGCGTAGTAACCATCGAAGTCTTATCGCTCGACTTCTCGCCAGGCTTGCTTACTCCAATTGTGGCCTCGAGTACCAGGAAAATATCGTAACCGCCATCTTTAATTCTGGAGACGACTTCCGCAATCTGATCGGAATCTGCCAGGGACTCATTAATAGCCTCGCCCAGCTCCTTCATCAATTGTTTTAATTGCTGGTCCACAAAACCCCCTATTCCCTTGCCGCTCGCCTGTCCCAAAGTCCGAGTGAAACAATCCCTGACGCCGCCATCTTCCTGTATTAGATGCATGCGACGCGCCCGTGGTTCCCGAGGCTAACCCGCCGCCGCGCTATTGTAACCCGAAGTTGCTAAAATCGGTGGAGTATGACCATATCCCTATGAGCGTGACAATGGCACGCAAGCTGGGCATTGCGGCGCGAATGGTGGGCCACCAAGTGAGACGCACGCGGACCTTCGACGCGATGCTAAAGGGTGGCCGCGCCACCGCCGCTCATTTCGGAAGAATATTTCACCAGCTCTGGCTTGAGGTTACAGGGTTTGTTTTCCTGGCGTTATCTGCGATCGGCGCGCTCGCTTTCGCCCACGAGTGGTCGAAATATGAAGCCGGAAAGACGAATTCCAGCCGCGTATTCCTTGCTGTCTGCTTTACCTTGATGTTCGGATGGTTTGGTTTCAGCTCGTTTTGGCGGGTGCGAAAAAAAAGATGACCGAGTCCATAAGGTTTAATCCGGATGGGTTAACAGAATGGACTATTTCGCACTCTCATGCACATTATGAACTGTTGAGAGGGATGCCGGGCAAGAGATCTAAGAGGACCGGTTTCTGGAATGTCTGAGCCCATAAAGAATCCGAGTTTCGATTCGATCTCCGATCCTCACACTAGTTCCAAAATCCCGGTACGCCCGCTCTACACGCCGAGCAGCCTTGATCATTGGGATCAGGAGCAGGAAGTTGGTTATCCCGGCCAGTTTCCTTTTACTCGTGGCATCCAGCCAACGATGTATCGCGGACGCCTCTGGACTATGCGTCAGTATGCAGGGATGGGCGACGCGGAAGAGTCGAACAAACGTTACAAATATCTGCTCGGCAACGGAACTACAGGGCTATCCGTAGCGTTCGATTTGCCCACTCAAATCGGACTTGATTCCGACAATCCGCTAGCTGCGGGCGAGGTCGGAAAAGTTGGCGTCGCCATTGACTCTGTCGAAGATATGCAGCGTCTTTTTAACGGCATTGACCTCACTACTATTTCCACCTCCATGACTATCAATGCCACGGCTTCAATTCTGCTCGCACTCTATGTCGCTGTGGCGAGACGACAGGGAGCCAACACCCGCAAACTTTCGGGAACGGTTCAAAATGATGTCCTTAAGGAATACATCGCGCGTGGGACATACATTTTTCCGATTCAGCCGGCCATGCGCATCGTCACCGACGTATTTGCCTGGTCGAACGAGAATCTGCCGGAGTGGAATACGATTTCCATCTCCGGATACCACATGCGGGAAGCCGGCTGTACCGCCGTGCAGGAGGTCGCGTTCACCCTGGCCAATGGCATAGCATACGTTCAAGCCGCGCTCGATGGCGGCCTTAACGTGGATAGATTCGCACCCCGTCTTTCATTCTTCTTTAACGCGCACAATAATTTTCTTGAAGAAGTTGCCAAGTATCGTGCCGCCCGGCGCATGTGGGCCCGCATCATGCGCGATAACTTCAAAGCCCGGAATCCGCGTTCATGGATGTTGCGATTTCACGCACAGACCGCCGGTTCGACACTAACGGCGCAGCAACCTCAGAACAATATCGCAAGGACCGCTCTCCAGGCGCTCGCCGCGGTTTTGGGAGGCACGCAGTCTTTGCATACAAATTCTTACGATGAAGCGTTGGCGCTGCCCACCGAGCAAGCCGCGCGGATCGCTCTCCGTACGCAGCAGATTGTGGCTTTCGAGTCCGGTGTAGCGCAAACGATTGATCCATTTGCGGGATCGTATTACATCGAATCTCTCACGAATGAAATCGAGAAACACGCAGCGGAATATCTAGAGAAGATAGCCGCTCTGGGCGGAATGCTGCGAGCCATAGAACGAGGCTACGTACAGCAGGAAATTCAAAATGCGGCATACGAATATCAGCAGCAAGTGGATCGTGAAGAAGCTATTGTTGTCGGCGTGAACCGCTTTGCAATGGAAGAAGAAAACCCCATTTCGCTGCAAGGTGTTAACGAATCTTTGGAGCGCAGTCAGATCGAGCGCCTGCGCGCATTGCGAAAACGCCGGAGTTCACAGGAATGGTCCGCCTCCCTAAAGCGTGTGGAAGATGCGGCCCGCAGCGGACAAAATCTAATGCCCCATATCATCACCGCAGTCGAAGCCTACGCCACCGTTGGGGAAATTTCCGACGCTATGAGAAAAGTGTTTGGGGAATACAAAGAGGCAGTCGTTATCTAAGATTTTCGGACGGAGAAGTGAAGCTAGTCCGCGACTTTATAGTCGCAGGCGTCGCGGCAATCGAGGCAGTAGTACAAGCCGCCTTCGCAAAGCCTGATGCCTTGTTGGCTTTCGCAGGAACAGCAATACTTTTCACATCCGCACTTCTGTTCCGGCATCTCACACTGCGCGCAGACTACTTTTGTCTTAGTGGTCATACAGGAACCTTATCGTGGGCACCCGCCGCTGGAAAGTTCCGTTAGTAACCCAAGGCTCAGACCGGTGTGCCAATCGCCCTTATCACATCTTCAACACTGGCTTCACGCAAGAATTTCGCTGCTTCCTCTGGCGGGGTCGGATTTATGTAAAACCCAGTCCCCCACTCGAATCCGGCGGTCTTGGTCAGCTTCGGCATGAACTCAATGTGCCAGTGATAGTGGTCGTTGATTGGATCTTGAATGGGCGAGCTATGAATCACAAGGTTATAGGGCGGATTATCAAGAACGCGATCAGCTCTCGTTAACAGAACTTTTAAGGCCTTTGCAAGATTCTCGAACGTATGCGACGAAGAATTCTCAAATGCGGATTCGTGTTCCTTCGGCAGAATCCATGTTTCAAAGGGAAACCTTGGAGCATACGGGGCAATTGTCAGAAAGCTTTCGTTCTCGGCGACTACCCGTATGCCAGATTCAGTTTCCTGCCGGATAATGTCGCAAAAAACGCAGCGTTCCTTATAAACATAGTACTGCTTCGCCCCTTCAATCTCCTCAGTCACGTAAATTGGCAGAATGGGCAGCGCAATTAGCTGGGAGTGAGAATGTTCGAGCGTTGCTCCCGCCGCTTCACCGTGATTTTTAAAGATCAAAATGTATTTGAACCGGTGATCTTTCCTTAAGTCGAGAATGCGGTCGCGGAACGTCCAAAGCACATCCTCGATTCGTTTGGGAGGCAGCGTGGCGAGACTGGCGCTGTGATCCTGAGTTTCGATGATGACCTCATGCGCGCCGATGCCATTCATCTTGTCGAACATGCCCTCGGCCTGCCGGTTCAAACTCCCTTCTATGCCAAGCGCCGGAAATTTATTGGGAACAACGCGCACCGTCCATCCCGGAGAATCGCGTTGCGGCGGAGGCCCGCCATTGGAATTGGGACGGTAAGCCTGGATTTCGGGAGGCGTCTTGGCTTCATTGCCGTAACAAAAAGGGCAGAAACCACCTTTGTTCTTAATTGCTTCGCGAGTGAAGTCGGTCGGGCGCTTCGCGCGATCGGTCGAGATAATAACCCACCGGCCTACAATCGGATCTTTTCTAAGCTCAGGCAACGCTCATTTCCTCCTCAAAACCACAGTCGGGTTTATGTTACGGCGAGGGAAGGGCATTCTGAAATAACTGGAACTGGGGCTGGCTGGAATGCCGATCATAATACACGGTAATCAGGTCGAAGCGCCACTGCAAATCGGCAGGAAGAGGGCGCAGATACTCCCGTGCCGTAGCTGAAAGCTGACGCCACTTGGCGCGATCCACAGCGGTTTCGGCGGGTTTAACCTCATGCGACGTGCGCGTTTTTACTTCAATGAAACAGAGAACATCTTTGTGCCATCCGATTAGGTCAATTTCTCCGCGACGGCGCGGTGATCGAAAATTGCGCGCAACCATCACGTAACCCAGTCGGCGTAAATAGAAATATGCGTCCTCTTCGCCCCGATGCCCGGTTGTCACGTGCTTTGCGACGGTTACTTTTGGAAGTAAGTGGGCCGCAAGGAAGTCGAGCGTGCGGAGCGTCGCGTGTGTGATACGGCCAGAGGACACTGGGCTACCAAGTCAGCGTGAGTTAACAGTTTGAACTCCGCAACCCGCGAAGGAATGTGACGGCGATCACTGACGAGATGCCCGCAATTTGGTAGGCGAAACCGTGTTACTCGTAAGCCAACGCGTCGATCGGATCTTTTTGCGCCGCTTTGTAGGCTGGATACAAAGCGCCCGCGACCGCACTCAACATTGCAATCAACGCTGCTTTACCGACCCATCCCCAAACGGGTACAACCTGCAAGGTTGGAAGACGATAGGCGATGGCCGCGCTTGCTGCCAGGCTGAAACCGATCCCCACAATGATGCCGGCAATCGCCAACAACGCTGTCTCCCGCAGAATTGCGTTAACGATATAGAACTTGGAAGCCCCGATGGACTTCAGTATTCCAATTTCTCGCGTGCGCTCCATGACGGCCGTGTACATCGCCTGAAAAATGACCAGTACTCCCACAATTATGGAAATGAGAATGACTGTATCTAGGAATATTGATAATGCCGGAATATTACTCGGCGTCAGCATCGAGAGATATTCAGGCATAGACCGGACAGCATATTGCGCCATACCGGGAACGTTCTGGACTTCCTTCACTACCGCATCGGCATTCGCGGGATTATCTAACTTAACGTAAAAAACAGAAGCCTTTCCCGGTGTGCCCATCAGATCCTGAAGCGTAGTGATCGGAAGAAATTTTCGTGCGCCTTTACCGTGCTCGACGATGCCGGCAATTCGAAATTTATGATTGAGAATTGAGATCGTATCGCCAACCTTTGCGTGTTGAGCGCGAGCGAAATAATCGTCCACCAGCACATCGTCCGGACCTTGAAACGGTCCGCCAGCAATGTAATGAAAGGGCGTACCAAGCGCCTCAAAACTTTTTAGATCAATTCCGTAAATTACTTCGACCGTACCCGAGGTGGAGACCATTGTGATTACAGGCGATACTTCGGTCACGTGGGGCAGTTTCCGAATAATGTCTCCGGCCTTTATCGGCACCGGCGCGCTCGATAATCCTTGAATGAAAGATGAGTTTGGCGGTTGCACAATCACATCCGCGCCAATCCCTTGCTGTCGGTTCCGCGAATCATTCAGCATTCCCAGCGAAAGCCAGACAATCAGCAGGATGAGCGTCACTTCAAGCGCAATCGCAACAATACTGATGAGCGAGCGTATCGGGCGGTGTATCAGATTGGCCACTACCATTTTGTTCATCGTCTCATCACCATCGCAATCACTTAGGCTGCACACCGCTTGCAGCAGGCTTATCCAAATGAATCACTTCTGCGTCCGGAGGTTTCGCCAGTTCAAACTTGTCATCCGGTAGAGGCAGGTTCAATTCCAGCTTCACGAAGGTCAACGCGATGTCATATTCTTCTTCCGGCCGGGAAATCTCGATCCGCGAAGGAAACTTCACTCCCCCATAATCCTTGTAAGATTCATATCGCGCATCCGTAACCAGATCTGCGTTCTCGTTATAGATCATTTGCCGGGACGGTAGCAGATCGTTGCGGCTGAAAACGATCTTGCGAGAAAGAAACCAACCGTGCTGATTCTTCTCTATAACATCAATAATGTAATCAGACTGCAGGTACTTGCGTCCCTTCGGGTCGCTATAAATGTGTGACTCGTTCTCCATAACCGCAATATCGCGTTCCGGGTCAATTTCGCGCAGCAATAGGGCGTCGTAGATGACTTGCGGACGCAGGTTTTCAAGAGGCTGTTGGGGATTGGGGGTGAGAACATCATTGCGGCCCATCACAAACCGGTTCTTGGGGGGAATCCAAAGCTCAAAATTCTGGCCGTCACTCACCATATCGAATGCCCGGTTACGGACGATCGGCATCAATCCAATCATTCGCAACATGGCCGGTTTGCGCGCGAGCACATAACCACGAATCTGCTGGTAGTCGGTGACTTTACCCTTCTTGACTCCTCCGACGGACGTATCAATATCCACGGTAGCCTGCATGGACTGAATTTTTGCCGCCTGATTGTTGATGTATTCGATGAGTTGTTGCTGAGTCGCCGATTGCAAGGATGCAGACGTTATCGGAGGCTTCACCGAGTGTGACCTGAAAAGGCAGCCACTCAGCGGCAATACCGCAAGAGAAATAAAAATAAGACGCAGACTTCCGACAGATGGCATGGGGCTCAGTGATTTACGGCTTAGATGAGTATATGCGATGCGAAGTCGCAACGAATCCGGCGAGATAACCATGTGGGAGGACAGCGCTAATACCTAGCGGACATCCCATGCCGCTACACGCGGGATCCCTCCCTCGGCTGAAGTACGCCGAGCTTCGGGATGACTTCTCTAACTATTTATTCTTTATCTGAGGACGTCATTCCGAAGGCCCGCGTTTTCTCCAGCGCGGCGAGGAATCTCGCGCGTATTGAAGCCGCGCCCTTCGGGTCTCCAATTGTAGTGCTAAATAATGCCTCAGATTCCAGGGAAAACTATCTTCCCTCAACCGCACGCCTGTATGCCGCAACATTCTTATTGTGCTCTTCCAAGCTTTGGGCGAACCGATGATGTCCGCTACCATCGGCCACGAAGTACAAATAATCAGTGACGGCAGGATGCATGGCCGCTTCCAGCGAAGCCTTTCCTGGATTGGCAATCGGGCCCGGCGGTAATCCCCGGTGGGTGTAGGTATTGTAGGCAGAGTTGAACTGCATGTCCTCATGATGCAGGGCGCCTGTATATGTTCCAGCCAGAAGCTCGGCATAAATAACGCTTGGATCGGCTTGCAGCGCCATATTTTTATCCAGCCGATTGTAATAAACGCTGGCAACAATCGGCGTCTCTTCAGGAACGGATGTCTCCTTTTCGATAATGGACGCCATGGTCACGGTCTTTTGCACGTCTGAATTCAAATCGATTTGTCGCGCCACCTGACGAAACTGTTTGACCATCACAGCCAGCATTTCCTGCGTAGTTTGGGTACGCGTGAAATCATATGTGTTGGGAAAAAGAAAACCTTCCAACGTTTTTGCGCCGGGTGCTAAATCGGCGATCAACGAAGAACCATTGATCTCCGCCTCAAGGAATTCCTTTCTTGAGCAAAGCCCCGCATCTTGCATGGCCTGTGCGATATCGAAAATATTGAAGCCTTCCGGAATGACAACCGTGTGCACATAGATATCTCCACGGGCTAGTCGCTCATGGACTTGCAACGCAGTTACTGTTTTCTCAAAAAGATACTCTCCAGCTTTTAACGACTTCTGGTGATGCAGGTAGTGCCAAAGAATAAAGGCGTCGGCGTTGCGGATAACGCCGCTGGATTGCAGCTCAGTCGCAATCCGCCGGGTGGAAAATCCCGGACGAAGCAATACAAATTTTTCCCCGGCTGGCGCAACGGGTAGCAGAAGCGCCCAGGCAAGCCATCCGGCAACCGCGAGCGCGACTAAAAGAAGCAACGTGAATAAATTGCGCAAGATGAACTATTTTAGATGAGAAGCATTCGATAGGTGCCATCCGACGGTCGGTGCACCTTGGGGGCGGCCACTATTGGGCCTTTGAATCTGAATAGTTATCCTCATCGTTGATGGAATTCCCATCACCTCTCGTATCCATCCAGCTTTGCAGGATCAGCACCGCCGCCAACCTGTCCACCACTTCTCCCCGGCGCTTGATTGACATCTCCGAATCTCTTAACACGCGGTTGGCTTGTGCAGATGTCAGGCGTTCGTCACACAAATGAACTGGCAGGCGGAAGTGCTTCCGCAAGTCTTCGGCGAAGACCTGCATCTTTTCCGCTTGCGTTCCTTCCGCGCCACTCATTCGCAGCGGATATCCCACAACAATTTCTGTCACGCCATACTTGAGAATGACTTCCTTAAGTTGTCCATAATCCGTCCGCTTATTCTGCCGCCGGATTGTTTCCAGCCCCTGTGCGGTAATACCCAGAGGATCAGAAACCGCCATTCCGATGGTCTTTGAACCGACATCTAGACCCAGCACTCTGGGATGAAGCGCCGTTTTGGATTGTCCTTCGTGGTTCAACGTCACCGGGTAATTATATGTCCGCAGCAATATGGCCGGAGTACACTACGATATCGAATATGGCAACAGACACTGCGGCAATTCAACCCGGGAGTTCGGGGCAAGGGCCTTCGCTGGAGACTGCCTCCCCGAGACGCAATTGGGCTCAGAATTTGATCGGCGTAGGCGCCATTTTGGGCTTGTGTTACTACGCCGAGATCGTGATCGCCGTGATATTCGTAGCTGTCCTGCTTTCATTCATCCTGGCGCCGATTGTGGATGCTCTTACACGTGCTCGCTTACCTCGTGCATTGGCTGCCGCAATTGCTATTTTGCTGTTGGTAGCTGCAATCGTGGGGACCATTTATGCGTCGTACAACCAAGCTGCCACACTAGTACAGGATCTGCCGAAATACGCCACCAGAGTCCGCGATGAGGCCATGCGCTTCCGCAGACAGGCCGAAAGCCTTGAGGTTTTAAATCCACGCGAGAAGGGTGTGGTAAGCGTTCGCCCTGCAACTGATTGGACGGATATATTGACTCGTGGCGTTGGCTCCGTCAGTCAAGCCATTTTTGCTGCCTCATTTGTTCCTTTTCTCGTTTACTTTATGCTGACCTGGCAGGAACATGTGAGGTCGGCTACGGTCATGCTTTTCCCCATGCACAACCGGCATACGGCTTATGTAACCCTCGGCATGATTTCCGCGATGATTCGTAGTTTCATGGTAGGAAACCTGCTGATTGGCTTATTCATGGGAGCCATTAGCACCGTAATTTTCTGGTTCCTGCATCTCCCATTCTTCTATTTTGTCGGCTTTATCAGCGGTTTCGTGAGTCTGGTGCCGTACATGGGGGTCTTGCTTGCCATCGCGCCTCCGATCTTCGTTGGGCTTGGGCATATTAACTCTACCGAGTTCGCCTACATCGTAATGACCGTGCTGGGGTTGCACATCCTCGCCTTGAACGTGCTTTATCCAAAAATCTTGGGGAAGCGGCTCCAATTAAATCCTTTGGCTGTAACCATGTCGCTATTGGTATGGGCATGGCTTTGGGGTGCAATCGGATTGCTACTTGCCATCCCAATAACTGCCGCAATGAAGATCATTTTCGATCATATTGATTCGCTGAAGCCGTACGGAGTGTGGTTGGGAGAGTAGCAAAGGCTGCCGGCGGACCGCTTAGGCCTGAAATTCGGAAACGTCTGGCAGACGGAGCTTGCTCTTGGCCAGGGCGTTGGAAAGTAATTCTTCGATCTCGGATTCGGCGCAATTCTTCGCCATTGCCATCTCACTTACGAGCAAATAGCGGGCCCGCTCCAACATTTTCTTCTCGCGGAAAGAAAGCGATTTTGCCTGGTTCAGCACCAACAAACCCTTTAGAACCGCCGCCACATCCAGCAAGGAACCGGTGCGCATCCGGTCTGAGTTTTCTTTGAAGCGGTATTTCCAGTCCGCATTGCTGTCACATTCGCCGTCGGTCAGGAAGTCAACAATTTTTTGGATTTCGCCGTTGCGGATGACCCTCCGCAGGCCAACCATCCCAACATTGTGGAATGGAACCATCACTTTAAGGCTGCTGGATTGAATCTTGAGGAGGTAAAACTGCTCCACCGTGGCGCCCATTGTGCGGCTGCTGATCTGTTCAATAATTCCTACGCCATGATTGGGATAGACGACCTTGTCGCCTATATGAAAACTCTCGCTGCCTAACATAAGGAACCAACGAAAAATGGAGGCGAACTGAGGGATAGCACATCTTTTAGTCTATCCCAAGCTGGGAATAAAGACAATTTGGGCCACGCTCTAGCCAGGCAGCGTGCGGGAGGAAATTTGACTTGCAAAAGCGTGTGGGATAAGTCGCCTGTGGCCTCACAAATTAAGGCCAACACAGGAAGAAGGTTCATGTCCTCACCAAAAGTACCACGCAGGCGAACGGTTTGCTGGTTTCTTTCGAGACACAGTTACGGAATAATGTAACGCAAGTTCACATAAGTCAGGAAGACGTGCGCGTTTTTCGGGGTGCCTGGCACTACGTACCAAGGCGTGCGGACCACATAGGAGGACTGCGAAATGAATTGCAGCTTTCCGTAGTTCGGGCTCGACCAAATCGTGGGTACAAATCCCAGTGAGACCTCTTGGTAGTCACGGTTGTTCGTGTTTGCCGAACCGGGGAATCCGAAGCCCACGCAGTACGAGGTTGCCGGAGCACCGCAAGGAGTCCCTAACGCATTTGTGGTCAGATCGTAGTTGTGCCAGAAATAAGCGCCGCTGTAATAGCCGTCAAGAATCAACTTCGGCGTCGTCTGCCATTCAAATCCGCTAATGCCAGAACCGGCGCGAACGGCGGATAGCTCGCCGTTCGGCTTTACGATTACGTCAGGGCCGAGACCACCGATGTAGCGCCCGACTCCATCTCCGTAAAAAGAGTCTCCAATTATGTGAAAGTTTTTAAGCACTTCAAAATTCACGTTTACTGCTCCCCCACCCCCGGTAATAGTGTTTGAACCCGGTGGCGTGCCCAGATTGTTGTAGATCTTGAAACTCCTGGCTACGCCTCCGCCCTCGATGTGAAATAGCTTTCCCCCAGTCTTCCAATCCAAAACGGTTTTCACAACTACGTCTGGATGCAGGCTCGGAACTGTAGGGTTTACGGCTGAGCTTGCGGCGCTGGTGCTACTGCTGCCATTATCAAACTGAGTGGAAAAGAAATTTGTAGTCCCGTCTGTTGGGAATACTACAGAACTTGGCACAAATTGCTGCGAATTTTCCAGCGCAACGCCGAGGGCCCACCAGCGTGTGGGGTGGTAGACAAGCCGAATTCCGGGTTGCCGCCCATACACCAGTCCCGCTAAGTAACTCGTGTCCAAGCGGAGCGCTGTGAAAACATTTTCGGGAAACGGGGAAATTCCAACGCGCATCGGCGTAAGCAATGACCATGTTTGGCCCGTGACAAGTTCCCATTTTCCGCGTCTTAACTGGACAAAAGCCAGGCGCAGCCGAAAGCTATCGCTCTTGGTGCTAATGTTCGAATTGGCCGGCTCAAAACCATTGAAATCGCTCTCTATATAGCCGGTTACTGTGGTCGATTTTGCTGCCGCTTCCACTTTTAATGAAAGACGGGAGTCCTGTCCTGTAAGGCGAAACTCCGACAAGCGTCCGAGCGGGAGGGCGTTGCTATAAGGCAGAATTGTGAAATTCGTGCCTAGTCCGCTGCCAACATCCGCGCTCCGAAAGATACCTGTGAGATCCACGAAACCGCCAGGTGTGAACTCAGCACGTCCGATTTTGATGGCGAGAGGATTTTCGGGTGCGACGATGTTGATCGCGGACTGGGATTGCAAATCCGGCTGAGTAAGGGCAGAAACGGTACCAGCCTCCGAGGAGATGACAGATGGAGGTACTGCGACCTCACTCTGCGCGACGCCGAGCTTTTCTTCGAGTTTCGCGATCGCCTCTAACTCGCTGCGAAGTGCAACCTGCTCCGCTTCAAGTTGTCGGGTGTGCTCGTTGAACTGCCTGGTTTGCTCTTCCACCGCGCCCTTCAACTTATTCAGCTCGGCGACAACTGAACCGAGATCGGCTCCGTTTGCGTTTTCAGCTGGCTCTGACGGAATTGCAATGCCAGCCCCGGGAGCGTTGGCAGAGGAACCTGCTCCGGCTTGGGCGACGGTAATCGTCGCGGATCCAGGGATTCCTATGCTGAGAAGCAGTGCAGCTGCAAATGCTTTCGATTTCGGCCCTAAATTTGTTGGCATTGAACTCTCCTGATATCCGGTTTTCCTGCTTCCAAAGCGGCGTCGTCGCTTTAGCAGTCGTCATTTCGCCCCTGCCGATGATGTGCCATATTTTCCAGGTGTCGCATGACGTTGATCGAAGCCGACGCTTTCCGCTGCTTGTGTTTACGTTCCAGCAGCGCGGGATTAATTGGGGTCACGACAACAGAGGTCGGAAAGAGACGTGTGGTCAAGGATGCCAGCAATAGCATTCCGAACTGCCGAGAGAACGCGAAAAAGAGGCCGGTGCTTGGGATCGGTGCGTATACGACGGCGAAGGGACTCGGCATCTTCGAAGGGAGCAAGAGGGCCGTCAATTCTGCGAATGATTTCTCCTAGAAAGATTTTGTGGGGCGATCGCTTCAATTGATAGCCGCCATTTGCGCCGCGCTGGCTGATCACGATTCGTGCTCGCTTGAGTTCCAGGAGAATCGCTTCCAGAAACTTCTCGGGAAGGTCTTCTTCGGCGGCAATGTCACGAATCTTGACAAAGCCGTTGGGATGCCGCTGTGCCAGCATTGTCAGTGCCTGCAGCGCATAAAGTCCTCTGTGTGAAATTCTCATGGAGTTCTTTTCTTACTACCAAACCCTACTAAGTCTACTAAGGTAGTGGACTTTTATCAAGGCCGAATTTCCAAGAGAGGCATTAGCCAAAGCGACTCGCTCGATCGCCGTCATCGCGTGCCATCCACCTTGCCGCTGCTTACCTCTCGCCTGTAGCATGTACACATCAGCAATTTTTAGGAGAAGACTATGGCAGTAGATACGTTGACCGCACCGGTAATTGCTGGAACGGCATCCCGCCCGAAGATTTATCGGAATTTTATTGATGGGGAGTGGGTCGAATCCGCAACCGGGGAAACTTTCGAGAACCGCAATCCCGCTGACAACCGCGACTTAGTGGGCATCTTCCAGAAGTCGGGGAAATCAGATACCGACGCCGCCGTCGAAGTCGCGAAAAACGCATTCACGAAGTGGCGATTAGTTCCGGCCCCACGCCGCGCGGAAATCATCTACCGCGCCGCCGAAATTCTGTTGGAGCGCAAGGAAGAATTCGCACGCGATATGACTCGCGAGATGGGCAAGGTGCTGAAAGAAACTCGCGGCGACGTGCAGGAGGCCGTGGATACCGCCTATTACATGGCCGGCGAGGGACGACGCATGTTCGGCCCCACCACTCCTTCCGAGTTGCCCAACAAATTCGCCATGGCCATTCGCCAACCGCTCGGCGTTTGCGGAATGATCGCGCCGTGGAATTTTCCCATGGCGATTCCCTCGTGGAAGCTGCTGCCCGCGTTGGTTTGCGGCAACACTTGCGTGATCAAGCCCGCGCAGGATACTCCGCTATCGACGTTCAATCTGGTACGCGCGCTTATGGATGCGGGACTTCCGAAAGGCGTGGTCAACGTCGTCACTGGATTCGGTCCCGAAGCCGGCGCGCCCCTGTTGGACAATCCAGAAGTTCGCGCGATTTCGTTTACCGGCTCTTCTGCCGTGGGACGCACCGTTGGCACCGCTGCGGCCCAAACTTTCAAACACTGTTCCCTCGAACTCGGCGGGAAAAATCCCATGATCGTGCTCGATGATGCCAACTTAGATCTCGCCATCGAAGGCGGATTATGGGGAGGCTTCGGAACGACAGGCCAGCGCTGCACCGCGACCAGCCGCATCATCGTGCAAAAAGGCGTTTACCGAGACTTCATTGACCGCTACGTCGAAAGCGCTAAGAAATTAAAAGTTGGGAACGGCCTCGACGAAACCAGCGAAATGGGTCCCGCAATCAACGAGGCTCAAATGAACCGCGACCTCAACTACATCGAAATCGGCAAGGACGAAGGTGCAAAAATCAGATGCGGCGGAAATCGCCTGACGCAAGGCGACTTTCAATATGGATGGTTCGTCGAGCCGACAGTCTTCGTGGATGTAGATCCTAAAATGCGCATCGCTCAAGAAGAAATTTTCGGTCCCGTTGTCTCGATCATTCCCTGTGGAGACCTCGAAGACGCCATCCACATAGCTAATAATATCGACTATGGCCTTTCGTCCTCGATCTACACCAAAGACGTGAATAAGGCTTTCGTCGCCATGCGCGACCTATACGCGGGCATCACATACATCAATGCCCCGACGATCGGCGCGGAAGTCCATCTTCCCTTCGGTGGCGTGAAAGCCACAGGCAATGGCCATCGCGAAGGCGGAATCGGCGCGATTGATTTTTATACTGAATGGAAAGCCGTATACGTGGACTATTCCGATCGCTTACAAAGGGCGCAGATTGATCGTGGAGAATAAGATTATGGTTGTCATTTCGAGCGTGATTCATCCCGCGAGGAACCTACTTTTCAGATGCTAGGATAGAGAGGTCCTATGCCCATCACCCAATCCCATGAGATTTTAGCCGCTACACGGCTAGACAATGTCCGTTACGCCATCCGCGACTTGGCTTGCGTTGCCGACGAAGTCACCAAGCAGGGGCACAAAGTCCTGCCGCTGAACGTAGGCGACCCCCTCAACTTCGACTTCGAGACTCCGGCGCACGTTATTGAGGCAGCCTATAAAGCCATGCGCGACGGCAAAAACGGATACGCACCATCGCCCGGAATTCCCTCAGCGTTGGAAGCCATTCGCGGCGAAGCAGCGCGGAAAGGAATGACCACCGTGCAGGACGTTTTCGTAACCTCCGGTGCGAGCGAAGCCGTGGATGTCTGCCTCACCGCCTTGCTGAATCCGGGCGAAGACATACTGACGCCCTGCCCAGATTATCCGCTCTACTCGGCCGTCCTATGCAAGTTGGAGATCGGCCTGAACACATACTTTCTCAACGAGGAAGATGCCTGGCAGCCTGAGCTCGACGACATCAAGCGCAAGATCACCTCGCGCACCCGCGGAATCGTCATTATCAATCCGAACAATCCCACTGGATCGGTATGTTCGCGAAAAATGCTGGAGCAAATCGCAGAGCTCGCTCGACGGCATAACCTAGTCATTTTTTCAGATGAGATTTACGACAAGCTGATGCTCGATGATGACGAGCACATCTCCATGGCCGCCCTCGCTCCCGATGTTCCGGTGATCACGTTCGGCGGGTTATCCAAAAATTATCTCGTCCCCGGTTGGCGTATTGGATGGGGAATTGTCAGCGGCAATGCAGCCGCCGTAAAGCCATATATCGAGGGCGTCCACCGGCTGTTACGTGCCCGGCTCTCTGCTAACCATCCCGAACAATATGCGATCAGTGTTGCCTTAAATGGGTCGCAGGAGCACTTGATCGAAGTCTGCGACAAGCTTCGAGCAAGACGCGATCTGACGGTGAAATCCTGCAACGCCATCCCCGGCATCAGTTGTGTCGCTCCACGCGGCGCTTTCTATGCTTTCCCGCGCTTAGAAATTCCGGAAGACGACGAAACATTTGTCAAAGAGTTAATTCGAAAGAAACATGTCATGGTCGTGCACGGTTCCGGCTTCGGCCAAAAGCCCGGCACAAAACATTTTCGAATCGTGTTCCTGCCCGACGAAAAAACCCTGGCGAAAGCATACGAGGCGATAGCTGAGTTGATGCGAGAACGCTATCAATGATGGAAATTGAGGTCGGCGCGCCTGCGATTGACCCGTCGGCTCAAGATATATTGTGTTTGAATCCTGCTGCTTCCTTATCGCGGTTAACCACAAAGCGGCATCCCGAACGGTTAGGTCCAGAGCTTGATCTTCTTCTTGCGTGCGCCGTATCTGATCGCGGATTGCCAGCCAACGACATTTTCAATTTCGTTCGCGACGATTTGGACTGGCAAAAGTTTTTGCAAATTAGAGAACATCATCGCCTGATTCCCCAGGTTTACAGTGCTCTTCGCCATGCTACCGGCCCTGTTCCAAAAAATGTCTTAGCGCAACTACACAAACGTTACCAGGCCAATGTTCGCCAAACCCTCCGCCTTACGCGCGATCTACTTCGAGTGTTGAAGCATTTTGAATCATGCCGAATTCCTGTGCTCGCCTACAAGGGACCAGTCCTAGCCCAAATTCTCGGTGGAGGCGTTACAGCGCGTCAATTTGCCGACCTCGATTTACTAGTCCATCGCTCAGATGTGCAAAATGCTAAATCCGCGCTGGCTGAGTTGGAATACATTCCGCAATGCCCGCTGGCAGGTCCTCAGGGCGAAAGTTATATTCAGTCCGGATATGAATATGCTTTCGATCTACCGGACGCCGCGAATGTCCTGGAACTGAAATGGCGGATACTCCCACGCTTTTACTCGGTTGATTTCGATGTCGCTGGATTCTTTGATCGGGCGATAACGATTGAAGTCGCCGGCCACCCGATGCGTACCCTGTGCTCAGAGGACTTGCTGCTAGTGTTGTGCGTCCATGCCGCTAAACATGCATGGTCGGAATTGTCACTGTTATGGGATATCGCCCAACTTGTGCAATCGCAGCGAATTGACTGGGACAGTGCGTACGCACGAGCCGCTCAGTTGGGAATTCGCCGCATACTTGACGTGAATTTCGCTCTCGCTTACAGCCTGATGGGAAATCCGCTACCGCTTGCAATCCCTCAGCGAGTAAAAGCCGAAGCCGGCATCGGCCCTCTAACCCCGAGAATTTTGTCTATTATCCGGCAGAGCCAGCAGGTTGACACCGAAGCAGTTTCTTATTTTTGCCTCATGCTTAGCCTCAGGGAACGCTGGCGAGACCGGGTCAGGTTCTTATGGCGACTGTTGGCTACGCCGGGGTTGGGCGAATGGTCTGTGGTGTCGCTGCCGCCGTGGCTTTTTCCTTTTTATTACATGGTGAGAATGTACCGAATAGCGGCAAGGCTCATAAAGATACCCTCAACTTGGAAAGCTTGAGCCGCTAAAGGAATACCAAGACCGCTGACGCAAGGGGATCACCCTACTCTTCTGCTCCCTTCAAATTCGTAGGGGAGGCAGCTCTGTTTCGGCTTCCTAGAGCCCGAACGGTTCCTCACCCGCGCCTTTCGGACGATACAGATAGTTTCGCGGACACCTACCCTTTCAACCTGATTGGAGGCCTAAGGCTCGTGTTGTACTGTGCCTTCGGGCGGGCTTTGGAAGTTTTGGAGCTTCGGACCAGCCCGGTGCGCGAACTGGGCTTCCTGGGTAGTCTCAATTTTGAGCGCACTGGCGTCGCGTCGCGGTGACTTCACGTGAACGGAGAAAATCACTATGGGCACAATACTTCTGATCGTATTAATTCTGCTTCTTGTAGGCGCTTTGCCAACCTGGCCATACAGCACTGGGTGGGGATACTATCCAAGCGGCGGCCTCGGCCTCGTCGTAGTTATTCTGCTCATCTTGGTGTTGATGGGTCGCATATAATTATTGTCCAACGCCAGGACTCCTCCCTAAGGGGCACGTGCCTGTGCGCTCAAGAGAGGAAAACACATGGGCGATACCCCGAAGAACAGCAACCGCGGTCAATTCATTTCCGATCTTGAGGCAATTCGCAAGCGCGCCCGACAGCATATCGAAGACGGCGCGGTTACGGAAAGCTATCGCGCTGACCGCGAAACTGTGGTGCGCGTGCTTAACGATGCATTGGCTACTGAACTGGTTTGCGTGCTTCGATACAAGAGGCACCATTACATGGCCTCTGGAATTCACGCCCAAGCCGTTGCCCAGGAATTCCTGGAGCATGCGCAAGAAGAGCAGGTACACGCTGACAAACTTGCCGAAAGAATTACGCAACTCGACGGCGAACCCGATTTCAACCCGGCGACATTACTTGCTCGCAGCCATTCCCAGTACGTGGAAGGGACGAGCCTGGTGGACATGATTCAGGAAGACTTGGTCGCGGAGCGAATTGCAATCGAGTCCTATAACGAGATCATTCGCTACCTCGGAGACAAGGATCCCACGAGTCGTCGGGTTATGGAAGAGATTCTAGCGAAAGAAGAAGAGCACGCCGAGGACATGAAAACGTTAATTGAAACGATTTCTCACTTTGAAAAACAGTTTGAACGTAAGAAAGCCAGTTGATGTCAAATAGTTAGCCGGACCGTCTAACCTAATCCACTACAGCATTTCCGACGCCCCAGCTACACGTTCGCCCTCATTGTCCCGCTATTAATGCAGGTATAGGGTGAGTGATGGTGGCAAGCTGCCTTAATCGGCTAATGGAAGCCACTTCACTTTCTGGCCATCGTGAGTTTTTGGATTACTGCAAGAAATGGAATTCCACCCACTCCGTCCTCGAAACGAATCGTGTGCAACATGAATCGCAACCCAGGAGATGACAAATGAAGAAAGTTCTGATGTGTACCTGCACCGCTTTTGCATTTTTTGTGGCGGCAGCTGTCGCCCAAACCAACCCATCAACTGACACCCCTTCTCAGGGAACTCAAGGGACGCAAAGCTCGTCACCGTCTATGAGCCAGGGAAATAACACTGGCACTCCGGGAACCATGGCGGGGGATAATTCCACCACTCAAACCGGGAACATGAAGGGCGAGAAGAAAATGAAAGGCTGCATTGAATCGGAGGGTGGCCAATATGTCCTCCGAACCCGGCACGGCAAAGACATTCAGCTGACCGGTGAGGACGTCTCAGCTCATTCCGGCCATGAAGTGACCGTCCATGGAATGTGGGCAAGCGGAATGTCCGGCATGTCGAATACTTCAACTGGAGGCGCCTCGGCGAGCGGGAAGTCCTTCAACGTGACCAGCCTTGACATGATTTCGGACACCTGCACAATTGGGAAAGGCAAGAAGAGCGGAATGTCTGACAACAGCACTTCCGGCACGGGCACCCCGCAACCCCAGTAATTTGTTCTTAGTTGAATGTTGACAAAGCCAGAGCCCATTGGTTCTGGCTTCTTTTCTTTCCTCTACAGTCTCGGTCGAGCTGAAACTGCCAGGACGTTCCAAATGCGCCATCGTGGCCGTTCTCATTTCTGATCCTTAGTCCGAATAGCCATTACCGTTATGTTGTCCGGACCTCCACGCTGTTTGGCGAGTCGCACCAGGTTTTCGCAAGCAGCTTGTAGATTCTTTTCGCTCATCGCCGTTTGAATTTCGTCGTCAGTCACAACCCCCCATAAGCCATCGGTGCAGAGCAAGAGAACATCACTGTCGGCAAGCTGCAAGGGGGCAGCAGGGTATTCGGGTACAACATCGTCTCCGGCACCTAACGCAGCCGTAAGAATATTACGGTGCGGGTGGTTTTCGGCTTCTTGCGAGCTAATAAGCCCGGTCTCCACCAGCCGGTTAACATAGGAGTGATCCCGGGTAATTCGAGAAATTTTCCCGTCGCGTACGAGATATAAGCGGCTATCGCCAACATGCGCATAATAGAGATGCGCGCCGACCAGAGCAATAGCTGTACACGTCGTGCCCATGCCCAACAGACCAGGATGTTCATTCGCAAATTGCAGAATACTCTGATGCGCCGCCTGTATTCCGTCAATAAGAAGTAACTGCGGGTCGGAAGAGCTGCCATCTGCATATATCCGCTCGATTGTCTCAACCGCAATGCGGCTGGCTTCCTGGCCCCCTTCATATCCACCCATGCCGTCTGCCATAATCGCAAGCCGCCCTTTACGTCCGAACTCCTTATCGCTGGCGGGCTCCCAATAGTCGCAACGATCTTCGTTATTTTCGCGATGGCAGCCAACATCTGTCAGGCTTCCCATCTCAATTCCAGGCCGAACCTTCAATAATTTCTTATTCGCCATAGTCATTTGTCTGCGGTACGCGGACAGCCCTTAAAAGATACCAAGCTCTCCCTAAGAAGATTGTCTCGAAGTCCGTCGTGACATCATACGCACCTCACAAGTGCGATTCCAGCCGTGTGACATTTGTCACGACTGGCGTGTGATGATCACCACTGGCGACGCGAGCCAGCTTACACGAAGATACGTTTACTGCCGGATAGAACTTGCAAGCGAGGATTGAAGAATGATCGCAATCGTATCAAGAACCCTGCAAGAGCGAGAGCAGAACGGGCGCCGGAACGCGAGCACCATCATTGCATCTCTGAACCGAATTAGTAAGACCTATGGAGATGTCCAAGCCTTAAGGGATGTGGACCTTGCTATTCATGCCGGCGAGTTGCTTGCCCTTCTTGGGCCAAACGGCGCGGGCAAGACCACGGCCGTCAAACTGCTTCTCGGTCTGGCGAAACCTACCGCTGGCAATGTGACCGTGTTCGGAGGAAATCCAGTTGACGCAGAGTTTCGCATGAGGACTGGAGCCATGCTGCAAGTCGCCAAGGTCCCCGACACCCTGCGCGTGAGAGAGCACATTGATCTTTTCTCTTCTTACTACTTGAACCCCCTGCCCCTATCGGAAACTCTCGCCATTGCCGGTCTCGAGTCAATCAAAGACCGCAAGTTTGGTGAGCTTTCCGGAGGGCAGAAGCAGCGAGCTCTATTTGCCCTGGCGATCTGTGGTAATCCTGATCTTCTTTTCCTTGACGAGCCGACCGTCGGCCTCGATGTGGAAGCGCGAAGATTGCTTTGGGATGAAATGCGAAAGATTATCGCCCGGGGAAAAACTGTTTTGCTTACCACTCATTACTTAGACGAAGCAGACGCATTGGCCGATCGCGTAGTAGTCATCAATAAGGGCGCAATCATTGCCGAAGGCACGCCGGGCGAGATCAAAACGCGAACCGCCGGCAAGCGAATCCGCTGTATCAGCAGCCTGCCCTTGGCGGTTTTGCGAGCGTTGCCAGGAGTAAAAGACGCTCGCCAGGACCGGGAAGCCATTGAAATCAATGCTACCGAAGCGGAGCCGGTACTCCGTGAGTTGCTCAACCGCGACCCGGGGGTCTCTGGCATTGAAGTGAGCAGCGCCGGACTGGAAGAAGCGTTTCTCGCGCTCACGCAAGAAGATAACAATCATTCGAAGCAAAACATCTCCGGGAGATACCAATGAATGCGATAACGACAACGATGCCCTCGCTGACGGCGCGATCCCTGACCCAGACAATGGCGGTTTATCGCAAAGAAGCGAAGTATGAATTTCTAAAAAATATCCGGCTCAGAATGTATTCGTTTGCGGCGATTGTCTTTCCGCTAATGTTCTACGTTCTTTTCGGTCTGGTGATGAACAACCAGTCCATCGCCGGCGTGAGAACCACGGAGTATCTGATTGCAAGCTATGGAACGTTCGCAGTAATGGGCGCTTCTCTGTATGGCATCGGCGGCGGAATGGCCGTGGAGCGCGGACTGGGCTGGATGCAAGTGAAGCGTGCCAGCCCCATGCCTCCTTTTGCCTATTTCACCGCCAAGTTCGCCGTGAGCATGCTGTTTGGGTTGATAACTGTGCTGCTGCTGCTGTTGTTAGGATTTACATTTGGCGGCGTTCGTTTGCCGTTGAACGAAATAGTGAAGATGGTGGCTATCCTGGTGGCAGGCTCGCTCCCCTTTTGCGCCATGGGATTGGCAATCGGATATTTCGTCGGCCCGAACTCGGCCCCAGCGGTAATCAACATTTTTTATCTGCCGTTTTCGTTTTGCTCGGGCTTGTGGGTTCCGTTCATATTCCTGCCAAAAGTCGTGCGAACGATCGCGCACTTTCTGCCTCCCTATCACCTTGCCCAACTTGCTCTGGGAGTTGTCGGGGCCGGTCAGCAGGAATCAAGCCGGACGCACTGGGAAGCGCTAATCGGATTCACGCTGCTCTGCCTGGGCATTGCCCGCATCGGCTATCAGCGTGATGAAAAGATGTATGGCTGAAAAATTGTGTGTCATTGAATTTTGCTAGAGGCGATGTATGCAGAATCTCAATAAATTCGCTGGATGGTTTTTATGCGCGGCCTCCTTGGTATTGCTTGCAAGCCTCCGCGAATTGGATTTGCTCATCGTTCTGCTTCCGTTGTCGGCGCTGTTGACCGTCCTGATCGCTATGGTCAGTAGAAAAGACGCTGACGGAAGACCGAAGAAAGGATTAGCCTAGAACTACACAAATGACCATTCTGCCCAAATATCGCGAGCCCGGCTGGGTCATATATATCTGGCTCGTGTACCTGATTTTTTTCTTCGCACATCCCGTCGCCGATAAGGTTGGGAAGAAGGAATGGGTCGCGACGATTGTGGGCGTTGTCATATTCCTGGCCCTCTATTTTGGGATTTTCTCATTCAAGCGGCCTTGGAATCTAATGTGCATAGGCGGCATGATTGTGCTTGGCGCTGCCTTTGCGCCATATAACGGAGGAGCTGCCTGTTTCTTCATTTATGCGGCGTCATTTATACCATTCGCGGTTGACACAGAATGGGCAGCAGTCAAATTGCTTGCCATAATCCCCGCAGTCGCCGGCCTGGAAGCGTGGATTCTGCACTTCTCATGGCCGTTTTTCTTTTGGTCGGGCTTCTTTTCCATGTTTATAGGTGGAGCAAACATCTTCTTTGCCCAAAGGAATCGGGCTAATGAGAAGCTGCGCATGGCTCATGAAGAGATCGAACACCTTGCAAAAGTCGCGGAACGCGAACGCATTGCGCGTGATTTGCACGATATCCTTGGCCATACACTGTCGGTGATTATTCTGAAATCGGAACTCGCGGGGAAGCTCATTGATGTTGATCCTGTCCGCGCAAAATCAGAAATTGCAGACGTTGAAAATACTTCTCGCGCCGCATTGGCTGAGGTTCGTAGCACTATTCGCGGCTATCGAGCTCACAGTCTCGAAGCCGAGATCAAGCAGGCCAAGGCAACGCTTGCAACCGCCGGCATGTCTTTAAAATCTGAAGAATCGCAGGTGCCCTTAACCCCGGTTCAGGAGAGCGTTGTAGCCCTCATTTTGCGCGAAGCAGTGACCAATGTAGTGCGCCATTCCGAAGCCCGGAATTGTCATCTGCGCCTTGCACCAGAAAATGGGCACTGCATTCTAGAAATTCACGATGACGGACGTGGTGGGTCTCAAATCGAGGGCAACGGCTTGCGTGGAATGCGTGAACGAATCGAAGCCCTAGGTGGAAGTCTGGTGAGGGAAACTCGTGCCGGAACCAGGCTGATGATTCAATTCCCACTGACTCCAGTGAAAGCGAATGGCGCCAATTGAACCCAGCCGCGATCAATACGATCCCAAAAACTGGCCGCAAGCAGATCCGGGTGATCATTGCCGAGGACCAAGGCATGGTTCTGGGAGCGCTCGTCGCTTTGCTCGAGATCGAAGGCGACATCACGGTGGTAGCCCGCGCAAAGAATGGCAAAGAAGCATTACGAGCTGTATTGGCTCACAAGCCCGACGTGTTCATTACTGACATCGAGATGCCGGAGATGACTGGTCTCGATGTTGCCGCCGAATTGAAGCGTCTTCGGAAAGATACTCGAGTCATCATTTTGACCACCTTCGCTCGCGCAGGTTATCTACGGCGAGCTCTAGATGCAGGCGCTGCGGGCTATCTGCTAAAAGATATGAGAGCTGAAGAACTTGCCGAGGCCGTGCGACGGGTGCAGCAAGGATTGAGGGTGATAGATCCCGAGTTAGCCACGGAAGCCTGGGGCGAACCTGATCCGCTAACCGATCGCGAACGTCAGGTTCTACGCCTCGCTGGCGACGGCGTTACCAGCCTCGATATAGCAAACGATCTCGGGCTCTCAGAAGGAACCGTCCGCAACTACTTATCCGAAGCAATCAGCAAATTGGGTGCAGCCAATCGCATAGAAGCCGCTCGTATCGCCCGAACCAAAGGCTGGCTGTAACCCACCACCAACCTCCGAAGTCATCCCAAAGACCCGGCTCATTCATCCGCCGGGCATATGCTCTAACGTCCAGCATTCGCGACCAAATCAGACAAACATCGCTGCCGCGCCCGGTTTCGCGATATCGGTGTCTATTGTATTAGCGCATGCGCCAACGTGGGCCGCTCCCACTACACGATATCGGATTCCTATCAGAGTCCAGGAGGGCGTATGTTCGAAGACAGTCTTTTTACTTCCAGCAACCAGCGCTACCCCCGGGGATGGACCGCGCTCGTATCCTTCGCTGTTCAAACGTTGTTCGTGGGAACTCTCATTGTCGTTCCAATGCTATTCACGGATGCGCTTCCTTTTCGTACGTTAAGGGAAATCGTGCAAATACCGCCGGTCCCGCGGAGAGCGCAAACCGACGCCAAGCCCAACATGCAGCCCAAACAGCGCGAAGACACCAATCGTGAGGCGATTCGAGTTCCACCAAGTGTGCCCAGACTCATAATGCAGGTAATTGATCCGCCACCCCAAGGCCAAAACAGCGGGAAGACCGGTCCGCCCGATCTAAGCGAGATTGGAAATGCCGACAGCGGAGACTCTCAAGTGTCTTCTCTGCTTAAACCAGGACCAACGATCACACCCACAGTCCAAAAAACTCCCGCGAAACGTTGGAGGGTATCAGGAGGGGTCGAAGAAGGTTTACTGATCCGTAATGTGAGGCCGATCTATCCAAGGCTCGCGCAGGCTGCGGGAGTGCAAGGCGAAGTAGTTTTGCAAGCGGTCATCGGTAAAGACGGGCGTATCGAGAACCTGCACGCGATCAGCGGAAACCCTCTGCTGGTTAAGGCTGCTTTGGACGCGGTTCAGCAATGGCGTTATCGTCCGTACTTGCTCAATGGCGAACCAGTGGAGATTGAGACTCAAATAACCGTGCGCTTCACGGTTTCGTGAGCAGGCTAGCCAATGAAATCACAATACGAATGCAACGGGTGCAGCTCGTATCCGCGCATGACCACTCTTACGCGTTCTCCGCACAGGTCGCTACCAGGCTTGAAAGATGCTGGCAAAGGGCCGCAACGTCTTGCTTTTGGCTGTTGCTCTCCGCAAGAAATTCGACGCCATAGTTGTACCCGGTGCGGTTGCAAATCTTTCCTTGAACTCTGATCGGAGGTGACGAATACGGGGGAGTGAACTCTACCGACATCTGGTCCCCGAGATTTAATTCGGTTCCCGCAAACATGCCCATTCCGCCGTCACTCAAAGAGAAAGCCCTTCCGGAAACAATCGTAGTCTTGGTCACATTGCGCACGATTACCCTAATGGGAACGTTAACTTTATATCGCCACCAGCGGCGCGTGTATGACGAATCAACTTCGCGGTTGGATATGTCAGCCAAGGGTTGCCCAAGAATCCCATCGGCAACATTCGCGTTTGGCTTTAGTTCATTGACATTCAAAAACCCACTCCGTTCTCCAAAAAGTGTCCGATAATTCAACCGCACATTTCCGGTACAGTGGTCATATGGAAATAGGGCCGGCGCCGACGAATCGATTTCATCGGAAAAAGAAAACTTCTACGGCGATTATTGGAATTGCTGTCGTACTGGGTCTTGGACTTTTTGGGATATTCGCAGCGCCCACTGAGAGTCTTATCCAACTGCTAAAGCTGGTTCGGGGCGGCCGTATCGTGTTCAACGTTGATCAGCCTACTGTCGTTCGTCAGATACAACAGTTGAAGCGTTTGGAAACCGTCAGTTACACGATGGACAAGATTATCTCCGGGGAGCGTACCAATCAGTACTTACCAAAGTTTCTCATTGGGGACCGCATTTTGCTGATCGCGCATGGGGAGGTCATCGCCGGTGTTGATCTTGCCAGGATTCAGCCCAGCGACGTTACCGTTCGCGGCGCCAATATTTCGGTCCGTGTGCCTGCGGCCGAGGTGTTTAGCACACGCATAGATAATGCCAAGACCCGCGTCTACTCCCGCGACACCGGCCTGTTCTCGTCACCCGATCCTGATTTGGAAAGCCAGGTTCGCGAGGAGGCTGAGCGTCAACTCCAACAAGCTGCTTTGCAGGATGGGATTCTGAACGCGGCCACCCAGAATGCTCGCAACACGATTTCGGGAATGCTTAGGGGGCTTGGTTTTCAACAAGTCGAGGTTCATTAGGCCCTGAGCCTAGAATTGCGAGGCCATTCACTATCAGGCCCAATAGGCTTTGACCGTGTCCTACGACCTCAATGGCCACCACAAAACACTGCATCTCCTGCTGGTAAAATTTGATCTAAGTAGAATTGCATGCTGCTGCCTAATAGCCTTCGTCCTCTTTTTCCCTACCTGAGAAAATATCGCCGTAGTTACATGGTTGGTGGCATGTGTGTTCTCCTCAATAATGGAATTTGGATTCTGTTTCCCCTGGTCATTCGCCGGGCCATAGATGATCTTCATTCCGGAGTCTCACGACACAAGCTGCTGACATACGCGCTCTTGCTGTTGGCGGTTGCAGGGATGAAAGGAATATTCCAATTTCTAACCCGGTGGATTTTGATAGGAGTCTCCCGCGACATTGAATTTGATCTGCGCAATGATTTTTTCCGGCATCTCGAAAGCCTTTCGTATTCCTTTTACCAGCGTACTCGCACCGGCGACATTATGGCTCGCGCAACCAATGATCTGAATGCCGTGCGCATGCTGCTCGGTCCGGCGATCATGTATTCCGCCAACACAATCGTATTCACCGCCGGTGCACTCGTTTTTATGCTCTCGATCAGCCCGAAGCTAACGCTTTATGCCTTTCTGCCGCTGCCCGTCGTGAGCGTCACCATCCAATATTTTGGCAAGCGCATTCACGAACGTTTCGAGAGAATCCAGGCAATGTTTTCCGATATTTCGGCGCGCGCGCAGGAAAACTTTTCTGGAGCTCGACTGATTCGGGCCTATGTCCAGGAAGAGTACGAGATTGCCGGGTTCGAAACCGCTAATAAAGAGTACATCGCACGCAGCCTCAGACTCGTGCGCTTGATGGGAATGCTGTGGCCGTCACTCGAAGTCATGCTTGGCCTCGCCATCGTGCTGGTTCTCTGGCTCGGGGGACGCGAAGTGCTTTACGGACGAATAACGGTCGGCGGCTTTGTGGCTTTCAATACTTACATGGTGCAACTTACATGGCCAGTCATCGCCCTAGGATGGGTGATCAATATTTTCCAGCGTGGTACCGCTTCCATGGCACGCATCAACCAACTATTAGTAGAAAGGCCGGAGATCGAAGACGCGTCGGCGACCTTACCAAGCACCGCGCAGATCGAAGGCGATATCGAGTTTCGCGATCTCAACTTTGCATATAACGGCACACAGGTATTGCACGACATCAATCTGCATATTCCAGCGGGCAGCAGTCTCGCTATTGTCGGCCCAACCGGCTCGGGGAAGACAACGCTGGTGAGCTTGATTGCGCGAATCTACGATGCACCTTCAGGCACGGTCCTGATGGACGGGAGGCCGGTTCGCGATTATCCGCTCGAAGTGTTGCGACGCAACATCGGATTCGTGCCGCAGGAAACATTCTTATTCAGCGAAACGGTCCGCGAGAACATAGCCTTCGGCGCCCAGGGTGCAACGGACGAAGAAGTCCGATGGGCGGCCCACGCCGCAAGCATCGCCGAAGAGATTGAAGGTTTCCCCGAACAATATCGCACCGTAGTTGGAGAACGCGGTATTACGCTTTCCGGCGGACAGAAGCAACGTACCGCGATTGCCAGGGCGGTAATCAGAAATCCGCGAATCCTGATTCTCGACGACGCCCTCTCCAGCGTGGACACACATACCGAAGATAAAATTCTGAACCGCCTTCGCGAAGTCATGCGTGACAGAACCACCATTTTTATTTCCCATCGAGTATCCACCGTGCGCAACGCCGATCGCATAGCAGTTCTGCATGGCGGACGTATCGTCGAGGTAGGCACCCATGACGAACTCGTGGCACTGAACGGCTACTATACCGATCTCTACAACAAGCAGCTATTGGAAGAAGAACTGGCGGAAGTCAGTTGATGAAGCAGTTGGATATTCCAGAGTTGCTGGACACCGATTCCGGAACTCCCAAGGAAATCGCCGATTCGCTCCTGGATCTTCAAGGCATCAATCGCCGTTTCGGCGGCATTTCAACCATGCAATCAATGGTTGAGCGCGTCTCGCAGAAGCTCAATGTACGGTCGTTCACTTTGCTGGAAGTTGCTGCCGGTGCAGGTTTCGTTCCTGAATCCGCGCGCCAGAAGCTGGAAGCCGATGGCATTCGCCTCCGAATTACACTGCTGGACCGCGCTCCGTCACATTTGCCCGGAAAAAACTCGACAGATTCCGAACTCGCCTGCGCCCCCAAGGCTTCGGTCGTCGGCGACGCACTGACACTTCCATTCAAGGATGCGAGCTTTGATCTGGTTGATTGCAGTCTCTTCGCACATCACCTCTTGCCGGAAGATTTGCTGAAATTTGTCAGTGAAGGGTTACGGGTTTGCCGCGTCGCCGTGTTGATCAACGATATTGTGCGGAGCCAGCTGCATCTGGCTCTGGTTTACGCGGCGACGCCATTATTTCGCAGTCGCATCACGCGCCACGACGCCCCGGCATCCGTTCGCAGGGCATATACACGAAAAGAAATGTCACAGTTACTCGTCAGGACCTCTGCGGCAAGCATCGAAGCTAAGCGTCACTATTTATTTCGCATGGGCGTGATTGCGTGGAAGCAAACGAGTTGAAGGCGGGACATCACCAACGCGAACTTTGAGGAAGTGCGCTGAATCGGGATTCCTTTTGACATAGTGGTGGCACCCCAGCAGTAAATCGCGCTTATAGAAGGTTTAGTTTCCTATGTTTGATCTCATAATCGTCGGCGGCGGCCCGGCCGGTGCTTCGGCCGCCATTACAGCACGCGCCGCGGGACAGCATGTCTTATTGCTTGAACGGGGATTCTTTCCCCGGCACAAGGTCTGTGGCGAATTTGTTTCCGCTGAATCTCTCGACCTGCTCGACACTTTGCTGGACTCCGAGCATAAGCCTCTGCTGCAACAGGCACTCCAGATCGTTCGAATGCGGGTGTTCCTCGATGGAAAGTCCATCGAAACGGCCATTGACCCTCCCGCTTCCAGCATCGCCAGGTTTGATCTCGATGCGGCGCTTTGGGCATCCGCGAAACGTTGCGGCGTGGATACTCGCGAACGAACCACGGTTCACCATATCTCGGGCGAAGGTCCATTCCGGATCAATACCTCGGCAGGAAAGTTCGAGTCACGAGCTTTGATAAATGCTTCGGGACGCTGGTCAAATCTGACTGCGGACCCCCTCCGCAACAATGGGTCCGCACAAAAATGGCTTGGCCTTAAAGGACACTTTTCTGAGCCTGCAACTCCGCCTTCCGTGGACCTATATTTTTTCGACGGAGGATACTGTGGAGTTCAACCGGTAAATCTTCGAAATCCTGACGCCGGTGAAAATCGGATTAATGCCTGCGGGATGGTGAAGGCGGATGTGGGCAGTACGCTCGGGGACGTCTTCAAGCAGCATCCTCAGCTGATAGAACGCAGCCGGGAATGGAAACCACTCAGCGAAACCGTAAGCACCTTTCCCCTTCTTTTTCGGGCGCCAGAGCCCCTGCGAGACGGAATCTTGATGGCTGGCGATGCCGCCGTCTTTGTGGACCCATTTGTTGGCGACGGCGTATCGCTTGCGCTGCGCAGCGGAGCCCTCGCGGCTCAGTCTCTAGTACCATTTTTTCGCGGAGAACTCTCCATTCAGGAGGCGGCCTCCACCTATCGCAGAATTTATCAACGAACGTTGGCGCCTGTATTCACAGCGTCGTCCCTAATTCGCCGCACGCTCGCACTTCCTCCTGCGATCAGAAGGCCGATGATTTACGTTGCCCAGACAATTCCAAGTCTCTCCGAGTACTTAGTAAAACGAACCAGGGGATCTTCAGAGTTGTCTTTACTGAACGCCAATTTAAATCTGAGCGGAGGTGCTCACAGAGCAATATCCAAAGGAATGGGAATCGGATTCGATCAGGAATCAGCGAATGACTAGCACTTCTCGAACATTATCTCGGGTCAGGAAAAATTTGATAGAGCCAAAATCGCGAAACAGGTTCTCGATGTGGCGATTATTGAAGACCCGTTGCAGCCGGAATCCCGCAGGACTGGAATTCTGAGTCGCCCCCGGTGGGCCCTTCCGCAAATCCTTATGTGCCTCAATGTGCTGCATTTCCAAAGTGTCTGGAGCCAGGATATGGTAGCGGTAGCAGGGAGCATCCACGCCGGCTTCCTGAGTGTGAAAGAAAGCCAACAACGCGCCCCCCGGCTTCAACACGGACCATAGCCGCGCCACTACGGGCTTCACCAGAGTCTCATCGAGATAATCCGCTAGATTCCAACACATCACGACATCGAACTGTGCCGCTGGGTAAGTCAGGTTTTCAGACAAGAAACGCTTGCTATCAACCGATTGTTGACCTTTCTCATCCCGGATGATCAACGACGAATCGGTGGACGCGTCCAGCAGATCTTCACTGTAAGGCCTGTGTCCCAACTCGGTAAGGTATCGAATATTGGTCGCGGAGGTAGAACCGATATCAAGAACGCAAAGGGGTTCCTCGGAACGCATGACCCGGGCCAATTCATTCATGCCGCTGGATTTACGAGTTAGCCGCTGCTTCTGCGAACCACGAGCGCTCGTACCGGATTCGACTGACGCACCACGAAACAATTTCATCAAGCTGTGAGTCGCCATGAAATGACCTGATTACTCTCGCTACCTCACCATTACGCCACTCTAAATATAGCCCCTAATCTTCTTAGGAACGGTCAAAACTTCTTTAGCTCAGTTACTGGAGTTTTATCTACCGGTCCCGTATTGCTACCGGAAGACGCCGCAGCAGCCGCTGTGGACACCGCCGGGGATGTAGACCGCTCGGTTACGCTTCCCAAAGCAACTGGCGTTTCAACTCTAGTCCCCGATTGCACGGTCTTTGGGGCTTCTTTCTGGATGTCCACTTTTCCCTTAAAATATGCGCCGTCTTCAATGGCAATCTTCTGAGAAACAATATCTCCGGTTACCACAGCAGACTTTCTCAAATCGGTACGTTCGCTCGCCTTCACGTTTCCTTCGAGCACTCCATGGACAATTACATTCTTGGCGTTTACATCAGCGCGTAACTGTCCGTTCGGTCCGACCGTCAAGCTGTTGTCGTGCAGTTCGATGGTTCCCTCGACTTGACCGTCCACGTACAGGTCCTCACTCCCCGAAAGTTCGCCCTTGATTACGACCGATCTGCCAATGTGAGCGATCTCCGCCGTTTTCGGCGATTCCATATATCATACCTCCCCGAGCCTGTGAGTTTGGGGCTAGCCGTCAGAATTCAGTAAACTTCGACCAAACAAGGCGAAGCGATCCGGTTAGTTCAAATTTCTCTTGTAACGCAGACTATATCCTACCGGTATTTTTTGAGCAAACCACAACCGATTGCGACGCGATACCTTTTGCCGCGCTCTGCGCCTCCAGTATGCTCTGTATAGTCGCTAGGAAAATCCTCTTACTTTCCACCCGGGTAACATTCGGGTTAGCACCCATCCGTTAGGAAAACCCAACCGCCTATTCCCATTCCGCATCTATGTTTTCCAGCGCACTCTACTCCAGCTCCTTACACATGCGGGATTGGAAATTTTGATAGGAGAACATTTCATGAAACGCTATTTGATTTTGACTCTTTTAAGTGTACTCGGTCTTATCCCTACGTTCGCGACAGCACAGTCTTCATTCACCGAGAATCATGCGGAAATTGGCGTCTTCGCCGATTATTTGCGTTTTAGTCCGGTGAGCCCAGCCATTAATTTCGTGGGCTTGGGTGGGCGCGTAGCTTTCAACGTGCACCCAAATGTACAGTTGGAGGCGGAGATGAGCTACGACTTTTATCGTAATTACACCTCCGTTTTCTCCAACGGAGGTACAACTTCATTCGCAACTACACGGTTGCGTCCTCTAACCGGATTATTTGGACCAAAATTCCAGGCCGGATCCTCTGGTCCAATTCGTGTATTCGTCACCGGCAAGGTAGGCTTCATCAATTTTACGAATACGACAGGGCCAGCCTCGGGCACCAGTTTCACCAATTCCGTAGACAACGTGCCCTACGGGGACACACATGTGGCCTTTTATCCTGGTGGAGGGATTGAGGGGTTCGCGGGCCCTATAGGCTTGCGTCTGGATGTCGGCGACGAGATTTTCCTGGCGAACGGAGCGCATAATAATCTCAGAGTGACTTTCGGACCGCATTTCCGTTTTTGACTGTTGCGGGTTCAAAACGTGATGTGGTCAAAGGCTGAATCTGCCTAGCACTTGGCGGCGTTTCACTTTGATAGAACGGGGGTGTGAGGGGCGGCTACTGCAATGCCAGTTGCAGTTCGTGATCGTGCCCGTGCTTGTCGCAAGTGATCGCAAGAGTATTTTTGCCGTTGGCGGCAAAATTACCTGAGATCGTTTGAGATTGATCGTACTGATCAGGGTCAGACTGGATTCTTACGTTGACGCGATGTTGGCCAGCCGGAATCTTTAGGCTGCTTCGTTCGCGCCCTTCGACCTTCTTAAACAGAAGTGCGCGCTTTTTCGACTCGCCGTAAAGCTTCTGCGAATAAATTAATTGGTTGTCGAGCCACACCGTGGCCTCAGCTTCCGAGAATTGATATTCGATCTGTAACACCAAAGTTGACGAGGCGAGTGGCTGAACCGTAGTCGCTTTAACATTCTGAACAGAGGCCGGCATCTTTGCCGGAACGTCCGATTTCATGGCCATTGCCGGTGTCGCTATGGCACTCGGAACCGCCTGCGGGATGGTTTTCGCAACGATTTTGTTTCTTAACTTGGGAGCAGGTTTCGCTTTTGGACGTCGCGTTTTCGGCTGAACCGTCGGCGTGCTATCTTCGCTCGGGCTATCTGCGTCATTCAAGAGCGATGGCGCTTCAGTCCCCGCGCCGGGGTTTTGGTTGTTGCCTTGTGCCTGCAGACTTGCTTCCGCACTCGTCTGTGGCTGGGGAATTGCCGCTAGCTTTTTCGAGTGAACCGCCTCGAACCCAATGAACGCAATCGCCAGAAATAGAATGCTTGCCGCGGAAAGAGCAATCTCCTTCGGCATCAACCGAAGCTTCGCTTTGACGTTCGTGCTCATTTTAGCGATGGCGACCTTTGCCGGGCTCGGGATTTTTACCGGCTCCGGTGCCGCACTTCGAGTCTCCGCTGATGGTTGAGAAGCGAATGGTGGACGAGACGCGCTTGAGGATCGCGATGTCGGAACTTTGACTACTCCGGTTCCTTCCGGATTGGTAATGCTGGTTAGCGAAGCTGCCGTTTGGTTCATCAATTCGTGGCGCTCGCGCAATCGTTGTATGTCTTGCGCCATCTCCAGGCCGGTTTGGTATCTCTGTTCGGGATCTTTGGCAATAGCTTTCGAGACCAGGCGATCCAGCTCAGCAGGGAACTCAGAGTCGAATGAGGTGACCGGCAACGGGTCTCGGTTTACCACCTTGAAGCTCACCGTTGCAGCACTATTCCCCTGGAAAGGCCGGAACCCGCTGAGCATGCTGTAAAGAATTACACCCAGAGAGAATAGGTCTGAGCGGGCATCCGCATTTTCTCCGCTCAACTGCTCCGGTGCCATATAGGCGGGACTTCCCAGCACTTGGCCGGGGATGGTCATCAGGCCCTGATTAAGTTTCGCAATTCCAAAATCCGCAATCTTGGCGTGGCCATCAAGCGTGATTAGGATATTGGCAGGCTTGATGTCGCGGTGAATCACTCCTTGTGAGTGGGCATAATTCAGCGCTTCCGCAATTTCCTGGGTTATCTGGAGGGCAGGGCCAAGGGCCAATCGGCGGTTGCTTCCCGCAAGAATTTTATTGAGAGGTTGGCCGGCAACGAACTCCATGACGATGTAGGGTTCGCGCGTTTCTGGTTCTTCGCCGACGTCGAAAATGGTTACGATACCCGGGTGCGAGAGGCGGCCGGCAGCTTTAGCTTCGAGGAAAAATCGTTCGCGAAATTCCGTCTCCTCTTCGATTTCCTGCGTGGAGAGAGAAATCGTCTTAATAGCCACGAGCCGGTCAATCTTAGGATCGTGTGCCTGATACACCAATCCCATGGCGCCACGCCCGATTTCGGCGTCAATCTCGTATCGGCCTAAACATGTACCAATTCCGGTTTTCATGCAGGGGTTTACCTCTCAGATATTAGGTCCTTTCAGGTGTATCGTCTGCATTGAACCTTACAATTCCCTATTACTGCGGTAACCGCCTTCGAAACCGTTGGAGACGATTTAGAGTGGGTAATCATTGGGATTTCTACCCGCCACTTCGGCGAGGCACCCGGCAAATTTGTATTGCGCAAGCGTAAATGTCAGTTTAAGCAGTAATTCACCGTTTGGCTTCGCTCCTAGCCCGGTCTTCGACGCAATATCAGGTCTCCTTTATTCGGGGGCAAGGCGAATGGGAACTCGAAAATCTTGTCGTCCACTGGTACCCGCAATACGAATCCTTCCCGCGCTTTCCACTTTCCAATCCATTTACTCTTCGTGCTGAAAAAAATCCATCCACCAGTCATTGAATTCCCGGGATTCAGCGTCTCGCCCCGAAGCCCATACAAACTAATAAATCCAAGCAGGTCGGTCATGTCTTTCAAATGAGCCTGGAGCAACGATTCCTGTTCTTGTTTCTTGTCGGGATGCTCGCGTACTTTGTGTGCCGTTTCATCGCTCAGATTGTCAATGTCTTTTTGAATGCGCGCACCCAGTTCCTCCGGATCAAGCGCACTATTGACAACCTGATAGTGGTTCGCGAATTCCAGTGTGATGTGATCGGGGCTTAACTCGAAGGATTTCTGTCCCGTGTAATGCGCATCCAGCCGCACGGAGAAGACAGGCAGCGGCCGATGACGAACTTTCTCCAATTCCTGAGAGTCAATTGCAATAGAGATCTCTAAATCGCCGTCTTTCAAATCGTAAACATATTTACCGTCGGCAGTGCGGAAGAACGCCGAGCCATGTGCGCCTTCTGTCCATCGCACAACTGATTTGCTCTCGGACTTTGTGGTCGACGCTGAAACGGGAGCGACAAGAAGTGTCGCCAACAGAAGGACTAAGGTCGCGCGCGGGAATTCCGGCACGGTAGCACGGGAAGAGGGCATGCGCTTGAAATGAGACTACTAAGACATGAGCTACCCAGCAATTATCAACGGATATACAAAGTGCTACGGTGAATAAATCGGGCCGCTTGATGGAATCGAATGGTGCCCAAAGGCTTCTGGAAGTCCGTCGGTTAGGATTGAGTAACGACGATTCCGATAATTTTATCGTTTATAGATTCCGCCAGGGCTTTGGCCTGCTGAGGCGAGGTCCCGCCCATGACTTCAAACTCTATACTTATTCCTGAAAGGCACGAGACAGTTTGGTGAAACAAATCTAATTTTATTCGGGGTTTTCCGTCTTCGCCGGAACTGACCAGGAAACGGCAATTGCTTTTCTGGATATTAGCGCTAGCCACGGCTCTCTCCAATTGGTGTTCCTTTCTTATTTTTCGTGCTCGTGGGAAGTTCGGAGTTTACGGAAATCCATGATTTATTCACTAGATCACATCCCAACGGAAAATAATCGAAATTCAACATGCCCTTATTGACTAATTCCCTCATCGAGTTCTGTTTTGGTCTGCTCAAAATCGCGATAATAAGAAGTTAGTTCTTGGATAACAGTTACTTTCAAAACATTTAGTTGTTGTTTTTTTGGATGATTATCGGGAGTGTGATTGCATGGGAAGCATCCGCCTGTAAGGATTTCATCATCGGAATCAGCCGTGGAGATGGATTCTGCAAAGCAGGGCAAGATTCCTGAGTCATCCGATTCACCAAATGCTAATTGTTTTCCCCTGGACTCATTTGGCGACCGCTGTCGCGTTTGACGTTGTTGCTCTCTTACGAAGCAATCCTTTTGGGAAAGAAGACCGCGCGGGAGTCGCGTTCGCCTCAAATGCAATTTCAAAAGATCATCAAAGCTACCTTGCCCACGGCGGTTACGGTTTTATCATCGGCGATGGCGCCTTGAATTATGGGCGCGAAAATATCCTGGAAGCTTATTACACCGCTCATGTCTGGCGCGGCGTGTACGTGTCGCCGGGACTACAGCACGTTGTGAATCCTGGCTATAACAAGGATCGAGGTCCAGTAATCATCCCGACATTCCGCCTGCATTTGGAATACTAGAGCGCCGTGGGTTTGCTAAAACGCTGGACTTTCAGGCTAAGAACTAACCCAATAGGCGTAGGTGCCGAGCAGTAAACCACGTGGGTAATTGTAAACAATTGATAACACGATAAAGTTTACATGCGGGACTCAGACTGCTTAGCCCTCCCCCCTCAATCCTGGAATTTCAGGAAGTCTGCAACCGTGGCAAGGCTCGCCCTAGGTCAAAACTGGTCTGAATGGGCGAGCAAGCCGGTTTCGATTTGCGGCCCCCCCGCAATGCGTGCCAGGTGCAGCGCCGGTTGTTGGGCCTGGCACGCGATCTTTATTTAGGTTTATCGTTCTGACCATCTCGCAAGTCCTACAATTATTCGCCCTCCCTGAATACCGCATCAAGTGGCGTGTCCGCAGAGGACGACCCCACCAGTATCTTGTATTCGCCCGGCACGATTTGCCAGCCGTCTTTCTCCACGTCGAAGATCGAAAGATAGAGTGGGTCCACGGTCAAAGAAACCTCTTTCGATTCCCCTGCCGCGAGTTGCACTCTTTGCCAGGCCACCAAGCGCTTAAAGGGCTCGCCTGCACTCGCCGGCAATTCAACATAAACCTGCGCAACGCCAGCTCCCGCGCGCTGGCCGGTATTTCGCACCGTAAAGCTGACCTGTTTCCCGTCAGCCTTGAGATCCGAATAAGCAAACGTTGTATAAGACAACCCGTGACCGAAGGCAAACAGTGGCTGCTTATTTTCAGCTTCAAACCACTTGTAGCCGACCTTCAAGCCTTCCGTGTAATTAACATCAAACGGCTTCATTGGCCGTTCTCGCCGGTCAGCCCCAGGAGGCGGCAACAATTCAATTCCTTGAATCTGAGGATGAGGAAGGTCATCGTCACTCTTCGCAAACGTAATCGGCAATTTGCCCGAAGGATTTACGTCCCCAAAAAGTATGTTCGCGATCGCTTGAGCTCCGCCGATGCCGGGATACCAGGATTCGAGCACCGCGCTTACTTTATCTGCCCACGGCATTGTTACCGGCCCTCCGCTTTCTATCACAACGATTGTGCGAGGGTTGGCCGCGACCACCGCCGCCACCAGCGCATCTTGATTGTCTGGAAGGGAAAGCGTCGGAGCGTCATGACCTTCACTCATCCACTGATTAACGAACACGATTGCAACTTGTGAACTCTTGGCAAAATTAGCGGCCGCCTCCGAGTCTTTGCCATCGTTATATTCCACATGAGCTTCTGGAACTTTCGCGTGAATATATTTCAAAGGCGAGGAAGGGAAGTACACCGGTTGGCCCCACACCGAAGGACCATACTTGGGATCAATGGCGTTTCCGCCGGGTGCATCCACCTGCGCCGATCCTCCTCCGGAAAGAACCCCAACGTCGGCGTGAGAACCGATCAGCGCAATAGACTTTATTGCCGCTGCATTCAAGGGTAATTGATGGTCGGCATTCTTCAACAGCACGATGCTTTCTTCCGCGATGTGCTGGGAATCTTCGAGTCCGCGAAATGGATCAACGACGCGGCGCACCGGCGGGTTGTCAATCACCCCAGTCGCGAACATGCTCCGCAGAATGCGGTGAACCATGTCGTCGAGGCGCGACATTGGAACGTCACCCTTTTCTACCGCGGCTTTCAGGGGTGCCCCGAAAAATCGGTCGCCGGGCTGTTGCTGATCAAGGCCAGCCAGCGCGGCTTTGACAGTGCTGTGCGTTCCACCCCAGTCGGAGAGCACGAAGCCCTTAAAACCAAAATCTTTCTTGAGGACTTCATTTAGCGTGTAGTCGTTCTCGCAGGAGTAATCGCCGTTGATTTTGTTATAAGCACACATGACGCCGGCTGGATGGGCGATCCCGATAGCAATCTGGAACGCCAGCAAGTCGGTTTCGCGCATAGATCGCTTGTCGAGTACCACGTTCAGTATGTTGCGTCCGGTCTCTTGATCGTTAAGCGCGTAATGCTTGATGTCACCCATTACCTGATTGGATTGAACACCTTCCGCCAAGTGGCCGACGATGGTTCCAGCGAGGATTGGATCTTCCCCGGCATATTCGAAATTGCGGCCATTCCTCGGCTCGCGGGCGAGATCAACGCCACCGCCGATGGACATGTTGAATCCCTGATCCCGCAACTCGCGCCCAATTACGGAGCCATACAAAGTTGCAGCCTGCGTATCCCACGTGGCTGCCAAGCCGAGAACGGAGGGCAGCAAGGTTGCGTAGTGGCTTTGTAGAGCGGCCATTCGAATTCCCACCGCCGAATCCGCAAGATTGATATCGGGAATTCCAAGCCGGTCAATTCCCTCCACGAAGCCGGCGCCCAAGTTCGATCTCGTCGGAATACGACTGCCTTCCCTCAGCGCGCCCCATCCGGTGCCGTGGACGAGCTGAATTTTCTCGTCTAGGGTCATTTCTTTGATCACCATATCGGCTCTCTGATCGGGTGAGAGGCTTTTATCCATCCATGGGCCTGTCACGGCTTTTGGCGGGGCGTCCGATTGAGCCAAGGCCGACTGACAAGTTGGGGTGATCAGCACGGCGAGAACGATTACGAATGTCAGTTTTGAGCAGGTCAGCTTACGCAGGAACATAGTTCTCCTTAATTTACGAAACTTAGTAAGTGCTTAGTGAAACTTGCAGTACTTGGGGCACCGAGCCAAAATTAAGTCCCCAGTCAGTTTGGTCACCATTCCATATTCGGATCGGTTTGAAAATGCCATTTCGGAAGGTGCCTTCATCCACTCGCATAAATTGCCGCTGTTTAGGGGAGGAAGAATCGCTTAACTTGAAATCCACGCGGCAGAAAAATCCCGCCACCAGAAACTCGTTGTCGCCGAGTTGCGCAACGAGCGCTCGTCCAATTGGCTCAGGATTTCCCGGCGGAGAATTATTTCGGCCGAATTGCGGCCGGCCATATTCCACGATTGCCTGCCACGAACCGAAGTTTAGATTTTGAGTCGGCTCCTTTTTTTCCTCCGCAACCGCTTGCAATTTTCCTTCGAAATTTAAGCGGGCAATCTCACGATCCATCGGCCCAATTAATTCGTAATTGAGCGCGAATGGAGCGAGCGATTCTTTCGTGACTCCGGGCCGTTGTGCATCTTGAGAAGTGGAAGTAAAGTCAATTCCGAACGGCGAGAAGCCTATGGCCCCACGCCCGAGTGCCTCAAAGAAGAACGGCGCGACTAGCGGACTGCGGCTCGTTTCCGGAACGAATAAAGGATTGTCAGGCCGGCGATAAAGATCGAGCACCTTCAAATATCGTTCTCTATCGTTCATGTAAATATCGGGCGCGAGGATGTCAATGGCAGGAGCGGTCGCCTTCCAAATAGGAATGACGTTGTCGGTTGCGCCCCCGGTTTCATAATTCGCAGGGAGTGCCGGCTTCAACGGATCTCTCAGAGCGACGTTAACGTAAAGCGGCAGCGCATAAGCAGCTTTCCCGGCAGCCGCAACCTGCTGGACGTATCGGGCGACCGACCAGGCGTGGAAGTATACGTCCGCATCATCGCCGAAGGCTTGCTTCCAGTTCGGGGAATCACTCTGCTGGTGGAGAGCGGCGAGCAAACCCACCGGAACTGGCGCTTCGAAGAGTTTTTGGGCGTCGGGTGAATAATCGCGAACGCTTCCCCAAGTTCCTGGTTCATTTTCGACCTGCACCATCAGCACAGTGCGCTGGTGATCATCGGCCTTCAGATGATTCATCAGCGCGGCGAAAGCCCGAATGTCATCTTTCAGTGTCACAGCCGAATATGGGGAGGGCGAGTCAACAGCGCGACCATTCGCGCCGATGACATGCGGAGAAGTCTCCGGAGAATTTCTCAGCCATAGCGGCATGTAATGCGAGCTGCCATTCTTCCATGTGCCGAACCACAGCAGAACCAGATGGACACGATGCGCGCGAGCTTGCGTAATTAGCGCGTCCAACACGGTGAAATCAAAGCGCCCGTCCTGAGGCTCCATTTGCTCCCAATAGACTGGCATTTCCACCGTATTCGCATGGATGGCTTCGATCGCAGGCCATACCTTCGGAAGCATAGCCGGCCACGCGCTGGAGTTGTTGATCTGCGCACCGAGCATCAGGTAGGGCGCGCCATCAACGAACAAAGCGTAGCGGCCGTCCCGCTGCACAATATGTGGGATGGGATGATTGTCTTTCTGTGCATCTAGCTGGAGCACCATGCACCATAGAAAGAAAGACGCAAAGAAAAAGAAGAGGACTGGATTACGGAAGCGTTTACGGCTGGGGCTACTCATTTGCGCGGATCGAATTCGTCTCCCGGAAAGCCTATTATTTATACATCAAGGGCAGGCATAACGGGCTCCCCTGCATTGATGAAGAAAAGACGACGCAGGGTTGGTGACCAATCAATTTGTGGATCGTAATAGGTCGCTGCCCTCAGCGTGGCACCTGCCGACATGTCAAATAACACGTTTCGATTGTGTTAGATTCTTATGAACGTGGGCGCGTAGCTCAGTTGGTAGAGCAATGCCCTTTTAAGGCATGGGTCGTGGGTTCGAGTCCCACCGCGCTCACCATATTCGCAGATTCCATTAGATAGAGTATTTCCCAGCCGCAGAACTTTTCCCGAAACTCTCATCACCCACACCCATAATACAATTCACAAGCGGCCCGAATATCCATGAAGCTCTTTCGCACGACGAATGGCTGTTTCATTGAGCACGACAAGACGTTCTACTCCGCAGGAGATGCCGAGTGGGACATATTGATCACTCGCGAGGATCTGGAAGAGCATTTGCGCAAGCCCATCAGTGCGGGGCCAGCATTGCATGGTAGTCCCATCGCCGATGCCCGGAACTTACGAGCGCCGATCGGCAATCAGGAAGTCTGGGCGGCCGGGGTTACTTACTTTCGGAGTCGAGACGCCCGCATGGATGAATCGAAATCCGCAGGCGGAGGAGATTTCTACGACCGCGTGTACGCCGCCGAGCGGCCCGAACTCTTCTTCAAAGCCACTGCCAATCGCGTCGTCGGTCATTATGGAAAAGTCGCTATCCGCAAGGATGCTTCCTGGTCGGTACCGGAACCTGAACTCACCCTCCTGGTAAGCCCTCGGGGAAAGATTCTCGGCTACACCATTGGCAATGACATGAGTTCCCGGGATATCGAAGGCGAGAACCCTTTGTATTTGCCGCAGGCGAAGGTCTACAACCGGAGTTGCTCGCTGGGTCCGGGCATTCTAGTTACATCAGAGCCGCTGCCTTCATCCACGCAGATTAGTCTGGAAATTTTGCGGGCAGGGCAGACTGCGTTTACCGGTTCTACCACTCTCAGCAGCCTGAAGCGAGATCCGGCTACATTGGTCCATTACCTTTACCGGGACAACGTTTTTCCAAATGGATGTTTTCTGCTCACCGGCACCGGCATCGTGCCGCCCGATTCGTTCACCCTGAATCAAGGCGATGAAATTCGCATTTCGATCGAAGGAATTGGAACACTGATTAATTTTGTTGGCTGATGATCAAGAGACTTCGGCGCCAAAACGTTTCTCGATCCAACCTATTTCTGGCGAAAAAACATGGAAGCTTAGACTGACTAATGCGTTTAATTGCTTCTATACGGCAGGCCGATCGCGATAAAAACGGGTCGGCCATATCGGGAATTGATAGCATCTCGACTGGAAGAACGATCGCGCGGAACCGGGCGTCCCCGTGGCCACTAATCATCGTCAGTCGGCCACGCCTCGGATAGCTCTTCGCGAAATGCGGCAGCCGACGCCAGGAACAACACAAAAGTCCACCCGACAAGAAAAACCAACTGCAACGAATGAGGATTGAATAAACAATGTCGGCAGTCATAGGACTCTCTCCTGGGCACTATCCAACACGCGCGAATTTCAGTGGGGTTTTTCCGGTTAGCCGCTTGTAGTTTTGAAGAACTCCCTGAATCGCGGCTAGCTTTAGTGAGGGCGTGATCTTATCGTTCATCGCGATCTGATCAATTTGAGCCAGCCAGTAGTCAACTGCTCTCTCAACGCCAGAAGACATTTCGGTCGCAATGATATTTATAAACTCCGTGGGGATCGTTGCGGTAGCCAAGAGCTTATCTCCCTTCACGAGATGTTAAGAAGGATGTGAGGAGGGAAGAGTACCCCCCCCGCATCATGTCGAGTTACTGATTTGGCGTCGCCGGCTCTGACTGCTCGTGCTGCATATGTTGCGACATCCATTGTTGGTGCTTTGCCTGCAATTGCGCGAACTTCGTTTTCTGATCGGTTGTAAGAATCTGATACGCCTGAGACATTATCTTGGCGTGCTCCAGTTCGATTTGCGAATGAGTCTGGGTTTCCTGCGAGATGATCGCCTGAGCTTTCGACTCGTCGAAATTGCCGCTGGTAACCAATTGCATCATCTGCTGATGGGCTTGCCCTTCTTGAAGCATCAGCGGATGAAGGGTTGGTTTTTCGTTGGCGATGATTTGCTTAATTTGCGTCTTTTGCGCGTCAGTGAGATCCAGCGCCTTGGTGAAAAAACCTAACGGTCCACCACCAAAGGCACGGTGGTGGCGAGGACCCATGCCCGTGCCAGCTTCCTGCGATACCGCGAACCCTACCATCAATAAGAGCGCAAGGCCCGCGCCTAGCATTTTGAATTTATTTCTTTTCACGTTTATTCCTCCTGGACGATCTTTCTGTGAAAACTGGATTCGTCTTCACTTACTACTAATCTCGTTCCATAGATAGAAACACAGCTCATTCTCAAATGTGGTAAAGAGTCAGTCAACCGGAGTAAAGTTTTGTAAACCATTGAGTCCGTTGGTATGACAATTCTTTACGCCGGTGCAGTCGGCACTGTGTGAAACTGAAATGGCAAACGTGGATCAAATCCTGATTATTGACGATGATGTGGAACTGTGCAGCCTGGTCGCTGAGTACCTGGAACCCGAAGGCTTCAAGGTCGAAGCGATTTTTGATGGAAAGCGGGGCCTGGAAAGAGCTCTTAACGGTCCACAGTTATTAATCGTGCTTGACGTCATGCTGCCCGGACTCAATGGACTCGATGTTTTACGCCGGATTAGAAGCACATCAAAGATTCCGGTTTTATTGCTTACGGCGCGCGGCGAAGATGTTGACCGCATCGTGGGCCTCGAAATTGGTGCCGATGACTATCTCCCAAAGCCGTTCAATCCGCGTGAGCTTGTCGCTCGTATTCGCGCAATTTTGCGACGGACAAAAACGTCTCCGCAGGTTGATCCGATTCCTGATGTAGTGCGCGTGGGGGAGATTGAGCTTGATCCGGCCACGCGAACGGTTCGGCAAAAAGGCGTGCCCATTGAGTTCACTTCCGTGGAATTCAATCTCTTAGAAGTCTTGTTGCGAGAGGCTGGGCGCGTCGTCGCCCGCGAGGAACTGGTGGACACAGTTTTGAGCCGGAAGTTTTCTCCCTTTGACCGAAGCATTGATATGCACGTGAGCAAGGTGCGCAAAAAGCTCGGCGACTCCGACAATGGCACGGAATTGATTAAGACGGTTCGCGGAGTTGGGTATATTTTCACACTCGCGCGCGACCATGCCGGAAGCGATGTCAAATGAGAAGTCTTTTTCTCAAAATCTTTCTTTCGTACTGGCTGGCATTCGCGCTTTTCCTCGTAACGACTATTCTGGTGACACTGGCATTGCGCCCTCCACGCGAAGCTGCTGGAATTGAAGCTCTGCAACAGAAGTTTCTCAATGAGGCCGTGCAAACATACAAGACCGGGGGTTCGGAAGGGCTTCGCGGTTATCTGCGGACCCTCCGCGAGACCCAACACGTCCACGCCTTTCTCTTCGATCAACAGGGGCACAATCTTACCGGACACGGTGCACCGGAGTGGATAGAAAGAGTAGAACGCGGTCAGATCCACACCGCCGACAGCATTTGGGGGAGGATGGGGCCAATGCAGTTTTTGCGGCCTTCGGTCACTACCGAGGACGGCCAGTCTTATAGCCTGGTTATCGAATTGCCGATCGAGCGCACTCGATTCGGTCCGCACGGCGTGCCCGGGCTTGGAATTTTGATCGCAGTCATTTGCTCCGGACTGGTCTGCTACATCCTCACTCGATATCTGACGTCCCCCATCGTGGGACTTAGAGCGGCAACCCAAAAATTAGCTGCCGGGGATTTGACAGCAAGGGCGGGCGTCAAGACGGCGCGAGGTCACGATGAAATGTCTGAACTGGTTCGTGATTTCGACACCATGGCCGAACGTCTCGAAACCCTGGTGAATGCGCAAGGCCGGTTGTTAAAGGACATCTCCCACGAGTTGCGATCGCCGCTCGCCCGCTTGAATGTTGCGTTAGAGCTGGCGCGCCAACGCGCTGGCCCGGAAGCTAACAGCGCGCTCGAGCGTATAGACCTCGAGGCCAATCGCTTAAATGAACTGATCGGCCGCCTGCTCACAATCGTAAGGTTGGAAAGCGGCGGCGAAACCATGCGGAAAGTTCCGGTTCATCTCGCGCCACTAATTCGGGAGATCACCCAGGACGCCGCCTTCGAGGCCCAAAGCCGTCACTGCCGCGTCGAGTCTTCTATTAAGGATGATTGCGTTGTAATTGGAGACGCAGGCCTGCTTAACAGCGCGATTGAAAATGTGATCCGAAATGCAGTCCGTTACACGCAGGAGAATACCGCTGTCGAAGTGCAATTGGAATGTTCGGATGGAGAAAGTGGACGGGAAGGAATTGTACGTGTCACGGATTGCGGGCCCGGAGTTCCCGAGGATGCATTAGATAAGCTGTTCCAGCCGTTTTATCGCATCGGTGATGACCGTGGACGGGGAACCGGCGGTGTCGGGCTGGGCTTGGCAATTGCCGACCGCGCAGTGAGGCTTCACGGCGGCAGTGTTGCAGCCACGAACAGGCCTCAAGGCGGACTGATGATCGAACTCAGACTTCCGGCGGTGCCGCGTTCGGATAGTGAGATCGTCGCGGCTCAGACTGTCGCTGAAGCTTAATTCCCGGATTTATCCGTGTAACCTGACATCTGGGCAAACTTGAAATCTAGCTCGATCATTACTCCCGCCTGCGGTTGCTCTAAATGTTCATTCCTGATAAACAAAGAAGGGAACTCCTTATTTTGTCTCGCGCCACCTGTGCGCGAACCTTTTCGATCGAAATCGTTGGCGGATTATCCCGGGAGAACAATGCGGATAAAGTATCAATGGTTGTCGCTAGTCCTACCTTTGTTATTGATCTTGGCCAGTTGCTCGAGTAGTTCCTCGACGTCCACAGGCGGCACAGGCTATCTCTGGCTGGCCGCTCAAGGAAACACGACCGTTCAGGCGTACACAATTGATCTTGGCAATGGCGCACTAAGCTTGAATGGTAGTGCCGTAGGCACCGCAAATGCGCCTACTTCGATCGTGATTACGCCCAAAGGCGATGCCGCGTTCATATCCAACAGCGGCACAGGGGCTCAATCCTTTGGCGGCGGAATATCCGCATACACGATCAATAGCGACGGCACTTTCACAGCGGCGGGAAGCACAACCGCGGCTGGTCTTACCCCATCAGGAATGGCGATCAATGCTGCCGGTACTTTTCTCTTCGTCGCCAATCAGGGAAATTTTGATCTGACGCCGGTTGGCGCTCAGCCGGGATCAATTTCAGTATTCTCAATTAGTGGCGCATCCCTCACCCCAGTGGCTGGTTCCCCCTTTTCCACCGAGATAAATGGAGCCACAGTCGGCACCGGCCCGGTTTCAGTAGCCGTGAGCGCTTCTGGCAATTACCTCTATGTGGCAAATCAGTTCGCCAACACAGTGTCTTCGTTCCAAATATCCAGTACAGGGGCACTGAGCGCGCTAAATACTTATGCGGTGGGAATTTCACCATCTGCGGTTTTCGTTTCGATAGCCCAGGGCACAATTCCTTCCGGACAGTACCTTTACGTTGCCAATACCGGGTCAAACAATATTAGTGGCTTCGCGATTTGCGATGCTGCCAATGCATCAAGTTGCTCCACGCCGAACGGTCTCCTGACTCCAGTTGCTGGATCTCCTTTCGCCGCCGAGCCGGGGCCGGTTGCGATTGCGATGGACCCGACGGCTCCTTTTTTCTATGTGGCCGATGAGCAGGCCGATCAAGTCTCCCAATATTCGTGGAGTTCAGGCACCGGCGCGCTAACCCCACTCACTCCAGCGGCAATTTCCGCCGGAGGCGGTCCCGTTTCCCTGGCTATTCGTTCCGGGGTTGCTGCGACCACGACTGCCGTCGGCATTGATTACCTGTACGCGGCCAATCTCAACGCAAGTTCCGTGTCAATTTACTCATTGAATACGACAACGGGAGGCTTGAACGTGCTGGGCAGTCCAGTGACGACACCTGCGCAGCCCTCGGCGTTGGTAGCTAGATAATTTCGGGTCATGGTCAGATAACCTCGGTCCCCGCGCCCCGCACTCTTTAGAAAATGAAATCTCCCACAAATCTGCATTCAGCTTCGACCCGACTACTCTGCGTTTTTGTTATTTTTTTCATTATGAGCGCTCTCGCATCAGCACAAACCTTGCACCCTCCCCAAGCCATAACCGATCCCAAGCAGATCAACAGCAAGCCCAACGCGCAGGTTGAACAGGGCGAGCAAAGCCTCTCCATCGAAAAGCTGTATATGACTCGCGCTATCGGAGGCAGCACGTGGTCTCCGGACGGAAAGACGATTGCATTCGTCTCGAATATCAGCGGGCGAAATAACATTTGGCTTGTGCCTGCCGAAAGCGGCTGGCCCACACAACTCACGGTAAGCGATCAAAGGCAGGCACAGCCTGCGTGGTCGCCGGATGGAAAATGGATCGCTTTCATGTCCGACTACGACGGAGATGAGCAATGGGATATTTTTCTCGTCTCGCCCAAGAGTGGAATGGTGGTGAATCTAACTCACACTCGCGAAATCGCGGAAGAACATCCGACGTGGTCCCCGGATGGCCGCTATCTCGCGTACATGGTCAAGCCAAAGACATCTTCGGTATTTGAGATTGATGTGTACGACACATTGATGCGCGACACCAAGCACCTCACCACCGACACGCCAAAAGACAAAATGAATGTGGATCCGATCTGGTCGAGCGATGGAAAGCACATCGTGTACACGCAGGAGCAGTCAAAGGGCACGGATTCGAATATTTTTATCGCCGACGTCGCGACCGGAAAGTCAACTCTGCTCACTCCTCATAATGGAGAGAAACTTTTTCGCGCGAATGACGTTTCGCCTAAAACCGCAGCCAGCGGGCGGTCCGTTCTGATCACGTCCAATTCGGAAAATGGATATGAAAATGTTGCTATTTTAGATTTTTCCGATGCATCTTCGGCCGACATCCCGCGCCCACGAAAGATCAAATGGCTCACCCACGATAAGTGGGAGATTGACGGAGGAAACTTTTCTCCCGATGGAAAGCACGTTACATGGACCGCCAATGTTGACGGCTTCGTGAACATTTTTCTGCATGACTTAGTTACGGAAAAAACAATCTCGTTGCCATTGCCGAAAGGCGTCAACACACTAGGTGGTTCGCAATCTGCATTCACACGCGACGGTTCGCGGTTGCTCTACTATCACGACGGCCCGACTTCGCCCCGTGACGTCTGGGTGTATTCGATCGCAACCTCGAAATCGCATCAGGTCACACATTCGCTCGTTGCCGGCGTTCGCCCCGAAGATATGGTCGAGCCCGTTCTCGTCCACTATCCGAGCCGTGATGGAAAGTGGACGATTTCCGCCTTCGTGTACATGACCTACAACATGGTGCGAAACGGTCAGAACGCGGCGATTGTTTACGTTCACGGTGGTCCAAAATCTCAAACGGTAGATTCGTTCAACCGTTTCATTCAACACATCGTCAATCAAGGCTACATGGTGATCGCGCCAAACTATCGCGGCTCTACCGGCTACGGCAAGGATTTTGAGGACGCCAACCTTTTCGATATGGGAGGCGGCGATTTGCAGGACGTGCTGGCGGCCGCTGATTGGATCAAGCAAACTGGATTTGTAGATCCGAAGAAAATTGCGCTGATGGGCGGCAGCTACGGCGGATATTTAACCATGATGGGAGTAACAAAAGCGCCAGACGTTTGGGCCGCGGGCGTTCCAATTGTTCCGTTCGTGAATTATTTCACCGAGATCGAGAACGAAGATCCCGTGCTGCGAGAAATGGATCTGGCCACGATGGGCGATCCAGTAAAAAATAAAGCCTTGTACGAAGATCGCTCGCCAATCTTTTTCGTGGACAAAATCAAAGCGCCGCTGCTGTTGCTGGCAGGCGGCAATGACCCGCGCTGTCCCAAAAGCGAAACGCTCCAAGTAGTAGATGCAGTAAAAAAACAGGGCGGGAACGCCGAATACAAAATTTATGACAACGAAGGCCACGGCTTTGCCCGAGTCGAAAATCAGATTGACGCCTACAAGCGTGTATCGGATTTCTTAAAGGCTCACGTCACCCCTGCAAATTGCGGATGCTCGCTGACCGATTGATGAGCATCCTTTCAAGCCGCTCCGCTATTTCTCCACGATTTCTCCCACGTTGAATCCCTCCACCGCAATCCGCGGCTTTTCACCGCGCGTGTCAGCGTCCTCAAGTTCCGTCGTTATAGTCCGCTTTTCTCCCGGCATCAGCGCGACATAATTGTCGCTATAGATAGCCGGTAGAATGCGGTCACCACTCTTCTCTCGAACCGCTTTCACCCGCACCATTAATGCGGGCTCATTTGATGGGTTGGTTAAATCAGTTGTCAACATCCATCGAGTCCCTTGCTGTTCGACCTGAGTTGCCGCTTCGATGTTGACCTTCGGCAGTTTCCGGAGGTCTTGATAATTTCCCTCTTCTAGTCCCCGCCAATAGAAATTTTCAGAAACGACCGCACTGCCGTCGCCCAACTTCAGCCGAATGAAATGCACCGGCGTCAACGTGGCCGGGTATTCAATTTTTAGCGGTGTCATAACGCTGTCCTCGGTACTGTCCAACGTTGCGCTGTTTTGCCATTGCATCGAGCCGTCCATGTTCAAGATTTCGACTTGCGCGGTCAGGCCAACGCGATTCCCAGCGCTATAATTCACAACCTCAACATTGTCGGTCACAGGATTCCACTGAATATGAAGCGGCTCCGATCCTTTCTTCGCTCCGAAATACGCCGCCGTCGGATCGAAATAATAGTCATAAGTTTGCCAGACGAACGAAGGCCACGCGGGATGACTCATCCACAGCAACAATCCCATACGATTTTTGCTTTGTGCTTCTAACATAGCCCGATAGCCGTCGTAATTTTCGAACTGCGCCAGTTCATCCCAATCCGCCGCGTTGTCGGCCTGGCCGTAACTGTGCTCAATCAATGCCTGATAAGACGAGCCAGACTGCGCGCCCGAAGACGTGAAGTCGTGCATGCCCCAGTCGTCGCCCTGCGGCCACTGATCTGCCTCCGGCATCATCTGTTGCAGGCTGTCCATTGAAACGATATTGGGCATACCGAGTTCACTGTGTAACTTCGGCGTTGCCCGATGTTCAAAGTAGAATTTCACGGGCATCGCGCGATACGGGCCGCCCCCGCTCACAACGCCGAAAGATGAACTAGGAAAATATCGCAATCCCGGATCGAGATCTGAAAGCAGTTTCTCAATACCAGTTTCCAATGGCGGAGGAGGATTGCCTTCGTTGCGTCCGCAATAAAGTCCTACCGACGGATGATTTCTTATGCGCTCAACCGTGTCGGTCGCGTTTCGCAGGAAAAGATCATCATCGTTGGGGTCAGGGCCGTCATACGGATTCGCCAGCCAAAAATCCTGCCACACGACGATTCCATACTTGTCGCAAGCGTCGTAAAACGCGTTATCTGACGTTTGCCCAACCCAGTTGCGGATCATGTTGAAGTTCATTTCTTTGTGATATCGCACGGCGGCGTCATATTCACGCTTGCGATATCGCAACATGGATTCCGAAAACCCCCAGTTGCCGCCTCGCGGAATGAAGCGGCGGCCATTAATAAAAATTCGCAGCGCGCCTCCGTCATCGCTATACGTGAACTGGCGAACGCCGCTGCGAAAAGATTTCACATCGGAAACAACACCGTCGGACTTCACGAACGAGATTTTCACGTCGTACAGATTAGGATCGCCGTACCCCGCCGGCCACCACAGCTTCGGATTTATCAATCGCAATGCTGGCACAGTGGAAGGATCAAGTTTCACGGTCGTTGCAGAATCGGCAGGTATTGAAACGCGCTTCTGAAACGCGACATCGCCGAAACTTCCCTTGAGCATTCCCGTCACCGCCTGCTGATTAACGTTTCGCAATGTAACCTCAACGCTCACATCGGCATGACCAATATCCGGCAGAGGCAAAGTTGTGGACACAAAGGGATTTTCGATCGTAACCGGGCCGGTCGTCGTGACGTAAACATCATTGGGAATACCGATGTTCCTTCCGCGTATCGTCGGGATCCAATCCCATCCAATGGACGCGTGATAAGTAGGATTGTCCGCGCCCAACGCGCCACCGTTCCAGTCGGACACTGCAAAAGTTTTTTCCTTCGCGCTTCCCGGAGTGTCATTCTTTCTGATCAGCACCGCGACCACATTCTTAACTCCCGGCCGCAAAAGGTTCGTCACATCGAATTTTCCGCGCATGAACGCGCCTTCGATGGCCCCCAATTTTTGGCCGTTGAAGAAAACGTCGGCCTTCCAGTTGATGCCATCGAAGTTCAGCCAAACGCGCCGGGCGGGCGCAGGTCGAGGCAGAACGAATTCGTCGCGATACCAAAAATCCGCCCAGAAGAACGAATCCGAAATCATGAGCTGGTTGTTGCCATAGTTTGGATCAGGAAGCGCGCCGTCATCCAGATAACTCGCCAACACAGTTCCGGGCACAGTTGCGGGCAGCCAGTCTCTCGTTTCGAATCCGGGCTTTGAAATTGTTTCTCCACTCGCGGCAACCAGCGAATCACGCTGCAATTGCCATGATCCCCGTGCGAGATCGAGTCGTCGTCCAGGCAGCGACGAAGGCATCGGCTGCGATTGAGGTACCGGTCCCCCTTTTCCGAAAACTTCCAGTTCACTTAGAACATATCCATCGGGAGATGCGGGTTTGGTCATGAGCACGCGAACATAGCGTCCGTGGGCGGGTTGCGCCAGCTTCAAATCATCAATAGCCCCGCCGTCCTGGGGCAGCGCCTGAACTGTCTGCCAACTCTTGGCATCTTCGGAGACCTGTACAGAGCCTTCAACTGCGTGCTCAATCCAAAACAAAACAACGTGGTCGAAGTCGCAATTCGCTCCCAAATCAACGTAAACCCACTCTTCCCCAGTTCCAGCACTCTTCCATGCGCTGGTGAAGTGGTATGGCCCTCCAAGCTCAATATGCCGATTCTTGTCGAACAGAGCGACTTCCCCGACCTGCCATCTCGTCACTTTAGGAGCGTCGAGTTTCACGCGGTAAAAAAGCATTCGCACTGGAGAAGCAATCAAAAACGAAGGATGAATTGCCTTCACCGGCCACCATGGCGTTCCAGAGAGTGAGTCCGTATCTCCCGTGATGCGACCGAGTTCAGTCCACGCTTGTCCATCGTCGGACCCAAGAACTACGCAGGTCCACGTCTGATTTTGCGAATCAATGGTTTGCACTCGCGCCGAAACATCTATGCGGTCAACCTCCAGCGGAGTGTCTCTTCCCCCAGGCTCAACTTGAACCCAGCCACCGCTGCCCGGAATGTCCACGCTCGATACTGGATTGTCATCTACCAGATGCTCTCGCCGGTTTCTAGGCAAAATCCCATCTTCACTCGTTGCCGTCGAAATCCATCGCGGCTCCGTCGTATCAATGATTCCGTCGGTCACTAACTGGCCCGTAAGGTTGTAGTCATAGCTGCTGGAAGCATATGCAGGACGATGCAGAGCAAGATTGCGATATCTCTGCGTGTCCAACACTATCGTTGCGCCGTTGTACTCGTTGGGATCGCCGGGATACACTCCGACACCGCGCGTGTACTGTTGAGCATGGAGTGTCAATGCCGACAAAAGGGTCAGCAAAATGATGATCAACTGCAGAGCTGAAACCCGAATAATGTATTTCGTTTTCATCGCAGTCTCCGAGCGCAGTATCTTACCAACTTATTTGAATTCGGAAGGCAGAAAGTAAGACGTAATGGCTCAATTTCAAATTTCTCTTCTAGTTTGTGGGTCATCCTGGACTTGCGAGGGATCTCGCGGGCCGCGGATATACCCTAAGCACGAGCGACGGTACTATGCCCGCCAGATCCTTCGGGACTGAAGTCAGTCAGGACAACGCCATTGTAGGGGGATTTGTTCAAACTGGGCACTAACCGAAAAAGACAGCTATTCAAACGGGGCATTTTCGGCGAAGGACGCGTTGATGGAGTGCAACACAATCCCGTTTCCATTGTATGGACCTTATCCCCAGTGTGCGGATCCAGCGCGGGTTATGAAATACTCTGTTTCGACCAAGGAGCCGACTACGTCCCGTTTACTTCCGATCCAGAGGTGCGCTGGGATTGGTCTCTTAATCGTCTTCGCCGTCTTGTTTGTCGTTTCAAGCCACGCGCAATCTGCCCTGCCGGGCGTTCCGGAAAAAATCTCTCCGGAAAAAATCATTATTGACACCGACATCGGCGACGATGTGGACGACGCGTTCGCGGTAGCGCTCGCCCTTCATAGCCCGGAACTGCAAATTCTCGGCATCTCCACAACTTTCGGAGACACTGAGACGCGGGCCAAACTTGTGGACCGGCTGCTCGGCGAAGCTGGGCGCCAGGACATTCCGGTGGCAGTGGGCACTCCGACCACTACCAAGAGCATATTTACCCAGGGCCGCTACGCGGATGCAGGCAAGTATGCAAGGGCGTCCCATCCCAATGCGGTGGATTTTATCCTTGAACAGATTCGGCGGTATCCCGGACAGATAACCTTGATCGCGATTGGCCCTCTGATGAACATCGGGGCGCTGATTGACAAGGATCCGGAAACCTTTCGCAAACTTCGCCGCGTGGTCATGATGGGTGGTTCGATAGAACGAAGATACGGTGATCTCGGATATGCTCCATCGCATGGCCCCGAACCAGAGTGGAATATCGTGAACGATATCCCCTCGGCGCAAAAACTATTCGCCTCTGGCGTGCCGATTTACATGATGCCGCTCGACTCGACGCAGATGAAGTTGGACGAGGTGAAAAGATCAATTTTATTTCAGGCAGGCACGCCGCTCACCGACGCACTGACTTTGCTCTATCACGAGTGGGGACAGGAAACGCCAACCCTTTTCGACGTCATGACCGTGGCATACATTCTCAATCCGGAAATCTGTCCGGTTAAGCCAATGCGCATCCGGGTAGACGACAAGGGTTTTACCCGCTCGGAATCCGGAGCTCCGAATGCTCAGGTGTGCTTGAATTCGGATTCGGACGCCTTCTTTCGTTTTTACATGAAGCGTATGCTTGCACCGTGATCGAACGGACCGAGTTCCTTGGAAGGGCGGCTCCGACAAGGGGGCTGCGGAAAACAATCGCCGCGGGGGGTAAATAGCTTTGAAAGGGCGGGGGCTTTCAGCCCCGCCGATAACTAATTCAGAGGATTTACGGGGCGGCTGAAAGCCGCGCCCTTTCAAAGCTGAACAGACCAAAGGGTTCCGCAACCTCTTTAAGTTGGGTTCTACCCAATTAGAATTGCCAGCGAATTATCTCGCAGTCGTGACTGTCTTCGTCCTATGAGAGTTTCTTTCATCTTCCTGCTGATACTGAGTCAAAGCAATATCGGGGCCGCTCCGTCCTCCGCTAATCCCCCCATTGAGTGGAGTGTATATTCCGGCAATCCAGAAGGCACCCACTATTCCGAGCTCAACCAGATCAACCGCGACAATGTACGCCGCCTCAAAGTTGCGTGGACCTTCGATTCGGGCGATTCCTTTCCTTCTTCCGAGAATGAATGTAATCCGATCGTAGTGAATGGAGTGCTCTATGCGACAACTCCAAAAGTAAACGTGGTCGCGCTCGCCGCCGGTACGGGCAAACTCCTTTGGCGCTTCGATCCGAATGCAGGAATTCACATTGTCGGCAAGATGCGAAGCCGTGGCGTTACTTATTGGTCAGATGGAAAAGATCAACGCATCTTCTTCGTCGCCCGCCAGTATCTTTACTCTCTCGACGCTCGCACCGGAAAGCCCGTCGAGACGTTCGGTGTTTCGGGCCGTATTGACATTCGCGACGATCTGGGACGCGAGCCAAGGAACTGGGTCACGATGACCAGCCCAGGAATTGTCTATAAAGACTTGCTGATTGTTGGAAGCAGTATGGGCGAGGTGCTACCCGAGTCTCCCGGCGACATTCGAGCTTACAATGTCCGCTCAGGGAAACTCAGATGGACCTTCCACACAATTCCTCATCCTGGAGAATTTGGCTATGAGACCTGGCCGAAAGATGCGTGGACATACAGCGGCGCCGCCAATGACTGGACCGGTCTCTCACTCGACCTAAAACGAGGTTGGGTATTCGCGGCGACCGGTTCGGCAGCGTCGGATTTTTATGGAGCCGACCGCGCGGGCGACGACTTATTCGCGGATTCAGTTATCGCCCTGAAAGCTGACAGTGGCGAGCGCGTGTGGCATTTCCAAACCGTGCACCACGATATTTGGGATCGCGATTTGCCGGCTCCTCCTATTCTCGTCACGGTGACTCGCGGTGGGCAGCCGGTAGATGCAGTGGCGCAGACCACGAAATCGGGCTTTGTTTATTTGTTCGACCGTGAAACGGGAGTTCCACTTTTTCCTGTCGAGTATAAAAAATATCCCAAATCCGATCTGGAAGGAGAAGTTACAGCTGACACGCAGCCGCTTCCGACTCTTGCTGCGCCATTCGCGCGGCAACAACTGACCGCGGACATGCTGACCGATCGAACGCCCCAAGCCCACGCCGAAGCGCTGGCGCGCTTTAAACAAATTCGCAGCGATGGTCAGTTCGTTCCAGGGAGCCGCGAGGGCACGATCATCTTCCCCGGCTTCGATGGCGGCGCTGAATGGGGCGGCCCCGCATTTGATCCAGAAACCCATCTGCTATACGTGAACGCGAACGAGATGGCTTGGATTTTGCGCATGGTTGAGCCGAAGCCAATCACCGGCGTTGAGAGCGGCAAGGGCATCTATCTTCGCGAATGTGCCGCGTGTCACGGACCAGCTATGCAGGGAACGCCGCCGGAATTTCCGTCTCTGGTGGGACTTAGCAATCGCTATCCTGACGGAGATGTAGCGGCTCTGGTTTCTCAAGGAGCGGGCAGAATGCCCGGCTTTGCGCGTCTCGGAAATGACGCCGTTCATGCCGTCGTGGACTACGTTTACAACGGCATTGACCGAACCGCGAAAACTGTGGCCACTTCGCCAAGCGACATGAAATTCGTCAGCGACGGATATAACCGATTCCTTGATGCCGATGGTTATCCCGCAATTCAGCCGCCGTGGGGAACACTCACAGCCATCAATATGGACACCGCAAAGTTCGCATGGAGACTTCCGCTGGGAGAATATCCCGAACTCGCCGCCAAAGGGTTGAAGAATACCGGCACGGAAAACTACGGTGGACCCATTGTGACCGCTGGAGGTTTGCTTTTCATAGCTGCAACCAGTTTCGATAAAAAGTTCCGCGCCTTCGACAAAGACACCGGCAAGCTTTTGTGGGAAACAACTCTGCCTGCGGCGGGCAACGCAACTCCTTCTACTTACGAAGTCAACGGCAGACAATTCGTAGTGATCGTGGCTGGAGGAGGAAAGTCGAACGGCGTTCCGTCTAGCGCAAGCATCGTGGCGTACGCGTTGCCAAATTGACAAAAATGCGGAAGAAAAAATGATTTCCAGGCGTGAGTTTATCGGAACTGCCGCGATGGGTGCCGCTGGTTTCGCCATTGGCGCAACCGCACAGAGCTACGCGCGAATTCTGGGAGCAAACGATCGCGTGACCTTCGCAATTGCCGAGCTTCACGGACGCGGCTACGCTCACCTGTCGTCAATCAAGGCGAACCAAAGCACAGCGAATGTATCGCACATCTGCGATGTGGACTCCCGCTATCTCGATAAATTTGCAGGCGAAGCGCAAAAGGAATTGGGCTATCTGCCCGTCAAAGAAAAAGATTTTCGCAAGATACTGGAATCGAAAGATGTGGACGTGCTCAGCATCGCCGTACCGGACCACTGGCACACTCCCATGGCGATTCTGGCGATGCAGGCAGGCAAGCATGTGTACGTGGAAAAGCCATGCGGCCACGATCCGAATGAGTGTGAGGTGCTCGTCCGCGCGCAACGCAAATACGGCAAGCTCGTGCAGATGGGCGACCAGCAGCGATCTTCGCCGCACACCATTGAGATCGTTCAGAAGATCCACGATGGGCTGATTGGACGGCCTTACTTTGCGAAATGCTGGTACTCCAACAATCGCGGCTCGATCGGAATCGGCAAAGCCATTCCGGTTCCCGATTATCTCGACTGGGATCTCTGGCAAGGGCCGGCGCCGCGGCGGCAATATGAAGACAACATTCATCCCTACAACTGGCACTGGTTCTGGCTTTACGGCACCGGAGAAGCTCTCAACAATGGAACCCACGAAGTGGACGTTTGCCGATGGGCGCTGGACACCGGCTTCCCAGAACGTGTGACCTCCTCGGGAGGCCGATACGCTTTTCACGACGACTGGGAATTCTATGACACCCTGGTGACAAGTTTCGAATATGGCGACAAAATGATTACGTGGGAAGGACTGAGCTGCAACGGCAAGACCTACTACAACCGGGGCCGTGGTTCGACAATTCACGGCACCAAGGGAACTGTCTTGATTGATCGCGATGGATACCAAATATTCAGCCTCGATGACAAGCTCATTCATGAATTCAAGCTGGGCGAAACGAACTCAACCCAGGATCTTCTCAGCCGCGATTCCATGACCGACGCTCACTTCCTGAACATGATCAATGCCGTAAGAATGGGAGAAAACCTACATTCGCCCGTTGCGGACGCATACGTTGGAGTCGTGATGTTGCAATTCTCAAACATCGCCTGGAAAGTGAAACGCGAACTCAAGCTGGACACCAGCGGGCACATTATCGGCGATCCGGAAGCCATCAAAATGTGTGGTCGAGAATACGAAAAAGGCTGGGAAATCCACATTTGAAGGTTGCCCCATCTTTGGTGTCATAAATTAATATTCCCGCCAACTCATGAAACGCGGCTATCATCGGATGATTGCCAGCTTTTTAGAGAACCATGCCTCAACGCATTCTCATCGCCGATGATTCACAGCCCGTTCGCACGGGCATCCGCCGCATGATCGAGGGACACGACGGCTGGGAAATCTGCGGCGAAGCAAAAGACGGAAACGAGGCGATGCTGAAGGCATTCGAACTGTCTCCTGACGTTGTTGTGCTGGATTTCTTCATGCCAGAGACCAATGGGATTGTGGTCGCGCGCGAGATAGCCGAAAATTGCCCCAACACCGCCGTTATTTTATGTTCAATGTATCTCGATTCCCAACTTGCTGAACTCGCGCGAGAAGCGGGCATTGCAGGCATCCTTTCGAAAAGCAACGCGGGGCAGATTGTGGATTGCATCGAGACCGTCCTGCGCGGCGAAAAGTTCTACGCGTCGTCCATTTAAGAAAACCGCGGGCGGGTGCCCCATCCTTCTCGCGCACTCTGCGAGAGGGTGGGCGAATCTAACTACTTATCTCCCTCAACTTTCCGGTACTAACCTCGTAAACAAATCCCCGCACCGAAACCGACTTTGGAATCCACGGATGCGTGCGCAGTTTCTGTAGCTGGTGCCTCACGTTCTCCTCAACATTCTGAAAAGCAAAAAAGAACGCGGGCGCGACGGCCGCCGTTCCGGTGCGATTCTGGATTTTCGTCCGCAGATCCTGCTCGCTGGTCAGCATCAGTCCGCAATCGGTGTGATTTATGACCATAAATTCCTCGGTGTCGAGGAGGTAGTGAGATACCAGCAGCGAGCGCAAGCTGTCGTCGGTCACAATGCCGCCAGCGTTGCGGATAATGTGCGCGTCCCCGACCGATAATCCCAGGGTGCGTATGGAAAGCCGCGTGTCCATGCAGGTAAGAATGGCAAGCTTGCGCGCGGGCCGCGGAGTAAGCCTCCGCAACTCATGCGTCCGCGAGTACACTTCATTCGCTTCCAGAACTTCGTCAATCACGCTCATAGGAAAAACAGTCTAGCAGGACGGAGAGATATAACTCGTCCACGCACATTTTCTATTGCATTTTTCAGCACTCCTCCCCAGTTGAACACAGCACCCTCGACAGCTTTTGGGGGGCAACTGTTCGCGATTGTGAGGCAACCTATACTATTTTCTAGGACACTAATCTGAGGCTGGTACTGGATGCATCGCATTAGACCTTCGGTTAAACTAATTCTTGTCAATAAAAGGAGATTCGAAATGGCTGACACTGTTCACGTCGCACTATGGGTTCGGCTGGAGGCAAAGCCGGGAAAAGAGGCGGAGGTGGAAAGCTTTCTCCGCAGCGGGCTCGCGCTAGTTCAGCAGGAGCCGGCAACGGTCGCGTGGTTCGCGATTCGCATGGGAGCAAGCACGTTCGGAATTTTTGACGCTTTTCCTAATGACGCGGGCAGGCAGGCGCATCTTGCCGGACGGGTAGCGGCAGCACTGATGGAGAAGGCGTCCGATCTTTTCTCGAAGCCGCCTGCGATCGAGAAAATTGATGTGATCGCGGCCAAGCTGCCTCAAGTCAGTACCGAGAAAGCCGCGCAGATCTAATTATCCGTCGGCTGCGGTATTCGTGTCCGAGGCCTTGGCGCAGACCGACCGGAAGTCTCAGGGGCCTCTGGCCGCTCGGGCCGTTCTGGGCGCTCAGGCTGCTCTAATCGCTCCGCCTTCTCTGGCCGATCCGGCGCCGACGAAGCTTTGCGGATTTCTATCGCGCCATGCTCGTCATTCAACACCAGGCGCGGTCCGCCTCCGCCCACGTTGCCGGTCGCAGTTGCCTGATCGTCTCCGTTCACAATCTTTAGATCAGCAAAGTCAGATTGCACTTCGCCACCACGGGCGATCGCATCCACCTGAAAGCCAGCCTTGTCCGGCAAATAAATCTGAATGTCGCCCTGCTGATTATCCACCTGCATGCTGCCCAACTTGCTCACGTGCACTTCCACGGTGCCGTTTTCGTTTTGCAAGCGAACATCGCCAGCCATTCCGTCCAAACGAATATCTTTTGAGCGAGTGGTTAAGCGCAGAGGACCGGTTATATTTGCGGCCTGTAAATCTCCGGAATCCAAATCGAGACTGCCATCCAATTTCGAGAATTCAATATCAGTTCGAGGAGATTTAAACGTGACCGGCTTGGCAATTTTAGAAAGCTTCACACTCTCCATGAATTCGCCATCCAAGCGGACCGAGCCGCCGATGTCGTCAAGAGAAACGTCGTTCGCATGACCGCGTATGGATACGTCGGAGCCGATTTTTGAAAGCTGCGCGGAGCCTTGATCCAGGTCCAGCGTAACCTTGCCTTGAATGTCAGTCCCGGACACATCTCCATGCGCGTTTGTAATATCGGCGTCGCCATCGCGGCCCGACACGCTCACATCGCCATGCCGCGTTGAGATTACGACCGACGCCTTCCGCGGCAATGAGATTGTCATGTCCGTTTCCACGCCATGATCCCCCGCGCCTTGCGTGTTCGCATCCAGCGTCACGATGTTCCCGCTGACATTAATCTTCGGTTTGGTGGACAGATTGTATTTGTCTGCGTCCTGCTGATTTCGGGCATGAAGTCGTTTTGAGATTACGACTTTAATCTGATTGTCATCAGAATCCTGGATACTTATATTTCCGCGGCCGCTGGTGACGTGCAGATTTGCAGTCGCCGGAAAAGATTGACTAATTTCATCAGTGAACGTGAAACTCGGACCGAATATGTGCAAGTTTTGGAAAAAATCGTCATTGTTCCAATTGGCATGATCGCCAAACGCTTCCCAATCCACGCGGGAAGCCTGCGTGGCGGCAATTCCAAAACCGATGAGCATGATTAGCAGGAATACGCCTCCCACGCCGATACCGGGATATCGAGCTCCTTCATGTTGAGCCTGCTGATACTCGACGAGCTTGATCACGCCCCACAAAATGAGCAGCACCGGCCAATAGTGGGCATACCAGTGTCCGAAGTCCGCCCAGTTGAGCACGCCCATCGTGCCCATAAGAAACACGATTCCAATAATGATCAGCACTATGGGCCCGGCATAAGAATGACGGACTCGCGGGCGCGGCGTTTGCACTGGGCTAACCATTTTTCACCTCATTGGAAGCACCCTGGTTCTCGGGCGGAGGAACGGGTCCGGGCTGAAATCCCACCGCAGGCGGTGGCGCAGGAGGGGGCATTTGCGGAGCCCTGTTTCCCATCAGCTTCATCAATCCAACCACCAGAAGAAGAACGGGCCATGTGCGGCCGAATCCTGGTCCATCGAAGCTCTGGATAAGAAACAATCCACCGATCGTGATGAGCCAAATCGGTCCGGACCATACTCTTCTGCCGTAGCACGCATTGGGATCGTAACCGTGGGCCAGCATCCCGGACCGCGTCACAAAAAGCCATACGCCGAGGCCTATGAGGAACAGAGGCCAGATGCGGTCCACGTTAAATTCAAAAACTCCCGCGGTCTGGAGCAGGAACAAAACGCCAAGACCAATAAGGATTACGGCCGCTGTGGGCACTCGTCCCGAGTGCGATTCCATAATTGGAGGCAAAGGAGTCGAGCCGCTTGAAACGCTTGTGGCGCCGGCGACTGGCGTGGGATCGGCAATTCCAAACGTCCTGCTAAAACCAAATGGATCGGGCGGCGGCGCTCCCATTCGAATTGCATGTGCTGATCGCACAGCGTCAATGATCTGATACACAACAAAAAACCCCATTGCTATTCCAAGCACAGGTTCCATGCCGCCAAAATGTCCGGAAGAAAGTCCCCAAATCAGCCCGGTAAAGATAAGCAGGTGAGCCAGTCCCTTGGCATATTGGCCGGTATAAACTGCGCCAACTCCGAAAGGGAAAAATCCCGCCAGGATACCGGCCACTGCGGGATGCGGTCCCGCACCCGCCATGCTTCCGATTGGCGCGGAGGAAACGAATCCTTGCGCCGGAGGCTGTACATTGGGGTGTACATCCTTCAGGCGCTCCGCGAGGCACTGCTCGCAATAAATCACTCCCATCACGTCGCGCTTGCACGTGGCACACAGTGGCTTGCCGCAGGTGCGGCAATAGGCGGTGGCTAAATTAGCGGGATGGTTGGCGCAGTTCATGAAAGCCTCCTGTCAGTGCCAGTCACTACAGGGGGATTGTTGGGGATAACCGCCAGCACTGGCTCATTATCCTCCTGGCTGTAGTTGCGATCCTGTCTCTTTTCTGGTTGTTCGCTGGTATTGTCTTTTCGAGGTTTGGCTTTCTCTTCCGGAGGCGGCTCGACTGGAACCGTGGCCTGCTTGAACTCCCGCACTCTGGATTCAATCTCATACACGAAGCGGATGTTCTCGTAATATTTCACCACGCGGCCGGAAGTTTCATAATAAGTTCTCTCAACAGCGCTGGGCCGCAAATCCACGTGTCGCAGATCGTTCAGCTTCACTCCGGCGAGACTCAGTGAAATTGATAACGAGAAAAATGCCATGCCAAATGACATGGCGAAACGTGGCTGCCGAGCGATCGCAAACGCGGGCGCGAACGCAGATCCCACCCAGTCGCGGAATCGCTCCACCCACGTCACTTGAGAGCCGATGCCGCGAATCGCACCCAGCCTTGAGGTATCAAGCCCACTGGTTGCGACAAGAATGTTTTCGATCAGACGGGCGGGAGGCTCAACTTCTTCCAGCGATTTGAGCCAGCGCCGGCCGGCATCGGCTTCCGCCAGCAACGGACCGCATACCGAACAGCTTCGCGCGTGGGCCTGGAACCCTTCGAAACTCTGAGGGTCCAGTTTCTCGTCTAACGCCTCGCTGAGGCTTTTCTCGAACTCAGCGCACTGCATTACGTTCTTTTCTTGGTCCGCCATTAAATTACCTGCCTATATGTACGTTGTAGCAGGCGTGCAAGTTCCGCTCGCCCACGGTTTATTCTTGACTTCACGGTGCCCTCCGGAACCCGGAGGACGGTGGCAATTTCGCGGTAATCCATATCCTGCAAATCCCGCAGGATTACAGCCTCCCGCAGGTCTGGAGACAGCTTTTGTAGAGCCCGGTGCACGGCTTCTTTGGTCTCCCGGCTCTGAACCCTGGCATCCGGAGGCAACGCCTTATCGGGAATACGTTCGCTAAGTGGCATGGCATCTTCATGTTCGGAAGGTGCGGCATCGAGCGAGTCCGTCATGCGCTCCTGCTTCGATTTACGAAAGTAATCTACCAGCAGGTTACGTGTGATGGTCGTCATCCATGTCATGAACGCCGCGCGCTGCGAATCGTACGACTTCAGGCTGCCGTACATTTTGATAAAGACTTCTTGAGTGAGGTCCTGGGCTTGATCCTGCGAACCCGAAAAGCGATAGCAGATGTTATAAATACGCCGATGGTAGCGTTGCACAATTTCTTCCCACGCGGCAGCCTCGCCAGCAATGCAGCGACGGACGAGCATGGCAGCCACATGGGCGTCTTCCAATCTAACTCCCTATAACAGCTATTCACACCGTAACAACATACGTTATTGTGAGGACGAAAGTTCGTGGCTTGCAAGAGTTGCGCGCAAACAACGAATTGTAGCAGTGGGAGATACGAAGAGCGCGGATGGGGCAGCCTCGCTTTTATGGTGCCCGACAGATGTTGAAGCAGGTCGGTCGTCTCGCGGAAACTGGGTGTCGCGCACAGCAAAGAACCGTTCTCGCAACCGCGATACTATGATTTCAATTTGTGGACCGAGAGGAAGCATATCGAGAAGCGGAAATCGAATCACAACGGACGGCACGTGAGCGGGAACGACTTGGAATTTATCCGACAGTGCGACGTATTGACACGCGCTAAAATCCCCAGCCCTTTGCAAAGAACGCGAAAGGCTCGGCCACCCGCCCAGTTAGCCTCGTTTGCTATTCCTCGTATTCGTCGGAGCCCTGAACCCATGTATTCCGTCGCCGGGACAAACACCGCGACCGAACGGTCTGATTGTCGGCGGCTGGAGCGATTTCGCGTAACTATAAGTGAATAAACGGTTAGACCGCTAGGAACCGCACCCGCGAAGCCGTGATTTGACTACCAATTCGGGCTAAACCTTTATAGGACAATGTTTTCCACCTGACTGCAAAAAGATTCAGTCTTGACAGATTTTCAGGATCAAGTAAAGTTACGACAGTTCGGTATGCTCTGGGAGAAAACTATATGCGCCTTCGCCTAATTTGCTCAGCACTGATCCTGACCTTGGCGGCTTTCGCCCCATCCGCCTTCGCAGATTCTTACACTTATGCAACCATGGGTTGCTTCTCAAGCCCCGCGTCCTGCTCTTCCGGCGGCTCTACGACCCCTGCGGTATTGCTGTTTGGCACTACGACCAGTGGACTGAATTTCAACGGAGTGGGATCCATGACCTTATCTGGCACAAATCCCGTGACGATAGATTTGGGAACGTTGAGTTACGTGAATGGCACTAATGGAACGGCGGAAGCCCCACTAAATGAAATGTTCACTCTGGCTGTGACGTTCAGTTCGCTGGGAAATAATGGGAACACTTTTACCGCCCCCCTCGTGACCGGCAGCGTCGTAGGCAACGGTGGCCTTGGCGGTATTAACTTTATTACACCGCCGCCCACCATATCGTTCATGAATGACGGCATAACTTATGACTTGACCTTGACAGACTCTGTGTACCAAGTATGCCGGCCCAACCAAACCTCATGCGCAAACCCGACGCAGGAGATTTATGCGACAATTACACCGGTTTCAGCCCCTGACGCTTCTGGCCTCTCCTTGCTGGGTGCTAGTGGCTTGTTCTTAATCGGCGCGTTTAAGAGAAAGTTCGTCAGCTAATCTTCTAAAGGCAAGGCGCATAAGACTAAAGCCGCCCTCTCGGGCGGCTTTTACTTTTCTCGTTGAGTATCTTCCGGGGTCCAGAAAACTAGTTGGGCAGTTCGGTTAGGAACTCCAGGCCGAAGCAGTATCCCACGCGGTTCCTCACGATTGCGGTGACGCGGGTTTTGCCAAGGGTCATGAACTCCACCTCCGTGAGGTCTCCGGGATTGAGATGGGCTCCCGCGCACAGCGACATCCCACCTTTGCTCATTTCGAGTCCAAGCCCGGGAACCACCATTTCATTGGGTCCGTTGCAAACCGTGATTCCGATTGGCAGATCTACTGGGTATCGCTCCCATCGGCGGGTATTATCGGAGGAGGGCATGCGCACCTGCTGGACTGAATGTTTCAGTAAAGCGATCCTAATTAGGATAAAAGCGCAAGCCAAGTTACAAGGGTACGACGCAAATTTCAGGGACGCAGCAGACTATTTTTCTGGATTACCATGTCCTTCCGTAATCCGGGCTACCGAGCTTTGCCCTGCCTGGACTTCTCGACCTCCCTCCGGGCAGGCAGCGTAGTGCGGCTGTTCACACGCGAGATCAGTTGCGCCTGCCGCCTTGCAGTAGCCGCAGGCCGTCGGCTTGAAGGATGCGCTGGATTTGATTTCGCGCGTGCATTGCCCAAGGACCAGCCGTGTCCAACTTTACGTATGCACGCCAGTGCCGCAGAGCGCTGCGCGGTTGTTTCAGCTTTTCATAAGCCAATGCAAGGTTGTAGTGCGCATCGGCATAGGTGGGCGCGAGTTGCAGCGCGGCGGTGTAGGTCTTGATGGCTTCGGTGACTCGTCCGGTTTCGTCGAGCACGTTTCCTAAATCGAAATAGGCGAGCGCGTAGCGCGGATCAATCTTGATTGCAGCGCGGTAATGTACTTCTGCTGCGGTGTAATTCTGATGGTTGTAGTGCAGGGTTCCCAGATTGATGTGAGCGGCGGCGTGATCGGGATCAAGGTCCACGACTTTTTCGTAGAGCGCAATGGCCTGCAATTGATTGTTGGGATCGTCTTCGAGCGCGATTGCGCGGCCGAATAACTCCGAAGGGTCGTCATCGCGCGTAACATCCGGCTGATTTTCTTGAGCGATTTTCTGCTCGCTTTTAGGAACGGCGGTGCTCGTTATTACGCGGGTTGCGGAAGTGAAGTCGAACATGAACTGTCCGGCAATAGGTTCAACGAGTTTTCCCTGGTGCCGGAATGCGATTCGGTGTCCGGCGGTGAACGCTCCCGCTTCGAGCAACGGATTCTTCATTCCAGAAACCTGTTTTTGCATCGCCGCGAGCGACTGCCGGACGATGGCTGGCCGAACTTTATAAGCGCACAAATCGCGAATCTTTTTAATTTGCACCAGGTCGGAGAAGGAATAGTTTTCCCCAACGGCTACCAGGTTAGCTTTTTCCCAAGCTGCCAACTGGCGCGCCGTGAGCCGAAGAATTCGAAGCAGGTCTGCCCGACTATATCGGTTCACTTTTGTAGGGAACTTACTTGAAGATATTATCTTGAAGGATGCGCCCCGTTCGCAAGGGGAAAGTGTCAAAAAGGGGAATCTTATTCGTTAACTTGCAACGGCAGTGGTGCAAAAAATCTGTTTCACAAAACTTTACAGTCAGTGCACGATTCTTTACGCCATGTGCCGCTGTTGGCGTGATTGAATCTATATAGAAAATAATTTTTAATTTTAGACGCATGTGGTGAAGCTATTTGGCTGAGGTCAGCGGCGGAAAACTGAGGATCGTAAATGTTTCGGTCATATAAGTTCTCGTTCCCACTCAGAACTGCGCTGATATTGATTGCGTTTAGCAGTTTCGGTTACAGCCAATCGCAGCCGAGCTCTAACACGACGCCAGCCGCTGGGTCACGGCCGGTTGGAGTGGTTAAATCCATTAATGGGAACGAAATTACTCTCGCCACCGATTCAGGTTCCGAGATCAGTGTGTTGTTTCAGGAGTCAACCCGCATTTTCCGCACGGCACCCGGACAGACCACCTTGAAGGGCGCCACGCCCATGACCATACAAGAATTGCAAGTGGGTGATCGTGTACTCGCGCGCGGGACGCCTTCAGACGACGGAAAATCCGTGGTCGCTTCCTTCGCTGTTGTCATGAAACAGTCTGATGTTGCCGCACATCAGCAGCGGCAAAAAGAAGCCTGGCAAAAAAATGGGATCGGGGGATTGGTAAAAGCAATCAATCCCGCCGATGGCACGATTCAGATCTCGATTGCCAGCTTTGCGGGGACGAAAGATCAAACCATAGCCACCTCGAAATCCACGATCATTCGCCGCTATGCGCCAGATTCGGTAAAATTTGACGATGCGCAACCCGGGACGCTGGATCAGATTAAGCCCGGTGATCAACTTCGCGCTCGAGGAACCCGCAGCGAAGATGGTGCGCAATTCGAAGCGGAAGAGATTGTTTCCGGCTCATTCCGCAATATTGCTGGAACCGTATCGTCCATTGACGCCGGGCAGAAGACCATCAGCGTGATGGATTTGATTACGAAGAAGCCCGTGACGGTGAAGATCACTTCGGATTCGCAGGTGCGGCAACTTCCTGCGATGTTTGCTCAGAGAATTGCCATGCGGCTTAAGGGGGGCGCGGGGCCGAATGGCGCGGCAGGTACGGGAGCAGGCGGTCCACCGAATGGGGCCCCGATGCGAGAAGGCGCGACTCACGCCGGAGCGAGCGGACAGAGCGGTGCCGGACGAAGCGGTGGAGGCTTCCCCGGGCGTAATCAAAGCAGCGGTCCGCCAGATTTTCAGCAGATCTTAAGCCGGCTCCCGGTAGCAACCCTCTCCGACCTGCATAAAGGAGACGCGGTGATGATCGTAGCCACGGAGGGATCAGTCAGCTCAAATCCAACCGTGATCACCATGTTAAGCGGAGTTGAGCCGCTCCTGACTGCATCTCCTAACAAGAGCGCTGCCTCAACGCTGCTGTCGCCGTGGAATCTCGGATCAGCTCCCGAAGGTGGAGATGCCACGGCACAATAGTTACATCAGTCAACATCATTCAGGAGAGGTCGAGTGAGGATCTGGCAAGATCGTCCGCGGGGTGGTTCATACCTTCTGGGAATCATTTTGTTTCTGGTACTAGCTTCCCCATGTGCTCTTCTGGCTCAAACCCCCACGGGCAGCCTCCACGGGACGGTTGCCGATCCCAGCGGGGCCGTGATTCCGCAGGCTGCGGTTACTGCCACTTCGACAGGCGGCCAGAAGGCTTCGGCGACGACCGATAATGTCGGCAACTACCAAATTAAAGGATTGGCTCCAGGCAGGTACACGGTAAGCGCCAACGCCAAAGGCTTCGCGGCCTCGAACCCCCAGAATGCTACCGTCGTTGCGGGACAAGCTCAGAAATTGGACATTGCTCTTGCCATCCTGGTGGAACAAGAAAAAGTTAATGTGCAGGCGCAGGGAGTAAATGTTGATGTGAATCCGGAAAACAATGCGAGCGCAATCATCATTAAGGGAAAGGATCTGGATGCGCTCTCGGACGATCCCGATGAGTTACAGCAGGAATTGGAAGCTCTAGCCGGACCTTCCGCCGGGCCAAACGGAGGCGAGATTTACATTGATGGTTTTAGCGGCGGCGAAATCCCGCCCAAGTCCTCGATTCGGGAGATTCGAATCAATCAGAATCCATTTTCGGCCGAATACGATAAAGTGGGCTACGGCCGAATCGAAATTTTCACCAAACCCGGCACTGACCATTTTCACGGTCAAGTCTTCGGCGACGGCAACAGTTCAGCATTCAACTCGCAGTGGAATCCTTACCACACGGATCAGCCCAGTTACCACAGCGAAATGTTCAACGGGAATGTAAGCGGGCCTCTCGGCAAGAAAGCTTCATTTTTCTTTAATGTGTTTCGGAGAGACATCAATCAAAATTCCCTGATTGATGCCACGGTGCTTGATTCCAATTTCAACCCCGTGGCTTTCAGCCAGGCCGTCCCAAATCCCACGACGCATACGAGCATCTCGCCGAGGTTTGACGTTCAGTTCGGGCAGAATAATACCTTGACTGCCCGCTACGAGTTCGAACAGAACAACCGTCAGAACCAGGGTCTCGGCCAATTTTCCCTGGTGTCTCAGGCATACAACCAGAATCAAACCGAGCACGAACTCCAGTTAAGCGATACGCAGGTGATCAACGCACACGTTGTCAACGAGACGCGATTCCAGTACATCCGGGCGACTGATGACCAAACCCCGCAGAGTACCGCGTTCACAACATCCGTTTTGGGAGCGTTCAACGGAGGGGGAAACTCGCAAGGAACCCTCAAAGACACTCAAAATCGGTACGAGTTCCAGAACTACACTTCAATTGTCCACGGCAAGCATTTCATAAAATTCGGCGCGCGATTGCGTGGCATTACCGATACAAATCAATCCACCGGAAATTTTAATGGCAGCTTCACATTCCCTTCGATTCAGGCATATCGGACGACCCTAATGGGGCAGACGGCCGCTTGCCTCGCTGCCGCTCCGAATCCGCAGACCGCGCAATGCGGCCCCAGCCAATTCTCGATTACGACCGGCCAGCCGCAAACCAGCGTCTCGATGATTGACGTGGCCCCCTACGCAGAGGATGATTGGCGAATTCGTCCCAACCTGACGCTCAGCTACGGCCTGCGGTTTGAAAGCCAGAATGACATCCACGATCACGCGGATTTTGCTCCCCGGTTAGGAATTGCATGGGGCTTGGGCGGAGGAAAGAAACCGCCCAAGACGGTTCTGCGCGGCGGATTCGGGATTTTCTATGATCGGTTTACATCCGACCTGGTATTACAGCAGGACCGGCTCAATGGCATCACTGAACAAACCACGATTGTTCAGTCGCCAGATTTTTATCCTACGATTCTACCTCCGGGCACTTTTCAGGGAGCTCAATCTCCCACGATTTACCAGACGAATCCAAATCTGCGGTCGCCCTCCATCATGCAAACCGCAGCGAGCATCGAACGTCAAGTTTCGAAGTCGGCAACGGTGGCCGTTACGTATCTCAATTCGCGTGGCAATAATCAGTTTCTGACCAGAAACATAAACGCACCCGAACCGGGAACGTTCGACCCATCCATTCCCGGCAGCGGCATCCGGCCATTTGGAGGCACCACAAATATTTATCAATACGATTCGGAAGGCATATTCCGGCAAAATCAGTTGATTGCCAATGGAAGACTCAGCCTTGGAACCAAACTTTCTCTCTTCGGCTTTTATACTTTGAACTACGCCAACAGCGACACTTCGGGGCCATCGAGTTTCCCTTCCAACCAATACAACATCATGCAGGATTACGGCAGAGCATCATTCGACATCCGGCATCGGCTTTTTTTGGGAGGGAATATATCCCTGCCGTACGCCTGGCGGCTGAACCCGTTTCTGGTTGTTAACTCGGGAAAGCCGTTCGATGTCACCGTAGGGCAAGACCTCAATGGCGATTCGATATTTAATGATCGTCCCGGGTTTGCTACCGGGTCAACGCCGGGAAACGACGTGAGAGACACTTCTTTGGGAGATTTTAATCTTGCCCCCGGATCAGGCAATGTCATTCCGGTCAATTATGGCGACGGGCCGGCATCATTCTCGTTGAATCTCCGATTGAGCCGAACCTTCGCGTTCGGCCCCGAGGTGGGCGGCGAAGGCTCTGGCGGCCAGGGGGGACCGTGGGGCGGCGGACATCACGGCGGACCTCCGGGCGGCGGTTTAGGTGGACGAGGACTGAGCGGAGGCGGAGGGAATCCGTTTGGCCCGGGTGCAAAGGTAAATCGCCGCTACAGTTTAACGCTGAGTGCTTCCGCACGAAATATCTTCAATCACGTAAATTATGCCCCGCAGGTGGGAAATCTAAATTCACCACAGTTTGGACAGTCCAATTCGCTTGCCACCGGACCATTTTCCTCCGGGAACGCAATCCGGCGGATTGATCTGCAGATGACCTTCGCGTTTTAGCTTGCGCCTGCAGCGCCGATTTCCAACTCCCATGTGTCTATATTTGCCCATGGCGTGTCCATCCGTCACACTCGACGTGTGATGGATGCCCTTAGCATACGTAAGTTCCCAACCTAGAATTCCCGAATGGGAAGCTCCCGATGTGGCGAATTCCGCCGCAAGGTTCCCGTTACGGGAATATTCAGCAAAAGGGGTGCGCTCCAAAAAGGTTATTCCATTGCTCGCGGCAACAGAACCGTTTTAGCTGTCAGAAGGTTCAAGAACATGGGCGCAAGCGCACAGCTTCGGGATCAGGAAGAAGCCCTTAATCCGGCGTTATTGATGGCGGGAGTTGATGCCTGCCCTGAGGGTATTGCGGTTGTGGAAAGCGGCCGGATCCTATACGCAAATCGCGCTTTCGGAAAACCTCGTGGAGGCGCGTCTGCTTCAGAAATGCGAGGCCGGTTGCTGACTGACTTGTTACCGCAAGGCACCCGGTATCTGGACTCACGGGACACACAGCTCTCGCTTGCCGGGAATCAAGTCCAGATCGAAGCGTCAATCTCCCATTTTCAGAAAAATGAGCGCGCTCTTCAGGTGGTTTGCATTCGCCCGGTTCAGAACAATAGTAGTGACTTGATGTTGCTGAACCCGCAAAAGTGGGAATCGCAAAAAATGGAGGCGATAGGACGGCTATCGGCGGAGGTTGCGCACGATTTCAAGAATCTGCTGACGGGCATCCTGCTATACAGCGACTTGCTCATTGCCGGGCTCAAGCCAGGTTCGCGGCTGCACCGTCACGCCGACGCGATCCACCGGGCTGGCGCGGATGGAGTGCTCCTAATTCAACAACTGACGGTTCCCTCGCGTGAAGAAGAGGTCGCAGCCCAGCCGTTATCGTGGAACCATGTCATTTCAGAGATACAAACTTTGCTGACCCGTCTCGCCGGAAAGGACATCGAGATACGAACCGAACTGGCCGAACCGCTGGGGCACGTAAAGATGGAGCAGGCCCAGGCACGGCAGATCATTCTCAACCTTGTGCTGAACGCGAGGGACGCAATGCCGAACGGGGGAACGATCACTCTGTCTACGCGGAATTCCAGTTGCAACTTTGCTTCCTCGATCAATGTATCAAGCTCTTCCGTCCCCTGCGTGGAGTTTACGGTAAGCGATACTGGCACCGGAATGGACAAAGAAGTCCTTGCAAAAGCCTTTCGGCCTTTTTTTACCACCAAGACACGTAGCCACGGGACAGGGCTAGGGTTGAGCACTGTCCGCAGCAATGTCGTGCAAGCCGGCGGAGATGTGGAGATCAAAAGCGAGTTAGGAAAGGGTAGCCATGTGATCGTCCGAATACCCCGAATCCCTATATCGCAGGAAGTGAATTAAGTGCCGATTGGAATTTGTCGAAGGAATTGTGATGTCAAGGCTCAATATCAGTGAGCCGGAAAGTGAGTCGCCATGGCCAGCGCAGTCGCCTTAGCTCCGTCCGTTCAAAATTCACAGATCGAGGGAGCAAATTTCTTAAATTTGCTGGTCGTGGACGATGAACGCGCCATTCGTGAAGTTTGCCGTGAAGTCGCCCAATCCCTGGGATTCAATACCTCGGTTGCGGATTCAGCGGAACACGCCTATCGGCTTTTGGATTCCCAAAGCATTGACGTCCTGTTGCTAGATTTGAAGTTGCCTGGTGCGAATGGGCTGGAAGCCTTGCACCAGATAAAGCAACGCCGGCCTGACGCGGCCATTGTTGTGGTCACCGGATATGGCACCGTGCAGTCGGCGGTGCATGCTATGAAGAATGGGGCTTATGACTACGTGACCAAGCCCTTCAGCATGGAAGAACTGAAAATGCTGTTGCAGCGCGTCGCTGGACACTTGAAGCTGAAAACTGAAAATCGCATCCTGCGCGAGAAAATCAAGTCCAAGCACGGCTTTGGCAACATGATTGGACGCGCTCCGGAGATGGAGAAGCTCTACCGCATAATCGCCAAGGCAGCTTATAGCAATCATCCCGTGCTGATTCTCGGAGAAAGCGGAACCGGGAAGGAGATTGTGGCGCGGTCCATTCATTTCTCCGGACCATTTCGCGACAAGCCGTTCATTCCCGTGGATTGCGGGTCGCTGGTGCCGACTCTCATCGAAAGCGAGTTATTCGGTTACGTGAAAGGGGCGTTTACCGGGGCGTCTCAATCCAAAGAGGGGTTGCTGGCTATTGCCGAAGGTGGGACGGTTTTTTTGGACGAGGTGGGCGAAATGCCGGTTGATCTTCAGGCAAAACTGCTTCGCGCGATACAGGAAAAAGAGATTCGCCAGGTCGGCAGTACCAAGCGAACGAATATTAATGTAAGAATTCTCGCAGCCACAAATCGCGATTTGGAACAAGCCGTGGCCCAGGGAACCTTTCGCAGAGATCTCTATTTTAGGCTTAATGTCTTGAGCCTTCGGATCCCGCCCCTGCGGGAGCGCCGTCAGGATATACCACTTCTGGTTGGGCATTTCCTGGAAAGAATCTCGCGCAGCGGAGGCCATGAGCGGACTTTGAGTGATGACGCGCTGAAATCCATGCTGGCATACGATTGGCCGGGGAATGTCCGGGAGCTGGAAAATTGTCTGGAGCGTGCTTGCGCGCTAACCAGTGGGCCCGTGATTCATAGTTGCGATCTGCCCTCTAACATTCAGGGTGGCACCGGAGCCTTTCCCGTGGGAGATACTTCCACCAAAATTATTCCAATGACGGAACTGGAGCGGCAGACGATTCTCAGCACTATTACCCAACTGAACGGGGACAAGCTGATGGCGGCGCGCCTGCTGGGCATTGGTAAGACAACCCTTTATCGCAAGCTGAAAGAATACGCTTCCCAAGATAGCTAGAAAACAAGCGGTCGTTCCCGTATCGGAAAGTGTTTTCGGAACGCGAACGCAGATAAGTATTCGCATTTTCATCGCCCTGGATCTGGCCCCTCACGTGCAATTGCACAACTCATGATTCTATTAATGACGACATCCACGAAAGCACAGGATTGTGCAACAGCCGTCACACAGGCTACTTCTGAACCGGTGAAGATAGCCACAACCCTCGGTCAAGCCGCGGCCTTGCTCAAAGCCGATGAGTTCGCGGCAATCATTGTTGATCAACAATTTCAGGAGGCCGATCCCGATGAAGCAGAACGGGTCCTGCTTCACATGGGAATGGCCACCCCGCTCTACATCAATTTAGCAATCAGTGGGGTCGACCGGGTCATTCGTGAGTTGCGTACGGCGTTGCACCGCCGAAAAAAAGAGATGCTCATCGCGCGCCAGGGAGCGGAGCAAAAGTTGCGCAATGAATTGAAGGATACCGTCACTGCGCTGCTGCTGTCCTGCGAAATGGCTCTTCAGGTTCCAACTCTTCCATCCGCCGCCGAGATAAAACTGCGGGCCGTGGATACCTTGGCTCGAGCCATGCGGGAGAAAATCGGCATGCACGTTTAAGTGCAGAATTGATGCAGGGGCCAGAGATCACGAGTGCCCGCGGTCTCGCCGCTTTTGCAAGACCTGGGATGTTCCCGGAAGCCCATCGTGCGAGGTATTCTGTTTTCCCCTGTGGACGACTACCTTCCTTTGCGGAAGGGGCGCCAATAAGCGCGGGCATTAAAGTGACGCAATCCCAGTTAAACCGCCTCATCTAGGTCGTCCGCTCTATCGCCAAGCTCTTCTTCCAGCATAAAACCCAGCATTTCTTGAGGAACCGGATTGTTCCACACTGGCGCGAAAGACTGCCGGTGCAGCGGACACGGGCCGTGCTTCCGCAGAGCCGAAATGTGACGTGGTGTGCTGTAGCCCTTATTAGAAGCCAGCCCATACAAAGGAAAGATCGGGTCCCATTCGCGTACCATGCGATCGCGCTCAACCTTGGCAATGATAGACGCCGCCGCGATGGAAGCCGATAAAGCGTCTCCATGGATGATTCCGCGTTGCGGCAAGGCGCAATCGAGGCGAAGTGCGTCCACAAGCAGGTAGTCAGCCGAGGGCTTCAACTGTGCAACGGCAATCTTCATGGCGACCCGGGAAGCTTGGTAGATATTGATTTGATCTATACGCGCCGCATCCACGGCGGCAATGGACCATGCAATCGCATGTTCGCGGATCCTTTCCGCCAATACCTCGCGCCGTTCTGGCAATAGCAACTTCGAATCTCGCAAACCGCGAACGCGGTACTTGGGATCAAGTATCACAGCAGCGGCCACAACCGGTCCGAACAGAGAGCCGCGTCCGACCTCATCAACACCAGCAACTAAAACCGCACCGGTTAACCATGCCCGCTTTTCATATTTCAGTGTGCAGTGCAGCCGTTTGAGCAACCGCAGTTTTGCAGCGGATGCTGACAGTTTTTTAACGGGAGCGGCTTTTGAGATGGAGGGCATGCCCCAGCGATGTAGCGCGAACAAAACCATCTTCGCCGACCTCCGCCCTGTGAAGCAAGCTGGAAAACCCAGAGTACTTAGTTTGCAAATCCAATAGGGCGCCAGATCCGTTCCGGCACCTGCGGCTTTACCTTCTCCCGAGCGTCTTTTCGGGTAACCTTGAGCCGTTACCCCCGTAAATTGACCGTGTTTTCTCGAACTGTTACTTTCGGTTCGGAGGAAGCCTCCTTTGTCCGCCGAAAGCAAAACTACTGAAATGACGCAATCGCTGCCCGTCGAGTCAGCAGAACGTGCCGCCAGCCGCGTGAGGGTCGCAATGCCCCTTCGTGTGACCTTTTGGGACAACGAAAATAAACCTTTGCTGGACATGGCGTGCACCTATGACATTTCGGAACGGGGGGCGCGCATCAGCGGAATGCGCGCGGTGGTGGAAGCAGGAGAAATAGTTGCCATCGAGCGCGGACGAAACAAGACTTTCTGCCGCGTCATATGGGTCGGCGATCCGGATTCCGAACAGCGCGGGCACGTCGGTATTCAGAACGTTGAAACTGACCGTCCCATGTGGGATAACGAATTGCGCGAGTTGAATACAGCTTTCGATTCCATTCAAACTGAAAAGAAGTCCAAAGGAAATAATTCCGGACCGCGTTTCCGCGACGAGAATCGCAGGGGCCATTCGCGGTTCGAGGTCGCGGGCGTTGCTGAAATGAGCGCACAGGGCTCAAAAAACGCTCAACTTAAAGGAATGCTCCAAAACCTTTCGGAGGTTGGTTGTCTCATCAGCATCGAGAATGCTCCGCCGCTCGGAACTGAAGTAAGCCTGGTTCTAAAGATTGACAAGTATGAGTTCAGCCTGACCGGCCAGGTACGCAGCGTTGATAAAGACCAGGGAACTGGAATCCAATTTCACAAAATCCGCAAAGGCGATCGCCAGATGCTTCAATTTCTACTCCGCAAGCTGGCCGAGCAGCAACTCGAACACTCGTTTGAAATCGAACTCGAACCGTAACTTTCACGATTCAGTTCAGGTCATCCCGAAGTCCCCGCCTCTTTCCAGCGGGGAAAAGAGAGCCTGCCCTGAGCGAGCGTAGCGAGTCGAGTGGGGATCTGGCGCGCAGCCGTTCAGGGATTACAGCAGCTCCTCGAACTAAGCCTTCGGCGCAGCTGCCGCTACGTGCTCGCGATCAACGTCCTTCAGCCGGGCGGCTTTGCCGCGCAATCCGCGAAGATAATAGAGCTTTGCGCGGCGAACTTTCGACGAACGAATCAATTCCACCTTGTCAATCACCTTGGAATTATCCGGGAAAATGCGTTCCACGCCCTGTCCGAAGCTCATTTTGCGAACTGTGAAGCTGGCCTGGGAGCCGTGATTGCGTGCGATCACCACACCTTCAAAGGCCTGGGAGCGTTCCTTGTCGCCTTCTTTAATTCGCACGTGCACGCGGATGGTGTCTCCGGGGACAAAATCTGGAATGTCCGTTCGCTTCGCTTTGGCCAGAAGTTTTTCGATAATTAGACTTGTCATTGATCTGCTCTCTTTTCAAGATGTCAGGATAATAGATTCTACGTCCTACTGAATCGTGGCTTTAATTTGTTCCACTAATTCCATATCTTCGTCGTCCAAAACCACGTCGTCAATCAACTCAGGACGGTTGCGCAGAGTCTTTTCAATTGCCTTGCGCCGCCGCCAGCGGCGTATTTCTTCGTGATTTCCAGAAGCCAGCACCTCCGGAACTGACCATCCGCGAAAGTCCGCAGGGCGCGTGTAATGAGGATAATCCAACAAGCCCCCGGAAACGCAGGTCGAACTTGGTCCATCGCCAGCATCTGTTTGTGGTTGCGAACTAAATGATTCCTGCCGCGATGAAGCTTCATTCCCCAGCGCTCCAGGAATCAACCTCACAACCGCGTCCACGATTACCGCGGCGCCCAACTCACCGCCGCTCAGAACGTAGTCGCCGATCGAAAGCTCGCGGTCGGCTAAATGTTCACCAACGCGCTCATCCACGCCTTCGTAGCGTCCGCAAATCAGTACTATGCGTTTCATACCGGAAAGCTCTTGCGCAATATCCTGCGTGAAGCGTTTTCCCTGTGCTGAAAGCAGAACCACAGTCTCTCTCGACCCTTTCTCAAGACGAGTCTCGCGGTTGCTTACTCCAAACTTCTCGACACATTCGAAAATCGGTTCCGGTTTAAGCAGCATTCCCTCGCCGCCGCCGAATGGGCGGTCATCCACTGTCTTGTGCCGGTCATGCGCAAATGCCCGCAGGTCGTGAATTTCGATCTCCGTCAACCTCGCTTCACGGGATCGCCGGATAATCCCAAAATCCAAAGGCCCACGAAAGAAATCGGGAAAGATCGTAATGATGTCTATCTTCATTCCTATTGCTACGGGACCGAAAAACCTGAACCCTTAACCTTCCGGCGCACCCGTTGGTTCTTTTTTCCGGAAAGCCCAGCTTCATGATGCTGCGCTTTTTCCTCCACCGTCATGGGATTATTCACTTCGAGAATCCCCTCCGGCAGCGTCATGCGTATGCGCTTCTCCGCCAGGCCAACGTCTTTCAAAAACGCCTGGGCGTATGGGATTTCACACAGGCCGCAACTCGTCTTGACCTCAAGCAGTGGCGCTTCTCCCGCGCCGAAGTGCACATTTTCAATTGTGCCGATCTCGCGGTCATGACCATCAGCATCCGTATCAAAAACCGCGCATCCGACTAAATCGCTTACGTAACTCCACCCCGGCTCAAGCTGCGCGCGCTGTTCCCGCCGTACCTGCAATTCACATCCCAGCAAAAGTTCGGCGTCAGAGATGGAATCCACTCCGGCAAACTTCAGAACTAACATTCCCTTATGCGGCCACAGCCCTTCAAGTTCAAGCTCCCGGCGCGCCAAATTCTCTTCCGCCACCGACAGCCGCATACCCGACTGAAACCTGTCCGGGACGCTGCTATGCAACTCGACTGCGACTTCGCCGTGCCGGCCTTGTGTCTTGACGACGCGGGCGAGGGTGATGTACTCGTCTCCGATCAGAAACTCCTAAGCGGGATCACAGCTTGGCTAAACCAGAATTACTAAACAGGATTCTTGTCAGGCTGCCCGGGCTCGACTTCGTCTTCCTCGATTTCATCTTCGATGATTTCGAGCGCGTATCGTTTATTCGATCGCACGCCAGCCGCCGACAGCAAATTTCTCATGGCGCGTATGGTGCGTCCCTGCTTGCCGATTACTTTGCCGACATCTCGCGGAGCGAGTTCCAACTCAAGCACGGTTTCGCCCTGCTCTTCGACGACGCTGACGGAGACCTGGTCGGGGTCATCCACGAGCGACTTAACCAGCTGCTCGATCATGATTTGCACATTTCCCGTCGGACTATTTACGGCTGGCTCGGTCATATAATTTCGCCCTGTTGGCTGGTGCGGAAATTATGAAGCGGCGGCGGCCGGAGCGGGCTTCGACACTATCTTCGACACGCGGGACGACATTTGCGCGCCCTTGGATATCCAATAATCTATTCGCTGACGCTTCAATTCGACGCTGGCAGGGCTGGTCCGTGGATTATACGTTCCCACGATTTCGACCGGCCGGCCATTCCGCGCCCGCTCTTTTTCAATCACCACCACACGATAATAAGGCTGCTTGCGCGCACCAATGCGCGATAAACGAATCATTAACACAGAGCTTGTTTCCTTTCCTAAATCCCTCGGCAGGTATAAGGCAAACCATTATTATGCCGGAGGTTAGCACCAATAGCAAGATGATGCGGGTAAGGGGCCGAATGGCGTTTCGGGCTGGACGAGGAAGGTTTAACGCGGCTGGGCGTGACAATCCAGTTGCATTTCTGCCGGGGTAACGTCGCTGATATGATTAAAAAATACACAAATGGCATCTACCGCTAACGATCTTCAAACCCATGTTGACCCGCTTTTGCTTGAAGTGGCGGACGTGGTCAACACCACGCTTGATCTCGACACCACTTTGCGAAGGGTGGCCGAACTTGTGCGCAAAGTCATTGACTATGAAATTTTCGCAATCCTTCTTCTGCACGAAAGAACACAAGATTTGCGGTTTCGCTTCCAGGTAGGCTATCCCGCGGAATTAGCGGAGCGGCTCACGATTAAAGTAGGCGAAGGTGTGACGGGAATTGCGGCGCAACGGCGCGAGGCAATTCTGGTTCGAGACGTCTCGCAAGAGCCTCAGTACATTTCCGCGGTTCCAGGGGTGCGCTCCGAATTGGCGGTTCCGCTGATCGTAAAGAACCGCGTCATTGGAGTGATTGATATCGAGTCGGTTCATCCGAATCATTTCACCGAGGAGCACAAGGAGCTGCTCACGCTGATCGGATCGCGGATGGCGATTGGAATCGAGAATGCCCGGCTGCATACGCGTACGTCGAAACAGGCGCGTACGCTGCTGCTGCTGAATGAAATTGCGCGCGAGCTGACTTCGATCCTGAATCTGGACGAATTATTCAAGCACATCGGCGAGCTGCTGAGCCGCCTGATTGATTATCAGATGTTCAGCATTCTGCTGCTTGATGCCACCGGAGAGAAATTGCAGCACCGTTTTTCTCAGCGATTCAAAGAAAATATTCAGCTCAAGCACGATATTCCGCTCGGGCTGGGAATCGTCGGATACGCAGCGCGGCATCGTCAAGCCGTGCTGGTTCGCGATGTTAAGAAAGAGCCGCGTTACATTGAGACTAATCCCGAGACCCGCTCGGAGCTGTCGGTTCCCCTTATTTACAAGGACAGGGTAATTGGAGTGCTGGACCTTGAACATACGCGCAAAGGATTTTTTACCGAAGACCACCAGCGCACCATTACCACACTGGCCGCGCAGGTGGCAATTGCGATTGAGAACGCAAGGTTGTATGAAGAGATTGCGCGTCAGGAAAAGCGCTTGGAGCGCGACTTGGCGATGGCGCGGGAATTGCAGTTTCGGCTGCTTCCGCAATCTCTGCCGAAATTGGCAAATCTGGAAATCGCGGCACGGTTTACTCCGGCGAGAGCCATCGGCGGAGATCTTTACGATTTCGTGAGCTACTCACAATCGCGTACTGCGATTGTAATTGGGGACGTCAGCGGCAAAGGCGCTCCCGCGGCTATTTTTGCCGCGCTGGTCGGTGGGATTCTCCGGTCGCATGCCCCGATCGAGCCACGGCCGGCGGAAATGTTGTCTGCGGTGAACTACTCTCTGGTTGAACGAAAAATCGAGGCGCAGTTCGTTTCTATAATTTATGCGGTTTGGGACGACGCTAACCGAACCCTTCAGGTCGCGAACTCGGGGCTTCCTCGTCCCGTTTATTGTCACGATGGCAAAGTCGAAATTATCGAAGCGACGGGCATGCCTTTGGGATTATTTGAAGATCCTGAATATGACGAACTTTCTTTTAAAGCCAACCCCGGCGATTTGTTTGTTTTCTTTAGCGATGGAATTCTGGACGCGACAAACATAAAAGGAGAATTGTTCGGACGAACGCGGGCAGAAAAGGTTATTTTGGAATGTTCTACAAATTCGGCGGAGTCCGTCGTCAACTCTTTATTCAAGGCGGCTTCTGAGCATGCCTTGGGCGTCGAGACCTTCGACGATCAGACAGTGGTGGCGATTAAAGTCAAAGACAGTCTTGGGAAACAGAGTTGAAGGCGCGGACCTACCGTCTGGATGGGAGGCCTCCCGGCTTCGTTTTCCGCGATGTGCGGAAATCCGGCAGCTCTTCTAACCCCGCGAAAGCGACCTTTTATTGTGAAAGTTTGCCACTCTCGCAGCTCGCTAAACGTTTTGGTACGCCCCTGTATGTTTACTCTGCGTCAACGATTCGGCGCCGCGTCGAGGCGTTTGAGCGGGCATTCCGTAAAGTTCCGCATACGATTTGTTATTCGGTGAAGGCCAATTCGAATCTCAGCGTTCTGAGACTTCTGGCCAAGGCTGGTTGCGGCTTTGATGTGGTTTCGGGAGGCGAACTGGCTCGGGTTCTACGTGCGGACAAACGGCCAGCAAATCGTGTCGTTTTCTCGGGCGTGGGCAAGACTCGCGATGAGATGCTGGCGGCCATTGGAGCCGGCATTCTGCTGTTCAATCTGGAAAGCGAATCGGAACTGCGAGTTCTTGCGGATTGCGCGGCTCATGCAAAGCGGCCGGTACAAATTGCCTTCAGGGTGAATCCGGATGTTCCCGCAAAGACGCATCCCTACATTTCCACGGGGCTGCAAAAGCACAAATTTGGAGTTCCTATCGGCGAAGCTCGTGGGCTTTACGCCAAGGCATCCGCTGCAAAAAACTTGAAGGTTGCTGGAGTGAGCGTTCACATCGGCTCCCAGATCACCGACATGAAACCATTCGCCGCCGCGATGGAACGCGTCGCTGAGTTAGTACGGGGACTTCGGTCCGACGGGCACCGAATTGAATATGTTGATGCCGGAGGCGGCCTCGGAATTTCGTACGCGCATCATTCGAGCGAAGTTGAAGCATCGGCTGCGGAATACGCTGACGCGCTGCTCAGGCCCTTGCGTAAGCTTGACGTTCACCTTCTGCTGGAGCCGGGACGCTCGATTATTGCGCCCGCGGGAATTCTGCTAACCGAGGTGCTTTACAAAAAGCGGAACGGCGCAAAGCAATTCCTGGTAGTGGACGCCGCGATGAACGACCTGATTCGGCCCTCACTATATCAGGCCCATCACGAGATAGTTGCTGTAGACGGGGAAGACGCACCATCGCGGCAAACCGTAGATATCGTCGGCCCAGTATGCGAGACCGGAGATTTCTTCGCGCGAGACCGGAGTCTCCCGCCGGTAAACGAAGGTGACCTGCTGGCTATCCTGGACGCGGGCGCTTACGGAATGGTCCTGGCGTCGAATTACAATACGCGACCGCGTGCGGCGGAGATTTTGGTGGACGAGAAGTCCGCCAAAGTAATCAGGCGTCGCGAGACCATGGCTGACTTACTGCGCGGTGAAATTTAAGTAGCGCGCTTACAGCGAGCGCAAGAAATTCAGCATATCCTGCCGTTGCGCTGGACTGAGATTGTTGAAGTTGTTAATCACCTTATTCGATTCAGACCCACAGTGCTCCGTTGTCCTGGGCCGCCGGGAATCATCGCCTTGATTTCCACAATCGGCATGAGCTTCGATAGCCTGCAACAAGTCCGATGTGCGACCGTCGTGCAAGAAAAATAAACGCTGACCCAAACCCCACAACGGGGCTGTGCGGAACTGATCTGGGCCGGCCGCGCCCTGGCTGATCCCATCCGCCAGCCTGCTTCCCATGTGATGTAATGCAAAGTCTGAGTAAGGGTGGTATGCGACGTTAGACATGCCGGTATAAACCGACTTCCCGGTGGTGAGAGTAGGGGAATGGCAGAGTGCGCAACCGGCGCGATTGAAAATCTGGGCTCCATTTTGCGTGGACAAAGATTGAGGTCCCGGCGAGGGCGGCGCAGAAAGCCGGGCGAACAGAGCGAAATTAACCAGGTCAGACGACATCTCAGAGACAGTTCCAAGGGCGGTGCCGTAATTTGAACTGCCCGTATTGCTATTGAGCATATTGCTACTGTCTTCCGGCGATCCATTGAAAACGCAGCCCGGGATAGCGGATCGTTCGTCGGGGAAAAGCTCGTTCGACACCCCTTGCTCGACGTTGTAAGCCTCGCCCGCGAAAATTGCCAATGACTTGTTTTGGGCCTTCCAACCAAACCGGGTGACCGTGCCGTCATTGCCGCTGGTGTTCAGGTTTCCAGCAACGCCCAGTTGTGATTTCAGAGCTTGATTCGCTGCCAAGTTCGCCCGCAAAGTGGAGTCTGGCGTGGCTTCCACTAACCCAAGGCCAAATACCGCGGTCGGAACGCGGAAGATTATATTGTTTTGGGCGATGGCTTGGGCAAAATCCGGCTGCGCCAGAGTGCAGCCCGGAGCGTCAATGCGCCCTGCAATTGTGTACAGACCGTGGACTCCGCCGTCCGGTGTGCCGTCGGGGTTTCTAACGAACCTGGCCTCCCGAACCGGGCCGTCGGCAGTGATGAACTCCGGAACCGTGTTGGCGCCACCATCGAGGGTGGCGAGTCCCACCTGCGGATTTCGAACCGGGTTCTGTGGACTGCTCAGGCCAGGACTGCTTCCGCCAATCGTGGGCTGGGCGTGGCACATCGCACAACTATTGCCATTGAACGTTGGGCCTAATCCCACGCCGGCTTCACCGGGTACTTGTCCGGATACAGAATCCACTTCCAGGAAGCGCGCAACCGCTTGGTTGAAGAAATTCACCTCATTCGAGTTTAACGTTGGATAATAGCTCCCCGCCGCAGGGGGCCCAGGTCGGGGTCCAGGATCTTTCTGGCCGAGTACTGTCGAGGCGGTCAATATCGGGATGCAAAAGCACAGAGCCATCCTACGCAAATTGTGGGATTTCATTCGCTCCTCCACGCAGGGATAGACACACTCCTGCAACAGCGGAATTTTGCTTTCTGGAACAGCGGCGCGAACCACATCGGAACCAGCATCAATATTCGAATCGGTGTTCAGGCCAAAGCGATAACCGGTACCGATACGAAGCGAGCTGTATTGAAGGGCTAAACCCTACCTAGCGCGGAACGCCTGGAATGATTAGAAAAACATTAGAGGAAATTTAGGATCGAATCGCTTGATGGTCAAGGGGCCGGAGGTACACACCAATTTTCGTTTCTGCGGTGTACTAACGGCCACGGGAAATGTCGCCAAATTCTCAGTTACTGTGCGACGCGTTCGCATCCCACACTACTTTCCCGCCGACAATTGTTTTTAGTACTTTTACATTTCTGATTTCGGTGGGATCAATAGAAAAAATATCTTTGCTTAGCAAAACCATGTCCGCCAATCTTCCGGCCGTAATGGATCCCTTTTCTTTATCTTGAAATTCGGCGTAGGCCGATCCCATCGTATAAGCCGCGACTGCTTCGGGCACCGTAAGTTTCTGCTCAGGGAACCAACCGCCGGGGTATTTGCCGTCCAGCGTCGCTCGTGTCACTGCGGCGTAAATCCCCAACAAAGGATTGAGTGGTACGACCGGCCAATCAGTTCCAAACGCGAGACGGACGCCATGATTCAGGAAAGTGCGAAAAGCATAAGTGCGGCTGGCGCGGTCGTGGCCGATGCGCTTTTCGGCCCAGCGTCCGTCGTCAATTGCCTGATAGGGCTGCACCGATGCGATGACATGCAACTGCGCAAAACGATCGAAATCTTTGGCGGCCATGTGTTGCGCATGCTCAATGCGCAAGCGGCGATCGGAAGGTCCATGAGCCTTCACTACTTCACCGTAAAGATCAAGCACAGTTGAAATCGCGCGATCACCGATGGCGTGCGTACAAATTTGTAGGCCTGCGGCGTCGGATTGCATCATCCAGTCCTGCATACGCGATAGCGGTTGCATCTCTTTGTTCAAGAGGCCAAAGTTATTTGCCGCATCGCTATACGCCTGAAAGAAGTACGCCGTGCGTGAACCCAAGGACCCATCGGCAAATCCTTTGACCGCGCCAATGCGAAGATAGGACGAGCCAAATCCGTGGCGAATTCCAACACTAGCCTGCCTTCGCCAATCTGTGATCGCCGGTGCAACGTAAATGCGAGCGGTGAGTTCGCCGCGCTCTAGCAACTCAGAATACACTTCAAGGTCAGCGAAACTGTCCGTTTCCGGGTCGTTCATTTCTTGTACGCTCGTCAGTCCAAGGGATGCGGCATAAGCAAGAGCCCGCCTGGCTTGGCGCATCCGCTGGTCATGCGAGAGAGTGGGAATCAATTTGAGGACGAAATCTTTGGCGGCGTCTTTCAGAGCACCAGTTGGATTTCCGTTTTCGTCCCGCACGATGACCCCACCCGGAGGATCAGGTGTCTGCGCCGTGATTCCTGCCATGCGCAAAGCCACCGAGTTTGCCAGGGCCATGTGGCCGTCGTAGCGATCGAGAAAAACTGGATTGTCAGGAGTTGCCGGATCAATCAGCTCTTTCGTAGGCAACTGCGGCGGATTCCATTTCGTTTCATCCCAATCTCCGTTGAGAATCCACTCGCCTTTCGGCGTGTTCCCGGCTCGTTCCGCAACGCGATGAGTGAATTCCGAAGCGCTGGCCGCATCATTGAGCTGAATGGAGTCGAGTTGAGCCCCGCCTTCAACGAAATGCACATGCGCGTCGTTGAAGCCGGGAATTAGAAGCTTTCCGCGGGCGTCTATCGTTCGCGTTTCGGGTCCTCGCCACGAATCAATGTCGCGTGCCGAACCGACTGCAACGACGCGATCGCCAATGACAGCAACCGCTTCGGCCGTTGGCTGGGTTGAATCGCCTGTCCAGACTTTGGCGTTCGTGATAATCAGTCCCGCAGCCGGTTTCGAATCCGGCTTCGATTCGGGCATGGCGGAGACAGGCACCAAAGCCAACAAAATAACGAGCAGGCATTTCAAGCCAAAGGTCGTAACTGCTCTCGGGATGACTGATTTGGGTCGCAGAAAAGTTTACCTCTGTCCCCACTTCAGCTTGTTGCGGAGCACGTCAAAGAACGTTCCCTTGATGCGCATAAGCTTCACTTGTTGATCGGACTTGCGGCATAGGATGCGGTCGCCATCGTAGATCGGCATGCCTATCTGTCCGTCAATGCTTAAATAGGCCTCATCGCTTCCCGTGTTGACGACGATTTCAATCTTGGCCGTATCACAAACCACGAGCGGACGGTGGGTCAACGAGTGCGCGGAGACAGGCGTGATCAGCAGCGCCTCGACGGAAGGCATTACGATCGGGCCGCCCGCTGCCAACGAATAGGCGGTAGAACCTGTCGGCGTGGAGACAATCAGACTATCGGCCTTGTAGCTGGATACAAAAAGCCCGTCAATAAAAACTTCGCAATAGTTCAAGCGCGCGATGGTGCCCTTGCCCATCACCACATCGTTCAGTGCGTCGTAGTGCGCCACTGAGATTTCTTTGCGAACAACTTCGCACCGCACCATGGAACGAGTCTCTACTGTGCAGCGGCCCTCCTCGATGCCCTGGAGGGTTGGGTACATTTCTTCAAGGGGAACCTCGGTGAGGAAGCCAAGCGATCCCAAGTTGACTCCAAGGACCGGAATGCCAGCCATCGCCACGGCGCGGGCCGCGGAGAGCAGAGTTCCGTCGCCTCCTAATACGACTACAAATTTAAGCGGTAGGGAACCCATTTCCTCTCGCGGAACACTTCTGACTTCGGCGGCATAAGGAGCGGTCTCAGGATCCACGACGATCTGGTATTGGTGCTGACGAAACCAGTCAAGGAGTCCGGGAACGATGGTCGCCAACTCCGGCTTGCCTGGCTTGGAAACTACGGCCACCGTCTTAACGGCGGGAGGATTGCTGTCTTTCACGCTAGTCATATTGAAGTTTGAATTGTACAGAAAGATTGCGGCAAGATTGAATGGTGGGGACTTAATGCTCCTCAAAACATTCCATATAACAGAAACTCTCGATTACCCTCCGCACCAAGGATCGGAGACTCGATGACATCCGTTACTTTACATTGCAGGGCTAGCAGGGAATTACGAACCTTCTCCACCGATGCGTTTTGCGCTTCGACATTGCGTACGATGCCGCCTTTTTTCACGTCATTACGATCCACTTCGAATTGTGGTTTAACCAGAATCATTATTTGCCGGCCTGCTTTTGAATCCGGAAACGCGGCCTTGATCACTGCAGGCAATACAACGGTCGCCGAAATGAAAGAGACATCCATCGCGATAAAATCTGTACGCTCGCCAAGTTGCTCCTCCGTAAGATAACGCGCGTTTGTCTTTTCTAAGAGACGAACCCGAGGGTCGCTTCGAAGACGGAAATCAATTTGGCCATATCCAGTATCAACGGCAATGACGCGGGCTGCACCATGTTGCAAGAGGCAGTCGGTGAACCCTCCGGTGGATGCGCCCACATCGAGGCAGACCTTTCCGCGAACGTCAATATTCCAATGCTCAATGGCCTTCTCAAGTTTCAAACCACCCCGGCTCACATATTTCGCCTCTTCGCCAAGCAGGCGAAGGCTCACGTCCTGCCCGGTCGGCGCACCCGCCGTTAAAACTTTCTGATCGTCTACCAAGACTCTACCGGCCAAGATAAGCGCCTGCGCTCGTTCGCAAGACGAAACGAGGCCGCGATCAACCAGCAATTTGTCGAGGCGAATTTTCAAAACAAAACTCTTCCTATTTTTCTAAAAACAGAGTTGGAACAACCTCGCACTTAACTCAGTGCAAGATGCAGAAGCAATTATTTATTAACCACTTGCGGCCAAGAAACCCACCTTTTCCACAGAATTATGCACCGCAGTGTTGAAAACTAACCGGGATCAGCTCTTGACAAAGAAAAAAGCCGCCAGATAGGCGGCTGAATTTCTCATTCCAGCGCATTTATCCGGCAACTTCTTCCAGTAACTTCTGATCAATATCGAAATTCGAATGTACGTTCTGTACATCGTCATGTTCTTCCAAAGCTTCCATCAGTCGAATCATGGTGGCGGCGTGCGCGCCTTCGAGCTTGATGTAATTCTGAGGAATCATCGTGACGCTTGAAGACGTCACCTCGAAACCAGCTTTCTTAACGGCTTCCAGCACGGCTTCATAAGCGGAGGGCGCGGTGAGAACTTCCCAGTTTTCACCGTCATCGTGAAGGTCGTCCGCGCCGGCGTCGAGTGCGACTGTCATTAGATCGTCCTCTTTCGCCGAGGTTTTTGGAATCACAATGTCGCCTTTTTTATGGAACATGTAAGAGACTGCGCCAGCGTCGGCCATATTGCCGCCGTTCTTGCCGAAGGCGTGCCGGATTTCGCTCACCGTACGGTTGCGATTGTCGGTATTAATGTCGAGCAGAACGGCGACGCCTCCGGGACCGTAGCCTTCGAGCGAAAACTCTTCGTAGTTCGCGCCCGGCAATTCGCCAGTACCGCGCTGAATGGCGCGCTTGATATTGTCGGCGGGCATATTTTCAGACTTGGCCGCCAGGATGGCTCCGCGCAAGCGAGGATTGGTGTCCGGGTCGCCGCCATTCTTTGCGGCAATGCTGATTTCCTTGATCAGGCGAGTGAATACTTTGCCGCGCTTGGCGTCTAGCGCCCCTTTTTTATGCTTGATTGTCGCCCATTTTGAGTGTCCAGACATGGATAGACCTCGCCTTCAATAAACCGGAATTGCACAGGATTCGCCGCAGGAGAGCTCAAGATCACCTCGAAACCGACGCTGGCGAAGTGAAATTATAGCACGGGGGGGCTTTCGGGAATTAGCGAATGGGAGAGCCGTTCCGCAATTCGCCCATGTGTAGCGCCGAACAAACAGCAATTTTCAAACCACAGTAAACTTTGTTTCGCGAAACTCGTCCATAGTCATAGCACGGAACCTAAACGTGGAAAAAGTTTGGACGGCTCCCCTGACCTCGGCGTCGGAACAGGAAGCAGAGATTATCTCGGCGGAAGGATTCGACGAGATTATTCGCCTGCATCAGCGCCGCGTGTACCGGGTGATATGGCTCCTGGTGAAAGACCAGGACGTGGCGGGCACGCTCACTCAGGAATGTTTTCTGCGGGCCTATCAGAAGCGTTCAGGATTTCGCGGCGAGTGCCGCATTGACACTTGGCTCCTGAAGATCGCGGCGAATTTGGTCCGCGATCATAACAAGAACCGGCGGAACTTTTTCTGGAAGAAATTGATTGGATTAGACCAAGCGGGAGAAACAGCTCCTCTTCCCGCAGCCGCATCTCCTTCTCCGGAGCGAGTGCTATTGGCTCGTGAGCGGCTTGCGGAAGTATGGAGAAAGGTTGATTTTCTTCCCGGGCAACAACGAGCGATCTTCCTTTTGCGGTTTGCCGAGGAGCTGCCGTTAATCGAGATCGCTGAGATTTTGCGCTTGCAGGTTGGAACCGTGAAAGCGCAACTCTTCCGCGCTACCGAAAAAGTGAGGGGAGCGGTGAAGGAGAATTATGCAGATCGTTCGGAATCTAAATGACGAACAATTGACCGAATTGCTTGTGGAAAGCGATGAACGGTATATTCGGAGGACCTTCGGCAACTTAGCAGAATCAACGTCGGAAGCTGCGGAGCAACCCGATTGTTTCTGGCAGCGCCAGCGGATTGAGATTCGGTCGAAGATCAGCGCCTATGAAAAACTTTCCAGCCGGGCCGTAATGACGTTGGCAAGCGCAGTCGCCTTGGTGCTGATAGGCGCCGTCTTGATAAGGCCGGTTTCGCCAGCCACGCCCGTGACTCCGCAACCGGACCCCGATCAGGAATTGCTGATGTCGGTCGAACACGCCGTCGGAAGCGATGTCCCAGCTGCTCTGGAGCCGGCTGCTTTACTGTCCGACGAGATCATCAGCGATAGTCAACCGCGATCAGCGTCACATCAAAAGGAGAACAATCATGAGGACTACTAAGTTCAGCTTACTATTATCCCTGTTGCTGTCATTCCCGCTTTATGCCCAGACTCCAGGTCCGGAGCACATTCAGGTTTCGGGTGGTGGTTTCGAATCAGGCGGAGGAGTCACACCAAAAATGCTGATTCGCCGCGAGATGGGCGAGTGGTGGAAGGACTCACAGATCGCGAAGAAACTGCAACTGTCCGACGATCAAATATCCCGCCTCAACCAGACTTTCTATAATCATCGGCTGAAGCTCATTGACTATAACGCCGAGATGGAAAAGTCGGACCTCAAGCTGCAAAACTTGCTTGACGCAGACGTTCCCAATAAAGACGAGGTGAGTGGGCAAGTGGATCAGGTTTTGGCCGCGCACGGAAAATTGGAGCGCGAATACACCATGATGAATCTGGATTTGCGCGAGGTTTTGTCGCTGAATCAATGGAAGCAGCTCAAGGCGATTCGCGAAGAACATGGTCCCGGCAACGTATTCTTTTACAGGAAATTCGGCGCTGGACAAGTCCCCGATATGCCAGGGGGCCCTATGCCACCACCCGAGGCAATGCCGCTACCAGGGCCGCCAGGGGATGCTTTCTGACTATTGAGTGAAAAAATATGACCATGGCGCGCGATGCAGCCTTTATGGATTAAACAAGCATGTTCGGAGGTTTTACTCAAACTCGCTCCAGTAGCATTGCCATGCCCTGGCCTACGCCGATGCACATTGATGCCAGAGCATAACGTCCCTTGGTTCGCTGCAGTTGGCGGGACGCGGTCAGCACCAATCGCGCCCCGCTCATCCCCAGCGGGTGGCCAAGGGCGATGGCCCCGCCATTCGGATTCACTTTCTCGCTGTCATCCGGAAGCCCAAAGGCGCGTGTCACCGCCAGGGCTTGTGCGGCGAATGCTTCATTCAGTTCCAACAGATCAATATCGTTGATTGATATCTTTGATCTTTCCAGCAATTTCTTTATCGCTGGGATGGGACCGATTCCCATGAGCCTTGGTTCTACTCCCGCCGAGGCCGCGCCCACTATCCGTGCGATTGGAGTGAGTCCAAATCGCGCGGCAGCTTCCTCCGAAGCGACGAACATGGCGCATGCGCCGTCATTGATTCCCGAGGAATTGCCTGCGGTCACCGTACCATTTTCACGAAACAGAGGGGGGAGTTTTGAGAGCGCTTCCAGCGAAGTCTCCGAGCGCGGATGTTCATCGTCTGTGACGATATTGTTTTCGCCCTTGCGTCCGGGAACTTTGACAGGAACTATTTCCTGAGCAAATATTCCCACCTTCTTAGCTGTTGCTGCGCGTTGCTGAGATTGCAGCGCGAATTTATCTTGCGAAGCACGGCCGACTTTGTAAGTCTCAGCGACGTTTTCGGCGGTCTCAGGCATGGAATCGGTTCCATACATTTTTTGCATTATTGGATTGATAAATCTCCAGCCGATAGTGGTGTCGTAAATTTCGGTGTTTCGCGAAAAGGCGGAAGTCGATTTTGGCAGCACCATTGGAGACCGGCTCATACCCTCGACTCCGCCGGCGATGGCTAATCCAATCTCGCCAGCGGCGATGGCTCGCGCTGTCACTGCCACCGCTTCCATTCCCGACGCGCATAAGCGATTCACGGTCACAGCCGGAACTGAGTGCGGAATGCCCGCAATTAGCGCGGCCATGCGGGCCACGTTGCGATTGTCTTCGCCTGCCTGGTTCACGCATCCGAGAATGACTTCGTCTATCGCGTGCCAATCGCTTTGAGAAAATCGCTGGCGCAAAGCGATCAGCGGCGCCGCGGCGAGATCGTCAGTGCGAATCTGAGCCAGCGCGCCACCATAGCGGCCAATTGGCGTGCGCAACCCTTCGCAAATAAACGCAGCGGCCATGTCTTCGTTTAACTTTACGGGTTTCACCTCGACGCTGTCACCTCGAAGGGAACAACAGATGGATGCGAGCGCCTAAAAGATGCAATAATCATTATCCATCAACCTGTCGAGAGGCTCGCAATATCATGGAAGAGCGGGAATTTTTCGATGAACGTACCGAGAAAAAGCCAGCCAGTTTAAATTGTCCCAGTTGCCACCAGTCCGACACCTACGAAGTGACCTGGGTCGTCCGCACGAAAAAACGGCAGCTATCCGGGCGTGCCGATGAACGGGATCGCGCTCGGTTCGCCAAGGCGAAGTCCTACATGCTTCGCAAAGACGACATGATGGCGTGCAAGAATGTGCGCTGCCGCAAGCGGTTCGAGATATCGGGATTGCAGTCGGTAGTATTCACTGAGTGAGAGCCGAACTGAAGCCTCCACTCCTTATCCCTATCCATGTGCACGTTCTCGAAGCAGATCTTCCACGTCTCCAATTTTGTCCCCCAGTAAATTCAACTTATGGGACAGCCCCTGAATTTCAGATTCAGCCCGCCGGTTGACGTCGTAGTCGAGTTCGCCTCGCAGGCGGTCCTTCGTATCCTGGCGGTTCTGGCTCATCATAATAACTGGCGCTTGGATAGCAGCCAGCATGGAAAGAAACAGATTAAGCAGAATGAATGGATATGGATCCCACGCTGAACCGCGCAAAAGAGAATTAATTGTCGTGTAAACACTGAGGATCACGGCAAACGTGATAATGAAAGTCCATGATCCTCCGAACCGCGCAACAGAATCCGCGAGCCGCTCACCTAAAGTAGCTTCCTTCTCGATCAGTTCATTTGGGTTGCGCATGGCGCGCAGGCGAACCAATTGCTGCGAGGCGTGAAACTGGCGTCCTAACACTGTAAGCATGTCCATTCCGGCATGGGGTTTGTGCCGTAAAAGCACCGCGATGTCTTCACGATCCACTTCAACACAAACCGTCTCCTCGAGGGCGCTGGCGTTGGTTTGATGGGTCGTTTGGTCGAGCATGGAGGCGAAGCCAAAGAAGCCGCCCGCCACGGGCTCATCCACCACAACTTCCTGGTGGTCCTCATCCACGGTTGTTACTCGCACGATTCCCTTGACTATGACGTACGCTCGCCCGCTGGGGTCGCCGATCTTATAAATGCGCTGGCGCGGAGCAAAGGTTTTGAGCTCAACCTGCGAAGCCAAGACTGCAGCTTCGTCTTCATCCAGCAAAGAAAATAATGGAACATGCCTCAACACTTCTGGATCACATGCCATCGGATTCACCTCGGTGATTAGAGATCAGCTTTTGCGTAGATCAACGAAGACTACTTTCGCGGTACTCCCTGGCAAATTTGTAACCGCATTCTGCACATCATTTATACTCATTAACTTAACGGAGTGTGCGGAATAGCAAGGAGCTTTTGTTGAAGATTTTGGTTTGCATAAAACAAGTTCCGCAAAAGGATGCTCCACTCAAGCTGAACGAGTCCGGCACGTGGATTCGCGAAGACGTTTCTTACGAAGTGAACGAGCCAGACGCATTCGCGCTCGAAGAAGCGCTGCGACAGAAGGAGAAGCATGGCGGCGAAGTTGTTGCGATCACCGCCGGTCCGGCACGCTCGCAGCAGGTTTTGCGGGAGGCTTTGGCAAAAGGCGCTGATCGCGCCATTCATCTGGAAGACAATGCATTCGTCGGGTTGGACGCTTTTAACACCGCACGGGCATTCGCTGCCGCAATTAAAGACGAACAGTTTGATTTAATTTTTACGGGCCTGCAATCCGACGATTATGGATACGCGCAAACCGGGGTGATTCTGGCGGATCTGCTTGGCTGGCCCCACGCTACGATCATCATGCAGATCGAGAAGACCGATACTGGCATCCGCGTGAAAAGGGAACTCGAAGCCGGATATTTTCAGTTCGTGGATATTCCGCTGCCCGCGGTGCTCACCATTCAATCCGGCATCAACAAGCTTCGCTACGCTACTCTCATCGGCATCAAGCAGGCCAAGAATAAGCCGATGCGAAAGATTTCGTTCGAGGATGTGAAATCTTCCGTGACCGGTAATTTGCAAAAGATTGAACGGCTTTACATACCAGAGAAAACAAAAAATACTGAATACCTGGAGGGGACACCTTCCGAGATCGCCAAGAAACTGGTGGACAAATTGCGCAATGAAGTACATGTGTTGTAACCGTTTCGAAGCGAGTCGGCGAGTATCCTAAATAACTATGGCTGGAAAAGATCTAATGCGGATAGAAGAAGCAGCAATGGCCGGAGAAGAGCGCGTCGGATCGGTCCTAATGACAGTCGGCAAAGTGTTGCTGTGGTTCGCTTTCATACTGTGCTCGTTCGTTTACGTCGGCTTGCGCAGCGGCTCTCACATGTGGATGTGGTGGGTGCTCGGGGAAGGAATCCTTGGACTCACTCTGCTGATAATCGGCGCACACAAGCGGGGAAGCTTAACCGAATAAAAACGTGTGGCGCGGGCGCCCTCGCCCGCGAAGGGCGGCTTATCTTGATAGCACTTTTTGGCTGGTTCGACAGATTCGCGGGCGAGGGCGCCCGCGCCACACCGTCACATCCTCATGCCTGACACTATCCTCGCGATTCTCGAACAACGCCAAGGTAATCTCAGCCGCGTTTCCTGGGAGACGCTCGCCGCCGGCCAGGCGATTTCCGCCGAAACTGGGTGGGTTTTGGAAGCTGCGGTGGTAGGAAATAACATCGGGAATCTTGCCGCTGAAGTTGCAGGCAAGAAATTTTCAAAAGTGTATGCGATCGAATCCGCGAAGCTTGAGCCTTATACTCCGGATGCATTTGTCGCCGCACTCAAGCAGATACTTCAATCGAAGAAGCCTAAGTTAGTTTTGCTCCCTCACACCTATCAGGTTCGAGACTTTATTCCTAAACTCGCGACCACCATGGGAAGCACCGTCATTAGCGATTGCGTGGGACATAAGAAAGATGGCGACAAACTTGTATTCACTCGCCAGATGTTTCAGGGAAAGTTTTCCGCCGATGTGAGTTTCACTTGCGAAGCGCCGTGGTTCGTGACATTTCAGAACGGAGCGTTTCGCGGAGACAAAGTTGAAGCGGGAACATCTGCCGCCCCAGTTGAAACAATAAACGCCGAAATTGCGGATGGCCTTATTCGCACCAAGCCTCAGGAAATTTTCAAAGAAGCGAAGCAGGCAATTGACCTGACGCAAGCGGAGATTATTGTCTCGGTGGGGCGCGGCATAAAAGAACAAAAGAACATCGAAATTGCGAAGCAGCTTGCGGAAGCTCTGGGCGGTGAACTTGCAGCCTCGCGGCCCATTTGCGATTCGGGATGGCTGCCGATGGATCGCCAAGTCGGATCTTCGGGCCAGACAGTCGCTCCGAAACTTTATCTGGCGCTTGGAATCAGTGGCGCTATTCAGCATGTCGTTGGTATGAAAGGCGCGCGAACTATCATCGCAATTAACAAAGACTCCGAAGCCCCGATCTTCGAGATCGCCGACTTCGCCGTGGTGGGGAATTTGTTCGATGTGGTGCCGCCGCTGATCGAGGAAGTCAAGAAGGCCAGAGGATAGTTTCGAGTTTCAAGTTTCGGGTGTTACGAGGGGGAGGAAGGCTCATGAGATGGGCCACAGATATCAAGAGCTTATTGTGTGGCAAAAGGCGCGAACTTTTGCCGGCGACGTGTATCGGGTGACCGAGAGCTTTCCGAGAACAGAAGTCTATGGTTTGATCTCCCAACTTCGGCGTGCTGCGGTTTCTGTTGCTTCGAATATTGCCGGGGGCCAAGGCAGGCTCACCAAAGGCGAATTTTGCAATTTTCTTGGACAAGCAAGGGGGTCGCTGCTTGAATTGGAAACCCAATTGGCGATTTCGATGGACCTGCATTTTCTTAGCGCCGAGGATTTCAAGAAGCTAGAAGGGAAATCTTCAGAAGTCCTTCGGTTGCTCAACGCACTGATCGAATCGCTTCGCTTGCGAAAGACAGGGACCTGAAGCTTTTGATTCATAAACTCGAAACCTGAAACTCGAAACTCAAAACTCAAAGCTAATGATCTTCCGCAAACCCCTCGAGAATATTGACCGCTCGCAGATGCCTGCTGACGTTGTGATTATTGGCGGCGGGCCTGCTGGAATGGCTTGCGCTTTGCGGCTATCGCAGCTCATTGATCAGCACAATGCCAAAAAACCAGATTCGCAGTTAAACAAAGAAAATGTTTACGTTCTCGAAAAAGCTCGTGAGATCGGCCAGCATTGTCTGTCCGGCGCGCTGCTTGATCCACGATCCATGCGCGAACTGCTTCCCGGATTCGAGAAAGAAGCTCCGCTCGATGCAGAAGTCGACAAAGAATCAGTCTATTTTCTGACAGAGAAAGGCAAATTTAAATTTCCCATCACACCCCCTCCCCTGCGCGATCGCGGCAATTACGTTATTTCCCTCAACCGCTTTGTGAAATGGATAGGCGCGAAGGTTGAAGGGGCCGGAATTACCGTCTTTACAGGATTCGCCGGATCGGAATTATTATTCGACGGCAATCGCGTAACGGGAGTTCGCACCGACGACAAGGGAGTAGATAAACAGAATCAACCGAAATCTAATTTCGAGCTGGGTTACGATCTCAACGCAAAAATTGTCATTCTCGCCGAAGGGCCTCGCGGCTCGTTGACGAAACAACTCATCGCCAAATTTGATTTGGCAAAAGACCGTAATCCGCAAACATATGGCCAGGGAATCAAAGAATTGTGGGAAGTTCCCTCTGGGAGAATCGCGGCAGGCGAAGTGATTTACACGATGGGCTGGCCGCTGACTTCAAAAGAATACGGAGGCGCATGGATTTACGGCGGCAAAGACAATGTCGTTTCGTTGGGATTCGTTACCGGACTCGATTATCCCGACCCGCGCCTCGATCCGCAGCATGTTCTTCAGGATTTCAAGCAGCATCCATTTGTAGCGAAGCTTCTCAAAGGCGGAAAGATGATCCGCTACGGAGCGAAGTCGCTTCCCTATGGCGGGTGGTGGGCGCTTCCGCCGCTGGCGGGCGATGGCTGGATGATTATCGGCGATTCCGCAGGATTTCTAAATTCGCAGCGGCTGAAGGGAATTCATCTTGCGATCAAGAGTGGGACGCTTGCCGCAGAAACCGCTTTCGATGCGCTAAAATCGTCCGATTTCTCGGCGTCGAAGCTCGGCGATTTCCAAACGCGCGTGGAAAACAGTTGGATCAAAGACGAACTTTGGAAAGTTCGCAACTTTCATCAGGGATTCGAACACGGCTTCTGGCGAGGCATGTTTCACGCAGGATTACAGCAGTTCACGGGCGGGCGGGGGTTGCACGATCGTTACCCGGCGACTCCCGGATACGCGCGTATGAAGAAGCTCGCCGATCTGCCAGCCGATGGCGGCAGCGAAGCGCACCTGCTCGGTCCCGCAAAAGGCGATGGAAAACTTACATTCAATAAGCTGACCGACCTCTATCATTCCGGTACAAAGCATGAAGAAGATCAGCCTTCGCACCTGATAATTCACGACACTAACATCTGCAATAGCCGCTGCATCAAAGAATTCGGCAGCCCATGCCAGAATTTCTGTCCGGCGAATGTTTACGAAATGGTGGATGACGCCGAGCAGCCTCACGGAAAGCGCATAAGCCTGAATCCGTCAAATTGCGTGCATTGCAAGACCTGCGATATTGAGGATCCGTATCAGATCATCACATGGGTTCCGCCCGAAGGTGGCGGTGGACCGAATTATGATGGCATGTGAGTTGCGAATGGATCGTAATGACATTCGGAAGGTAAGGAAGATTAGATCACTTAGGAGACAGCACAATGCGGAAAATTTACGTCACTCTTGGACTTGTGGTCATGTGCACTTACGCCCTAGCCCAGCAGGTCAGGATTCCTTCCACCGGCTTTCCCGGCCTGGACCAATACCGGGCCTCACGCATCGCGGTTTTCACCGACGATTTTGGCCAGTTGTCACGCTATCGCGACGCGAACGCCAGCTTGCCGGCTCCCGCCTCACACGAGTCTCGTGTTGTGTTTTTCGGCGATTCAATTACCGACATATGGAAGCTGGATGATTCTTTTCCGGGCAAGCCGTATATCAATCGCGGAATCGGCGGGCAGACTACCCCTCAAATGCTGGTGCGCTTTCGTGAGGATGTGATTGATCTACACCCGAAAGCCGTCCTCATACTTGCGGGAACGAACGACATCGCAGGCAACACCGGTCCGATGTCTCTGCCGGAGATCGAAGCCAATTTCGCTACGATGGCGGAACTGTCGCGACTCCACGGAATTCGCGTGATCTATGCCTCTCTGCTTCCGATAAACAACTACACCCCGCGAGCCCAGGACTTATTCGCGCAGAGGTCTCCGCAGAAAATTCTTGAGTTGAATCGTTGGCTCAAGGCTTATTGCGCGGCCAATGGCTACGTGTATCTCGATTACTTCAGCGCCATGGTGGACGACAAGGGCATGTTGAAGAAAGATTTGAGCGATGATGGGCTGCATCCCAATGCGGCGGGATTCAAAATAATGGCGCCGCTGGCGCAGGCGGCGATAGAAAAGAGCCTTGCAATCGGGGCACGGCCTTAGAACAGGATAAAGGTAAACAAGTTTGAGAGTCATTCGTAGAGCCGGCGCGCTTCGCTTACGAGTCGTCGTGCTGGGTGCCTTGCTCATACACATGGGGGCGATCTCTGAGGCACAGAAGGCCGAGCAAAATATTTCCGCAGTTTATGCCGAAGGCAAGGTCAGCGGGAACCACTACGAAAATGAATACTTCGGACTCACTCTCACGCCCACCAATGCACTGTTCACTAAAGGAGGCTTTGTCAGTTCGCAGAGAACGCGGGCGCGCCTCATTGATGCAGAAGCAAACGCAGACAGGTGGGAAGATAAATATTCAATTGCGGTACTCGCCGATACACTTTCGGACAGTCCTCTAATCCATTCCCCTGATGATTATGTTCGTTATATTCGGCATCAGTTTGAAAAAGAAGGTATGACTACTGTACAAGCGGAGTCCCCAATCGAGATATCGGGTTTGCGATTTGTGCAGGCAATAATGAAAGTCACGGAACAACGGCGTATTCATTATCAGGGCATCTATTCCACGTTCTTAAAAGGTTACATGATTTCGCTCCAGGTCGAGGCCACATCGCCGGAACGGCTCCGGCAGATAATTCTGAGCGCGGTGGATTTCAAAAGCTCAAAAAAATGACAGAAACCTTCGCTCGATGGATTTGTTGCCTTTCGACGTACCTGCTGCATCTATAATGATGTAGAGTTTCCGACCGCCTCGGCCTTTGGGCATACCCTGGCTTAGGCGGCGGTGGAAAGAGTTCGCGGGCGAGAGCCTGCCCTGAGCGAAGTCGAAGGGGCGGCCGCGCGACACTTTCCCGAGGGTGCGGGTGGAAACGCCCATGCCTCCCGGTTTCGAGAGAAGCCATTGGAAAGGAAATGCTCGCGAGCACTTGCCCGCCTGTGTGTCCCTTTCCGTTAAGCTAATTTGGATCCCGGCAAAAGCAGATTCCTCGCTTGTCCTCGCCGTCTGCTGCGGACGGCTTGGAATGACAAGTGTTGAAGTTAAGAGCTGGAAGCTAGCAGACAAAGCCGTGCCCCTCACCGACAAATTCGGACGCGCCATCACCGATCTCCGGATTTCCATCACGGATCGCTGCAACTACAAGTGCGTTTACTGCCGCACTGGCAACGAGGGCGCGCTTTACGGGGATCTGCCTTTCGCCGAGTACTTGCGAATGGCGCGGGTGCTCGCAGGAATGGGAATCAATAAGATTCGCATCACTGGAGGCGAGCCTCTTCTTCGCAAGGGTGTAGTCGAGTTTGTTCGCGAACTGGCGAAGCTGCGGTCCTCAGACGGAAAGCCGCTCGATCTTGCCATGACAACCAACGGCCATCTTTTGGCAGACATGGCGCAGCCGCTCAAAGATGCAGGACTCAGCCGCGTCACCGTCAGCATGGACGCGGTTGATCCCGATCGTTTTGCCCGCATCACGCGTGTGGCGAATGGATATGAAAACGTGCGGGCGGGAATTCGCGCCGCGCGAGACGCCCGGCTGTGGCCAGTGAAGGTCAACTGCGTGCTGATGCGCGGCTTCAATGAAGATCAAATTATTCCGTTTGGAATATTTGCCCGCGAAGAAGGCGTCGTCGTTCGCTTCATCGAATTCATGCCGCTGGAAGAAGAGCGCGTATGGGCGCCGGACACGGTCGTTCCCCTGGAAGAAATCCTAAGCCGCATGAAGGAATATCGCCCCCTCATCGAAATTCCGCATCAGCGCAGCGAGACGGCGCGGCGTTACCGCTTCGACGACGGAGTCGGCGAGATAGGAATCATCGCTCCGGTTTCGCATCCATTTTGCGGCCATTGCAGCCGCATTCGCATTACGTCCGACGGCAAGATTCGCACCTGCCTGTTTTCCATCTGGGATCACGATCTGCACGAACTAATGCAGCGCGGCGCTTCCGACGAAGAGATGGTTGAGTTCATCCAGGGAGTCATCCAGAGAAAAGAAGAACGCCACCACATCGGCGAACCCGATTTCGTCCCCGCATCGAGAACCATGGTGCACATCGGGGGATGAGGCTTGAAGCGTTGCGTGCAACACCTCTATGCTACAGATCAAAAGGTCAAAATACTCCCCACACGAAATGACCTAACAGAGCAAGCAACACCAGGCCGCCGATTCCACAAATCCAAAATAAAAAATTACCCGTCAACTTTGGAGAATTGATTTCCTTCTTGTCCATTGCACAAGTTTAGATGATATCCCGGGAAATCTCAGTGTGAAATGCGCTTGCGAAACTGACCCTCGCTCTCAATCCCGGTCGTGCCCGTTCAATATATTCATCATCTCATCGTAAGACACATCGTTGGGCACGTTGTGACGATTCATGACATCGCGCATGCGTCCCTCCATACTTGCCATCTGGTCAGGGTTATTGGTTCGCTGGTACTCCTGCCATCGCGAATAATAGCTGCGGAAGCGTTGCGCATCCTCACCCGAAAAGCGTGGGATGTGGCGCCGCCTTTCTTGTCCTGCCGAAGGCGATGCGATTCGGGAAAATTCCGTATCCGGTGGAATGGAATTGCGGGCCATCACGTCGCGCATGCGTTCTTCCATGCTCGCAACCTGATCGCGGTTATGGGTTCGCCGGTAGTCCAGCCATCGCGAGTAATAGCTATCGAATCGAGACTGGTCTTCCGAGGACAACCGGCCTTCCCATCGGTCATGATGGTCCCCATAACCCTGGTCACGATCATGGTCGTTATCTTGATGGTCCTGCGCTGCGCACGGCAACGACAACAGCAACCCAAAAACCGTTACAGAAATCCAAAAAAGTTTTTTCATCGCATTCCTCCTGAAAGGTTTTAGGTCCAAGGTTTTAGGTCCGATGTGCTCAGATGTCCGGTCGGGACGTATATCGCATTCGCAGATTCCCAGCCATGAAACTGGTTCGCTCACGTTCTTGGCGGCGCCCGTCCAGTCTGTGGGGTCTCCTCGTCGAGAGGATAAGGCGCGCGGTCTGGTTTGGCAAACAACCCCTTGAAAATTAGCCCGTCACAGGGGGTGTTCAGTATTGACCAGACCCAAAATGGGCTTAAGGATAAATTGGTAGAGCACCTTAGAAAGGGTTTCCAAATGGCCCTGGATAATTACAACACGTGGCAAAGTTTCGCCAAGGCAGCAAGTGTAGAGCATGACTCCGAAAAGCTCACTCACCTGATCCAGCAGCTCAATAATGCTTTAGATGAAGAAGACAGAAAAAACAGTTCCGATGCAATCCTGCCCTGACGGCAACCGATTGGCTTTCAGTGGGCTTTGCGTTTGGGTAACAGAATACGTTTGACGGATTGCGGCATTTTGCGCCCCGTAACCTCTCGGAAAATACGCTCAATCGGAGTTTCGGCGCGGGGCCTAGCTACCATAACCGGCCACCTCAAAGCAGACAGCAAATTATAGTGCTTTCCCAAGCTGCCGCACCAATATTCTGACCTCTCAGATTAAGGGGCCGGCTTCCTTCAATGGTTTTATAGATTCCCTCGTTTTTCTTGAGAAATACCGAAATACTGCACGAAAGTAGGGCACTTCCGAAGCCGCTATCCCAAAGAGAACCTTGGGCCTTACGCCGATAGTCACGATTCATGCCGCGATATCCTTCCATGGGACTACAATTAGCACAAATGAAGTCTGCTGTTGCAACTAAGAAGCGCGAGTTCGATCCCAACGCTTTCCTGGCGACGATTGGCGATGGCAGAAAGATGCTGACTGTTCCCAAAAAAGAGGCAATATTTTCTCAAGGCGACGCGGCGGATGCTGTCTTCTATCTCCAGGAAGGCAAAGTGCGGCTGACCGTCGTATCCCAGGGCGGCAAGGAAGCTACGATCGGCATAGTGGATGAGTGCAACTTTTTCGGGGAAAGCGCACTCGCAGGGCATCTCCGGCGCATGGGCTCTGCTACCGCAATGACGGATTGCGAAGTTCTAAGAGTGGAAAAGAAAGCAATGATGAGCGCCCTTCACCGCGAGCATACGTTTTCCGACATGTTCGTTTCCTATTTGCTGGCGCGCAATATCCGCTATGAAGAGGACCTGGTTGACCAACTCTTCAACTCCAGCGAAAAGAGACTTGCGCGTGTCCTTCTATTACTGGCACATTTTGGCAAGGAGGGCGTTCCCCAGAATGTGGTCCCCAAGATCAGTCAAGAAACTCTGGCCGAGATGATAGGCACGACACGTTCGCGAGTCAGTTTTTTCATGAACCGATTTAGAAAGTTAGGTTTCATCCATTACAACGGCGGCCTTGAGGTTCATAGCTCGCTCCTCAACATAGTTCTGCACGACTAAGCACAATCCAAGCAACCTCCTGGCATGTTTCCCCATAAGTTTTGCGTCACAACCCATTTTGTCATCCTGAACGCGACCCATTTTGTCATCCTGAGCGAAGCGAAGGACCCATGTACTTGACTCAGCAATGCACAGGTCCTTCGTTACGCCCAGGATGACAACAACCTTAAATTTATGTCGCGTATTTCCAGGACAAGACGCTTACAAACACCGCAGTTCCCTAAACGGAACTGGTTAATAGCTGTTTTCGGCAGACTATCCATTGTGTATCTTATTGACCAGCCAAGACCCATCCTTACCCCTGATAATTAAAGCTAGCAAAACCTCATCTGTTAGGACGGACCTCTGACAAAGCAACTCACCGCCGCGAAAAAGAAACCCGATTTCAATCCCCGCGCCTTTCTCTCCACTATTGGCTCAGGCAGGGATATGGTCTCTTTTCAAAAGAAGGATATTATCTTCGCCCAAGGCGATTCCACAGATGGATTGTTTTTTATCCAGGCTGGCAAAGTGCGGCTCAGCGTCGTATCGGAAGCCGGTAAGGAAGCGACTCTCGGGATTCTGGGCGAAGCAGATTTCTTCGGGGAAGGTGGCCTCGCTGGCCAGCTTCTGCGCATGGCCTCCGCAACCGCCATGACTGACTGCGTTCTTCTGCACATCGAGAAGAAGGCGATGACGCTCACCATGAGCATGGAGCCAAAATTGTCGGCCATGTTCGTAAAATATTTACTGAAGCGAAACATTCGCTACCAGGAAGACTTGGTTGATCAGCTTTTCAATTCCAGTGAGAAACGCTTGGCGCGGGTTCTTCTATTGATGGCGCATTTCGGCAAAGAAGGGGTATCCGAAATGGTAGTGCCAAAGCTAAATCAGGAGACCCTGGCAGAGATGGTGGGAACCACTCGCTCGCGGGTCAGCTTCTTCATGAACCGGTTCAGGAAGCTCGGCTTTATCAACTACGATGTTGGGGATAATTTGCATGTGCACAGCTCCCTCCTTAACATTGTTCTCCATGATGACAGTGAAACAGTCAAAAGTGCGCAGGGCGGGAATTCGAGTTCCGCTTCCGGAACGGATGAGCAACCACCTCCCAGGCCCGGCGGACTGCCTGACAAAGATCGTGCCATGAGGCCGCCTCTCTCCTCGTCATGATCCCGCTCCTTGGCTGAGCAATCACATATTTCCAAGCAAAACGACTCCCAAGCATTTGGCCACTGCATTCGCGTTAATCCGAGGCTGCGAAGAAGGATGCGGTCTCTCGCCGACAACCCGACGATCATCCGCAAGAATCAACTTGATCAATACTTGATTAATAAATGCCCCATAAAGTGTTCAAATTTGAACATCTTTTGTCTGCGCGACAGACGATGATTCCAACGTGGGGACAGAATTATGTCCAATTACTTGAATTGCAAAACGATTCTCTGCATTGACGACGATGACGGCGTGCTGGGTTTTCACCGGGCATTGTTGGAACGGCGTGGATATGCGGTGCTCACCGCCTCCTCCCCCCGGTCAGGCTTGCAACTTGCGGCAGCCTTCGAGGTTGCCGCCGTGGTAGTTGACTATCACATGCCCGAGATGGATGGGCTTGAAGTTGCCGCGGAAATAAGGCGCACCAGGCCACAAGTACCCATAATCATGGTTTCCAGTGACGTCGAGGTTCCGGAACAGTCGCTGCAGGTGGTTGATGCCTTCATTTCCAAGGACGAAGCTCCAAGGCGCTTGCTGCCGATGATCAGCCGAATCTGCGGTGAGAGTTCCTACGGGATGGCGGAAAGCGGCGGAAGCCCTGCTTGACGACCGGGCAGACTTTTCCTCGGGCCGACCTATTTGATAATGCTCACTAAGCCGGTTTGAGTATTTTGCCGCACTCGAGGCAATGGATCTTACGACTTGACGTTATCAATCCACAAAACGGGCACATCCTTTGCGATCCGAAATCTCGACCATTCGCGCCAAGGTTTCGAAACGATGCAGTGATGGCCTTGAGCCCTTCGTGCACCCGGGCTAGCAACTGATGAAGGAATCGAATCCATGGCGGTACTTGAACCTTCCTTGATTTTGCGTCCGCGCCTGATCGCGACAAGAAATGAGCAACTTGCCATCCCACTATGACACATCAAAAAATGCAATTCTGTGCAAGATTGCTCGGATTTCGGCAGGCACATGACCTTTCGCAACATTCTTTCTGGTAAAGCGTCAACTCCCAGGTGCGCAGATGCATTCATAGCGTCCGTGTCATCGGCTGCCATCAGGCGCGGATCGCGGAAGCAGAAGCAGAAGCAGAAGCACAAGAAGTAACTTCATTTTGGTAAGGTGTCACTGTCCGGGATTTGTGGCTTACTGGACCCGACGGGGTCCGGCAGCAATGCAGACTCGCCTGTCGGCGTCTTCTTGCCATCAAATTTATAGCCCGAAGAATGGACAAATGTGAGGGTTGGGTTGAGAAATGTCTGGGGACGCAATTAGCCTTCTTGATTCTGTTGCCTATGCTGGCATTTGCGCAGTCGCTGGATCAGGCGCAAAATCTGGAAGCTTGCGAAAATGGCCGCGAAACTTGCAATCGGGCCCTGCTGAGCAACCGGAGTCGGCAGAAGTTGCTGTCAGCATTCACAAGAACAATCTGGAGGATTGCCGGGACGGTTACGATACCTGCGATCAAGGGAGGCATAATCTTTAAGCTAACGTTGAATAAAAGATCATAACTCGATGATTATCAAGATTCTATGTGTAGGTCTTTATTACGCATAGATTTGGCAAGCGCTTCGCTGTTCTATGTTTCCAAAATATCGGGGCAGGGGTAGGGGGGCTGAAATTCCGCCAAGACAATATTTTATGGGAGTGGTCGGAATGACAAATCTTGAGTAGGGCGAGGATTCTTTGCGAGCTAAACGGATGCGGCGGCGGCTTCCTGGGGCGAATGGGATCCGCGCTGTTTGCTTAGTTCAAACTGGAATGCCTGGGGTGTCAGCATAGATTTTTTATGGAAAAGATCGAGCAGTGGATCTTCAGTATCCCCCGAAACGGTAGGCAGGGCGCTGGATTCGTCGCTAACGTCGAGGCTTTCGGGTTGAACCATGAGCTCAGGAATCACGCCATTGCTCCCCATTAGAGTCTGTATGAACTTTTCGACTTGTTCCTTCTGGATGCCTGTCTTTTGGGTGAATTCCACTCCCATTCCAATCTCGGGGTGCATGACCCTGACTATGCCCTCGACTTTGCACTGGGCTTCAGCTGCGCGCATGGATAGAGTCAGTTTCGTTCGCACGGGAAATGGCGACACAAGTTCCAAATAGCAGCCGCCCAAACTGAGATCGGTGAGCTTGCATGGTACTGGGGGGTCGTCCTTTTCGAGTTCCGGGGAATGCCGCACCAGCCACGCGTTAAGCTGCATTTGCATGTCTGCGGGCAGATCAACGAAACGAATTCCGGTTTGACGTTGAGCATTTTCCCAGGCGACCTCGCCCGTGCACTGAAAGGTATATTCAGTATCCGGCAGAATGAATCGAACGTGCATCCGCTCACCGTTTTTCGCGCGACGCGGCAGGCTGAGTGCAATTCCACCTTCGCCGATGTCAAACGTAACCGCGGACTGTTCCGCTTTTCCCTCCACGAGCAAGGCTACTTTAATCTCGACGGGGATGCGGGTATTGCGGCGGCGTTCGCGCTTCATCAAGGCGCGGGCCGCGCGGAAGCTGGCTTTTGCGCGCTCAACTGAGATCGGAGTGTAGAGAACAAAGTGCGCTCCTAAATCGAATGCGCTGCCTAACGCCTTCTGTCCGTCAACTATCGCAACTGCGACTGCACGTTTGTTGCAGGGCGCGGAGCGCGCGCTCTTGAGGACACTCGAAGCGAGTTGTTCGCCGGTGCAGTCAACGATTACCGCCTCAAACCGACTTCGAGTGAGCTTTTGGATGGCGGCGTCGGCTGTGGGACAGTGCTCCACGGTGATCTCAAGCTCGTTCAACACTCGCCGCAGGACGCGAACGATCTTGTCGTCAGAACACAGAAGAAGCGCTTGCAGGTTCATCATGAGTGTGGAGATAAGTCCGCGCGAACAGACCCTTAAGTGAATGTAGGATTCGCGTTACTACTGAGTCAATGGAACCGGCACACTTGAGGATTACGCAGGTAACCAAAAGTTCCTGTGAGTGGCCGCACGGAGCGCACTTCCGGCGCATACTGGATACGCTCTTCAGCGACATTGACTTTAGAGCAGAAACTCTCTAGAATCATCTACTTCCATTGGTATTAAGGACGTTTGACGTAAGGTTCTTCGCTGATATTTCGGGCTAGAAATGCGGGACCATTCGGAATCTTTGAGTTAAGAACCGCAATCTAAGAGAGTGGCGTGAAATTGCTTGAGACGAGGGCTGAATTCTGATGGCTAAGCGACGCGGAAATCCTAACTGGGGCAAGCCGGAACCCATTGGTCCTATAACTCCTACAGTGACCGAGTTCGAGCAGGTTGTTAAGGAGTACAAGCTTTCGCCCGACCAGTATTTGCGGTCAACGCGCTTGCGGGAGTGGGCGCGGCGAAACAAGAATTCTAAGTATATTCCTGAGCCGTTGTTGGAAGCGTGGGGTTTTGAAATCGAATCCACGTTGTAACTTCATTTGAGGGTCGAAGCGAAGGCCGCAGAAATGCGGCCTTTTCTATTTGCGGAGACGAAAACTGCGCGATGAATCAAGGTTGTGCGCGCCAGGTCCCTCGACCCGCTGGTGAAAGCGCGGGTCTTCGGGATGACTCTATGTGTGAAACTGCTACAATCGCCGTATATTTATGAAATCAGAGACGCCGTTTACGGATGTTGCGAGCGCGATCGCGGAGATTCGCGCCGGGAAAATGGTGGTCGTTGTAGATGATGAGGCTCGCGAGAATGAAGGAGACCTGACCCTCGCGGCTGAAAAGGTTACGCCCGAAGCTATTAATTTCATGGCCAAATACGGGCGCGGACTTATCTGCCTGGCGATGACGGAAGAGCGGCTTGATCATCTTCGACTGGGTCCGATGAGTTCTGAGAACACTTCAAATTATGGCACGGCATTCTGCGAGGCGATTGACGCGCGGGAAGGCGTGACGACTGGGATTTCGGCTTACGATCGTGCGCGTACTATTCAGGTCGCAATTGACCCGGCGACTCGTCCCGCTGATTTAGCACGCCCTGGACACGTTTTTCCCCTGCGCGCTCGCAAGGGCGGTGTTTTGGTACGTGCTGGGCAGACGGAGGCGGCGGTTGATCTTGCGCGGCTCGCCGGGTTAATCCCTGCGGGGATAATTTGCGAGATTATGCGCGACGATGGAACCATGGCGCGGGTTCCCGATCTCATAGAATTCTGCAAACTTCACGAACTTAAGATGCTGACCGTGGCGGAGCTTATACGTTATCGGCTCCAAAACGAGCGTTATGTTCATCGCATTGGGGAAGCCATGGTTGGCACGCGTTACGGCGAGTTTCGCCTGATCGCTTATGAAAGCGAAATAGACGGCGGAGAGTCGCATGTGGCCTTGGTTTACGGAGACGTGGCCACGCCGGAAATATCGCCGGATGCGAATGTTCTGGTCCGGATGCACACTCACTGTTTGGTGGGAGATGTCTTTGGATCTACAAGCTGCGATTGCCAGGCGACGATGAATGCTTCTATGGAGGCAATTGCACGCGAAGGACGCGGTGCGCTTATTTATTTGCATCAGACTTCAAAAGGACTCTCTGTGGAGCGTCTGGGCGACCGGACGTCTTTAAGTTTTCACAAGGACCGCAGTTCCCTGTCGCAATCCGCGCCGGAGCATGAGCGGAAGACGCAGCGCGAGATTGGCATTGGGGCGCAAATATTGTCGGATTTAAATTTGCGGCGGATTCGGCTTCTGACAAATCATCCTCGAAGGGTGGCGGCGTTGGAAGGGTTCGGAATTGAGATTGTGGAGCATGTACCGATGGAATTGGAGAAAGCAAGGGGCTCAGAAAGTAGGCGTGTTTAGCTTGGAATCTCGGCCCTAATCCTGGGGGTCATCCTGAGCTTGCGAAGGATCTTGCGTGGAGCGGATGTGCTTTTGGGGCCACAGTTCTACCGCTGCTCGCGAGATCCTTCGGGACTGAAAGTCCCTCAGGATGACGCCGGTTTTGGGGATAGTAGAAGTCAGTACGGAAGCTCGGAAAAAGCAGGTCCCTCCACTTCGCTTTGCTCCGGTCGGGATGACAGACTTTTTGTATGTCTTAGAAGGGTTTGCGGATCACGATTTCGCTGTCATGGATAAAGAATTGTGCGGCGCATTGATCTGACCCGCAAATAACGGGCAGCAAGCCTGCGATCTGCTTTCTGGTGATGAGTCCAAGAGTTCCGCAATTTGGGCACGACAGCACGGCCCAATAAGGATCGGCAGTTTCACCGATCTTCCCGGCATTTTCCAACACGAAAATTGTTCCCGGAGACATTTGCTCCGGAATCCATTCGGTAAGGATGTCGAGTTCTCCAACCATTTCGCCTCGCTTTCGGAAAAGCCGCGATCTTTGTTCTGGCTACGAAGCTGCCCTTCTTTTTAGCTGACTTTTGTGGTGTGGCGTTTTCGCCTGCGGGACGCAACTAGAGGCCTTCTTTTCACCACGAATCATTGCCTTGACCTGACGTACCTTGTCACTGAGGCAAACCGTCAGCATTGGTTGTTGCGAGTTTTTAAGAATGTCCACGATCTGTGTGGCCGATGTTTCGAGATAGAGAGACGAACCATCGGTCAGTAAGTGGTAATCCGATTTGCCGCCCACCGTTTCCGCCAAGCGCTTTTTGAACTCGCGTTGCAGGAAGCGCACTACTTTTCGCACACCTTGCAGCGAGAAACCTCGCCGCCGCAGATCGCAAATTACAGAGACCTCAACGAGGTCATCCATGGAATACAGTCGCCTGTGTCCTTCGCGGATTGGGACTACGATTCCGCGCTCGTCCCACCATTGAAGCTGGCGCGGTGTGATACCGGTCAAGCGAACTACGTCGTGGGATGTGAAAGTTTGCGGCATAGGCGCGGCAACGTTTCAAACAATATGCAGAACTTTTGTTTGAAGCATTCTAGGCGGGAGGACGTGGGATTCAATGACTGACTAGATGCAGGGGGTTACTAAAGAGCTTACAGGCAGATGTTTAGACGATTTTGCCGGCACTCTGGAATTCTGATCAACTCATTGCGGCTGGATTATGCCTCAGGTTTGCGGTCTTGATTAGAATACAGCTCCGCCTCAGGTATAGGTGGGGCAACGGTTTGGGGTCCGCCAATCCCCGAGCGGGTTCGCGCGGAAAACATTGGACCGCGCGCGAGCTTGGTCGGAGCGAAACTTGATAAACCAAGCGGCATTTGGACGTCGTCGTAGATGGCTTCAATTCCGCCGCGCATGAAATATGTCTCGTGCCAGAAGCCGGTCCCTCCGGAATCTTTGAGAAAGTTTGTCCACCATAAGCGGTGCGGTTCGGAGCGTGCCCATTTCTCGAGTGACTCGAAATCTCGCCAGTACTGGCGCATTCCGGCGTGAGGCGGAAAAAGTGAATAAAGCATGTTTTCATGCCGGAGCAATCCATCTGGCATTTGCGCGACGGAGTCAGAGATCTTTGGCCCAAACCCAATGAGAGTCTTGAGTCCTGTGATGGTTCTCACTTTCATACCCAGGTAGATAACTACCAAGTCGGGATAAGAAGCAAGATCAACTGTCAGGCGCTGGACTTTCATGAGGTCCTCCTCGATAACGAAGCGTTGCCTACGCGAAGAAATGACGCCGCAATCCGCCACCGACGAAATGAACGATCTCCAGATGGTCGCCTTCAGAGAGCTGAGTTTGTGGCCACTGTTCTCGTGGGACGATATTTCTGTTCAGTTCCACAGCGACACGGTCTTCCTTTATGCCGAGCTGAGCGAGCAGTTGGGACAAAGAGAGCGAGCCGTTAAACTCGCGCTCTTGACCGTTGAGTTGAATTTTCATACAAGTGTCGTATTCTGGAAAACACGCGACCTAATCAAAATGCATAGGTCCTTCGCTGCGCTCAGGATGACAAAATGGTTATGGCGCAAACTTACGGGACAACACACCGGGTACGACTACACCGTCTGCGGAGAATACTTATGCTTCGATTTTCCTCAGCTGAAATTTGCGAGTGGCAGTGCGGCCGGAATAGTTTGCCTGCACCAGAACGGATGAATCGGGCAAGGAAGATTCATCCACTTCGATCTTCATCTCGGCATCGCCGCCTTCGGCGGTCACCACCTGATTGTAGAAGGGAACGGCGTCTGGCCTGGCGAATCTTACAGTGAGGCGTGCTCCTTCGACTCCTGAACCGCCGTCGGTTACGCGGAGCCGCATGGTCAGGTTCTGATCGGAGTGCACGGAATTCGCGTTCAGCCACTGCACATCGAGTTCTTTGATTGCGGCCAGGGCTTCGGGGGTTTCGCGCTTATCTAGAACAGCGTCCAGCCGTCCATCTCGAACGGCGTCCAAGACCATGCGATGCTGATCCTTCAATATTTGTTCTTTTTGCTGATCGTTGAATCCAGATTCAGACGCCCGGTCGGCATATGATTTCGCGCATTTCCCAATGCAGCGTCCGCGGACGAAAACCTGGGTTTGCAGCAAAAGTTCGCTTTCGCGCGCCTCGCTCTGCACGTGATAAATCGTGCGGTCGTGTTTTATGTCGGTGTTAAAACCAAAAATCATGGGATTTCTTTTAGTCCCTACACAAAATCTAACACGTTTGAAAAAAGTTCTTTATAAATTGCTCGCGTCTCTTGACACTACAGACTCTGAAAACTAGTCTAGAGTGTTTACTCAGCCGCAGATTATATACAGCTGGTCTATGCCCGACAATTACTTCGCCAATTACCTGCCTTTATTAATTCATTTTCTGCTCGCAGGCGCTTTTGCCGGGGCGGTGGTTACACTTTCTTACTTTATTGGCTACCGGCGCCCCACTCGCGCCAAAATGTCTCCTTACGAGTGCGGCATGATCGCTATCGGCGACGCGCGCGGTCGCTTCTCAGTCAAATTTTATCTGGTTGCGATGCTCTTTATCTTATTCGACGTGGAAGCTGTTTTCCTTTATCCATGGGCCGTGATCTTGCGGCAGCTAAAAATGTTCGGATTCTGGGAGATGCTGGTCTATATAGGCATTGTTCTAGTGGGATTCTTCTATATATGGAAGAAGGGCGCGCTGGATTGGGGAGAGCCTTCACCTCGTAGAGGTGAAGCCTGATGGCATTGGCCCCGGCGGTCACAGATATTGAGCAATTGAAAGATCATCCTGCGATTGCCAGACTTATCGCATGGAACCCTTCGGCAATCGAGGGTGCGAAGTTCGATCGCGATGAAACGACAATTTATGTCGAGCGATCGGCTATTCGTGAAGCTTGCAGCTTGCTCAGGGATGACCCCGACTGCATGTTCAACTACTTGTCCGATGTGACTTGCGTTGACTGGTTTCCTTCAGAGCCACGCTTTGAAGTGATTTATCAACTTTTATCCATTTCAAAAAAAGAGCGGGTTCGCCTGAAGGTGCGATTGGGAAGCGACAGTCCAAGCGTCGAATCGGTCACATCGGTCTGGCCGGGGGCGAATTATTTCGAGCGAGAAGTATTTGACCTCTTTGGAATACGGTTTCCCGGGCATCCTTATTTGCGCCGCCTGCTAATGCCGGAAGATTGGGAAGGCCATCCGTTGCGCAAAGACTATCCCGTGGAGGGCTACCGGTAAGCATGGGCCACCTCACCCAAATGCCAGCTCTGGAGCCTGGGCAAGACCGCACGATGATCTTGAATATGGGCCCCCAGCACCCGTCAACGCACGGCGTGTTGCGTCTGATCCTTGAGATTGATGGCGAGACTATAGTCCGGTTAATGCCCGATATCGGCTACCTGCACACGGGCATCGAGAAGACCTGCGAGGCGAAGTTCTATCACCAGGTCGTGCCGCTCACTGACCGCATTGATTATCTGTGTCCGCTGACCAACAACCTTTGTTATGTGCTTGCGGTCGAGAAACTCCTAGGATTGGAAATTCCTCCCAAGGCGCAGTGGCTGCGGGTGATGCTCAACGAGTTGACCCGCATCAATTCTCATCTTGTATGGCTCGGAACGCACGCTATGGACATCGGCGCCATGACTGTCTTCCTCTATTGCTTCCGAGAGCGCGAAGATATTTTGCGTCTATTCGAGGCGGTGAGCGGTCAGCGCATGATGACTTCTTACTTCCGAATCGGAGGCGTAGCGCTGGAACCGCCGCTGGGATTTTTGGACCGAGTGCGCGACTTTGCGAAGCGGTTTCCGTCGAAGGTTGATGAGTACGAGAATTTGTTGACGGGGAATCCGATTTGGGTGATGCGCACGAAAGGTGTAGCAAAGATTACCGCGGAAGATGCCATCGCTCTCGGCGTGAGCGGGCCTACTTTGCGCGGGAGTGGCGTGGACTTCGATTTACGGCGGGATGCTCCTTACTCTGGCTACGAGAATTTTAAATTCAAAGTGCCAGTGGCTACGGAGGGCGATGTTTTTGCCCGATACATGTGCAGAGTTCGTGAGCTACGCGAATCCATTTCGATTGTTCAGCAGGCGGCCGACGGAATGCCGGAAGGGCCGGTTAAAGCGGACGCTCCCAAGGTCGTGCTACCAGACCGGGAAAAGATGAAGACGCAAATGGAAGCGCTGATCTATCACTTCAAAATAGTAAGCGAAGGATTTGCAGTTCCCGAAGGCGAAGTTTATCAGGCAGTAGAATCTCCTCGCGGAGAAATGGGGTACTACATCGTGAGTGATGGAACAGCAAAGCCATATCGAGTGCACATGCGGTCCGCTTGCCTGGCGAACATGCAGGCTTTGCCTGCGATGTGTGAGGGGAAATTGTTGGCGGATGTTGTTGCGGCGATTGGAAGCATAGATATCGTGTTAGGGGAAATTGACAGATAAAGCATTGAGTAATTTTGTAATCGGGTAATTGAGTAATTGAAAACCTTGCGCAATCGACAAACTTTATGAGTTCGAGGCCCGAGCAGCTTCGGGACCGGACGAAAGCCTTCGCGCTGAATGTGATTCGACTTTTTCGATCTTTGCCATACAGAACGGACACTCAAGTACTGGGAAAACAACTTTTGAGATGCGGGACGTCAGTAGCGGCAAACTATCGAGCGGTTTGCCGTGCAAGATCGAAGGCAGAATTTGTCGCAAGAATGGGGATAGTTGTTGAGGAAGCTGATGAGACGATTCTTTGGCTGGAACTCTTGATCGAGTCGGGAATTGTTCCAAGAGAAACATGCGCAGAGTTGCTGGCCGAGGCACACGAGTTGGCCGCAATCTTTACTGCGTCTCAACAAACGGCAAGAAAGGTAGCTTAAAGCTTTTCAATTACAAAATTACCAAATTGCTCAATTACACAATGTTATGAAGTTTTCTGAACAATTCGAGAACCGCTTCGTGAGGATGCTGGCGCACTATCCGACGAAGCGTTCGGTGCTGGTTCCGACTTTGCTGTACGCGCAGGACGAGACGGGCTATTTGAGTCCTGAAGTAATTCACGAAATTGCGGAGCGGCTCGAACTCACCGACCTCGAAGTTGAAAATGTGATCAGCTATTACTCGATGCTCACAACGAAACCGCGTGGCAAATATAACGTGCAGGTGTGCACCAACATCGCTTGCTTAGTCCGTGGGGGTGAGGAGCTACTCGAACACTGCAAGCGAAAATTAGGAATCGGAAACAAAGAGACAACCGAAGACGGCTTGTTCTATCTTGAAGAAGTAGAGTGCATCGGCGCGTGCAGCTGGGCGCCCGCAGTGCAAGTGAACTACGACTTCCACGAAAATTTAACGACAGAAAAGATGGACGCGGTCTTGGACGAATATAGAACCAAGTAAAAGTAATGGGTGATCGGGGAATTTTGCAATTGAAAGTGCAGAGCACAGGACATTAGTTTTTTGAATTGCCCGATTACTGAATTACAAAATTATCCAATCTTCTAATGGCTTCTCTAGTCTCACATCCCGACGAAGTAAAGGTTGTGTCCAAGCGCTTTGGCATGGGCGCGACCAACATTGATCGCTATTGCGAACTTGACGGCTACACGGCGTTACAAAAGGCGCTGGAAATGCAGCCCGACGCCATCATCACTGAAGTCAAGAATTCCGGGTTGCGCGGCCGTGGCGGCGCGGGATTTAACACCGGCCTCAAGTGGTCGTTCGTCCCCAAGCAGTCGGCGAAGCCAAAATACATTCTGTGCAACGGCGACGAGAGCGAGCCGGGAACCTGCAAAGACCGCCTGATTCTTGAACAGGACCCGCACGCGGTCATCGAAGGAGTGGTCATTGCGGGCCTCGCGGTCGGCGCTCATGCGGGGTACATCTACATTCGCGGAGAATACCGGTATCTTCTTGAAATCATGCAGAAGGCCATTGACGGCGCCTACGCTCGAGGTTTTGTGGGCAAGAACGTTCTTGGTAGCGGGTATAACTTTGACGTTTATTGGCACGGCGGCGCAGGGGCGTACGAAGTCGGGGAAGAATCGGCGCTGATGGAATCGCTCGAAGGCAAGCGGGGAATTCCGCGTATACGTCCGCCATTTCCCGCCGTGGTCGGACTTTGGGGCGGGCCTACCATTATTAACAACGTTGAAAGCCTGGCCAGCGTTCCTCACATCATCAATGGTGGGGCTGAGTGGTTCGCGAATCTCGGCACACCTAAAAATGGCGGGACTCGACTGTTCTGCTTGAGCGGGCATCTGAATAAGCCCGGCGTTTATGAACTTCCCATGGGATACAACCTGAAAAAGATGATTTATGACGTTGGCGGCGGAATTCCCAATGGGCGAAAATTGAAAGCTGTTGTGCCGGGCGGATCAAGTTGTCCCTTGCTCAGCGCCGACGAAATTGATCTGCCCATGGATTTCGATTCCCTCGCGAAGGCCGGAAGCATGCTTGGCTCGGGCGGTCTAGTCGCGGTGGATGACACCACGTGCATGGTGAAGTTTGCTCTCCGCATTATGAAGTTTTACCAGCACGAAAGTTGTGGATGGTGCATCCCATGCCGCGAAGGAACGGACTGGCTGGAAAAGACTTTGAAGCGTTTCCACGCGGGTGGTGGAATTGAAAAAGATATAGACAATATTCAGTACTTGTCGGAAAACATGCTGGGCCGCACTTTTTGCCCTCTAGGCGACGCGGCGGCGTTGCCGACGATTTCGATTGTGAAGAAATTTCGAAAAGAATTTGAAGACCATTTGGAAGGCAGGCCGTGCCCGTTTGAGAAGGCTGGCGTACCTGACATGGTAATGGCGGATTGACGGAATGTTGGATTTACGAATTGAAGGATTTAAGCGCGCGGTCGCTAGCCCAGCGCCCAAAGTCGACAATCCGTAAATTCGGCAATGAGAAAATTAGAAGGATTTCATGGCTGATGTAAACATAACGGTTGACGGCAAAAAGGTCATGGCTCCGGCTGGAACTCTTCTGATCGAAGCCTGCAAGACGGCGGGCATTGAGGTGCCGTCTTTTTGTTACTACCCGAACCTGTCTCTACAGGGCGCGTGCCGGATGTGTTTGGTGCGCGTCGAGAAAATGCCCAAGCTCCAGACCGCCTGCACAACCGTGATTACCGAGGGCATGGTCGCCGTGACTAACAATGATGAAATCCATCAGGCACGCAAGAGCATGGTCGAGATGCTTCTCGGCAACCATCCCCTAGATTGTCCGGTGTGCGACGCTGGCGGCGAGTGCGAGCTTCAGGACATGACGTTCTCCTACGGAGCCGCCGAATCAAAATTCATTGACATAAAAAATCATCGCGAGGAGCAGCAATGGTCGCCCGTCGTTTATTTCGACCGTCCGCGTTGCATTTTGTGTTACCGCTGCGTACGCGTTTGCGGCGAAGGGATGGATGTCTGGGCGCTCGGCGTGCAGAACCGCGGAGTCAGTTCTATCATCGCGCCCAACCTTGAAGATCATCTCAACTGCGAAGAGTGCGGGATGTGCATTGACATTTGCCCGGTCGGCGCGCTCACCTCCGGCGCATACCGCTACAAGACCCGTCCGTGGGAGATGAACCATGTTGGCACGACCTGCACGCATTGCGGCGATGGATGCAAAACTACCCTTGGTGTGCGCCGCTCCGAGACTGGAATGGAAATCGTTCGCGGAGACAACCGCGACAAGAGCGGAATCAATGGAGATTTTCTCTGCATCAAAGGCCGCTACGCGTTCGATTTTGCGAACCATGAAGACCGCCTTAGCCAGCCGCTGATTCGGAAAGAAGGGCGGCTGACCCCTTCCACGTGGGAAGAAGCGTTTCAAGCGATTGGAAAGAAGTTCGCCGAAGTGCGGGAGAAAGATGGCGGAGAAGCCATCGGCGTCGTCGGATCAACCCGCACCACAAACGAAGAAAATTACCTTCTGCAAAAATTCGCGCGGGTGGTATTGCGCACCAACAATATTGATCACCATCGCACGGCCGACTTCCCGGCTTTTGCAGCCGCGCTTTCGGGTAAGTCAGAATCAACCGCAAGCATGCGGGACGTATTCAACTCACCAGCGATTCTTTTGATTGGAAATAATCCTACCGATCAACACCCGTTGCTCGCCTGGCAGATTCGAAACAACGTCCGGCTGCATGGGGCGCGCTTGTACGTTGTGAATTCGAAGCCAATCAAGCTTCGGCGGCAGGCGGTTGTCTTTTCACAAATTCCAGAAGGCGCTGAAGGCAGCCTGATGGCGTTTCTCGGCGGGGACGATTCTGCGGTCGCGGCTCTAGCGACCGATGTCAATCTTCCTGAATCGTGGATCGGGTTACGCGATAAACTGCGCGGCGAACAGAATTTAGTCATCATTTTCGGATCCGAAATTCGCGGGGAGGCCGTCTCTGCTTTGCTGAAGTTCGGCAGTGGGATACAAGGCGCAAAATACATCTGTCTCGGCGACTACGCCAACTCGCGCGGTGCCGCTGATATGGGACTCTATCCCGACTTGCTTCCCGGATATCAACCTGTAGCTCAAAGTGGCAAGCTTCACGAAGAGTGGGGTAGTCTTTCGAAGACTCCTGGGTTAACGCTCCCCGAAATGCTGGACAACGCGAAGGCGGGCAAGCTGAAGGCGCTGTACGTCGTGGGTTCGAATCCGGTCGGCCGTCTTGGCCTGAATCCCGCAGATCTCACGCAGACTTTCGTGGTCGTGCAGGACATGTTCCTGACCGAAACAGCTACCATCGCTGACGTCGTTCTGCCGGCGGCGAATGCATATGAAAAATCTGGAACCTTTACCAATACCTGCGGCGACCTGCAAATTGTAAAAAAGGCTGGCGAGGTTACCGCGGTAAAATCCGATTTCGAAATGATCGTTAGGATTGCGGATGCCGCTGGATTCGATGTGAGAAAACTGGTTCCGTTCGGTCGCGGGTCCGCGGCAGACATGGGGCAATCGCGGGGAGCGCAATCTGGCGAGGCCGACAGACACAGCGTGTGGCTCGAAGCCAACGGACTGGAGCCGAAGATGAGCCCGTTTGATCCCATGGCGATTCTCGATGAAATCCAACGGCTCGTGCCGGGTTACGACGTTTCGAGAATCAATCTGCTTGCCGGCAACGATGAGCACACATCGCTGTCGAACAGCGGGCCGGGCGCTGTGCACGATCCGAAATTGATTGTGCCCGCCAACGATGACTTATTCAGCTCCGGCACATTGGGGCGATATTCCCGTACTTTGAATTCCGTAATGGAGAACCATCACAAGAACCCCGCCGAGGCAGAGGTCGCCGCGGACTGACGCGAACGTCGCTGACAACTAATGAAACTAACCAACCCCACATTGAGGAACGCTGAACTGTGAGCCTGGGCACGTTCATCCTTGTTTCATTGGTCAAAATTGTGCTCGCACTCTTCGTGCTGCTCACGGCGGTCGCCTATACGGTGTGGCTCGAGCGCAAAGTTGTGGGACACATTCAGAACCGATGGGGTCCGACCCGGGTGGGCCCGTTTGGCCTGCTTCAGCCGATGGCGGACGGCGTGAAGTTTCTTTTCAAGGAAGATTTGACACCGCCGCACGTGTACAAGCCGCTATACATTGCCGCACCGATGATTGCAGTGGTTTTTGCGCTGACTTCAATTGCGGTAATTCCGTTCGGCAACTGGATCACGATCGGCAACATCTACACGCCGCTGCAAATTAGTGATGTAAATATTAGTCTGCTTATCATTCTCGGCATCACTTCCCTCGGTGTATATGGAGTGGCGCTTTCGGGCTGGTCGTCGAACAGCAAGTATTCACTGCTCGGCGGTTTACGAGCCAGCGCGCAGATGGTGAGCTACGAAATCGCATTGGGGCTTTCTCTGGTTGGCGTGGTGATCCTGTCCGGAAGCCTTAGCCTGCGCGAGATCGTTGACGCACAGGCAGGACATTTCTGGGGATTTATTCCCAAGTGGAATATTTTTTACGGCGGCCAGTTCGTGGCGTTTTTTATTTATCTGATGGCCGCATATGCGGAAACAAACCGCATTCCTTTTGACTTGCCTGAAGCGGAAACCGAATTGGTTGCCGGATACCACACCGAATACAGCGCCATGAAATTCGCCATGTTCTTCATGGCCGAGTACGCCAATATGATTACCGTGGCGTGTCTCGCTTCAATCATGTTCCTCGGAGGCTGGCGCGGACCGGTATTTGGACCCGAAATCCTTCAGGACGTGCTTCCATTATTCTGGTTTCTTCTGAGAGTCTTTGTATTTCTGTTTGTGTATATTTGGGTGCGCGGGACGCTCCCAAGATTTCGTTATGACCAACTGATGGCATTTGGATGGAAATTCCTGCTTCCACTTGCCATTGCGAATTTGGTGGTGACGGCGTTGGTAGTCGCGCTGCGGGCATAACCTGAGAGCCGCGCCCTTCAAGGCTCGGGGTGTGAGAACCAAGACATGCTTCATCTGATTTTATTCTCGGTGTTCGGATTGATTTGCGCCGCAGCCGCAGTGAATCTGCTTGTGCAAACCCATCCTATTAATAGCGCACTGTCTCTTGTCGTGGTGATGGGTGCACTCGCCGTTGAGTACCTATTATTAGGCGCGGAGTTCGTCGCCGCAGTTCAGGTAATTGTTTACGCCGGCGCAATCATGGTTCTGTTTATCTTCGTCATCATGCTATTGAACGCAGGCAAAGAAGAACGCACCAAAGGCAGCCGTGTGTCACTCTTTATTGGAATCCCTGGGATGACGATTGGCAGCGTGCTGATGGCTTGGATCCTGATCACACATTCCGGTACCCGATCAGTGGAGGCAGGGGCGCTTCCCGGAGATCCCAGGCAAATCGCGGAATTGTTATTTCACCAATTCCTTTTGCCTTTTGAAGTCACATCAATTCTGGTTTTGATTGCGATTATGGGTGCGGTTGTACTGGCGGCACGTCCGGAAGGATTGCAGCCGACGGAGGACGGTCGCTGATGGTTCCTCTCTCTTATTACCTCGTTTTAAGCGGCATTCTGTTTGCCTGCGGCGTGACCGGCTTCCTGATCAAGCGCAACATCATCACGATTTTTATGTCTATTGAGTTGATGCTCAATGGAGTGAATCTGTCGTTCGTGGCATTCGCGGCGCAATGGCACGCGCTGAGTGGACAGGTGTTTGTCTTCTTCGTAATGGTAGTTGCGGCGGCGGAAGCGGCGGTCGGCCTCGCGATCATTATTGCGGTATATCGAACGCGCGAAACTCTTAACGTGGATCAGGTAAACCTGCTCAAGCTATGAACCCAGACCTTCATCTCTGGCTGATCCCGGTGCTTCCGCTGATTGGCGCCGCCATCAATGGGATTTTCGGGAAGCGTTTCTCCCGGGCGGCCGTGACCAGCGTTGCGCTGCTCTTTTGTGGAGCAGCGTTCGCGATGGCGCTGTGGGTTGTTTCGCAATTCCCTTCTCTGGCTCTTGCCGCACACCCGAATTTCTCGCGACCTGGATTCGCGCAGGAAGTGTTTCAAGCGGACTTCGCTTTCTATCTTGATCAGTTGTCGCTGGTAATGCTGCTGGTCGTCACCGGCGTGGGATTTCTCATCCATATTTATTCCGTCGGCTATATGTGGGAGGAGGGCGGATTCTACCGCTTCTTTGCTTATCTGAATCTGTTCATGTTCTTTATGCTGACGCTGGTGCTGGCAAGCAATTACCTGCTCATGTTCATAGGTTGGGAAGGCGTAGGGCTGGCGTCTTATTTGTTGATCGGGTTTTGGTTTACCAAGGATTCGGCAGCGGCCGCGGGAAAGAAAGCATTCATCGTCAATCGCATTGGCGATTTCGGATTTCTTATCGCACTATTTCTGCTAATCCAACATTTCGGATCTCTCGATTTTACGACTGTCTTTCGAAGCGTAATCCCGTTCAGTCCGGAAACCGGGAGCGCGGGTCTGCTCACCGCGATCGCTCTGCTGCTTCTAGTCGGAGCTTGCGGCAAGTCTGCGCAAATCCCGCTCTACGTTTGGCTGCCGGATGCGATGGAAGGCCCAACGCCAGTTTCGGCGCTAATTCATGCTGCCACGATGGTAACCGCTGGCGTGTATATGATTTCGCGGTCGCATGTGATTTTTGAGCGGGCACCCTCGGCGCTCACGGTTGTCGCGATTATCGGAACGCTTACTGCGTTATTTGCGGCGAGTATTGGCGTGGTGCAGACGGATATCAAGAAGGTCCTCGCCTATTCCACAATTTCGCAGCTCGGCTACATGTTTTTGGCGTGCGGCGTAGCGGCGTTTTCTGCTGGCATCTTTCATCTGATGACGCATGCATTCTTTAAAGGATTGCTTTTTCTCGCGGCTGGTTCGGTGATTCACGGTCTCGGCGGGGAACAGGACATGCGGCGCATGGGCGGATTGCGAAAGAAAGTCCCCTGGACGTTTTGGACCATGACGGCGGCGACATTCGCGATTGCGGGGATTCCCCCCTTTTCCGGATTTTTCAGCAAAGACGAAATTCTCTGGCGATCTTTTCAGGCAAGCTGGATTTACTGGGCGATTGGGGTGTTCACGGCTTTCCTTACGTCGTTCTATATGTTCCGGCTATGGTTCATGACGTTTTTTGGCGAGTATCGGGGGGATTTGGAAACCTCTCATGGACATGAGATTGCTGCCAATGATTCTCTCGACAATCATTCGCGGGCGGGGGCGCCCGCGCCACATAACCATGGACATGGGCATGGCGGCATTCATGAGAGTCCTAAGGTGATGCTGATTCCGCTGGTAATTCTGGCCGTGCTTTCAATTTGCGGAGGCTGGATTGGAGTTCCTGGATCGCTTGGCGGGAACAACAAATTCGACAAGTTTTTGGGTCCGGTGTTCCATGCGACCACACCCGAAGTCAATGCGAACCATGCATCTTCCGGTGAAGCCGCGCCTCCGGAGAAACAAACTGAAGGGCCCGAACCTAAGACAGGCCCCGCGACCGAGTTGATTTTCACCGCAATCTCGGTTGTGGCGGGGTTACTTGGGCTGTACCTAGCATGGCTGTTGTACCTCCGCCGCCCTCTGCTTCCGCAACAGATTGCGCGCTCCCTCGGTGGTTTCTACGAGGCCGTGCTCCACAAATATTATGTGGACGAATTCTACGCGACACTGTTCGTCAAACCTCTGGTGGATGGCTCTCGCGCGATTTTGTGGCATGGCATTGATCAGGGAGTGATTGACGCCGCTGTGGACGGCAGCGCCGTCGGAGCTCGGGATGTTTCGGACACGATGCGCCACATGCAGTCCGGGAACGTGCGCTCCTACGCAGGATGGGTTGCGGCGGGCGCCGCCGGGGTGATCGCATACATGATTTGGGTGGCATTCCGATGAGTATGGCGAATCTGGACGGCTCAATCCTATCGCTAATCACTTTCATCCCCCTCGGAGGGGCGCTGCTGCTATTGCTCTTCCCGCGCCGCGATCGCGATATTAAAGTTTTCGCGCTTGTCATTTCGCTGTTGGCCTTCGTGGCTTCGCTGCACTTGCCCGCGCATTTTCAGCGTGCCCAGGGCGGCTTTCAATTCGAGCATGACAATATTTGGATCGCGCATCCGAATATCCATTACCACATGGGTATTGATGGAATTTCCATGTGGCTCATTGTGCTCACGACGTTCTTGACGCCGCTGTGCGTCCTCATTTCATGGAAATCCATTCATGAGCGGGTAAAAGAATTTTTCATTCTCCTTTTGATTCTCGAGACGGCGCTGATCGGCGTTTTCGTGTCGCTGGATTTATTTCTTTTTTACTTCTTCTGGGAAGCGACTCTCATTCCAATGGCCCTGATGATTGGAATGTACGGGCATGGCAGGCGGGTTTATGCGGCGGTAAAGTTTTTCCTGTTCACCATGATCGCCTCCGTATTCATGCTGGCGGCGATTCTGTGGCTGTATGCCAGAGTCGGGTCATTTGATTTTGTTACGGTGCAAAATGCGATCCGGAGCGGGCAAGTTCAGGATTTTTCCAGTGCGGCGATTTGGCTTTTTCTCGGCTTCTTTATCGCATTCGCGGTCAAAGTCCCGCTTTTTCCCTTCCACACATGGCTGCCCGACGCCCACGTCGAAGCCCCGACCGCGGGATCGGTCATGCTGGCGGGCGTCCTGTTGAAGATGGGCACGTATGGTATGGTGCGGTTTAACCTTGGCCTGTTCCCGGAACAATCGCGGCAAAATGCATCGTGGATCATGGTGCTGGCGCTGATTGGGATTATCTACGGCGCGCTGGTCGCCATGGTGCAGCCCAATCTGAAGAAGCTGATCGCGTACTCTTCCATCAGCCATCTCGGATTTGTTGTCCTCGGAATCTTCAGCTTCACGCAAATCGGCTTGGACGGTGCAACGTACGTGATGCTCGCCCACGGAGTCACCACCGGAGCATTGTTCATGCTGGCGGGAATTCTTTACGAGCGCAAGCATACTTATGACATCTCTGAATTCGGTGGCCTCGCGACGCCCATGCCGCGGTACGCGACATTCTTTCTATTTATTGTGCTCGCCTCGGTCGGGCTTCCTTTATTAAATGGATTCGTTGGCGAGTTCCTGGTATTGAGTGGGGCGTTTCAGGCACGAGCCGTCTATGGAGTCTTGGGAGCCACCGGCGTTATCTGGAGCGCATGTTATCTGCTGTGGATGTACCAGCGCGTCTTCTTCGGCAAGGTTACACATCCATCCAATCAGTCTATTCCGGATATGAATCTTCGGGAGCGAGTTGCGCTTTGGCCTCCAGCGGCAATGGCTCTTGTAATGGGCGTAGCTCCGCTGCTTTGGCTGAATGCGATTGATCCCTCGGTGCAAAACGTGTTGGCGCCTTTCAGCCAACTGGCCAGCAAGGTGGTCGGCCGGTGAATCCTGGCGCGCACCCGCTTCCGCAAGTCGTGGATTACATCCGTATTCTGCCGGAAATTGTGCTCTCGATTTTCGGCATGATCGTCATGGTGCTCGATCCTTTGATGGATAACGGGCTCATGAGCGACCGCCGCGGCCAGAAGACGCTGGGAATCATCGCTCTGATTGGCGCTCTTGCTGCGGTTGCCGCGAGCATCTACCAGGCGCAATATCCCGGTCTCGCTTTCTGGGAAATGGTGCGTGTGGATTCATTCAGCATATTTTTTCATGTGCTGATTGCGGCGATAACAGCGGTCGTGATTCTCACTTCGTTTGAGTACATGGAGGTCCAGCAAATCCGCGCAGGCGAATACTACGCGCTGATTTTGCTTGGCGCCGTGGGCATGAGCTTGATGTCTTCAGCGGTTGAGCTTGTGCTGATTTTCATCGCGCTGGAAATTTCTTCGATCTCGACTTACATTTTGGCCGGATTTCGCAGGCGCGCTGCCATCAGTAGCGAATCTTCAGTCAAATATTTCTTGCTGGGATCATTCGCGACCGCATTCTTTTTATATGGCGTGGCGTTGATGTTTGGCGCGACCGGTTCGACCAGCATTCCGGTGATCGGCGATGTGCTTAGCTCTGGTGACATCCCGCCACTTGCGTATGTGGGCGTGGCGCTGATGTTTGTAGGCCTGGGTTTCAAAGTTGCCGCCGCGCCATTTCATATCTGGACGCCGGACGTATATGAAGGGGCTCCATCGCCGATCGTCGGATTCATGTCCACTGCTCCCAAGGCGGCTGTGTTCGCGGTGCTGCTCCGCATCGTATTCGAGGCGCATGCGCCGGGCCATGTGTGGCTGATCTGGGTGGTCGCCGCACTCTCGATGACGCTGGGAAATATCGGAGCGTTGGTGCAGGACAACATCAAACGGTTGCTGGCTTATTCTTCCATCGCTCACGCCGGATATCTACTGGTGGCGTTTGCGGCGTTGCCGCATAGCGGCATTCCGTCCGCGATGTTTTACACCGCCTCCTACGCGGCGATGAATGTTGGAGCGTTCGCGGTTGTGAGCCATTTCGGAGGCGCCGGCGAGCGTTACGTAACCTTGGAAGATTACTCCGGACTGGGCCGCCGCTCGCCATTGCTGGCCGCCACGCTAACGATTTTTCTTTTATCGCTCATCGGAATTCCTATTACTGGCGGCTTTTTTGCGAAATTTTATGTGTTCAGCGCGGCGCTCCAGGCTAACCTCGTTGGCCTAACCATAATCGGCGTGCTGAACAGCGCAGTGGCAGCGTACTACTACCTTCGCATCATCGTTGTGATGTACATGCGGGAGCCGAGAGAAGATACGCCACTGCCCCGTATTCCCTTAGGTTTAGGCACTGCTCTCGCATTGAGTCTGGCAGCAACGATTTACCTGGGAGTGCTTCCGGGTCACGTGATCGAGTACGCTTCGCGGTCTGTTTCCGATCTGTTGCATTGAAACGGAGCAGCAGCCTTTTCGCATTCTTAAAACCGCAAGAATCCACAGCACTCGCAGCAATTCACAGTTTGACAAGCCATCGGTTACACGGCATGATGGATTCAGCCGAACTCATCCCCCGGAGGTTGGTATGTCTGAGTTGCTTCATAGACTCTTCGTCGAAGACGAAGGTCAAGATATTGCCGAGTACGCCGTCATGCTGGCGGTCATTCTGGTTCTCGTGGTCGGAACCATCCGATTGATTGGAACCAACGCTAATACCGCGTTTTCCAGTGTTGCCAGTTCAATTCAGTAAAAGACCGAGGCGGCGCGGGTAACGGCGACGGTCTCGTTTTTGACTGCGAGCGTGCCCGCTTTCCGCTGTATTTGTCGGCATCCCGTGCACCCTCAATTTCAACCCTAATTATTCGTCGGGGAAATGCCCGCCGACCGAGTTCGATGGCCTCTTCGCGCTCCAACCACCCGGTTGTCATTCTGGTTATTCCGGAATAAACTGTATAGCTTTTAGGGCGGCCGGGCTTATAAGCTTGGCGCGCCGAGGTGGATTTGCTACGAATAGTGATTGTTGACGACAGTACGCATGTTCGGCGCGCATTGCGCACCTGCCTTGAACTCACTCCCAATTGGGAAGTGTGCGGAGAAGCCGGAAATGGGCAGGATGGAATTGACATGGTGCGGTCGTCCAAGCCCGATGTCGTGCTGCTGGATTATGCGATGCCGGGAATGAATGGCCTGGAAGCGGCACGACAGATTGCCGTGGATGCCCCCGGGAGCGTGATGCTCCTGTTTACCATGTTTGCTTCGGATCAGCTTTCGGAGTTGGCTGAATCGGTCGGGGTGCGGAAGGTCATTTCAAAAGCGGTGGGAGGGGTTGGCGCCATCGTGCAGGCAATTCAGGATGCGGCTTCCGGCGCGGAATTCCAAGCTAGTCAAAGATTTCAGGCACCCGGTGAGGTAGCCTCATGAACGATGAAAAGCCGGCCATTCAGGATTGGAAGCGGCTTTATCAGGCAGCGCTTTTGGAAACTAATCCGCAAGTAGCCGTAAGGCTCATGGAGGAAGCGGAGCACGCAATCGTGGAGCGCGCCCTTGTCCTGCATCGAGAGCCGAATGACAGCGCCGACGAACTCAAATCACTCGCCTACTCCGCAAATTTTTTGGCGGAGCTGCGCCGGGTGGAAGTTAATCCCTCGAAAAATAATAGCGTCGGCCAATAGAGATTGGCTCGGTTGCCTGTGTGGCGCGGGCACCCTCGCCCGCGAACTTTCTAACCTCTTAAACAAACTGTGGGTCCACCATCAACCACGAATATTCCTCCGGCCTCTGAACCAATCCCGCCACAACTGGATTGTCGCGTATGTAGTCGCACTTGATTTTCAAACTTTCGTGGGACCGGGGCACATGATCGAAAGACTCTTCCTCCCAGATCGAGCCAGATCGTCCAAGCAATTTGTTGATGCGATGTGCTGTTGCACTCTTTAAGCATTGCAAAATATCAACCAGCGGAAAAGGCCAACCGTCTACGTCCCGTAGCGGGGTGATTAAGAGATGAACGTGATCTGGCATGACCACCGCGGCTATGAGTCGAGTCCGCTTTTCGCGCAGGCAATGTTTGAACACTAAATCGCGGGCCTCTGGTGGCAGGATCAGCCATTCGTTAGTGCAGAAAGTAATGAACAGCGCAGCATCAGACTTCTGAAGATGCGGGAGACGACGCCGATAGTCGTACTTCGCGAGCGGATTCGGTTTAATGGGCACGGATGGTTCGATTGTGTGGGGCGGGCGCCCGCGCCCGCCAGATGTCGGAAATCATAAGCACATTCTGGGAGACTATCGGTGACGAGTGAACATCGCTTCTTTGTGCTAATCCACCAACGCGGGCGAGAGCCCGTCCATAGGACGTTGCCTGTGTGGCGCGGGCGCCCTCGCCCACGAAACGCTTTCACTCGGACTCAAATGATTTTGAATCGCACAGCGCCCGTTCGGCTACGCTCAGGCCAGGCCCGGTGCCCCGATCCTTTCCGCGCACTTTGCGAAAGGGTGGGATTCCACAAGAGCCTCTCCATAGAACATTGCCTGTGTGGCGCGGGCGCCCTCGCCCGCGAAAGGCTTTCACTCGGACTCAAATGATTTCGGATGGCGCAGTGCCCGTTCGGCTACGCTCAGGGCAGGCCCGGTGCCCCGATCCTTTCCGCGCACTTTGCGAAAGGGTGGGATTCCACATGAGCCTGTCCATAGAACGTTGCCTGTGTGGCGCGGGCGCCCTCGCCCGCGAAAGGCTTTCACTCGGACTCAAATGATTTTGAATGGCGCGTGTCCGTTCGGCAACCCTTTCGACTCCGCTCAGGGCTGCGGCAAAAAGGGCAGCCTTTCAGCGCTGCGATAACGCTGCATAAAAATTGCGATAACGCTGCATAAAATATTGTCATTCCGAACCGCTTCAGCGGTGAGGAATCTGCTTTCCAATCGGAACGCGTGAAGCACGTTGCCCTGTTTTTGGGTGGGCGCAGCGCTTCAGCGCTGCGATGCCGCTCCCAGCCAATTACTGGATGGCCGAAAGCCATCCCCTGGCAAAGTGCCGGATGGTTATGTGGGGCGGACACTCCTGTCCGCCAAAGTTTGGACTCCACCAAAGTATTGTCATCTCGAGCGCAGTCGAGAGACCTGCTTTTCTGGGCTCCAAAGAGCACACACTTCAGCGCGATACCACTCTTAGATTTGTCATCCTGAGGCAGCGGAGCCGGTCGCCATACGACGTTGCCTGTGTGGCGCGGACGCCCTCGCCCGCGAAACGCTTTCACTCGCACTCAAATGATTTCGGATGGCGCAATACCCGTTCGGCTACCCCTTAGACTCCGCTCAGGGCTGCGGCAAAACAGGACAGGCTTTCAGCGCAGCGATAACACTCCATAAAGTATTGTCATCCGAACCGCTTCAGCGGTGAGGAATCTGCTTTCCAATCGGGACGAGTGAGGCCCTGTTTTCGGTTGGCGCAGCGCTTCAGCGCTCCCATAACGCTCCCAGAGGATACGAAAACAGACAATCTAGCGCATAGCCATTTTGAAATGGGCTGACGGGGAAGCTTGGCCTTTTTCTATGGTAGGCATTGGCTTTTGCCTGTGTGGCGCGGGCACCCTCGCCCGCGAAGGCTTTCGACTAAGACTTAAATGATTCCGGGTGGCGCACCGCCAGTTCGGCTACGCTCAGGGCAGGCCTTCAGAGTTGCGACGCCGATCCCAGCCGATTTGCGGGATCGTGGCTGGCCCACCTTTGCGTTTTTTTGCAAAGGTGGGAACCCATGCTGCGTGCTTTGGGATTTTCAATCTCTCCCTCACCGCGCTGTTTGATTCTTACGCACGCCCTCTTCCCCGAAATCTTACTCGCGCGAAAAGAAGAGCTGTGACCACCGACATTGTCGTTCCCACCTTTACAACGGACGTAAAGGTGGGCCAGCCACCTCGCCGTACTCAAAATCTCGTCATACCGAACCGCACTCCATAAAACATTGTCATTCCGAACTGCTTTAGCTGTGAGGAATCTGCTTTTCACCCAGTGAACACTCTGCTCAGACTCTGATTGAGCGGGATTCCGGGCCCCTGCCCCTCCCCCCTTTTCCCAGACATATTAGAAACATAGATTTACAGCGAAGAGCCGTTCAAATCTATGCGGAATAAAGACTTATACGTAAGACCTTGATAAGCATAGAGTTATAATATTTTCTTCAATGTTAGCTTAAAGATTATGATTCCCCAGTTATGAACCGAATCGAAAACGATGTCAAACACAGAAGTGCATCCCAAGAATTGTGGTCCCCAGTGTGGCTCGTGCGCTCGCCCGCGAACGGTTTCTGTCAGGGCACGACTTCGGTCGCGCCGTCGAGATCGAAGAAGCACTTACGGGATGGCTGAAAGCCATCACCGTTGCTTTCTCCGAGGGGTCCCGGGACTTTGCACAATAAAAGGGAGGAAAGACGTATTTTTTGTGCAAATGTTCCGGCTTTTGCGCAAACTACACCAAAGCAGAAGAATATTTATTTTCCGCTCTTCGTCCGGTTATCCGGCTTGCAAAGCATTTGGCAATTCTCTTGCTTCGTTTTGCCTCCACCGCTCCACGGAAGAATGTGGTCGGCTTCCATCTCTTCAAAGTTGAAGTGCTTTTTGCAGGTTGGACAGATGCCATTCTGCTTTGCGTAGATTTTCTGCTTCGTCTTTTCGTCGAATGTTCGCAGACTCAAAGTTCTAACATTGCCCGTCAAAAGGTATTCGTAGATTCCTTTCTTGCTCTCCACCTCATCATCGTCGATGAGTTCGACAATGCGCTGCTCCAGTTCCGCCGCGTTCAACTTATCGTCCTTGTGCTCGTTGTAGAACTCGCCCCACGGCAGTCCTTTCATCAGCTTTGCTCGTGCGCTGTCTTGGTTCGGGAAAATGCGCCTGACCCAATCGAACACCGCCTGCCAATACTGCCATAGCTCTTGCGCGTCCTGGTCATGCTGGTGCGCGCTCATGTACGCCTCGATTTTTCCGCCGGAAATCCAGTCGAGCGCCATTTCCAAGACCTCCTGCCGAATGGTCGACCCGCTCACCAGCTTGTCGCGTCCCTCTTGAACCGCCGGAGCGCCGGTTTTGGAAAACCACCGCTTAGCATCCGCGAGCCAAGGCCCCGTATAAATCGCGTTTCTCAGTTCTTGGTCGCTTAACTTTTCGCCCGCGATATTGATGATTTTGAACCAGTCGAGCTTCTCACTATCCGTGCCTTCGCACACATATACCTGAAGCTCGTAGTCCAAGATCTCCTGCCGCTTGTTGCCCGTCAGATTGCCATAGCTCATCGGTGAACCGTCAATCTCTATCGAAAAATCGCCCGCGACATACCGGCAAATGCTGATGGTCCGCTGCTGCCCGTCCATCAACTCGAAGTGACCATCGCTTACCTTAACCCAGTACATCGTGTTCAGCGGGAATTTCTTGCGGACGGTTTGGATGACTTCATTGCGCTGGTTTTCCTTGTAGATGAACTCGCGTTGGTAAGGCGGGCGAATGTTCAAACGACCGCTATAGCCGCGCACACCTTCTTCGGCTTTATCCTCGAAGCCTGCGACCAACTCGGACACTTTGATGCTTTGCAAGGCGATTTTCATGTCAGGACTTCCGCTTGATGATAATTCTTGAATAGGGGCAACGTGAATTGCCGTCTTTGGTTATCGCAATGTCCGTCCGACCACGATAATTCCTCGTAACCCCTATTTCCTTGCCTAGATCGCCGAACGGTATGCCTATGAGTTCAAATTGATCGGGGTTGTATTTGTCTAAGAACGAATCAGGGACACCGATCAAGCCGTCATAGTCGCAAGGTATTTCCGAAGCCTTACTGACCTCGATTGCGTCGAGATTGTCGTAGGTTGGGTATTCGTCCGGCGTGTATCGTTTGTAGAGCGGCAGCTCTTCGTGGCGATTCGGGTTGTCCATATTGGTGAACCAACGAACCCCCTTAACCCTGATGTATTTCCTGCCTTTCTCGTCGATGCGAAAACCCGCTGCTTCTAGCGGATAGTGGTCTGGCACGCGAAATTCTCGATCACCGCTGTGGATGCTCTCTCCCAACCAGAGTTTGTTTTCTTTAATTAGCTTGAAAATCTCTTTGTAGTGAAGGGCGTTCATATTCCCGATGATTAGGAACTGCTTGTCATAGTCAACGAGCTGCGCCACAAATTCGCGGAACAAGGAGAACGGCGGATTAGTAACAACGATGTCCGCGTCTTTGAGGAACTCCACGCACTCGCGGCTTCGGAAGTCGCCAGCGTCGTAGATGCCGTCCGCATTGAGCGCCCGTGACGTGTTGGAATCATGCTTGAGCAGATACTCCACGTCAGCGAGATCAGTCGCACCACGCCGTTTATGGTCTGGCACTTCGTTGATTTCTATTGCGTAAGGCTCTTTGCCTTCGGGCTTCAGCCCCTCCATTTCAAGGAGCGGCAGCTGACCGCCGACAATGGGCGATTTCACATAGGTCGTTGCGATGAGCTTCTTGAGCCGGAGAGTATTGAAATTGAGCGCGAAATACCTGAAGAAGTTACTCTCGAACGGGTCATCGCAGTTGCAGAGCACGGTCTCTCCGCGTAACTGCGACTTGTAGTGCTTCAGCTCGTTTTCGATGTCGCAAAGCTGTGTGTAGAACTCATCCTGCTTGGCTTTCTTTGCGTTTGACAGCCCAAGGTTCCCTGATGCTGGAGGGCTTGCGGAAGGAGTGGCTGTAACTTTGAGCTGCATCTCGCAAGGAATTATAGAGCTTTGAATGACAAGCGGCGCACGCTTTATGGCCGTGGGCTGGACTAACATCCCGATTTCACGCAATATAAAAAGGCGCCCACTTTGCGGTAGGTTGTGATTGTTCGGATCACCACTCACCGAAAGGAGCGCCGTCATGAATCAAGAAAAGTATATTGGCATGGACGTTCACCAGGCAACGATCTCGGTTGCCGTCATGGACAGCTCGGGCAAGCTGATCATGGAATGCATCCTGGAGACGAAAGCAGCCACGATTCTAGAGTTCCTCGATGGGCTACGCGGAAGTCTATCGGTGACCTTTGAAGAAGGAACTTCTGCCGCCTGGTTACATGATCTGCTGAAACCTCACGTCAGCCGTCTAGTGGTCTGCGATCCGCGAAAGAACGCGCTGCTGAAAGATGGCAGCAAGAGCGACCGGATCGATGCGCGCAAGCTGGCGGAGTTGTTACGCGGCAACCAGCTCCATGCGGTGTACCACGGCGAGCACGGGGTGCGCACATTAAAGGAGTTGGCTCGCAGCTATCTGACGCTCACCCAAGATGTCAGCCGAGTCATGACTCGGATCAAAGCTCTCTATCGAAGCTGGGCCATTCCATGCAGCGGTACCACCGTGTATGCCCCGCGGTATCGGGCAGAGTGGTTGGCCAAGATCCCGCAGCCCGGGGTTCGCCTGCGAGCGGAACGTTTCTATCAGCAACTGGATCTGCTGCAACCGGTACGACAAGAAGCGCGACGGGATCTGCTGAGCGAGAGCCGGAAGCATCCTGCGGTGAAGTTACTGCGCCAAATTCCTGCGATCGGTCCGATCCGTGCGGCCATGCTTGTGGCGTTGCTGCAAACGCCCCACCGTTTCCGCACCAAGCGCCAACTGTGGGCTTACAGTGGTTTGGCGATCGAGACGCACGACAGCGGCGAGTACCGCTATGTGCAAGGGAAGCTGCGACGGAATCGGGAGCGCATCACCGTGCGCGGTCTGAATGGCAACCATAATCATGATCTGAAGAATCTGTTCAAGGGCGCTGCTCTATCTGCGAGTACTCACCCTGGGCCGTTGTACGATTTCTATGTGGCGCTGCTTGAAAAAGGGATGCGACCGACAATGGCGCGTCTCACCCTGGCCAGAAAGATTGCCGCGATCACCTTAACGATTTGGAAGAAAGGAGTAAGTTTCGACGCCAAAAAATTGCATCGGCAAGCCGCTTGAGCGTCTCTGGTAGCAGGCCTCTCCATCTCCGGCGATTCTCTGGTGGTGGTCGGTCGGTTCTTGAGACGCTCGGTTCGAGGTGAGTATCAGTCAATGAGATCGGCCCTGTGTGCTTCGGCACCGAGTCACCCATTACACGTTATGCCTCCTCGGATAACCAGAAATAGCGATAGGCCACGAGCCTCCGATAGAACCATGGTTGACACTCCAAGACCAGTTTCGCTTGCCCTGTCTCAAAACTCGATTGGCGTCGTCATCACCGAAGATGAAACCCACAGGAAGGGCAGACAAGCCAGAGCAAACCCCCTCGAGCGAAATCGATGGGCACTTACAGACAGTGGGCTGGATCTCGAGACTAAAATCTTCTCGACCTCCGGTCGAGGGAGAACTTTTTCCTTGACATCCCTTTTTATAGAACTTACAGACAGTGGGCTGGATCTCGAGACTAAAATCTTCTCGACCTCCGGTCGAGGGAGAACTTTTTCCTTGACATCCCTTTTTATAGAACTCATTGATCCCAAGCCGGACCGTTGATAAGTGAAATTTACCTCTTAACAACTATTGACTCCCTGCTTTGCCTGTGATCCAGGAGTTTCTGGAATCGAGCTGGTTTATTTTCCCGGCAGAGGTAATTTTGAACTGCACCAGAAACCTGATCCTGTCGCCACACATGAAAGTCTCAAAGCACGGAGCCGGGTGCCCCATTCAATCGCGTTCTCTGCGATTGAGTGGGAAACAAATTCGAACCGTATGGGCTTCAGAAGGCCCCAAGAATCAGAGACCAGGAGTTTGAGCTGTATATGTCAGATCCCACTCATCCGCGAAAGGCGCGAATGAGTGGGGCACCCGGCATCTCGTAGTCTTTCCTGGCTGCGTGGACTATATTGGATCAACCGCCAGCAGCGTTTTTGCTACGTTGAGCACATTTGAACAGCAACCTATGAAAGCGATTCCGGTTATCTGCCAGACGGCCCTCGTGCTCCTTTTCTCGGGGGTAATTGGTTGTTTCGCCCAAAGTCCCGCGCCGCCGGTGACCCTGGCTAACACCGAACAGCGTACCCTGACGTCCGCCAAGATTGGGCAGCGGTATGATCTCCTCGTGTCACTACCCGGTGGCTATGCCACATCGGGCCAGTCCTATCCCGTGCTCTACATTCTCGACGGCTGGCATTTCCCGCTGATGGCGTTTCTCCAGAACAACAACATCTATTCGAAGCGGATGCGCCCGGTCATTATGGTAAACGTGAGCTATGGTTCGACTCCAGATGTGATGGCGTTGCGAGCGCGTGATTTCACGCCGACCAAAACGTCACGCGAGGCGACCTCGGGGGGCGCAGCTGCGTTTCTCGATTTTCTGGAACACGAGGTGATTCCCTTTGTTGATCGCACGTATCGCACGATTCCGTCGGACCGCGGCCTTTTGGGCCATTCTTACGGCGGCCTGTTTGCGATCTATGCTTTGGAGCAGCGACCGGCGCTTTTTCAACGGATCGTAGCTGCAAGCCCCGCATTGAGCTGGGATAACCGCCTACTCTTCGCCGCCGCGCGCCGGCAACTACGAAGTCTGCCGTCGCCCGTTCGCCTCGATCTTTCCGTAGGAGACGAAGATGAATTGGGATTTGCGAAAGACACAATCGCATTCGCCAAGCTGCTCGACGAACTTAAGCCGGCGGGACTGAATTATCGCTTCACGCTCTATCGTGGTGAAAACCATAACTCGGTTCGATTGGTTTCTTTCCCGGCGGGACTCTATTGGGCCTATCGCGCCCCGCAGCCCAAAAATCAGATTCCCGAGTGACGGGCAAGCGGCGTGGTGCCCCAGGTTTGCGTTCGTTCGTTGGAAGCTAACCTGGGCTAAGAACACCGGCAAGCAAAGCCATCTTCGCCCATTTTTCGAAAGGCAGAGGGCCGGTCCGCTCCGTTTCTTGTCAAGGGGTGCCGAAGGCCCTACATTCATTAACTCGCTGAATCCATTCCGAATATAAACCTCAAAACCGTGGCGCATTTACCCCCTTCAAACTGCTATCCTTGAAATATAGGCGATTTTAACCACGCGGCTCCCTTCGGGGCCGCGTTTTTTATTGGATTGGGCTGAAGGTCTTCATGGAAATTACCGGGGAAAGTATTAAACAACCCAAAAAGCGAGGCGAATGGGCAGAATTGCGCTTCATGGCTCGCGCAGCCGAGCACGGACTCTCCGTCAGCAAACCCTGGGGAGAGAGTTGCCGCTACGATTTTATCGTCGAACACACCGGAAAGTTCCTGCGCGTCCAGGTCAAGTCCACCGTCTGCCGGAAACGGCATTCATATGCTTACCACGTGAATGGCCGCTCTTACACCAGGGATGAAATTGACTTTTTCGCCATCTATATCATCCCCAAAAACCTCTGGTTCATTTTCCCGGCAGAGATAATTTTGAAGTGCACCAGAAACCTGATCCTGTCGCCACACATGAAAGTCTCAAAGCACGGAGCCTACATCGAAGCGTGGCACTTGCTGCTCGGCGAGGAGTCCTCTCCGCCAAGTCATCCAGACCCCCGTAGGCCCAGCTCGTCCTGAGCGAAGTCGAAGGACATCCGGACGCGGCCACGAGCCGCGCTGTTTATTGTCCGAAGCGGATCTAGCTTGACACAAATCCATATTTCTGCAATTATCGAAATATGGCAAAGCAAGACCCGAAAAAATCGGCACAGCAGGTGGCCAAGTACGCGGACATGTTCTCAGCCATCGGAACCGAGCCGCGCCTTCGCATCATGCGGTTCCTGCTCACCGCCCACCCGGAGGGAGCTGTCGTCGGCGAAATTCAGGAAGAGCTCGATATTCCGAGTTCGACTTTGTCACACCATCTCGACAAATTGAAAGCTGAAGATCTGGTTCACGTTCAAAGGGAAAGCACGTTTCTTCGCTACACCGCCAACGTCGCCGCGCTGCAAGCGCTTCTCCAGTTCCTGTACGCCGAATGTTGTACTCGCAACAAAGCGGTAGATACCGAAACCATCATTCAAATTTCAGGATAGGGGTTATTCCATGAGCGAGCTCGATATAAAAGAAGTTGTGAAGGAGAGATACGGACAAGCCGCATTGCGTGTAAATAGCGGTCAAAGTTCCTGTTGCGGAGCCACGGCGAGCTCTGGATGTGGTGACCCGATCACGTCCAACCTCTACGACCAGTCCCAGGCGCAGCAGATTCCTGAAGAAGCCATGCTGGCCTCGCTGGGCTGCGGGAATCCAACTGCGCTCGCGAACTTGAATCCCGGCGAAGTCGTATTGGACCTCGGATCGGGCGGAGGCATAGACGTGTTGCTTTCAGCCAGAAGAGTCGGCCCCACCGGCAAAGCCTATGGCCTCGATATGACCGACGAAATGCTCGCCCTCGCGAATGAAAACAAGCGCAAAGCTGGAGTTGAAAATGTCGAGTTCCTGAAAGGTGAAATTGAACACATCCCGCTGCCCGACAATTCTGTGGATGTCGTCATCTCTAACTGCGTCATCAATCTTTCAGCAGATAAAGACCGCGTGCTCAGGGAAGCCCTTCGGGTCTTGAAGCCCGGCGGGCGCTTTGCCGTGTCCGACGTAGTCACTCGTGGCGAGATGCCTTCTGAGATTCGCCAAAATGTGCTTCTCTGGGTCGGTTGCGTTGCGGGCGCTCTCGAGGAAAACGAGTACCGAAGCAAGCTCGCCTCCGCCGGATTCGAGAAAATCGAGATTGAGCCAACCAGAATTTATCGGATAGAAGATGCGCGCGAGTTTCTTTCCGGACAAGACATCAACGTGGATGCCATTGCACCGCAAGTGGACGGCAAATTCATGAGTGCCTTCATACGGGCAGTGAAGCCGCAGCGAAGTGAACGCTGCTGCGGGTCAACCTGCTGCCAGTGAGAAAACAATATGCCAGCGCACTACAACGTTCTGTTTCTCTGCACCGGAAACTCCGCGCGCTCAATCATGGCGGAAGCTATCCTGAACTTTAAAGGTAGACCGACTTTCACAGCCTATAGCGCCGGAAGCCATCCGTCGGGCGTGGTGCGACCGGAAGCCATTAGGCAGTTGGAAATTGCTCACGTCCCCCGGTCTGGGCTTCGAAGCAAGAGTTGGGACGAATTCGCAAAGCCCGGTGCTCCGAAGCTCGATTTTGTTTTCACCGTTTGTGACAACGCCGCGAAAGAAGTTTGTCCTGTCTGGCCGGGACAGCCCATCACCGCCCACTGGGGCGTTCCCGATCCCGCGGCGGTCAAAGGAAATGAGAAAGCAATTGAATGGGCCTACCGCGACGCATTCATGATTCTGGAACGCCGAATTGATTTATTTCTTAGTCTGCCTCTTGCGAGTATTGACGCTCTTTCTCTCAAGAACGAAGTGGACAAAATCGGCCGCAGATGAAAATCAATTTGCGTATGCGTTTTGTCGCGGAGTTTTTAGGAACCGCGCTGCTCGTGGCTGCGGTTGTCGGCTCCGGAATTATGGCCGAGCGTCTGGCTGCGGGAAACGTCGCTCTCGCGCTGCTTGCGAATACCATTGCAACCGGCGCGGCGCTGGTGGCTTTGATCCTCGCTTTCGGCCCAGTATCCGGTGCGCATCTGAATCCGGCCGTGAGCCTCGCGATGGGAATGCGCAAATTCATGCCGTGGTCCGAAGTTCCACTTTACATTGCGGCTCAGTTTTCCGGCGGCATCGCTGGTACGTTGCTGGCGCATGTGATGTTTGCGCAACCAATATTTTCTCTTTCTCACCATCCACGCGCGGGATGGCCGCAACTGATCAGCGAGTTCGTCGCAACGTTCGGACTGCTCTGCGTGATTTGGGGATGTTTGCGGGTAAACTCCGCACTGGCAATTCCCGTGGCCGTTGGCAGTTACATCACTGCCGCATACTGGTTTACTGCGTCCACTTCATTTGCCAATCCGGCAGTGACCCTGGCGCGTTCAATTACAAACAGCTTTACGGGAATCCGGCCAATTGACGTGCTGCCATTTATCGCTGCCCAGATTCTAGGAGCGATAGCCGCGACGAAATTATTCGAATGGTTTCTGCCGTTGACCGTTAATGAGACGTTGCCACCAACAGCATCTTTAACGCCATCCCCAGAACCGCGATAATAAATATCCGTCGCAACCACGTGGAACTGACTTTCATGCTGATGTGGCTGCCCAAAAGCGCTCCTACAAACATTACGACGCCCAGCACGATGCCGAGTCTCCAATTTATTATGCCTCGCCATGCGAAAACGAGCGTTGCTACGATTGAAGAGAAGAAGTTCACGATCTTGGTAGTTGCCACGGACTCCCGCAACGTCATGCCAAAGAAAAAAACAAATGCGGCGGTAAGCATGGTCACATAGCCCCCGCTGAAAGATCCGCCATAGACAGCCAGCAAAAATGTGGCTGCGTATCCTGCGAATCCCCAGATAGCTGAAGTGTGTGGCACGATCTTCGGCGAATCGAAGTCCCGCCTCGCCAGCGTGAGCGCTATCGCCGAAATCATTGCGGCCGCCAGCGTAAGTTGCACGGCGCTCGCTGGGATTCGCAACATCAGCATTGCGCCGGTTGCTGATCCCACAACCGTGAGAACCAGAGACAATGGCAGTCTGCGCCGATGAATGATTCCTTTCCCCACAAACGGAAGCGATCCGCCCGCGCTCAGGAACGTCAGCGCCAGCATGTTCGTGGCGATGGCGACGTGAGTCTCGATTCCCACCGCGATCATCACCGGGACGGTGATGAGAGAAGTGCTCCCCGTCACCACACTCACCAGGCTAGTGAGAAAAAACACTGCAACGAGTACGAGAAGTTTTGCAACGGGCACGCACGGATGATAGCAAGCTTATTAGTTAGAACCCGATCAGTTAGAATAATCGCGCGCCGGGATGACGGAACTGGCAGACGTACCGGACTTAAAATCCGGAGGCCGAAAGGCCGTGGGGGTTCGATTCCCCCTCCCGGCACCATTTTGCACTTCGGATATGCTGGATTTTGCGTAGGTTTTGCTGGTTGAGATGAGCGCCATATAAAAAAGGTGCTTTCGTTCATTTATGAGGGGCAGGGGCTGTTAAGGGCCTTCTTGGGCACACTATACAAAAGTGCGCCGTTTCGCTGTTTCTATTCTGACACAACCTCGATCATGATTACGATGTTCAAATTGTCTCGCGGAGAAACGCCTGTCTACCGAAGGAACCGGTTGTCAATATTTGACAATGGCGGCAAATGAGGTTGGATCCAAGCTCGCGCCGCCGACGAGAGCGCCATCGATTTCCGGTTCGGCCATTAAGGCCTTCGCGTTTTCCGGCTTCACCGAACCTCCGTACAGGATGCGGAGCTGGTCGGCGAACTCCTGACCGAAAGTTTTTGCGGCTTCGCCGCGAATTAACAGATGAGCTTCGGCGGCGAGTTGTGGCGTCGCCGTTTTGCCGGTTCCAATAGCCCAAACAGGCTCGTAGGCGATAACCATTGGTCCGGCTTTTTTCGCGGAGATGGCGTGGAACGCGCGGAGACACTGGCGGCGCAAAACATCTTCGGTGAGGCCGGACTCGCGTTCTTCCAAAACCTCGCCGACACAGACGATGGGAATCAGGCCGGCTTCTAGCGTGGCCTTGAGCTTCAAGTTCACGGTGTCGTCGGTCTCGCCGAAGTACTGACGGCGTTCGGAGTGCCCAATGATCACGTGGGTGCAACCTGTGGCGAGCAGCATGTCGGCGGAAACTTCTCCGGTGAAAGCGCCTTCTTTTTGCCAATAAAGATTTTGGCCGCCGATTTGAATGTTCGAATTTTTCACGGATTCGACGGCGGCGCTCAGGCAAACAAATGACGGGCACACGACAATTTCGTCGCGATCATGGCTGGTTACCAGCGGCAGAAACTTTTCGAAAAATGCGCCAGTTTGATCGGGCGTCTTGTACATCTTCCAGTTTGCGGCCATTAACTTCTTGCGAGCCATGCATTCCTTTCGGGTGATTAGATTTAGCGTGTGCGCGAAAACCGATCTTTCGCCCCGTCGGGGTTATCGGCTTGCTGCTACTTTCCCACGGCTTGCGCCACGGGCTATATTCTTACGTCGCGGCTCGGATAGTATTTTCTATCCTAGTTTTGGCGCGAGCGTTTCTAGTTCTCATGGAGACCTTTTAGCGCTTGTCGGTTAAAGCTTCGACTCCGGGCAGCTTTTTACCTTCGAGAAACTCGAGCGAGGCGCCGCCGCCGGTTGAAATGTGAGTGATCTTGTCGGCGACTCCGGCCGAATGGACTGCGGCAACGGAATCTCCTCCGCCTACGATTGAGAGCGCAGCGCCATTGTCGGCGATGGCTCGAGCCACTTTGAATGTGCCACGAGAAAACGGCGAGACTTCGAAAACTCCCATGGGGCCGTTCCATATGATGGTGCGAGCGTCGGAGATTTCTTCACAGTAAGCTTCGATGGTTTTGGGTCCAATGTCCAATCCCATCAAATTATCGGGGATAGGTTCGCCAGCATTGATCGTTTTGACGAGGGCGTTAACTTCAATTTTGTCGGCCGCAAGATGATCGGTGGGCAGCAGGAGCTTTACTTTGCGAGCCTCGGCGTCTTTTAGAATTTTACGGGCCAGGTCAAGTTTGTCTTCTTCCACGCGCGATTTGCCGACCTGTTTTCCCTGAGCCTTCAGAAACGTATAAGCCATGGCTCCGCCGATGATCAGCACGTCAACTTTGGTGAGCAGATTTTCGATGACGGCAATTTTGTCGCTGACTTTGGCTCCGCCGAGGATTGCGACAAAGGGCTTCTCGGGGTCTTGTAGCGCCTTTCCCAAATAGTCGAGTTCTTTCTGCATCAGCAATCCGGCGGCGGACTTTTGAATGTATTTGGTGATACCAACCGTGGAGGCGTGCGCCCGGTGAGCTGCGCCGAAAGCGTCGTTCACGTACCAATCGGCGAGATTCGCGAGTTGCTTGGAGAACTTTTCGTCGTTGGCTTCTTCTTCAGGATGGAAGCGAAGGTTCTCCAGCAAAAGGCTTTGACCTTTTTCCAGCTTGCCTGCCATCTCTTCGGCTTCGAGACCGACGCATTCAGGGCAGAATCCCACATTTTCTCCGCGCGCGAGCTCTTTGTCGAGCAACATGCGCAGACGTTCGGCGACCGGCTTGAGGCTCATCTTTGGATTAGGTTTGCCTTTGGGGCGTCCCAGATGTGAAGCGAGGATAAGCCGCGCCCCGCGCCGCAGCGCGTACTCAATGGTCGGCAGAGTTTCGCGGATGCGGGTATCGTCCATCACCCGGCCATCTTCGAGCGGGACGTTGAAATCAACGCGCAGGAAGACACGATGATCGGTGAGTTCAAGATCGCGGATGGAAAGCTTTGCCATGCTAATTCACCTTATAGAGAGAGCAATAGAATCTGGCCCCGGAAGATTCTGAATATTACGTGAAAGGGGAAGGGCACGACTTCCAGTCGTGCCGTACGTACATCAAAATTAATAATCGGCCCGACTGAAAGTCGGGCCCTTCCCGGTTCTGCGCCCGGCTCTGTTTCATCCACGGCGCCCACTACAGGCCTTTACTGGCCATGTAGTTGATCAGATCTCGAACCCTGCTGGAATAGCCCCATTCGTTGTCATACCACGAGATTACCTTCACGCAATTGCCGGCGACGACGCGGGTCATTGGCGCGTCAACGATGGAAGAACGGCCATCGCCCTTGAAGTCAGCAGAGACCAGTTCATTTTCCTCATAGCCGAGATATCCCTTCAATGGGCCGCTCTCGGAGGCTTTTTTCAGAGCGGCGTTCACTTCTTCCGCCGTGGTCTTCTTTTCCACGAACGCAACCAAATCCACCACCGAAACATTTGGCGTAGGCACGCGCATGGAAAATCCATCGAGCTTGCCGTCGAGTTCCGGAATGACGAGACGCAAGGCTTTCGCCGCGCCGGTTGACGTCGGAATCATGGAGATTGCCGCGGCACGAGCGCGACGCAAATCTTTATGAGGAAAATCTAAAATTACCTGATCGTTGGTGTAAGAGTGAATCGTGGTCATGGTGCCACAGACAATTTTGAATTCGTCATTGACCACCTTCGCAATGGGAGCGAGGCAATTCGTGGTGCAGGATGCGTTCGAAATAATGTGGTGCTTGGCCGGATCGTAAAGTTGATGATTGACACCGAGGACGACTGTAAAATCTTCGTTCTTGGCGGGAGCAGAAATAATCACTTTCTTCACGGTCCCGCGCATGTGCTTCTTGGCGTCGGCCGCGTCGGTGAATCGCCCGGTGGATTCGACGACTACTTGAGCGCCAACGGATTCCCAGGGCAGCTTTGCGGGGTCTTTCTCGGCGAATACTTTGATTGTGCGACCGTCAATTTTAATGCTGTCGGTTCCGGCAGAAATTTCTTGTTTCAAATTTCCTAGGATCGAATCGTATTTCAGTAGATGGGCCAGGGTCTTGGGGTCCGTAAGGTCGTTGACTGCCACAAATTCGAGATTCGGATCGTTCAGCGATGCGCGCAAAACGTTGCGCCCAATGCGTCCGAACCCATTAATACCGACTTTCACCGCCATGTCGCCTCCAGAAAAGAAATGATGATGCTAAGAAAATTATCAATTTTGTGAGAACAAAAATAGTAACAGGCGAAGGCATGTGCAGCAAATGGAACCAGCGACGCAAGCCGCTGCGGCGTTGCGACCGTTCAGATTTGATCGCATCTAATTGGTGTTAGCGCGTTTGTGCAAACTTCTATGCCTGATTCTCTTTATTTGAGTCTGTGGTTTTCGAATTCTGATGCCGATGAAATGCTCCCGCATGCCTTGTCTGTGCTGCGGCAATTTCCTTTTTCGGCGGAACGCCCTGGAGTGACTTATCTGGCGGTGCATCCGGTTTCGTGGAACGAACCTACTATTCTGGAACGGCGCTTTTACCCTGGCGTTACTCCGGAAGAGGCTGTAGTGACTGCTTCGGATTTGCTTCATGAAGATTATGCGTATGAGTTCGAAGCTTATTGGGATCTTTGGTTGCTGTCGGATAATGGCGCGCAGTGGATTCCGAAACCGTCGCTGGTGAGATTCATTGTGCGCGGCGCGGAATTTGATGAGCAAGAGAGCCAGCAGGAAGGGCACGTCCAAATTGATTTTGGAATGGATTCGCCGTTCTTGCAGGAACAGGTTGAGTTAATGGCAAAAGCTGAGACGTCCGTCAGAGCGAATGTGCAGAAGCTCGTGGAATTCACGAACAAAGTTGAAAAGGCTTCGGGCGCAAGTGCGCGGTTGCTGTGGTCGGAGTCGGAAGAAAACTTTGCTCAGAAATTGATATCCAGGTTGCAGAAGGTGCAGTGAGGCAAAAATCGTTAGCCACAGAGGGCACGAAGGTTCGCGGAGAAAACAATTGATTGCGTGGTCACTCCTCCTTGTGTTTTCTCTCGGATTCGTAACCGGGCTGCGCTCGCTGACTGCGCCTGCGGCTGTCTCTTAGGCTGCGCATCTCGGCTGGTTACACTTTGCGGGAACCAGGGTCGCATTCATAGACCGGCGGCGCTGGTTGTCTTTACGCTCTTTTCGACTGATAGCAGATAAGCTACCGAAGACTCCGGCCCGTACTTCGCCTCCGGGACTGATCGCACGCATTATCAGTGGTTGTCTATGCGGTCTTGCCCTTGCGACAAGCGCTGGCGGAAACCTGCTGGTTGCTGCAATCGTCGGTATTATCGGCCCTGGTGGGGAAGTTTGCAGGCTACAACATTCGCACAGACTCTAGTATTACGGAGGCACGTGCCAGACTTGGGCGTGGCACTAGCCGAAGACTGATTGCAATTGGCGGAAGCTTGCTGGTTGTTTCGCATTTGTAGTGCTCAATTCGAGAGCGGTTGAGCTTCACGGCTATTTCCTGCTCGCGGCCGCAAGGATCGCCGCCATCGAAGCCGTGGCGAACCTTCTTTGCAGCATCCGAGACAGAGGATACCCGAGTTTGGCCAGTGTCTTTTGGGGGCGCGAAAAGGCAAGAATGTCGTACCAAACCCCATCTTCTGCCGAATCCCACTCGACGGCGAATCTTTCTTCTCCACTCTCCGCATGTTCCGCCAATGTGCCGTAGGCAAAACCAAATCGCTTCAAAGGCCCACCCTCATTGATCAGATAGACAATCCGGCAGGCATTCAGCGAGTAGATCCCGAAATGGTTCACACCCACTCCAAGATCGGCCCCAATCTCCAACGGAGTATTCGGCCAATAAATGCGCACCCACGGCATACTAAACATTTGCCAATTTCGAATCGCCTCGACTGCCCGACGCCAGACCAGTTCGCCTGTACCAAGCAAAATACGATTGTGGTCTAAGTTGTATCGGTTCGGTACTTTGCCAGCGGATGCGCCAACCTCAGGATACGAAAACGTTGACTGGCGCTGTTGGGATATGAAATGACGAACTTCCACTTCAGAAGGTGCCCTTAGATAGAACATTCCGCAGTCATCTGGTCACTTAGTCCGGCCACCCTCAACTTTTAATTTATCCGCTGCGGCTGCCTGGGCTGCTGCCAGTCTTGCTGTCAGCACGCGGAATGGCGAGCAGGAAACGTAGTTCAATCCAACCTGGTGGCAGAATTCTACCGACGATGGTTCTCCGCCGTGTTCGCCGCAGATTCCTACTTTTAAGGTTGGGCGGGTTTTGCGGCCGCGCTCGGTGGCCATCTTTACTAGTTGGCCGACGCCTTCGCGGTCGAGAACTGCGAACGGATCTTGTTTAAGAATCCCTTCTTCTAAATATGTTGGGAGCACTTTGTTGATGTCGTCGCGGGAGAATCCGAAAGTTGTCTGAGTGAGATCGTTGGTGCCGAAGGAAAAGAATTCGGCTTCTTTGGCGATTTCGTCGGCGACCAAGGCGGCTCGCGGCAGCTCAATCATTGTTCCAACCAGGTACTCGACGGTTCTTTCTTTTTCTGCGAAGACTTCGTCGGCAACGCGGCGGACGATTGCCGCCTGGTTCGCCATTTCTTTTAGCGTGGCAGTCAGGGGAATCATGACTTCGGGCTTCACTTTCACGCCATCTTTCGAGACTGCGACCGCCGCTTCGAATATCGCACGGGCTTGCATTTCGGTGATTTCGGGATAGGTGATTCCGAGACGGCATCCGCGATGTCCAAGCATGGGATTGACTTCGTGCAAATCCTCAACTCGCCGCAACAGCGTTTTGAGTCCCTTGAGCTTTGGAGAACGAGGCTTGGTTGCCTCAAGAACCGCAACTTCAACCATCAGATCTTCGCGTCGCGGAAGAAATTCGTGCAGCGGAGGATCTAGCGTTCGGATGGTGACGGGGAATCCATCCATGGCGCGGAAGACGCCGATAAAATCTGCGCGTTGCATGGGCAGCAACTTCTTGAGCGCGGTGCGGCGGTCTTTTTCGTTGTTGGCGAGAATCATGGCCCGCATGTGCGGAAGGCGGTCCTCGGCGAAGAACATGTGTTCGGTGCGGCAGAGGCCGATGCCTTCGGCTCCGAATGCGCGCGCCTGAATTGCGTCGCGAGGAATGTCGGCGTTGGCGCGGACGCCCATGGTGCGGAACGGTTCGGACCAACTCATGAACTTAATCAGCTCCGGGTCATCGGGCTTGGCATCAACTGTGTTCAGCTTTCCTTTGATCACGCGGCCAGTTGTGCCATCGAGAGAAATCCAATCCCCACCTTTGAAGACTTGGCCCTTGACGCGCATTTCGCGGGCTTTTTCATCCACGTGAATATCCCCCGCGCCCGCTACGCAGCACTTTCCCATTCCGCGCGTGACGACGGCTGCGTGGCTGGTCATGCCTCCGCGTGAGGTCAGAATGCCGGCGGCCACTTCCATACCGTGGATGTCTTCGGGAGTGGTTTCGGCGCGAACGAGAATGACGGGGACTCGCTTGTTGCTGTGTCCTGCTTTTTCGACGGCTTCATCAGCGGTGAAAACGATTTGTCCGACGGCAGCGCCCGGCGATGCGGGCAGGCCGGTGGCAAGCACTTCAACCTCGCCTTTTTCATCGAGGCGTGGGACCAGGAAGTCGTAAAGCTGATTAGGTTCCACGCGGAAAATTGCTTCTTCTTTACTGATGAGATTTTCTTCCACCATTTGGATTGCAACGCGAACGGCGGCGCGGCCGGTGCGCTTTCCGTTGCGTGTCTGCAACATGTACAGGCGGCCTTCCTGGATGGTGAATTCGAAATCCTGCATATCGCGATAATGTTTTTCGAGGCGCGTAGTGATATCGCGGAGCTGGTCGTAAACCTTGGGCATGACTTTTTGCAGTTCGAGAATGGGCACGGGAGTGCGAATGCCGGCGACCACGTCTTCGCCTTGTGCGTTCATTAGAAACTCGCCGTAGAATTCTTTGACTCCGGTCGCCGGATTGCGGGTGAATCCCACGCCGGTGCCGCTGGTGTCGCCGAGGTTGCCGAACACCATCGCTTGCACGTTTACGGCAGTGCCGAGTTCGTCGGGAATGTTGTTCATGCGGCGATAATGCTTGGCGCGATCGTTTTGCCAGGAGCGGAAAACTGCGTCGCGAGCCATGGTTAGCTGGTCGTTTGCATCCTGCGGAAAGTCGCGCTTGGTGTGCTTCTTCACGACCTTTTTGTACTCTTCGATTACTTCTTTCAGAGCTTTGGCGTCGAGGTCGGTATCGAGCTTTGTTTTTTTCTGTTTCTTTTTCGCGTCGAAGACTTCATCGAAAGCTGGCTTCGGAATTTCAAGAACTACGGCGCCGAACATTTGAATGAGACGACGGTAAGAGTCGTAAGCAAACCGCGCATTGTTGCCGCGTTTGGCCAGGGATTCGACGCTTCGATCGTTGAGTCCGAGGTTGAGGATGGTGTCCATCATGCCGGGCATAGAAAACTTTGCGCCGGAGCGAACGCTTACCAGGAGCGGATTATCGCCTTTGCCCAATTGCTGGCCTTGCAATGCTTCGAGCTTTTCGAGCGCCGCTTCCATTTGGCGATCCACTTCCTGTGAAACGCCGCTGTGGCGCATGTATTCGCGGCAGGCTTCGGTCTGGATGGTGAAACCGGGGGGCACGGGCAATCCAGCGTTGGTCATTTCGGCGAGGCCCGCGCCTTTGCCGCCGAGGTCGTCCTTCATTTTGCCGTTTCCGTCGGCTTTGCCTCCGCCAAAGGAATAAACGTACTTGATGGCAGGTTTTGTTTCGGTGCGTGCAACTATCGGTTCGGGGAGAGTGCTGGTGGCCATGATGAGTCCTTTTCTCGGATAGCTTATTTTAAATCTATTTGGTGGATTCTTTGCCTTCGGTCACGATTTCGGAAAAGTCGGCGATGGTAGAGAAATTATTCAGCAGCGATCGCAATAGTGCCAACCGATTTGCGCGGATCTTTTCGTCGTCAACCATCACCATAACTTTATCGAAGAATCTATCGGTCGGTTCCCTCAATGTGGAAAGCTTGCGAAGACCTTCTACGTAATCCTTCCTGCTGATGTCTTCATTTACTCGAGGCGCAATTTCCTGGATCTTCCGGGAAAGAAGCGCCGCTTCTTCAGCCTGTTCGGTACTGCGATCGAACGTTGAAGCAGGAAAGAAGCGTTTTTCTTCCGCCTGCCTCAGAATATTGCGAATACGCTTGGATGCCGCGGCAATGGACTGGAAATCTGGAAGATCTCTGATTTCTGTTATCGCCTTAGCGCGTCTCGCCACATCCACGACGTCGTCGTATCCCGCGGCCAGCACGGCATTCACAACATCATATTTGAAAGCGAGCACATCTCGCAGATAAAACTCCACTCGTTCGCGGAAAAATCCTCGGAGTGCTGCGGCATGATCGGTCTGATTCGAAAACTTGCGCTCGGCGGCTGAACCGCGATAAGCCTCATATGAATCGTCGGTCAACTGACTCATGCTAATTGGCAACTTGTGCTCGGCAATGATCTTCACGATTCCGTTTGCCTGGCGGCGCAGCGCAAATGGATCTTTGGATCCCGTAGGCTCGAGTCCGAGAGCAAACATGCCGACGATTGTGTCTGCCTTGTCCCCGATTGAGAGCACTGCACCTTCGACCGTTCGCGGAACGGCGTCCTCCATTGAAACTGGTTTGTACTGATCGTAGATGGCGTCGGCAATGGCTTGGCGCGTGCTTTCTGGCATGCCGCGGTCCAGTTCCTGCGCGCATGCATAGAGGCCACCGACGATTCCTTGCAGTTCGGTGAACTCTTTGACAAGTTCCGTGGTCAGATCAGTTTTCGCCAGCATTGCAGCTTTGTGCACCACTCCCGGACGTACGGGCGTGCCGCTCTGGCGAATGGCCTCGCACAGCCAACTGCACAAACGCTGCACACGGCGGGTCTTGTCGTAGTAGCTACCTAAATCTTTTTGGAACGTAACGTTCTTGAGCCATTGCGCCCGTTCGCGCAGAGGATGCTTCTGATCGGTTTGCCAGAAGAAGCGCGCATCGTTGAAACGCGCTCGCAGCACGCGTTCGTGACCGTGACGAATGATTCCCTCGGGATCGCCGTCGGTGTTCAACACAGCCAGAAAATGTGGGAGCAGTTTGCCGCTCGCATCTTCAACTGCGAAATATTTCTGATGATCGCGCATCACAGTGACCAGAACTTCCTCGGGAAGCGCCAAGTATGAATTGTCAAAATTACCCAGGATGGCGGATGGAAACTCGGTCAGATTGATGACGGCGTCCAGGAGGTTTTTGTCTTCGCGCCATCGCGCGCCGGGGATGGTGCGAGTTGCCGCGTCTAAATCTTTGCGAATTTGATGTTCGCGTTCGGCGCGGTTCAACACCTTCGCTTCACGAAGAGCTTTCACGTAGGCATCGCCGGCTCGCGGAACCTTCACTGCGTGATTGGCCAGAATTCGGTGGCCACGTGTTTCGTTTCCGGCAACTAATCCGGCGAACTCTAGCGGGATGACCACGCCATCGAGCATGGCGACCAGCCAGCGCACGGGCCGCACGAAGCGCTCGCTCGGTTTGCGCCAGTACATGTTTTTAGGCCAGTAAATTGAGGCGATTTCTTTTGGAAGGAGTTCGAGCAAAACATCGTGCGCGCTTCGGCCTTGATTGGTGACGGTCGCGGCTACGTATTCGCCCTTGGGCGTCGTAACCTTCGCGAGCTGCGAAACCTCAATCCCCGATTTTTTCGCGAAAGCATGAGCAGCAGGCGTGAGCTGCCCATCTTTGAACGCAATTTTTGCCGATGGCCCTGTAAGTTGTTCGGTAACATCGGGCTGCGAAGACGAAATCTGGGATGCGACGATTCCAAGGCGGCGGGGCGTATCGAAAGATGAAATAACACTTTGCGCTGAGAGGCGTTCCCGCTCCAGGAGCTTGCTGATGCGATCGCGAAGGTCAACGGATGCCGCCTCAATCATCCTGGCAGGAATCTCTTCGCATCCGATTTCCAAAAGAAAGTCTGGCATGATCGTGAAGTCAATGTGCGACAGCCAAGGGCGGCCGTCCTACACGAACGCTATGAAGAAACCAACAATATTCATCTGAGTAGGGGTCCTTCGACTCGCCGCTTCTTCGCAAGCGAAGAAGCTTACTCGCTCAGGATGACAACTTTGTAAATCATCTCATGATGTGGCTGGCTCACAAAATTGCGGGCATCACTTCTCTCCTCGACTTGTGGAGCTTTTCAGCAGCAGGTTCTGGTTCATCGGTTGAACCTGACGGTTCCTCTTGTTGAGTTACCCACGCCTTCGCGATTCCGACTGCCAGCGCCCTCACTCTTGCGATTACTCCGACGCGCTCAGTCACGGAGATGGCGCCACGCGCATCCAGAATGTTGAACAGATGCGAGCATTTCAGGCAGAGGTCGTAGGCTGCCAGCAACGGAAAACGGGTTTTGTTTGCTGCTGAATTATCCGACGCTGGTGCCTCATTTAGTTCTGAAAGACGTTCTAACAGAGCACCGCACTCTGCTTCGTACAGTTCGAAATGCTTCCATGCCCTTGCGACGTCAGCGGCCTCGAAATTGTAAACCGAGAATTGCTGCTCATCCGCAAGCCGTACATCGCCGTAGGTTGTGGCATGGCCTGACTCCGGATCGCGTGCCCAGACGATGTCGTAAATGCTGTCCACGTCTTGCAGGAACGCCGCGATTCGTTCCAATCCGTAAGTTAACTCTGCTGATATGGGATCAAGATCAACCCCGCCGCATTGCTGAAAATATGTGAACTGAGTAATTTCCAGGCCATCCAGCATGACTTGCCAGCCAATGCCCCAGGCGCCCAGAGTCGGAGATTCCCAATTGTCTTCTTCAAATTTGAGATCATGCTGGCGAAGATCAATTCCGATTGCACTCAGCGATTCGTGATAAAGTTCCTGAACATTTTCCGGAGGCGGCTTCAAAATAACTTGAAGTTGAGTGTGCTTATAGAGTCGGTTCGGATTCTCGCCGTAGCGCCCATCAGCAGGGCGGCGCGAAGGTTGCACATAAGCGACCTTGTAAGGATTGGGTCCGAGTACGCGCAGAAAAGTCTCCGGAGCCATGGTGCCGGCACCGACTTCAACATCGTAGGGCTGCTGGAGGACGCATCCGCGCTCGGCCCAGAAAGCCTGCAACCGAAGGATTAGTTCCTGAAACGTCAGCGGATTGGATTTCGATGGATTCAAAAATAAGTCCTCAGCACTCAGCACTGAGCATTTTGCCATGATTGAGTGAAGATTATGTAATTCGTGCTCTAGGTGGCAGGGATGACTAATCGCTAACCTTCTCCAGCATTCCTGCTGTGACCAGTTTCTTCTCGATGTGCCGCTGCAATATCTGAATCAAGAACTTTCGTAGATCCGCCCCCTGAGCTTTGGGCCACGGCATTCCGGCGAATCCTTCAATCGGAGCGCGAAACATCATTGCTGTCAGTTTACGGGAGTCCGCCGAAATTTCGGACGATGCAAGCCGTTTATCATCGGGACACATCAAGCCGTCGGCCAGTGCGTGAAAATATGCACGGCTTCCGTTCAGTGCGCGGCCGCAGACAATGCACTCTGATAATTCCGGCAGATAACCCATCAAGCGAGTCATCCAAAGTTCAAAATACGTGATGGGCATCCAAACGTCACTGCCGCGCAACCCTGCAATCACCGACAAAGCCAGACGAAAGACCGCGTCATTGGCCTCGCGGTCGGGCAACAACTCGTCCAGCAATTCCGCCACATGCGCCAACGCAACTGCGCGCGGGTAGCCTACCTCGAACGCTAATGGGGATTCAAGAACTTCGCATGAATCCAATCGTGCCAGTTCCTGCCGTTCTCGATCTTCGTAGTAAGCCCTGACGTAAGTTAGCGGCTCAAGAGCCCCACCAAACCGCCGCGTTGATTTCTTCGCGGAGCGAGCTACGCCATGTACCTTGCCTTCCAGGCGGGTAAAGAACGTTACAAGAAGGTCAGCCTCGCGCAACGGATACGAGCGAAGCACGATTGCTTCCGATTCCTTGAGTGCCATGGAAAAGCGGCCTTCAGCTGTCAGCTCTCAGCCGTCAGTTTAAATCAGATTTTCGATTGTATCGCGGCTGAACTGACTACTCCGACGTGTGTGCGAGTTAGCTGAAAGCTGAGAACTGACGGCTGAAAGCTTCTTTCTACCGTCCGAAATGCTTGGCGTTGCGCTCGGTATAGCTCTTCCACTTTTCGGGAAGGTCGTCCTCGGCGAAGATTGCCGATACCGGACATACAGGGACGCAAGCTCCGCAATCAATGCATTCGACGGGATCAATATAGATCATCTCTTCGGTTGGGAACGCTGGCTCGTCCTTCTTGGGATGGATGCAATCAACCGGGCAGGCGTCAACACAGGCGGCGTCTTTGGTGCCGATGCAAGGTTCAGCAATTACGTAGGTCATAGATTCCTCTCTCCTAAAATCCAGGCCGCTCGGGGACACGCCTCTTCTGGCCAGCGTTTTAACTTAATAGAATAACCCGGATGAACTTCAAGTTCACATGTTGTTCAGCAAAATGAGAATTTTGGCGCGTTATTGGCGACGCACATCATTTTACGGCATTTATCTGGGAGATGACCGAATAGCCGCCCAGTAATCGGCTTGACGCCGGACTGGGCCGCGAAGCCCACGACTGTGCCGTATGCGAACATCGGCAATCCGCAAAGTCTGAATCTGTACAGCTATGTGGAGAACAATCCGACCACACTGGGCGATCCGGACGGGCATGGAGACGATTGTAGCGGAGCTAATTGGCTTTCGTGCTACGCCCCTCAGGTGGCACAGGCAAATGCAGTTTTTTGTCAGTCTCGCGACAATCATCGGGATCGGCATTGTGCTGGCGGTTCTCCTCTCTCTGACGAGCTATAATCTAATACCTTCGATCATTTTCCATACGTTCTGGAACGGCGCTGCAAATTGAGTTCTTTCGGTGCATTCGTCTTACAGCCTGGCTGCGACAGCCACTCAATGCGCTGGCGCGTGGATTGCAGCCGTCGTGACATGGCGATGGCGGACCTTGGTTCCGCTGAAATGAGTGGACGTGGCGTGGGAAAGGAATGTAGCGACAATGTTCCATGATGACGCCTATTGGATTTCGGCGGTCATTCTTCTCGGCTTAATGACGAATGCGATGTGGCTTCTAATAAAAGCTCGAGTCAACGAAAAACTTCCCGATGAAGAGCGGTTCTCCTATCTGAAGCGTGAATATTCCTTGGCTGCTCGCAAGTATCAGGAGTTGTATCCTGAAGGCCGCTTGCCCGCGATGGCTAGGTCAATCCTTGCGGTTTTCCTAGTAGTGTTTGGTGCTTTAGTGTTCAGAGCATTGTTTTCGTCCCAATAACGGCAAAGAGGCCGGCAAATCGGCGTTGTTATCCGGAGTGGTGGCTGGCCCAGCTTTGTGAGTTAAAGGGTTCACGATGGTACTTGCCGAGCGTACTTTAGCCGATTTCAGAGGTAGCATACTTTGTGTAGAATCGAGGCTCTGATGGCAAGAACCAAGCCAAAGCGAAAATCCTCCCAAACTCGGATTAAGAGCGTTTCGCGAAAAAACACAGTCTTGCGAATCCCGGCGCCCACATTGCGTGGCAAGGACTTGGAGACTGCGGTTGAATGCTTCCAATCGGAACCGGACGACAAGAAAGCACATGAGGAGTGGAAACGAATCGAGAACTCAGTTTTCGGTGTGCAATTTGACTAACTCTCGGTCCTCACTTGTCTCGTATTCTACGATGTATCCCGCGATCGCGCTGGCTGCAACTGTGAGCGGGCTCGCCAGATACATTTGGCCGGGGCCGCTGCGTCCGGGGAAGTTGCGGTTCTGGGCGCTGATTACAACCTGATCGGGTCGCGTGGTGACGCCGGGGCCGGCGTTGATGCATGCGCCGCAACTAGGTTCAATTACCTGCGCTCCGGAGTTGTTGAAAATCTCGAGATAGCCTTGGCGCACGCAATAATCTCTCGTCTCCTGCGATCCGAATTGAATATAGAACTGAACTGAATTCGCTACGCGCTTGCCATGTTTCAAGGCGTTGGCAAGAACGCTCGCATACATGTCCATATCTTCGTTTTTTCCGGCGGTGCAGGTGCCGCCGTAGGCCAGTTCGATGGGGACAGGCGTGTTCAGTTCACGAATAAACTTGCCGTTTCCGGGATCACCGGGAGTCGCTACCATGGGCGTTATATCTGCTGCGTCTAGTTCAATTACATGCGCGTATTGTGCATCAGGGTCGCTGTAGAGGCCTTCCGTCAGGGATTCCGCTTGCTTCCGATTCATGCCGCGGCGCTCGATTAGAAACTCCACCGCTTTGGCATCTGGAGCGACGATGCCGGTGAAGCCGCCTATTTCAGCCGCCATGTTGGTCATGGTTGCTCGCTCGTCCACGCTGAGCGATTCAATCGCTTCGCCGGAATATTCGATCACTTTGGCAAGAGCTTTGCCGCTCTTGATGTAATCCATTCGGAGCAACGCGAGGATGAAATCTTTCGCGGTAACGTTAGCGTGCTTGCGTCCGCGAATCACTACTTTGACAGACTCTGGCACACGCACTCGAACATCTTTCGTAATCCACGAATTGAAAACGTCAGTAGTTCCGATTCCGAAAGCAACGCACCCGATGGCACCTGAATGCGGAGTGTGCGAATCCGAACCGACAATCAGTTGGCCCGGCAAAGCGTAACTTTCCAGCACGACGGAATGGCAGATGCCTTCGGAACCCTTGCGATCTTTGAGTTCGCCGTGCAGGCGGATTCCTCGCTGTTTGGCGAACTCTTCCTGCTTGAGCTTGAGCTGTGTCGCGAGATCGAGCAGACCCATCTTGCGTTTCTGCTCGGAAAGCACTTCGTCGAGGAACGTGAGGTGATCGCGGAAAAAAAGAACCGACGATGCATCGTTGACGGGGGCATCGCGTCCGACTAGCTGGTTGAAGAAAATTGCCGCCATTGGGGTGACGTATTCGTGGCTGAAGCGGAGGTCGGTGCGGGCAAAGCCGGAGTCTCCGTGTTTCACAGCCGGGACGTTTATTTGGGAGGCTGCCGAGCCTTGCTCGGCTGGGCGGACGGGGACGTCCGCCCCTACGTTAGCGCTAATCATGTGCCGGGCGAAGATTTTTTCGGCCAGCGTCATGGGCCGTGGCTTGGTTTCTATGGGCGGCAGAAATACTTTGCCTTGCAGGCGTGCCACATTGAAGTTGAAAAGGCCGCCATGTTCGATGATTTGACGGGTAATTTCATCTTCGCCGTGGGTAAATTCGGAAAGCGGAATTTCTTCGCCACCTCGAATCTTGTCAATTAAAGAAAAGTTCGTCGAGGTAAGTACGCCTAGGTTTTGGCAGTTTTGCTTGTAAATGCGCTCGATGTTTTCGGCGATGACGATCTGAATCCCCGCGCACAGTTCGGCATAGGGGGATTGCTCGCGACTGGAACCTTTGCCACGGCGCTTCCCACTGACTGCGGCGACGAAACCGCCTTTCTTAACATCTCCCCTTCCGATTGGGGTTTCGTTTCCGCACTTCAGTCCGGTGTAAGGAAATTCTCCCAGGGTTTCATCGAAGAAAAAGCAGATGTGCGCTGGGGTAATTTCGTCGGTGGAAATGTCGTCGCGAAGTTTCGGATTGTTTGTTGGGTTCGCGGTGTCCCAGGGCAAGTCTTCGCCGGCCAGTTGTCGCTTGATCAGTGCGGGATCCTCGGTTAGGAAAAGTATTCTTCCCTTGAGGAGAACTTCTGTGGGACGCTTCTCGATTTTCCGTTCGAGTAAGGAAGTGGTCATGGGAATGCCTGTCAGGGATCAGGAACGCGGTCAGAGAAATAATTCAGTCCAACGGCTACTGACGTCCTAAGTCCTATTCTAGCGCTTTAGTCTTACCGGAATTCGAAATTGGGTAACAGCAGATTTCTCCGGGCTGCGCCCGTTCGGAATGACAATTTATAGATAATGACAATTAGATATAGATAAAGACGGTGCCGCGCGGTTCGGATGACAATTTACGAATAGATTTGATTTAAAGCGCCGCCTTAGTGATGCGCGTTCTTGTGATCGTACTTCTCGCCTGCGGGGATCGCGACCTGGAGACGATTTTCCTTGGGAGCCATTGGGCAGGTTGCGTATGGCGTGACGGCGCAAGGCGGACTGTGCGCGCGATTGAAGTCGAGGACGACGGTGCCGTTTACCACAGGGTCTGTGTCAAGAAAACGTCCGCCGGGATAAGTGTCAGTTTTCGTTGTGAGGTCGTTGAAAACGAAAAATAATCCCTTGGTCGGATCGCCTCCTAAATCAGTCAGGCTGACATCTTGGCCATTGATCTTGAAGTGAACTTCTCCGGTCACGGGCGTGGGCGTCACGTCTCCCAAAACGTCCGGGACATCCACCGTTTTCTTTCCGCTTAAAGGCACCCAAGTTGCAGTGACGCGGTAATTGAGATCGAGCGGAAAGAAAACCATTCCATGAAACTTTTCTACTGCAGGGCTCTTAAGATCTTTCACGCGAATGCCGATGCGCTCGCCGCGCTTGATTACGTGCATGCGGAAGCTGCCGATTTCAAGTACAGTCGGATGTTCGGAGGCATCCGACTGCAGTTCAGCGGCAGTAACCGTTTTTCCGGCTACCTTTGCCTCGACCCCGGGCGAAATCTTGACCGTCACGCCCTGGCCGCTGAATTCAAATGAACCAGCGTACTCGGGCAGACCGCCAAGGACGATTTGATTTCCCGGATCGCCGCCAAAGCTGTTACTGCCGGGTTTCAGCCAAAACAATCCGGCGAGGGTGAGCCAATTTTGTTTCAAGTCTTCGGTAAGCTCGGTTTTCCACTTTTCGAAAGAAGCGCGGTATGCGGCGTCTGGCGGAGCGGGCGAGCCGTCGGTTGCCGTCGCGGAGAAGCAAGCCAGCAAGGTGAGGGACACTAAAAGAGCAGTCGTCAGCCGTCGTATGAATGTCATGTCAGCTTTGTCTCAAGTCCAAACATCGCAAATCTAAACTCGTAAATTCAGCTTCGCAAATATCAATTCAGTTTACTTCTTCGATTTGCCGAGCTGCCGCACATAAACGACCAATTCATCTATCTGCGCGCTCGATAGCTGCGCCGAGAACGTTGGCATGTTCCCTTCGCCCTCAGTAATAATATGCTTCAATTCCGCGTCAGTCTTTTTCTGCACGATCGCAGAATGAAGGTTGCGAGCCTTCAATTGCTTGCCGAGCGTGGTATTTCCGGTCGCATCGGCTCCGTGGCACAAAATGCAATGGGACTTGAAAAGGTTTTCCCCGGCGGCGACTTTGGTGTCAGTTGCGGCAAACGATCCCGTAGTTAGAAAGCAAACTGCGAGGATCATTGCTGAGAGTGGTTTGCGGGAAAATCCAAAACCGGTCATCAAATTACTTGCCCCTAGTTCCTTTAGTTGAGACCCAGCCATTTAAGATAAATCAAAATCCAGCAGTTTGAATTCGCAATTTTCAACGATTTCGTCATCGCGGCCGCCCTCCACTTCAATACAATGCAATTGATGGCCCCCTCCTCGTTCACAATTGCTCATGAGTCGCCGGTCATCGGTGACAGCGGTGGAGGATTTCAGCCCCCTCCAAATTATGACGGAGGCGGCGATGGACACCGAGACGGCGACTCGTCTGACTACAACCAGCGCTTGCACCGCGCTCGATTGGGTTTGCTCTGCGCGACTATCTCAATCCTGATATTGTTCACGGCGTTCACGGTTGTATTTGTGATTAGGCAGGGATCCGCAACGTTCGACGAACGCAGCAATTCCTACATAAGTGGCTGGATGAAGGTGTCCCTGCCAACCGGCCTGTTGCTAGTCAACACTTTAATTCTTCTTGCCAGCAGCCTCACGATTGAGATGGCGCGACGGCGGTTTGCGCGAGACGTTGCGCTGGCGCCAGTGCGGTCAATCCCTGGCGTCTCAATCGGTAGGGAACGAGGCTTCCCCTGGCTGGCCGCGACCGCCGTTCTGGGGATCGCATTTCTCTTTGGCCAGGGAATGGCCTGGCGAGAACTCATTGCCAGAGGTTTTTATTTGTCGTCCGGAGCGAGCAGTTCGTTTGTTTATCTGCTTACCGCGGCGCATGCGGTTCACCTCACGGGAGGAATTCTGGTGCTGCTTTACGCCCTGGTGATTTATTTCTTGCACCGTCCGGTGGAATCCAGGCACATTGTGGTGGACGTGACCGCGTGGTATTGGCACTTCATGCTGGTTTTGTGGATTTATATTTTCGCGCTGCTGGAGTTCGCGAGATAGCCCGCTGTTATCGCAACCGTCCGAGCTTATCCATCGGCCAGTATCCGAAGACGGCTTTGCCGTATATAAGACTGGCCTTCACTGGACCGAAGTCGCGGCTGTCGTTCGACAGACTTCGATGATCTCCCAGAACGTAATAGCACCCGGGCGGTACGACGATAGTCCTGTATGACCGCTCATCAACGTAGGCTGGCGGAACGTAGTCTTCGTTAAGCGGATTTCCATTCACGTAAACTTGTCCCGCATCAATGCGAATGCGATCTCCGGACAAACCGATCACGCGCTTGATGAAACTCTTGGAAGGATCGCGAGGGTAGCGAAAAACCACAATGTCTCCACGCTGAATGGACTCCAGGCGATAGACGAACTTATTGACGAAGATGCGCTCCTGGTCATCGAGGGACGGCATCATGCTGGTGCCCTCCACTTTCACGGGCTGGTACAGAAAGATGATGATGAAGGCGGAGATGGCAAGCGAGATGATCAGATCCCGTAGCCAGACCGATATAATTGGCCGTGGATGCTGTGCACCCGGTAAACCTGGTGGCCCTTCTGTGGCCCCTTCTTGCTCTGCCATTTAATGTGATTCTATACCGAGCGCGTGACGTCCGGTCCAAGCTGACATTTCTAGCACGTTGGGCATGCCCTGCTGGTCCCAAATTCGGGTTACAATAGACCCGGTTGAAGGCTATTTATGCGAAAGCACGGTTTCAGACTGCTTCTTCTTTTTTTGATAACGCTGACGGTATCAGCGCCGTGGGCCACGACGCAGGAGGATGAGGAAAGGGTACCCGCTTACAACCCTGCGCCGCCTGCAAAGAGTGCAAAATTGCCGGCGATCCTGTCCGCGGACCAGCTTTGGGGCGAAGACGCGCAATATCCTTATCAGACACATGCTTACGAGCTGGCGGCAAAAATCCCGGCCGTGCTGCATCAGCAGCCTTGTTACTGTTACTGCGACCGAATCGGTCACAAGAGCCTGCACAGCTGTTTTGAGACGACGCATGGTGCTAAGTGCTCGATATGCCTCAAGGAAGTCTATTACTCTTATTTAATGCATCAAAAGGGCAAGACCGCTGCCCAAATCCGGCAAGGTATTATTGGCGGTGAATGGAAACAGGTCAGTCTGGCTACGGCGGCATCAATTAATTAGCCGCGCTGGCCGAGGCTTTGAGGGCTGTCGGCGATACGTTTTCCACAAGGCTGCTGAGTGTGCGTGGCGCTGGTATCTAAAATGAAACGGCTGTACTGGCTGGAATACTTCTAGCGAAATCTATGTCGTCATCGTCTAAAACTAAGAAAAGAGGCATACTTACGCCAAGGACAGGGAAGCTTTTACAAATGGCTCAAAAGACTGCACCCAAACAATCGCGTACGGAGGATCCATCTTTTGCACAGGCTGTGCAAAACTACGAAGCCGGTTTGCGTGCCATGCAGGAACACAAGTTTGAGAAAGCGAAGGGTCATCTCCAAAAAGTGGTTTCCGGGGCGGCCAAAGATCTGGCTGACCGCGCTTCAGTGCATTTGAGCGCATGCAACCAACAGCTTGAGCGCACAACAAATCAATTTAAGAGTCCCGAAGAGCACTACGATTATGCAATTTCTCTGCTCAACCTTGGCGACTATGTCGGCGCGCGGGAGCACCTTGAAAATCTAGCGAAACAGGTCCCGAAAGCAGACTATGTGGCCTACGGCTTGGCAGCGTTGAACTGTCTCACTGGACATGTCGAGGAAGCCCTGAAAAACCTCGATCAGGCGATTCGCCAGAATCCCGCTCTCAGGTTCCAGGCGCGAAACGATTCGGACTTCCAAAAATTGGTGGAAGATCCGCGTTTTACAGAGTTGTTGTATCCCGACCCTGGCGAGGAATTTCCTACCGGCTTGAGCGATAACCGGATTATCTAGATCTGCTCTCATGAACTCTTTGGAGCAGAATGCGGCATCTTTGACATCTGGCGGCCTTGAGCGGAGTCAAGGGTTGTGCGTTGTGGCGATTGGAGGAGGAACAGGCCTCTCCACAGTGCTCCGTGGGCTGAAAGGCTACGTCGTCTCTCCCGGCGTCAGTGACGCGGCGGAAAAATTCAGAATTGGCGAACTATCTGCTGTTGTGACCGTCAGTGACGACGGCGGATCCAGCGGCCGCCTGCGCAAAGAGTTCAAGATGCTTCCGCCGGGCGATATAAGAAGTTGCATTGTCGCCTTGTCGGAGGACGAAACTCTTCTTTCCCGTCTGTTTCAGCATCGCTTCGATAAAGGGCCCGGACTTGAAGGCCACAGCTTTGGAAATCTTTTTCTCGCCGCCCTTACTTCCATAACCGGGGATTTCGCTGAGGCGGTGCGGCTTTCCTCCGAGATCCTGGTAACACGCGGGCGCATTTTCCCAGCCACAACATGCATCGTTGAACTCGAAGCGATCATGGAGGACGGAAGCCGGGTGATGGGGGAAACAAAAATAACCGCCAGCAAAGGCAGAATTAAAGAGCTGGTTCTCGTTCCTCCGAATCCGGAACCGCTCCCGCAAACGCTTGAAGCAATCAAGCGCGCCGACATAATTACGATTGGTCCGGGGTCATTATTTACCAGCCTTATTCCGAACTTGCTGGTTCGCGGGATTGCAACCACCATTGCGAACTCTGCGGCCGTGAAGGTATATGTTTGCAATTTAATGACGCAACCGAACGAAAGCCTCGGGCGTACTGCCGCCGACCACATCCGCGCGTTGAACGATCACGCTCAAAGTAATATTTTCGATTACGCACTAATCAACCGCACGCCCGTCTCGAAGGAATTGCAAACCAAGTACGCCCTCGAAGGAGCTTCGCAGATAGTCGCTGATTTGGACGAGATAGAAAAACTTGGAGTGAAGCCGGTGTTCGGAGACTATTTGGAAGAAGCTGGAGTTGCCCGTCACGCCAGTGCGCGAGTCGCTCATGACCTGCTGGAGTTGCATGCGCGGACCCGCAGGAAGCCAGGGTCAGCAAGTAGCGAATAAGGACCCCATATCCTCGCCAGATGGACAGAACGATGGGAGTGCTTTCCTTCTACACTACATGGAAGGGATCTTTGATGGCCGGAAGATACAGCCTCTCTGACCGGTGGCTCGTATTCGGTCGCGTTCTACTCTTCTTTCTGGCTTGCGCGTCGTTGTTGGCCTTCGCCGCACCCCATTGCTCAACGCTTCCCGGCCAGTGGCCGAAAGTGGCGCTGGGCTTGATAACCAGTATTGCAACCCTAGCTCTAACTCTGCTCTTCGTGCGCTGGGATGGGATCCGCCTGACGGATGTGGGAGCCGTACCGACACGCAAGAGCATGGTTCGTCTCGTCTTGGGATTCATCGTCGGATTATTCATGGTTGCGGTCCAATTCTCCTTGGTCACGCTGGCCGGTCACATCTCTTGGGTCCGGACGCCGGAAATGAGCGTGGTGCCAGAGGCGGTGGCTCTGATCGCGTACCTACTCTTAGCGTGCAGGGAAGAATTGGCGTTCCGGGGATACCCGCTGCGGCGCCTCGATCACGTGTTTGGCGCTTGGACCGCGCAAATTGCGGTCGCTCTTGTCTTTGCAATTGAACATCGAGTCGGCGGGTATAGCTGGTCAAACGCTATCTTGGGTGCCTTCGTAGGATCGCTGCTTTTCGGCGCTGCGGCTCTAGCGACCAAAGGTCTGGCCGTGCCGATTGGGCTGCATGCGGCCTGGAACTTCGGAACATGGGCGATTGGCCAGAAGGATTTTCCGGGCCTGTGGAAACCGGTCATTGAGGCGGGTTTCGAGACGCGTGTCAATCGTATAGGAATGATTAGTTATCTGGTCGTGTTTGGTTCGGCGACGCTGGCATTCTGGTGGTGGCAGATCAAGCCAAAAGACAGCCCGCCTGAGCTAGAGAATGGGGTTGTATAAACCCTTCGCGAATCCAACCCTGCAAAGTTGCGAACCAAAAGAGTATCTCGCGGTATATTGTGTCGAATGCCAAAATCCATAAAGACCTCTCGCAAAGTCGCTCCTCGCGTTGCCATTGCGATCATGGCGGCGGGCAAAGGTACTCGCCTTAGATCCAAACTCCCCAAAGTGCTCCATGAGGTTGGTGGCAAGCCGCTGTTGGCTCATGTGATTGCGGCTGCGATGAAGGTAGTTCCTTCGAACGACATTTACGCAATCATCGGACATGAAGCGGCGCGTGTTCGTGAAGCGGTTGACTCTACCGGTATCGGCTTTGTCTTGCAGAAGGAGCAACGAGGAACAGGGCATGCCTTGATGGTTGCGCGAGAGGCATTGGCTGGCTACGACACCATTATCGTGCTCTCTGGGGATGCGCCTCTGATCACCGCCGCGACTGTTGAAAACTTACGTGACTTTCACATTTCGAACAGAGCGGCGATGACAATTTTGTCTGCTCGTTTACAAAATCCCACCGGGTACGGAAGAGTGATCCGGCAGGGCAAGAACGGTTCGGACGTCAAGGCGATTATCGAAGAGAAATCCGCGACTGCGGCTCAGCGCAAGATTCACGAAATCAACTCGGGCTTTTATGCATTTGATGCGAAGGCGCTTTTCGAGCATATTAGGCAGCTCAAGACTGACAACGCTCATGGCGAATATTATCTGACTGATCTGGCAGCGGTTTTGGCTAAAGCGAAAAAGCGCGTGGTCGCCGTCGAAACCAGCGATGCATCCGAAATATTGGGCGGAAATACCCGCGCCGAACTTGCGGACATTGATTTGCGGATGCGCGGAAATAAGACCCAAGAATTAATGGCGCAGGGAGTAACCATTTTTTATCCGGAAACGTGCGTAATTGACGCCGACGCCGAGATTGGAGCCGATACGATTATTGAGCCCTTTGTACAAGTACTCGGCAAGACGCGGATTGGCGCGGATTGCCAAATACGTTCGTACTCCGTGATCGAGGATTCGGTTATCGGCGACGGAGTTCTCATCCGGCAGGGATGCATACTGCACGAAGCCAACGTAAAGCGAAGCGCGGTTCTCGGACCCTACTCTCATCTACGCCCGGGAAGCGACATCGGGGAAGGCGCGCACGTAGGAAATTTCGTCGAGACCAAGAAGATTCGCCTTGGGAAGGGATCCAAGGCGAACCACCTGACTTATCTTGGCAACGCGGAAATCGGTGAGAACGTGAACATTGGAGCAGGAACCATCACCTGCAACTACGATGGCGAAAAGAAACACATGACGATCATTCACGACAATGTTTTCGTCGGAAGCGATTCAACTTTGGTAGCACCGCTAACTGTGGGCGAAGGTTCTTATATCGCCGCAGGATCATGTGTAACAGACGACGTGCCCGCAAATGCCCTTGCGATAGCCAGGTCCCGGCAGATTGTAAAAGAAAACTGGGCGAAACATAAGCGTGACGCACGCAAGATAAGTGCGAAGACCAAGGAGTAATGAATGCCGGAGAGATCGGCTCTCATAACGTTCCTGATCGCCGCTTTCTTACTCAACCTTGCCCCAGGCCCAGATATGCTTTATGTGATGGGCCGCAGCGTGGGCCAAGGTCGCAAGGCAGGCGTGGTTTCTGCGCTCGGAATCTTTGCCGGTACGCTCGTGCATATCACACTCGCGGCTCTAGGGATCACCGCAGTTCTTCGATCGTCGCCGTTCGCATTTGACGTAGTCAAGTATGCGGGAGCGGCCTATCTTTTGTATCTTGGCATCCGGCTGTTGATCCGCCGGGACTCACAGTTGGGGATTGAGAACCTGGCTAAGGTTAGTTTGCGAAGTGTGTTTTCTCAAGGCGTCCTGACGAATGTGCTTAATCCGAAAGTAGCTCTGTTTTTTCTTGCGTTCCTACCTCAATTTGTAAACCCACGAGCTGGAAATACGGTCGGGCAGATCGTGCTGCTGGGGATGATCTTCAATGCCGGCGGATGTCTGGTAAATCTGGTCGTAGCAAATACCGGCGGATACCTTGGAAACCTGTTACGTCGTAAGCCTCGCATCGCCCGGGTTCAGCGCTGGTTTACCGGTTCTGTATTCGTCGGGCTTGGATTGCGCCTCGGGTTCAGCCGGAGATAATTCCGCAACGCCTATAGGAAAATTATTTAGATACCGCCGCGAACAGTTGCGAGTGGATCAACGACTGAAACTGTTTATCGTCAGCTTTGAAATGCATCTGAAGATTCGAGCTGTCGGAATCTACGCTCACGTCCTCGAGCGCGGCTTTCTCAATGGGGGTAGCTGTCATGCGGCGATAAAGTACGCCCGCCTTTACGAGGGAAGAAAGAGTCATGGCGGTTGTGGAGTCCGACGTGACAACGTCGAGATCAAAATTGACTCCATCGGTGAAATTCATGGTGTAGCGCGATCCGATTACCCGTTTCTTAATCGTGTCGAAGTCGGCCAGCTTGCCGGCGTCGCCTAAAGCCGAAAGCAACATATTCTGCGTGCCCTTCTGATCGAGGATGCTCCATACGGCTCCGGAATCTACCGAACCGATCATATCCGCCATTTCAGGATTCGAATCGAGGGTGGGGCTGTAACCATCGCGCGCGTCGAGAGCTCCGCGAATCGCACCGCTGTCTCCGAAAAGTAGAGTATTGTCATCGAGGAACATCATCTGCATGCCGGCGGACATGTTGTAGATATCAGAGTCCCGATATTTCACTGGCCTGATTTTGTGCAAGCGAATTTTCTTGAGCACGGTTTTCTCTGAAAAAGAACCTTCTGCCAAGCCCACGACTTTAAGCCCCTGCTTCCCGGCGCGATACGAAACGAATGTTAGTTGATCAACATCCTTGTCGGGATCAATTCCAATGCCTTTGAGCGCCACTTCGAACTGCTTGAGGCTGTCTGGAAGAACCTGCTGCTGCAAAGCCATGGCGGTGTCAGAATTTCGCAGCGCCCGATAATCCACCGAAATGAGTTGCTGCAAATCCGAGGGGATCACAGACCGGGTCGAGCTGCCGAGCGGGGCGCACCAGGCAACGGCACTGAGCAACAAAACAGTGGAAAAAGGCTTTGCAAAATTCATAGCGGACCTCTGAAAGTGAATGGAGCGATTAATAATTAGATGCAACCTGCAACGATTTTGGAGGCTACTTGAATTATTGTATGCCACGGAGTTGCCGGCGGGGGAAAACCAAAGTGTATGGATGCTTTCCAACCGTGGGTCGAGATTCGCCGCCCGGCCAAAGCTGCACCTTGCAGGTCAAAGTGCCGTCAGTCAAGGTTTCCACGGGCTCGGTGAATCGTCGGTATCAACAGCCAGCCAAATGCCGACTCCTCCGATGGCACTCAGGGCGCCATACTTCATGTAATTCGAAGTAAATACGCCGCCCGATCCGGCGGGGGCCGCTCCCGCATCTTTATCTCTCTTATGTTTGTCACTCTTGCAACCAGCAGATTCGTCCCGGGACGTTTGCTCTCCCTCGCGCAGGTTGCTGCTCATGGACGACGTTGATGCGTCTTTCGGCGATCCCGCATCCGCCATTGTCTCCAGCCTCACATCGTTTTTCTTCGCTACAACCTCGACCGTCCCGTTGACGTCGGTCACTTCAAATTGCGTCCATGCACTCGATGCCGGCACGACCATCATGCATCCTGCGCGGACGCTGATACCGTGAGACGTGGCCACGCTCACGCTGCCGTGCTCCACTGAGAGACTCTGACCCTGATACTCCACCAGCGAGGTGGGGAGAATGATCACACTTGAACCGAGCGAGTTCAAATTAGCGACAGAGTTGGCGCTGGTCTCAAGGAGATCTCCGGAGAATATGGCGGAGGCGTTCGGTATCGCCGTTCCATTGCGATACACCACACCTTTGCCATAGAACATCGCGCCCGGGTCCGCTGCGGCTACCCACGTGGAAGTGAGGGCAATTAACATCCAGAAAAATGTGTTGCGCAACATGCCGCAATCCTAATCCTGATGATGCGGCGCGGTCAATTAACTTTCTGTTAACGTAATGGCTCTGCGCGCTTGAAAGCGCAACTGCGCGCGAGATCCTTCGGGACTGAAGTCCTTTTAGGATGACTAGTCGAAGTATTTGTTTAGACTGAGGCATGATCCCGCCAACTTTTCTTCTATTGATGGACTAGGGAGAACGCCAACGGTCAACGGTTTCCCACCACAGCAGTCGTGCTCCCTCATTGAATGCGGTTTTAGCCCACTCGCGATGCCGCCACCATTGTGTTCCAAATTGTTGTGGGTCGTAAACCGCAGCCACGCTGAAATCATACACAGGAAGTTCTTTCTTGAATGTGCTGAGAGCTCTGCGAGCGTGGTAGTCGGAGGTTACGAGCAACACATTTCGAGTGGTGGTGTCTTTCAAGCATTTAGATACATCCTGGGTTTCGGCCTTGGTCGAGAGTCCGTAGATTGGGCAGACGGTAATTGACGCTGCTTCGGGAAGGGCTTCCACGTAGCGCTGCGCAAGGTCCAATTCGCTCCACTGAAATAGTTTCGCCTGTGCTGGAACATCGAGGATCAACCGGGTGGCAAATCCTTGCCGTAATAGCTCGAGACCCCGCGCTGGCCGCTTGTCGGTTTCTCCCGCTAAGACCACGATTACGTCGGCTCGCCTCGGCTGGTCTATCACTAGGAAGCGGGCCGAATTTGCAAGAAGCACAACCACCAAAACCACGACTGCCAATCGAAGAACGAAGGTGCGCATCAATGCCTTTCAGGAATGCCTTTTCAATCACACTCAGCCATCATCCGCCATACGCGGCCGAGGGAAAGTTCACGGACAGAAACTTCAACATCTTGCGAGTTTCCGGTGAGGGTAACCTGGTAATGCGGTCGTTCAAAGCGTACCGAAGCCACGCTGCCCTAACTACTCACCGTTTCTTGATGAGTCTAAGTATCTAAGAACTAAGGTTTTTACCACCGGTTGCTTGTGGAAAAGCTACCATAAAGTCTTTATGGCGCATCCGAAACGCGATAGAGTCTTATGGTTGGTAACTTGCCAGCAAATTAGTTGGTCTCGATGAATAACTCTTCAAACTCGGCACTTGAGATTGCGGATACCCCCGAAATCGTATTGCGCCCTATGAGGGTTTCTCCGCTCCCATTGGGTCCAGTATCCATGCTTCCCGATAGACGGCCGCCCTGGAAAGAATTTGTTTTCAGTATGGGATCGCAGAGCGTTCTGGTGGCGTTTTTGCTGTGGATAGGACTGCTGCACCCCCACGTTCTGACGCCGCCTGCGAGGGACTACCATTTCATACGTCTGGTCAGCACGCCGCATCCGGTGAACCACGATCCGGCGCCGATCCGGCCGCTGAAAGCTCCGCCGATGGTGGAAGTGAAGAGCCCTGAGCCCCTAAAGTTGCCGTCCGTCACTGCCCGAGTCGAGCCTCGCGAGCCGCCTTTGGTACCCAAAATAGCAATAACAGATAAGTTACCAGCGCAGCCAACCTTGACTGTCATTCCAAAGCAAATGGTGAAGACGAATGTCTTCTCCACCGGAAGTTCGCAAGCTCCCACGATCGAAAAGCCTCCGCAACAAGTGCAGACAGGCGGATTCGGCGACCCGCGCGGTGTTGCATTACCAGAGAATAAAAATCGGCCGGTCACAATTGCGCGGCAGGGATCATTTGATCTCCCAGCCGGCGCTGGATATGGCAATGGAAGCGGCGGACAACATGGCGCGCGCGGAGTGGTTGCGAGCTCAGGATTTGGAGATGGAGTAGCAACGGGCAGCGCTTCGGCTCCTAGTTCTAGTAATGCTGTGATCAAGCAGGGCGGATTCGGCGACGCGCAATCCGCCGATCCAAATCAAACCATCTCAAAGCATGCTGAAGCGGCACCACGCATCAAACCTGCTGAAATACTTTCCAAGCCGGTTCCGGCATACACTGAAGAGGCCAGAAAGCTGCATATTGAAGGCGAAGTGTTGCTTGAGGTCGTTTTTGAAGGCTCGGGTACGATTCGAGTCGTGCGCGTGGTTCACGGATTAGGTCACGGGCTGGATGAATCCGCGATCAAAGCGGCGCAGCAAATTCGTTTTACCCCAGCTCAAAAGGATGGGGAACCCGTGGACTTTACGGGTGTCCTGCACATTTTATTTCAGCTTGCTTAAAACAATTTCAAAGGGGTTTATGTCGAGAGTCGAAATTATTTTGCAGGGATTTTACTTGCGGCGTTCTTCCTTGTCACATTTTCTGGCGGTGCTGCTTTTGTGCTCTTTGATTCCTGCCGCAGCAGCGGGCCAGAGCGGTCCGAGTCAAGACCCGCCTTCGACAGCACAAACCGCGGTTCCGAGCCAGACAAGCACGACGCCGTCCCCGACTTTCGATCAAGTGATTGATAGAGTAGTTGAGCGCGAGCATTTCTTTCTGGCGCAAATGAAACACCTTCATCCTCTCGTCGAAACTTACATACAAAACCTAAAGGGCGACGAAGAAAAAGCCGTGCCTGTCAGCGATCAATATTTCCTGGGACGTCTGAATATGACGAAAGGAACCCAGGACACTTCATTCATGGGAGAGCCGGGATTTGGGCGCAAGTTTATTTCGAGTCTTACCGGCCTGTATGGAATGAAATTTCTTCCCCTCGGATTTGCGCAAATGGTGGTGCTGGACGACGATTTCCAGCGCAAGCTCTACAAATTCACTTTTGTGAGACGGGAATTTCTGGGCGCAGTTCGGTGTCTGGTGATTGATGTTGAACCCAATGACAGGTCGGCGAAGGGCAGGTTCGTAGGAAGAATCTGGGTGGAAGATCAAGACTATAACGTGGTGCGTTTCAACGGCACTTATAGCGGCCACGAACGGTACAGTTATTATCTGCACTTTGATAGCTGGCGAATCAATATGCGTCCAGGGCTGTGGTTGCCCGCTTACATATATAGCGAAGAGTCAAACCTGCTTTATCGCGGAGGCCACAAACTTCACTTCAAAGCGCAAACACGGCTCTGGGGCTATGATCTGCATCAAGCTGGCCAGAACGAGGAATTTTCACAGATAGTGGTTGATGCGCCACAACAATCGGTAGACGACCAAACTGCGGGTGGCCAAGACGCGACCCCGGTTGAGAGCGAGCGGCATTGGCAAACCGAGGCAGAACAGAACGCGGTTGAGCGCCTGGAGAAGGCGGGATTGCTTGCGCCCGAGGGCGATGTTGACAAAGTGTTGCAGACGGTTGTCAACAATCTGATAGTCACCAACAATCTCAGGATCGAGCCCGAGGTTCGCACTCGAGTGCTGCTCACTTCTCCTCTCGAATCGTTCACAATTGGTCATGTAATCGTGGTGAGCCGGGGGCTTTTGGATGTGCTGCCGGATGAGGCGTCCCTCGCCATGGTCCTGGCTGACGAATTGGGCCATATTGCTTTGGGGCAAGAGTTGGACACAAAATTCGCGTTTAATGACCGCATGTTGTTCCCCGATGAAAATACCTTTCAACGATTAGACTTCGCGCGAGATCCCGCGGATGAAGAGGCGGCGGATAAGAAAGCGTTGGAGTTGCTGACAAACTCACCCTATAAGGACAAGCTGGGGAACGCGGGATTATTCCTTAAGGCGCTGCAGGCGCATGCGCCTGAATTGAAAAACTTAATCCGGCCGCATTTGGGAAACAGCCTGGCTAACGGGAAATCCACCCGCATGTCCGCTCTTCTCAATAGTGCCCCGCAGTTGCAGCCAGCACGGACGGATCAAATTGCGGCGTTGCCTTTGGGTGGAAGAATAAAAGTAGATCCGTGGAGTGACAAGATTGAGCTGGTGAAGACGAAGCCGGTTGCGATTCTGACATCAAGCGAAAAGATGCCTTTTGAAGTGACGCCGTTCTACCCGTATCTGACGCGGCTTTCAGATGCGAATAGCGAGAAGGTCACTGCGACTGGACCAGCGAATTAAGTGCAGACACGGCCGCAACAAATTGGGCTGCTGCGGGTGGACATCCACGATCTTGATCGTAATGTCAGACTAAGGACGCAACGCTACGGGATGGCGCTGCCCACCTCTGAAAAGACGTTGTTGGCATTGGTGCCGATGAGCCGGATTGTTCCGACTACGATTACCAGGATCACGGCGAGCATTACAGCGTATTCGGCGATGTCCTGGCCTTCGTCATCTGACCAGAGCTTGCGCAGAAATCTTGACACGGGCTCCTCCTTTGCGGATGCTCTACGCCATATGAAAGCAATTTCTTGCCCCGGTTGCATATAGCTAGAGATGTCCCCCACGATTGCCGGTAACGCCATCCTAGTTCCCCCAAGTAAATCAATGCAATAGCCATGATGTGTTTGGGTATGGCACGAAAGTGCCATATGGTGTCCGATTCCGGGCTAGGAGCTAAGTTCCCTCCACAAACTAGTCGCATGCTTGTTCGTTTCCACGAGAGAGTCGCGGCCAAATTCCTTGGTACATGAATTTGGAAGGAACTATCCGGGGTTCTGCTTACTTAGTCAGTGTCTTGATCTTTCAAACGGCGATGAGCTCTTATTCCCGGCATGTTCTCGTCACAATCTCGTCACAATCTCGCCATATTCTCGCCATTGTCAAGCTATGGCAGGAAACTGCGGGGATGCGGCGGCGCCATGCGCAGCCCATCTTTACTCTTGCACTGGACGTGAAGATCGGCGCTCGTTTCGCCGGGTGCCCTGCAGTCCGCCGTTAGATAATTGGCTTCAGGGGTAAAGACTGGTTCACGGCGAACAAGGCAAGCTCCAAGCGGGTGGAAACGCCGAGCTTGTCGAAAATATTGCTCAGGTGATGTTTTACCGTGTCTTCGCTGATTTTGAAGTATTCCGCGATTTCTTTATTCGAATAGCCAGCTACGACCGCAGAAACGATTTCCAATTCCCGAGGTGTAAGGCCGAATTTTCTTTGGCGAGCTTCTTCTCCTGAGGATTCAACTAAGTTTCTTAGATACTGGACCAGATTAGAAACACTCTCGCGGCCCACCCAATATTCGCCGGCCATAACCGCGTGGATGCTTTTCAGAAGCAACTGCGTGGCCGAATCCTTGAGGACGACTCCGCGAGCGCCGAGCTGCAACGCTTCGACAATCTGATTTTTCTCGGCAGCCGCCGTGAGAAGTATGACCCTCACTGAATTGGGAGATGATACAGAACTCATTTCACGCAGCGCCTCCAGCCCGGGATGGCGGGGCATTGCAAGATCGAGAAGAAGGATTTCGGGTTTGAGTTGGCGCGCGAGTTTTACGGCTTCGGCGCCGTCGCAAGCCTCGCCAATCACTTTTAAATCGGGTTCAGCTTCGAGGAGTCGCCGTAAACCGTCCCGGAAAATTGGATGGTCATCTGCGATCACGATTCGAATAGGGTGCGATCTTTTGCTATCCATAAGCGGCTTCTCTTTGCTGTGGAATACTAACTTCCAAACGCGATCCCTGACCGGGAGTTGATTCTAACGTGAGTTCGCCTTCTATCAAACGCACACGTTCCCTGATTACCACTGGCCCTTTTCCCTGAGAGTCTAGTTCCGCATGAGTGAAGCGCCCCGCGAAGGAAAAGCCGGCACCGTCATCCTCGATAATCAACTGCCACCCGTCTTCGGCGCTGTTCAAACGAACCAGCACTTGACTAGCTTTGCTGTGTTTTCGGACATTGACCAGAGCCTCCTGAACAATGCGCGCGATCTCGCGGCATACAGGTTGGGGCATTTTTAAATCTTCTACGCCGGTAAGAAATCTTGCCGTAATTCCAGTCTCGCGCTGAAAACGTTCGACGGTATCGCCTATAAACCCGAGCAACCGTCTCGAATCTACATCAAGCGATTTCATTTGCTGCATTAATTCACGCAACTTAAGAACTTCTTCTCGAAGCAGGCCTTGAATCCGCCCCAGTTCCGAGGTGACGATTCCAGCGTTGTTTGTGGACTGACGGCGCAATACGTCCACCTGCATTTCGACGGCGATTAGAGATTGTACAGCCCCGTCGTGTAATTCGCGGGCGAAGCGTGCGCGTTCGAGCGCTCCGGCGCGGGTCCGCAGACGGCTTAAGAGATAGACGTTATAAACCGCTGGGCCGACTTGGCGAACCAATTCCTGCAGGAAACGGAGTTCCTCTTCTGTGTCGCCCGTTAGTGCAGGGTCGAAAAGAAAAATGCGTCCCGACCACTCCCGGCCAAACAGAAACGAAACCGAAATCAGATTCTTGAACTTGTGCTGCGCTCTGAGCCGGTTCAAGAATGAAGCAGATATATGTGGAATGCGTTCCCCTTTTTGATTCAATCCAACGACGGAAAATTGCTCCGTCTCGCCCGGAGTTCCGGCGGCAAAAAAAGCCGTCGTCTGATGATCTTCGTAGAGATACATTTCACGCCCAGCCACTCCCGACTCAAGCCATCTGAATTCTGAGGGATCTGCGCCGTTCAGCCGAAGATCGCCGAGGAACAAATGATGGCTATTACTTTCCTGGGATGCGATGAGAGCGCTGTTGGCTCCATACAACGCCAGCATTTCTCCCATGATGTCCTGAAGCGTCACGCGGAGCCCAACTTCAACCCGCGTTCTAGCCAGAACTCGGGCTATCACCGCCTTTTCCGCGCGCAGTTGTTTCTGCTGCTCGGCGAGATATCCCAAGAGGAAGCCCATAACCAGGAGCGAGATTGAGCGCATAAAGAGTCGCTTCGGCTCAAACTGGGTTATGTCTAATCTCAGCAAAGGAATGTGGTGCTCGAGAAAGAAATCGTCCAGGTGAGCAGTCAGTCCGGTGTAAAAGATCCCACTCTCGATCCAAAGCAGTATCACGGAAGCGGTCGCGGTTCCAACGGTTTCCCACAAGCCCCACCGGTATGCCGCGGCGGCGGTGACAAAAACAAAAAACAGGAAAAACGGATTTCCCTGGGCGGTCGCAAAAATAGAAATTAGAACCGGCCAAATAATGTCGCCGCTATGAACAAGAAGCCTGAATGCCGGCGTGGATTGTTTCCGGCGGCGTAATAGCAGAATGATGACAACGCTTTGCGCCAAATAGAAAGCGAGTAGCCCGTGGGCCCACAGAGAGTAGCGAATCTGGCCGGGATCCATCCAAACTGTCACTAAGGCGGCCGTGGCGAGAAAGACCCGTGCGGTGGCCAACCAACGTTCGATTCGACGGACTTCCTCGGGGCTCATGGGAGCCCGAAGTCTCCAAAGAAAACGGTGGCGAAGTGGTTGAAATGGCAAGGAATTAAACCGTGTATGTGACGGATACTATTGGCACTACTCCGCAAGAGCAAGCGAAAGTTCTATCTTACAACTCTCCAATACCACAGTTTCGGAATGCTTGGAATGGAACGAATCAAGCCAATACTGGTGACTTCGGTAACATTTATGTATGGACCGAAGTCTCTAGAATTGTCTTGGATAGTATGACAGTGCGCTCCCGGATTTGGCTACTCGCGGCCATTGGCTTGGTTCTTATGCAGGCGGTGGTCTCGCTCGTCTTGCCTTCAGGCAGCGGATTAGCCTCTGCCAGCGATGTCATACAGTGCCTATTGCTATTTTGTGGCACTCTCTCATTCCTCCCGAACGTCCGGGCAAATCGGGGAAGAAGCCGCGTGTTCTGGGGGTTCCTGATGTTTGGAACCTCGCTTTGGTTCGCTTACCAGATGCTGTGGACATATTTCGAAGTCTTCCTGCATCAGGACGTTCCCAATCCTTTTGTGGGCGACGTTGTATTGTTCCTTCATTTCGTTCCAATGATGGCCGCACTTGCGGTGGATCCCAATTCGAATCGTGATGATCGCACGCTGAGGCTTGGAAGTTTAGACTTCGCGATGTTGCTGCTGTGGTGGCTCTATCTTTATTTGTTTGCGGTAATCCCCTGGCAATACGTGAATACCGATGCTGCGATTTACAGCGCCAACATAAACACTCTTTACTTGGCTGAAAAAATCGTCTTCCTTGGCGGCCTTGTCCTGATCTATCTGCGTAGCCGGGGAAAATGGAAGCTGCTCTACGCGCATTTATTCGGGGCATGCCTTACCTATTCCTTGAGCTCGTATCTGGCGAACTGGGCACTGGCGCGAAATGTCTATCACTCGGGCAGCTTGTATGATTTGCCGTTAGCCGCGTCAATGGCCTGGATAACGGGTGTGGGATTGTTTGGACGGAACTTGGCCGCCAAGGTGCCACGGTCAGTTTCCCCCATGCGGCCTCCGGTATGGATGGCTCGCCTCGGAATGGTCGCCGTCTTTTCGCTTCCGCTCTTTGCAGCGTGGGCGATGTTCGACGCGACCTCTCCAGCTTCCGTGAAGAACTTCCGTTTGGTGCTCACGCTGTGCGGGATGCTGGTGATGGGCGCCATGATTTTTCTAAAGCAACACCTCTTGGATCAAGAACTGCTTGGCTTGCTGCACGCTTCTCAGGAGTCATATGACAATTTGAGTCGCGTGCAGGCCCAACTGGTGCAATCCGAAAAACTCGCATCACTCGGTCAGTTAGTAGGCGGAGCAGCTCATGAATTGAATAACCCTTTGACGGCGATGCTGGGGTATTCAGAATTGCTGTCTTCAACCGAGCTCAACGGAGAGCAACGCGCAATTACCGACAAAATTGTGCAGCAAGTGCGGCGTACCCAGAACCTTACTTCAAGTTTGCTCAGTTTCGCCAAGCAAGCGCCGTCGGAGAAGCGGTTGCTTGATTTGAACGTTCTCGTCGGTACGGCTTTAAAGCTCAATCAGCCGCAATTGCGCACCGCCAATATTGAGGTGAGGACCGATTTGGGTGTGGACTTACCGCAGATTGCTGGGGATGCAAATCAACTTCTTCAAGTATTTCTTCACTTGACCACCAACGCGATGCAAGCGATGTCGCCTGCCGGCGGGATACTGATAGTCAGCTCATGCCTCAGCGGCGACTATATTTGTCTGGATTTCTCCGATAATGGACCAGGAATCGCAGAACCGGGACGAGTCTTCGATCCGTTTTACACGACGCGCCCGGTGGGACACGGCGCTGGACTCGGTCTCAGCGCCTGTTATGGCATCGTTCAAGAGCATAATGGAAAAATCACGTGCGAGAATCGGCCGGAAGGCGGCGCGCTGTTCCGGATCGAGCTTCCTGTGGCCGAAGCTCATGAAGCCTCATCGCCTCGTGGCCATCGAACGCTGGTTGCCTCGTCGGCAATGTAGTCTCACAGCTCCTCGCCATGCAGCTCGAATTAATCGTCCGGTTGCTTGTCGCGCGACTATTGCTTCTTCCGTAGTGTCTAATTAACTCATGACCCGACGACGTTGGATTGCCGACGAGGTTTCCGGCGATCGTGCTGCGATCATTGGATCTCACGCGCAACATCTCTCGCGAGTGCTGCGGGCGCGTGTTGGCCAACATTTCGATATCGCAACGGGAGATAGTGTTCGAGCGGGGGTAGTGATTACAGTGTCTGATTCCCGGGTGGAGTTTGAACTCGGTGAGGGGGTGCCGAGTAAGGTATCTCCGTTGATCACTCTGGCTTTGGCGGTCTTCAAATTTGACCGGATGGAATGGGCGATCGAGAAATGCACAGAATTAGGCGTACAGCGAGTTATTCCCGTAATCGCACAGCGTACCGAATCCCATCTTGCTGCGTCGGCTGTGAAGCGGGCCGAGCGCTGGCGGCGAATTGCAAGGCAGGCATCTGAGCAGTCGCGCAGGGCGAGTGCTCCAGAAATTTCTGAGCCCGTAGAATTGAAGGAATTGCTTCAGTTTCCCAATGCAAACCGCATCGTGCTTTCGGAGGCAGAGCGGGAGCGGATGCTGAAAGATTCTTTGTCCGCGCCCGCGAACGAAATTATTCTCGCCATTGGACCCGAAGGCGGATGGACAGATGGGGAGATTGCTCTGTTTCTGAACGCAGGTTGGACATCAGCATCGTTGGGCAACACTATCTTGCGGTCGGAGACGGCGGCAATTGCGGCGGTTGCGGTAGTCCTCTCGGAATTGATCTAGGTTTCTTCCAGCTTTTCCTCCATCCCGCTCTGATATTCTCCTCTTAAGTGGCGTCCCCGAAATCTGTAACTGAACCTCGCGTGTTCGAAGCTGACGCTTGCCAGCAGGATGCGATCCTCCATGTCGGTGGCCCCATGCTGGTGATTGCGGGCGCAGGCACGGGCAAGACCACCGTCCTGACGCGGCGCATCGCGCATTTGGTTCGCGAGGGGCATGCTCGCCCAGATGAGATTCTCGCTGTCACATACACCGACAATGCGGCGCGCGAGATGCGGGAGCGGGTTGAATCTGAACTGGGAAAGAACGATGCGCAAATTTGTACGTTCCACGCTTATTGCAACAGCCTCCTAATCAGTCGCGGAAGGCAATTCGGCGTGTTGGACGACAAAGATCTTTGGATTTATCTTCGCAAACGCCTTCGCGAGCTTCGGTTGGAATACTTTATTCGCGCTGGCAACCTGACAAAGTTTCTGGATGACCTTCTCGATTTCATGCGCCGCTGTCAGGACGAGTTGGTTGGACCGGAACAATACTCGGAATATGTAAAGCGCCTGGAAGGCGGCGACCTGCCGGTCCCGCGGGTTTGCAAATCAAAACAGGCTGCCGAGCTAACTGAAGAAGAAGTCCTGGGCCGATGCCGGGAAATTGCGCGAGTGTACGCGACAGTCGAAGAGATGCTTGGCGCGGAAAACCTCGGCACCTTTGGGCACATGATCACCCGCGCTCACGATTTGCTTCAGGACCCAGAAGTAGTCGCCAGCGAACGCCGGCGAACCCGTTTCATTCTGGTTGATGAATTTCAGGATGCGAATTTTGCCCAGGTCAAAATTCTGCAAAAACTCGCAGGGGAAGAGAAAAACGTATTCGCCGTGGGCGATCCCGATCAGGCAATCTACCGGTTTCGTGGCGCTTCGAGCGCTGCTTTTGGCCTGTTCCAGCGGCATTTTCCGGACAGCAAATTGATCGCTCTCGCGGAAAACCGTAGATCCACGACACCGATCCTTCAATGCGCATTTGCGTTGATATCGAAGAATGCTACCGCGCTAGACGGAGCACAGACTCGATCAGCGTCCCCCAACCCAGTCATGCCGTCGAGACGCTTCGCATACGAGCGCGCGCCGCTGGTTTCTGCCCGCGACCAGGCTGTGCTAAACGAAGGGGGAGAGTTATTTAGCAATCCGGTTGAGATCGTCACCTTTGGCACGAAGGATTCGGAATACTGGGATGTCGTTTCGAGAATTCAGACACAAAAGAAGCAATCGCGATGTCCATGGAGCGAAATTGCGGTGCTCTATCGCCAGCACTCGCATCGGGATCAAGTCGCCGCAGAGCTTGGCGAGCAGGGCGTTCCTTTTTCCATCGAGAATATGGACGTGATGGACACCTCCGAGGTCCGCGACTTGTTTGCATGCCTGGGAGCGGTGGTCTCGGATTCCGATAGCGCGAGTTTCTTTCGGGCCGCTGCGTTGCCGCAATTCTCAATTGATCCTGAAAAATTGCGCGCAGGAATCAGGGCTCTTCCGAAAAACGCGCAGAGCGCGGGCGTATCGCTGGTGCTTGGCCAGATAGAAGGCGGGGCCGCGGTGCTCGACGCAGTTCGCAAAACTCGCGAAGAAATCAACAGCTCGGGCGCGAATACTCTTGCTGCGCTGGAACTGATTGGGCGCCGGTTTAATTTTGACCGGCATTCGCCAAATCTGAAAGCGGTGTTCGAATTCGTAAAGGCATGGCAGAACAAGCCGCTAACCAAAACCGGAGGAGTCATAGAGTTCGTGGAGTATCTGAGCTACTTTCGCGAGGCTAAAGGAGCCATCTGTCTTCCCGCGAATGATGAGAACGCGGTCCGGTTGATTACAGCGCACGCCGCCAAGGGCCTTGAGTTCCAGCATGTCTTTATTCTTCGCGCGAGTTCGCCGTCTTTCCCATCCGCTTACAAAGAGCCTTTGTTTGAGTTTCCCAGGGAACTTCATGACCCCGACTCGGTCGCGCAAGGCGACGACAAAATATTGCATGAACAGGAAGAGCGCCGCCTGTTCTATGTGGCCATGACCCGCGCTAAGGATTCTTTGGCTATCTACGCAAAGCAGGGGGCGGGCAAAAAGGACCCAACGCCTCCGGGTTTTCTGCGCGACCTGTTGAAGGATGCCAGTTTGGCGCCGTGGCTTCGAACCTCTGCTGCTCGCGGATTTCAGACTGATCTTTTCGGCGAAGCGCCGCTGCAAGAGAGTGTATCTCGCACAACGGAGTGGCTCTCTTTGCCCCCGGCGTTCAATCTTTATGAAAGATTGAGCGCGACTGCGGTGCAGAGATATGAAACGTGTCCGCTGCAATTTAAGTTGGAACGCGAGTGGAGAATTCCCAGTGAAGCTCCGGCCGCCATGCAGTTTGGCGCCAGCATGCATCGGGTTCTTCGCAGTTATTTCGATTCAGTGCGTTTTCAGCGTCCATTTTCGCAGGAGGATCTTATCGAAATGCTTTTAGCGGACCTGGCTGACGCCGGCATCACGGATCGCTATCAGCGCGAACTCTATGACCGGCAGGGAGCCGAGCAGTTGCGTGGAATGCTCGAAGCTTCCTGCAAGGGTCCGGTGCCGGAGGTTCTGCATACGGAAGAACAGTTCGAGATTCGAATCGGTACGGGAGTCGTTGCGGGGAGGATAGATCGCATTGATAAGGCATCCGGGAATCGCGTAGTTGTAATTGACTACAAGACGGGGAAACCGAAGTCTCAGGAGGATGCGGACGACAGTCTTCAGCTTTCTATCTACGCTCTGGCAGCGCGCGAGAAGTGGGGATACGAAGCGGATCAACTTGCATTCTATAACCTGGAAGAAAACAGTTTGGTGATCACCCGCCGCAGCGAAGCACAGCTACAGGAAGCCCGGCTTAAAGTCGAGGACGTTGCGCAAAATATCGCTGCTGGAAACTTCGAGGCGAACCCCGGCTTCCACTGCCGCTTCTGCGCCTATAAAAATCTTTGCCCCGCGACCGAGACAAAAAGTTATCGGCCTCGCGCGGCAAAGCGTAGCGGCAAACCTAATTAAGGGACCGCTGGGGGCGCGGAACACGCCAGGAATCTGACTTTGCGGCGACGAACAGCAGATTCCTCCGGGCAAAGCCCGATAGGAATGGCAACGTTTCCTAGAAACGGTTGTCCAAAAACTAAGGGGACGCTTTTGGCGTCCCCCTTTTTACCCTTGTTGAAGGCTCGTTAGTGCTTTTTCTTTGCGGCCTTCTTAGCTTTCTTCTTGGTTGCCATGTTATCTATTCTCCCTTTTCCATTGTTCATGGATTAGCAACGATCGATTGTTGCAACTAGTTGAATGTATAGAGTCATTAAAAAGTGAAGTCAAGAAAAAAATGATGGCATGAGGGTGAATGATCGCTACACCAAAGTCACTTGAGAGAATCGCCGGATGATTTTTTCTTCAAAAAAAGTTCGCGAGAGAGATTTATCCGAGAAAGTTTTTAACTTTCATGGATGATTGTTGATTCGCACGCGCCTTCATGGTTGTCATTACGAAGCCTTCGCAGATCGCCCGAACGCAGGTCGGTTGGCCATCAGAAAGCCTATAATCAAGAAGAAGAAAATCAACGCAGGAGCACATGAATGGCTGCTTTCGACGATGTTGTGATCATTTCCGGATGCCGCACTGCCGTGGGAAAGTTTCAAGGCGCACTGTCGGAGTTCACTGCTCCGCAGCTCGGTGCCATCGTGGTTCGCGAGGTTGTGAAGCGAGCTAACATCGATCCTAAGCTCGTGGACGAGTGCATTATGGGCAACGTCATATCCGCTGGCCTCGGACAAAATCCTGCGCGACAGGCTGCGATCTTTGGTGGACTCGCTCCTGAGGTAGGTGCCATGACCGTTAACAAAGTTTGCGGCTCAGGATTGAAAGCCGTCGCGCTCGCGGCGCAAGCGATTCAGACCGGAAACAGTTCGATCGTCGTCGCGGGAGGAATGGAGTCAATGACGAACGCTCCATATCTTTTGCCGCAAGCACGAAAGGGATACCGGCTCGGCGACGCGAAGATCATTGACTCCATGGTGCACGACGGACTCTGGGATGTTTATAACGACTACCACATGGGCATCACGGGCGAGAATGTCGCGGAGAAGCACAGCATTGCCCGTGAAGAGCAAGATCAGTTCGCGCTGAACTCTCATCGCAAAGCCGTCGCCGCGATGAAAGAGTGTCGCTTCAAATCGCAGATCGTTCCTGTGGAGATTCCGGCGAAGAAGAAAGGTAGTGCTCCGACAATTTTTGATAAGGACGAATCGCCGCGGGAAGACACGACAATTGAAATTCTGCGTTCGTTGAAGCCGGCGTTCAAGAAAGATGGGACAGTGACGGCTGGAAATGCACCAGGGGTGAATGACGCGGCGGCGGCTGTGGTCGTGACGAGTGCGAAGAGGGCCGCTGAGCTCGGCGCGAAGCCAATGGTGCGAATCATCGCCCAGGCGACCAGTGGGGTCGAACCTAAATGGGTCATGCTGGCTCCGGTGGGAGCCATCCGCACTATCTGGCAGAAAACCGGATGGAAGACCGCAGACGTTGACGTCTACGAACTGAATGAAGCGTTCTCCGTGCAAGCCTTGGGGGTAATGAAAGAACTCGGTCTAGATCCCAACAAAGTAAACGTCAATGGAGGAGCTGTCGCCCTCGGACATCCCATCGGCGCCAGCGGCGCGCGCGTGCTGGTCACGCTAATCTATGAAATGATCCGCCGCGACGTGCATCGAGGAATCGCGGCGTTGTGCCTCGGCGGAGGGAATGCGGTCGCTATGGCGGTAGAACGGTAGAGTGAAAATGCGGCTCCTGCTTAGAGTTATGATCTACTTTCTCTTCTTAGGAAAGCGCAATTCGAACCTGTTTGATTGTGCCACTAACGCGCCGTCCTCTGAAACGAACACTTCTGCTTGGACCGAGCGATCGCGGTCTGGAACCGCAGCCGCTGGTATCTGAATCGAAATCGGCAGCGCGTCCTCTTTATGGGGGCAGCCTAAGCGTTGGCGTAAAAGGAAGTTGCCATTCTTGTCTGAAAAGTCAGGGTTTATAGCCTTCACTGGTTGGTGCTTCCTTTGCAAAAAGACAAGTAAATCTACGGGCGCGTCAGAGTTGCGGCAGTAAAGCGGTACCCTCAGGTCAACATAGCCTCCCTGGACGTTTTCAAGCGATTCGGGTCTGCCGAGAAATGCGACCATCGGAGGCCCACCGCCCGGTGAAGCGGTTGCGTCAGGCCATAGCCTATTAAACTCAGCGAGAGCGTCGGAGTACACCCGATCGCTCCGCTGGTCGCGGGTTTCCCACCTAGGGTGATCCGAGAAGAATGCGCCGAATTTCGATTGCTCGCCAGTTTTCATCAGCAATAAATGGTGCAGTGCAAATACAAAATCGGGGTGGTATCCGGCGCGGGCCATCATCAGCATCCCGTATTGGTCCGCTTGATGTTCCTGATCGCGTTGCAATTTCGTCTCTAGCAACGCCGAACTAATGCGAAAGGCAGCCAAAGAGTAGTTCGCGGAGTTATTTCCTGCCAAAACCTGGGCCCGATAGTATTGGATCATCCTTTGGTTATATAGTTCTCGCAAATAAAGTGTCACTCCATGACGCAGTGCGGTGTGCGCCACCTCGTGCGACAATACTGCAGCCCAAAGCCCCTTATTCAGTCCGATGGCTGGCAGCAAGCCGCCATAGACATAGACTTGACCTCCAGGGCTTGATGCGGCGTTCACCACGTCCCTATCCACCAAAGTCAGCTTCCAAGCGTACGGCTGCGCATAGCTTGTAGCGATTAGTGCGTCGAAAACCTGAGACCCGACAGTGTTGGCGGGGGTACCAATAATCTCCGCGGACGATCCTATCATTTGGGCTCGAGAAGCGAGCCCCATTTGGATGTCAATTGCAAAATCGGGTGGTAACTGAGGGTCTTGCGCGATCGCAAGGTTGATATGAAGAATCCCGAGAAATAGTAGCGTTATCAGACCTTGACGCATGTTGTACCTCGCTCATACTATCTGCAGCGGGCCCGGAGGGGCACAATAGTGCTGACCAAGGAGGTTGTCAATGCCACTTACGGGTTATTTTGGTAGCTCCTACGTCCTAGCTTATCTCCATTCCTTGTGACACTCTTGTAACATCCTTTTGTAATCTTCGACGCGATTCCCGGAGAGGGGATCTCTCCAACAAAAATAACCGGGAAGGGCACGACTTCCACTCGTGCCGATAACCGCCGCCAGACCGACGTGCGGCCCGACTGAAAGTCGTGCCCTTCCCGGCTTGAACGTTCGGAAGTCAATCGCTACGGCTTAAACCTCCTGCCCTGCCGAGGTTCCTGCTTCTAGTGGTTGGCGGAAGCAGTGCCTGAGTGACTTGAACGGAGCACTGACGCACCGCGCTGAGTCGGAGCTCGAGCCACAGTGCTCCTAACCGTCGTTCACTGAATGGCTTGGTCCAGCCATGGAGCCCAACGAATGTCGGACCCACTGGCCTTGCTGCAGTTAAGACCGCTGGGGCCGGCATGGCATCCCCAGAAATTTTCGGTAGCATCAATGTTGCCGGTGCAGATGCTCGCGCCATCAAACGCGCAAACGTCGGCCACGCCAGTTTTGCCGCCCAGCAGATTATTCAGGTGAATATCTACCCCCGCCGGCGTGTTAATGGCAATGTCCACGTCTTCGTCGCGGATGACGTTCCGCTCGATGACAGTGCCGAGAACTGGGGTTCCCCCGCTCCCGCTATTGATGTTGATTCCCACAGATCCGGGCGTCGCTGTGTCATCCGTGTCGGCTTTATTTCCGGCGATAATGTTGCCGATGATCTTGTTGCCGTTAAAGGTGTCGGGCGGCAGACCAAACGCAGGACCCACATGAGTGTGAAGCGCCACACCTCCCAGTCCATTGTTCGTCAGCTGGTTATCGATAATCACGTTGCCGGAGACCCGGCCGGGGCCGGCGCCATCCGAAAACAACCCCACTCCTGAGCCCCCGATCTGTACTCCATTGTGGGAAGAAATGTTTTCGGAGACAACATTGTTATCAACGCCGTAATGCCGCGCAAAAGGCGGCGTAACTGCGCCAGAAGGCGGATGCGACGCAAGAACGATGCCGCACTCCAGCGGGTTGTCCGTGACGACATTATGCGTGAGCAGGTTGCCGCGGCTTTCGCCGGTCTCGTCGCTGATCAGGACACCGTCGGCGTTGCCGCGAATCAAATTGCCGGACAAAGTCGACTTCACTGTTCCCACCAGATGAATCGCTCCGCCGCAATCGCCGGTCTCGTCGGTTTCATAGGTCCCGCTGCCGGGCTGGTCGGGGCAGCCGGTGTTCGCGCCGGTGAATTCCAATCCTCCAGATTTGTCGTTATCCAAAACGTTGCTGTCGCGGATAATGACGTCCGAGGCGCTGACCACTAAAATGCCTTCAAACTGTGCATCGCGAACCGTGAATCCCGCAACGATAACATCGTGCAGGCCGGGATTGTCGAACCCGTCCACGAATATGCCGTGCGCAAGACCGGTCGCGTTAATAATCGATGAATTCGCTCCCGCTCCAATGAGCGAAACTGGAATGCCGATGGTGACCTCTTCTTTGTAGGTACCGGGTTCAACATTAATAATGTCATTTGCCCCAGCCGCGTTTACCGCCAATTGAATTTTCGAAAAACAACCATGTGGACCACCGGGGCTCACGCAAAGGACGTTGGCAGTAGCTGACTGGGAGAGCCCAACTACCACGATTGCGCACAAGGCAAGAATGCCCAGATGAGCGCTGTTTTTTAAGATGTTCGGGCGCATGATCTCCTCCTCGAGACTGAACTACAGACTTGACTAAGACTGATTCGGACGGCGCCAATTCATGGAACCCGCGCCACTGCTGCGAACTCCCTGAATTGGACGGCCCACGATAGGCTTTCTGTTCTAGGCCTGTCAAGCCTTAGCCTGTGGAATTAAAACGCAGCCATGGCAGCGCTTTGCCGGACGTCGCTGAAACAGCAGTTGGTCTGGGCCGCGCTGAAGAATTGCGACTACGATATCCTGCTGACGGCAGGTCGCCGTCAGTATGGCGCTCAACTTATTAATTGCCGCTGACAGCAAACTGTTGGTGTTCGCAACGCGGATGCAATTGACCCTGCGTCATCGGCTCTGAACAATCTGATCCGACGATAGCCACCAGCGCGTCGTGGAAAGACGAAATGTGGAGGACGGAGCTAAGGCCGGTGCGTTCCAGCATTTCGAGAACGAAGCGGGAAGGATTGACCAACTTCAGTTCGATATCGCGACTTCGACTCCAGTGATGCAACGAAACCAGCGCGGTTAGCCCGGCTGCGTCCACCGATTCGACGTCAGAGAGGTCGAGCACGATAACGCGAGTATCATTTTCTGAAACTCGGCCTGAAATTGCGGCATTCTTGAGTACGCGAACGCCTTCGCCACGAACGAGACGGCCGGCGCATCTCACAATCGCCAGATCCTTCAATTTTTCGATGTGTGTGGTCAACATAACTTGCTCCCTTGCTTGATACGTAAATAGACGTTTGGAAGTTCCGTTTGTCACCACGCGCTGGATTCTCGCTGAAAAGTGCCCGAGACCGGGTGCGGGCGGCACTGAAGAATTGCGGCCACGATATTCCGCTGACCCGGCGGTGGAAAGGGATACTCGCCTCGGGGTAGGCAATCTTTTGAGTGGAACAAATTAAGAAAGAATTAAACCGGCAACGCAAAAAGATCAGAGCGGGGAGGGCTTCCGCAAGCTGCTTCCCCGCTTCAGCGCAGCAATCTAGCTCAGCGGCACTCCCGAGTAAAAGACTTCCGCATTGGCGCCGTCTCCCCCCATAATCACGATAATTCCGCCGTATGTATTCGTGACCCCGCCGAATTTGCCAACCCCCGATGCCTGATCCTGTGGGAACACCATTGTTGGCAGCACCGAGAACGTGCCGGTGGACGGGTTATAGACCTCAGCGGTATTGAGCGGACCGATATTCGGAGCGACGCTGATGGGTCCATATCCCCCGGCAATGAACACCGTGCCGTCAACTTGGACGACTGCGATCCCATCGTATCGCGCATAGTTCATGCTCCCGGTAGAAGTGAACATATTTGTTTGCGCATTGTATAAATCGGCGCTGGAATCAACTCCAGGGATGGTGTTGTCAGCGAACCCTCCGGCGACCAGTACTCCCCCAATCGCCGAAGAATAGGCGGCCGACCCTGCATCTCGAGCCTGACTCATATTGTTGGCGGTCGCAGTGAAGGTGGAAGCAGCTGGATTGGACGGATTCAGGGTAAAGACCTCTGCAGACGCCAAAGGAGTTTCACCGAATATCACGCTGGAGCCTCCTGCAAGCAGGACACTGCCATTGGGAAGCAGCGTCGCCGTGTGGTAGCTCCGGCCGCTGATCATAGGTGCGGTGATTGCTATGAAGGTGCTCGATGAGGGATTGTATAACTCGGCTACATTCAGCACGGTGTCGTTTACGAACCCGGTTCCGGTCTGCGGTTTGTAGGTATTCGTAGTGCTGATTCCACCGGCGATAAGTACCATGCCGTTTTTGAGCAACGTAGCCGTGTGCCCATAGCGTGGCGTAATCATGGGACCAGTCGCGGCGAAGGAACCCGTACCCGTTGTTGAGTTATAGGTATAGATTTCCGCTGTTGTTGTCGTGTCAGTCATCATCCCGCCATCGCTGCTATTGTCGTAGCCTCCGGCAGCCAGCGCCATGTTGTTCCCAATTGCGGTCAGCGTGTGACCAGAGCGAGCGGTGGCCATCGAGCCCGTCTGGGTAAAAGTTCCGTTGGATGGATTGTAGAGATCGGCGGTTTTAGATATTGACGTGTTCGATGAACCATCAATCCCGCCCGACACCAGGATAATTCCAGAATCCTGCGCATTCATCTGGCCAGCCGGATTCGGGTCAATAAATGTTGAGGCGCCTGCGTCGCGACTATCACCCATATTGCCAACAGTCTGGCAGAATCCAACGTTGGTGGCCAGGTTCGTATTGCCGGTAACGGTGGGCGCGGCCGAAGCGGTCGCCGTCAGGTTATAGTCGTTGCCTCCGCGGTTGATACTCAGATCGTTAAAGGTCGCCTTACCCGTAATGTCGGTTGTCTGGGTGAGCGTGCCCGAAAGTACCGCCGAGGAACAAAGTGCCGACGAGAGCGAGGCGGTTACTGAGACTCCAGCTAGTGGGATGGGATTCTGATTGCCATCTTCGAGCTGTGCCGTGGCCGAAAACGTTTGTCCTGCAGTCGTTGGAGTGGATGATGCGCCGGTAACCGCAAACATCGCTCCTGCCGGCGGCAGCACTACCAGAGGATTGATCGTTACCGTGATGTTCTCACTATATTGCTGTGATGTTGGGCTGGTAGTGGAGCTGTCTATCGCATCAATCGTGAACGAATAGGTTCCGGCTGTGGTTGGAGTTCCGCTGAGTAACCCGGTGGTTGGGTTCAGAGTAGTGATCGACAATCCGGGAGGCAGCGGCGTGGAATGTGGATCCAACGCGTAAGTGTAAGGAGGAGTGGTTGCAGTTGAAGTCAGGTTCTGAGAGTACAGGGTTCCCACTGTTCCGGCAGGCAGCGTGTTAGGAGTGGTTCCGGCAAACAATGGGACCACTGTCAGAGTCAGCGCTTTTGACACGGTATGCTGAGGCTGGCCGCTATCCTGAACCTCGACGGTCAAATTGTAGTTTCCTGGCTGCGCGGTCACGTCCGATGAACTCAGCGCGCCGGTAGATGGATTGATCGCAATATTCAATGCCTGCGGGACGCTCGTCAGCGAGTAAGTGAGTGGTCCAGGATTCCCGCCTGTGGCACTAACCTGCGCCGTACCGCCTGGGAATGGATAGGGGGCGGAGACTGCCGCTTCCGGCAAGGTCGTGGTCGTGATGGTTAGTGGCGCACTGACGACCAAAGTGTAGCTCGCGGTTGTTATGTCAGGCGGGGATGCACTGTCTTTCAATTGGATGGTGACGGGAAAACTCCCAGACGCGGAAGGACTACCGGAAATCAAACCGGTGGACGGATTTAATGTAAGCCCGTCCAGAGAGCCTGAAATAACTGTCCAAGTATGGCTACCGGCAACGCCGCCGACCGATTGCAGTTGCTGACTGTAGGAATTTATTGATGCTGCGGGCAGTGATGGCGTGGTGATGAAGAGCGCCAGCGGCGGATTGGTAGCATTTCCACCGTTCTGGAAAACCGTCTGCGTATTCACTGCCTGCGGTACGGTGGCCGGGAAAATTGTTGAGATTAGAGTATTCGCGGTAAACGGAATCGTGGAAGGACTCGGATTCACCAACCGAATGGTGACATAGGCAGTCTCGCCGGGCGCGAGAGTGAGAGATGCTTCGTTGGGAGCGGAATTGGTAATGTCGGGATTCGCCAGATTCGGGTTCGATGCGCTGATTACTGCCGGATTCACGATGTTCGCGACCGTCACCCAGTGATTCTCCGTAGTGAGCTGGCACTTATTCGACGCCGGCGTCTCGTAGGGCCGGTTAACAATCATTTGCAGCACGATGCCATTTGGCGGTACGGCGGTGTCGGCTAACTTAACGGTATAAGTGGAAGTCGTGTTGCCATTGTTCGTGATGGGATACGAGACATCTGCAATCGAGCCGTTCGTGATGTCGGGATTAGTGATGGACGGGTTCGTGATCTGACGGATTCGTGATGTCTGGATTGGTGATGGACGGATTCGTAATCGAAGGATTCTCTGCGCTTTGATTCGTGATAGACGGATTGGTGATGCTGGGATTCGTGATATCCGGATTCGTAATCGAAGGGTTCGTGATAGATGGATTTGTAATGGACGGATTAGTGATGGACGGATTCGTCACTTCGCTATTAGTGATAGATGGATTCGTGATGGACGGATTGGTAATGCTCGGGTTCGTAATCGAAGGATTGGTAATGTCGGGATTCAGAACCGTGGAAGCCGCCAAACCGTTGCTGACCGGCGATCCTCCGATTTGATTGATCTGCGCGACATTGACAGTAATCGAAGCCTGCGGGTTGGTGGAGGTAGCGAAAACACTTCGCGAGACCGAAGACAGCGCCGGCACCGTGAGGTCGAGCGTAGTCAATTTCGAGAACTGTAGAAAAGACGCGGTCCCGCCAGTTGGCTGATTTTGGATTGTGAAGCGGAAGTATTGCTGCGAGTTCGTCAGATTCTGGGCTTCGACAGGAAAGGCCCGCTGAAATAACACGCTCTTCCCGTTTACCGGATCGGTGGTGGTGCCGAGAGGTTTCGAATTTCCGGGAGCGCCCACGATCAGGCCTCCGGTAATCTGCGCGGTGTAGATATTCTGATTGCGCATGCCTTCCTGGCCGATCTGGCACATCGGAGGCACTTGACTGGGATCATATAAAGATTTGCTTCCCAGAGATGCGGAAAAAGGGGGCGTGTAATTTTCCCAATTGCCATCGGCGGGAGGCACCACGTCACGGTTGTCGGTCCAAGTGGCGTGAAAAGTGGGATTCACACTCGGCGTCATGTTGTAAGCCCAGGTCGAACCGCTGGGAACAAACTGAGGCGACGGAACGATATCAATGTAGTCGCCAAGGAATGGCTCAGTTCCCTCGCCGAACAGCGGCAGGTTCGGCGGATTGAACTTGAACTGCTCGATGTTGTCGCCATCGAAGCAGCATCCGTAAGCATATTGCGAAACCAACACGGAAGGCCCAAACGCAGGTATCGGAAATAGTCCCAATTGAAGCACGCGCAGGTCAATGGTGTGACGGCGCTCGGTCAGGCCATTGTCATCGATATACTGCGTAAACACCTCATTGATTCCTGACGAGGAGGTCAGCTCACCCTCGGGCACGAGCGTCGGAATATATTGCCCCGGCTGGCTTGGATTGGGATTGAAAAAATCTACGTAGTGGTCGAGGCGAAGATCGTAATAAAGCAGCGTGAGCCTGCCATTCGCAAAGGATATTGCGGGCATGATCTGATGGCCGCGCCCCGAGGGATCCGTCGCCGAAACTTTGGTCGGATTATCAACGGGAATTGGAGGAATCCAGTGCGTTCCGTCTAGAGAGCCCGTGACTACAATGCGAGCATCGCCGTCCGCGCCAACCCCGCGCGCGGAAAACGCGACGTAAACTATGCCCAGGCCGTCCATGGCAATCGAGGGATAGGCATTGGTGCGGAACGAAGTGTCGCTGGTGCCCTGATCAAATGGAGTGAAAGTAGAAATTTGAATTGGCTTGCCAAATGTTTTGCCGGCGTTGTTGGATCCGGCAATCATAATCGCATCGGGCACGCCAGTGGATTTGAACTGGCGCCAGGTAACGAATACGTTTCCGTTCACCGGATTGACTGCAATGGCGCTGCCCTGACTTGTCGTAGTGCCGGTATTGAGCTGAATCGGCGTGCTCCACGTGAGGCCGCAATTGGTGGAACGGGTAAACATGAGGTGAGTCGGAGTGGCATTGTCTTTCGCAGCAGCAAGGAAGTCGGAATAGGTGACGAAAATATTTCCAGCGGGAAATGACTGATGAATGGTTGTGCCGTTTGCGCCCTGAAAATTGAATGAGCAAGTGGATGCGCCGGAGCGCGGAATATCCACGGCCATCGCCGGCTTGTCCAGAAACTGAGTACCATTTCCGGTGGCAACGACTTGGGTATCAATGTAAGAAATCGGATTGCCATTCTCCTGATTGTTCAAATCCATCAGACGCGAAACGAAAACTGAACTCAAGCCACCGGTGCCGCGGTTGAAGGCTAACCCCGCGTAGTAAAACATTCCGTTGGTACCAGCGCGCACAACCGGATCAGCAGCAGCCTGGTATCCAAGGGCCTGCAACGAACCGGTACATTGCGATACTGGAACAGGACACCCCGGCAGTAGAGTGCTTTGCCAGGTAAGCCCGCCATCGAAAGAACTGAATAATCCCAGCCACGCATCCCCGGTCTCGTTGGTCAGCTCCTGGGCGAGGTCAACGGTGCGGTAGTCGTTCGCTCCGGCGAGAATGTGCAAAGGATTGCGGGTTGACACCGCCATGGAGGGTTCGTTCTGGCGCTGAAGAAACGGGTCGCCGGTGGGCCATTGGGTTCCCGAGACCATATTCACATTTTGTCCGGCAATTTGCGCGCTTATGTGCTTCGGGAAAATTCCGACACACAACAGAGCGAGAGAAATCCAAAGCGCGGCACGAAAAAAAACGCGACCGCTGATTCCATTGAAAACAGGACGAGGACAGGAAGGGCCATTCACAAAAAGAGCCGACATTAATTTTGCTCCGACAGCTGGGGGACGTTTCCGGGATATTTTCCTGAAGTCCGGCTGGGTTGTTAAATTTGCGGTGTGGGACTGGGAGTAGCGATTACTGGTCAAACTGTAGTCAGCGTATTTTGAAGCTTCAAAATGAACCTGTCAAGTAGGGGAAATCGCTTAGCCAAAAGAATGGGCAATCTTCTCGCCAGCGGAAATGCTGTCTTCGCAGCGCTATTTCAGACCATCCACGATGTACAGATCGGAGGTGATGCGGGTGTAGGAAGTCACATAGTTCTTTAGGTCGCGAGAGAAATTCGGAGGAGCGCTGTCGAAAAGTCCGGTCGGGTCGCTGGGAGCAAAAGTCTTGAACAGAGTGCGTTTTCCGCTCGCCAAGTCAATCATATAAACCCGATTGGGTAACTCCCATGCGCCTACCAGCAAGTTCTTTCCGTCGGGAGTCCACTGAATCGGCCCCTCCCCCGGCTCGACTCCTGCAACCGGAACCGGCTGTCCGCCATTAATCGAATAGATGGTAATTTTTTGATCGGGATCTTTCGCGGCGACTCTTGTGCCGTCGGGCGATATGCAACTGCGGTAACTTACCGACGCGCCTTCAGGGCTAATCGGGCGCGGGTCGCCGTCCTTCACATCCTGTATCCACAATCTCACGCCCTGCCCGGCCCGGCTGCCTACTTCGAGAATGTGCCGTGAATCGGGAAAGAAATAGGCAAGATCCACTTGAACATCTCCGGTAGAAAATGATCGAGATTGTCCCGGACCAGTCGGTAATTCGACCAGGCGGTGCTGAAGCCCAAAGACACGTCCTAAAACCCATTTTCCGTCAGGAGATAAACTTGGAGCGGTGCCGTCACCGAGCCGCACCGCGGGCGAACCATCGGTTCCACGAATGTACATGGCACCGGTTTCACCGCCGGCTTCGCCCGTCTCGTCAAACGCAACGAGCTTGCCGTCATCGCTGATATCGCGAGGTATCGTCCAGTCGTGCCAGCTCAAGTCGCGTTCTTTGCTTTCACCGGGCGCCAGTCCACTCATGCCCGCGCGCCAGTCATCGCGAGTGAAAAGCACACGGCCTTCTTTGGAAATATCATGCAGGGTAAGTGTTCCGGTACCCAGGTAAATCAAACGCTCTTTTCCAGACAAGGTCACCGCGCGCAATTCGCGGCTGGAGCCGGAAGTAGTTCCGGTAAACCAGATCTCTTTTCCCGTCGGCCACCAGGCAATCCCTTGCAGACTGACGAAGCTCCCGCTTAGAGTCTTCTTATTGCCCGATTCATCAACGGTGGCGACCGTTCCCGAGTCGTCTCTCGGAAAAGGGTGATCAGCGAAAGCGACAAGTTTCCCATCGGGAGAGATTCGCGGATGGCTGATCCAGCCGGCAGTTTCGTAGAGCACCTTCCCCAGCGGATATTCAAGCGTGGCTTTCCCCCCAACGCGGCGCACGATGGCCAGCGAATTTCCATCCGGAGACCAATCGGCGTACTCCACATCGTCGGCTATATCGCGGGGAGCCCCACCGCCCTGAAGGGAACGGGCCAGCATGCCAGCAGATTCGAAGCCTTCGAGGAAGCGCAGGTTCGTGGAAATTGCGAGCTCCCCGGTGCTTGAGATGGCCAGAATATTAGTTTTGGTCATGCCCAGGGAGCGCGATTCCGTGCTTCCATTTTGCGCGGAATACAGCTCGACTGGACCACCGTCCCATGCGGCGCTGTAAATCAGATTGCCGTCGGGAGTGAAGCGGGCATTCCAAATGGTTCCCCGGCGAAAAGTGATGCGGTGCAATTTCGGCTGAATCTGCGGTCTATTGGGACGCAGCCATACGCCTGCTGCAACGCCTGCGACGAGCAAGATCAATCCCGCTACCGCGGCCCGAATCCATAAGCGGCGCGGTGCCTGCGGCGCGATGGTTGCGGACGCAGTCGAAATTCCGGAAAGTGACTCGAGATCGAATGCGATGTCTTGCGCCGACTGAAAGCGTTGCCCGGGCTGCTTTTCCATGCAATGGCGCACGATGCGCTCAAGAGCGGGCGACGCGATATCGCCGACTGCTGGAAATTCTGGTGGGTCGTCGTTCAGAATCGCGGTCATGGTCTCGGCGCCGGTGTTTCGCTGGAACGCCCGCTTACCGGTCAACATTTCGTAAAAAATGGTGCCGAAGCTGAAAATATCGGACCGGTGGTCTGCGTTTTCGCCGCGCACCTGTTCGGGCGACATGTATCCGGCTGTTCCCAACACCTGGCCGACGTGGGTTGCAGCCACCGTGACACCATCCATAGTCTCGGCGGACAGGTCGGGACGACGCAGTTTGGCTAAGCCAAAGTCCAGAATCTTCAGGCGTCCGTTGCGGGAGATGAAAACGTTTTCAGGTTTGAGGTCGCGGTGAACGATGCCTTGCTCGTGAGCCGCCGCGAGCCCATTCGCTAACTGAATCGCAAGTTCACTGGCTTTGCGGGATGACATTCCGGCGGTGATCCGCTGCCGCAATGTTTCGCCTTCGAGCAGTTCGGAAACGATGTAATGGACGCCGTCCGCATTGCCGACGTCATAAACCGAAACGATGTTGGGATGGTTTAAAGCAGCCACGGCGCGGGCCTCTTGCTCAAAGCGCCGCAGACGGTCTGGATCGTTTGTGAACGAAGGCGGAAGCACTTTGAGCGCTACTTCGCGCAACAGGCGGGTGTCCCGCGCGCGATAGACTTCGCCCATCCCGCCGGAGCCGATTAGAGCAATAATTTTGTAGGGGCCAAGCTGAGTTTCCGTGGCGAGTGGCATGAAAGCGAATTATAACTCCGCGAAGTAATGGAAATAGTCATTTCAGCGAGGCGAGTCGCTTTCTGGCATCGTCTACGAGGGGATCATTCGAAGATTTTTCCTTGATGGCGAGGAAGGTCTTATAGGTATCGCTGGCGCCGCTGCTTTTCATTCCTTCCTGCGCGCGTCCCAGATAGTAGTAAACCGGCGGCAAAAAATGATAGCTGGGCACATCGTCGAGGAAAATCGAAGTCGCCTCGCCCTTGCGGTTTAAGCAAGTCTCGAATTGTGATGAAGCTTCAGGAAAGGCCCCGGCATCAAGATAGGCCCGGCCAAGATCGAAGTGGACTAGCCACATGTCCGCGAGCTTCTGCGCGTCCTGAAGCGTTTGGATTGCGTCCTGCGGATGGCCGTGCCCGAGTTGGCTTTCGGCTTCGAGGATCTTCGCGTAAGCCTGCGAGTCATGCGAAATCCGCGCGGCGAGGTCGGCGGCCATCAACCGCAGCTTGGGTTCCTGCCCGGTCTCAAGATATGCGCGGCCGGCACGAAAATATACGCTCTCGTCCTTGCTCGCTTTGGTCGCGGCGTCGGCTGAGGCAATCGCGTCACCGTTTTTGCCAAGAGCCTGCTGCACCAACGCGAGAGCGGCTAGTTTGTCAGCGGCGCTTTCCGCATCCTGATTAGCCTGGTCTCCGCTGATTCCTTTTTCGAGTAGGCCTGCTGCATCCGCCATGCGGCCTTCGTAAGAGGCAAGATCAGCCAAGCCCATCGCCGCTTTCGAAGCGCCACGCGCGCTCAGAGATTGAAGTTTCTGCCACGTAGCAGCGGCGTCTGCGGGTTTGCCTTGTCCCAGTTGCGCGAGCGCCAAACCCTCGTAGGCTTTTTCAAACGACGGATTCATCCCCAGCACAGTTTGTTCTTCTTTTGAAGCGGTATCAAAATCGCCTGCGTACAAGGCGTAAAGCGCCACGTTATTTCGCTGGACAACATTCTTAGGAGAAATCTCGATCGCTTTTTTCCCCTCCTCTAAAGCTTTAGACATGTTGCGCGTATAGAAATATGCGAGCGCAAGATTCGCATAACCCGCCGTATCAGAAGGGAATTGATTGACGAGCGCCGTGTACTCTTCAATCGCCTGGAGTGGCTCCCCGCGCATCAGGTAATAGCCGCCGCGCGTCCGATACCTTTCGCGCTCAGTCATGCGGTCAATCTTCGACATCGCATCCAGATAATATTTTTCCGCGTCCTGATCGTGGCCCATGTTTGCTTCCACCGCGCCAAGACCGGCATAGGCGCGGCCCAGATTCGGATCAAGCTGAATCGCGTGCTGATATTCCTTGATCGCATCGTCCCATTTGCCCTCGTATTGAAAGGCTTGGGCGGTGGCGTATGCGTGCGCCGCTTCAATCGAACCGGCGGTGAAGGTTTCCGCGGCAGTGAGTTGCGCGGATTCAGGCGTCTTGTCGCCGAGAGCGGTGCGAATATCTGCAGCGAGTTTTCCGGCGGCGGCAAGGACTTCTTGCTTATTCGCAGCGTCCACTTCTTTGCTGACGATCGGTTTTCCCGTTGCTGCGTCCACAGCCTCGACGGAAACTTTATAGCCCGAGCCTGACGGCTCGATAGACCCGCCGACAACTACGCTGATGCCATCGCGCACGGCAACGAGCTGCGCGGTTTTCTCATCCAGCTTTGCTCCGGGATCGAGCTTGGTAGCTTCGCGCTGTGCCGATGTCCGGTTGTATGAGCTGATAAAAGGAGCGCCTTCAAGTGCGATGCCTAGCATTGGCTCTAGCGTGCCATCGAAGACTGAATCTCCGGTCTTGTTATCGAAGTCCGAAACCAGCACCGTGACTGGTGCGTGCTTCTCAGCGGTCGTGGTGAAAAGCTTGTTTCGCAGTAGAACTCCCGCACCAATCAGCACAACGATAAGACCGGCGGCGACCCATTTGCCATAGATTGCGAATTTGCCTGGCGGCGGTGCAATCGCTGAAGCGCCGAACATTGTTCCCGCAGCCGTTTCTCCAGCCACGCCGAGATCGGCAAGAATCTGCACGGCGCTTGAATAACGTTTGGCGGGATCAATCTCGAGACACTTCATCACCACATCGCTGACGCCGGGCGGGATCGAAGGGTCGAGAATGATCGGCGGGCGGGGTCGCTCCTGAGTGCGCTTGAGCAGGCTCGCCATCGCCGTGTCGGATTTATAAGGTGTGACCCCGGTTAGCAGCTCATAAAAGATGATGCCCACCGTAAACAGATCGGATGGAACACCCGCCGTCTGGCCGCGGGCCTGCTCGGGCGACATGTATTCGGGCGTGCCAATCAACGCGCCGGTTTGTGTCATACCCGACATTTCGGCGGAGCGCGCGATGCCGAAGTCCATAACAGTGACGCGACGATTCGCATCCAGCATGATGTTCTGCGGTTTCAAGTCGCGGTGTACGACTCCTTCGGTGTGCGCGGCGTCGAGGGCGCGGCACACCTGCCCAATAACCTTTATCGCCTCATCCGGCGCTAACTTTCCCTTTTCCGTCAGGAGCGACTTCAAGTCGCGGCCTTCGATGAAGTCCATGGTGATGAACTTCACGCCGTCAGCTTCGCCAAGATCGAACAGTCGAATGACATTTCTATGCGTCACCTGACGCGCTAGAACCAGTTCCTGCGTGAAGCGCGCAAGAATTTCAGGATTGCTCGCAAGGTCGGAACGGATCATTTTCAAAGCAACGAGCCGATTCACTTCGCGATCGCGAACTTTGTAAACCGCGCCCATGCCTCCTTCGCCGAGCAATTGCAATATTTCGTAGCGATTGCCAATCACGCTGCCCAGCTCGAAACTGCGAAGAGTGGAACGTGACACGCCGCTCGAAACACCTTCCGTCACGTCCGACGAACCTGAAGTAGTGGTCTTATTCAAGATTGGGGCAGTAACGTCGGATGCAATCGTCAGTGCAGGCAGCACCGTCGTGCACTTCCTGCAATGGCTTTCCCCGGTAGGATTCTCGGTCCCGCACTGCGGGCAAAACATGAACGGCGTCCTTATTAGACCTTAACTGGAACTCAAATTATTGAAAGCTCTTCGAGGTTTGAGCGTCAAGCTTCCCTATAATTTACGCCAGGAATCGGACCAATCCTGAAGATCGAAGACAGGGGCATTGTATCCCGAGTTACTTTCGAGGCCGTGCAAGCGGAACACAGTTCGTTATAGGGGCGTGGCTGTTTTTCTTGGCGGATTATAAAACGGAAGCTTCACTACTTTCGCAGGCACGGTACGGCGCGCGGCTTCTATCGTAATTTCCATCTCTAGCGTCGCTCCTTCCGTGGCATACTCCGAACGCACGCTGCCCAGCGCAATCATCTTTTTGAGAAGTGGCGACCATGTCGTGGAAGTGGCTTTGCCGACCTGTCGCTTGCCGGAATATAGGGGCACATGCGCCCGCGATGCAACGCTGGGTGCTTGGGAGGCGAGTCCCATTTCGTCATACAATTTTTCAACCGATGGCCAATCAACCTCCAGTCCAATGAACCGGCGAAAAGCGGATTGAGATTGCCGCTGTTCTTGAAGAAGCGCCGAGCGTCCAGTGAAATTCTCCTTGTCGAAGTGCACCATGCGTCCCATCCCAAGTTCGAAGGGGGAATATTTTTGCGATGGGATCAGCGCCTTCTTGCTGGATGTGTAATCTACTTCGATCAGAAGCAGCCCAGCTTCGATTCGCGCTACGTCCAATGCCAACATTCCCGCCGCGTGGACGTCGAATTGATACCCTTTCTCCATCAGCGCGTCCCAGACTTTGACCGCTTCATCCCATGGCGTCCAAATCTCGTATCCGAGGTCGCCGGTGTAACCGGTGCGTGAGATGTCAACTTGTACGCCTGCGATTTTTCCGGAAGTCATCCGGAAATACCTCAGATTAGCGATGTCGGCTTCGGCTACCGATTTCAATAATTGTCCGGAGGTCGGCCCTTGAAGCGCAAGAGCGGCGACCTGCTCTGAAATGTCAGAGATATTTACATCCAGCCCGATGGCATTTTGCTGGAACCAGCGCAGACTGGGATCGGCTGCGGTCCAGCGATATGTGTTTTCCGACAGACGCGTGATCGTTCCGTCGTCAACAACTTTTCCCTCTTCATCGCACCAGCAGCAATAGATGACCCGTCCAGGCTGCACTTTATTAATGTCACGCGTGATGACACGGTGCACGAAGCGCGTAGAGTCCTTGCCGGTAATCAGATATTTAAAAAGAGGACTGATATCAATCAGCGCGGCCGCATTGCGAATGGCATTGTACTCATGCTCATGTTGCGTCTCATAGACACTGACCGCGTAATATCCCGACCACTCGCGATAGTTCAGGCTCTGGCAAAGGGGAAATGTTCTCTCGTGCAGCGCAGTCCCGATGGGCACAGTGTCTCCTCGATAGAGAGAATAGCGCGATTTTGTTATCCGGATTCGAAGGCCGCTCTCCCTTGTCTCCAGCTTCTTTGCAGAGACGGTGCGGGATCCCCCTCTAATTGCTGACTGAAGTCATCTTCTAATGCTAAGCGGCGGATGGACCGGCGCGATACACGGTTCGATGGGCCGGAATCACGGCGCCGACGATGGCGCCGATTGGGGCGCCGATTACAACGCCAACAAGGGCGGCGATTCCGCGCGAGGAACCGCCTAGGAAACCAGTCTTCGAGCCGGAGGCCGCGCCGATGCCCGCCCCGATGAGTCCGCCAACGATAAGGCCTATCACGGCGTGCTCGCCGCGCCTAGGGGCCGAGGATGTCGAGACGCGGGCAACATCCTGGCGTTTCACCGATACCTCCGAACCTTTTTCATTCAGGGTGAGGGATTCATCAGTCACGCTGACAAATTTTCCCGCGTGACGTCTCGTGCCGGACTCGATCACTACAATTCCCTGGCCAGCTTTAAGGCGATTGAGGTTGGACCATGAGCTTTGTCGCGCATTGAGCGCGGCGGGCATCGCAAGGAAAATTATAAGAATCAGTACGGCTTTTCGCACGCTGCCTCCTGATGTCCCGGCCGGAAAGTCCGTTTGTACCTTGGTCTTTAATCTTTCCGCAAAACCCTATGCCTGAGACCGTTCGTTGTCAAATGCCGGATTCGACCACTGACTGAAACAGGGAGTTTCAACCGCAGAGCCGCCCTTTCGGTACTGCTAATTTCCGGATGATCACAAATCGGGGATCATTCCACAAATCGGGGATGCAAATCTAGGCGGAACACCTTAATTAAGTAGATAACAGCCTTCGCGAACGCCGATAAGGAGGCAAGTGCGCGTTCGCTTTGAAAACGCGCATTGTCCCTTGACCTCCAAACCCAGCGTTCGCTCGCCGAACCCTTGATTCATGCACCATTCAAGTATTCGAGCGATATACGGAGTACGTTCAGATGCGCGATTCGGATTTAGTAAAGTCAATACTCGTGACAAAAAGATACTTAGGCAACCTGTGCGTTGAAGGACGCACCTGAGTAATGAACCAGTAACGTCCCTTCCTGGTTTCCGGAAACTCTCCGCAGGTCTTTTCCCCCTGTGAACGCGCTTTGGCTCAAGGCATCCGGCGACGGATCCTCAACTTCAAGAAAAATAAATTTGGAGAGCTCAATGAAAACTGAATTGTTGGAGAAGATCGTTGATAGTCCGTTCGACCGTCGCAAGTTCCTTAAGCGCGCCGGGGCTACCAGCCTGGGTGTTGCCGCAATGACGATGATGGGCGGCAGTATGGGTAAATTGAATGCCGCCACATTCACTGATGCAGACATCGTTAACTTCGCCCTCAACCTCGAATACCTCGAAGCCGAGTTCTACCTTAAGGCGACTTGGGGAACATCGCTGGTAGGGTTAGGCGTGATCTCGTCGAGCCAGCAAACCGGCCCCACCACGGGCGGCAAAATGGTGAGCTTTACGGGCGCCAATATTGCCTTCGTGGCCAGCGGCCTGCGGACAGACGAAGTCGAGCATGTCAAATACCTGCGCGCAGCTCTCGGTTCGGCAGCTGTGCCTAAGCCAGCCATCAATCTCGATGCGCTGGGATATGGCTACAACAATGTGAACGACTTCATGAAACTGGCTCGCCAGTTTGAAGACGTCGGAGTAAGCGCTTATCTGGGCGCGGCTCCGTTGATTCAGAGCAGCGCGTACCTGGATGCCGCGGCTCGAATCATGGACACCGAGGCGCAACATTCCGGATCCATCCGGCTTGCGTGCATTTGGTATGGAGTGAACAGCCCGGCAGTGGACTCGCAAGACGTTCCACCCACCGAAAGCAATCCCTTTGATGTGGATAGCAATGGATTGTCCATTCCCCGTACCGCAGCGCAGGTATTGAACATCGTTTACGGCGGCGGAGCCCACTCTGGTGGCTTTTACCCAGATGGAATGAACGGCACCATTAAGTAGTTATTCATTCGAGAACGAGGAAGCACAGGTTTCCTCGTTCTATTTTTCTAATCGTCTTACTTGAGTTATGGAGGAATCATGTTTGAAGGATTGTTTCAGCCGATGCACCTGTTGATCATTGCCGGATTAGCGCTACTTATTTTTGGGCCCAAGAAATTGCCGGAACTCGGCAAAGGTCTCGGAGATGGGATTCGCGGATTCAAGAGTGCGATGAACCCAAAAGAAACTCCGGAGCCGGAAGTCAATGAGAAGGTTTAGGGCCGCCCGCGTCAGACGGTGCATGGTGGTACACGCGAGATCCCTCACTCGGCTGGTGAAAGCGCCGAGTTTCGGGATGACGCCTAGGCTGGTTCCTATCGCCGGCAGCCCGCGTAGCTCAACCCAGGTTAGCTCAACCCAGGTTAGCGTCCAAAAAACGGACGCGAACCTGGGGCACCAGGCATTAAAATAATTCCGACTTACTCCAACAATTTACCTACGGTAGTGCTGACCGTGATGCGGGTTGCGCTAATCACACCCACGATGTGCGCCACTCTGACGTTCGCCGCGCTATAGGCATTCAGGGTAAATGAACCGGTATAGCTGTTTCCGTCTGGGTCCAAGACCACATCTTCGAGGATGCGGGTAGGTCCCGCCGGGTTCCCAATTCCGCTCGGTGCGTTCTCGGTGTCGTTGCCCAGAGCGAAGTGGTTGAGCCGGTAACTGAATTTTCCAGTCTTTTTCCACACTCCCAGGCAGAAGTTGCCATCCTGTGCGGGACGTCCCGAGTTCATAATCTCCGTCTTATCGTTGTGCCACTGAACGATGGCATTGTCTATCGGCGTGCCGTCGGGCGGAGCTTCCGAGCCAGTATTGCCTTCGGCGGTGAATTTCACGTGCCACGTGCCCACAATCGGGTCTTCTTCATATCGATCAGATGCGAGTAGGAATGATCCAAACTGTGTACCGGACCCCTGCCACGATTGATGGTGAAGGACGGCTCCCGCCCGGCTCGCGCACTGCGCATTCGCTGTCACCGTGAGGCCTAAACCAATCAGACTCAATAACATTACTAATGCTAATTTCTTACCTACCGTTTTCATTGTGCTCTCCTTATGACCTTGAGCAGCGGTTATCGTTGCTGCCCGCGCCCAGGTTTTTCTGGTCCTACACTTCCTATAGCGAGAACCAGGGTTAAAACCTGTAACGACACAGCAGATTTTGACGAAGATCGTTCGGGGACAAAGGGCTATGTCCGTGCTATCTTTTCCTGTAAACGCCGCTCCTTCCTGCGGATAGGGGTTGTGTATGCCTAAGACCCTCGGACACGACATTACAGAGCTGCTTCGGGCATGGCGTGACGGTGACGAGCAGGCCCTCGAAAAACTGACGCCTCAGGTCTATCGAGAACTGCATCGAGCGGCGGGACGTTGCATGGCGCGGGAACGCGGCGATCACACGCTTCAAACTACGGCGTTGATCAATGAGTTGTACCTGCACCTCGCCGACCTGAGACTGATTGATTGGCAGAACCGGGCGCATTTCTTTGCGCTCTGTGCGCGCCAGATGCGCCGTATTCTTACCGACCAGGCGCGGGCGCGGCAGTCGCGCAAACGCGGCGGAGGAGCACGACCGGTCGCGCTCGATGTGGTGCCTCTGGTTGCCTCCGAGGCCAGCGGGGATTTGGTTGCGGTGGATGCCGCCCTCACCAGCCTGGCAAAGGTGGACGAGCGCAAGAGCCAGGTGGTAGAGATGCGTTTCTTTGGTGGCTTGAGCGTGGAAGAAACCGCCGAGGTCTTGAAGGTTTCCCCCGATACCGTCGCCCGCGACTGGAGACTCGCGAAGGCGTGGCTATTGCGCGAAATGAGTGGGCAGGCAAATGAAACCTGAACGCTGGAATAAGATTGAGAGCGTTTTCCACAAAGCTCTAGAGGCCGGCGAAGATCATCGCAGCGCAGTGCTCGAAGAATCCTGCGCCGGCGATGAGGATTTACGCCGCGAAGTCGAATCGCTCATCGCCCAGCATAAGAATGCCGGCGATTTCATCGAGAAGCCGGTGTTCGAAGCCGAGCGCAGCCGGCGTCACAAACGGTCGCTCCCCTTGTCTGCGCAACCGAGGGCCAACCTTAGCGGCAGCATGTTTGCGCAGTACCGGATCGTCGAAGAGATCGGTGTCGGCGGCATGGGTGTGGTTTACAGAGCCGAGGATACCAAGCTGGGACGCGCGGTGGCGCTAAAATTCCTTCCGCAGAATCTTGCCGCCGATCATCTCGCCCTGGAGCGGTTTCGCCGCGAAGCCCGCGCCGCATCGTCGCTCAATCATCCGAACATCTGCACCATCTACGACATCGTAGAGGACTCCGGGCAGGTGTTCATTGCCATGGAGTACCTGGAGGGCCAAACCCTCGCGGGTTGCATCGGCGGACGAGCACTTGCCGCCGACAGAATTGCGAAATTCGGAATGGCAATTGCCGAATCTCTCGCCGCAGCCCACGCCAAGGGAGTAATTCATCGCGACATCAAGCCTGGCAACATTTTTGTCACCACTTCCGGTCTGGTGAAGGTCCTGGATTTTGGCGTTGCGAAGTTGCTGGGAACCAGCGACACCCCCACCGTAACCAATTTAACCAATACTGAAGGGATAATTGGAACGCTTCCTTATATGTCTCCCGAGCAACTACGGGGGCGAGAGGTGGATGGGCGTTCGGATATCTATTCGCTGGGAGTGGTGCTGTATGAAATGTGTACTGGCCGCCGGCCTTATGCGGGCAACATCCAGTCTGAATTGATTGATGCGATTCTGAACCAACCCGCTGTTCCGCCCACATCTGGCAATCCCAAACTGCCGGCTAAGTTGGACGAAATCGTCCTGAAGTGCCTGGAGAAAGACCCGGAAGACCGCTACCAGACGGCCAGGGAAATTGCGGTTGATCTTCGGCGGATGGAGCGCCAGGAGACGGGATCTTCGCAAGCGACAAGCAGCAGAAAAGATTTCGGCCGGCTGCGAACCGGATCACGCTGGAAGTGGGCGGCGGGAGCTGCCGCTTTGTTTCTGATTATGTTTGGCGTGATTATCAGCCTCACGCCATCGTCCCTTCCCGGTCCACTGAACTCCGAACAAATCACCTTTTCTTCTGAACTAAAAGACGGACCCCTGGTAACGGATGGTTCGCGGCTTTATTTCCAGAGCCGGGGCGTTCCCGTTGAGATGTCGGTGAAAGGCGGCCCGATCGCTCCCTTGCGCGCCTCCGCTGCTGGCATGCAGATGCTGGACATATCTCCAGACGCATCGGAGATGTTGGCGCTGAAGCCGGATCTGAATAACGAGATGGGGCTAGGCTCGATCTGGACAGTTCCGGTCCTGGGAGGCTCGCCGAGAAAGCTGGGAAACCAGATCGCTCAGGATGCACGCTGGTCTCCCGATGGCCGTTCGATTGTCTACGCCAGCATGAACTCTATTTATATGAGTGACAACGACGGCGCGAACCTGACAAAAATATGGGATGGGCCGTCGTACCTCGAAACGCCATATTTTTCTCCCGACTCCCGTCGCATTCGGGTGACGGTGGATGGAACTAACCAGGATGACCCATCCCGGATTTGGGAATTGAACGCCGATGGCAACAACCCGCATCGGCTTGCGTTGGATTGGCCCATGGATGCCACGGAAACGCATGGACAGTGGACGCGGGATGGAAAGCATTTCATTTTCATGTCAGCGCGCGGAGGTGAGAATAACATTTACGAACTCATTCACCCCCCCTGGTTCGAGTTCTGGAAAAAACTGGCCGCCGTGCAGCTTACGTCGGGACAGATTGATGTACTGGCAGCAACCCCGAGCCGGGACGACGATGGGTTGTTTATCATTGGACGGAACGCCCAAGGTTCCATGCAAGTCTACGATCCCGGACAGAAGCGGTTCGTCCCGTTTCTGGATGGTTTGGCCGCCGCCGATTTTCAGATCTCTCCCGATAAACAATGGATAGCTTATCGCGACTATCCTCAGCACCTTCTTTGGCGAAGCAAGTTGGATGGCAGCGAGAAGCTGGAGTTGACGGATATGGGCGTATCTATGCCGCGATGGTCGCCGGACAGTAAGTGGATTGCGTTTTCTAACTACAAGGAGATATACAGAGTTTCGGCGGATGGGAATACGCCAGAAAAGTTGACCTCAGAGGGCAAAACGGAGCTTGCTCCCGTGTTTTCTCCGGATGGAAAGTCAATCGCATTCAACGATTATCCAAAGCCCGGGCAGATTCTGGGAATCAAAGTTCTGGATTTGGCCACGCGGAAGATTTCTATCATGCGGGGTTCGGAGGGCTTTTACGTGCCCTCCTGGTCGCCGGATGGAGAATATATGGTGGCAATTGCCGAAAATCCCTCGCGCATGGTGCTGTATTCGGCGGCATCAAAAACTTGGAAGGATCTGAGAACATTCACTTTTCCTTGGGATTACTGGGTGTGGGCGAATGACAGCAAATCTGTCTATTACGCGCTAAGGCACGGAGGGCCCGAAGAAGAATCGGGAATGTACCGGCTGACAATTGACGGAAAATGGGACCGCGTAGCCAAATACGACGGATTAACTGTCAATTTGGATGGCTGGGAAGGTTTCCCCAGCATCACATCGGATGGCCGGTTCGCGATGATGAGCGACACCGGCGTGGTGCAGATTTACCGGGCGCGGTGGCCCGAGCGTTAAACACTTGGGTTGCCCCAAGTCTCGGGATTATCGAAGTTTAAATTTGTGCCGGATTATCTCTACAATTTGCTCATGAGTTTGCTGGGGCGTGCCGCGGGCATTTACCAAAACAACTCTGTCGCGATCACGCGCGGCAATTGCCCGATAAGTGGCGTGAACGCGTTCGAAGAAAGCTCGGCTCTCGTGCTCGAAGCGGTTTTCGTCGGGTTCGCCTGCTTCCTACTTTTTCACTGCGAAGATTATTTCGTCTTTTGGCACGTTCCACGCTTGCGGCCACGTCTGAATCCATCAAAATTGTGAGCTCGGGTTGTAGATTGTTGCAGAGGATGCGGTGCAATTCGAGGATTAGTTCGGTTCCCAATTGGCGTCCGCCACCCTGGTACGCTTCGCTCGAATCTGTGAACCGGTCGCACAGCACGAAATGGCCGGCTTCCAATGCAGGCTGAATCACTTCTTTTATATGTTGTGCCCGCGCGGCAAACATCAGTGCCAATTCTGCTCGCGGCGCGAGGCCGCATGTCGCTGTGTCCAGAAGCACATTGCGTATCTTTTCCCCGACGGCAGTTCCACCCGGCTCTCGCGTGCAGGTGAGAGCTATATCGTCGGCGCGAAGGACTCCGGCAAGTTTTTGCAGTTGCGTGCTCTTGCCGGATCCATCCAGCCCTTCGAATGTAATGAATTTGCCGCGCCCGGCCATGCGACATAATAGATTACGGCGACGGCATCGGTCATCCGCGTACAAGAAGGTCTAGGTAAACCAGCGTTCGATTCTGATGCTGCTATATTCGTAGGTCGGGCTTGGGGAGTGTGTCTGATGAAGGTTCGAAAAACCTGTGCTCTTGGATTCGTTTTCATATTTGCCTGCGCTGCATTCGCTCAGACTAAAGCACCAACAATAAAGATATTCGTGGACGCCTCCGAAGCTCCGCGCAAAATCTTCCACGCTCAGCTAACAATCCCAGCAACTCTGGGCACGCTGACTCTTTATTATCCGAAATGGATACCCGGCGAACATGCGCCTGACGGTCCTGTGATTGACCTCGCTGGGCTGAAGTTCGTCGCCAACGGGCAAACTCTGAAATGGCGTCGCGACACTCTTGACGGCTGGACAATTAACGTCGAAGTTCCCGCCGGAGTCAGCGAAGTTAACGCCTCGCTTGATTTCCTTTCGCCTCCGACCATGGAGAGCGGATTCTCCGAAGGTTCGTCGGCGACTGCGACTTTAACTATTGTCAGCTGGAATCAAGTCTTGTTGTATCCCAAGGGATGGAACTCCCATGACCTTACTTATGAGCCAAGCATCCGGCTACCTGATGGCTGGAAGTTCGGCACCTCGTTGCCCGTTGTCGAGCGACCCACTGACACCCATCCCGAAATCACTTTCGCGCCAGTTTCTTTAGCCACATTGGTGGATTCTCCCGTGCTCACGGCCCGATATCTAAAAGTCGTGCCGTTGACCCACGACACAGCTCCGGTCGAAATGGATATCGCCGCCGACAGCGCCGCAGCACTGGATGCCCCGCCCGAAGTATGGGACGAATATAAGAATCTGGTGCAACAGGCGTACGCATTATTTGGCGCACACCATTATCGCGATTATCACTTCCTGTTCACTCTTAGCGATCACGTCGCTCATTTCGGGCTCGAGCATCACGAATCCGACGATAGCCGCATCGAAGAGCGCGGTTTGGTGAGCTCTGACCAGCGCGAGCTTCACGCCGGCCTTTTGCCGCACGAATATGTGCACTCGTGGAATGGCAAATACCGTCGGCCAGCTGACCTGACCACGCCTGACTACGAGCAGCCCATGCAGGACGATCTCCTATGGGTGTATGAAGGACTGACTTCGTACCTTGGTGACGTGCTCACCGCGCGGAGCGGGTTGTGGACGCCCGATCAATACCGCGATGCCGTGGCCCGCCTTGCGGCGCGGCTTGATCACGAACCCGGCCGCACCTGGAGAAACTTGCAAGACACGGCCGATGCAGCCCCGCAACTTTATTTCGCTGAGGATGGTTGGGCGTCATGGCGAAGGAAGACGGACTTCTATGACGAGGATGTGTTGAATTGGCTCTGGGTTGATACGATTATCCGCCAGCAGACGCACGGCAAGAAGTCTATTGACGATTTTTGCCAAATCTTCCACGGGCCGCCAAGTGGTCCGCCGATGGTAAAGACTTATACCTTCGACGACATTGTGAATGGCCTGAATCAAGTTGCTCCCTACGATTGGCGCAGCTTTTGGACGGAGCGGCTCACGAACCATTCTCCCCGCGCACCGATGACAGGGCTTGAAAACAGCGGCTGGAAGGTGGTTTACGATCAGAACCGCTCAGATATGACACGAATTTGGGAGGATGATCATCGGGCACTCGATGCGTCGTTTTCCATCGGTCTGGAGTTGAGGGACGATGGAACCATCGTGGACACAATCGAGGGAATGCCCGCGGCAAAGGCCGGAATCGGCCCCGGGATGCGACTTGTAGCGGTGAATGGCCGCGGCTTTTCCAGCGATATGGGTAATTCGCCACAGATTCTGCGTGATGCGCTGCACGCCGCGATGGGAAGCGCGGAACCTATCGAACTGCTGATAGAAAATGCCGGTTACTACAGTACTTACAAAATTGATTACCACGGTGGAGAAAAATATCCGCATCTCGTGCGCAACGAGTCGAAACCTGATGTTCTGAGCGAGATCATTAAGGAGCGGTGAGGTGTCCTGGCAGATCTCGACATCCCTAGTCTCGCAACGGCAGCGAGACCTGAGGCACCCGGCGTTCACGACGACCACGGCTTCACATGGGTAATCTAGACTCGATCTCCCGGGCAAGCTAGCATCCGTACAGGATGCAATCGCGAAAATTCCGTTGGGTTCATATCGTCCCGCTTGTGCATTTGCTTGTATGTGTGGCTATATTCAGTGGATACGTCGTTCTCGCCCTACAGCCCCTAGGTATTTTGGCCTCAGTTCTTCTATTGGTCGACTTACCAATTTCCCTCGTATACGGTGCATTGGCCTTTGGAGGACACGAGGCACTAGCGGCGGCATGCCTAGTCTTAGGCGGCACCGCCTGGTGGTACCTTTTGTGTCGAGTTTCAGAGAAGATAGCGGCCACTCCCAGGGAAGTGGCACGTGCCAAAGCCGGAGCGGACAATTGAGGAATTGCTGAATCTATTGGCTGGTGCACAAGGGAACAACGGCAGCTTAGCCGCGCACGGTTTCTACTAAGCTGCCTTGTGAGGGCGGTCTTCCTTCCTTTGTTCTTTGTGCTTGGCGCGCACCCCGGCGGTCATTAGTAGGCCGCAGGCGGCGGCAAATAGGACCCAAATAACAGCAGAAGACATAGGCTTACTCCTTCTCCGATTCTAGCCAAACTCCGAACCAGATCAACCCCATTCCAGCAATTATTGCTCCTCCGAGCAATGTAGTCTCTGTATCGGCTAAATGTCGGCCATGCTGGATAAGCGTATCCAGCGGGGCAAAAACCAACAGGAGAATCCCTATATCACGGATGGATTCTCCCCACAATTCTGATTGTGGACGCGGCAAGGGGGTAGGCTCAAGTGACGCAGGTAACCCTAACACCTCCTCAACAAAATTCAAAATCGCCCACAGCAAGGGCCGTGAATAACCGTACAACCGAAGGGGACTATCATGTATCCTAATGCAATCGCGTAAGGGGGAACCATGTCCACCGTCCATTCTGTGCAGTTCTACGACACGCATCAGGCACTCATTGACAGGCTGTGCGGGGTCGTCTCTTCCGCGCTCCTGGTGGGCAATTCCGTCCTGGTTGTCGCTACCAAAGATCACCGGGAACTGCTGACGAAGGCTCTACAAAGGCTTGAAGTGAACGTGCGGAACTACGCGAGAGAAGAACGCTTCACCATGTGTGACGCCGACGAAATGCTCTCAAAATTCATGGTCAAAAACATGCCCGACCCAAAGCTGTTTCTTTCTACGGTCGGCCAGTTATTGATGGATGTTAAGAAGGCAGCCCGGAGCAAAGATATGGGACTCACCGTATTCGGAGAAATGGTTGCCGTCCTTTGGGACAGAGGTAACAAGGCCGGTGCGCTTGCCCTCGAGAGTCTGTGGAACGATCTGCTGAACGAGCGTGCATTCCATCTGCATTGCGCGTACCCCCGCTCGTTGTTTTCGCATGACGAGCCAGGAATGTTGAACGTCTGCGAGAGTCATACGCACGTCGCCGGACTGATGACGCCGATAACGGTGCACTAGACAGCGAACGATCTTTACCGACTTCCGCGTAGTGGGGGGCAACTCTCCCCGTTTATCCTCGCCAGCTAAAGTTCCCTCCGGCATCTGCAATGTGTTTCTCTTCTGCAAGACCCTTGTTCATTGGTGGCTGGAAAGGCACCTGTTTTGTGGGGCTTGCGTTGACTCCCCGTGGCAAATGAATTGCCCCAACACCCGTGACGGCGGCCCGAAGAACTCGCCGCCTTTGACCGGGTCATTTCATGGGGACTTATAAATTCCGGGCTGGAGAGATTTTGCTCCTTGTGGCGCTTGTGCCCTGTTCTCTTGCGGCTGCCATTGTCATGGGTCAGGGAAAAAAACAGGCTTCGAAGCCTGAAATTAAACTTTGGAAGTCATTTGAAAGCAATTCGAAGTTCCTTCATATCCCAAGTGCCGCCGCAACCTGTGAATTCACGACTCCTCCAGAACCGCTTACCACACCCACTCCGCTGATCGACGCCGACGTGCCAGGCACCGGACTCAGTGTGAGCTTCGTCATTGGCGCTGACGGTTTGGTCCATAGCGCGCTGCTGCTCAAGAGCGTGGGTAATGCCGAAGATCGCACGGTCTTGAATGTTGTACGCTCGTGGCGATACCGCCCAGCTCTGTGCAATGGAGTTCCCACCGAGACCGAAGCCACAGTTGACTTTTCGACCCGCCGGAGAAGTTTTGGTCTAGAATGATTCTGCAGTCTTCATTCGATATCGGTGGCTAAGGAAAACCCAAAGTCGTCCAAAGAACAACCGGAAGATAAAGGGGAGGAACTCGTTCCGAATCCCTCGGTGGATGATTTTTTTAACCGTATGAATTACGACATGCGGCGTCCCAAGCCCGGACAGGAAGCCGTTTCGGCGGCGCTCCAGGCAATTCAGCGCCTTGGGGTGCAAACGGATAGCGAAGAATCTCTCGCGGCTGAAAATGCATCCGAGCCGGCTCAAGGTTTTTGCACGGCGTGCGGCAATCAGAATCCCATTGGAAACAAATTTTGCGCCACCTGCGGTGTTCCGCTCTCGCAAGCTGCCGCGCCGGAACGGCCTGCGTCTCCGGTGGTGAATAGTCCGCAATCCTTTGAGCCGGTTCCAGGCCCGCATCATTACCACCATCACTATCACCATCATTATTTTGCTGCGGAAGGCACGCCGCAAGCCGTCGCAGTGCAAGCACAGGGCCGTGTGGATAACGCCCCGCCTTCGCGCGATTCCGGTCGAGCGCGCGCTCCCCTGACTGGAGCCACATTAAGCCGCTCAGAAGCCGCAGTCAGAAAGGTTAGTCAGGATTGGGCGCTCGCTTGCAACACGACCCATCTCGACGACCTGGTCGAACTCTATACCGCCGACGCTCTTGTACTACGCCCCAACGTTCCACCGGTGAGAGGAACGGCCTCGATACGCGAGTTTTTGTTCTCCGTGCTGGACGCAGGTTTGGGAGAAGTGGAACTAGATCCTCTCCGGGTGGAGGTATTTGGCGATGTGGCCTGTGAAGCCGGCCGGTGCAAAATGTTGATCCCGACTGCGACCGGCAAGCGCCGTGAAGAGCGCGGCAAGTACATGGTAGTTCTTACCCGTCAAGCCGGAGAATGGAAAATTGTTGCCGACTGCTGGTCCAGTGATTTAAGCATGGGCGCGGGCGAAACCGTCCCTGGGAAGAGCGGAAACAGAATTTGATCTACCTCTGGCGGCTCTACGGAAGCTTTAGAGTCCGCAGCCTGAAGTTAGGGAACCGTGGCAACCGTCTGGTTTGAGTATCCACTCTCTTGCGCGCTGTTATTCACTGATGTAGCCACGTAATAATATGTAGATCCTGGTTGCACCGTGGTATCCGCATAATCGGTTCCCGGAGTTGGAGAGCCCGTCAGCTTTGCATACGGCCCACCCGATTGCAGGCTTCGATAAACGTTATAGCCAGCCACAGGAGAACTGCTTGCGCTCCATGAAAGATTCACGCTGTGCGCGCTCGCCTGGCTCCCTGAACCCGACATCGTTGCGGTAGGGGAAGCAGATGAGTTCGTGACAAATGCGAGGCTCCCGTTCGAACTTCCCGGCGCTTGCGGAACGAATGTTACTGAAAAGGGTAACTGTTGACCCGCAGCCAGAGTCACTGGAAAGCTGATTCCGCCCAGCGAGTAGCCTTGGCCAGTTTCGTCCACTGTGGACACTGTGACATTGGTACTTCCCGCGATTAAAGTTCCGTTCAACACCGCGCTTTGTCCGACCCCTACACTCCCGAAATTTAAGACCGATGGCGACACGGTAATCTGCGTTGCTGTGTTTCCGTTTCCTGTTAGCGAGACGGGAAGCACGGGATCCATCGCGTCGCTCATAATGGAAACGGTCCCTTTTGCGGACCCGTTTACTTTCGGCGAGAATTCAACCCCGAGGGTTACGCTTTCTCCGGCCGCAACGATCAAAGGCAAGGAGGGCACATTGCCAAGGAGGAAGCCCGGCCCTGCGACATGGATTTGAGAGATGGTAATGTTTGTCCCATCCGTTGCCGTATTACTCACCGCAACCGAACTGGAGAGTGTTCCGCCCACCGGAACCGTTCCGAACTGAACCGCGGCAGCAGCCATCAAACGACTTCCGGTAAGGGGCGTAGGCACGACTGGACCGCCGCACCCAACAAGCAAGGCGATTGCAGCCAGTAGTAATGATCCGAGACTGTACCGTTTTGGCATAATCTGTCTCTCTCGGAAACCATTATGCGGAAAATACAGTGATTGCTGTAGAGTCCGGAAAGGCATGTCCCGCGCGGGATTTGGGCTAAGACTTAGGTAACGATTGAAGTGATGAGAATGGCCTAAAAAGCCGGGGGTCAGGACCCCGCAAGATTCACGTAGGCCCAGGAGTCCTCGTCTCGGCGGGTGAGCGCAAGCTTCATCGGTGGGACTGGTTCCCGTTTGTGCGAGCCGCGAAGCGCCGCAAGAACGCGGCCCACGGCGAAGCCCTAGCTACACCCTTGGGGATTTTAAAACCGCGAGGAACTTCTTATTCTGTCCCCCCGCAGGAAGGCGAATGAACTTCTTCCCGCTCGCGTCCGTAAGTAACAGTAGGGGGTATCCCATGGCTGCATTCTTGCTCTGGTGTCTTCTGTTCGTTGTCTGCTGGCCACTCGCCCTGGCGGCATTGATCCTGTATCCGGTCGTTTGGCTCCTGTTGCTTCCGTTCCGCATCGTCGGAATCGCAGTCCACGGAGTGCTGGCTCTTATCACCGCAGTGATTATGCTGCCGGCACGCCTGCTTAGCGCGCCGTTCCGGTTAGGCCGCGCTGTGTAAAAGCAAGAAGCGTAGTTGCAGTTTGAAATCACGCAGCGGGGAACTCACTTCCTCCAGTTTTGTAAAATGGCTAGCGAAAAAGCAGCCTTTGAGTATTTTAACTTCTAGCACAACACAGAATTATGAACTCTATACCAGTTCTACGCTTCAAATCATCAGGCGATTTCCGTCACTGGCTGGAGAACAACCATGCCACATCGAGCGGTATCTGGCTGCGCATTTTCAAGAAAGATTCGAACAAGAAATCCCTGACCTATGCTGACGCTCTTGACCAAGCGCTTTGCTATGGCTGGATTGACGGCCAGATAAAGCCCTTCGACGAACTATCCTGGCTCCGAAATTCACGCCAAGACGTTCCAAAAGCGGATGGGCGAAAATAAACACTCAGCACGTCGAACGCCTCACCAAAGCCGGGGCAATGACGCTGGCCGGGATTGATGCAGTTGAGAGGGCGAAGGTTGATGGCGGATGGGAAGCCGCCTACGCGTCGCCCAAGAGCGCGGTTCCGCCCGAAGATTTTCTGGAAGAGCTGGCCAAAAATAAAAAAGCCGAAGCATTTTTCAAGACCCTGAACAAAGCAAATGTTTATTCGATTGTTTATCGCCTTGAAACTGCAAAAAAGCCGGAAACTCGGGCGAAACGGATGAAGACGATTCTTACGATGATGGATCAAGCCAAACCTTTTCATCCCTAGGACGGGCTGGCTACTTTTTGTAAAGGCGGGAATTCGAGCCGCCGACTTTTTCCTCAGGGGGTTGGCCCGCTTTAGATTTCGATCTCCTCAAAATAAGTAATGAAAAGGCTGGCGGGCTGGCCCATCCTCGATGGGATTTGATTTTTGTCGGGGATCATAAGAGAGAGGCTGCCCCATCCGTCGCAATTTTCGACGGATGGGAATTCGTGCCGCCGACTCCGCCCTTTCGCAGGAATCAGAACCCCTCTCTCCGCTAACAGTTGAAGTCCCCCACCCTTGCGACAACCGCGCAAGGATGGGGCAGCCTCAATCATTTCTGAGGTCGAGGAAATCAAAGCCTTGCAAAGCTGGGTCAGCCTGCCAGCCTCAGTTGTGTCAGCGCAGGTGGGCCAGCCCGCCGGTGCGAAAGTGCAAATCGGCTGTAACGATTTGCAAGGCGCGGACTTATCGCGCCGTCTTTTCCACGGCTCGATGCCAAAACTAAGCACGGTCGGCTCGGCTTCGATGAGTACAACGTCTTGATAATCTACAGGCAGCCATTCTCTTAGGATGTTGGGAAGATCAAAATCTCACAAAGATGGGCCAGCCCGCCACCGGATATTAATTCCCTGCGATTGAGTGAAAATACTATCAAACTGGATAAACAGAGGACTTCAGCAGTCAGAGATTAGGAGTGTGCCCTGAAGCTTCAAGTATCCAGAGCAATGCGACTCATTCGCAACGAGCCCGAATGAGTGGGACAGCCGGATTATCGCCAGAAGCGTTGGCCGAAGGCTGATGACCGCCGACATTATCGTCCCCACCCTTGCGAAAGTCGCGCAAGAGTGGGGCAGCCATTCTCTTAGGATGTTGGGAAGATCAAAATCTCACAAAGATGGGCCAGCCCGCCGTGAGATATTTCCAGAGCTTTGGTCCTCAACCTCTCTCTGGCAAAAGAAGCGGTGCTCACGCACCGCCCAGGATAACTATGCCTTGACAAAGCCTTCTCACTTATCGAGGGCCAGCCTCCAGCCCGATCCTTACTGCCCAACCTTGCCGGTGAATGTGCCCTTTGCATTTACCTGTTCCCAGTGATCACTGTAGAAAATGACCCTTTCAGTAACAGGAATCCTAATCGGACTGTGAAGAATATCCTCGTCCGCTTTCCAAACGTTGCTAGCGTCGTAATAAAGCAACAGCTCTGTGTGGCCTGTGTTTACGTCGTCCGTTAACAAAAACCATTGTGCGCCAACGATCTTTTCATCACTAAGGGCATCAGCAACCTTGCGGGTTAGAATCCCTTTATGTACGCCTCCTCCTGCCTTCAATTCCATTGACTGCATGCTGTCGTACATTAAAAGACCGCTCGGCATCACGCTGTTTTTGGCTAATGCCCTAACAATCCCTGGTGTTGTAATCCAGGGAAAGTTTCGAATGGTTGCTTGCACGCTCATGGGTGCTAACTGACAGACCCCATTAGTACATGGCCCCCCTGATCCGAAGCAGAAAATTATCGAATCACAGTGGCACTCACATGTATTTGGTGGGTTTCCAGTTAGGATGCAATTGCCGAGCATTCCAGTGCGGTCACAGCACTTTCCTCCGGGTCCCGTAGCATCACATACACCGGCCGAGGCACCAACTGCCAACAACCAAATAACTCCGATTAACAACAGCGCCATTCGCTTCATGGTATTTTCTCCTACTTCAAATTCCGGTCACTTCGCCGGTCAAAACTTTCTTCATACGCTTCTTCCGTGCTTGTACCCGCTTCCACTTTGTCTCTCGTTTCAACAGTTCTTCTTTCGCGGGTGGCCGAGGCGGGCGGGCTGGCCCTCGATAAGAGAGAAGGCTTTGTCAAGGCATATTTATCTTGGGCGGTGCGTGAGCACCGCTTGCTTTGCCAGAGGGGAGACCAAAGCTCTGGAAATATCTCACGCTGAATCACTCACCGGGCACCCCACTCATTCGCGTTCTTTGCGGATGAGTGGGATTCACTGCAAAACCTGCGGCAACTGTCACAGACAAGAACCAAGTTTGATGGTTATCCTTCACCGCGTGACTAAAGGACTGCATCGATATTATGGCACCGGTGATCTGCATTTCATAACCTGGAGCTGTTACCGCCGCCAGCCGATTCTAGGGACCGCGACCCGGCGCGATTTACTGCTCACAATTCTGGAGCAGGCCCGCCGCAGGTATCGCTTCGTGGTTCACGGCTACGTTGTCATGCCGGAACACGTGTATTTGCTGATTACCGAACCCGAAGAGGGCGATCCCTCGGTGGTGATGAAAGTAGTCAAGCAGCGATTTGCGCGCCAGCTCAATGAAAAATGCCGAAGAACTGCTGCCACGCAAGGACAACTCTGGGAAAACGTGTCGGACGCCGTCCGGCAAAAACGTTTTTACGACTTTAGTGTATGGACCGAACACAAACGCATCGAGAAGCTGCGGTACATGCATCGAAATCCGGTAAAACGCGGGTTGGTTGAGCAGCCTGATCAATGGAAATGGAGTAGCTTCCGCGCATATTTCTTCGGGGGAGCGAGGACCGGTGCGGGTAAACTTCCAGGAGTGGAAATCGGAAGTCAAGTGCCGCACACCGGAAAAGTTCGGAAGCGGTCGAATCGAGCCTCACCCACTCATCCGCAAAAAACGCGAATGAGTGGGGCACCCGGCCCGTTGCAAGTATCGTTTTGTGGTGCACGGATATGTGGTCATGCCGGAACATGTCCATCTGTTGATTACCGAACCCGAAGAGGGCGATCCATCGGTGGTGATGAAAGTGGTCAAGCAACGATTCGCACGTCAGTTGAAGGAAAGATGCCGGAGGAGGTCTTCTGCGCAACGACGACTTTGGGAAGACGCTTCGGACGCCGTGTGGCAAAAACGCTTTTACGATTTTAGTGTATGGAGCGAACACAAACGCATTGAGAAGTTACGGTACATGCATCGGAATCCGGTGAAACGTGGACTGGTTGAGGAGCCGGATCAATGGAAGTGGAGCAGCTTCCGGGCATACTTTTTCGGCGAGCGAGGTCCAGTGCGGGTAAACTTTCAGGAATGGAAATCGGAAATCAAGAGACGTCCGTCGCAAAAGTTTGGAAGTGGCGGAGTGGACACTTACCCACTCATCCGCAAAGAACGCGAATGAGTGGGGCACCCGGCCGACCATTTGGGCTCGACGGATGAGATCACTTTGGCCTCAGGAGCCATTGACAAGACGACAGTGTACTACCCCTATGGCGGGGAGATTTCAGTCATCGGCCCTAACTTTGCAAACAACTACAAGTTCACCGGCAAAGAACGCGATACGGAGTCGGGCCTGGATATGTTCGGCGCCAGGTACTACGGCTCCGGCCTCGGGCGCTTCATGACGCCCGACTGGGCCGCCAAGCCGGTGACCGTTCCCTACGCGCATTTTGGCAATCCACAATCGCTCAACCTCTACAGCTACGTCAACAACAACCCAACCACGACCGCCGACCCAGACGGGCATTGTCCTGGGGACACTCCGAACTGCTCAAAGATGGCGGCTAACCCTTTGTCGAACGTATCGGCTGAAACCAAGCAGGCCATCAACAACGCGGTCAAAGCAAGCAACAGTCCAACTGCCGATGATAAGAAGGGCGGCTCTCATGAGGAAGGAGGAGCTGCTTGGACGAAGAATGGAACCCAAACCGTCGCTCCTGCGCAGCCAGGAGCGTACAAAGATGTGAAGCAACCTGGAGTAGTGGAAATGGACCCGCTCAAGGCGGCAAATCCATCGCAACAAAAGCCTGATGATGTCAAAGCAGATGTTGAGTTTCACGTTCATCCATCAGCCCAGATCACGGACACCACAGGGGCACAGTCAGCACCGGGGACGGTTGTCTTCGGCGGGACCGTCAACACCACCACATACAACTTCGTTCAGGCTCCATCGGCTGTGGACATTGGAAACGCAGGTGGTGCGAACCTCAACATCGTAGTTGGTGCCCGCGACAAAACCGTTTACGTATATGACAGTTCAGGATGCACGTGCAAAGAGAGCCTGAAAGACTTTAACAAGACCCCAAACCAATGAGCACATCACGAAGATCGATACTTTGTAGTCATTGGGCGTTGTTGCTTTGCATGGCCGTCGGAGCGTGGTCGGCGCAAAGCGCAACGGCTCAGGAATCTAAATGCGTCAGCATTCACGTGCGCGTCAATGGGAAGGCGGTCGATGGTCCTCAAGTCATCACCTTGAAGACCAAACAGAATGAGAGTACAGCGTCTCTGGATGGAGGATGCTTCAAAGTGCCATCGGCCCTGCTCACGGAGAAGGCGCTTGATGTCTCTTTCACGGTGCCTGGCAACAAGGTTCACCTGGCCGGGATTGCAACCGGGTTCTTCGCAGGTCCGTGGGACATAGACCTAGCAGACCAAAAGTTCGGCAGCGAAGTATCTCTTCCGAAACATGCTCGTGCCAGAGAAGCGTGTGCTGTGGTTTTCCATGTGGGTGAACCCGAAACGGCGCTTGTGCAGACCGGATGTCGCACACCGCTGGCGACGACCGCGACACCGAGCCACTGAGCGAGGTTCAGACCGTCGCTTCCAATAGCCGCCGTTTGCACTTCAGGGCGGTCAGGCGCGCTCCGGGAGCGGGTGAGGGTCAGGGGGGAAGGTACTCTGGTTTCCGGACTCAGGAACCAGTTCCTTCCTTAGCTGCCGACCCACCCCCAGTCCGAATTTTTACTTGCGTCGAATCAGGATGGCGAGGGCGATGATACCCACGATGAGCTGACCGACGTTTACGAGCAATGTTGCCAATGCCATAAGCGGACGGTTCCTTTGTCCCGTCGCTTACGGGTCCGGTAGTCGAAAAACTTCCAATCATTAGCGATCTGAGGGGCCAAATGGAAATCCTGCTTGAGAAAGGATCAGCCATGAGACGCAAAAGCAAGTTCACAATTGCCATAGCCGTAGCGGTGCTCGCCGTCATCGGCGCCCTGGCTGTTTACGCGCAGAAAAAAGACAAGTACTTGCTGAAATCGCCGAGCGGAATCGCATTCTCCGACTTCAGGGGATACGAGGACTGGGCAATGGTCTCTTCCGCCCGCACCGACGAAGTGCTCAAGGTGATCGTTGCGAACCCAACAATGATCAACGCGTACAAGGCCGGCGTTGCGGGCAACGGCCAGCCTTTCCCGGATGGCTCCATGATCGTGAAGCTCCAGTGGAAGCCGAAGAAGAGCACGGAAGCCCAATTCGTCGTAGATGTGCCAGATGTCTTTACCCAGGCTTTCGCCATCGAAAAGGACAGCAAGAGATTTCCGAAAAGCGGCGGATGGGGATACGCGGTGTTCAACTATGAAGCCGCATCGGACATGTTCACGGCCGATCCCAAAAGCCTCTCAGACTGCGGACACGCATGCCATTCGGTCGTGAAGGCGAAAGACTATATCTTCCATCCGTATCAGAAGCGTTGAACCGCGGGTGCCCCGGAAATTAAGTACCCTGCGCAAAGGATGTCTCCATGCGAGGCTCTATTTTCGACGTGGATAGAAACGGAATACACTGCGTGCTAAGGAGATGAATTATGAAAGCAGTTGTTGTCCACCAATATGGCGGCCCTGAAGAACTGAAGTTCGAGGAGTACCCTGACCCGGTTCCGGGTCCGGGCGAAGTGCTGGTGAGGGTCGCCGCCACGAGCGTGAATCCGATCGACTACAAACGACGGGCCGGGTTGACGAAGGATTTTTATCCCATGCGGTTCCCGAGCCTCATAGGAGTCGATATGGCGGGGACTGTGGTCAAGATTGGGCCGGAAGTGGAAGGCTTTTCCGTCGGCGACCAGGTGTTCGCTATGGCGGACAATACTTACGCCGAACTTTGCGTTGTGAAAGCTGCGATTCTGGCGAAAGTTCCCAAGGGACTCGATTTGATCCAGGCGGCGGCGCTGCCGCTGGTGACGACGACCGGCAACCAGCTCCTTTCAGCTACGGGAATCAAAGCGGGCCAGACGGTTCTCGTCGTAGGTGCTGCTGGAAATGTCGGGCGATCGGCGGTGTTCACTGCGAAGCAGCTCGGAGCGACAGTGATTGCGGGAATTTTGAAGAAGCAAAGGGAGGATGCGAAAAGCGTTGGCGCGGATCAGGTACTTGCAACCGATGACGACACCGCTATTGCGAATCTCTCTCCGCTCGATGCGGTTGCGGATACGGTCGGCGGAAGAACCGCCGAGAAGCTGATCGCCAAGGTGAAGCCGGGAGGAGTGTATGCATCGGTTGTCGGGCCACCGCAGAACGCCGCGAAGTACCCATCTGTAAAGGCGGTGCATGTATTCTCGAAATTCGACCGGAAAACGCTCGAGTTCATGGCCGAAGCGGTGCGAGATAGCAAGCTAGTAATCCCGATTAGCCAGAAGCTGCCACTCAGTGAGGCGGGCGAGGCTCAAGCAGCAGCCGAAAAGGGTAGTGCCGGGAAGATCTTGCTGGTGGCTTGATCCGGGCCGAGAGCGCTAACCGTACGTGAGAGCGGTGCTCTGTCCGACCTCGATGATATAACCGTCAGGATCGCGGATGTAGCAGCGAATCTCGCCGTACTTCGGTATCGGCTTCGTGATGAACTCGGCTCCTCGACTTTTCCATAATTCATAGCACGCTTGAATATCCGCAACGCGGAAATTCATGAAGCTGTTGATGTGATTCGGGTCGGGGACGCTGAGCGTCACCGTCGGCTTATCCTGAGTCGGGCCGCCACCAACGTTCAGAATCATCCAGATATTCGCAAGCTGAAGGTACGCAGGCGCGTTGCCGTCACCCAGGCTCAGAATGCGAGCCCCGAAGACTTTTTCGTAATAGCGAGCCGATCGCCCGATGTCGGCGACGGTGAGAAACTGCGCGATACTGACCCCCTCGCGCGGGGGCATCTCGTAGCTCTTCTGTTCAATTTGTACGCTGTTCATTCATGTCTCCAATCTCGATGGCTCCGATCTCATCGGTACTCATTTTAAATATGGCGGGTGGGCGGCTGGCTGTGATCTTTCAAAACGTTATCCATTCGACAGGAACCAGAGAAGCTGATTGTGCTGAGCAATCCAGTTTCCGAGGACAGACCGAATGGACATCCGCAAGAATGCCCGACTTACCCTTCGCAGTCGAGAGTGCTGGCTGACCATCCTTGTAAGATTTTGATCTCCTTAATATCAGGCGTCGCATTAAGCATGACAGCGCTCTGCCCAAATCTACCAAAATTAGGAGATCGGATTCCGCCAATCTACAAATGGTCATAACAATACGACGCAAAGTGGCTATAACCTGTTGATTCACGACAGGTCCGCCACTGGAATACGAAATGCCCCGATTTTTCATCACTCCTAACGAGAGGATAAGTCAATGAAAAACTTCCGGATGGGACTCCTGATATTTTCGTTGCTGGCGATTGTCGTCGGCGCAACGGGCGTATGGGCGCAATCAACCGAAACCGGCACGATTTCCGGATTGGTGACTGATCCCTCGGGTGCCGTAGTACCTGGCGCCACTGTGACGCTGACTGATGTCAGCACTGGTGCTTCCAGAACCACCACCACCAACGATACGGGACGCTACGTTTTAGTGAATGTTACGCCGGGTAAGTACGACCTTACATTTACGAAAAACGGCTTTTCGGAGGCGAAGCTCAGTGCGCAGGCGGTCGAGGTCGGAAAGTCCGAGACAATGAATATTTCTCTTAAGCTCGGCTCGACGGCTGAGGTGGTGGAAGTGGAAGCGACCGGTGTCGAGTTGCAAACCACGAACTCCACCATTGGCAACACTGTCACTGGCGCCGCGTTGGAGAATCTGCCGACACTTGGCCGCGATGCCAGTTCATTCGTCACCATGCAACCTGGCGTCAGCCCTGATGGCAGCGCCGCAGGCACGGTGGTGGACCAAACAGCTTTTATGCTCGATGGTGGCATCAACAGCAACGACATGGACGGCAGTTCGGGCGTTTATAACCCGAATTTTGGCGACGATCCCGCCGGCGGCCTCTTCTCCAACAAGAGCAATGCAATTAGTGGAATAAACAGCGGGATCAATGGTGGTCAACCTTCCGGCGTGATGCCCACGCCAGTTGATAGCGTGGAGGAATTCAAGGTCGCGACTACGAACCAGACCGCCGACTTCAACAACTCGTCCGGCATGGAGGTGTCAATCGTCACCAAGCGCGGCACCAACGACTGGCATGGTACGGCTTACGAGTACTACTTGGACAACAATTTCTCGGGCAATACTTGGGAGAATAATCAATCATCGCCCGTGACCCCGGCGCCAGACTGGCATAGAAGCTGGTTTGGAGTTGCGGTTGGCGGCCCCATCATTCCCAAGGACTTTCTTGGCGGCAAGACTTACTTCTTTTTTAATTACCAAGGCGCGCGTTGGCCTAATTCCGAGACCATTACCAAACTTGTCCCCAGCGCTGATATGCGCAATGGGATACTGCACGATCCCGACAACCCTGCGACTACTTACGACCTGAACGCTCTTGATCCACGGGGCATCGGTATCAATTCGTACGTCCAGCAGTTGTGGAACAAGTACATGCCCTTGCCCACTCCAGGGGCCGGTTGCGGTTCGCTCACGGGCGACGGCTTCTGCGATGGCGTTAACACACTCGCCTTCAGGGCGAATCTATCCATTCCGCAAAACGACAACTTCGCTGTGGCTCGCCTTGACCACGATTTCGGACAGAAGTGGCATTTGATGGGGAGCTACCGCTACTACCATCTCACTCGTGCCACCGACGATCAGGTTGATATCGGGGGATTCTTTCCGGGTGATAAATTGGGCACCCCTGTTTCCCTCACCAACCGCCCGCAAGTGCCGTGGTTTCTTGTATTGGGTGTGACTACAAACGTTACCTCGAACATAACAAATGACTTTCGCTACAACTTCCTGCGCAACTGGTGGCAGTGGGGATCAGCCGGCGATCCAGCGCAGTTTTCAGCGTTGAGTGCAGCTCTCGAACCTTTCGGCGAGCAGCGTGATGACACGGCCGCTCCTTACAACGTTAATACCCAGCAAACACGCACACGGTTCTGGAACGGGCGGGACAACTTCTTCCGCGATGATGTCTCATGGCTGAAGGGGAACCACCTCTGGCAGTTTGGTGGTCAGTACCAGCATAACTGGAACTACCATGAGCGCACCGACAATGGCGGGGGCATCAACTACTACCCCGTGTACCTGCTGGGGGACACTCTTGGATCCGGCAATGTTGATATGACTTGCGGCGGGACCTGCTTAGCTCCCGCTTTCGGCACCTCTCCCCCTCTTGCCCGCGAAGCGGCTGCAATCCTTGGTATCGTGACCGACACTCAGCAGTCGTATACTCGGACCGGGGCGAATTTGACCTTAAATCCGCCGCTTACACCTGCATTCGATAAAGTCACCATTCCCTATTACAACCTGTACCTCAATGACACGTGGCACATGAAGCCGTCCCTAACCGTTACGTACGGGTTGGGATGGGCGTTGGAGATGCCGCCAACGGAGGAGACGGGCAAGCAGGTCATGTTTGTAGGTCCAAACGGCCAGGAGATTGATACTCAGTCGTACATATCGCAACGCAAAGCGGCGGCGCTGGCAGGCCAGGTTTATAACCCCGAAATCGGTTTTGCCCTGATAGGCAATGTCGCTGGACACCCGAAGTACGAGTACAATCCGTTCTATCACGCGTTCAGCCCACGCATTGCACTCGCTTGGAACCCATCTTTTAGCAAAGACACCGTCATCCGTGGGGGTTATGGGCGTATCTATGGACGCCAGAACGGAGTTGGCCTGGTGCTGGGTCCGCTGCTCAGCCCCGGCCTTATCCAGCCGGTAAATTGCCTCTTCGTTTTTTCTAATGGATCGTGTGGCACAGGCGGGACGCTCGATGCCAGCAACGCTTTCCGGATCGGGACCGATGGCACCACGGCCCCGATTCCGCCCGCGAGCCAGACGCTGCCTCAGCCATTTTACCCCGGGGTCGGCGGCAACTCTGAGGCCGCTACTGCTTCGCCCACGGACCCGAAGTTACGGCCGAATTCGGTTGACTCGTTTGATCTCACGGTTCAACACCAGTTTTCCAACAGGATCTCAGTGGAGGTCGGCGGCATTAGCCGGTGGATTCACAACGACATTTTGTCGGTCAACCTTAACTCAGTGCCTTACATGATGACCTTGGGTGGACAGAAATTCGAAACTGCCTATGCCAACGTCGAAAAGGCGATGGGTTGCACGACTTCAATCGTCCTATGCCAGAACGCAACTCCCGCCGGTACGCTCGCCAGTCTGACCCCGCAGCCGTTCTTTGAAACCGCACTTGCGGGAACCGGCTTCCCCTGCACCCCGAACTGCACCACAGGGTTGGTCAATAACCCCGCTGCATTCGGTCTTTTGCAAAGTCAAAGTGTCTATTCGCTGTGGTCCGCCCTGGACACCGGAGGAACTGCACCGGGATTCAACTTTCCCCTCAGCATGATGAATACCACGGGCCAAATCTCGAGCAACGTGGACATGACCACGAGCCTGGGACATGGTAACTACAATGCCGCGTTTGCGACGGTGAAATTGAATGACTGGAACGGCGTAACCCTGCAGAACAACCTCACGTTCAGCAGAGCCCTCGGGACGGGAGCCACGGTTCAGGCCACTAGCGGTGTGACGGTCGTGGATCCGTTCAACCTCGACACCCAGTACGGCGCTCAACCATCCGATCGCAAGCTCGTGAACACGATGTTCGTGGTCTATCAGCCGCCGTTCTATCGCGGCCAGCAAGGCATGCTCGGGCATCTTCTAGGGGGCTGGACCACTTCGTTTGTTTTTGCAGCTGGCAGCGGAGCCCCATTGTTCTGCGCGACTACAACCGGTTTCGCCGCCAATAGTTATAGCGGCGGACAGGAATTTGGCTCCGCCGATGGCATCAACATCAACACAAATGCGAACTGCGTGGAGACGGCCGGGAACCCCTCTGTATCGGTTCACAACGTCAATGGGGTTTACAGCATGTTCGGAAATCCAACTGCGGTGTACGACACGATTCGTCCTCTGGTCTTGGGGTTTGACACCAGGAGCGGTGGGTTTGGGACGTTCCGCGGCCTTCCCTACTGGAATCTGAACCTGGGCGTAAAGAAAAATATACGAGTCACGGAACGATTCAGTGCTGAGGCCTCCCTCAATATCAACAACGTTCTGAACCACAACCAACTTTTGGATCCCACACTCTCCGATACAAGCGCGCCGGCAAATTTCGGGCAGTTCTCGATCGAGGGAACTACTCCACGAACGATGGAGATGGGAATCCGGGTCAACTTCTAATTGAGTGGTTGGTTGCCCACCCTTCGTTTTTTGAAGGGTGGGTGTTCATTCGTCACAGGGGACTGGCCCATCTTTGTAGATTTAGATCTCCTTGGAATCGCAAATGAATAGAGGGCTGGCTGGCCCATCCTTGATGGGATTTGATTTTTGTCGGGGATCATAAGAGAGAGGCTGCCCCATCCGTCGCGATTTTCGACGGATGGGAATTCGTGCCGCCGACTCCGCCATTTCGCAGGAATCAGAACCCCCCTCTCCGCTAACAGTTGAAGTCCCCCACCCTTGCGACAACCGCGCAAGGATGGGGCAGCCTCAATCACTTCTGAGGTCGAGGAAATCAAAGCTTGCAAAGCTGGCCAGCCTGCCTGAGCAATCGAGTTTCCGAGGAGAACCACCCGCTCGGAATGTAGCTTTTGTATACTTCTTCCGCACGGCAACATGTGCAATCTAGACGCGGACAAGGAATGAGAATTGAAAACCGCAATCGTTTTGTTTGCCTTCCTGATGCCGGGAAGTCTTGCTCTTGCGCAAGCACAAGATTCCGTGAGTCTCGAACCAATGAAGCAACTGCGCAGGGGAGTGGACGCGTGGCCCTTGATTGACCATGCTTCAACGCCTGCCGAACAGCACGTGAATGCCTTGCTGAATCGGCTAAATAAGAGCATGGCCGGGTCGTTGAAGGATTGCGATGCGAATTATCGCGATTCGGCCAAGCAATTGGATCAGCCGTTGACCGGCAAGAGTGCCGTCGGACACGACTGGGAACGGACAATAATGGTTACAATGACCGGCCCGCGCTTCCTGAGCATCGTCGCTATCGACGGGTTCGTTTTTTGCGGCGGCGCCCACCCCGACAGCGACACACTGGCCATGGTCTTCGATCTGACCACCGGCAAGCCGGTGAATTGGATGAACTTCATTGCCAAGTCGGCAAACGCGAGCGCCTATTCTGATTCCAATTCAGACGGAACCACAGTGGGCGCGCTGATTGTCCCTGCACTGCGTGTCATGACCCTCGCCAAAGCCGACAAGGAATGCAAAGACGCATTCCGGAATCCGCAATCGTATCAGCTATGGCCCGACGCCAAGAGTGGCATGCTGACCGCCGAACCGTTTGGTTTGCCACACGTCGTCGCGGCCTGCGCGGACGACCTTGCTCTGACTCCCAATGAGGCACGCAAAGTGGGATTCGACGAGACACTTCTCAGTGCCATCGCGCAGGCCCACCGCCAATTCGCCGCAAGTGCGATGACTCCAGCCAAACCCGTGATACCTCTTCCTGCGGGGCAGCTTCGTTAAATTATTATGTTAAGTAAATCAAAATGCCACAAAGGTGGCCCAGCCCGGCTGGCTGGCCCATCCTTGATGGGATTTGATTTTTGTCGGGGATCATAAGAGAGAGGCTGCCCCATCCGTCGCGATTTTCGACGGATGGGAATTCGTGCCGCCGACTCCGCCATTTCGCAGGAATCAGAACCCCCCTCTCCGCTAACAGTTGAAGTCCCCCACCCTTGCGACAACCGCGCAAGGATGGGGCAGCCTCAATCATTTCTGAGGTCGAGGAAATCAAAGTCTTGCAAAGCTGGGCCAGCCTGCCAACACAAAAACGCGCGGATAGACCTGTCCACGTGTGGAACTGCCCCACTCAAGCCAGAACCAGACTTGAATGAGCCACCGCCAATATCTTCGCCTATAAAATAAACGCGGGGGGGCCCATTCATTTCGAAGGCGGGATTGCGGAAGGGCTCATCACATCCAAAACACATTTCCAGGAGCCGTCAGGTTGCTTTTTCCAAATCGCCACTCCGGCGTTCTCCTCGGTCACGGATTTACCATCGGGAGTGTTCATGGATATGCGGTCGGTTCCGCTGGAGTAAGCCATGTCGCCCGACTGGGAAACATTCACTTTGTCAGTCTTCCAACTGATCGCAAATCCCGGGGTGGCAAATGCGCCGGAGACGTATTTGCGGATCGCGTCCTTGCCGACGATTGGGGGCATGCCGGGAGCGAGAATGGTCGCGTCGTCCGACCAGAACGGGAGTACGCGCTCCAAGTCGTGCGAAGAAGAGGCGGCGAGCCAGTCAGCGTCGGTCCGGCGGATGGCTGTCTCCTCGCTTGAAAGGTTTACTTTGTTCCGTGCGCCACATCCGGCGGCAACGACAATGACAAGCACTATTGGCGTAAGCAGTCCAAATTTATTCATGACCGGCCTCCTCATGGGATATCCCTAAATCGTCGGGGCTTCGCGAACCATGCCGTGACGCTTCGTAATTTATCATCTATCGGCTGGCTGGCCCATCCTTGATGGGATTTGATTTTTGTCGGGGATCATAAGAGAGAGGCTGCCCCATCCGTCGCGATTTTCGACGGATGGGAATTCGTGCCGCAGACTCCGCCCTTTCGCAGGAATCAGAACCCCCCTCTCCGCTAACAGTTGAAGTCCCCCCTTGCGACAAACGCTGAAGGATGGGGCAGCCTCAATATTTCTGAGGTCGAGGAAATCAAAACTTGCAAAGCTGGGCCAGCCTGCCAATCCTCGTCTTTACGCGCTCTGCACTCTAGGGATTTTGTGGATTTCAGGCTTTGGGCGGGTGTATTTAAATCGTATGGTAGGCGCGGCGGTTGTCAAGAGAGCTAGACTTTGAGCGAATAAGCCAAAATGTATCGTCCATCAGCGACCTCAAGATTCGCCTGAAACTGTTTCTGATGATCTGACACTTGGTATGCGATGTATTTTCGGTCTATACTGTGCGGCTTATGATCGTAGCGGCAGTCCTTCTCGGTATTCTTCTTGCGGTTATCGTCGCGTCGCGACCGGCAACGACAAAAGTATTGTTCAGCGCGCAATTAAAAATCATTATTGCGCTTCTTTGTTCGATATTTGGTGCCTACATCTTTTTTATGGTGACGCGCGTGGCGGCCACGGGTCCCTACATCATCTGGGAAGTATTAGGTTCAGTGGTAATCGTTGTGGTTTGCGTCGTTATCGGGAATGAAATTCGCAAAAGGAAAGGCAGGGAGAAGAAGCACAGCGAAAGTAAGTGACCTCCCCACGGAGAGCGATGGCCTACGCATATCTAGAATTCCCCAAGTGGAATCACTTTAAACGTGGTGGCAAAATTGTGCAGAATGCGGAGGAAGAGAAGGCGATTGGGAGAGGTTGGTACAACACACCGAATGAAATTCCGAAGCCGTGGTTCATTTGGGATAAGATCGCCGCGTTAAAGCCGTGGTTTGAAAGGTGGGACTGGCTCTTAAAGCCGCTGGCGTGGTTTGTCGGATTTCTCTTCACTGCGGCGGGGCCTTGGCTCACATGGGGGCTGGCCCATCTTTCGTCAGATTTAGATCTCCTTGGGATCGCAAATGAATAGAGGGCTGGCTGGCCGATCCTTGATGGGATTTGATTTTTGTCGGGGATCATAAGAGAGAGGTTGCCCCATCCGTCGCGATTTTCGACGGATGGGAATTCGTGCCGCCGACTCCGCCATTTCGCAGGAATCAGAACCCCTCTCTCCCCTAACAGTTGAAGTCCCCCACCCTTGCGACAACCGCGCAAGGATGGGGCAGCCCCAATCATTTCTGAGGTCGAGGAAATCAAAGTCTTGCAAAGCTGGCCCAGCCCGCCAGGGTTCAACTCGTAGTTTTGATAGTCAGAAACGTGAGTTCCTTCGTGCGCCGCATCGATACCATAGTCATTCGACCCGCTGATCTTGCTTGGGTCGAGGGTTACATTGAAGCCGCTATACTTGCCCGTCTTCTGATCGAAGATCGGGTCAGTATTCCCCGCTGCTCCGTCCTTGTTGGCTCCAAAGGCAACGTTCACACCGTTGTGATCACCCTCAGTTCCCATTGCCCCCAGCGCGTTTTGAAGCCTGGTTTTCTCGACTCCATCTTTCATGCCATTCACTTTCTTCTGGAGGTCGGCGAGTCCGTTCTTTAAATCCTTCGCATGTTGAGCAAACTTCTTGTTGCACTTCTTATCATCGCCCGCACATGTGTTGTTGAGGTCATAGAGACCCGTGGGATCGATGATCGCTAGTGGGTTGTTCCGGGCATATGCGTACCGGTTCCAGGTCTGCGGATCCCAAGGTCGTCCACTGTTGAGCAGTGGATCGGGCGTCATGAACCTTCCCATGCTCGACGCGTTATAGCGCGCTCCGAAGTTATCCAGGCCGGATTCGGTGTCCCGTTCTTTGCCGGTGAAGCGGGATCACCTGCAAGACACTGCGCGGAGTGACAAGCTGCCGATTGCGTCATAGTCGTAGACCTCCCGTCGTAGGCTCAGTGCTGGCTTGGCGAGTCATCATGTGCGTCTGAAGGCGCACAGTTCAGTGGCACGTGTACAACCTCAGAAACGGATAGGATGACGATCTCCAGGCGCATTTCATCCTCAGGTATGGTGCCAGTCGGGGGCTCTCGCTCTACGATGCCCTTAATCTTTGCTCTGACAATTCTGGCATTACCGAGCAGTTTGGTGGAGGGGGAATGCTCAGAAGCTTCGACATCAGAGCCCATTGGGCATCATGCCTCACGCGGAACCCGTGCCCTAAGGTCTGATAGTCATCGCCAAAAGCAAAGAGAAATAAGCATTTTCTATCTTCTAGCTGGCTTCTTGCTCCAATGAATATCGTTGCGCGTACCTCATCATGTGCGTGTAAATTAGATCTCTGGATTTTGCTGAATTGAACAGAGGGATACGCGCTGAATGTTTTGTTCTGCCCACACTCCATGAGACGAAACGAGGATGATAGCCGACAGCAGTAGGGCATACCTTAAACTCATTTTTTGCATCCTCCGTTTGCGCAATCTAGATCAGCTCCAGCCTTCGCAGATGCGTCCACTCCGTGAGAGCGCCTTGTTTCAACATCTGCCGCAGCCCAGCTCGGATTCCACAACGTGTAATTCTTGCTCATATCGTCCCCCTCGCCAAAACTGCGGGTATCGGAAAACCCAATGGATTGAGAGAAATAGGACTCCGTTTCGTAAGCGTCCTGTTCAAGAGAGTACGCCTGGCTCCAAGTCGGTTTTCCTGGCGTTATCTCGCCGGCATGTACGCCTTCATGGGCAGTTTCGGCTTGTGCGTCGTCCGAACCATTGCTTCGGGTTGGATTGAGCACGATGTTGATCGTGGACGTAGACCCATTAGCAAAGCTCGTCTGGCCTGGGCCCCGCAATGTAGGATCGGCGCTAATATTCACCGTCTGGCCGCGCGCGTTCTTTTGTCCCTCAGCCCCCAGCCCATCCAATGTTCTCTTCAAAGCCCCTGCTGCCTTTGTGTCGCCATTCTTAACGGCTTTATCGTATGCGGCTTGAGTGGCTGCATACGCTTTTCGGACATTTGTTTGCGTCTGTGCGAACGCAGCATTGCAGGCCTTGTCGTTAGAGGCACAAGTATTCTTGAAGTCATACAGGCCTGTAGGGTCGACAATCGGCTGGCTGGCCCATCCTTGATGGGATTTGATTTTTGTCGGGGATCATAAGAGAGAGGCTGCCCCATCCGTCGCGATTTTCGACGGATGGGAATTCGTGCCGCCGACTCCGCCATTTCGCAGGAATCAGAACCCCCCTCTCCGCTAACAGTTGAAGTCCCCCACCCTTGCGACAACCGCGCAAGGATGGGGCAGCCTCAATCATTTCTGAGGTCGAGGAAATCAAAGTCTTGCAAAGCTGGCCCAGCCCGCCAAAAGGGAACTTCATGTACGACAAATCTCCTGATACCATCAGCACGAATCCCCACTCGTCGAACACCTGTCTAGTCCCCAGACATGGCTGGCTGGCCCACCTTTAGATTTTGATCTCCTCGAAATAATAATGAATGGGCTGCCCCACTCGTCGCGATTTTCGACGGGTGGGCATTGATGCCGTCAACATCGGATGTTTTGGCGGGTGGCCCAGCCTTTCGCGTACTTTGCTCAGGCTGCGGATGTCCACTGCCCACAGAAAGCGCGAAGTTGAGTTGATTTAGCCTCACGGCTCTGGGGACCTGAAGCGGCATTACCTTTCTCGTCGCTTTTAGATTTTCTTGTCAAGTACCTAGGAAGTACATGATCCCTGTAACTCGTTCAGAACGCTCTTAATATAGTCTCGCTCACCGTGGCGCATTTACCCCCTTCAAACTGCTATGCTTGAAATATAGTGAATTTTAACCACGCGGCTCCTTTTGGGGCCGCTTTTTTATTGGAGTGAACGTCTTCATGGAAATTACCGGGGAAAGTATCAAACAAAACAAACAGCGCGGAGAGTGGGCAGAGTTGCGCTTCATGGCTCGCGCCTCGGAGCACGGACTCTCCGTCAGCAAGCCCTGGGGAGACAGTTGCCGCTACGATTTTATCGTCGAATACGCCGGGACGTTCGTGCGCGTCCAGGTCAAATCCACCGTTTGTCTAAAACGGAATTCGTATGCCTACCATATCAATGACCGGCCCTACACCAGGGGAGAAATTGACTTCCTCGCCATCTACGTCATCCCAAAAAACGTCTGGTACATTTTTCCCGCGGACGTGATTTCAAAATTCACCAGAAACGTGATCCTATCGCCACACATGAAAGTTTCAAAGTACGGAGCGTACATGGAGGCATGGCACTTGCTACGCGGCGCGGAAGCTTAATCTGGGGTGGCCCACCCTTCGTTTTTGGCGAACCAGGGATCGTCCGCGTCAATGACCATACTGTCTTGCAAATGCGGACAACAAAACCGGCAGCATGACGGTACTTCCCACCCTTCAAAAAGCGAAGGGTGCGCCACCCCCCCAGGTTAGAGCGCGGGTGTGGTCGCGAGCTTCGACGATCTGTTGCATCTCGATTACTCCGATCCATTGGCCGTCTCTGCGATCCAAATAGACCAAGCGGCCTCCCAGAATTTGCGCCGCCGCGGATGGAGGCACGTCGCGGTGGTATCCGAAAAAACGTGCCTTCCATTCCTGCCAAAAGTGCAGTCGGTCAAATACCGAATGAGGCGGTTCATATTTTGTGGAGAAGACCAGTGCAACGTCAAACTCCGACCGAACTTCGCTCGCAGAGATCAGTTGATCAAGAGTGAAATCCTCGACGCGAAATACCTTGATTGGGTGTTTCACATATCCCAGATAAGTTCGGGACACTTCGTCGCTGGCCGGCCATGCGGTCAGGACTCGGGCATTCGGATAGTGCGCCTCGACATAATTCTCGGCATGTTGATGAAGCACGATGTAGTCGCGATACGCGAGATTGTCTTCCAGCGAGAATCCATAGGGAGGGTTCACAAAAAGCGCTACAACGAATGCCAGACCCACGATTGCGACAACTCCCAGCCACATGTGTGCTCTCCGGCGAATGGTTGAAACGCAGACGATAATCACCAGGGGAACTACCGGGAGCATGTAGCGCGCCAGCACCGCCCCGCCGACCACGGACAGCGCAATCGCGTAGCCGGCGATTACGGCCAGAAATGCAAATTGTACTTCCGGAAGAATTCGCTCGCGTTCATGTCCGGCATCGCGCAATGGCGGCAGCCACATTGACAGCATCGCCGCAACCGTCAGCACATAAAGGCCCAGATATCCCACGCACTGCCAAAGCCGCATTAGCAGTGAGAGCAGGATTCGGAGCGGGTGCAAGGTCGCTTGTACGTTATAGCGGAAAAATTCCGGATTGCCGAAAATGAATCCCGTCTCGTGATAATGGTATGCGTACCATAATCCGAGCGGAACGGCAGGAAAAAGCAGCAGCCAGTTCGTTCTCGCTAAATCCCGCGAAGCGCCACGCGAAAACGTCAGGCGCGGCCGCAGCAGTTCCCACGCCAGCAACGATACTGGCGCGAGAATCGCAGTTTCTTTCGAGAGGACCGCAAGTGAGAACCATAGCGCAGTTACTCCCCTGCGATTCTCCACATACGCGAGCAGCGCCCAAAAAGTAAATCCTGCCGCGGCCATGTCCAGATCTGCAAGCGAGCTCTGCGTGAAAAATACCGGATAAAGTGCAGTGCAAACAGTCGAAGCAATCGCGACCTCGAGATTGGCCACGCGGCGCGCAAGTCGAAATAATCCTGTCAGCGCGAATGCGGCCACCGCGAGCATGGCGATGCGCGTGGCCACCAAAGAGAAGCCGGCAACTTTCCAGCACAGCGCCAGATACGTCATCACTAAAGGCGGGTGGGCGTTCGAAGGAGTGGAATGTGGAATTAGCGATCCGGTTAGAAGCAGATCACGCGCCGCCGGTATGTAATAACCGGCTTCGTCCCAAAAATATGGCAGCCGCAGAAGTGAAATATGCAGCAGCAAAAGCGCGAGGAAGAAGAGCGAAAATATCAGCGCCGGATGCAGCCGGTATATTTCATCGGCGCTACGCGAGTCATTTTTCACGCCAGGCGCGTTCAGTGTACGGGCCCTGAAGGATTCATTCGCGGATCGAGCTTGATCTCTCCAAACGTGGTTTCATAGTTCCCCACGTTCTGCTGCAAAATTGCCATCAGAGCTTTCGCCTGCTGTGGGCTCAAATAAATGCCTTGAAAATTATGAACCTCGACCTGGTTCTCGCTTTGCTGCATCATGGTGCCAAAGACTAGAAAAAAATCCCAAACATTTACCCGGACTTGCACGCTATTGGCGTAGCTTTCACGATATTCGGGATTGTTCACCAATCTGATATTGGGCTGTGTTGGATTCGCCATAGGTTAATTAGTTTAGCGGGACAGCCGAAAAGAGGGAAGAGTTTAGCCATCGAAATTCGCTTCCGTACACGGCCTTGAAGCAAATAAAACGCCCCGGCCGATCCGGGGCTCCTCAGATGCTCTAGTTGATGTTAGGAGACGCGACGCTTTGGTTCGCTTTCTCCTCCCTTCTCATTCTTGTCATACTCCCCGAGCCATGCTGCCCGGGATTCTTCTTCGAGATATCCTGTGGCTGGTTAGAATATTTATCGTGCTGGCCCCCGGACAGATTGAGTCACAAAATCTCGATTCCTGGCGATGGAATCCGGTTGAAAATCCGCTAAGATATTGTCAGGCCGGGATGGTGGAATTGGCAGACACGCAGGTCTTAGGAGCCTGTGCCTAATAAGCGTGGGGGTTCGAACCCCCCTCCCGGCACCATTTGATTTGCGCTTAAGTGGATCCGCTGAGCGGAGGACAGTGATTTCCCGAGGCGAGAAGTTTCTTGATAAATGGCCAGCTACTGGACCTGGCTTAGTCCCTGGTAAATAGCTACTCCGCCAATGGACAAAATCAAAAGCGCGGAGATGGCCCCCAACCATTTCACGACGGGGCCAAGTTTATTTACTTTTCTCATGATCTCAATTTGTTCCTTTTCCATATGCGATTCTGATTCGGTGAGGAACAGTTGAGAGTCTTCCTGCATTGTCAGTGTGCTGCGGTATATGAGGAGGATGATCAGGATGGAAGTGAGAACTCCCCAAGCTACCAGCGGCCAAAGCAACGTTGACATAAGCCACCTCGCTAGTGCTCTCGAGCCGAGGCCCCCGGGTTGGTTCCGGGCCGGCGCTGTGCAGACCCCGACAGAGCCTCGCCAGAATTATACTCCTGAGGCGTCAGAGGCGGCCAATTCAAAGCGACGGGAATTCACTTTGCAATTGCGGCCTTGGACTGGTGAGGTTCGGCTACCCTAAGCGTGAGCCAATCTGTTCGCACCCTTTCCCATTCTTGAATGAGTATTCCGTAGGATTCGAAGAACTCGCGGATGCGAAGCCTCGGCCATCCCACTACATCTTCCAGAATGGGCGCTAGCACGGCAAGAGCGTCGCTGCTAAGTATGGTCCGCTTGGCGACTTGAGAAACATGTTTTGCCTCGGAAACGGCAATCGTGAATCCATCGCGAACATTCACATGCAGCATTACATGGACGTCGGAGCTTCCGTCACCCACATAAACAATATGGTCCGGCCCGACTTGCTGTTGCGCCTGCAACTGATCGAGCGCAGCTACTTTCCCGTATCCCGCAGTAGCGCGTGCGATAGATCGGATTTGACCCGTATCGGTATAGCGGAATTCTGTGCCGAAAATATGATCCGCGGGAACGATTCCCTCGAGCGCGGATTGAATAACTTCAACCGGCGCCGCAGACAAGACATAAAAATCGAAGCAGTAACCCTCAATTCCCGTCTTAAGAATTTCATAGAGAAGAGAGATATTCTCTTTCAACCGGATGCGCTTGCCTACCTCATATAAATGCTCTTTGCGCACACGGCTTTGAAACTCCGGATCGTGCAGGACCAGATAGGCAAGTTCCGCACCCTGCTGCACCAAATTTAACTTCGCCATTCCCTGTGCTTTGCGTTCGAACTCAGCTGTCGGAATGCCGGCCAATTCGCTCAAAACATATCCGGAATCGTTGAAAGTAAGGGTTTGATCAAAATCGCTTGCAAAAATATAGCGTTTTAAGGGCTTTTCACTCATGTATCCAATTAGATGATCCAGAGGTCCAAAAGACAAATTAAAAGGATGAATGGGTACCATTAGCGATAGGCATGGTGGCTGATTTGAATCAGTTATCAGCCCTCTTGGTCTCCGTATTAATTAATACTAATGCACCGCAGAGCACGCAGAGATCGCGGAGATAAGGAGACAATGCCCAATCTGCGGTCTTTACTTTTTATTCGTGGCGACCTCGGCGTGCGGCGGTAAGTGACTCAGCCCCGCATCACTGCAGCTACCTCTGTACCTTTACTAAATACCTCCGAGCGTTGAGAATGGGATTGTTGGCACAGGTTGGCATTTCGCTCGCGAATCATAAATTCCCGAGCACTACTCGATCGGCTTACAGGAGCAGAATCTTTTTATGGCAGCTACCGGAGAACTGATTCGCCTGATCAACTACGTTGACGACATCAATACCACCCTTCGCCGCATAAGCGCGGCCGTTCCTGCGATGGACGGCGACGAAAAGAAACGGCTGGCGGACACCTTACGCATCGCTGCTTCCAATTTGAACGGAGTCATAGCAGTTCTCGACAAGAGTTAGCGGCGGTGGCGTCGGATGAGACTATCGGCTTCCGACGCTGCGCTTCGGATGAATGCTCAGCCCGCCCTCTGGAAACAACATCAAACAAGTTCATCCTAAAAGATCCCGCAGCACACCAAGGTTGTCCGCGCCAGATCCCTCGCCCCGCTGGCGAAAGCGTGGGGTCTTCGGGATGACTCAAGGTTTGGGATGGAGAACGGTCCTGCTGGCATGCCTTCCCCTCTTTATAATTGACCCACCATTTGGTTCAACGCGGTGCCATGAACCAGTTCTAAACAGCGAGTCATCACCCCATGGAAAGCACACTCCGTCCGCCATCGTGGAAGATTCTGCTGGCCTTTGCCACGATCTATTTTGTGTGGGGATCCACATTTCTGGCAATCCGCGTGGGCGTGCATGAGGTGCCGCCATTTCTTCTCGCGGGCCTGCGATTTTTTGCCGCAGGGATAATTTTGTACGGATGGATGCGGGCAACTGGCACGCCGTCCCCGACCCGCAAGCAGTGGGTGGGAGCTGCGCTGCTTGGGACAGTAATTTTTGTTTTCGACTATGGCTGCTTGTTTTGGGCAGAGCAGCGAGTGCCCTCGGGCATCGCAGCCGTGATACTGGCAAGCATTCCCGTATTCATGACTCTGCTGGAAATCGTTTGTTTGCGAACGCAGCGGCTTACGCTTCGCCTGGCCCTGGCTCTACTCATTGGGATTGCCGGGGTTGCAGTGTTAATGAATCATTCGCTCAGCCTCGGCGAACTTCCGATTGATCGTGTGGGTGCTACTGCTTTGATTGTCGCGTCTTTCAGTTGGTCGGTCGCGGCAATTGTTACCCGCCGAATTCCGCTTCCTGACTCAAAGCCCATGAGCGCCGCCGCCCAGATGCTCGCGGGAGGAGTGCAGTTGATCGTGCTCGCCGCCGTTACCGGCGAATTTGCGGGATTCCATCCGCAGGCGGTTTCGCGCACCGTTTGGTTCGCATTGATCTATCTAATAACCGCGGGTTCGATTGCGGGATTCACCGCTTATGTCTGGCTGCTGCATTACGAGTCGCCGACCAGAGTCGGCACATACGCATACGTAAATCCTGTGGTAGCAGTGATCCTCGGTTACTTTGTCGCCGGCGAAGCACTCGGAGGCCGCACTATTCTGGGAACGCTCCTGATTCTAACCAGCGTGATTACGATCACGACGACGCCGAAGAAAAGCAGCGGTGCGCGCGAAAGGGTTGGGTTGTCGGTCGCTGAAGGGGATTGATTTACGCCCATTTGTTTGTCATCCCGAAGTCTCCGATGGAGAGAACGCGGGGGACTTCGGGATGACTGAGGGAAAGGGCTTAGGGCCCGGTCATCTTCTCCGGCTTCATCAGTTGATCGAACTCTTCCCGCGTCAAATACCCCAACTTCAAAGCCGCCTCAAGCAAACTGGTCTTCTCCACGTGCGCAGTGTGGGCGATTTTGGCGGCCTTGTCATATCCAACTTTCGGAGCTAGCGCCGTGACCAGCATTAACGAGTTCTTCACATACCAGTCAACTTTGGTGCGGTCAACTTCGATCCCTTTAATCATGTATTCGACGTAGCCGTGACAGGCGTCGGCAAGCAAAGTTACCGAGTGCAGGAAGTTGTAAATAATCACCGGCTTAAAAACGTTGAGTTCGAAATTTCCTTGCGATCCCGCGAATCCGACCGCAGCCGTTGCGCCATGCACTTGCGCGCACACCATCGTCATGGCTTCGCACTGTGTCGGATTCACCTTGCCGGGCATGATGGATGAACCAGGTTCGTTCTCTGGAATAGACAGTTCCCCCAAACCGCATCGGGGACCGGAAGCCAGCCAGCGAATGTCATTTGAAATTTTCATGAACGATGCAGCCAGCGTTTCAAGCGCGCCTTGGGCGAACACAATCTCATCGTGCGCCGAGAGCGCCGCAAATTTATTCGGATGCGAGCGAAAGGGAAGTTCCGTGAGTTCGGCGATCTTCTTTGCGGCACGCTCTGCGAATTCGGGCGGTGCGTTCAGTCCCGTGCCGACAGCAGTCCCTCCAATTGCGAGGTCGTAGAGGCCATCGAGAACTTGTTCCAACCGCTTAATGTCGCGTTCTAACAGAGAGGCCCATCCTCCGAATTCCTGCCCGAAGGTTAGCGGAACCGCATCCTGCAGATGGGTGCGGCCAATCTTCACTACGTCTTTAAATTCTTCCGCCTTCGCCTCGATCGCATGATGAACACTCTTGATCGCAGGAATCAGCGCGTTCTTTACTCGCTCCGCCGCGGCGATATGCATGGCCGTAGGAAACGTGTCGTTCGACGATTGCGACATGTTCACATCGTCATTGGGATGAATCGGCTTCTTTGTCCCCATCACGCCGCCTACAAGCTCAATGGCGCGGTTGGAGATGACCTCGTTTACATTCATGTTCGTTTGGGTGCCGCTACCGGTCTGCCAAATGCGTAGCGGAAACTGATCGTCAAGCTTGCCGGCGATGACTTCGTCAGCAGCCTGCACGATCAGCTTTGCTTTCTCCGTGGAAAGCTTGCCCAAATTCTGATTCACGAGAGCGCAGGCTTTCTTCAGAATTCCAAATGCGTGGATCAGCTCCGGCGGCATAATGTCTCGCCCGATGTTGAAGTGCAGAAGCGACCGCTGCGTTTGCGCGCCCCAATAGACGTGAGATGGGACTTCGATTTGTCCCATGCTGTCGGTTTCTGTGCGCGTTTTCATCGGGGTTGGCGTATCGGGTTTGGTACGAGTTGACATGATGATCCCCTGTGCGTCGGGCGCTGGATTCGAGAGGGAGCTGCCGAACGCGCGTCGACGAATATAAGGAACCGATTATACGGCGCGGGTCTCGCACGGGGACAAGGGTCGCGCCTCTGCTTAAGTTCTGGCCCGGCGCCCGAGTCAGGACGACTGGAGTGAGCTATCATTCTCGGGTATGGCCATTGAATCAGAGAGCGCCTTCCTCGACCGGCATGGAGAGGCTTTGAGATGCTTTTTGGATCGAATGAAAAACCGCATTCTTGACTGGAAATCCCAATATGAATGGCCGCGTGGTGTTACCGGAGAAGCCGCGCTGGAAAAACGAGGTGAGCTTGAGCACGCAATCCAGAAGGAGTTGGCAGCGCAGGGGTTTATGTCAAAGGCGACTTTCGATTGGGTCATACGATGGGGATTCGGAACCGACTCAGGATGCTCCGAGGAGGAAATCTGCCAAGCTACGAGCCGTTCCTTTCGGTATCTGAAGCAGGATCTGATCGCTGACGCCGCCTACGAGCTGATTAAGTTATCAAAGATAGGTATCAGGCGGGCGGCCAAGGTCTTGGCACTCTCAGACCAAAATGAGTTGGGCATATACGATAGCCGTTCGGCACATGGCTTGTCTGATTTAGTAGACTTTGCCGGTCGCCGCATAATCCCAATTCCACCGGGGAGAGTCGTCGCTGGCGACAACAAGAGTGCGGACGAATATTGCACCGCCTTTGAAAAGTACCTGTGGGTGCTTCGTCATTTTCGCAGACTGCTGGGAGGATATTCCGACTCGTTGCGCAAGGGTTTTCCGCGGATCGCCGATCTTGAAATCGCGTTCTTCATGAGAAGCAAAAGCGGCGACATAAAGTTAGAAAATCGGGCAGAGGAAATTCCGCCGCGTCTACGACGCATGGCAGAGAACGACGAAGAGTCTCTTTTTTGGACGCTTGGGCCTGGAGGGAAAGCCAAGGAGTTCTGGGTGATCTTTAAAGGCCTTTCGGTGACAGTTCTGACGGGGGAAAAAAAGACGCCAAAGACTCTCAGTCCAGATCAGGTTGGTGCTTGTCTCAGACACTTCGGTTATGACTGGTTTCCTCTATCCAACAGCAAGGCTCTACAAGACCGCGATCAACGAGGCCTCGGAGAATACTTTGCCAGAAATTTCGGGTCCTCCGTTTTTGCCAGCCACTTCGCTGCCCTATGGGTCCATGAGGGACGGCTGGAGGCAGACTTCAGGGGTGCCTGGTGGTTCAGGGTTCCGAGAACATAATCCGCAAGGGCGGGTGGCGGTGGTCCACCTTACGCTTTCAAGCTCTGGAGAGGTGCCGGGTGAACCGGGTCCGTACAGTGCTTGCTGGTGGTGCGCCGGCGCCGTCACTGAGCACGTAGTTCTTGAAGCCCATGCTGACGGCGCACCTTGATTTTGCTCTCGTCTTTTCGGGCCTGTGCTAGATCATACGCAAGCTGCATCCGTAGCCACGTTTCGGGCGTACTGCCAAACGCCTTCGAAAGCCGGATCGCCATCTCCGGGCTGATCCCTGACTTGCCGTTGACGACGTTGTTGAGTGTTTGCCGGGTAACGCCAAGGACTTCCGCTCCCTCTGCGATGGACAGGCCCAAGGGTTCAAGACACGCGGCTCGGATACTGCGCCCGGGGTGCGGCGGGCTTTTCATCGGCATGGTGATTTGCTCCTTGGCTTGTTGCTTCCTAGTGGTAGTCGGTTAGTTCAACGTCAAAGGCATTCTCTCCTTCAAAACGGAAGATAATTCGCCAGTTCGCGCGCACCGTGACCGACCAAAAACCTTTCAGTCCGCCTTTCAGCGGGTGCAGGCGATACCCGGGGAGGTTCATGGCTTGCGGTGTCTCGGCCTCGTCGAGCCGGGCGAGAATGTCTTCAACAGTGTCGAGCAAGTCGGGGCGTATCCCCCTGCGGTCTCGGCGTTCATAAAGTCGTTTGAGTCCGCGATGCCTAAAGCTCCCGATCATTCAGGATACACTGTAAAGTGTAAATTGTCACTTGTCAAAGCTGGCCACGATGGGTGCTTGGCTTTGCCGACCGCAACCACCAATCCCGCATGCTAAAATCTTGGTCTTCAAGTCAGCCTCGGCGATTCGGTTTGTCTTCGGATTCGCCGAATTCCTGTCCAGGACCAAACTCTTTGGCAAATAAACAAATCTCCGAAGCAGCCAAGGAAATTCCCGATACGCTTCCTCGCGCGCAGATCGAATCGCGCCCGGAAACAAAAGTGGATGTGCTGGTCATCGGGGCTGGCCCCACCGGTCTGGCTTGCGGTATCGAGGCGCAAAAAGCCGGGTTCAAAGTTGTTGTTATTGATAAAGGATGCGTGGTCAATTCCATTTACAACTATCCGGCGAACATGACGTTTTTCACGACGCCGGAACTGCTGGAGATTGGCGACATTCCCTTCAGCACTGCGAATCAAAAGCCCACCCGTCAGGAGGCGTTGGAGTATTACCGAAAAGTGGCCGAGCATTATCGTTTACCAATACGCCAATATCAGAAAGTCGAGACGGTTTCGGGGGCCGACGAAGAATTTCAAGTGACGACCAGCGACCGCCTTGGACGGATTTACGACTACCAGGCACGCAAGCTCATCGTCGCGACAGGCTATTACGACTTGCCTAATTATTTGGGAATTCCGGGTGAAGATTTGCCCAAGGTATTTCATTACTATCGCGAGCCGCATCCTTTTTTCGATACCGATGTGCTGGTCATCGGAGGGAAAAATTCTGCGGCGATTTCGACCCTGGATTTTTGGCGGCATGGAGCGCGAGTGACCCTGGTCCACCGCGGCCCCAAGCTGCACAACCATATTAAGTATTGGATTCTGCCGGACATCGAGAACCGTATCAAGAACGGCGAAGTCACCGCATACTTCAATACCAGTGTGCAGGAAATTGCCGCCGATTATGCTGTGCTCAGCACGCCTGACGGCGTAATTGAATTAAAGAATGATTTCGTGTTTGCACTGACTGGCTATCATCCGGATTATGATTTTTTGCGGGCTATGGGGATTGAGTTGTCGGCGGAGCAATGTCGCCCGGTGTGCGATCCGGTGACCTTGGAGAGTAATGTACCCGGAATTTATGTGGCCGGCGTCATTGTCGCGGGATCGAGAACGAACGAGATTTTTATTGAGAATGGACGCTTTCACGGACAGCAGATCGCCACGCATCTCAGGCAAAAATTGCAGCCCAGCGCGAATGACGGATACGCGGACGAAAATACGTAGGGGGAAAAATGTTAGACGAGACTTACGGCTTCTTCGCCCAGTTGCTGATTGACCAGGCGGGCAACTAACGGCTTTAGATACTCGCCACTTTTTTTAAGAACGAAATCCTGATTCTCTTCGGACCAGTCCAGCTTGAAACTTGTGGCCAGCGCCGATATCCAAATTTGACGGACGGGCGAGTTCGACGAAATTACAAATTTGCTGCCGTCGTCGAAAGAAATGTGAAGCGCGCCGGCTTGATCTTCGACCTCGAGTTCGGCGGATTCCTCGGCTTTCATCAAGCTATTTTTCAAACTCTCTAATTTGCTTTCCGCATGCTTGCGAAAATCAATTTCATCAATCATGCTGCGATTATAGATGGAGCGGGAGGATACGCTGTATTCGCACAGACCTTTGCATCGTAACCAGCGGAATCGTAGAGTGAATGGGGGGTACACGCGAGATCCCTCACTCGGCTGGTGAAAGCGCCTAGTTTCGGGATCACGCCTTAGGGAATGGGTTTGGGAACGGGCCCGCTATTCCAGTCGAAAGCGGGTTGCCAGGTTCCCTCCGACAGGCTGCAACGACTCAGGCAGCTGTTGCCCGTTGCTTCCCGCCAAATGCCTTCACCGCGCGCTCGATACCAGGTCCGGCTTTTTTCAAATCCTCGAGATTCATTGCCGGACGGAATTCGACTTTGGCATTGAATGCCAGAAACCACGGTTCCGCTATCGCCGGAATCTGCGAACTTTCTTTCATATCGAAAAAGATGAAGCCAGTTCTCTGGCCACCGTCCTCGGCGAAGTACGCAGCTTCGGGTTTCAGCTCGCCAAGAATTGATTCTATGGTCTTGGGAAGGGAGCCATCTGAAATAGCGGCATTGCCGGGCCCTACCGGAATTGTGACTTTGAGCAAACAGCGCATAAGCATCTCCTTTTCGGGGTTTTCCTTGGACTAAAGACGACCAAAGTTTATTCCCGGAAGCGATGCCCGTCAACGCTTGTCCATGCTTGACTTGCGTTCACACTTGGAGCATGATTCGCGCGTCCGCGATTTCAAGGAGGACATATGCCACATTATCTGCACCAGATTGCCTACGCATCCGACGCTTGGGGATCTCTGATTGCCCAGCCTCAAGACCGCATCGAAACTGTCAGAGCAGCCATTGAAAAGTTAGGGGGAAAAATCGAGAGCGCGTGGTTCGCCTTCGGCGAATACGACATTGTGATGATCACCGAGATGCCCAACAACGTGAGCGCAGCCGGCATTTCAATTGCGTTCGCCGGTGGCGGAGCTTGCAAGAATGTGCAAACGACGCCGTTGCTTTCTCGCGAAGAGGCAACGCAAGCCTTGAAAAAAGCGGGCGAGTCCGGGTACAAGTCAATAACGTCGGCCAAAGGCCGGGCGGCGTAAGAAGCCGGAAAATCGGACGTCAGCGATTTCAATCTGCGCCGCGTGATTCTTACTAATTTTTTGGCATGGCTGAAGGCGTGCACTCACACGAAAAGCGGCGGACAGGAGTGTCCGCCCCACACAATCGTTCCGCGGCTTCGATCGCGGGGCACGCTGCTACTTAGGTGTTGTTGGAGGGTGTTGGGATAGAGGCAGCGAGGCTTGGCCGAAGACATATCGCCAGCCTACTGGTGTCCGCATGTAGGTGTCGCTGAACCAAAGCTCGTACTCGAAGGGCTTTCCCTGGTTTGTGCCTTTCCCCGACAACTTGGCTGTGACCACCGCAATATTTCCCCAGACTCGAACAGTCCGGTCCGTATCGTCCTGACGTTCATACTGATATCGCCCGCTGCGTGCCTCGGCGAGCAAGTCGGCTTTGCTATAGGTTTTGCCGGAGCCGATCACTAGAACAAAATCATCCCCCAGAATGTGGTCCATCGTCTCAGCATCATTCTCTTTGACGGCCGCCTGGTACTGGGCGTCCAGCGCGGCGACGACATTTTTCTCGTCGGATGGAGATGTCCCTGGGCTATCCAATGCAGTCGTTGTCGGGCGGAACATGAGATCAAACCAGGGTTTCCACGTCTTGCCGCCGTCGGTGGAGGTCACTCCGGTCTCACGGACGCCTCCATTTACAGGCTTCCAGGTACCGCGGACGAGATCGCCTTTTGCGTGATCCTCTCCGCTTAGAACCATTGCGCCAGCCTCGAATTTTCCTTCGATCTCCAGCAGCTGACCTCGGTTGGTTACCCAACTTTGATGCCAGACGTTTCTGGCAGCGTCGTAAATCGTGAAACTCTGACCCTCGTGTCCATCGGTGCCCTGGTAGTCTTCGCGCAAAACGCAGCCATCGAGTATGTGATCAACCCGGACATGCGCGGCTTTGGTCGGACTGCCGATATCGAACGCGTCCCAATCGCCAGCCCAGAAATCAAACTGCCGGTATGCAGGTGCGGTACATGAGGCTGAGGTTGGAGGCTGTGCGGCAAAAACACGGTCAGCTGGCATACTAGCTTTTGCGAAGATCACAACCGCGGAAATAATGCCGACCTTTAACCATTGAGCAATCGGGCTCATATCAATTTTCTCTCTTTCTGGACCGGATTCTGGCTGAGCAACATCGCTGCGGGCCGCTTAACTCGAATCGTGCGACTTCTCGCCCACAGGAGCGATCTCTTCGGGTGGACCGTAACCATGATCGTAAGCTTGATCCGAAACCACGAATATTCGCAACTCGGTTGAGTTCCATCTGCTGGAAATGGGCGGCCTGCCGCACGAACAGTAAAGCGTCCATTCACTCGAGGAGCCAGCAACGAGGGGCATTAGGTAAGACCCATTGGGGTATGGACTGAACCCGACCAAGTAGCGTGTACAACATTTTGGACACTCGACGCAATGGCGAACACGAGGTTTCATGTAAATGCCGACGCCCCCCTCACTCTAATTTGCCCCTGCTGGAAGTTGTGCCTGCCTAGCACGAAAATGGCGTGCGCTTTTGTTCGCGTACGATACGAGCGCTTCCCCGACGATAACGAAATGGATGCCCGCGAGTTGGACGTTTGCGGACTCTGATCCCACAAGGCTGGACGTTTACGGACCTCGCGCCCAGAATCAATTGCCACTTGGGATCGCGGTCCGAAAACGTCTACCACCCCCTTCAGGGGCGATTATCATAGGTGCGATAGTGGGAGCTGTGGCGGTTTTGGCGCTCAACGTTGCGCGATCAGGCGAAAGCAATGGATTTGGATTGGCAGGTATGTTCGCGCGCCAGACTGTCGCGTGACGCCCGATTTGACGGCAAGTTTTTTATCGCTGTTCTTAGTACCAGGATCTACTGTCGTTCGATTTGCCCGGCGCGCACGTGCAAAGAAAGCAATGTCCGTTACTATCCGAGCGCCGCGGCGGCAGCCGAAGCGGGATTTCGTCCCTGTCTGCGTTGCCGTCCAGAGAGCTCGCCCGGAACTCCGGCATGGTTGGGAACTTCGAACACAGTTTCGCGAGCTCTGCGGCTCATCGGCGAAAGCGGGCTCGAGGACGGTGGCGTAGAGGTTCTTGCAGAACACCTCGGAGTTGGCTCGCGGCATCTGCGGCGGTTGTTCCTTCGGCATCTCGGAGCGACACCGATTGCGGTGGCTCACACGCGCCGTCTGCACTTTGCCAAGAAGCTCATTGATGAAACCAAGCTGCCGATGGGACAAATTGCGCTGGCTTCCGGCTTCGGTTGCGTCCGGCGGTTCAATGCCGGAATTCGCAAGGTCTATCATCGGACTCCGACTCAGCTCCGCCGCATTGCGCCGCAGACGAGTATTCAACTAAGAAATCATTATCTCTTTCGCCTGCATTTTCGGCCGCCCTATCACTGGAAGGCTATGCTTGCATTTCTGGCTGCGCGGGCGACGCCTGGCGTCGAAATTGTTGAACATGAAAGCTACCGGCGCACCATTTCCATGAACGGTCACGAGGGCCATTTTGAGGTCTCACTTGACGAAGGGCGTGACGCTCTTCTTGCGCGCATTGAATTCGGCGATCCCCGCTCACTTATTTTCATTGTTGAGCGCATTCGCGCGATGTTTGATCTGAACGCAGACTGGGCAGCGATTGTTCAAAGTCTTAAATCCGACCCGGTGTTAAGGAAACGCGTTAAGGCTGATCCCGGGCTTCGCGTTCCGGGTTGCTGGAATGGATTCGAACTGGCGACTCGTGCGATTCTCGGGCAGCAGATCACCGTCAAGGGTGCAACCGCCATGGCCGGACGGATGGCGAGCAATTTTGGGAAACGGATTTTTGTAGCCGGTGGCCTGACTCATCTTTTTCCGTCGCCGGAAGCTCTCGCTGATGCCAGGCTTGGCGACATCGGGCTGACTGGAGCGCGAGCCGAGACTATCCGAGCTCTTGCCCGAGCCGTTTGCGACGGCAAGATCATATTCGAGAGCGTCGGCAACTCCGCCGCTCTACTGAATCGTCTGTGTGAAATTCCAGGCATTGGGAAGTGGACCGCGCAATACGTGGCGATGAGAGCACTCGGAGAGCCCGATGCGTTCCCGTCCAGTGATCTGGGTCTTTTGCGCGCCATGAGTTTGTCCAGTTTTCGAGAACTTGAGCAGCGAGCCGAAGCGTGGCGCCCTTGGCGAGCTTACGCGGCAATGTATCTGTGGAGAAATGCGAGCCAGGGCGTGTTTCGTCCAAGCAGTGCTTGTTGATGGCTGGATGCAGTGCGTTAGCTCGAGGTGATCGGACGGTAACGCGGGAAGCCTATGCGGTGGAGATCGCCCAGACTCGGCTGCAGGTGCCCTTAGCCGGAACTTATTCTCCAGCGCAGGCGGCAAAGGCTTCCGAGAGGCTGGGAAAAGGTCATATACTTGAGAGGATCGCGTTAAAAATTCGAAGTGGAAAGCGGTGAAAAAATGGCAAGAATCCTCCCTCCCGGAGCGGTGGCACCTGACTTCACACTCAACGTGACTCCAGATCAGAAAATCAGTCTGCGTGAATTGCACGGCAGGCCGGTAATATTGGCGTTCTATCCTGCGGATTGGAGTCCAGTTTGCGGAGATCAGATGGCGGTGTACAACGAAATTCTGCCGGAATTTGAGAAGCATAATGCCGAACTGATGGGGATCTCAGTGGATGGAGCATGGTGCCACGCGGCATTTGCAAAGGAGCGGCATTTGCACTTTCCCCTGCTGGCTGATTTTGAGCCCAAGGGAGATGTGGCAAGAAAGTACGGAGCTTACCGTGATAAAGACGGCTTCTGCGAGCGTGCTCTATTCGTAATTGATAAAGACGGGAAAATCGCGTGGAGCTATTGTTCGCCGGTTGGGGTGAATCCGGGAGCCGAGGGAATATTGCAAGCGCTGGAAGATCTGCAATCTACGAGCGTGAGAAAATCAGCCTAAACAGGAGGAAAAGTAATGGCTACGCTAAGAGTTCCTGTCGCAACTAACGACCACATTCAGGGCAATGAAGATGCCGCAGTCGCCCTCGTTGAGTACGGTGATTACGAATGCCCGCATTGCGGGGTTGCCTATCACGTAATTAAGCGGCTACAGAAACACTATGGGCCTGACCTTCGATTTGTTTTTCGGAATTTTCCACTGGCTGAGATTCATTCACATGCTGAATCGGCTGCCGAGGTTGCCGAATTCGCCGGAGCGAATGGACACTTCTGGGAGATGCACGATGGCATCTACGAGAACCAACAGCGCCTGAGTACGAAACTTTTGTTGGAGTTGATCGCCGGCATTGGGCTATCCGTCGAAGACGTACGCGAGTCGCTTGCGAGCCACGAATTCGCGCCCAAGGTGCGGCAGGACTTTCTCGGCGGTGTGCGCAGCGGAGTGAATGGCACCCCGGCATTTTTCATAAACGGCGTCCGGCACGATGGAGCCTACGATTTCGAAAGCCTCACGGCCGCCATTGATGCCCGGCTCTTACAACTGAAACGGTCGGCGTAAATCCCGGCGCCTACCAGGAGCGAGGAGACAAAAAGATGAAAGTAGGATTTGTTGGTTTGGGAAATATGGGGTCGGGCATCGCCCGAAACTTAATCAAGGCCGGGCACACTCTTACGGTTTACAACCGAACGAAAAGCCGGGCTGAAGACTTGCTGCCGTTGGGCGCGAGAGTCGCAGAAACTCCGGGGGATGCTGCCTCCGACGCAGAGGTGGTCATGACCATGCTTGCAGAGGATCATGCCCTCGAAGCTGTCGTCCTCGGACCGGGCAATATTCTCGAATCGCTTCCCAGTGGGGCTGTCCACGTCGGCATGAGCACGATCAGCGTAGCATTGTCCCGCCGCCTGGCTGTTCGCCATAACGAAAAGCGGCAGCACTATGTTGCGGCCCCGGTGTTCGGCCGTCCCGATGCCGCTGCCGCCGCGAAACTGTTCGTAGTTGCTGGGGGTGCTTCGGATCAAATTGAACGTTGCCAACCCTTATTCAGTGCCATAGGTCAGAAGACATTCGTCGCGGGCGACGAAGCATTCGCAGCCAACGTATTCAAACTGGCCGGAAATTTTATGATCACAACGGTGATCGAGAGTTTGAGCGAAGCCTTTGCGCTTATTCGTAAGAGCGGGCTTGATCCGCATAAGTTTTTGGAGGTCCTCACCGGATCACTCTTCGCATCACCCGTATACAGAAATTACGGCGCTATGATCGCGGCTGACAAGTTCGAGCCGGTGGGCTTTAAGTTGCCCCTCGGTTTCAAGGACAACAAACTCGTGCTTACTGCCGCGGAAGAGGTCGCTGTTCCGATGCCGATGGCCAACCTTGTCCATGACCGGTTCGTGACCGCAATTGCGCAAGGGATGAGCGATAGCGACTGGGCCGCAATCGCCCGCATCTCGGCTCAAGATGCAGGTCTGAAGCCTGACTCTGCGAGCGGATTAACGACGAGCGGACCGAATCGTGGCGCGACCGGAGTACAGGCCGCCGATTGAGTTTCAACGGATATCAAGGGGTGCAGTTGGGGGACAGGAAAACTGCCCTTTGGTGGAAGGCGAAAACTCGGGCTTGCTAGTGAAAAATCGCAATTTCACTCAGTGATCACGCGCGAAAGTTTTGCGTGCGTTCACAGTACGTACATCCGAAGCATCCACCACACAAGGAATATTGCGACTATGGCCCCGGCGATGTGAACTATCCAGTCCCCAGCTGTTTTCGGTCTTCCAAAGTTGAACATGCGGCAATGGTAGCAGGAGATGGGCGAAAGGCTGCCCATCGGGGATTCGCCTGCAATAATTTGCACACCTGCAAAATCCCACCGGGAGTGGTGCGGCCCTTTTGGGTTATTCCTTGCCAGCGGTGATAGCAGAAGCTTGAAATCGGGAAAATGGCCCTAATCATGCTAGAATCCATCCGACTTTGGGCGGGGGATGTGCATGGATTTGCGTCGCAGACTGGGCTACGCGCTACTCGCGCTGCTGATCATTGGCGTGGTCAGCGTGAGCGGCTACTGTCTGCTGGGCGGCCGCAATGTCACGTTTTTGCAGGCGCTCTACATGGCGGTGATTACGCTCTCGGGCGTCGGCTACCAAGAGGTGTTAGATACCAGCCGAAATCCCGCGCTGCGTATATTCAACATTTTCGTGGTGCTATTTGGCGTCGGCACCATGGTGTATGTGATTTCGGTGGTTACGGCATTTCTGCTCGCGGGAGAACTCACCAACCTGTTTTGGAGGCGCAAGATGGAAAAACAAATCAACGGAATCGCCGGCCACTACATCATCTGCGGCCTCGGCGACACTGGAAGACATATTGTCGCCGAGTTACAAGCAGCAAAAACTCCGTACGTGGTGATTGAGAGCCGCGAGGAGACGGTGCAGAAGTTTCGCGAAACGCAGCGTGAATTGCTTTACGTGATCGGGGACGCGACCGACGAAGCTGCGCTCGACCATGCAGGTGTCAGCCGGGCTAAGGGGCTGATCGCCGGGCTTTCGACCGACAAAGACAACCTGGTTATCACGTTTCTGGTGCGGCAGAAAAATCCGGCAATCCGCATTATTGCGCGCTGCACGGATGAAGCGAAGTTTTCCGAGCGCATGTTAAAGGCGGGAGCGAATTCCACGGTTTCTCCGAACCATATCGGCGGCCTGAGACTCGCGAGCGAAGTGTTGCGGCCACAGGTGGTGGAATTTCTTGATCTGATGCTAAAAGAACGATCCCACACCGTGCGAGTGGAACAGATCGAAATTCCGCAGGGCTCGAGTTGGATTGGTTCGTCATTGGACCAACTGAATCTGAAGGCCCGCTACCGGCTGATGCCGCTTGCCGTGAAAAATTTTGGCCCGCGCGAAAAGTCTGGATTTCTCGCCAATCCTCCGGGCGACCAGATCGTGCGAGGCGGCGCGATTGTAATCGTCATGGGAGATATCAATGACGTGAACCAGGCACGGGATGAGGCTCAACCGGGCCATGCCGAAGAAGCTACGCCGAAGTCCGCCTAAGCAAACTTGGCCTTCGATTGTGGGTGGTGGCGCAGCGCCTTCGGCGGGATTTTCCAGCGGCTTTCCGCAGCGTTGAAGTGCTGCGCCACCCCAGGATGCACCAACCATCGTGTAATTTCCCCATCGTGCGGTATCCAGTTCAGCTGCACACTCGCAACAACTGTCCGCCAATCAGCAAGGCAGAACCCGCGAGGACAGGAATTTTCCGGCGAACTTTGACAAACGTTCCATTACGGCTGCCGAGATCCTCCACCATAAAGTCTTCGCCCCGCTGCGTGATACGCAGATGTGTCCGGCTCATTAGGTGGTCTTCTGGAAAAAGATAGGTGCCGCGAGTCCGGCCCAACTGTACCTCCTCCGCGTTGAGAACATAACTTCCTGTGGGATTGCCAGATGCGTCGGTCCCTACGAGTTCGGCAGAACCGGTCGCGGTCTTCGCACTTCCGGCCTCAGCGTCTGCTGTCGAAGTTCGGGTTTCCGCCTTCTCTTCATAGCGAAACACCTGGTGGCCCGCCATAAGAATGTCCTGGTGTTCCAGTAGGTGGGGGTGCGCGAGACGAAGAAAAGTACCCTCGCCCGCGGTATCGTGGTCTTCGACGAAGAGCGTTCCCTCTTGTACGAAAACCAGCGCGCGCAAAGAATCAGAATTGAAATCAGAGTCTTTGCCGACTGCGAGCGCCCCATCCCGCGACACTCCGATTCCGAGGGCGGACGTGACAGGATATTCGGAAGTGACGGCACCGTCCTTTCGGGCCAATTGCAATCTAAAAACAGGAGATGCAGGTGCGGCGATATTCTGAGCGCCGCTCCAGCTTTCTGTCGACGCGCCGGACGGTTGATTCCAGATAACGCGGAAGAGAGCGCGCTCGGCCGTCTTCCCCTTAAGAGTGAATCGGCCCAGTTCGCGTATGGTGAACCCGCATGCACGCACCTCCTGATAAATTTCCTCGGAGATTACTATCTGACCCGGCGCGGCTACATTTTCCACCCGTGAGGCTGTATTTACGACATCGCCGAAAACGTCCTTGCTTCTTACGATGCCTATGCCGTAGTGCATGCCGATGCGTAATGCGATGCGGTCTTTGAGAGCGCGAGTCTCGCTTAAGTCCTGCAATGCAATTTGTATTTCAGTGGCGGCCTGGACTGCGCGTTTAGGTTCGAGAAAAGTTGCCATGGTGCCATCGCCAATTGTCTTGATCACCATTCCGCCATGTTTTTCGACCAGGCGACGCACCATGTCATTGCACTGGTGAACCATGAGCAGGCCCTCCGCGTCGCCATGTTTCTCGAAGTAGGCCGTGGAGCCCTGAATGTCGCTGAACATAACTACGAGGCTCTGGCGAAAGCGCTCAAGGTCCTGCAAGCGCCGGGGATCGCTTCCAGCAAGCTCCAGCAGCCGGGTAACTCTCAGGTCAGGATTTTGGCTGTCAGGCATCGGCGACAATGGCTCTAAGTTCCAGATGTTAGCAGCATTTAATTTGGAATGCGGCAGTTTGCGTACAGTCGCCCTCGGCTGTCCATGTCGAGCTTGCTCGACTCTACTGTGGAATTTCGCAATCGCAATTGAGCTTCGCTCAATCGGACAGCCGAAGGCGGCTGTCCCTACACTAGTTTACTTTTTCTTGAAGGTACGCACGTACGCGATTACGTTATCGATATCGGAATCGCTCAGTCCTTGCACCGGCTTCATCTTGTCTTTGCCCTGGGTGATGACGGTTTTTATGTCGGCGTCCGATTTAGTTTGAACTTCGTCCGAGTCAAGCGGGGTGATCGTGGTTTTCAGTAGCTTCGCCATCCCCTGATTGCCCTGTCCGTCTTCCCCGTGGCAGGTTTTGCATTTCTTGAGAAAGACTTCCTTTCCGGGTGTGGCATCGCCCGCGGGTGGGACTGAAAACGAAGTGGACGCCATCAACAAGACCCCGGCTACGACTGCTGCACCTGAAAGTGGCTTTAGCATGATTCAAACTCTCCTTTATTAGAATAGATTAATTTGCCGCTTTTCTCATGGCTCGAATGTGTACCGTCTTCATGATGTCTTCTTCAGTATGTGGCATGAGGTGGACCATAGTCAGAAAATTTTGTTTACCCAGAATTGCCACTCGCACCGGCGTAACCGAGCGCACGGTGGCGTTTCGGGGAGCATCGCTGATCAGCGCCATCTCTCCAAAATAATCGCCTTTCGTTAGCTTGGTGACAACCTCTTCCGCTCCAGCTTCTTCCTTCACTACTTCCACTTCTCCGCTATGAATGAAGTAGGCGCAATCGCCTTCTTCGCCTTGCCGGAAGATTACATGCCCTGGCTTCAGATCCTCAATCTCGAACAGGCTATGCCGTCTCAGGAACCGGTATAGTGCGACGCCAAGTACAGCAACGGCCGCGAGCATTGCTAGCACGGGCGCGATAGTCGCAAACAGAAAAAGCGTTCCGCCGGTGGTTCGCCGCATAAATTCAAGGGCCATGATAAATACAATCAGCGCCAGAACTTGAGCCCCTATCAGCAGGCTGCGGATGACGGCAGGTGGCAGTATCCAGGTTGGAGTAGCAGAATCTTTGATTGCGGTTTCGGTCATGGCGTCACGTTCCTGGCAACAGTCTTTGCGATATTGTGTGCGGGATTCGAATCAGCGTGACATTGCATGCAAGTAGCTTCACCGGAGAATAACGCGTCTTTGTAATCCTCATGCGAAGCGATCCACTTCGCCGACCCCGCATGACATTTCAGGCAATCGTTGTTTGGATACGGATGCCGCAGCTTAATGGGCAAGTGGAACGTCCGCGTGTAGTAACGGTATACATCGTTCATACCTTCCCGCTTCGCTTGGATAGTACCAAACAGCCCATAGGAAGTGTGGCAACTGTAGCACTGATCGTCTGGAATATATCTGTTCTTGAAATGCAGCGCCGCCAGACTATTGCTCTTTGGATCCTGCATGTCGTCCACGAATGGCTTCATGGTGAGATGGCAGGAGGCGCAGAATTCCACGCGCTCGGCCCGGTCGAATACCAGAATCGTGCCTGTGCTGGTTATGAGCAGCGGCAAAGCTGCGGTGCCGGCTATAAGGAAGGCCCAGGGAAGCGCCCTCGCAGTCCCGCCCTTGTACTTAAGCAGGCTGTAGGTGACGCCCACGATCCCAACAATTGCCAGTGTCACCAGAAGCCGCACTGCTACGCGTTCGGCAGGATCTTGCTGGAAGCGCAACGCCTCCTGCTGCTGGGCGTGGCCGAGGATGGGAGAAAACAGGACGCAGACGATCCACAAACCTGGTGGAATTTTTGTCCCGGAGAGAGGATTTCTGCTGGTTGATCGCTTATTCATTTCAAACCTTTAGAGTGGCATTCTGAACATGTATCCGCAAATGTGTGGCAGGTGAAACAACTACGCTCGTTGAGCATTGCGAGTTGGGCATGACCACCCGCCTTGAATTGCGCCAGCGGAAAATGGCTGCGCGGAGTTTCGTTGTGGCAGCGGCTGCAAAAATCCGTCTGATGACAGGTCGCGCAGACGGTTCGATCGAGAGCCGCGTATTTTCCATGAATGTCATCTTTCCACCGCGCCGTGTGCGAGGCCGGCATCATCATCTGGTGGCATTGCGTACATTGGCTTTGTCCCGTCGCCGAGGGACTGACGCTGCTGTGGCAGACGAAACACGGTGCGCCCGGGGCCGAGGCCTGCTCGGCGTGATGCGTTCGGAAGGCTTCGGTGTGGGACGCTGGCTTGACAACGGGCGAATGAACTTCGGTGAAAGCGGTGGTGACAACAGCGGATCGCGCATCGGTGTGGCACGTCTGACACTCCGACATGCGGTATTGGGCTGCGATGTTCTTCGAGGTGTCGTGGCAGCTCACGCAATCCGCCATCTTCGGCAGCATCAGGTTCTTAAGATTTGTGCTCGCCGGGACCGCATAGTGACACGTCGTACAGTCGAGATGATAAGCCTCGCGATACTTGAAGTGCTCGGCGTGAGAGAACTTTATGTTTTCATACTTTCCCGAGACAACGTACGAGGCCAGTGCACGGTGAACGGTCGCGGGACCGGGATTTTCAATTTCTTCGGGCTGATGGCACCCGCGACAGTCTGCCGTGGTTGATTTAGCGCTGAGCAAAGGTTTCATCCCGACGCGAGAATGGCAACCGGCGCAGACTTCGTGATTACCGAAGCTGGCAAACATGCCGTCGCCTTTGAATTGGTGACAGAAACTGCAATCGGCTCGAAATCCGGTTCGGGCATCAATCCGCGCATGCGGGTCCACATGCATCGCGTGGGAAAATTCGGACACAATCGGCCGCTCATTCTTATGGCGCGGGAACGGAAGCAAATCATCGGCGCCGGCAGGCGGGAATCCGGAGTGGCACTGGGCGCAGACTTGTTGCTTTATGTTCTTATCAAAATCATCTTGATGGCAGGGTGTGCATTGGTCATGACCCGGACGTTGAAAAACCACCGATCCAGTTTGTGCGGACACATGACAAGCGTCGCAATCAATTCCAACCTGCTTCAGATGGTACTCATGCAGATGAAAGGGTTCCTGCGATTGGCTCGTAGAGATTGACGGTTGCTTCGGTGACGAATCCTGACACAGCGCGGCGGCGCACAGGCACGCCATGAGCGCGCATATCTGCGGAATTCGGCGAGCGCCCATCAATATCTCCACGCCATGCCAAAACGAAATGTCTGGCTGTTCTGAATACTTGGCCGAAATACGGGATAATCGGTGTCGAGGTCGTAGTTCAAGAACAGCCGCGTTCTGCTGTCAACGTTGAACGCCACATCTGCGAGCACGCCTTTGTCGCGTGCGTCGCTGATAACGGTGAACAGGTCGCGAAAATTCAGTTCGCGATAGAATCCACCGGCCCGCAAATTCAAGCGTCCTTCCATGTAGCTGCGGCCAAACTCGAGGCTCAGGTCCTGCACTCGGGTTTCTCCGGTAGTGCTCAGATCGTCGAATTGAGTGGGAGCCACGCCGCCGGTCCGGTCATCCGAGTTTCTCAGATGGTAAGTCAGTACCAGATCGCTTCTTTTCCAGAAAAAGGTTTGCGCGTTCACACGATAGTCCTGGAACGAAGTGTCGAACGGTCCCGCATCCTGCCGGTCATCGAGCCGCCGTACCCAGACGGTTCCCCCGAGTCGAAGCGTGGAATCGATCGCCCGCGAAGCGTCTACCACGATTTGCGTGGCCGGATGCAGCGCTTCGAGGTTCAAACGCAGCAGGGGATTATGCGGATCAAAATCGCGAGCGTCGTCCGTGTAGTCGTAGAAATAATCTTTGTCCGTAATTTTCTGAGCGAAGCTGAGCCGCAGCGAAGTCTTGCCATTGCTCGGGCTCCATAAAGTATCCGCCGTGAAATCCGTGGGATAACTCCCAACCATTCGGAAGCCGGTCGTGAACAGCCAACCGTTCCGCATCACTCGTCGATAGCGAAACAGGTTTGTTCCCCGGATGTAATAAAAGGTGTCGTATTCGAAGCTCGAATTTTGCCCGAAGCGAAAAACAAAATTGCCTCCACCCATAGCGCGCTGCTCGGGGTCCGAAAAGTAGGTGAAGCGGCGTCCGGCATATAGCGTCCAAGAATATCGCGGCCGGTCTACACTGAACGAAGCTCCGTCCATCTCGGCTAGTTCCGCGCCGTAAACGTCCTGCCGCCCCACTCGCAAACTGGTTCCCGCAAACATGCCGTCGGTTGGCCGCCCGTTGATGTCGATATATCCGGCCAGAAGCTCGAGTTGTCGATCAGAGCCGAACGTATCGGTGATGCTGAGCTGGGGGGAAGCATCGTTGACATGGGTGACGTCTTGTCCGTAAGCAAATGTAAAATTTGAATTTACCCGGTTCGAAAGCCAGCCGCGCGTGCCCCAGTTCAAAAAGCTGTAAGCCTCGTCAGTGCTGGACTGAAAAGCATTCGGATAAGGGATTCCGGCGGGATTGAAGATCGTAGTGATTGGAGCGTCGATTACGTTCGTCGCTGTTGGCAGGCCGGAAAAATTAGTTTGAGTCCGCAAGTACTCGGTGCGGGTGCTGCCAAAAAAATGATTGAGGAAATCACTGGCCTGCCCGGCTTCGGAGGCAGCTTGCGGGACCATCTCCGCAGGATCGGGTGCCCGGTGGGGAATGGTGTCTTGCAGGAGCGTGTCCCAAGCCGCGCCAATGTCGGGGCTGGACTGGTTTGCGTCCGAGGCGCTCGCCGCAACGGTTATTGCGTTTAGGCAAACGAGTGCGGCAACGCCGCTCGCACACCATCGCAACAGCACTCGAGAGTAAAAGGGCACGTCATTCCTCGGCACTTCGTTTCCTCAGACCGCCCGGAAGATTTATTTCACTCGCACCAATGTCAGGATTTGACTTTTCGCGAGCGCGATTCGCCACGGATATACATCGCTGTGCCACTGCGTTGCCTGTAAATATAATTGCAGTTCGCTTTTGGCCAGGCTGTTCTGTCCGGTCGCTACATACACCTGCGCGAGTTCCCAATGCACTTTTGAATTGTTCGCCGCGTCTCCCGTGAGCGCGATGCTCTGCGGCGTCACCGGCGAGAGCGCCAACTCAGCCTGATATGCGGTCACGGCGTTTGCATATGCCGCCTGCTGGGTTACGGGATCACCCGCCTGCTGCGCCTCAATCACATAAGTTTCCGCGATCACCGTGTTCACTCCAAGTCTTTGCGGGTCGATCTGCAAGACTTCCTGGAATAATTGGATAGCTGTGCTCGGGTTCGTATTTCGTAGCAAGTAGCCGAGACGCATCCGCAGGGTAAACATGCACGGAGCGGGAGTAAGTTGGGTGGGAACGGTAAGCGTGCCATTGATCACAACCAGGGTGGCCGCGGAGACAATTTGGCAGGTCTGGTTCTGTAAGCTGTTCATCGCCAGCGCGGTTTGATAATCGTTGGTCGCATCGGGAATGTCGTTCAAATCATCCTGGTAGTGGATGCCGCGCTGCAAGAATTCCCAGGCGTTCTGCGGCTGGGTGATGCCAAGCAGATTCCAATCAATTTTGCCTTCGAAATAAAAGGGATTGGGCTTGGGATAGTTCGGGTTGGTGCTCTGGAATTGTCCGGGCACGTAGGTTCCATTTTGCCCAAGGGCGGCCAGCGCCATCCCGAAAATTAAAGCAAGCGAATATCGATGCCGCGTTTTCATGGCGTCAAGCTCACGGTAAAGTCATCGGAGGCGATGCTTTGAATATTTCTCAGCAGGGTGTCAATGCGGTGCTCGTCTACCAGGTTTAGATCATTTCCGGTGGGACCGTTCGGTCCCGTCACTCCTGCCAGAAATCTCATAAACAATGGTGGAAAATGCTCGAAGTTAATCTGCGCGTGGACATGTAACGGCCCTTGAATAGTCACGCCCATCGTCTGTAATTCTTGCTGGGTTGGCAGTTGAATTTCGTAGTTGAAAGTTCGCGGCGTCAAAGGCTGCAAAGACCGGAAATTGTCTACAGTATTAGCCAGCGCCGCCTGGAAAGTTTCTTCGAAGTGGACGCCCTGCGCAGTAACCGGCAGGCCGGTGGTTCCGTCAATACGACCAATGCCTTCCCCCGGCAGGAAGATGTGAGTCAGCTCGTTCCGGAAAAGCACCAACCCTTCCGGCGCCCCCTCAAAAACGCGCGCATCCGGGCCATCATCGGGCCCTGCTTCGAACAGTAGATTGTTGCCACCGTTGGTGCCGGTTCCCGCCGCGTAGATGGATGTATTCATGCCCGGATCAACCACGACGTGTAGATGCTCGAGGTCTTCATCATCCAAATTGCCGTCGGGCGCGGGCTCGCCCGTGATCGGATGCGGCTTGTCCACTACATATCCAGACTGGTAAAGCAGAAACCCGTTATTGTCTGTCACTGTCAGTTGCGCGTAGGCGGTCCGCTCCTGCGAAAACCCCGACGGGAACCGGTGTCCGGTTAACGCAACTGCTTCCAGTCGAACCATAAATGTCTGCCCAATTTGCGCTATCGAATCGCTCTTGCTCAGGCTGATGCGTGCAGCAGCCTTCAATAAATCCTCGCGCCTCGTTGCCAATCCCATCGGCACGCCGTGCGTGTCCGTGCCCGTCATATAAGGATCGGGGTATCCAGCACCCAAGCGCGAACTTAATTCGGTAGGCGTCAAGAGAGGAACATCCACTCCCGTGAAATAGTGCTCCACAACCTTTCGTTGTTGCAGCGGAGCATTGTTGTCGGTAGCTACGCCGGGCACCGCGGCATAATCGGTTGCGAATACGGCGGGAGTCGGGCTCGTGACCATCATGTCCCCGACCTGATAAGTCGAAGTCCCGGCATAGGGAAACAAAGACATGTGGCAATCCTGACAGCGCACCACTTGGCCGAAGGGATTGTTGGTGCTGTTATAAGGACCGATCTGCCACTCGGTGCTCAAATTTTCTAAACGGAAATAGCTGACGTTCTGGCCGCCGGGATTCGTGTTGTGCTCTTCGGCAGTCAAATTGCGATTTGGAATGCGCACGTCGTGGCAGGTGTTACAGAATGCTCCAGCGCGCAGGAACGCGATTTTATTCGTGTCATTACTGGCAACGTGGAAATTATTTTTGACCGCCACGGGAAACTGGAAGGGCCCCACTTTTACATCCGTCTGATTCAGCAACAGGCTGGTGTTTCCAAAACCATCCATCTGAAAGCTGCGGCTTTGATCGGGACCATTTTGATCATGGCAGAAATCGCAAGTGATCCCCGCCGCCCCCAGCGAGGGCGATGCGCCCGAGGGAGGATCCCCGCCTGGCGTGGACGGCAATAGCTGGTTGCCGTTTCCATCTACCATGGCATAGTCGCGCAAGGGCCGGAACGCATGCGGGTCAAAACACTGCTGTCCCGCCGGTGGCGCCGGGCTACAGGTTCCCAGGCCTGCGAGTTGGGTCACTTCGCGTGTTGCGGGATTATCACCCAATAGCTCGACATCTGCGTTGTGGCAGGTGAAACAGAATCCCGCCTGCACCTGACGCGTCTCGGTAAGAACCGGCGACGTGTACATATTCGTATTCAGTGGCGTTCCATCCGGGAGCACAATTGCGCTGTCCTGGTAAACCGGCCGGAGCAATCCACCGTTCACGAGATTACCCGCCGATTCGAGCCCATTAAATAATGGACTGACGTTGCGGTAGCCAGACTTCACGGCGCTGTGAAGCTCATCGTATTGACGTTGATGACAAGGAAGGCAATTTTCAGGCCGCTGAAAAGCCTGAGGCCGAAACTGAACTTGCGGGGCAGTCGTCACGCTCTGCACCTGCGTCCCGCAGCTAGACAGCACAGTGCAAATTGCCGGCACGCATAATATTGTAAAGAGGACGCGGAGACGCACAATTCCTGCCTGCCGAGCGAAAGTGGCGCAGATTTTATCACAAGGGAAAGGTCTTTCAGGGGAAATCGAAGATGGTTGTGTCGAGGTTAGCGAGGGACGGGGATGCCAATCATCTGAGTGCGTCGAAGGCCGCGCTCGCAAGACCCGCGGCCACGCTCGCCCGCAGGAGCCAGTGGGAGGGTGATTCCAGATCACCATGAGGGTTATATTGCGTGGGAAGACTTTATGCGCAACCGTGAACAGATCCGATCGAACGCGCTCATCTCGACCTGGCCGCCGTCCACAGAGCGGTTCGCCTGGTCCCTACCGGTCGACGATCTTCATCCCTCGTGACCGGCAACGCGCAAACCCACATGTTTTGTAATCCAGAAGAGCAATTGGGCGACATTCGATGATCCATCGTTATTGTGTAGAAAGGAACCTAGATTGAGAAGGCGAATTTTCGGTGCCTTATCACTCCAGCCACGGCAGGTGTCGCCACGAGTTCTGGCCAATCTACGTGCGGAAAGCAGACCCTTGGGCATACGCGTGAGTCTGTGGGCTTCGCTTGCTGCGGTCGCCGCCGTCGTGGTCGTGGCAGCGACAGTCTTCCTAATCCGTAGACCGGCTGTTCAACCGCACATCGCATTGTGCATAAGCCATGGCTCAGTATCCGCAAGCTCCCAAACATCCCCATTCAAGTTCTTGCAAAAGCCTGGACGTTATCCGGTAGGTATGAAGGTCGTTGATCAATACGATCGCTCACGCACCTACTCTGCTAACGCCCCTTCGCGCACAACAGCAGGCGATGAGACTCGGCCACTGCAAACTCTGATTTGGTACCCGTCGCTGAAGAGCCCAGTCAAACCGATGACGGTGGGCGACTATGTCCGGCTGGCCGACACGGAGATGCACTTCAACGCTCCGGATAAAAAAGAGAACCGGTGGCGGACGCTCTTGAAGACGTCTTTAGACACCCCGCTGTGGGCGGTGCAGGATGCGCAGGTGACGAAAGAGCGTTATCCGGTTCTGATTTACGCTCCCAGCGATTCTTCTGTTTCGTGGGAAAACGCCGACCTGTGTGAGTTCCTTGCCAGCCATGGCTACGTCGTTCTCGCGAGTCCGTCGATGGGGGTGTCGACGCGTGACATGACGGACGATCTCGATGGAATCAATGCGCAGGCCCGCGATATCTCGTTTCTCATCACCTATGCCCAAACGCTTCCTAATACGGATTTATCCGAAGTCGCCGTGGTGAGCTGGAGCTGGGGCGGAGCTTCGAGCCTGTTTGCGGCAGCGCGGGATCCCCGCATCGATGCTCTGGTATCCATGGACGGCAGCATGCGCTATTACCCGGGCCTTGTGAAAATGGCCGGGGACGTTCATCCGGAGAGGATGACCACACCGCTTCTTTTCTTCACCCAGGGCGATCCGAACGTTCTTGAAGATATTGACAAATATCATGACGGTATCCCGGCATACATCGTGGGTCCAAACGTTCTGAACGCCTGGATACACGGCGATCTTCTCACCGTCAATATGCTGGGCATGGCACACGCGGAGTTCAGTTCCATGTTTCAGCGCAGAGAGAATGCGAAACGCTTTGCGGAAAACCAGGTAGCCGATTACGGACGGGAGGACGCCAACACGAACCATGCCTGGGTGGCGCTCTACACGCTGAAGTTCCTGGATGCCTACCTGAAGCACGACGCCTCGGAAAAGGCGTTTCTTGAAAGGACTCCGGCAGAGAATGGCGTTCCTAAGCATTTTATGGGCGTGAGGTTTCGTCCTGCGGAGAAAGTATCTCCTCCCCCCGTCAGGTGACCTCACGACTTCCGCTCCGACTAAACGCTAGCAAACAGGCCACGGTGTTCTCCTGTTGAACTGATCGCCGCGCTTCCGTTCGCGCTTTAGTCGGCCAGTAACGAGGCCGGGTGCACATCTGGGGTTCTCAGCATCAGGTTGGTGCTGCTCTGTCTGCCTCGACCCGGACGATTACGCCCATCGCAGGTCACATCTCGCGGCAGATGGTGGCTCATTATTCCCATGTCCGGATTGAGGCAAAGAGAAAAGCGCTGGATGCGCTTGCCGTAGGGGTCAAAAGGGCAAACAACGACATAAAACGAGTGGATGGTGCCATTCTTGCTTTACAACCTATTGAAAAGAATGGCGGGGACGACGGGACTCGAACCCGCGGCCTCTGCCGTGACAGGGCAGCGTTCTAACCAACTGAACTACGTCCCCACTCGCCAAACTAGTTCCAGCTAAACCTAGCCGGGTCATGCTTTTGCAGGTTTTGCAACAGAAGTATCTGTTCGCTACGCGTTTATCTTAACACAGCATTGCGGCGCACCTCTTCCCGCTAATGCTCACCACGTCCCCACATCTCCGAAAGACATTTTCCTCCTTAAAAGGAGCGCTGACTGTTCGACGACAAAAGAAGCGCCCGCGTAATAGACTTCGACCGCTTCGCATTGCGTACGAAGGAACATGCTGTGGAATGGCAGTTTTGTACTGGCATACAATCTGTAGAATCTATTCCGGATTAAATCAAGGTTGAAAGATTTGGATATGTCCTTTTGCCCATTGCGGAATTTGGCCGATCGCAGCTGCGGATTGTTTTCGAGCCGTCGTTCGGCTCGGGTTTTTTCCGCCTCGTGCTTCATCATCAGCACGGCTCTCCTGTTGCTTTTTTGTTCAGCCTGTCCCGCGCAGGAACAGGCTTCTTCTGTGTCAATAACCGTGGACTTCGCAAAAGCTGAGGGAGAACTTCCGCCGATCTGGAGCTTCTTCGGATACGATGAGCCAAACTACACATACACTCCGCACGGAAAAAAATTGCTGGGAGAATTGGCCTCGCTGAGTCCTGTGCCGGTTTACATTCGCACCCACAATCTGCTTACCAGCGGCGATGGCGTTGGTTCTTTGAAATGGGGATCAACCAACGTCTATACGGAAGATGCCAGCGGCAATCCGGTTTATAGCTGGACCATCCTGGACAAGATTTTCGACGCCTACCGCGACGCCGGGGTCAAGCCTCTCGTGGAACTTGGATTCATGCCCGAGGCGCTGTCTACGCATCCTGAACCTTACAAGCACAGTTGGCCCAACGGAGCGTTCGAGACGGGATGGAGTTATCCGCCGAAAGACTACAAAAAGTGGAGCGATCTGATTTTTGCGCTGACGAGTCACCTGCGCGACAGGTACGGCGAGGCGGAAGTCAAAACGTGGATGTGGGAGGTGTGGAACGAGCCCGACGGCATTTATTGGAAAGGCAGCACCGACGACTACCTGAAACTCTACGACTACTCTGCCGATGCGATCTTGCGTGCTTTGCCATCGGCGCGAGTAGGAGGCCCCGACATCACCGGGCCCAGCGGGGAACACGCCGCGGAATTTCTGCGCAGATTTCTGAAGCATTGCGCGCGCGAGAAGAATTTTGCGACTGGCGGAACGGGTGCGCCGCTGAGCTTTATTAGTTTTCATCCCAAGGGACGGCCGGAAATGGTGGATGGCCACGTTCGCATGGGTATGTCGAATCAGTTGCGGGCAATTGATTCGGGTTTCAAGATCATCGCTAGTTTTCCTGAGTGGAGAGATACCCCCATCATTCTTGGAGAGAACGACCCTGAAGGATGCGCCGCGTGCTCGCCAAAGGAGCATCCAGAGTTCGCGTATCGCAATGGATCATTATTTCCAACCTATACGGCGGTTGTGCTGAACTCTATCTTTGAATTGGCGGAGCAAGAGCATGTCCACTGCGAGGGAGCCGTTACCTGGTCGTTTCAATTCGAAGACCGGCCATATTTTGAAGGATTGCGCGACTTGGCTACCAACGGAATTGACAAGCCGGTTCTGAATGCCTTTCGCATGTTGGGACTTCTTGGCGCCACGCAGGTTTCGTTGATCAGCAGTGCAAGCATTCCGGCGTGGGAAATTCAGAAATCAGGTGTAACTGGCAATCCAGATGTGAGCGGTCTCGCCCTGCGCCGTGAGCGGGAGTTGGATGTGCTGTTGTGGAACTATCACGATGACGATCTGTCCGCGGCGGATTCGGACATCATTCTCATGCTTGCGAATCTGCCGCAAGCAGCGGCTAAGGCCCTAGTTGAGCATTATCGCATTGACCGCACTCATAGCAACTCTTTTACAGCATGGCAACAAATGGGATCTCCTCAACAACCATCGCCTGAGCAGTACAAGGAATTGGAGCAGGCAGGACAGCTTCAGCTTCTGGGATCGCCGTCGTGGGTACGAATCGGGAATGGCGCACTGAATATGAAAGTTGCCCTGCCCAGACAGGCACTCTCGTTGATTCGTGTCAGTTGGTAATCATTGGCATTGGCTGCTAGATCGAGCCCCCGCCCTTCTTTAAGCTAACATTTCCGTTTACTGTATCTACCAACAGGACTCGGCCTCCCTTGCCGATGGTGCCGTGAGCGCTGTGGCCGACGGGAAAACCATTGCTGATGGTAAGCGGGAACTCTGAATTCATACTGCCATTGACCGAGCTGAATTTCACGTCAGCATTAAGGTCGTCGGGCATTTGAAGTTCTACCGAGCCATTCACGCTCGCAAATTTAAGGGTTCCCGCCCAGCCGGCATCGCCGATTCTGGCGCGGATGGACCCGTTTACCGTCTCTGCCTGGGCCCACGCCGCTGTCGAAAGTCGGATTGATCCATTGACGCTTTGTGCGTGAACGAACCGGCCCATGTTTTCGGCGGTTACGTCGCCATTGACGGTGCTCCCCGAGAAACGGAGATTCTTTGGTAGGCGTATGGTAAACCGAACACGCGTCTCATCTCCGTGTATATTGCTTGAATACCCTTTATTCCCAGGTTCGCAGCGCATCGAGCCGGTAAAAAAACCAGCCGGATAGATGGCACAAATGGTGACGCCCTCGTCGGAGGGTACCACCTCAATCTTCACCTCGTCGGCCCTCGGACCGCTCTTCTCGGCGGTGACCTCCACCTGATCACCGGCTGAGGTCTCAGCTTCGATGTTTCCGTTCACATTCTTGATCTCGACAATTTTGTCGGCTGCCAGCCTGCCGCTCCAGTGAAATACTCTCCCTTGGTCCTGGGCCAACGCGGCAGTACCAAACAGGAGAAATCCAATTAGGAACAAACGGTGGGAATAGCGAAGGTTCATCGGGGTGCTCCTCTGTGGGAATAGACGATGCTGGCGCGCGGTCGTTAGCTTATCCGCAGACCTTGTAGACATACGAGGATTTCGGAGTGCTAGTTCCAAGTCGGCAGGTAAAATTGTGCCGCTGTAGGGCGGATGAACTCATTCTCACCGCTGATGAAAGGCCGGTGCCCCAGGTTCGCGTCCGGTTGTTGGACGCTAACCTGGGTTGAGGAATATTCGTATCGCCCCGCCTTCTGTTTTTATTTCCCGATCGCTTGCCGTCCATTCCGATTCGATTTGGACGATTCCAATTTCCCGCAGCGCATAATGACGATGGCTGCTCGACTGCATGCCATCCGGGCGCCTACCCCGAATATCACGCAAAAACGCCGCAGTCTCGATTGTGCGGGCGCAAAGGCAAGAGAGGCCTCCGGGATTTGATCTACACCACGTCCTTCGAAGCCGGAGGGGGCTGGGCGCTCGATGACATAGAACTATACCAATCTATATTCCGGGTGAAATACATAACGGCGGCAACGGCGAGAAAGCTGGCGATTGCGCCGACCAGGAGGGCGTTATCCTCCAGACGCAGCAAAAGGTAAATGAAGAGATAAAGCAATCCGAACACGATCAGAGCGCGGAAGCCCTGCAATCGGCTCTTGAAAATCCAGCTGGCATTCGCCGAAAGCAGAAGAACTGTTGCGCCGCCCGCCATTAGGAATCCCCAATCGAACCCAACCCGTTCGGCCAGTGACAGCAGCAGCAGATAGAAGATTAACTGCGCCACGCCGACCAGAACATACTGCGCCGGGTGCACGCGCCTGCCCGTGGTGGCTTCAAAGACAAAGTAGGAGAGAAACAACAATCCCACAAACAGCAGAACATACTTGAGCGAACGGTTGACCGACTGATAAGGGTCTGCCACTTCGATAAATGAAACTCCCAGAGCGGTGGTGTCAATTGCGCTGACCGCTGCGCTAGGGCCCTGGGCTGGGATGCCGCGGGCAATGAAAGGCACCGACCACTCGGCAGTGAAGCCTTGCGCGGAGACACTACGCTTCACGGGCAAAAAGCCTCCGTCGAAACTTGGGCTGGGCCAGTCGCCCTCGACGGTGAGGTGAGTGGTTTTGCCGTAGGCGAGTACCGCAATTCGTTGTGCGCCCGAGAAACGCAGGGCTGCGGTAGCGTGGAACGTCTTATTTGACTGAGTGTGTGTAGCCGCTTGATCCCAACTCTCTCCACCCAAGCTGGGCTCATTTACGCCAAAGTATGTCAGCGGAATGCGTTGTTCGCCATTCGCGTTGCCGATAATCTCCGCCGGAGCAAAGGTGAGTGTCTGGCCATTCATCGCCAGCGTTCCATCCGCTAACGCGCCGCGAGCGTCGCTAACGCCAACAATGATCGCTGCGCGGGTCCAGTCGAGCACTGCGTTTGTGGGGGCTGCCGAAGGGATAGCTGATCCTCCAGATTGAGCTTGAGCCGTCGTCCGTGACCAGCAATGATCCGTCGGTTGCGACTGTTATCCCAACGGGGCGCCCCCAGACGTGATCGTTGTCCACGACGAATCCTGTGAGGAAGTCTTCGTACTCTCCGGTTGCGTGGCCTGTCTGATGCAGGGGAATGCGAATCACTTCGTATCCGACTCGGACTGATTTGTTCCACGATCCGTGCTCGGAGGCGAAAATATCTCCCTGATATTCGGCAGGGAACTGCTTGCCATCATAAAAAGTAAGTTGCAACGAGGCATTATGCGGCTGTAGGAGAACGTCGGGGGTGATGACTTTGTCCTTCAATTCCGGATGCTTGCCCTTATGACGCGGATCTTGATGTCCGCCCATATACCACCAGGGCCAGCCGTAAAAGCCGCCGTCCTGCACATGCGTGATGTAATCGGGGACGAGATTGTCGCCAAGTGCATCGCGTTCGTTGACCGAGCACCATAGCTCACTGGTCTTGGGATTGATGGCGAGTCCGCCGCCGGCATTGCGAATGCCGTAGGCATAAATGCGCATTCCGGAGCCATCAGGATCGAATTCCAGGATGTCGGCGCGATCTTTTTCGGCAGGATGGGTGTCTGGGTCGTCAATATTCGAGGCTGAGCCCACGGCGACGAACATCTTCTTGCCATCCTGTGTGAATTGAATGGAGCGGGTCCAATGACCTCCGCCATAAGGCAGATCGGCAATATGTTCTGGGGCCGCTCGCGCTTTCAAGTCGCCGTTCTGGTAGGGAAAACGCACCACGGCATTGGTGTTTCCAACGTAGACCCATTGCGGATTTGGTCCCGGAGGATAAAACGCGATGCCATACGGACGCTTCAGTCCGGTGGCAAAGGTTTCGGTTTGCTGAGGTTTTCCGTCGCTGGTTATACCACGAAAGACAAGAATCTTTCCCGCATCACTTTCAGCAACAAAATAATCTCCGTTGGGCGCGGTTGTGATGAGGCGTGGGTTATCAAGATCGGTTGCGTACTGTTCGACTTTGAAACCAGCCGGAGCTTTGGGCCAGGCGTCATGCGGACGTGGAACAAGGCTCGGGCCGTTATTTGAGGATTTGGAGGCGTATGGCTCCGGCAAATCCTGGACGGTAATCTTGCGGGAATTTCCGGGCTGCTCGAACCGGTAGTCAGTGAATGGCGCTTGCGGCGATGCTAATTTGCTTTCATCGGTGGTCGTTGACGCGGTTGCAGTGGCGGTCGCAATTTTTGGCGCGTTTGGCAGCGCCTTGACGAAGCTTACAACCTGCCATCGTTGCCGCTTGGAAAGAACCTTCCACGATGGCATTCCATTGTTGATATCCCCTTTGGTGATAAACCAGAAAATCTCGCCATCGCTCGCGGATAGCGTGGGATTTTCAACCAGAGGTGGTACATTTCCTGTCCCCTGTCCGTTCGCGCCGTGGCATTTTGCGCAGGTGTTGGCATAAATTTTTGCGCCCGCTACCGCTGCTTGGGGTTGACCGGAATAAGGATTTGTCATCTTCTTCGCGGACGCAGGCGCATTATGAAAGGAGGCGTCTTCAGCCTGGGACGAGGCTAAAGGGAATAAGACGAGAGAGCTTACAGCGAGCGAAAAGATCAACTGAGTGATTGCCTTCAAAGTGAATCCTCCACGCAAGGCTAAAGACGATAACAGAATCCGGTTCCGCAAAATCTTACTCCATTGGCAGGCCGACATAGTTTTCCGCGAGCGATTGCGAAGCCGCGCGCGAGCTGACCACATAGTCCAGTTCGGCCAACTGCCGCCGCTGGTCGAACGGATTGTCATCGAGCAAACGATGCAACATTGATGTCATCCACCACGAGAAGCGTTGTACCTTCCAGACACGACGCAGGCAAGTTTCCGAATATTTGTGGAGCAATTCGCGCCGACCAGTACGGTTGAAGTCTACAATGGCGGCCGCTAAGACGCGAACATCAGCGACCGCGAGGTTCAGTCCCTTCGCGCCCGTCGGCGGAACGATGTGCGCTGCGTCTCCCGCAAGAAACAAGTTGCCACGTTGCATGGGTTCGGCGACGAAGCTTCTCATTCCGGTGATGCCTTTCTGCGTAATTTCACCGCGATTGAGTTTCCAACCATCGGTGGTGTCAAACCTGGTTTGAAGTTCGCTCCAGATCCGATCGTCGGGCCAATTCGCGAGATCTTCTTCTGGGTCGCATTGTAAGTAGAGGCGCGTGATTTGCGGAGAACGCATGCTATGCAAGGCGAACCCGCGCTCATGATGGCAATAGATCAGCTCTTCAGAAGAAGGCGCAGCCTGAGCGAGAATCCCGAGCCATGCAAAAGGATAAACGCGCTCGTATAACGTCAGAGCCGCCTCAATCGCCGGGCGGCAAATGCCATGAAAACCGTCGCATCCGGCAATGAAATCGCAGTAAAGGGTTTCGTCCTTACCATTGTGTCGAAATTGGATGCGCGGATTCGACGACTCAAAATCGTGCACACTCGCGTCTTCAACCTCAAAGACTACTTGCCCTCCGGCCTCCAATCTGGCATTGGTCAAGTCCTTTACGACTTCATTTTGCGCGTAGATCGTGACGCCCAGACCGCCGGTGAGATCGGCGAAATCAATGCGATGCCCGCGGCAGCCGAAACGTAATTCGATTCCGTGATGGACTAAACCTTGCCGCTTCATTCGATCTCCGACGCCCATTTCCGTCAGCAAATCAACAGTGTTTTGCTCGAGCACCCCGGCGCGCACCCGTTCCTCGACGTGCTGGCGGCTGCAATTCTCGAGCACAACCGACTCTATGCCCTGGAGATGCAGAAGTTGGGAAAGCACGAGCCCGGCGGGACCAGCTCCGACGATGCCGACTTGTGTGCGCATAGGCATTTCAGCTCACAACATTAACATTTGGCTGAATGTAAAATATCCTGCAAAGCATTAGTCGTTCTGCGATTGGACGTCATATCCGGAAAGAATTCGCGAAATGTTTATTAGCAAGCAACGCTTTCGGGTCGAGTGGGGAGATTGCGATCCCGCTGACATCGTGTTTTATCCGCAATACCTCAGATGGTTCGATGCCTGCACTACCAGCCTATTCGAAAACGCTGGGTTGCCGCTGCCGGCCTTGTTCAAAGAGCAGGGAATCGTTGGAATTCCAATTGTAGATTTGAAGGTAAAGTTTATTGTTCCGTCTTCGTTCGGGGATGAATTGCTGGCGGAGTCAACAATATTGGAATGGCGGAAAAGTAGTTTTTTGGTCCAGCACCGGTTTTTGAAGGGTGAAGTGCTGGCCGTGGAGGGCGTCGAGACGCGAGTGTGGACTGGGATTGATCCGGCCAACCAGCAAAGACTGCGGTCGCGGCCCGTCCCGAAGCTGGTTGTGGAGAGACTTTCGAAGTAGCGCATCCGCCGCTGTGCGAAGGAGAACTGCGCCGAGTCCGGGTATGGAGGCGAGCAGTGAGTCAGCATGGCGAGCTCAGTTAGGCTTTGTCGGATTAGGAGAACCGCTAGACTTTGGGGACGGAGTTGAAACCGGTGACGTCTCGGGCGTGAGCGGCAGCGGGATCTCCATCGCGCCGATTCGGTCAGTGGATGTATCACGCACTGCAATGCGTATTGAGGTTGCGGTCAGGGGAACTTCAATTTGTTGCTCAACACGATAGATTCCATTCGGGTTTGATGTTCCGGCGGCTTGAGGATTTGGCGGTGCGCTATTCTCCACGCGGCCGTTCAGCATTTCGCCGTCGCCGTTGAACGCGGCTGCCGCAATTTCGAGGGCCGGAGGCCGCGCATTTTTCGACGTTCCGGGTCTGGGTTGTGTCGCCAAAGTGTAGTCAATCGCATAGGTTTGTAGCTGGACTGGAGGCAGCGGTTTCGCCGGACGATTTTTGCGTCGCGCACGAAAATACCCAGGCTGATCGGCCAGATTTGCCATTTGTTCACGCGTGCCCAAGGCTGGCGCGCCAATCGTTGAGATATGGGCTCGGAAGTAAATATCGTGCGCCATTGGCGCGCCATGTTGCATGTTGGCAAACAGGGAATCGCCCAGCTTTCTGGGAGCCGATTGTTGCGCAGCGATCTCTTTCTTGCTACTTCCATGCGCCAATGAATCGGGGTCATCGGCATAGTAGGAGCGCCGATAGGCCAATTGGTAGCCTTTTTGGGAAAGTGCGACATGAATCTTGCGAAGTTTGCCATCATAATTCTTATTACTCGGAGCATAGGTGAGTGTGTAGTAGTTGCCGCCGATTTCCGTAGCGTCTAGGAGAGCGCCCTTCAAGTCATTGGTACTGTAAAAGGCACGGCCCCCGGTTGCATCGGCAATATCGTCCTCGCCCATATAACCGAAAGAAATTGAGTTGCCAAAATTTGGAGTCGAGGGCATCGGACTTCCTCCAGGATATTGGGCCAACTCAAGACGGACTGCCGGTTGTGCACGATTAACCGATCCGACAACCGGGTTCACATATTGCCATGCGCGAGAGTCGGCGACCTGCAGACCGCCGTCCGTCTCTTCCGGATCTCGGCGATTTCCTATGACGACGCCCCGGACATCAATAAGGTAGACAGCCACCTCGGCTTGGACGAGCGTGTCAATTACCTTCTTAATGTCCTCTTGAAGGTCAGGAGGGTCGTCATCGCTTGGGAACATCCGCACGGGAAAATATCCCGAGAACCAAATTAGATTCTTTCGACCCGGCAATCCGTCCAGATATTGGGCGATTCGTGCAAGCACGGCGATCATCGAAAGACTATCTCCCCGCCCATAGTTATTGCCATAGAGAAAAATCATTGGAAGGTGGGAGCGCGGCTTTCGCGGATCCGCCGCGGCAAACAGTTGGTCTTTGTCCTCGGTGAATCCTTGCATTAAGCGAAGCGTGTCCGAAAGAACAAAAACGGCAAAGCGAGTACCGCGCGGTTTATTCCTGAGAAACTTCAGCAGTTGCTGCCGAGCAAAAGGCTGATCTTCCGGCCATGTATTACGAAGCAAGGAGGAGCACATAGAGCGGCCCGCGCTCGGGCGCGGCCGGAACGTTCACAAAAGTATTTGGCGGAAGAGGCGGGAGTTTTGGCGGGACAAACGTCGAGTCTAAGTCGTGCACATCAAAGGAGAGAATCTTTTGCGATTTGCCGTCTTCGCTGACCGAAAAATCCTTCCTGGTAAGTCCATGTACCGGCTTGCGCGAGGAGTCTGTAACCACAACATCCACAATCACGCGCCGAACGTTTTCCTTGATAACAAGTTCGCCCTGCTCCCGCGTCTGAGTGACTGGGCGCTCAACGGCCATGAGCGGCCGCGTTGTAAGCAAGGCGATTGCCGCAACAATTGCCAAGCGCCCCAAAGCGAACCTCATATTGAAATATCATCCTCGCTATCGCTTCGTCGCTCAAGTCAAAAATATCCTTCCGGGGAAATTGGCTGCACCCGGCAGGCGCGCAAAAACGATTCCAATCGGGCCGTTCCCGGTTCTGCATAAGCCGCATCTTTCCGCAGGCTGCTAGACTTCACTTGGGCTTTTTATCCAATGCAAAGCAGATCAATTCTAGTGACGGGTGGGGCCGGGTTTATTGGCTCGAATTTCATTTTGCAGTGGCTCGCTGCTGAGCTGGGGGCGGTGGTTAATCTCGATAAGCTTACCTACGCCGGAAATCCTGCCAATCTTCACAGCATTAAAGATGATGCTCGCTACCGTTTTATGCATGGCGACATATGCGACCGAAAGGTGGTGCTCGAACTTCTTCAGGAGTGGCAGCCCGCGGCGATTGTGCACTTTGCGGCGGAGAGCCATGTGGATCGCTCGATTCATGGCCCAGACGATTTTGTGCGGACCAACGTGAACGGCACATTCAGTTTGCTGGAAGAAGCGCGAGGTTACTGGACCCAATTAGCCGAGCCACAGAAGTCTGCATTTCGATTTCTGCATGTTTCAACCGACGAGGTTTATGGATCGCTTGGTCCTAATGACCCGGGTTTCAATGAAACTACGGCGTACGCTCCGAACAGCCCATATTCGGCGTCCAAGGCGGGTTCTGATCATCTTGTGCGGGCCTATTATCACACCTACGGACTGCCTACACTCACCACGAATTGCTCCAATAATTACGGGCCATATCAGTTTCCAGAAAAATTGATTCCGCTTACGATTTTGCATGCGTTGCAGGGCAAGCCTATTCCGGTTTACGGCGACGGAAAGAATGTTCGCGACTGGCTATACGTCGAGGACCATTGCGAAGCGATACGAACCGTCATCGAGAAGGGAAGAGTCGGCGAGACCTACAACATTGGCGGTAATAACGAAAAGCAGAACCTGGAAATCGTGCGCACCATTTGCAGAATCCTCGACGAGCTACGGCCCGGCGATCCGACCGTGCCTCATGAAAGGCTTCTGACGTATGTTCAGGACCGGCCCGGTCATGACCGGCGTTACGCCATTGACGCACGCAAGCTTGAATCCGAACTCGGCTGGCGTCCAAAAGAAACGTTTGAAACTGGCATCCGCAAAACTATCGGGTGGTATCTGGCCAACGAGGCGTGGATCCGCGATGTTACCAGCGGGAGCTACCGCCAGTGGATGGCGAAGCAATACTCTGTTTGAGATGCTATCGTTAAACACTCACATTCATGTCCACATCGAGTTCCAGGCAATCCTGTAATCACAAGGGCATAATTCTGGCGGGCGGCTCGGGCACGCGGCTATACCCCGTGACCCACGCGGTTTGCAAGAGCCTGCTGCCAATTTTCGATAAGCCGATGATTTACTATCCGCTTTCTACATTGATGCTGGCGGGTATTCGCGACATTTTAATCATCTCGACGCCCGAGGACGTGCCACGGTTCACGCAGCTTCTTGGCGACGGATCGCGTTTCGGAGTCAATTTTGAATACGTTGCGCAGCCCCGCCCCGAAGGCATTGCGCAGGCTTTCCTGGTTGGCGAGGCGTTTATCGGCTTATCAAGTTGCGCGCTTATATTAGGGGACAATATTTTTTACGGTCACGATCTGGCGACCAGCCTGATGAGCGCCGGGACCAGCATGACTGGGGCGCGAATATTTGCGTATCCGGTAAATGATCCCGAGCGCTATGGCGTGGTCGAGTTTGACGGGACGGGGAAGGCTTTGAGCCTTGAAGAAAAGCCCGCGTCGCCTAAATCGCGCTATGCGGTGACAGGACTTTATTTCTACGACAATCAGGTGGTTGACATCGCCAAAGCGCTAAAGCCTTCCGGGCGCGGCGAACTGGAAATCACTGACGTTAACAAAGAGTACATGAGGCGGCAGCAGCTGGAAGTTGTAGTCATGGGTCGAGGGATGGCATGGCTGGATACGGGAACGCATGAGGCAATGCTCGAAGCGTCGCACTTTATCGAGACCATTGAGACCCGGCAGGGTCTGATGGTGTCGTGTCCCGAAGAAATAGCTTTTCGCTACGGATACATCACAGCCGAGCAGCTGGAATCCACGGCTGCTCCAATGAAGAACAACCGCTATGGCGCTTATCTGCTACAACTTCTCAAAGAGAAAGTGTTTTGATCGCGTGACCCACAAAATTGTTCTGCCGACCATTTGGGAGCATCTGAATGAAGGTTTCTGAAACTCCGCTCCCCGGCGTCTTGCTGATCGAGCCGAAAGTTTTCAAAGACTCGCGGGGTTTTTTCCTTGAGACCTACAACGAAAAGAAAATGTCAGAGATCGGAATTCGCGAGCATTTCGTTCAGGACAATCATTCCTACTCATCTAAGAATGTTCTGCGAGGGTTGCATTACCAGATACAGCATCCTCAGGGGAAACTTGTGCGAGCGATTGCGGGTGAAATTTTCGATGTTGCCGTTGACCTAAGAACTTCCTCGCCCACTTCTGGCCGTTCGTACGGCACTGTTTTGTCCGGTGAAAATAATCAGATGTTATGGATTCCGCCGGGCCTGGCTCATGGCTTCCAGGTTCTCTCCAGTGGCGCGCACGTTGTTTACAAGACTACGGATTTTTACTATCCGGAGTTCGAGCGAACTCTGGCGTGGAATGATCCCGACTTGAATATAGCCTGGCAATCAAAAGAGCAACCCATTGTTTCCGCCAAGGACGCCCTTGGCGCTTCGCTGAGAGACGCGGAGAAGTTCGATCAATAATTCTGGCCAAGATAAGAAATCCCAAAAATTAGGAGAAAACTGCTTCGTCACCGAAGATAGGGTTATGGCGCCGTCCTCTTCTCCAGGAAGCGCACGCAATCCTCAGTTCGCTCAAAGTTGAAGGGCCGGATTTCGCACCCCGCGAATCGGGTCACCACCGCGCCGGCATATTGATCTCCAACTCTCAAATCTTTGAAATACCATTGCGGGGGTCGGCCATCTTGATCAATATGAATCCCGCCCTCCGAATCCGACGGGTCGGCGCCGGCATAAAATTTATTTAATCCCGCGGCCAATCCTTCGCCTGTGGCTTTTATATAAGCTTCCTTGCGCGTCCAACAAGCAAAAAATCCGGCGATTTGTTGATCAGGACCCAGGGCACTCAGTTCATCGGCTTCCCGTTGAGAAAAGAATCTCTTACTGATTTTCTGCGAATCTCTCACTGGCTTGATCAGCTCAATGTCAACGCCCAAATCATCGCTCGCTACAGCATAGACAGCGCGATCGCCTGAGTGAGCGAGATTAAAATGCAATCCAGAATGATCCTGCAAATATGGCTTGCCTTTTATGCCGTAGTGAAAAGCAAGACTTTCTGGACGGGCTGGAACATATCGAGAAAGGATTGTCCTCAGAAGCCCGCGGCCGGCGACGAACGAATGTTGATGCTTCTCAGCATGAAAGCGAAGCGCGCGTTCGCGTTCATCGGGCGCGAGCAGCGTCCTCAAATGTTCAATGATCTGCCGATCAGCTTGTAACGGAACTGTCCAGATATCCACGCAGTTCGGCGCGACCCGCATTTCTCGCGGAAGGGAAGACTCGCTCAACGTCGGATCACTCACGTGTTATTTCCGGATGGATGGGTTGGTACGTGCCACTGACGCGTGTGCGGCTTACTAAAGCAGTTTACCGCGATCTTCATGCGCGGAATGGATCAGGGAGTAATAATCAGGGAATCACGACTTCCACCTGATTCGAATACGAGCTCTGCTTTCCGTTGGCCGCAATTGCGGTTGTAACGTAATAGTAAGTATGTCCGCCCTGCACGGAGGAATCCAGGTACGAGGTATTGGAGTCAGGAATGGAATTGATTTGGGAATATTGCCCGCCAGATGCATTAGCTCGATAAATATTGTAACCAACTACACCTGGGCTTCCCGGATTCCATGAGAGGTTGACCTTGTGCTGTGTTGCCGGGATGGCGGTGCCTGACAGACTTTCGTGGGCGCCTATGCCCGGTGCGCCATGGAACGAAAGCACAGCGGATGCATTGCCGCTTAACCCCGGCGAGAAAGTCACCTGATATGACTTACTTTGCCCAGCCGCGATGGTTACCGGAAATGATAAACCGGTCAGTCCGAATTCCGACGACGTGATACCCGCGGAGTAAATTGTAATGGGCGACCGCCCAGCTTGAATTTTTCCAGAAAGCGTTGCGCTTCCTCCAGCTGTTACGTTGCCAAAGTTCAATTGCGCTGGAGCTATACCCAGGTAACCAGAGTCTAGAGCTTTGCCGGCCAAAGGGATCGCCAGATTGACGCCTCCGGCATCTACGACAATCTCTCCGGAGACTGCGCCAATCGACCGCGGCGCAAATGTGGCATACAACGTGGCGCTTTCGCCAGGCGCAAGCGTCATTGGTAAATGCAAGTCAGTCCTGCCGAATCCGTTGCCAGAAGCCCATATCTGCGAGACTGTCCGGGGCACCGACCCGAGGTTGGCCAACGTGATTGGAAGGCGTTCACCGGATCCCAAGTGCACCGTTCCGAAATTCAACTTTTGTGGGTTCGAGACCAATCCCCCGTGGGCTCGTTGCCCGTCAGCATGAAGGACCACGCGGGTAGCATGACCGGTTGTAAATGTAAAATCGGTCCCCAGGTAACTCGCGCGAGTTGGTATAAGCCCAACTTCAAAGCCGACGCTTTCTCCCGGACTGACCTTAACCGGCACTTTTAAACCACGGACGCTGAAGATTGAATTGCTTCGGCGGACTCCTAAGAGCACAACGGTCGAGCGCCCACGATTTGTGAGCACGACCTGCCGCATATAGCTTTGCCCTACGACAACGTCCTTAAAATGCAAAGTCTGTGGGCTGAAACTTAGCATTTCGAGCCGCGTACCAAGCTCCCGATGAGCTATATGCTGGTTGATAGGCGCCGCAAAGGCTACAGGAAAGCGGAATAATAGAGTCGAAAGCGTGAAGATGCCCAACAGATATTTAGTAGAACGTAGGGAAGATCGCGCGTCCATTGCGCGTAGTGTCTAGCATCAGGAGTTATAGCGAAAGGTCTCACTAGTACATCGTGGAAACTTTAGTCTGTTGAAAACTGGCGTCCGCAGCCGGGTTGACGCATTCTCCCGTTTTTTTCAAATAGACCTCTTGAATTGACGCCACCTTCTCGATTCCCGGCTTCTTCTTACGGAGACGGAATAACCCCTTATGGAGACGGAATGATCGCCTGGACTTCATTCGAATGGGCGCTTTCGGCACCTGTACTATCAACCGCGGTGGTGACGTAGAAATATGTTTGCCCAGAGGCTACCGTGGTATCTCCATACGTTGTCGCGGGAGCCGGGGCCGATGTCAGTTTCGCGTAAGGTCCCCCCGTTTGTGTGCCGCGATAAACGTTGTATCCCGCCACGGTGCTAGTGTCCGCGGACCACGATAGCGCCACGTTGTGTTGCGGGGGCGCAGATCCTGCGCCACTGAGTGACTCCACTGCGGCCGGAGCTGTTCCGCCAAACGAAATGCTTGCGGAGGCTGTGCCACTGGCCTGAGGCGTGAAGGTCACTGTGAAGGAAGAGCTTTGGCCTGCCGGAATGGTGACCGGCAATTGGATCCCGCTCAGGGAAAACTCGGAAGCGCTCGATGAAGCGGACGATACTGTTACGCTCGATCCGCTGGCAACCAGGGATCCCGTCAACTGCTGACTTTTCCCCACGATCACGTTTCCGAAATTCAGGCTCCCTGGGGTGAGAGTTAGTTGGCCAGGAGCATTTGCGGATCCAGATAAAGCCAGATTCAAGGTCGAATTCGAAGCGTTGGATAAGACTGAAACGTTTCCCTGGACGGGACCTGCGGATTGCGGAGTGAACGACGTAAAGAACGTGACGCTTTCTCTAGGAGTGAGTGTCATCGGAAGAGGAAGGCCGTTGACGCCAAATCCAGGGCCGCTGGCTGTCGCCGCGGTAATAGCGACCGGGCCCGCGCCAGAGTTAGTCAGAGTTGCCGGCAGATTTTGAGTATTGCCGACTTGTACGTTTCCAAAGCTGACCGCCGAGGAAGCAGGCGTAAGTTGACCGGCAACGGCCGCGCTGCCTGAGACCGGAATCACCAGCGAGATTTTTAGAGGCGCCGTCGTCGCGTACTGATATGTGCCTCGCTCGCCAGGGGTCCACCAACGAAGCATGCCGTTAAAGTTTATGCTGCCGCTAACATTCCCAGTCGAGGCCAGGGAGACGGTGAAAGATGCACTTTGACCGGGCGCGAGCAGCACAGGCAGGGCTGGTCCCGATATCGTAAAACCACTTCCAGTGGTTGTTGCGGACTGGAGATTGATATTTGTCGCGCCACTATTGATGACCGTTTCCGAAATACGCTGGCTCGTGCCTCCCGTCCCAAAACTAATGTTTGCAGGGCTCCCAGTTAATTGTCCGGGGATCACCCCGCTGCCATATAGCGGCACGGTCAAATAAGGGGTCGTTCCATTCAAAGAGATCAGAAGCGAGCCGGAAGCACTACCGGCTGCCGCCGGAGTGAAAGTAACGCTCAGAGAAACGCGCTGATGGGAAGCGACGGTCAATGGAAAACTTGTATTATTGATTTGAAAATCAGTTCCCTCGATGGTCGCGGCCCCAATGCTGATAGCAGCATTCGTAGGATTCGAAATGCTTTCGATGACTTGGGTTGTACCGCCGACTACCACATTCCCGAAATTCATTGTTGATTTGCTGAGCGCTAACTGCGGAGACGAGGACGCTGCGTATGAGGCGCCAGACAACAAAGTAAGCGTTAAAGCGAAAACCAGACCGCTCCAGGGGGTTCGGAGTTCTTTCACGGGCGCCTCTTGCGGGCCGCATTCCAAGCGCATGCGGCGGGGATTTACATCAACTGCCTGCTCCCGCGAAACCGGGAACCTCGAGCAGCAACGCCAGTGTCTGTCTTTGTGGTTGTATGGGAAAGGTCTCCGAAGGCCTAGAAGTGGCTAGCAGAGAGGCATGTAGGCCATTGTCCTATGGCCTTCAGCCTTTAGTGTTACTTGCGCTCGGAAGGCCGGGAGAGCGGATTGTACCTGGGATCAGTTCGCGGTAACCGGGGACTTATCACTACTGTGGGGCGATGTTGGCGAACTTTGAATTAGATCTGGGCTTTGACCGCAGCCCTCGCTGGCTCCGGCTCTGGTTCAGGGATGGATTCGAGATTGCTTTCGGAAGCTAACCATTCCACCAACCGCTTGCGCGACTGCGCGGGCATGTCCAGGAAACGGATCCCAACGCCTCCGAGAGTGTCCTGCCAAACAATTTCAGCCTGAGCTTTCAACAATTCGCCTGAATCAGGGAGCGTGCATTCGAAAACTAAACGTGCCGAAGCCGGCAATGGATTCTCGGACCGGATGGCAGCTCCAGCATCGCTCAAGTCCTCGACCGAGACCGGTTTGTTAACGAACTTTCCATAACTTACCTTTGCCTCGAAATCTACGCGCACCCGCTTGAACCCGCCGCGCCTTTCCTGCGCCATCAGATTACGAACGGCACGCAATCCGTGGCGGACGCGTTCAACCGAAAGAGGTTTGTATAGGACAATCTGAGTTCCGCCCTGGAAAGCAGCTCCTACCGCCGTCGGACCTCCGGCAAGTATGATTCGAACCGACTTGCGGCACGTGGAGAGGCCACGCGCGGCTTCCAACAAGATGGTCGCGCCGTCAACGTCGTCATCCGCAACAATAGCGTCAAATTTGTTAGCCCCGAGTTTTCGCGCCGCAATTTGATGATCCGCACAGACCTCAACCTCTACGCCCAGGTCTTTAAAGACACGGGTGATTGTGCGAATAATGGTTGCTTCTTTACAAAGGAGCAGCGCGGCGGGCATATAAGGCATGCTAAAAACATTGCAGTTCGCGGGCAAGTTACTGAAGTTCCGGTGAGCGGGCAGGCGAAAAATATGGTCTTAACTAAGAGAAACCCATGATTGGGATTGCGCTGACTTTTCCACTGCGTCCAAAACCTTTTGCACGAGCAATCCGTCGTCAAAGTTTGGATGAAATGATTCCTTCTTCGAAAGGGAAGTTAAGAAATCGCCCAGCGTTGCGATGAAAGTATGTTCGTAGCCTATGCCGTGACCCGGTTTCCAGAAATTCTCTTCATAAGGGTGGTCAGGGCCGGTGATCAGAATCTTGCTGTTTCCTTGAAGATTCGCAGGAAGCGTTGCGTCGTAAAATTCGAGGTGGTTCATATCTTCAAGATTGAAACTTAACCTGCCCTTCGAACCCTGAATCTCGAAGGTATTGCGATTGCGGCAGCCGACTCCATAACGGCTGGCTTCGAAACTGCCGACGCTTCCGTTCGAGAAACGAACCAGGGTAGCGACCGCATCGTCAACGTCGCGGCCGGGAACGAAAGTGTGAGTCATCGCGTTCAATTCGCTGATGGGGCCATTTAAGTAGATTGATAAATCAATCACGTGCGAGAGCAAGTCCCCAAGCGCGCCCGATCCTGCCTCATCCTTTTGGTATCGCCAGGCGGTGGATTTGCCCGAAATATTTCCAGACTGATTCATATAGTTGGCGCGATAGTGAAATATCTGCCCCAGTTTTCCTTCTCCGATTAATCGCTTGATGAATGCGATTGCCGGCACGCGGCGGTAGTTAAACCAAACCAGGTTGGGCACCTTGTTCGCCGCGTCGGCCATGCGTTGAGCGTCGGTGAATGAAGTTGCAAGGGGCTTCTCGCAAAGGACCATCTTTCCTGCTCGAGCGGCGGCAATAGCGATTGGCGCGTGCAGCACATTTGGCACCGCGACGTCCACGATATCCACATCTGGCCTGCTCACTACCTCTTGCCAGTCAGTCGCAACCTCCTGCCACTGCCATTGCGAGGCCATCGCAGCCAGTTTCTCGCGATCTCTGCCGCAAATGACCTTGAGGCCGAGTTGGTATGGCGTATCAAAAAAATGGCCGACCTGATGAAAGGCGTTAGAGTGAGCCCGGCCCATAAAACCTTGACCAATCATTGCAACGTTCAACGTTTGCTTTTTCGCCATGTTTATTCTGAGTGTGCGTGAATAAGATACACAAAATTCGTGGACTTCCGAAGCTTTTCTAATCCCTTTGGGTTATATCCGGGCAGGGAACCGGTCGTTTGAGATTTTGCCAGCATACAAAATAGTTTGGTATCAGAGCGAACTGTTGAAACATAGAGATTGTGATATAACCCGCTTGTTAAGCATTTGATCGAAACGCAAGAGGCTGCGCCATGAGCGATGAGGACCAACGAATCCGCGAGCTCTGTGAGCTGACTTCCAAAGAGCAGGATGCCGAGAAACTCTTGCAACTTGTTGCAGAACTAAACGAAGCCCTGGAGGCTAAAGAGCGACGCCTGTTGGCCCAGCGGAAGCCCACCACCGCGAGGAGTGCCGATTAAGAGAGGCCTAAACGACTTCGTTAACAGCTCCTGTCAATCGTGAACTGTTGATACCGGCGCTCGTGAATCCCATCTGTACGTTCTGCTAACCGCCTTTTTGCATCCGACGCTCTATTCGCGCATCAGATTCCTTACACCGCACTGTGTAGAATGAATGTTTATTCGCCCGGCGGGAAAAGGACCATATGCGACGTGTGGAGAACTGCCGGTGAAATCGCAATGTTTACCTTTCAGCCAGATTCCTCACACCACTAAGCTATTTGGCGATTTTCTTTCTTACTCTCCGAAAGTTCAACAGTACTATCCACATTCCCCAAGATTCAATGAGTGGTTCGAGCAAGCGGCGGCAGAGCTGAAATACGACGCTGGGCGGCGCGAGCGTGTTTGCTCGGTCCTTGGGCGACAGAACAAATCCTGGAACGCGTCCTCGAAGACCTTTGAAAACATCGCGCGAATGAGGAGCGGAGCCGCTGCCGTGGTTACCGGACAGCAGGTAGGCTTGTTTGGAGGCCCGCTGTTTTCTTTGTTTAAGGCTCTCACCGCCGTGAAGCTGGCAGAGCAGGCGAGTGACGGTGGTGTGGATTGTGTGCCGGTGTTCTGGCTGGCGACAGAAGATCACGACTTGGAAGAAATTAATCACATTCTCGTTCCTCGTCCGGATAATTCGCTGCAAGATGTCACCGCGCCATCGAACGGGCTATTACATTCTCCTGTCGGAACCATAAAATTCGGAAGCGAGATTGAGGAAGTGGTGAAGCAGGTCGAAGGGCTGCTCGGCGAGTCAGAGATCGCAAGCATTCTCCGCGAGGCCTACCGGCCCGGAGAAACATTCGGCACCGCCTTTGCCAGGCTTTTTTCGCGTTTGTTTTCCGAATGGGGTGTGATTCTACTTGATGCGTCCGATCCTGAGCTGCATCAGATCGCCGAACCCATCTACGGCGAAGCTGCACAACGGGCCAGCGAAATTAATGATGCTTTGCAGGCACGAGGGAAGGATCTGGCGGCCGGTGGATATGATCCGCAAGTGAAGGTTACCTCGTCTTCAACTCTGCTTTTCACCCTGGTGGAGGGTGTTCGAGTGCCAGTGCATCGCCACGCAACGACCGGTAGCGATGAAATCGGTTTTGTGATCGGCGAGGAAAAATTATCGGAAACCGAACTACGCAATCGCATTCGGGAGCGGCCGGAGAATTTTAGTCCCAATGTGCTCTTGCGGCCCGTGGTCCAGGATTATCTGCTGCCGACCCTTGCATATGCGGGTGGGGCCGCGGAGATTGCTTATTTCGCCCAAGCCGGCGAAGTTTACCTAGCTCTATTGAATAAAATTACTCCTATTGTGCCGCGATTCTCCGCCACAATCGTTGACGCAAAGCAACAAGCTTTGCTCGACCGTTATAAGCTGCGCTTCACAGATGTGTTTCAGTCGCCGGAGACCCTTCGACAAACCCTTGCGGCCGAAACCCTGCCCCAGAGCTTGAACAAATCATTTGAGGAGGCCGAAGCGTCCCTGCAAAAATCAATCCTTGCAATCCGCGAAGGTCTTGAAAGTTTGGACAAGACTCTGCTTGAATCGGCCGACACCGCGGAATCAAAGATGCTCTATCAGCTTAATGGGTTGCGTTCGAAGGCAGTTCGCGCGGAATTGCGCCACAGCGAAACTCTGGGACGTCACGCCGAAATTCTTAGCAACACCCTTTATCCGAACAAAACTCTTCAGGAACGCGAGATTGCGGGAATTCATTTTCTTGCTCACCACGGAACTAAACTCCTTCAGGACTTGTACGAAACAGTCCATCCGCACTGCCTTGACCATCAAGTAATCACCCTTAATTAAATCGTAACTGCGCTCGATCGTTGTCGCCAAACAGTAATATCGGCATGGCCGCGGTTTCTGGTATTACTGTTAGGCGGCCAAAACTAAAGCGAGCGTCTTATCAGAACAATTTGCTGATGCTATTCCACGGATGGATGGTTAATGGGTTTTTCTTCCTGCAGTCGGTCTTTGCATTTGTTTTTCAGAATCCCGACAAACAGGAAGACATTTACGACATTCTATGGGCTGTCGTATTTGGATTCGCGACCCTGAATATTATCGGGCTTGCATTACGGCGTTTCGAAACCTCTGGAAACCGGCTCAACTTGGGAGAGATTCTCGCGATCATGATTGTCGGACTCTCCGTAGTCCTTCTCGGTTGGGAAATGCTTTACGTGCTGAAAATACTGCCCTTCAAATTGGAATCCCATTAGAACCGGGTTCGGGATATGATTTGAGTCAGGCAATGTACCTATCATTCCGCAGATGGAAGCCATGTCCGATAAATCAGCTTTCGACATAACCTGCCCGTGCTGCAACGCGGTGCTGAAAGTAGATCCTCAAAACCACGCCGTCATTGCCCATACTGCCGCCGTCAAGCCTAAGACTTTTAACGATATTGAGGAAGCCGCGCGAGCTATGAAAGAGCAAGACAACCGCCGTGATTCCATCTTTCGCCAATCGGTTGAGAACCAGAGGAATGCTTCGGATCTGCTGGAAAAGAAGTTCCAAGAGGCGGTGAAAAGAGCGAAAGAATCTCCGGACACCGGCAAGCCCATCCGCGATTTCGATCTCGATTAGTGTCCGCTCTGGGCAAGCTATCTAGTCGGGAACCAGACCATTTTTCGTCAATGAATGTATGTACTCTCGCGTACGGCATGGCTTCCATGTTTTGGCTTACAATTCGACATGGCCGCCCCTCCCCTTTTGCTCGGCCATCGCGGGGCACGAGCAGTTAAGACGAATTTAGAGAACACTCTGCCCTCGTTCGATCTCGCGCTTTCGCATGGGTGCGATGGTTTTGAATTTGACGTTCGCCGCACTTCCGATGGACGCGGGCTGATTTGCCATGATGCTAGAGTCGGCAAACTCACAGTTTGCCAGGTAACCAGTAACCAGTTGCCTCAGTGCCCGCTGCTTGAAGATGTGTTACGGCATTGCGCCCACCGGGCCTTCCTCGATATTGAACTCAAGGTAAGCGGACTTGAAACAACTGTGCTGGCCGCGCTGCGCGAATGCCAGCCGCAGCGGGATTATGTGGTGTCATCGTTCCTGCCGGAAGTAATCATGGAACTCAGAGTTCGCAGCGGCGCAATTCCAATTGGCTTAATCTGCGACAACACCGCGCAACTCGGCCGGTGGCGCCAATTGCCCGTGGATTACGTGATTCCCGAACAAAGATTTATTTCCGAGACGCTCGTGGATGAAGTGCACTTGGCGGGTCGCAGATTGTTCGCGTGGACCGTCAATCAACCGGAGGCAATGCAACGGCTCGCCGCCTGGGGCGTGGACGGGATCATCAGCGACAACACTGAGCTGTTGGTGCAAACCTTGGGGAGAAGCAATCCCTAATACTTTCCACCGAGGGAAACCACCAACCGCGAGTCTTTTCTAAGTTGGAAGATTGGCTCCTCAGGTAGGACTCGAACCTACAACCCTCCGGTTAACAGCCGGATGCTCTGCCATTGAGCTACTGAGGAGTGTGTGCGGACGCGTGTTTCTCAATGTCCGCCATTCATAATATCATCCATCCCCGAGTTACTCTAGACGGCCCGAGGTGCGCTTTGTCAGGACAATTCCGCTTGTCCTGCGGTGCAGCGCTACCGCCGCAATGGCTTCTCCGGCGTGGGCGCAAGCGGTAGCTGAAGATCCTCGCGAGGAAAGATACTGCGGAAGAAACGATTCGCGGTCATAAAATCCGCGATCCCTATCGCTGGCGATAATGCGAACAGTTCAGAGGCACACCAAGCCCAAACCCAATCTTCCCGCGTGAGTTAAGATGGGCTAAGCTGCTATGCAGAGTTCCGGAGCAAAATCGGTGGAAGTTGGCCGCAAACAATATTCTTCGTTGGACAACCGACGCCGCACTGTGCGGCAGAAAGTGCATCTTCCGGCGCACGCGGGCGTGACCGGTAATTCATCTGCCAACGGCCTTGACGTAATCGAGGTTCTTGACTTGAGCGAGGACGGCGCGTGCATTCAGACATCGTTCCCGCTCAGGACAGAGTCAAGGATAACTTTGTCGCTGGATCTGATGGAAACCAACTCGTTTGTTTCCATTCCTGGAGTGGTGATCTGGTCCGACAAGCGCGGTCGCAACGGCATGCAGTTTCAGGAAATTTCTGAAGCCTCGCGGCTACAACTCAAAGATTGGCTTGTTACTCACGCCGCGGCGGCCAGCGAGAATCAGCCCGAAAGCTCGCCTTCCAATGAATTCGGTCCCCGAGCAGTGCGTGGACTATCGTCCCGTCCCGAACTGAGACGAGAATCCGTCAGGCGTGAATTTGTCAAACAATCGCCGGAGCAAACCAGGGCTGCGCTCGCCGCTTCCAGTCAAGAGCCTGGGCCAATTGTTGCCACGGATTACTCCTCCGTTTTGAGTGCGCTAGTCGCAGTCAAGCGGGAAGCTGAGGCAATAGGAACTGATCTTGGAAAGGCTTTACAACTTCTGGCGGTCCGCGCTCTTTCGCTCACCCATGCAACCGGCGCTGCGATAGCGCTTGCCAAGGATTCTGCGGCAAATGAGATGATTTGCCGGGCCCGTGCTGGTTCGGACGCACCAGGGCTAGGCGCTAAATTACAGGTTGGCTCTGGTTTTTCGGGCGAATGTGTGCGCAGCGGGAAAACGCTTCGTTGCGATGATGCTGAAACTGACCTGCGAGTAGATCGTGAAGGCTGCCGCCAGTTGGGAATCCGATCAATCATTGCATCTCCCGTCGGGCGTAACGATTCGGTCGTGGGTATTTTGGAAGTATTTTCGCCGAATCCCCGTTGCTTCGGGCCGAATGAAGAAAAGACTCTTGAGCGCCTGGCGTTAATGATCGCGGCATCCATGGACCGTGCGGAAAACGATCGCGCGGAAAGCGATCGCTTGGAAATGAGAAGTGCTGGAGCGGCGCCAGCAACAACCGCGAGTTCCGCCGGGACAATCCCTCTTCAGCCGGTGCAAGCGGGGCAATTGCCCGCGCAATTTAAAATCCCCGCGCAGATCGAAAAGTTGATTGATCCGCCTTCGTCTCCGCTTCGGCGAGTGCTACTGGCGGCTCTTGGATTCATTGCTGTTGTTGCATTACTGTGGCTAATCATGTCTGGCGCGTTCACCAGGAATTTCTTTAGGACCGGGCAGCCTCCATCCTCTACGGTGCGAAACCCGGGGAAAACTCAAGGACCAGCGCCGATTGCCCAAACGACCGACCTAGGTAAGTTACGCGGACTGGCCGTTCAGGGCGATCCCAACGCTCAATTCGATTTGGGTGCGCGGTACGCTACGGGCGAGGATGTTAAACAAGACTATGGAGAATCCGTTCGATGGTTCACCCTTGCCGCCGAACAAGGGCACGTGATCGCCCAGGCTACACTGGGCGCTTATTATTGGGCCGGAAGAGGCACTCCCCAGGATTTGAGCAAAGCATACTTCTGGTCAATGGTTGCAGAGGCCGGAGGGGACCAAGCAAGCAAATACCGCGTTGACGTCCTCGCCGCGCGAATGTCTCACAGCCAGGTGGCGGCCGCCCAAAAGCAGGCCAATGAGTGGCTCAAGAAGCATGAGGTTCCTCGAAAGGCTTCTGAGTAAAAGTCGGGCGACCCCATTCACTTTCATTTCAAGCCATCCGGAGAAGAAGGCACTAGATTCTCCAGTCGTGGGTTGTACTTAGTTAGATTGACATAACGTAACGTGTATCGCTACACTTTACTAAGTGATTAAGAGCTTCAGTCATCGTGGCTTGGAAAGGTTTTTCCCCACGGGATCGAAGGCCGGAATACGGGCAAAACACGCCAGTAAACTTCGGCTGCAGCTGTTGCTCTCGACAATGCCAGGCATCCAACTGACCTAAACGCTCCCGGCTGGCAACTGCACCGTCTTACCGGAACGCTGAAAGACCAGTGGGCGATTAGCGTGAGCGGGAATTGGCGGCTAACGTTCAAGTTTGAGGGCGAAGATGCGATTCTCGTGGACTATCAGGACTATCATTAGGAGTTCCTTATGCGCATGCACAATCCGCCGCATCCCGGCTTAGTGCTCCGCGAGTACCTTGGGGGAGTATCGGTTTCCGGAGCTGCTGTTCACCTGCGGGTTAGCCGCGTCACGCTGTCTCGCGTGTTGAATGGCAAGGCTGGCATCTCTGCAAAAATGGCTCTCCGGTTGGCTTCTGCCTTCCACACCTCCGCCGAATTTTGGATGAATATGCAGGCGCAGCACGATCTCTGGCGGGCCAAGCGTTCCCGGCAGCCCGCGGTGCGTCGCTTTCCGCAGGCGACACAATTGGAACAAAAGAATCAATCTTTCGCTACCCGCTAGGGTTGGTGCCGTGCTGACAGAAAAAGGTCCGTGATTTTCATCACGGACCTTTCTTGAAGATACTCAACGTTGGATACAGCGACAGCTCTAGCTTTAGTGTCTGGGACCGCCGTGACCGCCACCATGACCGCCGCGTCCGCCGCCTCCACCGTGACCTCCGCGTCCTGGTCCACCGCGACCTCGACCTCTTCCGCCACCTCCACCAGGCCGGCCACCGCGTCCGCGATCGCCACCGCGATCACGATCTCCAGAAGGTGCGCTGCCGGTACCAACGGGTCGAGCGGTTGCGTCGCGATTGAAGTTCGGTTCATCGTCGGCAAAATCGCCGCCGCCCTCGATCGTCAAAGCCGGGGCTGGGGCATCGCCATTTGTTGGTTCCGCTCCGTTTTCGGGAGGCGCTTCACCTCCGCCCATCTTCGCGCGCTGCTCCTTGAGAATAGCTTTGCGCGATAGACGAATGCGATTGCCTTCCACTGCGAGTACTTTCACCAGCACTTGATCGCCTTCTTTCAGTTCGTCGCGAACGTCCTTAATGCGATGCTCGGCGACTTCGCTGATGTGCAACAAACCGTCGGTCCCGGGGAGAATTTCGACAAACGCCCCGAAGTCCGCGAGGCGGGAGACCGTACCGAGATACGTCTTGCCGATCTCAGCGGTCGCGGTGAGATTACGAATAATTTCCAGCGCCTTGTTGGCCGAAGTCTCGTCGTTCGAAGCGACGTTGACCTTGCCTGAATCTTCAACGTCAATCTTCACGCCGGTCTGCTCAATGATGCTGCGAATCATTTTGCCGCCGGGCCCAATCACGTCGCGAATTTTGTCAACCGGGATCTGCAACGTGTAAATGCGCGGCGCAAATGTTGAAACCTTCTCGCGATGTCCGGCGAGGGCTTCATTCATTTTGTCGAGGATGAACAATCGTCCGCGCTGTGCCTGAGAGAGAGCCTCACGCATGATCTGCGACGTAATGCCGCCGACCTTGATGTCCATTTGAAGGGCGGTGATGCCGTCTTTCGTTCCCGCGACTTTGAAATCCATGTCGCCGTAGTGGTCTTCGGCACCGGCGATGTCGGTGAGGATTGCATAATTATCGCCCTCTTTCACCAATCCCATCGCAACACCGGCGACGGGAGATTTCAGCGGAACGCCAGCATCCATCAATGAGAGGGATGCACCGCAGACGCTTGCCATCGAAGAAGAACCGTTGGATTCCAAAATGTCGGAAACGACGCGCATGGCATACGGCCAGTTTTCTTCGGTGGGTAATGCCGCCGATAACGCTCGTTCGGCGAGCGCTCCGTGTCCAATTTCACGACGTCCCGCACCGCGGAGAAATGCAACTTCGCCAACGGAAAACGGGGGAAAGTTATAGTGAAGCATGAAGCGTTTCTTGGCTTCTCCCTCGAATGCTTCCAATCGCTGCCTGTCGTCAGTCGTGCCCAGAGTCGTAGTTACAAGCGCCTGGGTTTCGCCGCGAGTGAAAATAGCGGAGCCGTGGGTTCGAGGCAGGACACCCACTTCGCACCAGATGTCGCGAATCTTGTCGAAGGCGCGTCCATCAGGACGACGCTTATCGTTAATCACCTGCTCGCGGAAAATGCGCTCCCGCAAGGTTTCGTAATAAGTCTTTAACTTCGCGCGGCCTTCTTCGTCATCCTCGGCCAGCGCGGACATCAATTCCTTCTTCAGGTCCTTGATGAGCGTGTAGCTTTCGGCCTTCGGATGCTTTTCCGTGTCGAGGCGGTCGGTGAGATCGGCGCCAACCTTCTTTTTCAATTTGTCGTAGTAGCTCTGATCGAACTCGGGAGGAGTTACCTCGCGCTTCTTCTTTCCTACTTTTTCCTTTAGCTCGTTAATCGAAGCGCAGATTTTCTTGATCTCGGCGTGAGCAAATTCAATCGCGTCAACAACGGTCTCTTCTTTCACTTCCTTCGCGCCCGATTCGATCATCACGATGCCGTCGGCGGTGCCGACCACCATGATATTCAGCAGGCTTTCACGCATCTCGTCGTAAGTGGGATTCACGACGAACGCGCCGTTGACCAATCCAATGCGAACTGCGCCGATGGGACCATTAAAGGGAATATCGGAGATCGTGAGAGCCGCGGATGCGCCGTTGATTCCCAATACATCGGGATCGTTTTCGGTATCGGCCGAGAGCACGAATGCAATCACCTGAGTTTCACATTTAAAGCCATCGGGAAAGAGCGGACGAACTGGCCGGTCAATCATTCGACTGGTTAGAATTTCACGCTCGCTGGGGCGTCCTTCGCGCTTGATGAATCCGCCGGGAATTCGTCCGCCGGCGTAGGTGTATTCGCGGTAATCAACCGTCAGCGGAAAGAAATCAATTCCTTCGCGTGGATCTGGATTGGCAACCGCAGTGGCTAGGACGACATTGTCACCCGTTCGCACCACAACTGATCCGTGTGCTTGCTTGGCCAATTTTCCGGTTTCGAATGAAAGGCGTCTTCCGCCGGCAAGTTCAACTGATACTTCTTGTTTCATTTTTTATTTATCCTTCTGGGCTGGAGGGCACGTGAGTGCGGATTCGGAAACTGCATGGGGACTGAGCAAATTCCAGAGGCAAGATTTCTGACGGTGAACGACGGACATCCTCATTGGATACAATAACTGGATGGCTCCGATTACCTTGCGGCAACCGTCTCATCCACCAGAAAGATACCTGCCGACTACTTGCGAAGGCCGAGTTTCTGGACAACGGTTTTATAGCGGTCGGAATCGTATGTCTTGAGATAATCGAGCAAGCGACGCCGCTTGCTGACTAGCATGAGAAGACCGCGGCGCGAGCCGTGATCTTTCTGGTGAGATTTGAAGTGCTCCGTCAAATGGCCAATACGTTCGCTCAGCAGAGCGATTTGAACTTCAGGGCTGCCCGTATCCGTGGGATGCGTGGCGTACTGGTCAATCAATGATTGCTTTTGCTCTCTGGCTAGCACTAACCTAATGCACTCCTGTCCAATTTGCGATTTTCGATTGTAACGTTATTGAGGTTAACACGTCGTTTGGGAAGGTGTAAAGCAGAGTAGAACGGGCAGTCGCCCGGAGCCACCAAAATGACAACTAATTCCCGATACTCGATGCTTGATTCAATGGACATCCGCTGCGCACGCTGCGGTTACGAGAATAATCCCCAATTTCGTTTCTGCGGAATGTGCGGCGCTGCTCTGCGCCCCCGCGATCCAGAGCAGCCCGAAGAAGGCCGCAAAACAGACGTAGCCACCGAGGGAAATATTATTTCGCAACGGCTGCGGGAACACGATTTGCCTCCCGCCGAGCCGATGCCTGTCGAGCCGCTAATCGCGGAATTAACCGCCGCACAAAAACTTCAGGCAGAGCAAACAACGCGAGCGTATTCGCGCGAGTCCCGAGACGAATATCCTCAGGAATCCTTTCACGGGCAAAGAACGGCGGTTTCGGTTACCGGGCCATCGTTTCTCGGTCTTTCTGATAGCGGAGATGACCGCCGAGTCGAGTATCTTCTAGAAGACGAGCCGCATCCAGGCCGCATGGGTAAAATTGTCGCCACGCTGCTGGTGCTTGCGGTTGTCGCGGGCGGAGCTTTTTACTGGTGGAAGGCCGGGTATTCTTTGCCAGCGTGGGCTTCGCACACCGCGACTCAATCAGCGTCCACAAACTCTACAGCCGGATCCAGTTCGCCGGATGAAGATAGTGGCGCAGCGCCTTCCGCAGCCGCCCCGCCGGTGACGAGCCAACCGGAAGCGCAAAAGTCGAATACGGCAGTGCCCAAGGAACCCGGGGCGAGCGACGCGACGGCTGCGAATCCGGTGGCGTCTGCAAACGCTCCGGGAACGCAGATCGCAGGTAACACAACATCCGAGGACAAAGCTTCTGAACCTGGAGCTGATACTCCTGTGGCTACGTCGCCCGAAACGACATCCGCACCGTCGGAAGAGAAAGCCATTCCGGCGCCGGCACGTGAACTATCGAAACCTCAATCGGCAAGAACTGCGGCATCAAGAGTTATGCCATCCAGGCCTTCGTCTGCGGCGCTTGCGACACCCAATCCAGCCGAGGACAGCTTGTTTCTCGAAGGGCAAAAATATTTATATGGAACCGGCGGTGTCCGCTCAGACTGCACTCGCGCCCAGCAATATTTGACAACCTCAGCTAATAATAATAATTCCAAGGCACAAAGTACTCTTGCAACCATGTACGCTACCGGCCACTGCGCCCATCGCGACATGCCGCTGGCCTATCATTGGTTCGCCCGCGCGTTGCATGAAGATCCACGCAATACCCGGCTGGAGCGCGACGTGCAAATCATGTGGGACCAGATGAGTCCCAGGGAACGTGACTTAGCTCTGAAAAGCCAGTGACATGGGTTTTTGCCGACAATTCTGGGGGGATCCCCCTGCCACGAAAGTCCGCGATTACACATCTTTCTTTACTGCCCATTTTTAATAACGTCCATACATGGAGGGAATTCTGAACTTTCGTGCTCCGGTTACCGTACACGTACTCGTGACCAAATGCGTCTATGATCGTGTGGAAATGACTTGAGGTTGGAAAGAAATGCGATTTTCGCCCATTTTGGCTTTTCACATTTTCACTGGCACCGTAGGGTGTCTGTCCGGATTCCTGGCAATCTCTCTTCGCAAGGGTTCCCGTCGGCATGGCCTTGCTGGAAAGGTTTTCGTCTTAGCCATGCTGAGCCTGTCAGCCAGCGGCACGTACCTGGCAATCATGAAATCCCAACCGGGCAATATTCTGGGAGGCGCTCTAACGTTCTACCTGGTGGCAACGGCCTGGATGACCGCCAGGCGCAGGGACGGGAAACCCGGCATTTTTGATTGGGGCGCTTTTCTAATCGTCCTCGCGGCTACAGGCGCCATAGCAACGTTCGCGGTAGAAGCGGCGAACAGCCCGACCGGACTAAAATATGGATATCCCGTTGGGCCTTACGTTTTTCTTGGTTCCGTGGCCTTGCTCGCTACGCTAGGGGACGTTCGCCTGCTCGTCCGCGGCGGCATCGCTGGCACTCACCGGATCGAACGGCATCTTTGGCGGATGTGCTTTGCGTTCTTCATCGCCGCAGCGTCCATATTCCTGGCGCGGCAACAAATATTCCCACCTCTCCTCCGCAAGACAGGCCTACTCTATCTTCTAAGTTTCCTGCCGCTGATATTGATGATTTTCTGGCTAATCCGGGTTCGCTTCGCGAAGGCATTCGCGAGAATGTTGATGCCGCGGGTGGGCGAGACCCGCTCGCTAGGTACCGGTGCGCCATCCCCATCCTAGCTGCACATTTTGCGGCCCGGCACGGGGCGTTGAAATCACCTGGGATCATATGACGCCACAAGAGCGCAATCTGGCGCTGAAGACTCGGTGAACCAGAGCGATGGCCGGATTCTACTCCTCGAATCGTGCTGAAAAAGAGAGTTCGGAAAATCGCTTCACTCCGGCACCAGCACGAAGATAAACTTGCCCTCCATGATTACGCGCCGCCGTTTTGTCCGAAATGCTTCAGTCATCTCCGCTGCCCTGGCTGTTGGTTCTAAGACCGATCTGGCTCTGGCTCAAGCCGTCACGGGCACGTACCAGAACCCGATCATGGGCGGCGACCACCCCGATGCCAGTCCTATCCGTGTCGGAGACGACTTCTATCTCACCCACTCCAGCTTCGACTACGCACCCGGCCTACTGATTTGGCACTCGCGAGACCTGATCAACTGGCGCACGGTCGCCGCTGCGCTGCATTCCTACCATGGCAGCGTATGGGCTCCGTATCTCTGTGAGTATCAGAAGCATTTTTATATTTATTTCCCCGCCGACAACCGGCTGCGCGTGGTTCACGCCGATCATCCCACAGGACGATGGAGCGATCCCGTAGATCTCGGCATCAACGCCATTGACCCAGCGCACATTGCGGAGAACGGCCGCCGCTTTCTCTACATGGCTGGGGGACAGATGGCTGAGTTGACCGACGACGGCCTAGCCGTCAAGTCTCCCCCACGCATTGTGCTCGAACCCTGGCCCGTCCCCGCTACGACGAGGATGGAATGCACTTGTCTTGAAGCCCCCAAACTTCTAGAGCACAACGGCTACTACTACCTGAACGTTGCCGAGGGAGGAACGGCAGGGCCGGCAACCAGCCACTCCGTCATCAGCGCGCGCAGCCGCCATGCCGACGGCCCATGGGAATTCTCGCCGCACAATCCGGTGGTGCACACTGCCTCGCGCGATGACCGTTGGATGAGTGTGGGCCACGGGCGGCTTGTTGATACTCCTGCCGGCCAGTGGTACATGACGGTTCACTCCTATGAGAACGGTTATCGCACACTCGGACGCCAACTGCTTCTGCTTCCCATCGAGTGGACCGACGATGCGTGGTTCCGCGTGCCGACTGGTATCACCGCGGATTCGGAAATTCCGATGCCTATCCCAGGCGCTAGCCAACGATCATTCATTGATCCGTCAGACGATTTCACCAGCGCGGAACTCGGCCTCCAGTGGGGTTTCTGGCGGGAATATGATACGTCCCGGTTCGCCACCGGGAGCGCCGCGCTCACTTTGGCAGCACGCGGCAAGTCTTTGGCCGATACTTCAGTCCTGACCACCGCTGTTGGAGGACACTCGTACACCGTCGAGGCTGACGTTGAGATCGAGGCCGGCTGCGAATCCGGCCTGCTGCTCTTTTACAACCCCGACCATGCCGCCGGCATTTTGCTGGACTCCGAAGGCGTGGGCGTGCGGCTTGCCAATGGATATGTACCCAGCCGCTATGAGAAGGGCGCAACTCGCGCCACGTTGCGCGTGGTCAACGACCGACAGGAGGTGGACTTCTATTTCCGTGTACCCGGCAAACCTTGGCAGCGCACACAGGAATCCGCGGAAATCTCAGGGATGCATCACAACGTACTTGGTGGCTTCCTCGATGTGCGGCCCGCGCTCTACGCCTGCGGTTCGGGCAAAGCCACCTTGCGCAATTTCTGCTATTGGCCAAAAGTGAATGTGCCAGCGTAGGGACACCGTCGGGCCAAGAAGACGAATTCGATGAGGCTTTTCCGAACTAAGCGGTGACTCATATTTCTTGGGGTGATGTTTTGAACTGGCGCAAATGCCGGGACATTCATTCTCAATGCTAAGATGAAGGGAAGCATGCCAGCTAAATCCCACACGGTTTCCATGGTGGACGCTCCCGAATTTCCCACGGAACAAACCGTTGTCCGGCCCACCACCGTAGGATTCGTGAGCCTGGGCTGTCCCAAAAACCTTGTGGACAGTGAAGTCATGATGGGTATGCTGTCGCAAGCAGGCGCAGAGCTGGTTCCGCGAGCAGAAGATGCCGATGTGATTGTGGTGAACACGTGCTCTTTCATTGCCAGCGCGCAACAGGAATCGGTGGACACTATTTTAGAAATGGCGCGCCACAAAGTTGATGGCAAGGCACGCAAACTTATAGTCGCAGGTTGTCTGGTGGAGCGTTTTCGCGGTGAGATTCGCAAAAACATCCCTGAAGTGGATGCCGTGGTGGGCACAGGCGAACTCGAAAGCATTCTCGCCGCAGTGGGATTGTCTCCAATCTCAAAAGTACCGGACTCGCCGTTTCATATTTTGACTTCCAGGCCTGAAGGAGATGCCCGCGCCGCGCAGGGCCGGTTCTCCCGCGAGACTTGGGATGGCGCAATCGCCGACCTGCCGAATTATCTCTACAACGATGCGACTCCGCGTGTGCTCGCTACGCCAAAATATACGGCGTACATCAAGATCGCCGAGGGCTGCGATCATCCTTGCGCTTTCTGCATCATTCCCCAGCTTCGCGGTAAGTTTCGCTCCCGACGATTTGAATCCGTGATCGCCGAGGCCGAGCGTCTTGCCGCGTCTGGCGTGCGCGAAATCACACTGATCGGACAGGACACCACATGCTACGGCGAAGACTTCGGATTAAAAGACGGTCTTGCTCTATTGTTGGAGCGTCTCGCAGCGATTGATAACTTACGATGGATTCGATTTTTGTACGCGTATCCAAATAAGATCACTTCTCGGCTGCTCGACACGATTGCCGCGCACGACAAAGTTTGCTCCTACATGGACGTGCCTCTGCAACATGCCGCCGCTCCCGTGCTCAAACGGATGAAGCGCGGGGGCGGACCCGACATTTTTCTGCGTTCGATTGAGAAGATACGCCGAGCCATTCCCAACGTCACGTTGCGAACTTCGTTCATCGTTGGATTCCCCGGAGAGACTGAAAAAGATTTCGAAGACCTCTGTGAATTCACTCGCGAAGCTCAGTTTGATTGGATGGGGACTTTTGGATATTCCGATCAGGAGGGTGCAGCCGCCTTTGGGTTGGACGAAAAGCTACCGGATCGTGAAATCGAAAGCCGTCGTAAGCACTTGATGCAACTCCAGCGCGGTATCAGCAAGCGCAAGAAGAAAGCTCTGGTCGGAACCGAAGTTGATTTTCTGCTGGAAGGAATGTCCGATGAGAGCGATCTGCTGCTTGAAGGGCGCACGGCAATGCACGCTCCGGAAATTGATGGCAAGGTTTTCATAAACGACGTTCCGGAAGGAATCGTGCCTCAGGCTGGCGAATTTTATCGCGCTCAAATTGTGGGAGCACATCACTACGATTTGGTGGCAAGAATTCTGTAGCGCAAGAAAGGGAAGGGCACGACTTTTAGTCCTGGCTGAGTTCAGGGCAGCTGACGATCGGCCCCGACTGAAGGCGTACCCCTTCAAAGCGCAATTGGGAAAGTTTCATGGCGGGTAAGCGAACCATTCAATTGCATTGTCCCACCTGCAAAAGCGTTGTGACCACCCGTGATCCGGCATTTCCTTTTTGCAGCGAGCGTTGCCGCACGATTGATCTCGGCAAATGGGCCAGTGGCGCCTACGTAATTCGCTCTTTGGTGCAGGACACCTCCGACGAGCCTCGCGATTCCGAATCCAATGACATTAGTGAAGAATGATGCGCCTCTAAGCGCCAACGCAGCCGACTCACAATTGCCCGCGACGTTGCAACCTCGCGCTCCGCGTTGGGCATCTGTGCTAGCAACGTTCTTTGGCATCGGGCATCTGCGCCCCGGGCCTGGCACGTGGGGATCGGCAGCGACCGTTGCGTTGTGGTGGCTCATCTCAGAGCCCATCCCGAGTGGATTGCAGCCTTGGCTCGCGGCGGTTCTTGCGTTGCTCGTTATCGCTACTGGAATTCCGGCAGCCACTCGCGTAGCTCGGGCCGCGTCTTTGAAAGATCCTCAGTTCGTCGTGATTGATGAAGTCGCCGGTCAGTTGATCGCATTGATTGCCGCTCCAGTCACGTGGAAATGCCTGCTGGCGGGCTTTATACTTTTTCGTGGGTTCGATATTGTGAAACCTCCCCCGATACGAATGCTCGAGCGGTTGCCGGAGGGGTTTGGAATCGTGATTGACGATGTGGGCGCGGGGCTTTACGCATTGCTTGTGATGCAATTGCTGCTGCATTTCGGAATATTGCATCACTAGAAGCTGTTAGTCTGGGAAAATAAGAAGTTATGGCAATCTCTGATCGTCTGGCCGGGAAGAAAAACGCAAATGGAACTCCTCATATCGAGGCGCTCCATCCGAGCGCTGCGCTTCCAGGCGGAGAGGTGCGCATCGTTGGAAACGGTCTGCGGCCGCATGATCTTCGCCAGCCGCGCGTGCGAATCGGAGAAGTGGATGGTTCCATTGTCATCAGCTCCGATGATTTTCTGGTGGCTCGCGTGCCACAAGGTGCATCCTCGGGTCCGGTCATTGTTTCTACGAATGGGCACTCGAGCAATTCCCAACAGCTTCGAATTGCCGCACCCATTGCCGAGAATCTGCATCCGGTAACCAGCCCCGCGCTCGATGCCGAAGGCAACATCTATGTGACTTTTTCGGGATCGCGCGGACAAAAAGTGCCGGTAGCGATCTATAAGATTGATACCAGTTACAACGTCAAACCCTTTCTCTCAGAAATGATGAATGCCACGGCAATCGCCTTCGATCGAGCTGGACAAATGTATGTGTCGTCTCGTTTTGACGGAACCGTCTATCGCGTCGCTCCGAATGGAACCGTTTCTTCTTACGCCGAGGGAATGGGGGTTGCAACCGGCATCGCCTTCGATCGCAATGAGAATTTATACGTGGGAGACCGCAGCGGCACCATTTTTAAAATTGCGCGCGACCGGCAGATTTTTGTTTTCGCCACGCTTGAGGCTAGTGTTTCCGCCTATCATTTGGCGGTTGGTCCCCAGGGCGATCTCTTCGTGACCGGGCCTACGACTTCCAGCTTCGATTCTGTTTACAGGGTTGATCCTCACGGCGCTGTGTCGGTTTACTTCCGAGGCCTCGGCAGGCCGCAGGGTTTAGCCTTCGACGCCGACGGAAATCTTTACGTCGCGGCATCGCTCTCTGGCAAGCGCGGAATCGTGAAGATCACGCCCGATGGCAAAGCGTCGCTCGAAGTTGCGGGCACGGGTCTCGTCGGTTTGGCGTTCGCCCCCGGACGCTCCGCTGTTCTCGCGACCACAAGCGGAGTTCACCATCTCTCATGGAACATTCGGGGCCTTTCGCTGGTGCCTGAACTGCCTGTCTGAGCGGAAGCCCAGACTGACTATTCGGTCCACTCAATAACTAAGAACCGTCTAATTGACCTTGACTGAACGCATTTCTGAATGTTTACCACTGGAGGTGACCATGGCGGCACAGCAGTCCTCGACAGAATGTGGGATGGCGGAGTTAGCCGATGGAACCAAAATTTGCGGATTTCACCAGAAGCCTTTGATTGAGATGGCAAGATACGGCGATAGTTCTCAGGGCCTTGATCATCTTTCAGCGTGGATGTGCCCGGTGTCGAAAAGGCCGATTTTTAAAAAGGGATGAACGCAGGCTTCATTGATTTGGAGCCATTTCCCACAACTTCTTCCCATTTCACCGAGTGATAACCGGACCCGAAGAATCAAAACTGAAATCCCTAATTTAGTTCAACGTCAATCTGGGGGCAGAAGCATTGGCTTCGGAGGAGGAATATAGCCGATTGAAAGGCCTTTCTTGATGAATGGAAGGTCATCCGGATCAGTGACTTCGACCTTTCCTTCTGGCGCGAGCTTATACGGAGCTCCGAGTGGGTCGCGTGGAGTGCCGCGCAGCATTCCCGCCGATTCAAGTTCCGGGAACGATGAAGCGAAATGGCCGGTCTTCTCGCGGTAGCGTGCCTGCAATGCTTCCAGAGTTGTAACGTCCTCATCTACGCGCAAGGCTCGCAGGTGAGCTGCCGCGTTGGCCTTAATGTCCTTACTCTGGGTGGTTTCGTAGGTGGTAGTCCACAACATGCGCGCCATTTTGGCCTCCCCTCCTTCCTGGGCTGCGCGTGCGGCCATGAGCTTCATGAAGGGGTGCGCGTTCGGAAGGCGAGAGCCCTGCGCGAAAGCATCCGCCGCGCTGCGATAATCTTTGCGGTCCATGTAGTAAATGAATCCCAAATCATAATAAAGCTGCCATTCGTCAGGATTGTCACGTATTCCTTGCTTCACCAGGGCAATGGCTTGATCTGGCATTCCGGCTCCCTCGGGCGGCTTTGCGGTTAGGAAGTTGGAGCCGAATTCGTACGCCACCAGCAACTTGGGATCGAGAGTAGTCGTGATTTCCAGCAAAGGGGCAAGCAGCTTGTAGTCTTCTGATCTTTGCACATGCTTGCTGCCGAAATACTGAACCGCGCGGGTCCAGTAGATATCAGCCAGCAAGCCGTTGTATCCGAGGCTCAGACGTTTTAGAGCCTTCGGCGATGAAACGTATAAGACTTCATCAAGCGTTGCGTGGCTTCGCACTTGATCGAGCCGATGGAGGGTTATAACTGAAGCGGCAAAACAGAGAACCAGCAGGGAAGCCGCAAGCATCGTAATCCGCGAGCGCTTCATTTCAGGTTCCGATGCTCGAAGATCAACACCGCTCCACAAATAGTCATCGTGGCGTAGATCAGGGCGTAGGCCGTGTTGTAGAAGATCAGTTGACCGGAGACCGATTGCCCATGGGCGACTGAGCTAATAACATTAAGGGCCGAAAAATTTGGCACCAGATACGCCGCGGACGTAGCGATCCAGCGAGTGATGCCTTTTGTCATTCCGGCGAAGCCGCGCAGGTCTTCCGCGAAAGCCCCCACAATGAACAAAGAAAACGCGAATACAGCCGACATCAGCGGAGAAGAGAACGATGAAAACAGCAACGCCAATCCGGTGACAATCACCAACTGAAGAATGATGAAGTACAAGGCTACGAGCACCCATCCATCCGGCGTCGCGAAATGATGTGCGACGTATAGCAAGGCACCGAATACTCCAATCGCCATAAAAAACGTATTCAGAACCAGGGTACCAACCAATCCTAGAAATTTTCCGACAACGAATTCCCACCGGCGCACGGGGCGAGAGAGCAACGTGTATAACGTGCGCTTGTCAATTTCCTTCGAGACGAGCCCGATGCCAATAAAGATCGAAATCACTACACCGAAGAGAGAAACCGCCGTGAGCCCCAGATTAATTACCACTAGCTTCTCAATCCCCACCGAGATCTGGCCCACCAAAATTGCCGCGCCTGACATGAGCACCGCGAAGGCGACAAGGTTGTAGAGAACACGGTCGCGAACGGCCTCTCGAAAGGTATTCAGCGCGATAGGGAAGATGCGATTCATGGGCGAACCTCAGCAACGGCTTTGGCCGGTTCCAGTTTGCTGACGTAGTAGGCTTCTAGCGAATTCCTCACGGGAGTGAGTGAGATTAACCGCAGGTGCGCGTTCCGTAAGGCGTCGAGGGCGGCGTCCTGATATTCCTCTGAGACGATGGCGCGAACGGTGTCTCCTGTGACGTGGCAATCGGCTCCCAAGCCTTTTAAAGCCGGGGGAATGACCTTTCCTGACCACACGATTTCAAGCTTGCCGCGCACGCTTGAAGTGAGGTCGGCGACGGCCCCGACACCCTTCAATTCGCCGTTATGAATAACGGCCACGCGATCACAGAGAGCTTCGGCATCGGGCAGAATGTGCGTCGAGAAAAAAACCGTCTTTCCCTCGTGCTTAAGTTGCTCCATTAAGTCGCGCACGTCCCTCCGGCCCAAGGGATCGAGGCCCGACATCGGCTCATCGAAAAAGAGGAGTTTTGGGTCGTGCAGGATAGCCTGCGCAATTCCAACCCGCTGCAACATGCCTTTGGAAAATTTTCGCAATTGTAATTCGGCGACATTCGGCAGCCCAACCCTGGCCAGCACTTCGCTGGCTTTTCGCGAGCGCTCTTTCGCTGGCACACCGGAAAGTTGCGCATAATACTCCAGCAACTCACGCGCCGTAAGATAGTCGTAGAAGTAAGGCTGCTCGGGAAGAAATCCGATTTGCGCCTTCATGCGCGGATCGTCAATTTCCATGCCTAGAATTCGCGCCGTACCTGAGCTGGGAAAGACCAATCCCATTAATAGTTTGAGAGTGGTGGTCTTGCCCGCGCCATTCGGGCCGAGGAATCCGAAAATCTCGCCTTCTTCGACGTTCAGGTGCAGCGGACGCAATGCGTGCTTCGGCGTCTTCCGCCAAAAACCTACACTGTAGATTTTTTCCAGTCCAAGGATTTCGATCGCAAGCATGGCGCTGCTAAACCCTCTTTGTGAAATTATAAGCAAATCTGCTGGTTGGAGAGATGTGCGAGGGGCGTTATTGATTACGAAAGTTAAAAATAGGAAAAGGCGATCAGTTAGTACTCAACATTATTGCGCTGGTGGAAATGCTTCGCACGCAGCGACGGTTACGGGCATAGCTCCGGCAACAGGGCTGCTGTGTAATAAGCCGTCGTCGGCAGCGCAGAAAAGATGGATCCCTGTACTGCCAAAAGTGACCGGGATAGCGCCAATGACATAGGCTGAATTTGTAGGGCCATTTGGAATTCCCATTGCGCTGAATACGTATCCACTTTTACCCGGTGGGGCGATCGCAGTAGCGAGAAAATTATCTACAAGACATGCGGTAGCCGCCGTTGCGATGCAAGGAGATGCTCCCCCACCGAGATTTGCGAGGGAAGCCGCGTAGCCAACGGTAGGATACGCAGTCGAGTATGCTACCTCGGAAGTCTTGATCGTCTGTACGGAGGCCGCTGCGGATGCCTCATTTGCTGAAATTCGTGCCCGTAACAGATTTGGGATCGCGATTGCAGCAATGATCAGGATGATCGCTATTACGATCAGTAGCTCGATCAGCGAGAATCCATTTTTGCGCTGCATGAGTTGCTCCAAACCAGGCGCTTAGTCGAAGAGCACTGAATTAGTCAGCACATTAGTAGCCGTTCGTTTTGGCGAGGACTGTCCTGGTTACTAATGATTCCTGTCCTCGATCCCGGCGCTCGGAACCCGTTCAACTCTTCGCTCTTCTTTCCCTGTCTATAAACTCCAGCTACCCAGACTCGGGTACAAAAATAAAGGCACCGGTTTCCCGGTGCCCGTGGCTTATACCCTCCCCCAGGTACTCGCCAACTCATCTCGATTTCGCTTTGAGTAGGAGCACGTTCCGGTCCAAACATCAAAAGTTTCGCGGAATACGAGCAAAGAGCTATCCCGTTGGTTTCGGAGATAATACACATTCCCCTGCCAATGGTCGGAGTCATATTGCGTCCTGAGTTGCCAAGTTTGACAAATTATCGTCTAAAAATGACAAATTGTGACAACCCACGCAAATGTTTGATTACCGGGGGCTCTAACGGAACGGAGAGTAAGGTTTAGGGAATGCCCCGTGAGATGAAACACGGGGAGCAGCGGATTTCGCCGCCACTCCTCATTTTGGTTAGGTTGATCCAACTAGTTCTGTATGCCGAGCAGCGGAACGCAACCGGCATAGCCTGGATTTGCCGCAACTCCGGGATTGGTCCGAATCACCGCATCTTCAACCGAGCAAAATGTCTTGGTGCCGGATGAATTCAAGGTAACCGGCCAACCCGCTGCTTCATACTGATTGATCGAGGCGCCGATCGTCTCGGCAAAAATGTAACCGCTTTTCGGTTTAGCTGCCGTAGCCGTTGCCAAGTTGTTATCGATCAGGCACGCAGTTCCGATCGCCGCCACGCAGGGTGTGGCTCCCCCTAAATTCGCGAGGGCAGCCGAATACCCAGTTGTGGGATATGCAGTAATGTAACTCACTTCAGCAGTGTTGATAGTGCGAATGGATGCGGCGGCAGCAGACTCGTTAGCGGCCATACGAGCTCTAAGAAGGTTAGGAATAGCAATTGCGGCAATGATCAGAATAATTGCCACTACGATTAGAAGCTCGATTAAAGAGAAACCTCGTTCCTGTCTCACAGTATCCTCCGGTCTCGATGTTAACATTGCACAGTATATCTTCTGACTTATCCTGCACTTTGGTCTCCAAACGGTTGCCTTCATCCTTCGACAGAACGAAATTTGCCGAGTACCCGGCAATTTGCCGATCTCCGGACGCAGAGACAGTTCGGTAAGAATTAACGTACGTCATACATTATCGATTGAAATCAAAAAACAGGAGCAGCGGATTTTTCCGCTGCTCCTTTTGTTGAAGTTCCAATCCATCACACTAGTTCTGGATGCCCAGCAGAGGAACGCAACCGGCGTAGCCCGGATCAGCGGCGACCCCGGGATTGGTGCGAATTACCGCATCTTCGACTGAACAGAAGGTCTTGGTACCGGACGAATTCAACGTGACCGGCCAACCAGCTGTTTCGTACTGACTCGTCGACGCGCCAATGGTTTCAGCGAAGATGTAACCGCTTTTCGGCTTGGCAGCGGTGGCTGTCGCCAGGTTGTTATCAATCAGACACGCTGTTGCGATTGCCGCAACGCAAGGTGTGGCTCCGCCCAAGATTGCGAGAGTCGCCGAATATCCAGTTGTAGGATAAGCCGTAATGTAGCTGACTTCAGCAGTGTTGATCGTTCGGATTGAAGCAGCGGCAGCCGACTCGTTTGCCGCCATGCGCGCTCTCAGTAAGTTTGGAATGGCGATCGCGGCGATGATCAGGATGATCGCAACCACGATTAAAAGTTCGATAAGTGAAAAACCCTTTTGTTTCCGCATTTAGTTTCCCCTCTTCCCAGTGATTAAGATGTGTTGGTCTAGTTGACCCAGTTGCCGATTACTTCGCACTCCGGCGGCCATTCATTTTCAGTTGCCGGAGAGTACTTCCCAAAAGGGAATGTCCCTTATTTCTTAATGATTTCTGACGTTTCGTTGCCCCGGCGCCATCTTGATGAGGCCATTTTTAGCTCCTTCTGTGTCATATTTTGTCGGCATCCTGACAAGTTGTGTCAGTTTAAGACGGAGCGTGAGACGCTCCCAAATGGGAATCCCAACAAAAATGAACGCTTCTGGCCCTTATATCTTGCAGGCGAAAGAGGGACAAATCCCCGGTGCCAGCTCTATCCCGTTCTGAGGTATTGGCGGCGTGTCTGCCACACCAATTATGGTGGCTTTCGAGAACAGTGGGGTCGCTCCCCGACGAATCAAGGTGCGTCGAGCCCGATTCTTGCAGGCTGCGGAAAAACTCATTCCATTGGGGAAAGCCCGACCTTCAGTCGGGCCGATTGCTGATTCTGTGGTGTTTGCGACCGGCTGAAAGTCGAGGCTCCCTTTTCCGGCTCAAGACCAGGTTTTCGGTTTCGACTTGAGGTGACGATGCCGGACCGGCTCGGCTACGGGTGTCTATTTATGAGACCTTTACCAGCATGACCGTGACGTCATCGTGCTGTGCTGTCTCACCCACAAATGCGTCGAGATCGCTCATTAGGCGGCGGAGCATTTCATCGGGAGTTGCTGACGTTCCCGCATTGAGCACGCTCAAAACTCGTTGCTGGCCATATTCTTCGCCCGTTGCGTTCATGGCTTCGATAAGTCCGTCGGTGAAGATCACCAGCCAATCCCCGGATTCGAGGGCCACTTCTCCTGATTCGTAAGGCGCATCCGCCTTGATTCCCAATGGCAAGCCGCCGTTCGATAAATATTCGAGAACCTGGCCGGAACTGCGCAACAGAATCGGCGCATTGTGACCCGCGTTGATGTAGGCCAAACTGCGCGAGGCGGGGCTGAACTCGGCGAGGAAAGCGGTGGTGAAACGGAGTCCGTTCTGGCTGTTGGAGCAGGCATAGCGATTCATGCCCTCGACCAACTCAATAAGAGAACAAGATGTCGCCGAGAGTGTTTTGAGACTGGCCTGGAATGTCGCCATAAGGAGCGCGGCGGGAATGCTTTTGCCAGCCACATCTGAGACAGCTAACAGAAACTTAGTCTCGCCGGACTGCTCTGGTGGGCGCGCGAAGACATCGTAGAAATCTCCGGCAACTGTGTTGGCCGGGCGGGTGGCAAAGGCGATCGAAAGATTTGGAATAATTGGCGGCGCGGGCGGCAACAGCCAGCCTTGAATGTCGCGGGCAATTTCGAGATCGCGCTTCATTACCACGCGGTCCGCAATTTCGAGCATCAGCAGAATAAATAACAGTGCGCCACCAAAAAAATGGAAGTCGAATTCCTGAACTTCAACCTCGCCTGCTTTTCCGTGATAGCTGAAACCGCCAGCGGGAAAGATCAGAAGCACTACCCCGAGCAGCAATAAAACTCGACGCGCTGGGGTCAGCTTTTCGAGGATCGCCCAGGCAAACTCCTGCGCGGTCTGAAAAAAGTTATGGCGCCTAAACTCTCGCGGCGACTGAGCGTTAAAGTCCCGCTGATACAGCCGGTAGCTGGTCCGGGCGTCGGCGCGGAACTGCTTCCAAAGCTGGCTGAGTTCGAGGCCCTCGGTAACGCGCTGCCAGAATTTATTGATTTGAGCAAATGCCTCGTGGCTAGGCTGCGGCGGTGATGACCTATATTTTGTACTGTATGTCATCGAGCTGAGCTGCGATTATACCGTTATGATGAACGCCGGATTGAAGTGACTACGGCAATGTTGAATTTTTCGGATCTAGAACAGCCTGAGTTGAACATTCTCGCGAATATTCGGCTCGGCCCGGCTGCGGCGGTCTCGATCATGAATCCCATATTTTTTTCGCAGTCCCGCCATCGTTTGGGAGAGGCGCTTGCGGTACGCTGCGGATAGGAATGCTTTGTCGCCGAAACGTTGCTTGTAGCTTTCGACTAGGTGAGGGAACTCCTTCTCCAGAAACGGCATGAATACTGCGGCGGAACACGGCTTCAGAAACAGGGAATTGGCGTAGATGTATTTGCCCCCCGCTTCGGCCGTTGCGCGAACTAAAGCTTCCAGGTCGCGCGGAAAGTCGGTGATTCCGGGAAGCACCGGCGCGCAAATCACCCTGGCGTCGATCCCGGCCTGGTTCAGCTTGCGCATTGCTTCCATGCGGAGGTCTGGCCTTGGAGCCCGCGGCTCTAAAATGCGAGCTAGATCGGTGTTCAGGGTGGTAATGGTTACGTTTACCACGATGCGGTTATTCTGGCCGACTTTTCGCAGGATATCTATATCTCGCAAAACGAGATTCGATTTAGTAACGATTCCGATGTCTAGCCCCGAATGAAGCGAGAATTCCTCGAGGATCGCGTGCGTGATTTCGAACCGCCGCTCGGCTGGCTGATAAGGATCAGTTGCGGTGCCGATGGCGATATCCTCGCCGGGTTTTACTTTCCTTAATTCCTGCCGTAGCAAATTTGCAGTGTGCTGCTTGACGTAGATTTTACGTTCGAAATCCACGCCATTCCGCATTTCCATAAATTCATGGGTGTAGCGGGCGTAGCAGTATTTGCAGGCAAATTCGCATCCCCGGTAGGGATTGATGGTCCATGCGAATGGCATCCTGCTGCCTGTGCAACGGTTCAGTATCGAGCGACTGGGAAGGGTGAAGTACTCGACATCGTGGCCCTGTCGAAGTGACTCCCCTTGGGTTGCGAGCCGGGCGATACCAATGAGCCTTTCTGGTGAATCTGGCAGCAGGGGAAGCGAGGCCATAAAGATATTCGCCTTTTGTTCGCTCAACAAGAATATTATGAGAAGATGGGATCGTCAAGGTAATTTGCTGAGAGCTTCCATGAAGCGCGCGAGATCCCTCCCTCGGCTGAAATACGCCGAGCTTCGGGATGACCTCGAATGTCTATTTGAAACTACTGGGAAGTCTTGGCCTCGGTTGCTGGTTTGTCGAACAAGTGGGAATCTATTTTAGGATTGATTTCTATCTTGTCGAGTTGCGCCGTGCTCGAATCTTGACCGTTTTGTTTATTTTTACGCAGGTAGGGAAGTGTTAACCCGTCCACTTTCTTCCAGTCTTCAAAGGTGGTTTCATCGTGCGAGGGTCCGGCGGGAGATATTGAGTCATAAGTTTCGCGCAAGACGCGTCCGCTTTGAGGATCAACGAACCAACGGATATTGATTCCGTCGCCATTCACATCAAGCACACTACCCTCTCCAGCTTTCTCACTTGCCGCGGCCGAAAATATGAACGCAGGATCGTTCAGGTGCTGTCCGATGAAAACAAGATCACGATGGATTTGCTGCATGGTCTCGGCTTTTTGTGTGGCTGGCATGTCTCGCACGCCCATGCCTTCGGCTGACATGAATCCCGCGTCAGGCGTCACCACGATTGTCATGGTCCCTTGCGGCGCCTGTACTTCGGCGCGCATGTGATCGGGAAAGACAATTGTGCTTTGAATGGTCAGAGCCATATCTCCCTGAGGAGTTTTCCGTGTCATCGTTAAATCGGATCGAAGCGATTTCACGGATTGAAGTTTGGCGAGGCCGCCCATTGCATCCACTACTTTCGCAGCCAACGCTTTGCCCTCGGAATTGGAGGCTGACGGTTTCTCCGCGGGTTCCTCGGATTTCGCTCCCGGCGGCGGTGGAATCGTGATATCCACGTTGGTTACGGGACCCAGCGAAGATAGAGGCTTGTCGAATTCGGCAATGTTGCCCACGACCAGCACTTTGAGCTGGTCTTTATGCAAATATTTGGGGATGATGCGCGCGACATCCGCAGCCGTAACTTTTTCAATCCCAGTGCGAAAGCGTTCCAGAAAATCTTGCGGATATCCGTAAAACTCATACGCCATTCGTTCGCGCAAGACTTTGTCCGGCGTATCGAAGTTGAAGACGAATGAGTTCAAAATCGAATCTTTGGCGCGCTGTACTTCTTCCTGAGAGATCGGATTCGTTTGCAGGTCGTCTATCTGCTGATAAAGCGACTGAATAGATTTAATGGTGGTTGCGCTCTTGGTGCCCATTGCCAGCCGCAAGATTCCGGGATGGTCGTATCGGGCGCTGATGCCCCCTCCGACGGAATAAGCAAGGCCTTGCTCGGTGCGAATGGTCTTGAATAGGCGGGAAGAAAAGCCTCCGCCGAAAGCCTCATTGAAAACATTGATCGCATAGTAGTCCGGATTGTCGCGGGTGACGCCAAGGTCCACCATTTGAATGGTGCTTTGATTTACATCTTCTTTCGCAACCAAATAGTAGCCGGGCTTCGCAGGATGAAACTCGATATCCGGCTTCTTATCTTTGACGCCCTTTGGCCATGCTCCGAAAGCCTCGCGCAGCTTGGCTTCCATGGCGGCGGAATCGAAGTCTCCGACGACGCCTAAAATAATGTTATTCGGCTGCACGTGCTGCTCGTACCAATTCATCAAATCTTCGCGGGTTACTGCCGCAACCGTGGCGTATTCGGGATCTCTGGCGTAAGGATTGTCGGCGCCGTAAGCGAGCTTCGCGGCCTCGCGTGCCGCGATGTCGCCCACGTCATCATTGCGGCGCGAGATGGCGTCGAATAGCTCGCCTTTGGCTAGATCAATTTTGTCCTGACGAAATTCAGGATTGCGCAGCAAGTCATTGAACGCCTTGAAAACATCGTCAAAATCGCCTTTCAGGCACGACCACGAAATAATCGAGGAATCAATCTCGGGGGCAGTTTCCACCTTTGCGGCCCGAACTTCGAGGAAATCGTCCATCTGATCGCCTGTCTGTGTGTTGGTTCCACCGGTGCGCCAGACTTCGCCGTAGATATCCATCAGGCCTGTTTTATCGGCCGGTATAGATCGGGAGCCGCCACGGATGCGTGCCACGCCATCAATCAGCGGGAGCTCGTGATCTTCTTGCAAGAAAATCACCATGCCGTTGGGCAACTCGATGCGTTTTGGTTCGGCAGGATGAAATGCAGGGAGTGCGGGAATTTTGATCTTCTGCCAATCGGTAGCCTGGGCAGACGAGCGCGGAGCAGCGGCGAGTCCAGCCAGGACGCAAGAACCGAAAACGATTAGTGAGCGTGTTTTCATTGCGCGCCTCCCTTGCCTGCGGCGGGCGGGGAGGGCGGAACTGTCTCAATCATTCCCACGGTGCGATTGCCTTCCACAAAAATTTGATTGGCGACGCGCCGAATGTCGGCTTTGCTGACGTTGTCTATCTGGTCAACCCAGTGAAACAGCTCGCGCCAGTCTCCGAAACGTGCCTGATACGTTGCAAGCTGCGAGGCCAATCCTTCATTGCTATCGAGACCGCGAATCACACTCGCTTTGGCTCGCGTCCGAATCATTTTCAGCTCGTCGTCGCTGATGTCTTCGTTCTTCAGCCGTTCGAGTTCAGCGTGAATTGCCGGCGCCATCTCTTCCGGCTTGTGGCCAGGCAACGGCACTGCATAAAGAGCAAACAGATGTGGATACTTCACCCCAGGATAATCGGTGAAACCGGCAGCGTCCGATGCGATCTTTTTGTCGCGCACCAGAGAACGGTACATTCGCGAAGTGCGCCCGTCGGACATCAGATCGGCGATTGCATCGAAAACCACGTCGTCAGGACTGCGATAGTCGGGCCGATGATAGCCTTCAATATAAAGCGGTTGCGATTTATCCTGCAGGATCACACGGCGTTCGGCATTTTGCGGCGGCTCGGTCGTAATGCGCTCGTCCGGCTTTTTTTGAGACGGAATCCGTCCAAAATACTTTTCAATGATTGGCATGGCCTCAGACGCTTTTAAGTCCCCGACCACGGCTATAGTCATGTTGGAAGGAATGTAATACATGTGGAAAAATCGCAAAGCGTCGGTCGCGGAAAAGGTATTCAAGTCTGACATCCAGCCGACCGTCGGCCTGTGATATTCGCTCGCCTGAAATGCCGCGGTTGTAAATTGTTCCAGCAAGCGTCCGGTCGGTTCGCTATCCACGCGCATGCGACGTTCTTCAATGACCACATTGCGTTCCTTGTAAAATTCGCGCATCACCGGATGCAGGAATCGCTCCGATTCGAGATAGGCCCACAGCTCGAGCCGATTTTCAGGGAATGAATAATGATAAGCGGTCTCGTCGTCGGCGGTGAAAGCGTTCAGGTCCTCGCCGCCATTGTTCTCGACGATTTGGCCGAACTGGTTAACGATGACGTATTGATCCGCATTCTTAATAGCATCTTGCCATGCCTTCTCCAGCGCTTGGACTTTGGCATCATCGTGACCGATAGTCTTATCGCGCTCGGCAATGTAAGCGGCGTAGGCGGTTTCGACCTTCGCCAGCGCCACCTTCTCGGCGGGATAGTTCTTCGTGCCTATTTTGTCAGTTCCCTTGAACGCAATGTGTTCGAACATGTGCGCCAGCCCAGTCTCCCCTAGGGGGTCCTGAGCGGAACCTGCATCCACCAGCGTGAAAAATGAAAAGACAGGCGCCTCAGGACGCTCGCAAATAACCACGGTGAGACCATTCGATAATGTCTTGACGGTGACCCGCTTCTCGAACGCGGCCAGGTCCTGTGCGAAAACCGAAGACGTAAGGGCGGTAATTGTTAGAAAGAAAAAAACAACGAGATACTTGCGAGGACGAGATGTCATTAAACCTCCACGGTGCTGACGGCTAAAAGATAAAGAGAGTGGAAGTCTGAAATTACGTGTCTCAAGGGGAGATTGTCAAACAAGTGCGGTGCGGATTTATCCGTTTACTGTTGCTGAGCATGAACCAGCTGCGACTGCTGGTCTTCCTCAAGAAACTGGGACCACTCTTCGTCGGCGGCGAACTCTTCGTCGGGAGGCAGCACAGCTTCCGACGGAGTAACTCGGACTCGCACCTGGAGTTCTGTGGCAGCTTTTCCTTTCATCGTCCCCTTAGTGGGTGCGACATCCGCATAATCCCGGCCGACGGCGGTGCGAATGTGCTGCTCGCCTATTAGCAGATTGATGGTCGGATCGAAGCCAACCCAACCAAGACCTGGAAGAAAGGCTTCCACCCAGGCATGTGTAGCCCCATCCGCCGCGTGAACGGCATTTTCGCCGATGTGGTAAAGATATCCGCTGATGTAACGACAGGGAATTTGGGCCTTGCGGACTAATGTAATCATGATGTGAGCGAAGTCCTGGCATACGCCCTGCCGTGACAGAAGCGCATCCTCGATCGGCGAATTTACAGCGGTGCTTTTCTTGACATAGGTAAAAGCGGTGGATACGCCGGCTGTAACGTCTTGGAGGAATGCCAGAGGGCTTCGTCCATCCCTTTGAGCCACGCCGAGCTCTTGGGCTAATTTATCGAGTTCCGGTGATGACCGCGCAAAATGACTTGGCGCCAGCATGTCCCAGAGATCTCTTTGTTCAATCAGCTGTTCCAATTCGTTCCAAACTCCGTAATCCATGGTTTCCGGGATTGGTTGTTGCGGCTCTATATTTACCAGGGCGTCGGAAACAATCGTCAGCTGGCGATGGCGGGAAGGCAAGTCGAAGTGATGTACGAGATTGCCACGAGCGTCGGTGTAAGCAAAAATTCGGGCTCGTGGATTGACGGATAACTGAAAAATAAAACAGCGCTGATTGCCCTCGCTTCTGGGGTGCATACGAACTTCCATCATGCTTTGCCAAACGGAATGGCTGTAGCGATAACGGGTAAAGTGTCGAATGGCGTAGAACATTAGGTTTCGAAGGCGACCTCAATGGGATACTCAATGTACACTTCGTGAACTGCCGCATGCAGATCACTGCACTGATCAATGATTTCTGCCAGATATTTATGCAAATCTCCGCGAATAACTTCTGCGATCTGCACATAAGCAACGGCAGATCGCACCCGCCCGATTAGCCGTTCGATCTTTCCGGTTCTGCGGCTCAGGGAAAGGTTGCTGATCGAAGTCAGGGCCTGATGCATCCGGTCCAGCGAATACCGAACGGAAAACGGAAACTCAGGCTGCAACAAAATAAATTCTGCGATGCGCTCCGGCTTGAGTTCCGCAGTGCATGCTTTGCAGTAGGCTTCAAAGGCCGCGCAACTGGTTAGCAGTCCGACCCAATCGAGATCGTCCGCGTGCCGGTCAATGGAGAAATAAGCATCGAGAAGAATCGAGAGGTTGCAGGCCCTCTCAATGTATTTCCCCAGCTGAATGAAGTGCCAGCCCTCGCCGTGATTCATGGTGCTGTCGGTGATCCCATGAAAGCGGTAAGAACCCTGGCGAACCAGGTTTACCAACCGCATTGCCCCCGCGTCATCATCGGCGCGCAGGTCCGAGCCGGTTACGTCGTGGAAAAGCCGATTCAAATGCTCCCACATCTCGGAGCTGATCTCTTCTCTCACTTGGCGGGCGTTCTCGCGCGCTTCACTTATGCAATTCACGATCGAAAAGGCTCCCTCTGAATCTGCGACCAGAAGAAAAAGCGCGCGCTGCGGATCAACGTTGGCGGAGGCAGCGCCCGGGGCAAGGGAAGTGACGGCGCGAAACCAGCGCTCATCAGTGGAGAATTTTGCCGGATTCAGAATCAATCCGTAAGTGGCCTCAAGCACACGAGAGGCATTATCAGCCCTTTCGAAATAACGGCTCATCCAGTAGAGACTGTCGGCTACGCGTGAAAGCATGCGGCTTCATTACTCAATTCTTCAAATCCTGATTTCGCACAATCTTAATGCTGCAAGGTCTTTGTTTTGTAAGGTCTTAATTCTGCAAGACCCATGTATCTTTCGAGCCGCCGCCTTGAGACGAGTTCACTACCAGCGATCCCTTGCGCAAAGCTACTCGCGTAAGCGCCCCCGGAACAATTGTGATCTTTTCGCCATAAAGAACATACGGGCGAAGATCAACGTGACGGGGTTCGATAGTTCCATTGACGAAACATGGAGCGGTGGAAAGATTGATGGTGGGCTGCGCGATGTAATTTCGCGGCTCGGCGAGAATTCTTTCCCGAAAGTCGGTGCGATGTTGCTCCGAGCTGTGCGGACCGATGAGCATACCGTAGCCGCCTGACTCGCCGACCGCTTTCACAACATACTGGTCCATCCTCTGGCAAACATGATCACGCTGCGCTGGGTCTGACATCAGCAGAGTTTCGACATTCTCGAGAATAGGATCCTGATCGAGGTAGTAACGAATAATCTGGGGAACATAGGAGTAAATCGCTTTGTCGTCCGCAACGCCAGTTCCAAGCGCGTTCGCGAAAGCTATATTGCCCGCACGATAGGCATTAAACAGACCTACAGCTCCCAGCGCGGACTCACTTTCAAAAACGAGCGGGTCGAGGTAATCATCGTCAATTCGCCGGTAGATTACATCCACACGTTGCAAACCAAACGTAGTTCGCATGTAAACCACATTGTCGTGAACCAGCAAATCCCGGCCTTCGACGAGTTCAATACCCATCTGCCGTGCCAAGTAAGTGTGTTCAAAATATGCGGAGTTGTAAGCGCCAGGCGTGAGCAGAACCACCGTCGGCTCAGAGCGGCCTTCGGGGGCAAGCGATCGCAGCGTGGAAAGAAGCACCTGGCTATATTGCTCGATCGGCCGGACTCGGCATTTTCTAAAAAGCGCGGGGAATATCTGCTTCATTACCCTGCGGCTGGTGAGCATGTAAGAAACTCCGCTGGGAACGCGCAGGTTGTCCTCGAGGACAACGAAGTTTCCATCGGGATTGCGTATCAGGTCCGTTCCGACCACGGTGACATATACATCGCGAGGCACTTTGATGCCCCGCATCTCCCGGCGATAGTGTTTGCAAGTGTAAACGACGGTTCCGGGCACCACGCCATCTTCAATAATTTTGCCGTCGTGATACACATCTTTGAGAAAGAGGTTCAGCGCGGTGATGCGCTGCGTCAATCCGCGCTCGATTGTTTCCCATTCCGCCGCAGTGATAATTCTGGGCAGCAGGTCATGGGGAAAAATCCGCTCCGTACCTTTCTCGCTTCCGTAGACGGTAAAAGTGATGCCTTGATTAAAGAACGATTGGTCAGCCTCGTGCTTGCTGCGTCGAAGCTCGTCGGACCCCAGACTCAGAAGGTGGGTATAAAGTTGACGATAATGTTTGCGTGGATGATCCACCGTCCGAAACATTTCGTCGTAAGCGCCATCAAACTCGTAGCCGCGGAGGGCCTCCCGAGCGCTGTGATCGGACGCATCCGTCTCTGTAATCATGATTGCCGCTACCGGCGTGATCCGTTGCCAGAATAGCTCATTGGACGGCCGCCAGGGATTTGGAAAAGCGATTTGCGGGATTAACGAAACCGCGGAGCAAGTATAAAGCTAGCGGACAGTAGATGGAAACCGCGCCAGGCGATGATCAGCTTTACAAGAAACAGTTTAACGATTAGCCAAAGGGTACACGGTTAGCTGCATCTTATGGGGTCACGTATTGGTCAAGAAGCCGCAAATTATGCCGATTCGTCAAACACTCGTTCGCAAGCAATGTCATAATATGGCCTCTTATTTTTTATTGTCGGGACACGATATTCGCCCCGCTAACTTTCGCGGGTATTCATTATGCTGATCCGCCTGGGATTTGACATTCAGTTCGAGATTCCTTCTCCTGTACCGATGATCGCTCTGTTCCATGTACACCCTTCGCGGCGCGGCGATTTGCGGGAACCTGACGAACCACAGCTAACGCCGGCCGTCCTTTTCACCAAATACGAAGATTCGTTTGGAAATATCTGTACCCGTTTTGTAGCTCCGGCCGGAAAGCTTCAACTGTATAACTCGACGTTGATCGAAGACTCGGGCAAACCTGATCTTGTAAGCCCCGAAGCCCGGCAGGTACCAGTGGAAGATTTACCCCCGGATGTGCTGCGGTTTCTGCTCGCCTCCAGGTATTGCGAAGTTGACCGCCTCTTGGACACCGCCGGGAGCCTGTTCGGCGGTTTTCTTCCAGGATGGCCGCGCGTGCAAGCCGTGTGCGATTGGGTGCATGCGAATGTCACATTTGGCTATCAGTTCGCCAGTTGTACAAAGACAGCATTGGATGTGTATGAGGATCGCAGAGGCGTCTGCCGCGACTTTCAGCATCTGGCAATCACGTTTTGCCGGTGTCTGAACATTCCCGCCCGTTACGCGACTGGATATATGGGCGACATCGGCGTTCCTTTAGTTCTACCGATGGACTTTAGCGCGTGGTTCGAGGTTTACCTTGAGGGCCGCTGGTGGACGTTCGATGCCCGCAACAACAAACCGCGTATCGGAAGAGTATTAGTGGCCACGGGGCGCGATGCAGCGGACGTCGCCATAACCACTTCGTTCGGAAGCGCCAAGCTGACTAGCTTTAACGTGGTGAGCGATGAAGTGGTGGCGGAAAAACCGGCGAGTTCGACAGTAGACGTTCCAGCTGAAGAAATCGGCGCGTAGCAAGGAGTGCCGGTGATCGGACTGAGAAAAGCTAAGCGCGTCCGAAACGGGCGGTCTTACCCCGGTGGCTAACGCCCGTTTCAAGAATATGGAATTATCGCAGCGGTAAACCGCTGCGCCACCCAAAAACAATCGCGATGTTGAGTTTTCCTGCGGCTCTTTTAGTTCTGCCCTCTTCAAAGTTCTTGAGAGCGGGAGTCTTGCGTTGGGGCAAATCTGGTGCCTACTAGGCTTCAATCGGTTCCATATCAACGGCGACCTTGAGCGTGTGAGCTCCACCGCCCAGAATCAAGCCTCGTAACGGACTCACATCGCCATAGTCCCGGCCCCAAGCCAAGGTTACATGGCCGTCCGAAGGGACAACGTTGTTAGTCGGATCCATATCCAGCCAGCCGATTCCCGGACAATAGGCAGACACCCAGGCGTGTGACACATCGGCACCGATCAATCTCGGTTTCCCCGGAGGTGGATAGGTCCGAAGGTATCCGCTTACATAACGGGCCGCGAGGGTCAGCGAACGGAGGCAGGCGATCTGCAAGTGCGCGAAGTCCTGGCACACACCTCGCCGCTTTTTGAAAACCTCTTCGGTGAGTGTGCGCACATTTGTTGCTTTCGAATCGAAGCGAAAATCTTTGTGGATGCGTGCCGTCAAGTCTAGAAGCGCTTCCTGCATCGGCCGCCCGGGCGTGAACGACTGTCGAGCATACGCGGCAAATTCCGGCTGTACCCGAATGCGCGGCGACTCAAATCCGAACTGGTAGGCCTCAAGCCCCGCTGGGCTGTCATCATCGGGAAGTGATTTGGCGACCTCTTCCCACGGGAGCGCATGTTGAAGCCAGGGCACTCCGTTTCCTTCCATTGTCACTTCGCTCCGCGCCTCTACCACTAGTTCCTTGTGCGGCTCCTGAATGGTGAAAAAACAAAGACGGTTTCCGAAAAAATCCACCCGATCGGTACGCGTTGCTGGGCGCGGCTGAATACGCAGCTCGCTTCGTGCCGACTGATGGCGGGGCAATGACCGTGGTTTCAGGCACGCCACGTGGTTTCCGACTGAGACAGAATATTTATATTTGTAAGTGGTCCGGTGAACGATTCTATAAATCATTTCTATAGATTATTGGCCTATGCTGATGGGCAAAGTGCGGGCGTGGCTAAAGTATCTGCTCGATAAGTTATTTGACCATGAAGGCAGCAATCGTTCTAACTCCCGGAGGAAGCGTTCAAGCCGGGACAATCCATCGAAGCCATTACCGGCCGCCGCAGCCCCCGCCAAGGGATATTTTAACTCTCGCAAATCGAAACTTCGTAACAATGCAAGCGCGTCGCGCATAGCCTGCAAATCCTCCCGTACGTGCCGGGGGAGTTTCTGGTAAAGATCCGCTAGGTGACTGAGCTGAAAGTCCAAAGACCGGGGATTGGTTTCGTCGGCCATCAGCACATCCAACACAGCCAGCGGCTGAAGGGTTGTGTAGTATCGCGCGCGGTAAGTCATCGAGCTGTCCGCGACTTCGAGCAAACATTCCAAAAGTGACCAATCTTGCTCGGCAAGAGGCGTCGTGATCTCTCGCAGTTGTCTCGTCAGATAGATCGCACGCTCAAGCCGCCGGCCGATGGTCATGAACAACCATCCCAACCCGCGGTTAATGTTCTCGCGCTCCAACCCGGAAAATGCGGAGAGAAGCTCCAGGCAATCGGTCAGGATCGCCGGATACTCGAGAAAACGCGTCTTAGGCTCGAGCTGGACGAAATCACGCAACTGACCGATGAGGAACATCATGTCCGCCGACAACCGCTCTCGAACATGATCGCCAATCCGATATACCTCGCTTAGAGTGTGAGCCAGACTGTCGGGCCGCTTGGCATCGGTAAACATAGAAATCATTTCCTGTTCGAGTTCAACCGAAGTCGGTCGCCTGTGTTTAGGTTTTGGCAGCTTGCTGTACCGCGACTCCAGGCATGCGTGCAGGCGGATAAGGCACGCGAGTTCCGGCTCTTCGGCGAGCCGGACACGAGGGATCATCGCGCGCAGGATGCGAGCCAGGTTTTGAGCCCGCTCAGCATACCGGCCTAACCAGAAAACATTGTCAGCGACGCTGCTGGGCACGACGCGCGACACACGGCGCAACTCCACGGGTTCATTGCGCGGGCGAAGCATGCTGAACGTATCTATGGGACCGTCCCACAAGATCCAAGCGTCCTTGCTGTGGCCGCCGCGCTGCATCGAAACGACGGATCCTTCGGCTTCGGCAACTCGCACTAATCCCCCCGGAATCGCGATCCAGCCGCTGCCGGTGTTGAGCACGTAAGTACGCAGCACGACGCTGCGCGAGTTGAGGCATCCTTGATCCCAGACCGGCGCGGTGGACAACGCGACCTGCTCCTGCGCCACATACTCTTGTGGGCGGGCGCGCAATTGCTCGGCAAATTTGCCCTTTTCGGTTTGCGGAAGTTCGGCGCCGAATACGGGCTCCATTCCTCGAGATGGAAACGCCGGCTTCACCACGACGGAATCGAGATTCTTAAGCACCCAATCGAGGGCATAATCCTGTCCACACCACCAGGTCGCGACGGACGGTAGTTTGAGCTTCTCACCCAACAAGTGAGTGGATAGTCCGGGAAGAAACGGCATGATCGCGGCAGTCTCAATCAGACCGCTTCCCAACGCGTTGGCTACCTTAACGTTCCCGGCGACGACAGAATCAACGAGGCCGGGCACGCCCAAGAGCGAGTCGCCCCGCAACTCGAGAGGATCGCAAAAACTGTCGTCCACGCGCCGCAAAATCACGTCAACTTTCTCAAGTCCGTCAACGGTCTTCAGATACACGCGGCGGTTGCGCACCGTCAGGTCAGCGCCTTGAACCAGCGTGAAGCCCAGGTATCGCGCGATATAGGAGTGCTCGAAGTATGTCTCGTTATATGGTCCGGGAGTAAGCAATACGATTCGCGGATTGTCGCGCTTGCTCAGGTTGGTGAGCGCTTCGCGTTGCGCGCGGAAGAATGGAGCCAGACGCAATACGTTCGAGGTACGGAACAAGTCCGGTAAAACATCGGCGACGATGGTGCGGTTCTCCAACGCATAGCCGCAGCCCGAGGGTGCTTGTGCGCGATCCGCCAATACCCACCACTGGCCGTCGGGCGAACGCGCGAGATCAACCGCCAGCATATGCAAATAACTTTGTGCCGGAACCCGTACGCCCACCAGCGGCCGAAGGAATGCCGGGTTGCCGTAGAGCAGTGCTGCAGGGAAGTGACCACCCGTCAGCAGTTCCTGCGGACCGTAAAGATCCTCGAGCAGCAAACTCAACAATTGTGCGCGCTGAATGATGCCGGCTTCGATGGAGCGCCACTCATTCGCGGGAATCAGCAGTGGAACGATGTCAATTTTCCAATCTCGGCTAGTTCCTAGCGCATCGCTATAGACGTTGTAGGTGATTCCGTTCTCGCGAATGCGGCGCTCGGCACGGTTCCACCGTCGTCCCAGCTCCTCTGGGCCGATCTCCCGAAGCGATTCCATCAAGTGCGCCCAGTGCGGCCGGGGAGTTACGCCATCGGCCGAGAGCTCGTCATAAGCATCTCCATAGTGGAGTGGGGGATTGTGTAGATCCAGGGTCATTGGACCGGGCCCCGTTTCTTACGTGTGGTTTCGTGTTCGGTTGGCGGCAACCGCAAATCTAACGTCATGGGAAAGTTCGGGCTGTTGGCTTCCTCCGGCGGAATTACTAGATCGAGTTTATTCCCGGATTCCAGAGAAGATATTTGGAAACGCTCTGAACGGCGGTGTTCGGCGTCCGCTGCATTAACCGGAAGGGTCGTGTATGGGCGGCCGTCTGGCGATCCCACATAGTAGGTGCATCGGCCAGTCGAACGTTTTTTCCAGCGATCAAAAAGGTCGAAGACAAGAGGCGCGTGCACCGGGATTGTGGGATGCAAGGTATCTGATAGCCGCCGGGCGCGAAAACGCACGCCCGCTACAGCCTCTCCGGATTCGCCGGTAGGATGGAGCCGCACTCTTCGGCCATTACATGCGACGGCGTAGCGGGATTCGTCGGTGAATCCGGAGAACTTCACTTGTATCCGCTCAAGCGATGAGTCCACGACGCGGACGGTTCCGCCGGAGGTGGTCTCTTCAGCGAGCACGTTCCACGGCTCGAGTGCGTGACGAAGTTCGAGTTCGATTCCGTCCACCGAGATTGATCCGATTTTCGGGAAGCGAAACTCATAATGCGAAGCGAACCGGCCGTCCTCGAAGGCGTAGCCAGATTGGCGCAATTCAACAAGCACATCGGAGAAATCGTGCCTGACAAATTCGGGCAGCATAAAACGGTCATGGAGTGCGGTCCCCCAACGAACCAGGCCGCCTGCAAATGGCCGTTTCCAAAACATGCAAACCAAAGCGCGGACCAATAACATCTCTGCCAGAACCATTCTGACATGTGGAGCCATTTCGAAGGCGCGTAATTCGAGCAGGCCCAGGCGGAGCCCGTGACCCTCGGGCGCATAAAGTTTATCAATGCAGAACTCGGCGCGATGCGAGTTTCCCGTCACATCAACCAGCAGGTTGCGGAACAGTCCATCCAGTAGGTGCGGAGCGCAGTCGCCTGACGGCAAATTGCCAAAGGCGACCTCCAGTTCGTACAGGGCGTCCATTCGCGCCTCATCTACGCGCGGAGACTGGCTCGTTGGCCCGACATACATCCCAGAAAAAAGATAAGACAACGAGGGATGATTCTGCCAGAACGTCAGTACGCTGCGTAGCAGATCTGGGCGGCGCAGGAACGGGCTGTCCAGTACAGTCGCTCCGCCGACCACGATGTGGCTGCCGCCACCGGTTGCATTATGACTGCCATCGTACGCAAACTTTTCAGCGGTCAGCCGATTACGCCGCGCTTCGTCGAAGAGCAACGTGTTGAATTGTTCGAGTTCATCCCAATTGCTCGCGGGAGGCAGGTTTACTTCCAGAACGCCTGGATCAGGAGTAATGCTGAAAGATCGCAACTGCGGATCGCGAGGCGGCGCGTAACCTTCCAGCCAAACGGGCTTGTGTAGATACTGGCATGCATCCTCGATCGCGGCTACCAGATCGAGATAGTCAGCAAGCTTGGACACGTAAGGAAGAAACACGTGCAGGCGGCCTTCGCGAGCCTGCACGCAAAGTGATGGGCGGATCAGCTCTGGCGCGGCTTCGGCGGTGCTTGAAAGAGCCGGCAACGGATCGGCGATGGCGATTTTTTGGAAAAGATCCATTCGACGGATGGGACGTGGTGAAAGCTTAATTCGATCCGCGAAGGGCGCGGCTTCATGCTCGTATTTAAGTTCATCGGGCGCTACCCAAGGCATGGAATCAGTCGGTATGCGATAGCCGATTGGAGAATCGCCCGGCGAGAGCAGCAAACGCTCCCGGCGAGGAAACCACAACTGGCTCGACCAGTACAACTGGCCGCTCGTTTGCCGGCGGCGAATGGGCAAAATATATCCGGCGGGATCCGCGGAGTCGGTGTCGTAGGCTGACAGCACATTTTCGAGGCTCACCTGAAGACGGCGAGTGAGCGCTTCCATAAACTTCAAAGCATCTCGTGTAGCGAAGTTATGCTTCTCGTCCTCGCGAGCGATGAGTTCAATATTCTCCCAAACAGCGACGCCGTCGGCACGCCACGCACAGGTCAGTGCCCAACGCGGCAACGGCTCGCCGGGATACCACTTGCCTTGTCCATAATGCAGCAGGCCGCCCGGAGCCATCTTCTCGCGGAGGCATCGTATAAGCGACAAACCGCGGGTTTGCTTCATCGGCCCTAGAGCGTCTATGTTCCATTGCGGACTTTCCGGCTCATCAATGCCGACGAAGGTAGGTTCGCCTCCCATCGTTAGGCGCACGTTCTGCGCATCCAGGTCTGCGTCAACCTTATGAGCAACCTGCTGTACTTGCCTCCAGTCTTTGTCGCTGAAGGGCCTGGATAGGCGTGGTGGCTCATTCAGGCGACGAATAGAAATGGAGTGGTCAAATTCCACTTGAGCCGGCTCGACGGTGCCCTCGATCGGAGCAGCCTTCGAAGCGTTAGGGGTACAAACCAGTGGAATATGACCCTCGCCCGCAAACAAGCCCGAGGTTGGGTCCATGCCAATCCAACCTGCGCCCGGCAAGAATGCTTCTACCCAGGCATGGAAATCCGCCGAGTCGGTTTGGGGATTGCTCGCGTCGTCCGCAGCCATCTGGATCAGATATCCGGAGACGAAGCGAGCCGCGATTCCCAAATTTCGAAGGAGCTGCACCAAAAGCCATGCAGAATCACGGCACGAGCCCGATTTATTTTTAAGCGTCTGCTCGCATGTCTGTACGCCGGGATCGAGCCTTGTCACATAATTAATTTCGTCTCGCACCCTACGGTTCAATTCAACTAAAAAGTTAATCGTTCCGTTCTTCTCGCCGGAAAGGTTTCGAAGAAAGGTCTGAAGCAAAGGACCGGTGCGCTCGACTGCGAGATAAGGCCCCAAATCCGTCGCCAGCTCAGACTCATACCGAAAAGGATAATCTTTGACTCCGGGATCCAAAACGAAACCGAACGGATTGAACGGCGATAGCTCCGCAACAAGGTCCACCTCAACTACAAACTCGCTTGTTTTGGACGAAAAAAGAAGCCGTGCCAGATAATTGTTGTAGGGATCGAGCTGCCAGCTGAGGAAGTGCTCAGACGGCGTAACCTTAAGCGAATAGCTGAGGATAGGCGTCCGACAATGCGGCGCTGGACGCAACCGGATAACCTGCGGACCGAGTGCCACCGTCTTGTCGTAGCGATATTGCGTCCGGTGACCCAGTGCAACCTTTAAGCTCATTCACCCTCATGCGGGCTGCTCTAACAAAGCTCGTCTCTAAGTCCGCGAAAGCCCCGCGGCTCTCGCGAAAACCGTTGCTGTAAAGCTACCTTACCTAAGGCATCAATGCGTGCAATTTTCAGATCATTTTTATGATCACTGTAATACGTCCCTGGAGTTCGAGATAGATATGGGGGGCGGTTAATTCATCAGACTGTCGAATCGTTCCATGTTTAGCTACCCTTAGGTATGCCTGCGATGACGCGGCGCTGATCTTACTGGATCTATCTACTTTCAGGACCAGAACGATTCAGTCGTGTAATGATTGCTACTTGTCAAAGCACACGTGAAACTGTAGAAACTGTGAGTATTCCGTTCATCCCTTGGAGGTCCTCAAATGGCGGGATATATGGCTGTTTCGGCGTGACTGCAGCGTCTTTACGAATGTGCTTCAATATTACGGGTGTCAGAATACTTTAAGCACTACTTTCGAGCACAACAAAATCACATAAACATGGAGGCCCAGACTTGAATTTGTCCATCAGCCTTTTCGGGCTGGGATACGTCGGCTCGGTGAGCGCTGCATGCTTCGCCGAGATGGGACACAACGTCGTGGGCGTGGATGTAAACCGCGACAAAGTTGCGATGTTAGGGTCGGGAAAGAGCCCGATCGTAGAGGCTCGCATCAGCGCGCTCATCGCAGAAGCCCATGGAGCGGGACGGTTGCATGCGACTACCGACGCAAAAATCGCTGTCACGCAAACCGATATTTCGTTTGTATGCGTTGGTACGCCGAGCCTTCGCAGCGGCAAACTCGACTTGAGCCACATCGAACACGTCTCCCGAGAGATCGGTGCTGCACTACGTGATAAGAATGCGCGGCATACGGTCATCTTGCGCAGCACTGTTTTGCCCGGAACTACCGAGTCGGTGGTGATTCCCATCCTCGAAAGCGCGAGCGGCCAAAAAGCGGGAGTCGGTTTCAGCGTGGTCTACAATCCGGAATTTATGCGGGAGGGAAGTGCGGTGGCTGACTTTTTGGAACCGCCTTACACAATTCTCGGAGCGCGCGGTCCTCAGGAACTGGAATTGGTTCGCGAGTTATACAAAGGAATTCCGGGCACAAAATTTGAAACCAGCATCCCGGTGGCCGAAATGGTGAAGTATGTTTCTAACCTGTTTCATGCGGTAAAAGTGGGCTTCGCCAACGAGATTGGAACTCTTTGCAAGCATTTGGGAGTGGACACCCAAGTAGTCACTCAGATTTTTACTTCTGATACAAAGCTGAACATTTCCCCGGCCTACTTATCTCCGGGATTTGCGTTTGGCGGATCGTGTCTGCCGAAAGATTTGCGCGCCATCACCTATAAGGCGAAGGAGTTGGATTTGGACTTGCCCGTGCTCCAAGCCTTGATGCCCAGCAACGCAGGACATGTTGAGCGGGCGATTGAAGCCGTCTTGCGCACGAAAAAGAAGAAGATATGCCTGCTGGGACTGAGTTTTAAGGCTGGGACTGATGACCTGAGAGAGAGTCCACAGGTGCAGTTAATAAAGAGCCTTATCGGGGAAGGATGTCAGATACACATTTGGGACCCGGACGTATCGCTCGGCCGGCTAACCGGATCGAACCGACAATATATTCAGGAAGTGATTCCGCATATCGGGTCATTGCTGAATACCGATCTCGAAGCGGTGGTTAAAGAAGCCGAAGTAGTAGTTATCGGCACCAGATCAGCGGATCATGCCCAGCTTTCCGGTTTCTTGCGGGGCGACCAGATCGTGATTGACCTCATTAATCTCGATGCCGCGCGGCGGCCAAAAAGCGCGGCGTCCTACGAAGGTATTTGTTGGTAGGAGAAGTCTGCTTGCACGAAGGACCTTCCCTTATTTCTCACCTAAATTGAAGCACTGCGTCTATACTTTCGTACTTTACGACACAGTCCTTACGATCAAGCGAAGGATGTAGCTACGGCCTCGAAATGAAAATCCACCAGAATCGTTTTCTGACCCTCACGTGTCTTGCAGTTTTGAGTGCCACTGCATGGACACAGGAAAAAACCACCTCTGCGAGTAACACACTCCCCTATCGCAATCCGAATCTCGCGATTGAAGACCGGGTCGCTGACTTGCTTTCGCGTATGACGCTTGAAGAGAAGGTTGAGCAGATATGCGGTGGTGGGCAGCGAAACGTGTCAGTGATTGACCCAACCGGGACTTTCACCAATGACACTGCGCGAGCAACCCTCGCACGCTGGGGAGATCCGGATGCGCCGTTTCCAGCCAAGCGGGCTGCGATTTTGCGCAATGGAGTACAGCGATATCTTCGCGAGAAGACCCGGCTGGCCATTCCAGAGTTGTTTATGGGAGAGGCCCTGCACGGGTTCATGGAGTATGGCAGCACCAGCTTCCCCCAGGCAATCGGGCTAGCGAGCACATGGGACCCGGCACTGGTAAAGCAAGTTTTTACCGCAGCGGGCGACGAAGCCGGATCGGCCGGCGTAGGCCAGGTATTCGCACCTGTGCTTGGCATCGCGCGCGATCCGCGATGGGGTCGCACTGAAGAGACTTATGGAGAAGACCCGTATCTTGTGTCGCGAATGGCCGTAGCCGCAGTAACCGGTCTTCAGGGAGACATGTTCGACATCGGCCGCCATCACGTGGTCGCGACCATGAAGCATTTTGCGGTGCACGGGCAGCCCGAAGGCGGAACGAATACGGCGCCAGGAAATTACTCCGAGCGCATCATCCGCGAAAACTTTCTGGTTCCGTTTCAAGCCGCTGTACAGGAGGCGCATGTGGGAAGCGTCATGGCTTCCTATAACGAAATTGACGGCATCCCTTCGCATATCAATCATTGGCTACTCGATAAGGTTTTGCGGCAAGAGTGGGGTTTTGGCGGATACGTCACTTCCGACGGTGATGGCTTGCAGATGCTGATTCAGACACATCACGTGGCCGCAACTAAGGCTGATGCCGCGCGGCTCGCGATCGCCGCCGGGGTGGACTATGACCTTTCGGATGGCTCGGTTTACCGGACTCTACTCGACCAGGTGAAGCAAGGAATCGTTCCGCAAAGCCAACTTGACCGGGCGGTGAGTCGCGTTTTGGCGACTAAGTTCAGGCTCGGACTTTTCGATAATCCCTATGTTGACCCGGATTACGCAGAGAAAACTACGAACAGTGCCGGGCACCGCGCGATTGCGCTAAAAGCCGCGCAAGAGACTGTTGTTCTTTTGAAAAACGAAAAGAGTCTTCTGCCTCTGGATTTGAGTAAGCTCAAAACAATTGCTGTGATCGGGCCGAATGCAGACGGCTTGCACCTCGGCGGGTACAGCCGCATGCCCGCCCATGGCGTTACTATTCTGCAAGGCATTCAAGACCGTGTTGGATCAAAGGCCAAGGTTGTTTATGCCGAAGGCTGCCGCTTCACCGACAAGCATCAAGACTGGCACGGATGGTTCGACGACAATGTTGGGCTGGTTGATCCGAAGACGCAAGTGGACAACATCAAAGAGGCAGTTGCAGTCGCAAAGAATGCCGACGTGGCGATTTTAGTGGTTGGTGAGAACGAGAGTTCAAATCGCGAAGCCTGGTCAGAACAGCATCGAGGCGACCGCGATTCCCTTGACCTGCTTGGAGCGCAAAATGACCTCTTGAAAGCAGTCGTCGAAACTGGAACTCCAACCGTAGTGCTATTGATTAACGGCAGGCCGCTCTCGATCAATTATATCGCGGAACATGTTCCTTCGATTCTCGAAGCCTGGTACGTCGGCCAGGAAGGCGGCACGGCGGTTGCGAACGTTCTATTCGGAGACGTAAATCCCGGAGGAAAGCTGCCGATTACTTTTCCGCACTCCGTCGGCGATCTGCCGGATTTTTACAATCACAAGCCTTCCGCGAACCGCAGCTATGCATTCAGCACTCGCGAACCTCTGTTTCCCTTTGGCTACGGATTGAGTTATACGACTTTCAAGTTTGAAAATGTACGGGTTGAACCATCGCAAATCCATACTGGGGGCACCGCGAAAGTCAGCGTGGACGTGACGAACACCGGGTCGCGCGAAGGCGACGAAGTTCCACAAATGTACATCCATCAGAAAATTGCGTCGGTGACGGTCCCGGTGAAGGAATTGAGGGGATTTCAACGCATCACACTGAAGCCGGGAGAAAAGAAGACAGTCGAGTTCACCATTACTGCGGACACGCTCTCCATGCTCAACACCGATATGCATAAGGTGGTTGAACCGGGAGCGTTCGAAATCATGGTAGGGCCAAATTCACAACAAACCGCTACAGCTATCCTCAATGTGATTGGACCGAACGGTGAAACCGGTATCGCTCCCCCACCGCCCCCGCCTGCTGGGTCTGAATCTGGCGAAGTCAGTAACTTTGACGATCTAAAAGTCTCTTCCAATTACGGGGGATGGATGGTCACCTCTGACGCGCAGGCGGGAGGCAAATCAACGGCTTCGATGCAGCCTGTCGGAGGCGGAGCCGACGGTTCGAAGGGAGCGTTAAAAGTAACCGGCGAGATTGTGCCGCGTGCCGGATTCGCGTGGGCCGGCGTACTTTTTTATCCCGGCTCATCTCCCGAGGATGCGGCGAATCTTTCAGGCAAGAAAACAATTTCGTTTTGGGCAAAAGGAGACGGAAAGAACTATGCCATGGCCGTCCAGACGGAATCTACCGCCGGACAGATGCCAGCCATTCAACCTTTTGCAGCTGGCCCAGAGTGGAAGCAATTCTCATTCCCTCTTTCGCAGTTCCGCACCGACGGCCACGACCTGCTCGGAATTGCTTTCGCGCACGCGCAGGACCCGGGCAAATTCGAATTCGAGATTGACGAAGTGGAAATTAAGTAGTGGGTTCTTCGCGTAAAACTCACGGTAACTAATTGGTTTGGAAGACCTGTATTATCTTTATCGTTACGCCCAAGGGCATCGCCACCGATGCACTCACCTGGATCTACCAAACATACACCGCATCAGCTCGCGGAGGGCCGGAGCGGCCGTCAATCCCCTGGATTTCCAGAACGACTTCCATGTTCTTGCAGCGCCGATGCCAGGACGAGTGCTGTGCCGGCGAAAAGTAATGTATCCGCGACATAGTTGATCGCTTCGGTGATCTGCGGAGTTGAACCGCCGTGCGCCAGGATCAAAATAGGCAAATATAGAAATAAAGTCAGCGCGGTCATCAATGCCCCAATTGAGGCTGCGGCCGTCCGAGATTTCTTGTCTAGCGCCAAGCCGATTCCAGCGGCCAACAGAATGGCTCCGGCGACGTATCCCCATATGCTGGGAATCGGAACCCAGGCGGGTGTCATCTTGGGGAGCGGAACTCCCGGCGCAAACTTTGGATGCAAAAAGTGTTCCACGGCAAAAAATATTGCAGCGAGCGCTACAACGGTACGCCCAAACAAAATCATCCACTTAGAGTTTTCAGCCGACGATTCCTGAATCTGCTTTCCAGCAAGTGCCCATGCGCCGCCGGAAAAAGCGAGATCTCTTAGCGCGACGGCCCATGCAAATCGATCTCTTGGGTGCGCCGCCGCGTTCGGCAGATGAATCATCAAGACGAATAAGAGGAACATTACACCGAGCAACGGGGATGACAAGCGCACAAACTTCCTCGCGGTCAGACTCGTAGCTGCGGCAACCAGGGCGGCTCCCACAAAATAAGCCCAGAACAAATGCGCCGGCATCCATACCGGGACCATGTTCGCGAGAAACCTTGCGCCCCGGAAATGTTCGGCGGAGAATACAGCCAGCGGGGAGGCGACAAATACGCAACCCAGCACGATCAACTTCTCCAATCCGCGAGCCCGGCTGAACTCTCGTCGAACCACAAACACTCCGGCCGCAAGATAGACTAGTCCGGCAAAACACATCCAGAAATTTGTGGATGACAACAGAGCGAAACTCCTTTTTCGCAAGATGCGCGTCGCCCGGATTATATGTCACAGAGTCCGGATTTCTGACAGCCGGAGTTCCCCCGTGGTGTAATCTCTTGGCTGCCGTCACTGCCGCGGACAAGGTTCGCCCTAAATTCTTCGAACTGAAATAGACTTTGTTTTTGCAGCTTGAAAGAGGACGAAATAGCGGAGGTTGCCAGATGGCGGCGACAAAAACTGATGACTGCTACAAGGATTGGCATTCTAGCGCTGCAAGGCGATTTCGACGCGCACCGTAAGCGGCTCGAAGAGTTGGGCGCGGAAGTTGTGCTCGTCAAAAATCCGGAACAACTGGATGACATAGACGGGCTAATAATCCCGGGAGGCGAGTCCGGCACCTTTCTCAAACTTCTCGGAGAGGCGGGTTTCGAGAAGCTCAAAGAGTTTGTCCGGTTGAAGCCAACCTTCGGTACCTGCGCCGGGGCGATCCTGCTAGCGAAAGAGGTGGAAAATCCCAAGCAAACAGGTCTCGGAGCGCTCGACATTGATATTCGCCGCAATGCCTACGGGCGGCAAATTGACAGCTCCATCCGTGAAGGAAAATTCCTTGATATGAATGCCGAATCTCCCTTGGAGATGGTTTTCATTCGCGCTCCCAAGATCGAACGCGTCGGACCCGGAGTAGAAGTCATCGCGACCGAAGGGAAAGATCCCGTCGCAGTCCGACAAGGCCGGGTCATGGCTTCGACATTTCACCCTGAGCTGAGTGACGACACGCGCGTGCACCGGGCTTTCCTGGAAATGGTTGGTAGCTATTGTCGCCAATGATCTTCGGCCATCGGTTCATTCCGTATCAACCCTTCTCCGAAATTGTGCAACCTGCGGTTACTTGGTGGTAGCCGCGATCAATGCAAATCACAACCCGCAGCGCGAACGTTTTTTTCTGAAACTGCTTGCGTCAAGACGATCTCGCATGGGTTTGGCTGGAGACGTTCAGAAAACAGAACGCTATTCGCACAAGTGGAAACTATTAAGGGGAGTCAACAAGTTCAACGTCCACTGCCTGTCCGACGATACCCACCTGCGTAGCCTGGAGAGCGTTTGTTGTGCTGTCATAAATGTTCAACGCCCCGTTTTGGCAGACGTAGACCACATGGCGGCCGGTAATTGGTTGAATGCCGGTTACATTCCCACTCGCAGGTGGCAGGACCACTGTCGAACTTGCAATATTAAAAATGGATAAGCATCCCGCAGTACACGTGCGAGCGCCGATAAATAGCTCGCCATTCGTGGTGATTGCCATCCGATCGTGATACCCGTCGGAGATTGCGATTGGAGTGGCATTCAGCACCGTGTTGGAACTTATGCTAATCGCGCTCAGCGTCCCGCCACCTGACGATGTTCCCGCCACATAGAGAGTCGAGCCGTTCAAAAGCCCATACGTCGCCGCCGGTACAGCAATTGTCGCGGTGACCTGCGGCGGATTTTGCGTCATATTAAGCACTGCAACGCTCGCAACTGTACCGCCGCATTCTGGTCCGCAGTTCAAAATGTAAGCCGTGGTGTCGTCAGCGCTGAAAATCCCCCAGACCGGATGATCGAAGGACGGACTCGAAACAACAGTGCGAGGATCCGAACTGGTTCCCATTTGGCTGGGAGAAATAATAGTTACGACTTGTGGATTACTGCCAAAGGCAAGAATTCTGCTTCCACTATGGCTGCCAACTATGTATTGAGCGCCTGTAACGGGAATTGTGGCCGCGATCGAGGAACTTGGCAGGTTCATCGCGACGACCGCTCCCGGGGAGGGGCCTTGGCCGGTCGTGACGGGCGCGCTCGGAATCGCCGCATAACCAGTTAAATTGTCTGTCCCCACGAACATGCTCTTGGTCGCGCCGGGTAAGCTGACCGTTGACTGTACCGACTCTTGAGTATTGTCAACGATCGCTACTGAATTACTTGTCGGATTTAGCACCAACGTGAACGCTTTGCTAGGCGCGAGAGCCATCATTCCGGCATCTGGAAGGGACGACAAGTCCACAGTGGAAGTCGATAGCAAATCCAGGGTTGCATCTACGATGTTGAGCGCGGGAGCGTTGGTCCCGGTTGTAGTAATTGACAAGGGATTCGAAACAAACGCGCGAAATGCCAATCCGCTGGGAACGTTCGGATTGGTGACCGGACTGGTGGGAGTGCCGGTGGGCGGAGTGTTATTGTTCGAGCAAGAAACCAAACCTGCAAATCCCAGAGTAAGCAGCAAGGCGGCGAAAACCTTTTTCAATGCGGGAATCCCGAAGGGCATGATTAATAGTGAGTTGGATGCAGAGAAGCGGATTATAGCAGAGGCATTAAGGGCCATTCTCGAAGGTCCGCTCTGTGCAAAGCTCCCAGCCATCTTGTATTCTCAATAGTATGGCTGCTGATCTACTGGAGCGTCTGAAGAGGTCGCCGGTGCTGTGCGACGGCGCCATGGGCACTCTTCTTTACTCCAAAGGCGTTTTCATCAACCGCTGTTACGACGAATTAAACCTGTCTCAGCCCGACTTAATTCGGGGGATTCACCATGAGTATTTGCAGGCAGGGGCTGAAGTCATAGAAACAAATACATTTGGTGGAAACTCCTTTCGCCTTGAGCGTCACGGCATGGAAAATAAAGTCCGCGACATCAATTTGGCCGGAGCGCATCTTGCGAGAGATGCGGCGAAGAGTTTCGACGTATGGGTCGCCGGATCGGTCGGCCCCTTGGGTATTCGAATCGAGCCTCTGGGCAAAACATCCTTCGCCGAGGCTCGCGCCGCGTTTCGTGAACAAATTGAAGCTTTGGTCGAGGGCGGCGTAAATGTCCTCATCATGGAAACTTTTGGCTATGTTGAAGAACTACATCAGGCAATCCTTGCGGCTCGCGACGTGGACCCGAAGATTCCAGTGGTAGCGCAGGTCACCGTTGATGAAGACTCTAATTGCCTGGACGGATCCACGCCTGAAACTTTCGCTCCGCGTTTAGAGGAGTGGGGCGCTGACGTAATCGGCTGCAACTGCAGCGTGGGTCCGGTCGCGATGCTGGAAGCGATGGAGCGAGTTCGGACCGCGACGTCGCTGCCTCTTTCCGCACAGCCCAATGCCGGAATACCGCGTTCTGTTGAAGGCCGAAATATTTATTTGTGCTCGCCTGAGTACATGGCCAGTTACGCCCGAAAATTCGTCACCGCTGGCGTGCGCCTGATTGGTGGATGTTGCGGAAGCACCCCCGATCATATCCGGGTGATGAAGGCGGCGCTTCGCGCGGGTGAAGCTCGTGCCAAAACCGTCGCCGCCCAGGCTAAGAGCGCCGCGGCAGCAGTTGCGGCCGCGGCGGCGCCGCTTGCAGAGCGCTCCCACATCGGAGCAAAGCTTGCCTCGGGCGAATTCCTAACCATGGTCGAGATCGTACCTCCCAAGGGAACGGATATTCGCAAAGAAGTTGAAGGTTCGCGGTTCCTCAAGTCCGTGGGAGTGGATGGGATCAATATTCCGGACAGTCCCCGAGCGTCGGCGAGAATGAGTAACCAGGCGCTGTCACTACTGATTCAGCGAGAGGTCGGCATCGAGACCATCCTGCACTACACATGCCGTGATCGCAATGTATTGTGCATTCAGTCGGATTTGCTAGGGGCGGCCGCAACCGGCCTGCGCAATTTGATCTGCATCACTGGGGATCCGCCGAAAATGGGCAGTTACCCGGATGCCACAGCCGTATTCGACGTGGACGCTATCGGCCTGGTGAACATCGTCCATAACCTGAATCGCGGCCTTGATATTGGCGGCAATGCAATCGGCGCGGGTACTTCATTCGTGATTGGCGTCGGGGCAAATCCGGGCGTGTCAAATCTCGACGAGGAGGTTCGCCGTTTCGAATACAAAGTTGGAGCCGGGGCAGAGTTCGCGGTAACTCAACCGGTGTTCGACCTTGGCCTCCTGGAAGAATTCCTCCGCCGAATCGAGCATTGCCGGATTCCCGTCGTGGCCGGCATTTGGCCTTTGGTAAGCGCGCGCAACGCGGAGTTCATGAAAAATGAGCTGCGAGTCTCCGTGCCCGACTCAATATTGCAGCGCATGAGCAGCCGCTCAAGTCCAGAAGCCGCGAGAGAAGAGGGTATCGCCATCGCCAGAGAGATGCTTGTCGCGGTGAGGGGATTGGTACAAGGCGCTCAAATCAGCGCCCCGCAGGGGAAATACTCGTCCGCGGTGGATGTGCTCGAGGCCTTGGGCGGCTCTTCTCATTCTGCGGCGGGAATATAGTTCAGATCGTCTTACCATTGTGGAACCCCTACAGGCTTTACCCGATATACACCCCCTGCTCTCACTGTAGAATGTCTCTAGGTACTTCCATTGCCAAAGTTTGAAGATTGTCTCGAGCGTTTGGAAAAAGTGGTGCAGGAACTCGAAAAGGGTGAAGTGCCGCTGGAAAAGTCTCTGACGCTTTTTGAAGAAGGAATGCAGCTCTCGGCGAGCTGCCGCAAAGAACTCGAAGAGGCGGAAGGCAAAGTGGAGATTCTCTTGAAACAGAACGGAAAGTTTCAAGCCGAACCGTTCGATCCGATGAATGATAAGGCGTCTGTTCGTAAATAGACGTAATTTTTAATGTGTGTGACGAAATCGCGCCAGCGAAGTTGTCATGCCAAGCGCCATCATCCCGATGGTGGAAGAAGAGGGAAGTATGCAGCCTCTCAATGTTGTTCTGCTCCAAAGTGATTGCGGAATATCGCAGAACTTGATCGCATCGTTATCCGACTCCTCCAGTCACGTCCATCTCGCGCGCTCCTCGGAAGAATTGCGCCGCAGCATCGTCAACAACCATGCGGGAGCGGTGATCCTGGATTTGGAGTTATCTTCTCTGTCGGATGTGGAGAAGTTGTCACGTGAATTTCCGGACGTCTCAATCGTGTGCAATCATCGCATCGCCGATGAGCAAATGTGGACGGCAACGTTGAATGCGGGCGCGGCGGACTGCTGCCCGTCTTCGGATACAAAAGCGATTGCCAGGGCGGCGTTGGCAAACTCCCCAGCGATATAGAGCCTTTCTCCCCTAAGCTACACGGGAATTGCCGTGTGCACCTATCGCGGGACAGCAACGCTCGCTAGTTTCAAGGGGACTGGCTCATCGAGTTATACCTTGCCGTACCATGCGCTTTGGCTTCGCCAAAGAATAGCCCAAAGCTGGATGCCCTTACCCGCGTCGCGTTCCGCGCTTGCTATACTCACCGTCATGCTGGAGGAAGCTCTAGAGCGCGGCAAAAAAATTGTGGATGTCGCGTTAGAACGTCTGCTTCCCAGTGCGAGCGTGCGTCCCGCTTCAATTCATCAGGCGATGCGCCATAGCGTATTCGCCGGTGGAAAGCGGTTGCGGCCGATCCTATGTATGGAGGCTGGGCGAATGGTGGCCGGGTCGCTTCCGTCGGGGATTGAAGAACTCGGGGCGGCGCTGGAAATGCTCCACACATACTCGTTAATCCACGACGATCTTCCTGCGCTGGATAATGATGATCTGCGTCGTGGGCGGCCAACGTGTCACAAGGTCTACGGTGAAGCGATTGCGATTCTGGCTGGAGACGCTCTTCAGACTCAAGCCTACGAAGTGCTCGCCCTCCTTCAGTGTTCCGCCGATTCAAGGGTCCGCATCATCGAAGAAATCGCCCGCGGTACGGGCACCATCAATGGCATGATTGGCGGCCAGGTGGTTGATCTGGAAGCCGAACGCAGTAAGCCCGATCTTGAGACGGTCGAATATATTCATCGTGCCAAGACGGCGGCGTTAATTGCTGCCAGTATTGTCAGCGGAGGCCTATACGGAGGAGCAAACGGCAAACAGGTGGCCGACCTCAAGGCTTTCGGGCAATCCATAGGGCTGGCATTTCAGATTGTGGATGACGTCCTTGACGTCACCCAAACTTCAGAGCAACTTGGAAAAACTGCCGGCAAAGATTCCGAGGCCGAGAAGGCGACCTATCCTGCGCTGTTTGGGGTCGAGCAATCGCTGGCGCGCGCCGACGCACTGGTGGAATCGGCACTGGCATCGCTCGCTGATTTCGGCGTACCAGCCGAAACTCTGAATTCCTTGGCGCGATATCTGGTCCAACGAAAGAAATGATGTGAGCACTCTCCGGCAGTCAATCCGACTTCTCCCAGTCTGCCTCCTGGTAGTCCTGTCTGCCACGGCATCCTCTCCCGCGGGCGTACCCGCGATCGCGCAAGCCATAGACCGGCGCTACGACCATCTGCGGACGTTGCAAGCCGATTTTGTCGAAATCTATAAAGGAGCCGGATCGGAACGCACCGAATCCGGAACCTTATGGCTAAAAAAACCTGGCAAGATGCGCTGGGAATATCGTTCTCCGAGAGAGAAGCTGTTTTTAAGCGACGGAAAGGAAGCGTGGTTTTTCATCCCAGGCGAGCAAGAGGCGCGGAAAATCCCTATGCACGACCTGTACGATCTTCGGTCCCCTCTGGCTTTTCTTTTAGGTAAAACGCGTTTGGAGAAGGAATTAAAGGGGTTATCGTTCGCTGCCGATGTATCTCCATTAGCGGCTGGCGACATCGTTCTGCGGGGCGTGCCTGCCGACATGCAAGATCGGGTGAGCCAGGTAATATTGGAAATAACCGAGGACCATGAAATAAATCGGATTTTGCTGGATGGGACAGACGGATCCGTGACGGAGTACCGTTTCACCCATCAAATAGAAAATATTCGAACTTCGGACCAGCAGTTTCATTTTGTCCCTCCCCCAGGGGTTGAAATCGTTGAGGGCGGCTTTGCGCAGTGAGATGGCATCTAACGCCGTAGAAAAGTTAGCAAATCGCATTTGATTTCAGACCTTTGCGCGCGATCCTGCAACCTTCGACCAAGCATTACTCCGGTACCGGATCGGGGCTGTCAGCTGCCGGAAACTATGATTTGGAATGCTAAACTTGACCGGGGTTCCTTGTAGGGATAGATGGCTGAATTTCTCATAAAAGTCGCAGATGAGCGGGGCCGTCTAGTCCAGCAAGTCGAGAGCGGCTACTCCGAAACCGAGGTCCGCGACCGCTTTGTCCAGCAGGGTTTCCTCGTTTATTGGGTTAAGCCCCGGGGAATGCTTTCATCGGGAGATTTCAACTTCAGGCGAGGCGGGAAGGTCAAACAGTCGTCGTTCGTGGTTTTTAATCAACAATTTTTGACCCTGATCAAAGCGGGGCTCCCAGTTTTGAGTTCGCTGGATTTGCTGATCCGCCGGCAGAAGGACGCGTATCTGCGCAGCGTTTTGCAGAATGTGCGTGACCGCGTGAAAAGTGGCGAGTTACTTTCCGACGCCTTCGCGGCCCAAGGCGCTTTCCCAAAGATTTACACCAGCACGCTGTTGGCTGGCGAGAAAAGCGGCAACATGGAAGAAGTGCTTGCCCGCTTCATTGCGCTCCAGCGCATGGCGCTGACATTTAAAAAGAAATTAGTGGTCTCGCTGGTATATCCCGCACTGCTGATTTCGGTTGTTTCCGTCATGCTGGTATTTCTGGTGACCTATGTGGTGCCCGAGTTCGCCAAGCTTTACGAGGACATGAACGCACAGCTTCCTGCGATTACTGTCTTCATGATGGCTCTTGGTACCCATGCGCAGCGGTACGGGCCGTTCGTCCTGGTAGCTGTGATCCTGCTTATTATTGCATTTTGGCGATGGAAAAAGACCGATCGCGGGGCGGAGCGCATTGACCGAACCCTGCTGGCGCTGCCATTGCTTGGCGATATATGGCTGAAGTATCAGGTGGCTAACTTCTCGCGGATGCTCGCTACCCTGCTTAGCGGAGGCATGCCGCTGGTTCCGTCGCTCCAAACCGCCGGCGAATCCATGAGCAGCCGACGCATCTTAAACGGTGTTTCCGACGCGGCGATTCGAGTGCGCGAGGGGCAGCCGCTGGCGAAAAGCCTCGAAGATCAAAAGATGTTTCCGGATCTCTCAGTCGAAATGATTGAAGTCGGTGAGTCCACAGGTGCTTTGCCGGCCATGCTGAACTCAGTAGCCGAGTTTTACGAAGAAGATGTGCAAACCGCGCTGGGCGCGGCGATGGCTCTGATCGAACCCTTGATCCTCATCTTTATGGCGGTGATCGTGGGTGGAATATTGATTTCGTTGTATATGCCGATCTTTAGCTTGGGTAATGCAATTCATTAATGAGATTGCGCTAACAGTCTCTGGGAGCGCAGGGCGGACTAATGGCGAATGTAGCGGAAAAGAAGTCTGTGTTCGTACACGGCGGCAACGGCGCCGTTCCCGGCAGTCATGCCGAGGAACTGGAAAGGGCTCGTGACATCGCGCGGCGCTACCGCTGCGAGTTTGTGGATCTGCATGACTTTCAGCTCCATCATGATCTGTTCAAGAAAATTCCCGTACATTTGATGTTCCGCTATAACTTCATTCCTTTGGAGGAAACCAAGGATGACCGCCTAGCCATCGCCATCGCCGACCCCAGCCAATTGATGATGATTGATGAGATAAGCCTGCTGCTGGGCAAGCGAATCATCACAAAAGTTTCGACGCTGGCACAAATTACCGAAATTCTCAAGAAGACCGAGCAATCCAAGCGCGTTTTAGAAGATGCTAGCGAAGGATTCACGCTCGATGTCATTCACGAGGATGAAGCTGGAGGCGATGAGAGCATCTCCATTGACCGGCTGACCGCGCAGGGCGACATCAGTCCGATTATCCGGTTAGTGGATACGACAATCTTTACTGCCTTGCAAAGGCGAGCCAGCGACATTCACATTGAAACCCGCGACGATTCGGTCGCAATCAAATTTCGTATTGATGGCGTGCTCACCCAAGCCATGCCACCGATTGCCAGGGAGCATCACTCGACCATCATCTCGCGTATCAAGGTGATGAGTGAGTTGGATATTTCCGAGCGTCGCGTCCCGCAGGACGGCCGCTTCCGCGTGAAATATGGCCAGCCCGAAAGGCCCATTGATTTCCGGGTTTCGATCATGCCTTCCATTCACGGCGAAGACGCAGTGTTGCGCGTGCTCGACAAGCAATCCATGAGCGAGAAGTTCCATAAGCTCGTTCTGGATGTAGTGGGTTTTGATGAGCAGGATTTAAGGAAATTCAGGCGCTACATCAGTGAACCTTACGGCATGGTGCTGGTGACCGGGCCTACGGGCAGCGGAAAAACTACGACGCTATACGCCGCTGTGAACGAGATTAAGACCGATGAAGACAAAATCATCACCATTGAAGACCCTGTGGAATATCAGATTCGCGGTATCACGCAGATTCCGGTCAACGAAAAAAAGGGGCTGACTTTTGCCCGTGGACTGCGCTCCATACTGCGGCATGACCCTGATAAAATTATGATCGGAGAAATTCGCGATACGGAAACCGCGCAGATCGCGATTCAATCCGCGCTCACCGGGCATTTGGTGTTTACCACGGTTCACGCCAACAACGTAGTGGATGTAATCGGGCGTTTTCTGAACATGGGCGTAGAGCCTTATAATTTTGTTTCAGCATTGAACTGCATTCTGGCGCAGCGTCTCGTGCGTTTGATTTGCGAGTCTTGCCGTACCGTCGTGCAATATCCGTCGGAGTTACTTGAGGCGAGCGGGCTCGATACGGAGCAATGGTCTAAAGTGTCTTTTTATGAAGGGCAAGGTTGTATCGAATGTGCCGGTACTGGATTTCGAGGCCGTACCGCCATTCACGAGCTCCTGGATTTGAGCGATCGAATTCGAGAAATGATATTGCTGAAGAAACCGACATCCGAAATCCGCAGGGCCGCGCGAGAGGAAGGCATGCGGTTCTTGCGCGAGTCTGCTCTGGACAAAGTGCGTTTGGGAATGACCACTCTGAAAGAGATCAATAAGGTTACCTTTATCGAAAGTATGCGATAGAAGCAGGTTCACGTTTCCGAGTTTCAAGTTTCTTTTTGTGCTCGAGACTGAAACTTGAAACTTCACTCAAGATGGCCAAGTCACACAATCCAGCAAAGCCAAAAGTGGCGTGCGAGATCGCCGCCGACCGGATCATCGCCGGGCGCGTTGCCGACACCGGCGGGATGCTGGATACCTGTGTCTCCCACGAGCTCTCTCCGGGTAGCGTTGTGCCTGATCTGGTTGAGCCAAATTTACGCGAGCGCAACTCGGTATTTCAAGCTCTTCGCAACACCTTGGGAAGCGTCAGCGGCCGCTCTCGCGATGTAATCGCGGTGCTGCCAGATGCGGCTGTGCGCGTCGTACTGCTGGACTTTGAAACCCTCCCCGGCAACCGGTTTGAGGCCGAAGCAGTCGTGCGTTTCCGGCTCAAGAAGTCCCTGCCTTTCGATGTAGATAAAGCAAAAGTCTCGTACCAATCTCAAACTTCGACGGCGTCCGGATTAAGGGTGATCGCCGCAGTGGCACTTACGAGCGTGGTTGACGACTATGAATCCGCGTTCCGCGAAGCTGGGTACACTCCGGGCGTCGTGATGCCTTCTATGTTGGCGGCGTTGGGCGTGGCACAATCCAGCGGTCCGACCCTTATTGTAAAGGTGGACGCGCGCACTACGAGCATCGCCATAATGGATAAGCAGCAACTATTGTTATTCCGAACCTTGGAAAACGCCCGGGGTGTCACAATTACTGGTGAGCAGCTCGCGGAAGAAGTCTATCCGTCAGTAGTTTTCTTTCAGGACACGTATCATATGAATATTGATCGAATTTTCGTTGCGGGGGTTTCGGATTTGAGCGGCGCCGCTCCCGCTTTGCGCGCCCAAACTGGTGCGGAAGTGGAAGAGCTGGTGGGCTCTTCGCAGCTTGGCGGCAACATCGTATCAGTACCTAAATGGCGAACGGCAGGAGTTTTGGGAGCCTTGCTTTCTTAGATCATGCGTGTAGATATCAATCTCGCGACCCATCCTTACGAGGATTTGCGGGTTTTCTGGGTGCGCTGGGGAAGCCTATTGGCAGGCCTTGGCGTATTGCTCCTGCTGCTTCTCTTTTTGATCGTTCATGGCTGGCAGCAGGCGCGAGCCGCTGAGGAGCGGATCGCATACGGCGAGCAGCGAGTAGCCTCTCTGGATGCCGAAAAGGCCTCTGCCGAGGCCACTCTGAATCGTCCTGAAAATCGTTCCACCAGAGATCGCTCGCAGTTTTTGAATGATCTTTTCGAACGTAAGGCATTTTCCTGGACTCAAGTTTTTGAAGACCTCGAACGAATTATGCCGCCACGCGTGCACGTGGTCTCCATCCATCCCGATATGTCGCCTGATAACCAGTTACAGATAAAGCTGACTGTCGCCGGGGATTCGCCGGCGCGTGTTTTGGAGCTCGTGCGCAAGATGGAAAGCTCGGAGCACTTCCGGCAGACGGAAATCCACGTGCAACAATCCATGACAAACGGGAAAGCGTCCGCGGACACGGTAAGTTTCGACATTAGCGCGCTTTACGTTCCGCAATATCTATCCCCGGTCCCCCAAGGGACCCATGCTGCAACTTCCGGGAGTGCTCAATAATGCCGGAACTGGGAGAAACTCGCCGTAAAGTCAAGATCGCTATAGGGGTTTTGGTGGTTTTGAATGTGGTTGCTGCGGGTGTGCTGTTTTCGCCCCTGGTGGGGTCCGCACAATCGCGGGGTCAAAAGCTATCCCAGCTGGGCACCGAGATTAAACTTAAGAGTCGCCAGGTTGAGCCGTTGCGGGGGCTTGACAAGAAGATTCCAACAGCGCGCCAGGAAATCAGCGACTTCTATAAGGACCGATTGACGTCCGAGGATTCGGAGATTTCCGGCGAGCTAGGCAAGTTGGCCAGCCAGAGCGGCGTGAAGCTCGAAGGCGTGAAGTATGCGCAGGATCAGGGCGACCGGTCGGGAGATCTGGAACAACGGGCCGAGGCCGTAGGATTGCATCGCGTCCTGCTGGAAGCGGACCTTTCCGGCGATTATTTGCAATTGATGCGTTTCATCAATGCTCTGGAGAGGAACAAGCTCTTCTTTATAGTTGATAGCGTGGAACTCGGAGGCGCGGAGGGTGGCACTGTAAAACTGGGAATGCGGCTGGAGACTTATCGCAAGACGGATATCACTTAGCCCCACGGGCGCGTGCAAATGAATCACAAATCGAATTACCATTGCTAATGAAGATCGGAAGCGAAAATCGAAACAAGCTGATCATTGCCGTGGTGCTGATGATCGTCGCCGTTGGGCTGCTGGCGCAGTGGCTTTTCAGCTCTGGAGGAACATCTTCCGCCGCCGCAATTCCACCTCAGGTGTCATCTGCCGCAACCATCAATGCCCCGGCTACCCGAATTAAGCACGACAAAAAAGTGCTCAGTGCGGAGCGGACCCTTGATCCAACTTTGCGTTTGGACTTGCTGAAGATTAGCGAAGACACAAAATATGAAGGGAAAGGCCGCAATATTTTCCGCGCAGAAGCGGAAGTGATTCCCAAGCCCAAATTTTCTGCCATGAAGGCTGCTGTGGCACCGCCGCCAATAGAGCCGCAGGGTCCGCCTCCGCCACCCCCCATCAACCTGAAATTTTATGGATTTGCCAGCCGTCCCGGCGAGCCGAAGAAAATTTTTCTTTCGCAGGGTGATGATGTTTTTATTGCCGGCGAAGGAGATATTGTTGACCGGCGCTATAAGGTTCTGCAAATTTCTCCGACCTCGGTGGAAGTCGAAGATGTGCTGACCAATAATCGTCAAAGTATTCCGCTGACTCAAGGATAAAGTTGAGATTTACCTCTACAAAATCGGGCTCATGCCGCACCTCACCCCGGTCTGCCGAAGGTGGATACGTTCTGCTGATGCTGATCCTCATGGTGGCGCTGCTGACTATAGCAGCAGCCGCGATTGCGCCAAGTATTGCATTTCAGGTAAAGCGTGACCGGGAAGAAGAATTGGTTCATCGCGGAACGCAATATTCGCGCGCCATACAGCACTTCTACAAAAAGTTTAATCGGTATCCCACGAAAATCGAGGATCTCGAAGATACGAATAATCTTCGCTTCCTGCGGAAGCGATATAAGGATCCGATTAGCGGGAAAGACTTTAAATTACTTTATCTCTCGGATGTACAGGCTGCGCTCGCTGGCGGCGCTGTTGGCGGCCCTACGCCAGGGGCGAACGGCGGACCGGCCAGCCCATTTGGCGGCGCGAACTCCGGTGCCGCACCAGCCGGGGCCGCTTCCGCGCAGAGTACGACGGCGGCTGGCGGGTCCAATTCTTCCGATCAATCCGCGTCCGGAACAGCGAGTGCAACGCCGGGTACTCCGGCGGACACGAACAGTGCTGACAAGCTAACCGGGCAGACCTTCGGTGGGGGTCCAATCGCCGGGGTAGTAAGCATAAGCAAGGCCCAGACCATCCGCGAGTTCAACAAGAAGGATCATTACAATGAGTGGTTATTTATTTACAATCCGCAATCAGATCGCGGAGGTTTGATCAACACCCCCTATCAGCCGGCCTTAGTGAGCGCCGTGCCTATGGGACAAACAGGCGCTGCCGGAACCCCGGGCATGCCCGGAGGATTTGGGAATCAGGGTATCGGAAACCAGGCATCGCCATTCGGCGGCGCCATGCAGCAAGCCCCTCAAAATGTCCAACCCCAGCAGCAACCACAGCGACAATAAAACCTGCCGGTGAATTGACTCAAGGGCACACGCTGGGGCCGCGGACATGAGTCCATAATACCGACCAATCATCCATAAAAAAACCCGCCAGAATGGCGGGTTTTTATCGCGCAAGTTTCCTTATACGCTGAACGATGATCCACAGCCGCAGGTGCTTTTCACATTCGGATTTTCGAATTTGAAACCTGCGCCTTCGAGCGTTTCGACGTAATCAACCACACATCCGTTGAGATACATCACGGACGTGGCATCCACGTAAACCTTCAGGTCTCCCATATCAAAAACCTTGTCCATCATGCCAGGAGTGTTTTCAAAAGACATGGAATACGAGAAACCAGAGCAGCCGCCGCCAACGACGCCAACTCGCAAACCGCTCGGCACGGGATTCTGCTGCGCCATGATTTCTTTCACCTTGGTTACGGCATTGGGAGTTAGAGAAATCGGGGGCGTCTTCTTTTCGGTGGTTACCTCTGGAACGGTTGTGGTGGCCATATATTGTCTCCTTGGGGAACCCTCTATTGTAACAAATCAGATTGAGAAGCGCCGCTATTTCAACAACCACAGGGAAACTAGTATTTGGAATCTGCGCATTACCTAGGACTATCGAGGAATCCTGTGGACTGCGGTCGGAGACGGCCTACCGTCGCGAGGCGAATTGACACGGGGTTTATGCTGAGAGCGCTTTTGAGGATATCTGTGAAATCAATTCTCATCTTTCTTACGGTTAGCTTCATGTTCGCGGCCTCGATGGCGCAAGCCCCAATGACCCCAACGAATCTGAGCCTCATGCCAATGCCCTCAAACGTTCAAATGGGAGCCGGCAAACTTGTAATTGATCCTTCATTTTCCGTAGGAATTTCCGGCCACGCTGATCCTTTATTGCAGAGTGCGGTGAAGCGTTTTCTCGAAGACCTTCGTCGTCAGGCCGGCATGCTTCCGTTGGACATGAAGGAGACCGATGCCGCTAACGCGATTCTTGTCGTCCATGCCGGTCGCGAGGCGGGAGCTGTGCTTGAGTTGGGAGAAGATGAATCTTATTCACTCAACATTACGTCTTCAGCCGTCAAGCTCGACGCGCCCACCACCCTGGGAGTAATGCATGGACTGCAAACCTTCTTGCAGTTGGTCGAAACCGGTCCTGATGGCTTCGATGTTCCCGCCGTATCCATTCGGGACCAGCCCCGCTTCCCTTGGCGCGGATTGATGATTGATGTGAGCCGGCATTTTATTCCGATGGAGGTTCTCAAACGCAATCTGGATGGCATGGCAGCGGTAAAACTAAATGTATTTCATTGGCACCTTTCCGACAATCAGGGCTTTCGCGTTGAAAGCAAGAAGTTTCCCAAGCTCCAGGAAATGGGATCGGACGGATTGTATTACACGCAAGATGAAGTCAAAGACTTGATCTCTTACGCGCGCGATCGCGGCATTCGCGTCGTTCCCGAGTTCGACATGCCAGGACACAGCACGGCATGGTTTGTGGGCTATCCGGAACTTGCCAGCGCGCCAGGTCCGTATTCTATCGAGCGGAGATGGGGAGTATTTGATCCGGCCATGGATCCCACGTCGGAATATAACTATAAATTCTTGGACAAATTCATCGGCGAGATGGCGAAGCTATTTCCCGATAAGTTCTTTCATGTTGGCGGCGACGAAGTGAACGGCAAGCAGTGGGATGCGAATCCGAAAATCCAGGAATTCATGCACGCTCACGGCTTGAAAAGCAACGCGGACTTGCAGGCTTACTTCAATACACGACTCCAGAAAATAGTCGCCAAGCATGGAAAGACGATGGAAGGCTGGGACGAAATCCTGCGTCCTGATTTGCCAAAGAATATTGTGATTCAGTCGTGGCGCGGGCAGGCTTCGCTGGCGGACGCAGCCAAGCAGGGTTATCGCGGACTGCTCTCTTCGGGCTATTACCTCGATCTGGGTCAGCCCGCGTCGCAGCACTATGCGGTAGATCCTTTAGGGGACGGTGCCGCTGATCTGAATTCGCAGCAAAAGCAGCAAATTCTTGGCGGTGAAGCATGCATGTGGTCGGAATACGTCTCGCCGGAAAACATTGATTCGCGCATCTGGCCTCGCATGGCTGCAATTGCGGAACGGCTTTGGTCTCCGCAATCAACGCAGGATGTAAATGCGATGTACCAGCGGCTCGCGGAAGTCAGTCGAAATTTGGATTGGCTCGGGTTGACCCACAACTCTAGCTACTTTCCGATGCTTCGCCGGATCGCAGGCTCCGATGACATCGCGGCACTGCGAGTGCTTGCAGACGTCGTAGAGCCGGTCAAAGGTTACACGCGTGGAAGCACAAGTCCGGTGAAACCAACGAGCGCGATGCCTCTGAATCGGCTGATTGACGCCGCACGGCCAGAGAGCACAGTGGCGCGACATTTTTCAGACCTGGTGGATACGTTAGTTGCAGAGCAAACAGCAGCTGGACAAATGTCTACCAACGGAACGATCACAGAAACCCGTCAGCAGATACGGTCGTTTTTGATTTTGTGGCGGGACAATCAGGCAAGCCTTCAGCCGCTTGAGACGCAGTCGTTTTTGCTTAAAGAAGTCGTCCCGGTTTCGGAGGCCCTGAGCGGGCTTGCCGAGACGGGACTGCAAGCCTTGGACTATCTGGAACGTGGTGAGCGCGCACCCGATGACTGGAAAGCTAAGCAGCTGGCCCTCCTTCAACAAGCTTCCCAACCAAAAGCGCAAGTGTTGATTATGGTCGCGCCAGCGATTACCAGGCTGATTGAGGCGAGCGCGGGCCACGGTGATGCACCTAAATAAGTGCAACATTCACACTGGACTGTTCTTCGCCATGGAATGCGCTTTCGTCCCAAACTTTAGACCTTGCTCCTGAGTTATTCATTTCAAATGTCGTTTCCGCGACATGTTCTGGTGAATTCTGTTGTGTCCACTATTGATCAGACTAGAAAGTTAGCAAAGGGTACATTGGTAGCTCGCCCAGAGAGGGGGATCTTCCAATGCCCCAGGATATTTACAATACTTGGCAAAGCTTCGCCAGGGCCGCAAGTGTGGAATACGACTCCGAAAAACTTGGTCATCTGATTCAACAACTCAACCACGCGCTAGATGAAGAAGATTTGAACGATCATCCGCTACCAATGAGACTGGTGACAGCGGACTAGACTCATGTGTAATTTGTCCTCCAAAATATTGCGTTCTCATGCTCCAATGAAGGCGTAAGGACCAGCGACTTGGTTTCGACGCCATCGTATTGGACCCGCTACCCGCTAATTCCAGGAGAAGACATGCGACAGCTTTTCTTGCGCCTCATTCAAATCGCCCTTTTGTTCAGTTTCGCCGCGGTGCCGATGACGACGCACGCCCAATCCGATCCCGCCAAGATTTTCAACACGAACTGCGTCTTATGTCATGCCGCTAACGGGAGTGGCGAGAGCGCGACTGGCAAAGCGCTCCACGCGAAAGACCTGCGGTCCGAAGAAGTTCAGAAGCAGAGCGATGCCGCGCTCGCTGAAGTGATTACTAAGGGCAAGGGAAAAATGCCTGCTTTCGGGACGAGGATTCATCCCGATGGCATAGCGAAACTGGTAGCCTATATCCGAGAGCTGCCGAAGAAGTAGGTCATCACCTCCGCTACCGCAACTTTGGGTGGCGCAGCGCTTCCAGCGTTGCGAATTGAGACTTCGGACGCTGATCGCAGGACTGGAAGGCCTGCGCAACCCAAATCCTATCCGTGATGGAGGGGATGCATGGCTGAATCCGCAGGGCGGCTGGAAGACCCGCCTCTCGAAAGCAGGCGATCATTTCTCGGTGTCCTGCTGGGATTGGGATCCGTCTTTGTAGGCGCATTGCTCTCGGTGCCGCTGATTCGCTTCGCACTTTTTCCCTTGCTACGCCGCACAACTGAACTTAAGAGTTCGCCCGTCGGAGAACTCACCGAGTTCTCGTCCCTAACCGACCCGGTTTTGAAAACGATTCAGATTGAGCAAGTGGATGGCTGGCGCAAAACCCTATCCGAAAAGGCTATCTATGTGACAAAAGACAGTCAGGGTAAGTTGTGCGTTCTCACCTCGGTCTGTCCGCACTTGGGTTGCACCGTGCCGTGGAATAAGGAACGACGCCAATTTACTTGCCCGTGCCACGGAGCCGTTTTCTCTCCCGACGGAAGGCGCGTCAGCGGACCTTCCCAGCGTGGCATGGACACGCTCGAAACATCGGTTCAGGACGGCCGGTTACAGGTGAAATTCCAATATTTCCGGCAACTAGTCGCCGACAAAGAGGTCATTGGCTAGGAAGATCATGGGTTAAGATATGCATTCCCCACACCAAGACGACTCCGGCGCTCCGCCCGCGCGAACCGGAATCCGCGCATGGCTGAATCACCGCACCGGCCTGGACGACCTTCTCCGGACCGCTCTCGACGAACCCATTCCCGGAGGGGCTCGATTTGCCTACATTTTTGGCTCCGGACTCTTGTTCATTTTCATTTCCCAGGTAATCACCGGAATCTTTCTTGCTCTTTATTATGTGCCCTCCGCAGATCACGCGCACACCACGGTTGCTTACATTACAAAGGCGGTTACGGCTGGATCATTTCTCCGCAGCCTCCACGCGTATGGCGCCAGCGCGATGGTTGTCGTCTTGTTCCTGCACCTGTCGCAAACGTATATCTATGGTTCGTACAAGGGCCGGCGCGAGATTCTTTGGCTTTCAGGATGCATGCTGTTCGGATTGGTTCTGGCGATGGCCTTCACTGGCTATTTGCTTCCTTGGGATCAGAGAGCCTACTTTGCGACTGCGGTCGGAACCAATGCCGTAAGCGAAATCCCGTGGATTGGTGAAGGCCTCAAGCGACTTATGCGCGGAGGCACAGAGATGGGAACGCTCACCATCTCGAGATTTTTTGTGGCCCATGTGTTCTTTGTTCCCGCGCTGATCTTCGCGCTGCTCGCGTCGCACATTTTTCTCTTCCGCAAAGCCGGAGCCGCGGGGCCGGTCACCGAAGATCCGTATCATCCAAAACAAAAGACGGAACCGTTCTATCCGCGCCAAGTATTGATGGATCTCTCCCTCACAGCTCTGCTGATTGCAGGGCTCGGGTTGCTGTGCTTTTTCGTGCCCATGAAATTGGGGCCAGCGGCGAACCCGGCGGACGCGCAATACATTCCGCGGCCCGAGTGGTACTACCTGCCGATATTTCAGTGGCTCAAATATTGGCACGGCTCTGCCGCGATTGTCGGCGTCCTCGCAATTCCTGCGCTCGTAGTGCTGGCGATTATCGCGGTTCCTTTTTTGGATCGCAGCGTAGAGCGGCGTCCCTGGAAGCGGCCGATCGCAATGGGAGCCTACGCGTTCATCGTATTCACGCTGGTTGGGCTCGGACTTCGCAGTCAATATCTGGACAAGCACGATCCTGCGGTCGCACAGCAATTGGCAAAGCAGAAGACAGAAGAAGACGAATATGCGCGCAAGCCGTTCGAGCCCGAGCTTTCAGCCGCATCCTTGGCCGCCGCGAATGTGACGCTCGCCGACCCTCTCGCCGCGAAAGGGAAGGCGATATTTGAGGCGAACTCGTGTAACGCTTGCCATGGCGATAGCGGAGTGGGAACAGCCGCCGCGCCATCACTCATCGGTCTTTCAGCGAAACTCAATCCCGCTCAGGTGGCCGAACTCTTCAAACATCCCACTGCGAAGATGACCGCGGGCGGCATGCCCCCGATTAATCTTCCGCCCGATGATCTGAAAGCATTGATTACCTATGTAGAGAGCTTGAAATAGCCGCTCTTGCCCTGAAAAACATTATGAGGCGAGAGGGGATCGAAAACACTGAGCTCATACTGACATCCGAAGTGGATATCCCACATCAGTCCGCCCGAATTAGGCAGCACCTGCCCGCTTTATAAATCTACGCGCACGTTCCATTCGCGAAGGCTGCCCCACGGGAACACTAGCAGGCCACGGCTCCTCAACCCCCATCAAAGCCATTGCGCCGCCCATCAACGCGAGGTTCTTAGTGAAGTTAACCATTTCATTCATCTTCTTCTCAGGCTCCTCAACAGACCAGAAGTCATGCATGACCGGCGAAACTCCGGCTAGAAAGCCGATAAGCGCAGCCGTGCCAAGCTTTGGTTTCACGCCCAGCAGAATGCTCGTGCCGCCGACGATCAATGCTACGCCAGTCGCTTGCACGGCAAGGTCGGGCATGGGAACCTTCTTCGCGCCGGCATATTGAGCGAGCATCTTATGCCCGGTAAAGTGATGAATTCCGCTGTACAAGAAGTAGCCTCCGAAAATGACGCGGCCAAGTAAAAATGGAATTTTCATTGCGTTCGCCCTTCCGAATGCGTGAAGTTTCGATTCGCGGAAACCATGAGGCGTTGCCCGCGGTTATTTACAACCGTGAAAGGTTTCTAATCCATTTCCAGAGAAGAGCCGCGTGGCGAGGGCGCCGCGCCCGCGAGGACTCGCTGTGTCTTTCACGACCAAGGCGTGAATCGGGTTGATTCCGGAGGCCTGCGATGAGACACTACAAGGATTAGTATGAAAATCCTTCGTTCCCCCGGTATATCACTCCTGGCGGGTTTGCTTCTTTCCGGGAGCTTACTAGCGCAGAACGGAGGACAAGGTCTTCCGGGCATTGGCAACGGCATCGATACACCTGCGACTTACAACAGCCGGGGATCAACCCTCATGCTAACGGTTTTCGGCGAGAACAAGGCACACCTCGACCGTCAGGCCGTTGTGAAGCTTTCCAACGAAACCACTCACACCATCGCCTGGCAGACCACGGCGGATAATCTCGAAGCTGACTTTGGCGACTTGGAGGTCGGAAAATATGACATTGAAGTAAGTGCAGTCGGTTATCTTACCACTCACCAGGAACTTACCGTTGGCACAGCAACCACTGCTTACCGTCTGGAATCGACTCTCAAGCGAGACCCCGCCGCTATTGAATTGAATGCTCCAATTTCCCCAAAGATGCCATCCAAGGCCCGCAAGGAAACTCAACGCGGTGTCATTGCTCTGAAGTCCGGCGATCTGAAAAGTGCCGAGAAGCATCTCGATGCGGCACATAAGGCTGTTCCCGGCAGCTCAGATGTAGATTTTCTACTGGGTTATCTTTCCTATCAGGAAAAGGACTTGAAACAAGCGGAGATTTATTTAAACCAGGCTTCTACGCTTGACCCCCGTAATGTCCAGGCGCTTGCGTTGCTGGGACGTCTCCGTCTCGAGCGCGAAGACTATTCCGCAGCGAAGGCAGTTTTGGAGCAGGCGGTAGCGGCCGACGGCGAATCCTGGATGGCCCATAATCTTCTCGCCGATACTTACTTAAAACAGCACGAATTTGAAAAAGCGCGAGAGCAGGCTCAACTTGCTATTGATAAAGGCAAGGGCGGCGGCAACGCTGCGGAAATCGTGCTCGGGGAATCTCTCGCGGACCTTGGCCGGGATAAAGAGGCAATTGCGGCACTCAACACTTTTCTGCAATACACGCCGGACAGCCCAAGTGCGCCTCAAGTTCATAACATGATCAACGAACTGGAGCAGCGAGATTCCGCTTCGGCAGGGAATTCAAAAGCCATGGCGAAGCCCGCAGCTTCTGTAACCGGCGCGAAGCTGAACACCGATGACCCGCTGCTGGCGGCGACTGACACTGGTTTCTCCGCCAAGAGTTGGGAGCCCCCGGATATTGACGATGTAAAGCCATCCGTCGCCGCCGATGTTACGTGTCCGTACCAGAAAGTAATTGACGGAACTGGAGCGACGGTAAAGCAATTCGTGGATGACATTAGCCGCTTCAATGCGATTGAAGACCTACTGCACGAAAATCTCAACGAATTAGGCACTCCTACTACAAAAGAGACCCGCGAGTTCAACTACGTCGCATCCATCTCGGAACCGCAGCCAGGATTCCTGAAGGTTGATGAGTTTCGTACCGGGCGGACCGATCTGGGCGACTTTCCCGGTCAAATCGCCACTCACGGTCTGCCGGCATTGGCGCTGGTCTTCCATCCTGACATACGCGACAATTTCGAAATAACTTGTGAAGGACTCAGTCAGTGGAACGGGAAAGCAACGTGGCTGTTACATTTCCGGCAGCGCGAGGACCGGCCTGACCGCATCCAGGCCTACAAAATTGGCGATCAGATTTATCCCATTAATTTGAAAGGCCGAGCCTGGGTTTCAGCCGACACCTATCAAATCGTGCGTATCGAATCGGAGTTGGTTAAGCCGATGCCGAAAATTCAGCTTCTCAGCGAGCATTACACCGTTGACTACGGCCCCGTCTTTTTCCAGAGCAAGCACGTGGAACTTTGGCTGCCCAAAACTGCCGAACTTTATTTTCATTTCCAGAAGCACCGGTACTTCCGCCGTCACACCTTTCATGATTTCCTACTTTTTTCGGTGGACTCAGATTCGAAGACCAGCGGACCCAAGGCCAGCCTGAAGATTCCTAACGCCGCAGTAGTGCCCGATCCCTGATCGCCCGCTTAGAGATGACATCTCTCGATTCGTGCCGCGATCCGACTGCCTAAAAGAATCGCTATCCTCTCCGCACATAATCGAAACACCCCTCCGCGAAAGCCGCGCAAAAGTGAGCCATCTTTATCGGTTATCATTCTTACGAGATCAGGAACAAAGGAGTCGAGTCACTTGCCGAAGGCGAAGGAGTTTACCGTAACGATCGCAGACAAACCTGGTGCCCTTGGGAAGTGCCTCCTCGCTCTGGCGGAGCGCGGGGTGAACCTTCTTGCGTTTCAGTCATATGTTGAGGGAGGCGAAAGCCTGGCCCGATTTGTGGCCGATGACACTGCCGCTGCCAACAAGGTGCTGGGCGGTCTGCGCATGATCTTCGAGGAGACCGACGTCGCGGTTGTCAGACTACCGCACCGTCCGGGTGAGTTCGGCCGGGCATCCGCGCGCTTGGGCGACGAGCAGATCAACATTGACTACAGCTATTGCGGACTGGACCCAGGCTCCAACCTGGTGTTAATGGTCTTCGGGGTTGACAAGTTGACCAAGGCGGCAACTCTGCTCGACCAGCTAGCCGACGAAAATAAGTAAAGGAAAATTGAGGGCGGCCCCACCCGAGCATGACTTGCCCGTTAGGAGCCGATACGGTTATCTCAATTGCCAATGACTAAAGTGTTCTTGCGCCACCCGACGAAGATGAGGGTGGCTAGACTCATTGCCAGCAGCGGCCATCCGCCGGGTTCGGGCGCTGTCACTGGGGTGAGTGTTGACATCATGGTAGGCGTGCCGACGGGCATGTTCGGATCGGTTGAGGCGTAGCAGATTCCGGTCGTGGGATCACATGCGTCTGGTAAAGGTGATGCGCCATTGACGCCGGGACCCCAGGTGCCAAAGTCGGTGCCTCCCGTAAGGTTCGAGGGTCCTGAGGCCGTGAGTGAATTCGCGAATGTAAATACGCTTCCGTCAACGACGAATATCACGCACTGCGACCTGGGGTCCAGGCACGTTCCGGTCTGGTCGGTGTCTTCTTCTTCCACCGGGATGCTGAAGGCGTATCCGGAGTTCCAGTCGCCATTAACATCCCATTCGCCATAATTGATCGGCAAGTTGAAGGGGGTAGCAATCGGAAAGGTGTAATTGACGAGCGTATCGCCAAAGGCTTCGGCACTCAAATTTCCGGTGATAGGCGTCGAGAGGGTCGAAGAAGGCGTCACCGCCATGCCGAAACTAATGCCTGGCTCAAAATTCAGATAAACCTGCTTTCCTGCCTGGGCGTTACCGAAATCTTCAACCGTGTAGTTCAACGCTCCGCCACTCCCGGTGGTAAATAGAGGTGTGCTGGTCGGACCCCCGCCCTTCGTGGTGCTGAGCCAACTGTATACGCCATACTGGGTTGTCGAATTCCAGTTTAATGAATTTTGATAGTTTGCCCCCACATTAATGCTTGCCGAAGCTGATGCCACGAAAGCGCTGGCAGTGTATGTGTAATTGAAAAAGCTGCCATTCGCCGATCCTGAAGCACTGCCGCCGGTTAAATTGCCTCCAGAGGCAAGATTTCCATTTGCGACCGCATTGAGATTCTGGCTGAACAGGTTGTCTGAGGCGCTAAAAGGACCCACATTCGCCTGGAAAGTGGCGCTCGCGCTGAAATTGGAAGTTGAGGTCAGCGAACCAGTCCATCCCGGCGTGTACCCCACGGGTACGCTCGAAACCAGCGGCGACAGGACCTCGCCATTGGTAAACGTTGGGAAGAGGAAGCTTGTGTCGCCCCCAAGCGTAAGGTCAACATCGTTGCCACCAAGGCTGGCGCTAACAGCGACCCCAAAGTTACTGGCGGGAAAGGGGCCGGCGTTCGACGTGAAAGGGTCATAGGTCGCATCCGCGGTTCCGGAGGTATTCACGTCTACTTCTGTTTGCGCATGAGCCGCAAGTGTTCCCGCCGCGAAGACGAGGACTAGGGCCAGTATTGCGATGGATAATTGCGACTTCATAATCAGTTCCTCTCGCGGCGTTCCGCGAATTCGGAATTTAGTTGCCGCACTCTCGCCGGAAGCCGGAGGATAAAGCGCGGGGAGATTCTTCCAATCAGCACGCGGGGAGGACACTATTACCGGAACCGACAGATGTCCAATTAACAGTCTCAGAATCGCATCTTAACTGCTAAATACAAAATAATCATGTAGATAGACAAAGAGATTAACTGAGAAGTGTGGACTGGGAGCGCAAACGGCTTGCGGTCGCGACCTTCAGCCACGTGCGGCGGCAGCTTTGCCTGCGACCAAGTCGAATCCTTTGGCGCGCGCGGCTCGCTCCAAAGAAGCAAACTGTAATCGTGCGGCAGTTTCGCGGCCTGATTTCTTATCCAACCGAGCTAGCGTTAGACGGGCTTCAAATTCAATGCCCAAGAAGCCGTGACTGCGCGCCTCATTCAAAACTTGCTCCAATTGGGGCCGTGAGGATTCTGGCTTGTCAGAAGCGAGCAAGACGCGGGCGGACGCCAAAAGAAATTGCAGGCGTACACGGCTATTCTGGCTCTTGATGGCGCGTGGTTCGGTTTCTTCCGCTACCTTATTCGCGTCGTCAGCTTTACCGTCAGCGAGCAAAGCCTCGATCAAGACGGCTCCGGCCGCCACTTCGTCATCGGCCTGATGCTCCTGGTGGAACTGTTGTTTGTATTTGCCCATTGCGGCTACGGCGTCCACGGCGTGGGCATCCTCGATCGCGAGCTTCGCCAAAGCGACGTGAGTTTCCGCTACCGCCTGTTGTTCACCGATCTGGCTTCGCAGGGCGAGCGATTCTTCGTAGAACTTGCGGGCTGCGACGAGATCGCCGCGGTCCACGGAAACATCTCCAAGTCCGGAAAGCAGGTATGCGGTGGCATCTTTATCGTCAATCTCCTTGGCCGTAGTAAGGCCACGCTGGTAGGTTGACGTTGCGGCAACCAAATTCCCGCTCTGCCGCGCGATATCGCCAAGATCGTTCAGAGCCAGCGCCTCGCCGTCTTTGTCTTCGGTGGTGCGATAGTTGGGGATTGCCTGTTCGATTAACTCCTTCGCCTTTATCAACTCTCCCTGGGAGAGATGGACATCCCCGAGATTGTTCAAAGTAGCGGCAACTCCTTCGATGTCGCCGACCTGCCTGAATTCCTTTGCCGCTCCATCCCACATTCCATCGGCTTTCTCGAGATCGCCTTGCAGAAACAAAATGCCCGCGAAATCGCTTAATGTGCGGGCCTCATTGTCCCGGTCACCGGCTTCAGCGTAGCTTTGCCTTGCGTGCTCGCAATCGGCAATTCCTTTCTCGGTGGCCGTACCGATGGAGGAGGCCTGCTCGCACAGAACCCCATATGCATGGGCGACGAGAAGGTGTGAGCCGCGTGCGGATCCCTTTTGTATCGCACGTTGCGCGGCAGTTTGGGCCTTCGCGAAATCCTCGCCGATCCACGCTGAAGCTTCCAGCAGGTCAATGCGAGCGTCATCTCCAGCAGGAGCGGGCAGTCGCCGGAGTGTGTCCAGAGTGTGCCGGGCGTCGGCGGGGTTTGTGATCAGCTGCGACGAGGCCAGTTCTAAGCCATAGTCGAGACTGTCGGGAAAAGTTGCGAATAGTTCTCGATAGGCCTGTGCCGCCTTCGGCCAGTCATTGACTGATTTCCTTTCTTCGGCTTCCACCAGAAGACGATCCTCCGGCGGAAGATTCGCGGATAGTTCGAGAGCGCGTTTTGCCTCGGCACGCGCCTTGACGGAGTAACCCAGACGAGACCACGCCTCGGCTAGAGCTGAACGCGCCAGGGGATAGTTCGGATCGGTAGCGACAGCCTTTTCGAGCAGTTCGCGAGCGGCGGCAAAATCGAACTGCCACATTCTAGCGCGGCCTTCCGCATAAAACTCCAGGGCTCGCTGATTCGATGGCAGTGAAGCGCGAGCGGCGGTAACGACCTGCTCAGGCGCGGAGGTCATATTCAGGTTCCGGCGGATCTGGGCGCCGGCTTCAGAAGCGAGTTCGAAAAGGTTTTCCTCGCTGCCGGTAACAGCCTCTTCGGCGATTGTCTCGCCGGTTGCCGTGTCTTGCACACGAAGATCGAGGCGGATGCGATTCTGTTTGCTCGGAATCTTCGTGTAGGAGCCGAGCACGACAAAGTCCGCGCCAGGGTTCGTCCGCAATCGTTCTAAGGTCGGCTTGGCCAGAGTTTCTTCGACCGTTAAAGGTAATTCCCGCTCCGCGCGTGCCACATCTTCCCCGGAGACCATGCGCAACCCGCCGCCCGCTGCTAGTTCCGTGTTCAACATTTCTGAGAATGCAATTGAAAGCCAGTTATCCTCCAGCCTTCCAGGCACATTGCGAAAACCGAGCACAGCAACCGAGTGACGGATAGGGACTCTAGAAACAGCAATACGAGCCTCGGCGGCGGAGGCGCGCGGGGGACGGAATTTGTAAATCGCAATTCCCGTCGCAACGACGACGCAAGCAAGCACAGCCACAAGTATTGCTGCGGATTTCCAAGTTTTCGACGGGATGGCATTTGCCTGCGCTGGTTCGCCCAATTTTGGTTCGACAATGTATGACGGAGTATCTTCACTGGCCCGGGCCGGCGGGGCATTGCATACCACGGGTGCAATGAAACGATAGCCGCGGCGCGGAAGAGTTTCTACATACCGGGCTGACTCGGAATTGTCATCGAGCGCTTCTCGCACTTTTCGGATGGCAACACCTAAACTGTTGTCGAACTCAACAAAAGTATTCTCAGGCCACAAGTGCGCGCGCAATTCTTCCCGGGTGACGATTTCCGCCGGCCGCTCAACGAGAAAAACCAGCAAGCGGAATGGCAGGTCCTGCAGTTTTACCTGAATTCCCCTTCGGAAAAGGATGCCTTCCAACGGGTCCAGTTCGTAGGCGCCGAAGCGGTATTTTGAGCTGTTCTTGGGTGAGGTGCTCATGGTTCTCAACGCACGCAGACTGCAGCAAATGTAGCACGGGCCGGAGAAACGAACGAGTACAGTCCAATTCCCTGAAAACTCCGAATTTTTGTCAATACCCAAAACATGAGCATTTCCGTGTAAAGTACTGACAGCAATAATAGGAATAGTTAGTCCCAGCGTGGCGCATTTACCAACCAGGCTGTTATTCGCAAAGGGTAGATACAAAAGATGCAGCTTCCGTTTTCAAAAACGGGGTCGCGTCTTTTTTTCGCCTAGGCAGCGGGCGGAGAGCTTGGCGAAGCCGCATCGAGGGGCTTCGGAGTCTGGCGGAGATAGCGATCGCTACTACCTGGTCGTTGACATCGGAGGCTGCATGTTGGGCGTCTTTTCACGAGCGTAGCGCCTGTTTGAATTGGCATTATTCACTCGTGTCTGTATATTCTTCCCACGATGGCCCGTGTTCCGTCTGCTGATCCTCGGCAAGAAATATTGCGCGCTGCTGCGCGCCTGTTTCAACAGCAGGGCTACGACGGGACTTCGATGAACGATATTGCTGCCGCGCTCGAACTCAGCAAAGGCGGACTTTATCACCATTTCCAAAGCAAGGACGAAATCCTATTCGACCTGATGAATCAGGCGATGGACATCACGGAAGAGCGAGTAATTAAAGCGGCGCGCGGTATCAGCGATCCGGAAGAGCGGTTGCGGGCGGTGATCCGATTGCATATTGGAGTAGTGTTGAGCCAGAGCGATTGGGAAATTACGGTGATGCTGCATGAAAACCATCCGCTGGCTCCGCCTTTGCGCAAGCGCATCAACGGGCGAAAAAAAGATTACATACACTTCGTGGAAAATTTAGTTGCTGAAGTGCAAAGAAAACGGGGCTCGCAATCGAGCGTAAATCCGCGGGCGGCCGCGTTCGCGCTGTTGGGAATGATCAATTGGATATACCAGTGGTATAAGCCGCAGGGTGCGCTGCAAGAAGATCAACTGGCGCGCCAATATACGGAGATTTTCTTTGCGGGCGCTTTTCGTTAAATCGGAAGTTCATTTGGACCTTGATGTTGCCTCTCCGAGGTAGTAAATTGTTCGGCATTCCCACCAAGAGGTGATTTGTGCCTTCCATTTTGCAAGGGACTTCTGCCACTCCCGTTAAGCTAAAAACTAAGCCTGCATCTGCCGCAATGCATATTCTTTCCTGGACAATCCTTTTCGTGCTGAAAGCCGCGTTGCTTGTGGCCGCGATTGGATACGCAAGTCCGGCCAGCGCGGAGCCGACCGTCGCCTGCCCGGCTGGAATGTACGACATGCTGGATTGGATGACCATGGATGCCGACCTGCGATCCACGTACCATTTGGAGGGAACTTCAAATCCGCTTTACACTGTGATGGAAAGCGATAAGTTTTACTGGGTTAAGGGAGCGCTGGGTTATCCGTGGGACATTCAACTCTACGACGGCAATAACGTTTATTTGTGGATTACGGAATTGTCGTGGACTGTGCCGGACAGCTATAAGAAATTTACCAACAATACGAACATGCCTTTGGTTCCGAGATGCGCGAGCGCAGGATTTCCGGGCAGCACGATTAAAGTTTCGAACACTAATTACGACCTGCATACGAACTGCTCGCAAAGTTGCTCAGTCACACTGGGCCTGCAAAATGCGATCAACGAGGTGTGGGGACCATACACCATTTCACCGGGAGGGAACCTTCCAGACAATTTGAAGACGCTCGTGATCAGCTATCGGTACAACTGTGACGCAAACCAGAACTGTACTGACAAAGAAGAATATTACGTAACCCAGCGCTATGGGCTGGTGCAATGGGTTCATTACGTCTTTGCAAATGGGAGCTATGCGCAGATGCAGAAGAGTGTTTTCAACCAACTGGTGGTTGGTGTGGTCACGCCATATTTTCCGTGCTTTTGATCTCAGCTTGCTCTTAAAACGCGCTTAGCCCGAAAGCCGCCGTAGGACGCCTAGGTTACGGCCGCTTCCTTCGCCGGAATCCAGTAGATTTCCTCTTTCACTACTTCCTTGGTGAAGCCAATTCGCTTCAAGATACCCTTACCACCCTCAATCATGTCAGGATGGCCGCATAGATAGGCGACGGAATCTGCGGATGTCAGGCCCCACATGTCAGCATACTTGCGAAGGACGTCGTCAACGCGTCCGGTTTCGCCCACCCATTTCAAGTCGTCCCACGGGCGGCTGATGGTGGGGACGTATTTCAGCCAGGGAACTTCGAGGGCGAATTTTTGCAATTCTTCGCAATATCCCAATTCCCATGAACGGCTGGCCCCTTCCAGCAGGAAGAGTTTATGGTCGCCCGCAAACTTGCCTTCCTTCCAGTCCTTGTAAAGCGAGCGAACGTAACTGACGAAGGGTGCGACCCCGGTAACGGTCGCGACCAGCAGGTGATTGGTTCGGCCGCTTTTGGTATCCAGGGTGAACCGCCCTTTTGGAATTTTACGCATGAGCAATTCATCGCCGACCTGCAACTTGTAAAGTTTCGGAGTCAGTTCTCCTTGAGGAACCAGCTCGAAAAAGAATTCGAGTTCGCTTTCGTAAGGAGACGAGACGATTGAGTAGGCGCGCTCTGACCGCTTGTCCGGACCATCTACGCCGAGCGTAGCATATTGTCCCGGCGCGAATTTGAAATCGCCACCGGCTTGAATTCTGACTGTCCAAAGGTCTTCGGCAAGATCAGTCCGTTTCGTAATTTGGGCGCGGTAGAACTTATCGAGATTCTTATCCGTGGGCTTACCGGAGACTACATCCGCCACTCGTTCACCTCGACTCTAGTGGTCACTAGAGATGTGCCTAGTTTACTTCAGTTGCGGTAATGACCACGGCATTTTGCCGGCCGCATTATTCGGCGGGCATCTCTATTGCCGCTTTGGTGGTCGGAGACTCCGGAGTCGTGGCCCTCAGTCGCTCCAGTTCGTCTTGCGTTTTTTGCCATGCTTGTTTGTCTTTCTTGTCCGTTTTTGCCGCAATCACCGGCTTTCCGCTGGCGTAAAAATCCAGTATGTTTCGCCGTAAGTCTGGAGTTACCTGGTCAAACTTTTTCTTATCGAGGTCAGCCAACAGATGCGCATAAGTCTTGTCTGCGAGCCCATATTCTCCCGCCGTGGTCGGGCGGCCGGTGTCAAAATCCATGTTCGGGAGATCAAGCTGTCCATTCTTCGTCTCCTTCAGGTCGGTGCCGTATTCGTTCACTGATTGATTGATGCTCTTGATGTACATGTCTTCAGTCTTCGTGGTCGGTATCTCAAAACCGAGAGCTTTGAAGGGGCCAATCTTCGGGACAATTCGCAGAAAAAACGCCAAGACGCGCGCTCCGAAGCCGGGCTTGCGATATCCCTTGCCCCATTCTTTCTGATAGTTGGTGCGTGAAATATGGTAAAGGAATGTCTTTTCGTTTGAATTCCAACTGTCGCGAATTACTTCCTTCTTGCGATTGAGCAACGCCACGCGGGTCATTTCCGGAATCACTGTGCTTATGCTGCGACGAAAAGTTCCGATCGCGAGGTCTTCGTCGCCGAACACATCCGTGACCTCGAGATCGTAGGTTTGTAGAAATGCCCGCTCCAATACTGGCTTCGAGACCTCGAAGCCAATGAAATCGTGATAACGATCGGAAGTGTAGCGATTCTTTGCAACCTGAACCATATCGAATCCAAATTCAGTTCGGATGTGCGCTTTGTGATCATCGTCGTAAGTGACTTCGTTGCCATATTTCCGGCGCAGCTTTGGAAAGCTGATAGCAACTGCCTTGTTGATAGTGGGATGTCCCATGTTGTCTGAGGCGTAGTGTGCCAGAGCGCCGAGGGCGAAAGCATATTCGTTGAGATTGGTTGATTGTTCCACCAGCGCGACAACAAAATCACCACTCCGAACATAATGGACCAGATCGCTGAAATAAGCGCTGCCGAACGGGTAATAGCCCATGTCTTGCACCAGGCTGCCCCCATAGGCATAGGCGTGGGCCTTTGTCAGATCATCCGGCGTGGAATGGGGAAAACGCTTCAGCAGCAGAGGCTGAATTTGATCCTTCCACAAAAGATCTACGATTTCCTCATGGGTCAGTACTGAATAGCTTGAGCCGATGGATGAAGCAAAGCATACAAATAAAAAGATGGAAATGATCCGGCTCAGGTTTTTCGGCGCGGCCCGCCCGATACGGTACTTGGAGAAATTCGCTATCGCGAAATGCATTATTTCCCTACCACCAAAACCGTGAATGTATCGGGGATAATCGAATGCCAGGGGTGTGGCCGTTCCGGTGTTGGAGCCGGGGGCGGGCCAAACTTTGCAGTTACCAGATAGATATTATGTGTCCTCGTATCAAGGGCCATCGTGCGGGCGCCCTCCTGCGTGTCAACATTCTCTACCGCGCTGAATTTGTCCTTGGACTCTTCTTTAATCACGGTGAGGTGACCGTCGCCGCAGGAAGCGAATGCAAGGTTGGTCCCGGCATCGAATCTGGTGGCATCCACGCCTTTGCCGATTGGCAATGTCGTGATGACTTTGCCGTTATCTGCGTTGACGATCGCCATCACTTGATTGTGGCAACCAGAGAACAGGCGATGATTTTTGCGATCAATTGCAAGACCGCTCGGACCCTCACACGGTGCAAGCGGCCAGGTTGATATCACCTGCAAAGTCTTGGCGTCAATTTCCGTCAGCTCACTCTTGTCTTCGAGATTATCGAATATCTTTCCATGACCGTCACTCACGGCGAACTCCGGTTTGCCATCCAGCTTGATGGTGGCGAGAAGAGTGCCATTGGTGGCATCAATCGCTGACGAATCGTTACTTCTGCCATTGAAGGTGAAGACCCGCTTGGTGAACGAATCGTAAAGGATCGCGTCCGGGTTCTGGCCAACTTTCACTTTGCTGATGAGCTTCAGCGACTTCAGATCAAAGATGGTAACCGTGCCCTCCTGTCCATTGCTGACAAATCCCCGCCCGAGGTCGGGAGCCAGCGCAATTCCGTGGACTCCGGGAGTATCTGGAATATCTCCTTCCACAGTTCCCGAATCAGCATTTAATACAATCACGTGCGTGCCTCTTGATATGTATAAAAGCCGGGAAACGCTATCGAGCGTAAGGTAATCCCACCCGCCTTCACCGCCGAGCTTGAAAGTATTAAGAACGTGATATCCGGGGCCATCTGCAATGGCGGACGCCGTCAAAAATAACATTACAATGAACCACGCGATTCCCCGCACGCATTTCATGGCTTGACCTCTCTTGAAAAAAAATCATTCCTTGTTTGGTAACACTAAAAAACGTACGAGCGTAACTTTACCCTATTTTGGCATCAACCTAAACTGCTGGCTATGCCTGCCGGGGAAGATAGTCCACAGACAAATCCCATTTTCGCTCCCGCCTCACTAGAACAACAGGCGGATGTACCGGGCAATATGTCGCGCGACTCCCGGTCTGCGGATTGGAAAGCGATTGCCTCAGCCGCAGCAGGAACCATGCTTGGAGTCCCTTTTGTTCCGAGTGGAACGTTCCGCGCTGTCTGGGTAGAATTCTCACAGTGGATCGCCGCGCTGCAAAAATAGGGGAGACGTGGCGTTTGCTTCGACGTCACCAAAACCTCTAATCCGCGCCATCACAACAATCCCCGATCGGCCATTACAAAAAGTCGAATTCTCGCGTCTAATAGTTGATAGCATCGGAGCCGACGCGGCCTTATGCAGCACGACCCTCAAGCGACAGCGCACGTGCCAGCGGATTTGAATACTCTGCTGCAGGATCTCTATGCTAAGAGCCCAGCGTCCGCTTTTGGATTGACCTTCGGGCAGTTCACAATAATTCTAGAAGAAATTGGAACGAAACATGTCGCGACCGAGGCGCGGCAGAAAGCCGACATTATCCGCGATTTCTATGCCAGCCTGCGCATTGACGACCTGGTTTTGGCTCGCGCTTGTGCCGCGGGCAACGATAAGGCATGGGAAAGCTTTCTGTCACGCTTTCGCGAGAAGTTGTACGACATAGCAGGTTACGTCACCAAGGAAGGCGCCGCAGCTAGGGAGCTTGCGGATTCGATCTATGCCGATCTTTATGGCACCAAGCTTAGAGATGGGCAGAGGGTCTCGAAACTGGCTTCTTACACCGGTCGAGGATCGTTGGAGGGCTGGTTGCGCACTGTAATTGTGCAAGAGTATGTCAATCAGTTCCGCCGCCAGCGGCGCCTTGTCAGCTTTGAAGAAGAAGTGGAAGTAGGCACGCAGTTTGCTTCGCCAGCCGTGACGCCCGAAATCGAAGTCCCGCTTGATCCCAGGCTGGGAGTCGCCACGGACGAGGCTCTGGCGGCATTATCTGCCGAGGATCAGTTCGTTCTGGCTTCCTATTACCTTGACGACAAGACATTGGCAGAAATCGCCCGGATGCTTTCGGTTCATGAGTCAACCATCAGCCGGAAAGTGGATAAGCTTCTCAAATCCTTGCGCAAGCATATCTTAGCCGGATTAGGCCGTCGCGGCATGAGCCGCCGCCAGGCCGAGGAAGCGCTGGAAGTTGACGTTCGCGATTTTAGGGTTAATATTCGCACCCGGCTGACGCAAGAAAAGCATATCCAGACGTTCTCAGAAGGAAAGGCGGAAGTGCCCGGCGGACAATAGAGTTGTAAACGCTGAATAGTCGAATCATGAAACCGATTCACAATTTGTTGCGGGAACGGCTCTATCGGACACAGAAGCCTCTCATTGAGCATCCTCCTATAGACCTTCTCAGCGCCTTTGCAGAAAGGGCGCTGAGCGGGCCTGACCGCGCGACGGTGCTGCAACATTTGGCGCAGTGCGTGGATTGCAGAGAGATAGCTTTCCTGGCTGCCCCCGAGTTGATTTTAGGCGCAGAGCAGGGATCCAACCGACATTCTCCCCTCCGATGGGTTTCCTGGCCCGTATTCCGATGGGGAACGGTGGCGGCATGCGCCGTTATCGTGGTTGCCGCCGTGAGTTTGCATCCGAGTTACCGCAGAGCTTATTCGGAAATGCCCGTTGTTCAGCGACAGAATCAACCTGCTTTGCAGAAATCATTAACCGAACCAACCGGTGAGAAAGTATCTCCAGGCGTTTCCGCTGTTGAACGGAGGAAAGCGCCGACTCCGGCTCAAAGACTCCATAGCCTGCCGGGGAAAGCTAAAGCGGTACCGGAGATGGTAGATCTTCCGCAGGACGATAGTTTCTATCGGCAAATGACCCTTCTCGCGGACGTCTCAACCGATAAGAGAAGGCCCCCGCCACGCTGGACGTTGACCGCAGATGGAACAGTTCAACGATCACTGGATGGGGGGATTTCCTGGAAGCAAATTCATGTCGCCCGTAGTCATGTATTTCGCGCAGTGGCTGCGGCGGGACGAAGCGTTTGGCTGGGCGGACAAAGAGGAATTCTATTTCGTTCGACCGATGCCGGGCGACATTGGACCCAAATGAAGCCGACAACGGACAGACCCCTGCCAGATTCAGACATCATCGGCATCGAATTTGACGACGAGTTGCACGGAAAGCTGACTACGGCAAGCAATGAATCCTGGATAACGTCTGATGCCGGGCGTACCTGGGAAAAGCGGTAGTTTCCGCATTCCACCTTCCCTCACGGGTGCATCCGCGCCACTGAAAGATAATCTGCATTTCCGCCTGAAATGAATCAGGTTACGCCCCGGGACCTCGTATTACCAAAGTGACGTTTACAGCAAACCACGTCCGCCATACTATCCAGTTGTGGTTTGGCAGTTCTGGGGGAGGGCTGCCGAGGCGTCCTAAACTTAAATGTTTAGGGCGCTTTTTAATTGCTTTGAATGAGTCCTTCGAGCGCGACCGATAGAGTTATCGCAGGTAAAAATAGCCGCCCGGAGTCGAAGGCCCGCGCTCAAAAACTGAAAAGGCAAAAGGGCGCCGGCTTCTCATGAAAGATCCCTTCAGTTTGCCGACATTGCTGCCTGATGTGTCCCAATCGCCTGCTGGGACGGAACGAAATCCTCCATTACAGCTTTCCGCATCAGATCGGGTGGTAAGAGCCCCTGGGCCAAAATGAAGTCATGAAACTTCTTCTGATTGAATTTAGGGCCGAGCGCCGCCTCAGTGTCTTTGCGCAAGGCAATTAGCTTCGTGTATCCGTAGAAATAGCTGTTTGCTTGACCCGGTGCACGATAAGTGAAGCGCTCCACTTCCTCTTCGGCAAAAGCAGGGGACTGCACCACGTCCTCTTCCAGTACGCGTTTGGCCTCTGCGGGTTGAATCTTGCCCGACTGAAGCTCCGGATCGAGGAATGCCCGCGCCGCACGCAGCAGCCTGTAGTCCAGCGAGACCAGTTGACCCTCCAGGGGCATGTAGGGCTTGATCAGATATTCCGCGTACAGGCCCCAGCCTTCGACGTTGGTGCTGTTAAACGCGTAACGCACACGCGCCAACGAGACGCCATGCTCCAACATCGAGTCGAACTGCAATTCATGTCCAGGGCGCGCTTCGTGCGCAATCAGGGTCCAGGATGCCGCGTCAAAGGTGAAATCGTCATACTTTTCTGACGCGCTTTGGCCCGGTCCCGCCGGGATGTTTAGCGGCAGAACGAACTCACCTTTTTCTCCGGTATTGTGAATAAATGGCGGAGGTACCATGTGGGGCGCGGGCTGCTGTGCAGTCTCAGCGGCGGTCGCAATTCGAATCCGCGCAGGACGATCGGGCAACGTTACGATCTGATGTGCGACGATTATTTTCTCGATCTCTTTTAACCGATTTTGGTAGAAGGGAAGAATGGCGTCCCCGACAAGCTGCTGCTTCTTCAGTTCCCGCATCACATCGCGGTAATCGGCTGATGGAAGATTGCGTTGCTTCGCAATCTGCGCCGCTATGGGCTTCATCTCTTCCTGAATATCAGTGAACGCCTTGTGTGCATTGGAGGCAAGTTGGTCCGGCGGAATATCTATGCCGTACTCTTCCAGCGCCAGTGCATATTCTTGGTGAGGAAGGCGGAAGTCGGTGCGGGCTTTGGGCAACACATTCGCCGTGATCCAGGAGTCGTAATCCTTGAGCTGAGATTCCAACTTGGCGTATGGCTCCTGCCAGCCTGTCAGCTTGTACTTCTGCATCAGCGACGCAATTCCATCCAGATAGTTGGAATTTCGTCCCAGTTCCGTTTGAATTTCAATGCGCGCTGGGTAGATGATGCCGGGCTTGGCCATTTGCTCCATTGCACGGCGTTTTAGGATCTCTGTCAGCGGCTCGTAGCCGGCTTCCAGACCGGCATACTCTCGAATTCGCTCCACGGCTGCGGGCCGGCGATCGGACTGCGTTTGCTGGTCCAGCAAAATTCGAAGTCCTCTAAACATTTCCTCGCTTGCATTTCGAAACTCAACTTCGTGGGCGCGCTCATAATCCTGCTCCCTGAATTGCAACTCGACCCTTCGGATCAGGATCTGGAGATCTTCAGCGACCTCTTTCTGTTGCTTTTCGTTCGCGGCACTTTTTAGTTCCGCGAGCACTGCGGCGGTCTCCTGCCGTTGCTTGTCTTCATCGGCAAAGGTCGGTTGTGAAACTCGCGTGTCGTATTGGCTCAGGCCCTGGTCGGAGCCCACTTCAGGATGATGTTTCATCACAATGGGGAGCAGCATATTCGTATAGCTGTTGCTTTTGGCGATCCAGGCGGGCCGTGCGCTGGCGCTCTGCCCCAAGAGAGGGCTGGATAATAGAGTTGCCACAACCAGCACCAGGTTAATTTTGGAGATCAAGGTTCCTCCTCGAAAAATGACGGGAGTTAGTAGAGCACGGTCACCGGGAAAGAGCAATTGCGGGACAAAGGACGTAGAATTTCTGCATTGTGACTTCTGTGCGACTTATAAGAGGTTTCCGCATCAAATACCTAGTGTCAAATTGATAGACTTTACGCTGGAGAATAGCTATTTTTTGTTCGCTCTCCACTCAAACCCACTGGAGGAACGATGGCAGGCAATGGCATTATTGAAGTGACCGACGCAAATTTTGATCAGGATGTTTTGAAATCGGCAACTCCGGTGCTCGTGGATTTTTGGGCGACGTGGTGTGGACCATGCCGCGCCATTGCTCCCATAGTGGAAGAGTTGGCGCAGCATTATCAAGGCAAGATCAAGGTCGGCAAAATGGATGTGGACAGCAACAGCTCGACTCCGATGCGTTATAAAGTAACTGGAATTCCGACGCTTCTAATTTTCAAAGGCGGCCAGGTCGTGGAGCAACTGGTAGGCTACCGACCCAAAGAAGCGATTCAACAGGCGTTGGATAAACATTTGGTGTAAGAATTCATTGAGGCTGGACTAAGCGCTCGGATAAACCTCCGGGCGCTTTTTTTTGGCCCGTCTTCGGAACGAAAGAAAAAAGCGACTCCTGGCCCTGACGGCACCCGCCTTGACACCATTCATCAGTCCCCATACCATTCTATATTCTTCAACCGACCGATCAGTCGGCATTCCGATCGTCCTTTAATTCACTGCATATAGGAGAAGCCGTGGCTACCGTTTTTTATGAGCGTGACGCAAATCCCGACGCCCTCAAGGGCAAGACGATAACGATCATGGGCTACGGAAGTCAGGGCCATGCGCAGGCGCTCAATCTTCGCGACAGCGGATACAAAGTTATCGTCGGACTCGATCCGCAACGCCCCAGCGCCGAGAAGGCTAAGGCTGATGGCATGGAGGTTTTGCCGGCCGCCGAGGCGGCGAAGCGCGGCGATTGGATTCAGATGCTCACGCCTGACGAGACTCAAGGCGAGTTCTATGAATCGGCGATAAAACCTGCGCTGCACGCGGGCAAGGTCCTCGGCGTCTCGCATGGCTTCAGTATCCATTTCAAAACTGTTGTCCCGCCGAAAGATGTGGACGTGGTGATGGTGGCTCCAAAGGGGCCCGGTCATCTGGTCCGCCGCGTTTACGCTGAAGGCCGCGGCGTCCCTGCGCTTCTTGCAATTCATCAGGACGCGAGTGGACGCGCCCGCGACTATGGTCTGTGCTATGCCTATGGCATCGGCGCGACGCGTGCAGGGGTACTGCAGACCACGTTTAAAGAAGAAACCGAGAGCGATCTCTTCGGTGAGCAGGCTGTACTCTGCGGTGGATTGACTTCGCTCATGAAAAAGGGATTCGAAACCCTTGTTGAAGCCGGATACGCGCCGGAGATGGCATATTTCGAGTGCATCCACGAAGTGAAATTAATTGTTGATCTCATCTACGAGGGTGGCCTGGCCCAGATGCGGGATTCCATATCAAATACTGCGGAATATGGAGACCTAACTCGCGGACCACAAGTGGTGGGCGACGACACGCGAGCGGCGATGAAAAAGATTCTGGCGCAAATTCAGGACGGTACGTTTGCGCGTGAGTGGATTGAAGAAAATAAGAGCGGCAAAAAGAAATTCTCCGCGTTGAGGGAAAGCGAAAAAAATCATCCCGTGGAAGAAGTCGGTGCGCGGCTGCGGGGATTGATGTCATGGCTTCCGAAGGACAAGCAGACGCCCAAGGCTTCCGAAGCGGCGGGAAAAACCAAACAAGTTGTGAACGCCTAAACCCATCCGTTGTCATTCCGAACAGCTTTAGCTGTGAGGAATCTGCTGTGTGCACGGCGAAGGAAAGCAGATTTCTCGCTGCGCTTCGAATGACAACTATTTTATGGATCTCAAACATCGCAGTCGCGCCATCACTGACGGGCGCAATCAGGCCGGAGCCCGGGCCATGTTCAAGGCCATCGGCTTCACCGATAGCGACCTACGGAAACCCATCATTGGCGTTGCCAATACCTGGATCGAAACCATGCCGTGCAATTTCCATCTGCGCCGCTTATCGGCAAAGGTGAAAGAAGGCGTGCGCGCCGCAGGTGGCACGCCGATGGAGTTCAATACCATCGCCATTAGTGATGGCGAGACGATGGGCACTGAGGGAATGCGGGCGTCGCTGGTGAGCCGCGAGATTATTGCCGATTCGATTGAGTTGGTCTGTCGCGGGCAAATGTTCGACGCCGTCGTTTGCGTGGTGGGATGCGACAAGACAATTCCGGCCGCGGCCATGGCCCTCGCACGATTGAATATTCCAGGGATGGTTCTTTACGGTGGAACAATCGCTCCCGGGTCATTTCGCGGAAAAGATGTCACCATCCAGGACGTATTCGAAGCAGTGGGCGCGAATGCGGCCGGAAAAATGTCGGATGCGGATTTGCACGAACTCGAGAACGTGGCCTGCCCCGGCGCTGGAGCATGCGGCGGACAATATACCGCCAACACGATGTCCACCGTGATGGAAATGATTGGGCTGTCACCGATGGGCTTTAACAGCGTTCCAGCGATGGATCCAAAAAAAGATGAGATCGCATTCCGTTGTGGCGAAGTCGTGATGAATCTTTTGAAAAACGGCGTTCTGCCGAAAGACATTCTTACGCGTCCTGCATTTGAGAATGCAATCGCGGGGGTCGCAGCAACTGGCGGCTCGACAAACTCCGTGCTGCACCTGCTCGCGATAGCGAGAGAAGCGGGTGTGCCTCTCGAGATTGATCACTTCCAAACGGTGAGCGAGCGTACTCCGTTGCTCGCCGATCTGAAACCCTCAGGCCGGTTCGTCGCCGCCGACATGCACCGCGCCGGAGGCGTGCGTCTCTTGACGCGACGGCTTCTTCGTGGAGGGCATCTCCACGGCGCGGCGAAAACCGTCAGTGGACTCAGTCTATCGGCTGAAAGCGAAAGCGCGATTGAAACTCCCGGCCAGGAAGTGATTGCGCCCCTGGATAAACCACTCAAGAAGACAGGCGGACTCGTTATCCTGCGCGGAAATCTCGCTCCAGAGGGCTGTGTGGCGAAAATTAGCGGACACGAACGGCTCAGTCAACGCGGGCCAGCGCGTGTTTTCGAATCTGAAGAAGACGCCATGACCGCGGTTACGGAAAAGAAAATTCACGCCGGCGACGTTGTCGTGATCCGCAACGAAGGTCCCAAGGGCGGTCCGGGCATGCGCGAAATGTTGAGCGTGACCGGAGCGATCGTGGGGGAAGGCTTGGGCGATTCAGTCGCTCTCTTGACGGACGGCCGTTTTAGCGGCGCGACTCACGGTTTGATGATGGGCCATGTTTCTCCGGAGGCGGCCATGGGCGGACCAATCGCGGCGGTTCGCGAAGGAGACATCATCACGATTGACGTCAACAAGCGACTGCTGCAGCTTGAACTCAGCGACGAAGTAATTAAGGAACGGATGTCCGGATGGAAGCCTTTGAAGCCTCGCTACGAATCTGGAGTTTTTGCCAAATACGCCGCCTTGGTATCTTCAGCATCTCAAGGCGCTATTACCCTGCCAAAGTAGCGCGTGACACGCATTTGACCCGTTTTTCGGGAGAGATCTTTCCTTTGTGTGCAACTATTTGCGCGGCTGCCCAATCCGCGAGCGTCCTCGGATTTTTAGCCAACCAACTAAGGTGAAAGCCTCATCTTACATGCGCTTTTGTAGGAGTATCGCATCCCGATGCCATTTCGTATTCACCCTGCGTTTTCGCTCGTCGTCGCCGCCGCGCCGCTGCTTCTCGCAGGCTGCGGAGGCGGGACTTCGACTCCCCCTGGAAATCCCCAACCAACAACGTTTCAGTTGACAGTTACGGGGCCGACATCAGGCACGGGAACAGTGACCAGCACGCCTGCGGGTATTAACTGTCCCTCGACGTGTACGGCGACATTTGCGCAGAACACGAGTGTGGCGCTCACCGAAACACCTGCGACGGGCTACATGTTCTCCGGTTGGGGAGGCGCTTGCACCGGTACCGGCGCCTGTGCAATGACAATCAACGCCGCCACGGCAGTCACAGCTACTTTCGCTCAGGCTGCTGTGCCGCAGCTCACGGTGACATTGTCAGGTACCGGAACTGTTACCAGCACTCCAGCTGGTATAAATTGTCCATCGAATTGCTCGGCCGGATTTGCACAAGGCACTGGCGTGACGCTCACGGAGACTCCCGGAGCGGGTTTTACTTTTTCAGGATGGGGCGGCGCGTGCAGCGGTACTGGCGCATGTACGATTACGATTAGTGGCGCGACGGCAGTAACCGCAAGCTTCGCTCAAACTCCGCCACCGCAGCTCACTGTAGCGGTATCCGGGTCCGGAAGTGTCACCAGCAATCCCGCCGGCATTAATTGTCCCGGAACTTGCTCGGCAAGTTTCGCCCAGAATACGCAAGTAACGCTAACTGAGTCTCCGAACGCTGGCTATGTTTTCGCGGGTTGGGGAGGCGTATGTGCGAACCATGCGACAACATGCACCGTGACTCTCTCTGGGGCGACTAGTGTTACGGCAGCGTTCAGTCTACCTCTGGCATCGCAACTTACGGTCACCATATCCGGCAACGGAAGTGTGACCAGCAGTCCTGCGGGCATCAATTGCCCCGGAACATGTTCGGCTAATTTCACGCAAAACTCCCAGGTAACTCTGACTGCGACACCCGGCAGCGGATTTGGCTTAGGGGCGTGGACAGGATCGTGCAGCGGGAATACCAGCCCTTGCACATTTACGATCACTTCGCCCAGTTCTGTCACCGCTACTTTTACTCAGTTAGGAACGGTAACGGTTTCTCTGATTGGCGTTGGGTCGGGAACCGTCGCCAGCAGTCCCACAGGGATCAATTGTCCCGGCACGTGTAACGCAAGCTTTCCGAATAACACCGTAGTGACACTGACCGCCACTCCCGATGCCAAGAGCACATTTGCGGGATGGACCGGGGTGTGCGCGGGAATGGGAACGTGCAGTGTAACGGTGACGAACTCAACCGCTGACGCGGCTACTGCCGCTTTTGGACTCACTCTGCAAAGCGCGATCAATCACATTATTTATCTGGCGCAGGAGAACCGTTCCTTTGATCACTACTTCGGCGCGCTCGCGCAATACTGGCAGGACGATAACTACGTTCACTATAAGAACCAGCCTTTTAATGGCTTGCCGCAATTCCCGACCAACGCTCCCTCAGGCCCGGCTTCCACTAATCCGGGTTGCGATCCGGCGTATCCTTTCGTTCCCCCAGCTCAACTCGGAATGCCATGGCAAGATTGTGTTTACGACGCGGCAGCTCCAGTGACCTCTTATCATTTGCAAACGATGTGCGTGGAGAATCCAAGCCCATCGTGGAACGAAAGCCATGTGGATATGAATTACAACGATCCCACTCTGGGTGCAACTGGAAAAGCCACGCTGGATGGATTCGTTTGGTCAAATGCCCACGATTCTAGGTATCCCATACAAAACGCGAACGGCACTATCACTTCGCAGTTTATGGACACGAATGGCGTGCGAACAATGGGCTACTACGATGGAAGTGATTTGAACTATTACTATTTTATGGCTTCAAACTTCGCCACTTCCGACACCTGGTTTTCTCCCGTGATGAGCAGAACGACGCCGAACCGCGAATATCTGATTGGAGCCACGTCTTACGGGTTCGCTTATCCGAATGGCACCGACGCGGCGGATAACATGCAAATACCCTCGGAGCCCATTTTCGAGGAACTGCAAAACGCAGGAATTACCTGGAAGCTATACGTTTATCCCGATCCTAATCCGGGCACTTATGGCACGTTAAGCTGCGCGGCGAATGATACGCGTCCCGAGTGCCTTTATCAGATCAGCTATCTGCATACTTACGCATATGGACAGACGATCATTGGTTCGCCCACGCTTAAGCAGAATATAGTCCCCATTTCGCAGTTTTATGCCGACGCTGCGGCTGGAACGTTGCCGCAAGTGGCGCAGATCGAACCTGCATCAGCAAAAGGTCTCGACGAACATGCCGCCGATTTTGATCCGACTCCGCAGCAACCGACACCCTGTTGCAGCGTCCAGGCCGGCGCCGCCTTCGTAAAAACCCTCATTGACGCGGTCATGGGGACACCGAGTAATCCCGGCCCGAGCTGGAAAGATTCCGTATTTATTCTGACCTACGACGAGTACGGCGGTTTCTACGACCACGTTGCTCCCTATACGCCAATGCCTCCTCCGGACAATTTCACCAGCCCGGTAGATCTTTTCCAGGGACCTCCTCCAGCGGGCGCTCCCGGTCCCGACGTTTGCGTGAAGGTAGGCGGACCGACGTGCCAATTTCAGTACACCGGTTATCGCGTCCCGTTGATTGTGGTGTCGCCGTTCACGAAGCAAAATTTTGTCTCGCACGCTCCGGCGGATTACACCGCGATCCTGAAGTTTATAGAAGACCGGTTCAGCCTCAACCCGCTTACAGCGCGCGATTCCTTTCAGCTTCATATGGGCACTGAGTTTCTTGACTTAGTCAATGAGCCGTGGAAGACGCCGCCAACACCGCCTGCGCAGAACACAGCGGGGCCGTGCTACTTGGACCATCTGCCTTAGAGTGTTTTCGTTAGCGAAGCCTTGGCGAGTGATATTTCCAATCCCGAGGCAAAAACCCAGAACGCAGACTTGCCCTTCTTGTGGCAAACTACTCGGTTGCGCTTTTCACATTCGAATCATCCTCATTGTTTTCTCGCAAGCCTTTGTGTACTTTTTTCTTTCGCCCGTGATATGGAAAGGATCATAGCCTGATGATCGTCGGTGTTCCAAAGGAATCGTATCCGAACGAGCGTCGCGTCGCCCTCGTGCCTGCCGCTATACCAAGCCTCACCAAAGCTGGATTTGAAGTTTTGATCGAAACCGGAGCGGGCGATGAGGCGGGATATCGCGACGCAGCATACATCGAGAAAGGCGCAAAGATTCAACCCACGCGAGCCGGAGTCTTCGAGACAGCCGACATCATTGTCCAGGTGCTGTGCTACGGGGCCAACGACGTTACAGGACAAGCCGACATTCCGCTGTTTCGCAAAGACCAAGTGCTGATTGGATTCTTGCGGCCACTAGGATCCGCCGAAGTGGTGGAGCAGATCGCCGCAACAGGCGTCACGTCATTCTCGGTCGAACTCGTCCCTAGAACCACGCGCGCTCAGAGCATGGATGCGCTCTCTTCCATGGCGACAATCTCTGGATACAAAGCTGTACTGATGGCCGCGGATGCTTTGCCGCGGATTTTCCCGATGCTCACAACCGCAGCGGGAACCATTACACCCGCGCGTGTGCTTGTGATGGGAGTCGGAGTGGCCGGGCTGCAAGCAATCGCAACGGCACGGCGGTTGGGAGCAGTGGTTTCTGCTTATGATCTCCGTCCGGCTGTGAAAGAGCAGGTGCAAAGTCTCGGTGCTCGTTTCGTTGAGCTTCCCATTGAGGCCAAGAACGCCCAGGATGCCCGCGGATATGGAACCGCACAGGACGAAGCATTTTATGCGCGTCAGCGCGAGCTTCTCACCAAGGTTGTGGCGGAAAGCGATGTGGTCATCACCACTGCTGTAGTGCCCGGCAAAAAAGCGCCGGTATTGGTCACTACGGAAATGGTAAAGGGCATGGCGCCGGGGTCCGTGATCTTTGATTTGGCCGCGGAACGCGGCGGCAACTGCGAATCCACTAAACCTGGTCAAACTGTAATCGAGCATGGAGTCACCATCATCGGCGCGGTGAACGTGGCGTCCGGCGTACCGTATCACGCCAGCCAGATGTATGCGCGCAACATCACTACTTTCCTTCTGCACATGGCAAAGGATGGAAAGCTGCAAATCAATCTGGAAGATGACATTATTCGTGAAACCCTCTTAACCCGTGGCGGGGAAGTGGTCAATAGCAGGGTACGTGAGTTTTTGTCGCTACCGCCGCTGGTGGCGAAGTGATGCGTTGTCGCCGGAGATACGCAAGGATAAGAAACGGAAGCGTTGGAATACTTCGATTATTTCGATTGTGAGGAGGAATAGTGCCAGCAGATTTTATCTCTAATCTTTATGTGTTCATCCTGGCGGGATTCGTGGGCTTTGAACTGATCAAGCGCGTCTCGCCTCTCCTGCACACGCCTCTGATGTCGCTGACCAACGCCCTCGACGCCATCGTGGTGGTGGCCGCCATCATCATTGCCGGACGGCATGAAACCCATCTTACCCTGGTGCTCGGCGCTATCGCCGTCGCTGCCTCCTTCAGCAACATGGTTGGCGGTTTCTTCATTACTGATCGCATGTTGCGCATGTTCAAGACCGGCAGGCCGAAGAAATGACTGCGATTGCCCTTCAGCAATATCTCGACTTCGCGTACATCGCTGCCGTTGTTTTGTTCATCCTGTCGCTCAAGTGGCTGAGTTCGCCGGCGCGCGCGCGTTGGGGCGTGCTGGCGGGGGAGATCGGCGCCGCCATCGCGGTTACTGCCACTCTCTTCAATCCGGAGCTGGTGCAATACAAATGGATCATCATTTCCCTGATTATCGGCGCCGGAGTGGGCATCCCGCTGGGCATGGTGAAGATGACGGCGGTGCCGCAGCGAACTGCCCTCAGCCATGCGTTTGGCGCGGCGTCCGCCGCGATGATTGGCATCGCGGAATATTATGTCGGCACTTCGCATTTGACCCGCTTCGAGATGGGCGAGATCGGACTGGAAGTGATTATCGGTTCGCTCACCTTTACCGGAAGCTTGATCGCGGCCGGGAAGTTGCAGGAAATTCTGCCCCAGCGTCCAATTGTTTATCGCGGACAGAACATCCTCAGCCTTTCGATCCTGGGTGCGGCTCTCGCCTTGGCCATTGCTCTGGTAATCAATCCGGGGCACACCCTGCTCTTTCCTTTCATGGTTGGTGTTGCCCTGATCTTTGGAGTAATGCTGGTCACGCCCATTGGCGGCGCCGACATGCCGACGGTGATTTCGCTGTTGAACTCCTATGCCGGTTTCTCCGCCGCTTTGCTGGGTTTCGTGCTGAACAGTAAAGTGCTGGTGGTTGCGGGTGCGCTCGACGGCTCCTCCGGTTTCGTCCTCTCGGTCATCATGTGCAAGGCAATGAACCGGTCATTTACGAATGTTCTGTTCGGAGCTTTTGGCCAGGTGCAGACCTCCGCTGCGAAACACGAGGAAGCCAGGCCGGTGCGCAGCGCTACGCCTGAAGAAGCGGCGTCAATTTTGACGGCTGCGAATAAAGTTGTCGTAGTTCCGGGCTATGGCATGGCCGTGGCGCAGGCGCAGCACAAAGTACGCGAGCTCTATGACGCACTCACTAAGCTCGGCATAGACGTTCGTTTTGCCATCCATCCGGTTGCCGGTCGTATGCCGGGACATATGAACGTGCTTCTGGCAGAAGCCGATGTTCCCTACGATCATCTGATTGAAATGGATGAAATCAACGGCGACTTCCCGCAAACAGATGTCGCTCTGGTCATCGGCGCTAATGACGTTACGAACCCGGCAGCACGCACCGATACAGGCAGTCCGATTTATGGAATGCCAATCCTCGATGTAGACAAAGCCCGCACCGTGATGGTAATCAAGCGCAGCATGAACCCGGGTTTCGCTGGTATTGATAATCCGCTGTACTACATGGACAACACGCTAATGCTGTTCGGGGATGCGAAATCCTTCGTAAGCAATATAGTTCGCGAAGTGGGGGGCGGCCACTAATAGCACGAATGAACCGCCCAAGTTGAAATGAAGTTAATTCAGAATGTGGCTAATAGATAGGCCCGGGGAACGCTCCCTATTTCAAAATACCGCAATCGATTGACGGGCGTCCTCGCCCGTCCAGTCGGCTCCTTAGGGCTTTTCCACAGTACCTCAGAAGTAATAGCCTTTTCGTGCCATTCCCCTCTTTTGGCCAGAACTGTATGGTTGTTCGTGAGCAGTACTCGGGGGAGGGCTGTTCAAACTAACGTCCCTGACTTATACAGTCTGGGGCGTTTTGTTTTGCGGAAAGCATGGCGGATTCGGGGTAAATTTTGGCCTCCGGGGCCGGTTATAGTTTCCCCACAACACGCCCCGGCTCTAAGTTGTCATCTTGAGCGAAGCGAATGACCCATGCATTGAGGCGTCAATTCATAGGTCATTCGCTTCACTCAGGCATTTGAGCGCAAAGTTGTAGAACACTATCCTTTGGTGTTGGACCGCTTCAGCTTGTTTCTGTGCGCCGCCCGCTTCTTTTTCTTCTTGGCAATCCTGCTGGCTGAAAGTTTGGTCGTATTCTCATTCGCGGCTGGGCGCGGCTTTGAACTTTTCCGAGGCTTCTCTTTGGGCTTGGCTTGGGAGTGCTTCGTTTCGGCCGCAGCGGATTCAGACTTGCCCATCACTTTCGCCGCAGTTGATGCGACCACTCCCATTGCGGTCCCTATGCCCCGGGCAACGCTTTCGATCACAGGCTCGCCTGGGTGGTCTGAATGTTCCTTCGCATCTTTGGGATTGGTTGCGGAATCGGTTGTGTCATGCTCTTTGCTGTTCATTCGTTCTCCTCGTTAAGATGACGCCATTGTCGGCTTCTAAGACTACACTGCTTTGGATTGTCGAAGCGAGTATTCTGAACGTGCAGAGTCGCGGGCAAGGGGCACGCGTATCATAACGGACGGCCCGGGTCCCAGTTTGAAGTTCTCTGCATTTCGGCCACAATAGCAGGGGCTAGCCGGAGTAATTTGTTGCTGAGAAGCGGTAGAACTTTTTCGGTTCATCTGTTCGCGGTCTCAGTTTGGCTTGCAAGCCTCAGCCAAGCGCGAGGACAAAACCCCCAACCTGATCAGTCTATCTCTATCCGCGGCATGGTAATCAACACCGTCACGCATGAGCCGATCGCACGCGCTCAAGTGTATTTACCGGATAATCGTTTTGCAGTTATGACTGACGATCAGGGGAACTTCGCAGCAACATTTCCGCAGGCAAGCGACGAGGCGGAACACATAAGATTGAGGCTCTTACCTAACATACTGATGGCCCGCAAGCCTGGCTTCCTCGCTGACAGGAACGGGCGCGGCAACGTTCAAGTCAATTCGAACACGAACGATCTCACGATCCCATTGATCCCCGAAGCCATCTTGATGGGCAGGATTGCTCTCGATACGACCGATTTCGCAGACGGAATCCAGGTGCAATTATTTGTGAAGGAAGTGCGCGATGGACTTGCGCACTGGAGTCCCCGCGAGGTCGCCACCACAAACTCGAAAGGCGAGTTTCGTTTTGTCGAACTTTACGCCGGCGATTATCGCGTGGGAACGCATGAGGTGGGAGATCGCGATCCGGCGGATGTTATCCGCGGAAAACAATATGCATACCCGCCGGTATATTTTCCCGAAGCCTCTGATTTTCTTGGTGCCAGCACAATTCATTTATCGGCGGGGAAGATCTTTGAGGCTGATTTTTCCCTGGCACGGCGACAGTATTATCCAGTCAAAATTTCGCTCACAAACGCTCCCCCGGCGGGTACCGGGGTCAATGTGAATATCTCCGCGCGAGGCGACGGAGCACCCGGATACTCTCTCGGTTACAACGGGTTCGACCACACCATTCGCGGAGGTCTGCCAAATGGAATTTATGTAGTCGAAGCCTCGACCTTTTCGCAGCAGAGTGCAACAGGTCTGATGAGTCTTCGAGTCGCAAATGGTCCAGCACAAAGTGGCCAATTGACGCTCTTGCCAAACGGGACAATTCCCATTCAGGTCACGGAAGAGTTCACGCAGACGCCCCCGGAGCAGAATCGCGCCATTGTTTTCAGCGGTCTGCCCGGAGCGAATTTCACGAGGTCGCGGCACCAATATCTTAGTGTGATGTTGGAGCCGGCGTCAGATTTTGGACAGCGCGGGGGAGGCCTTCGTCCTCCCAGAGGCCCAAACGACGAATCGCTGGCCATTGATAACGTTGAACCGGGCCGCTACTGGGTGCGAGTCAATTCATCCAGGGGATATGCGGCGTCAGTCACATCCGGCGGATCGGACCTTCTGCATCAGCCGCTGGTTGTGGGCCCTGGGGGATCGAGCTCCCCAATTGAGATAACGATGCGCGACGATACTGCTTCGCTTGATGGAAGCATAGAAGGCGCGAGCGGTGCACTTGATGGGTCCAATTCTTTACCGGGCCGGGCGTCGCCTATTATGTCCGCGCCATTTGCATACGTTTATTGCGTTCCGCAGCCTGACAGCCCAGCCCGGTTCACTCAGCTCTGGGTGTCTCCGGATGGAAAATTCAATTCACCTCAAATTCCTCCCGGCGAATATCGCGTGTTAGCTTTCAAACATCAGCGGAACGATCTCGAGTACCGGAATCCGAGAGCGATGCGTGCTTGCGAATCGAAGGGACAGCTTGTCAGTCTAGTTGCAGGGCAGAAGGAACATTTGCAGCTTCAGTTGATCTCAACGGCGGATGACGATGCGAACTAAGCCGATCCACCGCTTGCTGGGCACCCTTCTTATTCTTTCGGAGCTATGTGTGCCTGGGGTCATTGAGGCACAGACCCCGGGCCCTAATCAGCAACCGCAGACGAACCCCGCGACATTTCGAGTGGCCGGAAGGGTAGTTAGCGCTGTGGATGGACATCCGCTGGCGCGAGCTCACATCATTCTCACCGATGCAAGAAATCCTCAAAGCAAGCAGTGGACGGCCAGCTCTGACACTGGACAATTTGAATTCAATCAGGTGGCAAAAGGGAAGTATGCGCTGGAGGGAGCAAAACAGGGATTCATCCCGCAGGGTTACAACCAGCATGAACAATTCTCGACGGCCATCGTCACCGGTGCTGATGTGCCAACCGAAGACCTTATTTTGCGATTGCCGCCGGCGGCGATGGTCTCCGTGAAAGTTACTGACGAATCGTCTGAACCGGTGAGAAAGGCTTCGGTCATGCTCTATCGCCAGGATCGTAGTACTGGCGTTGAAAGGACTGCGAGTTTTAGGAGTGCCTCGACGGACGATCTTGGTTCTTGCGAATTCACCCGGCTCGATCCCGGGACGTATTTCGTTGGAGTCACAGCGACGCCCTGGTACGCGGTGCATCCGGCCTCGGTGCGAGCGGACGGGGCGGAAGACCCATCCGCAAACGACATGCGCTCGTTCGACGTCGTATATCCACCCACGTACTTTGGGGACACGACCGACGCCGATTCCGCGACGCCCATCGCCGTCAAAGGCGGAGATGATGCACAAGCTGAGATTCATCTCAGCCCGGTGCCAGCTTTGCATTTGATTTTTCGTGCGGCGGATAATCACGAGAATGGCTTCGGAGTAACGCCGTCTTTTCAAAAATTAGGGATCGGTGGGGCAGAACTTGATCCGATGACTGAAATCCGCGGTATCTCTCCGGGTGTTTTCGAGATGGTGGGTATTTCACCAGGCCGATACAAAATCAGGTGGCCGGGATCATCGCCAAGTGACGTTGATATAGCCACCGACGGGCAAGATTTGAGCGAGGTAAAAGGTGAGGTGTTCAGTACGGTGAAAGCCTCCGTGCAAGTATTGGGAGAGTCGAAACTTCCAAGTCAGCTTTACCTTCGGCTCCAGCCTGCCGATGGAACAAACAACGGAGTTATTGAAACGGTGAATGAGAAGGGCGAGGCAAGTTTCGCAAGCGTCAGCCCTGGAAAATACAATGTCTTCGCCATGGCTGGCGGTATGACCGGCGTGAAACCCTACTCCGTTGTAACAATTTCCTCGGAAGGCACTGTCACAGCGGGCCCTTTTCTGAATATTCCGCCCGGTTCCTCGCTTACCCTTTCACTATCCCTAGTTGCAGGGATGGTGAAGGTGGAAGGATTTGCAAAACGCGCCGGAACAGGAGCCGCCGGCGCGATGGTGGTCTTGGTGCCAAAAGATCCTGAGCCGAATCGCGAGTTGTTCCGCCGAGACCAAAGCGATTTGGACGGCAGTTTCAGCTTGCAAGGCGTGGTGCCCGGCTCATACACGGCAGTGGCGATTGAGGATGGCTGGGACTTGGATTGGTCGTTGCCCACCGTGATCGAACCTTACGTGAAAAATGGAGAGCCAATCACCGTCAGCGATCGGCCGGGACATTCGGTGCAGTTGCCCGAAGCGGTCGAAGTGCAGCCGCATCACTAAAACCCGGTTTCTGTCAGTTTGATTTCCCTTTTAGTGAAACAGCGTCATCGTTCTCAAAGACCAGAGTTTTGAGAGATCGCTTTCAGCGCAGAACTAAACGTCGAAGAAGACGGTCTCGCCCTCACCTTGAAGACGGATGTCGAACCTCCAGCAACCTTCGCGCCGGTCATCTGGCAGCGCCATAAGAGTTGCACGACGTTGCTCAGGAACTAATTTCAAAACAGAGTCTTCTTCATTGGCGGGATCATTGGCGAAATACAAGCGCGTATAGAGCTGCTTCAGCATGCCGCGAGCGAACACCGCTACGTTCAGGTGCGGTGCTTGCAACGCACCGCCAAGCCCTGGCACCCTGCCGGGCTTGATCGTGTCGAATTCGCAAGCGCCATCTTCCGACGTGCCCATTCGTCCAAAGCCGGTGCAGCTAGGATCGGCGCTGGTGCATTGCGGATCATCGGGATGATTATATTTTCCATTTGCGTCAGCTTGCCAAACTTCGATCATGGCATCCGGAACCGGCACGCCGTCGCCGTCCAACACCCGGCATGTAAGGAGGGCGCGCTCTCCCTTAGCTTGCGAACCAGCGATGCAGCTCACGCAACCTCTACCCTCCGTCAATCCGAAAGAGAAAAATGGGCCAACTGTCTGCGATGGAGTGGGAACCATTCTCATACTTGCTCGAACAATGTCGAGTCAGGGCCGCGCAGCACGATGTCAAACTTATAGCCAAGCGCCCACTGGGGTTGTGTCGTTTCGAGGTCAAATCTCGAAATCATGCGCTGCCGCGCCTTTTCATCTGGCACGGATTGGTAAACGGGATCGAACGCCAGCAAGGGGTCGTTGGGGAAATACATCTGCGTCACCAAACGGGAAATGAATGATCTTCCGAAAATCGAAAAGTGGATATGCGCCGGACGCCATGCGTTATCGTGATTGAGCCATGGATAAGCACCCGGCTTGATCGTAATAAACCGATAAGCCCCATTTTCATCCGTGAGCGCGCGTCCCGCGCCATTAAAGTTCGGATCGAGTGGCGCGGGATGCTGGTCTTTCACATGGACATAACGGCCGGCAGAATTCGCCTGCCAGATCTCAATTAACGCTCGCGGAACCGGACGTCCATTGCTGTCCAACACTCTTCCCGTTACCGTGATGCGCTCGCCTAGTGGTTCGCCTTCGTGTTGGCGAGTAAGATCGTTATCAGTTTCGCCAATACTTCCATGTCCAAAAACCGGGCCGGTCACCTCGGACAGAGTATGGGGAAGGAAGATTAAGGGATTATTTGGTGCACGGCGGATCGTGGAGCGATAGGGTTCATAAAGGGCCTCCGGCTGGGTGCCGTACTCATATCGCCGATAAGGAGTGACGGCCGAAGCTTTAGTGGTTAAATTCTCCATAGCCATATTCCCGCGGCGAGAGCGCATCAAATCTTATGGTAACGCAAGGCGCTTTGTCAGCCAGGGTTTTGCGGTTCAATTTATGTTCAATAATCGAATCAGAGCATTTCGTAGGGACGGTCCCAGTTGGCTGTTCGGTTGGGCCGAGTTCAACAAGGGAGTGGCATGAGCCGTCGCGCTAAAGGGTTATTGTCACAGTACGACGACATTTGGCTGGTGGACGGCGCACGCACGCCCTTCGCCGATTACAACACGGTTCTTGGGTTAGTCTCGCCGATTGATCTCGGAATCAAGGTCGCGAGAGAGGTGTTTCGACGCTCCGCCATTTCACCCGACGATGTGGACGCCGTCATCGCCGGCAGCATGGCTCAAGCCAGCTTCGACGCTTACATGCTCCCTCGTCATATCGGCATCTATTCTGGCGTCCCGATCGAAGTGCCGTCCCATCTTGTGCAGCGCGTTTGCGGAACTGGCATTGAATTGATTTTGCAGGCAGCCGACTTAATCAAACTCGGGAAAGCAGACTTGATACTCGGCGTTGGCACAGAATCCATGTCTCGCAATCCCATCGCGGCCTATACGCACCGCGGCGGATTTCGGATGGGCCAAGTGGAGTTCAAGGATTTTTTGTGGGAAGCGCTGCTGGACCCTTGTGCAAATGTGACTATGGGTGGCACGGCAGAAAACTTGGCGAAGCGCCACAACATTTCGCGCGAAGAAGTAGATTGTTTTGCTGCTGACAGCTTTGCACGTGCTTTAGCCGCTCAGAAGCGTTGTTTTCTCAGTGGTGAGATTGTGCCGGTCGTAAATGAAACGTTCGATTGTCCTGGATTCAATCCCCGCGGCATTCGTCTTCCGAAGCCCATCGAATCATTCGGGGAAGACAGTCACATCCGACCCTCGCCGATAGAAGTCCTCGCTAAGATCCGTCCGGCCTTTGGCGGAGTGCAGACTGGTGGAAATAGTTCCGCAGTCGTGGACGGCGCGGCTGCAACCCTCGTGGCTTCTGGGAATTTTATACGTGAACATGCAAAGAAGCCTCTTGCGAAAGTCATCGCAGGCGTTGCTATAGGTGTGCCTCCAGAAATCATGGGAATCGGCCCGGTTGCCGCGATCCGAAGTCTGCTCGATAGTACTGGACTCAAACTGGACCAGATTGATCGCTTTGAGATCAACGAGGCCTTTGGCGCCCAAGTGCTCGTCTGCGAAAGGGAACTTGGGATTGATCATGGCAAGCTCAACGTTAATGGCGGGGCTATCGCCATCGGACACCCTTTGGGCGCGACCGGTGTACGCTTGGCGATTACGCTTGCTCGCGAATTGAGGCACTCCGGCGGGCGCTATGGAATCGCATCCGCTTGCATCGGTGGGGGTCAGGGAATCGCAATGCTCGTAGAAAATGCCGAGACTGCCGTACCCAAGCGGTAAGGCTCCAGGAGCAAACTTTGAACAAGATGCGCTAGCACCGTGCCAGATTCGTGCTGAATCCACGAACGCTGATGCTGGTTTCGTAGAGGAATGCGCCTGGCCAGATCCACTTCATCTTTGATGGCAAGTATTTTTTTGCCAGAAAACTCACTGCGATGGAGCCACCGCTCAAAACCGCCCCAACCGCATAGGCTCGCGCCACCGTGGGATGAAGTCCATAAAGCTGTGGCTCCCCGCCCTCTACCGTGCAGGGCCCCGGCCCGCGTGAGTGATAGTTGTTTCCGATCCAGGTTGTGGTGTACGAATCGCCAAAAATCGCTGCGGTAGAGACTGCGGAGAGGATTAGGAATTTTCTGTCAATCACTCGCCCATGCTCGGATGCCAGCGGCGAGGCGACAAAATAATCGGCCGAATTGGCGTTCGTTGCGGCGTTCGCGGATAGAAGCGATGAGGCTGCATCTGGAATCGCGCCGTTTTCTCCGGCGATGGCGGCCACCGGACAAAGCAATAGTAAAATTGTGCCAACCCAGTTCGCTCTTCCCACGCCTTCATTGGACATCGGGAGCGGCCGAATTACGCCGTCACTTCGGTCGCATGCACTATCGTTCGGAAGAAGAGGTTGCCGCCAGCGCCGATCAGCCGAGGGGTTTCAATAAGGAACTTCTAGAAAAAATAATCAAAAAAGTCTGTAGAGACCTCGCCTCTACGGCAGGATAGTGTAAATCAATCTCTATCGCGGGGAATGGCTCAGTTTGAATTTCTGCCTTAATCTGAGGCGTCATCCGAGCTTGCGAGGGATCACGCGTGTAGCGGATACGCGCTAAACAACAGCAACTGTGACGCGCGCGAGATCATCGGGACTGAAGTCCCTCAGGATGACGTCGAGGAATTTGTTCAAACTGAGCCACTACCCTATCGGGCGACTTTCTTCTCGTAGGGCGAGAGTCGGGCGCTTCGTGGCGGACGCTTGACTCCGTCGCGCAATTGACGAACGTCAATCTTTAGCTCAGTGATCGTGCGGCTTAGCGTATTGCGGTGCATATCGAGTTGGCGGGCGGCGCGGCATTGGTTGCCGTTGTTCTCCTGCAAAACCGTCAGAATAAACCGCTTCTTGAACTCACGCACTGCCTCGGAATAAAGGATGTTGCTCTTATACATCTGCATGATGAGTGCTTCGAGCTGATCTCTCACGGTGTCTCTCTTTCTTGATCGAACTTAACTTAACTGTGCTGCGCCTTCTGGGACGGCGGCGGTCCCTGATGCAACAAATCCAACCCCTGATAAAACTTTGATCTTAACTCCGACGGCGCCACCCAGACCGCCGCGCGCCCTACAAGCACGAAATAAGGCGCGAACGCCGAGCCTTCCAGCCACTTCGATGTTGGCGTGAATGCCGTCATGCTCATAAGCACTATCGCAATCATCAACCCGCCACGGACCAAGCCGAGCGCCCCGCCGAGAATCCGGTCGAAAATGCTCAGGCCAGCTTCGTGGACGAGCCAGCGAGCGATCCGCCCGGCGATGCCCGCCAAAATCATGATCCCCAAAAAAATTGCCAGAAAACCGACGATCTCCCCCAGCCACATGGACTTCAGATATGGAGCAAAATGCTCTGCCACGCGGTGATACTGCCACGCAGCCAGTAAATACCCACATACCAGACCCGCGATTCCAAAGGCCTCCTGAAAAAAGCCCGAACTCGCCGCCTGAATTACGGACACCAAAAGCACTGCAACAATGATCCAGTCGGCGGCGCTCATTGCCCATTTCCGCGAGCGCTTCCGCCGCTACCCATTCAATTCACGGCCGGCGAGCTGGCGATACGCCTCAACATATTTTTCGCTAGTCTTGCGCGCGACATCCGGAGGAAGAGCCGGCGCGGGCGGCTGCTTGTTCCAGCGAATCTCCTCGAGGTAATCGCGGACGTATTGCTTATCGAAAGAATCCTGCGCCTTGCCAGGCTGATATTTATCTGCGGGCCAGAAGCGCGAGGAATCTGGAGTAAGCACCTCGTCAGCCAGCGTGATGCCTGCGCCGGTGCGGCCAAACTCAAATTTAGTATCGGCAATGATGATGCCCCGCTGCCGCGCGTAGTCCGCCGCCTTCTTATAAATCGCAAGACTGATATCGCGAAGATCGCGGCTGAAATCCGGGCCAATAATTTTCGCCATCTGCTCAAACGAAATATTTTCGTCATGCCCGCTGGTGGCCTTGGTCGCCGGCGTAAATATTGGTTCGGGCAGCTTGTCGGATTCCTTCAGTCCCGGGGGCAATTGAATTCCGCACACAGATCCGCCGCTTTGGTACTCCTTCCACGCTGAACCGGAAATATATCCGCGCACCACACATTCCACGGGGAACATCTCGGCTCGCGTTACCATCATGGATCTTCCCCTCAACACTTCTGCGTATTTTCGAAGCGTGGCGGGATACCGGTTTACGTCGGTAGTCACCATGTGATTTGGGACCAGATCTCCCAGAAACTCAAACCAAAACACCGACATCTGCGTTAGCACGCGGCCCTTTTGCGGAATGCCGGTGGCGAGAACGTAATCAAATGCCGAAATTCTGTCGGTCGCTACGAATAAGAGATGTGCATCGTCTAGCCGGTACACGTCGCGCACTTTTCCGCTGGCATGGAGTTCGAGTTCCGGAAAATCAGTTTGAACAACGGCGTCGAGAAGTTGAGGATTCATGAAAGAATTTTACAGGCAGGAAACGTCCGGTATTCTAGCGTCTCTAAAATATTTGTCAACGATTAAGTCGGAGGCTTTGGCGGCGCGTCAAAAAGGCAGTCAGAAAATTGATTGACAAAATGCGAATTCTTCCAAACATGCCAATTGGCGCGGGTTCTGCGGGCGTTATTTGTGGAAAACTCGGGCCCATTTGAGTTGCAGAACGCACATACAATTGTGCGGCAAAATTCAAAAAGAGGATTGTAAGAACGCGCACACGTCAAGAAATATTTTACGAGAACAGTTACAACGACAAATCCAATCCTAAGCCGTAGCTCCCAACCTCACCGACACCAGTTTCGAGACGCCGGGCTCCTGCATGGTCACACCGTAAAGTACGGGAGCAATGCTCATGGTTTTCTTGCTGTGAGTGATAAGAACGAACTGGGTTTGAACGCTCATCTCTTTAACCAGTTCGGTGAAGCGGCCGATATTGGCTTCATCCAGCGGCGCATCCACTTCGTCGAGTATGCAGAATGGGCTGGGCTGATATTGGAATATCCCTACAAGCAAGGACAATGCTGTCAATGCCTTTTCGCCGCCCGAGAGCAAAAGCACATTCTGTAACTTCTTGCCGGGAGGCGATGCGACCACGTCTATGCCGCTTTCGGCGGTATTCTCTTCGTCAGTTAGACGCATGAAGGCGTGTCCGCCACCGAAAAGTTTTCGGAATGTGACCTGGAAGTTTTCATTAATCTTCTCGAACGCCTCCTCGAACTTTTGACGGGAGAACACATCAATCTCCTTGATGGTGGCCTGCGTGTTCTCAATGGACTCCAACAGGTCTTTGCGCTGCGTTTCGAGAAAACCGTGACGCTCTGCCGTTTCCTTGTATTCCTCAAGCGCCATCATATTTACCGGACCCATGGCTTCAAGACGCGTCCGCATCTCGCGATACGATTCATCTTCAGCCGACAATTGTTCACCAGTGACAAGAGCAATCGAGCTGTCTGCCGTGAGTTCATTCCGCTGCATCGCCAATTCATTGAGGCAGGTCTCTGCCATGTATTGGGCGTCCGAGAGCAACTTGGCGGCCGCCGCCGATAATTCTCCACGGCGATCGCGTGCCTGTTCCAGCAACTGCCGCAGACTACGCAGCGCTTCATCAATTTCTGCCAGCCTCAAACGTACCTGTTCAGATTCAAATTGCAACAGGCCATCCCGCGCCTCACTCGCATTGCGCTCAGCGTCGAGATCAAGCAGCTTCGTCGCGATTTCCTCGTTCTCAGCTTTGCGCTGCAGTTTTTCAACAAAAGAGGATTCGATTTGTGTTTGAAGCGTGCCGACACGCTCGGCCATCTCAACGGTCAGGGCTTCGATTCTCCCTAATACGGCGGCGGCTGACCTATGGCGTTCTTCAATGGTTGCGACCTGAGCCAAGCGCTGCGCACCTTCCTGCGTGCTCTCTTCCCGGCGTTGACGCAGCAACGATAGTTGGCTGTTGGCATCAACGGCGGCGGCTTCCATCTCGCGATGCTTCTCTTGCAGGACATTAATCTCTGCCTGTTTTGATTCAATTGACGATTGCTGCTCTGAACGATCCACGGCGAGGCGCTGAAGCTCATGCTGGCATGTTTGCAGACGCCCGGCGACGCGGGAAATCTCCGAATTGAGCTGTTGCAAGATGTGGCCGGAAGTCATTGCCTGCTTTTCGGCTTCGCGCTGTTCGCCTTCCAAACGTTCGAGCAGGGAAGTCTGCTGCTTGATCTCACGGCCCAATGTTAGGACGCGAAGATTTTCATGCCGTAGCGCTTCTTCCAATTCGCCGACCAGACGCATCACATCGCGCAACTCGCGTTTCATGGATAGTGGCCCTTCGGCGCGTTGCTTGCCGCCGGTCACCGTCACATTATGGAAACACTCGCCGGATTCCGAAAGAAAGAACGCGTCTGGATTTCCCAACGCCAGCTCGCGGCCGACAGCGGGATCGGGCACGATGTAACCATCCCGTAGCTTGGGTAAAATTACTTCGAGAGACTTTCCAAACCCGTCGAGCACTCGAATCGTATGCTTCAACGGAACAATAGATTGGCTTGCGGGAGCCGAATGTGCAGCTTCATCAACCAGGAACGAAAATTTAGCCTGCGAATCTTCGGGATGAACCAAAAACGTAGCGCGGCCATCAACGTCGGTGCGTAACAGACGCAACCCTTCGTCCGCGGCGTCCCAGGATTTCACCACAATGTAATTCAATTCATCGCGCAGAAAATCTTCAACCACGCCTTCATAACGAGTTTCGACTTCCAGGAAGTCGGCCAATACTCCGACCGGCGCCAGGCCGCCAGTCATGACTCCCGACTGAAACAGCCTTCGAACCGATTCGGTAGAGTAACCATGCTCCGCGATGACGGCCTCAAGAGAGCCTCGCTTCCCGAGCGCAGTCGCGTATTCGGCGCGGAGGCTATCCAAATGATGCTTGCTTACACTTTCCTCGTTCCGTTTCGATTCGAGCGAAGTTCGCGTTTGCTCGATCTCCGCAGCCAATGCCGCGACCCGCTGCGATACGCTTTCAAATTCCAGAGCCGATTGGCCGCGCTGCCCGCCAAAGGCTTCGACTTGTGAATTCGCGGACGCCATTTCGGCCTGCAATCGCGTTGTCTCCCGGTCAACCGCAGCCATACGTTCTTCGGATTGCGTCAATTGATTTCTCAAATCAGCGGCCGAAGCTATCACTTCCATCATCGCCAAGCGCGATTCGTTCTGCTGTTGCTCCAATAACGTCAACGCATCGGTCGTCTCAGCAACCTCCTTCTGCGCAGAAACAAGTTCCTCCCGCGCCGCTGACAATTCGGCGACCGCCGATTCCAATATTTGCCGATTGGAATCGCGCTCAGCCTCGAGGGCCGTCAGGCGATGGGTTGCCTGAGCCAACTCTGCCTCCGAAGATGCCACGCGCACCACCAACTCCGCGCACCGCTCTTCATTGTGACGCCGTTGCGCATAGGCCCGGTCTGTTTCCAGTTTGATCTGACTCAGACGCTCGCGATTTTCACGAAGTTCCGTTTCTATCGCGTAACCACGCTGCGTGCGCTCGGAATGTTCAGCCTCGGACTGCTGAACCGCGTCGGCTTGCGTGCGCATCTCTTCGGAAAGGGAACTGATTCGCGCATTAATTTCTGCCGATTCCTGATCCAACTGCGCGAACTTGCTGGCCAGCACGACTCGCAACTTGGCGCGCATTTCGTCGCGCAATCTGGCATAGCGTTCGGCCTTCGACGCCTGCCGCTTTAGCGAGTTCATCTGCCGGGTCACTTCTTCGAAAATGTCATTGATGCGGGCGAGATTCTGCTTCGCATCTTCGAGACGGGCTTCCGCAAGCCGCTTCTTTGTTTTGAATTTGGTAATGCCCGCAGCCTCTTCGATAATTGCGCGACGGTCCGTGGGACGGCTGCTGAGAATTTGCCCGATGCGCCCCTGCTCAATCAGCGCGTAGGATTCCGGACCGAGCCCGGTCCCCATAAACAACTCCTGGATATCGCGAAGCCGGCACAGCTTTCCGTTCAAGAGATACTCGCTGTCACCGGAGCGGAACAGCCGGCGGGTGACGACAAGCTCTCCAGCGCGGAAATGTTGCTGGAATTTTCGGCGGCGAATTTTTAGCACGACCAACGGACCGTTTACGGTCGCCAAGTCCGCCATGCTATCTGGGCTTGGCGCGTCAGCGGACGAACTTCCCTCGACTTCTTCCGTCTGCCCCGGTTGTGCTTCTTCGGTTAATCGCTCGACTTCCTCAGCGGCCTTGGCCCGCAATTCGGATTCGTTCCAGTCTTCGTAACCTTGGGGAACATCGTCCTGGATTGCGATCTCGGTTGGATTGCTCGCGTCCGGCCCGTCGTAAACTTCGGGATCAATCAGCGTGAGCGCGACCTCGGCCATGCCCGTCGGCTTGCGGTCTCGCGTGCCCGCGAAAATCACATCTTCCATCCGAGAACCACGCAGAGTTTTCGCCGATTGCTCGCCGAGCACCCACGAGATCGCGTCGGCAATATTCGATTTGCCGCAGCCATTCGGACCAATGATCGCCGCGATTCCCTCGCCATGAAACTTGAGATCGGTGCGATCGCAGAAACGATTTGAAGCCGATAATTTGCAGCCGTTTTAGTTTGAGCATTTAGTACTCCTTAAGGACGTCTGTTCCGAAGTGCTTGTGTGGGGCGGACACTCCTGTCCGCCGCCTTTGTCCTGGACTTGACTTTACTTTGAACCGCAATGTCGAAATCTAAGTCGAAGGCCGCGGACAAGAGTGTCCGCGCCACATAACCACGGCGCTGGCTGGGGCGCGGTACTCACTGCTTGATCAGAAGAGGAAGGAATCAACTGTTTACCGATCTGATTCCTCTCTTCATTTCCTCGGACCACTCGCAGATCGAGTGCTCAGAAGAGGCATGGATTGCACCTACTCTAACGGTGAAATTATGCCTGGGTCAAGTAGTAAAACACTATATATTGTGTCGCCTTGACCAACACCACCTCATTTTGCACACACAATGCAGCAATTGGTCGAGAATTAGGTGGTGAGGAAGGAAGGAAGGGAAGATCGCGAGAGCAGAATCAGTATAGTTCAGACGCGGTAGGGCGCAATCGAAATAGCTAGTCACGGCTGTCTTGCTATCAAGCGTGATATTCGAGAGCAGGCACCAAAATGGGAGGGCGATTTTCGGGTGTTATTGTTCCGGCTCGCTCTGTGCGGAGGCCGGAATCGTAAACGCATTCAAATTAACAAATGGCAGCGGCGCGTCGAACTGGTATGCAAAACTGATTCTAGTTCCCAACGCTGGATTGGCACCACACGCGACCGGCGGAGATTGGCACGACGCACCTCCGCAAGTCAGCGGGACGTTTGTACAAACCTGTGCGTTATTTGACAGCGTATTACAAACTGGTGATGGGGACGCTCCGGTGCACGCATAGGGAGGTGAATAAGAAGTAATATTGCTCGTCTTTAAATGGTCCGCTTGCAGAACATTATTGATGCTGGTCACGATAGCCCCATTTGTTGGGGGGAGGTTGAGGCACGCAGCACACGTCGAATGTGTCGCACTTTGAAGACCGGCTCGGGCCGCTCGTTCTAAAGTTGAGATTATATTGAATGCCCTGCCGAACCAGAAAATTGCAAAAAGAATCAGAAATACAATCGGCAACACTATCGCCGCTTCAACCAGTTCCTGTCCAGAGTCATCATGCAACCTTCGAATTGCGATTCTCAATGACATCTGCGTTCAATTCAGGTTCTGAACAACCGCATTCTCGGTAATCTGCGTCAGTGCCGCATAAGTGGCGCTGGGAATAAGTACCCGGATCACGCTGCTAAGACGCCACTGGTACGGATAGCTGATGTTCACATGAGTTGCCTCAACTATCGCTGGCGTTCCGCCGGCGACGGTGAACGTATCGCCCCGGTCAATTGTCAGGGTCAGTGTTCCGGCACAACCAGTGTTGGCGGTGTAAGTCCAAACCAGACCTGACCTAGCAGCCGATTGCGTGGAAAGGCCGCAATCATTGATGCGAAGGGCGACAAGATAGCTGTCTACCACGTCCCGCACGGCAACGATGGAGGCGGGAGTCGCATTCGAAAGGTCGGCAGTGCTCTGGTTCGCGGCAAACCGGGCTGCCTCTCGCGCCGCATTGCTCAACCTGAATTTAAGATTGAAAGCGCCACTGAAGTCGGTTAATCCCACTACCACAACCAACAGCAACGGTAAGGTAATAGCCAACTCAACGATCTGAGAAGCTTCGGTTCTGCCAAATATCTCTAATTTCCCCGGCCAAATCGTTGCCATGTTGAACTCTTGCGCTCCACGCCTGCTTACTGGGTTAACCGTACGGCAACAGGCGAAAGACCATTACCCGAGACCGCCGGGTTACCCGCACTGGCTCGGATCACACCCTGATGCGTTCAGATACATACAGCCTCAATCTGGCCGTTCACTCCAAACCATCAAGTGAGATCGACTGAATGCCCAATTGGAGAAATCCGATAACCTTAACTGGGTGTGCACATGCGCCACCAGGGCAGGGATCATCGGCTGCGGTTGGAAATCGAAGACAGGCACGGTAACAACCGAATCGCTGCGGCTGATATTGGTCGCTCCTTGCAGTGAAGAATTAGGGTTCGATGAACCTCCATTGATAGTGACCAGGAGAACCACTAACGAAACAATCGGGGTCAGGGTCCGTGTTACAGGAACCTGGATGATTCCATGCCCAGTAGTGTGAATCAAACATTGCGTTCCTTCAGTGGTATCAGTTTTCATCGCGCAGATCCGGAGACAGGGTTAGGATTGCGGGAGACGGTTACTAATGTCCCCGCAACTCAACGTTGCAGTGTTAGAACACGCTATGTTCTCCTGATACGCGATCGCTACTTACATTGCTGCAAGAACCGGCTGGCGCAGCCGACGTCGAAGGGCAACTTATCTGTACCTTGAGGCAGCTTGAGAGCATAATATCCAGTCAATTGCTGGATTGTTTGGTTTGTTTGAAAGTATAAGGCTGGCCGATGTAGGGTCCAGGATTCGGAGGGAGTAGTAGTTCGAGCCCGGATCGAATTGACGAAATACGGATTCCCGTGCATGGTGGAGCGACGGTCGCAATGAGAGGGTTACAGTTTGGGATCAACCACGGCTTGACGGATTGAAGTTGGATTGGAACTGTCGTCGAACCTGATGGGTTATATGCCTCTGCCGTGCCCGTGGCGGTTGCAGTGCTCGCTCCAGCTCCCCAGATGCGGGCAAAGAACGTGGGTAAACCGCGCCTCGTCACAGTAACGCTGATCGAGGGATCTTCTGGTGATGTGAAGTTGCAAGAGGTGCTGATGGTAGTCGGTGGCGTCCCAGCAATAAGATTCTGTCGAGCAGCAGCTTGCGCCTGCAAATCTGAGAAACCAGTGCTTCCATTGCAGACAAAGGTCTGGTTCCCGCCGGAAGAAGGGTCCCCGAGCTGACCTGATGTAAAACCGGAAGTCACGAAAGCCTTGGCGCCGGCCAAAGCGCCGGCGTCTGCCGCTTTTTGGGCTTCTCCGGAGGCTGTGTAGAGAGTTACTATATCGATGGCAAGGGCTGCCATCCCCAGCAATGGAATCATAGAGACCGCGGTCACCAACAAGGTCACACCGCGCTGCTTTTTCCGAAGCGACTTCTTGTCCAGGCGAAACATCATTTCCTCCGCAATGAATCTCGTTAGCCCCGCACCCAGATTCTGCTCACAGTAAAAAGAATCATTGCAAAAGCTACTGCAACCCCGAATGGCACCTTAACCGCATCGGGATTATCCAGTGTCAACTCGCGCCCCGGCATTTGGAACGCCGCGAACGCTGCCAGCATGTGCACGAAATTCCGCGCCGTTTGCTTCATGCGCTTCTTCCATAGAATCATGCCGAGAGCCATTACGCCATTGACAAGAATTGTCACTATCAGAACCAGAGTCAGTTGGCGCGGCCCAAGAAAAGCTCCCAAGGAGCCGACCAATTTCCAGTCCCCAGCGCCCAAAGCCCGAATAATAACGAAGGGTAGCAGCAGAGCGAGCCCTAGGCCAGCCCCCAGAAGTGAATCTTTAGTGCCAGGCCATCCTCGAACTAACGTGTTCAAAGCGATGCCCACCAGGAAAGCGGGAATGGTAAGCCAGTTCGGAATGCGCCGGGAGCGCCAGTCAGTGTATCCGGCGATTGTCGAAGCAATGGCGGGAAATATCCACAGTGTGTCGGCAAGTAGCATTCAGCACTTAGCATTCAGCAATGGCAATACCTACAGCGTGCGCATGATGAGGGAGGGATGAGCGTCTCGCACGTTAGGAATAATATCCTAGAGACCGCCCGGCGGATCGCGAAGCCGGACCCAAAAGCTAAAGGCCCGAATCGCTTCGGGCCTTGTCAAAACTTGCGATCTCAATCTAACGACTCATCGCGCCCGTGCTGCGCTCTGCAATGATCTTCCTGGCATTCTCGGCTAGCTGTTTCGCTTGGGGAAGTAGTTCCAACGCCTTAATGATTTCAGGATCATTCTCGGCTCTCACTTTCAAGCCCTCTTCCTCCCCAAAAGCGTCAACGAAAATTTCGCTCTTGATGCTGGAGCGAATCCAATCGTTGTTTTGCACCAGATCGGCTTCGGTGTAAGGAACTTTTTCCTCGTCAAGAAATTTGTGGAATTCCTGCATCGTAGCATCGTCAACTTCAAAACTCTTGGTCGGATGATGAGTGATGACATAGTGCTTGGCGAAGTTGAAAAACGCATAGTGCTGAAGCAACGTGTCCTGAAAATGATTACTCTTTGCCTCTGCGATGGGCACATCAGGCGTAATTCCGCCGCCGCCATAAACTGTTCTGCCGCTATCAGTTAGTTTCACTTCGCGATTTGCATTGTTCGCGTCAGTGTCGCGGTCGAAATAATAGTCGTATAGCGAAACATTCGTATAATCGCGCTGAATCAACCGGCCGCTCGGCGTATAGTATTTCGCCGTGGTGAGGGCAAGTCCCGTATTCTCAGCCAACGGGAAAACCGTCTGCACCAGACCCTTGCCAAATGTAGTCTCACCTGCGATAAGTCCCCGGTCATGGTCCTGAATGGCTCCAGAAACGATCTCCGCCGCAGATGCAGTACCGCGATTCACCAGTACCACTAATGGATATTCCTTGCCGCCGTTTCCATGAGTTGCGACATACCGCTTTTCCGGAGAAGACCGCCCATGATGCGAAACGATCAGTTGCCCCTTGCGCAGGAATTTGTCGGCAACGCCAACGCCCTCGTTAAGAAGACCGCCCGGATTCTGTCGGAGGTCGAGAATCAGTCCCTTAAGATCGCCCATCTGATCGAGCGCATCCTCGACTTCCTTCTCCGTGGTTTCGTTGAATCCGCTGATGTGCATGTAGCCGATTCCCGGCTTGATCATGAAATGCAGATCAACGCTGTAGCGGGGAATTTCGTCGCGAACCACCGCGAATTCGAGAGGCTTATCGGCGCCTTCCCGCAGAATCGTAATGTGAACTGTCGTGCCCTTCGGCCCTTTCAGCAGATCGGCGACGTCGCTGGTGGTCATGTTGTCTGTTGCTTTTCCGTCAACCGCAATAATAATGTCTCCTGGACGAATTCCAGCCCTATACGCGGGTGTGCCCACGAATGGGGCAATCACAATGACCTTGTTATTGCGTGGTCCGACCGTCATCCCCACACCGTAATACTTGCCGCGCTGGTCTTCGCGCAGAAGCGCGTATGACTTGGGATCGAAGAAGTTCGAGTGAGGATCGAGCACGTGCAACATGCCGGGAATTGCGCCGTTATAAATAGCCTTGTCCGAATCTACCGGCTCGGCGTAGTTCTGCTCGACCACGCTATAAACGTCGGTAAATTGGCGCAAGCTTTGCCGGATATCGCTATCCGAATCCGATGCGACGTCGGGGGTAATCTTCTGCCCAAATAGCATGCCCAAAACGCCGAAACTTAGAATGATGAGTACAACGAAGAAGAGAGAGCGACGAGAACTACGGGCCATCTTGAGTTTTCCTTCAGGAGGGATTAAACGCCTCCTACTCCCAGCAATTACCGAAGTATAACATGTGATTTCCCAAGGCTTCAGCCGATAGCTGCCCCGAAGGTAACCAGAAATGCTATGCCCCGTATCCTGGATAGGATGCTAATCGGGGCGAGAGCGATGCAGGCGGTCCAGCAATCTGACGGGCGAAGAACTTAGCACTCAGCAATCAGCACTCAGCGTTCGGCCCGACCTGCTGTTTAGTTATCCAGTCCTCCGCAGACATTGGTGGCGATGAGGTCCCCTGCGTTGGTGGGACTACAGCTGAATGCTGAGTGCTGACTGCTGAATGCTTGAGAACCGATTGCCGCCACTTCGCCTTACCAAGTATGATGAATGTGTGAGCTTCTCTGAGACCATCTTTCTTTTCTTATTGGCCCTATTAGTTTTTGGACCCAAGAAGCTGCCCGAAATCGGGCGGCAGATTGGCAAGATGCTCAATGAGTTTAAGCGCGCATCGAACGAATTCAGATCGCAGATTGAATCGGAGATATCGCAGATAGACACCGAAAATAACCATAGGCAAATCCTGCCTCCCTCCTCTGCACCCGATGGCGCTGTGGCGGCGTTTCCGATGACGCCGCAACCGGAGTTGCCTCCCGTTCCGGCGACAGAACCGGTTCCCGAGGGAAGCGCCGAGTCCAAGTTCGAGTTGAATCCTGTAATTAAGGCCACAGATGTCTGAGATCACCGCCCGATTTTCTTCCCGGCCAGGGTCGGGATCGGACACCGAGGAAACTATGCCCGCGATGAGCTTCCTCGAACATCTCGAGGAACTGCGTAAGAGGTTGTTCTACTCCATCATTGCAATTGGCGTTGGAATGGGTGCCTGCTGGGGTTATCACGAAAGGATTTTCGGCATCATGCAGCGTCCAATCATGGACGCGCTTCATAAGAACGGATTGTCCGACAAACTGGTGTATCTAAATCCCACCGAGCCCTTCAACCTCTACTTGAAGATTGCGCTGGTTGCTGGTGTTTTTGTGGCGTCCCCCATCGTTCTTTATCAGGTCTGGATGTTTATATCTCCGGGTCTTTATCGTAACGAGAAGCAATATGTGTTTCCTTTCATGTTCTCGACGATCGCGCTCTTCATCGGCGGCGGATACTTCGGCTACAAGCTGGTCTACCCATTCGCGTTAGATTTCCTAATCGGTTTCGGAAAACAATTCCAGCCAATGATCACTATTGGCGAATACACAAATTTGTTTCTTACTGTAATTCTCGGACTCGGGCTGATCTTTGAGATGCCGATCCTTATTTTTTTTCTTGCATTAATGGGAGTAGTAAGTGCCGGGTGGATGTGGCGCAACATCCGTTACGCAGTTCTCGCGATTTTTGTAATCGCCGGGATTATCACCCCGACCAGCGATATTCTGAACATGTGCATTTTGGCGGCGCCGATGCTGGGACTTTATGTAATCAGTATTGCGATCGCATGGTTCGTGCATCCCAAACAGCGCAAGGCCAGAGAGGCGCGAAGAGCGGGATGATGTCTTGGCAAAAATCACTTGGGGATGGCCGCCCCCGGCCGCCCAGGCTGGCGCAGCCAGCCGGCCATCTTCTATTGCCGCTACTAGTCATCCTGAGCGCTCTGACAGCTTGCGCTCAATCGCCAAAGCCCGCTGCTCCTTCGGGCGAAATTACTGTCACCGCCAAATCTGCCCCGACTCCGGATGACGGACCCACCCCAACATTCAACTCATCCCGTGCTATGCAGTATGTGAAGGAGATTGTGGCCTTCGGTCCCCGCCCGATAGGCAGCGCTAATCACAAGAAAGTTGAAGATTACATTCTCGCGCACCTTAAAGGCGACGAAGTGGAGTCCGATAGCTTTACGGCGGATACGCCTGAAGGCAAGTTTCCAGTTCATAACATCATTGCGAAATTTCCCGGAAATAAAGATGGGATTATCGTGATCGCGAGTCATTACGACACGAACTATCCGCTACGCAACACTTCATACATAGGCGCCAATGACGGGGCGTCATCGAGCGCGCTACTGCTCGAAATCGCGAATCAATTGCGCGGAAAAAAGCGCGACGGTTACAGCGTCTGGCTGGTATGGGATGACGCCGAAGAGAGTATAAAGCCTGACACCGAAATTCCTTTCCTCAGCGATAGTCTCTACGGTATCCGTCACCTCGCAGATAATTGGCAAGCAGATGGAACGATAAAGAACATTAAGGCTTTCCTTCTCGCGGATATGATCGGCGACGCCGATCTTAACATCGAACATGATTCGAATTCGACCCCGTGGTTGGAAGATGTAGTCTACGAGGCAGCCACGCGGCTCGGCTATCAGTCGCATTTCTTTGCACGAACCATGGCGGTGGACGACGATCACGTTCCCTTCGTGAAGCGCGGCGTGCCCTGTGCCGACCTCATTGACTTCAACTACGGCTATAACGACGTGTTCTGGCACACGACGCAAGATACGGTGGACAAACTGAGTCCCAAAAGCCTTGAAATCGTAGGAAGCGTAATTCTCGAAACCATGAGCATGCTCGATCAGCGCTAGCCAACCGCCATGCCCACGTAGGCCCGGACTTCCTCGCCCGGAGGGTAGGACAGCTAGTGGAATGCGGCCAGCAAGAAATAGCCGCGAAGCGGCGCAAGAATGCAGCCCATGGCGCAGCCATGGGGCGAAAGTGGGGGCGAGTAAGCCCTGAAGGGGCGAAAGACTAGCTGCGACAAAAGACTCGTCCGCCCTACGCGGGTATTGCCGAATGCCGCCCCGCAAAATAAGTATGACTTTCTTTCCATTTCATTTCTAATTCATTCGGATAAGAAGCCGCGAGAACCCTTTGACTCAGCCAATTTTTTGGATTCTTTTCATTTTATTTGTGCTCGCAATGCTCGCCCTCGATCTTGGGCTGCATAAGCGATCGCAGGCTATTAGTCTTCAGAAAGCTCTCATCTGGAGCGCCGTTTGGATCGGGCTAGCGGTCGTATTTGCCATCGCGCTTTATTCTTGGCAGGGTCGCGTAGCCACGCTGGAATTCACAACCGCTTATGTGATCGAACTGTCCCTCAGCGTGGATAACCTCTTTATCTTCCTCCTAATATTTCGCCACTTCCGCGTGCCCGCCGGAGATCAACACAAAGTGTTGTTTTGGGGAATCATTGGAGCGATCGTAATGCGTGGGATATTCATTCTTGCTGGAGTGGGATTGCTCCGGAAATTCGATTGGGTGATGTATCTCTTCGGTGCGCTCTTGATCTACAGCGGAATCAGATTCGCTGCAAAGGGAGAGTCTGAGATTCGTCCCGAAAAAAGCTGGATGCTCGCGTTGTTCCGCCGTTTCATTCCGGTGACAAACGACTTTGAAGGCGATAAGTTCTTCGTCCGCCGCCCGCAGCTCTATGCCACGCCGCTACTGCTTGTGCTTTTGCTCATCGAGACCACTGACGTGCTCTTTGCCACGGATTCCATCCCGGCTGTGCTAGCCATTACTCTCAACGTTGTCATCATCTTTACTTCCAATATTTTCGCGATTCTGGGACTGCGGTCCATGTATTTTGCCCTGGCGGGAATGATGGAAATGTTTAAGTATCTGCACTACGGACTTTCGGCAGTGCTGATTTTTGTGGGAACGAAAATGCTGATTGGGCATTACTTTGTCATACCAACGAGCATTGCTCTGGCAACGGTAGGGGCGATACTGCTCGTCTCTATAATGGCGTCAGTATTGCGAAAGCAACAGAAACTTTAACAAGAGCCTCTGGTTTCGTTAATGACCTTCGTGTCTTCTGTGGTTAAAGTTTTTCAGTCAAACCAAATCGAATCGCCTTTGATGACGGAGTGCTTCAGGAATTTCACATCGTTGTGATCGGGGAAATCAGTCCGGTAATGAGCACCGCGGCTTTCTTCGCGAGCCAATGCCGAACGGGCCACGAGCATACCTGCGGCGAGTAAGTTTTGTGCCTCGTGATCGCGTCTTGTGTGTGGCGTTGTGACGCGGGATTGCAATTCCGCTAAACGCTGAACAGCATTTCTAAGCCCCCCGCCCGCGCGGACTATGCCTACATCTCTCCACATCAAGTGCTGGATTTCCTGGATCGTATCTTCGGCTGGAGAATTGGTGGACTCCGGGGACTTCGCCGACGGACGTTCCGACCCAGGCCCAGAGAGGGATCTCGATTCCTCCCGCATGGTTCGTCCCGCCTTGGCGCCGAAAACCAACCCCTCTAGCAGGGAATTGCTGGCCAGGCGGTTTGCTCCATGCACTCCGGTTGCGGCGGCCTCGCCTGCGGCAAACAAACCCGGCAACATGGTACGGCCGTTGAGATCCGTGCGAACGCCACCCATGGCATAGTGCGCCGCCGGACGAACCGGAATGAGTTCAGTCGTAATGTCAATGTTGTATTGCAGGCAGGTCGCATATATGCGCGGGAAACGTTCCTTTATATGTTTCGACCCGAGATGGGTGAGGTCCAGATAGACAATCGGATCGCGGGCAGGGCTGATTTCGAGCTCATGCATAATTGCGCGCGCCACGACATCGCGCGGAGCCAGGTCCGCAAGGGGGTGATATTTAAGCATGAACCGGCCGAGCTCCGCGTTTCGCAAATGCGCACCCTCTCCACGTAGAGCTTCAGACAACAGAAATCTTGGAGCGTTTTTTAGATACAGAGCGGTTGGGTGAAACTGGATGAACTCCATATCGCTGATTTCCGCACCCGCCCGAAAGGCCATGGCGACGCCATCTCCAGTAGCGACTGCGGGGTTGGTGGTGTTGCGATAGAGCTGTCCCAATCCTCCGGTCGCCAGCAGCACACTGGACGCGGCGATCTGCTTCTGTTCTCCACTTTCGCCAATGGCTTCAAGGCCGCAGATCCTGCCATTTTGCACTCGCAAGTCGGTTGAAAATTCGAACTCGCGGATAGAAATATTTTTCAGACTCTTGGCTTTGGCGTAGAGCGCCCGGAGAATTTCGCGGCCGGTGGAATCGCCATGAGCGTGCAGAATGCGGCTGCGGCTATGTGCGCCTTCGCGTCCGAAGGTTAATTTTGTGCCCTCGCGGTCAAATTCCGTTCCCCACTGAATAAGCTCTTCGATTCGGGCAGGCGCATCCTCTACCAGGACCTTCGCTGCTTCCTGATTGCACAATCCGTCGCCAGCCGCGAGGGTATCCTGCAGGTGCAGGCTAATTTCATCTTCATCGCTTAAGGCGGCTGCGATGCCGCCCTGCGCCCATTGCGTATTGGAATCCGCAACTTCCTTTTTAGCCAGAACTTCAACTCTGCCCGCGGATGCCAGTTCAATGGCAGCGCGCAATCCGGCCACTCCCGCCCCTACAACCAGAAAATCGGTCTCCGAAGGAGCGGTGCTCATAAGATTAGAATTAGCACAGCCAGATTTAGCACCGCCAGATTTGGTACAGCGATGAGCCAAAATGTTACCACGCTGATTCGAACTCCTTTCCAGATATAGCTGGCGATAAGAGCGCGCCGCCCTTTAAGTTATGATGAAACGCCATGCCTCCCGCAACAACAACCATAAGAATTACCCTGCCAGCCCATAGCTATGACGCCGTGATCTCAAGCGGTTTGTTGCTTAGAGCCGGGGAGCATTTGCGTGGTTTGATACGAAGTGACAAACGGTTGTTTGTGGTCACTGTTCCACCGGTGCGGCGCCGATGGGGAAAGAAGCTGATGGCTGCGCTGGCTGCGTCAAACTTTTCGGCGCGGCTAATTGAAATGCCGGATGGCGAACGCCACAAAAAGCTCTCTACCGTGGAGCTGCTCGCGGAGAAGTTGACCCGGCTTGGGGCAGAGCGAGATGCCGTCATCGTCGCATTGGGGGGCGGCGTAGTCGGCGATGTGGCGGGGATGTTGGCGTCTGTGTACATGCGTGGCGTAAGCATGGTACAGATTCCCACGACCGTCCTCGCGCAAGTGGACGCCTCGATTGGCGGAAAGACGGGCGTAAATCTACGATCCGGGAAAAATCTATTAGGGACGTTCCATCAGCCGCTTGTGGTTTTGATTGACCCGGCGGCCCTGACCACTTTGTCGGAACGAGAGTTTCGCGCGGGACTTTACGAATCGCTAAAATGCGGCGTGATTGGCAATCCGGAGCTATTTCGCCGTTTGGAAAACATTTCGTTAAAGAGTTTACGTCGTGACCGAGCTTCCCTGGAGTGGGTGATCGCTGAATCTGTAAAGCTAAAAGCTGAAATTGTTTCCGCGGACGAACGTGAAGCCGGGCTGCGCCGCGTGCTGAACTTTGGACACACCATTGGCCATGCTCTCGAAGCTGAATCGAATTATCGCCGGTTCCTTCACGGTGAAGCTGTGGCTTGGGGAATGATTGCCGCTACATATATCGCGATTGCAGTAGGGTGCCTGGATGAGGAGATAGGAAATCAAATTACCAAGTCAGTACTCGCGCTTGGACCTTTACCGAAGGTGACCGCGGACGGTCGCAAAATTGTTAGACTTCTCCAAACCGATAAAAAGACCACTAACGGCATGGTGCATTTCGTATTGCCGACGAAAATAGGGCATGTCGAAATTGTGAACGACGTTCCCTCACCGATCATTGTCAAGGCTGTAGAGAGATTGCGGAGACTTTCGTCGGTGTCATAGATGGCGTAGCAGAAAACCCTGGATTTCATACGGCTAACGTAATTGTGTTGAATCTACGTTGTTTTGGCGATAATCCCCGCATATCCAACGACCATGTCGAGATCAGCAGAAACATCCCCCGAGGTCGCATATTTGACCAATTCCGCTGAAACAGAGCCCAGTGCTTTCACAGCGGTGAGCATCGTCACCACCGGTCCCAGTCCGCACATGCTGATGTTTTCTTCCTTCACCACATCGAATAGACCGCGTGCGTCCAGCTTCAAAATCTGCTCGATGGCTTTCGCATCTTTCGTTCGAGTGATTGCGTCGTTCTCGTAATGGTTCATATCGCTGGATGCGACAAGCAACACTGGATCGGTTTGCGCGGCGATTATATTCGCCAATCCGTGTCCTAGCGCTTCGAGCAGTTCGAATTGTTGAGTTCCTAACGCGATGGGGACGAAAGCAAGGTCAGGTTGCAAAACCTGGAGAAACGGCAATTCCACTTCGATGGCGTGTTCGGCGTGATGTGCTTCGCTGTCTTCTGTGAGAGGTGAGAACGATTTCATCAACGCTTCCGCCAAATCGGTGGCAATGGGTACGTTGCCAAGCGGCGTTTCCCATGCGCCTTCACTCATGATTGAAAGCGGGCGTCCGAGGCCGGTGTGGTTTGGACCGATTACGATGCAGCGGCGAGGAATATTAATTTTGCAAAACACCGCGCCTGCGACGTGGCCGGAGTATATGTAGCCAGCGTGGGGAACCATGCACGCGAGTGCTTCAACCTTCGGTCCATAGGGCGAAAGATAAGACTGCACGTCTGCCCGAAGGATCGCGGGATCCCTTGGGTAGAAGCGTCCTGAGACGGCGGGATGGCGGACGTGCATGGCGCTACCTATAGGTTTGCCGCGCCGAGCGGGGCATTCGATAACGCGCGGAACAGTGCCGCAGTTTTTTCGAGTGTGAGTGCTTCGGCCCGCACATTCGGTTTCACGTTGGCCTTGTCGAGGGCGGTTCGTAACGCTTCGATTTCGTAATCGGATTTTAGGTTATTCCAAAGCGTCTTGCGCTTTTGTCCGAAGATCAGTTTCAAGAACTTTACGAATTCTGCTTCCGGAACACGCAAGCTTTCGAGGCGTGGATCAATCGTGAGCCGGACCACGGTGGAATGAACTTTCGGTGGAGGCGAAAAAGAATCCGGAGGAAGGGTAAAAAGTTTCTCGACCCTCGCATAAAGCTGGGCCGTGGCCGAAAGCAGTCCGTATTCACTCTTACCGGGCTTCGCCGCCAGACGGTCGGCAACCTCGCGCTGAACCATGAGCACGATGCTTTCGATATATTTGCGAACCTGAAAAAGCCGCAGCAGAATATCGGAAGTTATGAAGTATGGGAGATTCCCGACGACGCGGGCCGGCTCTGGTTGCTGATTGATTCCAGGACGGGTGCTTCCTGGCTTCGGACCGAAGATGCTATCGAAATCAATGGAGAGAATATCGCCTTCGATAATTTCAACGTTGGGCATCAGCGAAAAATTCATGCGCAACTGCGCCGCCAGAACGCGGTCGGTTTCGATTGCGATGAGCCGCCGTGCGCGACGGGCAAGCAGGCCGGTCAAAACGCCGCGTCCTGGGCCGATTTCCAGGACGGTGCTTTGAGATATATCACCCAGCGCTTCGACGGTCCGAATGGCGGCGGCTTCATCAATCAGAAAATGTTGCCCGAGCTTGGGTTTGCGCGTCGGTCGTTCCGCGGATACCTTCGGCACGTTGACCCTCTTTCTTTACGGCAGTTAGACTAACGTTCGGCTTGCCGGTTGCCGGAATGTACAACCGATATTTGCCGCCGCGCTTCTATGATAGCTTGCGCCGGCGATTAGAGCTGATGTTGAAATGGATTTGCCCATGCATATTGCATTTGCCGCTTCCGAATGCGTGCCCTATTCAAAGACGGGTGGTTTGGCCGATGTGGTCGGGGCATTGCCGAAGGCGTTGGCTGCGGCGGGTCACAAGGTCAGCGTTTTTCTTCCTCGATATCGTCAGACCAAGCTCACCGACGCACCGACTGTGATTGCAAGCATTACAGTACCGTTCGACGATCACTACCGGTTTTGTTCCATGATCTCTGGAGGTACTCTCGATGGGGTGCAATTCTACTTTGTTGAATATCCCCCGTACTTCGATCGGGACGCGCTTTATGGAACGCCGGCGGGGGACTTTCCCGATAACGCGGAACGGTTCGCGCTTTTCTGTCGCGCTGTCCTCGAGGCTTCGAAAATTCTTGGCGTGCCACAGGTATTTCACTGTCACGACTGGCAGACTGCGCTGATTCCGGTGCTGCTGCGTACACAGTACTCCGGGGATCCCGCATTCCGCCAGACAGCGACGGTTTTCACAATTCACAATATGGGATACCAAGGGTTGTTTTCGCCAGATACTCTGCCGCTCCTCACTCTGCCGTGGGATCTGTTTACGATTTTGAAGCTGGAATTTTTCGGGAACGTAAATTTTCTGAAAGGGGCACTGGTCTATGCCGATTTCGTAACCACTGTGAGCCGCAAGTATAGCCAGGAAATTCAGACGAGTGAGTTTGGCTTTGGGCTGGATGGTGTTCTGCGGGATCGGTCTTCGACCGTGACTGGAATCCTGAACGGCGTGGATTATGCAGAATGGAATCCTAAGACGGATAAATTTATTGTGGCCAATTATTCGTCCGAAGACCTCGGCGGAAAGATTAAATGTAAGCAGGATTTGCTGACTTCGTTCGGCGTCACTGATCCGGATCTTCGTTTGCCAGTGATTGGGATTGTGTCGCGGTTTGCGGCGCAGAAAGGTTTTGATCTCATCGCTCAGATTGTGGACCGGCTGGCGCGGGAAGAAATGATCATCGTCGTTCTCGGCGCCGGCGACAAGCTCTACGAAGCCATGTTTACGCGAATCAACAAACAGTTCCCGCAGAAGATCGCGGTGAAGATCGCGTATGACAACGCGCTGGCGCACAAGATCGAGGCCGGCAGCGATATGTTTCTCATGCCCTCGCGGTACGAGCCCAGCGGCCTCAATCAGATGTACAGCCTGAAGTACGGCACAGTGCCAATCGTGCGCACCACCGGTGGTTTGGACGACACCATTGAGCAGTGGGACCCTCGCACGCGGAAGGGAACAGGATTCAAGTTTTCCGAATACAGCGGCGAGGAGCTTCTGTTAACTATTAAACAGGCATTGCAGGCTTTTCAAGACCGGAATTCGTGGGAGATTCTCATGCGCAATGGCATGAGTAAAGATTTTTCCTGGAACCTTTCCGCGAAAGAGTATGTGCGAGTGTATGAGCGGGCGCGCCAGTTGAGGGCGGTACCCCCCGTGACTGTGGCGGATACGCTGACGTTTGCGGGGCGGTAGGGGCGGACGAGCCGTGGTATTTCCGGTTAAGTCGATAGAAAAAATATTGCTTCGCTTCACAAGATTTGTCTTTGCCGTCTAATCAGTTCAGTTCCGGCTTTCTCGCCTCCCACCCTTGCGAAAACCACGCAAGGATGGGGCAGCCCCCAGTGAAATTGTGCTGAGAAGAACCGAAGCGTTCTGCATTACTATCACTTCTCAACCGTGATCAACCAATCCGAGTTAAGGAGTCTGCGATTAGCAAACGTCGTTTCACTTTTCTCGAAACTCACCTCCGAGAATCCTGAAAAATAGATGGGTATATCGTCGGCGGAGAGAAAGTGCTGGACGGTTCCTGCCTCATTCGTCTCCGTAATCGTCAGGCGGAATGTGTTGGGCTCAATCTGCTCACCTTTGCCGAAACGGCAGTCGTTCACGGTCCGAAGAACGACGAATGCCCGCCCTCCTTGCGTAAGCACGCGAAGGGTCTCTTGTATCGCCTGTTTCATCTCCGCCGCCGTGCCGTAGTAAAAGACTCCATAACTCACCACCACTTCGAAGGTGCCTTCGCTGAATGGGAGGGCAAGCATCGAACTCTTTACCAGATGCGGGCGCATGCCGGAGTGCTGGAGCCGCTCACGGGCATGTTGAAGGCCCACCAGAGAGATATCAATCCCAAAAGCAGGGAAGCCTAGATCCGCAGCGAGCTTGGCATGACGCCCCGCGCCTATGCCAATATCAAGGAATCGCACCTCGCCGCTTTTTTGAAGCAGCGAACGGCTTCCCATCATAAAGCGCACAACGTGGTCCGACGGGTAGAGCGGGCGGAAGCGCGGATTCTTATGAAGATGATCCCAGTGTGCCGCTGTATCTTGCATGGTGGCCTCCTATGATAAAGGGTCACCGTCTGGCGCTGATAGAATTCACGAATCCATACTTCCCACCATGCCTGCCTTTGCCAAGACTATCTTTCACGTTGATATGGACGCTTTTTTCGTGTCGGTGGAAGAGCTGTTTGATCCTGAGTTAAAGGGGAAGGCTGTCGTGGTTGGCGGACAGCGGCACGAGCGCGGAGTTGTTTCTGCTGCGTCGTATGAGGCGCGGAAATTTGGAGTTCATTCGGCGATGCCGCTAAGAACGGCGGCGAAACTTTGTCCTCATGCGGTTTTTGTGGATGGGCATCCTGATCGCTATCGGCAGTATTCTGAGCGAGTGTATGGAGTGCTCGGTTCGTTCACGCCGCTGGTGGAGATGGCCTCGATTGACGAAGCGTATTTAGATATGACCGGAACTGAGCGGCTGCATGGGCCAGTGCTGGGGGCGGCTCATAGCCTGCATCACAAGATGAAAGCTGAGACGCAGCTGAATTGCTCCATAGGAATTGGTAGCTCGCGGCTGGTGGCAAAAATTTCGTCGGCGAAGGCAAAACCGCATGGAGTGCTTTGGGTGATTCCCGGGTGCGAGGCGAACTTTCTTGCACCGTTGGATGTGCGCGACATTCCAGGAGTGGGAAAGGTTACGGAGAGAAGTTTGAATGACCTTGGTATCCGCAAGGTTGGCGATTTTGCGCGCTTTGAAACTTCATTTTTAGAAGAGCGCTTTGGAAAATGGGGACTGGCGCTGGCTGGAAAGGCACGCGGTGAGGATGCGGGAGGATGGTTTGACAGTGAGGTGGGCGCAGATGTTGATCCGAAATCAATCAGCCATGAACATACTTACAACGAGGACACGAACGATCCGGCGCAGCTTGAATCTACGCTGATGCGGCTCTCGGAGATGGTGGGCAGACGGCTGCGGGAGCATGGATTGTATGCCCGGACCATTCAGCTTAAGCTGCGCTACAAGGATTTCTCGACGATTACGCGAGCTCATACGTTGGCGTCTGCGACGCAACTGGATACGGAAATTTTCGAGCAGGTCAGGGCGCTATTTCGTAGCAATTGGAAAAAGAATGCGGAGATCCGATTGCTGGGCGTGCATGTGTCTGGGTTTGAGGAGATGGCCGGTCAGGGCGATTTGCTGGAAGACGGACGCCGACAGAAATGGCAACAGGCATTGTCTGTCGCGGACCGGCTGCGCGATAAATTTGGAGAGTCAAGTGTATCGCTGGCCGGAGGAATGAAAGGTGGGTTCCGAGAACGGACGCATGAGAACCCTGCGGGTTTGCCGGGAAAAGGGAAGACGTAAAGCTTAAGTCAAAGGCAGCGGACAGGAGTGTCCGCACCACAAAATCTAAACCACACGCATGATTATGGATCTCACTGACGAATCGTTTCATGCTGGTGCGATGGGGCGCATTCAGCGTGGGATGATTGTTCTTGGGATCGGATTTACTGCCGTCGCGTGGATGCTTCTTGGCTGGCGCATTGCGGCCGGTTTTGCTTGCGGAAGTGGGATCGGCTATGCGAATTTTCATTTGTTGAAGCGAGTAGTAGGCGGAGTTGTGGAGCGCACGATGCAGTCCGGACATCGGCAATCAGGGAAGGGAATCGTGATGCGATTCGTGCTGCGCTATCTGGCCGTGGCTTGCGCGGCCTATGTTATTCTAACGAGTTATCCAGCGAGCCTTCATGGGTTTTTGGTGGGATTATTCCTGCCCGTAGCGGCGATTTTGTGCGAGGCTGCGTACGAGCTGTATACGGCTTTGGCGCGCGGAATTTAGCTAAAGTTTACGACCGTGCCACAGCGCGCCAGATCCTTCAGGCCTGAAGGCCCTCAGGATGACGTCAAAGTAGTTGTTGTTTTTCACTAGCCAGAAGCCAGTAGCTAAAAAGCAGCGTTTTTCCTATGCCTGAACAGCTTTGGTTTACCGAAATTCTGAATCGCTTCTTTGCCGGTCCGGCGACAGCCTTGTTGCGGGCGCTCCATATTGAGCCGAAGTACCCCCAAGCTCCGATTACCAATGCTTTCTCAATGGAGTTGTTGGTCTTTCTTTTTCTGGTATTGATGTTTGTCCTTCTGCGGACGCGCCTTTCGGTCGAAAGCCCCGGAGGAGTTCAACATACTTTTGAGTTGCTGCATGGTTTTGTGAACGGGCAGAGCGAAGACATTATTGGACATCACAGCGAAGGATTCACGCCGTTTCTGGCCGCGCTGCTTCTGTTTATTTTGATTTCTAATCTGATCGGTCTGATTCCGGGCTTTGAATCGCCGACAGCCTCAGCCGAAGTTCCATTTGGTTGCGCGATTGCTTGCGTTCTTTTATTACCACGCACAAGGGATTCGCAAGAAAGGAATTGGTGCACTACGCGGCGCATTTTCTGGGGCCGTCGGATTCGACCATTCCGCTGGCAATTCGCATCCCGCTGGCTTTTCTCATGCTGCCCATTGAAATCGTCAGCCACTTTGCGCGGGTGCTTTCACTCACCTTCCGGCTTTGGGCCAATATGCTTGCTGGGGAGCTGGTGATCATGGCGTTCTTTTCCATGATTGCGATTGGGGTTCCGATCATATTTTTGGGATTGCATATTTTTGTTGCCTTGCTACAGACCTATATTTTTGTGCTTTTGACGATGGTATATCTGGCGGGAGCCGTCGCTGAAGAACATTAAGTATCAGTTTCGAGTTTCGGGTTTCAAGTGTCGGGGAGCAGTCAAGTTGGGTGCTCGAGAGGGAAACTGGAATAGAGAAAAGCGGTTCTTAGTTCCCAGTTTGAAGTCTTCGAGTGGCCGATTTTGAAACTAGAAACTGGAAACTCGAAACTGTTGTTGCATCCGTACAGCGTGAGGGCGTTTGTTCGGTAACGTCAACCACCCACTGGCGGCATTTCATAAAAGGAGAAGAGGAGAAAAACGATGCGTGTAATGAGCTATGTATTTATGGCACTGGCGGTAATGTGCTTTGCTGTGCCTGCATTCGCACAGGGCGGGGGCACTTCGAATCCTGTGAATTGGGTTGCGCTGAGTGCTGGATTTTCCATGGCGATTGCGTCCGCCGGCTGCGGAATCGGCCAGGGACGGGCCACGGCAGCTGCGACGGAGGCGTTGGCTAGAAATCCCTCAGCTCGCGCCGGAATTTCTATAGGCATGGTGATAGGTCTTGCCTTGATCGAATCCCTGGCGCTCTACACCTTCATCATCATTTTTCTGAAAGTGAAATAGTCCGCCCTTCCAAAATGAAAAAGCCTCTACTCAGGTAGAAGCTTTTTTCTTTCCTAATAGCGTCAGCTCTTTCGGATCTCGCTCCACTCCTCTTTCTTTTCTTCCGGAGTGTTTCCCATGGTTTCGAGCAGAATGCGGCGCAGGCGATAGCGGCTTTCGAGATCGGTATTCACAATTTCAAACCCTACTTCGTTGACGCGGGCGCGGCGTAACAATACCTCGGCGCGAATGTGGCTCAAGCCAACCTTCATATCGAGGGAAGCTTCCGAGCCTACGCGAAGATTGTCTTGCTTCGTGCCCATTCCACCCCCCAGACTGAGTTCGTGGACCGAGATGCTGGATTTCCCCCATGAACTACTAATGGTCGCGGAAATTGGTTTTCTGAGCGCGATGCGTTCATATCGCCGCTGCCGTACCCATGGACAGGCTGGGGCTGCATCGAGTGCCGCAACCGCCAGTTCGGCAGGCTCCAGGCCGCTCTCTGACATGATCTTGCTGCTGTATGTCGGGTCAATCTTGGTTAGTGCTTGCGCGGCTGCAATTCTCAATTCGCGCGGATGAATCCACTTCCACATTTTCTTCGCTTCCAGGAGATTTCGAAGAACCGTGATCGAATCGCCTTCGCGCAGTCTGCCAAGAGATTCCACAGCCTTCAATTGTAGTAATGGAGAGCGTCCTTCGGTTTCTCCGGACTCAGCCATTACGATCAGCGGTGGAACCGCCGAACGATCGCCGCTCATGCCGATTTCATCGAGAGCCTGTGGCAATACCAGCGGATCGAGAATCTCTAGCAACTCAAGCAGCGAGCGCCCGCGATCGGGAGCAGCACCGTATGCAATCTGGCGTACGACCAAATCGTGATAGAAACGATTCCACTCCGGCAGGCGAGTCGGCAATAATTCCAGCAAAGTGGGAACGTCGAGACGACTTAGCAGGCCAATCACTGAGGACGCCTGGCGTGGCGGTCCCATGCGCAACATTTCGCGCAAGTGACCCATGCCCGCAGGTCCCAGATCTTTAACAAGATTCACCATGCGGTCGCATTCGTCACGACGCATGCAACGGAAAAAGCGATCCGCGAGATGTTCGATAGCAGCCTGCGAAGTACGTCGCAACACCATGACCAATTCGGGCGGAACTTGCGGCAGGCGGAGAGCTTCTTCAAGAAATTCAGGCAAGCGATTTTCGATGCCAATCCGCGGACGCAGATCATCGGCAAGGACAGGACGCTGTTTTCCTACCGCGTCCATGGCATCACAAACTTCGTTCAACGCGGAATAGCGCTTTTGCGCGCTTGCCTCAGAGCTCATGCGAACGAATGCCGCGCTCAACAAGCTCTGCATTTCTGAATCGGGCTCCTTAACCAAGACATCCGCGAGGGCTCGAACGGTGGACCCTAGTAGCTTCTCGTCTGAGCTGGCAAAAAGATCGGCCAGCTGGCCCAGCCCGGTCGCAATCTTGCGGCGAGGCTCGGGATCTTTGGCGTTCAGGCACGACGCATAATTCCGCAGAATTTCCGAGGCTGTTTCTTTCTCATCCCTGTCGAGTAGGAGCTCGACAAACTGGCGTATGTTTCGCGCGGGGACACAGGGCGCTTCGTCAGATAACAGGACGCTTTTTTTCCCAGCGTCGGGAACCTCGGCCCAGAACATTCGATCGAGAATGTCGGCGTGGGATTCCACTAAAATCCCCGCCTTGCTCATCTTGTCTTCTTGCAGCCGCAGAATTTGCCGCAAGCTATCCATCTGCCGGCTCATGTGCTCGAGCATCTGGTGAACCGCGTTCACCTTCACTTCACCCTTTTGGAAGCGTTCCAGGGCGAAGCGAATTGCCATGTGTTCGGCAGCCTTCATTAGTAAAGGCGTGTCGGTCTGCTGAGCAGGAACTGTGGCAGCCAGACTTTGCAGCAGCTGTTGCAGATTAATTTTGGTGTTGGCGTCGGTTTTGCTGATCTCGCCTTGCAGGGCTTCTGTTTTGGCGGAAGGATCACTGCCCACTTCGCCGAACCTGGTTAGCAGGCGTATGGCTTGAATGACTTCTTCCTCTTGCAAGGGAACTACGCCGCCGCTCCAGTTGCCGCCGCCGCCGGTACCCGTCCCACCGCCGGTACCTGTTCCCGCAACACCGCCTCCGGAGGAATGCTCTCCTGGGGTTGGGTTGGGAAAACTTCCGGGAGGCATGCTGGGTCCAGTACCGCCCCCGGTGCCGCCTCCTCCTCCGCCGCCTCCGCCTCCGCTGTGCGCGCCTTCGGCTGCGGCGATTAGCTGCATGAGCTTCTGCGGGTCATTTAACCATTGCTTGAATTCAGGTCCAAGAGACTGCGCCGCAATTTGTGCCGCGATACTGACATCACCGGTCGCCGGATCGGCGGCAACGAACTTCACTTCGTTGATTCGGATACTCGCCTGTTTGTTATTTCCAAATGTGTCTTTAATTTGCTTGGTGACGTCCTGCGCTTTGGAACCAGCCGTCGAGAAAGCTTTGACCAATTGGGCGAAATCATCAACGGTGACGTGGTTTGAAAAATGAATGCTCGCCAACCCGGCAGTGGTCAGTAGTTTCGCGAAGCTTTGCTCGGCTTGTCCAGATTCAAGGGCAATGCCATCAATCAGAAGGCGGTTTTCGGAAACTCCGAGCAGAAAGTTGCCATCGTGTTCTTTGGGAAGGCCTTGTTGCAATTCGTTCCACGTAATTTCAAATTGGCCAGTAGTGCGCTTGTGGTCGAAACCATATAGACGCACGTACTTAATTAGAATGTTGAGGCTATGGATGAACGCACGCGCGGACGCGGTGCGGGTCCCTTTGGTTGTCTCGGCGGTGAAGATACGTGGCTCCCGGAACTTCCGATTGCCACTTCAGGTTAATGGGTAACGGCAAAGAGATGCACATTACGGAGGTAATACGACCAGTAGGGCTAATCGAGCTTCGTGATCCAGGTTTTTCGCAAACGTCAGGTATCGCATCTATTGAGAATCGGGAGTTCAAGCCTTTGCTGCTCTGCGTTTTTCGGCGGAAATACATCAAACAATTCATGCTTTTTGACATGCTAGACTTCCATTCAAGCTGCCGCCAATGCGGATTCTCACTCGCTATATTCTGCGCGAAGTAACGTCCCACGCCTTGATCGGGCTGGGCGTCTTCACGTTTGTGCTGTTTACGCGGGATCTGGGACACATTCTCGAGTTGATTATCCGCAACAGCGCACCGCTGGCTTCGGTGGCGGAAGTGTTTTTCTTAAGCCTTCCTTCGACGCTCACTTACACCATTCCCATGGCCGTCCTTGTCGGGATTCTGATTGGACTCAGCCGGCTCGCCGCGGACAGCGAGATTACTGCCATGCGGGCGAGCGGCATTGGAGTCTGGTCGTTTCTGGCAATCATTTCCATTTTTGTTGCCGGCGCTTGGGCGCTGGCACTCTTTAACGGAGCCTATCTGGTGCCGCGCTCTCAGGCCGCGCTGAGCGGCTTGCAGGACAAGCTGAAGGGATCACAAGCATCTTTTGAGGTGCAGCCGCGCGTCTTCTATGAGGGATTCCCCAAGTTAGTACTTTATGTGCAGGATGTGAAAGGGGCACAGAAGGCTGCAATATGGAAGAACGTATTCATCGCCGATATCAGCATTCCTTCCGCTCCCCGTGTGACCATGGCGCAACGGGGAATTCTAATCAGCGAGGGTCCTCATTCTCTGCAACTTCACCTGACCAATGGGTCTGTCCACGAAGTGGATGCCGCGTCTCCCAATCATTATCAGGTCTCGACTTTTCAGCAGACCGATTTCCCAATTGCGTTACCGCAACAAGAAAATGTTAGAGAGCAGGAGCCAGCTCCTCTCACGCAACTATCCACGCGAGACTTGCTTTTCGAGGCGAAGACGAAGCGGAATCCGGCGCTTTCCCGCTGGTACTACATTGAATTGGATCGCCGCTTCGCTTTGCCAACGGCCTGCCTGGTATTAGCGCTGGTGGGCATACCTCTCGGTCTGTCGTCGAAAAAAGGAGGCAAGTCCAGCGGCTTCGTAATGACGATCCTGCTGGTGTTTGTCTATTACTTTGTATCTTTATTCGGAATTTCTCTAGCGAGACAGGGCAAGGTTTCACCAGGTTTGGGGGTATGGTTGGCCGACATTGTGTTTCTCGTGCTGGGCGCATTTTTGCTATGGAGAGTAGAACGCAGGCCTTTTGAAATTGGCTCTCTGCGGATTCGTAATCCCTTCAAGCAGGAACTTCACGAGAGAAGGAAGAGTCCGCGCAATGGCGACAATGGAGATGCCTTTGAACGATCCGCGTCAAGGCGGCGGATGTTTAGTGCGCGCTTTCCCATGCTTCTCGATGATTATGTTCTGAGAGACTTTTTTGTAAATCTAGCATTGGTGCTCTCTGCGTTCATCATGCTGTTGCTGGTATTTACGTTGTTCGAACTGCTGGGAGACATCCTGAGAAATCACGTTTCGCCGGTGGTGGTGGGGGAATACTTGTGGAATGTCACCCCATACTTTCTCTACAACATCAGCCATTACGGCATCCTCTTGGCAGTCCTGATTACGTTGGGATTGATGCAGCGGACGAATGAGATCACGGCCATGAAGGCCACCGGGATCAGCGTTTACCGGATTATTGTTCCGTTGCTGATTGCCGCAACCCTAATCGCGGGCGGCCTTTTCTTCTTTGACCAGTTTTATTTGCCGCGAGCCAACAAGCGGCAGGATGCGTTGCGGAATCGCATCAAGGGCAAGCCGCCGCAAACTTATCTGAATCCCGATCGCAAATGGATCTTCGGGGAGCACTCGACGATTTATTACTACCAAGTGTTTGATCCGGAGCGGGCGCAGTTTGGCAGCCTATCCGTGTTTCAGTTTGATCCCGCCACCTTTCAGCTCACGAGCCGGATTTACGCGGCGCGCGCGCATTGGGACGACAGCCTAGAGCGGTGGGTTTGCACGCAAGGCTGGGAGCGGGATTTTCATGGGTCAGCAATCGAAAAATACCGGACATTCGATGTCTCGACTTTTGCAGCCATCAGCGAGCCGCCGTCGTATTTCCAGAAGGAAGTGAGGCAGTCTTCGGAGATGAACTACGAAGAGCTGCGGCGCTATATTCATGACTTGCAGCAGAGCGGATTCGATGTGGTGCGCCTTAGAGTGCAACTGCAAAAGAAGTTCGCGTTTCCCATCATCACTCTGGTTATGGCCGTGCTGGCAGTGCCATTTTCGCTTTCGGGGGGCAAGCGCGGAGCTCTCACAGGGGTCGCAGTCGCCGTTGGCATAGCAGTGGTTTATTCAGTTACCTCCCAAATGTTCGAGGCTATGGGGAACATCAGTCAGTTGCCGCCCGCGCTGGCGGCGTGGTCCCCGGATTTGATTTTTGCGATGTTGGGCGGGTATTTGATATTGAAGGTGCCGACGTAGAGCGCGGTAAGATTCAAACGGGAAAGCAGGTCCCTCCACTCGCCAGCTATTTTACTTTGGCAAATTCCTTGGCTCTCGAGATGACAAAGAGAGTTAGGCGACGGCCAGGTCAAAGGCACGCATTTCCAATTAAGAAAGCCTGTCATCCCGAGCGCAGTCGAGGGATCTGCTTTAGGTCGCTGCGCAGTGCAAGTGAATAATAATGATGAGAAGGATTCTCCCTACGCCCGTGCGTTCTTGTGAATTTCCACCGTCGTCCATGTCTTGTCGGCGGCGTGGCAGATGTTTTCCAGCGGACACTCCACACACTTCGGTCTTCGGGCGATGCACAATTTGCGTCCATGCCAAATGACCTGATGCGAAAACAATATGCGTCTTTCTTCCGGGATAATCTGAATCAAATCTTGTTCGATCTTTTTGGGATCGTCATTCCGTGTGAGTTCGAGCCGACGCGCTATGCGATGCACGTGAGTATCAACGACAACGCCCTCGCCTTTTTTGAACCACGTCCCAAGCACGACATTGGCAGTTTTGCGAGCTACTCCGGGAAGGGAAAGCAGATCATCCATATTTTCGGGAACCTTGCCGCCGAAGTCGGCAACGAGCTTTTTAGCCGCACCGACGACGGACTTCGATTTGTTGCGGAAGAATCCGGTGGAACGGATGTCGGGTTCAAGCTGCTCGGGTTTCAACGCGGCAAAATCCTGCACCGTCGGATACTTTTTGAAGATTTCCGGCGTCACCATGTTGACTCGAACGTCTGTGGCTTGCGCCGAGAGAATCGTGGCGACCAACAGTTCCCACGCGCTACTATGGGTTAGCGCGCAAGTCACATCGGGATAAAGCTGATTCAGCCGCTTGAGGATTTCTTTAATGCGTTCCGGGGCGAGGGGGTTATAGGCTTTGTCTGACCGGGACGCTTTTGATTTTGTTATGCCCGCTGGTTTAGCGCGGGTTAATTTCGGCGGCTGCTTGGTTTTTGCGACTGGTTTGCGAATAGCATCGTGTCTGCCCGCTTTGCCGGGCTGCCTTATTATGAGACCTCGCGCCATGAGTATCCTCAGATAGTTTGTATGATGGTAGCAAATTCGTCGTATCCTTTTCGGGACGCACCTATCGAGACATGTCTATAGTTTTCGCAATCAGGGCTGTTCGCATTTGACGGCTGATTGGTCTCTCGATAGTCTGGAACACTAGCATCCATACTGAATTGAGGAAAATACTTGGCAGTCAAATCCGTTCAACTCGGGCAAGTCTGGCGTAAAGATGACGGTGGGCAGGATTATCTGGTCACCAAAGTTTACAGCGAAGTATTTTCGCACTACGCGGTGCTGCGTCCCGCTGAAGTGACCGCGCCGGATGCTCCCACGGTTCGCGTCAAAATCACCAAGACCGCGGAAGGCGCATCGCTACCCGGTTTCACTTTTACCCAAGAAGGATCTTTTTAGAATCTCGGACAGATACTCCATTCTCCCGGCGCAGTACAAGACCATCGCCGCTCCGATGCGATCTAAGAGCTGCAAAATAAAAAATGACTGAGAAGATAGTCGGCGCACTTTTTGTTTTTATTAGCTCTTTGATTTCGGCGATGGGTTACGGCGGCATCACGATTCTGATGGCGATCGAGTCCGCGTGCATCCCGCTGCCGTCGGAACTGATCATGCCATTTGCCGGGTACCTCGTATCCACCGGCACCATGAAATTGCTCTGGGTCGCGACTGCGGGAGCGATTGGTTGTAACTTGGGATCGTTGGTTGCCTATGAGATTGGCAACTATGGCGGGCGTCCACTAGTAGAAAAATATGGGCGATGGATTTTGCTAAGCGCTCATGAACTTGAGTGGACGGATAAATTCTTCCACCGCTGGGGATATCTCGCCGTATTTTTCGGACGGATGTTGCCGGTAGTTCGAACGTTTATCGCGCTTCCGGCAGGTGTATCGAGAATGCCGCGTGGCCGATTTCATCTTTATACTTTCCTCGGTTCCTGGCCGTGGTGTCTCGCGCTGGCGTGGTTTGGAATGAAGTTAGGCCAGAATTGGCGAAGCATCGGAAAATATTTTCATGAGTTCGATGCAGTGATTGTTGCGTTGATCCTGGCTGGAATCGTCTGGTTCGTGTGGTCGCGCTGGAAGGGCCGGATGAAGGCAAACGCGTAATGTCGCTCGGTGAGTTGAGTCAAGATATATGTCTCTTCGCTCGGTAACTCTTGTCCTCGTGTTGCTGCTTGGTTGCGCCGCATGGTGCCGCCCGAATTCTCCCCCTCCCGAGGAAACTTTCGATCTGGCCGAATTGCTGCCGGGCGTTGTCACCCAAGACAGGTCGGTAAGCGTTGAGTTCTTGACCGATAAGACGTTGGCACTTTGTTTCCACTCGACGAACGGCAGTTGCGAGGTTTACGTGTTCGAGTGGACGGGAGGTCAGCTCCACAATCTTTCAAGCGCGACTGGCCCTAAAACTATGCCATTCACCTTTATGCACCGGGTTGGCGACGCACATATCCTGTCAACAGGAGTTGTATATCCTTCGTCGGTACTCTATTCCGTGGACCTTCAGGAAAGGCAGCAAGTTCCATTTGTGGAACCTTACCTTATTTCTGCGTCGGGGAAACTGGCCGCAGCCTCCGCAATGACTAGTTGGACGCTGTATCAATTGCTTCCAAGCCAGCGGCAACTCAGACAGGGTACCGGCGCGCTTCTCTCGGTATCGGAAGACGCGCTTACTGTAGAACGGGGGGAGAAAATTTACACGGAGACTCTCGATGGAAAGGAACTCGGATCTTTTTCGGTGAAGCCCCAGACAAAATGTTTTTCTTCTGCTAGGGTTCTCGATCGCGACGCTCTCTTTGTTGATATTTGCGGCCAACAATACATCGCCGACTTTGCGGGTAAAAAGTTAGCAAATATCCGAATGCCTGAAGGGAATCCTCTTCGCAGTGAAACAAACGACAGTGGCAGCCGATTGTTGTTTGATCATTCTACCCGGCATGTCTCAATTTTTAGGAACGCAGCGGAGGTAGTGGAGGGTCTCGCGGGCGGTGGTCCAGAAGAATGGGATAACGGAGAGGCAGTGCGCGTAATTGACACTAAGACAGGCGGCATGTGCTTCGACTGGCATAGCCGGCTGCCCCCAGCTTTGACCGATGACAGTCATTCAGATATATCGCCCTCCGGCACATTCGTGGCAATCACCCATGGCACGACGCTATCGTTTTTTCGTCTGCCTGACAAATGCGCTCAGCAGTAGGGCCATTTGGTCCGCGGCTCTCTATTCGGTTGCGGAGGGCAATGTTTTGTGAACGGGGCCTCTGTCATTCGTCATCGCACTTACTCCATATCCTATCCCGAAGGTCACGATTGTCCCGATGGCGACATACCAAGTCCATGGCACCTGGGTTCCTATCCATAAATAGAGCTCGGTAATAAATCCGAATAACATTCCTATCATTGCGCCGGTTTGGTTGGCGCGCTTGGTGAGAACGCCCAGCAGGAATACGCCGAGCAAAGCTCCGTAGGCGACGGACGCAATCTGCAATCCGACCTCGACTACGCGGGCTATCTTATGCAGAGACAGGATCGCTAGTCCAAAGAGAATCAGCGCCCAGAACAAAGTAGAAACGCGAGAGATCCGCATCTTTCTTTTTTCGGAGATTTCGCGATTGCCGCGCAAATAGAAATCCATCATCGAACTCGACGAAAGGGAATTGAGAGCGGCGCTTAAATTGGACATTGCCGCGGCCAGAATTGCAGCGATAAGCAATCCCGAAATTCCGTGGGGCATGTGAGTGACGATGAATGTTGGATAAATTCTGTCCGCCGTGCCAAAGCTTGCTGAGGGCACGCGGTAATACACGAACAACATCATGCCAACCAGTAGAAACAATGCGAACTGAAATAGCACCGCTACTCCACTCGAAAGCAATGCAGTTACGGATTGGCGTTGGCTGCGCGCCGCCAATAATCGCTGCACAATCAATTGATCGGTGCCGTGACTCGCGGTCGTGAGAAAAGCTCCTCCGATCAGCCCCGCCCAGAACGTGTACGGCTTCCAGAAATTTGGAGTGAAGTCGAAAACTTGCAGCTTGCCGGCGTTCGCCGCGACGGCATGGATCGCGCTCCAACCTCCCGGCACGAGATGAAGAATCGTGAACACGCCGACTAGAGTTCCGGCGACATAAATTACGGTCTGAACCACATCCGTCCAGATGACCGCTGCCAAGCCGCCTTCAAAGGTATAGATCAGAGTCAGGGCAGTGATGATCGCGATCGAAGTAACTTCACCGGTGCCGAGCGCGATGGTCACCACGATGGACACCGCATAAACTCGAACGCCTTCCGCCGCGGCCCGGGTTAATAGAAAAAGGCCGGCGGTCACGGTTCGCAAACCGCCTCCAAAGCGGCGTTCGATCAACTGGTATGCGGTGTAAAGTTCGCCGCGAAAGTAGTGCGGCAGCAAAACAAAACTGATAATGACGCGGCCCACCAGATAACCCAGCACCACCTGAAGGAATGTGAAATTCGTGTCGTAGGCAAGGCCAGGAATACTAATGATCGTGAGAGTGCTGGTTTCAGCCGCGACAATGGAAAGAGCAATCGCCCACCACGGAATATCCCGGTCGGCGAGAAAATAATCGCGCATGGTGCGCTGACGCTTGCGGAAACGCAGTCCGAATAGCGTAATGCCCGCGAGGTAGATCGCGATGATCGCGAGATCGAGGTGGTTCAATCCCATCTGGTTGCTAGTTTGGAAGGACATTCAAAGACTATCCGGGTTGAGGAGTTCGTCGCCGACTTTTTGATGGGTACGTATCTATGTCGTCAGAGGAGGCTTGGCAATGAATTGGGAGGTATTTGAACGGGTGTTCAATGTTATCCCCTAGCCCTTTGGTAAGTTTAGAAGAGAATTTTTGAACATGTTCAAGAAGGGATGCTTCTACGGAAAAGAGCGAACTGACACGAAACCCGATTCCTGAAAGCGCGCTTGAGTTGTTCAGGGAAGAAGATGGCTGGCCCATCCTTTGGGTTTTGATTCATACCGCGCCATCTTCCCCCCGAGCAAGGTTTACCCGTGCGTGCAGCGAAAAGCTGTGATCGCCGACCTCGTCGTCCCCACCTTTACAAAAATGGCCCAGCCGCCTG